>NZ_SLWQ01000035.1 GCF_004342425.1 Dokdonella fugitiva | reverse complement strand
GGGGCATAGGAAATTCAAACGCCCTTTTGAGCCAGTCTGGCGGGTAGGTAGCGGACGCGCAAGCGCCGGTTGGGGCTCAGATCGGTGGTTCGCGCCTGGGGTTTCGGCTTCGCCGGGCGGCGCAGTGGCGCAGTCCGGGGGCCATTCCCACCGATTCCCGGCAGCAGGCCGAGCGCAGCCCTGCAGGGTCGTGGCCGCATCGTGGAGTCCTCCCGTTTTCGCCCCCGGCCGCGTTGCCGGCAGATCGTCACGCGGTCGCCGCGGGCGGGGCGCGCGCTGCGGGCTGGTAGTGCGCTTGCTCCAGCGCGCCGTGCTTCTCGAAGTGGGCGAGGATGGCGCGGATGGCGATGGGTTCTTCGATGCTGGCGACGATCCGCACCGCGCCGCCGCAGTGGACGCAGGTGGTGACGTCGTTGGAAAAGACCCGCTTGAGGCGTTGCGCCCAGGTCATCGCGCGGCGCTTCTCCGCGGGGCTGCGCGGCCCGTCGTTGGCGCTGACCTCAACCGGTGCCGCAGGCCGCTTGCCCCGCCCCGACGGTGTCAGCTGCGCGCGCAGGTGGGCGTTCGGGGCGAACACGCCGTGGAACCTCGTCAGATGCGCACGCGGCGGCGGGACCAACGCCGCCAGCTTGGCGATGAAGTCCAGCGCATCCCATTCGACATGCGTGGTCCCGTTCCGCCACGGGGTCTTGAGTTCGTACCGCACCCGGCCCTGCGGCGAGATCGACAGCCGCTTCTCGCTGATTGCCGGGCGGGTGATGTACCGGCACAGCTTTTCCAGCTTGTGGCTCTCGTGGGCCTCGGCGGCCACGCCAGCATGCAGTGAGAAGCCGCCGACCTTGCCGGCATCACCCTCCAGAGAGCCAGCGTCACCGGGCAGCGTTTGCAGCGTGACGACCTTGCGGCCAGCGTCACGGCCGGTGGCGATGCGGTAGGTGATCGAACTCATCCGCAGCCCATCCATGCCGTCGTCGCTACCTGCGCTGTCGGACAGGTGCACGGATTCGTCTTCGCCTTCGAGCCAGCCGCGGCGCGACAGAT
>NZ_SLWQ01000034.1 GCF_004342425.1 Dokdonella fugitiva | reverse complement strand
GCTGTCCAACGCTTGATCTCTTCTTCCATCACTGCACTCATGGTGTCTCCTCGGTCAAAGGTTACACCTGAGCAGGAATTCACTGGGTCATTACACACCGTCCCATCAACTCTGCTAAAGGAATGCCCACGTCCATGCTCTCCGTCAAATATCGTCAGCTTGTGCGTTCAAGTGCAATTTACGATCTCGTCGCAACTGCAGCATTCGCTACACCATGGACATTTCACATAGTCCATCAAATGCTAGGTCAGCTCTCGCCCCTTCCGGCATTTGAGCCATTGCACGTCCTTTTTGCCAACCTTCTTGGCAGCATCGTCATAGTCTGGTCTCTTCTGCGCATCTGGAACCCGCAACCTATCTTTGGGCTTTTTGATACCGCAGCTCGTACCTTATTCTTTATCTGGCAGTTGTATTATCTTCTGGTCATGAATGGAGCTTCGATTGTTTGGTTTTTCGCCGCATTTGAATTTGCTTTCGGGCTGTCTCAAGGCTACGGTTACTGGCTTCTTCATAAGGTTCAAAGTGGTGCACCTACGAACTGCAAGGTCGTTAGATACTTTGCTACTGCGGCCTAACCCATCCATCGAGAGGGACCGCCTATCGGCGGCCCCTCATGTCAGACGTTAGGCCGCAGAGAGAATTCCATGTCAACCGAAATTCGCAAAAGCTATTTATTCACAGCCCCACTGCGCTACCTCTTTGGCTTCGTCGCCATTGCAACGCTTTTGAGCAATGCTCCTTGGAGCCAATCAAGTGCGTTGCTTGCAACAAATGCATATCTCGGCTCACTCATGTGGGGCGTAATGGCCGCCTTCGGCAACGAGGCCGGCTGGAAGCGACATCTGACCCTTGCGATTGCAATTGCTTATCTCATCTCAAGTATTTGCAGAATCATCGGGCCAGCGGCCTAACAATTCGTGTATGGACTCCCCTTGCAAGTGACCGAGTGATTTCGCTTCTGGCAAGCGGTGCGGTTGCAGTCGTGTATTCGGCCTTGCGGTGAGCAGAAGGTGCTCGGGCCATGATGGAATCCGCCGGGACGAAGCCACACGTT
>NZ_SLWQ01000033.1 GCF_004342425.1 Dokdonella fugitiva | reverse complement strand
TCCGCATCCACCGTCGCCGTGTTCGTGATGTCGCCCGGCATCGTCACCGTCGCGACGATCTGCAGCGTCACGCTGTCACCGGCCGCGATCCCGCCGATCGTCCACAGGCCCACGTCGTCGTCATAGGTGCCCTGCGACGGCGTCGCCGAGACGAACACCAGGCCCATCGGCAGCAGGTCGTCCACGCTCACGTTGCTCGCGGCGTTCGGGCCCGCGTTCGCCACCGTGACCGTGTAGGTCACGTTCGTGCCGAGGTTCGGCGTCGCGTTGCTGACGGTCTTCGTCACCTGCAGGTCCGCCGACGGCTGCGCGTTGAGCGAGGCCGAGCCTGCGTTGTTGCCGCCGTTCGGATCGAACTGGTCGCCCGCGCTCTTCGTCGCGGTGTTGGTGATCGCACCCGGCGTCAGCACCGTCACGACGATGTCGAGCGTCGCGCTCGCGCCATTGCCGAGCGCACCGACCGTCCACAGGCCCGTGCCGCTGGTGTACGTACCCTGGCTCGGCGTCGCCGAGACGAACGCGACGCCGCTCGGCAGCGCGTCGGTGACCGCGACGCCGGTCGCGGCGTTCGGGCCGTTGTTGGTCGCGGTGATCGTGAACGTGACCGTCTCGCCGACGTTCGGCGTCGTATTGTCGACGCTCTTCGTGACCGCGATGTCCGCGCTCGGGTTGACCGGCACCGTCGTCGTGCCCGTGCAGCGCGACTGCGCCGGACAGGTCGGGTCGCCGCCGCCGCTCGCGGTCGCGCTGTTGTTGCCGTTCGTGGCATTCGCCGCGACGTTCACGTCGAGCGTGAGCGTCGTGCTGCTGCCGGCGGCAAGCGTGCCGGTATACGTGCAGCTCAAGGTCGTCGTGCCGCTGCAGCTCCAGTTCGTGCCGCTCGCGCCCGCGAGCGTGATGCCGGTCGGCAGCGTGTCGGCGATCGTGATGGTGCCCGCGGTCGGACCCGCGCCGCCGTTCGACACCGTGATCGTGTAGCTCGCCGGCTGGCCGACGATGAACGGCGTCGGCGTCGCCGACTTCGTCACCGAGAGCTCAGGCTGCAAGAGGTTCGTCGTCGCCGTGCCCGTGTTGTTGCCCGGCACCGGATCG
>NZ_SLWQ01000032.1 GCF_004342425.1 Dokdonella fugitiva | reverse complement strand
GACTCCTCTCGCGATCCCGTGTCCTGAAGGCTAAACCTTTCAGTCTGGCTCATCGAAGCCGTGTGGCGACACGAGGGGAGTCCATTCGATCATTCAAGCCGACGCCGCTTCGCGGCGCGGCTTAACTCAGGTGTTAGCCGCAAGGGGGAATGAAGTGGCAATGATTTCATGTCCAGAGTGCAAGGCATCCGTCTCCGACCAAGCGTCGAACTGTCCGCACTGCGGGTACCCGATCAAGCAAGAGCCTGTGAAGGATCCATCTCAGGCATCTAGCGCCCAAAGTTCACCCGGCGAGTCCAGGCTTGGTTCCGGCAAGCGTGGCGGTCATACCTTAGCTTGGGTGGTCGGCATAATTGTTGCGTTGCCCGTTGTTCTCATCGCTGGTATTTACATCCACAACAAGGCAATAGGTCCGGTTGGTTGGGCACAAGACAACACCGAAAAGGCGCTCCGGGAGCACATGAAAGATCCGGGCTCCATGGTCATACGGTCATCGTACGTAGTGCAAAAAACGGACGCAAAGGGCAACCAACTCATTTATATCTGCGGCATCGTCGATGGCAAGAACAGCTTTGGCGGCTACGCGGGGGGCACTCGGTTCGCGTCAAAGAGCGAATACTCAAAAGCGCTAGATACATTCGACACATGGTCTGTTCAAATTGAAGACCCTGAGCAAGAGCGATCCGCAAGAGAGGTAGGTATGCTGTCCGGCTTCGATAGCGTTTACTGGAACGACTGGTGTGTCGATGCTTCACATCCTGCCATCGTTGCAAGCAAGGGCGGCTAACAAATCGTGTATGGACTCCCCTTGCAAGTGACCGAGTGATTTCGCTTCTGGCAAGCGGTGCGGTTGCAGTCGTGTATTCGGCCTTGGGGTGAGCAGCGGGTGCTCGGGCCATGATGGAATCCGCCGGGACGAAGCCACACGTTCAAGCGGCCGCTGCGGGCCAGAAGTGTTATCGGCTTGCTCGTCCCGGGGACCGACTCGTATGCCATCGACGTTTCGCTCGGTGCAACGCGGGGGGTAGAACTCAGCGAGTCGCCGGCGCGACGAACGCGCTGACGTGATCGGGATCGAAGGATTGGCGGTGATGCTCGGCGGCCCACAGGCGCCGTGCCTGCTTGTTGGCGAGGGCGACGGCGGCCTTGT
>NZ_SLWQ01000031.1 GCF_004342425.1 Dokdonella fugitiva | reverse complement strand
GTGATGGAAGAAGAGATCAAGCGTTGGACAGCGCGTCGGAAGTCGGCGCTGGTGCTGGAGATCATCCAGGGCAAGACGACGGTGGCGGAGGCGAGTCGGGCCTTCGACATCACACCCTCGGAGATCGAAACGTGGGTCGAGGAGGGCAAGCGCGGCTTGGAGAACGCGCTGCGGGCGAAGCCTGAGGACGTGCGCGAGCAGTACGAGCGGCAGCTGAAGGAGCTGCAAGAAGCGTATGGCGAGGCGATGCTGGAGCTTCGCGCGCGAAAAAAATTGGCGTCCCTGTTGGGCAAGGACGAGACCTGATGGTCACGATCCAGCAGGGACTGAAGGCAGACGGGATTGCGGTGTCGATGGTGAAGCTGTGCCGGTGGTTCGGCGTGGCGCGGCGCTCGCAGTACTACCGCCCGAGGAAGTCGCCGCCGAAGGTGAAGGCGGAGCTGGCAGAGCCGATCAAGGCGATGATCGAGGCCAATCCGTCGTTCGGCTACCGCACGGTGGCCGGGCTGCTCGGCATGAACAAGAACACGGTGCAGCGGATCTTCCAGATCAAGGGCTGGCAGGTCGTGAAGCGGGCCATCGGTAGTCGGCCGCGGGTGGAGGCGAAGAGCTCGGCGACGCAGCGCCCGGACGAGCGCTGGGCGACGGACCTGTGCCGCGTCTGGGGCGGCCGCGATGGATGGCTGGTGCTGGCCTTGGTCATCGACTGCTACACCCGCCAATTGCTTGGCTGGCACCTGGCCAGAACGGGGAAGGCAACGACGGCCGGTGCCGCGTTGGAGCAGGCGTTGATCGCCCGCTACGGCACGCTCGGCCGCGTGCGCACACCGTTCCTGCTGCGCTCGGACAACGGCCTGGTGTTCACGAGCCGGCACTACACGCGCCTTGTACGCAGCTACGGCCTGGAGCAGGAGTTCATCACGCCGCACTGCCCGCAGCAGAACGGCCTCGTTGAGCGCGTGATCCGGACGATCAAGGAGCAGTGCGTGCATCGTCACCGCTTCGAGAGCCAGCAGCATGCGATGCGCGTGATCGGCGATTGGATCGCGTTCTACAACAGCCGACGCCCGCACCAGGCATTGGGAATGAAGACGCCGGACGAGGCGTTCAAATTAGCGGCGTGACCTGAGCAGAAACCGCTGGGTCATTACA
>NZ_SLWQ01000030.1 GCF_004342425.1 Dokdonella fugitiva | reverse complement strand
GGAAGGTCTGAACAAGTCCGTCCCATTGTGCTGAGATAGTGCCACTACCCGACGAGGAGCGCGCGCGATGGACCAGATGAGCTTTGGCGACGGGGAGTACGCGAGCAAGCGCAAGCGGACACGCCGGGAGACGTTCCTGGCGGAGATGGAGCAGGTGATTCCGTGGACGATCCTGTTGAATCTGATCGAACCGGTGTACCCGAAGGCGGGGAACGGCCGGCCGCCGTATCCGCTGAAGGTGATGCTGAAGGTCCACCTGATGCAGAACTGGTTCGGGCTGAGCGATCCCGCGATGGAAGAGGCGCTGTACGAGATCGCGTCGATGCGACAGTTCGCGGGGCTTTCGTTGACCAAGCCGATCCCGGATGAGACGACGATCCTGAACTTCCGACGGCTGCTGGAGAAGTACGAACTGGCGGCGGAGATGCTGTCGCGAGTGAACGGCTATCTGACCCGCAAAGGGCTGATGCTCAAGCGCGGAACGATCGTGGATGCAACCATCATTGCGGCGCCCAGTTCGACGAAGAACGCGGAAGGCGAACGCGATCCGGAGATGCATCAGACGAAGAAAGGCGAGCAGTGGTACTTCGGCATGAAGGCACACATTGGCGTGGATATGGACTCGGGCCTGGTGCATACGGTGACGACGACACCGGCCAATGAGGCCGACGTGAGCGAAGCGGAATACCTGCTGCACGGCAAGGAACAGGTGGTTTACGCCGACGCGGGGTATACCGGAGCCGACAAGTGCGCAGCCCGCAAAGGTCTGGACTGGCAGATCGCGCGCAAGCGCGGCAGCGTCAAGGCGTTGCCAGAGGGTCGTGAGAAGCGGTCGATCGAGAAGGAAGAGAAGCGCAAGGCCAGCATCCGGGCGATCGGGGAGCATCCGTTCCGTGTGGTGAAGCGCCAGTTCGGCTATGCGAAGGTTCGCTTCAAAGGGCTGGCGAAGAACACCGCCCAGATTCTCACCCTGTTCGCGCTGTCGAATCTGTGGATGGCGAGAAAGCGATTGTTGGCTCTGACGGGGAAGTTGCGTCCGCAGATGGCCTATTGAAGACGAAAAGCCGCAAACAGCGGCTTTCGCGGCGAGATTTTGGCAACTTTGCGCCAGGTTTCGATGCCGGTTCTGCAAATCGTGCTTCTGGCATGGGGCGGCGAGGGCTTATTCAGACCTTCC
>NZ_SLWQ01000029.1 GCF_004342425.1 Dokdonella fugitiva | reverse complement strand
GTGCGCCGGCAGCAGCTCGACCGCATGCCCGAGTCGCGCGAAGCGGCGCGCCCAGTAATGCGCCGAACCGCAGGCTTCCATCACGACGCGCAGCGGCGGGCGATTGTCGAGCACGCGTGCGAACGCGGTTCTATTGAGCCGCCGGCGCTCGACGATGCGTGCACCGGCATCGGCGAAGGCGAGTTCGAACACGTCCTTGGCGAGGTCGATGGCGACGGTGGAAATGGCGACATTGTTCGGCGTAGCATGCATGGCGGACTCCTCTCGCGATCCCGTGTCCTGAAGGCTAAACCTTTCAGTCTGGCTCATCGAAGCCGTGTGGCGACACGAGGGGACCATTCGATCATCCAAGCCGACGCCGCTTCGCGGCGCGGCTTAACTCAGGTGTTAGGGTGGATGTATGGATATGCGTCACGGTATTCACCGATTAAAACTTGTCTGGGCGGTGCTTTGTGTTGCTGTCGCCGGTTTTCTCATGTTCATGTTTGCCACCGGTGCTCCCGACTCGCCCGAAATGGGCCGCATTTTTCTTGGCATTGCTGTTGTCACAGCTAGCCTTGCAGGCCTTCCTTTTGTCAGTTTACCCATTGACCTTCGGGTGTGCCTTGGCATCGTCGGCGTTCTCGGCGGCTCCGCCTACATTTCTGGAGCGGGAAAGTGGCCAGAAGGTTTTTTCATAGCACTTGTTTTCGCAGTTTTGCTATATGCAGCCATTTGGGTCGTCAAGGGGTTCTTTCGCAAGCAGCGCCCCTAACATTTCGTTGCAGCCGACCGCGTACGGCGGCGGCTGAACTCAGGGCGTTAGGCCTCAGTCGGGTGCCGTCGCAAGCATGACCAAGAAGAGCCTGATCGCTTTGGTGCTCGTGGCGTTCGTCGTCTTGGTCGTGCTATCGCTCGTCCGTGGCGCGCCTTACCTCGAGACACCTCTGGTTGGTGGATTGCCGCTCGGGAATGGCTTGGTCGCCCTGGGGCTCTGTGCCTTGTCGAGCACGGCAGTGGTACTCAGCGTGCGGGGCTCTGCGCTACGCGCCGCCTCTCTCGTCTCGTTAGTCGGGGCCACGCTCTGGCTTCCAATATCAGTCGCCTTGGCGGGTAATCCGCAACTCAACTTCAGCGGTGGGCGTGGTTCCGTGTGGCTGGTGTTTAGCGTGGCAGTCTTCGCCGCCGCATGCTTTACTTTGCTCTGGGCGTTGGGGGCAGCGGCGCTAGCCAAGATCAGGGGCGCAGGTGCGGCCTAACAATTCTGTATGGACTCCCCTTGCAAGTGACCGAGTGAGTTCGCTTTGGCAAGCGGTGCGGTTGCAGTCGTGTATTCGGCCTTGCGGTGAGCAGAAGGTGC
>NZ_SLWQ01000028.1 GCF_004342425.1 Dokdonella fugitiva | reverse complement strand
CCGTCGTCGGTCGCCTGCACCGTGCCCAGGCTCGTGCCCGCGGTCGCGTCTTCGGCGATCGCGAACACCTGGCCGGCCGGCACCTGCGGCGCCGTGTTCCCGGCACCCGGATCGGTCACCAGCGTATGCACCTCGCCGCTGTTGTTCGCCGTGAACGCATCCGACGCACCGGCCACCGTGCCCTGCGCCACCGCATCGCCCGCCGCGGTCGGCGCCAGCGCGTCGAACACCAGCGATGCAAAGTCCTGGCTCGCCAGTGCCGGATGCGTGCACGTCAGCACGCCCGCCGCTTCGTTGCACGACCAGCCCGCACTCGATGCGCCCAGGTCCACCGCATCGAACGTCGAGCCGCTCGGCAGCGTCACCGTCAACATCATGTCCGACGTGTCCGCATCCGGGCCGGCGTTGAACACGAATGCCTCGTACTGGATCGGCGCACCCGTGTTCACCGGACCCACGGCGCCGTGGAAGTCCAGTTCCAGATCCGCTCCGCTCGTGGCCGCGACCACGTCGATCGTCACCGTCGCCGGCGCCGAGTCCAGCACGCCGTCGTTGGCCACGTACGTGAAGCTGTGCGGCCCCACCGTCGCCGTATCCGCGAACGTGAAGCTGCCGTCGGCGTTCACCTGCGCCGCGTCACCGCCGGTCCACGCATAGCCCAGCGTATCGCCGTCCGGATCGGTCGCACTCAGCGACGCCTGCAGCACGCCTCCCTGCGGCACCGTGAAGTTCAGGTCGTTGGCGGTCGGCGCCGTGTTGCCCGCGCCGTCGACAACGTCGATCGTCACCGTCGCGGTGTTCGATGGCAGCAGGCCGTCGCTCGCCTGGAACGTGAACGTGTGCTGCCCCACCGTCGCCGTGTCGGCGAACGTGAAGTGGCCGTCCGAACCCACGTCCGCATTGCCGGACACCCGCGTGTAGCTCACGCTGTCGCCGTTCGGGTCGAGCGCCTGCAACTGGCCGTGCAGCACGCCGCCTTGCGAGACCTGGAACGTCGCATCGAACGCCACCGGCGCCGTGTTGTCCGTGGCATCGACGACGTTGACCGTCACCGTCGCCACGTTCGACGACAGCACCCCGTCGCCTGCCTTGAACGTGAAGCTGTACTGGCCCACCGTCGCCGTATCGGCGAACGTGAAGTGGCCGTCCGGGTCCACGTCCGCATTGCCGGACGCCAGTGCGAAGACCAATGCATCACCGTTCGCGTCGCTCGCGGCGAGCTGGCCCTGCAGCACGCCGCCGGCCGGCACCTGGAACGCCGCGTCGAACGCCACCGGCGCCACGTTCTCGCCCGGCTCGATCACGTTCGTCACGTTCACCGTCACCGTGCCCGTGCCGCTCAGCGCACCGTCCGACACCTCGATCGTCAGC
>NZ_SLWQ01000027.1 GCF_004342425.1 Dokdonella fugitiva | reverse complement strand
CCGCAAGGCCGAATACACGACTGCAACCGCACCGCTTGCCAAAGCGAACTCACTCGGTCACTTGCAAGGGGAGTCCATACATGAATTGTTAGGCACTATTGCCTGAGCCATCGGTTGACTGGCTTGGTATGGGTGTAGCGGGTCGATGCGCCCTTTCTCTGAGAATTTGCAATGCCCTCTCCTTGAGAGATGGAATTGCTTGGGCCGCATCTCTGAATTCAATTGAGTTCAATAGTTCATGGAGTGGGCTGCCATGTACGTCTTTCTCAATAAGTCGAAGTGGAATTTCATCAAGTCGGCCCAAGGCAATGGAAAAGAGTCGTGCTTCAAATAGCGGATCAAGGTTTGTTGCTTCAGCCTTGTACCCTTCATAGGCCGCGGAGAGTGCCGCTTTGTAGGCGTAATCTTCAGAGAGGCGAAATCGCTGCCCAATTTGCTTGGTTGCAACCCAAGCCAACCACACTGGGGCTGCGACAGTTGCTGCGCCAAGAGCTAGCTTAAGGAGGAGAACGCTCCAGTTCGTCTGATCAGAAATGGAGGCAAGAACCACTGGAATTCTTTCCTGTGCAATTAATCCTGATGCCAGAAGTGCGCCAATCAGAACGAGAACCCAAATAAGCATGGATTTTCGCAATCCTTCGGAGCGGGTCATGAATTCGTGTGCTAGTCCCTCGGATGTGGCTGCGCGATAAGCCGAGTTGACTTTCGATAAGACGGCTTGTGCCTTTACATTTAGGTCGTTCAAGCTCTTAAGGGCTTCTTCCGAGTCATCGCTACTTTTTTTAGCGGCGATTTCATACTTCCCAGCGTTTTGTTTGGCTTGCTCAATTTCTCGAAGTGTCGTATCGAGTTCTTCCATTGTTAGAGGAAGTTTTTCAGCGGCGTCATATGCCCGATTGATTGATGTAATTTTTGAATCGATTCCGTCGATTCCGGCTGTTACTTGATCCAATCTTTGGGTGGCTGCATTGACACTACGTAGTATTGACGCAGGAATCGCAAGTGAGTGTTTTACCTGGCTGGGATCAAGGATTGAATTAATCTGTAGGTCTACGTTGTGTAAAAGAGCACATACAGCTTCACATGCGGCCGGGCCGGCGAATATATTTGATGCATTGTTGTTGATTGAAAAATCAACCTTTGGAGCGAGGTCTTCTAGTACTGAAGTTGCATCGTCGTTTGACTTTGACCAATCGACTGACTCGATCTTTTCTGCAATTTTTCTGGCGGTGAATGACAAGTCATCTGTAGTGAGTGGGGGCACTTGCCATTGCCAATGGTCGGAGAATTTTGAGTTGTTCTTGTGGGAGTCAAGCCTTTGTGCGAGAAGCTCTAGCTTCTCTGCAAGATCCTTTGCAGCTTCGACAGACATGTGTTTTTCCCCCTGTTGCTTGAAGATATGTTTAGTGCCTAACGCTTGAGTTAAGCGGCGCGGGCTTTTCGCGCGTCCGCTTGGATGATCGAATGGACTCCCCTCGTGTCGCCACACGGCTTCGATGAGCCAGACTGAAAGGTTTAGCCTTCAGGACACGGGATCGCGAGAGGAGTCCG
>NZ_SLWQ01000026.1 GCF_004342425.1 Dokdonella fugitiva | reverse complement strand
GTCGTGGCTGACATCGATACCGACGCGGGCTTCACCAACACGGCGAGCCTGTCCGCGATCGACCAGACCGACCCGAACCCGGCCAACAACAGCGCGAGCGTCGTCGTCACGCCGATCGCGAGCGCCAACCTCGAGATCGTCAAGACCGGCCCCACGACCACGGTTGCGGGACAGAACGTGTCCTACACGCTCGCCGTCACCAACCATGGCCCGAGCGACGCGGCGAACGTCTCGCTCGCCGATCCGACGCCGGCGGGACTCACCTTCGTCTCCGCGACCGCGCCCTGCGCGGGCGGTTTCCCGTGCAACCTCGGCACGCTCGCCAATGGCGCGAGCGTGACAACCACCGTGACGTATGCGGTGCCGGCCAATGCGAGCGGTTCGATCACCAATACCGCGACGGTGACGAGCCCGACCGGTGATCCGACGCCATCGGACAACAGCAGCAGCGTGACGACGACGGTTACGGCATCGGCGAATGTCGCCGTCGTGAAGACCGGCCCTGCGTCGGCGACCGCCGGCCAGAACGTCGTCTACACGCTCGCCGTGACCAACAACGGCCCGAGTGACGCGACGAACGTGTCGCTCGCCGATCCGACGCCGGCGGGCCTCGCCTTCGTCTCGGCCAGCGCGCCGTGCGAGGCCGGCTTCCCGTGCAATCTCGGCACGCTCGCCAATGGCGCAAGCGTCGACGTCAGCGTGACGTTCGCGGTGCCGGCGAATGCGGGCGGCACGATCACGAACACCGCGACGGTGACGAGCCCGACGCCCGATCCGACGCCGGGCGACAACACGAGCACGGTCGGTACGCCGGTCGTCGCGAGCGCCGACCTCGGGATCGTCAAGACCGGTCCGGCGAACGTGATCGCAGGCCAGAATGTGTCCTACACGCTCGCGGTCACCAACCACGGCCCGAGCGACGCGGCGAACGTGTCGCTCGCCGACCCGACCCCGGCCGGGCTGACGTTCGTCTCCGCGACCGCGCCTTGCGCGGGTGGCTTCCCGTGCAATCTCGGCACGCTCGCCAATGGCGCGAGCGTCAGCGTCACCGTGACCTACGCGGTGCCGGCGAGTGCGAGCGGTTCGATCACGAACACGGCGACGGTGACGAGCCCGACCGCCGATCCGACGCCGTCGGACAACAGCAGCAGCGTCACGACGACGGTCGGCTCTTCGGCGAATGTCTCCGTCGTGAAGACCGGCCCCGCATCGGCGACGGCGGGCCAGGACGTCGTTTACACGCTCGCCGTGACTAACAACGGCCCGAGCGACGCGGCGAACGTGTCGCTCGCCGATCCGACCCCGGCAGGCCTCACGTTCGTCTCGGCGACCGCGCCCTGCGCGGGCGGCTTCCCGTGCAACCTCGGCACGCTTGCCAACGGTGCGACCGTCAACGTGAGCGTGACCTACGCGGTGCCGGCGAGTGCGAGCGGCACGATCGCGAACACGGCGACGGTGACGAGTCCGACGCCGGATCCGACGCCCGATGACGACACGAGCACGGTCACGACGACGGTGGCGTCGAGCGCGGACATCCGCGTCGTGAAGACCGGCCCGGCGTCGATCGGCTACGGCGGGTCGCTGGGCTATTCGGTGGTAGTGACGAACCTCGGGCCG
>NZ_SLWQ01000025.1 GCF_004342425.1 Dokdonella fugitiva | reverse complement strand
GTAAGCGTCCGCCGACCTCACCTATCACCGCTGTGTGAACGATGCTGCGATGTCCGTTCTTTGGCAATCGGAGCGGCGGATGTCGAGCAAGGCGGTGGTGTGGTCGAAGCGGTTGGCGGCGTGGCGATCGGGCAATGAATCGGCGGCGGGGTTCTGCCGGTCGCGTGGTTTGTCGTATTCGCAGTTCGTGTACTGGCAGCGGCGCAGCGTGGCGGCGCAAGGGGCGCTGATACCGGTGGTGGTCGACGCCGATCGCGCGACGGCGAACGGCGATCGAGCGGTGGAACTGGCGTTGCCGAACGGTACGTGCGTGCGCCTGACGTTGCCGCTGGCCGAGGTCGCCGCGCTGGTGCGGTCGCTGTGCTGAGTCCGACGGGGTGGTGGCTGGCGCTGACGCCGGTGGACCTTCGCTGCGGGATGGATCGGTTGCTGGTGGCGATCGGTCGGGATCTTGGACGCGACGCGCGCGATGGTGGCGCGTACGTGTTCCGCAACCGGTCGGGGACGCGGATCAAGGTGCTGTGCGTGGATGCCCAGGGCGTATGGCTGAGCGTGCGCCGGCTGCACGAGGGCGCGTTCCACTGGCCGCGTTCGGGCGATGCGGCGTGGTCGCTGACGCGCGAGCAGTTCGCGTGGTTGGTGGCAGGCGTGGACTGGCAGCGGCTGTCGCGCGCCACGAGCGCTCTTCCAAAAATCATCTAGACGGCTAGACTCGCGGCATGGACGTGAACGCGATCACCGATATCGATGTGCTGCGCGCGCTGGTGCGCGAACAGATCGATGTGATCGCGCAGCATGAGGCATCGCTGGCCGATCACGTGGCCGCCATCGCGCAGCGCGATCGAACGATCACGTACAAGGACGCGAAGATCGCCCATCTGACGCACGAGATCGCGCGGCTGCGCCGTCTGCAGTACGCGGCGAAGTCCGAGCGGATGGACCCGGCGCAGCGCGAGTTGTTCGAGGCGGCGATGGCGGCGGACATCGCGGCACTGGAAGCGGAGCTGGAGGACCTGCGCTCGCCGGCGGGCACGAACCGCGCCGCGCAGCGTGGCACGCCGCAACGGCGCGCGTTGCCGGCCGGGCTGCCGCGCATCGAGACGATCCACGAACCTCAGTCCTGCGACTGCGCGACCTGCGGCGCGGCGCTGGTGAAGATCGGCGAGCACGTCTCGGAGAAACTGGACGTCGAACCGCTGCGGTTCTTCGTGCGCCGCGAGGTGCACCCGCAGTACGCCTGCCGGCGCTGCGAGACGATCGTGGCCGAGCCGGTGGCGCCCTCGATCCTGGATCGCGGCATGGCCGCGCCGGGCCTGCTGGCGCAGGTGGCCATCCACAAGTACGCCGATCACCTGCCGCTGTACCGGCAGGAAGCGATCTTCGCGCGCCACGGCATCGAGATCGGCCGCACCACGCTGGCCGAATGGACCGGCGTGATCGGGCTGCGCCTGCAGCCGCTGGTCGATGCCCTGCGCACCCGACTGCTGCAATCGCCGGTGCTGCATGCCGACGAGACGCCGGTCGCCCAGCTCGATCCGGGGCGCGGGCAAACCAAACGCACGTATCTGTTCGCATATCGCAGCACCGGCAAGGCCCCGATCGTCGTGTTCGACCACTGCCCGAGCCGTGCCGGCAGGCACGCCGAGGCCTTCCTCGGCACGTGGAACGGCGCGCTGATGGTCGACGACTACGCCGGCTACAAGGCCCTGTTCGAGAAGGGCGGCATCACCGAACTGGCCTGCTGGGCGCATGCGCGGCGCGGGTTCTTCGACGCCCACGCCGCCAGCGGCCATCCGCTCGCGCA
>NZ_SLWQ01000024.1 GCF_004342425.1 Dokdonella fugitiva | reverse complement strand
TACGGCGACGAGTTGCTGCTGCGTATCGAGCCGGAGCAATCGAACAAGGCCACGGCCTACCACCATGACGGCCTCGGCAGCGTCGTCGCGCTGACCGACGACACCGGCATCGCGATCCAGACCTATGGCTACGACGCCTGGGGCAATCGCGTCGAATCGACTGGCAGCGACGCCAACCCGTATGGCTACGCGGGCGAGCGCTACGATGCGGACACCGGACTCATCTATCTGAGGGCGCGGTGGTATGAGTCCATGGCAGCTAGATTCGCTTCGCCAGATTACAAAGGCGGCTATTCTACGATCCCCGTGTCCCACAACAAGTATCTATATGCGAATGACGATCCGATCGGAATGCTTGACCCGAGCGGATACCAAGCCAACTTAGCAGAAGTCGGCGCCGTGTCCAGTGTGATGGGCGTCAGCGCCACGATGGCGGAACTTACAACATTCAATACTGCATTGTTGGCGGCGAACGACGCGCTTTGGACGTCGGCAGCAGTAAGTGGCGGCACTTCCGCCTCGACGTACGCTGCCGCTGGCTTAGGAATCCTGACATCATTTGCGCTCACGGCAGACTCTCAGAGACGAGATCGTTTCATTGGCGTTCCAATTATTGTGTTTGGTAAAGAATTTCCCTGGCATGCGCAACACGTACTTGATGCCGAAACGGCGAATGGATCGAACTTCAGCCCTGCCCCATTCGCCTTGAATCGCGTTCCGCCTTGGCCTCGAGGTTGGTACAACATGACGGCAGAGTGCGGCAAGGAGGCTCGTGGACGATATCCGGCTTCCATGGCCTGCGATGAATACCCTTTTGCGAGTTCGCTTCAGGGTGGCCCTGCGAACTATGTTCTTGGTCGCGTATCACTTCGTTTGCTCAGTCTTTCCGAGTCCGACAGCACGAGAAACTTCATTGGGCGCTTCTACAGCGTGGCGGGAGTTTTACCCGATGGTATATCCAAGCACTCAAGATTCATCGCTCTCGGTATTCCCGGCGCAAGAAGCTTTTTCACGGACAGGTCAGGACGTGTCTATACATTCGGGGAGTGAAGAGAATGCTGCGAGTGACCCTGTGGCACGCACCAGAAGGCTTTCAATTCTTTTTGCGTGACCCGGACGAGCACGAGCTGCGCCATTCAAGCGAAGTCGTGGTGGATGAGATGCGAGCAAAGGGCTTTTCAGCTAGGCGTGGCGGCGTGGCCGTGAGGACAATCAGTGAGTTCTCGATGGTGCCAATTCAGGTCGAATACGACGTCGACGGTTTCCCCGAGGAGCCAACAAGTGGCTGGGATCACGTCATTGAGTGCTCTCTGCAAACTTCGAGTGGGAAGTTCGTCTTCGAAGGCTGCACAGATCCAGAGCCATTTGGCGTTCTGGATCTTCCGAAAGGAATCTACCGAGTGAGAATTCACTTTGGCGGGCAGCAGAGCGGGAAGGCGGATGGCTCATCGGAGGACTTCTATCTATTTCGGGTTTGGCCCGGGCGCGGCGCCACGAGAATTCTCAAGGGGGATGAGTCATGGCCGCGGCCCATGCAACTTTGGGAGGGCCCAAGACATGGAAAGGAGGGATCTGGTAGATAGAGCTGAGAAGCCTGTGCCAACTTAGCGCTGGCGGCGTGTGATGGCGCAGCAGCAAAAGGATCGGGGAACTAACGGGGTCAGAGCACGTTATTCGGAATAGCGAACTAACGGGTCATTACAATCGAGCGATTGGACAATGGATTCCGCTGGCTACCATTGCTTCGACGTCGGCTTAATCGGCTGGCGGAAGCGGAAGTACGTCCACGGGGCGGCCGGATCACTGCCCCGCAGCCACGCCCAAAGCGCAAAT
>NZ_SLWQ01000023.1 GCF_004342425.1 Dokdonella fugitiva | reverse complement strand
GCTCACGCAGACGGATGCGCTCGGGAACACGACGACGTCGGAGTGGAACTTCTACACGATGATGGGGAACCACACCCCGCAGAACCTGAAGTCGACGACCGACGCGCTCGGCCACAAGACGACGTACGCCTACACCGACCCGGGCATGCTGCGTTCGATCAGCGATCCGCTTGGCCACGCCACCGGGTTCGGCTGGGGCGGCGCGAACTTCGACCAGCTCGTGCAGCTGACCGATCCCACCGGCAATGTCACGCGCTACGTCAACGATGCGCAGGGTCGCAAGACGCAGGAAACCGATCCGCTCGGCAATATCACCAGGTACACGTACGACGGCGCCGGCCACCTGCTGACGACGACGAAGACGCGCGTCGTGCTCGGCCAGACGCAGACGCTGACGACGACCAATGCCGTCGACGCGGACGGCAACGTGCTCGCGACGACCGATGCGCTCGGCAACGTCACGCGTAACACGTGGACGGAGCAGAAGCAGCTGGCGACGCAGACGGACGCGCTCGGTCGGCTGACCCGGTACGCGTACGACGCGAGCGGTCGTCCGATCCAGACGACGTATCCCGACGGCTCGACCGAATCGACCGCCTACGACCCGAACGGTAATGCCATCCGCCAGGTCGATCGCGCGGGCAGGGAGACGCGCACGGCGTACGATGCGCTCAACCGCCCGATTACGGTGACGAACCCGGACGGCACGACCGCCACGACGGCGTACGACGCTGCCGGCCAGGTCACCGACACGACCGACGAGCTCGGTCGCATCACGCACGTCGACTACGACGCCGCCGGGCGCCGCACGGCGACGACCGATGCGAATGGCCACGCGACGGCCTACGCCTACGACGCAACCGGCAAGTTGACCGCGACCACGGACGCGCTCGACCACACGACCGGATACGTCTACGACGACGCCAACCGCAAGACGCAGACGACCTGGCCCGACGGCAGCGCGAGCCGCTACGAATACGACGCGGCCGGACGCAAGACCAAGGACATCGACCCTGCCAACCGCGCGACGCAGTACGGCTACGACGCGAATGGGCGGCTCAACAAGGTCATCGACGCGCTCGGCAAGATCACGCAGTACGGCTACGACGAACTCGGCAACAAGACCAGCCAGATCGACGCGCTGAACCGCGTCACGCAGTGGGCCTACGACGCGCTCGGTCGTGCGACGAGCCATACGCTGCCGGACAACCGCTACGAGACGATGGCCTACGATGCGATCGGTCGCCTGACCAACCGCACCGACTACGCCGGCGACGCGAGCGGCTACCAGTACGACAACGCCGATCGCGTGCGCAGCCAGACCTTCGCGGACGGCACCGTGCTGAGCTGGACATACACGCCGGGCGGCCAGGTCGCCACGCTCACGATCGCCAAGGGCGGCCAGTCGAAGCTCACGAAATACGCCTACGACGCACGTGACCAGCTGACCGACATCGAATACGCCGACCACTCGAAGCTGCACTACGCCTACGACGCCGCGGGCCAGAAGACCAGCCAGACGCTCACGACGCCGGACCAGCAGGCCTGGACGATCGCCTACACCTACGACGCGGTCGGCAACCTCGCGACCGTCACGGCCGATGGACGAACGTTCACCTATGCGTACGACGACGCGAACAGGAAGATCCGGCGCGAGGACCCGAACGGCGTCGTCACGCAATACGCCTACGACGCGAACGGTCGCCTGACCGGTTTCGTCGCGCGGAAGGACGCGGCGATCATCAGCCAGGGCACGTACACGCTCAATCCGGCAGGCCAGCGCACCGCGCTCGCCTATGTCGCTCCCGATGGCGCCACTCGTAACCTCGCTTGGACCTATGACGGGGCGGGCCGCCTGACGAAAGAGACGCGCGACCTGCCGTCGCACACGACGAGCTGGACGCTTGATGCAGTCGGCAACCGCACGAACCAGACGAAGGATGGTGCAGCCAGCACCTACACCTACGACGTCACCGACCGCCTGACC
>NZ_SLWQ01000022.1 GCF_004342425.1 Dokdonella fugitiva | reverse complement strand
GCTGTCCAACGCTTGATCTCTTCTTCCATCACTGCACTCATGGTGTCTCCTCGGTCAAAGGTTACACCTGAGCAGGAATTCACTGGGTCATTACAGGAGCGGGAAGCGCGAGCGGCCGCCCAGGACACCGCGCTGATGCGGGCGCTCGGACTGGCGCACCACTGGCAACGCCTGCTGGATGAGCAGCGGGCGGCGTCGGTGGCCGAGATCGCCGAGGCCGAGGGCATGGACGTGACGCAGGTGCGCCGGATCATGCGGCTGACCCTGTTGGCTCCGGAGATCATCGAACGGTTGATGGGTGCGCCCGACATTGTGCTGGAGCAGGTGATGCGCCGCCCGTGGCCGCTAATCTGGTCAGTGCAACGACAGATGCTGTAACTCAGTCGCTCGTGCTTCCATCGTGATGCGATTTTTCAATACCTGGCACGAATATAACGTTTCCGCCATTAGTCAGTTCAAGACGTTTCGCTTTCAATGGCGCATACTCTTGCGAGTTGTACATTGCAATTGCAGCTTCCTCGGAAGGGAAGCGAAGGATTGCCGTAAAGTTTCCGCTAGACGCACCTTCTTTAGCTATTGCCTCACGTGAGGCGGCAAGAAATTCGCCTCCGAATTTCGCGGCAACTGAACTCATTTGTGAGCCATAGTGTTCGAAATACTTCTGAAAGTCCTTCACTTGAAACTGCACGATTACAAACATAGGCTGAGACATTGATACCTCGCACATAGTCCATGGATGTCCTGGCTTCAGTTCATGCCAGATAGAACGCTTGGCCCTTCACAACATAACCATCATTGCCGAAAGTCAGCACCTCAGCTGTCAGCCCTCGATGCCCACGATACAGAATCGTTAGGCAGTCAACACCAACTAGAACATCCACCAGGTCGAAATGCAGGTCAGGCAGACGGGACAATCCTGCTTGCCAGTATGCGCGTACTGCATTTTTTCCCCGTAGCCGCCCCGTAGCCTCGCCAGTGAATTGACTGACCAGCGGCGAAGAAAACTCCAAGTCGTCGGTGAAGTGCGACAGCACCGCATCGAGGTCGTGGCGATTCCAGGCTTCGATCCAGCTTTCGGCAAATGCGCGGGCGTCTTGCGAATCGAGGGGGGTCATAGTGTCTTGTCCTTTCTGTAATGTATGAGCTACGGGCAGTTGATCACCTGTGTCGCAAAGGAAGGGAGTCAGGATTCGCCGATGGCTGCGAGACGTGTCGTTAAAATAGGAACCTTGAACTATGGCCGGTATCTCACACCGCGAAATCCCGATATCAGATAGCTGTCGATCATCCAGTTCATTGAGTTCTGCCTCTACTACAGGTCTGCGCCAGTGCCAAATAATCCTGCTTACGCGATTGGTTAGCCACGACCGTATGAAGCGAACACGCAGCATTTATTCGACGCTCGTATACTTGATATCAATGCCTTTAGTTGTCCGACGTATCGTGGTCTAAGCGTGGGTTGCCATCTCGAATCTCTCCGTCCGAAGGTTAGCCCTTCGCCTTCCACCGGATAGAGAGCCAATCAAAACGGCGTACCGTCTTTGTGAGAGAACACCCAGGCGCCACCTATGAAATTGGCGCGTAGGTCATCGTCCGGATAGTTCACCTCGTCCCCCTCAGTTCGATCCCCAATTTCTAGATAGATGACATCTTCCGATGTCTCGTTGGTCAGTGAGTGCGCGTTGCCGGTGCCCGCCTTGAACCCCACACACATACCGGGCGACAGAGTTTGCCTTCCATCATTGGTGTGCAGAGTAGGATTCCCCTGTAGGATGTAGACGAACTCATCCTGCTTAGAATGAGCATGCCGTAGGGCTGATGCAGCCCCAGGCAGAAGCTTGGTCAAGTTGACACCAAAGTTGCTTAGTCCGAACAAATCGCCGAGAGTCCTCTTTTCTCGGCCCTTCACTCTTTCAGCGAGCACCGGCGGATACACAGAAGGTCTGGCGCGCAAAGGCGCCTCACTTGCGACAACAGGCTTAGAGTTGGTCTTGGTCAATTCGCTACTTCCTTTCATTAAGTCAATCGGGTTGATGGCAGACGACACACAACTTGTTGCCATCTAGATCCCGAAAATATGCGCCGTAGTAGTTCGCATGGTAGTGAGGCCTGAGCCCAGGCGCTCCCTCGTCAATACCGCCGTTCTGCAGTGCAAGGATATAGGCTTGATCCACAATGCCTCTGTTTGGCGAAAGCAACGCAACTACCTGGCCGTTCCCCGCATTAGCTTCCGCTCGATCCCATGGCCGCCCGATTACAAGCAGGGGCATAGGAAATTCAAACGCCCTTTTGAGCCAGTCTGGCGGGTAGGTAGCGGACGCGCAAGCGCCGGTTGGGGCTCAGATCGGTGGTTCGCGC
>NZ_SLWQ01000021.1 GCF_004342425.1 Dokdonella fugitiva | reverse complement strand
CTGCAGTCGCCGGTGATCGCGCCGGTCTGGTAGCTGGTTCCGGTCAGCGTGCCGGCCGGGCAGGTGCCGCTGATCGTGTCGACGTGGTGGCCCGCGTCCGGTGTCATCGTGAACGTCGCCGCGCTGCCGTGGGTCACGCTCTGCGAAGCCGGCGCGATCGTGCCGTTGCCGCTCGCGCTGGCCGTGACCACGTAGACGGCAGGCGCATCCGGCGCGAACGCGACGGTGACGCTGCAATCGCCGGTGATCGCGCCGGTCTGGTAGCTGGTTCCCGTCAGCGTGCCGGACGGACACGTGCCGCCGATGGTGTCGACGTGGTGGCCCACCGCAGGCGTGACGGTCAGCATTGCGGTGTCGCCGTGATCGACGCTTTGCGATGCCGGCGTGATCGTGCCGTTGCCGGTCGCCGTGGCGGTGACCGTGTAGGCGTTGATGGCGAAGGTCGCCGTGACCGCGCAATCGGCGGTGATGTTCGGCGCCGTCCAGGTGCCGTCGCCGTTGTCGGCGGGCGTGCAGGTGTCGCCGGTGACGGAGACCACGTGATGACCGACAGCCGGCGTGACCGTGATCGTTGCGGTATCGCCGTGATCGACGCTTTGCGAGGCCGGCGTGATCGTGCCGTTGCCGGTCGCCGTGGCGGTGACGGTGTAGCTGACCGTGGCGCAGGTCACGCTCACGGTGACCGGCGCGCCGGCCATCGTGCCGCTGCCATCATCGTTGTCGCCGCCGGACACGGTGCAGGTCTGCGGCGGATTGGTCGGCTGGGTGGCGACGGTCACGGCATAGGCGCTGCCGTCGGCCAGCAAGGTGGCGAAGGCGTGGCTGCCGTCGGCGGCAATGGCCAGATCGTCGCCGCCATTGTTCCGCAGCACCAGGCCGGTGCCGGCCAGGCCGCTGACGGCGGCCTGCACCGCGTACACGGGCACGAATACGTAGGCCGCGCCGGTATCCGCTCCGCCGTCGTCCTCGCCATACGCCCCGACCAGCACGGTGTCGCCGTCGAGCGCCACCGACAGACCGAAAACGTCATACGCCTGCGGATCCCCGGCCACCAGCTTGGTTTGCTGGGTCCAGCTCCCGCCGTTGCGCACAAACACGTAGGCCGCGCCAGCCTCCGTGCCGCCGTCGTCCTCGTAAGGCGCTCCGACCAGCACGGTGTCGCCGTCGAGCGCCACCGACCAGCCGAACCAGTCACCCGCCTGCGCATCCCCCGCCACCAGCTTGGCCTGCTGGCTCCAGATCCCGCCGCTGTGCACGTACACGTAGGCCGCGCCGGCAAAGGCGCTCTCGCCATATGCCCCGACCAGCGCGGTGTCGCCGTCGAGCGCCACCGACAAACCGAACTGGTCGCCCGCCTGCGCATCCCCGGCCACCAGCTTGGCCTGCTGGCTCCAGCTCCCGCCGCTGCGCACGTACACGTAGGCCGCGCCGGCAGCACTGCCGCCGTCGCCCTCGTAAGGCGCCCCGACCAGCGCGGTATCGCCGTCGAGCGCCACCGACCAGCCGAACCAGTCATATGCCTCCGCATCCACGGCCACCAGCTTGGCCTGCTGGCTCCAGTTCCCACTGCCGCGCACGAACACGTAGGCCGCGCCGGCCTCCGTGCCGCCGGTGGCCTCGAAACGCGCCCCGACCAGCGCGGTGTCGCCTTCGAGCGCCACTGAATAACCGAACCCGTCATACGCCTCCGCGTCTGCGGCCACCAGCTTGTCCTGCTGGATCCAGTTCCCGCCGCTGCGCACGAACACGTAGGCCGCGCCGGCACCGATGCTCTTGCCATACGCACCGATCAGCACGGTGTCGCCGTCGAGCGCCACCGAATAGCCGAAATAGTCATTCGCCTGCGGATCGCCAGCCACCAGCTTGGCCTGCTGGCTCCAGCTCCCGCCGCTGCGCACGAACACGTAGGCCGCGCCGGCATTGAAACCGCCGGTGTCCTCGTAATGCGCCCCGACCACCGCAGTGTCGCCGGAGACGGCGACCGAGTAGCCGAGGTAGTCACCCGTCTGCGCATCCCCTGCGGTCAGCTTGCCCTGCTGGAGGGCGCCGCCACTCGTGTCCCAGCCCATCGGCCTGATCGGCAGCTGTGCCTGGATCGCCTGCCAGTCCTTTGCTGCCAGACCGTCCGGCACGCCAGCCTGTACGGGGGCGCATACGGCCAGCACCATCGCCAGCAGCACGACCAACGCCTGCGCGGCCCGGATCGTGGCGGTGCGCGCCCGGTCGACCGGAACGCGCGGATGTGGGAGTGCTGTCATGGGTACGTCTCCGGTTGGCGTGTCGGTATGCGGGGCGACCCCGCCTGCAAAGTGGGACAGGCCCGCGCCGAAGCGGCGCGGTACCCCAATTCCCGATCGCTGGCAGGCGAATGCGGCCGAATCGGTCTTCATGCCTGCATTTCCCTGCGTCCGGTCCAAAGTCCCGCCGCCGCCAGCAAGGCCGCGAGCAGCAACA
>NZ_SLWQ01000020.1 GCF_004342425.1 Dokdonella fugitiva | reverse complement strand
GCAGGGTGGCGCGACGGAAACGACGCACTACCTCGTCGACCCGAACCTCGCGTTCGCGCAGGTCGTCGCCGAATACGGCGACGACGGCCACGCGAGCGCCGTGTACGTCTACGGCGACGAGTTGCTGCTGCGTATCGAGCCGGAGCAATCGAACAAGGCCACGGCCTACCACCATGACGGCCTCGGCAGCGTCGTCGCGCTGACTGACGATACCGGCATCGCGCTCCAGACCTATGGCTACGACGCCTGGGGCAACCGGGTCGAAACGATCGGCGCCGACGTCAGTCCCTATGGTTTCGCGGGGGAGCGCTCCGATGCCGACACCGGGCTAATTTACCTCAGGGCCCGTTGGTACGACCCGCAGGTCGGACGATTCACGAGCTCCGACTCAGCGAGTGGGCTGCGCACCGTACCCTTGTCGCTCAACAAATACCTCTATGCGAACGCCAATCCGACCGGTGCGGTCGATCCCTTCGGAACTATGACATTGGGTGACGTCGGGGCATCGATTGACATCCAGGGAATCCTGAGCGGCATCGCCCGCGACCAGATCTCGAGCTTCGTCCAGGACATCATCTTCGGCGACGATGAGAATACAGACCAGCCGTCGCTGTGGGACGCCGTCATCAACAGCATGCTGGGTGGGCAGTACGGCCTGGCGAACCTGATGTCCAGCCTGACGCCGTCAATTGCGACATCGGGCCTCGGTTCGCTTGGGACGAGCGGCGGACCCAAGCACCAGCACCATACAATTCCGGTGTATCTGTGCGGCCGCGACGCTCAGCCCAAGGCGCTCATTCCTGCGGCCGACCATTACGTAATCCACGGTGTGCTGGACAGGGTCCCGCTCGCAATAAACACGGCAGGACGGATTGTCAGCATCCTCCTCAATAGGCGTAAGGCGAAGAGCTTCCAGCCGATCTTGTCGAAATGGCTCAGGAAGTCCTCGAACCGCGCGATACTGGCCGGTGCACTCGACGTATTCTACGTCAGTGGTGGTTTCTCCGGACTGCCCAATGCGAACGTTCCCGGGACGACATTGCAGGACGTGCTTCTTGCCGAAGCACCCCTGTTCATCAGCAGCAGGAGGTTCACTTCGCTGGACGCTTGCAAGAAGTGAGCTGGATGGCAGCGATGCACATGAAGGCGACATTCGCGATGGTGTTCTACGACTTGACACTGGATGCACTGATTTCCGCGGGTGAAGTCGGCGTGTTGGCGCGGTATCGCTCGCAGGACCTCGTCGTGCTCACCGCCGATCTACGCGACGCAAATCTAGCCGTAATGCTTTGTGTCGCGCCCAACGCTCTGCTTTTCGGCCAGGAATACTGGCTCGGGCAGTCGTACGTGAATTGGCACTTAGCCTACGGGCTGAGTACGAAGAACTTCGAGATCGTCTCGAGATCGCTGGCAGTGGACGGGCTCGAATGGTCTCAGGTTCCGTACGCGGTCTTGGACTTCGGCACGGGTGAATTTACGAACGCGGCCGCTATCCGGCCCGATTGGAACAGGAACATCTTCCAGACGTTCGTCGTGCCAACGTCCGCCGTGCAGGCGGCGCGTGCCGCGATCGCTGCCAGCGCACGGCTGGTCGGCGAATTCCTGTACGAGCCGAAGGCTCCCCATGGTGGGGTCGAAACGCGTTACGGCGAATGCGCGCTCGAGAAGCTCTTCGATAGGATCATCTACGGATACCGAAGGCCGGCCGGCTTGCCACCGAGGGTGATGGGTTTCGGAGCGGAATACATCCAGTCGCAGACGGCGCAGCTGAGTGCCGTCGAGGCCGATCTCGCGGCGGGTCGACTCGACCAGCGGACCAATTGGCGTAGGCTCACCTACAGACCGTTGGACGCGCGAGAGTTTGATGACGACCAGCAGCCTCTGGTCGCCGGGATCAATCTCAGGAAGGCGCGTCTTGTCGAAGCCCTTGACATGCCGCACTTCTACTACGAACTATTCCTTCGACGCATCGACACGAGCACGAACCGCGAGCAGTCGTCGTACCAGCTCCTCGGCAACGACATGGACTGGACGGAAAGACTGCACGCGATGTCGCCTGGCAGTTTCTCGCCGGCCTTTGAGGAGCGCACCGTCCTGGAGCGATACATCGGCTGGATGCAGGAGCGTTATCCGTTCCTGGCGCGGGACCCCCTCGACGGATTTCTGCGGATGCCGAAGATGAGGAAGTGGAAATGGCCATTGATCGCGTGAGCGGGCGTGGCGAGATCACCGCCGTATGGAGCGCTCAGCGGCAGCGACGGAGCCAGGCCTGGTCAGACTTTCGCGCGTTTGCGAAGGGCGCGGTGCCCAAGGCCTGCACGCCGGCCCGACGACGTCGGGCCTTGAACGCATGAAGCAACTGGAGCGCGAGAACCGCGAGCTGCGCCAAGGCCAATGAGATCCTGCGCAAGGAGTCGGCGTATTTTGCCCAGGCGGAGCTCAACCGCCGCACCAAGTGATGCGCTCGTTTGTGGACGAGCACCGCGACGTCTACGGAGTCGAGCCGATCTGCCGAGTGCTGCAGATCGCTCCGTCGTCGTACCGGGAACATGCCGCGCGGGCGCGCGATCCGTCGCGGGCGCCTGCGCGCGAGCGCCGCGATGCCGCGCTCGTTCCTGAGATCTAGCGCGTGGGGAACTAACGGGGTCAGAGCACGTTATTCGGAATAGCGAACTAACGGGTCATTACAATCGAGCGATTGGACAATGGATTCCGCTGGCTACGATTGCTTCGACGTCGGCTTAATCGGCTGGCGGAAGCGGAAGTACGTCCACGGGGCGGCCGGATCACTGCCCCGCAGCCACGCCCAAAGCGCAAATCGCCCGCATCCGGCCCGAACCTGCCCCCGCCGCGACGCCTGGCGCGGGTGCAATGCCTGCTCCCGACGAATGGAGGCAGGCCCATGGTTCCCCGATTCACGACCGGCGTCACCGCGAAAGTGCTCGGCGTCGCCGGGCTCACGCAGACGGATGCGCTCGGGAACACGACGACGTCGGAGTGGAACTTCTACACGATGATGGGGAACCACACCCCGCAGAACCTGAAGTCGA
>NZ_SLWQ01000019.1 GCF_004342425.1 Dokdonella fugitiva | reverse complement strand
ATGAAATCCGGATAGTGCGCCTCGACCAATGCGTACAGCAGCGTGCGCTCGGGCGCGTGGCGTGCGTAGCGTGTTGCGGCGTGGGCGGCCGGCAGGGGCGCGCGCACCTCGGCCTGCCGCCGGGATGCGACGAGGCGCGGCACGCAGCGCTCCGGTGCAGGGACGGCTGCTCAGAGTTACGTCCGCGACCACACCTTCATATCGGCGTTTTCTGCTTTTCGCGTCAGACATTGCCGCGGCGCAGGCAGGAACCCTCCGACCTCGGACGCCAGAAAGCACAAAGCCCCGCATCGCTGCGGGGCTTTTCTTTCAACCGTGACGCAGTGGCCGGCTGGATCAGAAATCCATGCCGCCCATGCCACCCATGCCGCCGGCCGGGCCGTGGCTGTGCGGCTCTTCCTTCTTCGGCGCTTCGGTGACCATGGCTTCGGTCGTGACGACCAGGCCGGCGATCGATGCGGCGTTCTGCAGCGCGGTGCGCGTGACCTTGGTCGGGTCCAGAATGCCCAGCTCGACCATGTCGCCGAACTCGCCCGTGGCGGCGTTGTAGCCGAAGTTGCCCTTGCCTTCGGCGAGCGGGTTCGGGTTCGATCACCGTCGCGGCGGTAAGCTCCGCGCCCCATTCGCCCGCCAGTTTCACGGCGCGGTCCAGCGCGCGGTCGCAGCGACAGCTGAGGTCGGTGGCAAGGAGAATGTGGCGGGGCGTGGTGTCGGTCATGGTCATTCCCGGATTTGCAGTCGCGTAATTGCAACAGGAGACGGCCGTGGCGGCGCTGGGATCGCCCGGCGCCGAAAGGGACGGCATGGGCGAACCATGTCTCCTTCATACAATAACGACCGGGATTTCAACCGGAAATCCGACACGCCTGTCGGCAGCTCACCGGGAACCACAGGGATTCAGCCTCGCTGCACGTTCGCTGATCTTCCGTCACCCTCAACTTGTTTGGCGTATATGCCTTTCAGGCACGTAAGAGCTTGTTCCCCGGTGAAAGCCGGGGTCCAGATGGCATGGCGCTGCCCGCGTGGACCCCGGCTTTCGCCGGGAACGATACCCTGTCGAAAAGGGAGAACCTCACCGGATTTGGAACGATCAGTCCTAGCCGTGCAGGCTCATCAGCGAGTCCATCAGCCCGTCGTCGGCGCTCGAACAGACGCCGAGGACGAGCGCTTCCTCGCAACCTTCGCCGACGACATAGGCATGCCCCATCGTCGAGCCGGTACAGGGTTTCGTAATCCATGGGCTGGCCTCCGCTTGCCCGAGGCAGGCTAGCCCATGCGCACCGTCCCACGCGCACGACTTTGGTCGTAGGGACCGTGCGTGCGCGCAGACCTGCGGCGATACGCCACAGCTGCGCATCGGGTGTGCGCGGAGGCGATGGTGCGACCGGTGCAGGCGAGAGGTCGGCCGGCGCGGCACCCCGCCTGGCCCGGCTTGGCGGCCCGCGGTCGCCGCTCGCGGCCGTGGGAGGCGGGTGTCAGGTCTCGGCTGCAGGCTGCGGGTCCGCATCCTCCGCAAGACGCGCCTGCGGGATGCCGAGCGAACGCAGCAGCACGCCGGCCTGGGTCCGGTTGCGCACACCGAGGCGCTCGAACACCGCGGTCAGGTGCGCCTTCACGGTGCGCTCCTGCTCGCCGAGGCGGTCGGCGATCTGCTTGTTGAGCAGGCCCTCGGCGACCAGCGAAAGCACCCGCATCTGCTGCGGGCTCAGCGTGGCCAGGCGCGTGGCGAGCGCGCGGTCATCGGCATCGGTCGGCTCACCGGCCACGGCGCCGCGCAGTGCCGGCGGCAACCAGGTCTGGCAGGCGAGCACGGCGCGCAACGCCTGCTGCAGTTCGTCCAGACCGGCGCGCTTGGAGAGGTAGCCGGCGGCACCGTAGGCGAGGGCGCGGCGGATGGTGGCAGGATCGTCGTGCGCGGAGATCATCGCCACTGCGACGGCGGGGTACTCGCCGCGCAGCGTCGCCAGTCCCATCAGGCCGTGATTGCCCGGCATGTGCAGGTCCAGCAGCACCAGGTCGGTGTCCGGATGGGCCGCGATGTCCTCGCGGGCGGCGGCGAAATCACCTGCTTCTACCACCATCGCGCCGGGCTCGACCGCGCGCACCGCCTGCGCCAGCGCGAGTCGGAACAGGGGATGGTCGTCGGCAAGCAGGATGCGCATCCGGGCAAGCCTACCGCGCCGCTCGTTCGCGTGCGGGACCGCCCCGCGCGCGGCTCATCGGTTCGCAGCCGTTTCGTGAAGGCCACCGGCGCTCCAGCGCGAGCCTGGCAAGGTCCACATCGGCGGCAATCGCGTGAAGACAACTCGCTGGTGGATCGCGATCGCGGCTGCGAATCGGTCGCCCACGCCCAGCTTGTCGTAGATCGTGCGCAGATGGCTCTTGACCGTGTCCAGTCGAATGCCCAGAAGCTGCGCGATCGCCTCGTTCGATTTGCCTTCGGCGATCCAGCGAGCGACCTCCCGCTGCCGCGCGGTGAGATCGGGGCACAGGTGGACCAGGCGTTCGACCAGCGGCATCGAGCGTGCCGTGCGATCCAGCGCGTGCCGGTACACGAGCGCCACATGCGCGCGGATCCGCTGCATGCGGTCGCGTTCGGCATCGGAAAAGGGTGGCCTACCGAGCATGCGATGGGCTGAAATCGAAAGGGCATAGCCTTCGTTGGCGATCACGAACAGCATCTGCCGGTGCGCACCGCTGGGCAGGTAGACCTCGCGCGCGATCGGCAGCGCCATGTACTCGGCATCGCTGAAGAAGTCTGACTCCCGCAGGACACGATCACCGAAAAATTCCGGGTCCCGCGCCCAGAACGGATGGCTTCGCGCATGGCGCAGATACGCCGCGGCGACGCGCGCGCGGCGCTCGGGATCCGGATCCGGATGCGAAAACTCGGCGCGATACTCGCCCGATCCCGCATGAAACTCGCTGTAGGCCACCAGATCGCAGCCGGTCGCCGCGGCGACGCACGCGAAGACCTCGCCGGGCAGCGCATGCAGGTCCGGCTCGGCCGCATGGAGTGCGAGAAGGCGTTGCGTGCAGGCGAGTTCACAGCGGGTCTCGTCGATGGCGTGTTGGTCCATGGAGTTCACTCCAAAGTGTGATTGCACGAGTTTGGAACACACTGCTTTCATGTCGGCTGCTTTCGCGCCTTTTGCGCGGATGTATACCCGGCATGGGGGGCGAGCTGCCGGCTGCACGTCAGGTCACGGGCGCGCGTGCAAGCGCTCCAGGGCGTACCCGGGTGGCGGCAGGGACACTCCCGCAACCGGAACGAATACGCGGCGCGAGCGCCGCGCACGCGCCTGGACGAAGCTGCCTGTGACCCATCCGATGAAACCCGATCCGATCGATTGCCTCCCCTGCCGAGGTCCACGTACCCGGCTGCCGCGTGCCGCCACGCGCCGCGCGGTGCTGTGCCTTGCCTTGCTGGTCCCGATGCTGGCGTCCGCCGCCGTGCAGGCGGCGACCTGGACCGTCGTCACGCCGGGCGAATTCGATTCCGCCGACCCCCTCGGCGGCAGCGATTGTGACGCCACGACGTTCCAGTGCACCACGCTGCGCGATGCCGTCAATCGCGCCGAGGGCGGCGACACCATCGTTTTCGACCCGGCGCTGGACGGACAAACCATCACGCTCAGTCGCTATACCAACTGCCTTTCCCTGTCCGACACGGGCAGTGCCACCTGCCTGCCGCCGGCGGGCGGGTGGAGCGAAGGGTACGTCAGCCAGTTCGGTCCGTCGGCCTTCTTCATCCGCGACCGCACCATCACCATCAACGCCATGGCCAACGGGCTCACCCGGGGCGTGGTGATCGCGCGCGATGCCGGTGCCGCCAGCTTCCGCCTGTTCGACATCGCCGGCGATGGCGGGCTGGAACTGGTCGGCCTGACCCTGCGCAACGGGCGGGCCGTCGGCGGCGGCGGCAATCGCGGTGGTTCGGCCATGGGCGCGGGCGGCGCGATCTTCAATCGCGGGCAGCTGATGGTGTACTACAGCACGCTGGTCGGCAACGTCGCCAAGGGCGGCACGTCCGGCACAAGCGGGGCGCTCGGCGGCGGCGGCGTGGGGCAATCCTCGTGGGATGCGCCGGGGGGCGGCCCGAATGGCGGGAACAGCGCCGCAGGCGGGTTCGGCGGCGGCGGCTACGGCTATCACTACGGCGGCGTGAGCATCGGGTTGGCCGGCGGGTTCGGCGGTGGCGGCGGTACGCCGGCCGGACCCGGTGGTTTCGGCGGCGGTGGCGGCGGCGGCCCGACAGGCGCAGCGGGCGGCTTCGGCGGCGGGCAAGGCTCCAGTTCGGCTTATTTCGGCGGTGGCGGCGCGGGCATGGGGGGCGCCATCTTCAACGATGCCGGCGGGGTCTGGCTGATGAATTCGACGCTCGCGGACAACCGGGCCGCCGGTGGCGGCGCCTATACCGGCCGGGGCTCCGGCCTCGGCGGCGCGATCTTCAGCTACGCCGGTACGGTGCGCATGAACTTCGTCACCGTGTACGGCAACCGCGTCGGGCTGGACGCCTCCGGCACCGGCGGTACCGCTTCGGGCGGCGCCGTCTACCACGTGGCCGATTCCAACGCCAACTGCGCGACAGGCGGCAACGTCACCTGCACCAGCGGCGCCGCCATGCTGGAGTTTCGCCATTCCATCGCGGCAGGAAGCGCCGATGGTTCGGGCAACGCGGTAGCCGACATCGTGATGCACCGGCTGAACGGCGGAATGTTCATCCACTCCTACGACCCCGGCGAGTACCTGGTGGGTCAATGGAGCGCCGTCAACATGTCGGGAGCGCCGGCCAATTCCGATCCGGCGGAAATCGCCGCGCTGAATCTCGCGCCGATGCCGGCAACGCTGCACGGCGGTTTTACCGATGTATTGGTGCCGCTGGCGGGCAGCAGCGCGATCGATCGACTCGCCGACTGCCATGACTTTGCCGTCGACCAGCGCTTCGTGGACCGCCCGCAGGGCACGGCCTGCGACATGGGTTCCGTGGAACATCGCAGCGACGCGACTCTTGCGGTGACGGTCAGCGGCAGCGGCAGCGTGGATGCCGGTGCGACGCCCGCGCCGGTCTCCGGCGCGATTGCCGCTTGCGCGCAGGGCAGCGGCGACTGCGTGGCCGTCTACGACGGCGAGCGGATGCCCGAGGTCACCCTCGCCGCCACGCCCGCCACGGGCTGGCAGATCACCGGCTGGGGCGGCGACTGCATCGAGGATGCGGTCGATCCGCGCGTCGCCACGGTCACGATGGACGGCGACAAGACCTGCAGCGCCACTTTCGCCATCATCGCATACACGGTGGCCGCCAACGCGACCGGCAACGGCACGGTGACGCCGGCTTCGCAGAACGTGGATCACGGCGATACCGCAATGATCACGATCACGCCCGACGCGGGCCACCACGTCGACACCATCGGCGGCACCTGTCCGGCCGGCACGCTGACCGGAACCAGCTACCAGACCGGCCCGATTACCGCCGCCTGCATCGTCGAGGTCGCGTTCGCGCCGGACGCGCCTGCCGTCTACGTGGTCACGGCCAACGCGACCGGCAACGGCACGATCGCGCCGGCTTCGCAGAGCGTCGATCACGGTGACACCGCGACGCTGACCGTCACACCCGACGCGGGCCACCACATCGACACCATCGGCGGCACCTGCGCAGCCGGCACGCTGACCGGCACCAGCTACCAGACCGGCGCAATCACCGGGGATTGCAGCGTTACGGTCGCATTCGCACCGGACGTGTACACCGTGACGGCTTCGGCAACCGGCAACGGCACGGTGACGCCGGCCAGCCAGAGCGTCGATCACGGCAACACCGCGACCTTCACGGTGACACCTGACCTCGGCCACCACATCGACACCATCGGCGGCACCTGCGCAGCCGGCACGCTGACGGGAACCAGCTACCAGACCGGCCCGATCACGGGCGACTGCAGCGTCACCGTCGCGTTCGCGCCGGACGCGCCTGCCGTCTACGTGGTCACGGCCAACGCGACCGGCAACGGCACGATCACGCCGGCTTCGCAAAGCGTGGATCACGGCGACACCGCGACCTTCACGGTGACACCGGACGCTGGCCACCACGTCGACACCATCGGCGGCACCTGTCCGGCCGGCACGCTGACCGGAACCAGCTACCAGACCGGCCCGATTACCGGCGACTGCAGCGTAGAGGTCGCGTTCGCGGTGACGGTGGCGGCCACGGCCACGCCGGTGCCGGTCGATGCGCGCTGGGCGCTGTTGCTGCTCGCGGCCTTGCTGGCGGCGGCGGGACTTTGGACCGGACGCAGGGAAATGCAGGCATGAAGACCGATTCGGCCGCATTCGCCTGCCGGCGATCGGGAATTGGGGTACCGCGCCGCTTCGGCGCGGGCCTGTCCCATTTTGCAGGCGGGGTCGCCCCGCATACCGACACGCCAACCGGAGACGTACCCATGACAGCATTCCGACATCCGCGCGTTCTGGTCGACCGGGCGCGCACCGCCACGATCCGGGCCGCGCAGGCGTTGGTCGTGTTGTTGACGATGGTGCTGGCCGTGTGCGCACCCGTGCGGGCTGCACCACCGGACGGGCTGACGGCGACGGACTGGCAGGGGATCCAGGCGCAGTTGCCGGTCAGGCCGATGGGCTGGGACACCAGTGGCGGCGCCCTCCAGCAGGGCAAGCTGATCGCCGGGGATGCGCAGACGGGTGACCAGCTCGGCTACTCGGTCGCCGTCTCCGGCGACACCGCGGTGGTCGGAGCGCCTTACGAGGACGGTGAAGGCAATACTGCCGGCGCGGCCTATGTGTTCGTGCGCAGCGGCGGGAGTTGGAGCCAGCAGGCCAAGCTGGTGGCTGGAGATCCGCAGGCGAATGACTATTTCGGCGTGTCAGTGGCGCTCGACGGCGACACCGCAGTGGTCGGGGCGCATTACGAGGACACTGGCGGCGCCAATGCCGGCGCGGCCTATGTGTTCGTGCGCAGCGGCGGGAGTTGGAGCCAGCAGGCCAAGCTGGTGGCCGGGGATGCGCAGGCGGATGACTGGTTCGGCTGGTCGGTGGCGCTCGACGGCGACACCGCGCTGGTCGGGGCGCCTAGGGAGGACGACGGCGGCAGCAATGCCGGCGCGGCCTACGTGTTCGTGCGCGGCGGCGGGGTCTGGAGCCAGCAGGCCAAGCTGGTGGCCGGGGATGCGCAGTTGGGCGACCAGTTGGGTTGGTCGGTGGCGTTCGACGGTGACACCGCGCTGGTTGGGGCCAATGGCGAGGACGGCGCCGGCACGGATGCCGGCGCGGCCTACGTGTTCGTGCGCAGCGGCGCGAGCTGGGAGCAGCAGGCCAAGCTGATGGCCGTGGATGCGGAGACGAATGACCAGTTCGGTTTGTCGGTGGCGCTCGACGGCGACACCGCGCTGGTCGGGGCATATGGCGAAAGCGCCTTTGCCGGCGCGGCCTACGTGTTTGTGCGCAGCGGCGGGGGCTGGAGTGAGCAGGCCAAGCTGGTGGCCGGGGATGCGCAGTCGGGCGACCAGTTCGGCTGGTCGGTGGCGCTCGACGGCGACACCGCGCTGGTCGGGGCCAATGGCGAGGACGAGCGCGGCACGGATGCCGGCGCGGCCTACGTGTTTGTGCGCAACGGCGGGAGCTGGACCCAGCAAACCAAGCTGGTGGCCGGGGATGCGCAGGTGAGTGATTGGTTCGGCTGGTCGGTGGCGCTCGACGGCGACACCGTGCTGGCAGGGGCGAATGGCGAGGACGACGGCGGCAGCAATGCCGGCGCAGCCTACGTATTCGTGCCCGGTCATGCGGTGCAGGCTGCCGTCAGCGGCCTGGCCGGCACCGGCCTGGTGCTGCGGAACAATGGCGGCGACGACCTGGCCATTGCCGCCGACGGCAGCCACGCCTTCGCCACCTTGCTGGCCGACGGCAGTCCCTACGCCGTCACCGTCGCCACCCAGCCGACCAATCCGCCGCAGACCTGCACCGTGTCCGGCGGCGACAACGATGATGGCAGCGGCACGATGGCCGGCGCGCCGGT
>NZ_SLWQ01000018.1 GCF_004342425.1 Dokdonella fugitiva | reverse complement strand
CCGCCTTGCTCGACATCCGCCGCTCCGATTGCCAAAGAACGGACATCGCAGCATCGTTCACACAGCGGTGATAGGTGAGGTCGGCGGACGCTTACAGTCCATCAAGTTCCAACCCCACTATGCCGACCGCGGCGACCACATCGCCATCAAAGGCTCATGGGCCAAGGGCGGACGTGACCGGACGGTGCCGATCAAGACGCCGGAGCAGCGGACGGTACTGGACGAGTCCCACCGGCTGGCAGGTTTGGGCTCGCTGATTCCGGCGGACAAGACCTACATCCAACAGCGGCACGTCTACGATGGGCAATGCAAGGCAGCAGGCCTGAGCAACATGCACGGACTCCGGCATCGGTATGCGCAGATGCGGTATGAGGCGCTGACGGGGTGGAAGGCACCAGCGGCAGGTGGTCTTTCAGTCAAGGGGCTAAGCCCAACGCAACGCATGGAAGACGACCACGCTCGTCAGACTATCAGCCGCGAATTGGGGCACGAGCGCATTCAAATCACTGCCACCTATCTAGGCCGCTAATCCAGCCAATGGATGGAGTCTAGGATGCGGATCCACTGCGTAGAAAGCGTTCACGGTGCCATTGCAAATAGGGCAGGTGTTCACTGGTCAGCCAGCGCAGCACCATGCCTGGGCGAATGCCAAGCCCGTGCAGATCGCCTGGGGACAGGCGGGTGCTGGTCAGCAGATGCCCGGCATCGTCGAAGCTGATCAGAAAGCGATCGAATAGCGCATCGAGATTGGCGACCAGCAGAAAGCCGTTGAAGGCATCCAACCGCTCAGCATCGTCGGCACATTCGGCCCAGGGCTTGGCATGGCTGGCACGCAGCGCCTCGGTCACAGTAACGCCGGTCACGGCGCAGGCGCCATCCCAATAAGTGAGCAAGGCATCGCGGTAACGCGCTTGCCCCACGCGCTGACGCACCAGGCGCTCGACTTCCGTGCCCCGGGCCTCGGCGGGTATCGCTTCGACAGCCTGCGCCACGGCGGCGTGGTAGTCGCGCACGGCCTGATTCGGCAAGGCCTGCGACAGGCTGCCCGCGCGGCGCAGCAGGGCTGCCAGATCGGCCAGGGTGGGCACACGAAACACGTCATCGGCACCGGCCCAGGGCTGGAAGCTGCGCAGCAGCTCCGGCAGCAGCGCGGGCGTGGCCGGCTGAAAACGCACCTCGAAACCTTCGGCCCCTGCGGTCACTGCCGCCTTGCTGCGATGGCGAGCCGAAGCCAGCCCCACCGCATCGCCCACCGGCGACAGCACATGCTCGAAGCCGTTGTCGTGGCCGGCTTTCTCGACCAGCGCCCGCTGTAGTGGATTCACCGCGGTACTCATGTCAAAGACGCCTGTTCTGCACCCACCCGCTGACGAAGCAGAAGACCATCCTCGCTGTCGGATGAAAGCCTGAGCCGCTCAAAAGACTTGAAAGCGTCCGAGGGCTCAGTCGATGTGGTGACGATGTACTGGAAAGAATCACCTCCACTCGATGCGACATGCCCAAGCAGTGACCACAGTATGGCCTCACTCATTTCTGCCTCGCGAGGTGAGTCGTGCAGCAGGAATCCCGGATGAAAGCTGTCCGGGGAGGTGCTGTCGAGCAAGCAGGCGATATCCCCGGCCAGAATTTCCAGAACCTTGAAGGTTGTCGAGTGCATTGGCCCCATCTGAAATGGATGGTTGCGGTGCCTATCCTCATCGTTGAAAACGCCCCAGCGAAATGAGGGAAGCGACTTGGCGAGGGCCTGCATGGCTGCGCTGATGGCTTGGCGGCGCCCTGCCACCATGTCGCGTTCTTGGACGAGCTGGACTTGAAGCTGGTCATGGCGGCGCTGGGTCGATTTCAGTTGGCGCTCCAGCGTCGTGATCTCCTGAGAGGATGACTTGCCCGTAGCGATGTCTTCATAGTGTTCATAGTCCTCGATGGCATCGCTGAGAATCTGGTCGGCTGACAGGGATTGTGCGTGCCTCGTCATAAGCTCGGCTTCCCGTTGATCGATGGCTGCAACTTGTGCATTCATGGGCGCTATCTCGGCCTCCAGCTCATCCCGTCGGCGACGCAGGGGCGCCAGTTCGCTTTCAAGCTCTCCTTTGGAGCGCTGATGCAGAGCGATCCGCTGCTTCCGGTCGATCTGCGTCTGCTCGATCCGCTCCATCACATGGCGGCAATCCCTGAGCAATCGGTTTCCCGCGTCGCAGCGAGTGGGTAGCTGTTGTTGCAAAGACGATGCTTCTTCCTGCAACTCGGCTACCCGCTGCATGTCACCGGCCAGCATGGCTTCGTTCTGCTTGATCTCATTGGTCAGAAGGTCAATGCCAGCTTTCAGCGGTGCACGCTTTTCCACCCACGCCTGGCGCTGTGCCGCGAGTTCTTGCCGTTCGGCATCGATGGCCGACAGCTCCTGTTGATAAGCCTCATGACGCTGCTTGGCGATGCCGATCAGGTTTGGGTGCTCAAGCAAGCCGTCCTGCCGGAACGGAGTAGCGGCGGAGACATCGAGGCGACGAGTCAGTTGGCGGCGCACATGTTTCAACAAGCGGGCGGGCTCCTCGCGCAGTGCTTGCAACTTCGATTTCTGCTCCTCCATCTCCCTGGCGGTGCTGTCCAGGTCGCGCAGTGTTGTCGCGTCATGCAGCAGACCCAGCACGATTTGCATGAGTGCCGCAGGGGACCTTGCTGGCAGGCTGAATCCAACGCCATCGGCGCGCCACTGGTAATAGTTGTGGTAGCGCGCATTCTGGTCGCGGGAACACCAGGCCAGAATCTGGTGCCACTCGATGGATTGCTTCGAGGTTGGCAACTCCTGAACGGGCAGGATTTCGACCAGATGCTGGCGCAGCGCAGCCTGGTAGGCACTGAACTCGTTTTCGGCCTCGTTGGCGGCCAACTGCCGCCAATCAGCAGATCGCGATGCTCGATAGTGTTTCTGATGCAGCCACGGCTTCAGGACCGTCCACACCTCGCCACCCACATGCACACGGGCGGCGACTGCGCCTTCTTTCAGCTCGCGACTGCTCAGCAGTTCGTCGCGCAAGGTCGAACCGGACCAAAGGGGATCATCCAGCACGAAGCGCAGCAACTGGCAGAAGGCTGTCTTTCCGACACCGTGACCGGAGCTACCCGCTCCAGGTGGTGACACGATCAGATTGAGCCCGCGCCGCAAGGGGATCTCGCGCAAGGGTCGCTGGGATGTCAGCGAATCCAGCAACCACAGTGTTTCGACCCAGAGGCGTGGTCTGGCATGACCTGTCGTCGAAAGGGCGGCACCATTCATAAGCACCTATCCCCGTTTGCGCAGTTCGTCGGTCTGCGCATCCGATGCCGAATCTGCCATCACTTCTGCCAGAGCGGCCGCATGGTGGCGACGAGCCTCGATCAAGGCACGCGCCAGCGATTCGGTGCGATAGTCACCAATGATGTCAGCCAGCGCTTCCGGGTTACGGATGGACAGCGGTGCCGTTGCGGCGACGCCCAACAGATCACGAAGCCAACCACAAATGTGCGTCCAACGCTCCGTGTCCACAGGCCCCAGCCAATCATGCAGTCTCTCAGCATGTGGCGTGTCTTCCGGCAATCGTGCCCCAAGAATGCGTCGCATGCGATTGTCGTCACACGGCCCGGCTTGCAGGAGCACATCGCACACCAGGCCCGCCAGCCAATCCTCGGCTTCGGAAGCAGGCGTGCCGCCTTCGGCATAGACGGGAAGCGGCACGGTACGTCGCGACGGTTTGACGGTGGGCACAGTGATCGGCTGCTGCTGTTGCAACACATCCCACGCCTCCAGCACCCGCCGTTGCGTGCGGTATTCGTCGAACTCCTTCAGTTCCTTGTTCTTGAGCACGCGGAAGGTTTCGCTGGGGTAGTCGTCGCCCATGACGTCGGCGGGGTCGAGGATGTAGCGTAGTTCTTCCTCGGTGAGGCCGTAGAGTCTGGCGTAGTAGGCGTCGAGTTCGGCGCGCAGGGTGGCGCGGCGGTCGGGGTCATAAGGGAAAGGGGTGAGCGGCGAGCGGCGGATGGCCTCGGGGGTGCAGTGCTTCCAGTCGCCGGTTTCCGTTTTCCATGCGCTCACCAATTCCTCGGCCCAGGGCTGCAAATCCCAGGAGGTGTAGGTCAGCTCCAGTACACGCGGGACGATGAATGCAAGGTCGGCTTCGGTGTAGCGGTCTGGCGGGAGTATGGGAAGTTGTTTGAAGTAGTAGAAGCTGAAATTGACACCTCCTACTTTCTGTCTCGCCACAAAATCAAGAGGTAGGCATTCAAGATTGCCAAGTAATGCAGCCGACTGCACAGCCTGGATCGATTCGTCCACAAGCCAGAGAAAAACGCTGTCTCCTTGAGCACTCATGGGCATTACTGTTGCAATCGTTGTACGTTCATCAGTAGCTCGCGCATTACGACGCCACCCCATCAACCACTGTGGGCAGGCGGCCTGCAGCCAGCGTTCAGCCAAGGCGAGCACGTCGGACTCGTCCGCCATAGGCGCTTCCGACGCCGGCAGATGGCCATAGTCGGCGGCGAGCGCCAGTACGGCGCGCTCGGCGTCGGGGTCGGTGGCGTACCAGGCGGTGGCGCTGCTGGCGCCGGGCGTGTAGGGCTGCACCCTGGCTTCGCCTTCGGCGGGCAGGTAGTCATCGTTCAGCGGTTGCAGGCATGGGGGGTTATCCCCGACGAACCCCAGTGATGTGGGGACGATGGCGCAGGCATAGGGATGCTGGGCGACAAATGCTTTCCACGCGGGATAGATGCCCATGCCGGGATGGGCGCGGCGCTGTTCGGCCAGGTAGCGACCGAACAACAACTGGGTGACGCACAGCGCGGCGGCCTGGGCGTTGCCGTCCTTGAGAGCCTTCAGCAAGCCATCGGGCAGACGGGCGACGCGTAGCCAGACTTCGCGGGCTTGCACCCAGTAGCGCGGGGTGACGGTGAAATCCGGGTCGGCCTTTTCAGGCAGCGTGACATCGCGACTGTTGCCGTCCGCCGTGTAGGTGGCCCAGCGGTGGTCGAACTGGTGGATGAGCTTGGCTTCGTACAGTGGCAAGCGGTCGGCAGCTGGCTCGTCCTTGAACAGATGGCTGTCGTTGGACATGTGCAGCATCGCCATGAACGAAATGCCCCACGGGTTTTGCTCAGGTTCCACCACTTTGGCGTGCTTGCCCTCGCCTGCGGTTACGACATCGCGCATCAGCACCGGGGCGGCGCGGTAGAGCTTCTTGGTCAGCTCCGCGTCGCGTTCGCTGCGGAAGACCGGGCAGGTGAGCGTGTTGGGGTTGATGAGACGGAATTCATCGGGCGTGAGGGTAAAGCGGCGGCGCGGGTCGGCCAGTTGGCTGACCTGGGTGGCGAAGCAGACGAATTCGGCCCGTTCCGCCGCGCCCAGGGTGAGCAGGCAGAACTTGTAGCTGCGGTGTACGGAGGGGAACACCGCCTCGCGGTTCTCGATGTCGTACAGGCTGACCAGCCGCCGGTTCTGGGTGATGTGCCCGAAGTACGCCTTGGTACTGTCGTCGGTAGCAATGCCGGTCGGCACGATGAAGCCGGCGCGGCCGCTGTCGGCATGGATTTGCAAGATGGTTTCGGCAAACAGCGCGTAGGTGTTCACGTCGCCCACGCCGGTCAGCGGGTAGCGTCCGCCGTCGTTGCCTTTCACATGGGCAAACACGCTGGCCGCCTCCGCCGTGCGGCGGGCGGTGACGAATTCACGGTAGAGGCGTTTTTCGGCCTCGTCCTCATGCACCTCATGGGCCAGGTCGGGGTACAGGTGGCGTGCCAGCATGCCTTCACTGAGCCACTGGATGCGCTGGGCGCGTTCGGCCTTGTTGCGAGCTTGCGCCACGTCGCGGTGGCGGGTGGCGAAGAATTCTTCTTCTTGCAGCTTGATGCGCTCCCACGGCGGATTGCCCAGCACACAGTCGAAGCCGCCCTGCGCAAACACCTGCGGGAAGGCCAGCGGCCAGTGGAACACGCGCGCCTGTTCGCAGGCCGCGCGTGCGGCGGCGATGGGCGCGGCGTGCTCGGTCTGGGCGCGTTGCGGGTCGGTCAGCAGCGCATGCAGGGTGATGCTGGTGGGCACAGTTTCTGCCATGTCCTCCGTCTTGGGCAGCAGGTAGGCGCCCACCAGCGCATCGGCGGCGTGGGCCAGGGGGCTGTGGGCGGAGTCTTCCAGAAAGCGGCGCCAGGCCTGTTCCTTGGCGGCCACCTGCTCGGGGGTGTCAGCGAGCAGGGTTTCGATGGCGCGCAGGGCATCGAGGCCGCTGCGGTTGTCCACACCCAGCAGCATCTGTTTTCGGTTCAGATCCTTGTCTATTTGCTTGAGACCGGCGGCGTTGGCCTTGGCCAGTGCCTTGCAGACGTCCTTGTCGTCGCCGCTCAAGGGCTTGAAGGCATCCTTGGCGATACCTTGCTCGAGCACGTTCAGGTCGGTCAAGCCCAGCAGGGCATCGCCCACTTGCAGGTGGTGGTCTAGAAAGCCCAGCGGGCGGCCCTCCTCGTAGCCTTCGAGCCACAGCGCCATGCGCGCCAGTTCGATGGCCATGGGGTTGCGGTCCACTCCGTAGATGCAGCGGGTCACCACTTCGCGCAGGGCGTGGCGGTAGTCCTGCGGCTGGATGGCACCCTCCTGCCCGCCTTCGAGGCTGCGCAACTGGGCCAGCTTTTCCGCCAGACGGCGGGCGGCGGCGAGCAGAAAGTGGCCGCTGCCGCAGGCCGGGTCGATGACGCGGATGGCCAGCAGTGCTTCGGTGGGGCTGGCCGGGTGGGCGGCCAGGCGCTGTTCGATGACGGGGTCGAGCGCGCTCTTGATCAGCTCCTGCACCAGGCTGTCGGGGGTGTAGTAGCTGCCGGTGAGCTTGCGGGCGTTGCCGGCGGTGCTGCCCTCTTCGGTGCGGCCGACGAAGCCGAAGGTGCGTGCAGGCAGGTCGATGGCGGGCACCAGTTCCAGCAGGCTTTCGTAGACGCTGCCCAGCTCTTCCGGGCCCATGTTGCGGTAGTCCACCGGCACCAGGCTTTGCGCGCCGGTCGGCTTGGCCCAGCGCAGGTGTTGCAGGGCGGCGAGCAGGTGGGCGTTGTCCAGGCTGGCGGCGTCGAGGTCGGGGCATTGCCCGGGGGAGAACAGGCCACCCAATGCGGGCAAGGCCAGGCGCGGCTCGCCCTGGGCCAGGCCACGGAAGACGATGCGGATGGCCTGCCATTGGTCGTCGTGGCGGGTGCGGGCGCGGCGCTTGAGGCACAGCTCGCGCAGGCGGGCCAGGGCGTAGCCTTCGGTATAGGCGCGGCGGGCGGCCTGGGCTTTGGCGCTGTCATCTTGCGGGTGCAGCACGCCGCGCTCTTCCACGGTGAACACGAAGATGAGGCGGTAGATCAGGCGCAGCAGTTGCTGGAAGTAAGCATCCTTGCTGAGCGTGCCTTCATGCAGGGCGGCGCGCAGGGCGTGGTTGTCGGGGTGTTGCAGGAAGCCCTGGCCGAAGGTCAGCAGGGCCTGTTCGACGCCATCGCGCAGGCCATCGCGCACGCGGGTGCCTTCCTGCTGGCCTTCGTTGCGCCAGCGTTCCCAGATGCAGTTGGCGGCGGATTGCCCCTCACCCCAACCCTCTCCCCGCTGGCGGGGAGAGGGAGCCATCGGAGAGCGGCTGGCGTGCAGCAGGCGCCAGACGTTGGCAAATTCGGCATAACGCTGGCCGCCGAGCAGGTCGGCCAGATCGACTTCGAGAAAGCTGGGGCGGGTGAGGCTGGCGGCATCGCGCAGCAGGCGCAGTTGCCTGCCGTTGCTGACGATGCCCCAGAGGTGATCGGGGCTGGCGTTGAGCAGCTCCTGCATGGCCTGGAACGGGGCTTTCCTGCGGCTGCCGCCGCCCTGCACGGCGAACTGCGCGTCGGCCTCGTCCAGCCCCAGGGTGTGCGGGGCCACCAGTACGGGCAGATGGCCCGCCATCAGGCTGACCGGGTAGCGCAGTTCGCCCACGGGCTGTGCTGGCGCGGCTTGCAGGGTGGCGTAGCCGAAGGCGTCGCGCAGCAGTTCGTGGACGAAGGCGGTGGTGAGCTGTGCGGCATCGAGGTCGGCGCGCTCCATCTGCGCGGCGAAGTGCTGCCATTGGGCGCAGGCGATCTGGAAAGCGCGGCTGTATTCGTCCTTGAGCTTGACGCCCTTGGGGGTGCCGTAGTCGGCCTCGCCCTGGGCGCTGGCGCGGCCCTGGGCGGCTTTTTCCAGTTGGTCGGGCAGGAACAGGCCGCCTTCGAGCTTGAGGGTGGGCAGGTCGAGCGTGGCCTGGGTTTTGCGGATGCGTTTCATGCTTGGTCGGTGGCCTCGTCGATGACTTCCCAGTGGCCGCCCTTGGTGGGGCCGTGGCGGCGCAGCTTGCCGGTGCGTTTTAGCTGGGTCAGGTGGTACTTGACGCCGTCGGTGCTGAGACCTGTTGCCCGCGCCAGCGCAACCGTCGTGATGCCTGGCTGGCTGCGCAGGTGTTGAAGCACGACTTCCTGGGCGGTCTTGGGCGGTTCTTGGGTAGTTTCTTGGGTAGTTTCTTGGGTAGTTTCTTGGGTAGTTTCTTGGGTAGTTTCTTGGGTAGTTTCTTGGGTAGTTTCTTGGGTAGTTCTCGTCGTTTCTTGGGCAGTTTTCAGGCCAGTCTCTGTGCTGGTCTCTGGGATAGCCTGCCGAGCACTCGGCCGCGCAAAGCGGGTGATGAACAGCCCACCGATTTCGATGAAGCTGGCATCGGGTGCGTTTTCCAGAATCAGCGGCACTCCCCGGCCCCAGGCTTCCACCAGATGGATGCGGCGCAGCATCTCGGCAATTTTCGGGTTGCGGCGGCGGGAGACATTGCCCTGACGTATCTCGTCAAAGGTGAGGTTGCCGTAGAGGCTGCCGGGGCTGCGGATTTCCAGCCTGTCCTTGAATACGGCCACCTGCACATAGTCCGGGTCGCGCCAGTCGCGGTGGCAGAAGGCGTTGACCAGTGCTTCGCGGATCGCCTTGAGCGGGATTTCGGGCACGTCCACGCGGCGCAAGCCTTCCAGCCTCATGCCGATGTGGATGTTTTTCAGCGCGTATTTTTCGGCCTCTTCGATCAGTTCGAGGATGTCGCCGTCGAAATCGTGACGATCGATGATGGTGGAACTGGTGTGGGTGGCAAACACCGCGCAGCGCAACTGGATGGGCGCGTCGGTAAAAAACAGGCTGGCGGCGTTGATGGGCGCCCCCTGGCGCAACAGGTCGAGCTTTTCCAGGGCGTTGGCGGCGCTGTCTGGCGGCAGGTCTGCGCGTGCAAGGAAGCGGCTGATTTTTTCGGGGCTCAGTTGTGCAAGCGTCAGGCCGCTGGGTTCGTTCTCCCAGCGCAGCGCATCCTGGTTGCTTTGCAGGATGAGGTTCTTCAGTTCGCTGGCGCTGAGTTTTTTATCTTCATCCGCCACCCGCATGTAAGCACGACCATAGGCCAGATAAGGCTGCTGCCAGCCCTCGGCCTTGACGTGCAGGCACGGCTTGCCTTCGATGGACTGTTGGGTGATGTGTGGATAAATGGCAGGTTCGATATGCGCGGCAATGGCCTGGGAAACATCACGCAAGGTCTTTTCGTTGATCTCCAGGCCCACGGCTTTGCCGTTGGGGGCGATGCCGAACCACAACTCGCCCTGGCCGTGCTTGTTGAGCATGGCGGCCAGCGAGACCAGCCCCTGTTTCAGCTCGGCCAGGGACTTCTTCAACTCAATGGTTTCGGTTTCCGTCATGGCGGCGGCCTGTTCCATCAGAGTGAATCCGGCAGCAGCACGTACACGCCCATCACATCGACCGGCAGGCAGGGGCTGACGCTGTGCTGGCCGACGTCGCGGGCGGCGGCGCGCACACGCGCGTGGTCGGTCAGCAGGGCATCGGCACGCTGCCGGGCCAGGGTCTGCAACTGCTGCGGGTGTGCGTCGAGGTAATCGAGCGCGGCGCGGACTTCGCGTTGCACGGCATCTGCGGGCAGGTTGCCGCTGGGTGTGCATTCGAGCAGGCGGCTGGCGCTGTCGTCGGCCAGCCATTGCGGGGCGTTGCGGCCCTGCACGGCCAACGTCACGGTTTCTTCGGCCATCATCTGGAAGGGCTCGCGGCGGCGCACATAGCTGAGCTGGTGCCGCAGGCGCAGCAGGTAGAGGGTGGTGACGACCTCCACATCATTGGTCAGCGTGACGGCACAACGGGCAGCCAGCGGACGCTCGCCGCCAAGTGCGTCTTCCAGCAGGTGCTGGGCCAGCAGGCCCACCAGCGGGTGGCTGCGGTGCAGTTCGGCAAAGTCGATGCTTTGCGGTTTGTCGATGCCTTCATCGGCCAGGCGCTGGCGCAAGGCTTCGGGCAGGTGTTGCGGCAGGAAGCGGGCGGTCTGTTTGCGGCCCATTTCCAGGGGCGAGCCCAGGCGCACGCAGGCGCTTTGCAGGAAGCGCTGCACATTGGCCTGGGTGCCCAGGGCCTGCTGCTGCTTGTGCCATTCGGGCAGCACTTCGTCGGGCTTGATACGGCGCTGGGCAAAGACGGTGCGGTTGGCCTTGGCTTTTTCCAGGGCGTCTTGCCACTGGGCCTGCAACGGCGCTAGCAGTTGTTCGGGTTCGCCAAAATCGAACGCGGCCTGGGGCGATGCGGCGCGGCTGTCACTGCGTTTCATCAGCGCGGCTTTGACCAGCGCCTGGTTGATGCGGGCTTCGTCTTCGGGCAGGGGCACGAGCACGCCCAGCTCTTTCTGGATGGCTTCGCCCTTGCGCAGGATGACGTTGAGCACGAAACCGTCCACCGGGTTGTCCTGCCCGTAGAGCATGGTGCAACGCACTTCGTCGGCCTGCTGGCCGAAGCGATCGACGCGGCCTTCGCGCTGTTCGTGGCGGGTCGGGTTCCAGGCCAGGTCGTAATGGACGACGGCGGTGAACAGGTGTTGCAGGTTGATGCCTTCGGAAAGGCAGTCGGTGGCGACCAGGATGCGTTGCTCGGCATCCTCCAGGTCTTCCACGCGCTCGCGGCGTTCTTCGGGGGTGAGTTCGCCGGTGACGGCATCGACAGTGGCCTTGGGGAAAGCGGCCTTGAGGTGTTCGGCCACGTAATGGGCGGTGGCGATGTAGCGGCAGAACACCACCGGGTGGTAGCCATCCTTCACCAGAAGGTCAATATGCCGGATGAGCACAGCCAGCTTTGGATCACCCGCCTTGCCGGAAAGACGTTGCGCGTCGGCGATCAAGGCTTGCAGGCGCGGCGCAGCTTCTTGCACCTGGGCAGGAGGCTCCAGATCACTGCCGGAGAGGTCATCGGCCTCGCCATCGTGCAGGCGCTCATCGCCGAGAAGCGCCTCATCCGGCACAGTGCCTTCCAGCCGTGTGGTCAACGCCTTGACGGCGGCTGCGGGCGACGATGCCACGCAGCGCAACAATGCCAGGGTGGCGTACCAGATGAGGCGCGCGCCACCTTGCTGTTCTTGCCGCTGCCCTTGCTGTTCGATGGTTTCAGCCAGTTCGCGGCAGTAGTCCTGCACGGCGTCGAAGAATGCGCCCCATTCGCCGCTGAGTTGATAGGTCAGCTCGGTTTTCATGCGGCGGGGAAAACCTCGCCCGTCATGGGTCTCGGTCTGCCACTCGACGATGTCCTTGCGACGGCGCTGGACGAAGTGACGCGCCAGTTCCTGACGCAGCGGGTCGGAGGCTGTCATGCGGCCTTGCAAGGCGGCAAAGCGTGGATCGAGCAGCGACAGCAGGTTGTAGAAGGCGGTTTCGTCACCAGAGTGAGGGGTGGCGGTCAGCAGAATCAGGTGTCGCTGCGCGTCACGGGCAAGGCGTTGCAGCAACTCGAAGCGCAATTGCTTGCCTGCGCCGCTGCTGGCGCAGGTGTGGGCCTCGTCAACGATGATGCATTCGGGGGCGGTAGCGAGAAACTGTTCGCGGTGGCGTTCGCTCTTGATGTAGTCCAGGCTGACGACCACCACGGGATGATGGTCGAACAGGCGCACTCCATGCGGAAGATCACGTTCGAT
>NZ_SLWQ01000017.1 GCF_004342425.1 Dokdonella fugitiva | reverse complement strand
CGCTCGCGGACCTCGGGGCTAAACTTCTTCGACGTGTTCATGGCTCCATTCTCTCAAGAGTTGGAGCCTCCACGAATCCCGGGGCGGTTCACCTCGTCGGCGCGCTGTTGCTGGAGCAAACCGACGAATGGACGATCCAGCGGCGCTACCTGACGCTGGAAACCATGGCCAGCGTCGGCGACACTGCGCTCGCCAGCGTGTCCGCCGTGGCGCGCTGACCGAACACCGACGCCTAAGTACGTCGCGATGACCGCCTGCTACACCACGGCTTGGGACACGATCTCCAGGGTCCGCTTCGGGTCTTGGATTCAACTGATCGACGCAACAGTTTGTCGATATCGTTCCGCCGGTGTTTCGTAGCCTAACGTTTTCCTCGGTCGGTCGTTGAGCTGCCTTGCAACAGCAGCAAGCCATTGGTGTTTTCGTTCGTGCCGCGTTGCCAAGGATGATGCGGGTCGCAGAAGTAGACCTGGATATCCGTAGCCAGAGTGAAGCGACGATGGGCGGCCATTTCCTTGCCCCTGTCCCAGGTCAACGATCGATACAGCTCTTTCGGTAGGCGGCGGGCGTTCTTGATCAATGCGTTGACGACCGTTTCGGTGTCTTTCCCGGTGAGCTTCACCAGCATCACATAGCGCGTTTGTCGTTCCACCAATGTCGCGATCTGGCTGTTCCGATCGCCGAACAGCAGATCGCCTTCCCAATGGCCCGGCACGGCCCGATCCTCGGCCGAGGCGGGACGCTCACTGATCGACACCGTCCCGATGATCCTGCCGTGGTTCTCGGTCTTCTGGGTGTGGTGACGCGAACGTCGCATGACCCGCGTGCGGCGCAGGTGGGCCAGCAGCTCCTGCTTGAGCGCGCCGCGGGACTGGATGTAGAGCGTGCGGTAGATAGTTTCGTGGGACACCTGACGGCTCATGTCGCCGGGATACGTGTGCCGGAGCCAGCCGGCCACCCGCTCCGGTGACCACTGTCGCTTGAGCTTGATCGCGACGTGTCGCGCCAAGGCCCGATGCACGGCCAGCTTACAGGGCTTGGGGCGCCGTGCTCGATCCCATGCCGCCTGATCGGCCTGGGTGGCACGGTAGCCTTGCAGCCCGTCATTACGGCGGAGTTCGCGGCTCACCGTGGAAGGGGCTCGACCCAGCGCACAGGCGATGGTGCGCACCGATTGTCCTGCGGCGATACCCCGGGATATCTCTTCTCGCTCGCCCAAGCTGAGTGCACGGGTGGATCTTCGGCGCTCAGGTGGCCGGATCCCGCCCGACAAGGCGAGGATTCTCTGGACTGAAGAATGATTGCGATCGAACAACTGGGCGATCTGCTGCAAGGACTCACCCCGTCGCCAGCGATCCCACATCGCCGCCTTCTGGCTCTCGCTGTATTTGATCCTTGTCCTGTACTTCATCTGCAACACTCCCGCCGCTCCAAGCGGCTTTCAGTGTGTTGCATCGATCAATTGAATCCGCGGTCGGAAGCGGTCATTCGCCAACCACGGGGAACTGATCATCGCGGCCGGCGAGTTGATCATCGTTGACGGTTCGGTGGTGCACTCGCCCCGTCGCGAGCAATATCGTGCACCCAATGCGAGTTTTGGGCGCGTCAATTCATTGATGCGCCGGCCATTGCATCCAGTCCATCATCGGCGCGACGGAGAATGCCGATCCTTGGCGGGGCGCCAGCAGCGCGGATTCATGCAGTCTTTCAGCCAAAAGCCTTTCCCTCAGTCACCGAGCCACACACCACAACCCTCCGCGCAGCGATAGAACGGAGACCATTAGGCCGACTTCAGCAACCATCACTCTGCTCCGAGCGGGCTCAGGCGTAGTCCTGCAGCGCGAACGGATTGAGGAACTGGCGGCCCCACAATGCGTTGCGCTCAGCCTCGCCCAGCTCCGCTTCCTCGCACACGTCACGCCATCGCTCGATCAAGATCTGCCGCTGCGCGTCGATGATGCCACGCGCCTGCGCCTTCGACAGCAGGAAACGGTCGGCGGCTTCGACGCAGAGCGTGAGCCGGCTGAAGCGGTTGTCGCCGAGGATCTTCATTGCCTGCGTCGCCTCCTGGCCGACACGTGACTGCGGGCAGATGTCGTAGGCTGGCGTGAGCGACAGGCTCTCCCCGTCCCAGAACGCGGCGTGGTTGCGCGCGTGGTCGTCGGTATTGCCGCACAGGATGTTGAACACGAGCCGCGCGAACAGCTCGCGCAGCGTGGCCTTGGGCTCGACGAAACGATGGCGGATGATCTCCGCCAGTTCCTCGTAGCTCGCGTAGGCAGCCATCATTTCATCGAGGCCCATCAGGGTCAGCGCCGACACGAGCGAGCGACGGCGCCAGCGGCCGTCGGCGTGCCGCATGCGATCGAAGCGTTCGACCAGCAGCACGTCCTTGTTCGCGGCGCGCACGCGCTGCACGGGAGCCACGTCGAGGCCGACCAGGGCGGCGAGACGCATCGCGATGAACTCCATCTTCACGACTGGCTGCACGTCGCTGCTGGCGGAGAACTTGGCGATCCATTGCCTGCCTTCGCTGATCAAGGCCACCTTGGGGCGGGCACCACCGATCGAGGTGCCGTGCTGGATCGCCTGTGCCAATGCGGGCGACAACGGCAAGCCGCGCTCGACGCGCTCGGCGCTTTCCTGCAGTTCCTCGAGCGACGCATCGCCGCCACCGCGCGGCATGTAGGTCGTCGCCGACGCCTGGAAATCCAGCGCACCGATGCGGTTCGAGCCCGATTGCAGAAGGTAATCGAGTTCGTCGAGGACCACCGTGTCCGCATTGCGGCCGGCACTGCCCAGCAGGCGATTGAGGATGATGCGCCGACCCCAGGCGTCCGGCGCGGCGTCGCGCAGGCAGCCGGGCATCGCGAGGCCGGTCGGCAAGGGCAAGAGGCCCGGCTGCAGCGGCAGCTCCGGCAGATACAACGGCAGCCTGTCGTCGCGGGCGAGGTAGCTGCGGCCGTAGTTGAACTGCAAACCTTGCGCCGTATGCACGAGGCGCCCGGCGACGACCGGCTCGGTGCGCGCCGGTAGCCAGGTCCAGACATATGCTTCGCGCGGCGTGTTGCCGGGCCGATCAGAAATCATCCTCGACCTCTACGCGCGGCGCGCGGACGCCCTTGGGCAGGAGCGCCAGCCGGTCCTGCACGGCACGCGTGCGCGCGGTCAGCGCGTCGAGGTCCGGCTCGAACAGGGGCACGCCGAGGATCGCCGCGAGTTCGAACACCACGCCGATCTCGCAGCGCGGATCGCCCTTCTCGATGCGGTAGAGCAGGTCGCGCGAGATGCCCGCGCGCTCGGCGAGCACCTGCGTGCCGATCTTCCTTTCGATGCGCGCCGCGCGCAGCAGGCTGCCGAACAGGCTCAGCGCTTGCCGGGCATAGCGGGAATAGGTGCGGGTGGCGGGCCGGGCCATTCCCGCAGAATAGTCCTATTTATAAGACGTATCAAGCATTATGACTTATCTGTAAGTCGAATGGTGGCTGAGGGGCGGAGGCTGTCGCGGACGCCGCGCGGGCGTTTACTCGACCTTCGCGCCCATGCTGCGCACGACGACCCAACGGCCAGCGCGCTTCCTGAGGATGTCCTGGTAGACGAGATCCATGCGAGCTTCCTTGCCGTCGATGATCCGCTTTTCGGCGACGTTGCCCTGGGCGATCGCGACGTCGCCGAACACCTGCACGTCAATGGGACCGAGTGCGTACCACGTGAGTTTCTTCTTGCCGACCTCGATGTCGCGCAGCAACTGCTGCTTCGTGTAGACGTTGCCGGAGAGGCCCACGGTGATCCAGTCGTCGCCGAAGATCTGCCCGAGTTTCGCGACGTCGAGCGCGATCATCGCCTCGCCCCATCTCGTGCCCGACCTCGCGCACGGCTTCGACGTCGGTTGAATCCGCGGCCGCATGGCCGAACCTCGATGGCCTGTGGATCGCACGCGCTGGCTCTGGATCGGCGGGGCCTGGGGCGCAGTCGCGCTGTTCGACGCGAGCCAGACCGTGATCGTGATGCGCGTGGTCGAAGGCCGGACGCATTCCTCGCTGCCGCTGTCCGCGACCGAACTCGCGTTGTGGTTGCCGTGGGCATTGGCGACGCCGCTGATCGTCGAACTCGCGCGTCGCAACTCGCCTACGGTGCGTACTACGGCGGCTTCCTGGTGCTCGTGCTGTACAACTTCTTCCTGTTCGCGATCGTGCGCGACCGCGCGATCTTCTACTACCTGCTGTACGCGTCGAGCTACGGCCTCTACTTCGCCGTGCACAACGGCCTCACGTTCCAGTTCCTGTGGCCGGACAGCCCGCAGTGGGCGAACCAGGCGCTGCTCGTGCTGCTCGCGCTCGCGCTCGTGTTCGGCCTGCAGTTCACGCGCACGTTCCTCGGCACCGGCGGTTTCCTGCCGCGGCTGGACAAGCTCGCGATCGCCTTGCAGGTGTGCGCGTTGCTCGCGCTGGCCGCGTCGTTCTTCGCCTCGTACGGCGTGCTGATCCAGCCCCTCGCGCTGCTCACGGTCGTCGTCACCGTGCTCATCATCGTCATGGGCACGATCGGCCTGTTCAAGGGTTACCGGCCCGCGCGCTACTTCATGCTCGCCTGGGGCATGCTGCTCGCCGGCGTGCTCGCGTACATGCTCAAGGTATTCGGCCTGCTGCCGCACAACATGCTCACGCAGAACGGCTTCCAGGCCGGCTCCCTGCTCGAGATGGTGCTGCTCTCGCTTGCCTTGGCGAGCCGCCTGCGCGAACTGCGCCGGCAGAGCCGCACCGACACGCTGACCAAGGTGCCGAACCGGCGCAGCTTCGACGAGATCCTGCCGCTCGAGTTCGAGCGCGCGCGCCGCGGCGGCAATGCGCTCGCGCTGCTCGTCGTCGACATCGACCACTTCAAGCAGTTCAACGACCGCCACGGCCACGCGCGTGGCGACGAAGTACTCAAGCTCGTCGCCGAACGGCTGCGCGCGGGCGCTCGCCGCGGCGACACGGTCTGCCGCTTCGGTGGCGAGGAGTTCACGGTGATCCTGCCCGATGCGGATGCGCGCGCAGCGCAGCGCATCGCCGAAGCCCTGCGCCGCGGCGTCGAGGCGAGCGCGTCCGGCGAGGGCAACATCACGATCAGCGTCGGCGTCGCCTGCAGCCGCGACGCCGGCATCGCCAACGTCGACGACCTGTTCCGCGCCGCGGACGCTGCGCTCTACCGCGCCAAGGATCTCGGTCGCAACCGCGTGGTACACGAAGGCACGACGCACGCGATCGCGGACGACGCGTTGCCCTCGCGCGCGGGCGCGTGAGCGTTCGCGCCGCCGACCGTCATCGATCGTCCGCGCCGGGACCGGTCGCTCCGGTGCCCGCGTCTTCGCGCCACCAGCGCACGACCTGCGGCGGCAAACACGCTTCGACGTCGAGGCCGGCGTCGCGGCACGCATCGAGCGTGTCGCGCAGCGCGTATTCGAGGCGCCGCTGCTCCACGCCGGTCGCGTCGTAGGCGCGCGCGGTCTCGATCGCCTCGAGCAGGCGCGCGGACCAGCCGAACAACGCATCGCTGCGTGACTCGAAATGCGCGCGCAGCCATGCGCCGATCGGTCGGCTCAGGGTGAAGTCCTGCGAGGAGGCGAGCTCGGCGGCCGCGTCCGTCGCCTCCTCGAGCACGCCACGGAACCATTCGTGCTCGCCGCCCGCGCCGGACGATACCGCGAGCGGCGCGAACGCCGTGTACGCGGCGAAGCGCTGCAGCAGCGCGCGTTCGATCGCACGCGCCTGCGCCACGCGGGCGGTTTCGACCAGCGCACCGGTGCGGAAGTCGAAATAGCGCAGGCAGCGCGGATGCAGGCTGCGCCAGCGCAGCAACGGGTCGCGCGCGAAGCCGATCTTGAACAGCGTGTCGTCGCGCACGGGCAGCACGTAGACGAACGCCCGCCCACGCGACAGGCGCAGCGGCGCGCCGGGATCGGCTGCAGGCAGCGCGTCGTCCACGGTTTAACCGCGCCTGTGCAGGCGCACGTCGCGTTCCGCTGCGGTTGCGCGCATGCGCTTACGGTGGCGTCTCATGACTCGAGGAGGTAGACGCTCATGAACATGAAGCTTATCGCGCTCGCCGCATCACTGGGTACGGGCACCGCGCTCGCCGCCACTACCGAAGCGGATCGCGAGTTCGCGACCAGGGCCGCCGCGGCGAATGCCGGTGAAATCGCCGTCGGCCGCCTCGCCGCGACCCACTCACAGGATGAGAAGGTCGAGGCGTTCGGCGAGCGCATGGTCGCCGACCACGGCAAGGCCGCCGACGAATTGAAGGCGGCCGCCGCCAAGGACGGCATCACCCTGCCCCCGGAGCCCGCCAGCAACCCCGACGCGGAGCGGCTTGCGGGCATGAAGGGCGCCGAGTTCGATCGCGCGTTCGGCGACCAGATGCGCAGGGACCACGACAAGGCGGTCGAGTTGTTCCGCAAGGAATCGACGTCCAGCGGCGATGCCCATGTGAAGGCGTTCGCAACGAAGACGCTGCCGACGCTCGAGGAGCACCGCAAGATGGCGCAGTCGCTGCCGGGCAGCGCGTCGAAGTAGGGCTCATCACCAGTCGGCGATCGAGCGCCATTGCAGCCATTGCACGGCACTGGGGACCGCGGACTCGGCGGTCCCGTTTTTTTTCCGGCGCCGAATGACGGGGGCCGTAGGGCAAACGCGGGGGGCGTGCGGCCCGCCGGCGCGCTTCGGCGGCACGCGCGTTGCGCGTACCGCCCTGCACGCGTGCCGATGCAGCGCGGATCGATGTGGTGGAGCGTAGGGCGGGTCGAGCGCGAAGCGCGAGTCCCGCCGCGGCTCCCTCGGGGGTCGGCGCTTGCCCCGCTACCATTCGTCGACGAATTCCGCGACCAGGCCAAGATCGCGGGTTGCGCGTTCCACTTCGCGCTTCACCTCGCGGGCGACGTCGTCGCGGAGCGCATGGACTTCGATGTCGTGGAAATCGGTCTGGCCGATGTCGTCGGGCAGGTCCAACGACGTCGAGTCCTCGCGCAAATGGCTGCCCGTGTCGGCCACTTCCTCGACGCGGTCGATCTCGTCGATCGCGGAGATGCGCTTGAGCAGCGCCTGCACGGGATCGTTCGGCCCGGTCACGCGGAATCGCACGGTACGCATCGATGCCTCCGTCGAACGTCAGTGGGGCGTCGCAACGCCGCGCAGCAGGGTTTCCTTCGCGCCGTCGCTGTCCGCCTGCGCGATGTTGCTGAGCGCGACGAAGCCGACGATGCGCTTGTCGCGATTGACGACCGGCAGGCGGCGCACGCCGAGTTCGGCCATGTTGCGCGCAACTTCGGCAACGTCCTGGTCGTCGTAGCAGTAGCGGATCTCGGCGGTCATGACCTCGCGCACCGGCGTATCGGCGGGCATGCCCCTGGCAACGGCGCGGATCACGATGTCGCGGTCGGTCAGCATGCCGACGAGGCGGTCGTCGTCGCCGACCGGCAGGCTGCCGATGTCGGCCTTCGCCATCATGCGCGCGGCGTCGCCGATGGTCTGTTCGGGACACGCGATCACGATGTCGGGCGTCATCACCTGGTTGATGGTCTGCATGATGTTCTCCTCGTTGGCGCTTCAGGCGCCCGGGCGGGCCTGGCCGGCGCAGGCCGCGTGGCCGCAGCCACAGCGGTCCTCGCGCCGTTCGGGCGCCTCCACGCCCACGTTCGCGCAATGCGGGCTGCAATAGGTCTGGCCTAGCTCGACGTGGCAGCGGCAGCTTTCGTGGGCGCAGGTCGCGGCATGCGGAGCGGTGTTCGCGGGGTTGGGCATGGTCGCGCTCCTGTATGGGCAATGGACACGCGTGCGCATCGGGCACGACCGTCGAATCTACGCGCGCCCCGGGAACACGAGGTGAACACGGAATGCGCGATGGCTGCGCGGGTTCAGCTGCGCACGACCGCGCACTCGCGGCGACATGCGCGCAGGGTGATCGTGGCAGGATGCCCACCAGGCGCGCGGTCCAGCCGCAATGAAAGGCGCCGATCGCCGGTCCGTTCGGGCAACGGACGTCCACCGACGTACTGCTGGAGCCTTCGATGACTTCATCGCCCCGCCCTGTTTCCGATCCCGCGCGCCGCAGCCTGCTGCTCGGCGGCGCCGCTGCCGTCACCGGCCTGGTCGCGTTCGGCCTGCGCCGATCGCTCGCGCCGTCCGCGCGCGCGGCGACCACCGAGCGATTCGAGGTGACGCTCACCGACGAGGAATGGAAGGCGAAGCTCACGCCCGCCCAGTACGCGGTGCTACGCCACGAGGCGACCGAGCCGCCGTACAGCAGCCCGCTCGAGCGCGAGCATCGCAAGGGCACGTTCCACTGCGCCGGCTGTGACAACGCGCTGTTCTCCTCGACGACGAAGTTCGAGAGCGGCACCGGCTGGCCGAGCTTCTACAAGCCACTGCCGCACGCGGTCGGCGAATCGCGCGACATGAGCCTCGGCATGGTCCGCACCGAAATACACTGCGCGCGCTGCGGCGGCCATCTCGGCCATGTCTTCGACGACGGCCCGAAGCCGACCGGCCTGCGCTATTGCATGAACGGCGTCGCACTCACCTTCGTCGCCGAGGCCTGAGCCACGATGACGTTCCTCATCCTCGCCTATCTCGGCGGCGTCCTCACGATCCTCAGCCCTTGCATCCTGCCGGTGCTGCCGTTCGTGTTCGCGCGCGCGGACCAGCCGTTCGTACGTTCCGGCCTGCCGATGCTGGTCGGCATGGCGCTCACGTTCGCGCTCGTCGCGACGCTCGCCGCGGTCGGCGGCGCCTGGGCCGTGCATGCGAACGTGTATGGCCGCTGGCTCGCGCTGCTGATCCTCGCGCTGTTCGGCCTCACCCTGCTGCTGCCGCGTGTCGCCGACCGCCTCATGCAGCCGCTCGTCGCGCTCGGCGCGCGACTTTCGAATCGCGCCGACGGCGACGCGCCGTCGACCTGGTCGTCGGTCGTGCTCGGCATCGGCACCGGCCTGCTCTGGGCACCGTGCGCGGGCCCGATCCTCGGCCTCGTCCTCACCGGCGCCGCGCTGCACGGCGCCAACATCGGCACGTTCGGCCTGCTGCTCGCCTACGCCGCGGGCGCGGCGACCTCGCTCGCACTCGCGCTCTTCGTCGGCGGACGCGTGTTCGGCGCGCTCAAGCGCTCGCTCGGCGCAGGCGAATGGGTACGCCGCGGCCTCGGCGTCGCCGTGCTCGTCGCGGTCGCGGCAATCGCGACCGGCGTCGACACCGGCTGGCTCACGCGCGTGTCGCTCGCGAGCACCAACGGCGTCGAGCAATCGCTCATCGAGACAATCGGCATGCGCTCGCCGAACGCGGCACCGGCCACGGATGGCGGCGCGATGATGATGGCGGCGAAGCCGCACGCGACGAGCGACTCCGTCCGCAGCGAAGGCGAACTGCCGCCGCTCGACGGCGCGGTCGCCTGGCTCAACTCGCCGCCGCTCACGCGCGAAAGCCTGCGCGGCAAGGTCGTGCTGGTCGACTTCTGGACCTATTCGTGCGTGAACTGCCTGCGCACCCTGCCGTACGTGCGCGCCTGGTACGACAAGTACAAGGACCAGGGCCTCGTCGTGATCGGCGTGCACGCGCCGGAGTTCGCGTTCGAGAAGGTCGAAGGCAACGTGCGCCGCGCAGTCGCCGACCTCCATGTCGACTACCCGGTGGCGCTCGACAACGACTACGCGATCTGGCGCGGCTTCAACAACGAATACTGGCCGGCACACTACTTCATCGACGCGCAGGGCCGCATCCGTCATCATCATTTCGGCGAAGGCGCGTACGAGCAGTCCGAGGCGTGGATCCGCGAACTGCTGGAGGAAGCGCACGGCGGCGTCCTCGCAATGATGCCGATGGACGCACAGGCAGTGCAGCCCGACACGAGCGGCCTTGCACTCGCACCGGCGAACGCCGAGGTCGGCTCGCCCGAGACCTACCTCGGCTACGAGCGTGCCGAGCACTTCGCCTCGCCCGGCGGGGTCGTGCGCGACACTCCACACGACTACACGGTGCCTTCGACATTGCCGCTCAACGCCTGGGGTCTCGCGGGCACGTGGACCGTCGCCGACGAGAAGGCGCGCCTCGACAAGCCCGGCGGCCGCATCGCCTTCCGCTTCCACGCGCGCGACCTCAACCTCGTGCTCGGCCCCGCCGCGGACGGCAAGCCCGTGCGTTTCGTCGTGCGCATCGACGGCGCGCGACCGGGCGACGATCACGGCATCGACACCGATGCCGACGGTCGTGGCACGGTCGCGCAACAGAAGCTCTACCAGCTCTATCGCGCGAAGGGCGCGGTGGGCGATCGCACGTTCGAGATCGAACTCCTCGACCCGGTCGAGGCGTTCGCGTTCACGTTCGGATGAATGCGATGTGGGAGTGGCTTCAGCCGCGATGCTTTTTGCCAGGACGTGCAGCAGAAGCATCGCGGCTGAAGCCGCTCCCACAAATCAAGAATGCCTGGGGCAAGCAGCCCCGGTTTGACATGCAGGAGGTTCCCGCAATGACGATTCGAATGCATCCACGCACGCACGCGCGATCCGTCGCATCGGCAATCGCATTCGCACTGCTGCTCACGGTTACGGCCTGCCAGCGCATCGGCCATTCGGCCGAACCGGCCGTGGTGATTCCCCCGCCGGCGACGGACGAGCCGCTCGGCAGCAGCGACAGCGAGACCGCGGTGTTCGCCGGCGGCTGCTTCTGGGGCGTGCAGGGCGTGTTCCAGCATGTGAAGGGCGTGACCAAGGCCGTGTCCGGCTACGCGGGTGGCGGCAGCGGTCATGCGCATTACGACGACGTCGGCACCGGTCGTACCGGCCATGCGGAGTCCGTGCAGGTCACGTTCGATCCGCATCAGGTCACCTATGGCCAGCTGCTGCAGATCTACTTCTCGGTCGCGCATGATCCGACCCAGTTCAATCGCCAGGGCCCGGACGTAGGCTCGCAATATCGTTCGACCATCTTCGCGATGAATGACGCGCAGAAGAACGTCGCCGCCGGATACATCGCGCAGCTCGACAGGAGCGGCGCCTACGCGCGGCCGATCGTCACGACGATCGAGACCGGCAAGACGTTCTATCCGGCCGAGCGCTACCATCAGGACTACCTCACGCTGAATCCGGGCGAGCCGTACATCGCGATCAACGACCTGCCGAAGATCGAGAACCTGAAGCGGCTGTTCCCGGAGCGTTGGCGCGAACAGCCGGTGCTCGTGTACGCGCACTAGGGAATGCGTCGCGGCGCCAGCACCGCCGACTCCGCGACCTTTCCAGTATCGCGCAAAGCCGGATCCCGGCTTTCGCCGCGATGACGAGAACGAGGGCCGTGCTGCCCGCGGGAATCGCGGCTGAACAAGGCTCGATTCGCGCATGGCCGCGATTCAGCCGCGCAGGCCGACGCTCGTGCCTCGAACCGCGCAGCGGGAATCCGGGGCCACGACATGAAACACGACAAACCGATTTCACCGGACGAGCTCGACGCCCTGCCGGCGCAAGCCATCGCGTCACTCGAGCATGCGTTCCGCCGCGAGTTCGCGCGCACGCCTTCGCGCCGCGAGCACGTGCGCATCGAGCGCGAACGCACGCGCCGCTTCGTCGAGACGCGGCGGCGTCACTGGTCACTCGAGGAACGCTGAGATGGACGCGCTCGCGCGGACTCCGCACGCCTCGGCACTCGTCGCCTCGGCGTTCGCGCTTTCCCGAGCGGTCGTGGCCGATGCGGCGCCATCAGTGGGTCGCCGTCAACGAGCGCGACGAACTCGGCAACGAACTCGTGCCCGACTACATCACCTCGGTGAAGGAAGGCGCATTCTACGGCTGGCCGTACAGCTACTGGGGCCAGCATGTGGACGTGCGCATGAAGCCGGCGAACCCCGAGCGCGTCGCTGCGGCGATCGCGCCGGACTACGCGCTCGGCGCACACACCGCCTCGCTCGGCCTCGCGTTCTGCACCGATGACGCCTTCGGTGCGCACTATCGCCATGGCGCGTTCGTCGGCCAGCACGGCTCGTGGAATCGCAGCAGGCCAAGCGGCTACCAGGTGCTCTTCGTCCCCTTCGCCGACGGCAAGCCGTCCGGCTCGCCCGAGCCGGTGCTCACGGGCTTCCTCGACGACGAGGGCCAGGCACGCGGTCGGCTGGTCGGCGTCGCGTTCGACGGGCGCGGCGGGTTGCTCGTCGCGGACGACGTCGGCGGCAGGGTGTGGCGCGTCACGCCGGCATCGAAGTGAGCGATCGACGGCTGCGTGCTGCGCAAGGGTGCGACAGCGTCACTCCGCTCCCTCGACCCCGACCGCGCGGAACGCCTGCACCAGCCGCTCGGCCTGCGCATCGCTCGGCCAACCCGCCACCGTGTCGACCAGGCGCCCGTCGACGAAGAAGTGGAACACCGGCGTCGCCCAGTTCGTGATGTCGCGCCATTCGCCCGCGCGATAGGCGACGCGCATCGGCAAGTGCGGGTGCTGCACGTTCCATTGCGCGATGTCGCCGAAGTTCGGCATCGGGTGCTGCGGAACGATCCATACGGCGTAGCGCGCCATCAGCTCCGCGAGCCTGGCGTTGCGCTCGATGCCCTTGCCGGCTTTGACGGAAAACGGACACCACGGATGCCCGTTCACGACGACCCGAACGCCCTGGTCGAGCGGGAAGCTGTAGCGCATCACGCTCGAAGCATCGGCGGAGACGTACCAGAGCGTCGGATGCGCGTCATCCGCGATCGACTCGTCGTCGAAACGCGGCAGCTTCATGACGCCGTCGTGGGCCACGTTCGCATAGGCCTGCGCGTCGTCGAGCATGCGTGCGGCGACGTAGAGCTTCATCAGCTCGGCCTGCTGCGAGGCCACATCCATCCGGCGGCGTACCATCTCGTCGACGGCGCCACGCACGAGGCGAACGTGCCGCGGCTCCAGCGTGTAGAAGGCGACGACGACGGCGACATCGAACCAGCGCGGGACATCGGCGTCCCGGAGTCGCGCCAGGCCGATCCGCTCGACCTCATGTTGCACCCGCTCGAGGGTTGCGACCAATTGCCGGTCCCGATCGGCCGGAGCGATGTCCTCCACCGAGATCTTCATCAACTCGGCGCGTGCCTTGGCCAGATCGGGCCGCCCCTTTGCATCCACTGTCGCCGCGCTTAGCAGCAGCGCGGCAGCCATCGCGATACGCATCATCACCTGCTCCGCTCCCGATCGTATACCGGCGTCATTTCCCGCGGACCGCGGCCCCGGGCGGCGTCCCCGCAGCAGCGCTGCGGCCTCCGCACCACGCACGCTCACGCAGATGCGCCCCGAGTCGCGCGATGCGATCGTCGCGAATGTCCACAGCAGGAACCTTCGCGCGCGGATCGACGTGATCGCATCGTATGCAATGTAGCCCAGTCGACCGACGGTCAGCCCTTTGTCGTGGATCGCAAAGGGGCCGGAGAACGGTCCGGCGACCAGGAAGATGCGCCCGACGCAGTACCAGCACGCACCGGTAAAAGGGGACGCACCGGTAACGGGGGACGGAGCGCTGAATCGGCCTGTTGCAGTGAGATCGCGCGGGAGACCTCGAAAGCATCCCCCCGATGGCGCGCCTCAGGCACCGCCGCCCGCCTCCGATTCAAACGGACAACTACTCCGTCCCCTTGTTCAGAAGGGGCGAACGAGCTCGCGGTTTACGGCGCCAAACGGCAGCCAGGAGTAGAACGATCAAGCAGCCCATTGCAACAATACCCAGCGATGGCGCGGGAGACGGGGCTCCGGCCGGCGCAGCAACGGTGAATTGCGTGTCGCCTAAGTGGATCACCTGGATGTCGGAAAAGAAGTCCCGATATCGCATATCGAGAGAGACCGTGTACTGACCCGGTGGATAGGAACCAATCTCGAGCGCCGCGCTCCCCGTGGGAAACGTGCAAAGTTCGCCAGGCTCCCAGTGCTGCCCCCACTGGACGACCTTGATTTGCGTGCCGGTTTGCGTGACCTGTGGATAGCCGGGGGTATGAATCAGCACATCGCAGTCGCCCAAACGGATGTTCACGGATGCGACTTGCCCGACGGTTGGTGACGTAGGCGCAATAATGGGCGGATCCCAGAACGCCTGCGCATTGGTGCTCGCAGCTAGCAAAAACGCTATGACGAGCACACCGTAGCAGTACTTCAACATGGCCATAGCACCTCTCCCGACTGAAAGGACTCGTAGGCCTCGACAGCATCGACGTCGTATCACGAAAAGCTGATCGTCCAGGTCAACGCGCAGCAGCGGATGCCGGCAAAATGAGAAGGCATAACGGGGTCAGAGCACGTTTCCTGCACAGAATATCAGTAGCGGCTGGCGTGAGCCGGCGGTAGGTGGCTGTACTGACCCAGTGAAATCCTGCTCAGGTGTTACCTTTGACCGAGGAGACACCATGAGTGCAGTGATGGAAGAAGTGAACCGCCCCGGCTTTCGTGGAGGCTGTTTGGTTTAAGTCACATCATCTCGGCAACGGCCTGTGATGTCTTCTCTGCGAGTTGCCGGTAGTAGTTTGCCTCGGCTTCGGCAGGCGGGATATAGCCGATGGGTTCGAGCAGTCGCTGGGTGTTGAACCAGGCCACCCATTCGAGCGTGGCCAGCTCCACTGCCGCCTTGGTCTTCCAGGGAGCGCGACGATGGATCAGTTCGGCCTTGTAGAGGCCATTGATGGTCTCGGCGAGCGCGTTGTCGTAGCTGTCGCCACGGCTGCCGACCGACGGTTCGATGCCGGCTTCGGCCAGGCGTTCGCTGTAGCGGATGGACACGTATTGGAGTCTGCAATTTGAACTGTGTAACTGCTCCCTGACGTATGGTAGCGGCAGGTGCCGCGAGGAGCAGAGATGGCAGACAAGGTGGACGAGAGGGCGCTCGAGGCGCTGCTGTCCGGATGCAAGACACCTCAGGACGTGGCGACGCTG
>NZ_SLWQ01000016.1 GCF_004342425.1 Dokdonella fugitiva | reverse complement strand
ATGCGGCGGGACTCGCGCTGCGCGCTCGACCCGCCCTACAAGGCCTGCGCGCACGCGTAGGGCGGTACGCGCGACGCGCGTGCCGCCGAAGCGCCGCGGGCTTGTCGCAAGGATGCGGCGGGACTCGCGCTGCGCGCTCGACCCGCCCTACAAGGCCTGCGCGCACGCGTAGGGCGGTACGCGCGACGCGCGTGCCGCCGAAGCGCCACGGGTTTGTCGCAAGGATGCGGCGGGACTCGCGCTGCGCGCTCGACCCGCCGTACAAGGTCGCTCACCAGGCGCGGCGGTACTGCGGCGGCGCTTCGATCGTGATGCCGAGTTCGGCCGCGGCGCGGCGCGGGAAGTACGGGTCGCGCAGCATTTCGCGCGCGAGCAGGACGAGGTCCGCGTCGCCGCGCTCGATGATCTCGTTCGCCTGCCTGGCGGTCGTGATCAGGCCGACCGCGCCCGTGGCGATGCCCGCTTCGCGGCGGATGCGCGCCGCGAACGGAACCTGGTAACCCGGCGCGGCGGGCACCTTCGCGTGCGGCACGGCGCCACCCGACGAGCAGTCGACGAGGTCGACGCCGTCATCGCGCAGCCACCGCGCGAGTTCGACGCATTCGTCGATGTCCCAGCCGCCAGGCGCCCAGTCGGTCGCGGACACGCGCACGACCAGCGGACGCGGGCGTGGCCAGGCCTCGCGAACCGCCGCGACGACCGCACGCAGCAGGCGTGCGCGGCCGGCCAGGTCGCCGCCCCAGCGATCCTCGCGCGCATTGCACAGCGGCGACAGGAACTCGTGGATGAGATAGCCGTGCGCGGCGTGCACTTCGATCACGCCGAAACCGGCCGCAGCCGCGCGCGCGGCGGCCGCGCGGAAATCGTGGATAACCCCGGCGATGCCATCTTCGTCGAGCGCGCGCGGTACCGGATGGCTTTCGTCGAACGCGATCGCGCTCGGCGCGACGGCTGTCCACGCGGCATCGCCCTGCAGCGGCTTGCCGCCGCGCCACGGCGCGTCCGTGCTCGCCTTGCGTCCGGCGTGCGCGAGCTGGATGCCGGCGACGGCGCCGTGCGCGGCGATGAACGCGGCGATGCGCGCCCACGCCGCCTGCTGCGCGTCGTTCCAGAGTCCGGTGTCGCCCGGGGAGATGCGCCCTTCGGGCGATACCGCGGTCGCTTCGGTAAAGACGAGCCCGGCACCGCCCACCGCGCGACTGCCGAGGTGCACGAGGTGCCAGTCGTCCGGTATGCCGTCGACGGCGGAGTACTCACACATCGGTGACACCGCGATGCGGTTGCGCAGGACGACGTCGCCGAGCGTCAAGGGATCGAACAGGGACATGCGCGCGCCTCACCGATGGGTCGCGCATCATATCCGGTCGGATCCACGACAAATCAACGCACTAACAGCAAATGTTGAGCGTCGTTCGAGCAACAGTGCCGGCCGGCGCGGCGCACTTATCGAAGCCTTAACGAAGACTGTGATGCAGTGGACATCGGATACGGACCGGGGTGGCTTGCATGTTGTCGATCGATCTCGATGTCACGCGCAGTGTCCGGGCCTGCATGGCGTCCTGCCTCGGCGATGCGACGGCGACCTTCGATCGTGCCGCGCTCGAACGCGTCCACGCCCGCCTGCGCGAAGCGGTCTGGTATTCACCGAAGGACCGGCGTGCACTGCGCGCGATCTGCGACGAGCATCCGCAGCGGTTCACGCGCTGGCTATACGAATGCGAGCGCGATGGCCGCTACACGGGCCTCGTGATGGTCTGGCCGGCGGGCCACGCGACGCCGATCCACGATCATGCGGGGTTGTGGGGCATCGAGATGGTCCTGCAGGGCGCGCTCAGCGTCGAGGACTACGAGCTCGGCCACGACGGCGCGCTGCGCCACGTCGCCACCACGGTGCTGGAGGAAGGGCAGTCCTGCGCATTCCTCGGCACGCAGGGTCATGCGCACCGCTGCACCAACCTCTCCGCGCGCCGCGCCGCGGTCACCTTGCATGTCTACGGCGGGCTGCTCGACGGCTACCGCAACTTCGACGTCGGCCGCGGTGGCCGCTACGTGCCCGTGCCGACGCGTGCACACGTCGACGGCCGCATCGGCGCGATGCGCGCGAGCTGAGTCCGGCCCCGGGCTAGGCAGGCACGCGCGTTTTCGGTGACGATACGCGGCTCGATCGTCGCGGAACCTTCGATGCGCCGCTCCATCCTCGTCGCCCTGCTCTGCCTCGTCGTCGCCGCGTGCGGGAACATCGCGCCACGGCGCGCCGATGACCGGGCGCTGATCCTCGTCTCCATCGACGGCTTCCGCGCCGACTACTTCGCGCGCGGGCATACCCCGACGCTCGCCGCGCTCGCCGCCGATGGCGTGCGCGCCGAGGCACTCAAGCCTTCGTTTCCGACCCTGACCTTCCCGAACCACTACACGCTGGTCACCGGGCTCTACCCGGACCATCACGGCATCATCCACAACCGCATGGCGGATCCCGCGTTCTCGCACGGCTTCGTCTACAAGGAGCAGGCGACGATCGAGGATCCGCGCTGGTGGGGAGGCGAACCGCTGTGGGTGTCGGCGGAAAAGCATGGCGTGCGCAGCGCGACCATGTTCTGGCCCGGCTCGAGCGTCGCGATCACCGGCGTGCTGCCGAGCTACTGGAAGACCTTCGACGCCAAGGTCACCGCGGGCCAACGCGTCGACCAGGTACTCGCGTGGCTCGACCTGCCCGCGGCGCGGCGACCGCGTTTCCTCACGCTGTACTTCGACCAGGTCGATCACGAGGGGCACGAGCACGGGCCGGATTCACCCGAGGTCGATGCCGCGCTGGGCGACGTCGACGAGGCGCTCGCGCGGCTCGTCGACGGCCTGCGCCGGCGCGGACGCCTCGACGTGACCGACGTCGTCGTCGTCTCCGACCATGGCCTCGCCGCGACATCGCCGGATGCGCGCAGCTACCTCGACGATTTCGTGCCGCTCGCCGACATCGACGTCGTCAACTACGGCATCCTCGCCGGCATCGAACCGCACGCAGGCAAGACCGCCGAAGTCGAGCGCGCGCTGCTGCAGCCGCATCCGCACATGCAATGCTGGCGCAAGGGCGAGCTGCCCGCACGCCTGCACTACGGCACCAATCCCCGCATCCCGTCCCTGCTCTGCCTCGCCGCGCACGGCGGCAGCATCACCTCGCACGGCTACGACGAGAAAGGCGGCCGCTATTCGCCCGGCGAGCACGGTTACGACAACGACGACCCGTCGATGCGCGCGCTGTTCGTCGCGCGCGGCCCCGATTTCCGCCGTGGCACGGTCGTGCCGGGCTTCGACAACGTCGACGTCTATCCGCTGCTCGCGAAGCTGCTCGGCATCACGCCACGCCCGAACGACGGCGACTTCGCCCACGTGGCCGGGCTGCTCCGCGACGACGCGCGCTGACGGGACCGCCGGCGCGCCGTCTCTCCGGCGAAAACGCGCGTCCTTCCAGGCGTCGTCGTTTCCGCGAAGTGGATTGCATGTTTCGCGTTTGCGGCGGTCGCGGTCGGCGTTGCGCTGCCACCCGGGGCTTATCCGTCCATGTCCGCGCCATTGCTCCTTCCGCGGAACCGTACCGATTCGCGCGCCCCGTGGCTACGCGCGCGCCAGCCGCTCGACGACCCCGCGATAACGCCGCGCGATGCGCTCCGCATCGCGATGCCGGTGCTCGCGCACGACCCATTCGCCGCCGACCATGACGTCGCGCACGAGGTTCGCGTTGCCGGCGAACAGCCAGGTGTCGACGAGTTGCTGCGGCGAACGCCCGGCGAGCAACGGCGACGCGTCGTCGAGCACGACGATATCGGCGCGATGGCCGGGCGCCAACGCGGCGAGCGCGCCACCGGCCGCTTTCGCACCTCCGGCGAGCGCATGCGCGAACAAGGTCTCGCCACTGCTCGGCTGCGCCGCACTGGCGCTGATGTTGCGATGGCGCGTGACGAGGCGCTGGCCGTACTCGAGCCAGCGCAGCTCCTCCACCGGCGACACCGAAATATGGCTGTCGGAGCCGATGCCGAGCGCGCCGCCTTCGTCGAGATAGGTGCGCAGCGGAAAGAGGCCGTCGCCGAGGTTCGCTTCCGTGGTCGGGCACAGTCCGGCGACGGCGCCACTGGCCGCGAGCCGACGCGTCTCGGCCTCGCTGAGGTGCGTCGCGTGCACGAGGCACCAGCGTGCATCCACCGGCGCGTGATCGAGCAGCCACTCGACCGGACGCGCATTGCGGATCGCGAGGCAATCCTGGACTTCGCCGATCTGCTCGGCGATGTGGATATGTACCGGCATGCGCTCGACCGCGCGCTGGCGCCGATGGGCGGGGATCGCGTCGATCGCGTCGAGCACCGCGCGCATCGCGTCAGCCGGCACCGCGCGCAGCGAATGCAGCGCGATGCCGACGTTCAAGGCTGGCTCGTCGAGCGCGCGCAGGCGTTCGAGCAGGCGCAGGTAGGCGTCGACGTCGTGGCTGAAGCGGCGCTGCCGGTCCGACAGGCGGCGTCCGTCGAAACCACCGGTCATGTACAGCGTGGGCAGCAGGGTCAGGCCGATACCGGCTTCGCGCGCCGCCTCGACCAGCGCGAGCGACATCGCCGCGGGATCGTCGTACGGCCGTCCATCGGGCTGGTGGTGCAGGTAGTGGAACTCGCACACCTGGGTGTAGCCGGCTTCGAGCATCTCGACGTAGAGCTGGGCCGCGATCGCACGCAGGTCCTCCGGGCCGATGCGCCCGGCGAACGCATACATGACCTCGCGCCAGCTCCAGAAACTGTCTTCCGCCTGCTGCGGCGCGCGCCGTTCGGCGAGCCCGGCCATCGCGCGCTGGAACGCATGCGAATGCAGGTTCGGCATGCCCGGCACGACGATCTGGACGGACGTCGCCGCGGCGTCGCGGGTGGCATCGGCGCGCACCGACGCCAGCGCGGACGGGCCCGGCGCGCCGGCGACGAACTGCACGTCGCGCGCGAATCCGCCCGGCAACCAGGCGTGTGCGGCATGGAGATGGGTCGGCATGATCGGTCCGTCGCTGCAAAGCCGCGAGCCTAGCCGCGCACGCGCGCCGTTTCCAGCGCGCGACTCATCCGCGCGTCTCGCGCCGTCTCGTCCCGTGGCCGGACCCCCACCCGACGATACGGTGCTAGGCTGGCCGGACAGGGGGAACTTTGTCTGGGCTGATCGGGGATGAACATGCTCAAGTACAAATGCCTCACCGCCGCACTGGCACTCGCCACGAGTGTCGCGGCCGCAGCAACGGGCGGCGCCACGCCAGCCGGATTCGGCGCCGGGTTCAAGTCCATCGACGAGGTCGCCACCGCGCATTTCGGTGCGCTCGACCTCCAGACCATCGCGGAGGAAGACGCGATACGGGAAGCCGCCGGCAACCCGATGCGTTTCGCCATCGCGCATGACGGCAACGTCGACGTGCACACCGGCGGCACGTGGGAGCAGAAGGGCGATCGCAGCATCTGGCGCTACCGCGTCCAGGCGCAGGACGCCGCCTCGCTCAATTTCGGTTTCACGCGCTTCCACGTCCCGGCGAGCGCGCGCGTGTTCATCTATGCGAGCAAGGACCACGGGCAACTCGCCGGTCCGTACGACGCCGCCTCGCACAACGCGCTGGGCCAGCTGTGGACGCCGATCATCGCGTCTGCCGACGTCATGGTCGAACTCGACGTCGCGACCGCCGAGCGCGACCAGGTCGAACTCGTGCTCGGCAAGATCAACCAGGGCTATCGCGGCTTCGGCACGCGCAGCAAGGGCTACCGCCAGCCGGACATGCACGTCGCTGGCGAAGGCAAGTCGGCCTGCTCGCCCGACGCGATCCAGTCGGGCGCCTGCAACATGGACGTCGCCTGCATGGACGCGTCCGATCCGTGGAACAACCCGCGCCGCTCGGTGGGCGCGTACACGATCTCCGGCGTCGATACCTGCACCGGTTCGCTCGTGAACAACACGTCGAACGACCGCAGCATGCTCTTCATGACCGCCAGCCACTGCAATGTGGTCGGGAACCCGGCCGGCATCGTCGTCTACTGGAACTACGAGTCGCCGACCTGCCGTACGCCGGGCAGCGCGGCGAGCGGCGTCCCGGTGCCGCGACCCACGACGACGAGCAGCGGCTCGACCTTCCTTGCACGCACGCGCAATCCGTTCAGCGGCGCCGATTGCACCAATGGCGCGGTCTGTTCCGACAACACGGTCGTGCGCCTCAACGGCACGCCGGATCCGGCATGGAACCTGTACTGGGCCGGATGGGACCGCAGCTCGACGCCCGCGCACTGCACGCCCGGCCCGAATGCGAACTCCGATGCCGGCCAGTGCGCGACGATCCACCACCCGAACGTCGACGAGAAGCGCATCACCTTCGTCGAGCAGGACTTCCAGCTCGGCGGCATTTCCGGCGGCACCAACACGCATTGGCATGCGTTCTGGGATCCGACCCCGCCGATCCTGCCGAACATTCCCTCGCCGCAACCGCCTTCGCTGCCACCCAACGTGACCGAACCGGGTTCGTCGGGCTCGCCGCTGTACAACGCGAGCCAGCACTTCGTCGGCGTCCTCAGCGGTGGCCCGTCCTTCTGCGGTGCCACGGGTTCGAGCCTGTCGGACTTCTACGGCCAGCTCGCGGTCGCTTGGGAAGGCGAAGGCACGCCGACGACGCGCATGAAGGACTGGCTCGACCCGGCCGGCACGGGCGCGACCGCGATCGACGGCATCGGCATGACGCCGTTCAACTTCACGCTCGATCCGACCTCGGTCGCGGTATGCAACACGACCAACAGCGCGACCGTGAACCTGTCGGCGACGTACGACGCCGGCTTCAGCAGTACGGTCGCCCTCTCCGCCACCGGCAATCCGGCGCCGAGCACGGCGGCGTTCGCGCCTTCGTCACTGACCCCGCCGACGGCGGCGTCCGTGCTCACGCTCGGCGGCCTTTCCGGCGTCGCGCCGGGCAGCTATGCGCTGACGGTGACCGGCACGAGCGGCGCGGACACGGTGAACAAGCCGTTGCCATTGACCGTCGCCGAGGCGTTGTCTTCGAGCGTCACGCTCACCGCGCCGGCGGACGGTGCGACCGGCGTCAGCACGAACCCCACGCTGGGCTGGGACGCGCTCGCCGGCGCGGCGAGCTACACGATCGAAATCGCGACCGATCCCGCGTTCTCGAACATCGTCGCGACCCAAGCCGACATCACGACGACGAGTTACGCCGCGAGCGGCCTCAACCCGAACACGACGTACTACTGGCATGTGAAGCCGACGAATGCCTGCGGTGAGGGGACGTTCTCGACGGCATTCAGCTTCACGACCGCCAATGTGATCTGCCACGCACCGGCGCTCCCGATCCCGGACAACAACCCGGCGGGCGCGAACGACACGATCACGGTGAGCGACACGTCGGAGATCACCTCGCTCACGCTGTCGATCAAGGCCACGCACACCTATGTCGGCGACCTCAAGTTCACGCTGTCGAAGGGCGCGGCGAGCTCGGCGGTCATCGATCGCCCGGGTTATACGGGAAGCGGTTTCGGCTGCAGCGGCGACGACATCGACGTCGTACTCGACGATGCCGCGGCTTCGCCCGTGGAGAACGCCTGCAACTCGACGCCGCCGGCGATCGGCGGCACGCTGTCACCGAATGCGCCCGGCCTCGCGCCGTTCGCAGGGCTGTCGCTCGCGGGAACGTGGACGCTCAACGTGTCCGACAACGCCGGTTCCGACACGGGCACGCTCACCGAATGGTGCCTGATTCCGGTCGTCGCGGTCGACGACACGATCTTCGCGGACGGCTTCGAACTGCCGCCACCGTAAGCAGTCGCCGGCACGAGACTTCGAGGGGCCGCTCCGAGCGGCCCCTTTTTTGTGCTGATCCCGTCGCGTCGATCCCTGTTCAGGCGCGCCGTCATTCCGGCGAAAAGCTGTTGCACGGCTGCCCGAGCGCATCCACATCCCCACCCGTGAGGGAAATTCCCCTCGCGGCCATGATCCCTGGGCCATCCCCCTCCCGTATGCAAGCCCGAGCGCTCATTCCGACGCGCACGAAGGGAGTACCGCGATGGCCACCCACACCACGATGTTCCGCACCCTGCTCGCCTGCGGCCTGCTGCAGGCCGGCGTCGCGACGGCATTGCCGCTCGACGGCGCGCTCGACACGAACTGGGGACTGTTCAACTCCGGCAAATCGCCGATCGCATTCGATTACGGCGGCTCGATGGTCGACTACGCCAACGCCAGCGTGATCGGTCCGGACGGCTCGATGTACATCTCGGGCACCGTTCGCGACGCCAATGGCATTGCACGCATCGGCGTCACGCGCCTGCTGCCGAACGGCCTCATCGACACCAGTTTCGGCAACGACGGCCGCGCGATCACGCAGACGTCGCAAGGCGAACTGTTCAACACGGCCGGCATCGTGATGCGCAACAACAGCCTCCTCGTCGGCGGCTACAAGAAGACCACCGTCGACAACTGGGACTTCGTCCTCTGTGCCTTCTCGACCCAGGGCGTGCCGCTGCTGTTCAACTCCACGCTGACCCAATGCGTGACCGCATCGATCGAACCCGGGCCGTCGCTGAGCCGCGACATCCCCTACAGCATGGCCGTGCAGCCGGACGGCAAGATCGTCATGGCGGGCACGACGGCGGTCGCCAACGTGGCCGACACCTATGCCGCATTCATGCGCTTCGAAACGAGCGGCGCGCTCGACCACAGCTTCGGCCTGAGCAGCTCGGGCATCCAGATCATGCGCACGGGCAACTTCATCCGTCACCAGATCAACGCGGTCGCGATCGCCTCCAACGGCAAGATCGTCGCTGTGGGCAAGACCGACGTGGTCGGCGGCAATGACAGCTCGGCGCTGATCGTGAGACTGGAACCGGACGGAACCGTCGACCACCTGTCGCCGTCCGACGAGTGCGTGTTCTCGGTCGACGGCAGCGACTCGCGCGATACCGAACTGCTCGACCTCGCGCTGGTGCCGGGCAGCGGCGGCGAAGACGACCTCATCACGGTCGGTTACGCCCAGATGTCGGGCACGGTGCACAGCGGCCTCATCGCCAAGCGCCGCGGTTCGACTTGCGCCTACGACACCAGCTTCAGCGGTGGCGACGGCACCAATGGCTACTCCATCGTGACCGACGGTGATTCGCTGACGTTCCAGAGCGTCGCCGTGCAGCCGAACGTCGGCTACGTCGTCGCGGCGAACTACACGCCGAGCGGCGGCGACGGCGACTGGCTCATCGGCCGCTACCGCCCGAACGGCACGGCCGACCTGTTGATCAGCCAGATCGACTTCGGTTTGATCCACACCAGCGACGTCGTCGCCGACGTGCATGTTTTCCATGATGGCATCTATATCGCCGGCAGCTGGCTCAAGACGGGCGCCAACTACGACTTCGGCGCGGCCCGCCTGCTGCTCGACCAGATCTTCGCCGACGGCTTCGACGACTGATCTGCCGCGGCCGCCTCCCGATCCGCACGGTCGAATCGCGGGTCGGGATGGTCGGCCGGGGGGCGAGGTCCGCCCGGGCCACACGCGAAGGGAGGGCGCGGCCCTCCCTCGGCCCTGCAACGACATGTGGAGGCAGACTGCAGCCGCCAGGGCGCCCCACCGGCCCGACTCCGCGGGCGACGCAGGATGCGGCCCCCATGCCATAATTCCGCTTTGCAGCAACGAGCGGAAACCGCGACGCATGAGTGCGCCGAAACCCAAGCAAGTCCTCGTCACCCACGCCCTGCCCTACGCGAACGGCCCGCTGCACATCGGCCATCTGCTCGGCTACATCCAGACCGACGTGTGGGTGCGTGCGCGGCGCATGGCGGGCGATACGGTGCATTTCGTCGCGGCCGACGACGTGCACGGCACGCCGATCATGCTCGCCGCGGAAAAGGCCGGGCTGACGCCGGAAGAGTTCATCCGCGGCATGTACGACAGCCACGTGCGCGACTTCGTCGACTTCGGCATCGTGCACGACTGCTACCACACGACGCATTCGCCGGAGAACAGGGAACTCGCCGAAGAGATCTACCGGCGGCTCAAGGCCGGCGGCCACATCGCGGCGCGCTCGATCCGCCAGCTGTACGACCCGGTGCGGCAGATGTTCCTGCCCGACCGCTACGTCAAGGGCATCTGTCCGAACTGCGGCACGCCGGACCAGTACGGCGACAACTGCGAGAACTGCGGCGCGACCTACGCGCCGACCGACCTCAAGGATCCGCGCTCGGTGCTGTCGGGCGCGACGCCGGAACTGCGCGACTCGGAGCACTACTTCTTCCAGGTCGGCGACTTCGCGCCGATGCTGCGCGACTGGCTCGCCGGCAAGCTCACCGACGGTGCGCCCGTGATGCACCCGTCGGTCGCGGCAAAGCTGCGCGAGTGGCTCGACGCCGAGGGCGGCGTGCGCGACTGGGACATCTCGCGCGACGCACCGTATTTCGGCTTCCCGATCCCCGATGCGCCGGGCAAGTTCTTCTACGTCTGGCTCGACGCGCCGATCGGCTACCTCGCGAGCTTCAAGAAGTACTGCGCGAGCGAAGCGGGTGCGAAGAATGGCCTGACGCCTGCGTACTTCGACGACTTCATGTCCGCGGGCCCCCAGCCCTCGCCCAGGGAACTGCACCACTTCCTCGGCAAGGACATCGTGAACTTCCACGGCCTGTTCTGGCCGGCGATGCTGCGCGGCGCGAACATGCGCACGCCCGACGCGTTGCACGTGAACGGCTATCTCACCGTCAACGGCGAGAAGATGTCGAAGTCGCGCGGCACCTTCGTGATGGCGCGCACCTACCTCGACGCCGGGCTCGACCCGGACTGGCTGCGCTACTACTTCGCGACGATGCTCACCGCCGCGCCGGTCGATCTCGATCTCGACCTCAAGGCGTTCGAGGAGCGCGTCAACTCGCACCTCGTCGGCAAGTGGGTGAACCTCGCAAGCCGTTGCGCGGGCTTCGTGCACAAGTTCTTCGAGGGCCGCCTCGCGAGTACTCTCGGAAATGAGATCGCCGCAGAAAGCAATCGCTATGCGTTCGCCATTTCTATGCTCGAGCCTTGCGTAGCGCTGTACGAAACCGGCGACTACGCAGGGGCGATGCGCAAGATCATGGCCGTTGCCGACCACGCGAACGAGTTCATCGCTCTGCACAAGCCCTGGGAGAAAGCGAAGGATCCTTCCCAGCGAGAGGCGCTGCATCTCATTTGTTCCCAAGCGATCAATCTGTTTGCTGCGATCGCCTGCTATCTCAAACCGGTGCTCCCCGCGACTGTCGAGCGCGCGGAGGAGTTCCTCAATGTCAGATTCAAGGCATTCTCAGACGTCCTGAATCCGTTGCTAGGACATCGGATCAACGTCTTCTCACACATCCAAACCCGCATCGACCCGAAGAAGATCGAAACGATGATCGAAGCCTCGAAGGAATCGCTGAAACCCGCCGATGGCGCCGCTTCCGCAGGAGCGGCTTCAGCCGCGAACACGGGCGCAGCCGAGGTGAAGAGCATCGCGGCTTCCGCCGCTCCCACAAAAGCACTCAAGGATGCGGCAGGCGCCGCCAGCCCCCAGCCATCGGCCGTCAGTCCCGTCGTTTCCATCGACGACTTTGCCAGACTCGACCTGCGCGTCGGCAAGGTGCTCGCCTGCGAGTTCGTCGACGGCTCGGACAAGCTGCTGCGCTTCGAACTCGATGCGGGCGAACTCGGCAAGCGGCAGATCTTCTCGGGCATCCGCGCCGCCTACGGCGAACCCGGAAAGCTCGTCGGCCGCAATGTCGTGTTCATCGCCAACCTCGCGCCGCGCAAGATGCGCTTCGGCGTATCGGAAGGCATGATCCTTTCCGCCGGTTCCGGCGGCGACGACCTGTTCCTGCTCGATGCCGACGCCGGCGCGCAGCCCGGCGCGACGGTGAAGTAGACGGAGGCGGCTTGCGGCGCGCGTACTGGTCCGCGGATTTCGCCGAGGCGCACGTCGTCGAGGCGTTGCTGCGCGCGCACGGCGTCGAGGCGTGGGTGTTCGATGCGCTGCTCGTGCGCCAGACCGTGATGATGCGTTGCCACGAAACGGCCATCGTGCATACCGGGCCGGCCGCGCGCGTGAATCACGCACGCACGCCATATGCCTGCGCACGCGCGCGAAGGGATCGCCGTGGCCGCTGAAGCGAACACGCGGCTGGCCGAAGCGATCGACGCGCTGTTGCCGCAGACGCAATGCACGCGCTGCGGCTTCCCGACCTGCCGTGCGTACGCGGACGCCATCGCGCAAGACGCAGCCGACATCGACCGCTGCCCGCCCGGCGGTGCCGACGGCGTCGTCGCGCTCGCGGAGCTGCTCGGCGTCGCTGCGAAGCCGCTCGATCCCGCGTGCGGCATGGAAGCGCCGCCGATCGTCGCCGTCATCGACGAAGACGTCTGCATCGGGTGCACGAAGTGCATCCAGGCCTGTCCGGTCGACGCGATCGTCGGCGCGGCCAAGCGCATGCACACGGTGATCGCGGACGAATGCACCGGCTGCGAACTCTGCCTGCCGCCCTGCCCGGTCGACTGCATCGCGCTCGTGCCGGTCGCGGCGGAGCCTTTGCCGCGCGCACGCGTGCTCGAGCGCGCCGCCACGGCGCGCAAGCGCTTCGAGGCGCGCATGGCGCGCAAGGATCCGGCTGCCCGAAATCCCGTGCGAGCGGCTTCAGCCGCGCTGCTTTCCTTGCAAGGCGCTGATGCCGCCACGGCGAACATCGCGGCTGAAGCCGCTCCCACCGCATCGGCAAGCACCAGCGTTGCTACGACGGCGGGCCAGCGACCGATCGACCGCGCCGCCGTGCTCGCGGCGATCGCGCGCGGCAAGGCGCGCCGCGCGAAGGACGTGCACGGTTCATGAAGCGCGAGAAGATCGTCGAGCTGTTCCGCCGCCTGCGCGAACTCAACCCGCACCCGACCACCGAACTCGATTACACGACGCCGTTCGAGTTGCTCGTCGCGGTGATCCTGTCGGCGCAGGCGACCGACGTCGGCGTGAACAAGGCGACGAAGAAGCTGTTCCCGGTCGCGAACACGCCCGAGGCAATCCTCGAACTGGGCGAGGACGGGCTCAAGCGATACATCAGCACGATCGGCCTGTTCAATGCGAAGGCGAAGAACGTCGTTGCGACCTGCCGCATCCTCGTCGAGCAGTACGGCGGTGAAGTGCCGCGTTCGCGCGAAGCGCTGGAGGCACTGCCGGGCGTCGGCCGCAAGACCGCCAATGTCGTGCTCAACACCGCGTTCGGCGAACCGACGATCGCGGTCGACACGCACATCTTCCGCGTCTCCAATCGCACCGGGCTCGCACGGGGCGAAACGGTGCGCGCCGTCGAAGACACCTTGAACAAGGTCGTGCCCGACGAATTCCGCAAGGACGCGCACCACTGGCTGATCCTGCACGGGCGTTACGTGTGCAAGGCGCGCAGGCCCGATTGCCCTGCGTGCGCGGTCAACGACCTGTGCGCATATCGACACAAGACCGTCGCGAGCGCGGCCTGATCGAGCCCGATTTCCACGACACCGCGTCGAATCTGCGTTCGCGTGTCATCGGAGCGTAACAGGGGCTGGCCAGACTTCGCGCCAGTTTCGACGCCCCGAGGACATCATGACATTGCGACATGCGATCGCCGCCGTGCTGCTGTGCGGTTGCGGCACCAACGCGCTGGCCTACGACCTGCTCGGCGACTGGCCGACCAAATGGAAGCCGGCCGAAGGCTACGAGTTCGGCTTCAAGGGCTTGTACCAGTACGATTACAACCGTTTTTCCGGCGACACGAACAACCCGACGAACGGCGCGGAGTTGCTGCCGGATGCGAACGCATGGCGCCGCAAGGAGTTCAACGTCTACGGCAAGTTGCCGGGCGGCTGGGACTTCAACGTCGGCTACGACTTCACCGTGAGCGGCTTCAAGACGACGCCCTCCGGTGCCGGCGTGCACGGCAAGTGGATCGACAACTTCATCCGCTACAGCAACAAGGAAGCCGGCGACTTCCGCATCGGCCAGTTCAAGACGCCGGTCGGCTGGGAAGAGACGATCAGCTCGAGCGCGACGACGTTCCTCGAGCGCGCGCTGCCGGTGCAGGCGGTCAACATGGATCGCCGCATCGGCGCCGACTGGACGTACACGGGGATCCCGAACTGGCTGCTCTACCTCGCCTGGTTCAAGGGCGGCGACCTCAACGGCGACAACGACGGCGACGGTCCAGCCGCGCGCGTGGTGTGGAACCCGTTCAACCGCCAGCCGGGCGCCGGCTCGCGCGAGGAGAGCAACGTGCTCCACCTCGGCCTCGCCTGGTCGACCGAGGACCGCGACGCGACCACCGACGGCCGCGGCGTCGTGTCCAACCCCGCGGCACGCTTCCGTGCCCGTCCGGAAGCAGGGCTGACCAATCGCCTCGTCGACACCGGCAACCTTGCGTTCCCGGGCACGATCAAGCGCCTCGGACTCGAAGCGGCGTACATCCACGGCCCGCTGCTGTTGCAGGGCGAATACCTGACCGTGAGCGCGGACCCGCGCGGCAAGCCGAGCTTCGAAGGCGACGGCTACTACGTGCAATGTTCGTGGGTGCTCACCGGCGAAAGCCGCCCGTACGGCAAGGGCGCGATCGGCAACGTGCGCCCGATGCACGACTACGGCGCGTTCGAAGTCGCGGTCCGTTACAGCACGGTCGACCTCAACGACGGCCCGGTCTACGGCGGCAAGGAAGACGACCTGACCATCGGTGCCAACTGGTACCTCGGCCAGCACTTCAAGCTGCAGGCGAACTACATCTTCGCGAACAGCACCAAGCGCTACGGCGCGCCGATCGACGGCGACGTCGATATCGACCCGCGCCTCTTCGAGATGCGCGCTCAGATCATGTTCTGATTCGCGGCACCTCCTCGGTTCACTCTCCCCGGGCGCGCAAGCGCCCCTTTTTTGCGCGGCATCCGCAGGCGGGACGACCGAAGGTCGCCCCGGCACGTCGCCGCGATTTCGCGATGGGCTGCGCCGGCCGCTCCAGCACGTCCAGCCTAGACGGGCCTCAGGCCGCGCCGGCGTCGCCGAGGATGCGATCGATCGAATACGCGCCCGGTGCCTGCCCGGCGATCCAGCGTGCGGCGACCACGGCGCCGCGCGCGAACACCTCGCGGTCGGTCGCGCGGTGCGCGAGTTCGAGGCGTTCGCCGGGGCCGGCGAACACGAGCGTATGCTCGCCGACGACGTCGCCGCCGCGCAGGGCGTGGAAGCCGATCTCGCCTTCGGCTCGTTCGCCGGTGCGGCCGCTGCGGCCGTGCACGGCGCAGGCGTCGAGCGCGAGGCCTCGCCCCTCGGCGACGGCTTCACCGAGCGAGAGCGCGGTGCCCGAAGGCGCATCGAGTTTGTGCCGGTGATGCATCTCGACGATCTCGCAGTCCCACGACGGCAACGCCTGCGCGGCGCTGCGCGCGAGACGCATGAGCAGCGCGACGCCGAGGCTGAAATTGGACGCCCAGAGCACCGCGATGTCCGCGGCGGCGCGATCGAGCGCGCGGCGCTGTGCATCCGACAACCCGGTCGTACCACTCACGAACGCGGCGCGGCGTTCGAGCGCGAGTGCCAGCGCGGCATCGAAGCCGTGCGCGCCGCTGAAATCGACGAGCACGTCTACCGGCGTGTCGGGATCGAGCACGGCGGAAAACTCGAGGTCGGGCGCGCTCGCGCCATGGATGTCGCGCAAGGTGCGGCCCGCGAGTTCGGAACCTGCGCGCACGAGTGCGGCGGACACGCGCAGCCGCGGCTCGGCACCGGCGGCACGCAGGATCGCCTGGCCCATGCGCCCGCCGGCACCGTACACCGCCATCTGGATCGTCGTCGCCGGCATGCGCGTTCCCGCGTCGAGAAAGAGCTCCCATTGTAGACCGCGCTTGCCGGCAGGCGCGGCATGCGCATCAGCTGCCTGGGTAGCACCCTGTGCGCGATCGCAGGCTCGAACCTCGCCGCACGTCGGGTCCCCCACAGGTGGACTCCTACAACGGAATGCCAGCGCAGCGCTGGACTCGCAGGCCACCGAGACGCTGCAGGAGCGCAGCCTGTGCGCCCGTCGCGCCTCGGTGCATCGCGTCGCTGCGGTCGCCGATGGGTGGGCTCCTCCTACAGGAGACCAGCGAAGAGCTTCGCGGCAGACAGTGCTCCCACGAAAAGACGAACGCTTCGGGCGGCGTCAGGACGTGACGCGGTCCCAGAAGCGCTTCACGCCGTCGAGCCAGTTGCCGTCGCGCGGCGAATGCGCGGCGGCATCGGCGCCGGCGAAGGTCGCCTCGAACTGTTGCAGCAACTCGCGTTGGGCAGCGGTGAGGCGCACCGGCGTCTCTACGACGGCGCGGCAGATCAGATCGCCCATGCGGCCGCTGCGCACGGACTTCACGCCCTTGCCACGCAGGCGGAACACCTTGCCGCTCTGCGTCTCGGGCGGGATGCGGATCTCGGCTTCGCCATCGAGCGTGGGTACCTTGATCTCGGCGCCGAGCGCGGCCTGGCCGAACCGCAACGGGATCTCGCAATGCAGATCATCGCCGTCGCGCTGGAAGATCGGATGTTCGCGCACGCGCACCTCGACGTAGAGGTCGCCGGGCACGGTGCCGCTCGGGCCCGCTTCGCCCTGCCCGGCGAGGCGGATGCGGTCGCCGTTGTCGACGCCCGCGGGAATCTTGATCGACAGCGTGCGCTCGTCGTGCACGCGGCCTTCGCCATGGCATTCCTTGCACGGATTGGCCACGACCTTGCCGGTGCCGGCGCAATGCGGGCACGCCTGCTGGATCGAGAAGATGCCGTTCTGCATGCGCACGCGCCCGTGCCCCTTGCAGGTCGAGCAGGTGGACGTCTTGCCGTCGGCCGAGCCGCTGCCATCGCACGAACCGCATTCGACGAGGGTCGGTACTTCGATCTGCTTGTCGACGCCGAACACGGCCTCCTCGAGATCGAGTTCGATGAGGTAGCGCAGGTCCGAACCGCGCCGCGCGCGTCCGCGACCGCCGCCCATGCCGAAGATATCGGAGAAGATGTCGCCGAAGATGTCGCCGACGTCGCCGTTGAAGCCGCCGGCGCCGCGCCCGCCCATGCCGTGCTCGAACGCGGCGTGGCCGTGCTGGTCGTACAACGCGCGCTTGTGCGGATCGGACAGGACCTCGTAGGCCTCCTTCGCCTCCTTGAACTTGTCCTGCGCGGCGGGATCGTCCGGGCACCGGTCGGGATGGAATTTCATCGCGAGGCGACGGAACGATTTCTTGAGTTGCTCGTCGTTGGCGGTGCGCTCGACGCTGAGCACCTCGTAGTAGCAGCGCTTGCTCATGGGGACGTCATGTCGTCTGTTCGATGCGATCGCGAAGGATCTGTCGGGCCGCGCAGGCGGCGTGGAGGATGCACGCAACTATGGGCATGGAAAGCGCAAAGGCAATGCCCCGCGGGGCTGCGCGCGTACGCGACGAAGGGAAACGATGCTGCGCGAGCCCCCAGTCCCCCGGGCCGGGGCCTGCATCGATGATGCGACCGCATCCCGTCTTCTCCCCTCGCGGGCGAGCCGGGTACGTGCCCGGCCCGCATCCTCGCCATTCGCCATGGTGCAGGCAGGGCCACGCCCCGCCGCATGCCGGCGATCTTACTTGTTGTCGTCCTTGACCTCGGTGAACTCCGCGTCGACGACGTCGTCGTTCTTCGCCGAAGCGCCGCCCTGTGCACCGGCTTCGCCGGCCGGGCCGCCCTGCTGGGCCGCCGCGAACAGCGGCTGCGCGGCCTGCTCGAGCGCGGTCGTGCGCGCTTCGATCTGCGCCTTGTCCTCGCCCTTCATGACCTTCTCGAGTTCGGCCAGCGCTTCCTCGATGCGGCCGATCTCGCCAGCGACCTTGCCACCGTGCTGCTTGATCGCGTCGCGCGTCGCGTGCACGAGCTGGTCGGCCTTGTTGCGCGCGCCGACGAGCTCGTGGAACTTCTTGTCGTCTTCCTTGTTCGCCTCGGCATCACGCACCATGCGCTGGATCTCGTCCTCGGACAGGCCCGAGCTGCCCTTGATCTCGATGCGCTGTTCCTTGCCGGTGTTCTTGTCCTTCGCGCCGACGTGCAGGATGCCGTTGGCGTCGATGTCGAACGTGACCTCGATCTGCGGCATGCCGCGCGGCGCCGGCTGGATGCCCTGCAGGTCGAACTTGCCGAGCGACTTGTTGTAGCGCGCCTGCTCGCGCTCGCCCTGCAGCACGTGCACGGTGACCGCGCTCTGGTTGTCCTCGGCGGTCGAGAACACCTGCGACGCCTTCGTCGGGATCGTCGTGTTCTTCTCGATCAGCTTGGTGAACACGCCACCGAGCGTCTCGATGCCGAGCGACAGCGGCGTCACGTCGAGCAGCAGCACGTCCTTGACCGTGCCCGACAGCACGCCGCCCTGGATCGCCGCGCCGACAGCGACGGCTTCGTCCGGGTTGACGTCCTTGCGCGGCTCCTTGCCGAAGAAGTCCTTCACCGCCTCCTGCACCTTCGGCATGCGCGTCTGGCCGCCGACGAGGATGACCTCGCTGATGTCGGACACCTTGAGGCCCGCGTCGTTGAGCGCGGTGCGGCACGGCGCGATCGTCTTCTCGACGAGGTCGCCGACCAGCGCCTCGAGCTTGGCGCGCGTGAGCTTGATGTTGAGGTGCTTCGGGCCCGAAGCGTCCGCCGTGATGTACGGCAGGTTCACTTCGGTCTGATGCGAGGAGCTGAGCTCGATCTTCGCGCGCTCGGCCGCATCCTTGAGGCGCTGCAGCGCGAGCGGGTCGTTCTTGAGGTCGACGCCCTGGTCCTTCTTGAATTCCTCGACGAGGTAGTCGATGACGCGCTTGTCGAAGTCCTCGCCGCCGAGGAACGTGTCGCCGTTCGTCGCCAGCACTTCGAACTGCTTCTCGCCGTCGACTTCGGCGATCTCGATGATCGAGATGTCGAACGTGCCGCCGCCGAGGTCGTACACGGCGATCTTGCGGTCGCCGCCCTTCTTGTCGAGGCCGTAGGCGAGCGCCGCCGCGGTCGGCTCGTTGATGATGCGCTTGACCTCGAGGCCGGCGATGCGGCCGGCGTCCTTGGTCGCCTGGCGCTGCGAATCGTTGAAGTAGGCCGGCACCGTGATCACCGCTTCGGTGACCGGTTCACCGAGGAAGTCCTCGGCCGTCTTCTTCATCTTCATGAGTACCTTGGCCGACACTTCCGGCGGCGCCATCTTCTTGCCGTCGGCCGTCTCGACCCACGCGTCGCCGTTGTCGTGCGCGATGATCTTGTACGGCACGAGGCCGATGTCCTTCTGCACTTCGGCATCGGTGAACTTGCGGCCGATGAGGCGCTTCACCGCGTAGAAGGTGTTCTTCGGGTTGGTGACGGACTGGCGCTTCGCGGTCGCGCCGACCACGACTTCGTTGTCCTTGAACGCGACCACCGACGGCGTCGTGCGATCGCCTTCGGAGTTCTCGATCACGCGTGCCGAATTGCCTTCCATGACCGCCACGCACGAGTTCGTCGTGCCGAGGTCGATGCCGATGATCTTGCCCATTTCTGTACTCTCCCGCTCTGAATTTGCGTACGGTGGTTGCGGCGGCGGCGCCCTTTCGAAGTGGGCATGCCGTTGGCCGCGGCTGGCGCGAAATCTGGGGTTGCGCGCCCGTGTTTCAAGGAATTGCGCGCGCGCGGCTACTTCGAAACCGACACGAGCGCGGGGCGCAGCAGGCGATCATTCAGCAGATAGCCCTTCTGCATCACCGCCACGACCTTGCCCGATCCGAGCTCGGCGGCCTCGACCAGCGACATCGCCTGGTGGCGCTCGGGATCGAAGGCTTCGCCGACGACGCCGACGGCCCTGAGGCCGTTCCCCTCGACGACGCGACCGAGCTCGCGCAGGGTCAGTTCCACCCCGGCGCGCAGCGCCGCCGCATCGCTCCCCTCGGCGGCGAGGCCGCGTTCGAGATTGTCGACCACCGGCAGCAGGTCGGCCAGCAGTTTTTCATTGGCGAACCGGCGCGCCTGCTCGAGGTCGCGCTGCAGGCGCTTGCGCTGGTTGTCCAGTTCCGCGCGCTCGCGCAGCACGGTTTCGCGCATTTCCGCGAGCTTGGTTTCGGCTTCGCCGAGCTGGCGCGACAGGGTTTCCAGTTCGCCCTCGAGCGCCTGGTCGTTGCCGGCGGGCGCCTGGGGCGTCGCATTGGGATCCGTGCTTTGCATACCTTCCTCCACGTCAAAACAGGGCCGTCCGCCGCGTGGCGGAAGCCGTCGATGCTGTGCTGGGCCGGCCTCGGCCGGCGCGCCGCGTGGCGGCGCGAGCCCCCGCTCCGACGCGCACTATAGGGGTGGCTGGCCCCGCTTCAAGGCACCGGAGATGATCTGCGCAGTCGCCTGAACGACGGGAATCACGCGCTCGTAGGCCATGCGGGTCGGCCCGATCACGCCGAGCACGCCGAGCACGCGGCTGCCGACGCCGTAGGGCGCCGTCACGAGGCTGTAGCTGTCGAGTGCGGCGAATCCGGATTCCTCGCCGATGAACAGGCGCACGCCCTCGGCGCGCGAGCAGCGCTCGAGCAACTGCAGCAGGTCGCGCTTGCGCTGGAACGCCTCGAACAGGTCGCGCAGGCGGTCCACGTCGGCGCCTTCCTGCCGGCCCATGAGGTTGGTCTGGCCGGCAACGAGCATGTCATTGCCGGCGCTGTCCTGGAACGCGGCCTGGGCGACCTCGACCGCGGCCGCCAGCAGCCGGTTGAGCCGCGCGCCTTCTTCCTGCATCTCGCGCAGCAGGCGCGCGCGGATCTCGTCGATGCGCATGCCGGCGTAGTTCGCGTTGAGATAGTTCGCGACCTGCTCCAGCTCGGCCGGTGCGTACGCGCGCTGTGGCGCGATCACGCGGTTCTGCACCTGGCCGTCGGTGAAGACGAGGATGACGAGGACGCGGCCGCCGTCGAGCTGGACGAAATCGATGTGGCGAAACGGGAATTCCTCGCGCCGCGGCACGCTGACGACGCCGACGAAATGGGTCATTTCCGACAGCAGCGAGGTCGCGCTGCCGAGCAGGTCCGGCGTGGCCGCGTCGGTCGGCAGCTCGCGCCGGAGCTGGTCCACCTCGGGCTCGCCGAGCGGGCGCATCTCCAGCAGGCTGTCGACGAAGACGCGGTAACCCTGCGAGGTCGGCACGCGCCCGGCCGAGGTGTGCGGCGCCGCGACCAGGCCGAATTCCTCGAGGTCGGACATGATGTTGCGGATCGTCGCCGGGCTCACGTCGAGCCCCGACGCCTTGGCGAGCGTGCGCGAACCGACGGGCTGGCCCTCGGCGATGTAGCGCGCGATCAGCGTACGCAGCAATTGGCGGGCGCGGGCATCGAGGTGCTGGGACGTGGCGTTCATCGGGTTCCGGTGGCGCCATCGCGCCGGTCATCGGCGCACGCTAACAAGCGCCTCCGAACCGATCAATAGGGGCGCGACGGGCGGATTTCCACGGTTTCGGCGCGGTGAAGGCGAGCATCGTCTCCCGCCATGCGACGACAGGCGACGAGGATCGCGCCGTCGCCTTGGCCGCTGCATGTGCGCATGCTAGCGTTCGGCGGTTTCGAGGATAGCTCGCGCGCCCATGCTGGAAAGTCTCTACGTCAAGGATTTCGCGATCGTCGGCGAGGCCGAGATCGTGTTCGGACCCGGCATGACCGTGGTCACCGGCGAAACCGGCGCCGGCAAGTCGCTGCTCGTCGACGCCCTGATGCTGCTCGCGGGCGGCCGCGCCGACGCGACGATGGTGCGCCACGGCTGCGAGCGCGCCGAGCTTTCGGCGACATTCGACCTCGCCGGCCGCGCGGACCTGCGCGACTGGCTCGTCGCCGAGGACCTCGACGAGGATGGCGCCTGCCAGTTGCGCCGCGTCGTGCGCAGCGAAGGCAGCTCGCGCGCCTGGATCAACGGTCGCCCGGTCACCCTGACCCAGCTCAAGACGCTCGCCGCTGGCCTGATCGAGATCCATGGCCAGCACGAACACCAGGCCTTGCTCGACCGCACCCGGCAGCTGGCCCTGCTCGACGCGTTCGGCGGGCACGACGCGGAGCGCGACGAGGTCGCGCGCGCCGCACGCGCCTGGCGCGAGACGAATGTGCGCATCGCCGAGCTGTCACGCGGCGAGGACCATGCCGAACGCATCGAATGGCTCGGCCACCAGGTCGAGGAACTCGACCGCCACGCGCTCGCGCCGGACGACCTCGCCGCGCTCGAGGAGCGCCACCGCCGCCTCGCCAATTCGGGCCAACTGCTGCAGGGTTGCGCGGCGCTCGCCGAGCGACTCGACGGCGACGGCGAATACGCCCTGCTGCGCCTCGTCGCGCGCGCCCGGCACGAGATCACCCAGCTCGCCGCGCTCGACGAGCGCCTCGCCCCGATCGGCGAACTCGTCGAAGCGGCACGGATCCAGCTGGGCGAGGCCAACGATGCGCTCTCGCGCTACCAGAGTGCCCTCGACCTCGACCCCGACAGCCTCGCCGAAGCCGAAGCCCAGCTCGGCAAGCTGCACGAGCTCGCGCGCAAGCACCGCGTGCGCATGGCCGACCTCAAGGCGCACGCGGACGGCCTGCACGAGGAGCTGGAGACGCTGCGCGGCGCGGGCGCGAGCATCGCCTCGCTGCGCGAACAGCAGCAGCGCCAGCGCAAGGCCTGGGATGCAGCCGCCAAGGCGCTCGGCGCGCGGCGCGCCGCATCCGCCAAGGCGCTGTCGGATGCCGTCTCCGCGCTCATGGGCGAGCTCGGCATGCGCGGCGGTCGCTTCGAGGTGCAGCTGGAAACGGACGGCGAAGCCGATCCGGACCCGCAGGGCGCCGAACGCTGCGAATTCCTCGTCAGCGCGAACCCCGGCCAGCCGCCGCGCGCACTGCGCAAGGTCGCCTCGGGCGGCGAATTGTCGCGCATCAGTCTCGCAATCGAAGTCGCCGCGCTCGGCAGCGACACGATCGGCACGATGGTGTTCGACGAGGTCGACTCCGGCATCGGCGGCGCGGTCGCCGAAGTCGTCGGCCAGAAGCTGCATGCGCTCGGCGCGCGCGCGCAGGTGCTGTGCGTGACCCATCTGCCGCAGGTCGCGGCACAGGGCGACCGTCACCTCCGCGTGAGCAAGTCCAGCGACGGCGCATCGACCGAAACGCGCATCGAGGCGCTCGACGGCAAGCCGCGCCAGGAGGAAGTCGCGCGCATGCTCGGCGGCATCGATATCACGCGCGAGACGCTGGCGCATGCGAAGCAGATGTTGGGGAAGCGAGGGCTGAGGGCTGAGGGCTGAGGGCCGCGACGCGTGTCAGCTCGGTGAGCAACCGAACGTCGCGAGCGGAAGCAGCAGAACGAGTGCCACCTTCGGGCACAGGCGTCCGAAGATGGCGCCAGCGATGATGCCCGCAAGCCCGCAAAGCAGGACGGCGCCGATGCCCACAGGCAGCTGTCCGACCAGGATGCGCCCCAGCGCGCCGATCCAGAAGCCGGCCATCCCTCCGACGATCATGCCGCTGGTCCTGTCGCGCACGGTGGCTGGCGCGCGCCACCATGTCCGCACCCGCTTCGCGCGCTCGCGGAACCACTTTTGCATATCTATTTCTTCTTGATCGGTCGCACGTAGAGGACAAGGCTGTGGTCTTCGATCGCGTAGCCGTGCTTGGCCGCGATCTCATGCTGCAGTCGCTCGATTTCCTCGCTGGTGAATTCGATCACCTTGCCGGATTCGACGTCGACCATGTGGTCGTGGTGCTTGCCGCGGTCGAGTTCATAGACGGCCTGGCCGCCCTCGAAGTTGTGCTTGAGCACCATTCCCGCCGCCTCGAACTGGGTCAGCACGCGGTAGACGGTGGCGAGGCCGATGTCGTCGTGGTGTTCGAGCAACTGGCGATAGATGTCCTCGGCCGAGAAGTGCCGGCCATCGTGGCTGTCGAGGATCTCGAGGATCCGCATGCGCGGATGGGTGACCTTGAGGCCGGCCTTGCGCAGTTCGGTGGATTCCATGTTCATGCCTCCGGCTGCCCTTCCCTGTCGTTGGCCCTTGCGATTCAGGCCGCTAGTGTATCATCGGCGTCTTACATGGCTTCCGGATCCACCGCGCATGCGTCTTCGCTGGCTCGCCCTGCTCGCCCTCGCCCCGCTGTCCGGCTGCGGCCTGATCTACAAGGTCGATGCCCAGCAGGGCAACCTGTTCGACAAGGCCACCGTCGAGTCGCTCAAGCCCGGCATGAGCAAGCGGCAGGTGCTGCTCGTCATGGGTTCGCCCTCGGTGATCAGCCCGTTCGACCAGGACCGCTGGGACTACGTCTCGACGATCCGCCGCGGCCGCAACAAGATGGCGAGCAAGGACCTCACGCTGTACTTCGAGAACGACCAGCTCGCGAAGATCGACGGCGACTACTTTCCCGAAGACCCGGAGCAGCTGATCAAGGACGCGCGCAAGTACAAGCGCGAGTATCCTGACGAGAAGCGCTCCGACGAGGAACGCAAGAAGAAGCGCCGCGGCGGCGACCAGGGCCAGGGCTGAGCGCGCCCGTCAACGCTTCGGCGATTGCGTACGCTCGGCGCGCCGGCGGCGCGATTCCTTCGGGTCGGCCTTGAGCGGGCGATAGAGTTCCACCCGATCGCCGTCGCGCAACGGCGTCGTGCGCGACACCGGCTTCGACCAGATCCCGCAGGCCAGCGACGGCGGTTCGATCGCGCAGGCCGCGGCCACGCCGGATGCGTCGATCGCGTCCTCGACCGTCGCACCGGCGGCGAGTTCGACGCGGCGCAGGAACTGCCGCGACGGCTCGGCATACGCGACTTCGACGAGGATCCGTTCAGGCATCGGTTTTCATCGCCGCGGAGCAGAAATCGTCGACCATGCGGTTGGCGAGGCCCTGGAAGCCGAGCCGCAGCGCGCTGCCGGTGAGGCGGCCGGAGTAGTCGAAATCGAGCGCGAGCGCGATCTTGCAGCCGTCGTCGCCGAGCGCAGCGAAGGTCCACTCGCCTTCGAGCGCGCGCAACGGCCCGTCGACGAGCTGCATGCGCAGGCGCTGCGGTCGGTCGAGCGTGTTGCGCGTGGTGAACCCTTGCGTGATGCCGGCGAAGCGCAGCTCGAGCCTTGCGACGAGTTCGGTGTCGCCATCACGCTCGAGAACGCGCGCGCCGGCGCACCAGGGGAAGCGGCTCGGGTATGCTTCGACGTCGTTGACGAGATCGAACATGCGTTCGGGCGTCCGGCGAACCAGGGCGTGGCGGCGAATCTCGATCATGCTTTCGAAAACGCGGCAGGATCGCCGCCCATGGCTTCGCGTCGGGAAGGAACGCAAGATAACAACACATGGCAAAGACCAAGTCCAACGACAAGAAGGGTGACTCGACGATCGCGCTGAACAAGCGTGCGCGCCACGAGTACCACATCGACCAGCATTTCGAAGCCGGCATCGCGCTGCAGGGCTGGGAAGTGAAGAGCCTGCGCGCGGGCCGCGCCAACCTCGGCGACGCCTACGCGATCGTCAAGGGCGGCGAGATCTTCCTGTTCGGCGCCTCGATCGTGCCGCTGATCTCCGCCTCGACCCACGTCGTGCCCGAGGACCGGCGCACGCGCAAGCTGCTGCTGCACCGCGAGGAGATCGACAAGCTCATCGGCGCGATCGAACGCAAGGGCTATACGCTGATCCCGCTCGCGATGTACTGGAAGAACAACCGCGCCAAGCTCGACCTCGGCCTCGCGCGCGGCAAGCAGGAACACGACAAGCGCGACACCGAGAAGGAACGGGACTGGAACCGCGAGAAGCAGCGCGTGATGCGCGCGAAGAACAAGCTCGCCTAGCTCACGTCGAAGGCACACTCGACGCTGCTAGGCGTACCCCACCGGCACGTAGCCGAAGCGGCGCATCTGCTCGCGGTGCGCATCGATCACGCGCTGCACCTGCTCGCGATCCAGCGCCTCGCGCCACTCGTTGACACGGCCCTTGCGGAAGAAGCGCGCGCCCTTGCCGGACGCCTCGATGAAGCCGTGCTTCTTCTCCATCGCGGCGAGGCTCTGGAAACCCGCGTGTCGGATCGCGCGCTCGATGCGCGGGCGATCCTGGCCGAGGCCGACGAGCTTGGCGATCTTCGCGAACGTCTTCGCCGGCTTCTCGAGCATGTCCTCGTAGCGCAGCACGAGCACGCGCTCGTTCGCCATGTCCGCCCAGCCTTGCACGTGCAGCGACCACGAGCCGAGGATCTGGCTCACGAACAGCGCATCGTTGCCGGTCGCCACGTTCGGATCGGCGAGGCGCTCGATCGCCTCGTCGATGCCGATGCCGAAGTGGTGCGTCATGCTCACCGCCACGTCGAGCGGGTTGCGCACGACGACGATCGCGCCGGCGCTCACCTGCCAGTTGTGCAGCGGATGCCCGTCGAAGCTGCCGGCCATGTTGTGCGTCTTGACGAAGCGCGTGCCCTGCGCGCGCTGCGCGATCGCCGCGTGCACCTGCGGCCGCAGCGCGGCGATCTCGCCGAGGTCGAGCTCCACGCTCGGCCTGCCCGCGAGCGCGGCGAACAGGTCGGGATTGGCTTCGTCTTCGGCGTAACGCGGCAGTTCATCCAGCGGCACCGGATCGGGCCGGTTCGCGACGAGATTGGCAAGGAACGCGCGCACCCAGGTATTGCCGGATTTCGGGTAGGACGCGAGCCAGACGATGTTGCCCATGAATGCCGGTTCGTTGAACGGAAACCGCGCATGCTAGCAGCTCGCTGCGGATTTCCCTTGATTTCGGCCGCCCCTGCCGCCACCATGGGGATTCCCCGGGGGCGACATGGTTTCGACGGGGGACGCGAAGTAGTCTGGAGCATGCCGAGGGCGTCATCTTCCTCGTTAATCCGATGGCAAAAAACTAGACGCGAACGACGACGTCTACGCTCTGGCCGCTTAAGGCCTAGCCCCGAACCCACTTGTGCCTGTGCTCGTGGATGTAGGGTCACTATCACAGGATCGCCCGTGCCGGCGCCTTTCGGTTGCGGGTCAAATCCAAGAGGCTGGTCCGGCGGTGCGCCTCGCACGTTGTGTTGCCGCCGGACGAGATCAAACAGCGTGACAAGCATGTAGCGCCGGGCGCGGAGCGCCTTCGGACGCGGGTTCAATTCCCGCCGCCTCCACCATATACAAGGGCTCGGAAAATCTCCGGGCCCTTTTTCTTGCCTGAAATCCCCGCGCCACGCGGGGTTCCGGCCGGTGGGCTTGCGGATGCTGTCGCGCCACTCGACCTCGAAATCGGGATATTTGCGGCGATTTCTGCGCCAGAGTCGTCTCTTGTCTCTGTTTGGCTTGCGGGTAGGCGCAGCCTTGTTTAGCCAAAATCAAGCACTTACGCGCCCCGGTTCGCTGTCAACTGCGCCCGCCGGTCCAGCATCGAACCGCGCCACGACCTCGCGCTGCACCACCCAGTCCACCGGCAGCGGGTTCCCGGACCAATGGTCATTCCTGGCTTCCATCCAGCCGATGGCCGCGCAGGACATCGAGCCGACCATCCTGCGTGCCACGGGTGGCGTCCATCCGCTGGACGTCACTTTCATCGATGACGAAGACCTGGCCACGCCGTGGAAGCGCGAAAGCACGGCGTCGAAGAAGCTGACGGGGCCCATGCCCCAGTCACTGACTGTGACCCTGGCCAACCTGATCTATTTCGAGAAGGCTCAACTGCCGCAGGCGCTGGCCAACCGGCTGATCCGACTGGCGGCATTCCAGAACCCTGAGTTTTACAAGGCGCAGGCGATGCGGTTGTCGGTGTGGGACAAGCCGCGCATCATCGGCTGCGCTGAAAACTTTCCGCAGCACATCGCGCTGCCGCGCGGGTGTTTCGACGCTGCGCGCGAACTGTTGGCGGATAACGGCATTCGTCTCGACTTGCGGGACGAGCGCCACGCCGGTACACCCGTCGCCGTCGGCTTCAGCGGCACGCTGCGTCCCGACCAGGAAGTCGCCGTGGCGGCGATGCTGAGGCACGATGACGGTGTGCTGCCCAATACGCCGGTCGCCTGCACCGGGAACACGCCAGCAAGACCGACGTTCGCATCATCGACTTCGTGGACACGGGGCATCCGGCCTTGCTGCGGATGTGGGACAAGCGTCAGCGTGGCTACCGGGTGATGGGGTATCGCGTCGATTCGGGGAAGCCTTCTGTCGGCAGTCTTGAAGGGTGATGTCGGCTTGGCAGGTGGCCGGAATGGGTGGATAGACAATCTATGCCACTCAGTGGCACAATAAGCACGATGACGCGAGTATTCAAAACGCGTCATTTCCAGCGATGGATGCGTAAGACGGAGCTTACCGATGCCGTCCTGTGCAAGGCCGTTCAGGAGATGGCAGCCGGCCTGATCGATGCTGACCTCGGTGGCAGCGTGGTGAAGAAGCGCGTCGGGTTGGCGGGACGCGGCAAGCGCGGCGGTGTCCGGACGCTGGTCGCCACCAACAAGGGCAACCGCTGGTTCTTCGTTTTCGGCTTTGAGAAGAACGAGCGGGCGAACATCAGCGACGAGGAGCTCGAAGGCTTGCAGGCCATCGCCGCCGACCTGCTGGCTCGAACAGGCCCGCAACTGGATGAAGCCGTTGCCGACGGCGCTTTGCAGGAGATTTGTCAATGACCACCAAGACCAAGAGCCGCATCCTCGAAGCCGTTCACGAAACGGCTGGCGATCTGCATCGCCTGGGATTCATCGACAAGCGCAAGATGCAGAAATACGACGCACTGTGCCTGGAGCCGGTGCAGGACTATGACGCCGAGAAGGTCAAGGCGCTGCGCGAGCGACTGCACCTGAGTCAGGCCGTGCTGGCCAGCGTGCTGAACACCAGTACATCTACTGTCCGTAAGTGGGAGGTGGGCGACAAGCGCCCCAGCGGACCGTCGCAGAAGTTGCTGGACATCCTCGAGCGCAAGGGGCTGGAAGCGGTGCTTTGATCCGCCCATTGCCGCTCACGCCCGCTGCATTGCTATTCAAGTGACACAGACGGAATTGAACCGGCGTCCGTCCGCCACCAATAATGAAACCCCAACCGTTCTCGGTTGGGGTTTTTTATTGCCCGATCGCGCCGGTTCCCGCGTGTTCTTGAGGGTTTCTCGGAAGCCTGCGGACTACGCCGGTCAGCCTCCCAGCCCGTTCCGGGCCACATTCCACTCTCTCCTGGCCATTCCTCGCTCCGACCTCGCTCCCTGAAAGTTGCCCGAAGTCCGCAAGGGCCATAAGTCAGCGCCATACAGATCAAA
>NZ_SLWQ01000015.1 GCF_004342425.1 Dokdonella fugitiva | reverse complement strand
GCGGCGAGATTTTGGCAACTTTGCGCCAGGTTTCGATGCCGGTTCTGCAAATCGTGCTTCTGGCATGGGGCGGCGAGGGCTTATTCAGACCTTCCCTCAAGAGTTGGAGCCTCCACGAATCCCGGGGCGGTTCAACCAGGCCGCCTGCCTGAACGATATTGGGACGAATACAACCATGAACTACCGAGGCGGCAGGAACCATGCGGGATTCATGCTCTGAAAAGTTATCGCACGATCGATGACGCAATCAGTGATGCCTTGGGCATCCCGCGAGCTCCTGACTGAAGAGTCAAAGAGGACGGAGTGGACTGCCCCCGATTTCTCGGACCGTCTAATTAAACATCTGCGCAATCAAAGGTCAAAGGGGACGGAGGAATTATCCGTTTGAATCGTCCGCGCGGTGACGTTCGGACGAGGTCGACCGCATTCCTTCCGAGGACACGCGTCCGATCCGTTCGAGTGGCAGAGATGGACGCCGCCTCTGGGAATGGAATAATCAGAGCATCGCCCACCCGGATGCCGCCATGTTCCACCTCCGCCTCGACTGCAACGGCCGTGAACTCGTGCTCGACCGCACGCTCGTGTGCGGCATCGTCAACGTGACGGCCGATTCGTTCTCCGACGGCGGCGAGTTCCTCGATCCCGCGCGCGCGATCGAACACGGGCTCGCGCTCGTCGAACAGGGCGCGGACCTGCTCGACGTCGGCGGCGAGTCGACGCGGCCGGGCGCGGACGAGGTCGACGCGGCGACCGAGATCGCGCGCGTCGTGCCGGTGATCGAGGCGCTCGCGCGGCAGGTGAAGGTGCCGATCTCGATCGACACCTCGAAGGCCGAGGTGATGCGCGCGGCGGTCGCCGCGGGTGCGGGGCTGATCAACGACGTGCGTGCGTTGCGCGGCGACGGCGCGCTCGATGCGGCCGCCGCGCTTGGCGTGCCCGTGTGCGTGATGCATATGCAGGGCGAGCCGCGCACGATGCAGGACGCGCCGCATTACGACGACGTCGTCGGCGAAGTGCACCGCTTCCTCGCCGAGCGCCTGTTCGCGTGCCAGATGGCGGGCATCGACAAGAAGAAGATCCTCGTCGATCCCGGCTTTGGCTTCGGCAAGACGCTCGAGCACAACCTCGCGTTGCTGCGCGCGCTCGATCGCTTCCCCGAGATCGCACCGGTGATGGTCGGGTTGTCGCGCAAGCGATCGATCGGCGTGCTGACCGGCCGCGAGGATCCGCACGAACGCGTCGCGGGCTCGGTCGCCGCGGCGCTGATCGCCGCGCAACGCGGCGCGGCGATCGTGCGCGTGCACGACGTCGCGCCGACGCGCGACGCACTCGCGGTCTGGCATGCGGTCGCCGCCGGTGATGGTGCCGGACGCAAGCCGGTCGCCGTGAAGAAGGCGAGTCTCTGGGACGACGACTGACGGGACATGCGCTGCGCGTGCCCCGGGACACGTACCCGAGGCCACGCGCCGCGCGGGCTGGATTCGTGTGAGTCCCTTCGATGTCCCGCGCCATTCCATCCGGACACGCGCGAGTCCCGGCCCGCCAAGGCGGCGGACCGGGACGCGTCAGGGAGAAATTCCCGCCGTCGCCCGAGGGAGAGAGGGAGGCGACGGCGGGGCCGGTCGGGGCTGTTGGGGGGTACCCCGACCGGGGGGACCTTGCATCGAGGACGATGCACGCGGCCGCTTCGTCGCGGCCTGTCACGGAATCAGGTGAAGAACGACGGCGACGGGCCCGGCGGGCCGAGGCCCGGACGCCTGGAAATACGCTGGTGATGCATGGCGACCGCCCCCTCGGCTGCTGACGGCACCATCATCGTGTAGATGGCATGCCCGCGCACTCCATCTTCATTCGCTTTTCGTTCGCATCGCATGAAGGCGGGCTGATTTTCGGCGGTATGGCCGGCTGGACGGCCGTTGCAGCGGGGGGCGCCGCGGCCATCGGCGGGGTGGATCCGGCCTCAGCCGCTGCGCGTCGCTGGCTCGTCGATCGCCGCACCACTCGGCACCGTACGTTCCCCGGCGAGGGCGCGCACGCGGGCGAGGGCGGCGCGCCAGGCGTCGGTCTGGTGCAGGGCGCCATACAGCTGCGCCTGCAGCAGGGCGCAGTCGTAGTCCTGTTCGGCCCAGCGCGCGACGCGGCCGACGACTTCGCTGGCGCGGTCGAGTTCGCGGTCGGCGATCAGGCTGGTGCCCCAGGAGGAAACGACGATGGCGAGGTCGTGCGGCACGCCCCAGCGCTCGGCCTCGTCGAACGCGGCCGCGAAGCTGCGGTCGGCGTCCTCGCGGCGCTGCGCGGCGCGCGCGAGTTCGGCCTCGGCCAGTCGCGCGAACTGGATGACCGAAGGCATGTCGCCATGTTCCTTCGTCCATTGCTGGAACTGCGCGCATTGGTCGCGCGCGTCGCCGGCGTGGCCGCCGGCGAGCAGCGCGCGCACGAGCGTGAGCCAGGCTTGCGCGCGCACGTGCGCTTCGTCGGTCGTCGGCAGCGCCGCGACCGCGCGGCGGGCCGACTCCGCCGCCTGTGCCGCATCGCCGGCCGCGAGCTGCAGGCGCGCGCTCTCCGCGGCGATGCTGCCGGGCAGTTCGGCCTGGTCGGCGAGCGATGCGTCGCGGCGCAATTCGTCGAGCAGCCGGCGTGCGTCGGTGAGGCGACCGACGGCGGCGAGTGCGCGCGCACGTTGCAGGTCGAAGTTGCCGCGCGTGCGCGCATTCACCAGTTGCGCGCGCTGCGGCAGCAGCGACTCACTCGTGGCGACGGCGCCCGACGCGTCGAGCAGCGCGATCTGCGCCTTGATCTGCGCGGTGACGGTGAGGGCGAGGTCGTTGAGCGCGCCGAAATGGCGGAAGCGGTCGGCCGCGCGCTGCAGCACCGGCAGCGCTTCGGCATGCCGGCCGCGGTTGTTGTTGAGGATGCCTTCGTTGGCGTCGACCCGCGCGAGCGACAGCGTGTCGTTGGCGAGCGTGAGGGCGATGCGCGCACGCGCGAGCGCGCTTGCCGCCTCGTCGAACCGCCACAGGTTGACCAGCGCGGCAGCGAGCCCGGTGTAGGCCTGGCCGACCACGACCGGCTCGTGGCGCGACTCGGTCAGGCGGATTGCCTCCTCGAAGATCGGCACCGCGTCCGCGCTGCGGTCCTCGCGCACGGCGAGCGCGCCGAGCATGTGCAGCGCCTGCGCGCGCAGCACGGGGTCGGTCTCCGCCGACACCTGAGCGAGCACCTGTTCGAGCGTGCCGCGCGCGGCATCGAGGCGTCCGCTGCGGTAGTCGATCTGGGCGAGCCGCACGCCGATCGCCGGCGTCGCCCGCACGGCGGCGGGGGCCGCTTCGATCAGGCGCCGGGCGGTCGCGAAATCATCGCCGAGCAGCGAGGCTTCCGTGCGTTGCAGGAGCCCGGCGACCGACACCGGGACGTCGTCGTGCGTGGCCACCGGCGACTTGCCGAGCAGCACGAGCAACTGGTCGCTCGCGTTGCGCGCGGTTTCGATCGGGTCGCTGCCGCGCGCTTCGATCGTACGGCGCCGGCCGTCGTTCTCGCGCAGTTCGATCTGTACGAGCCAGTCGTCGGCGACGCGCGCGACTTGCGGCACGATCACCTCGCGCGCGCCGGTGAGGCTGCGCACGACGGTCGCCGGGTCGCCACCTCCCGCGCTCGCGGTACGCCAGGCGGCGACGACGTTGTCGCTCGGTGCGACGACCTGGCCGGCCTGGCGCAGCCGCGAGGCGACGAGGTCCATGAGGCCGAGACGCAGCCAGGCCCATTCCTCGCTCGATTCGACCGTCGCCGGAAGCACGACGAGGGCGTCGTTCGACGCGACCTGTGCCGGCTTCGGCGGCAGCGCGTCGCGACCGCGCGGAGGCAACAGCCAGGCGAGCGCGAGCGTGGCAAGCACGAATGCCGCTGCGCCGGCCAAGATCGCAACCCGCCGGTGCGGTCCCGCAGGCGGCGCCGCAGTTGTGGCGGCGACCGCCTCCGCCGGCGGCTCGGTGGCGGTCGTCGCCGCGGGAGCGGACGGCGGTGTCGACGGAGCGGACTCCCGCGGGTCGGGCTCGTCGGTGCGTGCGGTCTCCAGTTCGCGGATCCAGCGATAGCCGAAGCGCGGGATCGTGCGGATCGCGTTCTGTTCGTTGCCGTCGTCGCCGACCGCGCGACGTGCCTTCAGCAGGGTCTGGCCGAGCAGGGTGTCGCTGACGTCGAGCTTGCCCCATACCGCGGCGATGAGTTCGTCGCGGCCGACCGCGCGGTCGCGGTGCTCGATGAGGTAGACGAGGCAGTCGAACACCTTCGGGGACAGCGCCAGCAGTTCGCTGCCGCGATGCAGCTCGCGCGCGAGCGGATCGACGCGATATTCGCCGAAGAGATAGACCGGATGGGACATGGCGGCAGGTTAGCGCGTGCGCCCGCCTGCGGCCATCCATTCGATGCGCCGGTCGCGCGTCACGCGATGAGCCACGCGGCGAGGCCGAGGAACAGGCCCATGCTGACGACGTCGGTCGCGGTGGTCAGGAAGATGCCGGACGCCGTCGCGGGATCGGCGCCGAGCCGCTTGAGCGCGAGCGGAACCGCGGCACCCGCGACGCCCGACAGGGCGCAGCTGCCCGCCATCGCGACGAACGTGATCGCGGCGAGCATGAGGGCTTGGGGATGCTCCTGGTGGCGGGCGAGCCAGAACATGCCGATCGCGGCGACGAGCCCGGTCAGCGCACCGTTGACGAAGCCGAGCCAGGTTTCCTTCCACAGCAGCGCGCGCGTGCGGTTTGCGCCGACTTCACCGAGCGTCATGCCGCGCAGGGTGACCGCGAGCGACTGGCAGCCGGTGTTGCTGCACTGCCCGGACAGCACCGGGATGAACACCGCGAGCAGCACGATGCGGTTGACCGTGCCCTGGAACAGCCCGACCACGCTCGCCGCGACGAACGCGGTGACGAGGTTGATCTGCAGCCACGGGTGGCGGAAGCGCAGCGCGCGTTGCCACGGCGTCGCCAGGCGTTCCTCCTTCTCGACGCCGACCATCGCGCCGGCCTGGGCGCTGATCTCGAACGCCTGCTCCTCGAAGATGACCGCTCCGCGCACGACGCCGATCAGGCGGCCGTCGGCATCGCAGACGGGGTAAACGGGATAGTGGCGGCGCACGACTTCGCGCATCGCATCGAGCACGGCGGTCTGCGGCTGCAGCGAGAACGGCCGCGACACCATGATTTCCGACAGGCGCTGGGTCGCGCGTGCGAACGCGAGTTCGCGGAACGCGACGATGCCGGTCAGGGCGCGGTCCGCGTCGACGACGAACACATAAGTAACGAGCGTGTGGGAGACGACCGGGCGCAAGGTTTCGATCACCTGCGCCACCGTCGCGTCCCCGTCGAACACGGCCGGCGCCGGTTCCATGAGGCGGCCGATCGAACCTTCGGGCCAGTGCTGCCCCTGCAGCCACTGGCCGTCCTCGCCCTGGCCCGCGGCGAAGGCGATCTGGCGGCGGCGTTCGGCGCCGAAGCGGTCGAGGATCGCGACCGCACGGCCGGGGCCGAGCGCATGCAACAGGCGCGCGACCGAGGCGTCCGGCAGCGGTGCGAGGCGCACGACGGCATCGTCGGCGTCGAGGTCGCGCAATTCGTCCACGGTCACGGTCGGCGTCGTCATGGTTCCCCCTGCGGTCGCGCGATGCTAGCCGAAGCGCGGCGCGGCTCCCATAGCGACAGCCGGGCAGCGCCGCCGGCGTTGGACCGAACGCCGTCGTTCATCCGGCGGGGGTGTGGCGAGCGGCCGTTCACGGCTTCTTTAACGTGGGTGCGTGACCATGCGTGGCAGACCACCAACGGAACCATGACGATGAGCAGCAGATTCGTGTCGATGGCGTTGACCGCGGTAACCGGCATCGCCCTCGTGGGTTGCGTGGCGACGCCGCCGCGCACGCGTTACTACGACGATGCGTACTACCAGCGGCGCGCAGCCTACGACTGCTCGCGCTGCGGCGTGATCAAGGAGGTCGGCCGCGTGTACGTGCGCGAGAACAGCACGGGCGGCGGCGGCGCGGTGCTCGGCGCGATCATCGGCGGCGTGCTCGGCAGCACGGTCGGCAAGGGCGACGGCCGTACGGCCGCCACGGTTGCCGGCGCGGTCGCCGGAGGCTTCGCCGGCAATGCAATCGAGCGCAATTCGAACGACTACGGCGATCGCGAGGCATGGCAGTTCCAGGTGCGCCTCGACGACGGCCGCTGGGCCACCGTCACCCAATGGGACAACAACGACCTGCGCCCGGGTGATCGCGTGATGATCCGCGACAACCGCCTGATCCGCCTGCGCTGAGCCGGCGGGCCCGGAAACGAAAACGGCGAAGGCAGGGCCTTCGCCGTTTTTTCTGGTTCTCGTCCGATGCCGTCGGGCGCGGCGCGGACTCAGTTGATGCGGTAGAAGTTGTGGGCGCCGATCGTCGCGACCGGCGGACCCTTGATCCAGCCGGGCGACACCGAGTCGGCGAGCACGAAGTGGTCGGCGTCCGGCACGACGAACTTGCGCCGGTCGCGCGGCAGGGCCCAGATCGCGAGCGAGCGGCCGGCGATCTGCCAGGCCGTGTTCCAGGCGGCCGGTTCGTCCACGACGCGGTTGTTACGGATCGTCGTCGTCGCGAACTGCCCGGGGGCACGGACGACGTCGCAGACGGTCTTGCCCCAGCGGCCGCTTTCGCGGCGGCGCATCGCCACTTCGGCGACCGCCATCTGGCCGACCTTCGATTCGCTGCGCGCCTCGAGGTAGACCGTCGTCGCCAGGCAGACCTGGTCGGCGGCTGGCTGCGGCAGGATCGACGCGAGCCAGAGTAGAAAGGAAAGTTTCATGTCGCATACCTCTCGCAGTCGGGAGGTTCGTCCCGGCTCGCCGCGACGCGAACGCCAAGCGGGCATGCCAGGCGCACCATCGCCGGGCCGGGTCGAACCATCGATTTGGATGACGCTGCGGCGTGGGCGCGGTCCTGCCGCGCCTTGCTACGCCCGCCAGTCGCGTCTGCCACCCCGGCAGTCGCTCCGACGTCTTTCACGAACCGGCGCATCGCGCCGGGGACATCCGCCGGCCTTGTTCAGGTCCGCGGCGGGCGTCCAAAAAGCTCATTCAAAACAAGCTTGTGGATACGCAAAGCGCCCCGTCTGGACGAGGCGCGGGGCGAAGCCTACGCGAGTCGGCGGCCCATGTCCCTGAACGGGCGCCCCTTCGTTCAGCGTAGCGTAAGGCGCTGTCTGGCAGGTCCTTGTAAAAATTTTGTTATGCGCCGGGCACCAAAGTGCGGCCATCGGTGGTCGTCGCGACCGACCCGCGTGCGTCGTCGGTGACGACGGCGAGCGCATTCGCCGACAATCCGGACGGGTCGGCAGCCGCATACAGGATGCGACCGACCGGGGTTTCACCGACCAGCACGCCCGTCCCGGGCGGCAGCCCGGCGACGTCGTCCTCGACGCGATAAACCTGCAGGTGGCGCTTGTTGCCACCGCGGAAATGCAGGCGCGCGGCGATCTCCTGGCCGGGATAGCACCCCTTGTCGAAGCGGATCGCGTCGATGCGTCCGAGTTCGAGTGCCTGTGGCACGAACTCCCCGGCGAGCGCCGCGGCCAGGAAGGGCAGGCGGGCGGCCAGGTCCTCACGCCGCCAGGCGGCGAGTGCGGCGTCGTCCATCACGCCGGCAGCGGGCGCGAGCCAGGCCGCGCGCGGGGCCGTGCCGGGCAGGGCGATCGCATGGCCGCCGCCGATCGCCGCGACTTCGCCGGCGCCGGGTGGCGGCGTGTCGAGGCGATGCACGGCCCAGCCGCCGATCGTTTCGAGCCGTACCGCGCTGCGGAAGACGTAACGCTGCAGCGCGTCGCGCACGGCGGCGGCGTCGCCGAGCGGTTGCCATGCGACGAGGCGTTCGGCCGTCACGCGCAGCAGGGCGAACACGGCCCGGGCCCGGCCCTGGGCATCGAGCCACGCGCTCCATTGCCAGCGCGCGGGTTCGAGCGTTGAAACGTCGCTGGTGAACTGGGCGTGCGCGAACGTGGTCGCGTCCCTGCCTTCGATCGTGAGCAGTTCCGCGCGGCAGAGGGCAATCGGCATCGCAATCGTCATCGTGGCGAGTCGTCCACTGTAGCAGGCGCGCGTACGAGAGGGCCGCATCGTGCGCCGAACGCCTCGCGCGAGGTTGTCTGGATGAACGAGTGGGTTTAACCTTCGCGCCGCACCGCATCATGCCCGACACTCGACACTCCCCGACCGAATCCCCCTCGCCACCCGTGGCCGGCGCCACCGTGGATGCGCCCGCGGCACCCGCGAGCGAAGTGAAACCGGAGATCGGCGGGCGCGAATCGGGCCTCGATCCGACGCGCTACGGGGATTGGGAAAAGAACGGCCGCTGCATCGATTTCTGATGCCGAGCGCAGGATGCGCGAGCGGACCCTACGACAACGCCAGCACGAGCCAGCCATGCCAGCCAACGCGCGACCGCTATCGCCCCACCTGTCGATCTACCGCTGGCAGATCCAGATGGTCACTTCGATCCTGCATCGCGCGACGGGCATCGCGCTCGCCGCGGGCACGATCCTGCTCGTCGTCGCGCTGCTCGCGCTCGCGAGCGGCCCCGATGCGTACGGCAAGGTCGCCGCGTTCTGCGGCTCGTGGCTCGGCATGTTGCTGCTGGTCGGCTGGACCTGGTCGCTCGCCTACCACCTGCTCAACGGCATCCGCCACCTCTGGCAGGACCTCGGTTACGGCTACCTGCCCGCGCAGTTCGTGCGCAACGGTTGGATCGTCTCGATCGGCAGCCTGATCCTCACCGCGCTCGTCTGGGCCTGCGTGTTCGCACAGCGGGGTGGCGCATGAACGCCCGCCTGCGCTCGCCGCTGAAGAACGCGCTCGGGCTCGGCTCCGCGCGCGCCGGCTCGCACCATTTCGTCGTGCAGCGGCTCACCGCCGCGGCGCTCGTGCTGCTCGGCCTGTGGTTCGTCTGGATCGTGCTGGAACTCCTCCACCTCGACTATGCCGGCGCGCACGCGCTCGTCGCGCAGCCGTGCAACGCGGTGCTGCTGCTCGCGTTCGTCACCGCCGTGTTCTGGCACGCGCAGCTCGGCTTGCAGGTCGTCATCGAGGACTACGTGCACACGCGTGGCTCGCAGCTCCTGCTGCAGGTCGCGGTGAAGTTCCTCTGTTTCATCGGCGCCGCCGCAAGCGTGCTCGCCATCCTCAAAATCGCGCTGGGACGCTGACATGGCCGGTACCGCTTACAAGGTCCAGGAACACAAGTACGACATCATCGTGGTCGGCGCCGGTGGCGCGGGCCTGCGCGCGACGTTCGGCCTCGCCGCGACCGGCCTGCAGACCGCATGCCTCACCAAGGTGTTCCCGACGCGCTCGCACACGGTCGCCGCGCAGGGCGGCATCTCCGCCGCGCTCGGCAACATGGGCGAGGACGACTGGCGCTTCCACTTCTACGACACCATCAAGGGTTCGGACTGGCTCGGCGACCAGGACGCGATCGAGTACATGTGCCGCGAGGCGATCCCCGCGATCATCGAACTCGAGCACTATGGCGTGCCGTTCTCGCGTACGGACGACGGCAAGATCTACCAGCGCCCGTTCGGCGGCATGACCACGCACTACGGCCAGGGCGTCGCGCAGCGCACCTGCGCCGCGGCCGACCGCACCGGCCACGCGATCCTGCACACGCTCTACCAGCAGTCGCTCAAGCACGACGCGCGCTTCTTCGTCGAGTACTTCGCGCTCGACCTCATCTTCGACAGCGAGGGCGCCTGTCGCGGCGTGCTCGCGCTCGACATGGCCGAAGGCACGCTGCACCTGTTCCGCGCGCACGGTGTCGTGCTCGCCACCGGCGGTTACGGGCGCGCGTACTTCTCGGCGACGTCGGCGCACACCTGCACCGGCGACGGTGGCGGCCTCGTCATGCGCGCCGGCCTGCCGATGCAGGACATGGAATTCGTGCAGTTCCATCCGACCGGCATCTACGGCTCGGGCTGCCTCATCACCGAGGGCTCGCGCGGCGAGGGCGGCTACCTCACCAATTCGAAGGGCGAGCGCTTCATGGAGCGCTATGCGCCGAACGCGAAGGACCTCGCCTCGCGCGACGTCGTCTCGCGCTCGATGACGATCGAGATCCGCGAGGGTCGCGGCGTCGGCGAGCACAAGGACCACATCAACCTCAACCTCATGCACCTCGGCGCCGACGTGCTGCACGAGAAGCTGCCGGGCATCTCCGAATCGGCGCGCATCTTCGCCGGCGTCGACGTCACCAAGGAGCCGATCCCGGTAATCCCGACCGTGCACTACAACATGGGCGGCATCCCGACCAATTACCACGGCGAGGTCGTGCGCAAGGTCGGCAACGACCCCGACGCCGTCGTGCCGGGCCTGTTCGCGATCGGCGAGGCGGCGTGCGTGTCGGTGCACGGCGCCAACCGCCTCGGTTCGAACTCGCTGCTCGACCTCGTCGTGTTCGGTCGAGCGGTCGCGCAGCGCTGCGCGGCGACGATCAAGCCGGGCCAGCCGCACAAGGACCTGCCGGCGTCCGCCTGCGACGCCGCGCTCGCCAACCTCGACCGCCTGCGCAACGCGAACGGCTCGACGCCGACCGCGGAAATCCGCCTGACGATGCAGAAGACGATGCAGGCCGACGCCGCCGTGTTCCGCACCGCGCAGACGCTCAGGGAGGGCTGTGCGAAGATGGACAAGGTGTTCGCCTCGTTCGACGACGTGCGCGTTTCGGATCGCTCGCTGGTATGGAACTCCGACCTGATCGAGACGCTCGAGCTGCAGAACCTGCTCTACAACGCGGTCGCGACGATCAACTCGGCCGAGCAGCGCCCGGAGAGCCGCGGCGCCCACGCGCGCGAGGATTTCCCCGACCGCGACGACGAGAACTGGATGAAGCACACGCTCGTCAGCGTCGACGCCAAGGGCAAGTGCTCGTTCGACTTCCGCCCGGTTCACATGAACACGATGACGAGCGACGTCGAGCCGGTGCCGCCGAAGAAGCGCGTGTATTGACGACGTGATTCGTGATTCGTGATTGGTGATTGGCAGATGCCTGCGGCAATGCGAATCCTGCTTTTCCGAATCACGAATCACCAATGACGAATCACGGAGTCGACATGGCCGAATTCACCCTCCCCAAGAATTCCAGGATCAAGGCCGGCAAGCATCATCCGGCGAAGGCGGGCGCGAAGGACATCCGCACCTTCCGGGTTTACCGCTGGAGCCCGGACGACGGCGAGAACCCGCGCATCGATACCTACGACGTCGACATGGCGACGTGCGGGCCGATGGTTCTCGACGCGCTGATCAAGATCAAGAACGAGATCGACCCGACCCTGACGTTCCGTCGCTCGTGCCGCGAAGGCATCTGCGGTTCGTGCGCGATGAACATCGACGGCACCAACACGCTCGCCTGCACCAAGGCGATCAGTGACTGCGGCTCGGGCGACGTCAAGATCAACCCGCTGCCGCACATGTCGGTGGTCAAGGACCTCGTCCCCGACCTCACGCATTTCTATGCACAGCTCGCGTCGGTCAAGCCGTGGCTGCGCAGCGACACGCCGCCGCCGCCGGATCGCGAGCGCCTGCAGTCGAAGGAGGACCGAGCCAAGCTCGACGGCCTCTACGAGTGCATCCTCTGCGCATGCTGCACGACCTCGTGCCCCAGCTACTGGTGGAACAGCGAGCGCTATCTCGGCCCGGCCGTGCTGCTGCAGGCATACCGCTGGATCGTCGATTCGCGCGACGAGGACACCGGCACGCGCCTCGACGAACTCGAGGACCCGTTCAAGCTGTATCGCTGTCATACGATCATGAACTGCGCGCGTACCTGCCCGAAGGGACTGAACCCGGCCAAGGCGATCGGCGAGATCAAGAAGCTCATCGTCGAGCGCGCGAGCTGAGGCGCGCCTTGCACCGTTTCGCTGCCCACGTCGCCGGCAGCGTCGTGTCATGGGCGACGTGGATCGTGCGCGGTTTCGCGCACGCGCGCGCGGCCTGACTGCAGGAGCTTCGGCATGAGCGCAGACGCAACCGACGTTGCCACGGCCGTGCCGGCGCCACGCGCGGGGCCGCACCTCGCCTGGATGTTCGGCGCGGGGGCCCTGTACGGCCTCTGCATGCGCCTGCTGTTCGTGCTGCCGTTCTATCGCGACCACCGCGGTGCGAGCGGCGTCATGCTCGTTTCGTTCGTCTTCCTCGTGCCGATGCTGATCGGCGCGCTGACGGTCTACCTGCTGCCCACCGCGCAGCGCACCGTCGGTCGCGCCCTCGTAGCGCCGCTCGTGCCCGTGCTCGTATTCGTCGGCGGCACCGCGATCCTGCTCATCGAGGGCAGCATCTGCATCGCGCTGGCCCTGCCGGTCTTCCTCGTCGCGGCGATGTTCGGCGGCCTCGTCGGCTGGGTGCTGCTGCGCCTCGTGTCGCCGTCCCGCTCCGTCGTCGGTGCGGTGCTCGCGTTGCCGCTGCTGCTCGGCGCGGCCGAGCGCGGCGCGCCGCTGCCGGATCGCCACGGCGAGAGTGACGCGTCCGTCTTCATCGCGGCACCGCCCGAAGCGATCTGGCGCCTCATCAACGACGCGACCGGCATCCGCGAGGACGAGATGGCGCAGGGCCTCGCCTGGCGCATCGGCGTGCCGTTCCCGCAGGAAGCCGTCACGGTCGACACCCCGGGAGGGCGCGTGCGCAAGCTGCGCTGGGACAAGGGCGTGCATTTCGACGAGCCGATCCTCGACTGGGTCGAGAACCGCTACATCCGCTGGCGCTACGTATTCGCCGCCGACTCGATCCCGCCGGGTGCGCTCGACGAGCACGTGCTCATCGGCGGTCGCCACTTCGACCTCGTCGACACGTCGTACCGGCTGATCCCGGAAGACGGCGGCACGCGTCTCGCGATCCACGTGAGCTGGCGCGTCAGCACGCATTTCAATCCCTACGCGGGGGCATGGGCCGAACTGCTCGTCGACGACGCGGCGCGCACGATCCTCGCGTTCTACCAGCGCCGCGCCGAGGCGGCGGCGGTCGCGCGGCAATGAACGGCGACGATCCCCGCCTCGGTCGCCTGCGCTGGCGTGCCCGCCGCGGCACGCGCGAGCTCGACCGCCTGCTCGGCGCGTGGCTCGATCGTCATTATGCGGGTGCGGATGAAGCACGCCGTGCCGAGTTCGACGCGCTGCTCGGCGAATCCGATCCGGACCTCTGGGACTGGCTGACCGGTCACCTCGACCCTTCGCCGCGCTACGCCGCGATCATCGATGAGATCCGCGCCCTCGATCGTGTTTGACTACCGGCCGTCGCCGGCGGTCGCCACCGCGACGGTCGTGGTCGCACTCGCTGCCGGGCTGGCACCGTGGGCGAGCGCGGCGCCGCTCGCGTTGCGCATCGCGCTGTCGGCGCTCGCACTCGGCGGGGCGGCGATCGCATTGCACCGCTACCGCGCGCCCGCGTTTCGCCGCATCGTGTGCGGCGCGTCGGGGTGGCGCCTCGTCGATCGCGATGGCCGCGAGCACGCGGCCGTGCTGCATGCGCACCGGCGCCTCGGGAGCCTGCTCGCGCTCGACTGGCGGTGCGCGCCGCGCTCGCATTTTCGCGTGCTCGTCACGCCGGACAACCTCGACGCCGACACGCGCCGCCGCCTCGTGCTGTTGCTCGCGCGGGGCGAGCCGCCGGAAACCGGCGCGCTCGTGTAGGGCGCGCGCAGCCCGTGCCGCCCCGGAGCAGCGCGCCTCACGGCAGTTCGATGCCCGCCGCGCGCAGCAGACGCGCGAGCGCGATCAGCGGCAGCCCGATCAGTGCCGTCGGGTCGGTGTTCTCGATGCGTTCGAACAGCGCGATGCCGAGGCCTTCGGCCTTGAAGCTGCCGGCGCAGTCGAGCGGGCGTTCCGCGTCGACGTAGCGCGCGATCGTCTCGTCGTCGAGCGCGCGGAACACGACCCGCGTGAGGTCGATGTCGACATGGGCGCGCGGCGTCGCATCGCGCGCATCGACCACGCAGAGCGCGGTATGGAATGCGACCGCGCGGCCGGAACAGGCACGCAGTTGCGCGCAGGCCGCCTCGACCGTGCCCGGCTTGCCTAGGGCGCGGCCGTCGAGCTCGGCGACCTGGTCGCTGCCGACCACGATGGCGCCGGGGCAGGCGGCCGCCACCGCGTGCGCCTTCGCCTCGGCGAGGCGGGCCGCGAGGCGTGCCGGCGCTTCGCCGGCGAGTGGGGTCTCGTCGACCGCGGGCGCATGCACGCGGAACGACGGTGCCAGGCGCGCGAGCAGTTCGCGCCGGTAGCGCGACGTCGATCCGAGCACGAGATCGACCTCGGCTAGCCGCTTCAATGCGGCACTTCCGATGGTTGCGCGGCGAGCGTGGCGCGCGTCTGCTCGACGTCCGCACGCACGTCGGCGAGGCGTTCGAGCTGGCGCGCGAGCGTGCCGCGCGTCGCGTCGAGCGCGTCGCGTGCGGCGAGTAGTTCCGCGTCGCTCGCGCGCATGGCGTGCTGCCGGAGCCAGAGTCGATGCGCGAGCAGGTCACGCAGCGCCTCCTGCACTTGCGGCTCGGCGGCGAGCGTCGCGCGCGCCGACACGGCTTCGGCCGGCGACAGCGCGGCCGCGGCGATCGCGGGCACCTCGCGCAGGCGCGCGCGGCACTCGAGCAGCTCGCGTTCGAGCGCATCGGCGAGGTCGAGAATCTCGGTCAGCAGCATGCGCCGGCGCAGCAGGTGGCGTTCGCGCCGCCAGGCGAACACGAGGCCGAGCGCGAAGACGGCCGCCGCGCAGGCGAGCAGGATGTTCACGTGGCCGGCGACTCCGAGGGACGGGCAGCCAGTGTGCCCCCGATGGCCGCGCCAAGCCAGCCGGAACCGGCGGTTCAGGTTGACAGCGGGGAGGGCTCCACCTACCATCGCGCGCCCATGTCCGCAGCCCTGCCAGATCGCGTGGATGTCGCACGCCAGGTGCAGGCGCGCCGCACGTACGAAGGAACCCTGCCGCTGGCCGCGATGCAGCGCCTGCGCGGCAGCCTCGCGACGACGGAAGGCGAGGCACGCTACCACGTCGAATTCGGCAAGGACGAACTCGGTGTCGCGTATCTCGGATTGCGTGTGGAAACCGGGTTGCCGCTGGTCTGCCAGCGTACGCTCGATGTCTTCGTCCAGCCGGTGTCGATCGACCAGCGCCTCGGCCTGATCGCCGACGAAAGCGGCGAGGCCGCGCTGCCGCCGGGCTACGAGCCGTTGCTCGTGCCGGACGGCCAAGTCGGCATCGCCGACGTGATCGAGGACGAGCTGATACTCGCGTTGCCGGTGGTGCCCGTGAAGCCGGGCGAGCCGCTGGAATGGAAGGATCATTCGGACGAGGAGTCCGAGGAAAAGCCGGCCAGCCCGTTCGCGGCGCTGGCGGGCTTGCGCAAGAACACGTAGTTGCGTGCAAGTGTTGTGTACTGCGGCGAGGATCGCCGCTCCGAACTCGAATACGGACGTTCGTCAAAAGCCTGAGGAATAGCCACCATGGCCGTCGCCAAGAGTCGTAAAACCCCGTCCCGCCGCGGCATGCGCCGCGCCCACGATGCGCTGACCGCGAAGCAGCTGTCGACCGACCCGACCTCGGGCGAAGTGCACGTGCGCCACCACGTCACCAAGGACGGCTACTACCGCGGCAAGAAGGTCATCGAGTCGAAGGCGCAGGCCCGCGACGAAGACTGATCGCCACGCGGCGCCGCATCGGCGCCGACGGCGATGACGGCCCGGCCCGGATGCGCCGGGCGGGGTTGCCCGGCAGGGCACGGAGAGCCCGGCTCGGCAGCAGCGCGCGCCCGCTGAAGGTGCGCGCCTAATCTCGTGCAGGCGTTCGCGCCTGCCTCCTTCGAGCGGGGAACGGCCCTGATCTACTCACGCATCGCCGGTACCGGCAGCTACCTGCCGGAAAAGATCGTCACCAACGCCGATCTCGAGAAGCGCGTCGATACCACCGACGAGTGGATCCGCACGCGCACGGGCATCCGCGAGCGCCGCTTCGCCGCCGATGGCGAAACCACGGGCGACCTCGCGTTCTACGCCGCGACGCACGCGCTCGACGCGGCCGGCATCAAGGGTGCCGACCTCGACCTCATCGTGCTCGGCACGACCACGCCCGACATCATCTTCCCGTCGACCGCCTGCCTGCTGCAGCACCGCCTCGGCGCGAACGGCTGCGCCGCATTCGACGTCAACGCCGCGTGCTCGGGCTTCATGTACGCGCTCGGCATCGCCGACCAGTTCATCCGCAGCGGCCAGGCGAAGAAGGCGCTCGTCGTCGGCGCGGAGACGCTGACGCGCATGCTCGACTTCAGCGACCGCTCGACCTGCGTGCTGTTCGGCGACGGCGCCGGCGCGGTCGTGCTCGAGGCGTCGAGCGAGCCCGGCATCCTCACCACCAAGCTGCACGCGGACGGCGGCTACAAGCACCTGCTGTACAACCCGGTCGGCGTCTCCGCGGGCTTCCGCGACGACGAGCCGAACCACGGCGTGCGCGTGATGATGACCGGCAACGAGGTGTTCAAGGTCGCGGTCAAGACGCTCGACCGCATCGTCGGCGAGACGCTCGAAGCGGCCGGCATGCACGAGCAGGACGTCGATTGGCTGATCCCGCACCAGGCGAACCTGCGCATCATCGAAGCGACTGCCAAACGCCTGTCGATGTCGATGGACCGCGTTATCGTCACGGTCGACCGCCACGGCAACACCTCGTCCGGCTCGGTCCCGCTCGCGCTCGACGAAGCGGTGCGTTCGGGCAAGGTGCAGCGCGGCCAGACCCTGCTGCTCGAGGCGTTCGGCGGCGGCTTCACCTGGTCGTCGGCGCTGCTCAAGTACTGATCAGGGCCGAGGGTCGGGGGCTGGGTGGATCGCCAGGGTCGTCGCCCGCAGCCGCAATCCGTGGGGCGGATCAAGGCGCGAAGCGCCGCATCCGCCGCTTGCGCGGCTTGATCCGGCCTACCTGTTTCGTTACCCCTTCGATCCGGGAACACAACGATGTCCGCACACCCCAGCTCTCAGCCCTCGGCCCTCGCCTTCGTCTTCCCCGGCCAAGGCTCCCAGTCCATCGGCATGCTCGCCGAACTCGCCGAGCTGCACGCGCACGTGCGCGAGGCGTTCACCGAAGCCTCCGATGGCGCCGGCGTGGACCTCTGGGCGCTGTCGCAGGGCGGACCCGAAGCAATGCTCAATCGCACCGAATACACCCAGCCCGCGCTGCTCGCGGCGGGTGTGGCCGTGTGGCGACTGTGGCAGGCGAACGGCGGCGCGACGCCGTCGCATGTCGCCGGACACAGCCTCGGCGAATACACCGCGCTCGTCGCGGCCGGCGTGCTGTCGCTGCATGACGCCGCGCATCTCGTGCGCATCCGCGGCCAGGCGATGCAGGACGCCGCGCCCGAAGGCGTCGGTGCGATGGCGGCCGTGCTCGGCGCCGACGACGCACTGGTCGAAGAGGTCTGCCGCGAGGTGTCGGGCGACCACGTCGTCGTGCCCGCCAACTACAACTCGCCCGGCCAGATCGTCATCGGCGGCCACGCGCAAGCGGTCGATGCCGCGCTCGCGAAGCTGTCCGAGCGCGGCGTGCGCAAGGCGGTCAAGCTCGCCGTGAGCGTGCCGTCGCACACGCCGCTCATGCGCGAGGCGGCCAATCGCCTCGGCGAGGCGATGCAGGCCTACCACTGGAGCCAGCCGCGCATCCCGGTCGTGCAGAACGTCGACGCGCGCACGCACGATGGCCTCGCCGACATCCGCGACGCGCTCGTGCGCCAGCTCTACCTGCCCGTGCGCTGGACTGCCTGCGTGCAGGCGCTCGCCGCGGCCGGCGTCACGCGCATCGGCGAATGCGGCCCGGGCAAGGTGCTGACGGGCCTCGTCAAGCGCATCGACAAGGCGATCGACGGCCGCGCGCTCGGCACGCCGGGCGATTTCGACGCCGCGCTCGCGGACTGGCGCTGACGCCGCGCGGCGGGCACGATCGCCGCATTTCCGGTCAACCGATGATCCGCCGACTGCGCTAGGCTGTCGGCCAGCCGACGCGCTCGCGCCGCGTCGTCGTCGGGAGGGCGGCATGCTTCTGCAAGGCAAGGTGGCGATCATCCACGGCGGCGGCGGTGCGATCGGTGGCGCCGTCGCGCGTGTCTTCGCGCGTGAGGGCGCGCGCGTCTACCTGTGCGGCCGCACGCGCGCGAAGCTCGATCGCGTCGTGCGCGACATCGTCGCCGCCGGGGGACGCGCCGAAGCCGCGGAGGTGGACGCGCTCGACGAACACGCGGTCGAGCATCATGTCGAAGGCGTCGCGCTGCGCGCAGGGCGCGTCGACATCGCCCTCAACGCGATCGGCTTCGCGCACGTGCAAGGCACGCCGTTCGTCGACCTGTCGCTCGCCGATTTCGCCTATCCGGTCGAAGCGTACGCGCGCACGAATTTCCTGACCGCGCAGGCGGTCGGGCGGCGCATGGTGGAGCAGGGGGCGGGCGTGATCCTCACGCTGTCCACGCCCGGCGCTCGCATCTCCGGCCAGGGTTTCCTCGGCAACGGCGTCGCCTCGGCGGCGATCGAGGCGTTCTCGCGCATCCTCGCCGGCGAACTCGGCGCGAGCGGCGTGCGCGTGGTCTGCCTGCGGCCCGATGCGATTCCGGAGGCGCTCGCCGAATCGCATTCGCGCGACGTGTTCGCGGGTGCCGCCGCGCGCGCGGGCAGTACGATCGAGGCGCTGCTCGACGGGCGCGCGCAGCAGGCGACCTTGCTCAAGCGCCTGCCGACGCTGTGCCAGGTGGCCGAAGTCGCCGCGTTCATCGCGTCCGATCGCGCCGCCGCGATGACCGGCACGGTCGCCAACCTCAGTTGCGGCTCGATCGTCGATTGAGCCGCCGCACGCGCGACGCGTGCCACACCGTACGTCACCGCACGGCATCCGGCATGGATGATCGGCGTCGCTTTTGCGATCATGCGCGACCACTTACCCGAACGGATCGCATCGTGAGCAAGCCCCTCGCAGGAGAAATCGCCCTCGTCACCGGCGCCAGCCGCGGCATCGGCGCCGCGATCGCGGACGAACTCGCCGCGCTCGGCGCGACGGTGATCGGCACCGCGACGAGCGAAGGCGGTGCGAAGGCCATCGGCGAACGCCTCGCCGCGCACGGCGGCGCCGGGCGCGTGCTCGACGTGACCGACGGTGCCGCGATCGAGGCGCTCGTCGAGGCGATCGGCAAGGAGTACGGCGCGGTCTCGATCCTCGTCAACAACGCGGGCATCACGCGCGACCAGCTGCTCATGCGCATGAAGGACGAGGACTGGCAGGCGATCCTCGACACCAACCTGAGCTCGGTCTACCGTGCCTCGAAGGCGGTGATGCGCGGCATGATGAAGGCGCGCAAGGGGCGCATCATCTCGATCGCATCGGTGATCGGCCTCACCGGCAACCCGGGCCAGGCGAACTACGCGGCGGCGAAGGCGGGCATCATCGCGTTCTCCAAGTCGCTCGCGCGCGAGATCGGTTCGCGCGGCATCACGGTCAACGTCGTCGCGCCGGGTTTCATCGACACCGACATGACGCGCGCATTGCCGGAGGAGCAGCGCAACGCGCTGCTCGGCCAGATCGCCCTCGGCCGCCTCGGTGCGGCGGACGACATCGCGAAGGCGGTCGCGTTCCTCGCATCGCCCGCGGCGTCCTACATCACTGGCGAGACGCTCCACGTGAACGGTGGCATGTACATGCCGTAACGCTTGTTATTCAGCACCTTGGCCGCACCTTCGATGGCGTCGCCGAGGTTCGTGCGGCCCTTCCCGGCGCGGCTGGCGAGGGGGCAGGGCTTCAACTACAATGCCGCGGTTTACAGGGGGCGCTGCCCGCGAGGCACGCGGCCCGCGTGCGCCGCATGAATTCCGACCGGAGGTTTAGAAACACATGAGCACTATCGAAGAGCGCGTCAAGAAGATCGTGGTCGAGCAGCTCGGCGTGAAGGAAGACGAAGTCACCCCGAACGCGTCGTTCGTCGACGACCTCGGCGCCGACTCGCTGGATACGGTCGAGCTGGTGATGGCGCTGGAAGAAGAATTCGAGTGCGAGATCCCGGACGAGGAAGCCGAGAAGATCACGACCGTGCAGCAGGCGATCGACTACGTGAAGGCACACGTCAAGGCCTGATCGAATCGCCAGCAGGCAAGCCCGAAGCTGCGCCCGCCGGGCGCAGTTTTGTTTTTGATGAACGCGGCCAGGACGGCCGCCCTTGCTCCCGCGATCCGGATGATCGCAAAGGTGGACTATGAAGCGTCGCGTCGTCGTCACCGGTCTCGGCATCGTCAGCCCCGTCGGCAACGATGTCGCCACCGCCTGGTCGAACATCACCGCCGGCAGGAGCGGCATCGGCCCGATCACCCATTTCGACGCATCGACGTTCCCGACCCGCATCGCGGGCGAGGTGCGTGACTTCGACCCGGCGCAGTACGTCGCGGCGAAGGACGTCAAGAAGATGGACCCATTCATCCACTACGGCATCGCCGCGTCCGTGCAGGCGCTCGCCGACGCAGGCCTGCATCCGCACGAGCACGACGAGGAACGCATCGGCGTCGCGGTCGGCGCGGGCATCGGTGGCATCGCGACGATCGAGAAGACCTCGATCACCTACCACGAGCAGGGCCAGCGCAAGATCTCGCCGTTTTTCGTGCCGAGCTCGATCATCAACATGGCGTCGGGCAACCTGTCGATCATGCTCGGCCTCAAGGGGCCGAACATCGCCTGCGTCACCGCGTGCACGACCGCGACCCACAACATCGGCCTCGCGATGCGCATGATCCAGTACGGAGACGCGGAAGTGATGATCGCCGGCGGCGCCGAGTATTCGACCGTCGGCACCGCGGTCGGCGGTTTCTGCTCGGCGCGCGCGCTGTCCACGCGCAACGACGAACCGCACAAGGCGAGCCGCCCGTGGGACAAGGATCGCGACGGCTTCGTGCTGTCGGACGGCGCCGGCGTGCTCGTCATCGAGGAATACGAACACGCGAAGAAGCGTGGCGCGCGCATCTACTGTGAACTGGTCGGCTTCGGCATGAGCGGCGACGCGTACCACATGACCGCGCCGAGCGAGAACGGCGAGGGCGGCGGCCGCTGCATGGTCGCGGCGGTCAAGGACGCCGGCCTCGACCTCACCGACGTGCAATACATCAACGCGCACGGCACCTCGACCCCGGCGGGCGACGTCGCCGAAGTGCAGGGCATCAAGGGCGTGTTCGGCGACCACGCGAACAAGCTCATGGTGAGCTCGACCAAGTCGATGACCGGCCACCTGCTCGGCGCCGCCGGCGGCGTCGAGGCGATCTTCTCGATCCTTGCGTTGCGCGACAACGTCGTCCCGCCGACGATCAACCTCGACGCGCCCGGCGAAGGCTGCGACCTCGACTTCGTGCCGCATACGGCACGCGACGCGAAACTCGACGTCGTCCTGTCCAATTCCTTCGGCTTCGGCGGCACCAACGGCACGCTCGTCTTCCGCCGTGCCTGAGCGCGTCGGAAGCGGCGGGATCCCGAAGCAGGAAGATTGAAACACGAGGGACACGAAGGAAGAGCAGGAACCGAAGAGATTGAAACGCGGAGCACGCGGAGCACACGGAGAAGGCGATCGACTGAAGGTGCTTTTCCTCCGTCTTGCTTTTTCTCCTCCGTGTTCTCCGTGTGCTCCGTGTTTGAATCTTCGAATCTCTCCGCTCTCCCCCGTGTCCAGTCCTTCGTGTTTCAATCTCTTGCTCCTGCTCCCGCCGCCGGACTCCCGCGCCCAAGCGTCGCACCATGACCCACGTCGTCAAGGAAATCGCCGGCGTGTGCGATCTGCTCGGGCTCGCCGCGGCGCAGCCGCGGCGTTATCCGGGGCTGCTCGAGAGCGTCGCGCGAGGCAACGCGCGCGCGCGGCACGACATCCTGTTCGCATTCCCCGGGCGTGAGTTGCGTCTTGCCGGTGGCGTCGTGCGCGACGAGCGGGGCGCGGCCTGCGGCGGGCGCTTCCTCGATGCGCTCGACGACGCCTGGCGCGCGGAGCGCGGCGGCCGCGACGACGACGGCCTGCCGTTCCGTGGCGGCTGGTTGCTCTACCTTGGTTACGAGCTCGCGGCCGAGATCGAACCGAGCCTCGATCTCCCCGCGCCACGCGAAACAGCCCTGCCGACCGCGCTCGCGTTGCGCTGCCCCGCGGCGATCGTCGTCGACCATGAGCGCGCGCGCACGCTGCTCGTCGCGGAAGGGGGGCGCGAGGACCTGCTCGGCGTGCTCGCCGACGATCTTGCCGCGGCGGCGCGCTTCGAGGCGTCGCCGTGGCGACGGGCCGGCATCGAGGAGGACGCGCCGCAGGTGTTCCTCGATGGCGTCGCGCGCGTGCACGAGCACCTGCGCGCCGGCAACGTGTTCCAGGTCAACCTGTCGCGCGCGTGGCGCGCGCGCTGCGCGCCGGCGCCACGGCCGGCCGACCTCTACGCCGCGCTGCGCCGCGCCAACCCCGCGCCGTTCGCCGGCTTGCTGCAGCACGGCGGCTGGGCGGTCGTCAGTTCTTCACCCGAACGGCTGGTCGAAGTGCGCGGCACGCACGTGCAGACGCGCCCGATCGCCGGCACGCGGCCGCGCACGCCCGGCGACGACGATGAGGCGCGCATGCGCGAACTGGCCGCGCATCCGAAGGAGCGCGCCGAGCACGTGATGCTCATCGACCTCGAGCGCAACGACCTCGGCCGCATCTGCGTACCGGGCAGCGTCGAGGTCGACGAACTCATGGCGATCGAGAGCTATGCGCACGTCCACCACATCGTCTCCAACGTCCGCGGCGAACTGCGCGCGGGCGTGACGCCGGGGCAGGTCATCCGCGCGGCCTTCCCCGGCGGCACGATCACCGGCTGCCCCAAGGTGCGTTGCATGCAGATCATCGCGGCCCTCGAAGGCGTCGGCCGCGGCGCCTACACCGGTTCGTTCGGTTACCTCGACCGCAACGGCGACCTCGACCTCAACATCCTGATCCGCACGCTGACGCTGCACGGCGATGCCGTTTCGTTCCGCGCCGGCGCCGGCATCGTCGCCGACTCGGAGGCGCCGCGCGAGCTCGAGGAAACGCGCGCCAAGGCACGCGGCCTGCTGCGGGCCCTCGACGCATGATCCCGGCACGCCGGGCGCTTCAAGCGCGTGCCGAATCCGGTTACGCTGCCCGGATGCCGTCCTCGCCGTCCTTCGCACGCTCGTTCCGTCGCCAGCGCGGCGGCGCCGTCCTGCGCGTGTTCCTCGTGCTCGTGCTGCTCGCGCTCGTCGGCGTCGGCGCCGCGGCATGGTTCGACTACCAGCGCTACACGAACGCCGCTTTGCCGGTCGCCGCCGACGCGACGACCTTCGACGTGCCGCGTGGCGCGAGCTATCCGCAGATCGTCGCGGAGCTGCGGCGCATCGGCGTCGTCGCGCGCGACTTCCGCACGATGGTCTACTGGCGCGCGCTCGGCCGTGAACTCGGCATCGCCGGACGCCTGCATGCGGGCGAGTACGCGCTGCCGCAAGGCATCACGCCGCGCGCGCTGTTGCACCGCATGGCCGCTGGCGATGTCGTGCAGCACCGCTTCACGATCGTCGACGGCTGGACCTTCCGCCAGCTGCGCCTGGCCCTCGCCAGCGAAGCGGGCCTGCGGCAGACGCTGCCGGGCAGCAGCGACGAGGACATCGCCCATCGCCTCGGCATCGCCGACGGCAAGCCGGAGGGCTGGTTCCTGCCGGAAACCTATTCGTTCGTGAAGGGCGAGTCGGATTTCGACCTGCTGCAACGCGCGCACGCGGCGATGAAGAAGACGCTCGATCAGCTCTGGCCGCAGCGCTCGGCCGACCTCGCGCTTGACACGCCGTACAAGGCGCTGATCCTCGCCTCGATCGTCGAGAAGGAAACCGCGCAGCCGGCCGAGCGCGCGCAGATCGCCGGGGTATTCGTGCGCCGGCTCAAGTTCGGCATGCGGCTGCAGACCGATCCGACCGTGATCTACGGCATGGGCGCGAACTACGCGGGCAACATCCGGCGCAGCGACCTCGAAACCGACACGCCGTTCAACACCTACACCCGCGACGGCCTGCCGCCGACGCCGATCGCCCTGCCCGGTGCCGTCGCATTGGAGGCGGTGCTGCACCCGGCGCCGGGCGACGCGCTCTACTTCGTCGCGCGCGGCGACGGCAGCCACGAGTTTTCACCGACGCTCGACGCGCACAACCGCGCCGTGCAGAAATACCAGTTGCATCGCGGCCAATGAACGGTCGCCTGGTCACGCTCGAAGGCGGCGAGGGCGCCGGCAAGAGCACCGTGCTGGCCGCGGTGCGCGAGCGGCTCGAGCACCACGGCATCGACGTCGACGTCACGCGCGAACCGGGTGGCACCGCATTCGGCGAGGCGGTGCGCGCACTCGTGCTCGATCCCGCGCGCCACGGCATCTGCGCCGAGAGCGAACTGCTGCTGATGTTCGCCGCGCGGGCGCAGCTCGTGCGCGAACGCATCCAGCCCGCGCTCGCCGCGGGGCGCTGGGTGCTGTCGGACCGCTACACCGATGCGAGCTACGCCTACCAGGGCGGTGGTCGCGGCCAGCCGCTCGAACGCATCGCCGAACTCGAGCGCTGGGCCGCGCCGGTCGCGCCGGACCTGACCCTGCTGCTCGACCTGCCGGTCGAACAGGGGCTCGCGCGCGCGGGCACGCGCGGCGAGGCCGATCGCATCGAGCGCGAGGGCGGGGACTTCTTCGAGCGCGTGCGCGCCGCCTACCGCGCGCGCGCCGCCGCCGAGCCGCGGCGCTTCCGCGTCATCGACGCGAGCCGCGCCGTCGAAGAGGTGCGTGCCGCCGCCATCGCCGAAATCGACCGTTACGTCGCCGCGGCGCGGGAGGGCGCATGAACCTGCAGCCGTGGCTCGCCCAACCCTGGCGGGAGCTCTCCGGTGCGCTCGCGCGTGGCCGCCTGCATCATGGCCTGCTGTTCGCCGCACCCGCCGGCTACGGCAAGCGCGCCCTGGCCGACGCGCTGGTCGCCGCGGCGCTGTGCGAACGACGGCGCGACGACGGCCATGCCTGCGGCCGTTGCCGCGGCTGCCTGCTGCTCAAGGCGGGCAGCCATCCGGATTTCACGCGGGTCACGCTCGAACCGCGCGACGACGGCAAGCTGCGCAGCGAGATCACGATCGACCAGATGCGCGCGTTGTCGCAACGGCTCGCCCTGTCGAGCCAGTTCGGCGGCTTGCAGCTCGCGCTCGTCGACCCGGCCGACCGCCTCAACATCAGCGGCGCGAATGCGCTGCTGAAGACGCTCGAGGAACCTGCCACGGCGACGATCCTGTTGCTCGTCGCCGACGAGCCGGCGCGACTGCCGGCGACGATCCGCAGCCGCTGCCAGCGCATCGACGTGCCTGCGCCGACGCGCGAGGAGGCGCTCGCATGGTTGCGCAGCGAGCGCGTCGACGCTGCCGCGGCGGCGGCCGCGCTCGACGCGAGCCTCGGCAACCCCGGCCTCGCCCTTTCCTGGAGCGCCGACGACACCCTGCCGCTGCGCAAGGCATGCGCGGACGACCTCGCGGCGCTCGCACGCGGCCGCCGCGCGGCGGCCGAGGTCGCCGAGGCCTGGGCCGCCGACCGTCCGCACGAGCGCCTCTGGTTCGCCGCGGTGCTCGCGCGCGACGAGGCGCGCGCGATCGCGGGCGGCCGCGCCGGGCGGCTCGGCTTGACCGCGCGCGAGGAAATCCCGAAGCTAGCCGCATGGTTCGGTCGCGCCAACCAGGCGCGCGGCCTGCTCACGACGACGGCGCGCTCGGATCTGGTCCTGCTGGAGCTGCTGCGTGCCTGGTCGCCGGACGGCAGGCCGGCATGATGCGGCGAGGCGCAAGGCGCGCCGCGCGAATGTGCGGCAGGATGCAGGACGGAAACGCGCTTGCGGCACCCGCCGCGGGCATGCACGATCGAAGGGGTGACTGATGGCAACGCCGGCAATGGGCGGTGCGCCGCGACAGGGCATCCTGTCGCTCGCGATCAAGGACAAGGGTGCGCTGTTCAATGCGTACATGCCGTTCGTGCGCGGTGGCGGCCTGTTCGTGCCGACGACCAAGCGCTACAGCCTCGGCGACGAGGTGTTCATCCTGCTCTCGCTGATGGAAGAGAAGGACCGCCTGCCGGTCGCCGGCAAGGTCGTCTGGATCACGCCCGCGGGCGCGCAGGGCAACCGCATGGCCGGCATCGGCGTGCAGTTCAACGAATCCTCGGACGGCGAGGCCGCGCGCACGAAGATCGAATCGATCCTCGCCGGCATCATGGGCCAGGAGCGTCCGACGCACACGATGTAGGCCCGTGCGCATCCTCGTCCTCGGTGCCGGTGCGATCGGCGGTTATTTCGGCGCGCGCCTGGTCGAGTCGGGCGCCGACGTCACGTTCCTGGTGCGGCCCGCGCGCGCCGCGGTGCTCGCGCGCGATGGCCTCGTGGTGCATTCCGCGCGCGGCGATTTCCGCCGTCCCGTGCGCACGCTCACCGCGCCGGATGCGCCGTTCGACCTCGTCATCCTGTCGGCCAAGTCGTACGACATGGATTCGGCGATCGACGCGATCCGTCCGGCCGTCGGCGCGTCCACGCGCGTCCTGCCGCTGCTCAACGGCCTTGCCCATCTCGATGCGCTCGACGACGCGTTCGGCAGCGGGCGCGTGCTCGGCGGGCTGTGCCATATCTCGGTCACGCTGGAGCCGGACGGGGCGATCCGCCAGTTCGGCGCGCTCGAACGCCTCGCGTTCGGTGACCGAACCGGCGCGCCCGTGCGCGAGGACATTTCCAATGCCCTGCGCGCTCTCGGCGAACACGTGGTCGAGCGACCCGACGTGGTGGACGCGATGTGGGACAAGTTCGCCTTCATCGCCGCGCTCGCGGGTGGAACCTGCCTCATGCGCGACGCCGTCGGCGCGATCGTCGCGACCGCCGACGGCGCCGTCCTCATGACCCGCCTGCACGACGAATGCCGCGCCGTGGCCGCGGCGAGCGGCCATGCGCCCGGGCCCGAGGCGGTGGCGAATGCGCGCGCGATCCTGACCGCGGCGGGCTCGCCGCTGAAGGCGTCGATGCTGCGCGACCTCGAGCGTGGCGCGCGCACCGAATGCGAGCACATCCTCGGCGACCTGCGCCGCCGCGCGGCGGCATTCGGTCTCGACGTGCCGCTGCTTTCGGCGGCGCTCGCGCACCTGCGCGTCTACGAGGCGGCGCGCGCCGGCGGGGCGACGACCGCATAGCTTCGACGGCCGCGGCGCACGTCGCAGGGCGGCGCGACGCTTCGGTCAGCGCGTCGAGCGCGACCGTGTCGCGGGTGCGCGCGTGCGTCCGCCCGGCGGTGCCGCCGAGGCGGCCGTCGCCGCCGCCGTCGCTTCGCGCACGCGCGCGGTGACGCGCTCGCGCCGTTCCGCACGGCTGCGATCGCCACGTTTGCGGTCGTCGAGGAATCCCCTGAGCGCAGCCAACGAATATTCGTAGCTGCGATCCACCAGCGACTGGATTTCGCGCCAGCCGAACGTGCGCGCGCCCTGCACGGGCATGCGCAGGCGCAGGTCCGCGAGGTCGTCGGCACCGTTGTCGCGCGATGGTGCGTAGCCGCTGCCGAGCAGGCCGAACAGCGAAACGCGCGAGGGATTGGTGCGCCGGTGCAGCAGCGCCTCGGGATCGGGCCCGACGATGCCGGGCGCGTCGAGGCCGGCGCCGGCGGCGACGTCGGAGGCGATGATCGGGCCGCGGCCGAGTGCGTGCATGACGTCGACCGGCAGGCTGTTGGCGATCGCGCCGTCGACGAGCAGGCAGCCGTTCCACGCCACCGGCGGCGCGATGCCGGGCACGCACATGCTCGTGCCGACCCAGGTCGCGAGCGGGCCGCCGTCGTGCACTTCCTGGCGTCCGCGCGTGAGGTTCGTGCTGACGCAGAAATACGGCATGCGCAGGTCCTCGATGCGCGCGTCGCCGAACACGCTCGCGAGGCGCTTGAAGAACTTGCGGCCGCGCACGAGCGAGACGCTCGGCCAGACCCAGTCATTGAGGTAGTTGCGGTCGATGAACGTGGCGCGACCGATCGCGAGCATGTCGCGGCTGCTCGCGCCGATCGCATGCATGCCGGCGAAGAAGGCGCCCATGCTCGTGCCGCCGACGATGTCGGCGCTCACGCCCAGTTCCTCCATCGCGCGCACGAGGCCGACGTGGGCGAACGCGCGTGCACCGCCGCCGCCGAACACGAGGCCGAGGCCGTGCCCGCTGAGCTGGCGCGCGACGGCGTCGTGGTCGGCCTGCGCATCGGGTCGAACGAAGTAGTGCGAGCGCGCGCCGAACAGCACGCGCCGTTCGAGCACGTCGCCGGCCGGCACGCCGTCGGGGCGAAGCACGAGCAGGTCGACCGGCGCGCGTGGCGCGTGCTGGCGCAGCGTGCGCGCCAGCGCGACGGCCGGCTGGCCGCCGTCGCTCGACACGACGACGACGACGCGATCGCACTGGCGCAGGCAGCGCTCGGTCCATTGTTCGCCGTTGGCGTCGCTCCACAGCACGAGATGCCCGCCGGCGAGTTCGCGCCGCTCCAGCCAGGCGCTGATGATGCGGTGGCGATCGCCGTCGCCGAACGCGGTCTGCGCGGCACCGTCGCCGAACTGCTTGTCGACGTCGGCGGCGCCGATGCAGCGCACGACCTTGCCGGTCTTGCGCATGCCGCCGACGATGCGTTCGACCAGCGGGCCGAGGCGCACGCCCGCTTGCGCGCGGATCACTGCGATCGTGCGATTGCCGCGCGCGGCGTCGAGGCGCGCGCGGCGCGGACCGCGGCGGCTGCGCTTGGCGATCGTCGCGCACAGCGAGAGCAGCGCGGAAGGGTGGCGCGAGACGACGTCGAGCAGGGCCATGCGGTTGATCCGCAGCAGCAGCGAATCGCGCAGGGCGACGACGTCGGCGCCGCGCGTTTCGCCCGACAGCAGCGCCATTTCACCGACCGGTTCGCCGCGGCCGATCTCGCCGATGACGGCGCCGTCGCCGTGCTGCGCCTGCAGGCGCCCGGTCGCGACGACGTAGAGGAAGTCGGGCAGGTCGCCTTCGCGGAACAGCGTGCGGCCGCCGCGCAGCTCCTCGATGTCGAAGCGCTCCGCGATCGCGGCGAGCGCATCCGGGGCGAGATCGCGAAACAGCGGGCTGCCGGCCAGTACGGTCTTCTTGTCCATCGCCTCTTCCCCTGCGAGACGAGGCAAGCTTAGCAGCCGTCCCGTCGCGGCTGCGCGTCACGCGACGTGCGCTGGGCCGAAGCGAGGGCTGGCCGGGTCGGCACGTGCGGTCGCGCGCGGCCCCGCGTGGGCCTGCGGCCACGCCTAGGCGGCGGCTTCGCCCGCGTACTGCTTGACCTTGGCGAGCATCGCCGCGAGGCCGTTCGAGCGCGTCGGCGACAGGTGGCGGGCGAGGCCGATCGCCTCGATGAAGCGTGGTTCGGTCGCGAGGATCTCGGCCGCGGGGCGGCCGGAGTAGACCCGCAACAGCAGTGCGATCAGGCCCGAGACGATCGAAGAATCACTGATCGCCTGGAAGTCGAGGCGCTGCGCGTCGCCGGACGGCACCAGCCACACCTGCGACTGGCAGCCGCTCACCTTGAACTCGTCGCGTTTGAGCGAGTCCGGGAACGGCGGTAGCTTGCGGCCGAGGTCGATCAGGTACTGGTAGCGCTCGGTCCAGTCGCCGAAGAACGCGAACTCCCCGGCGATCGCCGCCTGCGCCGCCTCGGCGCTCGCTTCCGCCGGTTCAGCTCGCGCGTTCATCGGTCTTCGCCACCTTCCAGCGCGGCCCCTGCGCGGTGTCCTCGATGACCACGCCCATCTGCAGCAACTGCTCGCGGATGCGGTCGGCTTCGGCGAAGTTGTGCGCCTTCTTCTCGGCGACGCGCAGGTCGACCAGGCGCTGGATTTCCGCCTCGTCGAGCGCCGGGCCGCCGGCGGCCTGCTTGAACCAGGCCTCCGGGTCCTGCTGCAGGATGCCGAGCAGGCCCGCCGCGCCGAGCAGGGCGGCCTTCGCGCTGCGCCGCGCGTCCGGCGTCGTCGCCGCGCGCGCTTCGCCGGCGAGACGGGCGATCACCGCGAGGGCTTCGGGCGTATTGAGATCGTCGCACAGCGCATCCTCGATCTCGGTGGTCACCGTGCCGCTGCCGACGTCGATGTCGGCGAGGTCGCGCAGCGTGCCGTACAGGCGGTCGAGCGTGCGGATGCTCTGCTCGACGAGCGCGTCCGACCAGTCGAGCGGCTGGCGGTAGTGCGCGCTCAACAGGGCGTAGCGCAGCGCCTCGGGCGGGTACCTGTCGAGCAGTTCGTGCAGCACGCAGACGTTGCCGAGCGACTTGGACATCTTCGCGCCGCCGAAGTCCAGCATGCCGTTGTGCAGCCAATAGCGTGCGAACACCTTGCCGGCGTGCGCGCAGGTGCTCTGCGCGACTTCGTTCTCGTGGTGCGGGAACATGAGGTCGTTGCCGCCGGCATGGATGTCGATCGTCTCGCCGAGGTGCGCCGCCGCCATCGCCGAGCACTCGATGTGCCAGCCGGGCCGGCCCACGCCCCAGGGCGAATCCCAGCCCGGCTGCTGCGGCGTCGACGGCTTCCATAGCACGAAATCGCCCGGGTCGCGCTTGTACGGCGCGACGTCGATGCGCGCCCCGGCGATCATCTCGTCGACCGGGCGGCGCGACAGCTTGCCGTAATCGGCGTAGCTCGCGACCGAGAACAGCACGTGGCCCTCGGCGGCGTACGCGTGGCCGCGCGCGACGAGCTGCTCGATCATCGCGATGATCTGCGCGATGTGCGCGGTCGCATGCGGTTCGACATCGGGCGGAACGACGCCGAGGCGGCCCATGTCCTCGCGGTAGATCGCCGCGTACTTGCCGGTGATCGTCGCGATCGGCACGCCCTGTTCCTGCGCCGCAGCATTGATCTTGTCGTCGACGTCGGTAATGTTGCGCGCGAACACGAGCCGGGGGTAATGGCGGCGCAGCAGGCGGGTCAGCACGTCGAACACGACCGGGCCGCGCGCATTGCCGATGTGCACGTAGTTGTAGACCGTGGGCCCGCACAGGTACATCGTCACGCGCTGCGGGTCGGCCGGGACGAAGTCTTCGGTGCGGCGGGTGAGGCTGTTGTGGAGTCGGAGCGGCATCAGTCGGGACCTCGGTGGACCCTGAATGATAGCAGCGCAGGCCCGCTTGCCCGGCCGGATCCGCGGCGAGTGCGCCGCCGGTCGCGGCGGGCAGCGCGGCCCGGGCCTCTTTTTTCAGGCAGGGGAAAGGCTTAGGGTTGGGTTCAGCGATCAGCTGCTGTAATGGCGCCCATGGATCAACGGGCTGCGCACCGGAAAGGAGCCGGCGAGCGATCGGCGTGCGCAGTGACTTCAGGTGGAGGCAGCATGAAATTGATGGTGGCGGTGGCGTTGCTCCTGGCGGGAACCCAGGTCGGCGCGCAGGAGCGTGGCTACGCCACGGATGACCAGGGCGCGGAGAACGTGAAGGTCGCGTGGGCCGACGTGCTGCGCGTGGACCCGATCTACGACCGCGTGCGCGTGAGCAATCCGCGCGAAGTGTGCGACGACATCCCGGTCGAGCGACGCGTCGACAACGGCAATCGTGCCGCGGGCACGGTGCTCGGCGCGATCGTCGGCGGCGTGCTCGGCAGCACGGTGGGCAAGGGCGATGGTCGCCGCGCGGCGACGGTCGCCGGCGCCGTGGTCGGCGGGGCGGTCGGCAACAACGTCGCGCGCGGCGATGACCGCTATGTCGAAGGCGTCGAGCGCCATTGCCATGTGGTCGACGACGGCGTGCAGGAAAACCGCGTGGTCGCCTACGACGTGCAGTACCGCTACCGCGGCGACGTCTACATGTCGCGCCTCAACTACGACCCGGGCGATCGCCTGCGCGTGCGCGTGAGCATCGAGCCGGCCGAGTAGGCGGCTGCGGAAGGATGAAGGCCGGGCTCTTGCCCGGCCTTTTCGTTTGCGGCGTCGGATTTTCCGAGCCCGCATATTGCGTTGCACCAGGTTTGCCGCTATGGTCCGCCGACCTCACCGAAGTCCGCCCAGGCAGATGTCCCGAGTCGCCGCCCAGCCGCAGATCACCACCAGCGCCCGCATGGCCGCTGGCATGACCTCGCGCGCGCGTCGACCGGAACCGTGCCATTCCGCCGGGTAGCCTGTCGCGCGTTCTTCACACGAATCGACGAAAACCCGGCCCCCGTGCCGGGTTTTTTTTTGGTGACTCGGCGCCGCCCCCAACCCCGAGCACCCCGATGATCCGACACTTCTTGAGTACCCAGGACTGGTCGCGCGCCGACCTCGACGCGCTGCTCGCCCGGGCCGCTGCCTTCAAGCGCACGAAGGCCGGGCGCGAGCTCGCCGGCAAGTCGGTCGCGCTGCTGTTCTTCAATCCGTCGATGCGCACGCGCACGAGCTTCGAGCTCGGCGCCTTCCAACTCGGCGGCCATGCGATCGTGCTCGCGCCGGGCAAGGATGCATGGCCGATCGAGTTCGACACGGGTGCGATCATGGACGGCGAGGCCGAGGAACACGTCGCCGAAGTCGCGCGTGTGCTGTCGCGCTACGTCGACCTCATCGGCGTGCGCGCGTTCCCGAAGTTCCGGGACTGGTCGGTCGACCGCGAGGATCGCGTGATCAACGCATTCGCCCGGCACGCGACCGTGCCCGTGATCAACATGGAAACGATCACCCACCCGATGCAGGAGCTCGCGCACATCCTCGCCCTGCAGCAGCACTTCGGTGCGCCTGAACGCGGGGTCGATCCCGCACAGGTCCTGCGTGGAAAGAAGTACGTGCTGACCTGGACCTATCACCCGAGGCCGCTCAACACCGCGGTCGCCAATTCCGCGCTGCAGATCGCGACGCGCTACGGCATGGACGTGACCCTGCTGTGCCCGACGCCCGACTACGTGCTCGATTCGCGCTACATGGACTTCGCGCGCGCGAACGTCGCCGCCAACGGCGGCTCGCTGCGCGTGAGCCACGATCCCGACGAGGCGTACCGCGGCGCGCATGTCGTCTACGCCAAGAGCTGGGGCGCGCTGCCCTACTTCGGCCGCTGGGACGAGGAGAAGCCGATCCGCGATGCGCACAGGCACTTCATCGTCGACGAACGCAAGATGGCGCTCACCGACCATGGCGTGTTCAGCCATTGCCTGCCACTTCGCCGCAACGTCAAGGCGACCGACGCGGTGATGGACTCGCCCGCGTGCATCGCGATCGAGGAAGCGGAGAACCGCCTGCATGTGCAGAAGGCGGTGATGGCTGCGCTCGTCGCGCAACCGGGATTGGCGATTCGGGATTGGTGATTCGGCAAGGCGCGGTATCGACAATCCACGAAATACAACCAGAGCGAGATTTTCCATGTCGTCGCAAGCTGCTTCCTCCAATCCCCGATCCCGACTCCCGAATCCCGCCTCCGGAGAACGCCAGGACATCGTACTGGCGTTCTCCGGAGGGTTGGACACGAGCTTCTGCGTGCCCTGGCTCAAGGAGCGCGGCTGGGCCGTGCACACCGTGTTCGCCGATACCGGAGGGGTCGACGCCGAGGAGCGCGAATACATCGAACAACGCGCGCGCGAGCTCGGCGTCGCCTCGCACCTGACCGTCGACGGCGGGCCGGCGATCTGGAACGGTTTCGTCAAGCCGTTCGTCTGGGCCGGCGAGGGTTACCAGGGGCAGTATCCGCTGCTCGTGTCGGACCGCTACCTCATCGTCGATGCGGCGATCCGCCGTGCGCACGAGCTCGGCACGCGCGCGATCGCGCACGGCTGCACCGGCATGGGCAACGACCAGGTGCGCTTCGACCTCGCGGTGAAGGCGCTGGGCGACTACCAGATCGTCGCGCCGATCCGCGAGATCCAGAAGGAGCACACGCAGACGCGCGCGTACGAGCAGGCCTATCTCGAGGAGCGCGGATTTTCCGTGCGCGCCAGGCAGAAGCACTACACGATCAACGAGAACCTGCTCGGCGTGACGATGTCCGGCGGCGAGATCGACCGCTGGGAAGCGCCCGGCGAGGGCGCACGCGGCTGGTGCAAGCCGCGCGCGGAATGGCCGCCGCAGCCGATGCGCGTGACGATCGGCTTCGAGGACGGCGAGGCCGTGCTCGTCGACGACCAGACGCTGCCGGGGCCGGTCCTGCTCGGCGAACTCAATCGCGCCTTCGCGCACTACGGCGTCGGCCGCGGCATCTACACCGGCGACACGACGATCGGGCTCAAGGGACGCATCGTGTACGAGGCGCCCGGCCTCACCGCGCTGCTCGTCGCGCACCGCGCGCTCGAGGAGACGGTGTTGACCAAGCAGCAGAACCGCTTCAAGCCGGAAGTCGCGCGCAAGTGGGTCGAACTCGTCTACGAGGGCTTCTTCCACGACCCGCTCAAGGCCGACCTCGAGGCGTACCTGAAGAGTTCGCAGCGCCAGGTCACCGGCCTCGTCACGCTCGAGACCAACGGTGGCAGCGTGCACGCGGTCGCGGTGCAGTCGACGCACATCCTGCAGACCAGGGGCGCGACCTATGCGCAGTCGGCGGACTGGGGCGTCGCCGAAGCGGAAGGCTTCATCAAGCTGTTCGGCATGAGCTCCACCGTGTGGGCGCAGGTCAACCGTCCGTGAGCGCCTTGCTCGCCCGCACGCTCGACCATCTCGACGCGCTCGTCGCTTTCGACACACGCAATCCGCCGCGCGAGATCGGCACGGGCGGCGTGTTCGACTACCTGCGCGCACAGCTGCCGGGTTTCCGCATCGACGTGGTCGACCACGGCGCAGGCGCGGTGTCGATGCTCGCCGTGCGTGGCGCGCCGCGGCGCGTGTTCAACGTGCACATGGACACCGTGCCCGCTTCACCGGCGTGGAGCGCGGATCCGCATCGCCTGCGCGTGACGGACGAGCGCGCCATCGGCCTCGGTGCGTGCGACACCAAGGGGGCCGCGGCCTGCCTGCTCGCCGCGGCCGCGGACACGCGCGGCGATGCCGCCATCCTGTTCACGACGGACGAAGAAGCGAACGACGCCCGCTGCATCGCCGCGTTCCTCGCGCGCGAGCATGGCTTCGGCGAAGCGATCGTTGCCGAGCCGACATGTGGCGAGGCGGTCCTCGCGCATCGTGGCATCAGTTCGGTGCTGATGAAGTTCCGCGGCGTCGCCGGGCACGCCTCGGGCGCGCACGCCCCGCACGCGAGCGCGTTGCACCAGGCCGTGCGTTGGGGCGGTGCGGCGCTCGACTTCGTCGAGGCGCAGGCGCATGCGCGCTTCGGCGGCCTCACCGGCCTGCGCTTCAACATCGGCCGCATCGAAGGCGGCATCAAGGCGAACATGATCGCTCCGTCGGCGGAGGTGCGCTTCGGCTTCCGTCCGCTCCCTTCGATGTCGATCGACGCGTTGCACGAACGCTTCGCCACGCTGGTCGAGGCCGGTGCGATCGAGCGCTACGAGGAAACGTTCCGCGGCCCGTCGCTGCCGGCCGGCGACGTCGCCGACGCCGAGCGTCGCCGCCTCGAGGCGCGCGACCTCGCCGACGCGCTCGAGCTGCCGATCGGCAATGCCGTCGACTTCTGGACCGAAGCCTCGCTGTTCTCCGCCGCCGGCCTTACCGCGATCGTCTACGGCCCGGGCGACATCGCCCAGGCGCACGCCGCCGACGAATGGGTTTCGCTCGATCAACTCGCCGCCGCGACGGCGACCTACCAACGCTTGCTGGAGCACCGAGCATGAATGCCTTGATGCGCGCCGACCACGCCACCGCGCTCGCGACCGTCCGCCCGGGCGATCGGGGGGCGCTTCCGCCATGCCTTCGCTGAGCGCCCGCTGACGATGACCGACATGCGCACGACGATCGTCCGCCTGCTGTCCAACATGGCCAGCACGAAGGAGATCCAGCAATACCTCAAGCGCTTCTCGCAGCTCGACGCGGCGCGCTTCGCCGTGGTCAAGGTCGGTGGCGCGATCCTGCGCGACGAGCTCGACGCGCTGGTGTCCTCGCTCGCGTTCCTGCAACAGGTCGGCCTCACGCCCATCGTCGTGCACGGCGCTGGGCCGCAGCTCGACGAACGCATGAGGCAGGCCGGCATCGAAAAGCGCACGGTCGACAACCTGCGCGTGACCGACGCGGCCGTGCTCGCGGTCGTGCGCCAGGTCATGCGCCAGGAAAACCTGCGCCTGGTCGAGGCACTGCAGGCGCAGGGCGTGCGCGCGACATCGATCCAGTCCGGCGTGTTCGAGGCCGAGTTCCTCGATCGCGACGTGTACGGCCTCGTTGGCAAGGTCGTGCGCATCGACACGGACGGCATCCAGGCGGCGATCAAGGTCGGCTCGATCCCCGTCATCGCTTCGCTCGCCGAGACGCGCGAGGGCCAGATCGTCAACGTCAACGCCGACTTCGCCGCGAACGAGCTCGTGCAGGTGCTGCAGCCGTACAAGATCGTGTTCCTCACCGGCACCGGTGGCCTGCTCGACGAACACGGCAAGCTCATCGACTCGATCAACCTGTCGACCGAATACGAGCACCTGCTGGCGCAACCCTGGATCAATGGCGGCATGCGCGTGAAGCTCGAGCAGATCAAGGACCTGCTCGATGGCCTGCCGCTGTCGTCGTCGGTGTCGATCACGCGCCCGGCCGAGCTCGCGAAGGAGCTGTTCACGCACAAGGGCTCGGGCACGCTGGTCCGGCGCGGCGAGCGCGTGCTGCGCGTGACGGGCTGGGACGAACTCGATCGCGCCCGCCTCACGGAGCTCGTCGAATCCGCGTTCGGCCGCCGCCTGCTGCCCGGCTACTTCGAGCGCACGCGCCTGCTGCGCGCCTACGTCAGCGAGAACTACCGCGCCGCGGTGATCCTCACGGACGAGGACGGCGAGGTGTACCTCGACAAGTTCGCCGTGCTCGACGATGCGCAGGGCGAAGGCCTCGGTCGCGCGGTGTGGCAGGTCATGCGCGAGGAGACGCCGCGCCTGTTCTGGCGCTCGCGCCGCGGCAACCCGGTCAACCCGTTCTACTTCGCCGAGAGCGACGGTTGCATCAGGCTCGCGAAGTGGAAGGTGTTCTGGTACGGCATCGACGGCTTCGACGCGATCGAACGCTGCGTCACGCACTGCCGCGACCGCGCGCCGACGCTGGTCGACTGACCAGGGCAGGCAAAATACTGAAACGCGGAGCACACGAGAAGGCGAGGACAAGCTCGAGGAGGTCTTCTCTCCATGTGCTCCGTGTTCGATCTGTTTCTTCGGGAGAATCCACGTTGAAGCGAACCATCGGTATCGTCGGCGCGCGCGGGCATACGGGCGCGGAATTGATCCGGCTCGTCGCGGCGCATCCGGGCTTCGAGCTCGCGTTCGTGTCCTCGCGCGAGCTCGCGGGGCAGCCCGTGCGTGATCATGTCGCCGGATACGACGGCGCGTTGCGTTACGAGAACCTGTCCCACGAGGACGTCGCGGCGAACGGCGCCGATGCGGTCGTGCTCGCGCTGCCGAACGGCAAGTCGGCCGAGCTCGTCGATGGGATCGACGTGGCGAAGCCGGACACGGTCGTCGTCGACCTTTCCGCCGATCATCGTTTCGACGACGGCTGGTACTACGGCCTGCCCGAGCTCACGCGCGGCGCCTATGCCGGCGAGCGCCGGATCAGCAACCCCGGCTGTTACGCGACCGCGATGCTGCTCGCGGTCGCGCCGCTCAAGGACGTGCTCGCCGCGCCGCCCGCGTGCTTCGGCGTGTCGGGCTATTCCGGCGCGGGGACGACGCCGACGGACAGGAACGATCCGGAAAAGCTGCGCGACAACCTCATGCCGTATGCGCTCACCGACCACGTGCACGAGCGCGAAGTGACGCGCCGGCTCGGCGTGCCGGTCGAATTCATGCCGCACGTCGCGCCGCACTTCCGCGGTATCACGATGACCGTCAACCTCTGGCTCGCGCAGGCGTCGACGCGCGAGGCGATCAAGGCACGCTACGCGTCGTTCTACGCCGGCGAGCCGCTCGTGCGCGTCGTCGACGAGGCGCCGTGGGTCAGCGCGATCGCGGGGAGGCACCACGCCGAGATCGGCGGCTTCGCGCTGGCGCCGGGCGGCAAGCGCGTGGTCGTCGTCGCGACGCTCGACAACCTGCTCAAGGGGGCGGCGACGCAGGCGATGCAGAACCTCAATCTCGCGTTCGGCTTCGACGAGCTCACCGCCATCCCCGAGCCGTCGCCCGGGTGGAAGCCGGGGCCCGGCGACTCCTGATCGCCGGCCGGAGTCACCGCGTCCCGGCTTCCGCCGGTACGACGAAGGTGGGATTCGGGTCGAAAACGTGGGTCATCCTTCCAACATGAAGCACATGCCATGCGCCTTTCCCGTTATTTCCTGCCGACGCTGAAGGACAACCCCGCCGAAGCGCAGATCGCCTCGCATCGGCTCATGCTGCGTGCCGGCCTGGTCCGCCAGGAGGCCGCCGGCATCTACGCCTGGCTGCCACTCGGCCTGCGCGTGCTCCGGCGCATCGAGCGCATCGTGCGCGAGGAACTCGACCGCGCGGGCGCGATCGAACTGCTCATGCCGACCCTGCAGCTCGCCGACCTCTGGCGCGAGAGTGGTCGCTACGATGCCTATGGCCCGGAGATGCTGCGCATCCGCGACCGCCACGAGCGCGAGCTGCTGTACGGGCCGACCAACGAGGAGATGGTCACGGAGATCGTGCGCGCCGGCGTCACTTCGTGGCGTGAGCTGCCGCGCAACCTCTACCAGATCCAGTGGAAGTTCCGCGACGAGCAGCGGCCGCGCTTCGGCGTCATGCGCGGACGCGAATTCCTCATGAAGGACGGCTATTCGTTCGATCTCGACGAGGCCGGCGCGCGGCGCTCGTACCAGCGCATGTTCGTCGCCTACCTGCGCACGTTCGCGCGACTCGGCGTGAAGGCGATACCGATGCGAGCGGAGACCGGTCCGATCGGCGGCGACCTTTCGCACGAGTTCATCGTGCTCGCCGATACGGGCGAGTCGGACGTCTACTGCGACCGCCGCGTGCTCGACCTTCCCGTGCCGGGCATCGATGTCGATTACGACGGCGACCTCGAACCGCTGATTCGCGCCTGGACCTCGCTGTACGCGGCCACGTCCGACGTGCACGACGCAGCGCGCTACGACGCGGATGTGCCTGAAGCGCACCGACTGCGCACGCGCGGCATCGAGGTAGGCCAGATCTTCTACTTCGGCACCAGGTACTCGCAGCCGATGCGCGCGCAAGTGACGATGCCCGACGGCAGCGCGCGCCTGCTGCACGGCGGTTCGTACGGCATCGGCGTGTCGCGCCTGGCCGGTGCGATCATCGAGGCCTGCCACGACGACGCCGGCATCGCCTGGCCCGACGCCGCCGCGCCGTTCGACCTCGGCATCGTCGACGCCAAGGCCGGCGACGCCGCCACGGCGGCGGTGTGCGGCGACCTGCATGCCCGCCTCGCGGCGAACGGCGTGGACGCGCTGTGGGACGATACCGACGCGCGCGCCGGGGCGAAGTTCGCGAACATGGACCTGATCGGCCTGCCATGGCAGGTCGTCGTCGGCCCGCGTGGTCTCGCCAACGGCGTGGTCGAGCTGAAACGTCGCGCGACGGGCGAGCGGATGGAGTTGTCGCCGGATGACCTGGTCGCGAAGTTCGCGACCGCAGCCGCGGTAACGCCGCGATGATGAACCCTTCCCCCGGAGGAGGAAGGAATGCTCCGGGCACGCACGCCGCCTTTTGAATCGCCAACCGAAACCACGAACCATGACCGACCTTCTCTGGCAAAAAACCGGCACCCGCACCGACGAACGCATCATGCGCTTCCTCGCCGGCGACGACGTCGTGCTCGATCGCGAGTTCCTGCTCTGCGACATCGAGGCGAGCAAGGCGCATGCCGGCGGCCTCGCCAACATCGGCATCCTCACCACGGGGGAACGCGACGCGCTCGTGCGTGAACTCGACGGGCTCGCCGATGATTTCCGCGCCGGGCGCTTCGTGCTCGACGACCGCTACGAAGACGGTCATTCGGCGATCGAAGCACGCCTCACCGAACGCCTCGGCGACGCCGGGCGCAAGGTGCACACCGGGCGCAGCCGCAACGACCAGGTCCTCGTCGCGACGCGCCTGTGGCTGAAGGAGAGGCTCGGCGAGCTGTCGGCGCACTGCGTCGAAGCAGCGCGCGTCTGCCTTGCGCGTGCCGCGGGCGAAGCCTTGCCGCTGCCGGGCTACACGCACCTGCAGCGCGCGGTCGTCTCGTCGACCGCGCTGTGGTTCGCCGGCTTCGCCGAAGCCTTCATCGATGACGCGTGCCGCGCGCGCGACACGCGCGCATGGATCGACGCCAACCCGCTCGGCACCGCCGCCGGCTACGGCGTGAACCTGCCGCTCGACCGCGCGCACACGACCGCGGCGCTCGGCTTCGCGCGCTTGCAGGTCAACCCGGTCTACGCGCAGCTTTCGCGTGGCAAGTTCGAAATCGCCGCGCTCGATGCGCTCGCGGGCGCGCTGCTCGACCTGCGCCGGCTCGCCTGGGACCTGTCGCTGTTCACGACCGCCGAGTTCGGCTTCGTGCGCCTGCCCGCCGAATACACGACCGGCAGTTCGATCATGCCGAACAAGCGCAATCCCGATGCGGTCGAGCTCATGCGAGCGAGCTACGCATGCGTCGCCGCGGCGCGCACCGAGGTCGAGCAGCTGCTGTCGCTGCCCTCCGGATACCAGCGCGACCTGCAGCTTTCCAAGGGCGCGATCTTCCACGGCTTCCACCATGGCCTCGGCGCGCTCGCACTGCTGCCGGACCTGCTCGCACGCCTGGAATGGAACGCGCCGGCGATGCGTGCGGCGATCGAGCCGGCGATGTATTCGACCGACGTCGCGATCGAGCAGGCTGCCGCGGGCGTGCCATTCCGCGAGGCGTATCGCGCCGCAGCGGCTGCGGCCGACGAAGCCGGGCAAGGCCGCACGCCGGAGGCGAGCCTCGCCGCGCGCACCTCTCCCGGTGCGTCCGGCGACCTGCGGCTGGCGGAGCTGAACGCACGCCTTCGCGAATTCCTGCCCTGATGCACGCCGCGCGAGCGATGCGCTAGTCTGTCCTCGCCGCGCCCCTGGCGGGCCGTACCAAAGGGATGAAGGTCGATGCCGGCGTTGTTGCCGCTCTCCGCACAGGACCGCCTGCTCGTCGTCGCGCCGCATCCGGACGACGAAACGCTCGCCGCCGGTGAACTGATCCAGGCTGCGCTCGCCGCCGGCGCCGTCGTGCGCGTGCTGTACGCGACCGACGGCGACAACAATCCATGGCCGCAGCGCTGGCTCGAGAAGCGCTGGCGCATCGACGCATCCGCACGCGAGCGCTGGGGGCGGCGGCGGCGCGAAGAAGCGGCGGCAGCGCTCGTCGAACTCGCTGCGGACCGCACCGTCGAGGTGCGGCATCTCGGCTGGCCCGACCAGGGCCTCACCGATGCGCTCGTCGGCGACGACGCGGCCGTCGCCCGACTGCACGCCGAGCTCGATGCGTTCGCACCGACGCATCTGGTGATGCCGAGCCTCGCCGACCGCCATCCCGACCACAGCGCGTTGCACGTGATGCTCGAACTCGCCTTGCTGCGCTGCGCGCGATCGTGCCAGCGCCTCGGCTACCTCATTCATGCCGGCGACGGCACGGGCGGCGTCGTGCTGCCCTCCGATCCTGCGCGCTCGGCGCGCAAGCGCGCGGCGATGGAAGCGTACGCGAGCCAGCTCTCGCTGAGCCGCAGCCGCCTGCTCGCGCTCGCGACACGGCCGGAGCGCTTCGCCGCGCTGGACGCGCCCTCGGCGCGTGAACACGCGAGCCTGGAAATCCCGCGCGAGCAGGCGGCGACCTGGCGTTCACATGACCTGTTGCTCGTGCTCGCGAACGGCGAGCGCACGTGGCGCTTCCGTGCCCGCGTGCCGCGGCGCGCGCTTGCCTTCACGCTGGAAGCGGACGGCTGCGTGCTGCACGCGATCGCGCGCCGCGATGCGATCGAGGTCGCGCTGCCGTCGCCGCTGCGCGCGAGCGCCGCCTGGGCCAAGCTGCATCGGCGCGGCGCGCGCATCGTCGTGTTCGACCGCGCGACGTGGCGTCGCGTCGATGCGGCGATCGACGTGCCGGCGCTGCCGCGCCAGGCGCGTGTCGCCACCGGGCTCGGCTGAATGGCGGACGACGCAGGGGAGGGCGTGCGCGAATCCGTCGCGACCGTCGTCGCCCGTGACGGCGCACGCGCGGAACTCGCCTGGATCGAACCGGCGCAGCCGCCGCGCTCCGTGCTGCTGTGGTTGCCCGCGCTCGGCGTCAGCGCGCGCAACTACCTGCCGTTCGCGCGCGGGCTCGCCGCGCACGGCATGGCCGTCGCCCTGCACGAGTGGCGCGGCGCGGGCTCGAGCGATCGCCGCGCGGGTCGTGGTTCGGACTGGGGCTATCGCGAACTGCTGCTCGAGGACATCCCGGCCAGTCGCGCCGTCGTGCGCGAACGTCATGCGGGTGCCCGAATGCGCATCGGCGGGCACAGCCTGGGCGGCCAGCTCGCGGTACTCGCCGCCGCGCTCGACCCCGGCGACGTAGCCGGCGTCGTCCTCGTCGCCAGCGGTTCGCCTTACTGGCGCTGCTTCGCCCATCCCTGGCTCCTCCGCGCGTTCTACACGGGCGTGCCCGCGCTCGCCGCAGCCTGCGGTTACTTCCCGGGACGCCGGCTCGGCTTCGGCGGACGCGAAGCGCGGCGTGTCATGACGGACTGGGCGCGCAGCGGTCGCAGCGGTCGCTACAGCGCAGCCGGCGTCGCGGACGACCTCGAGGCGCGTCTGGCCCGCGTCACCGCGCCCGTGTTCGCGCTGCGCTTCGCCGACGACTGGTTCGGACCCGAAGCGTCCCTCGAATGGCTCCTGCGCAAGCTCCCTGCTGCACCGCGGGAGACCGTTTCAATGGACTCCGGCGAGCTCGGCAATATCGCCGCGGACCATTTTTCCTGGATGAAATCCCCCGCTGCGGTGATCCGCGCCGTTGCGAATAAATGCATATGATTCATGCATTTATGGAATATACCTGAAGCTGTCAGGTATTTATCGGTTAATCGCGGTAACGGAATCTTACTGGCCGGTACGGCATAATAGGCGATCACCCATCGCCGGTGCGCTTTTGCGGTGCACCGTGCGCCCGCCGGGTCGCGTCCGCGCGGCTCGCGCCCATCGTTCCGGAGGTTCCAATCCATGACTTACGACATCGGCATCGGACGCTGCGCCGAAGTGATCGACGACACCGTCGTCGTCAAGCTGGAGAGCGTCATGGTCGAGCGCTTGCAGCCCGGCCATCCGTGGCAGCGCCCGGGCACGAGCCTGCTGCGCCTCAAGCGCAGCCTGTGCAGCACGACGCGCCCGCCGCAGCCGGATCGCGAAGTGTTCCTCGACCGCGCCGCGCTCAGCAAGCGCACGATGGGCGCGCTCGATCTCGCCGGCAACGGCTCGACCGTCTCGGTCGACCTGCGCGCGCTGCTCAACAACCTCGATCCGCAGCCGTCCGCGGGCCCGCAGACGAAGAGCCGCGTCGGCGACCGCAAGCAGCGCTGACCGCTGCGAACCGGCTGCACGAAGAACCCGGCGCGAGCCGGGTTTTTTATTCCGCAGCTTTCGGAGTGCAGCCCCCGAAATGCAGAAGGCCGCCCCTTTCGAGGCGGCCTTCTGCACGAATGAATTGGTCGGGGTGACAGGATTCGAACTTGCGACTTCTACCTCCCGAAGGTAGCGCTCTACCAGGCTGAGCTACACCCCGACCGGGACCCGCCGTGGCGGGGCCGCGAATTCTAAACGAGGGCCCGCGCGGCTTGCAACACTCGCCATGGGGCCTCGCGTGCGCCGGGTCGGCTGCGTGGGCGTCGCGTGGGCGGGCGGACCGAGGTTGCAGGCGGGACAGGCACCTGCGGGGTCCTGGTCCGACGCGCGCGCGCTGCCGGCGAAGTTGCGCTCGCCGCGGCGTCGCGTACCCGAGCATCCCGCGCCCGTGCGCGGCGAAAAGCTGCCATCTGCTACGCTATTCGTTTCGCGACGCCGCGCGTCGCCGCCCCGCCGTACCGAGGATTCCATGGCTGTCACGCAAGCCCGCACCATGCCCGGCGTGCTCGAGCTGTTGCCGCTCGACCAGGTCGCCTTCCAGTCGATGCTCGACGCGGTGCGCCGCAACTTCGAGCGCTTCGGCTTCCTGCCGATCGAGACGCCGGTGATGGAGTTCTCGAGCGTGCTGCTGACCAAGGAAGGCGGCGAGACCGAGCGCCAGGTCTACTTCGTGCAGTCGACCGGCGCGCTGCAGGCGGCGAAGGACGGCGAGGTGCCCGAACTCGCGCTGCGCTTCGACCTCACCGTGCCGCTCGCACGCTACGTCGCCGAGCACGAGCACGACCTCGTGTTCCCGTTCCGCCGCTACCAGATCCAGCGCGTCTACCGCGGCGAGCGCGCGCAGCGTGGGCGCTTCCGCGAGTTCTACCAGTGCGACATCGACGTGATCGGCAAGGATGCGCTGTCGGTGCGCTACGACGCCGAACTGCCCGCGGTCATCTACGCCGTGTTCCGCGACCTCGACATCGGCCCGTTCACGATCCAGGTCAACAACCGCAAGCTCATGCGCGGCTGGCTCGAAGGACTCGGCCTCGCGGATGCGGAACGCCAGGCCGCGGTGCTGCGCGAGGTCGACAAGCTCGACAAGCGCGGCGTCGACGCGGTGCGCGAGACGCTCACCGGCGAGGCGTTCGGCCTGTCCGCCGACGCGGTGGCCAAGCTGCTCGACTTCGTCGCATTCCGCTCGACCTCGCTCGCCGGGGCACTTGCCAAGCTCGATGCGCTCGGGGCCGGCAGTGAGGCGCTCGAACAGGGCCGCGCGGAACTCAAGGAAGTGCTGACGCTCATCAAGGCGTTCGGCGTGCCCGAATCGCACTACGCGCTGAACCTCTCGATCGCGCGCGGCCTCGACTACTACACCGGGACCGTCTACGAAACGACGCTCAACGAGCATCCGCAGATCGGGTCGATCTGTTCGGGCGGCCGGTACGAGAACCTCGCCAGCCACTACACGAAGTCCAAGCTGCCGGGCGTCGGCATTTCGATCGGCGCGACGCGGCTGTACTGGCAGCTGCGCGAGGCAGGCTTGCTGAAGGGTGGGCGCAGCACCGTGCAGGCGCTCGTCGCGCAGATGGACGAGGCCGAGCTGCCGCGTTACCTCGCGCTCGCGACCGACCTGCGCGCGGGCGGCATCAATACCGAGGTCGTGGTCGAACCCGGCAAGCTCGCCAAGCAGTTCAAGTATGCCGACCGCGCGGGCATCCGCTTCGTGCTCGTGCTCGGTCCGGATGAAATCGCGAGGGACACGGTCACCGTCAAGGACCTGCGCAAGCAGGACCAGTTCGAGGTCGCGCGCGCGGAGCTCGTCGATGCGCTGCGCGTGGAGATCGAGCAGGCGGCGGTGATGGCGCGCGGCCAGGCCGACTGATGCGCGCGCTTCGTCGTCGTCAAGCCCGCGAAAGCGGGCATCCATGTTGATCTTCCGCATGACCGGCCATGGATTCCCGCTTGCGCGGGAATGACGTCGGTAGTTGATTCCGGATATGAAGCCATGACCCACTCGATTCTCCTCGACGGCAACAGCCTCACCCGCGCCCAGGTCGCCGCCATCGCGCGCGGCGCGAGGGTAGGGCTCGACCCTGCGCAGCTCGCGCGCGTGCAGCGCGCGGCCGACTTCCTCGCCGACAAGGTGAGCTGCGGAGAGCCGATCTACGGCGTCACCACCGGCTTCGGCAGCAATGCCGACAAGCTGCTCGGTGCGCACCGCGTGCGCGACGAACTGCCGGGTGGCAACCCGCAACCGCGCAGCGAGACCTTGCTGGAGGAACTGCAGCACAACCTCGTGATCACCCATGCGGTCTGCGTCGGCGAGCCGTTCGGCGCGGACGTGGTGCGCGCGATGCTCGGCATCCGCATCAACACGCTCATGCGCGGCCATTCGGGCATCCGCGTGTCGACGCTCGAGGCGCTCGCCGCACTGCTCAACCGCGACGTGATCCCGGTGATCCCGCAGAAGGGCTCGGTCGGCGCGAGCGGCGATCTCGCGCCGCTGTCGCACCTCGCGATCGTGCTGCTCGGCGGTGGCGAGGCATTCTTCGGCGGCGAACGCCTGCCCGGCGCGGAAGCGCTGTGTCGCGCGGGGTTGGCGCCGGTCAAGCTGTCGTTCAAGGAAGGCCTTGCGCTCAACAACGGCACCACGCAGATGCTCGCGACCGCGGCGCTTGCGCTCGAACGCCTCGGCGAACTGCTCGACACCGCCGATCTCGCCGCGTCGATGACGCTCGATGCATTCGCCGGTCGCAGTGGCGCGCTGCGCGAGGAAGTGCACGCGCTGCGGCCGCACCCGGGCCAGGTCGCGACCGCCGCGCACGTGCGCGAGCTGCTCGAGGACTCGACGCTCGTCGACATCGCCTACCACCTCGTGCCGCGCTTCCGCGGCTGGTCGGCCGAGGCATGGAGCGACCCGCAGGACCAGCAGCAGGGCTTCGACATCGCCTGGGACTGGGTGCCGCCGTCGCAGCGCCACGGCCGTGAGGCGTTCTACCAGCGCTTCCTGCCGTTCCGCGGCGGCAAGAAGCACCAGCCACAGGATGCCTACTGCCTGCGCTGCATGCCGCAGGTGCACGGCGCGGTGCGCGATGCCTACGAGCAGGCCTGCTGCATCGTCGACATCGAACTCAATGCGGTCACCGACAATCCACTGATCTTCCCCGACGCGCCGGATGCGAAGGTGATCGAGGAGCAGGTGATCTCGGCCGGCCACTTCCACGGCATGCCGCTCGCGCTCGCGATGAGCTACGTGAAGGCGGCGATCCCCGTGCTCGCCTCGATCTCCGAGCGCCGCCTCAACAAGCTCGTCGACCCGGCCACCAACGACGGCCTGCCGGCGTTCCTGATCGGCAACGAGGATGCGACCGACTCCGGTTTCATGATCGTGCAGTACACCGCTGCCGCGCTTGTCAACGACCTCGCGACGCGCGCGCATCCCGCTAGTGTGTACTCGGTGCCGACGAGCGCGAACGCGGAGGACCACGTTTCGATGGGCGCGAACGAAGCGCGGCATGTCCTCGAGATGACCGAGGACCTCGCCCACGTGCTCGCGCTGGAGCTCTACACGGCAGCGCAGGCGCTCGACTACCGCCAGGACATGCTCAACGCCGCACGCCGCCTCGCCCAGCGCGGCGACTGGCGCGCGCTCGCCGCGAAGGTCGCGAATGCACCCGACACGACGCACCCGACGCGAGCGCAGTTCGAGGCCGAAGTGCAGGCGCTCGCGAAGTCACTCGCCGAAGCTGCCGACTTCCACGCCGGCGCAGCGGTGCGCGCCGCGCACGCGAAGATCCGCGAGCGCATCGCGTTCATGGCACGCGATCGCGCGATGGACGGCGACGTGAAGGCGATCTGCGACATCGTTCGCGAAGGCATCCTGCCGACGCGTCGGCGCGACGACCGCTGACAGCGGCTCGCCGGGGCGAGAAGCAAAATGGATTCCCGCTTTCGCGGGAATGACGTCCAGGTAGCCCGAAGTCCCCCTCGACGTCATGCCCGCGAAAGCGGGCATCCATTTTGTTTTTTCGAACGAATACGAGGGTCGAATGGCGATTCGCCAACCCGCGGTCTACATCCTCGCGAACCGGCCGCGAGGTACGTTGTACGTTGGCGTGACGGGTTGGCTGCGCCAGCGTATCCATGAGCACCGCGAAGGGCTCATCGACGGGTTCACGAAGCGCCACGGCGTGAAGGCGCTCGTCTGGTTCGAATGGCATGCGGATTTCAATTTTGCGATCCGCCGCGAGACGCAACTCAAGCCATGGAAACGCGCGTGGAAGCTCGAGCTGATCGAGACGGCGAATCCGCAGTGGCGGGATCTGTGGGCCGACATCGCCTGGTGATCTTCGCTCGTAGCGTCGTCGCATACCCCAAAATGATTCCCGCTTTCGCGGGAATGACGTCGAGTCAGGTTGTGGACCCGTCGGGAAACGGCCGGGAGTGGGTACACGCCCGGAGTCCCCTCGACGTCATGCCCGCGAAAGCGGGCATCCATTTTGATCTTCGACGACCCCCGAGGCCCGCCAACCTCAGATCCCGGTCATCCCGAGCGTGTTGTAGCCCGCATCGACATAGGTGATTTCGCCCGTGATGCCCGAAGCGAGGTCCGAGCAGAGGAACGCGGCCGCATTGCCGACCTCGTCGATCGTCACGCTCCGGCGCAGCGGCGCGTTTTCCTCGACGTGATCGAGCATCTTGCGGAAGTTCGCCACGCCCGATGCCGCGAGCGTCTTGATCGGCCCGGCCGAGATCGCGTTGACGCGCGTGCCCTCGGGACCGAGGTTGTAGGCGAGGTAGCGCACGTTCGCCTCGAGGCTGGCCTTGGCGAGGCCCATCACGTTGTAGCTCGCCAGCGCGCGTTCCGAACCGAGGTAGGTGAGGGTGAGGATCGCTCCGCCGCGGCCCTTCATCAGCGGACGTGCGGCCTTCGCCAGCGCGGCGAGGCTGAAACTGGAGATGTCGTGCGCGATCGCGAAGTTCTCGCGCGTGAGGCCGTCGAGGAACTCGCCCTTGAGCGCTTCGCCCGGCGCGAAGCCGATCGAGTGCACGAGGATGTCGAAGCCGTCCCAGTGCTTGCCGAGGTCGGCGAACAGCGCTTCGATGTCCTGGTCCTTCGACACGTCGCACTTCAGGACGATGTTGGAGCCGAACGCGGTCGCGGCTTCGTCGACGCGGCTCTTCAGCTTCTCGTCGACGTAGGTGAAAGCGAGCTGCGCGCCTTCGCGGTGCATCGCGTTGGCGATGCCCCAGGCGATCGAGCGCTGGCTGAGGATGCCCGTGACGAGGGCGCGCTTGCCGTGCAGGAAACCCATGTGCTCTCCAAGATCGTCGCAGCGGAAAGCGCGGATTCTACCAGCGCGCATTCCCCCGGCGGGCGCCGTGCGGCCGCGTACGGCCGGAAGGATCAGCCCGCGTCGAGCCGCAGCTTGTCGCCGAGGTGCAGCATGCGGCCGGCGTGCGGATTGAGCTGCCGCAGGCGACGCAGCGGGATGCCGTAGCGCCGGGCGATGCCCGACAGCGTATCGCCGGCGGCGACCACGTGCGTGCGCGCGCCGGACGGGGCTTCTTCGACCGGTTCGGCTTCGTGCCCGGGCAGCAGCAGGCGCGTCGCCGGCAGCACGGTCGCATCCTCGCCGACCGCGTTGGCCGCGGCGAGCACCGCGACCGGGATACCGAGCTGGCTCGCCCAGCTGCCGATGCCGCTCGTGCGTGCGGCGCGCTCCTCGCGCCAGTCGTTCCACAGCGTCTGCGGCAGCGCTTGCGAGGCGACGAGGAAACGTTCGACGCGCGTTTCCGGCAGCAGCAGGCGATGCGGCACGCCATCGGCCATGCGGTTGCGCCGGTACGCGGCGTTCCAGCGCTTGAAGTCGTCGATCGGCACGCCGGCGAGCCGCGCGGCGAGGCGCACGTCCATGCCCGCGGGCAGCTCGGTCACGCGCAGGCGCAGGTCCGGCCCGGGCTCGGGCAGGGTGACGTGGAAGCGCGCGGGATCCTCGACGATGCATGCCAGCGCGAGCAGGCGCTCGAGGTGTTCGTGCGTGATGCGGTTGAACGCGAGCCGGCCGAGTTCGCCGGCATCGAGGTCGCGCGCGTCGCGGTCGCCGAGCAGGCGCTTGACGCGGAACTCGCCGCTGTTGAACGCCATGTCGGCGAGGCGCCAGTCGGCGAACTCGCGGTAGTAATCGCCGATGAGGTCGAGCGCGGCCTGCGTCGAAGCGAGCGCGTCGAGGCGGCCGTCGTAGTCCTTGCGCACGACGAGGCCGGCGGCGCGCGCCGTGGCCGGGACGATCTGCCACATGCCGGCGGCCATGTCGCCGCGCGTCGCGATCGGCTGGTAAGTGCTTTCGACGTACGGCAGCATCGCGAACTCGCCGGGCAGCCCGCGGCGTTCGAGTTCGTCGATGACGAGGCCGAGGAATGGCAGCGCGCGCTTCCAGCTCGCCACGAATGCGCGCGGCGACTGCGTGTACGCCTTCGCCCAGCGCTGCACGCCCGGACTGTAGTCGCAGCCCTGCATCGCGAACAGGCTGCGCAGCCGACCCCACAGCGAGCGCTCTTCCGCGGTCGCGACGGGCGCGGGTGGCACGGGCGCGGTGGTCGCGGGGGCGGGCAGCGGCGCGGGTGGCGCCGGCGGCGGCGCGTGCGGCGCGCGCGTCGGTGGCGCCGCGCACGCGGCGAGCAGGAGCAGGCCGCCGCCGAGCAGCGCGGCGCGCACGTCGCGACGCATCACGGCGCGGGCATCCGGAATTCGTCCTTGCGCCGGCGCAGTTCGGCGAAACGCGCGACGCGGTCGTCGACCCCGAGGGTGTCACGCAGCGCGGGCGCGTCGATGCGCAGGAACGGATTGGTCGCGCGTTCGTCGGCGAGCGTCGACGGCACGGTCGGCTCACCTCGCGCGCGTCGCGCGGTGGCCTGTTCCGTGCGCGCGGCGAGCGCCGCGTTCGAGGGGTCGACGGTGCGCGCGAACGCGCAGTTGGCCAGCGTGTACTCGTGGCCGCAGCACACGCGCGTGTCGTCCGGCAGTGCGGCGAGGCGCTCGAGCGAGGCGAGCATCTGCGCCGGCGTGCCCTCGAACAGGCGTCCGCAGCCGACGCTGAACAGCGTGTCGCCGCAGAAAAGCACGCCGGCGCCATGGAAGGCGATGTGGCTGCGCGTGTGCCCGGGGACCCCGAGCACGTCGAAGGTGAAGGCGGGGCGTTCGAGCATGACGCGATCGCCGTCGCCGACGCGCACGTCGGCAGCGGCGATGCGTTCGTCGTGCGGCGCGTGAACGCGGCTGCCATGGCGGCTGGCCAATTCGCGCGCGGCACCGATATGGTCATTGTGATGGTGCGTGAGCAGGATAGCCTGCAGGCGCAGGCCGCGCTCGGCGAGCACGCGCTCGACCGGTCCGGCCTCGCCCGGATCGACGACGAGCGCATCGCCGCCCTGCTCGAGCAGCCAGATGTAGTTGTCGGCGAGCGCGGGCAGGGCGGTCAGGATCATCGGCGCCGGACTATAGGCCAGCGTCGCCGCCGCTGACGTTAAACGAACATTAGGCCGGCGCCGCTCGCGTTACACTGCGCCCGCCGCGATGCGGTGTGCGACGCGCACCGGTCGCGAAGGATCGATGCCAAGTCGTTGATCCGCGAAGAGTGTCGCCGAAGGCGACGAATGCCACCTGGAATCCGCTGCCGCGTGATCACCGGTCCCGACAACCTGTTCGTGCTGCCCGAGTTCGAGACGCTGTTGCGCGACGAACTCGCACGCCTGCCGCCGCTGGTGCTGCGCCAACCCGCGGGTGCGGCCCTGCTGCTGCAGGCGTGCGCGGCGAATCGCGCGCTGGCGGCGGACCTGCGCCACCTGAGCGCGACGCGCCTGCACGTCGAGGGTAGCGGCTTCGCCGGCGACGTGCGTTGCGCGGTCGATGCGCTGCCGTACGAAAGCGATGCGTTCCAGTTCATCGTCGTGCAGCACGCCGCCGACGCGCTCGCCGCGCCGGAAGCGCTCGTCGACGAACTCGCGCGCGTGCTCGCGCCGGGCGGCACCTTGTTGTGGTTCGGCCTCAATCCCTGGAGTCCCTGGATGCTCTGGTTGCACTGGCAGGCGCGCCGTGGCGTCGCGCTGCCGCACGCACGCCATCCCGACGCGCTGCGTCGTCGCCTGCTGCACGCCCAGCTCACGCCGGGCACGAGTTCGACCCTCGGCACGTGCTGGCCGACGCCCGTGGGGCGCGCCGACGGCGCGCGCGTGCTGGCGCCGCTGCGCGGCGCGTGGATGGTGTCGGCGTCGAAGCAGCGCTCGGTGCTGACGCCCCTGCGCCAGCGACCGCTGCGCGCGGTCACGCCGCGTCCTTCCCTCGCGGTGCCGAGCCGGCGCGTGCGTGCATGAGCGGCGCGAAGCCGGTGGTGGAACTTTTCACCGATGGCGCCTGCCTCGGCAATCCGGGGCCGGGCGGCTGGGGCGCGCTGCTCCGCTTCGGTGATCGCGAGAAGGAACTCAGCGGTGGCGAGGCGCAGACGACCAACAACCGCATGGAACTCATGGCCGCGATCGCCGGCCTCGAGGCGCTCACGCGCCCATGCAAGGTCGAACTCACGACCGATTCGCAGTACGTCAAGCGCGGCGTCGAGGAATGGATGGCGCGCTGGCGCGCGAACGGCTGGCGCACGAGCGACAGGCAACCGGTGAAGAACCGTGACCTGTGGGAGCGCCTCTCCGCCGCACTCGCCGCGCACGAGGTACGCTGGCATTGGGTCAAGGGGCACAACGGCCATGACGAGAACGAGCGGGTGGATGAACTCGCGCGGCAGGCGGCGATGCTGGTTCGAGGGCTGGGCTGAGGGGCCGAGGGTTGCAAGCGTCGCCGCGCGCGGCTTGCAGTGCACGCCGTTGTCTTGATCCACCAAAGCCTTGCCAGAAGAGCCGCCGTCCTCCACGCTCCAGCCCTCAGTCCTCAGCCCTCGTACCAGGCCGCAATGCGCCAGATCATCCTCGACACCGAAACCACCGGCCTCGAAGTCCAGCGCGGCCACCGGGTGATCGAAATCGGCTGCGTCGAGCTCGTGCAGCGCCGCCGCACCGGGCGCGAGTTCCACACCTATCTCAATCCCGATCGCGAGATCGACGAGGGTGCGCGTGCGGTCACCGGCATCGCCGACGAGTTCCTGCTCGACAAGCCGCGCTTCGCCGAGATCGCGCAGGAATTCCTCGACTTCATCGACGGCGCCGAGATCATCGCGCACAACGCGAGCTTCGACATCGGCTTCCTCGACGCCGAGCTCGCCCGCGCCGGCATCCCCGAGCCGCGCATCGGCGCGCGCGCGCAGGTGCTCGACACGCTCGTGCTCGCGCGCGAGAAGTACCCCGGCCAGCGCAACAGCCTCGACGCGCTGTGCAAGCGCCTCGACATCGACAACAGCCACCGTGGCCTGCACGGCGCGCTGCTCGACGCGAACCTGCTCGCCGACGTCTACCTCGCCCTCACCTCGGGCCAGGGCGCACTCGGCTTCGGCGACGAAGCGGTCGCCGGCGAAGTGCGCGTCGCCGCCGAGCTGCGCATCGTCACCCGACCGCGCGTGCTGCGCGCGCTCGACGCGGAGATCGTCCTGCACGAGGCACGCATCGCCGCGATCGACAAGGCGAGCCGCGGCGCGTGCGTGTGGCGCCGTCTCGAAACGGAAGCCGCGCCGATCGCCGCCACCGCGTAGGGCGGGCCTTGCGCCGATGCCACGACGGCGAAGAGCAACGTAGGGTGGATCAAGGCGCGCGAGCGCGGGATCCGCCGCTGCGCGGCTCGATCCAGCCTATGCGTCGGGGAGCATCACGGCCTCGCGCAGCAAGCCGGCCGGCAGGGATTCAACGCGCGCGGACGAGGATCACCGTCACGTTGTCGGAGCCGCCGCCGTCGAGCGCGGCGAGCACGAGGTGGTCGACGCATTCCTGCGCCGACAGGTCGGTGCGGCCGACGATCGCGGCAATCGCGCTGTCCTTCACTTCTTCGGTGAGGCCGTCGCTGCAGATGAGCAGCTGCATGCCCGGCGTGAGTTCGCCGCGCATGCTCGCCACGCGCAGCGACTGCGGGTCGGTGACGCCGAGCGCCTGCGTGACGACGTTGCGGTGCGGATGGCTGCGCGCCTGTTCGCTGGTGATCGCGCCCTGGTCGATCAGCTCCTGCACGTAGGAGTGGTCCTGCGACAGCTGCCTGAGGCCGTCGTTCCACACGTAGATGCGGCTGTCGCCGACCCAGGCGACTTCGAACGCGCTTTCGCCGGAAAGGCGCAGGGCGGCGATCGTCGTGCCCATCGGCAGGGCTTCGGAGCGACGCGTCGAATGGCGGATGATTTCTTCGTCGGCGATCTGGATCGCCCGCACGAGCTCGGTGCCGCGGCTCACCTCGCGCACGAGCGTGTCGCGCGCGAGCGCGCTCGCGACTTCGCCGTGCTCGTGGCCGCCCATGCCGTCGGCGACGAGCCACAGGCCGAGCTCGGCGTCGGCGTAGTAGGTGTCCTCGTTGTGCTCGCGGCGCAGGCCGACGTGTGTGCTGTGTCCGAATTCGATCATGCGCGGCGAAGTCACTCCTGTTGGACCCGCGCAGCGGGCGGCAGCGGCCCTTCCCGGCGCCGTCCGGGCATAGGATGCCGCCGAGTTCGCGCCGGGCGCAAGCAATGCGCGCGCCGGGGAGCGGTACCGGGCCGGCGCCGGAACCGCTATCGTTGCGGAATTCCAGCGGAGGCGGGGACTTCGATGCGCATTGTCCACCTGTTCCACTCGTTGCCGATCGCGCTCTTCGCGGCCCTGGGCGCCGCGACCGCCGGGGCGGGCGAGCTGTTGCTCGACCACGTCGACGGCTACACGCTCGACCGCGCCGGCAAGCTGCAACGCTTCGAGGCCATGCTCGTCGCCGACGGCAAGGTCGTCGCGACGGGTTCGCACGCCGGGCTCGCGCGCCGGGCCGGCAAGGCCGACGTCGTCGACGGCGGCGGCCACGTCCTGCTGCCGGGCCTCATCGATGCACACGGGCACGTGATGGGCCTGGGTGAAATGAAGATCCGCGCCGACCTCACCGCTTCGACCTCGCTCGACGACGCACTCGCGCGCGTGCGCGCGTTCGCGACCGCGCATCCCGACGACGCCTGGGTCATCGGCCGCGGCTGGAACCAGGTCGTGTGGAAGCTCGGCCGCTTCCCGACCGCGCACGAGCTCGACCGCGCCGTCGCCGATCGGCCTGCGTGGCTGCATCGCGTCGATGGCCACGCCGCCTGGGCGAACGCGGCGGCGCTGCGCATCGCCGGCATCACGCGCGACACGCCCGATCCGCCGGGCGGTCGCATCGAACGCGATGCGGAGGGCAACCCGAATGGCGTGTTCGTCGACGCGGCGATGGCGCTGGTGGAGCGCCACGTGCCGGCGCCGACCGAGGCCGAGGCCGCGCGCATGCTCGATGCCGCGCTCGCCGAGATGGCCAGCGTCGGCCTCACCGGCGTGCACGACCCGGGCATCGACGCTGGCACTTATGCGCTGTACCGCCGTTACGCGGACGAGCACAAGCTCACCACGCGCATCTACGCGATGATCGGCGACGTCGGCGCCGACTTCGATGCGATCGCCAAGGACGGCCCGCTCAGCGGCTACGGCGACGGATTCCTCGACGTGCGCGCGGTCAAGCTTTACGCCGACGGTGCACTCGGCAGCCGTGGCGCGGCGCTGCTCGCGCCGTACTCCGACGACCGTGCGAACAGCGGCCTGCTGTTCCATCCCCCCGCCGACATCACCGCGATGATCGACAAGGCGGTCGGCAGGGGCTACCAGGTCGGCGTGCACGCGATCGGCGATCGCGCCAACCGCGAAGTACTCGACGCGTTCGCGAGCGTCTACGCGAAGCACCCCGATGCGCGCGGCCTGCGCAACCGCATCGAGCACGCGCAGGTGGTCGCGCCGGCGGACATCCCGCGCTTCAAGTCGCTCGACCTGGTCGCCTCGATGCAGCCGACGCACGCGACCTCGGACATGAACATGGCCGAGGACCGCGTCGGTCGCGAGCGCCTGCGCGGCGCGTACGCGTGGCGCACGTTCCTCAAGCAAGGCACGCGCATCGCCGGCGGTTCGGACTTCCCGGTCGAGTCGGCCAATCCGTTCTTCGGCCTGTACTCGGCGATCACGCGCCAGGACCATGACGGCCATCCGCCGCACGGCTGGCACGCGGAGCAGGCGATGACGCGCATCGAGGCGCTGCGCGCGTTCACGCTCGACGCGGCCTGGGCCGGCCACGCGGAAGACGCGGTCGGCACGCTCGAGCCCGGCAAGCGGGCCGACTTCATCCTCGTCGACCGCGACTACTTCAAGGTCGCGCCATCGGAGATCTGGAAGACGCGCGTGCTGCAGACCTGGGTCAGCGGACGGCGCGTGTACGCCGCCGACGCGCCCGCGGCGCCACCCGCGGCAAGGCCCTGATCGAAATCGACGAAACCACGCACATCACCCCTGCCGCTCGCGGGCCTGCGCCGAGGCGGTCGAATCCGTGGGAGCACCTGTCTTCACCGGGTCGACGCTTCGAAAATTGCTGGGCGCAGCCCGCGAAGCGGGCGGAGTCGATGCGCCCGCCGTCGAGGGCAATGGCCCTTCGACTGGGTCTGCGGCCTGCGCTCAGGGCGAACGGATGGAGTTGTGCGCCGCGAAACTCTACGCCTCTGTCGAGATTCGGTCGGCTCCGTGGAACAAAGGGAAGCCGGTGGGCCAGAAAGCCCCACGCAAGGTCCGAGACATTTGGGCGATCCGCAAACGCGCGTACTCGAAGGACATTCCGGACGATCTGGCCGAACTCGCGACGGGCGCAAGCGCCGCAGTAGATGAAGCCGGCTCCCCCAACGATTGTTGGCTGCTGAGGCGCGCAAGCGCCCTATCCGCCGCTGCACGGCTTGATCCAGCCTACGCGACTCAGCCCTCAGCCCGCAGCCCCCGCCGCCACCTCCGCCCCGCACGCGCGACCGCAAGATCGATCCGGTCCATCACCCGCGCCACGAATGCCGATTCCTCCGCGAGCAACACCGCGCCCGCGAGCATCACGAGCAGCCCGGGCCCCGGCAGCACGAGCATCGCGATGCCGACCACGATCATCAGCGACGCGCCCGCCATGACCGCATAGCGCACCCATCCCGCCGCGCCGTCGCGATGCGCGCGGCGATGATGTGCCAGGAACCGCTCCCCGCGCGGTACGGCGATGAAGGCGCGCCAGCGCGCCTTGAGAGTGTCGAACATGGCACTTCCACCTATGCGGTTCACTTCATCGTGAACGACCGGTCCTGAACGGCCAGTATCACGCGACGGCCGATCCGCAGCGTGGCCCTCGGCACCTCGTCCGACGGCCCCTTCTTGCACGCGCCAACGCGCATGCCTCGAACGATGGGGCCGGGTTCTCGCCGGGACTGCGCTCCGGCCGTTCAATGCCCGGCACAACACTCCGCGTACAGCCGGCGTCCCTCGGCTTCGGCTTGCGCGAGCGTGGATGCATCGAGCGGGCGCGCACTGCGGTCGAGCAACCAGGTCATCTGGTCGCGCTCCATCCCGGTCAGGTCCGCGGCCTGCAAGGCGGCATAGGCGTAGGCGTGGGCGCGCGCCGCATCCGCGGCATACAGGTTGATCGTCGGCGCCTCGCCGTAGGCGCCGGCGAGGTCGACGAGCGCGGAGGTGTCGCCGCGACGCACTGCCTCGTCGAGGTAGGCGCGTGCCTTGTCGCGACGCGCGATCGCTTCGTCGACGTCGGCGACGACGGCCGCCACGCCGTCGTACTCGCCCATCGCGAGGCGCGCGTACTCACGCATCGCATAGGTGTCACCCGACTGCGCGGCGCGATCGATCGGGTCGAGCCAATGCGCGAGGATGTCGTGCGGCAGGGCTGCGCAGGCGGCACGTCGTTCCGCATTCTCGTTGATCCGCTGCATCATGTTGGCGCGGCGTGTCTCGCGCTGGCTTTCTGTCCAATGCTCGTCCGTCGCGTCCATCATGATCGAGCGGCGATCATCGTCGTCGGAGGCCTCGGCTACGCGCAGGCCATGGGGCGTGCACAAGCTCAGTTGCGAGGACAGCGTGATCGCGGCCTTCATGTCGCCGGCGTCCGCCCACCCGCGAAGTTGCTGCACTGCTTCGCCGAACGGCGTGCGGTAGTCGGGCCATTCGTGCGCGGGGACCCCGGGCGCCGACGGTCGTGCCGCGGCTACGGCCGGCGGCGCCGCCGGGCGCGCCGGGGGCGACGCGGCGGGCGAAGGGGCTGGGGCAAGGGCAGCGGCGGCCGGCGTCTCGACACGCGGCGCAGGTGCGACGACGTCCGCAGTGCGCTCATGCCGCAGCGCGAGCCATGCGCCCGCGACCAGGGCGATACCGGCCGTGGCGATCGCGTACCGCGGGAGCCGCTTCATGGCGCACCCGGCGACATGCAGCAGGCAGCAAGCGCACGAGCCGCGCTGCGCGCACGCTCGCGCGCAGCGTCGTCGAGTGGGGCGGCCGCTTCGTCGAGCAGGCGTGCCAAGGCATCCGGCGCCAGTTCGACCGAACGCGGCGTCAGCGAGTACGCATACAGATAACGATAGGCGGCTTCCGCGTCCTCGGGGTAGAGCGTGCCGTGCGCATGGTGCAAGTACATCTGCTGCAACGCGAGCGCGTCGCCGCGCGCGAGCGAGCGTTCGAGATAGTCGCGTGCGATCCGCTTGCGCTCGCGCAGTTCCTCCGCATCGACGATCGCCGAGCGCGCGCTGTAGGTCGCGAACGCAAGGCTGCCGTACAGCGCCTGCGCGTCGGCGTCACCGAGCGCGGCGGCGCGTTCGGTCCAGCGGAACGCGAGCGGCCACGGATCCTTTTCGTCGATGCCGCCCGCGTTGGCGCAATCGCGCGCCCTCTGCGCCTGGTTCGCCTTCAGGCGCGCGAGCAGGGCATCCGGGCCGAGCGGATGGTCACCCTCGTTGAACACGACCCCTCGCGCGGTCGCTTCGACCACCCACGATTCGAGCTGCGCGTCGTCCACCGGCACGTAGCCGTTGCATTGGGCGAATGCGCGACCGAGCCGCGCGGCGGCACGTGCGTCGCCGCGCTCGGCGCGGCGTTCCAGTTCCGCGCGCGCCTCGACGAAAGGGCGATCGTCGAGGTCGCTCGCGGCTTGCATCGAGGGCGGGGCCGTGGGAGGGGAATGCGGCGAATCGGCGGGCGCCATCGCGCCCTCCGTGCCTGCGCGCGTCGGTGCGTCGGCGGCGCCGGGAGCCGTGGCAATGTGCCGATACAGCAGCGCTACACCCGCGATCGCTGCCAGCGCCAGCACGATCCATCGCATGCGTCCGTGATCCATCACATCCACCCCGTCCCTTTCCGTCGATGCGAAACCGGCTTGTCGTCACGAGCGTCGGGCGCGCGCCTCAGCCGGAATCTACCCGATTTCGCCCCAGCTAAGGAAGGTCTGAATAAGCCCTCGCCGCCCCATGCCAGAAGCACGATTTGCAGAACCGGCATCGAAACCTGGCGCAAAGTTGCCAAAATCTCG
>NZ_SLWQ01000014.1 GCF_004342425.1 Dokdonella fugitiva | reverse complement strand
ATGAAATCCGGATAGTGCGCCTCGACCAATGCGTACAGCAGCGTGCGCTCGGGCGCGTGGCGTGCGTAGCGTGTTGCGGCGTGGGCGGCCGGCAGCGGCGCGCGCACCTCGGCCTGCCGCCGGGATGCGACGAGGCGCGGCACGCAGCGCTCCGGTGCAGGGACGCCTGCTCAGCGTTGCGCCCGCGGGTCGCACGTTCATATCGGCGCTTTCTGCTTTTCGCGTCCGACATTGCTGCGGCGGAAGCGGGTTGTTTGCAGCCAGACGCCGGAAAAAACGAAACCCGGCACAAGGCCGGGCTTCGCGGTGATGCTCGATGGATGGCGTGGATCAGAAATCCATGCCGCCCATGCCACCCATGCCGCCGCCCGCCGGGCCGTGGCTGTGGGCTTCTTCCTTCTTCGGCGCTTCGGCGACCATGGCTTCCGTCGTGATGACGAGGCCGGCGATCGACGCCGCGTTCTGCAGCGCGGTGCGCGTGACCTTGGTCGGATCGAGGATGCCGAGCTCGACCATGTCGCCGTACTCGCCCGTCGCGGCGTTGTAGCCGAAGTTGCCCTTGCCGTCGGCGACCTTGTTGAGGATCACGGACGCTTCTTCACCGGCGTTGGTGACGATCTCGCGCAGCGGCGCTTCCATCGCGCGCTTGGCGATCTGGATGCCGTGGTTCTGGTCTTCGTTGTCGCCCTTGAGCTTGGCGATGCCGGCCAGCGCGCGGATCAGCGCGACGCCGCCGCCCGGGACCACGCCTTCCTCGACCGCCGCACGCGTGGCGTGCAGGGCGTCTTCGACGCGCGCCTTCTTTTCCTTCATCTCCACTTCCGTCGCGGCGCCGACCTTGATCACGGCCACGCCACCGGCGAGCTTGGCGACGCGCTCCTGCAGCTTCTCGCGGTCGTAGTCGGAGGAGGTTTCCTCGATCTGCGCCTTGATCTGCTTGATGCGCGACTGGATGTTGCCGGCTTCGCCGGCGCCGTCGATGATCGTCGTGTTCTCCTTCGAGATGACGACCTTCTTCGCCTTGCCGAGGTCCTTCAGCGTCGCCTTCTCGAGCTGCAGGCCGACTTCTTCCGAGATCACCTGGCCACCCGTCAGGATCGCCATGTCCTCGAGCATCGCCTTGCGGCGGTCACCGAAGCCCGGCGCCTTGACGGCCGCGACCTTGACGATGCCGCGGATCGTGTTGACGACCAGCGTCGCCAGCGCCTCGCCTTCGACTTCCTCGGCGACGATCAGCAGCGGCTTGCCCGCCTTGGCGACGCCCTCGAGCACCGGCAGCAGCTCGCGCACGTTGGAGATCTTCTTGTCGTGCAGCAGCACGTACGGCTCTTCGAGCTCGACCTGCTGGCTCTGCTGGTTGTTGATGAAGTACGGCGACAGGTAGCCGCGGTCGAACTGCATGCCCTCGACGACGTCGAGTTCGTTCTGCAGGCCCGAGCCTTCCTCGACCGTGATGACGCCTTCCTTGCCGACCTTGTCCATCGCCTGCGCGATCAGCGAGCCGATCGCGTCGTCGCCGTTGGCCGAGATCGTGCCGACCTGGGCGATCGACTTCGAGTCCGCCGACGGCTTGCTGAGCTTCTTGAGCTCCTCGACCGCGCCCGTGACCGCCTTGTCGATGCCGCGCTTGAGGTCCATCGGGTTCATGCCGGCTGCGACGGCCTTGAGGCCTTCGCGGATCAGCGCCTGCGCCAGCACGGTCGCGGTGGTGGTGCCGTCACCGGCGACGTCGGAGGTCTTGGACGCGACTTCCTTGACCATCTGCGCGCCCATGTTCTCGAACTTGTCGGCCAGCTCGATCTCCTTGGCGACGGACACGCCGTCCTTGGTGATCGTCGGCGCGCCGAAGCTCTTCTCGAGCACGACGTTGCGGCCCTTCGGGCCGAGCGTCGCCTTGACGGCGTTGGCGAGGGTGTTGACGCCGCGCAGGATGCGGGTGCGCGCGTCTTCGGAGAAGCGGATTTCTTTGGCTGCCATGGGAAAAACTCCGGGAATCGGGAATCGGGAATGGGGAATCGTCAGGAGCGAAAAGCGAAGCGCGTGGAATCAGGTACGGGGCGGGTCCGGAGCAAGGTTGCTCTTACGATTCCCGATTCCCCATTCCCGACTCCCGGCGCCTTCTCACTTCTCGACGACGGCGATGAGGTCTTCTTCGCGCATGACCAGCAGTTCCTGGCCGTCGACCTTGACCTCGGTGCCCGAGTACTTGCCGAACAGCACGATGTCGCCGACCTTGACCGCCATCGGGCGGACCTTGCCGTCTTCCTGGATCTTGCCGGCGCCTGCGGCGATGACCTCGCCCTTGATCGGCTTCTCGGCCGCGGCGTCGGGGATCACGATGCCACCGGCCGACTTCGTTTCGGCTTCCAGACGCTTGATGATCACGCGATCGTGCAACGGGCGAAGCTTCATGGGGTGTCTCCGTAACAGTTTGATGTTGAAGGACTAACGCAAGATTGTTAGCACTTGTTGGTGCTGAGTGCCAAGTTTAGCGGCGAAGCCCGCCTCCGAAAAGGGGCGGGAACGGCTGCGTCCCAGATGGCGTCCCTGCCCGCCGATTCAAGCGGGGTCCCGCGACAGCACCCGGCTTCCGGCCTATAGTCGCGCGGCAGGCCCGCGCACGATGCGCGGACCTCGTCCTGGGGAATCCACATGCAGTACGCCAAGGGCGCCTTCGGCGCCGCACTCCTGCTTTTCCTCGCGTCGGCGCCAGCCGCGCACGCCCAATACGTCCCGCTCGTCGGCGGCACGCCCGCGGCCGAGCACTTCGACACGCTCGCCGCGACCGGTACCGGCACGACCCTGCCGGCCGGCTGGCATTTCGTCGAAGCCGGCTCCAATGCCAACGCGACCTATGCCGCCGACAACGGCGGCACCGCGGGTGGCAACACCTACAGTTACGGCACGGGCAGCGCGAGCGAGCGAGCGCTCGGCATGCTGCGGTCCGGTTCGCTGCAACCGCTGATCGGCGCCGAGCTCGGCAACGACAGCGGCCTCGTCGTCGACCACATCGACGTGACCTATGCGGGCGAGCAGTGGCGACTCGGTGCGACCGGCCGCAGCGACCGCCTCGACTTCCAGTACAGCCTCGACGCGACCTCGATCAACGACGGCTCGGCGACCTGGGTCGACGTCGATGCGCTCGACTTCGCCTCGCCGGTGACGACGGGCGCGGTCGGTGCGCTCGATGGCAACCTCGCCGCGAACCGCGGCGCGATCGCCGGCACGATCGCCGGCCTCTCGCTCGCGCCCGGCGCGCACCTGTGGGTGCGCTGGGTCGACCTCGACATCGCCGGTGCCGAGGACGGTCTCGCGATCGACGACGTGCAATTCGCGATCGCCGGCGATCCGCCGGTCGACCTGCCGCCGACCGTCGCGTCGACGACGCCGGCCGCGGGGGCGAGCGGCGTCGCGACCGGCACGACGCTCGCCGTCACCTTCAGCGAAGCCGTGGCGACGACGGGTACGTGGTACACGATCGCCTGCTCCAACTCGGCCGCGCACACGGCCAGCGTCGCGGGTGGCCCGACCACCTACACGCTGACGCCTTCGCCCGCGTTCGCGGCGAACGAAACCTGCACCTGGACGATCCTCGCCGCGCACGTCACCGACCTCGACGGCACGCCCGATCCGCTCGCCGCCGACCACGTCGTCACGTTCGCGACGCAGGACCCCGCGACGACGCCGCCGTCGGTCGTGTCGACCGAACCCGCCAACGGCGCGACCAACGTCGCGATCGCGAGCGACGTGCGCGTGACGTTCAGCGAACCGGTGACGACCGCGAACGCGTTCGCGCTCGCCTGCGATTCGACGCCGATCGCACTCGACGAGTCGGGCACGGGCGCGCAGCGCACGCTGACGCCGGCGACCGTGCTGCCCGCCGGCGGCCACTGCGCGTTCACGATCGACGCAGACGGCGTGCACGACCTCGACGGCATCGCGATGGGCGCCGACGTCGTCGTCGCGTTCCAGGTCGCGACCGGCACGCTCGACGGCTACTACGCGCAGGTCAATACGAGCAGCCCCGAACAGTTGCGCTGCTCGCTGCACGCGACGATCAAGGGCCACACGATCTACCCGTACAGCGGCTCGGGCACGAACACCTGGACGATCCTCGAGATCGCGCAGCAGGACCCGAACAACCCGGCGAAGATGATCGACGTCTACCGCAACCGCTCCTATGCGATCGGCAGCGATCGCGCCGGTACCGGCAGTGGCCTCACCTACAACCGCGAGCATACCTGGCCGAACTCGCTCGGCTTCGCCAACAGCAGCCTTGCCGCGTACACCGACACGCACATGCTGTGGCTGTCGGACACGAGCCAGAACGCGAGCCGCGGCAACAAGCCGTTCTCCAACTGCGCGAGCGGCTGCACGGAACTGCCGACCGAAGCGAACAACGGCGTCGGCGGCGGCAGCGGCGTCTACCCGGGCAACTCGAACTGGGTGCATTCGCCGGACGGCAACGCCGGTTCGTTCGAAGTGTGGAACCACCGCAAGGGCGAAATGGCGCGCGCGATGTTCTACATGGCGATCCGCTACGAAGGCATCGCCGCCGAGGCCGCGCACGACGGCGTGATCCCCGACCTCGAACTCACCGACAACCGCAGCCTCATCACGATCACGAGCAACACCGCGGCGAAGGCATACATGGGCCTGCTCACGACCCTGCTCGACTGGCACCTGCAGGATCCGCCCGATGCCGAGGAAGTCGCGCGCAACGACGTGATCCAGAGCTTCCAGGGCAATCGCAACCCGTTCGTCGACCATCCCGAATGGGCGACGCGCGCGCTGTTCGAATCGAGCGAACCCGCGGTGTGCGAGCCGGTCGTGCCGAGCGACGTGATCTTCGCGAACGGATTCGACGCGGCGCCGTAGCCGGAAGACACACTCCAGCGAGGGCGGCGCAAGAGCATCGCGGCTTGCGCCGCTCCCGCAAATCGATTGTGGGAGCGGCTTCAGTCGCGATGCTTCCAGCCATCGGCCGCGATCGCCTGCGCCCGCCCACCGCCCCATGCGATGATCGGCGACCCGCTCCGCCACCGATCGCCGCCATGGCCGCCGTCGTCATCCATTGCAGTTGCCCCGACGCCGATACCGCCGCGCGCATCGCGCGCGCGCTCGTCGACGAGCGCCTCGCCGCGTGCGTGCAGGCGCTGCCCGGCGTGACCTCGACCTATCGCTGGCAGGGCGGCGTGCACGTCGACGCCGAGGTGCTGCTGCTCGTCAAGACCGTGCGGGCGCGTCTCGACGCGGTGATGGCGCGCATCGCCGCGCTGCATCCGTACGAGGTGCCCGAGCTGCTCGCGCTCGACGTCGTCGCCGGCGCGCCGGACTACCTCGCCTGGTTCGAGCAGGCCTGCGCGGACCTTGAATCCGCGGCCGGCCCCACCCATCCGCGATGAACGTCCTGCAAGATCCGCGGTCCAAACGCGGTCCCCTGTTACCGTATCCGACGGAGTGACCTTCCGATGCGCAGCCTGCCCACCGGCCTGACCGCCATGTTCCTGCTCGCCCTCGCGGCCGGCGCCGCGCACGCGCAGGAGGACGGCCTGTTGCCGGTCGAACAGGCCTTCAGGCTCGAGGCGAAGACCGCGGGCGCGGGCAAGCTGGCGCTGCATTGGGACATCGCGCCCGACTATTACCTCTACCGCTCGCGCATCAAGGCGAAGACGACGCAGGCCGGGCTCACGCTCGGCACGCTCGAATTGCCCGCGGGCGAGAAGAAGCAGGACGAGTTCCTCGGCGAAGTCGAGGTCTACCACCATGCGATCGACGCGACCCTGCCGTACACGCTCGCCGATGCGGCGGCGAAGAGCGTCACCGTGTCGCTGACCGTGCAGGGTTGCCACGAGACCGATCCGAAGATCTGCTATCCACCGCACCCGACCACGGTCACGCTCGATCTCGCCGCGGCCGCGACGGTGGCGACGAACACCGGCCCCGGCGCGGGCCTGCCTCCGAATCCGCTCGCCGGCAACGGCGGCGGCGTGCTCGCCTCCGGCGGCGGCTTGCAGCTCGGTGCCGATGCCGGCGCCGTCGACAGTGCACCGCTGCCGCCCGAACAGGCATTCGTGTTCGAAGCGATCGCGCAGAGCCCGACGGCGATCCTCGCGCGCTGGACGATGCCGAAGAACTATTACCTCTATCGCGACAGGAGCAAGGTCACGCTCGCCGGCGGCGACGGCATCACGCTCGGCGCACCGCAGTGGCCGGCAGGCGTGGACCACACCGACGAACACTTCGGTACGGTCCAGGTCTACTACGACCAGGTGGAACTGCCGATCGGCCTGTTGCGCGACCGCGGCGACGCGCAGACCGTGAAGCTGCACGCGGAGTACCAGGGCTGCCTCGAGAACGGCATCTGCTATCCGGTCATGCAGAAGGACGTGTCGGTCGACCTGCCTGCAGCGACGGCCGAGCAGCTCGCCGCGGCGAAGGCGGCATTCATCGCGGCACCAGCGGAGAGCATCGCGGCTGAAGCCGCTCCCGCGACCGCAGCGGACGCGGCCGGGCAGGAGCGGCCCCCGGCCCCCGGCTCCCAGCCTTCGCTCACCGGCATCCTCGGCGCGCTGCTGTTCGCGCTGCTCGGCGGCCTCGTGCTCAACCTCATGCCGTGCGTGCTGCCGGTGCTTTCGCTCAAGGTGCTCGGCCTCGCGCAGAGCGGCGAGAGCGCGGCGAAGGCGCGCAGGCACGCGCTCGTGTACACCGCGGGCGTGCTCGTCACGTTCGCTGCGGTCGGCCTCGCCGTGATCGGCCTGCGCGCGGCCGGACAGGCACTCGGCTGGGGCTTCCAGCTGCAGCAGCCGGTATTCGTCGCGGTGCTCGTCTACGTGTTGTTCGCGATCGGCCTGTCGCTGTCGGGCGTCTACAACATCGGCGCCGGCCTCGCCGGCGTCGGCCAGGGCCTCAGCAACCGCAGTGGCGCGGCCGGCGACTTCTTCACCGGCGTGCTCGCGGTGGTCGTCGCGAGTCCGTGCACGGCACCGTTCATGGGCTCGGCGCTCGCCTATGCGTTCTCGGCCTCCTCGTTCGTCGCGTTGCTCGTGTTCCTCGCGCTCGGCCTCGGCCTCGCGCTGCCGTTCCTGCTGGTCGGCTTCGTGCCCGCGCTCGCCGCACGACTGCCGCGACCGGGCGCGTGGATGGAGACGCTCAAGCAGTTCCTCGCGTTCCCGATGTACCTGACCGCGGTCTGGCTCGCCTGGGTACTCGGCAACCAGCGCGGCATCGACGCCATCGCGTGGGTGCTGATCGGCGCGACCGTGCTCGCGCTCGGCCTGTGGTGGTGGGAACGCCACCGTTACCAGGGCCATCCCGTGCAGCGCGTGATCGCGGTCGTCGTCATCCTCGCGGCCCTGCTGCCGATCGCGCGGATCGCCCGCCTCGAAGCGCCGGCCGCGCACGCCGCGACGAGCGCCGGCGTGCCGTACTCGGCCGAACGCCTCGCCAGCCTGCGTGCCGAAGGCCGCAGCGTATTCGTCGATGTCGGCGCCGACTGGTGCGTGACCTGCAAGGTCAACGAAAAGGCCGTGCTCGACACCGATGCGTTCCGCGACCTGCTCCGGCGCAGCAACGCGGTGCTCATGACCGCCGACTGGACCAATGTCGACCCCGCGATCACCGCGTTCCTGCAGGACTACAACGCAGTCGGCGTGCCGCTCTACGTCGTGTTCCGCGCCGGCGAGGCCGGCCGCGGCCATGCGCTGCCGACCGTGCTGACCCAGGCGATCGTCGAGCAGGCGCTCGCGCCGCACTGAGGCGACGCGTGTTCGATCGCACCCACCTGCTCGTGGTCGCGCTTGCGATCGCCGGTGCGCTCGCCGGTCTCGGCGCCGGGCTCTGGCTGCGGCCGGCGACGCCGACCGCCACGCGCACGGCGACCGTCCTGGTCGGCCAGCCGCGACCCGCGCTCGACCTGCCCGGCCCCGACGGGCAGCCGCAGTCGCTCGACCGCTGGAACGGCAAGCTCGTGCTCGTCAACTTCTGGGCGAGCTGGTGCGCACCCTGCGTCGAGGAGATGCCCTTGCTCGATCGCACCCAGCAGCGCCTCGCCGGGCGCGGCCTGCAGGTCGTCGGCGTCGCCGCCGATGGCGCCGAGGCGACCCGCGCGTTCCTGCGCGAGCACCCGGTCGCCTACCCCATCCTCGTCGACGACCCGGAAGCCGCGCCGGCGCGCGGCGGCGACGCCTCGAACACATTCGGCAACGAGCGCGACGTGCTGCCGTACTCGGTGCTCGTCGGGCGCGACGGGCGCATCCTCGCGCAACGCTACGGCAATTTCACCGAAGCGACGCTGGAGCGGTGGCTCCAGCCACATCTCTGACGAACCGCGCACGAACGTCACCGAACGTCGCCGAACTGGACAGATCCCGCCGAACGGGCGAGACTAACCGCCCTTTTCGACCGGCGCGGCCGTGGCCACGATCCTCGTCCTGCATGGGCCCAACCTCGACCTGCTCGGCGCGCGCGAGCCGGAGACGTACGGGCACGCGACGCTGGCGGAGATCGACGCCGAACTGGCGACGATCGCGCGAGCATCCGGCCATGAACTGGCGAGCTTCCAGTCGAACGCGGAGCACGCGCTGATCGAGCGCGTGCACGCCGCGCGCGGCGACGGCACCGCGTTCATCCTGATCAACCCGGCTGCATTCACGCACACGAGCATCGCCCTGCGCGACGCCCTCGCCGCGGTCGCGCTGCCGTTCATCGAGGTCCACCTGTCGAACGTGCATGCGCGCGAGGCGTTCCGCCGCCATTCCTACTTTTCCGACCTCGCGGTCGGCGTGATCGCCGGCTTCGGCGCGCTGAGTTACCGGCTCGCGCTCGACGCCGCGATGCGCCGCCTCGCGAGCTGATTCCCGTTCCAGACCTTTCCGTACAACACGGCCCAGGAGTCCCCATGGACCTGCGCAAGATCAAGAAGCTCATCGACCTGCTCGAGGAATCCAACCTCGCCGAACTGGAAATCAAGGAAGGCGAGGAAATCGTGCGCCTGTCGCGCCTGCCCAAGGGCATGGTCGGCGCCCTGCCGGTCGCTCCCGCACCGGTGGCGGCGCCCGTGCGCGTCGAGGCAGCCGCGCCGGCGAGCGCGTCGGTCCCGACCGAGTCCGCCGGCGGCAAGGCACTGCCCGAGGGCCACGTCGTGAAGGCACCGATGGTCGGCACGTTCTACGCCTCGGCCAACCCCGATTCGCCGCCGTTCGTGAAAATCGGCCAGGCGGTCAAGGCCGGCGAAACGCTCGGCATCATCGAGGCGATGAAGATGTTCAACCAGATCGAAGCCGACGTCGCCGGCACCGTGCTCGCGATCCTCGTCCAGAACGGCCAGCCGGTGGAATTCGACGAGCCGATGTTCGTCATTGGCTGAAGCCGGGAATCGGGAATGGAGAATGGGGAATCGTCAAAGCGGCCACATGAACGCCTCGACGTCTGGCGGGATTCCATGTCGCTCGTGGAACTCGTTTATCGCCTGTCTCGTTCCTTTCCCGATTCAGAACGTTTCGGGCTCGTGTCCCAAGCGAGGCGATCCGCGGTGAGCATCCCCTCCAACATTGCCGAGGGCGCAGCGAGAAGATCCACCGCGGAATACCTTCGCTTCCTCTCCATTGCACGCGGGTCGTTGTCGGAGCTCGATACGCAAATCCAGATCGCAACGCGTCTCGGCTACATCGAAGGATCTTCCGAGTTCGAGCAGTGCACCAACGTCTTGTTCGCCCGAATCACGGCTCTCATGAATGCACTGGACAAGGGTGGCAATTCCCGATGACTGCCTTCGACCATTCCCCATTCCCGATTCCCCATTCCCATGCTCGATAAAGTCGTCATCGCCAACCGCGGCGAAATCGCCCTGCGCGTGCTGCGCGCATGCCATACGCTCGGCATCAAGACGGTCGCGGTGCATTCCACCGCGGACCGCAACCTCAAGCACGTCGGCATGGCCGACGAATCGATCTGCATCGGCCCGCCGGCCGCGGCTGAGAGTTACCTCAACATCCCGCGCATCATCGCCGCGGCCGAGGTCACCGACGCGCAGGCGATCCATCCGGGCTACGGCTTCCTGTCGGAGAATGCCGACTTCGCCGAGCGCGTGGAGAAGTCCGGCTTCATCTTCATCGGGCCGACCGCCGACGTGATCCGCCTGATGGGCGACAAGGTCGAGGCGATCCGCGCGATGAAGGCGGCGGGCGTGCCGTGCGTGCCGGGTTCGGGCGGGCCGCTCGGTGACGACATCGCGACGAACACGAAGATCGCGCGCGAGATCGGCTATCCCGTGATCATCAAGGCCGCCGGCGGTGGCGGTGGCCGCGGCATGCGCGTCGTGCACACCGAGGCGCACCTGTCCAATGCGATCCAGATGACCAAGTCCGAAGCCAAGGCCGCGTTCGGCAACGGCGAGGTCTACATGGAGAAGTTCCTCGAGAACCCGCGCCACGTCGAGATCCAGGTGCTCGCGGACGGCCAGGGCAATGCAATCCACCTCGGCGAGCGCGACTGCTCGATGCAGCGCCGCCACCAGAAGGTCGTCGAGGAAGCGCCGGCGCCCGGCATCACGCCGGAGCAGCGCGCCGAGATCGGCAAGGTCTGCGTCGAGGCGTGCAAGCGCATCGGTTACCGCGGCGCCGGCACGTTCGAGTTCCTCTACGAGAACGGTCGCTTCTACTTCATCGAGATGAACACGCGCATCCAGGTCGAGCATCCGGTGACCGAGCTCATCACCGGCGTCGACCTCGTGCGCGAACAGCTGCTCATCGCCGCCGGCGAAAAGCTCACGATCCGCCAGGAGGACATCGTCCTCGACGGCCACGCGATCGAATGCCGCATCAACGCCGAGGACCCCGACACGTTCATGCCGAGCCCGGGCCTGGTCAAGCGCTTCGAATGCCCGGGCGGCCCCGGCGTGCGCGTCGACACGCACGTCTACGACGGCTACCGCATCCCGCCGAACTACGACTCGATGATCGGCAAGCTCATCGTGCACGGCCGTGACCGCGCCACCGCGATCGCGCGCATGCGCATCGCGCTGTCGGAGATGGTCGTCGAAGGCATCAAGACCAACGTGCCGCTGCAGCAGCGCATCATGGCCGACGGCGGCTTCCAGGCCGGCGGGCAGAACATCCACTACCTCGAGAAGCGGATGGCCGAGGCGAAGGAGAAGGCGATCGGGATCGGTTGAGGGCCCGGGAATGGGGAATAGGGAATGGGGAATCGTCAAGCCGCATGCCCACGCAACGCTTTGAGCTTTACCATTCCCTACTCCCCATTCCCCATTCCCATCCCATGTGGCTCGAACTCTCCCTCACGATCCGCGAGTCCGAACAGGAACGCGTCGAGCTCGCGCTGGAGGAAGCCGGCGCGCTCGCGGTGACCTTGCTCGACGCGGAGGCCGACACGCCGAACGAGCGCGCGATCCTCGAACCCGGCGTCGGCGAGACGCCGCTGTGGGGCGAGATCTCGCTGCAGGCACTGTTCGAAGCCGACACCGATCGCGAGGGTCTCCTGCATGTGCTCGCCGAGCTGCTGCCGGAGATCGAGCCTTCGCAGGTGCGTTTCCGCGAGGTCGCCGACCAGGACTGGACGCGCGCGTGGATGGACCAGTTCAAGCCGATGCGCTTCGGCCGACGCCTGTGGATCTATCCGTCGAACGTCGAACCGCCCGGCGACGACGCCGACGCGGTGGTCGTGCGCCTCGACCCGGGCCTCGCGTTCGGCACCGGCACGCATCCGACGACCGCGCTCTGCCTCGAATGGCTCGACGGCCTCGACCTCGCCGGAACACACGTGATCGACTACGGCTGCGGCTCGGGCGTGCTCGCGATCGCGGCGATCAAGCTCGGCGCCGAGCACGTCGACGGGATCGACAACGACCCGCAGGCGATCCTCGCCAGCCGCGACAATGCGGAACGCAACGGCGTCGCCGACCGCCTCTCGTTGTACCTTCCCGACGAGTTCGTCGTACGCGCCTGCGACGTGTTCGTCGCCAACATCCTCGCCGGCCCGCTCGGCGAACTTGCGCCGCATTTCGCGGGTTGCATAAAGCCAGGCGCACCGTTCGCGCTGTCCGGCATCCTCGTCGGCCAGGCCGACGAACTGCTCGCGCGCTACGCCGAATGGTTCGACGATCTCACCGTCGCCACGCGCGAAGACTGGGTCCGCATCTCCGGCCGCCGCCGCATGTGATGGGCGTCGAAGCGAAAGACTGAAACACGAAGGACTCGGAGGAAGAACGAGAGAAATTGAAACACGCAGCACAAGGAACACACGGAGATTCAAATCGGCCAAGGGTGCGTCTGCGCCGCCAGGCCATCGACAGCTCTTCTCCATGCGCTCCGTGTTTCAAGCTTCTCCTTTGGCTTCCGCTTTCGCTCTTCTTCGTGTCCTTCGTGTTTTAATCTTTGGCCTTTCACTACGACCGCCGGCACGCGATAGACTCGGCGGATCGCGACCGGCGCGGAGGAGATCGTGAGCGTGCTGCAGTGGCTCGGCCATCGCCTCGCCGGCTACCTCGCGCGCCCGCGCCCCGGCCTGCATGTCGCGACCAGCCGTCCGGGACTGCTCGCGGCGACCTTGCGCAAGGGTGACGTGCTGCTCGTCGAAGGCACGAGCCGCTTCTCCGCGGCGATCCGCACGCTCACGCAGTCGACCTGGTCGCATGCAGCGCTCTACATCGGCGACGCGCTGTCCGCCTCGCGCGGCGACGACACGCCGCTGCTGATCGAGGCCGACGTCAACGACGGCGTGCGCGCGGTGCCGGTCGAGCGCTACGCGCAGATGCACACGCGCATCTGCCGGCCGGTCGGCCTGCGCGAGGAGGAGATCGATGCGGTGCTCGCCTACGCGATCGGCCGCCTCGGCCAGCAGTACGACCTGCGCAACATCATCGACCTCGCGCGCTATCTCGTGCGCCCGCCGCCCGTGCCTGAACGCTACCGCCGCCACCTGCTCGCCTTCGGCGGCGGCGAGCCGACCAGCGCGATCTGCTCGTCGCTGATCGCGGCCGCATTCGCCTCGATCCGCTACCCCGTGCTGCCCGACATCGAGATCGCGCGCAGCAAGGGTGAAGCCGGGCGCGAACAGGTGCGCGAGATCCTCCACATCCGTGATTCGAGCCTGTATGTCCCGCGCGATTTCGACGTGTCGCCATACTTCGCGGTGGTCAAGCCGAGCCTGCGCGATTTCGATCCGCACGCGCTGACCTGGGCCACCCCGCCGGCGCTCGCGGCCGAGGCCGGCGAGGACTGAGGCAGCGAAGCGGCGGCAGGCCGCGCGCCGGCCGGCGTGCGCGAGGCTGCTAGAATCGATCGACCCCGCACGCGCCTTGCCCGATGTACACGCAGTGCCCCGAATGCCTGACGATCTACAAGGTCGACGGCGCCGAGCTCGCCGCCGCGCACGGCAGCGTGCGGTGCGGGCACTGCGCCGCCGTGTTCGATGCCCTGCGCACGCTGAGCCTGCAGCTGCCGCCCGAGCCGATCGAGCGCCTCGACGTGCACGCGACGCTGCCGGCGCCACCGCAGCTGGAGCTGCCGGTGTTCCGGCCGGTTCCCGCGCAAGCCTCCCTGTTCGCCGAAGCGGCCGACCGCGCGCGCGCGGCCGAACGCTCCTCGCTGCCCGCCTTCGCCAAGCGCCGGCGCCGCGCGCGGCAACGCCGCAACGGGCCATGGCTCGCGGGCTGCGCGCTGCTGCTGCTCACGCTCGCCGGCGAAATCGCCTGGGCCGAGCAGGCGCGCTGGATCGACGACGCCCGCGCGCGCGCCTGGCTCGACCCGCTCTGCGCGAAGCTCGGCTGCCGCCTGCCGCTGCGCCATGACGCGGCGACGCTCGAACTGCTGTCGCGCGACATCCGCCCGCATCCGTCGGTGCAGGGCGCGCTGATCATTTCCGCGACACTGCGCAACGACGCGGCGTTCGCCCAGGCATTCCCGACGGTCGAGATCACGCTGTCCGACCTCGACGAGAAGCGCATCGCGATGCGCCGTTTCGCGCCGCGCGAGTACCTCGGCGATGCGCGCACGATCGCCGCGGGCCTCGCGCCAGGAGCGAGTACGGCGCTGGTGTTCGAAGTCGCCGATCCCGGCAAGGACGCGGTCGCATTCGAGTTCAAGTTCGAGTGACCCGACCGCCGCACTTGCCTGCGGGTTCTCAGCACGCCGCGAGATAGATCGCGCAAGTATCGATCGGTGAAGGCTTAGCGGCTGTCCGGCGTGCCGCCGATCGTGAACGATTGCGCGAGGGACTTATCAACGCCCGATCACGGCGCTACTATCCCCTCCCGACGTGCGCCACGCGCCGTCGGCCCACGCATGGAAGATCGCTCGCCGAGAAGGGCCACGTTGTGAATGCCGCCATCCCCCTGCGCGCGGATACCGCGCACGAAGCCTCGTTGCAACCCGCGCTGCGCGACTGCGTCGTCCGCGCCGTGCGCCGCTACCTCGCCGATGTCGAATCCGAGCCGGGCGAAGGCCTGCACGCGCTCGTCATGCGCGAGGTCGAATCGCCGCTGTTGCGCGAAGTGATGGCCTGGTACGGCGGCAACCAGAGCCGCGCCGCCGCCGCGCTCGGCATCAACCGCGCGACCCTGCGCAAGAAGTTGCAGCAGTACGGCCTGGCCGATTAGGCCGGCGCACTGGCCCTGCAGCGCGCGGCCGCCGCCGCGCCGCTATAATCGCGCGCTTCCCCCGGCACGAAGCCCGCTCATGTTCGACGCCACCCTGGTACCGGTTCGCCGCGCGCTGCTCAGCGTGTCGGACAAGGCCGGCCTGATCGACCTCGCCCGCGGCCTCGATTCGCTCGGCATCGCGCTCGTCTCGACCGGCGGCACCGCCAAGGCCCTGCGTGAAGCCGGCCTGCCGGTGTCGGACGTGAGCAGCGTGACCGGCTTCCCCGAAATCATGGACGGGCGCGTCAAGACCTTGCACCCGGCCGTGCATGGCGGCCTGCTCGGCCGGCGCGGCACCGACGACGCGGTGATGGCCGAACATGGCATCGCGCCGATCGACCTGCTGGTCGTGAACCTGTACCCGTTCGAGCGGATCACGTCCGAGCCGGATTGCTCGATGGCCGACGCGATCGAGAACATCGACATCGGCGGCCCGGCGATGCTGCGCGCTGCCGCGAAGAACCACGAACACGTCGCCGTCGTCGTCGACCCCGCCGATTACGCCGAAGTGCTCGAATCGCTCGCCCACGGCGGCACGCGCCTCGCCCTGCGCCGTCGCCTCGCCGCGGCCGCCTACGCGCACACCGCGCGCTACGACGGCATCATCGCCAACTGGCTCGGCATGCGCACCGACGCCGAAAAGCCCGAGGCGTTCCCGCCCGGCCTGCGTCTTGCCTTCGAGCGCCGGCAGACGCTGCGCTACGGCGAGAATCCGCACCAGGGCGCCGCGCTGTACGTCGAGCGCAACCTGCCGCCGGGCACGGTCGCCGGCGCGCGCGTGCTCGCCGGCAAGGAGCTGTCCTACAACAACCTCGCCGACGCCGATGCCGCGCTCGAGTGCGTGAAGGCGTTCCAGAAGACGCCTGCGTGCGTGATCGTCAAGCATGCCAATCCCTGCGGCGTCGCGCTCGGCGCGAACCTCGGCGAGGCGTACGAACGCGCCTATGCCTGCGACCCGGTGTCCGCGTTCGGTGGCATCATCGCGTTCAACCACCGCCTCGACGGCGCGACCGCGAAGAAGATCATCGAGCGCCAGTTCGTCGAAGTGGTCGTCGCGCCGGAGTTCGACGCCGACGCGATCGCCGCGATCGCGAGCAAGCCGAACGTGCGCGTGCTCGCCGTCGGCGAGTGGGGCGACGCCGCGCCGCACGCGTACGACTACAAGCGCATCGCCGGTGGCCTGCTCGTGCAGGACGCCGATCGCGACACCCTGCTGCTGTCCGACCTCAAGGTCGTTTCGCGCCGCGTGCCAGATGCCGCCGAACTGCACGACCTGCTGTTCGCCTGGCACGTCGCGATGTTCGTCAAGTCCAATGCGATCGTCTACGCGCGCCAGGGCAGCACGATCGGCATCGGCGCGGGCCAGATGAGCCGCGTCGTCAGCGCGAAGATCGCGGCGATGAAAGCCGCCGAGGCGAAGCTGGAAGTACCCGGCAGCGTGATGGCGTCGGACGCGTTCTTCCCGTTCCGCGACGGCATCGACGCCGCCGCCGAAGCAGGCATCCGCGCGGTGATCCAGCCCGGCGGCTCGATGCGCGACGCGGAGGTCATCGCCGCGGCGGACCAGCACGGGATGGCGATGGTGTTCACGGGGGTGCGCCATTTTCGACATTGAAGAAGCCGGGAATGGGGAATCGGGAACAGGGAATGGTTGAAGCGCATTCGCCGCTGCCGCTCCCCATGTTCCGATACCCACTCCGCTTCGCGCCTTCGCTCTTCCCATTCCCTATTCCCGATTCCCCATTCCCGGCCTTCCAATGAAAATCCTCGTCATCGGTTCCGGCGGCCGCGAACATGCGCTCGCGTGGAAGCTGCTGCAGTCGCCGCGCGTGTCCGAAGTGATCGTCGCGCCGGGCAACGCGGGCACTGCGCGCGAGCCGCGCATGCGCAATGCGGACGTCGCGGTGACCGACGTCGACGGGCTGCTCGCCCTCGCCCAGCGCGAAGGCATCGCACTCGCGGTGGTCGGGCCCGAGGCCGCGCTCGCGGCGGGCGTGAGCGACCGCTTCCACGCAGCGGGGCTGCGCTGTTTCGGCGCGAGCCGGATCGCCGCGCAGCTGGAGAGCTCCAAGGCGTTCGCGAAGGACTTCCTCGCCCGCCACAACATCCCGACCGCGCGTTATGCCGTGTTCACCGACCTGGGCCCGGCGCTCGCCCACGTGCGCCGCCACGGCGCGCCGATCGTGATCAAGGCGGACGGCCTCGCCGCGGGCAAGGGCGTCGTCGTCGCACTCACGCTCGCGGACGCCGAGCAGACCCTGCACGACATGCTCGGCGCGCGCTCTTTCGGCGCTGCATCCGCACGCGTGGTCATCGAGGAATTCCTCGACGGCGAGGAAGCGAGCTACATCGTCATGAGCGACGGCCGCAACGCGCTGCCGCTCGCGACGAGCCAGGACCACAAGCGCCGCGACGAAGGCGACCTCGGTCCGAACACCGGCGGCATGGGCGCGTATTCGCCGGCGCCGGTGGTCACGCCGGAGGTCGAGCGGCGCGTACTCGATGAAATCATCCGGCCGACGATCGCGAGCATGGCCGCGGAGGGCGCACCGTTCATCGGCTTCCTCTACGCCGGCCTCATGATCGACCGCCACGGCGCGCCGAAGGTGATCGAGTTCAACGCGCGCCTCGGCGATCCGGAGACGCAGCCGATCATGCTGCGCCTGAGGTCCGACCTCGTCGATCTCGTCGAGGACGCCCTCGATGGCCGACTCGATCGCGCGCGCGCGAACTGGGACCCGCGTCCCGCGCTCGGCGTCGTCGTCGCCGCCTCCGGGTATCCGGGCAAGGTGCGCAGTGGCGACGTGATCGAAGGGCTCGACGCGCCCGACGGCACCGACGTGAAGGTGTTCCACGCCGGCACGGCGCTCGACGCGCAGGGCCGCGTCGTCACCGCCGGCGGTCGCGTGCTCGCGGTGTGCGCGGTCGGCGACGACCTCGGCGCCGCGCGCGAGCGCGCCTATGCGCGCGTGCGCACGATCCGTTTCGACGGCGGGTTCTGCCGCCGCGACATCGGCCACCGCGCGCTGCGGCGCTGAGCCGCCGGCGCCACGCGCGGCGCTGGCGCGTCAGCCCGCGGCTTTCGCGGGCGGCTTGTATGGAGCCAGTCGCAGCGGGTGGTAGACCGCGGCATCGGCAGGCCAGGGGCGGTCCGGCAGCTTGTGCGCCTGCAGCTGCTGCAGCACCTGGCGGTACGGCGTGAGCGCGGCCTTGAGTCCGTTGCGCACGAGCACGAACATCGCCGCCTGCTGGATCTTCACCGCGTCGTCCCACTTGCCGTTCGCCGCGAGCGCGAGTGCGTAGGCCTCGCCATTCGGCGCGCTCGGGTTTTCGCCGTAGAGCTTCCTGCCGTATTCGAGCGCGCCGCGGCGCTCGTTCGCGTTCGCCTGCGGACAGGTGCTGGCGATGCGTACGAACAGCTGCAGCACGAACTTGTTGTTGATGTCCGTCGCGAGCAGGTCGCTCGCATCGCGCAACGCCGACCCGCACTGGCCGGCGACGACGTCGGCGGCGACCATCTGCATCCAGTGCTCGGCATCGCGCAGGTCGAGCTGCACGAGCGCGCGATACTGCGTCGCGGCGTCCGCGGCACGGCCCGTGCGCAGCAACAGCGCGGCGAGCAGCGAACGTGCCTCGCCGAGCTTGGGGTCGAGCCGCACGGCTTCCTGGTACGAGCGCTGCGCACCCGCATCGTCGTTGCCCATCTCCTGCGCGACGCCCTTGCTGAGCTGGGCGAGCGCGCTGTTGCGGTCGGCGGCGATCGCCGCGTCCGCGCGCGTATTGGCCGCTGCGAGGTTGCCGGCGGCGGCTTCGGCACGCGCATAGAGCGCGAGCAGCGCCGGGTCCTTCGGATTCGCGGCGAGCGCGGTGTCGAGCAGCTTGCGCGCGGCGTCGTACTGGTGCAGCGCGAGCAGCGAGGGAACGTCGCCGATGCCGCCTGACGGTGCCGCCGCACCCGCGGTCGTGGCCGCCGCGGGGCGCCCGAGCAGGCCGTCGCCGAGCGGATCGACGAGCAGCGGCGCCACGTTGCCCGCCTTCGCGCGCGCCTCCGCCGCGGCCTGCGCGTTGCCCGCGCCGGCCTGCGCTTCGGCCAGCGTCGCGTACAACGCATTCGCCTTCGGTTCGATCGCCAGCGCACGCTGCGTCTGTTCGATCGCTTCGGCATAGCGCTTCTGCTTCAGCGCGATCTCGCCGAGCATCGCATAGGGCATGGCCTGGTCGGTGTGCCTGGCGACGTAGTCGGAGAGCAGCTTGCGCGCACCGTCGAAGTCGCCGTTGTCCATCTTGCTGCGCGCGACGGTGACGCGGATCGGCAGGTAGTCCTGGTTCAGCTGCAGCGCGATGTCGAAATAGTTCTGCGCGACCGCGGCCTGCTTCTGCGCGCGCGCGAGCACGCCCTGCGCATAGATCCAGCGGCCATCCCTGGGCGCGAGCAGGCTCGCGTCCTCGAGCGCGATCGTCGCCGCCTCGATGAACCCGTTGCGCGCATAGGCGGCACCGAGGATCGCGTAGGCTTCGGCGAGCGGGTCGCCGACCAGCGCGATCTTGCTCTTCTCGAACGCCTCGCGCGTCTTGCGCAGCTCGTCGGCGCGGTCGGGCGGGAGCTTGGTCAGGTCCGGCGTCGGCACCGGCCTGACCAGGGCCTCGGCGTGCAGGTGGGTCGCGCCGAACGCGAGGGCGACGGCGAGGGCGAGCGGGGCGAGGGATCGCAGGGACATCGGCTTGGCGGCTCGGAGGGACCAGCCGCGCATTTTAGCGCCTCGCCGGCGGCTGCGCCGGGACCACGCCCATGTCGCGAAGTTCCCTTCGCCGGCCTCCGCGGCCGCGATCGGCAGGGCGATCCTGCTACATTCGCGCGACCTTCCAGGCAGGCGAACCATGAGCGGATCCAGCCAGTTCCGGTTGCTCGGCACGCGCCGCTTCGCGCCGTTCTTCGCGACCCAGGCGCTCGGTGCATTCAACGACAACGCGTTCCGCAACGCCCTCGTCGTGCTCGTCGGCTACCACATGGGCCTGGACGAGCACGCGGTCGGCTTCTACTCGAACATCGCCCCGGCCCTGTTCATCCTGCCGTTCTTCCTGTTCTCGGCGAGCGCGGGACAGCTCGCGGAAAAGTACGAGAAGGCGCGCATCATCCGCTGGGTCAAGCTGTTCGAAATCGCGGCGATGGCGCTCGCCGCGGCGGGCTTCTGGTTCAAGAGCATCCCGCTGCTGCTGTCGGTGCTGTTCCTCATGGGCCTGCATTCGACCGTCTTCGGCCCGATCAAGTACGCGATCCTGCCGCAGACGCTGCGCCCGGACGAACTCGTCGGCGGCAATGGCCTCGTCGAGATGGGCACGTCGCTCGCCGTGCTGATAGGCATGATAGCGGGCGGGGTCGCGATGAGCAGTGGGCCGCTGCCGGCCTCGGCGCTCGTGATCGGCGTCGCCTTGCTCGGCTGGCTCACGAGCCGCGCGATCCCGCCGGCGCCCGCGACCGCGCCGGACCTGCGCTTCAACTGGAACCCGTTCACCGAGACTTGGCGCGTGCTCGGCTTCGTGACAAGGAACCGCACCGTGTTCAATTCGGTGCTCGGCATCTCCTGGTTCTGGTTCTTCGGCGGCGTGTTCACGATGCAGTTGCCGAACTACACGAAGATCTTCCTCGGCGGCACCGAATCGGTGCAAATCTTCGTGCTCGCGCTGTTCTCGATCGGCGTCGGCATCGGCTCGCTGCTGTGCGAGCGCCTGTCGGGCCACAAGGTCGAGATCGGCCTGGTGCCGTTCGGCTCGATCGGACTGACCGTGTTCGGCCTCGACCTCTATTTCGCGCGCCCGGCGGCGACCTCGCTGCACGACCTTTCCGCGCTCGCGTTCCTCGCCGCGCCGGGCGGCTGGCGTATCGCGCTCGACTTCGTCCTCGTCGGCCTCTTCGCCGGTTTCTACATCGTGCCACTGTTCGCGCTCGTGCAGAGCCGCGCCGAGCGCAGCGAGCTGTCGCGCGTGATCGCCGGCAACAACATCGTCAATGCACTGTTCATCGTCGCCGCGGCGGCGTTCGGACTCGGCCTGTCCGCGCTCGGCCTCTCGATCCCGCAGATCCTGCTCGCCACCGCCGTGCTCAACGCGCTCGTCGCGATCTACATCTACACGCTCGTGCCCGAGTTCCTGATGCGGTTCCTGTCGTGGATCCTCGTCAACACGCTCTACCGCATCAAGGTCGAGGACATCGAACGCATCCCCGAGGAAGGCGCCGCGCTGCTCGTCTGCAACCACGTGAGCTTCATGGACGCGCTGATCATCGGCGGCAGCGTGCGGCGGCCGGTGCGCTTCGTGATGTACTACAAGATCTTCCGCATCCCGGTGCTGAAGTTCATCTTCCGCACCGCCAAGGCGATCCCGATCGCCGGGCGCAAGGAGAATCCCGAGCTGCTGGAACGCGCGTTCGACGAGGTCGATCGTGCGCTCGCCGACGGCGAACTCGTCTGCATCTTCCCCGAGGGCGGCCTCACGCGCGACGGCACGATCGACACCTTCCGGCCCGGCGTCGAGCAGATCCTCGCGCGCCGCGCGGTCCCGGTCGTGCCGCTCGCGCTGCGCGGCCTGTGGGGATCGGTGTTCAGCCGGCGCGACAGCGCGCTCGGTCGCGCGCGCCTGCCGCGGCGTTTCCGCGCGCGCATCGGCCTCGTCGCCGGTGCGCCGCTGGCGGCGACGGAGGCGAGCGCGGCCGTGCTCGAACGGCGCGTGCGCGAACTGCGCGGCGCCGACGCATGACGCGCCGCCTGCTCCTTCTCAGCGTTTCCGCCGGTGCCGGCCACGTGCGCGCGGCCGAAGCGCTGCGCGCGGCTGCCGCGGATTGCGACGTCGAGGTGCTGCATCTCGACGTCATGCAGCACGTGCCGCGCGCGTTCCGCGTGCTCTATACCGACCTCTACCTCAAGCTGGTCGAACACTCGCCGGCGACCTGGGCCATGCTCTACCGGATCATGGACCGCACGCCGCCGGGTGCACCGGCCGCGCGCCTGCGTCGGGCGATCGAGCGACTGCATACGCTCGACCTGCGCCGCGAGATCGCGCGCTTCGCGCCCGACGTGGTCGTCTGCACGCATTTCCTGCCGGCAGAGCTCCTCATGCGCGAACGCAGCCGCGGCCGCCTCGCGTGCCCGGTGCACGTCGTCGTCACCGACTTCGACCTGCACGGCATGTGGGTCGTGCCCGACATGGCCGCCTGGTTCGCGGCGAGCGACGAAGTCGCATTCCGCATGCGCGCGCGCGGCCTCGACGCCGCGCGCATCCACGTCACCGGCATCCCGATCATGCCGGCCTTCGCGCAGCCGCACGATCGCGCCGCATGCGCGGCCGAATTCGGCATCGATCCCGCGCGACGCGCGATCCTGCTCATGGGCGGCGGCGCCGGCCTCGGCGGGCTCGACGAGGTCGCCGCGCGCCTGCTCGCGCTCGATGCCGATTTCCAGCTCGTCGCGCTCGCCGGTCGCAACGCGAAAGCGCTCGAAGCGTTGCAGGCACTCGCCGCGCGGCATCCGCGGCGGCTGCTCGCGCAGGGCTTCACCGACAAGGTCGACCGCCTCATGCACGCCTGCGACCTCGTCATCACCAAGCCCGGTGGACTGACCACCTCCGAATGCCTCGCGCTCGGCAAGCCGATGATCGTGCACGCGCCGATCCCGGGCCAGGAGGAACGCAACTGCGACTACCTGCTCGAGCAAGGCGCGGCGCAGAAGGCGGTCGACGCGGTCGCACTCGAATACCGCGTGCGCGAACTCGTCGCCGATCCTTCGCGCCTCGCCCGACTCGCTGCGCGCTCGGCCGCCATCGGCCGGCCGCACGCCGCACGCGACGTGCTCGCGCGCGTGCTGGAGGCGCGCGGCATCGGATAGCGCGATCGCTCGTGTGGCGGCCGTGGCGGGAAAGGCTCAGTCCGCCCCGGCGCGCGCCCAAGCCGCGAACACGCCCGTGGCGATGGTCCGGATGATGCCGCCCTCGCCGCGTACGAGCATGAGCATGTCCAGCCCACGTCGTTCGGCCCATGCGCGGCCGGCGTGCTCCCCGAGCACCAGCAACGCCGTCGCATGGGCGTCGGCGTCCATGCAGTCCTGCGCCAGGACCGTCACCGACGCGACGCCGTTGCGCACCGGCTCGCCGGTGCGCGGATCCATCGTGTGCGCGATGCGTCCGGCGTCGGTATCCCGCCAATGGCGGTAGTCACCCGATGTCGCGACCGCGGCGTCTTCGAGTTCGATGACGCCCATCGCCGCGCGACGCTCGAATCCCGGCGCCTCGATCGCGATCGCCCACGGCGTGCCGTCGGGCTTGCGCCCGCGCGCGCGCATCTCGCCATCGATGCCGACGAGCCAGGACGCGATGCCATGCCGACCGAGCACGCGGCCGAGCGCGTCGACGCCGAATCCCTTGGCGATGCCGCAGAGATCGAGCGCAATCTCGGCATTGCGGCGCGCGCGGCGATTCGCGACGTCGATGTCGAGCGCGCCCTGCAACACGGGCGCGGCGCCTCCGCCCGGCGCGCCGGCGGACGTGTCGCCCCGTCCTGGTCCGAAGCCCCAGGCGCCGGCGAGGGCGCCGACGCCGATGTTGAATGCATTGCCGGTGTCGCGGCCGATCCCGAGTGCGCGATCGAGCACATGGGCGAGTTCGGCCGGCACGTCGACCCACTGGCCGGGGGCTGCGCGGTTGAGCCGCGCGAGATCGGAATCCTCGCGCCAGTTGGACATCTGCGCGTCGACGGTCGCCACCGCCGAACCGAGTTCGGCGCCGACGCGGTCCACGTCGAGGCCCGGTTCGAAATGGAACTGCGCCGACCATCGCGTTCCCATCGTCGCGCCGCTCGCGTGGCAACGCTGCAGGCGTGCGTCGGGCAGCCGCTCAATAGACGTCTTCGACATAGCGCCCCTGCGCCCTCAGTCGCGGCAGCGACAGTCCCGAGCCGGCGAGGATCTGCTCCCATGCCCGCGCCACGCCTTCGGCCATCGCGCGCCCGCCGCAGACCATGACGCACGCTCCCCGCACGACCAGTTCGCGCAGCCGCGCGGCGTCGGCGAGCAGGCGATCCTGCACGTACGCGCGCGGGATGGCGCGCGAGAACGCGGTGGTGAGCGTGCGCAGGCGGCCGTCGGCCACGAGCTGCTGCAACTCGTCGCCGTAGAGGAAGCCATCGTCCTTGCTGCGCGCACCGAAGTAGAGGTGCATCGGGCGTCCGGCGACGTTGTGGCGGATGAAGCCGACCAGCGGACCGATGCCCGTGCCGGCCCCGACGAGGACCACCGGCGCCGACCCTGCGCGCAGGCGGAATGCTTCGTGCGCGCGGAAGAACGCACGGAGCGTCGCTCCGGGCTGCAGGTCCGCCAGCCATGGTGAGCAGGCGCCGCCGGGCTGCCTGCGCACGCAGATTTCGACGCGTCCGTCGGCGGCCGCGCTCACGCACGAGTAGTAGCGCGGCGCGACCCCGCCGGGCGGCACGACGCCGAGCAGGTCGCCCGTCTCGAAACGCGGCAGGCGGGCGCGGCGGCCGTGCTCGCGCACGGGAGCGAGGCGGAGGACCGACGTGCGCGTCTGCGCATCGATGCCGTAGTCCTCGCGTGAAACGACCTGCAGCGTGGTCGTCGGCGGCAGCAGTGCCCGGTAGCGGACATCGAGCGCACGATCCAGCGTGCGCGCGAGCCAGGCGCACCATTGCAGGAATTCGGGTTCCGATTGCCGGTCCACCGTCGCGGGAGCGGCCAGCGCGTGCAGTCCGTGCGCGACGAGGGCCTCGTGCACCGCGTACGCATGGCCGCAGAAGCGCGGGAACTGGCGGTCGCCGAAGCCGAGCACGGCGAATTCGAGCGCGGCCGCGGGCGCCATCCGCCCGAGGCGCGTGAGGAAGCGCGACGCGCTGGCCGGCGCGGCGCCGTCGCCGTAGGTCGCCGTCAGGACGAGCAGCCGGCGCGTGCGTGCGCCCCACGCGCGCAGGTCGTTCATCGGCGCCGTGTGCACGCGCAGGCCGGCCCGCACCAGCGCATCGTGCAGCGCGATGGCGAAACCCCAGGTCGTGTTGCCTTCGCTGCCGACCAGCAGCAGCGTGTCGGCATCGCGCAGGGGCGCATTGCCGACAAGACGCGGCAGGCTGCGGCGACGGCGCAACCAGAGCAGGAAACCGGTCGCGGCGAGCACGGGCACCGTGAGCGACGACAGGCCCAGCAGGAGGCCGAGCCACCACGCGCCTTCGCCCGTGTGCAGCATCGCCACCGTGGCGTGGAAGCGCTGCCAGCCGTCGGCGGCTTGCCACCACAGCCAGGTACCCGTCGCCGGATCGACGACGCCCGTGCCACCGGCGGTTTCGATCTCGATGACGTCGGTGGGGTCGTCGCGATCGGCGAGCTTGAGCTGTTTCAGCTGCGCCACGTCGACCGAGCGCAGGGCCGGCATCCGCTCCAGCTCGATCCGGTCGGCACCGCTCGCGTGCATCCCGAACGGCTCGGAATCCCCTCCTTCTGGCAACAGTCCGAACGTCGCGAGCGACATCGCGACGCCGGTCAGCGCGGTCAGCAGGAGTCCGGCGAAGACGATGCGTGCCGTTTCATCGTGCGCGCGTTGCAGCACGTCGCCGCGCATGCGGCCGGCGAAGTGCCGCCAGCCGCCCATGCGACGGGCGAGCAGGAACAGGCCGGACACCACGACGAGGACGAGGCAGGCCGCCGCGATGCCGACCGCGATGCGCGCGCCGTCATTGCGCAGCAGCAGCGTGCGGTGCAGGTCGCGCAGCCAGCGATGCGCGCGCGGCGGCTGCCAGTCCGCGAGCGCCTCGCCCGTCGCCGGATCGACGACCGACGCGCGCTGCGCCTGGCCGGCGAGATGGTAGGCGACGATCACGCCCGAAGGCCGGCGCATGATCGTTTCCGCGCCGTCGAGGCGCGCGTCGACGCGAGCGGCGAGGGTCGCGACATCGACCGCACCCGTTGCCGCACCCGCGTGCTCGAATGCCGGGAAGATGGACAACGCCACGCCCGCTCCGGCGACCACCACCAGCAACAGCGCGATGATCAGCGCCGGTATCGAATGCAGCGTGCGCAGCATCGGTGCGTGCGCACCTTCAGAGCGTGTAGCGGAACGACGCGACGTAGCCCTTGCCGGCCACGGCCTTGCTGCCATCGCCGGTCGTCAGCGGCACGACGACCTCGGACGGGTTCTCCGCCATGTCCTCGACCGCGGTATCGACATGGATCTCGTAGCCCGCGTCGAGCAGCGCATCGGCGATTTCCACCGTGGCGCGCAGCGTCTGGCCGGCACCGACGCTTGCGCCGCTGACGCCGTCGACCTTCGCCCTGCCGCCGCTGGCCTTGTACCAGTCACGCAGGTGGCGCCAGTACTTGGACTTGGTGCCGGCGACCCACAACGTCGCCTGGTGGGCCCCCTTGGCGTCGGTGACGTAGATCGCGACATAGGCACCACTGCCGCCGTAGTCGGCGAGCCGCGCTTCGAGCGCGACCGGTCGTGCGGCAGCGAACGACGGTACGGCGAGCGCCGTCGCGGCAATCGCGCATGGCCATGCGGATTTCATCGGTGTTCCTCCGGGTGTTCGCGCCCGCGCGCGTGGTGTTCCTGTTTCATGCTCACGACGTCGAGCGTCGCCGGATCGAGCCGGGCGCGGAAGCGACGGCCGTCCGCATCGCGGCCCTTGATCTCGTAGCAGCCGTCGTCGACCTTGAGTCTGTCGATCTGCCAGCGGTTGCGCTGCGCAAGGGCGTGCACCGCGCTGCGCGGTTGCCAGTCGGCGACCGGCGCATCGCAATCGTCCCTGGCACGGATGGGCGTCATGGCGAGCAGGAGCAGCCCGAGCGCGAGCATGCGGCTGGCTTGCGGGACCCTCATCGTCGACCTGTGCGCAGCGAAACCAGCGCCACTGTGCGCCACGCGCGCAGAGCGCGCTTGATCCAGATCAACCGCGCGCGATCAGGGCCGGCGCGGCGGCGCGCCCGCAGCGGAATGCAGGCAGGGAATCATCGAAGACGCGTTGCGCGGCGATACGCCGCACGCGCATTGCCGCGACCGCGGCGACGGGCGATCGCCGGCCGCACGACGCGTGTCAGTGCGTGAGCACGATCAACGCGACCAGCGCGATCAACGCGAGCCAGCCGACCAGGATGCGGCGCAGCACGCGCTGCGCATCGGCGAGTTCGACCAGCGGGTTGCTGACGTCGCTCGCGTAGCCGTCGCCGGCCTCGACGTCGGCGTCGATGCCGGCCTTGGCGATCGCGCCGAGGAAGCCGAGGTCGAGCGTGAAGTAGCCCTTGCCGTGTGCGGCGTGGTAGTCGCGCCAGGTCTTGATCACCGCGTCGAAATCGGACACCAGCGCGAGCGTGAGCGCGACGAGGTGCGCCGGCGCCCAGTCGAGGATGCGCGCGGTGCGTTCGAGCAGTTCGCCCTGGTTCGCGTCGATGTGGTCGGCGAAGCCGGGATGGCGAGCGAGCAGTTGCACGATCCGGTAGCCGAGTGCGCCGGCCGGGCCGAGCACGACGAACCAGAACAGCACGCCGAACCAGCGCGAAAGCGCGGCCGCGAACGTCGCCTCGACCAGCGGCGCCGACTCGAACGGAAGCGGAGCCGCCGCACCGTCGGCGCGCAACGCCTGCGCCGCGGCGAGGCGCCGGTCGCTGTCGGGCGCCTGCAACACGGCGTCGATGTCCGCGTCGAGGTCACGCGGGCCCCAGCAGTAGAACAGCACGACGACGGCGAACGCGAAGCCCGGCAGGCCGAACAGCACGTGGTCGAGCACGAACTCGATGAGCTCGCAGACGACGAACAACAGCAGCGGCAGCAGCACCGCCGCGAAGCGCGGCCGCGCCGCGTCGCCGCTCGCGCGCGTCCACTGCGCCAGCCAGACCTGCAGCCACGAGAAGTCGCGCCAGCGCGCGAGGTCGGGCAAGGCGTAAGCGCATGCGAGGACGAGCAGGACGGCGAGCAGGATCTGGGCCATGGTCGATCGGATGCGCGGCGGAGCTTGGGCACATTCTAGCGGAGGCGCGCGCGCAACTGGACGCCGCGTGCGCCGGCGACGCCTACGCCTGCGGGCGCAGCCAGGGCTCGTCGCCGATGATGTCGGCGAGTTCGACGCCGCGCATGCGCAGCCAGTGCGCGATCAGCTCGTGCGAAACCGACAGGCGCGGCGGCAGCACCAGGGTGCGCGCGGCGAGCGCGTCGACGATCTCGCCGACGCCGAACCAGCGCGCGTCGCTGAGTTCGTCGCCGACGCGGATCGTCGGGTCGATCGCTTCGGCGGTGAAGCCGAGCATGAGCGACGACGGGAACGGCCACGGCTGCGAGGAATGGTATTCGCACGCGCCGACGCGCACGCCCGCTTCTTCGAACACTTCGCGCCGCACCGCGTCCTCGAGCGATTCGCCCGGCTCGATGAAGCCGGCGAGCGTCGACCAGCGGTGTTCGGGCCACGAGGGCTGGCGGCCGAGCAGGCAGCGATCCTGCCAGCTCACGATCACGATCATGGCCGGGTCGACGCGCGGGAAGTGCTCGATGCCGCAGGCGGCATTCGTGCACTTGCCGCGATGGCCGAGGGCGACGAGTTCGAGCGACGCGCCGCAGGCGCTGCACCAGCGCGTGCGCGCCTGCCAATGGGCGATCGCGCGCGCGTAGGCGAACAGGCCGCTCTGGAACGCCGGCAGGCGCGTGCCCGCGCCGCGCAGGTCGATCCAGGCCGCGCCGAGCGCGTCGGCGATGCGCGTCTCGTCGCCGCGCTCCAGCGCGACGGCGAACAGCGGCCCGCGATCGTCGTGGCCGAGATAGGTCGCCGGCACGCCGGCGAGGCAGTCGCGGCATTCTCCCGCGTCGAGCAGGCGCAAGGCGCCATGCAGGGGCGCGAACAGGGCCGGGCGTCCGCCGCGCGCGTCGGCGCCGAGCACGACGTAGCGCGCATGCGGATCGGCGCGCTGCGCCGCCGCCCAGGCCGCGTCGTCACGACGTTCCGCGTTGCGGTCGAGCGGGAGGCCCGCGAAGATGTTGGTGCGTTCGCTCATGCGGCGCGCCGGCCGCCGCGCACGCGGCTCAGACGGTGAACGAGGAGCCGCATCCGCAGGTCGTCTTCGCGTTCGGATTGCGGATCACGAACTGCGCGCCGGTCAGCGATTCGGAATAGTCGATCTCGGCGCCGGCGAGGTACTGCAGGCTGAGCGGATCGACGAGCAGGGTCACGCCGTCCCTGTCGACCGCAAGGTCGTCCTCGGCGCGCGCCTCGTCGAACGTGAAGCCGTACTGGAAGCCCGAGCAGCCGCCGCCGCTGATGTAGACGCGCAGCTTGAGCCCGGGATTGCCTTCCTCGGCGATCAGCTCGCGCACCTTGCCCGCCGCGGCCGCGGTGAACAGGAGCGGCGCGGGACCGGCGTCGAGGTAGCTCGGGGTGGCGGTGTCGTTCATGGCGTCTGCGGCGTCGTCACCCGACGGGAAGTCGGAGCGCTGCCGTCCGATTTCAAGCGTGCGCCGGCTCGGCCGCGGGGTCGACGTCGTCGGCCAGGCCCGGCGACGGCAGGCGCCGCTGCGGTTCGGCCTGGTACAGCATCTTGCCGTTGACCTGCGCGCCGGCGGCCATCTCCAGCACCTTGTAGTGCACGTTGCCGGTGATGCGCGCGTTGCCGGCGAGCTCGAGCCGGCCACCGGCGAAGATGTCGCCGTTGACGACGCCGTTGACGACCGCATTCGAGACGCGCACTTCGCCGTCGACGCGCCCCTTGTCGCTGAGCGTGAGCACGGCATCGTCGCCCTCGGCGGAGATCGAGCCTTCGATCGAGCCTTCCAGATGCAGGCCGCCGCTGAAATGCACGTCGCCACGGATCGTCGTGCCGGCCGCGATCAGCGTGCTGATCGCCGCCATCGCCCGGTCGTTGCGCTTGTCACTGCGAAACATTGTCGCTCTCCTCGCCCTTGACGGCGTCCTTCCAGGAAAACTCCTGCTCGACGCGGCCGCTGTCGCCGTCGGCACGAACGACGACGCGATTGGCGGCGAATCCAGCGGGAAGCATGATGGTACCGCCGACCTGTTGGAAATACTTGAAGCGGTACTCGATTCCGGACGCGTCCTGCCCCTGGCTCAGCGCGCTCCAGTCGAGCGTGCTGAGCTTGCCGTCGGCGATGCCTTCGACGCTGAGCGTGAGCCGTCCCCTCACGTCCGCACCGCGCTTGAAATTCTGCGTCAGCGTGGCGGTGAAGTTCCACGCCTGTGAACCGGCGACCGGTGCGATGCGCAGCGCGTGCACGGCGAGGCCTTCGCGCTTGCCACCACCGACGAGGCGTCCGTAGAACGCGAGGTCCGCGCGCAGCCCGTCGATCTCTTCCTCGCGGTCGCGCAGTGTCTGCTGCACGTCGCCGAGCGCCGCCTTGGCGATCTGCTCGGAGCGCTCGAGCACCGCGATGCGCGACTTCAGCGCCTCGCCCTCCTTGCGCGCCGCCGCGAGTTCGGCCGAATGGTCCTCGCCCGGCGCGCGCGCGACGAACGTCGCCACCAGCCCCGCCACGATCAGCAGCGAGCCGAGCCACATCGCGGCCACGAGCAGGCGCGTGCGGCGCTGCCGGGCCGGATCGTGCCGGCGGATGACGAGGGACGGGATCGGGGACATGACGCGGGATCGGCCGCGCGCGCTGCGCGAGGTGCAGGCTTATAGACGCGCTCGGCGCCCGGGTCAAGGAAGCGGGTCGCGGCCGGCGCCGCGCGCGCCGTACAATCGGCGTTTTCGCAGCGGACCGCCTGCATGCTCTGGCTCAAAGCGTTCCACATCGTTTTCGTCGTGACCTGGTTCGCCGGCCTGTTCTACCTGCCGCGCCTGTTCGTCTACCACGCCGAGGCGGGCGAGGCGGTCGTGCGCGCGCGCCTCAAGGTGATGGAACGGCGCCTGCTCGGCATCACGCACGTCGGCGGCGTGCTCGCGCTCGTATTCGGCGCGCTCACCCTCGGCGCGTTCGCCGAGGCGAGTCCCGCCTACCTGCAGCAGGGCTGGCTGCACGCGAAACTCGCGCTGGTGGCGCTGCTGGTCGTCTACCACGTGATGCTCGCGCGCATGGTCGGCGCGTTCGCGCGTGACGAGAACCGGCGCTCCAGCCGCTGGCTGCGCATCTTCAACGAAGTGCCGGCGTTGCTGCTGGTCGCGATCGTGCTGCTGGTGGTTGTCAAGCCCGGCTGAGCGGCGCGCGGCTGGTATGATCGGCGCGGACCGAACGGGGACGGCCATGATGGCGAACGACCCTGCAGCGCAGTTTCCGCGCCGGCTCTGGGCGCAGCAGCTGTCGCCACGCATCGAACGGCTGCGCCGCCGCGGCGAGCAGCTGCGCACGACCTGGGACCTCAACGTGCTGCGCCTGCTCGCGGACGACGCCGCGCGCGTCGGCGCAGCGTGCCGCGAACTCGGCTTCGCGCCCCAGGCCGACCTGCTCGAGGAGCTGCGCGCGACCTGCGTCGGCCTGCTCGAGCCACCGCGCGCGCCCGATCGCGCGAGCCGCCATCGCCTCGACGGCCTGGTCGGCCGGCTCGATGCGCCATCGCCGGCGGGCGCGACGCGCGACTCGCCGGTCGTCGCGGGCGCGACGCGCGAGAACGGTTTCCCGTTGCTGGTCGTCCCACCACCCGAATACTGGACGCGACTGGCTTCGATGGCCGCGGCCGCGCCGGCTCCCGCCCCAGCCGCTGCCCCGGTGGAGACGGCCGGCGGCACGCCGCCGAACTTCGGCCCGCGTGGCGGTACGGCGTGCTCGCGCGAGCAGTTGCTGCGCGAAGTATCGGAGTGCCTCGCGCGCGACGACGCGGCGATCCAGGCGGGCGGCCTGTTCGTGCTGGTCGCCGCGGACGCGAGCGACCCGGCCGGCGCCGCAGCGCGCACCGCCGAGACCCTGCGCGCGATCTGCGCGTCGGCGCGCGCGGGCGATCGCGTCGCGAGCGACGGCGCCGACCGCTACCTCGTGTTCGATCGCGAACTGTCCGCCGACGCACTCGAAGCCGAAGCCTCGCGCCTGCGCGACGGCCTCGCCCGCATCGGCGGGTTCGACGTCGGCCTGTGCACGTTCGCGCGTGGCGCGCGCAGTGCGCGCAGGATGTACGACGCCGCGCACGGACTCGTCGCCGCCATGCAGGCGCAGTCGCGGCATGGCGTGTTCGTCGTGCGCGACCTCGACGCCGGCCACGGCGGCGATCTCGCCGGCCAGGTGCGACACGCGCTCGCGGGCAGCGGTTTCGAACTGATGTTCCAGCCGATCGTTTCGCTGCGCGGCGAGGAGGGCGCGCAGTTCCAGGCGCTGCTGCGCCTGCGCGGAGCGGACGGGCGCCTGCATCCGGCCTCCGAGATCATCCCTGCGGCCGAAGCCGCCGGGCTCATCGGTGCGGTCGACCGCTGGGTGCTCGCGCACTGCGTCGAACGCGTCGCCGCGCACGGCGCCGGCTCGACGCAGCTGTTCGTGAGCCAGTCGCTGGCGAGCGTGCGCGACCCGAGCATGGTAGCCGCGTTGGCCGCGGAGCTCGCGCGGCATGCGATCGATGCACGCTCGATCGTCGTCGAGCTGCGCGCCGCCGACGCGATCGAGGCGCCTGCCGAGGCGCAACGTTGCGCCGACGCGCTGCGCGCGCTCGGTGCGCGCCTGTCGTTGTCCGCGTTCGACGCGGAACTCGCCGACGTGCATCCGTTGCCGGTGCTCGCCGTCGACTTCGTCAAGCTCGCCAGGCCGCCCGCGCTCGACGGCGAGGAGCAGCGCGAGGCGTTCGTCGCCCTGCTCGAGCGCCTGCACGAACGAGGCACGCGGGTGATCGCGCCGCGCGTCGAGGACGTGCACGGCATCGCCCCGCTCGTGCGCGTCGGCGTCGACTTCGTGCAGGGCAATTTCGTGCAGGCCGCCGACAGCGACCTCGCGTTCGACTTCGAAGGCGCGCGGATGTAGCGCGCGCGGCGCCTCAGCCGCCGATCTTCGTCTGCAGGTAGGGATTCTCGCCGAGCTTGTCGATCAGGCCGAGCTGCGTCTCGAGCCAGTCGATGTGCTCTTCCTCCGATTCGAGGATGTCCTCGAACAGCTCGCGGCTGACGTAGTCGCCGAGCGCTTCGCAGTCGGCGATCGCGGCCTTGAGGTCCGGCACCGCCTGCATCTCGAGCTGCAGGTCGCAGGCGAGCACTTCCTTGGGCGACTCGCCGATCATGAGCTTGCCGAGCGCTTGCAGGTTCGGCAGGCCCTCGAGGAACAGGATGCGCTCGATCAGGCGATCGGCGTGCTTCATCTCGTCGATCGATTCCTTGTACTCGTGCTCGGCCAGTTCCTTGTAGCCCCAGTTGCGGTACATGCGCGCGTGCAGGAAATACTGGTTGATCGCGGTCAGCTCGTTGAACAGCGCCTTGTTGAGGTGGCCGATGATCTTCGCGTTCCCTTTCATTGCACGGTCTCCGTCACGGGCGATGCCGCGCGGGCGCGCGGCGCAACGACGCGACTATAGCGCGCGCGACGGCACCACGAGGAAACGAAAATCGCACGCATTCCGCGCGTGCGTGGCGAGGCGCGTGCGCGCGCCCGCGTCAGGCGGCTGCGGCGATCAGCGGCAGGTCGAGCGTGCGCTTGCGCGCGAGCGCGTCGTGGAAGATCTGGCTCGCCAGCTCTTCGCAACTGCCGCAGCAATCCGAGCAGCCGGTGCGACGGCGCACTTCGGCGAACGAATGCGCACCGCTCTCGGCGGCTTCGCGGATCGCGCGATCGGTGACGGCGTTGCAGATGCAGACGTACATGCAGGCATCCGGGAAATCGGGATGCCTACATTTGAATGTAAATGAGAATGATTGTCAACTACTCGGGACGACACTGCCGCGACGTTCAGGTGCCGACGAGTTCCGCCAGCCAGCGCTGCTCGCGCAGGGTCACCCGGCAGCTGTCCTCGGCGAGGGCGACGAGATGGCGCAGCGCCTGCTCGTACACGCGCCGCTTGAACGTGACCACGTGCGCGGCCGGGTACCAGAAGTCGACCCAGCGCCAGTGGTCGAATTCGGGCTTGTCGGTCGCGTCGAGGCGCACGGCCGATTCCTCGCCGACGAGGCGCAGCAGGAACCAGACCTGCTTCTGGCCGATGCAGACCGGGCGGTCGTGGCGCCGCACGAGGCGCGGCGGCAGTCGGTAGCGCAGCCAGCCCGGGGTCGAGCCGAGTACCTCGACGTGCTGCGGCAGCAAGCCGGTCTCTTCGGCCAGCTCGCGGTACATCGCCTCGATCGGCGTCTCGTCGCTGCGCATCCCGCCCTGCGGGAACTGCCAGCCGTCGCGCCCGATCCGGCGCGCCCAGAACACGTGCCCCTGCGCGTTCAGCAGGATGATGCCGACGTTCGGTCGGTAGCCATCGGGGTCGATCATGGATGATGGCCGGTAACGTACATGCGACCGATTCTTCCACACGCCTCGCGCGGGCGGCAAGGCGAACGGACCTCACGGCGCTTGACAGGCCGCCCCGAGGCACTAGAATCGCACGCCCTTCCGCGCGTGCCGTGCGCACGCGCCACTTGGCTATGTAGCTCAGCCGGTTAGAGCACAGCACTCATAATGCTGGGGTCGGTGGTTCGAGTCCACCCATAGCCACCACATACTACTCCGACGTCGTCCGACGAAGTCCAAGAATATTCGCAGTGATGCGGATTTGGACGAGATGGTCGTCCTGCAAAGTCTCACGAAATTCGTTGAAAGCCTGCGGTAGCGAACGGTAATGTTGACGGTAGCGGCGCTGCTGACGAGCGCCATTACCGTCATGGGACACGATGCCCCTTACCGATACCGTTGTTCGCGGCGCGAAGCCGCGTGAAAGGCAGCACAAGCTCGCTGATGGCGGTGGCCTCTACCTGTTGGTTCGCCCCAACGGCTCCAAGTTGTGGCAGTGGGACTACCGCCGCCCAATCACGAGGATGCGAAACACGATCGGCCCGGGCGCCTACCCTGACGTGACCCTCGCTGCTGCACGCGACTGGCGAGCCGAACAGCGTCGTCTGCTCGCTGCGGGCGTTGATCCCGGCGAACATCGGAAGGACACCAAGCGCGCAGGCGAGGAACGCGCAGCCAATACGTTCGAGGCGATCGCGCGCGAGTGGCTGGCTGTCAGGAAGAGGGACTGGACCCCGAAGCAGCATGACAAGGAGCGCGACCGCCTCGAGAACCACGCGTTCCCCTGGATCGGAAGGCTACCCATCTCGGACGTGGGTGTCGCACATGTACGTCCACTGCTGACCCGCGTCGCCGATCGGGGGCACCATGAGCAGGCGCAGCGCCTTCGGAGTCAGCTCAGCCGCATCTTCCGGTTCGCCATCGCCAGTGAGCGGTCGCAGAACAACCCTGCCGATGCGCTGCTCGAGACACTCCCTTTACGCCACCAGAAGAACTACCCAAGGGTTCTACCCCGCTAACACGGACACTTCAGTTAAGCCCCATGATGGGGCAGGAGGAGTGTCATGCAGCAGAGAAAACGATACAGCGAGGAGTTCAAGCGCGAGGCGGTGGGCCTGACCCGATTGCCCGGCGCGAACGTGTCGCAGATTGCTCGCGACTTGGGCACCCGCGGCCGACTACCGATGGCCCGCTTCACGACCTGCCAGCCCTTGATCTGGAAGATCAGTGTCATCGACTCGCCTCGGGAGGGTACGGCTCGAAAAGTGTTGCCGATTCCCGTGCGGTTGTCGGCAGCCTTGCTATCACCGCTCAGGGGCCCAACGCCAGGGGATGAAGTGGGTCGGGAGTGATCATTCGCCCTACACAGACGACGGTCAATTTCCTACACATGCCAGCCCGATCAGGCGGCAGCGAGCTGAGGTGTGGCGTGCAGGCTATATGCCGACCACCGAGTCAGCGAATACGCGCCCGTGCACAGGGACGCAGGCGATAGCCACCAGCGATGACGCGGGTCGACATCCAACTGAGGAATACCTTGCGCGCCCAACGCGATGTGCGATACGCGCAACGGGCAGACTAGGAGCGACCCTAGGTGCTCCTAGGGTGCTCCGGGTCTCTGAGGACTTGCTAGGCCCGTCAGTAAGAGGACCAGTGGCAGCTCAGGCGATTGTTGACGCTATTCCACGTACAGTTCAGGAAGCCGTTGCGTCGCGTGCCGATGATGACCTCAGCGCCCCGTGCGTTAAGCAATTGGACAATGCGATCGGCATTGCGCTGTTCGGTCGCGCCGTAGAACCAGCGGCCGGCGTACTCGGGGACGTTGTCGTCCGGGAGGAGCTGCCCCGTCGAATCGCGCGCAGAACCCTTCTCGTACGCGGGGGGCTTGTCCAAGGTCAACTTGACCTTGAGCTTCGACCCGTCGTTGAAGATCACCGTGATGGTGGCATTAACGCCGCTGGTGAACTGCAACGCCGCGTCCGCATGCGCTCGCAGGAACTCAAAGAGGCCGTCAAGAATTCCGTTGTTCGCGTACTCCAGCCCGTGATCTTGGAGGCGATCGTTGAGCTGCGCGCGGTAGTTACCGTCCATGAGGTAATCATGGGCCGAGGGGTTCGGCACCGTCGGGATGTTCCAGTTGTTCGCGTAGACCTCGACGGCAGCCTTGTATGTGCCGTTGGTCAATTGCGAGAGCTGGTAGAGCTTCGCGGCGACGTCGAGCACGCCCTGCGGAACCGAAAGCTCGATGCCCGTGCAGTTAGTCGCGGCCGTCGTGTTGCTGCCGTCGTCGACGGCTAGGCCATCGGTGGTGATGTCGTCGTCGGTGGCGACGACTCCATCGGTGGCTGGTGCGCTAGACTCCGTTCCCGGGTCGGTCCCATTGACGATCCCACAGGTCACTTGGTACTTGCGGATACTGCCGATCGTCGGATTCCAGACGAGCCACGTCCCCTGCTTCATGTTGATAGCAGTCTGCAACATCTGCGCAGGCGTGCACCCGGGGCACTGCGTGTATGTCGCTGACGCGGTGCCTAGCGCGAACAGGCTCGCGATGCCGGCGATGAATCGGATAGCTCCCTTACGCATGTCTACCCCCTCTCTAGAGTATTCCATAGAACACCGCAGCGGTCCTGCTGGCGGCAGGGTCAGCGTAGCAGCGCTATTGATGGTAGTGTTTTAGTGGCGCCCGGAGAATGCGGAGAGCGGCGCTGTAGACGCAGCGAGGCTACACAAGGATGAACGCCCGCCAAAAGTCACCGCGGCAGGGCCATGACCGCTGCATCCATTCCGATCAAGCCTGAGAACGTCGACGCCTAGCTGCGTGCCGACCCGAACGACCTCGCCGCGATGTACGCCATTCTCGACAACCGCGAACGGCCGTATTACGAGCACCGGCTGGCCGCTTGATCGCCACGCTTGATCTGTAAGGTTACGTTTTGAGAGCTCCGGGTATGGCTTGATGCTGCATGGGTAGCCCCACTCGTTCTAGGACTTTGTCGAAGAGGACGTAGGCAAGCGACGCTCCAGCGCGATCAGCGTGGAGCGCATTGAAGTCCGCCTTTCCGCCGGTTATTGCGACGAGTTCACCGTCGAGCTGGGCGCTGTCGAGCTTCAGGGCAGCAACGTCGGCGGCGATGGCCGGGATCTTGTCCGTCCACTCCTTCTCGTTGCGCGACCAAAGCCGGGCCTTCCCATTAACCACGGTAGCAAGGATGCGGTAGCCGTCCCACTTCACCTCATGCAGCCAGTCGTCACCTGCAGGCGCCTGTGGCTCGCTCCGGCACAGCTCGGGGGCAAAGGCGACGTTCTCGATGCTGGCGGGCTCGCCCAGTTGCTTGCGTGCCATGGTCAACCCGGGTGACGTTCGGGGTCCTGCCCGTAGGTGTACTCCGTTTCGATCGAACCGTCCTGACGGTGGACGACGAGCTGCGCGGTCTTGCCGACGTCCCACAGCTTGTTTCCGCGAGCCTTACCAGCTTCTTCCGCGTCGGCCTTCGTGTCGAACGCCCCGACGTCCTCGCCATCGTGTTCGAGGTGCCAGCGGTGGTCGACGTTGCTGTGGACGAGGTGCATGACGTAGGGGCCCATGGCGATCTCCTCGAAACGACTTGGAGCTGTAGATAACCAGCCAGTGGCTGACCGAAGCCTCAGCGAGGACAGACGGCCACATGGGACGACGCTCCATGGGTCGTCTTGAGTACTGAGACATTCTCCGACGACCTTGCCGCCTGACACGCCGGAGGAGAGCTATGAAACGTCGTACGCGCGCTGTGCTGCCTTGCTGGAGACCGCTTTCGTCGCCGGCGTCCGCTCACGTCGAGCACTGCTATGCGATGCATGGAAGGGTTGGAGCAAGAGCCCCGCTTGGCACGCCGAGGTGGAGCTCGTACTCATCAACCAGGAACGTCGCGTGCGCTGCGTCCCTGGCTCATGCCCTGATTCGCACCGGTTTTTTACCGACGCCGTCCCAACGGGCTCCGGCTGGCGCATTCTCGGCTGGAAGATGGCCGATGGGTCGAAGCCCGGGGAATACGATGCTGTCGACCCAGAGATGGCCCTGATCGAGCGACTACCGGCGCCGAACCCTCCGGAGGTTCGATCACACTCGATCAGCTGCGGAACCCCGTCAATTCATTGACGATTGTTTGACGTTTTGCAACATAAGTATATGAATAGTAAAGATATATATATTGCACTTAAGCAGCGGCGAGACCATACTTGCGCATCAAGTACGCCCAGCCTCTTCTCGCGCCTTTCGCGTGTCCTACTGCGGGCTAAGGGAGCAAAGCACGGGGATCTGACTTGCTCTTGCTCTTGCTCTTGCTCTTCTTCTCTTACTCCCGGGAGCAGGCAATACCGCGCCAAACCCAAATGAATGGGTTTGTCCCCGCACGAGCGCACCGCGCACCGCCCGCTAGCCGGAAGGACGCCTCATCAGCAGCGCCATCCGGCGAGCCGCTTCATAGACGTCCGGAGCGTTGGTCCTCCTCCAGATTTCGTCCATGCTCACGCCCGGGTGGCACATGTCGAACATCTCGCAGTCCGACCAGGCGTAGAAGCCATCGCTGCCACAGCCCCCACCCACGTCGCATGCGACCATGTGTGCCGCGAGCCACTGGATCTCCCGGCTCTGCTTCGCCAGATACGAACCCGCCACGACTTCCTTGCCGTCGGTCCACGCGTCCGCGCCGACGCTCATGAGATAATTGGCGGCGTTCCGGATCGCAGTTCCTGAGTGCGAGGTCCGGAAAATCTCCAGGGCCATCGCCGTCGCCCGCTCCCTGTCCTCGTCCTCCGTCAGCCTCTGCGATGTGACGAGGTCGCTGTCGGAGTCGACCTGCACCGCTTCGCCGACGGCCTCTCCAAACGAGGTACCGTCCCAGGTCTCGCAGAACCGCAGACGATGCGCCCTTGCCGCTCGGTAAGACGCTTCAGCTTGAGGCGACACGACTTCGCGCTGCTTACGCCGCGCGAACCACCGGTCACGCAACTCCTCCGGCTGGTCGCATGTACCGGCGGCAATCATCTTCGCGTAAAGGGCATCGGCATCGTTGCCTGCCGCAGCCACTTTCTTCGCCAGCTCTGCGTAGTCGCGCACGCCATCGAAATAGCTGGACGGCAGGACCGACGCGGTTCGCACGGCATCGGTCCGGGACGCGTTCGCCGGCCGCGGCGCCTCCCCGTTCGTCGTCGCGACGGGCGCGGTCGCGCCTGCAGGCAACAGGGCGGGAGAGGCTGGAGGCGGGGCCTGGTACCAGAAGTATCCAATGACACCCGCGACGACGATCAGCGCCGCCGCGAGCGAACGAACGATACGACTGCGCATCCAGGCTTCCAGGTCCGGGCGTCCCGTCCGGAGGATATGTACTTCGGGCATCGCTGCAAAGCAGCGTTCATCGTCGCCGGTTCGACCTGCCCGCGCGCCGTGCTTGCGGGCATTCGATCGCGTGCCGCAGACTGCGCGCCGCGCGGCGACCGTCGTCGCCGCGATCATCCGGGAGGGGGATCAGATGGCGCGTTATCAGGACGCCCAGGGGCGTTGGCTGCTCGAGAAGGTGGTGCGTGACGTCGTCGTCGTCGCGGTGATCGGCCTGTTGCTGTCGGCGTTCTGGCCGTTCCGCCAGGTGCCGACCGGCTCGCGCGGCGTGCTGACCCAGTTCGGCGCGATCCGCGGCATCGAGAACGAAGGTCTCGCAGTCGTCATGCCATGGCAGCGGCTCGCGTTGTTCAGCATCCGCGCCGAGCAGGCGCAGATCGACAATGCCGACGGCAGCACGAGCGACCAGCAACCGGTCAAGGTGAGCCTCACCGTGCGCTACAGCATCATCACCGACCGCGTCGCCGAGGTGTACGAGAAGTACAGCCACGACGGCGACCTGTCCTCGTACGTGCAGACCGCGACGCAGGAAGTGTTCAAGGCGGTGACCGCGAAGTACAACGCGCCCGACCTCATCGCCAAGCGTTCGCAGGTGTCGACCGACATCAACGCCGCGCTCAAGCAGAAGCTCGAGGTGTACGGCGCGCAGGTCATCAACATCGACATGCGCAACTTCGCGTTCTCGCCCGAGTACATGGCCGCGATCAACGAGAAGGTCACGCAGGAACAGCTGCGCCTCGCGGCGGAAAACAAGGTGAAGACGGTCGAGGCGGAGCAGAAGCAGAAGGTCGCCGTCGCCGAGGCGGAAGCGAATGCGCTGAAGGCGAAGGCGGACGGCGAGGCATACGCGACGATCAAGGCCGCGAACGCGCAGGCCGATGCGTTGCGCGTGCAGAACGAGGCGCTCGCCAAGAGCAAGGAAGTCCTCGAACTGCGCCGCATCGAGGTCGAGCGCGTCAAGGCGGAGCGCTGGGACGGCAAGCTGCCCGAGGCGATCTACGCGGGCACGCCGATCCCGTTCTTCACGCCCGCGCAGAAGGCTGATTAGCAGGAGCTGGCCTGGGCACCGCGAGAGAAGGCGCGCACCGAAGACAGTCCTGGTTGAGCTATTCTCTGAAAGGCAGGATCGTGGGATCCGATCGAGGGCGCCGCGACCGGCGCGTCGAAGGTGCCAAAAGCAGGGCCGTTGTTCGAACCAGACCGCTGGCGCGAGATCCGGGAGCTCGCCGCCAGAATCGAGGCAACAGATGCCGAAGACCGCTCGCGTGAACTCGAGCGCGCCAGTGCTGTCGATCCCGAACTGGCTGCGGCTGTCCGCAAACTGCTTCGCCCTACGCCCGATGCGAGCGTCGATCCCCTCGGTGTCGCGGCGCGCGATCTGATGACGAACTCCGGCAGCGGCGAACTCCCGGAGCGCCTTGGGCCATTCCGGATCTTGCGGCAGATCGGCTCCGGCGGCATGGGCGTCGTCTATCTTGCCGAACGCAGCGACGCCCGATTCACGCAGCGCGTAGCGTTGAAGGTGCTGGGTGGAAGCTGGGCAGCGACGAATGAGGCCGCAATGCGTGAGCAGCGCGTACTTGCAACGCTCACCCACCCCAACATCACCGCGTTCATCGATGCCGGGAGCGAGGGCGGCCTGTCGTGGCTGGCGATGGAGTACGTCGATGGCATGCCGCTCATCGACTACTGCGATGCCCACGTTCCGGACCTGCGCCGACGCGTGAAGCTCTTCGTCCAGATCTGCGCAGCAGTCGCCCACGCGCATGGACAGCTCGTCGTTCATCGGGATCTGAAGCCATCAAATGTCCTGGTGACCCAGGAAGGCTCGGTCAAACTGCTCGATTTCGGTATCGCCCGCATACTCGATCCAGGCGGCGATACTCCGCAGACGCGTGTATTCACGCCCGAATATGCAGCGCCAGAGCAGTTGAGAGGCGAACGCGTGACGGTCGCGACCGACGTCTATGCGCTCGGCTTGCTGCTGTACGAACTCGTGGCCGGACGGCGGCTGCCGATCCTCGAACGCGGCGACACCGGCCGGGAATGGACGACGCGCGAACTCGCGGACTGTTCGTCGCGAACGACCTCCGGGGATCAATCGGAGTCAATCCGTCGACGCGACATCGTGCGCGCCCTGCGAGGCGATCTGGGCCGGATCATCTCGCACTCGCTCGCGCCGCTTCCCGCCGACCGATATCCGTCGGTGCCTTCGCTTCGCGACGATCTGAATCGTTGGCTTGATCATCGCCCGATCAGCATCAGCCGGCCTTCCGCCGCGTATCTGGCTGCCCGCTTCTGCCGGCGCCATCGCTTGGCTGTCGCAATTGGGTGCGTAGCGCTCGCGGGCATGTTGACGCTCGGTTCCATGACGCTCTGGCAGGCGCAACGAGCCCGGCATTTTGCCGAGCGCGTGGATCGCGCCCAGATATTCCTCAACAATCTGTTCGCCGACGCAGATCCCTACAGCGCCCGGCAGTCCAAGGGCGGAGCGATCGAGCTGCTGCACCAGGCGATGACGGATATCGACAGGGAATTCGCCGACGTCCCGGACCTGCAGGCGAGATTGAGTACGACAGTTGCACAGGCGATGATCAGTGCGGGTGACGTGGCCACGGCGCGCGGCTGGTTGGAGAACAGAGTCGCGAAAGTTCGTGCAAGCGACGAAGTACCGTCTGCGAGACTGGGGGCCCTGCTGGTACAACTGGCGCTCGCACGCGAAGAAGGCGGAGAGATCGATGGCGCGCGTGCAGCATTCGAGGAGGCGCACGAGCTGCTGCGTGACAGCGGCCCGGACTACGCCCCGCCGCGGATCGGAGCGGTCACGGGTCTCGCGAAACTCGCGAACCTGCGCGGCGACCATGCGGAAGCGCAACGGTTGCACGAGGAGATCCTGCAGGAGCGCATGGCTCGCGAAGGCCCGGAGAGCGCCGATATCGCCATGGATCTGATGAACGTCGCGGCCGACCGCCTGTACGACGAACGGTTCGGCGACGCCGCCGCATTGGCCGCGCGCGCCCACGCGATGCTGGAGCGGACGGTGGGCGCGGATCATCCGCGCAGCATCTATGTCGACAATGTGCTCGGCCTCGCGCTGGCCAACAGCGGCCGCTTCGCGGAAGCAATCGAGACCCTGCGCAACGCAGGGGACCTTGCACGCAAACGCCTGCCCGGGGCGCCGATCATCGGAATCACGACCGCGTCTCTCGGATGGGCGCTGTATCGCGCTGGTCGCACCCACGAAGCCGCTGCGACGCTCCGGAAAGCGCTCGAGCTCGCTCCGAACAATCCCCGCCGAAGCTCTACCGAACTCGCGCTCGGCCTCAGTTTGCTCGATCAGGACCCGGCGGCGGCGCTTGCCGTCCTGCGCGGCGCGCGCGATGGGCTCGCACGCAAGGCCGGAGACGACCAGTATGTCGCGCTTGCGGATGCTGCAATCGGCGCCGCGATCGCTGCGAGCGGTGATGCCGCCGATGGCGAGAGGCAGGTCGTTGCGGCGCGCGATCGGCTTCTTGGCGGACAGCGGGCGGGCAGCGTCCGCGTGGGTGATATCGACCTTCTGCTCGCCGACATCGTCGAGCGGCGCGGAGACGCCAAAGGCGCCGCGAACCTTCGAACAGAGGCGTCCGCAATCTTCAATCGGGCATATGGTCACCCCCTGCAGGAAGCTGATCGCTCCGGAGGTCGCGCCCCCGCAACGCGGCTATAGTATGTCGAACGTACCGTGTCGGCGGTCATCCCGCCGTCCACAGCAACGTGGCGGCACGGAGTCGATCGAGCGTTGCATTCCTCGGCCAGCGTTCGCCACCCGTATGCGCCCTCGCTCGCGCCATCGGAGTTTGCCTTATGAAAGAGCCACCACTCACCGAATGGTTACGCGCTGCCGGATGCGGCGATCGCGGCGCCGGCGATCGCGCATACGCCGCGATCTATTCGGAGCTTAGGCGCCTCGCGGCACGCCAGCTCGGCGGCGGCGCGACCGCGACGCTTTCTCCGACCGCACTGGTGAACGAGACGTTCCTGCGACTCTCGAGAGGGCGCCTCGACGCCATCAATGACCGCCGGCATTTCTTCAATCTCGCAATGCGTGCCATGCGGCAGACGATGATCGACCATGCCCGCGAACGGATCGCGAAGAAGCGCGGCGGCGACCTGATTCGGACCGAGCTCGTCGGCGAAGCCGAAGAATTCGGCACCGACGCAGAACAGGCCCTGGCACTCGACCAGGCGCTGAGCGCCCTCGAACAGCAGGACGCTCAAATGGCCGAAATGTTCGCGCTGCGCTTCTTCTGCGGCCTCTCCGCGGTCGCGATCGGTGAGATGCTCGGCGTCACGGAACGCACGATCCATCGCGATCTCGCATTCGCCCGCAACTACCTGCAGATCGCCCTGGAAGCACCTTGACCTGAAGGCTGCGGTCCACTGGCGTCGTCCCGCAACGTCGCGCATTGCACGACAGGTCGGTCGTGCCAGCTTCGTTCCGACCTCGGGCCATCGCATGTGGCACCTGAAACGCGAGGGTGCGCGCGCCATTCGCGGGTCATGACGTCTGGACCGCACTCCGTCGTCCGTTTCCTTATATGACAGGGGAAGAAACGGGGCGATCGATGGGTCCGATCGCGTCGGCGCCTTGATATGTGGCCACGCCAAATCGTTCCACGCCCCCCGTGCAGTCAAGCGTGGCCGCGCTGCGAAGGAGGACTTCGTTCGCTGCGAACGTCCCGACACCGACACGGAGGCCACTTCCCGAGCAGCCTTTGACAACCGGATCACTTATCCATGGGCGTACGCATTTCCTCCACCCAACTCGAATCGTTCGTGATACTGGCGCGCGAGCTCAAATACGCCCGCGCCGCCCGACTGCTCAACATCAGCCAGCCGGCATTGACCAAGCGCATCCAGAGCCTCGAAGGCAGGCTCGGGCAGGCGTTGTTCCTGCGCCTGCGCGGCGGGCTCGAGCTCACTGAGTCGGGACGGGTGCTGCAGCGCTTCGCGTCGTCGATAGAGCGCCAGGAGCAGGACCTGCTGGACAGTCTCGTCGGAAGCCCGCAAGGGATCTCGGGCCACTTTCGACTCGTTTCGTTCTCCTCATGCCTGCGCTCGGTTCTCATTCCGGCGGTGGGCCCGCTGCTGCGCGACAACCCCCGGTTGTCGTGTCAGTTCAGCAAAGGCGAGATCAGCCAGCTGCACGAGCTTCTGGCGGACGGCAAGGTCGATTTCAGCGTGTCGTTGTCCGAATGCGAACGCATGGGCATCGAGAACGTCCGCCTCGGCGTAGAGCGCAATGTGCTGATCGAATCAAACCTGTACGTTGGACGCAAGGATTGCTACATCGATCATGATCCGCGCGACAACTTCACCGAACGCTTCTTCCTGGCACAGACCGGCGCGACCGTTCCGAAGATGCTGCGCGCCTACTTCGACGACATCTATGGGTTGATCGATGCGGTATCTGAGGGCGTCGGCCGCGCCGTCGTACCACTTCATCTGCTCCAACCGGATCACCATGTGCGACTCGTGCCTGGCTTCAGGCCCTACGACGTACCTGTCTTCCTGCACTACCACCGGCAACCGTATCCGAATCGCATGCTGCGCGCCGTCGTCGAAGCACTGATCAGCGAATGCGCGCATCTGTACGGCGAACATGCAATTGCCATCGAGGAAGTTGCTGTTCCCGACGACGCATTGGTCGGTGCAAACCTGCGCGCAGCGAGGAACGCTGCCTAGTGCGGAAAGCCGCCAGACAATGATCATGGGGCCGCTTTCGCACCGGAGGATGGATGCCTGCCACGCGATGCCGCCGAGGGGGCGCGAGGAATAGCGCTTTTGAAGAGAAGCGTTGCCAATACTCCTGGGCTTGTCACGGTATCGGACACTAGGGAGTGTAATCGGCCTCTCTTCACATATGTCCAAACCTTTGCGTCAAGCCATGCAGTCGAGCGGCGCCCGCTTTGAAACGCTTGGCAGCCGCACGACGTCATTGGGCATGCAAGTCCGCCACGTACTGCGCCAGCCACTTGATCGCCTTGGCCGAAAGATCGTCCGTCGCGTAGCCCTCGAACATGCCTCCGTCGACGACCCAGATGCGCCTACGGCGCTTGGCAACCCAGCGGAGCGGAGAGCGGTCCAGCGTCGCACAGCGGTCCCGCTCGACGTCGATGAAGTGCCAGTAGACGACCGGATCCGGTCGTGCCTCGCACAAGCGGACCCACTTCCTGTAGACGCGCTCGCGAAATGCGGGTGACTCTTCGCGCACCTGATTGACGACGTCCATTACCGCTTTCAGCTTGGTCGCGAGACAGAGCCACTTCCAGCCGGCCTCCGCGTGGCGCTGCTCGGCATTCAGGCTCTCGCAGATTGCCTGCGCCTCGGACAGAAGCGCGAGGGCCTTCCAGATCCGGCGATCGTCGTGGTCATCGGAACCTGCCGGAACGCTCGCATTCGGACCCAGCATCGAAGCGATCATCAGCCTCGCCTCGATCACTGAAGCGTCGGCCATGGCGGAATAGTCTGCGTGCAAGATCATGCGTCGGGAGCCTGATTTGTCCATGGGCGATATCGACGTACCGGGCGCGTGCTCCGCAGATCCATCTGCATTCGCCGCACGACGTGCCAGTCCGCAGGAGCAGCCGCCACAACGCAAGGCGGGAGATACGGAACCGAAACGCCAGTCATGTCATGAATCCGAGATTCGGGGAGTCGTACTCGCCAAGACGTGGGAAAAGCAGCGGGAGGTCGCCGGTATTGACCCCGTACCACGCAGCCAAGGTCGCCGCATACTGGTCCACGCCGGTCGTCGGGATTATCTGGCCGTAGCCGGCATCGTCCGGGTTGTCGTGCTGCGCGAGCGACGGCATCCGCCCGTAGAAGCGACCGCCTCGCACGGCGCCACCGAGGACGAAATGGTGGCCACCCCAGCCGTGATCGGTGCCATCACCGTTGGTGGACAGCGTGCGACCGAAATCCGATGCGGTGAAGGTGGTGACCTCGTCCGTGACTCCGAGTTGCGCCATTGCCGCCTGGAACGCGACCAGCGATTGCGCAAGATCGGCGAGCAGCCCCGGCTGTATGGCAAGTTGATCGTCATGCGTGTCGTAGCCGCCCTGGCCAACAAAGAAGAGCTGCCGATGCATGTCGAGCGCGCCTGGACCGCGCAGGCTGATAAGGTTGGCGACCTGGCGCAGCTGCCCGCCCAGATTCGTCGATGGGAAGGGCACGTTCCAGTCGGGCACCGTGCTGATCAGTGCTGACAGCGTCTCGTAGTGATCGATCGTGCGGCGCGTCGCGCGCGCGTAGGCACGCTCGAACATGTGCGATTGCGCGCCTTCGGCCGCCAGAGCCTGGAAGGTCTGAATGCCGAGCTGGTTCTGATACGTACCGAGATAGTCGATGCGTTCCGCGGCGCACGATCCTCCGGCGCATCCACGCACCACGTACTGATCGATCAGGCTGCCGCGCTGGAACAGGCTCTGGCCTTGGATCGAGATTGTCATCGGCAACGTTGCGTCGGGATTGGCATCAAGAAGGAGGTCGGCGATCCGCCCACCCCAACCGTCCGCGCTGGCGTCGTCCGGACGGGATGTCTGCCAGAAGTTCGCCTGGTCCGAATGCGAGAAAAGCTGTGGTGGTGCCAGCAGCGGATTGGCCTGGTACTGCGCCTTCGTGATCGGACCGAGCAGCGGCCCCACATTGGCCACGATGGCAAGTTGCTGCTGCTCGAACAAGGCCTTCAAAGGAGCCAGCGAAGGATGCAGGCCGTAGGTGGCGCCGTCACTCGGCATTCCGTCCGGCTGCGGAACGAGCGTGTTCGGCTGAATCTGTTCCAACGGCAGAGCGAGCGCGGGCCGCGTCGCCTGATAGATTGCGTAGTCGACGGGCGATACGGGCACGACGCTACTGAAGCTGTCGTTGCCGCCGTGGAGGAATACGCAAACCAGTGCGCGGTAGTCGGAGAATGTCGACGGTACGGCCGGCCGCGCCGCTGCGGCGACGGCCACCAGGTTGCCCAGCGGGCTGTTCAGCGCAACGCCGCCGAGCGCGGCCTGGAGCGAGCGGCGAAGAAAGGCACGACGATCGGGAGTCATGGACGGCTCCTACTTCTGAATCGAGAATTCGGGGGAAGTGACGATCAGGTAAAGCGCCTGCTGCACGCGAAACAGCGAACGACGCTCCTCGGTCGTGCCCCCGCTCAACCCGGGAATCTGATCCGGCAATGGCCCGTCGAGGCGCGCGATCAGCAACTGGCGCATGTAGTCGGACATCTGACCGGACATCATCAGCAGGTTCAGCCGATCCACCAGTGCTGCAGAATTGACCGCCAGCGCGCGCAACTCCGAGTAGTCCATCAACGTCTCCTCCGGTGCGGCAGCGATGTCGTAATTGCTGCCCTGCCAGAACCAGAAGATGCGCCACCCCAGATAGTTCGGCATGCTGACAAGCTGGGTATCGGTATGAATCTGGAATTCGGGCGACACCAGCCCAGCATCCCGGATCTCGCCCGACTGTGCGAAATCCGGGCGGAAGAAGTTGAATACGGAGGGTGCACCGAGAGGCAGTTGCGCGAACTGGTCCTGCGGGTGCGAATACTGGAACACGCGCCCGTTCGCCGAAGCGCCGGGCGCGATCCGCCACAGCTTCACCAGCCGCGCAATCGGTTCGCGTACCTTGCCGAAAGTTTCCGGCGCCGAAAGGTGTCCGTTGCGTGCTTCCGGGTCGAGCAGGAGCGCACGGACCACTGCGCGCAGATTGCCGCGCACACCCTGCCCGTCGTCGTCGAACACTGCCGCAATCCGTCCGACGTAGGCCGGGGTCGGGTTGCTCGTCACCAGGCGCTGGATCAGCTGCCGCGCAATGAACGGTCCGATGTTGGGGTGGTGGAATACGTTGTCCAGCGCGGCCGCCATTTCCTGCTGCGCGTTCGCGCCGGGCGCGAGCAGACCACCCGGCAGGCCCACACCCGGATAGACGAGCAGTTGCTTGGCGGTCGTGTCGTCATGAAAGGCCTCGACCGGCTGCATTGGCGTGAACCACGGGGCGAAGTACGGATTGCTGGGCTCGCAGTTGCCGTAGTTCTGTGCCGTGCAACCGGAGAAATTCCAGCCCGTGAACACGTGTGCGAATCCGCGCACGACATTCTGGTCGTAGGTGGGCACCGGCTGTACGCCAGGCATGACCGGATCACTGTCGAACACGGTGCCGTCGGGATTGAGCATGACCAGACCGACGGAGAACAGCTGCAGCACCTCGCGCGCATAGTTCTCATCGGGCCGGATGTTGAGCACGTCATCGGCCTTGCGGTTTCCGAGCATGCTGAGATACCGACCCATGGCCGGATGCAGGGTCACGTCCTCCAGCAACTGCCGGTAGTTGCCAAAGGCGTTGCGCGCCAGCGTATCGTAGTAGTCCGCCAGTGCCCACGGCTGGAACAGCAGGGAGGCATTTCGGTCCGAAACGACCATGATCTCCGACAACGCAAAAGCGACACGCTGGCGCAGCTGGTCCGAGTGCGCGTGCGTGGGGTCACTCGGATCGGTCATCTGCGCCGCCTGCATGAACCACGCCTCCAGCCGCGCCTGCTGGTAGACCCCTTGGCTGTTTGCGTGCAGCCAGTCCAGATACGGCTTCTGCAGCGAAATCGGCGCGGAGAACTGCTGTTCCAACCACGCTTCGTAGCCGAGATTACGCACTTGCGCGATGTCCGACGGGCGCCCGCCGAACGTCGCCTGGTCGAGGAAACGTGCGGCATCCGCCTCACTGATGGCCGGAACCTCGAAACCATTGCCGAAAACCAGGTCGTCGGCTGCTCGCGCCCGCGCGACCAAGCACAACATCAGCACGACGGCGATCTGGAAATACCGAATGGTGGGTGTGCCGACGCCACGCAGACCCTCGATGGCGGCCTGCTCTTCCTGCGCGCCGAAACTGACCCAGCGGCACGTCGGCGACGCAGCGCATATGATGGCGTCGTTCGTCGCTGCTGCTACTGATGGTGCGATGCCTGCCGTGCTCATGATGGCTTACGCCGCCGCAAGAATGCTCTCCGCATCATGCCAGCGTGCGGAGCCGGCGCGCGCGGCTCTCTCGATGAAATGTTTCAATGCGACGATTCAATCGACTCATCGAAGGAGAGCCATCTTGAACGCGGCGACGGTACTTGGATCAATGCGCAAGGCAGTTCATGTCCCGCGCCGTTTTGCATCGCCCTCGCCGTCATCGCAGAGGTGCAAATAAGACTTCATCTGCAGTCTCTCAAGAAACAGAGCGGCTTCTCTGTAGGAGCGGCGCAGCCGCGACCGAAGCGCCGCATTCGTGAGAGAAGCGCTTCCACGCACCATGAACTCTCCTTGTGCGATTGAACGTACCGGCGCTCGGCCGCGAGGGCCGTACCAACCTGCGGGCCCTCACAGCCCCGGCCTTTCCAGACCGTCGCGGAAGATCGTGTCCTCGCTGAAGCAGGGCGAGAACTCGCTGGTACCGTCGGCCGTGGTGGCCGTCGCGGTGAGGTAACCGGGCGCACCGATGCCCGAGACGTCGAACGTCAACCGGTTGCCGCTCCCCACGGCGGTGCCGTCGACCCCGCCGACGTACGTCGTTGCGTTCGCCCCTTTCTGTCCTTGCGGGCACGACGAAGAACGGTAGACATCGATGACGAAGTACGCTCCCGGCGTCGTGTTCAGGCCGAGGACCACCTCGCGCAGGCTTCCGTTCTCGCCGTGCGGGGTCGAGCCGACGATCATCGGGTGGTTCTGCAGACCGTTCGGGCCGGCGTCGCCGTCGCCGTCGTCGTTCTGGAGCTGGCCTGGCAGGTCCAGATCGATCCCCAAGCCGGTGCCGCTGCGTCCGTTCGAACTGATCCGGTTGCCGCGTATCACCGTCCCGGCGCCGGCCGTGGGGTCGATCCGGATACCCGCGCCGTTGTTGTTGCGGATGTCGTTCGAGAAGCTGCTGGAATCGATGAACGCTCCCACGTCCGCGCCGATGACGTGATCCTTCGAACCGCCGGCAATGCAGATGCCGGCACTGTTGGCCAGCGTTTCATCGTCGACGCCGATCGCATTCACGCCGATCCGGTTCTCCTGGATAAAGAAGCTCTTCACGGACTCGTTGAGCAGGTGGATCCCGCAGCCACCACCGGCTGCGATGACATTGCCCATGATGTGCACACCGGAGCCCCCCGAGGCGCTGATCGCGCTGAACATGTTGGGCTGCGCGACCTTGCCGTCGGGCATCAGGCCGAAGTAGTTGTTCTCGATGACGTGATTGGCTGTCGTGCCGTCATTGAGCACGATGGCGTTCTGCTGCAGGCCGCCGAAATAGTTTCGCTCCGCTTCGTTTTCGCCGCCGATCACCACGCCCGTGGCGAAGCCGCCGATCATGATGCCGCGTTGCAGATTGCCCAGCGGCGGGTGGATGTGACCCTGGGGCGGCATTTCGCCGCCGAAGACGCTGCCGCGGACCTTGTGACCGTTCCCGCCCTGGAGCCTGACCGCGGCGCTCGTGAACGTATACGTTCCGCTGCCGAAACCCAATCCCTCGACGGTCAACTGAGTGGAGACTTGGCCGGAGGGGACGCGCATTGCATGGGCAACCCCGCTGCTCGCCGGCGTCAGCACGACACACACGTTCGCGTCGCTGCCGATCGCCAGCGTATTGGGCTGGGCGAACGGCTGCGTGTAGCCGAGAACGAACAGGGTATCGGTGACGTCCGGGAGCGGGCTCTGCAGTGCGATCGTGCGCGGGCAACCGCCCGGAATGGCGAACTTGATCGTCTGCGCGTATCCGGCATCGGCATTGGCCTGCAGGATCGCGTCGCGCAGCGAACCGGGGCCGCTGTCGCTGATGTTGGTGACGGTGAAGGTGGACGGAATCACGACGTCCGGCTGGCGTTCGTACGCCCCGATATCGAAGCGGGGAAGCACTGGCCGGGTATTCCCGTGCAGGTCATAGGTCGGTACCGGGATGAACAGCGAAGCCATTTCCGCAACGTTCATGCCGCCGTCAACCGCTGGCGATCCGGCGGCAAGATCGAAGTTGCCGCCGGCGGCGTCGACGAACTGCGGGTCGCTGCCGACGATGTTGCCGCTGCCGACGGGGAATCCGCCCTGCTGGTTGCCGTACAGGTTGTTGTACGGAATGATGACCTTGCCCTCGTGACTTGTGTCGTTGTAGATGTCGTAGGTGCAGGCGCCGGACCAGATGATGTTGTGATGGAACTTCAGGGTCGGATTCCGGCTGTGCAGTGTCAGGCCGCTCGCGGCACTGCTGTCCTGGCAATCGAGATCGACCATCGTGTTGAAGCCGATGTCGGGCGAGGCCTCGTTGTTGTCAATCCAGATGTCGACCGGTGATGCTTCGAGCGCGGTGATGCCGGTAACGAGGTTGCCCCGGAAGGCGACATGGTTGGTCGTGCGTGAAGTGATAAGAACGCTCCCACCCGAATCGAAATGATTGTCGACGACGATGAGGGAGTCGGCATTTCCGCCCGTAAGCCCATCATCGTCACGGACGTCAAAAAAGGCGAAACCTTCGAACCGGATCGATTCGATGTCGTATTTCCTGTTCTTGCCCCGGAAGGCGAACGCCCCCCCGCCCGCCTTGACGACCGTGAGGTCCGGATCGCGCGCGCGCTGCGACGACGAGCAGCCGGCGGTGTATCCGCCGAGCAACGTGAATTGCTTGTCTGCGGGGAAAGACGCCACCGTCGCGAAGTCCAGCCCGCCGGGCACCGTGTAGGTACCCTGCCTGACACGGATGTCCCAGACCGAGCCGGCTTCGGCGGCTTTGGCGTCCGCCACGGCCTGCTGCAGTTCCTGCGCGGTGCCGACGCAGCGCACCGCGGCCCGTGCCGGAAACACCGCCAATGCGAGCGACGCCAGGAAGATCGCCGCCACGCCACGCATGGCAAGCCGTGCATCGCAGTGTCGCTGACTCTTCATGAAACCTTCTCCAAACCGATATGTGGCGTCACCGTTACCGCGATGGCCGCGGTTCGTCGTTTGCGTCGAGGTATCGGGAACGAGGGTCTGCGGCGTCGCCGACGTGGCGTGCTCGACGCCGCACCCGCTGCGATTCCCCGCCCTCCTTCAGCCGCGGGCCATCTCTCGCCATCGGTTCAGGTGCCGGATTCATTCGACCGGCAACCCATCGAAACCATTGGCGAATAGCCGGTCGAGCTCGTACGCGCCGAGATCGACACCTTGCCCGTTGACGCGCAGCGCTCCGAGAAGGTCGAAAGCCGGCAACCCACCGGCGGGTGCGCTCTCGCCGGCGTCGATCAGCGGGGATGCGGGTCCGAGCGGCAGGTCGAAGAAGCCGGTGTCCTGCATGTCGAACTGCGGGTCGACGTTGTCGAGATTCGTGTCGCCGACTTCAACGGGCTCCACGCCGCCGCGCGTGCCGATGTCGTTGGCGACGAGCTGGAAGGCACCGTCTCCGAATACCTCGAGACGCAGGTCGTGCGCTGCCCCCGGGTTTCCCCAGAAGATGTTGTTGCCGAGCCAGGCCGTATGGCCTTGCGCCATGGTGATGAAGAACGCCGCCTGTGGCTCGGGCGGGAGACCGGCATTGCCTGAAACCGTGTTGTTGACGATGTGCGCGTCCCCGTACAGCACCATGCCGGCCGCATGACCGTCCTGCGCCGTGTTGCTTCTGAACAGGCTGTTGCGAAGTTCCAGGCTGACGCCGCCGGCCACGACCAGGCCACCCCCGCTTCCGCCATCGGCGGCATTGGCCAGGAACCGGAGAGAGTCCAGGACAAGCCTTGACTGCGCATCGACGGAAGCCTGGACGTACATCCCGCCGCCATTCGGCCCGAACGTCGATGCCGCGCCGACGGTACCGTGCTCGAAGACCAGGTATTCGAGGTGCAGCTCGTCGGGCCCCTGCAGATGGATCAGCAAGGGTCGTATCAGGTTCTGGCCATCAAGCACGGTGTATCCGATGCGCGTGTCGCACGACGGGTTGTAGCCGCCGCGGACAATCACCTTCTTGTGGTCACCCGCGACCTGCGTGGAGAAATGCAGGCCGTTGACGAGCGGATATGTCCCGGCGTGGAAGTAGATGACGTCGATCTCGCCGTTCGTGGCAGCCGCGTCCAGTGCCTGCTGCGCCATGGATTCGGATGCGACACAGAACGTCGCGGCCGTCGCGGGCATGGATGCGGTCGCGCACGCAAGCGCGCATACGGCCATCGCCGGCACGCGATGGCACATCGCCGTTGCGGTGCGGCGCTGCAGAACAGCGGTTGTTTCGCTGGCAGTGACGCCGGAGCAACAGCCCCGGCGCCCGGACATCGCAAGATGGAAGTGCACGACGGCTTCCCCGCTTTGGACAAACGACACGCGATCGGCGGTGAATCCGGGCACCCTTGGCACTGGCCGGCCGCGAACGGCGCGTCGCGTGCAGCACTCTCGTTCCGCGCGTGGCCATCATGCGGTTGGCGCTCGGCGCTTCGCCAATGAAATGATTCGATGCCGGCATCAATCGCACGAATGGCCATCGCCGATACTCATCGCCGGATTACGCACGGTGATGCTGATGACGAAGCGCGTGCTGCACATCCCCGACCGGGGAATGCCGCTCGAAGGTGGCACGGCCGGGCTGCACGGATGCCGCAGCGGTTGTCGATCCTGCGGCGACGCCACGGCCGCGGCGCCACACGCATCGAAGACAGGAATCGCACGATTACATCCATTCATTGGCATCGCGGCGCACATGGCCCCATGATTGCGTCCGGGTGAGCCGCCGCCGTCGCGGGCGCACGGGTGGCGGCCACCGAAGCGCGGCACCCGCGGCGTATCGGGAAGGCGCCCGTGCCAGGCGGCACGGTTTCCGCGTCGGCATCGGCGGTTTTCCGCGGACGCGGACGCCCGATTCGCACCAGGGTCGCCCTTTCGCCCGTTGCGGACAATGAGGGCGTGGGCAACAACTGTTCCGAGATCGGGACCACACCATGCACTTCACGGAAAACTTGACCAGGTATCCATTGCGCGCCGTCATGAGCATCGTTTGCTTGCTGGCCCCGCTTGCCACGACGCCGCCTGCGGCATGGGCGCAACAGCCTGCCCCTCCCGAATCGACCGATGCGGTACTCGACCGCGCCAACACGATCCTGTCCGACACCGGCATCGCCGGTGCCAGCCTGGTGCTGCTGCGCGGCGACGACGTCGTGCTCGCCGATGGCGTCGGTCTTGCGGACGTGGCCGCGGCGAGACGGATGGATGCGCACACGCGCCTGCGCATCGGATCGGTCAGCAAGACATTCGTCGCCATTGCGGCGATGCAACTGGTGGAGCAGGGGCGGTTGTCGCTCGATGCGCCCGTGCGCACCCTCGCACCGGAACTGCCGTTGTCCAATCCGTGGGAAGCCACCGATCCGGTACGCGTGGTGCACCTGCTGGAACACGCGGCGGGCTTCGACGACATGCGTTTCCGCAATTTCCGGCGACACGGGGACGGTACCCTGCTGGCGGAACTGGGGCATTTCGACGCGGAACTGACCTCGCGCTGGCGCCCCGGTGAACGCTTCGCGTACGCCAACCCCGGCTACGGCGTGGCGGCCTACCTGATCGAGAAGATCAGTGGCGAGGACTATCGCGCCTATGTGCGCGAACACATCTGGAAGCCGCTCGGCATGAACGAAACGTTCTGGACGGCGCAGGAGGCCGGCACGGCGCTCGCGACCGGCTACGGCGACGACGGCGCCGCCAAGCCTTTCGACGATCTCTCGATGTATCCGGCCGGCGCCGTCGTCTCGACCGCCGCCGACATGGCCAAGCTGCTGCGCTGGTATGCCAGCCGCGGCACCAGCGTGCCGGGCGTGCTGTCGGCGGCCTCCATCGAGCGCATGGAGCACCCCGCGTCGACCCTGTCGGCACGCGCGGGCCTCGCCGCCGGCTATGGGTTTGGCAACGCCGTGCGCGAACGCGCCGGCGTGCCGCTTCATGGTCACGACGGCGGCATCACGGGTTTCTCGGCCGCGTTCCGCTATTCGCACGAGCCACGCCTGGGTTACGTGGTGATGATCAACCGCATGGACGCGGATACGCAGGGTCGCCTGGAGCGGCTGGCGATGGAGTACCTCATGCAGGGGGAAACACCGCCCGTCGCCGCGCAGGACACGCCACATGGCGACCTGGCGCCCTACGCCGGCTGGTACGAGATGGCCAGTCCCCGCAACGTCATCATGGCCGGCATCGAGCGCATGCTCGGCAACAATCGCATCGACATCGAAGGCGACGAAGTCGTCTTCCGCCACCCGCTGTTCGGCGAGATGGCCCGCTATCGCGCACTCGCCGGCGGACAACTGCGCCTGGTCGATGCGACCGCGCCCAGCGCGATATTCACGCGCGACGCCGACGGCGTGACCGCCCTCGTGACGCGCACGCAGTTCTACAGCCAGCGCGGTTTCCTCGCGGCGGGCCTGCCGGTCTACGCGTTTTTCGGTGCGATCTTCCTCCTGCTGTCCAGCGTGCTGTTCGCGCCGGTGTGGCTGTTGCGCATGGCCTTCGGCAAGCTGCGCGGGGCGCCGGGCAAGTCGGCACGGGTGCTGCCGGCGTTGGCCGCGATCGCGTTCCTCGCTGCAACCGCCTGCGCGATCGCGATGCCGGTCGACGGCGTATTCGAGCCGAACGTGTACAGCGTCGGCATCTGCGGTTTCACGCTGCTGTTCGCCGCACTCGCGATCGCGGCGCTGACGCAGGTCGTGCGGACATGGCGGCTGCCGATGAATGTGATCGCGCGCTGGCATGGCCTGCTGGTGGCCGTTGCGGCGTGCGGATTGACGATCTGGCTCGCCGTCAATCATCTGCTCGGCCTGCGCACCTGGCTGTGGTGAACCGGGGGTTTGTCATCCATGACTCCGGCTCATCGCGCCACAACGTCAGGTTATGGGCATCGACGATGTGAATCGCACCATCACATCGTTTCATTGGCGCGGCGCCGAACATATACCGATGATTCCACGCTTGGGAGGCCGGGTGGAAGTCATGGCGCACGACGATGTCGAGCGCTGGATCCGGCGGATCCGCGGCTGTCCGCGCGGATGTGCCAGGGCAAGGATCCGGGATCTTCCTCCGGCAGCATTCAACGAATCACGGAGGCCTCTGTCGTGTGCAATTCGATCCCATCGCCATTGGAGTTTCCGTACGGCCGCACGGACGCGCGGCTACCGCCCGTGCGCAACACGTCCACCAGAATGGCGCTTGCGTGCCTGTGCCTGGGCCTGGTCGCCTGCGCGATGATCGCGCCGCCCGCCAGGGCCGCCGAGATCAATAGACGCTGCGTCGGCACGGTCGCGCAATTGCAGCAGGCGATCGCCGATGCCAATGCCGGCGACGAGGGTTCCACGTGGGATATCCGTGTCAGGACCGGCACCTACTCTCTCAGCAATGGGCTGGCATTCAATCCGAGCGGAGACAAGGACGACAAGGAGTTCCTGTTGAGGGGCGGCTGGAACCAGGACTGCAGCCAGCAGACAACGCGCGATCCGTCCTTCACGACCCTATACGCTTCCAACGCTTTCCCCGCGCCGGAGGGGGCGGATTTCTTGTTCAAGGGCGACAATAGCGCCTACGTCATCTACGCAATCCACTTCAGTCGGTTCCACGTTTTCCAAGTGGACGACAAGTTCTGCAGTGCCGGCCAGATTTGCCCTGACACCGGCTATATGGTGATCAACAAAAATAAATTCTCGTATGGTGGCTGGGTATCCATCATCGCAAACGACGCAAATGCACTGGAGATGCAACAAAATCTTGTCGCGAATGTCGGTGGCTTGGGTGAGCGGGCTGTTTTCATCAGGGACGCCGCCGCGAGCGAGTCGGAGATCGGGTTCAATACGTTTGCCGATCTGGCCTGCGGCAGCACCGGCGAATATGGCCTGTACGTACGTACGAAAAATCCCGAATTCATGTTTCACCACAATATCGTGCGATCGACCTCTTGCGCGACGGATCTGTTTGTGGCTACCAGCATGGGCGGCATCCCGATCACGCCACGCAACAACCTGCTTCTGACTCATGGCGGCGGCGTGGAGGGCGACCTCATCGCCAATGGCAACGTCATCAGCGCCGATCCCCAGTTCGTCGATCCCGCGAAGGGCGACTACCGCCTGGCGGCCACCTCGCCGGCCGTGAACAAAGGCATGAGCCTGGTCCAGGCGCTGCAGGCCGACGTCTCCGTGCCGTCCACCGATCTGCGCGGACAGGTCCGCCTGGTTGGCACGCGCTACGATATCGGCGCCCACGAATCGCCCATCAACGACAACCTGCCGGCCGCGATCGTGGTCACCAGCAACAGCGACAGCGGGCCCGGTTCGCTGCGTGCGGCCATTGCCACGGCGAATGCATGGGTGGGCGACCCCGTGCCCCAGACCATCACGTTCGACATGCCCGGCAACTGCCCGCGCACGATCGCACTGCAGAGCCCGCTTCCGGACATCACGGACAGCGTGGTGATCGACGGGTATACGCAGCCCGGTTCGCAGCGCAACAGCGACAACATGGGCAGCGATGCCAGCGTCTGCGTGACACTGGTGCCGGCCGTGGCCGGTGTCACGCACGCGCTGCGGGTGGCATCGGATCAGCCGGCGACCACGACGCTGGTGGCCGATGGCTTGTCCTTCGGTTCCGCCTTCGCCGCGTTCGCCACTGCGGCGATCGACTTGCGGGGCGGCGAAGGTCACGTCGTGCGCGGCAGCGTGTTCGGCGGGCTGCTGCCGCAGGGTGGCTCGATCGGGAGCGTGCCGCGCGGCGTGATGTTGAGGGACAATGCCGTGGACGCGCACATCGGCGCCTCGGACGCCGCGTCGCGAAACTACTTCGGTGGACTGGGGAACAACGCGATCCAGATCTCCGGGAGCGCGACGAGCGGCCATTACATCGTGAACAACTACATCGGCGTGGCACCGAACGGCCTTGCCGTGCAGCCGAACGCCGCGGACGGCATCTATGCATTCGCCGGCGCGACCGGCGTGCGGATCCGCGACAACGTCATCGATGGCAGCGTGCGTGGCATCTATCTCGGCTCGAACACCCAGGGATTCACCGTGCTCGGCAATCGCATCGGCGTCAACGCGGCCGGCTACGGCGTCGCGCAGCACGCGAACGACGCAGGCATCGTGGTGGGTTCCGGCTCGGGCCATCACGCGATCGGCGAAGTCAACTCGTACCCGAACCTGATCTCCGGCAATCGCACCGCTGGCGTTCAGGTGCAGTCCTCCGCAGGCAGCGGCGTAACGATTGTAAACAACAGGATCTGGAACAATGGCCGCGACGGTATGGGACTGGGTATCGACCTCGGCGATCTCGGGCCGCTACCGAACGACGACGGCGACGCCGATGCCGGGCCGAACGGGCTGCAGAATTACCCCGTCATCATCGGCCTGGACCAGGACTCGACCCCGGCCAAGGTGACGGCGGCGTTGAACACACAGGCGGACACGTCGATCCTCTTCGCCTTCTATCATGCCCCCAACTGCCCCGGTGGACAGCGCGGCGCCGACGCGGAAAGCCTCGTCGGTCTCGCGATCGCGAGCATGAACAGCGGCAGCGGTGTCGTGTCGGTCGCAGTCGATCTGGATCCGACGCACTTGACGTCCGGCTACCTGGCGGCGACGGCAACCAACCTCGACACCGGCGATACCAGCGAACTGTCGCCGTGTTTTGCGGTGGACACGATCTTCCGGGATGCTTTCCAGAAGCGCGGACTGTAGCAGAGCCGCGCCACGACTCGAGACCGACGGCCGGTGCCGTCGAGCGCGGCGCGGTGTGATGCCCAGGTCCGGACGCGAAATGTTCCGCCGCTGTGCGGCTTGAACGGCTTTACCGGCAAGGACCCCGCGCAGCGCGCCGGTACCGGGGGCAAGACGGTTTGCGAACAACCCTCCCGGCCAACGATTGGATTGATGTCTCGTGACAGACCCGCCGGACATCGGAATGCATGCGAATCCGCCCGCGCGCGACCGCTGGCAGCCGGACATCGGCGGCCGGGCTGCGATCGACGTCGCGATGCGCAACCTCGTGCCCGTTCTCGGCGTGACGCTGCTTGCATGGTCGGCGGCGACCACGGTGGCGAGTTTCCTGCTGGACGCGGCATTGATGACGGCGACGTCCGTACTGGTGCTTTCCGGCAAGCACCGCGGCAATCGCGTAGCCGCGTGGCTTCGCTGGCCCGCGGTCATGCTGCTGTCGGCCGTCCTGCTGTTGCCGCATGCGTTGGCTGCCTGGCTGCTGACCCGGCTCTTCGGCTGTCGCCTCGAAGACCTGGTGGTCGCCGTACCGGGCTCGGGGTTCTGGCTCGGCCTGCTGCTGCAGGCCTTCCTGCAATGGCACACGTTGTACCGCGACACCTGCCGTGCCACGGACGCCGCCACGTCATCGAGAATCGCGCTGCGGATTGCGCATGCGTGGCTTCGCATCGTGCTGGCAGGCGCGGTGATCGCCTGGCTGGCGGTGTTCCAGCCGTGGTGGCCGTCGTTCGCATTCCGCGTGGCGGTGGTGGCCGCGCTGGCCGCGGTTTTCAGTGCCTGCGAGATCTATCCGGATCGCCTCCTGCGCTGGCTGCGCCGGCAGGGTCCCGCGCGCCGGATGTCGTTGCCATCCTGATGCCCGAACATGCCGGTCGCTGCTCGACCGGGCCAAACGGTTCATGCGGGCAACTCGCCGAAGCCGGCCTCATCCAGACTCGCCTTCGCAGCGGATGCCACGATGTCGATCACGACGACACCGACGCCGCTGCGCCTGCCGTCGGATACCCTGATGGCCAAGCCGTAGCTGGATGCCGAGCTGGCATCCAGCCGGCCCGCGACCGCCAGATCCCCGGTGGTCGGGTCGATCGCGAAGACATCGCCGGCATTGCCCGCAACGATGGCATAGCTCCATGCCGATGGCACGCTGCCGCCATCGGCGACCGCGAGCACCCTGCCGAATGATTCGCCCGACGCCATCCCCGGTGCGATCAGGAACACCTGGCCCGGGACGATTGCCGGCGCTTCGCCGCAATCGGTGATGCCGACCGTGACGTCGCCGAAGCCGCCCACCTTCCCGTCGGAGGCCTCCACCTTCAGGATGTACGCCGGCGATCCACCGCGCGCCTGCTGCACGACCGTCAGTCGGCCGGTCTCCGGATCGATCGCGAACAGCGCTTCGCCCCCGCCATGTGCACGCCGACGTGCAGGCGCCTGGCAGCGCCGCAGGGTGAACCGGTGCAGATCGCCCGCCGGCGACGCCGCCCGATCGTGCGGCTTCGGCGCTTCGGTCATGGCGATGCGGAATCGAAGCCGTCGACGAAGATCTCGTCGAGTTCGTAGGCACCGATGTCCACGTGGGCGCCCATCTTGCGGGGCAGGCCCAGAATGTCCAACGCCGGAAGCCCCCCCGCCGGCGCGTCGAAACCGGCGTCGACCAACGGCGATGTGCTCAGGATCGGTCGATCGAAGCACGGTACGCCACAAGGTGCGAACTGCGGATCCACCGAGCGATTCATTTCGTAGATGGCGGGGGGAAAGCCAGCGTACGACTCCAGGTCATTTGCGATCAGTTCGGAGGCGACGCTACCGAGGACCAGTGCCGCATCCGATCCCGGATTGTCCCAGAGGATGTTGTTGTTGAAATGGAGCATACCGCTGCTTTCCACGTACATCGCGGCACTTGCCGCGCCCTGCAACGGCATCGCGTCGCCCGTGACCACATTGTTGGTGATCGTGTTGTTGGTGATGTAGATTTCGCCTGCCAGGCTTTCGAAATGCACTGCCGAGGCCATGAAGCCCTGGTTGTCGACGAACACATTGTTGCGCAATGACACGGTGACGTTGCCGGAAGCGAACATGCCGCCACCGTAAAGCGCCGTATTCGCACTGAAGCGAACCGAATCGACTGCCACGGTAGCCGGCTCCGACCCGGAGGCCCCCCCCACGAACAATCCGCCTCCCGCATTGACGATCGAGCCGCCAAGTCCGCCATGCAGTATCAGATGACTGAGGGTCACATGACTGCCCGCGCGAAGGAGCAATGCCAGAGGCCGCGCTGTGCCTTGCCCATGGAGTACCGTCGCCGGTCCGGACCGCACAGTGCACCCGACATTCCATCCGCCACTGATCGAGATCGCCGGCTCACCATCCATGGCATCGTAGACCAGGTCATGGGAGAGCAGAATGAGCGCTGACCGGAATCGGATCGCATCTGCTTCCTGATTCTGGCGCGCCTCTTGGAGGCTCGCCTGGATCACGTCCGTGATGGTCTGGCCGATGGGCACATCGACCGGATCGATACAGAAGATCGCTGCGTGCGCCGGTATCGCCACAAGCAACATCGCAGCCGCTGCCATGCAGCCGCCCCGCAATACCCCGAACCGCTCGCACCCGCGGCGCCATGCCCAGGTCGTCATGGCGTCCTCCCCAACGGCACGTCGGCGTCGAACGAGATCGACGCAAGCGCAAGACTCTCGAAGCCGTCGACGAAGATCTCGTCGAGTTCGTAGGCACCGATGTCCACGTGAGCGCCCATCTTGCGGGGCAGGCCCATAATGTCGAGCGCCGCTCCTACGCCATCGGGCATGTCGTCCCCTGCATTCACTGCGGGTGAGTTCGGGCTCGGGCGCTGGTCCAAGCAGATCACGAAGCAGGCGGGCAGTTGCGGATCGACCGACAGGTTCGGCATGCCACCCGCTTCGGCCGCGGGCACGCGGGAGGCGCCGATGTCGTTGGCGGAAAGGCGGTAGATCCCGCCGTCGTCGAGGTAAAGGTCGTAGCCGTCGGATACGGGCGAGCCATCCGGAGTGTTGCCCCAGATGATGTTGTTGGTGAACGAGAAGTGTGCTTCTTCACCGGAACCGTAAGGGCCGGCATAGAAGGCCATGGGATCGCCGACGACCGTGGCGTTGCGCGTAATCGTATTGTTGATGAAGAAAGCGTCACCATCCAACGCGACCAGGGCAGCGGCTCCGGTCACCGATTCGTTTCCGGCAAAGAGGCTGTTCCTGACGCGCAGGTATCCAAAGCCCGAAGCCACCAGAGCCCCACCGACCGAGTCGCTGGTGCCGTTCAGGAATCGGGCCGAGTCGACCGTGACCGCCGCCAACTCGTTCTGCATGTGCACGCAAAGAGCACACGTCTTGCTGCGGTAAAATGAAATGTGTTCAAGAATCACCTTGTCGACACCGTGCAGCAGCACGGTCAGCGGCATGATCTGGTCGTGCCCATCGAGCATCGTGATGTCCGTTCGCACCGTGCAGTCGTCGTTGTAGCCGCCGCCGATGTACAACAGCTCGTGGTCGCTGTCCACCGCCTCTGTGTCGTATTCGAGCCCGTCCGTCAGGCTCAGCAGTCCCGACCGGAATTTGATGTAGTCCGGCTCGCCATTCGTCCGCGCGATCTCCAGCGCAATGTGGGCGCCTGCCTCGTTGACGACGCAGAAATCGGCTGCCGCGGCGAGGCGTGTCGTGACGAGCGCCAGCAGGACGAGCAGCGGCAGGATGCTCGCGGCGGACCGCAGCCGGCGAAACGCGTCACGCAGCGGATGGACCTCCCGGCGCCTGTCCGTGGCAATCGCGCGAAGCCGCGCCGCCTGCCCCGGTGCGACGGTCGCCTTCTTGTTCCGGCGCTCGCTCCACGACGCCGTTCGCCGATCTGGCCCTGCGGGCGGCGCTACGGCCGATGATTCTTCATGAAAGTTCATGTGTTCCTCTCCCCAGTTTCGCGCCGCACAGGAACGCCGCGATGTCCGCGGTGCGTTCCTTTTCATTCCGACATTTCAGCCCGCAACTCGCGTACTCGTCGAAGCAGGTGCGAGACGGCACCAGCGCCGTGTCGCCCCGCGCCGGCCACCACTCGGAGCATGCAGAGAAATCGGGTCCAGCCGGGCTTTCCCGGTCGCGCGCCCGGTACACGTTTGGAAGCGCTCCCACGGATCGGGCACTGCCCGACTCGATCCGCGAGCGAGCCCTCCTGGTTTTGCCATCGGGTCTGTCTTCCAACCGCTCAGCCGTCGAAGCCGTCCTGGAAAATGACATCCGATTCGCCGGGTCCGGACACCGTGACGTTCACGACGCCGACGCCGTCCAGTTCGCCGTCGGTCACCTTGATGGCGAGTGCGTAAGCCGGCATCGCGGTGGAATCGAGCGCATCCGGATTGGCAACCGTCAGCACGCCGCTGTCCGCGTCGATCGCGAAAGCGTCACCGGTGTTGCCGTCGACGATCGCATAGGTGATCGCATGGGGCTGCGGCAGATAGTCGTCGGTCGCCGTTACCGTGCCGACGATGGCGCCTTGCGCGGCCGATTCGTCGACGACGAAGGCCTGGTCTTCCGCAACCGTGGGCGCGATGTTCGGCTGCACGAACTCGTAAGCGCCCATGTCGACGCTGGCACCCATGACGCGCGCCGCACCCAGCAGATCCGTCTGCGCCAAACCTCCCGCGGGATCGCCGACACCCGCGTCGATCAGTGGCGACGCGGCACTCAACGGATAGTTCGAGCAGAACGCGCAAGCGACAAACAGAGGATCGATCGATACGTTCAGGTCGCTGTCGTCGCCCGGCATGCCCTGAGTCGATCCGATGTCGTTGGCAACGAGATGGTACGGATCGCCGCCCGCGGGAGGCGCAACGAGCTGCAGGTCATACGAAGGGCTTGCGCCGTTGCCCCAGACGATGTTGTTGTCCACGCGGAACTGGGCCGAAGCGTCGTTGGCCTGGAGATGCACCGCTGACGCGTTGTCGCTCACGTTGGCAGTGATCGTGTTGTTCGATATGTCGACCATGCCTTTCGATACGACTCCGATCGCGGCACCGCCAGCGCCTTGCGCGACGTTGCCTGCGAGGAGGCTGTTGCGAAGCGAAAAGTGACTGCCACCACCGACGTTGGATATCACGGCAATCCCTCCTCCGAAACCGGACGCCACGTTCGAGATCAGGCGCACCGCATCCAGGTGCAGCTCGGCCGAACTGCCCTGCAGCTGCGCGAATACGCCGCCACCGCGGCCAGAATCTCCCGGCGTGTTTTCGACACGACCACCGGCGATGGTCACGTGGTCCATGAATACCGGAGCCCCCAGAACGAGCTTGATGACCTGAACCTGTGTATTTCCGTTGAGCTTCGAGACTCCGATGCGCTGCACGCAGTCGGCGTCATAGCCACCACTGATCGTCAACGCGTGCTGGTCCGCACCGGGGACCTGCGTGTTGTACACGAGCCCTGCGCTGAGAATGTAGTCGCCCGCCTGAATGCGAATCTCGTCCGGTTCGGCGTTCGAAAGGGCATCGTCCAGCGCGATCTGGAGGCCGGCGGTCGCGTCGACGCAGAACATCTCTGCGTGTGCGATCGAACTGGCCATGGCCAGCACGACTCCCACGGCGCAAGTCAGAACGGTGGCGCTGGGAAGCTTGGCGTTGGCTTTCGATATGCAGTTCATGGATCTGTCCCGGATGTCGCGATCTTGGTGGAATGGAATGGCCCGCTGCGTCGATTGCCGTGTGACGATCGAGCCCATCTCGATACGTCGACAGTCGAACGCCAATGCACCGCGGACGGCCGTTATGCTCGCGGAGCAAACTTCGGATATCCAATGAAAGATTTTGATCCGTCGATCAGGATTCCGAATCGAACCGGCGTGACTGGAATTGCGACGACGTCCGTTTCGCGGCGAGCCCCCGAGCCCTGCTCGCATTGCACGGCGCCGGAGCCGATGGGACCGATGGCCGCGGCCTATCGAGGCGGCGCGGAACGCAGAACTCTGCGGGCATTGAGCTTCTGCTCGACAAATCCGCTGGCCGGCGGCTTGGGGAGGAGCCGCCGGCCAGCGTGACCCGCTACGATCTCGATTTCCACATCACTTCGAAGAGAGATTGGGGAATGTCTCTCAAGCAACCGACTTGCTCGGTCACTGGCAGTGCTGAGGTGGCAGATCGAAGCCGTCGCGGAACACCACTTCCCCTTCGGGGAAGACCGCGAAGCTCACCGACTCGCTGGCGCTGACGCCATCGGGCACGGTGGTCGCGATGAATATTGCTGTGTAGGGCGTGAGCGAGGCGTCACCTTCGCCCAGCACGCCACTCAACCAACCTGTGGTCGGGTCGACCGACAGCGATGCCGGCAAACCTGCAATCGAATAGGCGAGTGCCTGGCCATTCGGTGCGACGAAGAGACGGGAGAGATCCAGATCCACCGCATCCCCCACCGTATGGATCTGCGGATCCAGCTGGCAGCTGACCTCGGGAGCGTCCGCGGTGATCGTGATGCTCACCTTGGCAGCGCTGCACGCACCATGGATGTCGCACGCCTCATACCAGAAGCTGTCGTCACCGACGCTGGCGGCAATGTCGTGCGTGTAGCTGAACGTCCCGTTCTGGTTGAGCGCGACTTCGCCCTTCGACGGCTGACTGATCAGCGTCGCCGTCAACGTCGCCGTTTCACCCTCATCGGGGTCGCTGTCGTTCGCCAGCACCGATGTCTCGCCGTCCGCCAGCGTGTCCGCCGTGCCGCCCGGTGCCAGCGTAACGGTGGTGTCGTTCATGGCCAAGGGGAGTTGATTGATGACGTCGGCGCCAATGACGATCGACACGCGGCCCGGCATGCAGGCGCCATGCACGTCGCACGCCTGATACCAGAAGGCATCGGACGTCGCCATCGCAACCGTGTGCGTGTAGCTGAACGTGCCGTCCGTCGCGAGCACCACCATGCCGGCCGTTGGAGCGACAAGCAGTTTGGCGCTCAAGGCATCGCCATCGGGATCGAAATCGTTCTGCAGCACGCTGGCGAGGTCGCCGGTCAGGATCGTCTGCGTACCCAAGGGGGCAACCTGCATTGCATCGTCGACGACCGCCGGCAGACGGTTCTGCGCACCTGTCGTTATCGTGATGGAGACGATACCGACATTGCAGGCGGCGTGCGCGTCGCAGACTTCGTATTCAAAGCTGTCCGCACCGGCGTCGACCGTATTGGCGTAGAGGAACGTTCCGTCCGGATTCAAGGTCAGCGTACCTGCTGTCGGTGCGACCGCCATCGTGACGGTCAGCGAAGCGGTTTCGCCCGCATCCGGATCGAGATCGTTCCACAGTACGCTGGCTGCACCTCCGGTCAGCGTCGTGGCCGTACCGAGCGGTTCGAGCTGGATTGCATCGTCGATCGCGACAGGAGCCATGTTCTCCACGCCCGGCCCGCCGACCACGTCGGTCACGTTCACCGTCACCGTGCCCGTGCCGCTCAGCGCACCGTCCGAGACCTCGATCGTCAGCACGTAGCTCGACTGCGTCTCGTAGTCGAGCGCTGCCGCGACCGTCAGCGCACCCGTCGCCGGATCGATCGCGAACGCACCGTTCGTGTTGCCCGCC
>NZ_SLWQ01000013.1 GCF_004342425.1 Dokdonella fugitiva | reverse complement strand
TCCCACAGCGCTGGCGGATCAACCGCCAGATCAAACAGCGTGACGTGGTTCGGCAATACGTCGTCCAGGATGGCCGCCACGATGTCGGGTGCCAGCGTGGTCAGGTTTACCATCCGGCTGACGTAGCTGTTGTCGATTCCTTCCCTCGCGGCGATCTCCTTCAAGGACTTCGCTTCCCCCGATTCCAGCATTGCTAGCCAGCGGTGACCCCTGGCCAGCGCCAGTTGGAGGGAGGTCGGTGCAGAGGGTACATCGCGTGCTCGCCGAGCTTGGTGTCGTTCATGTCGGCCGTGGGCACGACGACCGCGCTCTCTGCTGCCGCCACCTCGGCACTGTCTGATTTTTCGGAGTAGTAATACTTCCGTAGGCGGCCCTCGGTCGTCTTGAGCTCTGGATGCTTCTTCTGCAAGCGCGGGCGCTGCGAGCTGATCTCCGCGACGAGCTGCTGCACCAGATCAGCATCCGACTTGATGTAGTTGCCCTGGCTTTTGGCCCGCTTTTCCTGACACTCCTCGGGGAAGGTTTCGAATAGCCACTCCGCAATCTGCCGCGCAGTGAACTTCTGCTCAGCACGATCCTTCAGGAAACCGACCACTGCCTGTCGTAGATTCAACGCCATGCTCTTCCTCCCGGCTTATCTCTTGGCCGCTTCCGTCAACAGGTCTCCAACTGAACGCGCGACCACATAGCGTGCCGGATTCTCGCCGACCGCCAGGGCATGGAAGTGGGCCTTGCCGCATTCGATCTTGGCGCTTTCCTTATCCCGCAGGTCATCGGTAAACAGACTGCTCTTGGTTTCCACTACGAAGTAAAGACGCTGCGCGCCGTCTTCCTCCACCAGCACGGCCCAGTCGGGGTTATAGCTACCCAGCGGGGTTGGCACCTTGAACCAGCCCGGTAGCTTTGCATACAGCTTGATCGCGTCGTTCTTCTCCAGCGCGTCGGCAAAGTCCCGCTCGGTCGTCGAGTCGTACACGACATGCTCGTAGATCGATTTTTGGGTATCCATCAGCATGTTCTTGAGATAGCCAGTGAGCTCTTCCTTCTCGAACAGCTCCTGCGCGTAGACGTGCTGGTCGCCCAACTTCTGGTACTTAATACCGTCGACCAGGGCCATCCGTTTGCAGCGATTGATGGTCTCGGCAGCCAGCTCGATGAACTGCTGCGGGTTGCGCTTGAAGTCATCCAGGCGCCCACTTCCGGTCAGGATGCTGACGATGGCGCGTCTGGTGAGCTGGGTTCGGTCCTGCAGGTCCGTCAGCAAGTCCGGCAGTTCGATATCCGCTTCGTCCAACACCACCGTCGCTGCCCCCGATTTCTCGGTCGCTTGAACGCCCGCCTTGCCGATGGCGATATCGGCCTTGCGCCATTGCAGGCGCGCTTTCGCAATCGCAGGCGCCTTTTGCAGCGCGCTGATGCAATCAGTGATCAGCTTGGCGTTGTCAAATTGCACGCGATAGGTTGTCTTGTGCTTGATGCGATCCCATAGCGCCTTGAACTCGTCACTCAGGTATATCGCCTTGCCATCCTGGCCTTTGCGCAGTGGAACCTGTTTGCGCTCATCGGCATTCTTGATCTCCAGGCGTCCCGATACCTTGCGCAGCACGTCTGCAATCTGGCCCTTTTGCGCTTCAAACTCGGTAGGCAGCACCAGAGTGCCTTCCTTGAGCGCCTTTTTCAGCGAATCCTGCACCTTGCCCTTGGCATCAATGTGGCCGGCGGCCTTCAGATGCTCCCACAACGCCTTGGATTGCTCGACGCCCAAGGGCACGGTCTGCCCGTCCTGTGCCGTCACGGCAATGGCGGCAAACTGGTGATGCTCGACAATGCCAAAACGTATGCCGGTATCCGCTTCGATCTCTTTCTGCAGGTTTTCGGCGAATTGCTCGTAGTTCTCCGTCGCCACTACGGTCAGGGTGTTGACCTCGAAGCCCCGCACACGCTCACCGTGCTGATTCACGCACAAACGCAATCCGCGGCCGATGGTCTGACGACGTTCGCGCTCGGTCTGGATGTCCCGGAGGGTGCAGATCTGGAACACATTCGGGTTGTCCCAGCCTTCTTTGAGGGCCGAGTGGGAGAAAATGAATTTGAGTGGCGTAGCAAAGGACAGTAGCTTTTCCTTCTCCTTCATGATCAGGTTGTAGGCGCGCTCGGCATTCTCGCGGTTGCCCGCATTGTTCTCTGCGGTATCAGTCCAGCCGCCTTTCTTGTCGATGGAGAAATAGCCGTTGTGCACTTCCTCCGCGGCGGAGTCCAGGTCGATTTCGGCGAAGAGGCTCTGGTAGGCCGGCAGCTTGGCGGCACGCCGATACTCCTCTTCAAAGATGCGCGCGTAGTCACCTTTGACCGGATTGCCGTCCGCGTCGTACTGGCGGTACCTGTCCACCGCATCGATGAAAAATAGCGACAGCACCTTGATACCCAACGGTCGCAGGCGCTTTTCCTTGTCCAGATGCTCGCGAATCGTGCGACGGATCATTTCGCGCTGTACGGCCAGCGCATCCACATCACCGTGGGCTTGACCCGGCTTCAAGAACACTTCTCCACCGGGGTAACGCAGCTCCATGAACTCGTCGCCCTTGGCCGTGTTGATCTCGCCGACGCGAAAATCTTCGTAGATCGGACGCTTGGCAAGTTGCTCCAGGTCGTCGCCATCGGATACGACGAGCTCCTGCCGCTTCACACCGCTGGCGGTGGCCACATCCAGTTCTACCCTGGCACTGATGGTCCCGCGCTTATTGGCCACCGATACCAACCGCACGAAGGGCTTGTTGTGCGCATCCTCCACCGTCGCCAAGGCCACCTCGATCTGTTTGACCAGTTTTCGCTCGTAGGCATCGACTGCGTCGAGGCGAAACACCATGTGGTGCTTGTCCACATGGGTCGCGGAATAGCGCAGCGTGCAGAGTGGATTCATCGCATCCAGGGCCTCTTTGCCACGCCCCTCGAGGCCTCCATCCACACTCTGGGGTTCGTCCACGATGACGATGGGCCGGGTCGCCTTGATCAGATCGATGGGCTTTTCTCCGCCGGTCTTCTCGCTGTCCTTGTAGAGGTTGTTGACGTCCTTCTTATTGATGGCGCCCACTGTCACCACCATGATCTGGATGTTCGAGCTGGTGGCAAAGTTGCGCACCTGCCCGAGCTTGTTGGAGTCGTAGAGGAAATAGTCGAAGGGCACCCCGGCGTAGAGCCCCTTGAAGTGGTCCTCGGTGATCTGCAGTGTCTTGTAGACGCCTTCCTTGATCGCCACCGACGGCACCACAATCACGAACTTGGTGAAGCCATAGCGCTTGTTCAGCTCGAAGATTGTGCGCAGGTAAACGTAGGTCTTGCCGGTGCCGGTCTCCATCTCCACCGTGAAGTCGCCGGAGCTCAGGGTGCTGGAAGGGCGCAGGCCACCACGCAACTGGATATCGGCCAGGTTTTTCAGCAGCTCGTCGTCCAGCAGCGTCAAGCGGTTGCCCACGCCCAGATCCGATTCGGCCATGCCCAAGGACAGCTGCGGGCCGATGCCGCCGATGACCGGCTCCTCGCCAAGCGCCTTCATCGTCACCGTGAACTCGGTGCGGCACACCTCCTGGCCACGGAACAGGTCGCACACGGCCTCAATGGCCTGCATCTGGTAGTCGAGGTTGGGCTCAAAGTGGAGTTTCATAGCGCACCTCCCTGTGCGCTACCCTGCGGGCGCACTGACGTGCGTGCAAATTCTCTATCCTGATAATTTGTCATAGCGCCCCCCTCATAGACTGCGCACGTTCTGGATGCCGTGCTGCTCCAGAATGGCGGCGAGGTTGGTCTTGGCGACATCGTTTTCAAAGGCGCTGTCGCGGAACACACAGGTCGTGTCACCGGCGGGCGCCAGTTCCTTGTGCCAGTCGATAATGCCTTGGGCCAGCGGCTCCACCTGCTCGCGGGTAATCTGCTCGGCCAGGCAGGCCATCAAGACGCCGCCACCCACGGAATGCACCTCACGGCCCGCGAGGGTGCGCTGCTCGATGGGCACGCACAGGTCGAGGCCGAGCTTGAGCAGCAGTTCGTAAAGCACGTCCGCCTCGGAGCGACCTTCGAGCAAGTGATCCTGATGGTCGAGCAACGAGGCTTCCAGATCCGCCGGATTGGGGTTCCAGGCGCGGATATTGGAGTGGTCGAGCTTGAAGACGCGGAAGCCGGTGTCGCCGGCAAACAGCGGGTTGTCGGCTTTGACCTTGGCTGCGGCGCGGCGAAGTCGCTCTTTCGTTAGCTCGGCGATGGTCCGGGGTTTGCCGAGTTTGTCGCAGAAATCTGCGGCAACCTTCTGGCCTTTATCATCAGGTTCAAGTGGCTCTGGGAGCTGGACGAGGATGTAACGGCGGTTGCCACCATCGGTGGCGTTCTGAGCTAAAACAGCATGGCCGGTTGTGCCCGAGCCAGCGAAGAAATCCAATACTATTGCCTGTGTTTCGCTACTACTCGCGAGTTCAAGCATTCTACGAACAAGTCTTGTCGGTTTCGGATTATCGAAAACTCCTTGGCCTAGAAGAACCTTGAGTTCATTGTTTGCTTCATGGTTGTGGCCGACCTCATCATGGGGCCAGATAGTGACTGGCGTGACCCCACCCTTGACGTCGGAGAGAAAGCTCTTGCGTGAAGGCGTGGATGTCCCATCCGCACCAAACCATATCTCGTCGCCTTCATCCATTTTCGACATGGCTTCGTTAGAGAACCTGCGGTAAGTTCCCAGCGGGGGAGCCCAGTCGACGCCGTTTCTGAATCGGTAAGATGAAGTGTTGGAGCCGCTCTTTGCATGTAAAGGGGTGGCCTTCCATGGCCCTTTCGGGTGCCCGTCTGGATTTGAATACGCTGCAACCTGTTCTTCAGTTCTAGGCTGGCCCGCTAACTCGGAGTCCTCCCTACTTTTTGCAAACACTAGAATATGGTCATGATTGTCCGAGAAGAATTGAGCATCGTTTGCGCGTGTGTATTTCTTTTGCCAGACAACATTTGCGATGAAGTTGTCTTCGCCGAAAATCTCACTCATCACTTGACGTAGGTGATGAACTTCCGCATCGTCGATTGAGGCAAAAATGAACCCATCTCGCTGGAGCAGTGAATGCGCCAGCTTCAACCGCGGATACACCATATTTAACCAGTCGGTGTGAAACCGACCGCTGGCCTCGGTATTACTGCTTATCTTCTGTCCGCCTTCCACCTGCCCGGTCAATTCCAGATAGTTCTTGATGTTGTCCTGGAAGTTGTCCGGGTACACAAAGTCCTTGCCGGTGTTGTAGGGCGGATCGATATAGATCAGCTTGACCCTGCCGGCATAGCTTTTCTGTAGCAGCTTGAGCACTTCGAGGTTGTCACCCTCGATCATCAGGTTCTGGGTGGTTTCCCAATCCACGCTCTCGTCCGGACAGGGCCGAAGAGTACCGGTACTCGGTGTCAGCGCCAATTGCCGCGCGCGGCGCTTGCCGTGCCAGTTGAGACCGTATTTCTCATCGGCATCGGTGATGGTCTGGTCACCCACTAACGCCTTGAGCACATCCACATTCACCGCCGTGCCGTTCGGGCCTTCAGTAATGAGGTCCGGGAACAGGGCCTTGAGCTGGTCGATGTTGCCCGCCACTAGATCGGCGGACTGGGCCTCGGGGCTGGCTGCCGTGAGTTTGTTCATATTGTTCTCCATCAGTCGTTCAAGCTTTTAAGCTCAATGGTTCAAAGTTGTCGGCGCGCGGCGGCCAGTTCGGCCTGTACGCGCTTGAGCGTCAGGTTCAGCTCGACCTGACGTGCCAGTTGTTTTTCTCTCAAAGCTTGCGCCCGCAGGCGGCTGACTTCGGCCTCAAGCCGCTCACAATCAGCCAAGGCTTGCCGACGTGCCGCAGCCTGTTCCGGGGTTGCCGGGGTTTGGTAGCTTCCCGTCAGCCGGGCGGCGAGCAAGGCTTGCACGCAATAGACCCAGCCTTGATAGAGGGCGTGCAGCGTGGCCTGGGGTTGGCGCGTGACTGACAGAGACTGGATAAAGGCACTCTCGGCTTGAGCAGCCGCAGGATCAGGGTGAGAGGCATCCGCCGCGTTGACCTCGGACCGCGAGGCCGACACTGTCACCGATAGCGTTATTGATATTGGGCTGCCGTCGAGCACTACTTTGGCGGCTTCGTTCTGTGCCCAGCGTTTGTGGGCCAACGACAGGGTCAGCGATTGCCCCTCAATCAGCAGCAACAGCACCGGATAAGGCACGGCTCGGTGCACCAGCTCGGCGAGCCGCGAGTGACTTGCAGGTTTAACGACACCCCGCACAGTCACTGCCAGCACAGCGATCTCCAGGTACTCACGCAGCGTATCCCGGTAGTTGGGCACACCGATGGTGTTGGGCTTGAGCGCAGCGACCCATTGGATCTCTTCGATGGCCTCCGTGATCAAGCGCTTGTCTGCCGCCGTGGGGGCGCCATTCTCCAGCAGCAATTTCTTGGGGACGCGCTGATCCACCCGGCAACTCTCGGGCAAGCGCAAGGCGTGGATAAGGGTTTGCGCCGAAAGAGTTGATGCGGGGCTGACCGTCATGGCGTCTCGCTCTCCGGCAGGATCACCATAAACGCGACCACCTCGAAGTCATTGCTGCCGGCGAATTCACCTTTGATGGCGTGGGTGCCACCCGGCGTGAACAAGCTGGCGACGGCGCGTTCCTCGTTCTTGCCAGCGACCGAAGCGACCGCTGAGGCAAGCAGCTTCTGGGCATGACGCATGTCTTCCCCCTGCCTGGTCGCCTTGTCGAACCGGGCGCAAGCGTCCGTGTCGGGAGCTTCGCGCCCGAGCGCCAGACGCTTCAGACGGTCGAGGATGTGCTTGGCCTGGGGGTAAGGCAGCAATACGGCGCCGTCGTCACCGACATGAACGAGGTAATGCGGTGCCAAGGGGTAGTCAGACTCTTTGGCTTTTTGGGCCGCCGGACCACAGGCTTGCAGGCAAAAGATCACGCCAGGCGGAATATCGGCGTCCAGGGTGGTCGTAACGGCATAGGCGCCGAGCGGCTGGGTGTCGAGTTTGCCGGGGTGCGCCTTCAGGTACTGAGCCAGATCGATGCGGAAGTCGGTCAGGGTCAGGTCGGTAATCGACACCCCGGTGGACAGATCCTCCATGTCGATGACCGTGTCCTGCAATTTGAGCAGTTGCTTGCGCCGGTACTCCAGATCGTTCATCGGGTTGCCGGATTGCTGCTCGATCAGGTTCTCCTCACCCGTGGCCGAGATGTCGAGCAACACCATGCGGCCGCTGACCCGCTGCTCCAGGTTGATGTATTCCTCCAGTTCCATGTTTGGCCAGAAATTGACCAGCTGGATGCATTGGTTGGGCGAACCGATGCGGTCTATACGACCAAAGCGCTGGATGATGCGCACCGGGTTCCAGTGGATGTCGTAGTTGATCAGCCAGTCGCAGTCTTGCAAGTTCTGGCCTTCGGAAATGCAGTCGGTGGCAATGAGCAAATCGATCTCGCCTTCAGCAGCGAGCTCTTCGGGGCGCTCCTTGGCACGCGGGGCGAACGCCGACAACACGCCGCTCATGCTCTTGCGCAAACCGGGCAAGGTGGTCTGAATGCCGGCGCTGCCGGTCACGAGTGCGGCGTCAATACCCAGCGTGCTCTTGGCCCAGGGGGCGAGCTGCGCGTAGAGGTAGTGCGCGGTGTCCGAGAAGGCGGTGAATACGATGATCTTTTGGTTGCCGCTGTTGATGGGGTGGCGGCACTTGTCTTCGATCATCTGGCGCAGCGCAGCCAGTTTTGCGTCACGGGCGGCATCGACTTGTTTGGCCGCCGCCAGCAGTGTGGCCAGCCGGTTGCGGTCCTCGATCAAATCCTGTTTCCAGCGAATCAGGTCAACGTCGCCGAGCAGCACCTTGACCTTGCGCCCTACGAGCAGCGCCTCGAAAGCCGGGTCGTCTATGTCGACATCGGCGATGTCGATTTCTTCGAGCTCGTCCGTGTGCGATTCAATATGGGCCAACGTGGCTTCCACATCCCTGAGCTGCCTTTGGACCGTCAGCGTGAAGGACGACACTGCGCTTTCCATGCGCTTTAGCACATTGACGCGAAGCAGGTGAATCAGGCTCTCTTCGCGGTCCACCTGGCGGAAGAAGCCCTCGCCGCCGCGAACCTGGGTGCTGTACTTGGCGTCATAAGCCGCCTGCTTGTGTGGCAGGACATAGCGCAGCGGCGCATAAGTGGCCAGTGTGAGGCGGCGGATTTCCAGATTGATGTCGCGGATGGCGCGGAACTCGCCGGCGAGGTCAACATCTGCTTTGATGTTGATTGGCGGAAGGCGATCCGGGAAACGGCCAGTCTCACTGGTGCCGTAGTATTTCTCGATGTGCCGCCGCGAGCGGGCGATGGTGAGGTGGTCCAGCAGAGTGAAATAGTCGAATCCCAACATTTCAACCAGCTTCGATGGCGTCTTTTCGGACTCATCCATCGCCAACCAACGGTTGAACTGGGCCTGGGCTTTGCGGGTGGTCGCCTCGATACTGGCGATGCCGTGCTCCAGCAAGGCGGTGTCATCGCCTTCGGTGACAAAGGCGATCTGATTGCGCAAGTCTGCAAGCCGGTTGTTGACTGGCGTGGCCGACAGCATGAGAACGCGGGTCTTGACCCCTTCCTTGATGATCCGACGCATGAGCCGGTCGTAGCGCGACTCCTTGCCCTTGTGTGTCGCCTTGTTGCGGAAGTTGTGCGACTCGTCGATCACCACCAGGTCGTAGTTGCCCCAGTTCACGTGCGACAGATCGATGTCGCCGGAGGTGCCGCCGTCCCGTGACAGATCGGTGTGGTTCAGGACATCGTAGTTGAAGCGGTCCGCCGCGAGAATGTTGCGCTTGTCGTTGGCCTTGTAGAGCGTCCAGTTGTCGCGCAGACGCTTGGGCGCCAGCACCAGAACACGATCGTTGCGCAGCTCGTGGTATTTGATGATCGCCAGGGCCTCGAAGGTCTTACCGAGGCCGACGCTGTCCGCGATGATGCAGCCACCAAAGCGGTTCAGCTTGTCGATGGCGCCCACTACGCCATCACGTTGGAACTTGAACAGTTTCTGCCACACCACGGTATTGCGGATGCCGGTAGCGGACTTGACGATTCGGTCCTCGTCCATCTCGTCACCGCTATCACGAAACAGGTAATGCAATATCAGTGTGTAGACGGTGAACGGATCGCGGTGCTCGCCAATGGCCTGCAAGGCGCTGATCAGTGCGTCGCGGCCGCTAGTTGATTCCCCCGACTGCCCTTGCAGGCTCGCCCACTGTTGATCGAACCACCGGGCGAGTTGGGCTGCCTCGTCTGCGGATTCAGATGCCTGGATCAGGCTCAATGGGTTACCCGGCGTTAGTCCAAGGCCGGCGGTACTGAAGGCAAGCGATCCGAGTACCACTTGCTCAGGTGTGGCGTCAGGCTTGCGCATGACCACAGCGCCTTGTGGCACCGGTCCCAGTGCCCGCCGAAGATCCACCTTTCGATTTATCCAATTCGCACATTGATTGGCCAACCATCGCGCTTGCAAGCGATTGCGTGCGGCACGATCGCCCTCCGCACCGAGGAACTCGAGCGCCCCGTCGTCAGGGGACAGGATCAACTGGACCCGATCAAGGACTGACAGCGCTTCGCGCACTTCAGCGAAGGCGTAGAGAGAAAACGTGGGCGTCACGCAGCCGAGCTGATTGCCGTGCTTGAGATGCGGCCGGATCAGATCGATGACTCGGTCTGCGCCGGTGTTGTGGATCAACTTCATGGTCGCTCCCGTTCAGTCATCTATCAACGCTTTTGCATTCGTCTGCGCAAAGCCCGGCGCCAAAACGGCGCTACGCACACCGTAAATAGCAAGGTGGTCTTTCAACCAAAGTCGGTATTCATGGCCACGCAGGCTGTGATCCGGGGAGCAGTCGACACTCCATTTGCGCAGGATGTAGCCGGCAGTGGCGGCGCGCAGCTTCATCCGCAGCACGCCGCCTTGCATGCTGTAGTCCATCTCGGTGATCTCTGGCCGGGGTTGATCCGGGTGGGGCACCAGCTCCAGCTCGACGATCCGTGTCCACTGAATGTCCTGATCGCTCATCTCGTGGGGTGCCACTGGCTGCCCCTTGAGCACCATCGGGCGCTTGATCCGGGTGATGACGAAATCCCGGAACTCCTGCGACCTCCGGTCGAAGGCGCGGACGTGCCAACGGAGGCCGTTGTCGATAAGCGCGAACGGGACGATCTCCCGCTCGGTGCGGCCACTGGAGATGGAGTGGTACTCGATGCCGAGCGGACACTCCTGGTGGATCGCCCGGGTCACGCTCGCCAGCACATCCAGATCCGGATGCGTGAGCCGTGACGGGCTCTCGCTGGCTACCCACGCCTTGAGCCGCATCGGCTCACCATCGCCAAAGCCCTGGGTCAGCCACGACAGCACCCGCTCTAGGGGGAAGTCGAATACGGGCCGGAAGTCCGGCCCCAAGACGTAGGACTTGCCCTTGGGGTCGTAGTCGATGTTGCCCGGGGCCAACTCCTTGTACAGCGCCAGATCCCTGGATGCGGCGGCGGACTGGATGCCAAACCGCGTGACCAAGTCCTGACGGCGTATCTCACCGATGAAGCGCACGCGCAACTCCACAAACGCGAGCCGGTCGCGTTGTGGCTGGGTTAGATCTGCAAGCTGTTCGTTCGACATCCTGGCTGGCTCGTTCGGGTTAGCGAATGCTTGTGCTGGTTATTTCGGGAAGCATATGGTCTGCTCTAAAATCTGTCCATGATTCGCTTGTGATTTGTTGGTGGATCGCATTGTGATAACCACAAGCGGCACAGCGACGATGTGACTGGTATGGACGCTGTGCAGGCTTTTCCGGGGCTTCAGCACTTCGAAATGGAGTGAACGGCATGAGCGGAAATCGATGGGACCAGCCGGGTGTGCCCCACAAGGGATGGCACTGCGTGGACGTGGTCGACCTGCGGGCCGACGGAGAGTCGGCGGACGAAACCGATTACGCGACCTGCCAGATATGCGGCAACGAGAAGATCCGCTACGTCCACATCATGGAGCATCCGGACCTGGACGAGAACTTCGACGTTGGGTGCGTCTGCGCCGAGAAGATGAGCGGTGACTACGAGGGGCCGAAACGGCGTGAGGCCAAGTTGCGCAACCGAGCAGCACGCCGAACCCGATGGCTGCAGCGCAAGTGGCGGGTGTCCGGCAAGGGGAACAGCTTCCTGAATCTCGGAGGCTACAACCTCGTCGTGTACCCGACAAAGACTGGTCGCTGGGGCTACAAGATTGGCGATCGTTTTGGGCCTCGAACATACCCGACAAACAACGAAGCCAAGCTGGCGCTGTTCGATGACTTCTGGGCCGCGACCCACGATGACGATCGGCTGTGGGCTTCGGACTGATTCCAGCAGGCTGGCGGACCAGTCGTAGACCAGGACACATCAAACAATGAAAACAGACTTGATCGAAAAGTACGCGCCGATTCTTTGTGGGTCGACGCCTCCGGTGGTGCGCGACCCGCGCCTGCTGATGGATGCAAGCGGCGACGTGAAGATCTATTACGCGCCATTCGAGTACATCAACCCCAGTGCGCGGATCGTTCTGGTCGGGATCACACCGGGCCCCACCCAGATGGTCAATGCCAACAACGAGGCGCGGCGCGCGCTTCAGGCCGGCAAGTCCAGCACGGAAGCGATCCAGGCCGCCAAGAGCGTCGGCGCATTCAGTGGCGAGCCGTTGCGGAGCAACCTCATCAACCAGCTCAACCATTGGGGCTTTCACAAGTGGCTCGGCCTGACCGATTCGGCCGACCTGTTCTCCACTTCGCGCCACCTGGTGCAGACAACCTCGTTGCTGCGCTATCCGGTGTTCGTCAAGGACGACGATTACCGTGGCTCACCTGACATGACCAAGCACCCCTTGCTGAGGAAGTACCTGCTGGATAACTTCGCGGCGGAGGTCGAGGAACTGAAGGATGCCGTGTTCGTCGGGCTCGGGCCGCAGGTCCAGAAGGTGCTGGATCGACTTATCCAGGAGCGGGTGCTGAATCCCGAACGGGTGATTGGCGGCATGCTGCACCCATCGGGCAACTGCACCTATCGGATCAATTACCTCATCGGCGACAGAAACGCGCCGATCCCGCACGCCACCAACCCTGTGCCTTACGACCAAGGCCGGCGAGCATTTCGGGAGCGGTTCGTCACCGCCTGATCGAAGGTCGGGTGAGTCGATGCGGACGCGGGTTCAATTCCGCAAACGGGAATCGAACTGGCGTCCTGTCTGATGCGCTCGGTTGGTGACCCGGCTAGGGCTGAACTGGTAGGATTGAGGGCAGCAGGGGCTGGATTCCGCACCTTTCCGCAGGAGTTCGCAGCGGTCGTAAGGCGCTGAGTTACATAGGTTTGGTGCAGGGTTCCACCCCACCACCAACAGCGAAACCCCAACCGTTCTCGGTTGGGGTTTTTTGTTGCGCGATCGCACAGGTTCCCGCGCATCCGGGATTCCTGCGGAAGCCTGCGGCCTGCGCCGTCAGTCTTCAGGCTCATGTTCCATTCGCGCTGGCCATTTCTCGCCGGCCTCCGATGCCATCGGCGCGCAGTCGCACCTCGAGGTCATCGGGCGACACCTCCAGCAGCTTGAGGACCCTGCTAGTCCCGGCGTCGTTCCTCGAGCGCGTCGCGGCGCGATCCGACGTGCGGTTCGTGCTGATTCGTCGCTCTTGACACGCACGCGGGTCGCGGGAGAAATACGCCGGATGTCGCCGAAAGGTTGCTATCGCTTCGGCGAGTTCGTCCTCCAGCCCTCCACACGCCTGCTGCACCGGCGCGGCGACGTGGTGGCCGTGCCCGCGAAGGTCTTCGATTGCATCGCCTACCTCGTCGAGCATCGCGATCGCGCGGTGGGGCGCGACGAGCTCGCGTCCGCGGTGTGGGGCCGGGTCGACGTCAGCGACGGCGTGCTCAACCAGACGATGCTCGCCGCACGGCGCGCACTCGGCGCCGGCGGGCGCGAGCAGCGGCCGATACGCACCGTGATCGGATTCGGCTACCACTGGGTCGACCCGGTCGACATCGTCGAGGCTGCACCGCAGCCCTCCCTGCCTCCGCGGCAGCCGCCGCGCGAAGCCATGGCCGCTGCGACGACAGGGCCCGCGCGTCGCATCGGCATGTTCGCGGTACTGGGCGTGGCGGTGATCTGCGTCGTCGCCTGGTTCGCGTGGCGTTTGCATACCACGCCCGCACCCGGCGAGCGCGGCGAGCGCCATGGCGTCGTCGTGTTGCCGGTCGCGACGTCGGGCGAGGCCGATTCGGCCTGGCTGCGCCTCGGCCTCATGGATCTCGTCGCGGAACGGCTGCGTACGGATGGCGCTACCGTCGTGCCGAGCGATACCGTCGTCGCGCTCGCGCGCGCGTTCGATACGAGCGACGCGGACGACCTCGCCCGCCTTGCCGACGCCGCCGGGGCCGACGTCGTGATCGCCTCGCGCGCGACGCGTGAAGGCGATGGCTGGCTCGTCGAAGTGCGCACGGTGCACGGGCGCGCATCGCCGCGCACCGCCCGCGGCCATGGCCGCGACGCGCTCGAGGCCGGCGTGGCGGCGGCGGATGCGATCGCCGCGGAACTCGGCTTGCGCGGCAGCGCTCCCGCGGCGACCGCCGACCTGCCGATGCGCGAATTGCTGCAGCGGATCCAGGCCGCGACACTCGGCGACCGCCTCGACGAGGCGCGCACGCTCGCCGCGCGCGCGCCCGACGCACAACGCCGCGACCCCGAATTCGCGTTCCGGCTCGCCAAGATCGATGCGCAGGCCGGGCGCGTCGACGAAGCCGCTCGTGCCCTTCGCGCCCTGCTCGGCCGCGTCGGCGCCGAACACGACCCGAGGCTGCACGCGCGCATCCTCGACGCGCTCGGCGTGATCGCCCTGCAGCGCGGCGACGCGGCGGATGCGGAGGCGCTGCATGGACGTTCGATCGCGTTGCTGCGCGCCGGAGGCGACGAAGGCCAGCTTGGCAAGTCCTACGCCGATCGCGCGTCCGCGCGCTTCGCGCTCGGCCGCGACGACGATGCGCTCGGTGACGTGGCCCAGGCGCGAGCCGCGTTCGAAAACGCGGGCGATCGCCTCTCGCTCGTCGTACTCGACGGCAACCTCGGCGCGATCGACCTGCAGCGCGGACGCTACCGCGAAGCCTTGCCACTGCTCGAGGAAGCGGCGAAGCGATTCGAAACGATGCGCATCCACTACGCCGCACTGAACGAATGGGACGCCGCCGCGCAGGCGTACCTGATGCTGCGGGAAACCGGTGCGGCAGGGCGGATCGCACCCACCCTCGCGCGCCTGGGCGAACGCGTCGCCGATCCCCGCCTGCGCTTCGGCACCGGCCTCACGCGCGTGGAGATCCTCGTTGCCATGGGGGCGCTGCGCGCGGCGCGCACGCTGCTCGGCGAGCTGCGCGCGACGTATGCGAGGGAAGCGCCGGCGGAACTCGCCGGCCGCGCGGATGCGATCGCCGCGCGCCTCGCGCTCGCATCCGGCGATGACGCCGACGCGCAGGCGAGCGCGGAGGCCGCGTCGTCGGCGCCCGCATCGGGCGACGATTCGCGCGAGCAGGCGCGCAACGGCGTGGTCCTCGTGCGTACCCGCCTGCTCGCAGGCCAGCCGATCGACGATGCCGTGCAGCGTTTTGCCGCGCGCGCCGCGCAGGCGACGCGGTCGGTGCCGCGACTCTACGTCGACCTGGCGCAAGCGATGCGCGCCGGTGTGGCCCGCGACGACGCGGCGGCGCGCGCTGCATTCGAGCAGGCGCTCGCCGGTGCCGAAGCGACGCGGGTGCCGCTCGACCTCGTCGAGGTCGCGATGGCCTACGGCGAGTGGCTGATTGCATCGGGCGATCTCGCGCGCGCGGGCGCCGTGGTCGAGAAGGTCGCACCGTGGGCGAAGACGGACTACGAGGCGTCGCTGCTGCAAACGCGGCTGTACCACGCCGCGCGCCTCGCGCCGGCGTGGGCGAGCGCGCTCGAGCGAACGCGCAGCCTCGCGGGCGAACGACGCATTCCGCCGGAGCTCGCGACTCCACCCTGAGGGCAAGGACGCAGCGCCCGCACCGAGCGGGCGCGGGCCGCCGCGTGCCGCGATGCGACCGGATCAGCCGTCGAAACCGTCGACGAAGATCGGTTCGTCACCTGCCCCGCCGAGCAGGCGCACCGCAGCCATGTCGGTCCGCGGCGGATCGAACGAACGCACGATGCGCCCCGCGACGATGATGCCGCCATCGGCCTGCAGCGCCAGCGCTCGTGAATCGCTCGAGGCACTGGCTTCGCCGCCCGCGGCAAGGTCGGCGTGGAAGATGCCGGCGTCGGCGAAGCCTTGGTCGAGCGCGCCGTCGGCCGTCGCGCGCAGCACGGCGAACTGCTGTCGCTCGGTCGACGAGAAATAGGTCATCGAGACGACCGCCTTGCCGTCGGCCTGGATCGCGAGCGCGCTCGCATCGAGCGAGCGCGTGCCGCCGGCCACGTCGACGTACAGGAAGCCCGCGTGTTCCTGCACGCCGAAATCCGTATCGCCCGCGCCGTCGGTGGTGAGCCGGCCCAGCACGGCGCCGCGCGTGCCGTCGCTGTCGGCGACGCGGTAACCGGCGAACACGATGCGGCCGTCGTCGAGCAGCGCGAGCCGGTCGATGCCGTTCGCCATCGAGGTGTCCGATTCGTCGTGGAAAACGCGCCAGCCGTTCGCGTTGAACGCCGGATCGGGTTCGCCCGCCGGTGTGAGCCGCGCGATCGCGAAGTCGCTGTTCACGCCGGGCCCGTAGGCGGCGTAGCGGCCGCCGACGATGATGCCGCCGTCGGCCGCGATCGCGACGTCGGCAAGGTAGCCGTCCTTGCTCGCGTCGGACCATGGGATGAAGACGACGCCGCCGTCGCCGAAGGAAGCGTCGGGCGCGCCGTCAGGCAGGGTGCGCACGACGACGCTCGTGCGGCGGTAGTCGAGTTCCCGCTCGCCGCAGGCGACGACGCGGCCGTCGGCGTCGATCGCGAGCGCGTGCAGCACGAAGTCGGGGAAACGCACGGCGCCGCCGTCGCCGAACGACGGATCGAGCGCGCCATTGGCATCGAGCTTGACGATGAAACCCTGGGTCGGCGCATCGGCGACGGCAGTGCCGACCGCGACGATCGAACCATCGTCGTTCCGGACCATCGCGTCGAGCGACTGGATGCGCGTGCCCGGCACGAGGTCCGGCAGCACATCGACGCCGGCGCCGACGATGTCGCCGAACGTGTCGTCGGGGCTGCCGTCGGGATTCATGCGCATCAGCATGCCGCGGATTTCCGGTTCGAACGGCGGGTTGTCGGGCAGCGGATGGTGGCGCATGCCGGAGAACAGCAGCTTGCCGTCGGGGAGGACCAGGGCATCCATCGCGACCAGCGCCGTGGTTTCGACGCCGTCGGCCGCAACGACCGAGGTGCCCCCGGTACCGAAGGCCGGATCGACCTCGCCGTCGGCGGCGGACACCGCCGCGCTCAGCGCGAGGAGCGTGGAGAACGAAGCAAGCATGAACGGGCGGCAGGAATTTCGCGACATCGAGACACCTTGCGGTCGGGGGAAAACCCGAGTGTCCGCGTGGTGGAGGAACGGCGTGTTCGGATCTCCTGAAATCCATGTTCGGAAATGATCAAGGCATTGATCGGCCGGCGATTTCCCAGGCCCTCGCGCGACGCGTGGCGAGGCACCGGTGGACGTGGCAGCCAGCGATGGTCCGCATCGGCACATGGCAAAACGGCCACCTCGCGGTGGCCGTTTCGCGTGCATCCTGGCGCTTGATCGACTACTGGCGCTCGGCGGCGGTCGCGTCGCGCGTGGCGCGGAACTCGGAGTCCTTGGCCCAGTTCGGCCAGCGCGTCGAGTTGGCGAGATCGCTGCCCACCTTGTAGAGCAGCGGCAGGTCGTGCGCCATGCCGGCGAACGTCCACGACGCCTGCCATTCGTCGGCCGGCTGGTGGTAGCGGTTCTTCACGTAGTCCTTGCCCGCCGCCTCGCCCGCGGCACTGCCACCGACGACGAGGTCATCGCCCATTTCATACGAGAGCGCCGGCACGCCGCGCTTGGCGAACGGGAAGTGGTCGGAGCGGAAGAAATGGCCTGCCTCCGGGTGCTGGTCGGTCACGTAGGCGAGATCGAAGCCCTTCGCGGTCGTGACGAGCTCGTCGAGCAGGTCGGACTTCGCGCTGCCCGAGGTCGAGAAGTTGCGGGCTACGCCGTCCGGGCCGAGTGCATCGGTGTTGAGCACGGCGACCGTCTTGGCGAGCGGATACAGCGGCTTGGCCGAATAGTATTCCGAACCGAGCAGGCCCTTCTCCTCCGCCGTCACGGCGAGGAACACGATCGAGCGCTGCGGCCTGGGACCGTTCGCGAACGCGCGGCCCATTTCGATCAGCGCGGCGGTGCCGGTCGCATTGTCGACCGCGCCGTTGTAGATGCGGTCGCCCTTCGCGTCCGGCGCGCCGACGCCGAGGTGGTCCCAGTGCGCGCTGTAGATCACCGTTTCGTCGGGACGCGTCGAGCCTTCGACGCGACCGACGATGTTCTGCGAGGTGATCACCTTGCTGTCGACCGCGTACTCGGCGGAGAACGTGGAACCCTTGAGTTCCACCGGCTTGAATTCGCGCGTCTGCGCCTGCTTCTTCAGCGCGGCGAAGTCGAGGCCGCTGCGCTTGAACAGGTCGACCGCGAATTCGCGCGTGATCCAGCCCTCGACGGGTACGTGTTCGGCCTCGGGATGGTCGCGTACGATGTCGAACATCGTGTTCGTGTTCGAATTCTTCACGGTCGCCCAGCCGTACGAGGCCGGCTCGGTCTCATGCACGATCAGCAGGCCCGCTGCGCCACGGCGCGCGGCTTCCTCGTACTTGTAGGTCCAGCGGCCGTAGTAGGTCATCGCCTTGCCGCCGAAATCGCCCTTGCCGCTTTCGAAGTCGGGATCGTTGACGAGCACGACCGCGACCTTGCCCTTGAGATCCAGGCCCTTGAAGTCGTCCCAGTTGCGCTCGGGCGCGTTCACGCCGTAACCGGCGAAGACCAGCGGCGCATCCTTGACCGACACCGCCCTGGAACCGTTGAGCGGCGCGCGCACGGCGATCTCGCTGCCCTGCGTCAGGCCCTGCGCCTTGCCGTCGTGGCTGACCGAAAGCTTCGGCTGGCCGCTGATCTCGGCGCGCAGCAGCGGCACTGCCTGCGTCCACGCACGCTTGCCGTCCTTGAGGTCGCCGCCCGGCTGCAGGCCGGCCGCCTTCATCTGCTCGATCACGTATTCGACCGTCTTCGTCTCGCCGGCGGTCGCCGGGGCACGGCCTTCGAACGCGTCGGAGGACAGCACCTTTACTTCTTCCGACAGGCGCTTGGGGTCGAATTTCGGTGCGTCCGCAGCGGCCGCGACCACGGGCAGGGCGAGCGCGATCGCGATCGCGAGGGTGTTCTTCATGGGTGGGACTCCTTGCGGGGTAACCGGTCGATCCTAGCAAAGGACGCACCGGCGCGACCCATGACTTTACACACCCTTGCGCTTGACCGTGGTTGCGTTCCCGCTCAGCCGTCGGTGGCCTCCGGATGGCGTTCCCGCCAGGCCGCGAGCGCGCGCGCGTAGCGTTCGAGCGCGTCCTCGTGCACGTCGTAGATGCAACGCACGCAGCCACCGCCGCAACAGTCGGCAGGATCGGGGTCGGGCGGCGGCTGCGGCCGCGGATCGTCGTCGGTCGTCATGCCACTGCCCTGCCCGCGTGCTTGGGGCCGGCGATTGCTTCGTGGGCGGCTGGCGCGGCGTTCGACGCTGCTGCTACCGTGGCACCGGACCCACGACGGAGCCGCACATGCAGATCGAGTTCCATGGCGCCGCGGGCGGCGAAGTCACGGGCTCGTGCCATCTCGTCGAAGCCGCCGGCCACCGCGTGCTGCTCGACTGCGGCATGATCCAGGGCAGCCGCGAAGCGGAGGCGCGCAATCTCGCGCCGTTCGATTTCGACGCCGCCTCGATCGATGCCCTGGTGCTGAGCCATGCCCATATCGACCATATCGGGCGTGTCCCGCTGCTCGTCAAGCGTGGCTTCCGCGGCCCGATCTGGGCGCAGCGGGCGACCTGCGACCTGCTGCCGATCATGTTGCTCGACGCCGCATCGCTGGCCGAACAGGCCGCCGAGCGCGCGAACAACGATCGCGCGCGGGGCGAGCCCGAAATCCGGCCCCTGTACACGCGCGAGGACGTCGAGGCGACGCGCAAGCGCCTGCGGCCGCTTCCCTATCACGCGTGGCAAACGATCCTGCCCGGCGTGACGCTGCGCCTGCACGACGCCGGCCACATCCTCGGCTCGAGCATCGTCGAGCTGCGCGAGGAAGGCGCGGCGCCGCGCACGCTCGTGTTCTCCGGCGACGTCGGCATGAGGGGTACGCCGATCCTGCGCGATCCCGAAGCCCCGCCGGCCGCGGACCTGCTGCTGATGGAATCGACCTACGGCGACCGCGACCACAAGGAGCGCCTCGCGACCGTGGCGGAGCTCGGCAGCATCTTCGACGAAGCGCGCGAGGACGGCGGCAACGTGGTGATTCCCGCGTTCGCGGTCGGGCGCAGCCAGGAACTGCTGTACTGGTTCGCCGCGCACTACGAGGACTGGAACCTCGAGCGCTGGCGCATCTTCCTCGACAGCCCGATGGCGGCGAAGGTGATGGGCGTGTACGACCGCCACGAGGAACTGTTCGACGCCGAGGCGGCGAAGGTCTGGCGCGGCCGCCTGCGTCCGTTCGCGCTGCCGAACCTGCGCGTCGCCGAAACGGTGGAAGACAGCAAGGCGATCAACCGCCTGCACGGCGGCGCGATCATCGTCGCCGGATCAGGCATGGCCAATGGCGGACGCGTGCGCCACCACCTCGCCAACAACCTCGCCCGACGCGGCGCGCACGTGGTCTTCGTCGGCTATCAGGCGCACGGCACGCTCGGCCGGCTGCTCGTCGACGGCGTCCGTCGCGTGCGCCTGTTCGGCGACGACATCGAGGTGCGCGCGCGCATCCACACGGTCGGCGGGCTGTCCGCCCATGCCGACCAGCACGGCCTGCTCGAATGGTATGGCGCGGGCGCCTCGCGGCCGCCGGTCGTGCTCGTGCACGGCGAAGACCCCGCGCGCAGCGTACTCGCGTCGGAACTGCACCGCCGCCACGGCATCGAGGTCACGCTGTCCCGGCCCGGCATGCGCCGCGCGATCTGAGGCTCACGCACCGACGCGTGCGCGCACCTGCTCGAAGTCGCGCACCGGGCGCACCTCGATGCAGCCGAAGCGCGCCCACGGGAATTCCATCGCCATCCGCATCGCCTCGTCGATGTCCGCGGCTTCGATCAGGTTGAAGCCGCCGAGGATTTCCTTCGTCTCGGCGAACGGGCCGTCTACGATGCTCGCACGGCCGTTGCGCACGCGCAGCGACTTCGCCGTGCCCGCGCCTTCGAGCTGCTGCGAATCGAGCAGCTTTCCCGCACCCTTGAGCTCGTCGGCGTGCGTGATGCAGCCGTGCATGAGGCGGTCGAATTCCCCGGCCGGCAATTCCTGCAACATCGACTCGTCGGTGTACACGAGCATGAGGAACTTCACGGCGCCTCCTGGGCTTCGAGGAAGAACGGTTCGACCGCGCCTTTCAGCTTGATCGTCATCGGGTTGCCGTGGCGGTCGCGCGCGCGGCCTGCCGCGACGCGGATCCAGCCTTCGCTGACGCAGTACTCCTCGACGTCCATGCGCTGCCTGCCGTTGAAGCGGATGCCGATGCCGCGGGTGAGCAACGCTTCGTCGTAATGGGGGCTCTTCGGATTCACGCACAGGCGGTCGGGCAGCGTATCGGTCATCGTTCACCTCGGGATGCTTGCGAGCGCGCGCCCGCCCGCGAGGGCGGCACGCGAACGCGAAGCATAGCGGGCGCGGTGCGGGCTGGCGACCTGACGACGGTGTCAATACTCGCCGGCGACCCGCTTCGCCGCGACTTCCCGCCGCGGCGGTGCACCGAACAGGCGGCGGTATTCGCGGCTGAACTGCGAGGGGCTCTCGTAGCCGACGCGGTGCGCCGCGGCCGCAGCCTCGAGTCCCTCGACGAGCATGAGCCGGCGCGCCTCCTGCAGGCGCAACTGCTTCTGGTACTGCAGCGGCGTCGTCGCCGTCGCGGCGCGGAAGCGCTGGTGCAGCGACGAGGCGCTCATGTGCGCGGCAGCCGCGAGGTCCTCGATGCGCAGCGGCTCGGTGTAACGCGCCTTCAGGAGTTCGATCGCGCGCGCGACGCGCTGCGACGGCCCGTCGGCCTCGCACAGGCTGCGCAGGCGCTGGCCGAGTTCGCCGAGCAGAACCCGGTAGTGGATCTCGCGCAATGCGAGCGGCGCGAGCACGGCCGCTTCCGCCGGCGCGTCGAGCAGGCGCACGAGGCGCAGCACGGCGTCGAGCAGCGCGGCGTCCATGCGCGCGAGGAACAGCGCGCGTTCACCGCCCGCGCGCGCGGGCGCGGCGGGCCCGAGCTGCACGAGCAGTTCGTTGACGAGCCTCGGCTCGACGTCGATGCGCAGGCACAGGTACGGCTCGGCCGGCGTCGCCTCGATGATCTGGCTCACCAGCGGAATCGACATCGACACGACGAGGTAGTTGAGCGCGTCGTACATGTAGATCTCGTCGCCGAGCATCGCGCGCTTGCGGCCCTGCACGACGACACACAGGCTCGGATGGTAGACGCAGGCGATCGGCTGCGACGGCGAGCTCGCCCGGATGAGGCTCAGGCCCGCGATCGCGGTCACGTGCACGCCGTCGTTGCCCGTGTTTCGGGCAATCCGGTCGGCGAGTTCGGCCTGTTGCGCATCGAGCCCGGAGCGCGCTTCGACGACGTTGGACGGCTTGTCGCTCATCGGAATCCACCAGCAGGGACGCGCCGTCGATTATGCCGGCGGCGCCAGCTCGCGCGCGGCGCGGCGCGGCATCGTGGAGGATCGGGCAAGAATCGGCGAGCATCCGGCACGTCCCGGGACGGTGTCCGCACTAGCGTATGCAGTGTTCCCTTCCCAGTGGAGACCGGCATGAACAGCCACGATTTTCCCCGCCGCACGCTCGGCCGCCAGGGCCTCGTCGTTTCCGCGATCGGCCTCGGCTGCATGGGCATGTCCGACTTTTACGGACCGAGCGAGGAAGCGACCAACCTCGCCGTGCTCGACCACGCGCTCGACATCGGCGTGAACTTCCTCGACACCGCCGACATGTACGGCGTGGGCCGCAACGAAGAGCTGCTTGCGAACGTGCTGCGGCGCCGCCGCGACGAGATCGTGCTCGCGACCAAGTTCGGCAACGCGCGCGCGCCGAACGGCGACTTCCTCGGCGTCGATGGCCGCCCCGAATACGTCGCCGCGGCCTGCGACGCCAGCCTGAAGCGCCTCGGCGTCGAGCACATCGACCTCTACTACCAGCACCGCGTCGACCGCACCGTGCCGATCGAGGAGACCGTCGGCGCGATGGCGCGCCTCGTCGAGGCCGGCAAGGTGCGCCACCTCGGCTTGTCGGAAGCATCCGCGGCGACGATCCGGCGCGCGGCCGCGGTGCATCCGATCGCCGCGCTGCAGAGCGAATACTCGCTGTGGACGCGCGACGTCGAGGCCGGGATCCTGCCGACCTGCCGCGAACTCGGCATCGGCTTCGTGCCGTACAGCCCGCTCGGCCGCGGATTCCTCACCGGCGCGATCCAGGACACGGCGTCACTCGCCGCGAACGACTGGCGCCGGCAGAACCCGCGCTTCCAGGACGCCAACCTCGCCCAGAACCTCGCCCTCGTGAATGCGGTCACCGACCTCGCCCGCGCGCGCGGCTGCACGCCCGCGCAGCTCGCGCTCGCCTGGCTGCTCCACCGCGGCGAGGACATCGTGCCGATCCCGGGCACGCGCCGCATCGAACGCCTCGACGAGAATGCAGGCGCGGCGCGCATCCGTCTCGATGCCGCGGAATTGCAGTCGATCGAAGACGTGCTCGCCGGCCATGCGGTGGCTGGCACGCGCTATCCGGCGGCGGGGATGACGGCGGTGAATGGGTGAGGGCTGAACCCGATCGGCGGCACGCGCTGCACGCGTACGCCTGCGGGGGTATTCGCCCCGAGGGAGCACCTTCCGGCGTGGGGCGGCTCAAGCGCGAAGGGGATAAGGCGGATCCGCCGCTGCGCGGCGGGACCCGGCCCGCCGCAAGCAGGACAGCGAGCCAGGCGCATGGATTCACGGCGCGCCGGGTGGATGCGCCCGCCCGACGACGACGCGGTTGCGGCCGCGCGCCTTTGCCGCGTAGAGCGCGCGGTCGGCCGCGTCGATGAGCGCGTCCGGCGACTGCGTGCCGCCGGGGCGCATCGCGCAGACGCCGATGCTCACGGTCACGTGCGGCGCGATCGCCGACGCCGGGTGCGCGAGCGCGAGCTTCTCGACGCGCCGCCGCAGGTGTTCCGCGCGGCGGCGGGCCTCGCGCTGGTCGCTGCGCGGCAGCAACAGCGCGAGTTCCTCGCCGCCGTAGCGCGCGACGAGGACGTCGTCGCGCTCGATCATCGTGCTCGACAGGCGCGCGAGCTCGCGCAGGCATTCGTCGCCGTACAGGTGGCCGCAGGCGTCGTTGAGCGGCTTGAAGCAGTCGACGTCGACGAGCAGCAACGCGAGGGGGCGGCGGTCGCGCAGGTGGCGCGTCCATTCCTCGCCGAGGCGCTGGTCGAAGCAGCGGCGGTTGGCGATGCCTGTGAGGCCGTCGCTCATCGACAGCTGCTCGAGCTTGCGGTTGGCGAGTTCGAGTTCGCGCACGACGCGCGCAAGATGAATCGTGCCGGCGATCTGCGACGCCACCGCGTCGAACATCGCACGCACTTCGAGCGTGAAGAAATCCGCCTGCGTCGCCTCGAGGTTGAGGACGCCGTGCAGGCGCGAGCGATGGCGGATCGGCAGGATGTATTCCGAACGCACGTGCGCGTTGCCCGGCACGTAGTCCGGGTCGTGCTCGACGTCGGCGATGAGCTGCGCCTCGCCCGTGCGCGCGCAGCGCCCGGCCGCGCCGCGCTCGATCGGCCACGGCATGCCGAACGGCAGGTCGAGTTCGAGCTTGCCGGCCCAGACCTCCTGCACGAAGTGCGTGCCTTCCTCGTCGAGCAGGATGATGCTCGCGATCGCCACCGGCAGGTGGCGCGTGATGCAGTCGACGATGCGCTGCAGGACTTCCTCGAGGGTTTCGCCCTGCAGTGCTTGGGCCGAGACCTCGGCGAGGATCTCGGTCAGCGTCGCGCGCTCGCCGCGCACGCCCTGGCGATGGCCGCGCGCGGCGGGCCCGCCGGAATCGTGCCGCTCGGCCGTGGAACGCCTCATCGGTGGCACACCCCCTGCTCCGCCCAGTCTACGCCACCGCGGCGGCGTGCCGGGAGGCGCACGCCCGCGTATGCTGGTGCGCCGTTGCAACCGGAGCCCGCATGACGACGATCCTCGGCATTTCCGGCAGCTTGCGCGCCGGGTCATACAACACCGCATTGCTGCGCGCCGCGCAAGCGCTCGCCGCCCCCGGAGTCACGCTCGAAGCCGTGACCCTGCACGGCATTCCGCTCTACGACGGCGACGTCGAACGGCGCGACGGGCTGCCGGCGGCCGTGCTGCAACTCAAGCAGCGCATCATCGCGAGCGACGGCGTGCTGCTCGTGACGCCCGAGTACAACAGCGGCATCCCGGGCGTATTCAAGAATGCGATCGACTGGCTGTCGCGTCCGGCCGCGGACATCCCGCGCGTGTTCGGCGACCGCCCGTTCGCCCTGGCCGGCGCCTCGCAGGGCGGCTTTGGCACGATCCTCTCGCAGGATGCGTGGTTGTCCGTGTTGCGCAAGCTCGGCGTGCGCCACTGGGCCGGCGGCACGCTCATGGTCTCGCGGGCGACCCAGGTGTTCGACGAGGACGGCGCGCTCCGCGACGAGGCGATCCGCAAGCAGCTCGGCGATTTCCTGAATGGTTTCGCCGCATGGATCGACGGCAGCGGCGCCGGCCGCTGAACGGAGGCGCGCGGCGTGACGCCGTGCGCCTGCGGGGTCATTCGTCGCGCAACGCCTCCACCTGGATGCGCAACGCGACCTTCATGTCGAACCCGTAGTCCTTGCCCGCGTCGAGGCCGAACGCGGCGCGATCGAACGAGCCGCTCGCGTCGGCGCCGCACAACTCGCGCTTGTTGATCGGGTGCGGGATGCACTTGAAGCGGCCGATCGCGAGCGTGAGCGGCTTCTGCACGCCGTGCAGGTCGAGCGTGCCGACGACCTCGGTCGGCTTGCCGTCGACGAAATGACCCAGTTGCCCCTTGTAGGTCGCCTTCGGGTACTTCGCGACGTCGAAGAGGTCCTTGCCGCGCGCCCATTCATCGAGCTTGTCCATGCCGAAGTCGATGCTCGCCAGATCGATCGTGACGTCGACGCTGCCGCGCTTCGCTTCGCGGTCGAGCACGACCTTGCCCGAGCTCGCGTCGAGCTTGCCGCGCCAGTACGAGATGCCCATGTGGTCCGCTTCGAAGCTCGGGAAGGTGTGCATGGGGTCGAGCGTGTAGGTCGCCGGCGCCGCGGCAGCGGTGCTCGTCGCGCCGAGCGCAGCCAGCAGCAGGACGGTGCGGATCGTGGTGCGGTACATGGGGGCTCCTCGGTTCGTGGTCGGGCGGCGACGGCGGGGATTTCACCGTCGATGCAGGTACGACGAACAGGGAACGCGGGATTCGACACGTGAACGCCGCGGCTCACGTCGGAAGACGCGGGAGATCACGCGGCGCGCCGCTCAAGCGCTCCAGCGCAACGCGCGGCGCGCGAACAACACGCAGATCGTGCCGAACACCATGTGCGCGACGACGCTCAATGCGATCCAGTCCAGATGAGTGAACGACGGCGATCGTCCCACCCGCGAAAGCGGCATGACGACGAAGTTCATGCCGATGTAGAGCACGATGCCGTACAACGGCCCCTTGATCGCGATGCCGCGCAACAGGCCCGGCACCCGCCGCGCGACCAGCGTGTAGATGAGCACGAACACCGTCGCCATGAACAGGTGCAACGCGGCACCGAGCAGCGCAGTGGGCACGCCACCGTCGTAGCTCGCCCGGCCGAGCACGCCGACCGCGATCGACTGGAACACCTTGGTCAAGCCGCCTGCGTCCCAGCTGAACCAGACGGTGGTGGCGAATGCGGCGTCGCCGAGGGCGACCAGGAGGCCACCGAAGAAGACCTGCAGCCAGTCGACCGGGCGTTGCAGCGTGGCGGGGATCGCGGACATGGCGGGTTTCCTCGACGGTATCGAAATGCTCATGCGTCCGCAGTCTGCACGAATCGGCGTTACATCGGTTGCGCGATTGGGTGGCCACACGCGACGCGGCGCGAGGGCGCGCGCGGCCGCGGTCACGCATGGTGCCCGAGGAACGCATCGACGAGCGTGGCGATGCGCGGCGCTTCCTCCTCGAGGGCGAAATGGCCGGTGTCGAGCAGGTGCAGGCGTGCATCGGGGACATCGCGCAGGTACGCGCGTGCGCCGATAGTCGCGCGCGAGGTCGATCTGGATGCGCGCGCGCCCGGGCTGGTCGAGGAAATGCTGGTCGAGCAGCCAGCCGTCGGGCGCGACGTGTTCGACGTCGGCGGTCCGCCTTCGTACTGCGCACGCGTCATCGCGAGGGTGAGGAGGCCGGTAACCCTGTCCTCGGCGCCTTCGAGGCCCGCGCGCATCGCGACGACGTGTTCGACCTCGTCGCCGAACGCATCGACCTCGCCGTGCGCTTCGGCTGGCTGCGTGGTTCGTCGATGCGTGCGGCAAGGCTCGGCGAGTTCGCGCAATGGGTGGTCGGTTCACCCGCGTACTTCGCCGAGGCAGGGATACGAGCGGCCCGCCCCGGCGCCGCGCCCCGCCTGCCCGCGAATGCACGGGCGGAACCCGCTATACTTCGCGCGTCCACGGTTCGCGGTGGGAGAAGCGGCGCACGACGCCGCTGCCGAAGGCGCAACGCCCGTAATCGCTCAGGCCCTGCACCACCGCGAACGGACACTCTGGAGAGATCGGCCACCCGGCGACGGGCGAAGCGCCGGCGCCGAAGGGGCACGAAGCCGCCGCCCGCAAGGGCCGGCTTCCAAACTCTCAGGCAAAAGGACAGAGGGGCGCCCGGCGTGCGGCCTCGCACGTCACTGCGGACCCCTTTTGCCATGACCCAGACATCCAAGCCTTCCCTGCGCGAGCTGGAGCACCACGCCGCGTTCATCGAGCGCCACATCGGCCCGAACGACGCCGAGATCGCCCACATGCTGCGGACGATCGGCCACGCCTCGCTCGATGCGATGACCGACGCGATCGTCCCCGCCTCGATCAAGTCACCCGCCCCGCTCGCGCTGCCCGCGCCGCTCACCGAGGTCGAGGCGCTGGCGAAGATCCGCGCGATCGCCGACAGGAACCAGGTGTTCAAGTCGTGGATCGGCCAGGGTTATTACGGCACGCACACGCCGAACGTCATCCTGCGCAACATCCTCGAGAATCCGGCCTGGTACACGGCATATACGCCGTACCAGGCCGAGATCTCGCAGGGCCGCATGGAAGCCCTGATCAATTTCCAGACGATGTGCGCCGACCTCACCGGCATGGAGATCGCGAACGCGTCGCTGCTCGACGAGGCGACCGCGTGCGCCGAGGCGATGACGCTCGCCCGCCGCTCGTGCAAGTCGAAGTCGAACCGCTTCTTCGTCTCGGCCGGCGTGCACCCGCAGTCGATCGAGGTGGTGCGTACGCGCGCCGAGCCGCTCGGCATCGAAGTCGTCGTCGGCAAGGACGAGGACGCAGCCGGCACGGACGCGTTCGGCGTACTGCTGCAGTACCCGGACACGTTCGGCCACGTCGGCGACTACCAGGCGATCGCCGACGCGGTACACGCGCGCGGCGGCCTCGTCGCGGTCGCGACCGACCTGCTCGCGCTGACCCTGCTCGCCGCGCCGGGCGAATGGGGCGCCGACATCGTCGTCGGCAACTCGCAGCGCTTCGGCGTGCCGTTCGGCTACGGTGGTCCGCACGCGGCCTTCATGGCCTGCCGCGATGCCTACAAGCGCTCGATGCCGGGCCGCCTCATCGGCGTGTCGGTCGACGCCGAAGGCAAGCCCGCCTATCGGCTCACCCTGCAGACGCGCGAGCAGCACATCCGCCGCGAGAAGGCCACCTCGAACATCTGCACCGCGCAGGTACTGCTCGCGGTGATGGCGAGCATGTACGCGGTCTACCACGGCCCCGAGGGCCTCGTGCGCATCGCGCGCCGCGTGCATCGCTTCGCGGCGATCCTCGCCGCGGCGCTGCGCAAGGCCGGTGCGACGGTCGGCGGCGACCATTTCGACACGCTGCACGTGAGCGGCATCGACGCCGCCGCGGTGCACGCCAAGGCTGCAGCGGCGCGCATCAACCTGCGCCCGCTCGACGCCGCGAGCCTCACCCTCAGCCTCGACGAAACCACCACGCGCGAGGATGTCGTGCAGATCGCTTCACTGTTCGGCGCTCGCATCGACGACATCGACGCGCTCGACGCGGCGACGCCCGACGCGCTGCCGGCGGCACGGCAGCGCCGTTCGGCCTTCCTCACGCACCCGGTGTTCAACACGCACCACAGCGAGCACGAACTGCTGCGCTACATGCGCGCGCTCGCCGACAAGGACCTCGCGATGGATCGCACGATGATCCCGCTCGGCTCCTGCACGATGAAGCTGAACGCGACCGCCGAGATGATCCCGGTGACGTGGCCCGAGTTCTCGGCGATCCATCCGCTCGCACCGGCCGGGCAGGCCGAAGGCTACAAGGACCTCATCGAAGGCCTCGAGGCGATGCTGGTCGAATGCACCGGCTACGACGCGGTGAGCCTGCAGCCGAACTCCGGCGCGCAGGGCGAATACGCCGGCCTGCTCGCGATCCGCGCCTACCATCGTTCGCGCGGAGACCACCAGCGCGACATCTGCCTCATCCCGGAATCCGCGCACGGCACCAACCCCGCGTCGGCGCAGATGTGCGGCATGCAGGTGGTCGTGACGAAATGCGATGCGAACGGCAACGTCGACGTCGCCGACATCCGCCGAGCGGCCGAGAAATACAGCGACCGCCTGGCCGCGATCATGATGACCTACCCGTCCACGCACGGCGTGTTCGAGGAGGACGTGGTCGAGATCTGCCGCATCGTCCACGAGCACGGCGGCCAGGTTTATACGGACGGCGCCAACATGAACGCGCTCGTCGGCCTCGCCAAGCCGGGCAAGTGGGGCTCGGACGTGTCGCACCTCAACCTGCACAAGACGTTCTGCATCCCGCACGGCGGCGGCGGCCCCGGCGTCGGCCCCTGCGCCGTGAAGTCGCACCTCGCCCCGTTCCTGCCGAAGGCGTTCGGCGCCGGCGGCCTGCACACGGGTGGCACCGGCACGGGACCGATGGTCAGCGCGGCGAGCTACGGTTCGGCTTCGATCCTGCCGATCAGCTGGATGTACATCGCGATGATGGGCGCGCAGGGCCTGCGCAAGGCGACCCAGGTCGCGCTGCTCAACGCCAACTACATCGCCACGCGCCTCGCGCCGCACTACGAGACGCTCTACACCGGGCGCAACGGCCTGGTCGCGCACGAGTGCATCCTCGACCTGCGCCCGATCAAGGACGCGACCGGCATCAGTGCGGAGGACGTCGCCAAGCGCCTCATCGATTTCGGCTTCCATGCGCCGACCCTGAGCTTCCCCGTGGCCGGCACCTTGATGGTGGAGCCGACCGAAAGCGAATCCCTGCACGAACTCGACCGCTTCGTCGACGCGATGATCCAGATCCGCGAGGAGATCCGTGCGATCGAGGACCGCCGCCTCGACCGCGAGGACAATCCGCTCAAGCACGCGCCCCATACCGCGACCCAGGTATCGGCGTCGGAATGGACACACGCCTACCCGCGCGAACTCGCCGCATTCCCGCTGGCGGTGCTCAGGCAGCAGAAGTATTGGCCGCCCGTGGCGCGCGTCGACAACGTCTACGGCGACAAGAACGTGATGTGTGCATGCATCCCCGTCGAAGCGTTCAAGGGCGAGATCGAGGCGTTCAGCGAACCGAACGTCGCCTGAACCGCGCAGGCCGGCAGGCCCCGGAAGGCGGGGCCTGCCGCGCCAGGCGGCCGGCATCGGCCACGCCAGGGTGCGCTTGCCAGCACGGGGACCCTCGCCTAGGCTCTCCGCTCCGCCGTGCAACGGCCAATTGCCGCAAAGTGCACCATGCCCAACTCTCCCCAAGCTGCAACCATCTGGAAGGAACAGGAGGCCACGGCTTCCGACGGCACGCCCCTCGCCTGGCTCGGATCGTGGGTTGCGATCTCCGGAAAGACCGCTTTCGTGAGCGCGAAGAACGCGACCGTCGCCGGGCAGCCGTCGCAAGGCGCGGTGTACGTGTTCGACAAGTCCGGCAGCGGCTGGCAACAGCGGCAGAAGCTCGTCGGCAAGGGCAGCACGGCGGGTGACCAGTTTGGTGCCGCCGTCGCGCTGCACGGAAACATCGCGTTCGTCGCCGCGCCGAACGCGGCGGTCGGCAACAACATCTGGCAGGGCGTCGTGCACGTCTTCATGCGCGGCGGCACGACGGAACGGTCGGGCTGGTCCGAGACGCAAGTACTGGCCGCGAGTGACGGCACGCGCTTCGCCACCTTCGGTACGGCTGTCGCCTTCGACGGCGACTACGCCTTCGTCGGCGCCGGCGGGGCCAGCATCCATGGCGAGTACCAGCCGCGCAAGGTGTACGTATTCCGTCGCCCCAGCCACGCCGGCGACTGGGTGCAGACGCAGATCCTCGAGAACCCGGCGCCCGACGACGTGACCAATTCCTTCGGCGCGGCGCTCGCGGTCTCCGGCAACACCTTGCTGGTCGGCGCGCGCACGGCCACGCTGGGCGGGAACATCGGCCAAGGGATCGTGTACCCGTATCGCCTGGACGACGGCGTGTGGGTGCAGGATGGCAAGATTTCCGATGCGCAAGGCGCGGCGCGCGACAATTTCGGCGTTTCGATCGCGCTGCAGGGCCACACCGCCCTGATCGGCGCGCAAGGTGCGGTCGTCGACGGCAACCAGGGCACCGTGTACCGCTACGAGCGCGATCGCAGCGGATGGCGGCTCGTGCAGAAGATCGTGCCGACCGCCTCGGACAGCGCCAGGCCCGCGTTGTTCGGCGCCCTGGTGAGCATGTCGGGTGACACCGCGCTCGTCGGCGCGTACGCGGAGAAGGACTACCGCGGCGCCGCCTACCTGTTCAAGCTGAAGTCCGGGATGTACGCCCAGCACCAGCGACTTTCGGCCAGCGACGGCGTCCCCGGCGACGTCTTCGGCTATTACGGCGCGCTCGACGGCGCGTCGGCGGCGGTCGGCGCGTACACCAAGAAGGTCGGCAGCAATGCACAGGAGGGCGTGGTCTACTTCTACGACGCCCATTCGTTCGGTGCCTCACCGGCGGCGCACGAAGCCTGATCAGGGCGTGCCGGCGCAGCGGTCCTCGACCCACTCCGCGAACACGCCGAGCAGTTCGCCCAGCACGTCCGCGTCCGTGCGCCCGCTGCGCACGGGCACGTGGAAGGAATGGTCCGCGTGCTCGATCTCGTGCAGCGTCGCGGCGACGAGGCCGGCGACCACGGGGCGCAGCAGCGCCGGCACCGCCAGTTCGTCGCGCGTGCCCTGCAGGAACAGCATCGGCACGCCGACGTCGGACAGGTGCGACGCGCGATCGATCGACGGCTTGCCGGCCATGTGCAGCGGAAAGCCGAGGAACACGAGGCCGCGCACGCCAGCGAGCGGTTCGAGTGCCTGCGCCTGCGAGGTCATGCGGCCACCGAACGACTTGCCGCCGGCGAACAACGGCAGGTCCGGCCAGCGGCGCGCCGCCTCGGCCACGGCCGCGCGCACGGTCGCCTGCGCGATCTTCGGCGAGTCGGGCCGCTTCGAGCCGCGTTCCATGTACGGGAACAGGTAGCGCAGGCTCGCGATGCCGCGCGCGGCGAGACCGTCGGCAACCGCAGCCATGAACGGATGCGTCATGCCCGCGCCAGCGCCATGGGCGAACACGAACGCTGCATGCGCATGCGCCGGTGCCACGGCCAGCATGGAAACGGATTTACCGCCCGCCTCCGGCGGCAGCGCCATCGCGCCGATGTCCGCGCGCCGGTCAGCCACCGTGCCCCTCCTCCACGCCGTGCAGCAGCGTCGTCGCGTATGCGGGTGCCGTCGGTTCGTGCATGAAATACACGTACGCGTCGGTCCATGAGGTCGCGCGCAGGCGTTGCGCCCAGCGCCCGAGTTCGTCGTCCGGGTAGTCCTCGAGGCGCAGCCGCACGTAGCCCCAGGGCGCGGTCTCGACCAGCGGCGGCGGTGCATCGTCTTCGCGTTCGGACAGGCACAGCGCGGCGCCGACGCCCTGCAGCAACGCGTACACGCCATCGTCGAACCAGCTGGCGTGGCGGAATTCGAACGCGGCGCGATGATCGCCCGGCAGCACGGCGAGGAAATCGCGGAGCCGTGCGAGGTCCTTGCGGATGAACGGCGGCAGCTGGAACAGCACCGGTCCGCGCTTGGCGCCGAGCGATTCGAGCGTGCGGTACAGGTAGATGACCGAATCGGCCGCGGCGTCCGCCTCGAGGCGCGCATCGTGCGTGATGCGCCGCGGCGCCTTGATCGCGAAGCGGAATCCCTGCGGCGTCGTCGCGGCCCAGGTCTCCAGCACCGATGCCTTCGGCATCTGGTAGAAGGTATTGTTGATCTCGACCGTGGGCAGGCGCGCGGCGTACCAGGCAAGCATGCCGTCGGGCTTCATCGTCGTGGGGTAGAAGCTTCCCTTCCACTCCTTGAACGAGTAGCCGCTCGCTCCCGCCCACAGTCGTGCTGTCATGGCCCGGCCCTCGTCCGACGCGATACAGACATGGCGAAACTCGGCGAATATTCCGCGAAGCGCCGCTTCGAAACCACCCCCGAGCCCAAGCCCGGGGTGCGCGCGGACGCCGCCGGCCCGCTGCTGTTCGTCGTGCAGCAGCATTCGGCCCGCCACCTGCACTACGACTTCCGCCTCGAGTGCGACGGCGTCCTGCTGTCGTGGGCGGTGCCGCGCGGCCCTTCGCTCGACCCGAACGACAAGCGGCTCGCGGTGTTCGTCGAGGACCATCCGTACGACTACGCCTCGTTCGAAGGCGTGATCCCGCCGGGCCAGTACGGCGCGGGCGAAGTGATCGTGTGGGATTGCGGCGTGTACAGCCCCGACGAAGGCGGCACCGCCTTCGACGATCGCGCGCTGGCGCAGCGCCGCGTGCGCGAGGAACTCGCCGCGGGCAAGCTGAGCATCCAGTTGCGCGGCGAGAAGCTCAAGGGCTCGTTCGCACTCGTGCGCACGAAGGATGCGAAGACCTGGCTGCTGATCAAGCACAAGGACCGCTTCGCCGGCCCGCACGACCTCCACGCGCAGCCGCGCTCGGTGCTCTCCGGCGTCGAGGTGAAGGACCTCGAGGTCGTGCCCGTGCAGCGCATGCCCGCGTCCCGCCTCGTTCCGACCGGTAAGCACGCGGCGATGCCGGCGCCATTCGCACCGATGCAGGCCGAGACCGGCGCGAAGGTTTTCCGCGACCCGGCGTGGCTGTGGGAACCCAAGCTCGATGGCTACCGCATGCTCGTGTACGTCGACGAACCTGGCGTGCGCATGCGTTCGCGCCGCGGGCTGGAACTTGCACCGACGTTCCCGCGCCTCGCCGCGGAACTAAAGCAGCAGGGGCCGCATGGCGTGATCCTCGACGGCGAAATCGTCGCCTTCGACGCGAGCGGCAAGCCCTCGTTCAACGCGCTGCAGAACCGCTTCCAGCTCAAGAACGCGCGCGAGATCGCCGCGGCCGACAGGGCCTCGCCGACGCTGTTCTTCGCCTTCGACCTGCTGTATTTCGCCGGCATCGACCTGCGCCGCCTGCCGTACGCGGACCGCCGTCGCCATCTCGCCCAATGCCTGCTGCCCTCGCCACTCGTGCAGTGCGTGCACGCGGACGAGGACGGGCCTGCGCTCGAGCAGGCAGCACTCGCGAGCGGTTTCGAAGGCGTGATCGGCAAGCGCAAGGACAGCCGCTACGAGCCGGCCAAGCGGTCGCCGTCCTGGCTCAAGGTGAAGCCGGTGCAGAGCGCGGAGTTCGTCATCGGCGGTTACACACGCGGCAAGGGCTCGCGCGCAGCGCTCGGCTCGCTGCTGATCGGCTATCACGAGGGTGGCGAACTGCGCTTCGCCTCGCACGTCGGCTCCGGCCTCGACGGTCGCTCGCTCGGCGAACTCGAGGAGCGCCTGCAGGCCCTGCGCACGCGCAGCTGCCCGTTCGCGAGTCGGCCCCTCGTCAATGGCCCTGCCACCTGGGTGAAACCGGAACTCGTCGCCGAGGTGGAATACCAGAGCTGGACCGATGACGGATCCCTGCGCGCGCCGGTGTTCCTGCGCCTGCGCGACGACATCGATCCGAAATCCGTGCGGCGCAGCCGGGCGCGGGCGCCGGACCTTGCGAGCGACGCCGCGGGCGAAGTGAAGGCCGCGCCCTCCGCGCGCGGCCGCAGCCATGCCGAACCGGCCGAACCGCGCACGCGCGCGCGCAAGGGCGCTGGAGCAGCGGCGCCGGTGGATGCGCGCATCGGCGAAGTCCTCGCCCAGCTCGAACAGCCGAAGAACACGCTCGACCTCGCCGTCGGCGCCGAGCGCATCCGCCTCACCCATCTCGACCGCGTCTACTGGCCGGCCGATGCCGCGCTGAAACAACCCGCGCTGACCAAGCGCGACCTGCTGCGCTACTTCGCACAGGTGTCGCCGCTGATCCTGCCGCACCTCGCCGACCGGCCGCTGACGATGATCCGCATGCCGGATGGCATCGGCGGCCAGCGCTTCTTCCAGAAGCACTGGGAGCAGGCGCGTCCCGCCTTCACGCACACGATCACCGTGTTCTCCGAACACCGCGACGAGCAGCACGACTACCTCGTCTGCAATGATCTCCCGACCCTGCTCTGGCTCGCGCAGTCGGGCACGCTCGAGTTCCACGTCTGGCATTCGCGCGCGAAGGTCGGTCCGGATTCGGTGTCGAAGTCGACGGACTTTTCGAGTTCGCTCGAAGCGCTCGAGGCGTCGGTGCTGAACTACCCCGACTACGTCGTCTTCGACATCGACCCGTACATCTACTCGGGCAAGGAGGCCAAGGGTGCCGAACCCGAGCTCAACACGGTCGCGTTCGAGAAGGGCAAGGAGGTCGCCTTCGCGCTGCGCGAGCTGCTCGCCGAAATGAAGCTCGAGCCGATCGTGAAGACGTCCGGCAAGACCGGCCTGCACGTGTTCGTGCCGATCGAGCGCACGCTCGACTTCGACGACGCGCGCCGCGTGTCCGAACTCGTGAGCCGGCACCTGCTCAAGCGCCGGCCGAAGGACATCACGATGGAATGGAGCGTGCAGAAGCGCACCGGCAAGATCTTCATGGACCACAACATGAACGTGCGCGGCAAGACCCTCAACTCCGCCTACTCGCCGCGCGGGGTACCTGGCGCGCCCGTGTCGATGCCGCTGAGCTGGGCCGAACTCGAAAAGGCCCACCCCCTCGACTTTACCGTAACAAATGTGGTAAAGACGTTGATTCAAAAGGGAGATCGCTGGGCGGACATTCTCGAACGCAAGCAGGATCTGGCCCGCATACTCGGCTCGAAACGACGCTGAGCATGCGCGTCGTCCCGCTCGCGCCCGCGCCAGCTTCCGTACATGCGCGCATGCGCACCATCGACACGCCGTCCCGATGGCGAGGCGGCAGGCGCGGAACCGGAGACCATCATGGCTGCACGATCCATCGCGTCGCTAAGCATTTCCTTCGGCCTCGTCTCGATCCCGGTGAAGCTGTATTCCGCCACCGAGGCGAGCCACAAGATCTCCTTCAATCTGCTGCACAAGGGCTGCGGTTCGCGCCTCAAGCAGCAGATGATCTGCGCGCTCGAAGGCGTGCCGGTCGCGCGCGAGGACATGGTCAAGGGCTATGAATTCGCCAAGGACCAGTACGTCGAATTCACCTCCGAGGAGCTCAAGGCGCTCGAGGAAGCGGGCAGCCATGCGGCCGACATCTCCGAATTCGTGCCGATCTCCGCGGTCGACCCGGTCTACTTCGACAAGGCCTACTACCTCGCGCCGGACAAGGGCGGCGCCAAGCCCTATGCCTTGTTCGCCAAGGCGCTGCGCACGTCCAAGCGCTGCGCAATCGGCCGCTGGGCGACGCGCGGCAAGCAGTACATCGTGATGATCCGCCCGGTCGAGGACGGCCTGGTCATGCAGCAACTGCTGTACGCGAATGAAGTGCGGCCGATCAGCGAGATCGACATCGCGACGACCGACGTCAGGGACGCCGAGCTCAAGCTCGCCCAGCAGCTCATCGACCAGCAGAGTTCGAGCACCTGGGATCCGCGCGAATACAAGGACGAAGTCGGCGCGCGCATCGAGGCGGCCGTGCAGCAGAAGGTGGAGGGACACCAGATCACGCTCGCCGAGGAACCCGAACAGGGCGGCGCGCAGATCATCGACCTCATGGAAGCGCTGCGCGCGAGCCTCGAGCGCAAGGGCGGCGCGGCGGCCGCGAGAGGCGCGGCGGCGAAGACGGCGGCGAAACCCGCGCGCAAGCCGGCCAAGCGTGCCGAGGCCGAAGCCGCTCCGAAGCGCAAGGCCGCACGCAAGGCGAAGTAGGACGCGATGCATTCGTACGGCGTCCGCGACGTCGAGAAACTCCTCCGCCTGCCCCGCAGCACGATCCGTGCGCTCATCGCGGCGGGTTTTGTCGCGCCGGCGCGCGGCTCGCGCAATGCGTGGCAGTTCTCGTTCCAGGATCTCATCGTGCTGCGCACCGCGCAGGCGCTCGCCGCGGCGAACATTCCGCAGCGGCGCATCGTGCGGGCGCTGAAGGACCTGCGCGCACGCCTGCCCGAGGAGATGCCGCTGTCCGGCCTCAGCATCGGCGCGATCGCCGACGAGGTCGTCGTGCGCGAAGGCGGCGCGCGCTGGGCGGCCGGGTCGGGCCAGTACCTGCTCGCGTTCGAGAACGACCCCGATGCGGGCTCATTGCGCGTGATCGAGCCTGCGCCGGCGCGTGCGGCGGCACGCGAGGGTGCGGACGACGGCTCGCTCGAGCGCCGCGACAGCGCGGCAGCGCTCGCGGCCTACGACGCCGCGATCGCCGCCGACCCATCCCGCGTGGACGCGCGCATCAACAAGGGTCGGCTGCTGCACGAACTGGGCCGCTACGAGGAGGCCGTGCGCACCTATCTCGACGCGCTCGAGGCCGGCATACGCGACGCCCTGCTCCATTACAACCTCGGCGTGCTGCTCGACGACCTCGACCGCAAGCCGCAGGCGCGCAAGGCCTATGAAGCGGCGCTCAGCCTCGATCCGCAGATGGCCGATGCCCACTACAACCTCGCCCTGTTGTGCGAGGAACTCGACCAGCCGCGCGAGGCGATCCGCCACATGGCGCAGTACCGCCGGCTGCTCGCCCGCGGCTGAGGCGCCGTTCACCCGTCCGCGCAGAGCTTCTCGACCTGGCCGAGCTCGATCGGCTTGACGAAATGGAAGTCGAAGCCGGCCTCGCGCGTGCGTTCGCGATCGGCGGGCTGGCCCCATCCGGTCAATGCGACGAGCCGGATCGAGCGGCCGAAGCGCTCGCGGATCATGCCGGCGAGCTCGAGGCCGCCGAGTCGCGGCATGCCGAGGTCGACGAAGGCGAGGTGGGGACCGAAGGCAGCGATCGCGTCGAGCGCGAGCAGCGGGTCGTACACCGCGCGCGTCTCGTGGCCGAGCATCTGCAGGGTCAGGGCGAGCATGTCCGCTGCATCGCGATTGTCGTCGACGACGATGATCCTGCGCGAGGCACCGGCCACGCCGGCCTCGCCCGCCGACGGCGCCGCCAGCGACGGCTCCATCGCGCACGGCAGCTCGACCGTGAAGCGCGCGCCGCGGCCGCGCCCTTCGCTCTCGACCGAGACCGTGCCGCCGTGCATTTCCACCAGGCGCTTGACCAGGGTGAGGCCGATGCCGAGGCCGCCCTGCGCATGCTCGCGCGCGGCGTCGACCTGCACGAACAGGTCGAACACGTTGCGCAGGTCCTCGGCGGCGATGCCGATGCCATCGTCCGTCACGGTCACGCGCACGCGCTCGCCTTCGCCGCGCGCGCCGAGCGCGATCGTGCCGCCGGGCGGGGTGTACTTGCTCGCGTTGTTGAGCAGGTTGCCGATCACCTGGGTCAGGCGCTGCGGATCGCCGTCCACGTGCACGGGCAGCGGCGGCGGCTGCAGCGTGAGCGCCTGGCCACGCTGCTCGATCGACGGCAGGATCATGTCGCGCGCCGCGGCGAGCACCGCGCCGATCTCGACGCGCTCGCGCTTGAGCTCGATGCGATCGTAGGTGATGCGCGAGACGTCGAGCAGGTCGTCGACGAGGCGCACGAGCTGCTGCACCTGGCGGTCGATCACCTCGAGCGTGTGGCGCGCGGTCGCCTCGTCGAGCGCCGGGCCCTGCAGCACGGCCACCGCGCTGCGGATCGGCGCGAGCGGATTGCGCAATTCGTGGGCGAGCGTGGCGAGGAACTCGTCCTTGCGCCGGTCTAGCTTGCGCAGGCTCGACGCGAGCTGCAGCGAGACCTGCTCGGCATGGCGCCGCTCGGCCACTTCCGCCTCCAGCGCCGAGTTCGCCTCGGACAGCTTCGCATTGGCCGCCGCGAGCGTTTCCGACAGCGCCTGGAACTCGCGCGCGCGCTCGATCTGCAAGTCGAGGTTCGCCTGCGCGAGGCTCGCGTTCTCGCCGGCGAGGCTCTGGTTGAGCGCGCGCAATTCGCGCCGCCGGTGGTACAGTTCGACCAGTACCGCGACCTTGCTGCGCAGGATGTCGGGCACGAGCGGGATCTGCACGTAGTCGATCGCGCCGAGGCGGTAGCCCTCGAGGCGGTCGAGCTCGCCGACGTGCACGCCGGTGACGAAGATGATCGGCGTGTTCTCGAAACGCGGATGCGCATGGATGAGGCCGGCCGTTTCGAAGCCGTCCAGGCCCGGCATGCTCACGTCGAGCAGGATCACCGCGAACTCGACCTCCATGAGGCGCCGCAACGCCTCCTCGCCCGATTGCACCGCGACCAGTTCCTCGCCGAGCGGGGCGAGGATCGCCTCGTAGGTGAGCAGGCGCGCCGGCTGGTCGTCGACGAGCAGGATGCGCGCGCGGTCGGCCGGCGCGTCGACGGCGGCGCTCAGCGATGCAGCCATTGCCGCAGTACCGACAGCAGCTGGTCGGTGTTGACGGGTTTGGCCAGGTAGTCCGAGGCACCGGCCTCTAGGCATTTCTCGCGGTCGCCACGCATCGCCTTCGCAGTCAGCGCGACGATCGGCAACGAGCGGAAGCGCGCGTCGCCGCGAATCGCGCGCGTCGTTTCGTAGCCATCCATCTCCGGCATCATGATGTCCATCAGCACGAGCGCGACGTCGGGCGTCGCCTGCAGCAGCTCGATCGCCTCCTGCCCGGTCGACGCCGTCGACACGAGCATGCCGTGTCGCTCGAGCACGCTCGACAGCGCGAAGATGTTGCGCACGTCGTCGTCGACGACGAGCATGCGCTTGCCGGCGAGGACCTCGTCGGTTTCGTGCAGGCTCTGCAGCATGCGCTGCTGGTGCGGCGGCAGGTCGGCGATCACGCGATGCAGGAACAGCGCGGTCTCGTCCAGCAGGCGCTCGGGCGACTGCACGCCCTTGATGACGACGCTCTTGGCGACGCGCTTGAGCGCCTGGCTTTCCTCCTCGCTGAGTTCCTTGCCGGTGAACACCACCACCGGCACGTCGCGCAGCGCGGAATCGGCATGGATGCGATCGAGCAGCTCGAAGCCGGAGATGTCCGGCAGGCGCAGATCGAGCACGACGCAATCGAAGCGCTCGGCGCGGATCACCTCGAGTGCGGCCGAACCGCTCGACACGCTGGCGATCTCGACGTCGTCGTGGCGGATCAGCTCGACGATGCTCATGCGCTCGGCGTCGTCGTCCTCGACCACGAGCAGGCGCTTCGGCCGCGGCGCGACGAAATCCTTGATGCGCGTCAGAGCCTCGGTCAGGCCCTCGGTCGTCACCGGCTTGTTGATGAACGAGAACGCGCCGCGCTCGAGGCCCTGCTGGCGCTCGTCCTCGATCGTCACGACCTGCACCGGGATGTGGCGCGTCGCCGAATCCTGCTTGAGCCGGCTCAGCACGGTCCAGCCGAGCACGTCGGGCAGGAAGATGTCGAGCGAGATCGCGGTCGGCAGGTACTTGCGCGCGAGCGCGATCGCCTCGATGCCGCGCATTGCGACGATGCCCTTGAAGCCGTTCTCGCGCGCGAGGTCGAGCAGTACCTTCGCGTAGTGGGGGTCGTCTTCGACGATCAGCAACACCGGCTCGCCGGCGACGATCGCCTCGCGGTCGTCGTCGATCTCCTCGGTGCGCGGCGCCGGCAACGGCACCGGCGGCGCCGGCAACGGCACCGGCGGCGCCGGCCGTTCGGTCGCGAAACCATCGATGACCATGGCGGGCCCGACGTAACGCAAGGGCAGGTAGAGCGTGAACGTGCTGCCCTCGCCCACCGCGCTGCGCAGCTGGATCTCGCCGCCGAGCAGGTTGGCCAGTTCGCGGCTGATCGCGAGGCCGAGGCCGGTACCGCCGTACTTGCGCGACGTGCCCGCGTCCGCCTGCTGGAACGCCTCGAAGATGATGCGCTGCTTCTCGGCCGGGATGCCGATGCCCGAGTCGCGCACCGCGAACGCGACCACCACCGGCACGGTACTGAGCACCGCATGATCCGGCGTCCAACCCGAATGCGCGACGCTGACGTCGCAGGAAACAGTGCCGTGGTCGGTGAACTTGAACGCGTTGGAGAGCAGGTTCTTCAGTACCTGCAGCAGGCGTTTGGGGTCGGTCACCATCGATGAGCCGAGCGCGCCGTCGAAACGGGTGACGAAACGCAGCTTGCGGCGCTCCGCTTCGTGGGCGAAATTGCGCTCGATCATGTCGCGCAGTTGCGCGAATGCGAGCTCCTCGGTGTCGACGGTGACCGTGCCCGACTCGATCTTCGAGAGATTGAGGATGTCGCTGATGAGGTTGAGCAGGTCGGTGCCCGCGGCGTGGATCGTATGCGCGAACTCGACCTGCTTGCCGGTCAGGTTGCCTTCGACGTTGTCGGCGAGCTGCTGTCCGAGGATGAGGATGCTGTTGAGCGGCGTGCGCAGTTCGTGCGACATGTTGGCGAGGAACTCGGACTTGTAGCGCGAAGCCAGCGCGAGTTCGGCCGCCTTCTCCTCCAGCGCGCGGCGCGCCTGCTCGATCTCGCGATTCTTGCGCTCCACCTCGGCGTTCTGCTGCGCGAGCAGCTTCGCCTTGAGGGCGAGCTCGTCGTTGGTCTGCTGCAGTTCCTTCTGCTGCGCCTGCAGCTCGCCGGCGAGCTGCTGGGACTGGGACAGCAGGCCCTCGGTGCGCATCGTCGCCTCGATCGTGTTGAGCACGATGCCGATGCTGCCAGTGAGCTGCTCGAGGAACGCGAGGTGCGACGGCTTGAATTCGCCGAGGGTGGCGAGTTCGATGACCGCCTTGACCTCGTTCTCGAACAGCACCGGGATCACGATCACGCTGCGCGGCGTCGCCTCGACGAGCCCGCTGGCGATGCGGATGCGCTCGTCGGCGATCTCGGTCAGCAGGAGGCTGCGGCGCAGCTGAGCGCATTCGCCGACGAGGCCCTGGCCGAGGCGATAGCAGCGCGGCTCGCCACCCGGCGGGTCGTCGGCATAACCGTAGATCTGCTGCAGGAACGACGTGCCGCCCTCGTTCTCCATCACGTACATCACGCCCTGGTGCGCGTCGACGAGCGGAACGAGTTCGGACAGCAACGTGCGCACCACCTCGAGCAGGTCGCGCTGGCCCTGCATCATGCCGCTGAAGCGCGCCAGGTTGGTCTTGAGCCAGTCCTGCTCGGTGTTGCGCTCGGTGGTCGCGCGCAGGTTGCCGATCATCGCGTTGATGTTGTCCTTGAGGTCGGCCACTTCGCCGCGCGCTTCCACCTGGATCGAGCGCGTGAGGTTGCCCTGCGTCACCGCGGTCGCCACCTCGGCGATCGCACGCACCTGGTTGGTCAGGTTCTCGGCGAGCAGGTTCACGTTCGCGGTGAGGTCCTTCCAGGTTCCCGCGGTTCCCGGCACCTTCGCCTGGCCGCCGAGGCGGCCTTCGACGCCGACCTCGCGCGCGACCGTGGTCACCTGCTCGGCGAAGATCGCGAGCGTGTCGGTCATGCTGTTGATCGTGTCGGCGAGCGCGGCGACTTCGCCCTTCGCCTCCACCGTGAGCTTCTGGCCGAGGTCGCCGTTGGCGACCGCGGTGACGACCTTGACGATGCCGCGCACCTGGTTGGTCAGGTTCGCGGCCATCACGTTGACGTTGTCGGTGAGGTCCTTCCACGTACCGGCGACGCCGGGCACGGTCGCCTGGCCGCCGAGCTTGCCTTCGGTGCCGACCTCGCGCGCGACGCGCGTGACCTCCGCGGCGAAGCCGTTGAGCTGGTCGACCATCGTGTTGATCGTGTTCTTGAGCTCGAGGATCTCGCCCTGCGCGTTCACCGCGATCTTGCGCGACAGGTCGCCGCGCGCGACCGCGGTGGCAACTTCGGCGATGTTGCGCACCTGCGTGGTCAGGTTCGACGCCATCGAATTGACGTTGTCGGTGAGGTCCTTCCAGGTGCCGGCGACGCCGGGCACGGTGGCCTGTCCGCCGAGCTTGCCTTCGGTGCCGACCTCGCGCGCGACGCGCGTGACTTCCGCGGCGAAGCCGTTGAGCTGGTCGACCATCGTGTTGATCGTGTTCTTGAGCTCGAGGATTTCGCCGCGCACGTCCACTGCGATCTTGCGCGACAGGTCGCCGCGCGCGACCGCGGTGGTCACCTCGGCGATGTTGCGCACCTGCGTGGTCAGGTTCGACGCCATCGAATTGACGTTGTCGGTGAGGTCCTTCCAGACGCCGGACACGCCCTCGACCTGCGCCTGGCCACCGAGGTTGCCTTCCGTGCCCACCTCGCGAGCGACGCGCGTGACCTCCGCGGCGAAGCCGTTGAGCTGGTCGACCATCGTGTTGATCGTGTCCTTGAGCTCGAGGATCTCGCCCTTGACGTCGACGACGATCTTTCGCGACAGGTCACCGAGCGCGACCGCGGTCGTCACCTCGGCGATGTTGCGCACCTGGTCGGTGATGTTGGACGCCATCGAGTTGACGTTGTCGGTGAGGTCCTTCCAGGTGCCGGCGACGCCGGGCACCTGTGCCTGGCCACCGAGTTTTCCTTCCGTGCCGACCTCGCGCGCGACGCGGGTCACTTCGGCGGCGAAGCCGTTGAGCTGGTCGACCATCGTGTTGATGGTGTCCTTCAGCTCGAGGATCTCGCCCTTGACGTCGACGGTGATCTTGCGCGACAGGTCGCCGCGCGCGACCGCGGTGGTCACTTCGGCGATGTTGCGTACCTGCGCGGTCAGGTTCGATGCCATCGAATTGACGTTGTCGGTGAGGTCCTTCCACGTACCGGCGACGCCGGGTACCTGCGCCTGGCCGCCGAGCTTGCCTTCGGTGCCGACCTCGCGCGCGACGCGCGTCACTTCCGACGCGAACGAGCGCAGCTGCTCGATCATCGTGTTCAGCGTTTCCTTGAGGTCGAGCATCTCGCCGCGCACGTCCACGGTGATCTTGCGCGACAGGTCGCCGTTGGCGATCGCGGTCGCGACCTCGGCGATGTTGCGCACCTGGCCGGTGAGGTTCGACGCCATCGAATTGACGTTGTCGGTGAGGTCCTTCCAGGTACCCGCGACGCCGGGTACCGCGGCCTGGCCGCCGAGCTTGCCCTCGGTGCCGACTTCGCGCGCGACGCGCGTGACCTCGGCGGCGAAGCCGTTGAGCTGGTCGACCATCGTGTTGATCGTGTCCTTGAGCTCCAGGATCTCGCCCTTCACGTCGACGGTGATCTTGCGCGACAGGTCGCCGCGCGCGACCGCTGTGGTCACCTCGGCGATGTTGCGCACCTGCGAGGTGAGATTGGTCGCCATCGCGTTGACCGAATCGGTCAGGTCCTTCCACGTGCCGGCGACGCCCGGAACGATTGCCTGGCCACCGAGCTTGCCGTCGGTGCCGACCTCGCGCGCGACGCGCGTGACCTCCGAGGCGAAGCCGCGCAGCTGGTCCACCATCGTGTTGATGGCTTCCTTCAGCTGCAGGATCTCGCCGCGCACGTCGACGGTGATCTTGCGCGACAGGTCGCCGCTCGCGACCGCGATCGTGACCTCGGCGATGTTGCGCACCTGCGCGGTCAGGTTCGACGCCATCTGGTTGACCGAGTCGGTCAGGTCCTTCCACACGCCGTACACGCCCTTCACCTGCGCCTGGCCGCCGAGGCGGCCGGCGGTGCCGACCTCGAGCGCGACGCGCGTCACTTCGGCACTGAACACGCTGAGCTGCTCGATCATCGTGTTGACGATCGTCGCCGAACGGAGGAACTCGCCTTCGAGCGCGCGACCGTCGACCTGCAGGTCGATGAGGCGGGTGAGATCGCCGCGCGCGACGCCGGAAATCGCCAGCGTCATGCGCTCGGTCGGCCACAGCAGGTCGTCGATGAGGGTGTTGACCGAACGTTCCATCGCCTGCCACGCGCCACGCCGGCTCGCGCCGACCACGCGTTCGCTGGTGCGCCCGCGCTTGCCGACCGCGGCGCCGACGCGCTCGAGCTCGTCGGCCATGCGGCGGTTGTTCATGACGATTTCGTTGAGCGTGTCGGCGAGCTTGCCTTCGATGCCCGACCAGTCGCCCGGCATCGTCACGCCGAAGTTGCCGTCGCGCACCGCCTGCATCACGCGCAGCAGTTCACGCAGCATGTCGTCCGTGCCCGCTGGGCGCGCCGTCGCCCGCGCCTCGTCGGTCACTTCGGGCAACGTCGCGACAGTCGCTGCCATCTTGCGTCGAGTCGCCATGCCACCCCCTGTACGACGTCGATGAAAGCGTCCCCGCGTGCGCTGCGCGCACGCATGCGCAACGGAGACACCGCGCTAGCTTACCGATTCGACGCGCGGTGCACATCGCGAAAAAAGGTTCACGCACCGTGTAGAAATTTCCCACTCGCGAAAGACCATCGCACGCGCTCGAAGCGTCAGCGCCGTTCATTCAACGTATTCCCGTCGACCGGCACGCTTTGGCACGCCGCGTGCTTTCCCTTCTGCGAGGGCGGCTTCATCCGTCCGATGGAGAGGGACATGGGGATGTGGACCACGACCGCGCAACGCTTGCCGGGCGAGGATGAAGCCGTCCAGTTCATGATCGATGCGCGTTGCGTGCCCCTGCGCGGCTGCTACCGGCGCGGCGAGTTCGCGACGCGCTGGTGGCGCTACCCGGCCTGGAGCGTCGAGCGCTGGAGCGTGATCGAGCGCGACGCCGCCGTCGCGCATGCCCCGTCGGCGCACGCGTTCGATGAACGCGCGGCGGCCGTCGTCTGAAATTGTTTCTGGAGTACCCGAGGTTCCTCCCTCCCCCCCCCCCCGATGCCCGGGCCGCCCTTCCCGCGCGCGCCCCGCGTCCGAACCTCGGTCCCCGAGACTGCCTCCTGGCAGTCTTTTTTTGCCAACGAAACATGAACGCGCCCTCGCGAGCGCGCGTCGCCGCGGCGGAATGCGGTATGTTCTCCCGGTGTCGCGGGGAGGCATCGCGTCGCGACGCATCGTCCTGCAGAGGTTCATCGATGGATCAATCGAACGCCGCGCGCGTGCTCGTCGTCGACGACAATGATGCCTTCCGCGACATCGTCGCCGAGGTCGCGCGCCTCGAGCAGTGCGAGCTGACGCAGGCCGCGACACTGGCGGAAGCGCGGTGTTGCGTCGAGGAAGCGCGTTTCGACCTGCTGCTGGTCGACCTCTCGCTTCCCGACGGCAACGGGCTCGACCTCGTCGACGAGATCGATCTGACCGAACACGGCCGCATCGCCATCGCGACCGGATTCCCGTCGATCGAGAGCGCGGTGCGCGCGGTGCGCAAGCCCGTGGTCGAGTACCTGGTCAAGCCGGTCGCCGTGGACGCGCTCGCCAAGCTGATGCGCGATGCGCGCGAACGCGCGGCGACGCGCCTGCCGCGCGCGGCCGCGCCGGTCGGCGGCATGGTGGGGCAAAGCGCGCCGATGCGCGCGCTGTTCGAGCAGATACGCCGCGTCGCGCCGCTCGACGTCGCCGTGTTCGTGCACGGCGAAAGCGGCACCGGCAAGGAACTCGTCGCCCAGGCGCTGCACGAGCTGAGCGGCCGCAGTGGGCGCTTCATCGCGGTGAACTGCGGCGCAATCGCCCACGACCTGCTCAGCAGCCAGTTGTTCGGCCACGAGCGCGGCGCATTCACGGGCGCAGCACAGGCGCACGGCGGCTTCTTCGAACAGGCGCAGGGCGGCACGCTGTTCCTCGACGAAGTGACCGAGATGCCGCTCGCGCTGCAGGTGTACCTGCTGCGCGTGCTGGAGACGCGCACCCTCACGCGCGTCGGTGGCGCGCGCGAGATCCCCGTCGACGTGCGCATCGTCGCCGCGTCCAATCGCGATCCGCAGCTCGCGGTCGCCAACGGCCACCTGCGTGCCGACCTCTACTACCGCCTCGGCGAGTTCCCGTTGACGATCCCGCCGCTGCGCGCGCGGCGCGAGGACATCCCGCTGCTCGCGCGCCACTTCCTCGAACGCCTCAACCGCCGCTACGCCACCACGCGGGTGTTCGATGCGGACAGCCTGCGCCGCCTCGGCGACCGCAACTGGCCCGGCAACGTGCGCGAGCTGCGCCATGCCGTGCAGCGCGCGTACATCCTGGCCGACCAGGACACGGTGACGATCGCGGAGGACACCTCTCCACGCGCGATCACCGAGCACGACGGCTCGATCCGCTTCGCCGTCGGCATGAGCTTCGACGACGTCGAACGCGAGATGCTGCTGAAGACGCTCGCCGCGAGCAGCAACAACAAGCGGCGCGCCGCGCGCGCCCTCGGCATCACCACCAAGACGATCTACAACCGCCTGCTGCGCTACCGCGAACAGGGACTGATCGGCGACGACCTCGTCGGCAGCGGGCCGGACGACGACAAGCCGGACTGAGGCACGCTCAACCCGCCACGGCGAAGGCCGCCAGCGGCAGCTCGATGCGCAGGCCGAAGACCTCGCCCGGCAACGCCTGGAAATCGGCCCGGCCACCGGTGCGGCGCACCGTGTCGTGGATCTGCGCGAGGCCGAGTCCGCCACCGTCCGCTCCACCGAACGGTGCGAATGCGCGCTCGGGGCCGCGGTCCGGTGGCGCCATCGGCGCGACCACCAGCACGAGCGATGCGGCGCCATCGAGGCGCGAGGCGGGGTCGTTGCTCGTCTCGATCGTGAGCGCGTCCCCTGAGGCTGAATGGGCAAGCAGGTGCGCGAGCGCATCGCACAGGAACGCGCGGTCGCAGACCACGGTGGCATCGGCGGCACTGCGCTTGAGCACGAAGCGCGACGGCAATCGCGTACCCACGTCTTCCAGCAATGCGTGCACGTCGCAGGCTTCGGGGCGCGCACAGGCGGCGGATGCGTTCGCCATCGCCTCGAGCAGGGCGCGCTGGCGCTCGATTGCATCGATCGCGCGGCTCAGCAGCTGCCGCACCTTGTCGCGATCGTCGAGCCGGGATGCGAGTTCGACGCTCGCGAGCGCGATCGCGAGCTGGTTGTTGAGGTCGTGGGCGAACTGCCCGACGAGCTGCCCCAGCGTCTCGACACGCGGCACGTTCGTCATCGGCGATGTGGATTGCATGGCGTGCCTCGCTGTGGACTGGCGGCACTGCGCCGGGGGCGGTGAGCCACGCAGATGTCGCGGCTCGCGTGCGGCGATGCCACGACCTCAGGACGCATGCATGTCGATCGTGCAATAGCGCGTCACCAAGCCGCCGGCCTCGTCGTCGGCCCGATGATAGACCATTGCGCCGTCCGGCAGGTCGAACGCGCCGATCGACTCGTAGGTCGATGCACGCAGCGAGGCGAGCCCCGGCAGGTCACGGAACGCGAGCATCGCCGCGACCTCCGCCGGACTCTCGGCCGAGCAGCTCCAGAGCGGGCCGCGCACGCCCATGCGCACTTCACCGTGCGCGTTGCGCCCGCGCACGACGTCGTAGCTGCGTCGAGAAGCGAACGATGGCCGGTAGGCGTGGGCGAGCGCGGCATCGTAGTGCGCCGCCTTCAGCACCGCGGCGCGGCTCTCGGCATCGAGGCCGACGCCGTCGAGCGCGGCGAAGTCACCCTGCACGACGACGAGGTCGCAGCCCGCGTGCACCGCCCGCCCCTGCTCGATGCGCGGCGCGCGCCGCGTGCCGATGTAGCTGATCGCTTGCGCGCCGACCTGCGCGCTGCCGACCACGTGCACGGTCTCCTCGGCCAGTGCATGCTCGACCACCACGCCGCGCACGGCGAGATCGACGAGGGGGATCGCCTCGAGCGCCTCCAGGCACTCGTCGACGTCGTGCAGGACCGCGCTCGCCTCGGCCGGCTCGGCGTCGCCTCGATGGATGCGCACGGGTCCGCTGCGCAGCAGCCGTTTCGCCGCCGCGCACGCATCCATGAGCGAAAACGCGGAGTAGCCACGCAGGACGCTCGTCGCGAGCATGCGCGCGAGCGCGTATGACCAGCGCTGCGGCACGATCGCGTCCGCCGAGACCGGCGCGTGCGTCGCTGCGCGCGTGCCGACGAACGCGTACGGCACGACACCGCCGTACAGGTCGCGCTCGGACCGGATGCCGAGGCGTGCGGCCTCGCCGAGGGTGAGCGTGTGGTCGGGCACGAAGTAGATGCGCTGGCGCCCGTCACGCACGCCGCCGTATTCGTACTGCAGCAGGCGGGCGATGCGCTCGGCGGTGTGGTCCAGGCATTCGCGTCCGGCGCCGTCCGCCGGCTCCTCGCGCGTGACGGCTTCGACCCGGCCTGCGCCGCGGAACTGCGCCTCTTCGATGCTCATCGATGCGACCTTCTCGTGGGGAGCCGGGGCATCGAAGCAGGTGCCGTGCCAGCGGTGCAGGCGCGCCACGACACGCTGTCGCGCGGCGCGCTGCGAAATTATTTCGCCGTGTGCGAAACCGTTGCCGTCGCGGTGGTCGAGTGCCGCGCCGGCGGCGGCATGGCGCAGGATCTGGCGGCGCGAACCGCGCCTTCGGCCGCGCCGTGCACGACGCACGCGTGCGGCGTGCACCTGCGCCGATGGCGCCAATCGCACTCAGCCGTCGGTGACGATGCGATCGCGACCCTGCTGCTTCGCCAGATACAGGCGGCGATCGACGCATTCCATGAACGGCATGAGCCCCTGAGCGTCGTCCGGCACGCATGAACCGACGCCGAGGCTGATCGTGAGACAGTCACCGATCGCCGACGCGGCATGGACGATCCGCGCGCGCGAGATCGCATCACGGCAGCGCGTCGCGATCTTGCGCGCGGCTTCGGCCTTCGTCTCGGGCAGCACGAGCGCGAACTCCTCGCCGCCGAAGCGCGCGAGGAAATTGCGCCCGCCCTGTGCCGCGCCGAACAGCAGGTCGGCCACCTGCTTGAGGCAGGCGTCCCCGCGCAGATGGCCGTAGTGGTCGTTGTATTGCTTGAAGTAGTCGATGTCGATCATGACCAGCGACAGCGGTCGGGCGCCGGATCCCGCCTCCGCCCATTCGCGCTCGATGACCTGGTCGAAGCGGCGGCGGTTGGCGAGGCCGGTGAGCGCATCCTTGAACGACAGGTCCTGCAGTTCGGCCTGCAGGCCGAGCAGCTGCTCCTCGGTGCGCTTGCGCTCGCTGATGTCGAACATGAAGCCGACCAGCGCTTCGACCGAGCCATCCGCGTCGCGCACGACGTGCACGACGTCGCGGATCCAGACGTAGTCGCCGGCGGCCGTCAGCGCACGGTAATCCGCTTCGTGGTCGACGCCGGCCTGCGATTGCGCGACGCAGAACTGCACGACCCGCTCGCGATCGTCCGGATGGATGCGTTCGGCCCAGTCCTGCGCCGACGCCCAGCTGTCTTGCGTCCAGCCGAGCAACGCTTCGATCTGCGGGCCGATGTAGGCGAACGCCTTCGTGCCCCAGTCGATCTTCCAAGGGATCGCACGCGTCGACTCGAGCAGGGTCTTGTAGACTGCAGGGTCGACGCCCGTGGATGGGTTGCCGTCTTCGGTCATCGTTCGCTCCTGCAGGCAACGTTCCCGCCGTGCCCCGGCATGGCCGCGCAGGACATGCGATGGATGCATGCGCCGGCCATCCGGCGGCCTCGTGCGACCGTCCACGCACCTGAACGTCGTCCCGTGGCCGCCGTCACAGTCCGTTGCGCCGATGTCCGACAGATTGTCGCCATGCCGCCGAGGATCGCGGCGAAACGTCGTGACTGCAAGCGAGGAAACCCCGATGACGGCCAAGTTCGATGCACGCGACTGGAACACGGCTCTGCGCCAGCTCAAGGGCGCCGGACCGGTCGCGGCGACGCCGAGCCCGGTCGAGCGTGACGAGTTCAAGGTCAAGGTCATCGAAGCGCGCGTGAAGCTCAAGCTCATGCGCGACCGCACCGACGCGCTGAAGGCCGCGCTCGATCGCTTCCGTTCGCAGCGCGCCGCGAAGAGCGCCTGACGGGCCACGTCGCCCGCCTCCGCCGCGGTCGGCGCCGCGCCTTGAGCCGCAATGAACAGGCCGACCCGACGCCGCCCGACCGGCGGGACCGGATGCGTCAATGCGCACGCGCCAACGAGCGCATCCACGAATGATGCGCTCCGTGGCGATCGACCAGGGTCAGGCGAACGGATCGCGCAGAACGATGTTCGCGTCGCGGTCGGGGCCGGTCGAGACGATCGCGAGCGGGCAGCCCGCCAGTTCCTCGAGCGCGCGCAGGTAGGCACGCGCCGCCGGCGGCAACCGGTCCCATTCGGTGATGCCGTGGGTTGATTCCTGCCAGCCGGGGAATTCGAGGTAGACCGGCGTGCATTCGTCCCAGCCTGCCGCGTCGAGCGGCGCGTACTCGGTGCGCTTGCCGCGGTATTCATAGGCGATGCAGATCTTGAGCTTGTCCATCCCGTCGAGGATGTCGAGCTTGGTGATGCACAGGCCGGTGATGCCATTGATCGCGACCGCACGCTTGAGCGCGACGATGTCCATCCAGCCGCAGCGGCGCGGGCGGCCGGTCGAGGCGCCGTACTCCTGGCCGCGGTCGCGGATGCCCTGGCCGATCTCGTCGTCGAGCTCGGTCGGGAACGGACCGCCGCCGACGCGCGTCGCATAGGCCTTGGCGATGCCGAGCACGTAGTCGATGTAGTCGGCGCCGACGCCCGCGCCGGCGAGCGCGCCGCCGATCGTCGTGTTCGACGAGGTCACGTACGGATACGTGCCATGGTCGATGTCGAGCAACGCGCCCTGCGCGCCCTCGAACAATACCTTGCGCCCCTGCTTGTGCAGGTCGTGCAGGATCCCGGCGACGTCGGACTTCATCGGCTCGACGTACTCGCCGAACGCGAGCGCTTCGTCGAACGTCTTCTGGTAGTCGACCGGATCGACGCCGAGGTACTTGGTCAGCACGAAATTGTGATAGTCGAGCGCTGTGCGCAGCAGTTCGCCTAGCTGCTGCGGGTAGTGCAGGTCGGCGACACGGATGCCGCGGCGCGCGACCTTGTCCTCGTACGCGGGCCCGATGCCGCGGCCCGTCGTGCCGATCGCCTTGCCGCCCGCGGCCTTCTCGCGCGCCTGGTCGAGCGCGATGTGGTACGGCATGATCAGCGGCGTCGCCGGGCTGATCTTCAGGCGCGAGCGCACCTCGACGCCGTTGCCCTCGAGCTCGGCGATCTCCTTCTGCAGCGCCGCCGGCGACAACACGACGCCGTTGCCGATCAGGCACAGCGCGCCGTCGCGCAGGATGCCCGACGGGATCAGGTGCAGTACCGTCTTCTTGCCATTGATGACGAGCGTATGGCCGGCATTGTGGCCGCCCTGGAAGCGCACCACCGCGCCGATGTCCTGGGTGAGCAGGTCGACGATCTTGCCCTTGCCTTCGTCGCCCCATTGCGCGCCGAGAATGACGACTGACTTGCCCATGCGATTGTTCCTGATGCGAGTATGAGTGCGATGGTGCGCGACCGGGACGGCTGGCCCCGGCGACCGCCGTGGCCGGGCCGTGGCGGAGGCGATGGAGACGGTACGACGCGGGCGGCGCCGGACCCGCCGGATCGCCGCGGTTGACCCGCGAATTGTAGTGCCTGTGGCCGCCGCGCACACCGTGCCGACGGCCGGGAGGCTATCAGTGGACGATCCTGAGCAGGATCAGGCCGATCACGACCATGCCGCCACCGAACAGGCGCAGGCGGCGCGGTTCGATCTGTTGCAATTGCTCGGCCATGCGCTTCCAGGCGGCGGGCGCCGCGAACAGGAACAGCCCCTCGAGCACGAGCACGAGACAGAGCGCGCTGGCGAGCGCCTCGCCCACGCGCCTACTTGCTGTCCTGCAGGTAGTGCAGGAACTCGGATTTCGAGTCGAGCACGAGCGTGCCGTTGGAGCCGCCGAGCGCTTCCTTGTACGCCTCGAGGCTGCGGTAGAACGCGTAGAACTCCGGATCGCGCCCGTACGCGGCGGCATAGATCTGCGCGGCCGCCGCATCGCCCTCGCCGCGCGTCTTCTGCGCGTCGCGATAGGCTTCGGCATTGATCACCTGCACCTGGCGCGCCGCGTCGGCCTTGATCGCGCGCGCGGCTTCCTCGCCCTCGGCGCGCAACTGGCTGGCGACCTTCTTGCGTTCCGAGCGCATGCGTTCGTAGACCGAGCCGATCACCGTGCCGTCCTCGGGCAGGTCGATGCGCTTGATGCGCAGGTCGAGCACGTCGATGCCCAGGCCCTGCGTCTTGCCGTTGGCATCGGCGACGAGGTGCTGGGTGACGTCGGCGCGCCCGCCCGAGACGAGTTCCTGCAGCGTGCGCGAGTTGACCGCGGTACGCAGGCCCTCCTTGACGATCGGCACGACCAGGCGCTGCGCATTGCTCTCGTCGCCGGCGACCGCGACGAAGAACTTCGCCGGGTCGGAGATGCGCCACTTCACGAAGAAATCGATGTTGACGTCCTTCTTCTCGGAGGTGAGGTAGCGTTCGGGCGCGGAATCGAGCGTGAGCACGCGCTGGTCGAAATGCTGCACCTGCTGCACGAGCGGTATGCGGAAATGCAGGCCCGGCTCGTAGCCGGTGTGGGCGATGCGCCCGAACTGCAGCAGGATCGCGGTCTGCCCTTCCCTGACAACGAACATCGAATTGGCGGCGACGAGCAGCGCGACGAGCAACGCGACGACTGGTGCGGTACGCATCAGCGGCCTCCCTTGCCCGGATCGGGCGTGACGATGGTCGCCGCGGGCACGCGCACGTCGGCTGCGCCGGGCAGGTTGAGGATGTTCTTGCCGGACGAAAGGTCGATCACCTTCGGCGTATTGCCGACGACCTGCTCCATCGCCTCGATGTAGAGGCGCTTGCGCGTGACTTCGGGCGCGGCCTTGTACTGCGATTCGACCAGGTTGAAGCGCTGCGCATCGCCTTCGGCGCGCGCCGTGACCTTGCTCTTGTAGCCTTCCGCTTCCGCACGCACCGCGGCGGCGTCGCCGCGCGCCTCCGGCACGACCTGGCTCGCGTACGCCTTCGCTTCCTCTTCGGCGCGCTGCTTGTCCTGCAGGGCGCGGTTGGCATCGTCGAATGCGTCCTTGACGTCCTGCGGCGGGCGCACGTTCTGGAAGTTCAGCTCGCTGATCGACAGGCCGGCCTTGTACTGGTCGAGGTTGGCCTGCAACAGCTGCTTGGCCTGCACCATGAGTTCGCTGCGCTGGCCGGAGAGGATCGTGTCCATGTCGCTGCCGCCGATCACGGTGCGCACCGCGCTTTCCGCGGCCTGGCCGAGCGTGCCGTCCGGGTCGCGCACGCCGAACAGGAACAACCGCGGGTCGCTGATGCGGTACTGCACGTTGAAATCGACCAGCACGATGTTCTCGTCCTTGGTCAGCATGCGCACCTGGTCGTTGGTTTGCAGCGTCTTGCCGATCGGCACCGGCACCACGCTCTCGACCGGGCGCGGGAACTTGAAGTTGATGCCCGGCGTCATCAGGCGCGAGAAGCGCCCGAAGCGCAGCACGACGCCGGTGTCGCTCGCGTTGACGCGCACCATGCTGTCCCACGCGCACCAGGCGATGAGCGCGCCGACCAGCGCGATCGCGACGCCGCCGCCACCGCCGCCGAACAGGCGATTGAAGAAGTCACGCAGGCGCCGCGCGAGGGCATCGAAATCCGGCGACGGGCCGCTGTTGCCGCCATCCTTCCATGGATCGCGCTGCTTGCCGCTGCCGGGTTCGTTCCATGCCATCGCTATTTACCTCGCTGCGGGACGCAAGCGCCAGGATCTTCGTGGAAGCGCGGCCGGAGGCGGCCGCTGCGGATGCGTTCGACCGGACCGCGCGGGATCGACGTCGCGAACCGGAACGCGATCGCCGACGTCGAACGTCATGGACGATCGCGCAGGTCGGCCCGTGCCGTCGTTCGATTGTAGGTAGGGCCTTCCGCGGCGGCAAGCAAGCGCGCGCGCAGCCAGTCGCCATCGCCGCCGGGCAGGCCGAACAGCGGTTCGACCAGCGCGCGCGGCGCGTCGATGCGGATGTGCCAACCGCTCTCGTCGACGCGTTCCGCCGCGACGAGGCCTTGCGCATGCAGGCGCGCGCGCAGGCGGCCCGCGTCGCTCGGCAGCAGGAGCTCGGCACGCACGCGCTCGTCGCCGAGGCGCATGCCGATCGCCCGCAGCAGGCCGTTGATGCCCGAGCCTTCGACCGCGGACACCCATGCGCGCGGCAATTCGCCGCCGTCGAGGTAGTCGACGCGCCCCGGCGCGACCACCGGCGCGGCGCGCGCATCTTCGCCGTCGGCGCCGTGCGCTCCGCCGTCGGCGGCGCCGTCCAGCAGGTCGATCTTGTTGTAGACGAGGATCTGCGGCAGTTCGTCGGCGCCGATTTCCTGCAGCACCCGCTCGACGTCGAGGATGCGCTCGTCGCGCTCCGGATCGGACGCGTCGACGACGTGCAGCAACAGGTCGGCGTCGCGCGCCTCGGCCAGCGTCGAGCGGAACGCCGCGACCAGGTCGTGCGGAAGGTCGCGGATGAAGCCGACGGTGTCGGCGAGCACGACCGGGCCGCAGTCGAGGCCGTCGAGGCGGCGCAGGGTCGGGTCGAGCGTCGCGAACAGCTGGTTGGCCGCATACACCGACGAACCCGTGAGCGCATTGAACAGGGTCGACTTGCCCGCGTTGGTGTAGCCGACCAGCGCGACCACCGGCAGTTCGTTGCGCTGGCGCGAGCGGCGCGCGGTCGCGCGCTGCGTCTCGACCTTTTCCATGCGCTTCTGCAGCTGCTTGACGCGCTCGCCGAGCAGGCGGCGGTCGAGTTCGAGCTGCGTTTCACCCGGGCCGCGCAAGCCGATCGCGCCGCCGCGCTGGCGCTCGAGATGGGTCCAGCCGCGCACGAGGCGTGTCGACATGTGCTTGAGCTGGGCGAGCTCGACCTGCAGCTTGCCTTCGTGCGAGCGCGCGCGCTGGGCGAAAATGTCGAGGATGAGGCCGGTCCGGTCGACCACGCGGCACTCGGTGAGCTTCTCGAGGTTGCGCTCCTGTACCGGGCTCAACGCATGATTGACGAGGATGAGATCCGCGTCGAGCGCGCGCCGGTGGTCGCGCAGCTCCTCGGCCTTGCCGGTGCCGACGAAGTAGCGCGGATTGGGCCGCTCGACGCGCGCGGTCAGGCTGCCGACGACGGTGGCGCCGGCGGAGCGTGCGAGTTCGGAGAACTCATCGAGCGCGAGCGGATCGGCGCGCCCGGGTGCCTGCGGCTGCAGCAGCAGCGCGCGCTCACCTTTCCTGGATCGTTCGAACAGCGGAGTGGCCTCGCGACAGGGCGTTGGGAAATTCCAGCGGCACGATCCACGACGGATCGCGCGCGGCGGCGCGAGCGCCCTCCGCGTACGACGGTTCCGCAAGCCGGAGCCGCCGCCGTGCCGCAACGGGCGGATCGCCGTTTCGTGCAGATCCCGCCCGGAGAGCCCTTGGTGTGGCCGCGGGCACGGCGCTTCAAGGGCCCGGGCTCAGGCGCCTTCGTTCTCCTCGTGCGCTTCCGGCGCGGGTGCCGCATGCGGCGCGTGCCCTTCCGCGCCGCCCACGCGCACGTTGCGCGAGGGCACGACGGTCGAGATCGCGTGCTTGTAGACCATCTGGCTCACCGTGTTGCGCAGCAGGACGACGAACTGGTCGAACGACTCGACCGTGCCCTGCAGCTTGATGCCGTTGACCAGATAGATGGATACGGGGATGCGCTCGCGGCGCAACGCGTTCAAAAACGGATCCTGCAAGGACTGCCCCTTGGACATGGTCTTCTTCTCCTGCACCGAGAACCCCGAACCGGCAAAAGGTCGTGTGACCGCTACCCAGCCGCGCGTCACGTCCGATTCAACCCGCATTCAGTTTCGTCATCTTAACGATTTGTTCCCACAAAAGAAAACGACGCCGTCCACAGTTATGACGACGGATCGCCGCCAAGGCCGAACAACGCCAACGCGCGCGACGCATCGTCGGCCAACGTGCCTCGATCCGGGTCGAACCAGCGTGCATCGAGCTCGCTGCGCAGCCACGTAATTTGACGTTTGGCGAGCTGGCGCGTGGCGAAGACGGCGCGGTCGCGGAATGTCGCGACGTCGATTTCGCCATCGAGGCAGGGCCACGCCTGGCGATAACCGACTGCCCGCATGGCCGGCAGGTCCGGGTGCCAGGCGGGGTCGGCGCGCAGGCGGCGCGCCTCGTCGAGGAAACCTTCGGCGAGCATCGCGTCGAAGCGCCGCGCGATGCGCTCGTGCAGCAGCGAACGTTCGGCCGGCACGAGGGCGAGCTTGAGCACTCGCCACGGCAGTCGCGAGCGCGGGCCGTCCTGTTGCGCCGACAGCGGCCGACCGCTGAGCTCGATCACCTCGAGGGCACGCTGGATGCGCTGCGCGTCGCCGGGGCGGATCCGTTCGGCGGCCAGCGGGTCGAGGCGGCGCAGGCGCTCGTGCAACGTGGCCCAGCCCGCTTCCCGCGCCTCGTCGGCCAGGCGGCGGCGCACATCGGGATCTGCATCCGGCAACGCCGACAGGCCGTGCTCGAGTGCACGGAAGTAGAGGCCGGTGCCACCGACGAGCAGCGGCACGCGCCCTGCGCGCGTGATCTCGTCCATGGCGGCGAGCGCGTCGGCACGGAAGTCGGCCGCGGAGTACGCCTGCGCCGGGTCGCGGATGTCGACGAGGCGATGCGGATGGCGCGCGAGCGTCGCCGCATCGGGCTTGGCGGCACCGATGTCGAGGCCGCGATAGACGAGCGCCGAATCGACGCTCACGAGGTCGAGCCCGAAACGCTCGGCGAGCAAGCACGCAAGCGCGGTCTTGCCGCTCGCGGTCGGGCCCATCAGGAAGATCGCGCGCGGGCGCTGGTCGGTCCGGTTCATGCGGCGCGTAGGGTGCCATCCCGGGCGCACGCGTGCGCGCGGTTCACGGGAATGGCGACGACTCCGGCGCGGCGCCCTGCGCGGAAGCGTGCATGTAGTGGCGGCGCGGCAGCAGCGAGACGTCGAGCAGGTTCTCGATGCGCATGAATACTTCCGAGCGCGAGAACGGCTTCTTCATGAAGTCGTCCGCACCGATGCGCTGCGCATAGAATTGTTCGGTCGCCTGCTCGTTGCCGCTCATCATGATGATCGGGATGTCGCGCGTGGCCGGCTGCCGGCGCAACTGGCGCAGCGCGGCGAAGCCGCTCATGCCCGGCAACACGATGTCGAGGAAGACCAGGTCGGGCCGCTCGGCGAGCGCGAGCTCGACGCCCTTCTCCGCATCGAATGCCTCGAGCACGACGTAACCGTTCTGCCGCAGCATGCGGCCGAGCAGGGTCACGACCGTGGTCGAATCGTCGACCACGAGCACGCGCATGCCGCCGCGCGCATTCAGGCGCGGTCCGGCACGACGCTGCGGCGGCGCGCGCTCGCTGCCGCCCGCACCGAAAAGACGCTTGAAAAAACCGAGAATATCCATCGACCCCCCGTCGATTCCCCCCTATGCCACTTGCATGACACAGGGCTTTAGTGTCCGCGCAATGCCGCAGGCGCACAAGCCGACCCGTTCTCATTTGCCACCGGGGCGAGGTGTTCGACCCGGAACCTGGCCCGCGGTTTACCCTCCCATGCATGAACACCCGCCATCGCGCGTCCCTGAGCATCGGCCGGCTGGCGGCCGATCGCGGCATCGGCATCGACGCGCTGCGCCACTAAGAGCTCGAAGGGCCTGCTGCGCAATGAAAGCGGTTACAGACGCGGTGAGCGTGACGGGGCGATCGTCGCCGGCGGTCGCGCGGCGCAGGCCGGTGTTCCGCGATGCGCCGCATCGACGGGCTCGTCGTCGACAGACCGGCACGCTCACCGAAGGCCGGCCGCGTTCGCGAGGTCATGCCCGCACCCGGCTGGGTGGCCGACGAGGTGCTGCTCATCGCCGCGGGCCACGACCAGGCTAGCGAACGCGTGCCGAGCGGGTGTCGGACTTCGCATCGACGACCGGCATCGATGCGCGGTCGGGTCGGCGGGCGCGCCGTCGCGCCCGGCCATGCCGGTTTCCCGCGCGGGCACGGCATCGACGCCTCTTCACTGCGGCGCGTGCGCGCAGACGGCGCGAGCGTGATGCACCTCGTCGTCGACGGTCGCCTCGCTGGCCGCTCGATGCGTTGCGCGAAGGCGTGCGCATCGTCATGGCGGCTCGCGACGACCACGGCGATCGCACGCCGGCTCGGTATCGGTGAGGCGCAGCGCGATCTCGCGCGCGCGCCGACAAGGTCGCGCTCGTGCACCTGCTGCGACGACAGGGGCGCCGCGCCACGATGGCCGGCGACGGCATCGATGACGCGCGGCGCCCGGGCCAAGCCTGCGATTCGTGCGCGAGCGCTGCGCCGCGCCCGCGTGGGCGGCGTATAATCCCCGGGTTTTCCCACCCGCATCGAGCCCGTCCATGTCGCAGATGATGAAGGCCCTGGTCAAGCGCGAAGCCGCGCGTGGAATCTGGATGGAGGAAGTCCCGGTTCCGGAGATCGGCCCCAACGACGTGCTCATCAAGCTCGAGAAGACCGCGATCTGCGGCACCGACCTGCACATCTACAAGTGGGACGAGTGGTCGCAGCGCGTCATCAAGCCGGGCCTGGTGATCGGCCACGAGTTCGTCGGCCGCATCGTCGACATGGGCCCGGGCGTGCGCGGCTACAGCCTCGGCCAGCGCGTCTCGGCGGAAGGCCACATCGTCTGCGGCGTCTGCCGCAACTGCCGCGCAGGCAAGCAGCACCTGTGCCCGAACACGGTCGGCATCGGCGTCAACCGCAATGGCGCGTTCGCCGAGTTCGTGGCGGTGCCGGCGTCGAACCTGTGGCCGATTCCCGACCAGATCCCGAGCGAACTCGCCGCGTTCTTCGATCCTTACGGCAACGCCGCGCACTGCGCGCTCGAGTTCGACGTCATTGGCGAAGACGTGCTCATCACCGGCGCGGGCCCGATCGGCATCATCGCCGCGGGCATCTGCAAGCACGTCGGCGCGCGCAACGTCGTCGTCACCGACGTCAACGACTACCGCCTCAAGCTCGCCGCCGACATGGGTGCGACGCGCGTCGTCAACGTGTCCAAGCAGTCGCTCAAGGACGTCGTGAAGGACCTGCACATGGAAGGCTTCGACGTGGCGCTCGAGATGAGCGGCAACCCGCGCGCCTTCAGCGACATGCTCGATTGCATGTACCACGGCGGCAAGGTCGCCCTGCTCGGGATCCTGCCGAACGGCGCCGGCATCGACTGGGACAAGGTCATCTTCAAGGGGCTCACCCTGCACGGCATCTACGGCCGGCGCATGTACGAGACCTGGTACAAGATGACGCAGATGGTGCTGACCGGTTTCCCGCTGCAGAAGGTGCTCACGCACCAGATCCACATCGACGATTTCCAGAAGGGTTTCGACCTCATGGATTCGGGCAACTGCGGCAAGGTGGTCTGTTCCTGGGCCTGATGCGAAGACCGCCGGCATGACTCCGGGCCGCCGCGTCCGCGACATCATCGAATCGGCGCTCGCCGAGTTGCCGCAGACGCCGATCCTCGCCGCATTCAGTGGCGGCCTCGACTCGATGGTGCTGCTGCACGCGCTGGCGCAATCGGAGGCGGTGCGTGCACGCGGCCTGCGCGCGGTGCACGTCGACCATGGCCTGCACGAGGAGAGCGAGGCGTGGGCACGCCGCTGCCGCGAGTTCGCCGATGCACTCGGCGTGGAGCTCGTCGTCCGTGCGGTCGACGTCGTGCGCAGCCCCGGGCTCGGCCTCGAGGCGAGCGCACGCCGCGCGCGCTACGCGGCGATCGAGACCCTGCTCTCGCCCGGCGAAATCGTCGCCCTCGCCCATCATCGCGACGACCAGGCCGAAACCGTGCTGCTGAAACTGCTGCGCGGCTCCGGCCCCGAAGGCATCGGCGCGATGCGTCCGCTGCGCCGCCTCGGCCGCGGCTTCGCCTGGCGCCCGCTGCTGCTGCTGCCGCGCGCGGCCCTGCGCGAGTACGCCGACCAGCATCGACTGGGCTGGATCGCCGACCCGAGCAATGCGGACCAGACCATCGACCGCAACTACCTGCGCATGCAGGTGATGCCACGCATCAGCGCGCGCTGGCCCGAAGCCGAGAGCAGCATCGCGCAGAGCGCCGCCTGGGCGCGCGCGGCGGCCGAATTCATCGACGTCGAAGCCGAACGCGCGCTCGCGCGCATCCAGGGCCTGGATCCTTCGACATTGCAGTTCCGCGAGTGGCTCGCCCTGCCCGCCGCGCTGCGCGATCCCGTGTTGCGCCGGTGGCTGCGCGCACTCGACCTGCCCGAACCCACGCATTACCAGGCGGCCGAACTCGTGCGCCAGCTCGGCGAGGCCGGCGAGGACCGCCAGCCCTGCGTGCGCTGGCCGGGGACCGAGGTACGCCGCTATCGCGACCTGCTGCACGCACTCGCGCCGCTGCAGTTCCCGCCGCTCGAATGGGTCGGCTCGTTCGACGGAAGCCCGCTCACCCTGCCGCTCGACCTCGGCGTGCTGCGCCTGTGCGGCCCGGACGGCGCCGTGCGCCTGCCGACGGCGCTGCAGGTACGCTTTCGCCGCGGCGGCGAGAGCCTGCGCCTGTCCAGTGGCGGGCGCACGCGCGAGCTGCGTGACCTCTTCCAGGAAGCGGGCGTGCCGCCGTGGAAGCGCGGCCGGCTGCCGCTCGTGTTCGATGCCGAGGGCACCCTCGTCGCGGTCGCCGACATCTGGCTCAGCGAGAGCGGCACCGCCCTGCTCGCCCCCCTCGGCGCGCGCGTCGAATGGACATCCGCCGAAGGCGGCCCGCACCGCGGTGGCGACCGCCTCGCGATTGATCTTGCCGACGCCCTGAGCTAGTTTTCGCGCCCATGCCAAAGCCCGCCACCGATACCTCGCACGTCGCCGACTTCGAGAAGTCCCTCGACGAACTCGAACAGCTCGTCGGCCGCATGGAACAGGGCGACCTCAGCCTCGACGAATCGCTGCAATCCTTCGAGCGCGGCATCGCCCTCTACCGCAACTGCCAGGGCGCGCTCGACCAGGCGAAGCTGCGCGTGAGCCAGTTGCTGGATCCGGCGGCGCCGGAAAATGCGCAGCCCTTCGACCCCGACGTGCCGTAGCTTGTGCGATCAGGGGACCTTTGCGATCGTCCATGATCGCGGCTTCGACGATGAGTCGACATTCGAGTGGAAGGCTGCGCATCCCTGAATCCCGGAGCGCCCATCCATGGCCGCACTCTTCATCAAGAGCATCTTTCCCGCGTAAGTGGCCCGCTATGCGGCTCGCCACATACTTCATCGAGAGCATCTTTCCCGCGTGAACGAGCTGACACCTGAACTTGTGGCGCTGTCGGCGCGTGCGGACGAGGCGTTGGCGCGCGTGCTGCCGGATGAGGCGCAGCCGCCGGTCGAGTTGCATCGCGCGATGCGCTACGCGGTGCTCGGCGGGGGCAAGCGCTTGCGGCCGTTGCTCGTCTACTCGACTGGGCTCGCGTTTGGCGCGGCGCCTGAGCGACTGGATGCATCGGCCGCCGCGGTCGAGATCATTCACGCCTACTCGCTCGTGCACGACGACCTCCCGGCGATGGACGACGACGACCTGCGTCGTGGCCGGCCGACCTGCCACATCGTGTTCGGCGAGGCGATGGCGATCCTCGCCGGCGACGCGCTGCAGGCACTCGCGTTCGAGGTGCTGGCGAACGATCCCGCCCTGGTGACGGATCCCGTGAACCATCTCGCGATGCTGCGCACGCTCGCCGGCGCCTGCGGCTCCCACGGCATGGCGGGCGGACAGGCCTTCGACCTCGCGGCGGTCGGGCACGTCCTCGACGCCAGCGAACTCGAGCGCATGCACGTACACAAGACCGGCGCCTTGATCCGCGCGTCGGTGCGCCTCGGCGCACTCGCGGCGGGCGTGCGCGACGCCGACACGCTCGACGCGCTCGAAACCTACGGCCACTCGATCGGCCTCGCGTTCCAGATCCGCGACGACCTGCTCGACATCGAGGCCGACACCGCGCAGCTCGGCAAGACCGCAGGCAAGGACGTCGCGGCGAACAAGCCGACCTACCCGGCGATCCTCGGCGTCGACGCGTCACGCGCGGAACTGGCGACGCTCACCGCGCGCGCCCTCGCTGCAATCGCCCCGCTCGAGGCGGGTACCGACGCCCTGCGTGACCTCGCCCTCTTCGTCTCCGCCCGTACCAGTTGAGTCCGGCATGGACTCATCCCGCGCCAGCCAGGGGGTCGTCCACAGGGATCCAATGTCGCAATGACTCATCCCGTGCCGCGAAGGATGCCGGCCGCGCGTGACGCATGGCCGGCACGAGCCTTCACTTCACGAGGCGCAGCGCGAACGGATAGCGGTACGCCACGCCTTCGTTCGCCTTGATCGCGGCGACGATCGTCAGCACGAACCAGGCCACGAACAGCAGCAGGCCGATCGGTACCGTGAGCAGCGCGCCGATGAAGAACGTGCCGATCGTGACGACCCACAATGCCGCCGCGACGATGAGCGCGGTGATGTTGAAGTTCAGTGCCTCCTTCGCCTGGTCGGCCGCGAACGGCAAGGTGTCGCGCTTCACCAGCCAGACGATCAGCGGCCCGATCACGCAGCCGATGCCCGTGATGAACGCACTGAATGCGGACAGGTGGCCGATCAGCGCCCAGGTGCGATCGTCGTTCGACGTCGCGGCCGGCAGGACGCCGGATGCTGCGTTCGTGGTGCTGCTACCCGTGCCGTTCTCGCTCTCGTTCATGCACGCTCTCCGCTGTGGGGGCAGTACCGATCTGGGCGCCGCCGTGCGGGGTCACAATAGCGCGGAAGTCATGGGGAGGTGCCGGGGCGAGGCCTGCAGGCTGGATCAAGCCGCGGAGCGGCGTATCCGGCGCTGTCGCGCCCTGATCCGCCCACCGCGTCTCATCGGAGCAACCCTCTGCCGCGAACTCGTCGCCGTGGGTCGTATGCCGGGGCGTGGAGCCGCAATGCTGTTCAGCCCCCGGCCTCATTCGCCCGCAACCGTCATCCGTTCCAGCAGGATCGAGCCGGTCAGTATGTGCGAGCGCGGGTCGACGTCGCGGCCGACCGCGACGACGTTCGCGTACATGTCGCGCAGGTTCCCGGCGATCGTGATCTCTTCGACCGGGTAGGCGATCTCGCCGTTCTCGACCCAGAACCCGGTCGCGCCGCGCGAATAGTCGCCGGTCACCAGCGATACGCCCTGCCCCATGAGTTCGGTCACGAGCAGGCCCGTGCCCATGCGCCGCAACAGCGCGGGCAAGTCGTCGCTGCCGGGCTGCACGACGATGTTCTGCACGCCGCCCGCGTTGCCGGTCGACTGCAGGCCGAGCTTGCGCGCCGAATAGCTGCCGAGGATGTAGCGCGCGAGCACGCCGTCGCGGACGAGGTCCGAGTCGCGCGTGGCGACGCCCTCGGAATCGAATGCGGTCGAGCCGTGGCCGCGCGGGATGTGGGGTCGCTCGACGATCTGCATCCATCGCGGGAACAGGGCCTTGCCGACGTGGTCGACCAGGAAGCTCGCGCGCCGGTACAGCGCGCCACCGCTCGCCGCGGAGAGGAAATGGCCCACGAGGCTGCGCGCGACTTCCGGCACGAACAACACCGGGCAATCACGCGTCGACAGCCGTCGCGCGCCGAGGCGCGCGACCGTGCGCTCGGCCGCCTTGCGCCCGATCGAGGCCGCGCTGGCGAAATCGCTCGCGCGACGCACGCTGTCGTACCAGTAGTCGCGCTGCATGCCCGCCGCGTCTTCGGCGATCAGCGCGACCGACAGCGTGTGGCTGGTGCCGCGCTCGGTGCCGACGAAACCGAGCGTGTTCGCATACGCGGTAAGCGACGCGCCGACCTGCACGGATGCGCCATCGGAATTGTCGATGCGCGGATCATGCGAACGCCCGGCCTCCTCGATCTCGATGCCGAGGCGGATCGCCTCCTCGGGCGTGATGTCCCACGGATGCCAGAGGTCGAGTTCCGGGATGGTCGTGGCGAGCAGGGCCGGATCGGCGAGCCCGTTCGCCGGGTCTTCCTCGGTATGGCGCGCGATCGCGCAGGCGTGCTCGACCGTCTGCTCGATCGACTTCGGGTCGAGGTCGGCGGTGCTCGCCGAACCCTTGCGCTTGCCGAAATAGACGGTCACCGAAACGCCGCGGTCGCGCGTGCGCTCGACCGTCTCGACTTCGCCGAGGCGCACGCCGACGGCGAGGCCCAGATCGACGCTCGCCGCCGCATCGGCTTCGCTCGCCCCCTTCGCGCGCGCGAGGCGCACGACGTCTTCGGCGATCGCGGCGAGGCGGTCGAGGTCGGCGGAGCTGGTATCTTTGTCGGTCACGATGGCATTCATTGCTGCATTATCCTGGAAACCGTGATGCACGACCTGCACGACGACGAATCGCCGGAGGCCCTTGGGCCGAGCCGCAGCCAGTTGCGGCGCGAGGCGCTCGACATCCTCAAGCTGGCCGAGACGCTCGCCAACCTCAGCGAAGCCGAGCTCGCGCGCGTGCCGCTCGACGACGACCTGCGCCAGGAAGTGCGGCGCACGCGCGCGGTGACGTCGCACATCGCCCGCAAGCGCCAGAACCAGTACCTCGCCAAGCAGATGCGCAAGCTCGACGAGGAGTCGATCGAGGCCATCCGCTATGCGCTCGGCGTTGACCGCGAGAAGGCGCATCGCGAAACCGCGGCGATGCACCGCCTCGAAGCCTGGCGCGAGCGCCTGCTCGGCGAAGGCGACGACGCCCTCGGTGAATTCATCGACCAGCATCCTTCCGCCGATCGCCAGCGGCTGCGCCAGCTCGTGCGCAATGCGCTCGCCGAACGCAAGGCCGACAAGCCGCCACACGCGTACCGCGAACTGTTCCGCGTGCTGCGCGAGGCGAGCGAGTCCGACGCCGGCACCGCGGAATGACGGCGGCCGTCAACGCGCGGCGACATGGGGGTTCGTAGCGGTCGCCGCCAATGCGATCCACGCGGTCGCGCCGAGGTGCGGACAGCGGAAGTAGTACGCATCGCCCGCCAATCCGGTCGTGATGCGCGGTTCGCGCGTCGCGCAGGCATAACCGCCCGGAGCGAATTCGCGCGCGACACGGGACAGGCGCTTCATCGCCGCCGCCTCGTCGCCTCGCACGTGATGGGCGAGCGCCGCCTGCGCGGTGCCCTCGATCCATACGCCGTCGCGATCCGCGTTGAAATCGAATCCACTGCGCAGGAACAGCGGTGCGTCGCCGACTGCCGCATCGACGCGATGCTGCAATGTCGCGCAGGCGCGCGTCGCGAGCGCGGATGTCGGCACGGGCGCGCGGATCGGTTTCGCCTGCGCGAATGCTCCGGGCGATGCAGCGGCGAAGACGAAGAGCCAGCGCGCCGGCGACGAACGCGCCCAGCTCACGCCGCGGTGCCCCCGACCGTCATGCCGTCGATCTTCAACGTCGGCTGGCCGACGCCGACCGGTACGCTCTGGCCGTCCTTGCCGCAGACGCCGACGCCTTCGTCGAGCTTGAGGTCGTTGCCGATCATCGACACGCGCTTGAGCACGTCCGCACCCGAACCGATGAGTGTCGCCCCCTTCACCGGACGCGTGACCTTGCCGTCCTCGATGAGGTACGCCTCGCTCGCCGAAAAGGTGAACTTGCCGTTCGTGATGTCGACCTGGCCGCCGCCGAAATTGACCGCGTAGAGGCCGCGCTTCACCGACGCGATGATCTCGCCGGGATCGCGCTCGCCCGGCAGCATGTAGGTGTTGGTCATGCGCGGCATCGGCAGGTGCGCGAACGATTCGCGCCGGCCGTTGCCAGTGGAACGCTGTCCCATCAGGCGCGCGTTGAGCTTGTCCTGCATGTAGCCCTTCATGACGCCGTTCTCGACCAGCACCGTGCAGTTCGTCGGCGTGCCTTCGTCGTCGATGCTGAGCGAGCCGCGCCGCGCCGCGAGCGTGCCGTCGTCGACCACGGTGACGCCATCGGCGGCGACCTTCTCGCCGAGCATGCCGGCGAATGCGGAGGTTTCCTTGCGGTTGAAGTCGCCCTCGAAACCGTGGCCGATCGCCTCGTGCAACAGCACGCCGGGCCAGCCGGGGCCGAGCACGACCGGCATGTTGCCGGCCGGCGCGGGCACCGCGTCGAGGTTGACCAGCGCCGTGCGCACGGCCTCGCGCGCGAACGCGTGCGCGCGACCGTTCTCGAGCAGTTCGGGGAAGGTGTAGCGGCCGCCGCCTCCGCTGCTGCCCGACTCGCGCCGGCCGTTCGCCTCGGCGATCACTTGCACGTTCATGCGCACGAGCGGGCGCACGTCGGCGGCGAGCGTGCCGTCCGAATGCGCGATGAGCACGGTGTCGACCGCGGCGGCGAGGCTCACGATGACCTGCTTCACGCGCGGATCGGCCGCACGACAGGCGGCGTCGACCTCGCGCAGCACGGCGATCTTCGCCTCGTTCGACAGGCTGTCGATGGGGTCGACCGGTGCATACAGCGCACGCGCGCTCGCGATCGCGAGCGGCTTGCCGACGCCGTTCGAGCCGGCCCGTGCGATCGCCCGCGCCGAAGTCGCGGCTTCCACCAGTGCCGGCAGCACGATCTCGTCGGAATAGGCGAAGCCGGCCTTTTCGCCGGACAGTGCGCGCACGCCGACGCCCTGCTCGATCGAATGCGAGCCGTCCTTGACGATGCCGTCCTCGAGTACCCACGACTCGGATCGAGAATGCTGGAAATAAAGGTCCGCCGCGTCGATCGAGGGCCCCATGAGCCGCGCGAATACCCCGTCGAGATCGCGGGTGGCGAGCCCGCCCGGACTCAGCAATTGGCGTTCGGCGACGGCGATGAGATCGGACATGAAGGCAACCAGGCAGGAAAAACGAAAGGGTTCGCACCGCTGCGCGGCGGGCGGAACCAGCCGGAAAGATGGGGCCGCGCATGCTGGACCACAACGGGGCCTGTTGCAATGCGCCGCTAGGGCCGGTTGCCGCCCTCGCCGCCGCCGGGCACGACCTGCCACGGCGGCACGAGCTCTTCCACCGGCTCGGGTTCAGGCAGCTGCGGCGCATCGGGGCGCTTTCCCGCCTTGGTGCGCGAAAGCAGGGTGATCTGCGGCTTGTCCCACGAACCGGACACCTTGTAACGGCGCGCGACGGCCTTGCCGATCGGCTTGTTGAAGATGCCCTGCATGACCAGGCCCGCCGCCGCGCCGACCGGGCCCGCGGCGAGCGCGCCGACGATCGGCAAGGTCGCGCCAGCGCGCGCGCGCACGTCCATGAGCTGGTCGTAGTCCTTCGTGCGCAGGCCGGTGCGTCCGCTGACGATGATCTCGGCGGCCGGGCTGTCGATGCGCAACCCGTCGGTGTAGGCGTTGCCGCCGGCGAGGCGGAACGTGCCCTTGATCGAATTGAAGCCGAGGCCGGACCGGAAGAAGTCGCTGAAGTCGAGGCTGAGGCGACGCGGGATCTCGGTCAGCGAGAACAGGCCGAAGATGCGTCCTGCGCCGGGGTCGACGTCGAGGATGCGTCCTTCGGCGACGTCGATCGCGAGCGTGCCGTCGAGCTTGGGCAGCGCGAACGCCGACGGCGGGCCGAACCAGCTCGCGTCGATCGTCGCCTTCGTGCTGCCGCCGTCGATGAGCCCGGCGAAACCGAGCGCATCCATCATGCGCCCGAGATTCTGCGCGCTGAGCTGGATCGACATGCGCGAGCGGTTCTCGATCGCGCCGCCCGTCCAGTCGCCGCTGCCCACCATCGTCACGTTCGGCGAATGCGATTGCAGCGTGTCGATCTGCATGCCACCGGGGATGGGGTGGCTCTCGAAACGCGCGCTGCCGAAGCTCGCCTTGCCGAGCTGGAAGTCCTCCACGCTCAGGTGGAGCGGCGGCAGCGAACCCGGCGCGACGTCGGCGAGCGCGCCGGCATCGGGTGCGTCGGGCGGCGCCTCCGGCCAGTGCACGCGCGCGAATGTGGCCGTGATCCCGCCCGCAGCGAGGTCGCCGCGGGGCACGTCGAGCGTGCCCGCGAGCGCCGCGCCGTCGATGCGGATCGTGGTCTTCGCCGGCGTGTTCTCGATCGCGAGGCCGGTGTCGTCGAACTCGCGCCCGCCGAAGACGAAATCATCCGCGCGCAGGTCCAGCGAATTGACGATCGAGGCGCCGCCGCTGCCGTTCTCGACGAGGTCGAGCCACGCGCCCGCGTCGAGGCGCGCCACGCGCCCGCCTATCGCGATGCCTTGCGCGGGCGGCGCGCCGACCGCGCCTTCGCCGAAGTCGACGCGCGCGCCGAATGCGCGGCCGTTGCCCGGCGCGCGCCCGCGCAGGCCGGCGATCGCGCCGAGCCGCGCGCTGAATTCCTCGCCTGCGTACGGCAAGCCGAGGTCGAGGTGGAACGGCACGCTCGCGTCGGCCGCCTTGGCGAGCGGCGGCGGCAACCCGATCGCGGTACCGACGAGGTCACTGTCGAGCGCGAGCACGGCGCGCGCATTGCCGTCGACGGCATGGTCGATGCCGACGCGCGCGGTCCACGCCGATTCGCCCTGCACGCTGCCGAGCATCGGCAGCAACGGCGGCACGTCGGCGAACACGCTCGTCGCCGGCCACGTCCCGGCGACGCTCGCCTCGAACACATGGCGCGGATCGGCGACGTAGCCGCCGATCGCCACCGTGAGCTTGGCCTTGCGCTCGCGGAACGTCGCGTCGAGCGCGTCGGCGAGGAAGCCCTTCTGGTTGAAGCGCAACACGCCGTGCGCATCGTTGAAATGCAGGTCCCAGGCCTCGTGGTCGATGCGCGCGCCGGCGAGGTCGACCTTGCCCTCCAGCGCCAGCGCTTCGGCCTCCTTGATCGGCAGCTTCAACGTGAAGGCAACCGCTCCGCGGCCGCCGACCGCGACGTCCCTGAGCTGGTCCTGGTAACGCTTGCCGATCGGCGTCGCGCGCAGGAACGCGAGCAGGTTCGGCCCGCTGCCCTCGCCCTTCGCAGACAGGTCGAGCACGAGCGGACCGAAGTCCTCGATCGTCGCGCTCGCCGTGGTCACCTTGTTGCCCATCGTGCTGACCGCGTCCGCTTCGACGTTCATGCCGTCGTTGACGAACGTCGCGATGCCGTGGATGTGCTCGGCCGGCGGCCAGTCCTCGTGATAGGCGAGCGTCGCGTCATCCACGGTGCCGACGGCGATGAAGCGCCCGGCGCGATCGTGGAACGGCCAGTCGGCGAGATCGCCGTGGATCGCGACGCGCCCCTGCTCGAGGCGGCCGCCGACCAGCGCGCGGTCGAGCCAGGCGACCGCCTGCGGCGGCATCGTATTGGTCGGCCAGAACAGCTTCGCCGCGACGACGTCGCCGTGCGTGGCGATCGCGTACAGGTCCACGCTCGGCCGCCGCCCGGCCGCGACGTCGACGCGGCCACGCAGCTCGCCGCCATAGCCCTCGCCCTCGAAGCCGATGCGATCGGTTTCGATGCGCCAGCCGTCGTCGATCCGGCGCGCGACCACGTCGCCGCCGAGGCGGGAGAACGCGAACGGCTTGCGGAACACGCGTGGCAGGTTCACGCGCAGGGGCTTGTCCGGCAACTGCGCGAGCAGCGCCGCTTCGTCACCGACGACGTCGACGTCGAGGCCCTCGATGCCGGGGATCGCGCCGACGCTCGCGACTTCACCACCACGCAGGTCCGCCCGCACCGCGTACGTCGTACCGTCGAGCTCGAGCTGCGCCTGCCCGAGCTGGCCGCGCGGATGGCCGAGGTAGAGCCAGCGGCGCAGTTCCGCCGGCACGCGCGCGGACAGCATCGCGAGATCGGCGATGGGCTCGAGCGCGACCGCGCTCGCGCCGGCGCGCCAGCGCGGCGACGCGGCGACGCCGCGGCGTTCGAGGCTGAAGCGCGCCGGCGTGGCGTCCGCGGCCGCGACGAAATCGGCGACGTCGAGCGTCCAGCCGTCCGCGTCGCGCATCCAGCGCGCGACCAGGGCGAGCCGGTCGAACGCGGCACGCGGCTCCACCAGCGCGCCGTCGCCGACCGCGACCGGCTCGGCCGAGGCGAAACGCGCATCCTTGAGGTCGATGCGCGCACGCGCGTCGTCGATGCGCCCCGCGGCGAAGTGCAGCCAGAATTGCACTGCGCCGCGTCCGCCGAGTGGGCGCACGCCGGCGGGTGAAGTGCCCGCGAACGCGGCGAGGTCGAGATCGCGTCCGCCGACGTAGACATCGCCCGAACGCTCGGCCGGGTCGAGATCGGCGACGAACTCGACCGGTGGCGCGTCGTCGGCCGCGTTACGCACGCGGCCGACGACGTGCATGACCGGATCGCGGTTGAGCACGCGGACCACCGGCGCGGCGAGCTTGAGGTGCAGGTCGTGCGCGGGGTCGTCGATGGCGAGCTTGAGGCGCGTGATTTCGAGCGCACCGAGTGCACCCATCGACATCGGCTCGTCGTGTGGCGACGAAGCGCCGAGGTCGAAATCGCGCAGCTTCCACTCGCCGCCCTCGTGGACCAGGCGCAGCTCGACGTCGGCGATGCGGAATTCGCTGAACGCCTTGTTGCGTTGCACGGCGGCGAGCAGGTCGAATGCGAGTTCCGCGTGCGGGACCACCATGGGCGCGGCACCGGCGCGGCCGGCGATGCGCACGTCGTCGAGCGCGAGCAGCGGTCCGCCGCCGACCCAGCGCCCATCGAGGCGGCCGATGGTGACCTCGCGACCGAGCCGGTCCGACAGCCAGCGTTCTATCTGCCCTGGATGCTGGGTCAGCCACGGCATCGCCAGCTGGGTGATGCCGGCGAGCACGCCGAGCAGGATCACGCAGGTCGCCGCCACCGCCAGCAGCGCGAAGCGCAACCGGCGCAGGCACACCCGCAGCATCGTCGTCACACGACCTCCGCCGCGGCGCTACAGCAGCACGACATCGTACTGCTCCTGCGAATAGTGCTCCTCGGGCTGGAAACGGATCGTCTTGCCGATGAACTCCTCGAGCTCGGCCACCGCGACCGACTCCTCCTCGAGGATGCGATTCACCACCTTCGGCGCGGCCAGCACGAGCAGTTGCTGCGCGTCGAACTGGCGCACCGCGCGGGTGATCTCGCGGAAGATCTCGTAGGTGATCGTCTCGGCGGTCTTGACGCTGCCGCGTCCGCTGCAGGCAGGGCACGGCTCGCACAGCTGACGCTCGAGGCTTTCGGTAGTGCGCTTGCGCGTCATCTCGACCAGGCCCAGCGGCGACATGTCGTAGACGGTCGCCTTGGCGTGGTCGCGCGCCATCGACTTCTGCAGCTGGCGCAGCACCTGGCGCTGGTGCTCCTCGTCGGTCATGTCGATGAAGTCGATGATGATGATGCCGCCGAGGTTGCGCAGGCGCAGCTGACGCGCCGCCGCCTGCGCGGCCTCGAGGTTGGTGCGGAACACCGTCTCCTCGAGGTTGCGCGTGCCGAGGAAGCCGCCCGTGTTGACGTCGATGGTCGTCATTGCCTCGGTCTGGTCGACGATCAGGTAGCCGCCCGACTTCAACGGCACGTCCTTCTTGAGCGCGTTCTGGATCTCGTCCTCGACGCCGTACAGGTCGAAGATCGGCCGCTCGCCCGGGTAATGCTCCACCCGCTCGGCCAACTCGGGCATGAACTGCGAAACGAAGCGCTGCGCCCGCTCGAGCGTCTCGCGCGAATCGATGCGCACCTTCTCGATCGATGGCCGCATGAGGTCGCGCAGTGCACGCAGCGGCAGGCTGAGGTCTTCGTAGATGCGCTCGCCGACGCGCGTGCGCGCCATCTGTTCCTGGATGTTCGCCCACAGCTTGCCGAGGTAGTCGATGTCCTCGGCGAGCGCTTCGCGCGACTGGCCCTCCGCGTTCGTGCGCACGATGTAGCCGAGGCGCGGGACGGCAGGCGTGGCGGGCGTGGCCGGCACGGCCGCGGGCCCCGGATCGATCGCGGTCGCCAGCGCGGCGAGCATGTCCTTGAGACGCTGGCGTTCGGCCTCGTCCTCGATGCGCACCGAGACACCGAGCACCTTGCTGTACGGCAGCAGCACGAGGTAACGCGACGGGATCGAGAGGTGGGTCGTCAGGCGCGCGCCCTTGGTGCCGATCGGGTCCTTGACCACCTGGACCACGATGTCCTGCCCGTCGCGCACGAGTTCGGTGATCGGCGGCGACGGTGCCGCCGCGGCCTCGCCATTCTCGCCGGTCACGGTCGCGTGCGGTCGCACGATGTCGGACGCATGCAGGAAGGCGGCGCGATCGAGGCCGATTTCGACGAAGGCGGCCTGCATGCCCGGCATGACCCGGCTGACCTTGCCCTTGTAGATGTTGCCGACGTAGCCCCGACGACTCGCCCGCTCGACGTGGACCTCCTGCAGCATGCCGTTCTCGACCAGGGCGACGCGCGTTTCCCGCGGGGTCACGTTGATCAGGATTTCTTCGGACATGTAAGGACTTGGAGGCGTAAGTTGAAGCGACTTATAGCTTCACGGCGGCCTTCTTGTCGAATGCACCGGTCGCATGTCGGGCAATGTTTGCAAAGCTACCTTTCGGGGCACCGTCAAAACCGGCCCCGTGCCGCCGGGCCGGGCGGTCGCGGCCATGCGCCCGTGTAGACTTGCGCGGCTCGCCCCCTCCCGATCCCTGGTTGCACGTTTGCGTTACCGAACCGGCGACATCCTGATCGACCTCGACGCGCGCGAGATCCTGCACGGCGGCACGCCGGTGGAAGTCGAGGCCAAGGTGTTCGACCTCATCGCGCTGCTGCTGCGCGAGCGCCGTCGCGCACTCGACAAGCGCGAACTCAACGCCGCACTGTGGGGCGAGCGCCCGGTCACCGACGCGGCGCTGTCGCAGCAGCTGCGCAAGGCGCGGCGTGCGCTCGGCGACGACGGCGACGCGCAACGCGTGATCCGCACGGTGCACGGGCGCGGATTGCGCTGGGTCGCCGACGTGGTCGAACTCACCGATGCGCAGCCCGCGACCCCGCCGCCCGCCGTGGCGCCGGCGGCCCCGGCCGCGCGTGCGGTCGAACTGCCCGCACCGGGACGACGCCCGCGACGCTTCGCCTGGGCAGTGCTCTGCGCCTGCGTGCTCCTGCTCGCCGGCATCTTCGGTTACCGCTCCTTCCCGCCCCCGGTCGACACGTCTTCCGCGACCGGGACGCGCATCGCGATCCTGCCGATCGAGGATCGCAGCGGCGACGATGGCCTCGCCTGGACGCGCAGTGGCCTCATGGGCCTCATGGCCGGCCTGTTCGGCGAGGACGCTCGCATCGACGTGGTGCCGGCGAAGGACGTGCTCGCCAGCGACAAGGCGGCGCGCGTGCTCGACGCCGATGGCGTCGCCGCGCTGCGTGCGGCGTTCGGCGCGACCCACCTCGTCGCGACGCGCCTGCGCCGCGTCGGATCGCTGTACGAACTCGACCTGCGCCTGGTCGGCGCCGGCGCGGCCGAGCGCAGCGAGACCTTGCACGGCAGCGCGCCTGCCCCGCTCGCAGTCGACGCGGTCGCGCAGGTACGCCGCTGGCTCGGCCTCGCCGCCTTGCCGGACGTGCGCCACAAGGGCATCGAAAGCGCGTTCCTCGCCGAAGCCTATGCGCGCGGCCTCGACGCGCAGTTGCATGGCGATACCGCGGGCGCACGCAGGTACTTCGAGATCTGCCTGGACCAGGACCCGGCCCTCGCCTGGCCACGCCTCGGCCTCGCGATCGCGCAGGGCACGGCCGGCGACGCGCAGGCGAGCGCCGACAACGCGGCGAAAGTTGCCGCCGCCGCGCGCGAGCAGGGTGATGAGGAACTGCTGGTCGCGGCGGAACGGCAGCTCGGTTCACTCGCGTTCCGCCGCGGCGACCTCGAAGGCGCCGCGCGGCACCTGCAGGCGGCGCTCGCCGACGTCTCCGAAAGCCGCCCGTTCGTGCTCACCGACCTGCTCGTCGCGCAGGCGTCGGTCGAGGACGAGCGCGGCCGCTTCGACGAGGCGCGAGCGCTGTTCGAGCGCGCGCTCGCCCTCGCGCGCGGCACGGGCAACCGGCGCGGCGAGGCGCTCGTGCTGGTCAACCTCGCCGCCGTCGACAACGGCGCCGGCGACGCGGCCGCGGCGGGCGCGAAGTTGCGCGAGGGGCTGGACGCCGCGCGCGTGGCCGGGGACGCCACGCTCGAAGGCCACACGCTCGCCAGCCTCGGCGCGACCGAGGCCAACCAGGGACGCCTGCTCGATGCGGCGACGCTGCTGCAGCAGGCGCTCGCGCTCGCCCGACGGCGCGGCGACGTGCAGCTCGAGATGCTGGCCAGCCTGCAGTTGCTCGGCGTGCTCGCGCCGTTCGATCGCGATGCGGACATCGCGATCCTCGCCGGGCGCGTACGCAACGCCGCCGAGCGCCAGCACAACCCGTACTGGCAGGCCGAACTCGACTGGGCGCTCGGCCTGCATGCGGCGCGGCGCGGCGACCTCGCGGACGCCTTGCGTCGCTACGCCGCCGCGCGCGCGACCTACGCCGAAGCCGGCATCGCACGCAGCCTCGCCCCGGTACTCACCGACATCGTCGCGGCGGCCGCCGCGAACGGCGACGCGAAGACCGCGCACGAAGCCGCCGACGCCTTCCGCGCGATCGCGCAGGCCGACGCGCGTTCATGGGCGGCCTGGCTGCCGCTACTCGACGCGCAGGTGCGCTTCGTCGACGGCGATGCCGCGGGCGCCCGCGACGAACTCGCGGCCCGACTCGATCGCGCGCCGGCGGCGACCGGCCCCGCCGCGCAGGCGAGCCTGTTCCAGCTCGGTCGCTGGCAGGTCGCCGCCGGTGCGCCCGACGACCTGCTGCTGCGCGACGCATGGAAGCCCTGGCTCGGACAGCACCCCGAGGCGATCGCCCTGCACGTGCGCGCCCTGCGCAGCGCACACCGCGACGAAGAAGCCGACGCCGAGCAGGCGCGGCTCGACCGCCTCCAGCGCGCGCCGCAGCTCGCGGTATCCGAACCCGCGCCCGCGACGCCTTGAATCGCGTACGCCAAGGCTGGCGCGGCGGCAGGCGCGACCGCTACGCCATGCGCGACGATGTCGGCAGGATCGCCGACGGCATCGGCCGCGACCGGCTGCACGACCGCTACGATGACCGATGGGCGCAGGAATCCCCGAGGTGGCCCCCTGCCGCTATTGCTTCGCCGACGTCGTGATCGAGCCGCAAGGCCGTCGCGTGTTCGTCGGCGCGCGCGAGCGCGCGGTGTCGCGGCGCGCGTTCGACCTGCTGCTGGCGCTGTGCGAGACCCCCGGCCGCGTGCTCTCGCGCGACGAACTCAGCGCGCGACTGTGGCCGGGCGGGCAGATCGTTTCCGACGAAGCGCTGACTCAGGCGATCTTCCGCGCGCGCGCCGTACTCGGCGCGCATGGCGAGCGCATCGTCACCGTGCGCGGCGTCGGCATCCGCTTCGATGCACAGGTGCAACGCGAGTCCACCGCGGCGGTCGACACGCCATCGCCTGCGATCGCCACCCGCATCGACGCGACGGCAACCCACGTCGCGAACGACGCGTCGTCGATGGCCGTCGCGGCCGTTCCACCGCCACCCGCGGCGGTCGAGCCCGGGCGAGCGGGCGATCGTGGTCGTGCACGCTGGTACGGCGCTGCCCTGGTCGCGCTCACCGTGATCGTGCTCGCGCTCGTTCTGCGCGCCTGGCCACCCGGCGGCGGTGCGTGGGTCGACGAGAGCTATGGCATCCGCGACGCCGACGTGCACGCCGCACACGACGACGGCACGCGCCTGCTCGGCGAGGCGTTGCGGCACGACAACGGCGGCGAGCGCGCGCGTGCCCGCGCGCTGCTCGAAACGCTCGACGACAGCGACGCGCGCACGCCATGGCCGGCGCTGCTGGTCGGCCTGTGGGCGGTCGGCGCCGGCGACGCCACCGAGGCCGATCGCTGGCTCGCGCGTGCGCGCGAGCGCGCACGGCCGTTGCGCGACGCCTACGCCCGAAAGCGCCTGCCTCAACGCGCTGGTCGGATTGGAGACCAACGAACTGCTGCTCGAACGGCTCGACATCCGCGGCTGCCACGCGCCGAACAACGGCAACGCCGCAGGCTTGATCCGCAACATCGGCGCGACGCTCACGATGCGCAACATCTCGGCCCGGCAGTCCAGCGCGCTCGGCAATGCCGGCCTCATGGTGAAAAGCGAGCAGGACGGCGTGTCACTCCTGTCGCAGATCAGCGTCACGGGCATGGACACCAATCCCGCGTGCCAGGACCCCAGGACATCGAACACGTTGTTCTACCTCGATTACGTCTCCGGGCTGGAACCGCGCGCGACCGAAGGCGGCGTGATCCGCATCGGCAACAGCGTCTCGTGGGGCAACAAGCGCTGCGCGAGCCCGGCCGAACACGACATCCGGCTGATGATGGGCATCCTGGACGACGGAACCCGAACACCGCCAGCGACAATGTCTGGATCGAGGGCAGCGGCGGCGACGTCTGGCTCGATCACGTGCACACCGGCCACATCGACGTGTGGACGCCGTTCCAGCTGCCGCACCCGACCAACATCACTCACGGCGATCCCGGCTTCGTCGCGCCCGGCAACCCGACGCCACGCGCCGACTCGCCGCTCGTCGACGCGGGCAACGCGAACCCGGCGGCCGGCACCGGCAGTCGCGACGCCGCCGGCCGCACGCGCGTGGTCGGCAGCCGGGTCGACATAGGCGCCTACGAATCGCGGCCGAACCAGGCGCCGACGCTCGTGCTCGCCGCGCAGTACACGGTGGCTCCCGCCGCGCCGGCAGGTACGCTCGTGTTCACGGCCGCGGCCAGCGACGACGGCGTGCCCGCCGCGATCGCCTATGGCCTGTCCAGCCAATGCCCGGGGCTGTTCACGATCGACTCGGTGACGGGTGCCGTGCGGCTCGCTGCCGCCAACCCGCAGTCCGGCGGCGAGTGCGACGTGACCGTGGCTGCCAGCGACGGCGAGCTGTCGGCCAACGCGACGACGCACGTCGTGCTGCTGGTGGTACCCGCGGATGCGATCTTCGCCTACGGTTTCGATGCGACGCCTTGAGCCACCCGTCGATGGGCCTGCGTGGCGTGTCCACCGCGACGCAGGCCGGGGCGGCCGCCGCTTCAGCCGTGCTCGAAGCGACGCAGCAGCTGCGACGTTTCGTGCAGCGGCAGCCCCATGACCGCCGAGTGGCTGCCGTCGAGACGGCTGATGTAGGCCGCAGCATGCCCCTGGATCGCATAGGCCCCCGCCTTGCCGAATGCCTCGCCAGTCGCGATGTAGGCGGCGATGTCCGCCTCCGACATCGGTGCGAATTCCACCGTCGAAATACTGAGCGCATGCTCTTCGCGCCCGGCGCTGATGCACCAGACCGCCGACAGCACGCGATGGCGGCGCCCGGACAGGCGCCGCAGCATCGCCGCCGCATCCGCCGCATCGGCCGGCTTGCCGAACACATGGTCATCGAGCACGACTTCGGTGTCCGCGCCGATCACGACCGCATCGTGCACCGCGGCGACCTGCATCAAGCCCGCGCCGGCCTTCTCGCGCGCGACGCGACTGACGTAGTCCTCGGGCGATTCATCCGGCTCACGCCGTTCGGGCACGTCGACGTCGACCACGTCGAAAGACCGGCCGATCTGGCGCAGCAGTTCGCGTCGGCGCGGCGATCGGGAGGCGAGGAAAAGATGGATGGGCATGCGTGTCCGTTCGCTCGGGCCGTCGGCGACGGCGCGGCCGGACTATACCGGTTGCGGCAGCCATTGCACCCGCACGCCGGACGCGGAAACGTACGTAAAGCGTCTCAGCCGACGATCGTTTCCGGGTGATCGCCCGCGTCGCGACGCGGTTCTTCCTTCTGCAGGCTCTGGAACGCTTCGCGCTGCATGCGCTCGAGCGTCTTGACGAAATCGGGCGAACTCGCGTCGAGGTGATCGAGCCCGAGGCTCTTGAGGATGTCGTAGCTCATGGAGTCCCCCTGAGACTCGCCGGAGTGTTTCGAAACAGATTCAGCAAGTTTCATGCCGCGCGCGATGCGCGGCAATCGGCCGTGGCCGGAGGGAAGGCATGCGCCGTACCTGACGCGCTGCGCGCGAATCTGACACTCACCGGGTCGGATCGCCTCAGCGGATCGCGATGCGACGTTCAGGCTTGCAGTACGTGCTCGTGCACGCGCCGAGCCCGGGGATCGCCTTCGCGATGCAGTCGCCGCCTGCGCGCGTCGCGACGAGCGCACCGAGCAGCGGGAACAGCGCATGCAGGCTGGCGAACGACGAATGGCACAAATGGGCAAGGCGGCTCATGACGGGCTCTGGATCCGGTGACGGATGAGTCGAAGCAAGGGTCGGGCCAACCCCGTTCCGCGAAACCCATGCGAAAGACGCTCACGCGATGCTTGCCTCATCGGCGCCCGATGGGTGCCCGCGTCGTCGTCGAGCGAGATGATCAAGCCTTCCGAATTCCACCTCCGCGGCGGTCGCTCCGGCGTGCTGCTGATCCACGGCCTCACCGGCACGCCGACCGAAATGCGCTTCGTCGGCAATGGCCTGCATCGTGCCGGCTTCAGCGTGCTCGGCATGCAGCTCGCCGGCCATTGCGGCGACGACGCCGACCTGCTCGCGACCGGTTGGCGCGACTGGTACGCGAGCGTCGTCGAGGCGGCGCAGCGCCTGCGCGAGGAGGTCGATCATCTGTTCGTCGCCGGCCTGTCGATGGGGGCGATCCTCGCCCTCGAGCTCGCGATCGATCGCCCGCATGACGTCGACGGCCTCGGCCTGTACGGCACGACCTTCTTCCACGACGGCTGGGCCACGCCGCCAATCGGCCGCCTCGCGTTCCTGCTGCCCTTGCTGACCTCGCTCGGCCTCGGCCGCCGGAAGGTTTCGGCCGAAGTCGAACCGTATGGCATCAAGGACGAGCGCATCCGCAACCGCGTCGTCGGCGCGATGCTGTCCGGTGACAGCCAGGCGGCAGGCCTCGCCGGCTTCCCATGGCCTTCACTCGCCGAGTTCCAGCGTCTCTCGCGCCGCGTGCGGCGCCGGCTCGGGCGCGTGCGCGCACCCTGCTTCGTCGCGCATTCGTCCAACGATGACGTCGCCTCGTTGCGCAACGTGCGCGCGATCCAGCGCGGCATCGGTGCGCCGGTGGAAACCTTGTTGCTGGACGACAGCTACCACATGGTCACCGTCGACCGCGAGCGCGGCAAGCTCGTCGAGCATTCGGCCACGTTCTTCCGGCGCATCGCCGAACAACGCCAACCCATGCCCGCGTCGATCCCGCGCCTCGCAACCGTGGCCGAATGATGAAGAGCGCGTGCGGCGCGTCCGCCACCGGATTCCGCAACCTGCTCGAGCCGCCCGCGCTGGTCGGCCATTTCCTCGCGCACCCGCCGGACGGCTTCGCCGCGTTCGAGATGCGCTCCGGCACGCCCGCCTTCGTCGCGCCGTTCGACCTCCTCACGACCGCCGATGACGATCTGCGCAGGCGCGTGACCGGGTTGCCGCTGTATCGCTGGTGGGGGCGCCTGCTGCGGCCGCGCACGTGCTTCGTCGGCACGACCGTGTCCGAGTACGCATTGTTCCCCGCCGGCGCCGAGGCCGGCGCACTCGTCGACGAATGGCTCGCCGAGCCTGCAGCGCGCCAGCCCTTCCTCATCGTCAAGGACATTCCACAGGAATCACCGCTGCTCGACCAGGCGAGCAATGCGCAGGCACGCGCGATCGCCGCCGCGTGCGAGCGCGCCGGCTTCGTGCTGCTCGAAGGCCAGGCGCTGGCCTGGGTGCCGATCGACTTCGAATCGGCCGACGACTACCTCTCGCGCCTGTCGCCGGCCCGGCGCAAGGACATCCGGCGCAAGCTGCGTGCGCGCGCCGCACTCGGGATCGAGGAGATCCCGACCGGGTCCGCGTTCGCCGACGCCGCGCTGCGCGAGGCCTGTTATGCGCTGTACCTCGAGGTGTACGCCCAGAGCGAGATCCATTTCGACCGGCTCAGCCGCGCGTTCTTCGACGCGTTGCTGCAGGACGCCGGCAGCGGCGGCATCATGGTCGTTTATCGCCATGCCGGGCGCATGATCGGCTGGAACCTCTGCTTCCGCGTCGGCGAAGCGCTCGTCGACAAGTACGTCGGCTTCTCCTATCCGGCGGCGCGCGAGCACAATCTCTATTTCGTCAGCTGGATGCACAACCTCGAATACGCGCGCCGGCACGAACTGTGCTGCTACATCGCCGGCTGGACCGATCCGGAGATCAAGGCCTATCTCGGCGCGCGCTTCACCTTCACCCGCCACGCGGTGCGGCCACGCAGCCGCATGCTGCGCGCGCTGCTGCGTCGTGTCGCATCGCGTTTCGAAAGCGATCGCGCCTGGGCCGACGCGAAGGCCGACGAGGGGGCCGCACTTGGCCGCGCCGCTCGTCCTTGACTTCGATCATTCGGTCGGCGCCCTGCCCGGCGCCACCGTGGTCGATTTTGCCGACCGCCAGGAGGCGATCCGCTTCGGCTGTTCGCTACGCACGCTGCGCGCATTCGCGGCGGAGCTCGACGCGCGCCTGCCGCGCGAGCACGGCACGGTGTTCCTCGGCAGCGGCGATTACCACCACCTCAGCTGGCCGTTGATCGAACGATGCGCCGCGCGTGCGCCGTTCGACGTCGTCGTGTTCGACAACCACCCTGACAACATGCGCTTCCCGTTCGGCGTGCATTGCGGCTCGTGGGTGCGCAAGGTCGCGTTGCTGCCGTACGTGGGCCACGTGCACGTGCTCGGCATCGGTTCGGCCGACGTGTCGCGTGCCCACGCGTGGGAGAACTACCTCGCGCCGCTGCACCGGCGCAAGCTCACCTATTGGACGATCGGCGTCGACACGCGCTGGGCCGCGCGCTGGGGCCTCGCGACGGCGTTTCGCGCATTCGACTCGCGCGCGTCCCTGCTCGACCGCTTCGTCGAAGAACAGCGCGGCGCGACACGCGCCGTCTACCTGTCGATCGACAAGGACGTGCTCGATCCGGCGATCGCGCGCACGAACTGGGACCAGGGCTGCCTGCTCGACACCGATCTGTTCAGCGCGATCGACGCCCTGCGTGGCCGTCTCGTTGCCAGCGACGTCACGGGCGAGGTTTCCGCGTATCGGTACTCCACGTGGTGGAAACGCAGGCTCAGCGCGCTCGACGAGCAGCCGACGATCGATCCCGTGCAGCTCGCCGCCTGGCAGGCGCAGCAGCACGCATTGAACCTGCGCCTGCTCGCACGGGTCGACGCCGCGCGCTGAGGCTGCACGCGGAGCGATAGCGCACCCTGTGCGCGCCAAGCATCGCAATGCTGCGGTCGCCCACAGGGCGCTCCTGCATGGCGCACGCGGCGACGGCGAAGCACGCGCCCCGCAACCGGGGTTTCGTGGCGAAGCACAGAAAAGGGGGCCTCCCGAAGAAGGCCCCCTTTTCGCTTGCAGGCGCGACGCGATCAGTGCGCGATCGGCGTCGGCGTGCGGTCGATCGTGACGTCGTCGATGAGCGTGTCGCCGTCCGTCGAACCGGTGTCGTCGTAGTGGTACTCGAAGCGGATGACGTGGCTGCCGCCGTCGGCGTATGCGCTGATGTCGATCGACTGCAGCACGTAGTCGTCGTCGAGCTGCGTGCTCAGGTCGGTCGTCTGCACCGCGACGCCGTCCACCGAGACCACCAGGTTCGACGGCACGTCCGGCCCGTCGACGACGAAGCGCCAGTAGTTGAGGTAAAGCGGACCTCCATCCGGCAGCGGCACGCTCTGCGCGAAGTGCTGTGTTTCCACGCCGCCGCCCCAGCCGCCGAACCACGCGGCGAACCCGCCACTGTGCGTCGGTATGTCGAAGTTCTCTTCGCTGTAGAAGGTCGTGCCGCCGTCGGCGTCCGGGTTGCCATCGAGGCTCTCCCACTCCGGATTGACGCCCGCGTCGTCGGTCGTCTCCTCGAAGCTCGGGTCCTGGATCGGCTGCGTGAACGGACCTGCCGCCGGGTCGAACCCGTCACAGAAGATCGTGTCCGCGGCCGAGCACGGCACCACCGGCGCCGGCGT
>NZ_SLWQ01000012.1:83174-100660 GCF_004342425.1 Dokdonella fugitiva | reverse complement strand
CGCCAAAGCTCATCTGGTCCATCGCGCGCGCTCCTCGTCGGGTAGTGGCACTATCTCAGCACAATGGGACGGACTTGTTCAGACCTTCCCTAACGGAGGCGTGGACGACGTGCCGGTCGTAGGGGGCGCCGGGCGCACCGGCGCCTCGTCGTCAAGCCCTGCGGCACGACTACGGTGCGCACGGGCGTACGGGCGCTTACCGTCACCGTATGCGGTGCGCCATGCTTCGCATAGCTGACCTCATTCAGTGCATCCGTGCCATACCAGACACGACAATCATATCAACTTGTATGTAGCCCAGGACGGCGCTGACGGCAGTAATCAGGAGCCACCAGGCAGTACGGCGAGTGGTGGCGAGATAAATGCCTCCCGCGAACCCGATTGCGATTGCGACATTGCTTCTTGTTCTTCCGGAAAGCGGCCGGATTTTCTCTTTCCTTCGGAAGCCGCGTACAAGGACCCGACTTTCGCTGCTGCGCATCTCAGGCTTCTCGCGGTAAAAACGACCTGCAAGGACCGCTGGCGGCAGGTCATCAACGAGGCGGACCGGATCCCCGTCAAGCATCTGCTTACCTTGCAGGAGGGTGTATCCGAGACCCAGTTCGCCGAAATGAAAGCCGCGGGTGTTCGCCTCGTCATTCCGGCACCTCTCGCCCAGAAGTTCCCGGAATCGGTTCAGCCCGAGCTGACAACGCTTGAGGACTTCATTACCAGCGTGCGACATTTGCACATAGTGGCTTCGTAGACGTGCCGGAGGTCAGATTAGGTTCCGGCTCACGCAAACAGGGGCGGCTGCCTGCTTTCCAGCGGCCGCTGCGGGAGCTGACGGCTGGTGCTGTGCACCGCGTATTGCCAGTAGCAGGTCAGGAGACCAGCGGAGGTCCGCTATAACTGAATAGCAGATCTGCACTGAAATTGGCGCGGGCTTCAGCCATAGCGGTCGTAGACGCTCGGTAGCCCATGAAAAGTCTTTTGCTCGAATGGACCATGGAACGCCTCCATTGAGCCGCGAATATCCAGCAATGGACAAAGAACAACGAGCATTCCCCTCAGCTTCGACCTGGGGATTGCCATCAAAAAACTGGGCAAGAGGAGCATGTACCAGAATTGGACGTTGCTGTGAGTCTTGCAGAACACCAGGAATGCGATTGCTGCGAGATAGCCGGGATGAAATCGATCCTTGCAGAGATACCAAACCAGCACGATAAGGTACGTCCAGGTCGCGATCTGGTCAGCGACAATTTGCGGAGAGCTATTCCACGCAAACATGTCAGAGGAAAGATTCCAGTAATACGGGTTGTATCTGAGCAGGGCTCCGTATTTCAGTACATTCGTTCCGGCGCCGTAGGCAATCTCTGCAAAAATCACAGGTAGAAAGCCCAGAAGCGCGCCCAAAATCACCATTCCCGTTTGAGCATGGCTCGTTTTCCACGAGCGCCAAAGAATGTATGGAATGAGCGCGCCGGCAGTTACCTTCGTGCCGACGGCGAGCGCAATAGCCAGACCCGCTACTAGGGGAGCAGTGCTTAGCGTCAGCAACGCGATCAGAGAAAAAAAGGCCTGTACCGGCTCGAACTGGCCTTCGCGCGACACCCACCAGATTGACAGCGGTGAGGCCCAATAGGCTACCGCTACCCACGTCGAACCTGACAATCGTCGAATCAGCAGGGCATTCGCGGCTTCAAACGCCGTAAGAACAATCTTCGCCGCTGCAATTGTCGGCGATACTGCCGCCACAAAGGAGAAGAATGCCAAGGCAATGGGCGGATAGGAGAATGGGAACAGCGCCCACGAGATCTGCGACCACTGCTGAGAATAATATGTCAGTGGGTGAAGAGAAGCCCCCACACCAGATTGATTGACCAATGCCCCATACAGCACATTTCTGGCGATATCTCCGGTTTCAACAGGAAGCAGAAGGCACTGATGCAACCTGTAGGCGAGGACGATGAGAGAAATTGATGCAAAAGCAAAAGTAGGCCGCTGGAGTGTGCGCACTGGCTAATGACTGAAAAGGGTATGGAATGAGGCGGGCAGGGGGCATCCTTGGAGGTCCTGACCACGTAGGCAAAGGTGTGGTGATGCCGGTGAGGCATCGCCACACACGAAACTCTAATGACGCGCAGTTACTTTCAGGTAGCCAATTCGGTCGACGCTATTGCCGGGCGGGAAGAAACCGTATTCCCATGTATCCCCCACCGGAATATTGGCTCCATTGTTCCCGGTAGGCGGAATATTTAGTCCGAACTGCCATGGGCCACCGTTCACTCGGCCCCAGACGTCCAGGGAAACATAGCCCCGAGCTCTCCATGTGAACGTGAATGGTCCGGTCGTCTGGTTCGCGGGCACGACCACCGTGCTCGGCGAAATCGTGAATGTGGGCGTCTCGGTCGTTACTCCTACAATGCTGAGCGATCCAAGTATGTTGACGCTATCGCCATGTGGGTAGAAGCGGTATCGATGGTGCACGCCAGCTGCGATCGTGTTGCCGAGGCTGTCGGCAGAATCAACGGTCGCGCCGAACTGCCAGCTGCCATTGTCAACCTGTCCCCAGATGTCGAGGGATGTGTAGCCCGGTGCATTCCAGCCAAACGAATAGGGGCCTTGTGTCGCGTAGGGGCCAATTGGTACCTGACCGCTCGACGGCGTCACATAGAACACAGGCGGCGGAGCCGCCACGCCCGAAACCGTGAAGCTGCCAAGCAATGGACTTGAGGCGCCGTGAGGGAAGAACCCGAACGTCCATGTAGTGTCGAGCGGGATATTGGCTCCGCTTGTCCCGGCGGCAGCAATCCAGGTGGGCGGTCCCCAATCAGTGTCGTCATTCACCTTGGCGCGAACGTCAAGTGACGAATAGCCAGGCACATTCCACGAGAACGTGAATGGCCCCGTTGTGGCAGTGGCAGGGATCTGCACGACGCTCGGGGTCACCGTGATACTCGGGCTCGAACTCCCGGCGACTGTAATATGCAGAGTCTGCACTACTGTTCCGGCGTCAACTTCGCCCAGCGCCTTCAGCGCGGTTCCGGGCAATGTTGCGGTGATTGTATGCGCGCCCGCACTGAGGCGGCCTGCAACATATACGTTGCCACCGGTTCCGAGGTAACCGTCAAGATCGGAACTCCACTGCAGCTGACTGGTCGCTGCGCCAGCCGACGCCACCAGATTGGGTACAGCGCCCCTGTCATAAATGCCGTTTTCTTCCGGGGAGGTAATGTTGAATGCTGTTGGAGGCGTGTAGGTCAGATACCTCTGGATAAAAGCCTGCGTTTTTTGAGTGTATATCGCAGCCGTACCGTCGATGCCGTTGGTTCCACCGGAAACAATCTCACCAACGACTATGCCAAGAATGTCCCACCGCCCTGTTCGGGGCCTCCGACCGAATACCGGTCCACCACTGTTTCCTGCAATGACGCCCGAATTGACCAGCGACATAGCCGGTGCATTCGTCAGACCAGCCGGGTAATAGAGCTTGCGGTAAGACCCGGACACGGTGCCTGGTCCACCCCAAATCGTCACTGGAGAAGTCTTGCAAGCCAAGTGGGAACTGTTGACTTGTCCGTTGCACCTCACCGGATACCCTAGCACCTGCTTCTCGATACCTCCGGCGCAGGTCTGGTCCCAGTAGTAACTGAATACGATGCCGCTATCCGTATCCTGAAAAGGGTCCCCCCCGGCAAGGGGGCCGCATCCCATCCGGGCTGCTGTTGCACCGGAATCCAGTGAAGCATCCACAAAATATGGAGTCGGATACTGACCGGTGGGCGTCGGATGAGGATGCCCTCCGGGCAGAACGACTACAGCGAGGTCGTAGGCGCGCTTCAGCTCTCCCGTCGCAGTCTTCCAGCTCGGGTGAACAAAAACATCACCGCCTAGTTGCGTGTTGTCGGAGGTCCACCCGCCACTGAGTTTGTACGCAGGGCGGACATACGCTCCATGGCGCGGATTCCCGGAGTCGTCTGCCACATTATGGGCGGCCGTAAGGAACACATACTGATTGAGCTGGACAGCCGACCCCGCACCACCTCCCGGATAGGATACGTATGCCAATGCGCTATACGGAAAGGATCCGTCGCGGATCGTTCCGCTCGACGTCACTGAGCCGGGATCCACGGACGAGCTCTGATTGAGCTGGTCAGCCGAGTGGAACTGCGCACTATTTTTTTTTTCGGCGCTGCTGGTCTTTGTGCCTGGCGGTTCAATGAAGACGAGGTCGAGAGCCCTTTCGAAGTCAATTGCCTCGACGGAATTCAGGGCGCGATGGAGCAGCGGAAAATAGATGCATACGCCGTCGCCATGCTGAATTGTCGTCCACGTATAGCCAGAGTTGTAGATGTATCCAGAGCGGGTTCCAGAAGGGAATGCCTGTCGAACATCGTCGCTGTCTGCTGAGCAGTCGACGTAACGTTGCGGTGCTGTGGGCGTTGCATCCTTGCTGAGTTTGTATTTTCCGGAGCGGACAGCGGTCAGCAGATTCTGCAAAGATTCTTCTATTGCCGCCGGTTTCATTGCTGGCAGCGTTGGCAGATCATAGTTCTGCAGTGTGCTAAGTGATTCTCCGATATCCAGAACACGGGCTTCATCGGGGTTGAGCGGCTGCTCAAACGGTTCGACCATGTACAGGCAGTACTTGTCGTTGCCCTGATCAATCACTGCATATTTGTAGTAGACGCCTTTGATGGCGGCGAATCCGTGAGTTTCGCTCCCGGAGAGCTTCAGGTTTGCGGGGCACGAAACCAGGTGCTCGTTGTATCTTCCTTCGGCAAGCTGCAGCTGCTCGGGTGTTGCATGTGAGCGTAGATCCTCAACGACTTCTCGCAAACGGTCGAACGGCGGTGCGGCTGCGCTAGCGCCGTGCGAGAGAGCAATTGCAGCCGCGAATGCGAGAGCTGCTCGATTCGCGATTGCTGAAAGTGTCATGGTGTTCCTCCCTGGACATATGGTTTGATTGCCTCACCCTTGCGGAGGTAGCGCGCGCATGACCTCCGCGTGCGGATCGTATCTCAATCCCTTCGGTACTAAGGGGGCCGCCTTGTGCGGGAATCGCGAATCATAGCGATGCTACATAAACAGCCGGAACGCGATGCGACTCCCGACCTCTCAGATGGACCGGGCGTTCTAGGCTGAGGGCTGCATACAAGCAGCACATCCGAGCTGGGCATTTTCCCAGCGCAGCGTCAATGGAACGTGTTCACCTGCTGCACAGTGCAACGTTTCGCGAAGCACGTTTATCTTCGTGCACTTTTTGGTTGCTCACGTCCCTTTGGGACGTATCGGTTTCCCGAGAGCGTGATCGCATCGCCGAGACTCCCCTTTGGAGACGTCCGTCTGCGAGTGGCGCCGGATATCGCCCTTAGTTGCCTCGTGGCTTTCATGCGACGCACGCACGTCCGGAAGGCGATGGACTACGCAATGCGCATAACGCAGATTGGAGGGGGACGACAATCGAAGAGAAATGGCCGAGAGGGCGCGCGCCGCGCCTCGACCTAGCCGATTGTGCCGCCCAAGAAGGTGATTCGGCTCGGCGGACTACACCCGAGCATTTCGATTCGTCTTGGGTTCGCGTCGGCAGGACAAATGCTGTTACAGCGCTGTTACAAAAAAACCGGCACGAGGCCGGCTTTTCTGTACGTCTTTGATTTTATTGGTGGAGCGGAGGAGGATCGAACTCCCGACCTTCGCATTGCGAACGCGACGCTCTCCCAGCTGAGCTACCGCCCCACGTGCAATCCGCGGCTGGGGACCGCGAAAGGGCGCGCATGATAACCCGCGTTTCGCCGGACGCCAAGCCCTCGGATGCCGGATCGGCAGCGGCTGCGTGGCGAGGCATTCCAGCCGTTGTGCCGAGCGGCGCGGCCGGCCCCTTCGACTCCGGCCCTGCGCGCCTGCGCTCAGGGGCGACCGGCGGCGGAGTGCACGCGCCGCGATCAGCGCTCGCGGTCGAGCGCGCACAGCCGCGCAACGAGCGCCTCGTACGTGGCCGCAAGCGGCTCCGCTTCCGCCGGGCGGGCGAGCAGCGCGGCGAGCGCGGGCGGGGTGTCGACCGGGTGGCCGAGCAGGGGTTCGATGATCGTGTCGAACTTGGCCGGGTGTGCGGTCGCGACGACGACGGCGTCGCCGTGGTCGCCGGCGGCGCGGCGGCGGTCGAGTACGTGCAGCGCGGTCGCGGTGTGCGGGCAGGCGACGAGGCCGCGCCCGGCATGGGCGCGCAGGGTCGCGCGGATCGTCGCGTCGTCGACGGCTTCGGCGGTCACGGCACGGCGCAGGTCGGCGTCGTCCGGATACAGCCAGCGCAGGCGTTCGAAGTTGCTCGGTGCGCCGACGTCCATCGCGTTGGCGAGCGTGGCGATGCTGGCGCGTGGCGCGTAGTCGGCGCCGGCGAAGAAGTCGGGCAGGGTGCGGTTCGCATTGGTCGCCAGCACGACCGCGCCGATCGGCAGGCCGCAGGCGCGCGCGAGGATCGCCGCGAAGGCATTGCCGAGGTTGCCGGTCGGCACGATGAACGCCGGCGGTGCGCCGCCGGCGCGCCGGCGTTGCAACGCGGCGAGCGCGTAGTACGCCATCTGTGGCAGCAGGCGACCGAGGCTGATGCTGTTGGCGGACGTGAGCGGTACCCGCGCCTTGAGCGCCTCATCGGCGAGCGCGCGCTTGGCCAGTGCCTGGCAGTCGTCGAACGAGCCGGCGACGCGCAGTGCGCGCACGTTGTCGCCGAATGCGCCGAGCTGGTGCGCCTGGCGTGGCGACACGCGGCCGTCGGGGTAGAGGATGACGACGCGGAAGCCGGGGCGGCGATGGAACGCGGCGGCGACCGCGGCGCCGGTGTCGCCGGAGGTGGCGACGAGGACGGTGCGTGCCGGCGCAGCGGCATCGCGCAGGCGCAACCGCGCAAAACACGCCGCGAGGAACCGCGCCGCGAAATCCTTGAACGCTGCGGTCGGGCCGTGGAACAGCTCGAGCAGCCATGTGTCCGGCGCGATCGCGCGCAGCGGTGACGGGATGTCGAGCGCTTCCGCGCAGATCGCGTCGAGTTCGCCGTAGAGCGCATCGCCGGCGAAGAACGGACGCAGCAGGCGGGCGGCGACGGCGGGCAGCGTGTCGCAATCGTCGAAGTCGGTCACGTCGAACGAAGGCAGCGATGCGGGCACGTAGAGCCCGCCATCGGGCGCGAGGCCGGCGACGAGCGCGGCGCCGAGGCCGATCGCGGGTGCGTCTGCGCGCGTGCTCACGTAGGTCATCGGCGCGTCGCTCATGCGACCACCTGCGCGGCCGGGCCCGCGACCGGCGAGATCCACGCCTCGCTCGCATAGCCGACGTCAGAGAATGCGCTGCGCATCCAGCCCGCGACCGAATGCGCGGTGCCTTCGTCGGCGCACCACGCGAACACGCTCGGGCCCGCGCCGGAAATGCTCGCGCCGAGCGCGCCGGCCGACAGCGCGGCCTGCTTGACGCGATCGAAGCCGAAGATCAGCGGCGCGCGGCGCGGTTCTACCAGCACGTCGTTGAGCCCCGCGCGGATGAGGTCGAGGTCGCGCTCGTGGCAGCCGGCGAGCAGCAGGGCGAGGTTCGCGCTCTGCGCGACGAAGTCGGACAGCGCGTACGCGCCGGCGAGCGCGGCGCGTGCGGCGCGCGTTTCGAGCACCGCGGCCGGATGCACGAGCGCGCAATGCAGGCCGCGCGGCACCGGGATCGGCACGAGCCGGTCCGCGGTCGACAGCACGAGGCCGCCGAGCAGCATCGGCCCGACGTTGTCGCCGTGGCGACCGCCGCTCGCGACCGCTTCGCCCTCGAGCGCGAACGGATACAGCTCGCTGCGCGTGAGCGGTTCGCCGAGCAGCGCGTTCGCGGCGACGAGCGCGGCGACGGCGGACGCGGCCGAGCCGCCCATCCCCGAGCCGAACGGGATGCCCTTGTCGATCTCGATCTCGAAGCCGGCCGGAATCTTCAGCGCCTTGCGCAGCGCGATCACGGCCGCGCCCGCGGTGTTCCTCGCTGCGTCCATCGGCAGCGCCTGCGTGCTGCCGCGGATCGCCGCGATGCGCACGGTCGGTTCGGGGATGTGGCGCACGAGCACGCGGTCGCCGGGGCCGGCGACCGAGTGGCCGAGGATGTCGAAGCCGACGCCGACGTTGCCGACGCTCGCGGGCGCGAATGCGATCGCGTGGTGCGTCACAGGCGCGCTCCGAGCGTCGCGGCGACGCGCAGCACGTCGGCGAACACGCCGGCCGCGGTCACCTCCGGTCCCGCGCCGGGACCCTGCACGACGAGCGGGTTGTCGCGGTAGCGGCGCGTGCTGAACTGCACGATGTTGTCGGTGAGGCGCAAGTGCGCGAACGCGTGGTCAGCCGGGAGTTCGTCGAGGCCGACGCTCGCGCGGCCGTCGCGGTCGAGGCGTGCGACGTAGCGCAGCACGCGGCCGGCGTCGCGTGTGCGTGCATGGCGCGCGGCGATCGCGGCATCGAATTCGGACAGGCGGTGCATGAACTCCTCCACGGATGCGGCGCGCAGCGATGCCGGCACCAGGCTTTCGACCGCGACGTCGGCCAGGTCGAGGTCGACGCCCGCCTCGCGCGCGAGGATCACGAGCTTGCGCGCGACGTCGGTACCGGACAGGTCGTCGCGCGGGTCGGGTTCGGTGTAGCCGAGCGCGTGCGCTTCGTGCACGAGTGCGGAAAACGGCACCGAACCGTCGTAACGGTTGAACAGCCACGCGAGCGTACCCGAGAAGATGCCCTCCGCGGCAAGGAGTTCATCGCCGGTGTCGAGCAGGTCGCGCAGGGTCGAGATCACGGGCAGGCCGGCGCCGACGGTCGCCTCGTAGCGGAAGCGCGCGCCGCGCGCGCTCGCCGCGCGGATCGCCTGCCAGCGCTCGCGCGGGCCGGCGCCGGCGTGCTTGTTCGGCGTGACGACGTGGATGCCGGCGGCGAGCCAGTCGGCGTAGCGCGCGGCGACCGCGTCGCTCGCGCTGCAGTCGACGACCAGCGCATGCGGCAGGTGCTCGGCCTGCACGTGGCGCGTGAACGCGTCGAGGTCGCCGCCCTCGCTGGCACGATCCTGCCACGCCGCAGCGCCGTCGGCTTCGCCGAGCCACAGCAGGCCGCGGGTCGCCACTGCCCGCACGCGCAGGTCGAGCTGGTGCTCGCGCAGCAGGCGGGCGCGCGCCGCTTCGAGCTGCGCGAGCAGCGCGGCGCCGACCTTGCCCGGGCCGACGAGTCCGATCGATACCGTCTGCGGCGACAGCCAGAATGCCGCGTGCGCCGCGCGCAGCGCACGCGCGGTGTCGGCCGCGTCGACCGCGACCGAGATGTTGCGCTCGGATGCGCCCTGCGCGATCGCGCGGATGTTGATGCCGCAGCGCGCGAGTGCGCCGAACAGGCGCGCGGCGACGCCGGGCTGGCCGGCCATGCCGTCGCCGACCGCAGCGAGCACGCTGATGCCGGCCGCGACGCCGACGCTGGCGATCTCGCCGCGCGCGAGCTCGGCGACGAACGCGCGGCGCAGCGCTGCTTCGGCACGCGCCGAATCCGCTTCGCGCACGACGCAGCAGATCGAGTGCTCGGACGAGCCCTGCGAGATCATCACCACCGACACGCTCGCCGCGTGCAGCGCGCCGAACGCGCGCTCGGCGGTGCCGGGCACGCCGATCATGCCGGCGCCCTCGAGCGTGAGCACGGCGAGGTCGCGCACCACGCTGAGGCCCTTCACGGGCGGGCGTGGCGCGTCGCCTTCGGCGGGGCCGCCGATCGCGGTGCCTGCATGCTCGGGGCGGAACGTATTGCGGATGCGCACCGGCAGGCCGCGAGCGATCACCGGCGTGAGCGTCTGCGGGTGGATGACCTTGGCGCCGAAGTAGGCGAGCTCGCAGGCCTCGTCGTAACTGAGCGCGGCGAGCGGAACCGCGTCCGGCACGAGGCGCGGGTCGGCCGAGAGCACGCCGTCGGTGTCGCCCCAGAGCGTGAGTTCGCTGGCGCCCGCGAGCGCGGCGAAGATCGCCGCGGAATAGTCGCTGCCATTGCGGCCGAGCACGGTCGCGCGGCCTTCGCGCGTACGCGCGACGAAGCCGGTGACGACGAGCCACGGCGGCGGATGTCGTGCGCGCCAGTCGGCGTAGCGCGCGCTGCTCGTTTCCCAGTCGACGACGGCACCGAGTTCGCCGTGGCCGACGACGAGCACGTCGCGCGCGTCGAGGCAGGCGCAATCGTGCCCCTCGCGGGTGAGGAAGTCGGAGAGCATGCGCGCCGACCAGACTTCGCCCAGGCCCTGGATCGCCTCGGCTGCCTCGCGGCTCGGCGTGCCGAGCACGGCGAGCGCGGCGAGCAGGTTGGCGAGGTCGGTGAAGCCGTGGTCGAGCCAGGCGAGGGTCGCGTCCGCGTCGTCGCCGAGCAGGTCGCGCGTCGCCGCGAGATGGCGTTCGCGCAGCGCGGCGTGCGCGCCTTTCCAGCCGCCGTCGCCGCGCACGGCCGCGTCGGCGAGCGCAATCAGCGCATCGGTCGTACCGCGCATCGCCGAGACGACGACGAGCTGTTGCGGGCCAGGTTGTGCCGCGAGGATCGCCGCGACGCGGCAGAAGCAGCTCGCATTGGCGAGGCTGGAACCGCCGAACTTGTGCGCGGCGCAGGACGCGGCGGCAGCGGGCACTGCGGCAGCGGGAAGGGCAGGTGCGTTGCGGGACATCGTGAGCCTCCGGTGGGAGGCCCCGGTGCAAGGGAGTCGGGCGGATCGCTGCGGCCCGTTTCCCTTTGCGGGACGGGGCCGTTGCGTTCTGGATCTAGCTGCGCGCGGGCACCCGTACCACGATCGTCGTCGTGGTCGTGCTCGTCGTAATCGTGCTCATCGTCGCGCACGCGCAGGCACCGCGGTCGGTGATCGCGGGGTTCGCCAAGGCATGGAGGTGACGAAGCGGCATGGGCCGAGTCTGCCGGCAGGGCCCCGGGGGTTGTCAAGCATCCGCGTCCGCATTGCCGGGAGGTCGAAGCCGCGATGCTCTTCATCGACCACAAAACGTAGCGCGCGACGACAAGCCTGCCGACCCGGTGCGCGGTTCGAGCTACGGCAGGCGATCCATCAGCGCATCGTGCAACACCTCTCGGCGCCAGCCCTCGAGCGCGGGCGGCCAACGGCGCGAGGCGAGCAGGGCTTCGAGGTGGCGGCGCGCGCAGAGCAGGCCGTCGGGAAGGTCGAGTGCGGCCGCGCGCGCGACCACGGCTTCCTTGAGCTTGGCGATCACCTGCTTGTCACGCGCGTCGGGCGCGCGCGGGATCGGCACGAACTCGCGTTCCTCGTCCGCGAGCGGCGTGCGCAGCACGTCGAGCAGGTCGGCACGTTGCGCGCTGCGCAGCGCGCGCAGCCCCTTCGTGCGCCCGGCAAGTTCGTCGGCGTCCTGCGGCGGGCGTGCGACGAGGTCGAGCGCGTGTGCGTCGTCGAGCAGCCACGAACGCGGCCGGTCGATCGTGCGCGCGGTCGCCTCGCGCCAGCGCAGCACGCGGCGCAGCAGGGCCTGCGCGTCGCGCGACCAATCGGCGGCGCCGCGCAGGCCGAGTTGCGGCTCCGGGTCCGGTTCGCGGTTGCGCGCGCGTTCGAGCAGGCGTTCGCAGTCCTGCTCGAACCAGCCGAGATAGCCGCGCGCGACGAGGCGCTCGACCAGTTGCGCGTGCAGTTGCGGCAGGTGCACGACGTCCTGTTCGGCATAGTCGAGCTGCTCGGGGCTGAGCGGGCGGCGCAGCCAGTCCGAGCGCGTCTCGGCCTTCGGCAGCTCGACGCCGGTGATCTCGCGCACGAGCTTCTGGTAGCCGAGGCCGGCGCCGAGGCCGGCGAACGAAGCGGCGATCTGCGTGTCGAACAGGCGGGCGATCGCGCAGTTCCAGGTCGCCAGCGCCTCCAGGTCCTCGCCGGCGCTGTGCATGACGATCGTGTGCGCCGGGTCGGCCAGCACGCGCGCGAGCGGAGCCGGGTCGACGCCGGCGGTCGGGTCGACCAGCGCGACATGCGGCCCGGCCTGCACCTGCACCAGCGCGAGGCGCGGCAGGAAGGTGTCCGTGCGCATGAATTCGGTGTCGAGGCCGACCAGGGGAGGCACGACGTCGAACAGGTGGTGCAGCGCGTCGCTGCGGTCGATCCATTCGGCCAAGCTGTGGAACTCCTCGTCTGTACGGAAGATGCATGCAGGTTCCGCGCGGGCTTCACCGCGTCGCTGCGAGCATCGATAATCGACCCACGATGCCCGGTACCGAAGTCGCACGCAAGCAGCACACCCTCGGCGGAGCCGCCGGCATCGCGTTGCTCGCGTTCGCGCTCGTCTGGCGTTTCTTTCCCGGCGTGCTGCACGTGGAGCCGCAGCCGCAGGAGCCGGTCGCGACGAGCCCGCCCGGCCTGCATCCGCCCACGGGCACGTGGTCGGCGGTGCGCCCGGCTTCGACGACGGTCCCTGCGCCGGAACCGGATGCCGAGCCCGATGTCGGCACCTCGTTCGCCGACGCGGTGCGCATGGGGCCGCCGGTCGCGACCACCAAGGAAGTGAAGGCGCTGCTCAAGCGCGCGCGCGCGGCGGAGGAAAAGGGCGCGTTGTTCGAGCCGAAGGATGCCAACGCCGTCGCGCTCTACCGCCAGGTGCTGGTGGCGGCGCCGAACAACGTCGATGCGGAAGCCGCGCTCGAGCGCATCGGCGGCGCCGTGCATGACTGGGCGCTCGCGGCGATCGAGCGCGGCGACGTACCGGCTGCGCAGCGTTACGTCGCCGCCTATGCCGACCTGCCGCATCCGGAGGAGGAACTCACTGCGCTGCGATCGCGCATCAGGACGCTGCACCAGATCGTGCCGCTGCTCGCCGACGCCGCATCGCAGGTGAAGGCCGGCAAGCTCACCGGCGAAGGCAACGACAACGCGCTGGCGACGTATCGCGAAGTCATGAAGCTCGACCCGGGCAACCGCCTCGCCGACGCCGGACTCGCCACGATCGAGCGCGAGTTCCTCGACCGCGCGCTCGCCCAGGCCGCGCAGGACGATTTCGGCGGCGCCGACGCCACCCTCGGCGTCGCCTCGGCGATCCGCCCGGGCTCGCAGGCCCTGCTCGAGACGCGTTCGCGCGTCGACGGCATCCGTCGCCAGCGCGCCGAAACCGTGCTCGCCCAGGCGCGTTCGGCGCTCGATTCGGGCAATGCGGACCTGGCCGAGCAACTGGCGAAGAAGGCGCTGGCGATCAGCCCCGACCTCGCCGGCATCGACGATTTCAACCTGCGCCTGCGCAACGCACGCCTCTACGCGAGCCTCGCGCCGGGCGAAGTCATCCGCGACCGCTTCCTCGATGTCGCGGGCAGCGCGCCGCCGCTCGTGGTCGTGCCGACGGGCGAGTTCGTGATGGGATCGCCCGCGGACGAGAGCGGGCATCAGGACAGCGAGGAACCGCAGCGGCGCGTGCGCATCGCGGTCGGTTTCGCGCTCGGCCAGGGCGAGGTCACGGTCGGGCAGTTCCGCGAGTTCGTCGCGGCGACGAAGTACGCCACCGACGCGGAGAAGCTCGGTTCGGCCACCGTCTACGAGGAAAGCACGGGACGCATCGCCGACCGCCGCGGCATGAGCTGGCGCAACGACTATCGCGGCGAGCGCGCGGGAGACAACCTGCCGGTGATCAACGTCTCGTGGAACGACGCCAAGGCCTACCTCGGGTGGCTGTCGGCGCGCACCGGCAAGCACTACCGGCTGCCGACCGAGGCCGAATTCGAGTACGCCGAGCGCGCGGGCTCGGCGGCGCGCTACAGCTGGGGCGACGGCGACCCGGATCGCGTGATCGGCAACTTCACCGGCGAAGGCGACCGTTCGCCGAGCAAGCGCAGCTGGACCAGCGCATTCCCGCGCTACAGCGACGGGTATTGGGGACCGGCGCCGACGCGCAGCTTCGCGGCGAACCGCTACGGCCTGTTCGACATGGAAGGCAACGTGTCGGAATGGGTCGAGGACTGCTGGCACGACAACTACACGCGCGCGCCGCGCGACAGCACGGCCTGGGTCAATCCCGGCTGCGAACGCCGCGTCGTGCGCGGCGGCTCGTGGGGCAGCGACCCGGACCAGGTGCGCTCGGCGTTCCGCATCGCCGCGCGCACCGATACGCGCAGCGCGCGCGTCGGCTTCCGCGTCGCGCGGGATCTGTAGGCGTCCGACGTTCGATCCGCCCTCTCGGCGACGACCACTGCGGGCAGGTGCCGGGGCGCTGCGGGCAAAACCGCTGTCACCGGCGCGCCGGGATGCGATGATGTGCACCGGCCGAACCACAGGATGCAGCGTGCCGTACGACGTCCGCCCCGACCCGCGCACGCGGTGCAGCGCCGCATGAGCGGCGCATCCACGCCGCCGCTGTTCGACGCCGCGCGCTGGCGCGAGCTGCGCGCGCTCGTCGAGCGGCTCGATGTGCTCACGCCGGCCGCGCGCGAGGCCGAACTCGAGCGCATCGCGGCTACCGATCCCGCGCTAGCGACCTCGGCGCGCGAACTCGCGGGCGACGCGCAGCGCGCGCGCACCGAGGCGCTCGACGCGCCGCTGCGGCGGCTGCTGCCGACCCTGGACGACGAGCTTGGTCGCCACTTCGGTGCCTACCGCCTGGTGCGCCGGATCGGCAGCGGCGGCATGGGCGTGGTCTATCTCGCCGAGCGCCGCGGTGCCGACTTCGTCCAGCACGTCGCGCTCAAGCTGCTCGACGGCGACGCCGCGCGCGTGGCCGAACTCGCCGCGCGCGAACGCCGCGTGCTGGCCGCGCTCGCCCATCCCAACATCACTGCGTTCGTCGACGCGGGCATCGAGCGCGATCGCGCCTGGCTCGCGATGGAATACGTCGACGGCGAGCCGTTGCTCGACTACTGCGAACGCAACGCGCTCGACGTCGTCGCGCGCGTGCAGCTGTTCGACCAGGTCTGCGCCGCCGTCGCGCACGCGCACGCGCAGCTCGTCGTGCACCGCGACCTCAAGCCGTCGAACGTGCTCGTCGGCGCCGACGGCGTGGTCAAGCTGCTCGACTTCGGCATCGCGCTCGTGCTCGACGCGCGCAGCGAGCAGGCGCCCGCGACGCGCGTGTTCACGCCCGAGTACGCCGCGCCGGAACAGTTGCGCGGCGAGCGCGCGAGCACGGCCACCGACGTACACGCGCTCGGCCTGCTGCTGTTCGAACTGGTCAGCGGCCGGCGCCTGCCGACGCTCGAGGGCCGCGGCACGGACGCGGACTGGACGACGGCCGAACTCGCGCGCCAGGCGGCGACGGCGACCGCACGCGCCGGCGTCGCGACGGCGGAGCCGCGCACCGTTCCGCGCCTGCTGCGCGGCGACCTCGGCCGCATCATCGCCCACGCGCTCGCGCACGAGCCCGCGCGCCGCTATGCCTCGGTCGCGCTGCTGCGCGAGGACTTGCGCCGCTGGCTCGAGGATCGCCCGCTGACGATCGTGCGGCCCGGCTTCCTCTATTCGGCCACGCGTTTCATGCGCCGGCACCGCGCCGCGGTGGCGGTCGCCGGCATCGCGGTCGCGGCCCTGTTCGGCGTGGCGATGGTCGCGCTGTGGCAGGCCCAGCGCGCGACGCGCATGGCGACCCGCGCCGAGCACGCGCAGGCGTTCCTGACGTCGCTGTTCAAGGACGCCAACCCGTACCAGGCGCAGCGCGGGGCCAGCACGCCGGTCGACCTGCTGCGCAAGGCCGCGCAGCGCATCGATGCCGAGTTTCCCGATGCGCCCGACGTGCAGGCCGACCTGCGCATGACGATCGCCAACGTGCTCGCGCGCATCGGCGAGCCGAAGATCGCGCGCGAACTGCTCGATCGCAGCGTCGCGCAGCTGCGCGGCTTGCACGGCGACGACTCGCCGCAGGTCGGCGTCGCGCTCGCCGCGCTCGCGCTCGCGGCGGGCGACAGCGGCGACACCGCGGCGGCGCGCGAGGCCTACCAGCAGGCGTACGCGCTGCTGCGCGAGGCCGGCCCTGACCACGCGCGCGAGCGCATCGAAGCGCTGACCGGGCTCGCCAAGATGGCGAACCTGGCCGGTGATCGTGCCGAGGCGCAGCGCATGCACGAGGCCGCGTTGGCCGAGCGCACCGCGATCGAAGGGCCGGACAGCCCCGACATCGCGATGGACCTCATGAACCTCGCCAGCGATGCGCTCTACCAGGAGCGCTATGCGCAGGCGGAAGAACTCGCGACGCGCGCGCACGCGATGCTCGAGCGCACGCTCGGCAAGGGCCATGCGCGCGCGATCTACGTCGACAACGTGCTCGGGCTCGCGCAGCTTTACACGGGGCACCTCGACCTCGCCGTGGCGACGCTCGGCGCGGCCGTCGCGCAGGCGCGCGCGACCTTGCAGCCGGGCGCGCCGATGATCGCGATCACGCTCTCGGCATTCGGCTCGGCGCAGTACTACGCGGGTGACGACGCCGCCTCGATCGCCAGCCTGCGCGAAGCGCGCTCGATCATGGATGCAGGAAAGATCCCGCGGCGCGGGCGCACCAAGCTCATGCTCGGCCTCGCCGAGTGGCGCGCGCACGACCCGGCGGCGCTGGCGACGCTGGCCGACAGCCGCGCCGATCTCGCGCATTCGCCCGACGATCTCGCCTTCCTCGCCTGGGCCGATGCCGCCTACGGCGCCGTGCTCGCCGGACGCGGCGAACGGGAAGAGGGGGAAAGGTTCGCGCGTGCGGCGCGGGCGAGGCTCGCTGCGAGCAGCGAGTCGGGCAGCGTGCGCATGGCCGAGGTGGACCGGCTGCTCGCCGGCATCATCGAGCGCGGCGCGCCGGACGAAGCACGCGCGCTGCGCGAGGAAGCGCTCGCGACCTGTCGCCGCGTCTACGGCGAAGCGCATCCGCGCACGCGCGCACTCGTGGCGGAACTCGCCACGGGTGGCGAGGGGACCTAGGCCCGGCCCCGCGAGGTCGACGTCAGCGGTAGTCCTGGTAGGACTTTTCCTCGACCAGGGTCGAGCCGAGCTTCTCGTTGATCTCGCGCTTGACCGCGGCGCGCTCATCGTTGCGGAAATACACCGCGCGCGCGAGTTCGATGAACTCGGCGTCGAATGCCTTCGCCTTTTCCTTGAGGCGGATGCGGTCTTCGATGTCCCACAGCGCCTGGTTCACCGCGCGCAGGCGCGCGCGTTCGTCGGAGATGTCGGTCTTCGACGCCGGATGTGCCGCCCACGTCGCGCCGAGCAGGTCGAGTTCGGTGCGCACGTTCGCGACCTTCGCCGCGTCGCGGATCTGCTCGGCCTTGATCTCGAGGATGGTGATCTTGTCGATCAGCTCGCCGAAGGACACCGGGGTGGAAATCGTGCTCATGGCTTGGCTCGCTGTCGAGGGCGCCGACGTGGCGACGCCGGAAACGAACAAGGGGCCTCGCGGCCCCTTGCGTTCGAAACTGGCGGAGAGGGTGGGATTCGAACCCACGTTACGGCATAACCGTAAACCGGATTTCGAATCCGGCGCATTCGACCACTCTGCCACCTCTCCAGGAAACCTGCCGGCGACGCGA
>NZ_SLWQ01000012.1:74577-83078 GCF_004342425.1 Dokdonella fugitiva | reverse complement strand
GCGAGGGTCGAGTCCTCGCCGGCGCATTGTTCGCATCATCCTGATGCTCACCCCTCGCGCTTCGCGCTCGGGGCCAGCCCTTGCGGGCTGTCCCAATTCGCTCCCGGCGAATTGGTCGACCACTCTGCCACCTCTCCAGGAAACCTGCCGGCGACGCGAGGGTCGAGTCCTCGCCGGCGCATTGTTCGCATCATCCTGATGCTCACCCCTCGCGCTTCGCGCTCGGGGCCAGCCCTTGCGGGCTGTCCCAATCCCGGAGCTGGCGCTCCGGAGCGGGCCGCGGATGATACGTGGCTCTCGCGGCCAATTCAACCGGATCAGGCCGGCGCGGCCGCTCCGCAGCGCCGTTCATCGAACGCGGCGAGCCGCTCGAGCACGTCGTCGACTTCGATCAGGTCCATCACCCCGGGGTACTCGAGCTTGGTGCCCCACGGCAGCGCATCGGCCGGCTTGCGGCGGAACTTGCGCGCGGCGGCATCATAGCGATCGACGCACCATTGGCGGTCGGAGTAGGGGCCGCTGCGCACCGGGTTGCTCGCCGCGTGCAGGCCGAGCACGGGCGTGCCGACCGCATTGGCCATGTGCATCGGGCCGGAATCGGGGCAGAGCACGAGCGTCGCGCGCTGCAGCAGGGCGAGCAGCTGCTTGAGCGTGTCCTTGCCGACGAGATCGATCGGGCGCGTGCCCATGCCGGCAAGGATCGCGTCGGCGAACTCGCGCTCGAACGCGCTCGGCCCACCGCACAGCACGACGCGCCAGCCGAGCGTCAGCGCGGCGTGGTCCATCACCGCTGCATAGCGCTCGGGGCGCCAGTTGCGCAGGCGATGGCTCGACACCGGGCTCACCAGCAGGGTCGGCGCGTCGCCGGGCAGGTGACGTTCGGCGAACGCGTGGGCCTCGTCGGGGATCGGGATGTCCCAGCGCACCTCGGTCTGGCGCAGGCCGAGCGGCTCGAGGAAACTCGCCATCGCGTCGAGCACGTGCTGGCCGTGCCGCGCGGCGATGCGGCAGTTCACGAACAGGCCGTGCAGGTCCTTCGAGCGCGCGCGGTCGTAGCCGATGCGCAGCGGTGCCTTCACGCTGAGGCTGAGCAGGTTCGAGCGCATGGCGACCTGCATGTGCAGGAGGGCATCGAAGCGGCGGCCGGCGAGCTGTTCGCGCACCGCGCGATGGCCCGCGCGCCCGGCGTGCTTGTCGAACACGATGAACTCGACGCCGGGCAGGTCGCCGACCAGCTTGTGCTCGAGCTTGCCGATCAGCCAGGTCAGGCGCGTGCCGGGCCAATGCGCCTGCAGCGTGCGCACCATCGGCACGACGTGGGTGACGTCGCCGATCGCCGAGGTGCGCAACAGGCAAAGCGATGCCGGTTCGGTACCGGCGGTTGCAACTTGTTCCATGCGGTGCTTGCTACCATCTACGGACGAAGCGCGCCGGGCCGGGCGCAAGAGGTGGAAACTTGGCAGACGCATGATCGAGGCGCAAGTTCAATCGACGGCCGACGGTGCGATCGTCTACGACGCCGCGCTCGGCGCGGTGCCCACGGTCGAGTGGTTCGACGCGGCCCACTGGGGCCTGCTCGGCCGCGCCGCGGGCGGCCGTGGCGGCGTCGTGTTCGTCGACACGCCGGCCGGCGCGTGTGCGCTGCGGCATTACCATCGCGGCGGGCTCGCCGCGCGCCTGAGCGCCGACGTGTACGTCTGGACCGGCGCGGCGCGCACGCGCGCGTTCCGCGAGTTCGACCTGCTCGCGCGCCTCGCCGACCGGCACCTTCCGGTTTCGCTGCCGGTCGCCGCATGCTATCGCCGCGACGGCCTCGGCTATCGCGCGGACCTGCTCACGCGGCGCATCGAAGGCACCGAGACGCTCGCCGCCCGGCTCCTGCGCGGAGAGATCGACGCGCTGCTCGCACAGCGCATCGGCGGCACGATCGCGCGTTTCCACCTCGCCGGCGCATGCCATGCGGACCTCAATGCGCACAATATCCTCGTCGCCGCCGACGGTGGCGTCAGTCTGATCGACTTCGACCGCGGCCGCCTGCGCAAGCCGCATTTCTCCTGGCAGCAGGCCAATCTCGCGCGCCTGCTGCGCTCGCTGCGGAAGCTCGGTGCGGGTCGCCTCGACGGCTTCGAGCCGCGCTTCTGGCATCCGCTGCTGGCCGCCTACCACGATGCGATGGCGCGACGCGCGCTCGCCGGACCGGAGCCCGCGCCGTGAACCTGGCCCTGCGCTTCCTGGGCGTCGGCAGCGCGCAGGCGCCCGAACTCGGCTCGGCCTGCGGGGTGCTCGAGCGCGACGGCGAGCCCTTGCTCATGATCGATTGCGGTGCGGAAGCGCTGTCGGCCTACCTCGATCATTACGGCAGGCCGCCGCTCGCGGTGTACGTGACGCATACGCACATGGACCATGTCGCTGGCCTCGAGCGGCTGTTCTATCGCACCTATTTCGACGAGGCGCTGCGCGGGCGCACGCGCATCCACGCGCACGCCGCGCTGGTGCCGCTGCTGCAGGCGCGCGTCGCCGACTACCCGCAGGTGCTCGCCGAAGGCGGCGCGAATTTCTGGGACGGCTTCCGCCTCGTGCCGTGCTCGCGCGGCTTCTGGTGCGACGGCCTCTGGTTCGACGTGTTCGCGACGCGCCATCACGCGCCCAATTCCTCGTTCGGCCTCGCGCTCGCCGGCAGCTTCGTCTGGACCGGTGATACGCGCCCGGTACCGGAGATGCTCGCGCAGCATGCGTCGGACGGCGAACTCGTCGCGCACGACTGCGCGCTGCACGGCAATCCCTCGCACACCGGCCTCGACGACCTCGCGCGCGAATATCCGGCCGACCTGCTGCGACGGTTCATGCTCTACCACTACGCCAGCGAGGCCGACGCGGTGGCGATGGAGCGCCACGGCCTGCGCGTCGCGCGCCGCGGCGACGTCGTCGCGCTCGCGCCGCCGCTCGCGCGCGCGTTGCCGGGAGCCGCCTGATGGGCGCGCCTATCCCGGTCCGCGTCGAAGGTGCCGAGCACGCGGCGCCGCTCGACGCGCGCGGGCGCCACCTGCACGACCTGCGCATCTCGGTCATCGACCGCTGCAACTTCCGCTGCCCTTACTGCATGCCGGAGGAGCAGTACCCGCGCGACCACGAGTTCCTGCGCAAGGCCGAGCGCCTGCGCTTCGAGGAAATCGAACGGCTCGCGCGCGTGTTCGCCGGGCTCGGCGTGCGCAAGCTGCGCCTGACCGGGGGCGAGCCGCTGCTGCGGCGCGAGTTGCCCGTGCTCGTGCGCGCGCTGGCAGCCATCCCGGGCATCGAGGACGTCGCCCTGACCACCAACGGCACCCTGCTCGCGGCGCACGTCGACGCATTGCGCGAGGCGGGGCTCGGCCGCATCACGCTCAGCCTCGACACGCTCGATCCGGACACGTTCCGCGCGATGTCGGGCGGACGCGGCGAGGTCGCCGAGGTGATCGCGGCGATCGCCGCGGCCGAACGAGCCGGCTTCACCCGGCTCAAGATCAACTGTGTCGTCATGCGTGGCACCAACGACGGCCAGGTGCTCGGCCTGCTCGAACACTTCCGTGGCAGCGGCCACATCGTGCGCCTGATCGAATACATGGACGTCGGCACCTGCAACGACTGGCGCCGCGATCTCGTCGTGCCGAGCGCGGAGCTGCGCGCGCGCATCGCCGCGCGCTGGCCACTGGTCGAGCTCGCACCCAACTACGGTGGCGAGGTCGCGCGGCGCTGGGCATTCGCCGACGGCGGCGGCGAGATCGGTTTCATCAGTTCGGTGAGCGAGCCGTTCTGCGGCGACTGCTCGCGCGCGCGCCTGTCGGCGGACGGGCGGTTGTACACCTGCCTGTTCGCATCCACCGGGTGCGACCTGCGCACGCCGTTGCGCGCGGGCGCCGACGATGCCGCGCTCGCCGGTCTCGTCGGCGCGGTATGGCGCGCGCGTGGCGACCGTTACAGCGAGGCGCGCAGCGAGGCGACCGCCGCGCAGCGCGAGCGCGTCGAGATGTATTCGATCGGAGGCTGAATGGGCAAGCTCACGCACGTCGACGAAGAGGGCAGGCCGCGCATGGTCGACGTCGGCACGAAGGCGGTCACGCGCCGCGAGGCGACCGCCGAGGCGCGCGTGCGCTTTCCGCCCGCGGTCGCGCGCACGCTGCGCGCGCAAGGCATGCAGTCGGCGAAGGGGCCGGTGGTCGACACCGCGATCATCGCCGGCACGATGGCGGTCAAGCGCACGCACGAACTCATCCCGTTCTGCCATCCGCTGCCGGTCGAGCACTGCCGCATCGAGATCGCGTTCGACGGCGGCGACGAGCTGCTCGTGCGTTGCACGGTCGCGCTCAGCCACAAGACCGGCGTCGAGATGGAGGCGCTGACCGGCGCAAGCATCGCGGCGCTGACCGTCTACGACATGTGCAAGGCGCTCTCGCACGAGATCGTCATCGACGGCGTGCGCCTGGTCGAGAAGCGCGGCGGCAAGCGCGACGTGCACGCGGGGCGCGCGCGATGAACGTGAAGCTGCTGTATTTCGCCAGTCTCGCCGATCGCGCCGGTCGCGGCGCGGAAACCCGCGACAGTGCCGCGCGCACGCCACGCGAGCTCTACGCCGAAGTCGCCGCCGCGCACGGGTTCGCGTTTCCGCTCGAACGCCTGCGCGTCGCCGTCAACGGTGCATTCGTCGACGTCGATCGCCCGCTCGCCGACGGCGACGAGATCGTGTTCCTGCCGCCGGTCAGCGGCGGATGAGGGGCGCGCGCATGACGGACCCACGTTTCCGCCTCAGCGAGACGCCGATCGACGTCGCCGCCGAGCGTCCCGCGCTCGACCATGCGGCGGCCGGTGCCTATGCGAGTTTCGAGGGCTGGGTGCGCGACCACAACGACGGTCGCGCGGTGCATCGCCTCGACTACCAGGCGTATGCCGCGCTCGCGCTCGCCGAAGGAGAGGCGATCCTCGAGGAAGCGCGTGCGCGCTTTCGCGTCCGCGAGGCGCGCTGCGTGCATCGCGTGGGAAGCCTCGCGATCGGCGACCTCGCCGTCTGGGTCGGCGTCAGCGCCGACCATCGCGGCGCCGCATTCGACGCCTGTCGCTGGATCATCGACGAAGTGAAACGGCGCGTGCCGATCTGGAAGAACGAGCACTACGCCGACGGCGAATCCGGCTGGTTGCATCCCGAGTGAACTCCGTCGCGCGGCGGAACCCATGCCGCCTGCGTCGTTCTCGCGGCGGAACCCATGCCGCCTGCGTCGTTCCCGCGGCGGAACCCTTGCCGTGCATCTCCTGCTACCGTCGCCGGATCGGGGAATGCGCGGCGTGCCCCGCAGGCGGTGCAGGCGCGGGCGTGTCGTCCGCGTGCAACTGGGGGTTTGCGAGAGTGAACAAGCATTCGATCAAGGCAGCGTGGCTGCTGGTACTCGGTTTTTCCGCCGCCGGCGCGGCGCTCGCCGGGCCGACGGAGGCGTATTGGCACGATGTCGCTGCGCGCAACCTCGCACCCGATGCACCCCATCCGGCCGCCTACCGGGCACTTTCGCTCGACACGCGCGACATTGCTGCGTACCTCGAGGCCGCGCATGAGCGCGGCATCGCGACGAATGTCGCGTTGCCCCAGCCGAACGGCGGCTTCGCCGACTTCATGGTCGTCGACTCGGGCACGCTGCCGCCCGAGCTGCAGCGCAAGTATCCCGACATCCTGAGCTTCAAGGGCAGCGACGCGCAGGGACGACCGGTCCGCCTCGACGTGTCGCCGATGGGATTCCAGGCGATGGTGTTCGACCCGTCCGGCATCTGGGTCGTGCGTCCGCAAGTGCCCGGCGGCGGGACCGACTACATGAGCTTCCGCCGCAGCGAGCTGGCGATTCCCGGCGGCATGGGCCGTTGCGAAGTGCACGGGCAGGGCTCCGGCGCGAACACGAACCCTCTCGTGCCGAGCGAGCCGATGACGCAGACCGGCGTCAATCATCGCGTCTACCGCGCTGCCGTCGCGGCCAACCACCAGTACATCGCCGCGGTCGGCGGCGGCACCGTCGCGGGCGGACTGTCGGCGACCGTCGTCGCGATCAATCGCGTCACCCAGATATACGAAACGGAACTGTCGATCCAGCTCACGCTGGTGCCGAACAACGACCTGCTCATGTATGCGAGCGCGACGGGCGATCCGTTCGGCAGCAACGGCGGTGGCGTCATCAACAATTCCACGTCGGTCATCAATGGCGTGGTCGGCGCCGCCAACTACGACATCGGCCATGTGTTCACGACCGGCAGCGGCGGCGTCGCGGGCCTCGGCAACGTCTGCAGCAGCAGCAAGGCGCGCGGCACGACTGGCCTGCCGACCCCGATCGGCGATGCGTTCTACGTCGATTACGTCGCGCACGAGATGGGCCATCAGTTCGGCGGCGACCACCCGTTCAACGGCGTCGGCGACTTCTGTTCCGGCGGCAACCGCAACGGCCCGACCGCCTACGAGCCGGGCAGTGGTTCGACGATCATGGCCTATGCGGGCATCTGCGGCGCCGATGACCTGCAGTCGCATTCCGATCCGTATTTCCATGCGATCAGCCTGCAGCAGATCAACGCGTACACGAACGCCGGCGGCAACTGTTCGGTCAATGTCGTCAACGACAACCAAGCGCCGGTGATCGACACCGGCAGCCTGCCGGCCGGGTACACGATCCCCGCGCGCACGCCGTTCGTCCTGAGCGCCTCGGCGAGCGACCCCGATGCGGGCGACACGGTGACGTACTCATGGGAGGAATGGGATATCGGCCCGGCCGCCGCGCTGGCGGTGGGCGACAACGGCTCGAGCCCGATCTTCCGCGCATGGCCGCCCACCGTCAGCGGCGCGCGCATGTTCCCGAAGCTGTCCACGGTACTGACCGGCAGCGCGGTGCCGGGCGAGACGCTGCCGACGACCACGCGTGCGCTGAAGTTCCGCATGACCGTACGCGACCAGCGCCCGGCGCGCGGCACGACGCAGAGCGAGGACGTGACCGTCAACGTCGTCGCCAGCGCGGGGCCGTTCCAGGTGACGGCGCCGAACACCGCGGTATCGTGGCCACAGGCGAGTTCGCAATCGGTCGGTTGGGACGTTGCCAACACGACGGCCGCGCCGGTGAATTGCGCCACGGTCGACATCGCGCTGTCCGCCGACGGTGGCCAGACGTTCCCGTACACGCTCGCGAGCGGCGTCGCCAACTCCGGCAGCGCCAGCGTGACGGTGCCGGCCATCGCGACGACGCGCGCCCGCGTCAGCGTCGCCTGCGCGAGCAACATCTTCTTCGACATCTCCGATGCCGACTTCACGATACCTGCCGGGGCCGGTACCTACACGGTCGGCGGCAGCGTCTCCGGGCTCGCCGGCGACGGCCTCGTTTTGCAGCTCAACGGCGGCAACGACATGGCCGTCGTCGCCAACGGCAGCTTCGCGTTCCCGGTCGCGCTCGCCGGTGGCACGAACTACGCGGTCAGCGTGAGCGCGTCGCCTGCGCACCCGGCGCAGTCCTGCGCCGTGACGAACGGCAGCGGTGCGATCGGCGCGGTCAATGTCACCGATGTTTCGATCGCGTGCACGACCGCGCCCGCCCCGACCTACACGATCGGCGGCCACGTGAGCGGCCTCGTCGCCGGCGGCCTCGAGCTCAAGCTCAATGGAGGCGCGGCATTCCCGATCGCGACCGATGGTGCGTACACGTTCCCGGCGGCACTCGCCGACGCCAGCGTGTACACGGCGATGATTTCGTCGCAGCCGGTCGGGCAGGCGTGCACGCTCGCGCATGCGAACGGCACGCTCACCGGTGCGAATATCACCGATGTCGATGTCACGTGTACCGGTGGGGCGAGCTACACGGTCGGCGGCATGGTCGCCGGGCTGACCGGCAGCGGGCTCTCGCTCTCACTCGACGCCGGCGCCCAGACGCTGCCGATCGCGACGAACGGATCGTTCACGTTCCCGCTGGCGCTCGCCGACGGCTCGGCGTACGTGGTCACGGTCGGCACGCAGCCGACGGGGCAGGTGTGCTCGGTCGCCAACGGCAGCGGCGCGATCGCCGGCGCGAACGTGACCCAAGTGGGCGTGAGCTGCGCGGACGATGTCATCTTCGCCGATGGTTTCGATGGCAACGGCGCAGCGGTCCAACCCGTGCGGGACCTCGGCTTCTAGGCGACGACGGAAGACGGTGGCAGCAAACCCTCGTGGGACAAGCCTCGACGGCCACGTCACCGTCGATGCAACTCCATCGAGCGCGCCCCCCGCACCAGCGAGACTGCAGCGCAGCCGCGCGTGCCGGTGCCCGCCGCGCCAGGCCCTCCCGTGTCCGCGCGCCCTTGTAAGCACCTGTACCTGCTAGTATCCTGCGCGACCCGCCGAGCGGGAGCGCATGCGGCGGATCTCGTTCACCGCATTCGCAACGGAGAGGTGTCCGAGTGGTTGAAGGAGCACGCCTGGAAAGTGTGTAAACGGGTCAAACCGTTTCGCGGGTTCGACCAATTCGTCGGGAACGAAT
>NZ_SLWQ01000012.1:0-74480 GCF_004342425.1 Dokdonella fugitiva | reverse complement strand
CGCCCCGCTGCCCGCAAGTTTACGGAGAGGTGTCCGAGTGGTTGAAGGAGCACGCCTGGAAAGTGTGTAAACGGGTCAAACCGTTTCGCGGGTTCGACCAATTCGTCGGGAACGAATTGGGACAGCCGCAGGCTGGCCCCGAGCGCAGCGAGGGGTGAGGCGCAGGAAGCGCCGAACAATCCCGCCCCGCTGCCCGCAAGTTTACGGAGAGGTGTCCGAGTGGTTGAAGGAGCACGCCTGGAAAGTGTGTAAACGGGTCAAACCGTTTCGCGGGTTCGAATCCCGCCCTCTCCGCCAGATTTTCTTCCGATCGCGACGACGCGGTCGCGTTGCACGGTTCATGGTGGCTCCGTCGGTTCTCCCGCGACGATAACCAGCAAACCCGGTCAGGCCCGGAAGGGAGCAGCCGTAGTTGGTGATTCGGGTGCCGGGATGCAGCTGGCGGAGCCGCCACCTCCTGCGTCGAGCTCGCGCCCGTCCGTGGCGGCGGCCCGACTTGCACTTCATCCGCTTCGCAGGCGCCGGTCGCGTCTGCGCGCGCGGGGCGCACGGTCCGCTAACATCGGCGTTGCTACAATCGCAGCCCTCAGCAGCGGATATCCGATGTCCTATCAAGCCCTCGCGCGCAAATGGCGCCCGCGCCGCTTTTCCGAACTCGTCGGGCAGGAGCACGTCGTGCGCGCGCTCACCCATGCGCTCGACAGCGGACGCCTGCATCACGCGTTCCTGTTCACCGGCACGCGCGGCGTCGGCAAGACGACGATCGCGCGCATCTTCGCCAAGTCGCTGAACTGCGAGAAGGGGCCGACGTCGAACCCGTGCGGCGAATGCGCGGCCTGCGCCGAGATCGACGCCGGCCGTTTCGTCGACCTGCTCGAGATCGACGCGGCGAGCAATACCGGCGTCGACAACGTGCGCGACCTCATCGAGAACGCGATGTATGCGCCGACCCGCGGGCGCTACAAGGTGTACCTCATCGACGAAGTGCACATGCTGTCCAAGCCCGCCTTCAATGCGCTGCTGAAGATCCTCGAGGAGCCGCCGCAGCACGTGAAGTTCCTGCTCGCGACGACCGACCCGCAGAAACTGCTCGTGACCGTGCTGTCACGCTGCATCAAGTTCAACCTCAAGCGCCTGTCGCCGGAACAGATCGGCGGCCAGATGCGTCATATCCTCGGTGCCGAGCAGGTCGCGTTCGACGACGAGGGCATCGACGTGCTCGCGCGCGCGGCCGACGGTTCGCTGCGCGACGGCCTGTCGCTGCTCGACCAGGCGATCGCCCACGGCGGCGGTGCGCTGCATGCACACGAAGTGCATGCCATGCTCGGCACGGTGGAGCGCGCGAAGGTGCGCGTGCTGCTGGAGATCCTCGCCGCCGGCGATGGTGCGGCGCTGCTCGCCGAAATCGAGCGCATCGCGGAATTCTCGCCCGATTTCGCCCAGGTGCTCGACGAACTCGCCGGCCTGCTGCATCGCATACAGTTGCTGCAGCTCGTGCCGGATGCGGCCGGCGAGGATGAACCCGGGCTCGCTGCGCTCGCCTCGCGCCTCGCCGCGCAGGACGTGCAGCTGTGGTACCAGATGGCGGTGACGGGTCGACGCGACCTGCCGCTCGCGCCGACGCCGCGCGTCGGATTCGAAATGGCGCTGCTGCGCATGCTCGCGTTCGTTCCCGCCGGCGCCGACGGCGCGGCCGTGGCACGGCCGTCGAGTCCCGCGCGCGCGCCGGTCGCGGCGCAGGCGGTGCGCGCCGATGCGCCGCCGGCGCCACGCGAGCCGACGCGCGGCATCGAGCCGGGCGAGCGGCGCGCGGAACCGTCGCGCACGGCGATGCCCGAGGCCCCTTCGCTGCAAGCGCCGCCGCCGACGGCCACGTCGCCGTCGGACTGGCCGGGGCTGATCGAACGCGCTGGCCTGCGTGGGCCGGTCGGCCAGCTCGCGCAGAACGCGACCCTGGTCGCGATCGAAGGCGCCATCGTGCGCCTCGCGATGGACCCCGCGTACGAACACCTCGCCGAAGGCGCGATGGTCGCCCTGCTCGAACAGCGCCTCGGCGCCGCGCTCGGGCGCGACGTCAAGGTGCGGTTCGAACGCGCATCCACGGGCGGGCAGACGCCGGCCGAGCAGCGCACGCGCGCCGAACACGCACGCCGTTCCGCGGCCGAGGAGGCCGTGCAGAGCGACCCGTTCGTGCAGTCGATGATCGACACCTTCGGCGCGCGCGTGATTCCCGACAGCATCCGCCCCACTGACGGCTGATGCCCCTTCGAAATCGCGGACACGGACGCCCACCGTGGCTGGACGCTCCATCTGAAACGTGCGGCCATGGATGGCCGCTGGTGGACCGGCCGAAGAAAATGGCGTATCCACACGCGCAGCCCACCCAGATCACCGCAGTCCCGGACGGATCGCAAAGGACGACCAACCCATGAAAGGCCCCCTCGCCGGATTGATGCAACAGGCGCAGCGCATGCAGGAAGAAATGAAGCGCGCGCAGGAAGAACTCGCGCAGGCGGAAGTCACCGGCCAGTCCGGTGGCGGTCTCGTCAGCGTGCGCATGAGCGGTCGCCATGAAGTGCGCGCGGTCTCGATCGACCGCAAGCTGTTCGCGGACGATCCCGAGATGGCTGAAGACCTCGTCGCCGCCGCGTTCAATGACGCGGTCAACAAGGTCGCCGCGCTGAGCCAGCAGAAGCTCGGCAACCTCGCCTCGGGCATGAACCTGCCGGCGGGATTCAAGTTGCCGTTCTGAAGGCAGGGCGAGGGCCGGAAGCCTGCTTCAGCGCAGGCGGTTGATTCTCGCGACGGCGGCCCGATTCAATCCAGGCCCGCGTCCGCGCACCCACCACCACCAAGCCACAGCCCCGGCCCTCAGCCCTCGACCGCATGTCCTCCTCGCCCCTTCTCGCCGACCTCGTCGAAGCCCTGCGATGCCTGCCCGGCGTCGGCGCGAAGACCGCGCAGCGCATGGCGTTCCACGTGCTCGAGCGCGACCGCACCGGCGCGCGCCGGCTCGCCGAGCGGCTCGCTGCCGCGGTCGAACGCATCGGCAATTGCACGCGCTGCCGCACGTTCAGCGAGGACACGGTGTGCGCGCTGTGCGCAGGCACCTCACGTGACCGCAGCCTGCTCTGCGTCGTCGAGACGCCGGTCGACCAGCTCGCGATCGAGCAGGCGACCGGCTACCGCGGCCAGTACTTCGTGCTGCTCGGCCGCATCTCGCCGCTCGACGGCCTCGGTCCGAAGGAGCTCGGCCTCGACCTGCTCGCGCAGCGCCTCGCCGAACGCGAGGTGCAGGAGCTCATCGTCGCGACCAATCCCACCGTCGAAGGCGAGGCGACCGCGCACATGCTCGCCCAGCTCGCCCGCACCGCCGGCGTGCGCGCAAGTCGCCTCGCCCACGGCGTGCCGCTCGGCGGCGAGCTCGAGTTCATCGATCGCGGCACGCTCGCGCATGCCTTCGGCGGGCGGCAGGTGTTGTGACTGGGGATTGGTGATTCGGGATTGGTGATTGGTGAAAGCACGAACGCTGCGTGTATCGTAGGGTCCGCCAGTAATCGACGCACGATTCGCGACACGGCGAATCCCGATCACCAATCCCGAATCACCAATCACCCATCCCGACGCCATGACCGACACCCTGTTCGCGAAAATCATCCGCCGCGAGATTCCCGCCGACATCGTCTACGAGGACGATGAGGTGCTCGCGTTCCGCGACATCAATCCGCAGGCGCCTGTGCACGTGCTGTTCATTCCGAAGCGGCCGTTCGCGACGCTCAACGACCTCGGCGACGACGATGCGACCCTGGTCGGCAAGCTCGTCGTCGCCGCGGTGCGCTGGGCCAAGGCGCAAGGGTTCGCCCAGGACGGCTATCGCGTGGTCATGAACTGCAATCGCGATGGCGGCCAGACCGTGTTCCACATCCACCTGCACCTGCTCGCCGGGCGCGCGCTGCATTGGCCGCCGGGCTGAGCGGCGTCACATGAACTGCGGCGGGTGCGCGCGTGGCGGGTCGGGCCAGGTGCGGCCATCGCTGATGCGTACGACCGGCAGGCGCGCGAGGCAGCCTTCGGCGGTCTGCGTGACCGCGGTCGCCTTCCACGTGACGAACGCGGTCGTCGGCGGCAGGGTCCGGCAGTTGTCGCTGACCACGCGCTCGCGCACGGCTTCGAGGGTGCCGGTCACGGCGACCTGGCGACCGATCGCATACTGGTCCGCCGCGAGCTTGCCGCTGCTGCACGCGTAGAAGATCTGGCCCGGCTCGAGCCGGGTATCGGGCCGACCGTCGCGGCGCGTGAGCGGGAACGCGAGCACGCCGATGCAATCGCCGTTCGCATCACTCCCGCGCTCGAAGATGCGGCCGCCCCACAGCACGGTCGCGCCCTCATGGTTGCCGGCGACGGCCTCCGCGGGGGACGAGAACACCCCGGATGCGGGCGCGCCAGCCGCGGCGGCGTTCGAGACGGTGAACGCGGCGAGGGTGAATGCGGCGAGGATCGCGCACGGCAGCGAACGCAGGATCATGCGGGTGGCTCCACCGGACAGGCGCAGCGATGCTACGCCCACATGCTGTCGCGATGGTTGCGCGTTGCGTGCCTATTTGCCGTGCGGCGTCGGCGCCGGCTTGGAATCCGGGCGGCGGTCGCGGATGATCACCGGCGGGCCCCAGTAGCCCCAGCCCGGGCCGAAATACCCCCAGCCCGGGCCGTAGCCGTACAGCCACGGGTCGTAGTAGTACGGCGTGCGCACGTACAGCGGCCGCTTCGGCCACAGGTAGACCGCGCTCGCATCCACGTGCGGATAGGCGTAGTCGAATTGCCCGACCTTGCCGTGGTCGGTGCCGGTGACCCGCCCGACGACGGTGATTTCGCGGCCGCGATCGAATTCCTCCGGATCGTAGAAGCCCTCGTGGCAGGCCATGAACCGGCCGAGGCTCGCGTCGCGATGCGTCGGTCGCGCGCTCGCATCGAGCTCGCGCGCGAGGATCTCGAAACAGGTCGAGTCCTGCATCGGTTCGACCTTGATGATTTCGCCACCCCAGCGTACCGATTGTCCCTCGGCGGCGCGCGCATCACGCGGCGTGGCGGCGGCGTACTGGCCCTGCAGCGGCGCAGGCACGGTCGCGCAGGCGGCGAGGCCGGCGGCGAGCAGGGCGATCGTGAGGAAGTGGCGCATGGGAGACCTCGACCGGCGACGATGCATGCCGTATGCAGGCTATGGTACCCGACGCACCTGAATGCCGGTTCGTCGCAACGCACCACGACGAGCCCGTGGCAGCCGCACGCTGCGCAGGCGGCGGGCGAGATCGGCGATACGCGACGCTGCCGGCTGCGCGGTACCGTAGCGCAACGCGACGTATTCGGAGACGAGCGGATCGACGGCGCGCGCGATGTCCGGTGCGGTCGCGTGCAGGCGCACGCGCAGGTCGAGCGGGCCTTCCGCCGCGCGGTCGTCGACGCCCGCCCGGGCCAGGCGCGCGCGGAACCCCCGCCAGGCGTGGTCGAGCGCGTCGCCGCGGCGTGCCCGCGTGTCGCGCATCGCCCATGCCGCCGCCAACAGCATCGCGACGCCGAGCACGGTCGAAAGCATGAGCAGGAGATCGCCTTGTGCCGCCGCGGAGATGCCGAGGCTGGAGAGCAGGTTGCGCTGGCTCATCGCGTCGAACTGCACGACCGACAGCGTCCACAGGCGATTGACGGCATCGAAGCGGTTGCGTACCTCGCGCAGCCATTCGGCGCCGAACCAGGCTTGGACGTTGTTCGCGTCGGGGGCGCCGAGTTCGACGCGGGCGGGACTCACCGCGGCGGTCGGGTCGACGCGCTGCCACCCGGATCCGTCGCGCCAGATCTCCGCCCATGCGTGCGCGTCGGACTGGCGCACGAGCAGGTAGTCGCCGCTCCACCATCCCCCCTGGTAACCGGTCACTACACGCGCGGGTATCCCGGCCGCGCGCATGAGGAACACGAAGGCGGAGGCGTAGTGCTCGCAGAAGCCCTGCCGCGAACCGAACAGGAAGTCGTCGACCGAATCGCGCGCGAGCGGCGGCGGCGACAGCGTGTAGGTGAAGCTGCCGCGGAACATCGCGAGGGCGGCCCTGACGACGCCCTGGTCGTCCTTCGCCTGTTCGCGCCAGCGTTGCGCCAGCGCGCGCGCCTGCGGCCCGTATCCGGACGGGAGGCGCAGCATGGGCAGGCGCTCGCGGCGATCGAGCGACGGCTCCGCATGCGTGTCGACGTCCGAGCGCAGCTGGTATTCGCGTGGCTGGTTCACCGGCCTCGCCGCGATCAGCATCTGGTCGTCGTCGAGGCGCGCGCCGGGGGGTGCGAACAGCGGCAGGTCCAGCGCCGGCAACCATCGCCGGTCGGTCGCTTCCAGCGTGACGGTGTAATCGAACGTGCGCCCGCGCGCGGCCGGCGTCGGTACGCCGCGGTCGCTGCCGAAGCGTCGCGTCCAGGTCGTGCCGTCGAAGTCGGTGAGCACGATGGTGCGGAAGTACAGTGCGGCGTTCGGCGGCCGCTTCGCGGAGGCGAATTCCACGCGGAACGCCGGCGAGTCGTCCTGCATCAGCTGCGAGAACTGGCCGGGCGCCATCGTCTCGCTGAGGCCGGTCCGGCCGATGCCGTCGTCGCGGGAGCCCCACAGCGGAGCCTGCAGGCGCGGCAGCAGGGCGAATGCGGCGAGGCCGAGCGGCACGCTCGCGGCGAGCAGCGTGGCGGCGATGCGCAAGTCGGCGCGCAGTGGCCGTCGCGTCGGCAGCGGCGCCGGCTGCAGCGTGGCGAGGGCGCCGAGGATCAGCACGAGCACGCCGCCGACGAACAGGCTGAACGACAACGCCTGCGAGAACAGCAGTGACGACATCAACACGAACCCCGAGAAGCAGAGCGCGACGCGCGCATCGCGGGTGCGCTCGGTTTCGAACAGCTTGAGCCCGAGCAGGCCGCAGGCGAGCGCGGTGCCGGGCAAGCGGCCGAACACGTTGCCGTAGCGCGTGGCGACGACGACGAGCAGCAGTGCGGTCAGCAGCACGCGCGTCCAGCTCGAGATCGTCGCGCTGCCACGTCGGCGCGCGAACAGGCGCAGGCCGATCGCGGCGGCGAGGCCTGCGGTCAGCCACGGCGGCAGGTGCGCCGCGTGCGTGGCGATCGTCGCGGCGACCGCGATCGCGGTGCGTTCGAACTGCTGCCGGTCGAGCTGGTCAGCCATGCGCGTCCGCCGGCATCAGCGCGAGTGCACGCAGGCATGCGCGCAGGTGGTCGGCACCGAGGCCGGGGCCGGTCGTTTCGTGCGGCAGGCGCAACGTGTAGGCGAGGCGCGCATGCTCCGCGGCGACCACCCACGCGGCGAGGCGGCTGATCCTGGCTTCGCGGTCGAGACCGCGAAGCGCCGCGTAGTCGAGCGTGAGCGCCTCGCCCGAGTAGCGCTCGACGTCGCGCACGAGCAGGCTGTCATGGCGTACCGACGCCTTCCACGCGATCAGGCGCGGCGGATCGCTCGGTCGGTAATCGCGCAGCCCCGCGTGTTCCTCGTTGGCCCCGGCCTGCTGTTGCTCGCCGATGCGGCCTTCGCCCGCCGGCAGCGGTGGCGCCGATCGCTCGAGCGCGGGATAGACGAGGAAGGCGACATCGGGGTGCAGCCAGCTCCAGACGCGGAACAGCCCGAATGGATAGTCGCTCCACACGCGCACGCGACCTGGGCCGATCCAGCCGCGATGCGTCGTGGCCAAAGGTACCGCGACGTCCGCCGGCTCGTTCGCCGAAAGTGCGAACGCGGTTTCGAATGCAGCATGCTGCAAGCGCAGGCTGGCACGCCCGCGTGCGCCCGGATCGAAGCGCAGCTCGAGCGCGAGCGCATCGCCCGCATGCGCTTCGCCGGCGTGCACGCGCACGAGCTGCAGCCCGCTCATCGCGCGGAATCCGGCGAACACGCTCGCTCCCGCGGTACTCGCGAACAGGCAGGTGAAGAGCACCGCCGCATTGTTGGCGTAGTTCAGCGCACCCACCAGCATGACGAACAGGAGCGCCGCGAGGCCGAGGCCGAACGCCGTCGGCAGCACGTAGATGCGCCGGCGGTCGAGGTGGATCGGCAGCGCTTCGGGCTGGCGCAGGCGGGTCAGCGCGGGCAGGCGTCGCTCGGCGAAGGCGAGCGCGCGCAGGCGCCACGACGCGAGGGTGCTCTCCATGCTCAGCGCACCGGCGTGGCCTCGAGCAACTGCGCGACGAGCCGCGTGCGGTCGATGCGCGCGTTCGCGCCGAGGCCGAGGCGATGCCCGGCGACGAACGGGAACACCGCCTGCACGTCCTCGGGCACGCAGTGCGCGCGACCGGCGAGCAGCGCATGCGCGCGCGCCGCGGCGAGCAGGGCGAGGCCGGCGCGTGGCGACAGGCCGACGCGGATTTCCGGATGGTCGCGGCTCGCCGCGAGCAGGGCCTGCACGTACTCGATCAGCGCGGGGCTCGCGAGCACTGCCGCGCAGGCCTGGCGCAGCTCGAGGATCCGGTCGGGCCCGAGGCAGGGCGCGAGCGCGGCGATGACGTCGCGGCGGTCGCTCGCGCCGAGCATCGCGCGCTCGGCGTCGCGGTCGGGATAGCCGAGGCTCATGCGCAGCATGAAGCGGTCGAGCTGGGAATCGGGCAGCGGCCAGGTGCCGGCGAGGTCGAGCGGGTTCTGCGTCGCGACGACGAAGAACGGTGGCGCCAGCCGATGCGTCGTGCCGTCGACGGTGACCTGGCCCTCGGCCATCGCCTCGAGCAGCGCGCTCTGCGTCTTCGGCATCGCGCGGTTGATCTCGTCGGCCAGCAGCAATTGGGTGAACAGCGGTCCCGGGTGGAACTTGAACACGCCGGCTTCGCGTTCGTAGATGCCGACGCCGATGATGTCCGACGGCAGCAGGTCGGAGGTGAACTGCACGCGCTGGAAGCCGAGCCCGAGCGTCGCGGCGAGCGCGTGCGCGAGCGTGGTCTTGCCGATGCCGGGCAGGTCCTCGATGAGCAGGTGGCCGCCGGCAAGCAGGCAGACGAAGGCGAGGCGGACCTCGTGCGGCTTGCCGAGCACGACGGTATTGACCTGGTGTACCGCGCGGGCGAGGGCGTCGCGCAGGTCGGCGCGCAGCGGCGGATGGGTGGTTTCGTTCATGCGGCTCCGTGATGCGTGGAATTCCTACGCCGGCCCCGTCGTCGGCCGACTTGCCGCGTCGGCGGGCTTGCGGCACTCTGCACCGCCGTTGCGGTCGAACGCAACGACGCGGCGCGATTCGTCGCTGCGACGTCAGGATGGGCGCGCCGCCGGGTGCGCCGTACGGCGAACGACCCGAGGACCGCCCGCACGATGTTCCGCCCACTCGAAGTCTTCATCGGCCTGCGCTACACGCGCGCGAAGCGGCGCAACCATTTCATCTCGTTCATTTCGCTCGTGTCGATCCTCGGTATCGCCGTCGGCGTCACCGCGCTGATCACGGTGATCTCGGTGATGAACGGCTTCGACAAGGAGCTCAAGGACCGCATCCTCGGCATGGTAGCGCACGCGACCATCGAGGGCATCGGCGAGAGCGTGCGCGACTGGCCCGAGGCGCTGAAGGTGGCGCGCGAAGATCCGCACGTGCTCGGTGCTGCACCCTATGTCGAGCGCCAGGCGATGCTGCAGGGCACGCGCGTCAGTGGCGCGATCATCCGTGGCATCGACCCGGCGCTCGAGGCGGGCGTGTCCGAGATCGGTGCGCGGATGGTCGACGGCAGGCTCGACGCGCTCGTGCCCGGCAAGTTCGGCATCGTGCTCGGCAAGGAACTCGCGATGACGCTCGGTGTCGGCGTCGGCGACCTCGTCACCGTGTTCGCGCCGGAGTTCAGCGCGACGCCGATCGGCGCGATCCCGCGCATGAAGCGCTTCACCGTCGTCGGCGTGTTCGAGGCCGGCATGCAGGAATACGACTCCGGCCTCGCCGTCGTCGCGCTGCAGGATGCGCAGACGCTGTACCGGCTCGACGGCCCGACCGGCATCCGCCTGCGCCTGGACGACATGTTCCAGGCATTTCCGGTCGGCCGCCGGCTGTCGCAGCAGCTCGGCCAGTTCTACCGCGTGACCGACTGGATGCAGGGCCACAGCAACTTCTTCAAGGCGATCGCTATGGAGAAGAAGGTGATGTTCCTGATCCTCTCGCTGATCGTCGCGGTCGCCGCGTTCAACCTCGTGTCGACGCTCGTCATGCTCGTGCAGGACAAGCAGGCCGACATCGCGATCCTGCGCACGCTCGGCCAGAGCCCGGCTTCGGTGATGGGCACGTTCATGGTGCAGGGCGTGCTGGTCGGCACCCTCGGCATCGCGCTCGGCGTGCTGTTCGGCGTGCTGCTCTCACTCAACCTCAGCGCGATCGTGCACTGGGTCGAGCGCACCTTCCACGTGACGTTCCTGTCGCCGGACGTCTACTACATCAGCGAACTGCCGAGCGACCTGCACGGATCTGACGTGGCCTGGATCACGCTCACCGCGTTCCTGTTCTGCACGTTCGCGACGCTCTATCCGGCGCGGCGCGCGGCGAAGACCGAACCTGCGGCGGCGTTGCGTTACGAGTGAGCCGATGATGCGAAATTCCAGCCCTCAGCCCTCGGCCCCCGGCCCCGGCACCGTCCTCTCCGCCGCCGGCGTCGCCAAGACCTACCAGGAAGGCAAGCTGCGCACCGACGTGCTGCGCGACGTCGACCTCTCGGTGCGACGCGGTGAAACGGTCGCGATCATCGGCGCCTCGGGCACCGGCAAGAGCACGCTGCTGCACATCCTCGGCGGCCTCGACGCACCGACGGCGGGCGAGGTGAGCGTCGACGGCACGGTGATGTCGCGCCTGTCCGATCGCGCGCGCGGCGAGCTGCGCAACCGCGCGCTCGGCTTCGTCTACCAGTTCCACCACTTGCTGCCCGAATTCAGCGCGATCGAGAACGTCTGCATGCCGCTGCTGATCCGCGGCACCGCGATCGATGAAGCCCGCCATCGCGCGATCGCGCTCCTGCAGCGGGTGGGCCTCGGCGAGCGGCTCGAGCACAAGCCGGGTGAACTGTCCGGGGGCGAGCGCCAGCGCTGCGCGGTCGCGCGCGCACTGGTCACGCGCCCGGCCTGCGTGCTCGGCGACGAGCCGACCGGCAATCTCGACGAGCGCAATGCGGCGCAGGTGTACGACCTCATGCTGGAGCTCAACCGCGAGATCGGCACCGCGCTCGTGCTCGTCACGCATGACCCGAAGCTCGCCGCGCGCGCCGGGCGCGTGCTCGAACTCTCCGGCGGCAGGCTGCACCCGCACGCCGCCTAGCACGGCGGTGGCGGGTGGCCGCGACGGAGCGCGGTCGTCAACGAGCGAGGCGAGGGCAGGATGCTCGAAGCGCGGAGACCGATCGTCGGCGTGTGCGCGGCCATTGCCGCGTTGTGCGGCGTACTCGCCGTGCATGCGCTGCCGGCGCTGCCTTCGGGCGTGCTCGTGCTCGCGCTCGCGGGTCTCGGGGCGCTCGCCCTCCTGCTGCCCCGCCTGCGCCTTCTCGGCTGGCTGCTGCTCGGCTTCGCCTGGTGCGCGTGGCACGCGGGCATCGCCCTCGACGCGCGCCTGCCGTCGGAGCTGGAAGGACGCGACGTGCTCGTCGCCGGTACCGTCGATGGCCTGCCGCTGCGGCGCGACGACGCGACCCGGTTCGTGCTGCGCATCGAGCAGGCCCGCCTCGACGGCGACGATCTTCCGTTGCGCGGTCGCGTGCGCGTCGCCTGGTACGACGGCGCGCCGGAGGCGCTTGCCGCCTGCGACCGCTGGCAGCTTTTGCTGCGGCTCAAGCGTCCGCGCGGGCTGGTGAACCCGGGCGGCTTCGACGCCGAACGGCAGGCGCTCGAGCGCGGCATCGTCGCGGTCGGCTACGTGCGCGAGGCGGAGGTCGACCGCCGACTCGGTGCGCGTGCCGCGTGCATCGACCGCCTGCGCGAATCGATCGCCGCGGGCATCGCGTCGCGCGTCACCGATGCGCACGATGCGGCCTTGCTGCGCGCGTTCGCGATCGGCGATACGCGCGGCCTCGAGCAGGGCGATTGGGAGGTCGCGCGCGCCAACGGAATCCCGCACCTGATCGCGATCTCCGGTTTCCACGTCGGCGTCGCCGGCCTGTTCGGTGTCGCACTCGCCTGGTCGCTGTGGGCGGCGTGCCCGCGCCTCGGCCTGCGCATGGCTTATCCGCTCGTGCGCGCGCCGGCCGCGTTGCTGGCGGCCTCGCTTTACGGCCTGCTCGCGGGCGGCAGCCTGCCGACCGTGCGCACGCTGGCGATGATCGCGGTGGTGGCCGCGATGCGCTTCGGCCGACGCGGTGGCGGTGGCCCGCACACGCTCGCGCTCGCGCTGCTCGCGATCCTCGCCGTCGATCCATTGGCGACGCTGGCACCCGGCTTCTGGCTCTCGTTCGTCGGCGTGGCGTTCCTCATGCTCGCGCTCGGCCCGGTACGTGGCCGCCTGCGCTTCCTGCGTGAACTCGGCCTCGGCCAGCTGGTCATGACCGTCGCGCTGTTGCCCCTGTCGATAGCGTTCTTCGGCGAGGCGTCGCTGGTCGGCGCGTTGTCGAACCTGGTCGCGGTGCCGGTGATCAGTTTCGTGATCGTGCCGCTGTGCCTGCTGGCCGTGATCGCGCTGCTGCTCCTGCCCGCCGCGGCCATGCTCCCGCTCGCGCTCGCCGCCGCGGTCGCGCACGTGCAGTGGTGGCTGCTGGAGCAGGCCGCGCACTGGCCCGGCGCGCACTGGTGGCTGCCCGAGTCCGAGCCGTGGACCGCCGCGCTCGCGATCGCCGGCGCGCTGTGGCTGTTCCTGCCGCGCGCGACGCCGGCGCGCCTGCTCGGCCTGCTGCTGTTCGTGCCGCTGCTCTGGCCGTCGCGCCCGCCGCCCGGAGCGGGCGCGTTCGAGGCGCTGGTCATCGACGTCGGCCAGGGGCTTTCGGTGTTGGTGCGCACGCGCGGACACGCGCTGCTGTTCGATGCCGGGGCGCGCTATCCGTCCGATTTCGACCTCGGCGATGCTGCGGTCCTGCCGGCGCTGCACGCGCTCGGCGTCGATCGGCTCGATCGCTTCGTGATCAGCCACGGCGACAACGATCACGCCGGCGGCGCGGCGACCGTCGCGCGCGCATTCCCTGCTGCCGCGCGCGCGAGCGGGGAACCCGGGCGGCTCGCGATCGGCGCCGACGCCTGCCGTGCGGGCGAGGCGTGGGAATGGGACGGCGTGCGCTTCGCCATGCTCGGCCCGGCCGAGGCGGCCGCGGACGTTCGCGGCAACGATCGTTCCTGCGTCTTGCTCGTCGAAGGACGCGCAGGTCGCCTGCTGCTGCCCGGCGACATCAGCCGTCGCGTCGAGGGCGACGTCGCCGGCGCGGCCGGGGCAGGGCCGCCGCTCGCGATCATCGTGCCGCACCACGGCAGCCGCAGCTCGTCCAGCCCGGCCCTGCTCGCGGCGTTGCATCCGGTCATCGCGGTCGTCTCGGCCGGCTGGCGCAACCGCTTCCACCATCCCGCGCCGGACGTCGTCGCGCGCTATGCGGCGATCGGGGCCGTGCTCGTCAACACCGCCGACGCGGGCGCCGTCCATCTCGCGTTTCCGGCCGACGCGCCACCGCGGATCGTCGCGCGCGAGCGCGAGCGGCAATGGCACTACTGGCGCGAGGGCATGCGCGGCTCGCCCGCACCGGTCGCCGCCGCGTCGACGTCCTCACAGACAGCGTCGGCGGCGCTGCTATGATGCGGGCAGCAACGTTATCGGAAGGGTGTCACACGTGTTCGAACTCCTGATGGCCGGCAGCTGGGCGATGCTGCCGATCCTGATCTGTTCCGCGGTCGCGCTGGCGATCATCCTCGAACGCTTCTGGACCTTGCGCCGCAAGACCGTCGTTCCCCCGGGACTCGGCAGCGAAGTGCGCGAATGGGCGCGCACGCGCAAGCTCGACCCGGAGCACCTGAATGCGTTGCGCGCCAATTCCCCGCTCGGCGAGCTGCTCGCCGCCGCCCTGACCGTGCGCAACCGCCCGCGCGAGGTGATCAAGGAGCGCGTCGAGGATACCGGTCGCCACGTCGTGCACCGGCTCGAACGTTTCCTCAACACGCTCGGCACGATCGCGCTGATCTCGCCGCTGCTCGGCCTGCTCGGTACCGTGTTCGGTCTCATCCGCATGTTCTTCGCGGTGATGGTCAGCGGTGTCGGCGATCCGCTGAAGATGGCGGGCGGCATCGGCGAGGCGCTCGTCTGCACCGCGGCGGGCCTGTGCGTGGCGATTCCCGCGTACGCGTTCCACCGCTATTTCCGCAGCCGCGTCGCCGGCCTCGTGGTCGAGATGGAACGCCAGGTGTTCCTGCTCACCGACGAACTGACCGCGACGGTCGAAGCGCCCGCGGCCGCTCCGGCGGGCGCCGTGCGCGTAGCGCGTACCGTGACCACCGCGGGCTGAGGCGACCGACGTGAGGATCGCCGCCGCCCGCCGCGAGGACGATTTCGAGATCAACGTGATCTCGCTCATCGACGTGCTGCTGACCCTGCTCATGTTCTTCGTGCTGACGACGACGTTCGTGCAGAACTCGCGCATGCAGGTCAGCCTGCCGCAGGCCGAGTCGAGCGAGCAGACCGAGCAGCGTGATGCATTCGTCGTGCTGATCGACCGCGATGGCCGTTACTACATCGACAACAACGAAGTGCTCAATCCCGGGCTCGATTCGCTCAAGGAAGCGATCTCGCGCTTTGCCGGCGACGACCGCTCGCGCGCGGTCGTGCTGCGCGCGGACGCGATGACGCCGCACCAGGCGGTCGTCACCGCGATGGACGCGCTCGGCCAGCTCGGCTTCACGCGCCTGTCGATCGCGATTGCGCAGGCCTCGGCAGCGGGCAAGTGACGCCCGCAACGGCGCCGAAGCGGTCGAGCCTGGCCACCTACGCGCGGCTGCTCGGCCACGCGCGGCGGTACTGGTTCGTCGCGCTGGTTGCGGTCGTCGCGATGGTCGTCGACGCGGCCTGCATGGGCCTGTTCGCGCACAGCATCAAGCCGATGCTCGACAACCTGTTCGTCGAGCGCGATCCGCAGAGCATCTTCTGGATGCCGATCATCATCATCGCGATCTTCGCCGTGCGCAGCGTCGCGATCTACGTGACCGACTACGGCATGGCCTGGATCGGCCGCGGCGTGGTGCAGCAATTGCGCCAGCGCGTGTTCGACCACTACCTGCGCCTGCCGGCGGCGTTCTTCGAAGGCGAATCGTCGGGGCACCAGATCGCGCGCGTGACCTACAGCGCGGAGCAGGTCGCGCAGGCGAGCACCGAGGCGCTGAAGATCTCCGTCGTCGACAGCCTTTCGGTGGTGTTCTACGTCGCGGTGATGCTGAATGCGAGCGTGAAGCTGACCCTCGCCCTGGTCGTCATGGTGCCGCTCGTCGGCGCCCTCGTGGTCTGGGTCGGGCGGCGCTACCGGCGCATCAGCCGGCGCATCCAGGCCTCGATCGGCACCGTCAGTGGCGTGGTCGAGGAAGCCGTCGGCGCCAACCGCGAGGTCAAGGTGTTCGGCGGCCAGGCCTACGAGTCGGCGCGCTTCGGCGAAGTGTCCGAACAGACGCGCCGGCTCGGCGTGAAGGTTGCTTCGACCAACGGCCTCGCGAGCGCCCTCGTGCAGCTGATCGCGGCGATCTCGCTCGCGCTCATCATCTTCTTCGCGACCCGGCCGAGCATGCTCGACTCGCTCTCGCCCGGCGCGTTCACGGCGCTGATCCTCGCGATGGGTGGCATCCTGCCGTCGCTCAAGCGCCTGACCACGGTGCAGTCGAACGTGCAGCGCGGCCTTGCTGCCGCCGAGGAGATCTTCGAGCTGCTCGACCGGCCGCCCGAGCGCGACGATGGCACGGTCGAACTGGAGCCGTGCCGCGGCGACATCGAGCTGCGCGGCGTCGGCCTGACCTATCCCGGCGCGGCGCGGCCCGCGCTCGCTGGCATCGACCTGCGCAGCACGCGCGGCAGCGTGACCGCCCTGGTCGGGCGTTCCGGCAGCGGCAAGTCGACTCTGGTCAGCCTGATCCCGCGCTTCCTCGAGCCGACCGCAGGCAGCGTGCTCATCGACGGCCGGCCGGTCGGCGACTACACGCTGTCGAGCCTGCGCCGGCACATCGCCTGGGTCGGGCAGGGCATCTCGCTGTTCGACACCACGATCGCGCGCAACATCGCCTACGGCGCGCTCGCCGGCGCCGACGAGGGGGCGATCGTCGCCGCGGCGGAAGCGGCCAACGCGATGGAGTTCATCCGCCAGTTGCCCGACGGCATCCATGCGCGCGTCGGCGAGGGCGGCGCGATGCTGTCCGGCGGCCAGCGCCAGCGCATCGCGATCGCGCGCGCGTTGCTGAAGAACGCACCGATCCTGATCCTCGACGAGGCGACCAGCGCGCTCGACAGCGAGTCCGAGCGGCTGATCCAGGACGCGCTGCGCCGCCTCATGAAGGAGCGCACCGTGCTCGTGATCGCGCACCGCCTGTCCACGATCGAGCACGCCGACCGCATCGTCGTGCTCGAGCAGGGGCGCATCGTCGAACAGGGCACGCACCGGGAGCTGCTGGCGCGGCAGGGCCATTACGCCGCGCTGCATCGCATGCAGTTCGCCGAGGGCGGCGTGCCGGGCGCGGCCTGACGATGGACGCGGCGAGCCGCATCGCGCGGATCTGGTACGAAGGCGCGCCGGTGCCGCTCGCGTTGCGCGCGCTGGTGCCGGTCTACCGCGGCCTGCGCGCGCTGCATCTCGCACCATACCGGCTGGGCCTGCGGCGCGCGGCGCGCGTCGCGGCACCGGTCATCGTCGTCGGCAACCTTACCGCGGGCGGCAGCGGCAAGACGCCGCTCGTGATCGCGCTGGCCGAGAACCTGCGCCTGCACGGCTTGCGGCCCGGCGTCGTCAGCCGCGGCTACGGCGGCACCGAGCGGGGCCCCATGCTGCTCGATGACCTGCCCGATCCGCGCCGCGTCGGCGACGAGCCGTGCGTGATCCGTCGCCGCACCGGCGCCGAGGTCGCGATCGGGCGCGATCGCGCGCGCGCGGCGGCGCTGCTCATCGAACGCGGCGTCAACGTCGTCATCGCCGACGACGGATTGCAGCACGTGGCGCTCGCGCGCGACCTCGAGATCTGCGTCGTCGACGGCCAGCGCCGTTTCGGCAACGGCTTGCTGCTCCCCGCCGGGCCGTTGCGCGAACCGCTCGCGCGCCTCGATACGATTCCGCTGCGCGTCTGCAACGGTGGCGCCGCGCAGGCCGGCGAGATCCCGATGCGCCTGGCCGGCGACGTCGCCGTGCCGGTGCAGCGCGCGGCATTGACGCGGCCGCTCGACGCCTTCGCCGGCCAGCGCGTGCACGCGGTCGCGGCAATCGGCAACCCCGAACGCTTCTTCCTCGCGTTGCGAGCGCACGGCATCGACGTCGTGGCGCACCCGTTCCCCGATCACCATGCCTTCGCCGCCGCCGACCTCGCCTTCGGCGACGACGCGCCGGTGCTCATGACCGAGAAGGACGCGGTCAAGTGCGTCGCCTTCGCCGACGCCAGGCACTGGTGCGTGCCGGTGCGCGCGGAGCTGCCGGCTTCGTTCTTCGAGGCCGTGATCGAGCGCCTGCACGCGCTGAAAGCACCGTGAAAGCATGGGCCGGCGACAATGCACGCACGCGCCGGCCCGGTGCGTGCCCACCCTCGTGCGAGGTTCCATCCGTGGACAGTTGCAGTAGCCCCAGACGAAGCAGCGCTGCCTCCACGGAGCGGATGGCCCGCTGACGCGATCGCGTCGGCGATGTGGCGATTCCTCGTGGCGGCAGCGTTCCGCCACGATTTCCGGAGTCGCCCATGTCCAAGTTTCTGCCGAGCTTCATCGGTACGTCGCCGCTCGCGGTGGTCGCCGCCGCGCTGCCATCCGCGCTGCGATTCGAGCGTGATCGCCAAGCACCCGCGCCGCACCCGTTGATCGAAGTCGCGCGCCTCGAGCCCGCGGCCGCAATCGCACACCTGGGCGTCGACGGGGAAGGGCTCGATCCCGGCGAGGCCGCCGCGCGGCGCGCCGAGTACGGCCCGAATGCGCTCGCCGAGGAGCGTCGCCGGCCATTCCTGGTCGAAATCGCCCGCCGCTGCTTCACCCGTCCGCTCAACGTGCTGCTCGGCGTGCTCGCCGTCGTGTCGTGGCTCGGCGACGACGCGATGGGCGCGCTGATCATGCTCGCGATGGTGTTCATGTCGGTGTTCCTGTCGTACTTCCAGGAAACGCGCACCAGCCGTGCGATCGAGCGCCTGCGCAGCCTCGTCAGCAATACCGCGACCGTGCGGCGCCGGCCCGCGGCGGGTGCCGATGGCGTGCGCGTGCCGGCCGCGAAGGTCGAAGTCGCGATCGATCAGCTCGTGCCGGGCGACGTCGTCCACCTCGCCGCGGGCGACATGATTCCCGCCGACCTTCGCCTGGTCGCGACGAAGGACTTGTTCGTCAACCAGTCGTCGCTGACCGGCGAGTCGATGCCGGTCGAGAAGTTCGCCGCCGCGGACCGCGATGCCACCGCCCCGCTCGAGGCGCGCAACCTCTGCTTCATGGGCAGCAACGTCGTCAGCGGCAGCGCGCTCGGCGTGATCGTCGCGACCGGTGCGCGGACGACATTCGGCGCACTCGCCGGATCGATCGCGGGCGAGCGAGCGCAGACGAGCTTCGACCGCGGCGTGCAGCGCTTCGCCTGGCTCATGATCCGCTTCATGGCGGTGATGGTGCCGTTCGTGTTCCTCGTCAACGGCTTCGCCAAGGGCGCCTGGCTCGACGCCTTCATGTTCGCGGTTGCCGTGTCGGTGGGTCTCGCGCCCGAGATGCTGCCGATGATCGTCACGATCAACCTTGCCAAGGGGGCGATGGAGATGGCGAAGAAGGACGTCGTCGTAAAGCGCCTCGGCGCGATCCAGAACTTCGGCGCGATCGACGTGCTGTGCACCGACAAGACCGGCACGCTGACCCAGGACAGGGTCATCCTCGAGCGCCACGTCGACGTGCACGGCGGCGAGGACGAACGCGTGCTCGAATTCGCATTCCTCAACAGCCACCACCAGACCGGCCTGCGCAACCTGCTCGACGTCGCGGTGATCGAGCGCGTCGACGCCGATGCACGCCGGCGCCTGCTCGGCGAATACACCCCCGTCGACGAGGTCCCGTTCGACTTCACGCGCCGGCGCATGTCGGTGATCGTGCGCGATCGCGCGGGGCGGCATTTCCTCGTCGCCAAGGGCGCGGTCGCGGAGATGCTCGGGATCTGCGCGCGCGTGCGAGTCGCCAGCGGGGACGTCGCCGCCGACGAGGCATGCCTCGCCGATGCGCGGCGGGTCGCGCGCGACATGAACGACGACGGCTTCCGCGTCATCGCGCTCGGCATGCGCGAGATCGAGGCGAAGGCCACGTATTCGCTCGCCGACGAGACGGGCCTCGTGCTGACCGGCTTCGTCGCGTTCCTCGACCCGCCCAAGGACAGCGCGGCCGATGCGATCCGCGCGCTCGCCGACCACGGCGTCGCGGTCAAGGTGCTCACCGGCGACAACGACATCGTCACGCGCAACGTCTGCCGCCAGGTCGGCCTGCGCGTCGAACGCTGGCTCGTCGGCCCCGAGGTCGCGGCGATGGGCGACGAGGAACTGGCGATCGCCACGCGTGACACCCAGGTGTTCGCGCGCCTCGATCCCGCGCAGAAGGTGCGCGTGATCGAGGCGTTGCACCGTGACGGCCGCGTCGTCGGCTTCATGGGCGACGGCATCAACGACGGCCCTGCGCTGCGCGCGGCCGACGTCGGCATCTCGGTGGACAGTGCGGTCGACATCGCCAAGGAGGCCGCCGACATCATCCTGCTCGAGAAGAGCCTGATGGTGCTCGAGGAAGGGTTGCTCGAGGGCCGCAAGGTGTTCGGCAACATCCTCAAGTACATCAAGATGACCGCCAGTTCCAACTTCGGCAACATGTTCAGCGTGCTCGGCGCGAGCGCGTTCCTGCCGTTCCTGCCGATGGCGGCGGTGCAGATCCTGCTGAACAACCTGCTCTACGACTTGTCGCAGACCTCGGTCGCGACCGACGACGTCGATCCCGAGTACCTGGCCCGGCCGCGCCAGTGGGACATGCGCGCGATCACGCGCTTCGTGCTGTGCATCGGCCCGGTCAGCTCGCTGTTCGACTACGCGACGTTCGCGCTGCTGTGGTTCGTGTTCGGGGCGAATGAACCGGGGCGGGCGGGGCTGTTCCAGACCGGCTGGTTCGTCGAGTCGCTGCTGTCGCAGACGCTGGTCGTGCACGTGATCCGCACCGGCCGCCTGCCGTTCGTGCGGAGCAGGGCGAGCCGGGCGTTGACGGCCACCGGCGTCGTGATCTGCCTCATCGGCGCGATGCTGCCGTATTCGCCGCTCGCGCCGAAGTTCGGCTTCGTCGCGTTGCCGGCGACCTATTGGCTGTATCTCGCCCTCATCCTCGCCGCGTACATGGCGCTCGCCCAGGTCGTGAAGACGGCGTTGATCCGCCGCTTCGGCCTGTTGTAGGGCGGTACGCGCGCAGCGCGTGCCGCCTCGCGACCACGCGGCCGGGGCACGATCACGTGCAGTCGCCTGCAGGCGCGGGGCGGATCAAAGGCGCGCAGGCGCCCGATCCGTCGCCGCGCGGCTTGAGCCCGCCTGCACGATATTCCGACGGAAGCGGCCCACCTCGCACGGCTTTCCCGTCATGGCTCGATCGAGGGCTGCCGGACGCGAAGGACCCGGAGCGCTTGAGTTCGCCGCGCGCCGGCCGCACCCTAGTCGGGCCGGTCCGTCTCACGATTCGAGACGACCGCGTGCACACTGCCGCGATGCCGCTCGATACCTTCCATCCCGCCGTTTCAGCCTGGTTCCGCCGGGCGTTCGATGCCCCGACCCCGGCGCAGGCCGAGGCGTGGCCCGCGATCGCCTCGGGCCGGCACACGCTGATCGCCGCGCCGACCGGTTCAGGCAAGACGCTCGCGGCGTTCCTCGCCGCGATCGACGACCTCGTGCGCCGCGGCGTCGAGGGTGGCCTGCCGGACGAGACCGCGGTCGTCTACGTGTCGCCGCTGAAGGCACTGTCGAACGACGTGCGCATCAACCTGGAACGACCGCTCGCCGGCATCCGCGACGAGCTGCTGCAGCTGTGGCTGCCCGACGTCGAGATCCGCACGATGGTGCGCACCGGCGACACGCCGCAGGCGGAGCGCGACCGCATGCGCAAGCGCCCGCCGCACATCGTCGTAACCACGCCCGAGTCGCTCTACATCCTGCTCGGCTCGGCCTCCGGGCGACGCATGCTGTCGACGACACGCACGGTCATCGTCGACGAAATCCATGCGCTCGCGCCGAACAAGCGCGGCGCGCACCTCGCACTCTCGCTCGAGCGACTCGATGCGTTGTGCGGCCGGCGCCTCGTGCGCATCGGCCTGTCGGCGACGCAGAAGCCGATTGCCGAAGTCGCGCGCTTCCTCACCGGCGTCGAGCCGGCCGTGGTGGCGCCGGACGCAGGCACCGCGCCGCACGGCGCATCGGCCATTCCCGCGACGGACATCGCCTGCACGATCGTCGACGCGGGCCACGTGCGCGCGCGCGACCTCGCGCTCGAACTGCCCGAGGCACCGCTCGAAGCCGTGATGTCCGGCGACGTCTGGGGACAGCTGCACGCACGACTCGAGGCGCTCATCGGCGCGCACCGCACGACGCTCATCTTCGTCAACACGCGGCGCATGGCCGAGCGCCTCGCGCGCCACCTCAGCGACAGCCTCGGCAAGGACAAGGTCACCGCGCACCACGGCAGCATGTCGAAGGAACACCGCTTCGACGCCGAGCAGCGCCTCAAGCGCGGCGACCTCAAGGCGCTCGTCGCCACCGCTTCGCTCGAACTCGGCATCGACATCGGCGACGTCGACCTCGTCTGCCAGATCGGTACGCCGCGCGCGATCTCGACCTTCCTGCAGCGCGTCGGCCGCTCCGGCCATGCGGTCGGTGGCACGCCGAAGGGGCGGCTGTTCCCGCTCTCGCGCGACGAGCTGGTCGAGTGCGCGGCCCTGCTCGACGCGGTGCGCCGCGGCGAGCTCGACACCCTGCACGTCGAGGCGGCGCCGCTCGACGTGCTGGCGCAGCAGGTCGTCGCCGAGGTCGCGAGCCGCGAGTGGAGCGAGGACAAGCTCTACGCCACCGTGCGCCACGCGTATCCGTTCGCCGGCGTCACGCGCGAGCAGTTCACCGCGGTGCTGCGCATGCTCGCCGAGGGCTACACGACGCGCAACGGCCCGCGCGGCGCGTACCTGCATCGCGACGCGGTCAACGGCGTGCTGCGCGCGAGCCGCGGCGCGCGCCTCACCTCGCTGACCTCGGGCGGTGCGATCCCCGATACCGCAGACTACGAAGTCGTGCTCGAGCCGCAGGCGACGATGATCGGCAGCGTGCACGAGGACTTCGCCGTCGAGAGCATCGCCGGCGACATCTTCCAGCTCGGCAACCACGCCTATCGCGTGCTGCGGGTCGAGCGCGGGCGCATCCGCGTCGAGGACGCGCAGGGCGCGCCGCCGACGATCCCGTTCTGGCTCGGCGAGGCGCCGGGCCGCAGCGACGAATTGTCGTTCGCCGTATCGCGCCTGCGCGAAGAAGTCGGCGCACGCCTCGCCGGCGCCGATGCGCTGCCCGGCGAACTCGGCGAGAGCGTGCAGCAAACCGTCGACTGGCTCGTCGCCGAGGTCGGCATCGGCGCGGCGGCCGCGCGCCAGATCGTCGACTACCTCGGCTCGGCGAAGATCGCGCTCGGTGTGCTGCCGACCCAGCATACGCTCGCGATGGAGCGCTTCTTCGACGAATCGGGCGGAACCCAGCTCGTCATCCACACGCCATTCGGCAGCCGCATGAACCGCGCCTGGGGCCTCGCCCTGCGCAAGCGGTTCTGCCGCACGTTCAACTTCGAGCTGCAGGCGGCCGCGACCGAGGACGCGATCATCCTTTCGCTGTCGACGAGCCACAGCTTTCCGCTCGACGAAGTCGCGCGATACCTGCATTCGAACACCGTGCGCGACGTGCTCGTGCAGGCGCTGCTCGACGCGCCGATGTTCGGCCTGCGCTTCCGCTGGAACGCGACGACCGCGCTCGCATTGCCGCGCTTCCAGGGCGGCAGCAAGGTGCCACCGCAGCTGCAGCGCATGAAGGCCGAAGACCTGCTCGCGCAGGTGTTCCCGGACCAGGTCGCCTGTCTCGAGAACATCGTCGGCGAGCGGCAGATCCCCGAGCACCCGCTGGTCGACCAGACCCTGCACGACTGCCTGCACGAGGCGATGGACATCGACGCGCTCGTCGCGTTGCTGCAACGGCTCGAGCGCGGTGACGCGCGCATCGTCGCGCGCGACCTCACCGGTCCCTCGCCGCTCGCGGCGGAAATCCTCGGCGCGCGCCCGTATGCGTTCCTCGACGATGCGCCGCTCGAGGAGCGGCGCACGCAGGCGGTCGGCAGCCGGCGCTGGAGTTCGCCCGAACATGCCGACGACCTCGGTCGCCTCGACCAGGACGCGATCGACGCGGTGCGCGAGGAAGCCTGGCCGCAGGCGCGTGGGGCCGACGAGCTGCATGCGGCGCTCATGGGCGTCGCCTACGTGACGGCGGCCGAGGCGCGCGCGAACCATGGCTGGATGCAATGGCTCGAACGGCTCTTCGCCGACCGCCGCGTCACGCGCCTGTCGATCGGCACGGGCGGCGACGCGTTCGCATGGGTGCCGGCCGAGCGCCTGCCGCAGTTCGCAGCCGTGCTGCCGGGCGCATCGCTCGATCCGGCGATCGAGGCGCCGGCCGAATACGCGGCGGTCGCATGGACGGCCGAGGACGCACTCGTCGAGATCCTGCGCGCACGCATGACCGCGCTCGGGCCCGTGCGGCCCACCGCGATCGCCACCTCGCTCGGCATCGACCGCTCCGCGGTCGATCTCGCGCTGCTCGCGCTCGAACGCAACGGCTTCGTCATGCAGGGCCGCTATTCGGGCGAGGCACTCACGCCCGATGGCGAAATCGAGTGGTGCGAGCGGCACCTGCTCGCGCGCATCCATCGCTACACGGTCAAGCGCCTGCGGCGCGAGATCGAGCCGGTCGAGCCGCGTGACTACATGCGCTTCCTGTTCGACTGGCAGCGCGTCGCCGACGGCACGCGCGTGAGCGGGCCCGACGCGCTCGCCGGCGTGCTCGCCCAGCTCGAAGGCTACGAAGCGCCCGCGTCCGCGTGGGAGGGCTCGATCCTGCCGGCGCGCGTCGACGGCTACGAGATCGCCTGGCTCGACGCGCTGTGCCAGTCAGGTCGCCTCGTCTGGACGCGACTGCGAGCGCGCAAGGGCGGCAGCGAGCGGTCCGGGGGCCCGGTGCGCGCGACGCCGATCGTGCTGCTGCAGCGGCGCAACCTCGACACCTGGATGACGCTCGCGAACGCTGCGAACCAGGATGCGCCGGCACTGTCCTCGCGCGCAGAGGTCGTCGCCGAGCACCTGTCCAGGCATGGCGCGTCGTTCTTCGACGAACTCCTGTCCGGCACGCGCCTGCTGCACGTGCAGCTCGAGGAAGCACTCGGCGAGCTCGTCGCTTCCGGCCTCGTGCACTCCGACAGCTACAGCGGCCTGCGCGCGCTGCTCGTGCCGTCGTCGAAGCGCCCGTCGACGGCGCGGCGCCGGCATGGTCGCCGCAGCGCGCTGTTCGGCATCGAGGATGCCGGGCGCTGGGCTCTCGTGCGTCGCGGCGCCACCGCGCAGGGCGACGAGGCAGCGACGATCGAACATGTCGCGCGCGTGTTGCTGCGTCGGTACGGCGTCGTCTGCTGGCGCCTGCTCGCGTACGAAGCGGAATGGCTGCCGCCGTGGCGTGACCTGCTGCGTGCCTACCATCGGCTCGAAGCGCGCGGCGAGATCCGCGGCGGCCGCTTCATCGCCGGCATCGCCGGCGAACAGTTCGCGATGCCGGAAGCGGTCGCCGCGCTGCGCGCGGTACGCCAGCGACCACTCGAAGGGCGCTTCGTCTGCCTGAGCGGCGCCGATCCGCTCAATCTCACCGGCGGCCTGCTCGCCGGCGACAAGGTCCCGCACGTCGCCGCGGCGCGCGTGCTCTACCGCGACGGCGTGCCGGTCGCGCAGCGCGTCGCAGGCACCGTCTCCTTCGTCGGTGCCCCTGCGCCCGCGGAGGAGCAGGCGATGCGGGCGCACCTGCTGCGCGATCGCCCGTTGCGCGCGGCGGCCGGTCCTGCGGACGGCCAGGAAGAAGAGTAGCGCGTGCTGATGCGGCGCGTCGGCAAGATGAATCGGCGCCGACCACGATCGCAGGCGCATACGCAGGGTTAAGGCAGTCGCGCCGATAGTCGGTCCGCTTCTTCTTCAGCGAGGAAACCGACCATGCGCAACATCCTTCTCGCCGCGGCGCTCGCGGCCCTTTCATTCGGCGCCAGCGCGCAGATGCGCGAAGTGGTGGAGGTTCCGGCTGGCGCGCTCGACCAGGCCGACGTCGACTTCCTGCGTACCGCCGATACCGCCAACATCGACCAGCTCACGTTCGCGATGCGCGTGACCGGGCGTGCCCGCACCAGCGTGCGTTCGCTCGCCGAAAACGTGCTGGGCAGCCACCGCAAGGCCGACGACGCGCTGCGCATGCTCGCGACGGCGAAGAACGTCGAGCTCGATCACCGCATGTCGCCGCGCGCGCAATCGGAGGCCGACGACCTGCTGCGCCGCGACGTCGACGTCGATCGCATGTACGTCGAGGACCTCGCGCGCGACAGTGCCGACATGATCGCGCTGTACGAGGCGGCGCGCGACACGAGTCGCGACCCCGACATCCGCCAGTATGCCGAGACGATGCTGCCGGCACTGCGCAGCAACCAGCGCCAGGCGGAGGACCGCCTCGCCCGCGCGGGCCTCGCCCGCGAGTGACGCCCAACGCGGATCGGGCGGGCGGTTGACGCGCGCGGACCCGCCGACCCCCTACGCCGTCGCAGCCTCGTCGCGCACCCCTCGCGCGACGAGGCTGTTCGCGGTGAGGTCCCCCGTGACGTTGCCGACGGTCGCGAACACGTCGGGCACGGTGTCGACCGCGAGCAGCAGGCCGAGGGGCTCGACCGGCAGGCCCATCGTCGAGGTGACCGGCATCGTCGCGGCCATGAAGCTGACCTGGCCGGGCAGGCCGACGGCACCGAGACTCAGTACCACCGCGAGCGCGGTGGCGAGCGCGAGTTGCGCGAGTGGCACGTCGACGCCGTGAATCCACGCGACGAAAGAGGCCGCGCCGATGTACTGCATCGGGCTGGTCAGCCGGAACAGCGACACCGCCATCGGCAGCACGAGCGCGGACACCGCGCGCGGATGCCCGAGCCGGTCACGCGCGCTTTCGAGCATCGCGGGCAGCGAGGCGAGCGAGGATTGCGTGCTCGCGGCGACCACCTGCGGCGGCAGCAGCCCCGCGACCCAGCGCCGCGGTGCTTCGCGGCCGACGATGATCGCCAGCGGGTAGAGCAGCAGGGCCATCGCTGCATAGGTCGCGCATTGCATCGCGATGTAACCGCCGAGCGCACCCAGCACGCCCGCGCCGGCGTGCGCGCAGACGGCGAAGATCAGCGCGAACACGCCGAGCGGCGCCGCCCACAGCACCCAGCGCACGATCACGATCATCGTGTCGGCGATGGCCTGGAAGAACTCGAGCATGCGTTCGCGGCGGCCCGTCTCGATGCGCGTGAGCGCGAAGCCGAAGAACAGCGCGAACACGACCAGCGGCAGCATCGCCCCCTGCGCCGCCGCGGCGATCGCATTGACCGGGACGACGCCGGCGAACCAGTCGCCGAAGCCGACCGTGGCCGGCGTGCTAGCCCCGGCGGGGATCGCGGCGCGGAGCTTTTCGATCGCGATGGGGTCGCGTGGCAGCAGCGAGAGCAGCAGCGGATCGACGACCGCGGCGAACACGGCGCCCGCGGTCAGCAGCAGCGCGAAGACGACGATCGCGCGGCGCGCGATGCGCCCGGATGCGGCCGCGTCGTTGGCGGCGCCGACGCCGATCACGACGAGCGCGAGCACGAGGGGCACGACCGTCATCTGCAGTGCATTGAGCCACAGCCGCCCGATCGGCTGGGCGAACGCGACGGCGCGTTCGGCGATCGCGGGATCGAGCCACGCGAGCAGCAGGCCGGCGGCCGCGCCTGCCACGAGGCCGAGCAGGATGCGGAGCGTGTTCGACATGCGAAGGTCCGGTCGTCGTTGGAAAGGAATGGCTACGGCTGCGCGACGAGCGGCAGCCGCCACGCTGCCTGCAGTCGGCGGTACTCCGGCCACGGCAACAGCACGAACACCGGATCGGCGTCGGCGCGCAGGCTCGCGAGCAGGCGCCTCATCGCATCGCCCGCCATCGCCGTGCAACCCGCGGTCGTGCCGCCGTCGCGCCACAGGTGCGCGAAGATGCAGCTGCCCGCGCCGCGTTCGTGCTGCGGATTGTGTTCGATCACGAAGCCGAGCGCATAGCGCATGTCGCCACCGGCGTGCAGGTCGCGCCGCATCGGTTCGGTCGAACCCGCGACGGCGACCGCACCGACATCGCGCGTATCGACGATGCGGTTGTAGAGCGGCGACGCGTCGTCGTCGATGCACCAGTGGCCCTCGTCCATCGGTGCATAGGCGAGGCCGGTCGCTGCCGCGGGCGCGTAGCCGAATGCCGTGCCGATCGAGAAGACGCCGGCAGGGCTGCGGCCATCGCCCTCGCGCTTGCGCGGCCCCGTTTGATCCGGATGCAGGCCGATGCCCCAGGCCGAGCCGCCACGGCCGATCGTGACGGGGAACGCGTCCATGCCGCGCCAGCCGTCGCTCGTGCGCTCGAAGAGGTGCAGCGTGCCGCGCGTCGCATCCCAGTCGGCGGTCGTCACGAGCACGAGCTGTCGCGCGGCTGCCCACGCCGGTTCGGGTGCGCGCGGTGCGCGCGCACACGCGCAGGCCAGCACGGCGACGCCGCACGCGAGCACGAGGAGCAGGGCGAAGCGCATCTCAGTGCTCGAGCATCGCGCGGATGCGCTCGAGGTTGCCGTCGAGCTGCGCCAGGCGCTCGCCGCGTTCGCACAGCAGCACGAAGATCATGTCGAGCAGGTGCCGCAACGCGGACTGGTACAGCAGCGGCTCGATGTGCGCGCGTTCATCGTGCGCCGAGACGAGCAGCGGGAAATCGGCGATCGTGCAGAGCGCATTGGCAGTATGCCGCGTGACCGACACGAGCTTGCCGTGGCGTTCGCGGAACTGCCGCCCGATCTGGCATAGCGCGGGCTGGTTGCCGTGTTCGGAGAACGCGAACAGGACGTCGCCCGCGCTGGCGCCGGCAATTCCCGCCGCCATCAGCACGGGATCGAAGTGATGCACGGTCAGGATGTCGAGCAGCGAGAGGCGGATCGCGAACGCGCGCGCGGGGATGCCGTCTTCGCCGAGGCCGATGACGAACACCTTGCCGGCGGCGTCGATCGCCGCGGCGATCGCGTCGATGCGGCTGGCCGGGTTGATCAACCGCGTCTCCTGCTCGGCCTGCGACTTGCGATGCCAGAGGCTTTCCGCCAGCGCCGCATGCGGGTCGTCGCGCACGGGTTCCGCGCTGCCGTTCGTCTCGCCGTCGCCACGCGCGATCGATTCGCCGACCGAGTACTTGAGGTCCGGATAGCCCTTGAAGCCGAGCTTCTGGCTGAACTTGACCACGCTCGACTGGCTGATCTTCAGTGCGTTGGCGAGCTGTTGCGAGGAGTAGTCGCGCAGCAGGTGCGCGTTCTCGAGGATGTAGTCGGCGATGCGCCGCTCGATCGCGGACATCTGGTCACGTTCGGCGCGTATCTTCAGGAGGGGCGACATCGTCGTCTCAGGCGAGCAGCTCGAGGCCGCGGATCTCGCGGATGCCGAGGCCGGGGGCATCGGTCACGCTGATCTCCGACTCGTTGAAGATGACGCCGCCGTCGACCGGGTTGAACGCGCACAGCGACGGGCCGTCGAGGTCGACCTTGGTGATCGCGTGCGCCTTCGCCACCGCGACGTGCACCGCCGCGGCGACGCTGATGCTGGTTTCGAGCATGCAACCGATCATGCATTCGACTTCGTACATCGCCGCGATGTCGGCGATGCGGATCGCGTTGGAGATGCCGCCGGTCTTCATGAGCTTGATGTTGATGATGTCGGCCGCGCGCATGCGGATCAACTCGATCACTTCGGTCGGCCCGAACACGCTTTCGTCGGCCATGATCGGCGTGTGCACGCGTTCGGTCACGTACTTCATGCCGTCGAGGTCCTGCGCCTTGACCGGCTGCTCGACCAGCTCCAGCCGCACGCCGGCGTCCTCGAGCGTCTGCAGCGCATACACCGCCTGTTTCGCCGTCCAGCCCTGGTTGGCGTCGAGGCGCAGCAGCGCGCGGCCTTCGACCGCGGCATAGATCGCCTTGACCCGTTCGATGTCGACGCCGATGTCCTTGCCGACCTTGATCTTCAGCGACTCGAAGCCGCGATCCACCGCCGCGATCGAGTCGGCGACCATCTTGTCGATGTAGTCGACGCTGATCGTGATGTCGGTCGTGATGACCGGGTCGCCGCCGCCGAGCAGGCGGTAGAGCGGCGCGCCGTAGAGCTGGCCGAACAGGTCGTAGACGGCGATCTCGACCGCCGCCTTCGCACTCGAATTCTTCTCCATCGCGCCCTGGACCAGGCGCGTGATGCGGTTGAGGTCGGCGACGTCGGCGCCGATCAGGCGCGGCGAGATATAGTGTCGGATCGCCTCGACGATCGAGCCGTGCGTATCGCCGGTGATGACCGCGGTCGCCGGCGCCTCGCCGTAGCCGACATGGCCGGTGTCGGTGTTCACAATGACGACGATGTCCTCGACCATGTCGACCGTGCGCAGCGCGGTCTTGAACGGCGTCTTCAGGGGCACGCGCAGCATGCCGAAACGGATGTCGGTGATCTTCATGGCCGGTTCGTCGCGTCCTTGGTGGCGTCGGGGCGGATCCGCACGATGCTGGTCATGCGGTCGACGTAGTAATCCTTGTCGTTGAACTGCAGCGGCAGCAACGGCGAGACCGACACGGCGTTGAGAAGCACGCGCGCCATGCTGCCGTCCTGCCGGCGGTAGCTGAGGCCGGTGGTGTCGTGGATCACGTACGGCTCGCCGTCGACGTCGCCGATCGCCATCATCACGTGGCCGGGGATGTAGACGAGGTCGCCGACTTCGAGCGCGCGCGCCGCGGCGACGCGCGCGTCGTGGTCGTCGGCGTCGCCGAACGCGGTGTGGCGCAGGCCCGCGCTGAGGCTCTGGTCGCGCGTGTTGCGCGGCATCTGCACGCCCATGCTGCGGTAGACGTCGGAGACGAAGCCGCTGCAGTCGCGCGCGTCGTACGAGTGGCCCCAACCGTAGCGTTCGCCGAGGAACTTGAACGCCTGGCGCAGCAGGTTCGCGCGCGTCAGCGGCAGGTAGTCGCTGTTGGTGTCCATGCGCTTCTGCAGCAGCGCGGGCGTGAACGCGAGCGAGCCGTCGTCGCGGCGCAGCGGCAGCTGGATCACGTGCGAGCTGTACGGGTGCTCGCCATTGACCGGCCGTCCGGCGGGCCAGTCGGCGAGCACGGGCACGCGCGTACTCATGTCGAGCTGCAGGCGCGAGACCGCGGGTTGCTCCGGCGTCGCGACGGTCGTGACGGTCGCTCCCGTGACGATGCGGTAAGGCTTGCGCTCGGCGTAGGCGAACACCTCGTCGGCCGTGCCCTCGGCGACGAAGCGTCGTTCGATCCACGCCGCATACAACGGGCTCACCACGAACCACCAGCGACCGTCGCGGCTCGCGTGCGCGATGACGACCGGCGTGCCCGGGAACAGCGCGCTCTCCTGGAAACGGTCGATGTCGGTGTCGCCGGGCTCGCTGAAGACGCGCGTCGTGGTCGGGAAGCGGCGCAGGTCCGCGCGTGCGACGACGAGGCCGTAGCGTGCATCGGCACGTTCGGGGATCGCATCGACGGCACGGTTGGCGAGCCATTCCTCGCGTTGCGTCGCCGCGACCGCCTTGCCGTCGACGGCGTAGAGGGTCTCTTCGACGTCGCCCGAGAGGTCCTCGATCCAGCCCGCGACGAGCGAGCGATCGAGCCGCGCGGGCAACGCGCGCAAGTCGTGCATCGACGGGTCGAGCGCGCGCAGGCGCGCATTGTCGACGGCGATCGCGGCGCGATCGAGCACGACGCGATCCGGATCGGCAAGGCGCGCGATCCAGTAGCCGGGGGTGAGCTTGGACTCGTCGACGCCGATCACGCCGTGCTCCGGTACCGGCGCCGGCGCCGCATCATCGGCGCGCGCCGGCGTACCCGCCGCGGTGGCGAGCAGCGCGGCGAACAAACAAGTGGGGAAGGGCGCATTCATGGAGGAACCGGATCAGGCGAGGGCCAGTCGGGACAGGATGCCGGCGACCAGCAGGCCGAAGCCGGTGCCGAGGATGTAGCCGAGCAGCGCGAGCAGCACGCCGACCGGCGCCAGCGCACGCGAATAGCTCGCGGCGAGGATCGGCGTCGCGGCGACGCCGCCGATGTGCGCGAGCGAGCAGATGCCGCACAAGTACAGGTCGAAATGGAACGCGCGCGCGGCGAGTGCGAGCAGCAACGCGTGCACGCCGATGATCGTGACGCCGCAGGCGAGGTACAGCGGCGCGCTCGCGATGCCTTCGAAGTTGCTCTGCGAGGCGAGCACGGCGACGACGAGGATCAGCAGCGCGCCGGAAATCGGCGAAGCGCCCGGGAAGCGCGCGAGCGGCGTGTGCGCGACGACGAGCCCGGCGATCGTCGCGAGCAGGATCGTCCAGGTCGTCGCCGACACCATGCCCGTCGCCGGCAGCCGCGCCGCGATCATCGCGGCCGCGAACGCGACCAGCAGCGCCGAACCGCACCAGAGCAGCACTGCATCCGGCGTCGTCGCGCCCGCCGGCGCGGCGGCCTCCACCGTGAGCTCGGCGCTCGAGCGCGCCCGCGTCCACGCGTTGAAGGCCGGAGCGAGCCGGGCGATCGAGAACAGCACGACCACCCACATCGAATAGCACAGCGCATCGGTGAGCAGCGACATCGCGAGCAGCGAATCGGGCATGTCGATCGACTGCTTCACCGCGACCATGTTCGCGGTGCCGCCGACCCAGCTGCCACTGAGTGCCGCGAGCGGCTGCCAGCCCTCGTTCGGCAGCGCATGCCGGAACAGCAGCCAGGTCGCGATGAATGCGACGAACAGGCTCGCCGTGGTGCAGGCGAACACCGCGAGCACGCGCGGGCCGAGCGCGATGATCGCGCGCAGGTCGCAGTTGATCATGAGCAGGAACAGCAAGGCCGGCACGAGTCGCGTGGTCAGCATCGACTGCACCTCGCGGATCTCCGGCGTGATCTGCCACAGGCCCGCTGCGGCGAGCGCAGTCACGAGCAGGTAAGTGAGCACGATCGGCGGCAGCACCGCGAAGCCGCGCCAGCCGTAACGCCGTTCGAGGGCCGGAAAAAGGCCGGCCGCGAGCAGCATGAGGGCCAGGTAAGGCCATGCCGTGCGGATCATTTTCTGCCCTCTGACACGGCATCGGATGCGGTCACGGAATAGTTAATTCCATTGCTTCGTATTAGAAGCATAAATTATTGACGCTCGTTTGCAAGCATGTTACACAGGTGGCCGGGGTTGTACTGGGGACTCTAGGTGGCCATCGCATCCGCAACGGTCGCGCCCATGTCGCGTCGGCGACGTCTTCGCCTCCTGCTGCTCGTCGTGATCGCGTGCGGCGGCGTCGCGCAGGCCGGGGACGTGCCCGCCCCGGCGGCGATCATCGCGATGATCGATGCAGGCCAGTTCAAGGCCGCCGAATCCGCGATCGCGGCCGCGCTCGCGCGCGAGGATGGCGACGCGACGATGCGGTCGGTACTCGAGTTCCAGCGCGAGCGCATGCGCCGCATCCGCCTCGACTTCAGCCTCGACACGGACGCGGCCAAGGCGCGTGTAAGACAGCAGATCCCCGACCTCACCGCGGCCGAGTTCGCCGCGTGGGATGCCGCGGGCCTGCTCGAACACCAGCTCATCGACGGCGAGCTGCGCTACTTCAAGCGCGCGCCGTCGAACCTTTTCCTGCTCGGCGAAGCCGCGCGTGCGCGTCGCGCGAAGCCGGTGCCGCCGCACGTCGGCCCGATGGAAGTCGCCAACGCGCATCATCGCGAAGCGCGCGACGCGGCGCTCGCGAGCGGTCGCAGCAGCGTCGCAGCGCGCCACGTGCGCGTCACGCAGTCGATCAGCGTGCACGCCGACGCGGTGCCGGCGGGCGAGGTCGTGCGCGCGTGGCTGCCATATCCGCGCGAGATCGCCGGCCAGCAGGAGCACCTGCGCTTCGAGGCGAGCGTGCCGCGCAAGCACGTGCTCGCGCCGGCGTCGGCGCTGCAACGCACGGTGTATCTCGAAGCGCGCGCCCGCGCGGGCGAGGCGACGAGGTTCTCGGTGACCTACGAACTCGACGTCCATGCGCAATACCACGCGATCGATGCGGACAAGGTCGTGCCCGTGGCGGTCACGCCGGAACTCGCGCCCTACCTCGCCGAGCGCCCGCCGCACATCGTCTTCAGCGAGCCCCTCGAGCTCTTCTCGCGGCAGATCGTCGGCGACGAGAAGAATCCCTGGCGCATCGCGCAGAAACTCTACGCTGCGGTCGACCGCATCCCGTGGGCGGGCGCGCGCGAGTATTCGACGATCAGCAACATCAGCGACTACGCGCTGCATGCGGGGCATGCCGATTGCGGCCAGCAGACCCTGCTGCTGATGACCCTGTTGCGCATGAACGGCATCCCGACGCGCTGGCAGTCCGGCTGGATCTATTCCGACGCCGGCTACGACGACATGCACGACTGGGGCTGGCTCTACGTCGCGCCGTACGGCTGGGTGCCGATGGACGTGACGTTCGGGCGTCTCGACGACGGCGACCCGGCGATCGCGGGCTTCTACCTCGGCGGCCTCGACGCCTACCGCATCGCGTTCAACGACGACTACGGCCGCGAGCTCGTGCCGCCGAAGACGCATTTCCGCTCCGAAACCGTCGACCTGCAGCGCGGCGAGGTCGAGTGGAGCGGCGGCAACCTGTATTTCGACCAGTGGGACTACGCCTTCGAGTGGAGCGTGCGCCCCGCGCGCGCCGACTGAACGGCGACGGGAATCCAACCGCCAACGGGGAGATCGGACATGGGTGGCAACACGCGCGTACTTCGCAAGCGCAGGCTGTGCCTGGCGCTCGGACTGTGTCTGTCGTGCATCGCGGTGCCGGCCTTCGCCGGCAACACCGATGGCTCGATCGTCGGCAAGACCGCCGCGGGCGCGACCGTGACCGTGACCAGTCCGGAGACCGGGCTCACGCGCACGGTCGTCGCCGACGACAAGGGCAACTACCGCTTCCCGTACCTGCCGGTCGGCAAGTACACGCTGCAGGCGGAGAAGGACGGCGCGGCGGTCGGCGAACCGCTCGCGATCCGCGTGAGCCTCGGCAACGCGACGACCGTCGACGTCGGCGAGGCGGTCAGCCTCGAAGCGGTCAAGGTCACCGGCACGAGCGTTGTTTCCGCGGTCGACGTGACCTCGACCGAAATCGCCACCAATGTCACGCGCGAGGAACTGCGCCGCCTGCCTGTCGACCAGAACGTCGACTCGGTGGCGACCCTCGCGCCCGGCGTCAACAAGGGCGTGGCGGCGTTCGGCGGCCTCTCGTTCGGCGGCTCGTCGGTCGCCGAGAACTCGTTCTACGTCAACGGCCTCAACGTCACCGACTTCTACAACCGCAACGGGTTCTCCGAGGCGCCGTTCGCGTTCTACCAGGAATTCCAGGTCAAGACCGGCGGCTATTCGGTCGAATTCGGTCGCAGCACGGGCGGCGTCGTCAACGCGGTCGTGCGCTCGGGCAGCAACGACTTCCACTACGGTGCCGAGCTCACGACCGAGCCGGCGGACTGGCATTCGTCGGCGAAGGACCGCTACACGTCCGATGGCGAGCGCTATCTCGCCGCGAGCAGGGACGAGCAGTCGCTGACCAAGCTCAACCTGTACGCGTCGGGCCCCATCGTGCAGGACAAGCTGTTCTTCTTCCTCATGTACGAGGGGCGCGACGACCGCCCGCGGAACACCAGCGACGACGGCACGGTGCTCACGCGCAACGCGTCCGACGACGGCTTCTGGGGCACCAAGTTCGACTGGCACATCAACGACAAGAACCTGCTCGAGTTGATGGCGTTCTCCAACAAGAACAGCAGGACTGGCGACGTCTACGACTACGACTTCGAGGCCGGCGAGCGTGGCGCGAAGACGAACGAGATCTACACCGACACGGGCGGCCGCAACTGGAACCTCACCTGGTCGTCGTACCTCACCAACGACTTCTCGATGAAGCTCATGTACGGCAAGAACGAGCGCGAGAACTTCCAGCGCTCGCTGTCGGACATCGAATGCAACCGCGTCGTGGCGAACAACCAGATTCCGTCGCCCGGCGTGCCGCTCGGCTGCACGACCAACAGCGCGGTGATCTCGCGCAACGACGACCGCAAGGCGATGCGCGCCGACTTCGAATGGACGCTCGGCGACCACCTCCTGCGCTTCGGCCTCGACCGCGAGGAGAACACGTCCGACTACAACCGCTACTATCCCGGCCCCGGCGCGATCTACTACAACATCTACCCGGGCGACACCGGCGACACGATCGACAACGGCGGCGTGATTCCCGAGGGCTACCAGGGCTACGTGCGCGCGCGCCGCTACGAGATCGCCGGCACGTTCGAGTCGATCGACTCCGCCTACTACCTCGAGGACAACTGGTCGATCACGCCGAACTTCCTGCTCAACGCGGGCCTGCGCCTCGACGCGTTCGACAACAAGGACGGCGCCGGTCGCAGCTACATCAAGACCGACGACATGCTCGCGCCACGCCTGGGCTTCTCGTGGGACATGCACGGCGACGGCACGACCAAGCTCTACGGTAACCTCGGGCGGTACTTCCTCCCCGTCGCGAACGTGATCAACATCAAGCAGGGCGGTGGGCTGCTCGACGAGCGCACGTACTACGCGTTCGACGGCTACGACATCGTCGAGCGCGACGGTTCGCGCTACGCGATCCCGCGGCTCGGCCCGCAGATCGGCCCGGTCGACGACTCGCAGGGCGATGGCACGGTCGGCGATCTGCGCTCGGAAGTCGATCGTGACATCGATCCGGTCTACTCCGACGAGGCGATCCTCGGCTTCCAGCAGATGCTCGACGACAAGTGGTCGTGGGGCGTGAGCGGCACCTATCGCAAGCTGCACAACGCGGTGGACGACATGGAAATCAGCGCGACGCCGCAATGCGGCGGCGACGGCTACGTCGGTTGGGTCATGGCCAATCCGGGCAAGCCCGTCACCGTGTGGGGCGACACCGACTGCGACGGCAATGCCGATGGCTGGATCACGATCGATACGTCGCGCGAGGGCTGGGCGATGTACGACAGCGAAGGCAACTACCTCGGCCAGCGCGGCTGGGTCAAGCCGAATCGATCCTACAAGGCACTGGAGTTCCAGATCGATCGCGCATGGGACGGCAAGTGGGCGCTCAACGCGTCGTACACGCTGTCCTGGAGCCGGGGCAACGCCGAAGGACCGGTCAACTCCGACACCGAGTTCGACGATACCGGTCGCACCGAGAATTTCGACGATCCCTGGGTCAACCTCGGCGGCGCCGGCTACCTGCCGAACGACCACCGGCATCAGATCAAGGTGCGCGGGACCTACGCGCTGGACGACCACTGGCGCCTCGGCGGCGACTTCAAGGCGCTGTCCGGCTCGCCGGTCACCGGCTTCGGCGTCGGCAATCCCTACGATGCGACCAACTACCACAGCTACTTCATCTGCGTCGAGAACTGCGACGGCCCGTCGACGGAGCGCGTCTACGTGCGCTCTCCGCGCGGCAGGTACGGCCGCACGCCATGGACGTTCGACGTCGGCGCGAGCATCGCCTGGCTGACGTCGCTCGGCGACAAGGGTCGCCTCCAGGTCAAGTTCGCGGTGTACAACCTGTTCAACCAGCAACACACGATCCGCGTCAACCAGGACCTGCAGACGACGATCGGCGACACCGTGAACGACACGTTCCGGCAACCGATCGGCTTCCAGTCGCCGCGCTTCGCCCAGCTCACCGTCTCCGCCGACTTCTGATGTGCTCTCCCCGCGGCGGCCCGATGCCTGGGCCGCCGTTCTTTTTTTCCTCCAGGAGCGGACATCCCATGGCGGCAGTACCCGAGGCGGACGACTGCGGCGAGCGCACCTGCGTCGACGGCGTCGATCTCGAAGCGCTCGCGCGGCGGCTCGGCACGCCGCTGCACGTCTACTCGGCCAGCCGTTTGCGCCGGCGCGCCGCTGAACTGCGCGCGGCGCTGGCCGGGCTCGATGCACTCGTCTGCTATGCGGTGAAGGCCAATCCCAATGTCGCCGTGCTCGCGTTGATGGCGGACGAGGGCTTCGGCGCCGACATCGTCTCCGCGGGCGAGTTGCGGCGCAGCCTGTGCGCCGGCATCGCGTCGTCGCGCATCGTGTTCTCCGGCGTCGGCAAGACCGCCGACGAGATCGCCGAGGCCCTCGCGGCGGGCATCGGCCGCTTCAACGTAGAATCGCGCGACGAACTCGACCTGCTGCAGCGCGTCGCGCGCGATCGCGGCCAGGTCGCGCATGCGTCCGTGCGCGTGAACCCCGATGTCGATGCGGGCACGCACGCGAAGATCGCGACCGGCAAGGCGGAGAACAAGTTCGGCGTCGAGCCGAACGAGGCCTGGCAATGGTTCGCCGAGCACGCGCATCGACCGAATGTCGTGCTCGACGGCCTGCACGTGCACATCGGCTCGCAGGTGCTCGAACTCGCGCCGTTCGCCCGGGCCTTCGAGCGCATCGCCGTGCTGGCGCGCGATCTGCTGGCGGCCGGCCACGCGATCGCCTGCATCGATGCCGGCGGTGGCCTCGGCGTGCGCTACCGGGAAAGCCATGACGTGCCCGTGGACGTCGGCGACTACGCGCGCACGTTGCGCCATGCGCTGCGCGGCTTCGGCGGGCGGCTGATCGTCGAACCCGGGCGCTGGCTCGTCGCCGAGGCCGGCGTGCTGCTGACGCGCGTGATCCGCGTCAAGCACGGTGCGCGGCGCCGCTTCCTCGTGCTGGATGCGGCGATGAACGACCTGCAGCGGCCGAGCCTGTACGATGCCTGGCATGCGATCGAACCATTGCACGGGCGCGAGCGCGAGCGCGTGGTCTACGACGTCGTCGGGCCGGTCTGCGAAACCGGCGACACGTTCGCGCGCGCACGCGAGTTGCCACGCTGCGAGGAAGGGGATCTCGTCATGATCGAAACGACCGGCGCCTACGGGGCCTCGATGGCATCGACGTACAACTCGCGCCCGCTCGCCGCGGAAGCGATGGTCGAACGCGGCCGCTACGCCGTCGTGCGCCGGCGGCAGCACTTCGACGAGATGCTCGCCGGCGAGCAGCCGGCCGGCGACTGGCAGGTCGCATGAGCGCGCGGGCGACCATCGCGGTGCTCACCACGCTGCTCGCGTCGGCATGCGCCATGCACCACGCGCGCGACGGGCGTCCGCTCGCGCTCGACACGCACGTCGACATCCCGTTCGCCTACATGGCCGAACCGCGCTTCGACGCCGGCGGCGACACGCCGCTCAAGGTCGATCTCGGCAAGATGGAGCGCGGCGGCCTCGATGCCGCGTTCCTCGTCGTGTTCGTCGAGCAGGGGCCGCTGGACGCACAAGGCTACGCGCACGCGGTCGCTCAGGCCGAGCGCAAGTACGCCGCGATCGATCGCCTGCTGCAGCGCTACCCGGGGCGCATCCGCCTCGCGCGCACGCCGCAGGACATCCGCGCCAATCGCGCCCACGGCCGGTTGTCGGCCGCAATCGGCGTCGAGAACGCCTATTCGCTCGGCCACGACCTCGCGCGCCTCGATGCCGCCTGGGCGCGTGGCGCGCGTTACCTCGGCCTCGTGCACGTCGGCAACAACGACCTTTGCTCGAGCTCGCTGCCGGACGCGGAGCGCCACGAGACGAACGAGCGTGGCATCACCGACTTCGGCCGCGCGGTCGTCGCGCGCGCGAACGCGCTCGGCATGATGGTCGACGTTTCGCACGCGTCCGATGCCTGCGTGCGCGACGTGCTCGCCATATCGGCGGCGCCGATCATCGCCTCGCATTCGTCGGCGCGTGCGCTGGTCGATCATGCGCGCAACCTGCCGGACGACCTGTTGCGCGCGATCGCCGCGCGCGGCGGCGTGATCCAGGCGGTCGCCTACCGCGAGTTCGTCAAGCGCGACCCGGCGCGCGAAGCGGCCGAGAAGGCACTGCAGAAAGCCGTGGCCGTGCAGGCGGGCGATGCCGAGTACGACAGCGAGAAGCACGATTACCTGCCCGCTTACGTCGAGGGCATGCGCCGCATCGATGCGCAGTTTCCGCTCGCCACGCTCGACATGTATCTCGACCATGTGCAGCACATCGCCCGTGTCGCCGGCATCGATCACGTCGGCATCGCCTCGGACTTCGACGGCGGCGGTGGCGTCGACGGCTGGCTCGACGCCTCGCAGACGCGCAACGTCACCGAAGGGCTGCGCCGGCGCGGCTACGACGAGGATGCGATCGGCATGATCTGGAGCGGCAACCTGCTGCGCGTGTGGCAGGCGGCGATCGACGCGGGAGCGAAGCACCAGGAGGCCGGACGGTGATGCGCGGGAGCCGGGCGGTCGCGCTGCTCGTCGCGACGATGGTCGCCGGCGTCGCCGCCGCGGCCGGGCCGCGCTCGCCCTACGACATCGCGTTCGACGACGCGATGGCGCGCTACCACCTGCCGGGCCTCGCGGTCGGCGTGATCGAGGACGGCCGTGTGGTGTGGACGCGCACCGCGGGCGAGACGGTCGCAGGTTCCGGCAAGCCGGTCACGTCGCGCACGCTGTTCAAGATCGCCTCCAACAGCAAGGCGATGACGACCGCGCTGCTCGCGCGACTCGTCGCCGCCGGCAAGCTGCGCTGGGACGATCCGGTCACGCGCCACCTGCCGCAGTTCCGCATGCACGACGACTGGGTCACGCGCAACATCGAGGTGCAGGACCTGCTCGTGCACAACAGCGGCCTGCGCGAAGGCGCGGGCGACCTCATGCTGTGGCCCGAACCGAACGCATTCACGCGCGCCGACATCCTCGCCGGCCTCGCCTGGCTCGTGCCGCAGCACAGCTTCCGCTCGCGTTATGCCTACGACAACCTGCTGTACGTCGTCGCGGGTGAGGTCGCAGCCGCCGCGGGTGGCGCGCCGTACGAGGATCTCGTGCGGCGCGAAGTGTTCGAACCGCTCGGGCTCGCGCGCTGTCGCGTCGGCAGCTGGCGGAGCGCCGAGGTCGACGATGTCGCGCAGCCGCACATGCGCAAGGACGGCCGCAACGTGGTGATCAACGCGGATGCGGCGATCGTGCCGGCGATCACCTCGGCGGCCGCCGGTGGCATCCGCTGCAGCCTCGGCGACATGCTCGCGTGGGCACGCAACTGGCTCGCGCCGGATGCGCGGCAGCTCGCCTGGTTGTCGGCCGAGCGACGCCGCGAGCTCTGGACCGCGCATACGCCGATGCCGATCTCCGGGCGCCGCCGCGACTGGGACCGCACGCACGCTTACGCGTACGGGCTCGGCTGGCGCCTCGCCGACGTCGACGGCACGTGGACCGTCTCGCACACCGGCACGCTGTCGGGCATGTATTCGCTGCTGATGCTGCTGCCCGATCGCCATGCGGGCTTCGTCGTGCTCATCAACGGCGACGGCGATGCGGCACGCACGATGCTCGGCGAAGTGCTGCTCAAGCATTTCACCGCGCCAGCCGAACGCGCGACGATCGCCGGGTACGCCGCACGCGTCGCCGCCGAACCGGTCACTCGCGGACAGGCGGCACCGGATGTCTCCGTGCGCGAACCCGTCGCGGTCGACGAACTGCGCACGCGCCTAGGCATCTGGCGCGATCCATGGTTCGGCGAAGCGGCGTTGTGCGAGGAGGCGGGCAGGGTGCGTTTCCGCGCGGCGAAGTCGCCGCTCCTGAGCGGCATCGTCATGCGCTCGCTCGGGCGCACGCTCGTCGCGTGGGACGATGTCCGTGTCGATGCCGAGGCCTGGATCGACCTCCCCGCCGACGCGGACGAGGGCATGCTGAAGCTCGCGAAGGTCGATCCGCGCGCGGACTTCAGCTTCGACTTCGAGGACCTCGCGTTCCGGCGCGTGCGCGACTGCGACTGACGGAGTTCGCGATGGGTTGGCGGGTGCTTGGAGTGGCAATGGGTGCATGGCTAGCCGGGTGCGCGGCAGGGGCGACGCGCGAGGCCCGCGTCGATGCGATCATGCGCGCGTACGCGGGCGACGTACCCGGCGCTTCCGTGCTCGTGCTGCGCGATGGCATTCCGCTCGTGCGCAAGGCGTACGGCCGCGCCGATCTCGAGCAGGGCATCGCCGCGACGCCCGCGACCAACTACCGGCTTGCGTCGGTGACCAAGCAGTTCACCGCCGCGGCGATCCTGCTGCTCGCCGAAGATGGCCGCCTCGGCCTGGACGACCCGGTCCGCCGCTGGCTGCCGTCATTGCCCGCGAGCGACGATGCGATCACGATCCGCCACCTGCTCACGCACACCGGCGGGCTGATCGATTACGAGGACATCATGCCGGCCGGGCTCGCCACGCCGCTGCGCGACAGCGACGTGCTGCACCTGCTCGAACGCGAATCGCGGCTGTACTTCACGCCGGGCACGGCGTATCGCTACAGCAACGGTGGCTATGCGCTGCTCGCGCTCGTCGTCGAACGTGCTTCCGGACGGAGCTTCCAGGGCTTCCTGCGCGAGCGCATCTTCGAACCGCTCGGCATGCGCGACACGCTGGCCTACGTGCAGGAGGGCCCGCCCGTGCCGCATCGCGCGTACGGCTACAGCGAGGTCGCCGGCCACTGGCAGCGCACCGACCAGAGCCTCACCAGCGCGGTGCTCGGCGACGGCGGCATCTATTCCTCGATCGACGACCTCGCGCACTGGGACGCCGCCGCCTACGACGATCGCCTGCTCGGCGAGGCATCGCGGCGGCTCGCCTTCACGCCATGGACGAAGACCGATGTCGCCGACGTCCAATACGGCTTCGGCTGGCGCCTCACCGGCGACACGCAATGGCATTCGGGCGAGACGATCGGGTTCCGCAACGTGATCGTGCGTTGGCCCAAGCGCCACCTCACGGTGATCGTGCTGAGCAACCGCAACGATCCGGAGCCCTATCGCATGGCGCTCGGGATCGGGCGCCTGTTCTTCTGAAGCGCGCGCAACGAAATGCGTCCTGAATGCGATCTCGCCGGCTGGCTCAGCACGGATTTAGCGCGGCCGGCGTAGGGTGACCCGTACCTCGGACGAAGAGGCTCGCGTCATGAAAACGATCCTGAAAACCGCGCTCGGGTTGACCTTGCTGGCCGCGCTGGCCGGCTGCGTATACGAACCGGGCTACGTGCGTCACGACGGCTATCGCGGCAGCGTCTACTACAGCAGCCGCTACACCTACCGCCCCGACGTCTACTACTACGACTACGACTACTGGCCCGGCTACTACCGGTATTCGTATCCGACGATCGGCCTCGGCGTCCATTACGACCGGGTCCACCATCGCCGCGGCCACGACCACCGTCGCGACCATCACCGCCGCTGACGGCGCCCCGTGACGTGGTCAGTGCTCGGACCAGACGGCGAGTTCGTTGCCTGCCGGATCACGGAAGTGGAATCGGCGCCCGCCCGGGAACACGAATGTCTCGCGCCTGATTTCGCCGCCTGCGGCGATCACGCGCGAGCGCGTGTCGAGGTCGCGCGGATCACGGCGAGCGGGTGCCGTGGTCGATGCCCGGGATCGGCATTGCTGCCGCTCGCGACGCCACTGGCGACGTATCCGAATATCGTCCTCGCCCCAATCGCGATAGGTCCAGCCGAACACGTCGGCGAAGAAGCGCTTGCCGCGATCCAGCTGGCCGACGTCACCCGCAGGGAATTCGATGAAGTCGATCACGTGGTCGTGGCGGGTCATGAGGTCCTCAGGGCGGGGGCAGGGTGACGCGCACGAGGTGGAGTTCCAGCGGCGACGCGGCACCGGGTGCGACGGGAACGCGGGAAGGGGTGGCGAACATGAGCCGCCCGTGGGCGTCGCGCAAGGTCGCGCGCACGCTGTAACGACCGTCCGCGTCCATTCGGTCGGCGTCCAGGGGAAGATCGAACACGTAGGGCGAAGACCGCAGGTCGCCGTAGCTCATGCGCGCGACCGTGGCCGGCCGCATCGCGTCCGGCGCGTCGGCGATGCGATCGTCGATGAGTTGGACGTCGAGCACGGCCCCCGCCGGGACGAGCATGCGCTCGAGATGGAAGGCGCGGCCATGCACGACGATGGCGCGCGGCGTCGTCGCCGACGGCGCGCCGACGCCGTGCTCCGGCGCCGGCACGGACTGGCAGGCAACGAGCATCGCGGCAAGGGCGAACACGGGCACGAGGCGCATGGTGCCGTTGTACCACCGCCGAGGCGCAACGTGCAGCGGGACACGCCAACGGCGCGGGCGGATCGCTTAGACTGGCGCCGATGCAAGGCGATCTTCCCGGTTTCGCGCCCGCGGCGGCGGCGAGCCACAACCTGTTCTTCGCATTGTCGCCGGCGGCGTCGACGCGCGCCGCGATCGCCGCGGCCGCGGACGCGTTGCGCGCTGAGCTCGATCCACGCGGGCGCTGGCTCAAGCCGCCGCGCTATCACCTCACGTTGCAGTTCCTCGGCGCGTTCGCGCAGCCGCCGCCCGACCTCGTTGCTCGCGCGATCGCCGCGGCGGCCCAGGTCGCATCGCCGCGCTTCGAGTTCCTGCTCGATGTCGTCGGCAGCTTCGGTGCCCGCAGCATGCCGGTCTGGCTCGGCTGCCAGCAGGCGCCGGCTGCCCTGCTGCAGTTGCACGACGCACTCGGCAACGCGCTCGCACGCCACGGCTGCCGCACGCACGGCACGAACCGGCTCGTTCCGCACGTGACGATCCTGCGCGATGCGGAGCAGGCGCTGCGCCGCCCGCTCGCGCAGCCGATCACGTGGCACGTCGACGAGTTCGTGCTCATCGACAGCCAGCCACCGGAGCCCTATCGCGTGACCGGACGCTGGCCGCTCGCCTGAACCCTCGACGTCAAGCCGCCCGTCGACGTCAGCGGCCTCTCGACGTCAAACAGCCACTCGAAGTCATTCCGAGAAAGCGGGATCCATTTGCTTCCGGCACCTGTTTGAAGGCACGCCACGACTCGCGCGCGGCTCCCGAGCGCGAATCATTTCCGCCCACGCATCCGGAGCGGGCGCACATCGACCCTACCACCACCGCTTCAGCTGACGAGCGTCGCGTCCATCGTGATCTTCGCATTGAGCACCTTCGAGATCGGGCAACCTTCCTTCGCCTTGGTCGCCAGTTCCTGGAACTTCGCGGCGTCGATGCCTGGCACCTTCGCGCTGACGGTCAGATGGCTCGCGGTGATCGCAAAGCCATCGCCGACCTTGTCGAAGGTGATCTCGGCCTTCGTCTCGATCCGCTCCGGCGGCGTGCCCGCGTTGCTCAGCTGGGCCGACAGCGCCATCGAGAAGCAGCCCGCGTGCGCGGCGCCGATGAGTTCCTCGGGGTTAGTGCCGGGCCCGTCCTCGAAACGCGACCTGAAACCGTAGGGCGCATCGGCGAGCACGCGCGTCTCGGTCGAGATCGTGCCCTTGCCTTCCTTGAGGCTGCCGGTCCATACCGCGGAAGCATGCTTCTTCATCGGGAGTTCTCCTGGGATTTCCATACGGGAGGATTGCGCGCCGGCGCTGCGCCGGGAGTGCCAGCGTACCCCGTTCGCCGGGCGGTGCAACTGCGCGGGGGTGCAAGCCCGTAGAATGCGCGGATGCGACTGAACAAATACATCGCCGAGAGTGGCCATTGCTCGCGCCGCGAGGCGGACCGCCTGATCGCGCAAAAGCGCGTGACCGTCAACGGCGTGCCCGCCGGCATCGGCACGCAGGTGGAGGAGGGCGACGAAGTCCTCGTGGACGGCCAGGCGCTGCTCTCGCGCAAGGCGAATGCGAAGGGCCGCCGGCACGTCTACATCGCGCTCAACAAACCGGTCGGCATCACTTGCACGACCGAGCGCGAGGTCGGCGGCAACATCGTCGACTTCGTCGACCATGCGCAGCGCATCTTCCCGGTGGGCCGTCTCGACAAGGACTCGGAAGGCCTGATCCTGCTCACCAGCAATGGCGACATCGTCAACGAGATCCTGCGCTCGGAGAATCGCCACGAGAAGGAATACCTCGTCGCGGTGAACAAGCCGGTCACGCCCGAGTTCCTCGCCGGCATGGCGCGCGGCGTGCGCATCCACGGCCAGATGACCAAGCCGTGCCGCACCGCGCGCATCGCCAAGTACGGATTCCGCATCGTGCTGACGCAGGGTCTCAACCGGCAGATCCGTCTGATGGCCGCCGCATTCGGCTACCGCGTGACCCAGCTGCGCCGCGTGCGCATCGTCAATATCAAGCTCGGCGCGCTCAAGCTCGGACAGTGGCGCAACCTCACGGAGCCCGAGCTGCGCGGCCTGTTGCCCGATCGCACGGAGTGGTGACGGCGGACGAGGGCCGCGGGCGAGCATCGGCGAGTGCCGCGGCTTCCGCGCCGAACGCGCCGTACGGCACTGTGCAGAAGCGCGCGCCGTGCGCGACCGTCGCGCCGCGCGTTGCAACGCCGCGATCGCCCACAGGGCGGGCTCCTGCAGACGCATTCCGCCCTACGGACGTCGGGGTTCGTGCAGGGCGGCACGCGCGCAGCGCGTGCCGCCGACCGTCGTGACTTGCGTACCCCCGGTCCTCAGGCCTCGATCATGTTTGCACCGTGTAAAGCGCCTTGCCAAGGCCGCGCCCGCGTTCCATGGTTGCGCCTTCGTGCCGAAGAGGAATCACCCGATGCAGCCGAACCGCCCCGCCTCGATGCTCGCCGCCGCGCTCATGGTCGCCGCGCTGCCCGTCGCGGCGAAGAAACCCGATGCCGGCGAGGCGTCGTTCCACGCGCTGTACAAGCAACTCGTCGAGATCAACACGACCTTGTCGGTCGGCAGCTGCACCGAGGCGGCGCAGGCAATGCAGGCGCGCCTGGTCGAGGCCGGCATCCCCGCGGCGGACACGCAGGTGCTCGTGCCGGCGGAGCGGCCGAAGGACGGCAACCTCGTCGCGACGATCAAGGGTAGCGACCCGGCGGCGAAGGCGATCCTCCTGCTCGCGCACCTCGACGTCGTCGAGGCGAAGCGCGAGGACTGGGTGCGCGATCCGTTCAAGCTTGTCGAGGAAGACGGCTGGTTCTACGCGCGTGGCGCCAGCGACGACAAGGCGATGGCGGCAGTATTCACCGACAGCCTGATCCGCTATCACAAGGAAGGCTTCAAGCCGCGTCGCGACATCCGGCTGATGCTCACCTGCGGCGAGGAGACATCCGACACCTTCGACGGCGTCGAATGGCTCATGAAGGAGCATCCCGAACTCACGCGCGCCGCGTTCGCGCTCAACGAAGGGGCGGGCGGCGAACTCGATGCGCACGGCAAGCCGGTCGCGTTGCAGGTGCAGGCAGGCGAGAAGGTGTACCAGGACTTCCGCCTCGAAGTCACCGACAAGGGCGGCCACAGCTCGCGGCCGACGAAGAAGAACCCGATCTACGCATTGAGCACCGCGCTCGGCCGCATCGCGGCCTACCAGTTCCCGATCAGCCTCAACGACGCCACGCGCGGATACTTCAAGGCGCAGCTCGAACTCGCGCCGCAGGCGGTCGCCGAGGACATCAAGGCCGTGCTCGCCGATCCGCCCGACGCGGCCGCGGCGGACCGCCTGTGGACGCTCAATCCGGGCTGGAACAGCATGCTGCGCACGACCTGTGTCGCGACGATGGTCGACGCGGGGCACGCGCCCAACGCGTTGCCGCAACGCGCGGGTGCGAACGTCAACTGCCGCATCCTGCCCGGCGTGCCGCTCGAGGCGGTGAAGAACACGCTCGCGCGCCTCGTCGACGACGCCGACATCACGATCACGGCGATCGGCGAACCGAGCCCGGTCGGCAACGCCCCGAACCTGTCGCCGGCGATCATGGAGCCGGTGCGCAAGGTCGCCGAGTCGATCTGGCCCGGCGTCGCGATCGTGCCGACGATGTCGACCGGCGCGACCGACGGCCGCTTCCTCAACGCGGCAGGTACGCCCACCTACGGCCTGTCCGGCATGTTCCACGACGTCGAAGGCAGCCACGCGCACGGGCTCAACGAACGCATCCGCGTGAAGTCGCTGCTCGACGGACGACGCTTCCTCTACGAGGTCGTGAAGCTCTACGCGAACGCGAAGGAATGATCGACGCGCAGGCCGGCCGGCGTTTTCGCGTGAGCCCACAGCCTGCGCTCAGGGCGAACTGACTTCCGCCGCACGCGCGGTGCACCCGTAGGAGCCCACCTGTGCGCGACCGCGGCGTCGCGGTGCGCCGAGGCGCAACGGTCGCGCACAGGGGGCGCTCCTGCAGGTGACGTGCGCCGCACCCGTGCGGGGGCAGCGGAAGCCGCGAAGCTCGTCCGCCATGCCGAGGCCGGGCCCTACATCGACGCGCGACGCCCGCCGACTTCGTCGATGTGGCGCAGCAGGTCGGCAGGGTCTTCGAACACGCGGTACGCGCCCGCGCGTTCGAGTTCGTCTTCCGAGTAGCCGCCCGAGAGCAGGCCGATGCCGAGCGCGCGTGCGCGCCGCGCGGCGAGCATGTCCCACACCGCGTCGCCCACCACGGTCGATTGCTCGATCGGGACGCCGAGTTTGTCCGCCGCGGCGAGGAAAAGGTCGGGGTCGGGCTTGGCGTAGCGGACGAGGTCGCGCGTGACGACCGGGACGCGCGCCGGGTCCACGCCGAGCATCTCGAGCACGGGGCCTGCGGTTTCCATGCGGCCGCTGGTCGCGATCGCCCATGGAATCGAGGACGCAGTGAGCCAGGCGACGAGTTCGCGCGCGCCCGGCAGCGGACGGATCATGCCCGAGCGGCGGTTGTACGCCGCCGCATGCGCGCGGCGCAGCCGCTCGGCCCGCGCCTCGTCGATCGCGATGCCGCTCTCGCGCAGCAGCACGTTCATCATGAGGCCGCCGCTCATGCCGATGCGACGATGGATGCGCCACACCGACAGCGAAATGCCTTCGCTGTCCAGTGCCTCCTGCCATGCGAGCACGTGCTCGTAGACGCTGTCCACGAGCGTGCCGTCGAGATCGAACAGGAAGGCGGTCGGCGGCGAACCCAGCATGGCGGCGATCCCGGCGGGAGGAACCCGCAGTCTAGCGCCGTGTACCGCGCGCGTCGTGTCGCCGGCCGGCGCGCGTTCAGTCGCTGAACGCGGCGTTGTGGTAGACGTCCTGCACGTCGTCGAGTTCTTCGAGCCAGTCGAGCAGCTTGCCGAGCGTTTCCTCGACATCGCCGCTGACCGCGACGCGGTTGTCCGGGCGCATCACGATGTCCGCGCTGATCGGCGTGAGGCCCGCGGCGACGAGCGCCTTCTTCACCGCTTCGAAGTTTTCCGGCGCGCACAGCACGACCGAGGCATCGGCTTCACCGACCACGTCGTCGGCCCCCGCGTCGAGGGCGAGTTCGAGCACCTTGTCCTCGCCGCCGGACGCCTTCGTGTCCAGCACGATTTCGCCGAGTTCCTTGAACTGGAACGCGACCGAACCCGTCGTGCCGAGGTTGCCGCCGTGCTTGGACAGCGCGTGGCGCACGTCCGCGACGGTGCGCACGGGATTGTCGGTCATCGTGTCGATGATGAGTGCGACGCCGGAGGGGCCGTAACCCTCGTAGCGCATCTCCTGCATGTCGTCGGCACCGTCCGCGCCCGAGCCGCGCTTGATCGCACGCTCGATCGTGTCCTTGGACATGTTGGCCGACAGCGCCTTGTCCATGGCGACGCGCAGGCGCGCGTTGCCGGCCGGATCGGCGCCGTTGCGTGCCGCGATGGTGATCTCGCGGATGAGCTTGGTGAAGACCTTGCCGCGGCGCGCGTCCTCGGCGTTCTTGCGGTTTTCGATGCTGGGGCCTCTGCCCATGGGAATTCCTGTGTCGCTGTGTCGATGACGAGGACCGCCCCCGGCAGCGCCGGTCGCGGGATCCCCATTCTACTTCGCGACGCCGTGGCCGCGTGCGGGCGCGTCGCGGCCGCGGCCGGTCGGGGAACGCCGCCGCGTCGCGGCGGCGTTCGTGCGCGGTGTCGGTCAGAGGTGGCAGCCCGACGGTGCCGGCGTGAGGCGCGAGAGCTCGAGCGTGCCGTGCTGGCCGCCGTTGGTGCCGGGGTCGAACGCATAGGCCAGTGTCGCCGACGTGCAGCTGTGGAACGTCAGGTCCGCGGTGCCGACGGCGGTGGTCGTCGCCGGCGTCTGGCCGACGAAGGTACCGCCCCGGCTTTCATACAGCGGTATCGCGCTGATCCGGTTGCCGGACGGCAGGGTCGCCTGCAGCGTATACCAGCGTTGCGACGACGCGTCCGCGCCGGCGGGCGCGTCGGCCGCGTACGTGTACCACGCGCCGAACAGCACGTGCTGCGCCGGATTGAGATCGAGCACGAGGCCCTGGCCGTTGTCCGCGGCGACGTCCGCCCATACACCCGACAGGAGGTAGTGGCCCGCGCTCACGCCGTTGTTGCCGTTCATCGCGCACGTCACGTTCGGAAGCAGCCGCGTGAGCGACAGGGTGCCGGAATAGCCGGCAGCGGTGTATTGCAGGGTTCCGTGCGTGCAGTCGTAGAAGCTCAGCGTGGCGACGCCCGCGGGCGTCGTGGTCGTCGTCTGCAGCGTGTGCAGGCGTCCGCCGACGGTCTGGTAGAGGGGCAGGATGGCACTCGTACCCGCGACCTCGCCCTGGATCGTGTACCAGCGCGCGCCGTCGCCCGCCTCCGCACCGTAGGTGAACCAGCCACCGAACAGCAGGCCGCTGCCCGGCGCGTAGAAATCCGGTTGCACGGTCAGGAGGATGCCTTGCGCCTGCGCATTCGGCTCGGCCCATGAGCCGCTGATGCCATGCTGGTTGAGCACCACGCCGGGCGGCTGCGCGCCGCCCCAATTCGCCATGAGGTAGTTGGCCGCGACCGAGCCGAGCCCGGTCGCGAGGTCGTAGCCGTCGGTGACGGCGTAACCCTTCAACCCGCCGCCGGGACCTGTCGGCCCGGGCGTGCTGTTGTTGCACAGGCTCGGCACCGCGAGGTCGCACGATGCGACGCCGCTGCTGCCGACCGTGACATCGTGGAAGACCGCGTAGGACGGATGCGAGGCGAGCGCATACAGTCGCGGGTTGAGGTTGCCCTGGCCGCCGCTGTAGTTCTCGTTGAGGCGCGCGACGATGCCGGCCATGGCCGGCGTCGAGGCCGACGTGCCGCTCGAGACGAGGAAGCTGAAATGGCCACCGCTCACCGTGCACGGACCGCGTTGCGCTGCCATGCAGGTGAAGTAGCCGTCGTGGCTCGAGGCGGTGAGTGCGATATCGGGCGTGTTGCGCCACGCGTTCGCCGGCACGCCGACGCCGGTCTGCCATGCGGGTTTGGGGATGTAGAGGCTGGTTCCGCCACCGGTTGCGCCGTGCGAACTGCTGCCATCACGGGCGACGGGCTCGTTCCACGCACCCTCGGGGATGTAGCCGCGCGCGGACAGGTAGCCGTTGCCGTCGGTATCGCTCCAGTACCGCGACGGGTCGGCGGTATCGGCGAACTGCGTGCCGCCGACGCAGGTGACGTAGCCGGAGGCGCAGAGCACGTTGATCGCGCGCGACTGGTTCGCGGTCGGCGGTGCGGTGTGGTCCTCGCAGCCGGCCGCGCCGGCATCGCCGGACGCGACGAGCACCGAGATGCCTTCCGCCGCGGCTTGGGCGAACAGGTCGTCGAGGTAGTGGGCGATCGCCGCGCCGTTGGCCGGTTCGCAACTGAGGAAGCTGATGCTGAGGATGTTCGCCGGCGGCGGCGAGGTGTCGATCACGTACTCGATCGCTTCCTGCACGCCGTTGCGCGTGTCGCTGTCGGCGGCGACGACGAGCTTGATGTCCGCGCTCGGCGCGGTGGCGATGGCGAGTTGGACGTCGAGGGTCGCCTCGTACTGGTCGCCGATTTCGTCGCCGGGGTCGGTGCAGCTCGGCGTGCCGCCGGTCGTGCTGCAGGTGGAGGCCGGATCACCGGGGTCGAGCGATCCCGGCGGCACGATCACCTGCGCGACACGGGGCGGCGTGCGGTAGAGGATCGACTGGAAATTGCTGATATCGGGCGGGTACACGCGTTCGCGGCCGACGATCGCGATCGACACGCCACTTCCGCCGACGTTGGATGCGGGCGGAGTGTCGAGCCCGTAGATGCGCGCGAAGTCCGCGGGGAAGACGATGTGCTCGCAGCCGTCCGCGCCGCAACTCGTGCCGGCGGGGGCGGGGCCGCCGGCGGTGATCGCGCCCGCGCGCGGCGCGCTCATGCGGTGCCCCGGTCGGAACACGACGGTGTCCAGGCCGACCACGCCGCGTACCGCCGCTGCAAATGCCGCCGGCACGCGCGGCGCCGACTTCGCGCCGATGCGTCGCCCGCCGTCGCCGTCGTACCAGGCCAGGGCCGTGTCGAAGGCGCGCGCGACATCGGCGCTGCGTCCGCTGATCCGCACGCGCGTGCGCGCCGGCGACACGCCTTCGACGCGCAGCCCTTCACTGCGCAGCCAGTCCGACAACGCATCGAGGTCGTGCGCGCTCGCGCCGTAGCGCTCGCCGATCTGCGTGGCGTCGAGCCACTGGTGGAAACGCGGCGAGTCGGGGTCCTGCTGTTCGCGCAGCAGTGCTTCGAACGCGGCCTGGCGCTCCGGCGTGCGATTGAGGAGTACGCTCACGTTCTCCAGTCGGAGATCGGCATCGACCGTGCCACGCGCGCGTTCGGCGCGGATCCAGGTCGGCCGCGGGCCGGCCACGCTCACCCGCTTGGACAGCTCGACCGCGTCCTTGACGAGGTCGGCGTCGGCGGCGTGCGCCTGCACGTCCGCGAACGCGAGCGCGACCGACAGTACGGCCGCGACGCGGACCGTGATTCGGTGGTTCATCAGGATCATCCGGGAAATTGGAAAAGGTGACCATAAGCGCCCCTGCGGCGCGCCGCAAGCGAACCGTTTCGCATTGCGCCGCGGACGCTATGATGGCGGCTTGCACCACGAGGGGCGTCCATGAATGCATCCACGACCGCGGCGCGCGCGCCGGGGTTCCGCTACTACGACCTGCTCGTCGGCGGCATGGTCGCGGTCCTGCTCTGTTCCAACCTGATCGGTCCGGCCAAGGTTTGCACGTTCACCTTGCCCCTGCTCGGCGCGCTCACGTTCGGCGCGGGCAACCTGTTCTTTCCGATCAGCTACATCTTCGACGACGTACTGACCGAGGTGTACGGCTATTCGCGCGCGCGCCGCGCGATCTGGGCCGGCTTCGGCGGCCTCGCGTTCGCCAGCGTGATGACGGTCGTGATCATCGGCATGACGCCGAGCCCGGACGAACCGTTCAACCAGCAGCTGCAGCCCGCGCTGGAAGTCGTCTTCGGCGCGAGCTGGCGCATCATGCTCGCCTCGATGGTCGCCTACTGGATCGGCGATTTCGCCAACTCCTGGGTCATGGCGAAGATGAAACTGTGGACCAACGGGCGCTGGCTGTGGACGCGCACGATCGGCTCGACCATCGTCGGCGAGGGCCTCGACAGCATCACGTTCTACCCGATCGCGTTCGCCGGCATCTGGTCTGGCCAGACGATGCTCAAGGTGATCGCGTTCAACTGGACCATGAAGGTGCTCGTCGAGATCGTGCTGACGCCGGTGACCTACGCGGTGATCGGTTTCCTCAAGCGCCGCGAAGGCGTCGACATCTACGATGAACACACTCACTTCACGCCGTTCAGCCTGCGCGACGAAGGCGAACAGCGGCCGCTGCAGCCCTGACAGGGAGACATCCATGAACGCACCCTCGCCACGCAGGCGTACCAATCCCTGTAGGAGCGGCTCCAGCCTCGATGCCTCCCGTGGGAGCGACGGAAGCCGCGATGGCCTCGCCGCGGCTGCCGGAGTCCCGGCCATGCTGCGCTTCACCCTGGGCGCCTTGCTTGCCTGCGCAATCCCGGCATCCGCCGCCGACGACGTCGAGTATTTTCCGGTGACCAATGCGCCGCCCGGCATGAGCCTGCCATTCTCCGAAGCCGTGCGCGCCGGCGGCATGCTCTATCTCTCGGGCGAGATCGGCACCGGCGCCGACGGCAAGCTCGTCGCCGGCGGCATCGCGGCCGAGGCGAAACAGCTCATGGAGAACATCGGCACCAAGCTCGCGCGCCACGGCTCATCGTGGGACCGCGTCGTGCAATGCACGGTCGCACTCGCCGACATCAAGGACTGGCCCGCGTTCAACGAAGTCTACCGCGGCTATTTCAAGCGCCACTTCCCCGCGCGCATGGCCTACGCGACGGGCGGCCTAGCGCTCGGCGCGCGCGCCGAGGTGCAGTGCAACGCGCTCGTCGACGACGCGCGCCGCCGATAGCGGGGCGGAGCCTGCGGGCGATCGCAGCGTCGCCATGCGTCGGGGCGTGACGGTCGCGCACAGGGTCGCTATGCGCCGAGGCGCGACGTCGCGCACAGGGGGCGCCTACACCGTACGCCGAGCGCCCATGACGGAGCCTCGTCAGGTTGCAGCCGGCACCGCTGCGCGCGTGCGCCGGCCGATGTCGCGCAGGAGCAGGGCGATGATGAGGATCGCCTGCAAGGTCACCGTCGCGACCGACACGTACCACACCTCGTGCAGCTCGAAGCCGGGCCGCATCGACAGCCAGTACGCGACGCTTGCGAACACGGTCACGCGCGTCGCGGTGCAGTAAAGCGGGGGCAGCGTGTGGCCGAGCGCCTGGAACATGCCGGCGCAGGTGAAGATCAGGCCCTGCGCGACGAAATTCCACGAAATGATGCGCAGGAACTCGCTGCCGATGCGCACGACTTCGGCGTCCTTGGTGAAGAAGCCGACGAGAAGATCCGGGCGCCAGTGGCAGAACAGCGTGAGCACGGCCATGATCACGCTGCCGATCAATGCCGCCTTGTCGAACGTCTCGCGCACGCGCGGCAGCAGGCGCGCGCCCGCGTTCTGCCCGGCGAGCGGCGCGACCGCGAATGCGACGGCCATCGCCGGCAGGAAGATCGCCTGCATCACGCGCGAGCCGACGCCGAAACCGGCCTGCGCGGCCGGGCCGAATGGACGGATGATGAAGTAGACGAGGGCGAGGAACAGGAACATCAGCGCGAACTCGCCGCCCGGCGGAACGCCGATCTTGAGGATGCGCTTCCATGTCGCGAAGTCGGGCTTCAGGAGGGCCGTGTCGACGCCGACGTATTTTTCGAGGCGTGCGAAGTAGGCCGCCATCATGATGACGCCCGCCGCGATCGCGAGCGAGGTCGCGAGGCCCGCGCCCGCGATGCCGAGCGGCTTGCCCGTGCCCCAGCCCGCGATGAGTACCGGCGCGAGGACCGCATTGAGCACGACGGTCGCGACCTGCACGGTCATGCCGGGTTTCGCGAGGCCGGTCCCGCGCAGCGCCGACCCCATCGCGATGAGCGCGAACTGCAGCGCGAGCCCGGGCAGGAACCAATGCAGGTAGGTCGTACCCTGTGCCGCCGTTTCGGCGTCCGCGCCGAGCGCGCGCGCATACGCGCCGGCGAATGCGTAACCGCCCACGAGCGTGATCGCCGCGAACACCGCCGCGATGACCAGGCTCTGGTTGAACACGAGGTTCGCGTCGGCCGGGTTCTTCGCGCCGACCGCGCGCGCGATCAGCGCCATCGCGCCGACGCCGAGCACCTGGGTGAGACCCATGATGATGAACTGCAGGTTGCCCGCGGTGGCGACGCCCGCGATCGCCGCGTCGCCGAGCTGAGCGACGAAGTAGAGGTCGACCAGCACGTACAGTGTCTGGAACAGCATGCCGATCGCGATCGGCACCGCGAGCGCCATGAGATGGCGCGTGATCGAGCCTTGCGTGAGGTCCTTCATGGCGGGCGTTCCGGCGGGAGGGCGGCGCATTCTGCGCCGCCCGCAGCCGCCTGTCGCGACTCGTTCGAAGCGTCGCGTGGCGGTACAATGTCGACGAGGGGATCGCTCCCGCCCGAGAGAATTCCGCCCGCTGGAACGGGCCGGGTGAGGCGATGACGCCGTCCTCGACCGCGCGACCTCCGTCGCCGGACGCGAGCAGCCGGCGGCGCGATCTTCGCCCTGCCGCGCGATCGCCGCAGCGGCGCATGGCGCGCCGGTGCCTTCCGCCTGTCCTGGAGTCCCGAGTGCCGGATCGCAACGAATCGACGCTGTACGCCGACGTGTCGGCGATGTGCGCGGATGCGCGCTGCCTGCGCGCGGTGCTTGCCCAAGCGCAGGATCTGCCCGTGCAGGCGCCGTTCGAAGCGCGCATCCACCCGCGCGACCAGATGCTGCTGCACTCGCTGCGCGAGCATCGCGACGCGGGCGCCGCGTTCAGCCAGTACTTCGCGATCGCGTTGCAGCAGTACGCGGCCGCGAGCGAGGTGATGCGGGCGGTGTTCGGCGACGCACGCGACCTGCGCGTGCTCGATTTCGCCTGCGGCTACGGCCGCTTGTTGCGCTTCCTCGGCCTCGCGTTGCCGCGCGGCCAGCTGTGGGCTTCGGAGTTGCAGGAGGACGCCCTCGCATTCGTCGCCGACGTGTTCGGCGTGCCCACGATCGCGTCGCATGCGGACCCGGCGCGGTTCGATCCCCCCGCAGCGCTTCGACGTGATCTGGGTCGCCTCGCTGTTCTCGCACCTGCCCGACGCGCTGTTCGATGCCTGGATGCGCCGCCTGTACGGCCTGCTCACGCCGCGCGGCGTGATCTGCTTCAGCGTGCGCGACGTCGCGCTGCTGCCGCCGGGCGTCGCCGCGCCCGCGTCCGGCCTCGTCTACTCGGGTGCGAGCGAGAACGCGGACCTCGGCGCCGACATCTACGGCACGACCTACGCGGACGAAGCACGCGTGCGCCGCGCGGTGCGCGCCGCAGCCGGCGGCGAGCGCCCGCTGCGCCGGCTGCGACGCGCGCTCGCGAACGAACAGGATCTCTACGTCGCCGCCGCCGATCCCGCGCGCGACCTGTCCGCGCTTGCCGGCTTCCGGCGCGGCGCCTGGGGCTGGCTCGACCGGCGCGAACTGCGCGACGGCCGCCTGGAGCTGGAAGGCTGGGCCGCGTCGCTCGACGACGGTGCGGTCGCGGCGGTCGAGGTCGAGGTCGACGGCCGCGTGCACGCATGCGCGACCGGCATCGAACGTCCCGACGTCGCCGCCGCGTTCGGCGACGCGCGGCTGGATCGCGCCGGCTGGCGATTCGAGACCACGCTCGACGCGGGTGCCACGGAGGCATTCGTCGTCGCCAGCACGCGTTCGCTCGCCGGCGAACGCGCCCTGCTGTACGTGGGCACCGTGCGCGCCGCCTAGGCGAGGGGTTGCGCCGCCGAGGACAGCCGTCCACGCAGCAACTGCACGCCGAGCGCGGCGGTCCATGCGCTCCGCCAGAGCATCGCGAGCAGCATGCCGTGCACGTCGAGCGTGAACCAGCCGCCGAGCGGCCATGCGCCTGGCGAAGCGGGCCGGCGTCGGTGCGGCGACCGCGCGCACGGCGGCGCTGATTGCAGAAGCCCAGCTCGGCGTGCTGCCCGGCTGGTTCGCGGGCGACATCGACGCGACGCCCGAGCAACTCGTCGGTGCCCTCATGCGGATGGTGCCCGGCCTGTCCGGATGATGCCGGGGAGGCACGCGTCGGCTACACTACGCGGCTCCGCGACACCTATCGAACCCCATGATCGCCTTGAAGAATTTCGCCCTGCGACGCGGCGAACGCCTGCTCCTGTCCGACGTCGACATCGCCCTGCACGCGGGGGCGAAGGTCGGCGTGGTCGGCCGCAACGGTTGCGGCAAGTCGAGCCTGTTCGCCGTCGTGATGGGCGAAATCGAGCCCGACAAGGGCGACATCGACTTGCCGAACCGCCTGCGCATCGCCAGCGTCGCCCAGGAAACGCCGGCGCTGCCGGATGCGGCGATCGACTTCGTCGTGTCCGGCGACACCGAAGTGCACGCCGTGCTCGAAGCCGAGCGCGCCGCGACCGCGGCCGAGGACTGGGACGCGGTCGCCGCCGCGCACCAGAAACTCGCCGAGATCAACGGCTACGACGCCGAAGCGCGCGCGGGCCGGCTGCTGCACGGCCTCGGTTTCAAGGCCGACACGCACCGCATGGCGGTCGCCGAATTCTCCGGCGGCTGGCGCGTGCGCCTCAACCTCGCGCGCGCGCTGATGACGCCGTCGGACCTGCTGCTGCTCGACGAGCCGACCAACCACCTCGACCTCGACGCCGTGCTCTGGCTCGAACAGTGGCTGCAGAAATACCCGGGCATGCTGCTCATGATCTCGCACGATCGCGAGTTCCTCGACGGCCTCTGCACGCACACGCTGCACCTGCACGAGCAGCGCGCCAAGCTCTACACCGGCGACTACACGAGCTTCGAGCACCAGCGCGCCGAGCACCTGCGCCTGCAGCAGATCGCGTTCGAGAAGGAACAGGCCGAGCGCGCGCACCTCGAGGCGTTCATCGCGCGCTTCAAGGCGAAGGCGAGCAAGGCCAAGCAGGCGCAGTCGCGCGTCAAGCGCCTGGCCAAGCTCAGCGGCACCGAGGCGGTGCGCGCCGAGCGGCAGATCCGCATCAACTTCCCCGAGCCGGTCAAGCTGCCGCATTCGCTGCTGCGACTGAACCACGTCGATGCGGGTTACACGCTCAAGGGCAATGCGCATGCGGGGCCGTCGGACCATGCGGTCGTCGAGGACCACGGCCACGCGGTGATCGTGAAGAACGTGAAGTTCGGCCTCGAAGCCGGCGACCGCATCGGCCTGCTCGGCCCGAACGGCGCGGGCAAGTCGACGCTGGTCAAGACGCTGGTCGGCGAGCTGCCGCTGCTCGCGGGCGAACGCACCGCGCATCCCGACCTCGTGCTCGGCTACTTCGCCCAGCACACGGTCGAGTCGCTGCACGAAGGGCAGACGCCGATCGACCACCTGCGCGAGATCGCGCCGGGCGTGTCGACGCAGGACTTCCGCGATTACCTCGGCCGCTGGAATTTCCCGGGCGACCGCGCATTCGAAGTCATCGACGGCTTCTCCGGCGGCGAACGCGCGCGCCTCGCGCTCGCACTGATCGCCTGGCGCAAGCCGAACGTGCTGCTGCTCGACGAGCCGACCAACCACCTCGACCTCGAGATGCGCGAGGCGCTCGCCGAAGCGCTCAGCGACTTCGACGGTGCGATCGTGCTCGTCTCGCACGACCGTCATCTCACGGGCCTCGTCTGCGACACGTTCTGGCGCGTTGCCGACGGCAAGGTCGAGGAATTCAAGGGCGACCTCGATGAATACGCGGCCTGGTTGCGCGCACGTGGTTCGGGCGGCGGCACGCCGGAGCAAGGCAAGGGCAAGCGCGCGGCGGCGTAGGGCGGTACGCGCATCGCGCGTGCCGCCGCTCCGGCTTCGCGCTCGGTGGGACTCGCCGCTTTGCGGTTCGACCGCCCTACGTGGAGCCCATCGGCGCCAACCCCGCGCGCCCCGCACCGACGTTGCATCCTTCCGTGGTCACCGGCGCGCCGCGCCGCCACCGATGAACGGAGATCCCGCGATGGCCTGCTTCCCGAAGATCGACCAGCCCTGTCCGCTCGGCATCGACGCGCAGCGGCGTGTCGCCGGCTTCTGCAACCATTGCAGCAAGGCCGTGCACGGACTCGATGCGATGAGCGATGCCGAACGCGTCGCGTTCGTGCGCAACGCGCAAGGTCCGATCTGCGTGTCCTATCGCGTGCGCCGCGGCGTCGCGCTCGGTCTCGGCGCCGCGCTCGCGATGACCGTGGCGGTGCCCGGCCAGGCCGATCCGATCGGCACCGGCATCCAGGCGACGGTCACGGCGGGCGTCGCCTCGACGGCGCCGCTGCCGCCGCCGGAATCCGAGGTGCTGCTCATGGGGGGCGTCAGCGATCCGCAGTCGGCCGCGATGATCGAGGACGCGGACGATGACGTGCCGGAACTGCCGATCGTGCACGAGGCTCGCGCGCGCTGACCTGTCATGGCGTGCGCGCGCCGCGGCGGCGCGCGCACGGAAGTCAGCCGGTGTCCTCGACGACGCCGGCCGCGTCGACGATGTGCATGCGCGCGATCGCCTGCATCCCGCCGCGCAACCCTCCAGGCGTCCCGTCGCCGATGCTGATCGCGATGTGGCCCGCGTCGAACCTGCCGAGCGCAGCGTCGTAGCTCTTCCAGTGCTGCCCGTCCCAGGCCTGCACCCACATGTGCGGGCTGAACGCATGCCGTTCGCCGAGGAAATGGCTCGCGTACGACACGCCCACGACGACGCGCGTCGGGATGTGTCGCGCACGCGCCGCGGCGGCGAGCAGGATCGCGAACTCGGTGCAGTCGCCCCCGCGCGACAGCAGCGCTTCGGTCGCGCTCCGGTATTCGCGGAAATCGATCGCGCCGGTCAGCTTGCGCCGGACCGCGAGCACGAGCTGGTTCATCTGCGAATCGACCGTGCCGCCGGTCGCCGCGCGCGCGAACGCGATCACGCGGCGGTCGCGGCTCTGTACCCACGCGTTCGGTTCGAGGTAGCGGCGCAGTTCCGCCGCACTCGGCCGCGCTTCGGTTCCGCAGTCCCCGCAGATCGTGAGCTCGGTCGTCGCGCCGTCGTCGCGCACGTGCTGTTCGTGTGTTTCGGGCCACGCCCAGGGCGCGCCGGGCATCTGCACGCGGAAGCGGATCGTTCCCGCGCGCGCCGCGTCGGAGATGCGGTACGGCGACGTGACGAGCAGCTTGCGCAGGCTGCGTTCGATCTCCTCGTTGCCCGGCTTCGGTTCGCCGGCGCGCGCACCGCACGCGACGAGCACGGCGCAGCAGAGGAGGGTCGGGCGCAAGGACGAGCGCATGCGTGGAATCCGTGGCCGATGGCGACGAGCGTGCGCGATGCCGCGCGCGATGTCCAACGTCGCGGGGCAGCGGGCGGGGTCGCGCCGCGGCGTTCGCGGCCGGTCCGGGCGGCGTCGGCGCGGCGGTGCCCGGGGCGGTCGCGGCCACGGGCGACGCGCTAAAATGAAGTCGCCACCCAGCCACGGTCCCATGAGCATGAGCGCGCGCAAACCCGACGACGACAAGCTCGACCGCATCGTCGCCGCCGCGCGCCGCGCGGCGGAGCAGCGCGAACTCGGCTACCGCGAGCGCGCGCTCAAGATGTATCCGTGGGTGTGCGGGCGCTGCGGGCGCGCCTTCACGCGCGCGAACCTGCAGGAACTCACGGTCCACCACCGCAACCACGACCACGACGACAACCCGGCCGACGGCAGCAACTGGGAGCTGCTCTGCGTGTACTGCCACGACAACGAACATTCGCGCTACATCGACCACGTGCGCGGCGCCGGCTACGACGCGCCGTCGCCCGAGCCTGCCGCGGCGACGTCGAATCCGTTCGCCGACCTCAAGGCGATGCTCGCGCGCGGCAAGGTCGGCTCGTGACGCAGCGCGCGCACGACGACGCATGAGCGCGGTCGCCGTCGACGACGTGCTCGATGCGCTGTTCCTGCCGTTCATGCAGGGGGCCCTCGCGCCGCCCGCGGGCGGGAGCGTCTTCCTGCGTGCGCGTGCCGGTGCCTGGCTCGCGCAGTGGCGCGACGCATTCGCTTGCGTGCAGACGTTCAAGCCGTTCGCCGGAGCGCTCGAGCGCGCCGGCGCACGGCTCGCCGAGGTGACGCCATCGCGGGCGCCGCTCGTGCTGGTGCTGCCACCGCGTCAACGCGACGAAGCGCGTGCAGTGTTCGCGCAGGCTGTGCGCATCGCCGCGCACGGCGGCATCGTCGTCGCATGCCAGCCGAACAACGAAGGCGCGCGATCGGGCATGGCCGATCTCGAACGTCTCGCCGGGGCGGTGCAGGGCGCGTCGCGGCGCAAGTGCCGCGTCTACCGGACCGCGCCGCTCGACGCGCGCGTCGACGTGGCGCTCGCCACGGAGTGGGCCGGGCTCGATGCGATGCGGCCGATCGCCGGCGGCGCATGGTCGAGTCGTCCCGGCCTGTTCGCCTGGGATCGCATCGATCCCGCATCGGCGCTGCTCGCCGAACACCTGCCGCCGACGCTCGGCCCGCGCGTCGCCGATCTCGGCGCGGGCTACGGCTACCTCGCCTGCGAAGTCGCGCGGCGCTGCGCGGGCGTGGAAGTGCTCGATCTTTACGATGCGGAAGCGCGCGCGCGTGAACCGGCGGAGGCGAACCTGCATGCGACCCTCGCGGCAGCGCGGCGCGCGATCGCGACCGCGTTCCTCTGGCACGACGTCACGCGCGGACTGCCGCGTCGCTACGATGCGATCGTGAGCAACCCGCCGTTCCACCAGGGGCGCGCCGACGAACCCGCGCTCGGCCGCGCATTCATAGAGGCGGCCGCGGACGCGCTCGAGCCGCACGGCGTGCTGCTGCTCGTCGCGAACCGCCACCTGCCGTACGAGGCGACGCTCGGCGCGCGCTTCGGCGCCCTGCGCACGCTGGCCGAACGCGACGGCTACAAGGTCATCGAAGCGAAGGGACCGCGCCCGTGAAACTCGTCAAGCTCATCGCCAATCTCGGCTACGGCAGCCGCAAGGACGTCACGCAGATGTTCCGCGCGGGGCGCATCACCGACGCCGACGGCGAGGTGCTGTATGCCGACGACAAGGTCGAGCACGCGCGCATCCGCATCGACGGCGAGCCGCTCGATCCGCCGCTAGGGCTCGTGCTCATGATGCACAAGCCGGTGGGTTGCACCTGTTCGACCAAGGATGCCGGACGCATCGTCTACGACCTCCTGCCGCCGCGCTGGCGCGCGCGCAGCCCGGCCTTGTCGACGGTCGGCCGGCTCGATCGCGACACCTCGGGCCTGCTGTTGTGGACCGACGACGGCGCGCTGCTGCACCGGATCATCTCGCCGCGCGCGGCGGTCGTGAAGGTGTACGAGGCGACGCTCGCGCACGACCTGCGCGGCGACGAAGCCGCGCTGTTCGCGAGCGGCACCCTCATGCTCGAATCGGAAACGACGCCGCTCGCGCCGGCAAGACTCGAGCCGCTCGGCGCGCGCCGCGCGCGGCTGTCGATCAGCGAGGGTCGCTACCATCAGGTGCGGCGGATGTTCGCCGCCACCGGCAACCACGTCGAGGCGCTGCACCGCAGCGCGATCGGTGGCCTCGTGCTCGACCACCTGCCCGCGGGCGAATGGCGCGCGCTCGGCGCCGACGAGGTCGCATCGATCTTCGCAAGTCCCGGCATCCCCGCGTAGGGCGGTACGCGCAAAGCGCGTGCCGCCGCGCTCAACCGGCGAGCGCCCGCGCCAACCGCTGCAACGCCGGCCCGATCTCCTCAGCATCGATGACGCCGTAGCCGAACGTGAGCGCAGGCTGCGGCAACGGCTCGCGCGAGTATTCGCCGGCCGGCATCGCGCCGGGTACGTGCACGCGCGCCTTGGCGTAGATCGCATCGGCGTGGGCGGGTTCGCGGATGCGCGCGGCGAGATGCAGGCCAGCTTCCGACGGAATCGGCTCGAACCAGTCGGCGAGGTGGCGCCGCAGCCCGTCGAGCAGCGCTTCGCGTCGCTCCGCGTAGATCGGCCGCATGCGCCGCACGTGCCGTGCGAGGTGGCCCTCGCGGATGAAAGCGGCGAGGGTCGCCTGCGCGATCGCGTCGCCGTGCGAGTCGGTGCAATGCTTGACAGTGGCGAGTGCGTCGCGCGCCCACGCCGGCGCGACCACGAAGCCCTTGCGCAGCGCCGGGAACAGGCTCTTGGAAAACGTGCCGATGTAGAACACCAGCGCGTCGCGGTCGAGCGTCTGCAGCGCGTCGAGCGGTCGGTTGCCGAAACGGAACTCGCCGTCGTAGTCGTCCTCGAGCACGACCGCGCCATGCGTGCGCGCGAACTCGAGCAGGGCGATGCGCCGGCGCATCGACAACGCGACGCCGGTCGGCGACTGGTGCGACGGCGTCACGCTGACGACCTTCACATCGGGCGGCAGGCGCTCGACGCACAGGCCCTCGTCGTCGACCGGGATCGAGACGAGCTGCGCGCCGGCCGCGGCCATGGCGGCACGCACGGGCGGGTAGCCCGGTTCCTCGAACGCGACGCGCGTCCTGCCGGGCGTCACGAGCAGGCGCGCGAGCAGGTCGAACGCCTGTTGCGCGCCGGACGTGACGACGATGTCGTCGGCCTTGCAGGCGACCGCGCGGGCGAACGCCACGTGCTGCGCGATCGCCTCGCGCAGTTCCCCGATACCTTCCGACGGTGGATAGCTGAAGGGCGCCCTGGACCACGCGCGCAGCGCATGCGCCGAGAGCTTGCGCCAGATCTCGTGCGGGAAATGGCGGTGCTCGGGCACGCCGAGGCGGAACGAGCGCGGCGGCAGTCCGCGTGGCGCGGCGCTGACGAGGAATGGCGTGCGCCAGAGCGGATTGAGGCGCGGGTCCTCGAGGCCCAGCGGCAGCGGTCGCGGCTTCGCGGCGCGCCGCGCGGCGACGCTCGCCGCGGCGAGTTCGGCGACCACCGCCTTGGCGCCTGCGCGCGGGACCACGTAGCCCTCGGCGATGAGCAGGTCGTAGGCGGCGATCACCGTGTTGCGCGCGATCCCGTATGCGCTCGCGACGCGACGCGTCGCCGGCAGCTCCGCGCCTGCCGGCAGGCGCCGGTCGAGGATCGCCGCGCGCAGCTGCTCGTGCAGTTGGCGCATGCGGCCGCCGGCGTGGCCGTCGAGCTGCAGCGGGAAGGCGAACGGCGGGCTGACTGGTTCCTGCGAAGTCATCTCGACTGGTCCGGTTGGAGAACCAGTGCAAGCGTACGTTATGGCTCGTCCGAATGCTTGCCCCTGCAACGAAAGGAGCCCCGACCATGCCGTGCCATGTCTGCGAAACCTGCGGTACCCAGTACGCCGACAGCGCCGCGCCGCCAGCCCGCTGCGCGATCTGCGAGGACGAGCGCCAGTACGTCGGCTGGGCCGGCCAACGCTGGACGACGCTGGAAGAGCTCGCGAAGCGGCATCGACTGCGCGTCGACGTCGACGCGGGCCTGCTCGGCATCGGCATCGCGCCCGATTTCGCGATCCCGCAGCGCGCGCTGCTGCTGCCGACCGGTGCCGGCAACCTGCTGTGGGAATGCGTGAGCCTCGTCGACGACGCCGCGCTCGCCGCGCTGCGCGAACGCGGCGGCGTCGACCGCATCGTGATTTCGCATCCGCACTTCTATTCGGCGATGGTCGACTGGAGCGATGCGCTCGGCGGCGTCGAGATCCTGCTGCACGAAGCCGACCGCGAATGGGTGATGCGGCCGTCGCCGCGCATCCGCTGGTGGAGCGGCGACGAGCTCGCGCTCTCCGACGACGTGACCCTGGTCCGCTGCGGCGGCCATTTCCCCGGCAGCACCGCGTTGCACTGGAAGGACGGGCCGCGCCCCGGTGGCGCGCTGTTCCCGGGTGACGCCCTGCAGGTCGTCATGGACCGGCGCCACGTGACCTTCATGTACAGCTATCCGAACTTCATCCCGATGGCGACGGCCGACGTGCGCGCGATGCGCGACCGGCTCGCGCGCTTCGCCTTCGAGGACGTCTACGGCTACACCTGGGGTCGCAACATCATCGGCGGCGCACGCGCCGCGGTCGATGCCTCGTTCGAGCGCCACCTGCGCGCGGTCGCCGCGTGAGCCCGGCGCGATGACGACCGCACTCGACGCATTGCGCGACGCCCTGCTCGCGCATCACGACCGGCATGCCGACGCGCTGCCGTGGATCGCCTCGCCCGGCACCGGCCGCGCCTCGAAGCTGCTGCGCGTGTTCGGCGACCGCGGCTTCGCCGAGCTGATCCGCATGGCGCCCGGCACCGCGATGCCGCTGCACCGGCACACCGGCGAGGTACATGCCTGGAACGTCGTCGGCGAGCGCATGTTACACACCGGCGAGCACATCACCGCCGGCGGCTACGTACACGAGCCACCCGGCACGATCGACTGGTGGAAAGCCATCGGCGGCGTACCACTCGTCGCCCTCGTCGTCGTCATCGGCACGGTCGAATTCCTCGGTCCCGGCGACACCGTGACCGCCCGCGCCACCGCCGCCACCCGCCTCGCCGACTACGTCCGCCATTGCCGCGATACCGGGTGCCCTGCGCTGGAGCTCGACGTGGGGTCGTAGGCGCTGCACTTCCCGCAAGGGAGGTGACGTGATGCCCGAATCCCGCCACAACCCGCCAGCAATGCGTCGTGAGCGAGGCCGCGGGCTTGCCCTTGGCCGGATTGCAATGATGCTGCGCGAGCCGATCGTCGAGTGGCTGCAGGAAAGCCGGGTCGTCGCGCAGGCCGGCCCGCGCGGTGCGGGTCGCGGATCCAGTCGACGCACATCGGGGGGCACCGTGTCGGATCGTCTTCGCTTCGTGAAGGAAACCTCGCGCAAGTTCATCAATGCAAGGACCATCGTCCTCGCCGCGGCCGTCGTCGCGGCGTATGGCGTCTACGAACATCCACCGCTGGAATCGGTCGGTCGCCAGGAAGTCGCGCTGCGGCTCAACCGCCTCACCGGCACGACCACGCGGCTCGGCGAGGGCGTCGCGCTCGTGCTGCCGGGCATCCACGAGCTGCGTCGCTATTCGCTGCTCGACCAGACCTACACGCCCACGCGCAGCGCGAAGGCCGATGGCGAGGCGCCGTTCCAGTCGTCGGAAGGCCTGTCGCTCGGCGTGGAGCTGTCGATCCGCTACGCGATCGATCCCGCGACGCTTCCCGACAAGGCTTCGCGCCTGCCCGACGACGTCGGTGCCGAACTCGTCGAGCCGCTCGTGCAGGGCGTCGTCTACAAGGTCTTCACGCGCTACACGGTGCGCGAAATCTTCTCGAGCAAGCGGCAGGAGTTGCAGGACGTGATCGAGGCCGAACTCAGGCCGCTGCTCGCCGCCGACGGCATCGCGCTGCGTCGCGTGACGATGGGCAACGTCGACTTGCCGGCCGACTATCGCGCCGGCATGGACAAGCTGCTCGCGGTCGAACTCGAGACCGAGCAGATGCAGTACACGCTGCAGCTCAAGGAAAAGCAGGTCAAGGAATCGGAGCTCGAGGCGGAAGCCGAGAAGGTCAGGCGCGAGAAGGCGGCCGAGGCGAGCGCGAACGAGCAGATCATCGCGGCGAAGGCGCAGGAAGAGGCGATGAAGCACGTGATCCCGTTCAAGCAGAAGCAGATCGAGCAGCGCCGGCTCGAAGCCGATGCGGAAAAGGCCGCGCGCATCCGCACCGCCGAAGGCACGGCCGAAGCGCGTCGCATCGAGGCGCAGGGCGAGGCGGACTCGCGCCGCAAGCTCGCCGAGGCGGACGCCTATCGGGTCGAGCAGCTCGGCAAGGTCGCGAGCGAGCAGCTCGAACGCGACGGCGCGCTGATCACGAAACACCCGCTGCTGATCCAGAAGACGCTCGCCGACAAGCTGTCGGACAGGGTGTCGGTGATCATCGCGCCGACGCCCGCGGACGGCGGCTTCATCGGCGCCAATCTCATCGGCGGCATGAAGGCGCAGGCCATGACGCAGGCACCGCAGGAGTGAACGCGATGAAGACGATGCTCCTTATCGCCGCCCTGTCGGCATCCGTGGCCGCGCGCGCGGCGGAACCGGCGAAGGTGCCCGCGTTGCCCGAACCCAACCCGACCGCGATCGTCGTGATCGACCAGGCCGCGTTGCGCGCGGCACCGCGCGGGTCCGCGCAACAGCAGGTCGTGCTCTGGCAGGGTGACAGCCTCGAAGTGCGCGGCCATCGCCTCGACTACCTCCAGGTGTACGACCATCGCCGCGAACGCGCCGGTTACGTGCGCGCGAGCGAGGTGCGGATACTGTCGCTGCGCACCGGCGACGCGGCCGGGCTGCTCGCGGTCGTGCGCTTCCTGCGCGACACGCCGGGTGCGGAAGCGCTCGGCATCGCTTACGCGGCCGCGTACCTGCGCGCCGCGCCGGCGCAGGACATCGATGCCGAGGCGTTCGACGCGCTCGGCACGATGGCCGACCGCCTCGCGCGCCGCGCGTCGTCGAAACGCCGCCGCGCGGACGATGCGGCGATCGCGGCGCACCTCGAGGTCGTGGCCTACTACGGCGTGGCCATGCGCAGCCTGGAACGCGATGGCCGCGTGCACGTCTGCTACGACGGTGACGCGTTCCGGCGCGTGATGGCCCTGCCGGCGGATGCGCAGCAGAAGGCGCGCGCCGCGCTCGCGCTGACGCGCGAGGAGTGCATCGACCCGGCGACGACGCCGTTCGAGCGCGCAAGCCTGGACGGCTGGCGCGCCGACGTGCTCGACCGCGTGCCGCGCGCGGACCTGCCCGGGTATCTGAAGAACCGCCTGCGCATGCGTGCCGCGGCGGTGTGGTCGAGCCTCGCGTTCGAGCGCGTGCGCCGCGGCGAACCCGCGACCGAAGCCGCAGCGCGGGCACTGCAGGAACTCACCGGCGTGAACCGGCAGGAACTCGCCGACGACGACCTGGCGGCGTACAGCGACGCCGCGGTGCGCGTCGGCGCCGTGCGCTGGGCCGCGGAACCCGTGTCCGCGCGGCTCGCAACCACCGGCCTCGCCGTGAAGACCGCGCCGGGCCAGCCGGGCGAGACCTGCATCCGCCTCGTGGATGCGAAACACGGCGAAAAGGCGCCGCTGCTGCAGCGTTGCACCTACGGCACGGTCTGGACGAACTCCGCGCGCGCCAACGGCACCGGCACCGCGCTCACGCTCGCCGTGCAGCCGCTCGACGCCTGGCGCGAGATGTGGGTGTTCCATCGCGTCGGCGACGACTGGACCGTCGACGTCGTGCCGCCCGCGGGCGATGCGCCCGAAATCGGCTACGTCGAATTTGCCGGCTGGGTGCCGGGCGGCCGCAAGCTGCTCGCCGCGCGCGAAGTGCGCATCGGCGGGCGCTTCTCGCGCACCTTCGAAGTGCTCGACCTCGCCACGCTCGCGATCGACAAGCGCGCCGACAAACCCAGCTCCCTCAGCACCTTCTACCGCTGGCAGGACCCGCTCTGGAAAGGCCAGACGGTGAGCCTGCGCTAGACGTGGCCGCCAGGGTCGAAGATCGAGGGCAAGAGACTGAAAGGGCGCGGAGGACACGAAGGAAAAAGCAGAGCCGGAAAGGGCTTTCGGCTTCCCTTCGTGTCCTTCGTGCCGAAATTCCTGCTTCTCGTCCCGCTCAGTCACGGAAGTTGTCGAACTGCAACGGCACGTCGAACTCGCTCTTGCGCAGGAGGGCAATCGCGAGTTGCAGGTCGTCGCGCTTCTTGCCGGTCACGCGCAGCTTGTCGCCGTTGATCTGCGCTTCGACCTTGAGCTTGGCGGCCTTGATCGCGGCGACGATCTTCTTCGCGACGGCCTGCTCGATGCCTTGTTTGACGGTGATCTTCTGGCGTGCGGTCGCGAGGTTGACCTCGGGTTCGGCGACGTCGAGGCAGCGCACGTCGATGCTGCGCGCGGTCAGGCGCGCGCGAAGGATGTCCTGCATCTGCTTGAGCTGGAATTCGCTCGGCGCCGAGGCGGTGATGACGTGGTCGTCGAGCGCGAACTTCGCGTCGCTGCCCTTGAAGTCGAACCGGTTCGAGAGTTCGCGGTTGGCCTGATCGACGGCGTTGGTGAGTTCGTGCTTGTCGACCTCGGAAACGATATCGAAGCTGGGCATGAGGGTTCCGGCGCGTGGGAGGCCCCGAGTGTAGCCCGGGCTCAGTGCAGGCGTGGCAACTGCTGGTGCAATTCGTAGCTCATGATGGCGAGGAACGCGGCCAGGCCGAGGTAGGCAAGCCCGTAGCCGAGCCGCGTCTCGGCGCTCGCCGCGTAGTAGGCCTGCTGCTCCGGCGAGCGGAAGCCGCGGATCGCCTGCATCACCTGGGGTGCGGCGAGGATCGCCATGAAGATCAGCAGCGGGCTCGGCCGCCAGAAGAACAGGGCGACGAGGATCGGCGCGCCGAGCAGCCAAAGGCGCGGCGACAGCACCGCGCTGACGCGGCCACCGTCGAACGGCGACACCGGGATCAGGTTGAACAGGTTGATGAAGAAGCCCGCGTAGGCGAGCGCGAGCAGCAACTGGCTGCCGCTCGCGCGCGCGGCGAAATAGCAGGCGAGTGCGCCGAGGCTGCCGACGAGCGGGCCGGCGAGGCCGATCCACGCTTCCGTCTCCGCATCGTGCGGCCGCTGCTTGAGTTCGATCCATGCGCCGACGAACGGGATGAAGGTCGGCGCGCCGACATCGAGGCCGCGCTGCCGCGCGGCGAGGTAGTGGCCCATCTCGTGCACGAAGATGAGGCCGACGAAGCCCACGGCATACCACCAGCCGAAGATCCACGCGTAGGCGATCACCGACAGCAGCATCGTGCCGCCGGTGAGGGCGAGCTTGCCGAGCTTGGCGCCCTTGAACAGCAGCAACAGCAGCTTGAGCATCGCGGTGCGGCCGCCTCAGGCCTTGCGCGAGAAGAACTTCCTGATCGCCGCGCCGGCGGCGACGACGGCGACCGCGACCAGCTTGAACGACTTGGCGAGGAACGCGGCGGCGATCGCGAGCAGGCCGAGCTTCTTCGCGGCGACGCCGCCGACCAGCGCCGCGAGGCCGTAGGCGGCGAGCTTGTCGGTCGACGGATCGTAATCGGCGTAGCGCTTGCCGTCGATGAACGCGACTTCGGCGAGCAGGTTGCGCGCGATCGGCTTCTGCGCCTCGATCTTCGACGACGAGGTGATCAGGTCGAGCGAAATGTAGCCCTCGCGGCCGAGCACGTAGGTGTTGTAGTTGACCGTGTTGTCGGCGCCGGCCGACGCACCCTTGTCGCGACCCTCGACCGACCAGACGAGGCGCTGAGTCGAGGCGTCGTAGCTCGGCGGCTCGATCCAGCGGGTGACCTCGAGCGCGGGGATGCCCATGCGCACGCGGTTCGCATTGGCCGCCTCGGTGCCGTCCTTGAGGTTCTGCAGCAGTTCGTCGGCGTTCCAGTGCTGCGCGTCCTCGTCCTTGATGTAGCCCGACGGGTCGTATTCGATCGACACCATCCAGTCCTCGGCGTCGTCGCTGCCCGCGTCCTGCGGAAACACGAGGCCGATGAAGTTGTCGTCGGTCGAGTTGCCCATCGCCTCCATCAGCGCGCTCGCCTCGCGGGTGGGCACGAACGCGTAGCCTTGCGGCAGGCGCAGCGTCGCCTGGTCGGCGAGCCGGATCGTCGCCGGGCCGTGTTGCATCGCCCGGGCAGCGACCTGCCATGGCGACGGGCCGCCGGCGGCGTCGCCGTCGGTATCGGCATCCTGCGCCGAGGCGGAATTGAACAGGAGGCCCGCGGCGAGCACGAGCAAGGCCAGGCGCGTCCAGCGCGAAATACGCATGATGTCAGTCCCCAAGGAAAGATCGCCGCGGCGCGGCGCACGACGGAGCCGGGCCGGCTCGTCCCCCGGCGCGGAGTGTACAAGCTGGCGGATCGCGTGGCGCATAACCGAAAGCGAACGCGAACGATGCCAGGTTTGCGCCACAATGCGCCGATGCGCGTGTTCCTCGTCCCGACCCTGGTCCTCGCCCTGGCCGGCGCGCCGCCGCTGGCGGCCGCGCCGTCGGTGCGCAGCGTGCGCGCCGGTGACGTCGAGTGCCGCGTGGTCGGCGTCGACCTCGCCACCGACCGGCTCGAACTGCACTGGAAGGACGAAGCCGGCCGCGCGTTCGGCACGGTCGACCGCCTGCGCGAATGGGGCGAGGGCCGCGGCCGCGCACTGCTGTTCGCCGCCAACGCGGGCATCTACGACGGCCAGTACCGGCCGCTCGGCCTGCACGTCGAGGACGGCCGCATCGTGCGCCCGCTCAACACCGCACGCACCGGCACCGGGCGCGGCAATTTCGCGTTGCCGCCGAACGGCGTGTTCTACGTCGACCGCGATGGCCGCGCGGGCGTCCTCACCACCGCACGCTGGCAGCAGGCGCGCATCGAGCCGCGACTCGCGACCCAGTCCGGACCGATGCTCGTCGTCGACGGCGACCTTAATCCGAACTTCGACGCCGCCTCCGACAGCCGCAAGTGGCGCAGCGGCGTCTGCGCGCCGACGCCCGACCACGTGCTGTTCGCCGTGAGCGAGGCGCCGCTGTCGTTCCACGCATTCGCGACCATGTTCCGCGACGAACTCGGCTGCCGCGACGCGCTCTACCTCGACGGCACGCTGTCCCGCTTCTGGACGCCGACGACCGGCTACGCAGGCGCCGCGGCCGTGCTGGTCAGGCCGTACGCGGGAATGTTCGCAGTGTTCGCCGACGGGGGCGAAAGATTGAAACACGAAGGGCACGAGGGAAAGCGCAGATCCGAAGATTGAAACACTGGGCACGCGGACGAAAGAGCCTTGACATGAAAAGCTCTTCTCGTCTCCGGCTCGCTCCGTGTGCTCCGTGTCCAAGCTTTTTCCTCGGCTCTTCCTTCGCGTCCCTCGTGTTTCAATCTTTCGCTCTCCAAGTGTCGTCGGTCGACAGCGCATCCCAGCCGGCATGGCCCAGCCTGCGCAGCGTTTCGATGTTGCGTTCGTAGATCGCGTCCGTGTCGATGCCCGATTCGACCGCGCGGTCGATGCTCGATTCGCGCAGCAGGTGCAGGGTCGGGAACGGCGAACGGTTCGTCGCGTTCTCGATGTCGTCGGATCCCGCGTCGGCGAACCGATAGTCCGGGTGGAAGCTCGCGACCTGGATCTCGCCGTCGAGCTGCATCGCCTCGAGCAGCGCGTCCGCGACGTCGAGGAACTGGTTGTAGTCCTCGAAGTCGCCGAGCACGAACGGATGCACGAGCAGGCTCGTCTCCCATTCGGTTGCATCGGCATCGCGCAGCCATTCGAGTTCCGCGCGCAGGTCGTCGACGAGTGCCTCGACGTCGGTCGCGCGGCTGACCGTGATGCGCAGGCGATCCTGCACGAACGGCGCGCGCGCGAACGGGCACAGGTTGAGGCCGATCACCGCGCGCTCGATCCAGCGGCGCGTCGCGGCGATCGCCTCGTCGTCGGTCGGCGTATCCGTCGCGTTCGCGGGCAGGTCGCTCACAGGCGCACCACGCGCACCTTGCGCCCCTTGATGCCACGCGCGCGAAGGCGTTCGAGCGCCTTGCCCGCCTCGCTGCGGCGGATCGCGACATAGGAGCGCGTCGGGAACACGTCGATCTTGCCGACCGCGTCGCCGGCGAGGCCGGCGTCGCCGGTGAGCGCGCCGAGGATGTCGCCGGGGCGCATCTTGTCGGTGCGGCCCGCGTCGAGGCGCAGGGTCGCCATCGGCGCGTGCAGGTCCGCGACCTTGGCGACGGCACGGATCGCGCTCCAGTGCAGCGGCGCGTCGCGCAGGGCTTCGAGCGTCTTCGCGCGCTGCATCTCTCGCGGCGCGACGAGGTTGAGCGCGAGCCCTTTCGCGCCGGCGCGCGCGGTGCGGCCGATGCGGTGGCGGTAGGAGTCGCCGTCGTGCGGCAACTCGTAGTTGATGACCGCGGCGAGGTCCTTGATGTCGAGACCGCGCGCGGCGACGTCACTCGCGACGAGCACGCTGCAGCTGCGGTTGGCGAAGCGCACGAGCACCTCGTCGCGGTCGCGCTGCTCGATGTCGCCGTGCAGCGCGAGCGCGTCGATGCCCGCCTTGGCGAGTGCGTCGACGACGTCGTCGACGTCGCGACGCGTGTTGCAGAACACGACGCTCGATTCCGGCCGGTACTGCGCGAGCACCGCGGCGAGCGCGGCGGGCTTGCGCGCGAGCTCCGTTTCGAACCAGCGCTCGTCGATCTCCGGCTGCTCGTCGGCGCCCTCGATCGTCACTTCGAGCGGTTCGCGCAGGAACTCGTGGCCGATGCGGCGGATGTCCTCGGGAAACGTCGCCGAGAACAGCAGGCCCTGGCGCTTCGGCGGCAAGTGCCTGGCGATCTCGCGGATCGCCGGTTCGAAGCCCATGTCGAGCATGCGGTCCGCCTCGTCGAGCACGAGCGTGCGCACCTTCGCGAGCGACAATGCCTGCCGCTCGATCATCTCCTGCACCCGCCCCGGCGTGCCGACGATCACGTGCGAATCCTTGCGCAACGAGGCGAGCTGCGGCCCGACCGGGATGCCGCCGGTGAGCAGCTGCACCTTGAGGTTGGGGATCGTCGCCGCAAGCCGGCGGATCTCGCGCGCGACCTGGTCGGCAAGTTCGCGCGTCGGGCAGAGCACGAGTGCCTGCGGCTTGACGAACGCGGGATCGAGCCGATGCAGCAGGCCGAGCCCGAACGCGACGGTCTTGCCGCTGCCGGTCGGCGCCTGCGCGACGACATCGCGCCCGCCGATGAGCGCAGGCAATGTCGCCGCCTGCACGGGCGTCATCTCCGCATAGCCGAGCGTCTCGAGCGAGCGGTGCAGGGCAGGGGGGAGGGGAATCGAGGAGAAGGAAGGCATGCGCAATTCTCGCAGGTATCGGCGGTCGCGTCCCCTGCGCCACCTCCCGTCGCGGACTACGCCCGGCGCGAACGGAAATGCGCGTGGCCCACGCTCCGGCCATACTGTAGGAGCACCCCGTGCGCGACCGCACCGTCCCGGGCTGCCACGTCGTGCAATCCTGACCAAGGCCTGCCATTCGGCCGGCTCCCCCGGACGCAAGGACTGCAAGCGACATGTTCAAGATCATCGGCATATTCGTCCTGCTCTACGTCGCCCACGCGGTCGCGACCGGCCGCGTCCTCGCCAAGTCGGGCATCCGCATGCGCGAAGTGCTGCGCGAGGAATCCCCGCGCTACTACTGGACGGTGGTCGTCATCTATGCAGCGCTGTCGCTCGCCTTGTTCACGGTGTTCTAGCCTTTCGGGCACGGGCAACCACTCGGGTACCATCCGCAGCGGGGCGAAGGCGCATGGGCAAGCACACCGCATATTGGGAGAACTACTCGAGGGCCCAGGTCCGCGGAGCGCTGCGCATGTCCGGCGTGATCCTCGCCTGGGTGTTCGTGCTCGCTCTGCTCGCTGCTGGGCACGACGCGTTCGGCAAGGCCTTCCCGTGGCTGATCGGCGCCGGATTGGTCGGGCTGGCCGCGACGACGGCATGGCTCGCGATGCGCGCACAGAAGGTCGTCTGCCCCGAGTGCGCCACCACCTATACCCGCCACAAATGGGGCGGGCGCTGCCCGCACTGCGGCCTCGGGCTCCTGCAGCAGGACCCCTGATGCACGAAGCACTGCATGAACGCCGTTCGCGCGCACGTTAGGGAAGGTCTGAACAAGTCCGTCCCATTGTGCTGAGATAGTGCCACTACCCGACGAGGAGCGCGCGCGATGGACCAGATGAGCTTTGGCG
>NZ_SLWQ01000011.1 GCF_004342425.1 Dokdonella fugitiva | reverse complement strand
TGAACGGCGTCGGCGTCGCCGACTTCGTCACCGAGAGCTCAGGCTGCAAGAGGTTCGTCGTCGCCGTGCCCGTGTTGTTGCCCGGCACCGGATCGGTCGTCCCCGCCGGCGGGTTCGCCGTCGCGCTGTTCGTCACCGACGTGCCGCTGCCCGGCGCCGCGCCGGTGATCGTGAACGTGACGCTGCCGCCGCTCGGCAGGGCCGGGATCGTGCTCGTCACGGTGTTGCCGGCGAGGTTGACCGCGCCGCACGCCGCACCGCCGGTCGGCGAGCCGCACGTCGCGCCCACGCCGGTGATCGACGCGGGCACCGCGTCATTGAACGTCGTGCCGTTCGCATCACTCGGCCCGAGGTTCGTCACTACCACCGAATAGCCCAGCGACCCGCCGTAGCCGATCGACGCCGGGCCGGTCTTCACGACGCGGATGTCCGCGCTCGCGCTCAGCGTGTCGCTGTCGGTCGCGCTGTTGTTGCCGGGGGTCGGATCGGTCGTGCCCGCGGGCGGTGCGATCGTGGCGGTGTTCACGAGCGTGCCGGTCGCACCGGCGCCGATCGTGCCGGTGACGGTGAACGTCGCCGTGCCACCGACCGGAATGTCGACGGTCGCATTGATGTTGCCGCTGCCCGCGGCAGGGCCATTCGCGCCGCCGGCGTAGGCGACGGTCCAGGCCGCACCCGTGATGCTCGCGGGAAGCGTGTCGCTGACGACCGCGCCGGTCACCGCGCTCGGGCCCGCATTGCTCGCGACGATCGTCCAGGTGATCGTCGAACCCGGCGTCGCGCTCGTCGCGCCGTCGGTCTTGGTGATGGCGAGATTCGCGCTCGGCGCAAGCGTGTCGGTGTCGGTCGCGCTGTTGTTGCCCGGCACCGGATCGGTCGTGCCCGCGGGTGCCGTGATCGTCGCCGTGTTGGCGAGCGTACCGGTCGCGGTCGCGCTGATCGTGCCGTTCACGGTGAACGTCGCGCTGCCGCCGGACGGCAGGTTGACGCTCGCGTTGATGTTGCCCGAACCGTTCGCGGGACCGCTCGCGCCGCCCGCGTAGACCGCGGTCCACGTCGCGCCGGTGATGGCCGCGGGGATCGTGTCGGTGACCGTCGCGCCGGTGACCGCGCTCGGGCCCGCATTGCCTGCGACGATCGTGTAGCTGATCGGGTTGCCGGGGGTCGCGCTCGTCGCGCCGTCGGTCTTGCTGATCGAGAGGTCGGCGAGGATCGCGGTGTTGGCGAGCGTGCAGCTGATGTCGTCGCCCGGCTGCACCGTGATCGGGAAGCTCGTGCCGGCGCCGCTCGGCAGCACGGTCGACGAGCCCGTCGCCGCGTTCGTGCACGCGATCGCGCTCGCGTACTGCGCGAGCGTGCTCGCGCTGCCCGCGGCCATCGTCTCCGACAGCGTGTAGTTGCCGGCCGCGCCGGTGAGCACGAGCGCGGGCGACGTCACCGCCGACCCGGTACCGCTGGTCGTGCCGTTCACCGTCGTCGAGCCCGCGATCGACAGTGCGAACTGGTCGCTGGCCGCGACGCGGCCGTTCGGCAGGGCTTTCTGCAGCGTGATGCGCGGCTGCTTCGTGTTCGTGAAGGTGCACGTGATCGCCGCACCCGGCGCGACCGCAGCCGCGCTCAGCGTGACGCGGTTGTTGGCGAGATCGATGTTGGCGCTGCCCGCACCGAGGCCCGAGCAGGACACCTGGGTAAGCGCGAAGCCGGCCGGCGGCGCCGTTTCGGTGATCGTCGTCGCGACACCGGCCGCGGCCAGCGTGCGCGTGAGGCCGGCGACCGGCGTGCCCGCGGTCACCGTGGTGATCGAGTCGCCGGCGTAACCGTTGTCGCCGCTGAACGCGAACGTGCCCGTGCCGCCGAGCGACACCTTGCTGACCTGCACGGTCGGGCGCGCGAGGATGTTGGTGACGACACTCGAGCTGTTGTCGCCCGTGTTGGTGTCGTTGATGCCGGTCGGCACGCCGATCTGCGCGGTATTGGTCGCGCTGCCGTTCGTCGACGCGGTGCCCTGCACGACGAGCGTGCAGCTCGCGCCGGAGGGCAGCGAGGCGATCGTTCCGGACAGTGCATTGCCGACCAGCGCGAACGCGGCCGTCGTGCAACCGGTCGCGCCGCCCGCGGCGGTCGCGGAAACGATCGACACCGACGTGAAATTGGATGGCACGGTATCGGTGACGCTCGCATTCGTGACGACCGCCGGACCCGCGTTCGCGGCGACGAGCTGGTACTGCACGATCGAGCCGTTGGCGACCGTGAGCGGGCCGGCCGTGAAGGCGCCGCTGGAGCCCGCGCGTTCGGTCTTCGCGATCGAGAGGTTCGCGTTGAGTGGCACGGTATCGACGGCGCAGCCGATCCGCGGCGCGCCGTTGCCGACGCACGTCGCCGCCGTCGCCGCGGTCGGGAACGAGGCGTTCTGCGGATCGGTATTGTTGGTGCCGACCTGCGCAGGGTTGAACAGCAGGTTGGTCGCGCCCGCGGCGACGGTCGCGTTGAACGTGATCGTGTTCGACGCGCCCGCGTTCATCGCGTTGTTGTTGTTGCAGGTGATGACCTGCGGCGGCCCGGCGGCGACGCTGCAGTTGAATCCGCCGGAGGTGAACGTGGCGGCGCCGGAATAGACCAGGCCCGCGGGCAGGACGTCGATGACGCGCACGGTGTTCGCGGCCGTGGAAGTGCTGCCCGAATTGCTGACGACCAGCGAGAAGGCGATCGTGTCGCCGGGGGCGTGCGCCTGCGGGTTCGGATGGCTCTTGGCGAGGCGGACCTGCGGGGCGCTCTGCGCCGTGTCGAGGTCGACCGCGCAACCGAGCGGATTATTGTTCGTGGTGCAGGCGTTGACCTCGGCTGCCGACGGCGTTCCCGCGACGAGGTCCGGGTCGCCACCGCCACCGATGCGCGCGCGGTTCATGTACTGCGTGCCCGAAGTCGCGTTGCCGACGTTGGCGACGAGCGTGAACTGGCTCGACGCACCCGGCGCGAGCGCCGTCGTCGAGGTGCAGGTCGCCTGGGTCGCGTTCGGGCGCGTGCACGACCAGTCGGCTGCATTGGCGCCGCCGACGGTCAGCGGATTCGGCCAGTTCATCGGTGCGGGCAACACGTCGCGGAACGTGATCGTCCCGCTCGACGTCGCGTCGCCGGTATTGGTGACGCTGAAGGTGTACGTGGTCTGGCCGTTGATCGGCATGAACGGCTGGCCGTCGCTCTTGTCGAGCACGAGGTTCACGTGCCGCACGGTGTCGACGTCGGAAGCACAACCGGTGAGCGTGTCGGCGTACAGCGTCGCGGGCGGCGTCGGCGCGGGGCACGCGCTTGCCGTCGCGACCGTCGGCAGCGTCGTCTTGCCGGGGTCGCCGCCGCCGGCCACCTTTGCACGATTGGTCAGCGACGACGGCGCCGTGGCCTGGATCGACACCGGGATCGTGATCATCGTGCTCGCACCCGCAGCGAGGGCCGTGCCGCGGTCGCAGGAGAAGCTCGTGGTGCCGGCGGTCCAGGTACAGTTGAAGCCGCCCGACGAGAACGGCGAAACGCCGGCATAGGTCAGCCCCGTCGGCAGCACGTCGACGACGCGGATCGTGCCGCTCGTCGCGAGCGCGCCCGCATTGGTCACGACCAGCGAATAGGTCGTGGTGCCGCCGGCGACGACGTCGGCGACGCCGTCGCTCTTGGTGAGCGCCAGCAGCGGCGCCTGGATCGTGTCGACGTCGGTCGCGCAGCCGGCCGGGTTGTCCTGTGCCGTGCAGGCCGAGGTCGTCGCCGAGGTCGGAGCCGGCTTGTCGGGATCACCGCCGCCGCCGACGCGCGCGAAGTTCGCCACCGAGGTTCCGTTGCTGCCGATGACGCTCGCGGAAAACGCGAACGAACTGGTACCGCCGGCGCCGATCGTCGCGCTGGAGGTGCACGTGACGACGTTGCTCGACGCGCTACAGGACCAGCTCGCCGCGTCCGCGCCGCCGAGCGATACCGGGCCGTTGGCGATCGACAGCGAACCGGGCAACACGTCGACGACGGTGATCGTGCCCGTCGTGCCGCTGTTGCCGATGTTCGACACGGTCAGTGCATACGTCGCCGTGCCTCCTCCGTTCAACGTGCTCGTGCCGTCGCTCTTGGCGAGGCGCAGGTCCGGCGAACAGACGGCGCCCGGCAGGATGCCCGGCGTGTTCGGCGTCTGGAACGTCGTCAGGCCGCCTTCGTAACCGCTCGAGGAATAGGTGTCGTCGACGCCATTGGTCGTGCGACCCGGGCGACCGCCGTCGACCGTGCCATTGAGCACGAACGACGCCGGCGCGAAGGTGATGAAGCCACCGCCGCCGCCGCCACCCGGGCCATGACGATCGGCGACCGGCGTCGCGGTCGCGTGGCCGGCCCAGGCGTTGCCGCCGTCGCCGCCGCTCACGTCGACGTTCGCGCTGCCACCGTCGATCGAGTAGACGACGACCGCGCCACCACCACCGCCACCGCCGCCGGCGTCGTTGGCCACGTTGTAGCCGTTCGCGCCGCGTGCATCGATGACGCCGCCGCCGCCGACGCTGCGCGCACGCACGATGACCACGCCGCCGCCCGCCGCGCCCGACGAACACATCGCGGCGACGCCGGTGCAGGAGATGCCCTCGTTCTCGTAGGTGCCGGCGTCGACCGTCGCATCGTTGCTGCCGCCCGAGCCGCCGCCGCCACCGGGGAACAGGCGATTGAACGCGAGGACGCCACCGTAGCCCGCACCGCCGCGCCCGTCGCTGTCGACCAGCGGCGCATTCCACGGACGGCCGCCGAGGCCACCCTGCGCATAGCCGCCGCCACCGCCACCGCCCGAATTCTCGTTGTTGCCGCCGCCGCTCGCGTTGCCGTCGGTGCCGCCGCCGCCCGCATTGCCCGGAGCGCCGCGCGCATGCGAGCCACCCGGATAGCCTTCGCCGTTGTCGAGCAGGGCGAGGTTGCTCGCGTTCGCGACCGCATTGGTGCCCTGCGCGCCCCAGCCGTTGCCCTTGATCGCCATGTAGCGCGGCGTGCCGGCGATGCCTTCGCCCTTGCCGCCGTGCGCACCGGTCGCGGTCGTGGCCCAGTCGGTGTTCGCGCCGTCCGCACCGCTCTGGCGGCCGGCTGCTCCGCGGAAACCCTTGCCGGCGACGAAGATCGCGCGACCGGCCTGGCCTTCGACCGTCGCGCTGCCGAGCGTCAGTGCGCCCTGCACGTCGATCGCGACGACGCCGCCGGTTTCGCCCGTCGCGCCCGTGCCCAATCCCCATGCCGGCGCCGTCACGCCCGACGCGGTCGCCGTCGCGTACTGCGGCACGATGATGACCTGGTAGCGCTTCTGTCCGCTCGAACCGGTCGACGCCGCCTGCGTGTAACTATTGGTCAATGGTGGGGAGAACGTGACGTTCGCTCCCGCGCCCGTGCCGCTCGTCGCCGTCACCGTGACGAACTCGTGCAGGCCTGCGTTGCCGACCGTGAGCGTGCCCTGGCCCGAGCCCGTGCCATCGCCGTACAGGCTCGAATTGCTCGAGTTGATCGAGCCGTCCTGCATCTGGATGAGCAGCAGCAGCGTGCCGACCGTGACGGGCGTGTTCGCGCCGCGCGTGTCGCGCGTGCCGAGCGTCAACGTGGTCGCGTTGGCGGCGAGATTGCCGTTGCCCTGGAAGTAGGTGTTGACGACGCCGCTGATCGTCCCGCTTCCCGATGATCCGGGTGCGGAGCACACGGCCTGGGCGTGCACGCCGGCCGAAACGGTGGCAAGCAAGGTGCAAAGAACCAGCGCAGCCCGGCGCAGGATGGACGTCACCATCGTTAGAACCCCTGAGTGTAGGCTTACAGGACTGCTGTGATCGCAGTTTGGGCACAGTGTATGCAGAATGTGCGCCAAGTCACAGTTCAGGGGCGTGCGTGCGCGAAAGCGCCTCCCGGCCGCGAGGCCAAGCTACTGTTTCTACGAGGATTCCGGTCCGACCGGGTTTTGAGCGTCAGCCCACGCTCGCGGGCAGGATGGCCGCGCAGACCCCGGCGAGCTCCAGCAGGCGCAAATCGGCGCCGGGGCGGCCGACGAGCTGCAGGCCGACCGGCAGTCCGTCGGGCAAGGTACCCATCGGCAGGCTCACGGCCGGGCAGCCGGCAAGGCTGGCAAAGGCGGTGAGGTCGGCGTCGTTGGGGCGCTCACCTTCGGCCAGCGGGTAAGGACCGTGCGAGACGGTCGGCAGCACGAGCACGTCGATGTCCTCGAACACGCGGCGCGCCTTCAGCACGGTCGCGTCGAGCGCGCGGTCGGCCGCCGCATAGTCGACCGCGGACTTGCGCCGCGCGTAGTCGATCATCGACGTGAGCCGCGGCGACAGCGGATGGGCCGTATCGGCGAGGTCGTCGGCGAACTCCACGCCGAGTTCGCTCTCCATCACGAGCAGCGCGGCGCGCCGCGTGCGCGCGAGGTCGTGGTCGCTGAAATCGATCTCGATGCGCCGGCCGAACGCGTCGCCGACGCGCTCGACCGCGGCATCGAATACCGCGCGCACCTCGGCCGACACGCCCAGCGCGCCGAGGTCGTGCGCGAACGCGCTGCGCAGGTTGCCCGGCTCCCAATCGGGCGTCGCGAGCGGCACGCGCCGCCGGCGTGAACGCGGGTCGGCCGGATCGTGCGCGTCGAGCACCTGCACGACGATCGCAAGGTCCTCCACCGAGCGCGCGAGGATGCCGATGCAGTCGAGCCGGCGCGCGGCGCGCACCATGCCGCGCGTGGAAATCTCGCCGTGCGTCGGCTTGAGCGCGAACACGCCGCAATGGCTCGCCGGGATGCGGATCGAACCGAGCGTGTCGCTGCCGATCGCGAAGCTGCACAGCCCGGCCGCGACGGCCGCGGCCGATCCGCCGGACGAGCCGCCCGCGGTGTAGCCCGCGCGCAAGGGGTTCTGCACCGCGCCATAGTGCGGATTGGCCGAGAACGTGCCGAGCGCGCCTTCGTCGAGGTTGGTCTTGCCGAGGATGACCGCGCCCGCCGCGCGCAGGCGCGCGACGACGCTGGCGTCGGCCGGCGCGACGTGCGCGCGGCGCGTCGGCAGGCCGACCGTCGTCGCCAGGCCCGACACGTCGATGTTGTCCTTGATTGCCACGGCGAGGCCGTCGAGACGGCCGATCGTGCCGCCGGCGCGTCGGCGCGCGTCGCTCGCCGCCGCCTGCTCCTCCATGCGCGGATCCAGCGCGAGATAGGCATTGAGGCGCGGGTTCTCGCGCGCGATCGCCGCGGCGTACGCATGCGTGAGGTGCGCGGCGTCGATGCGCCCGCTGGCGAGCCAATGCAGCTGCTGGAACGCGGCGGCGCCACGCAGGTTCGGGTCGGTGAGCGCGTCCATCGTCGGCATCGCTTCCATGGTCGGAGCCTGATTATGCCCGCGCCCCGCGTGCGCCGCGCAATACGCGCGTTTGCCGCCCCTGCGCCGAACCCCGACAATATGCGCACCAGCCAGCGCCCGGAGCCCGCCCCAATGAGCGAACGCGACATCATGGAGTACGACGTCGTCACGGTCGGCGCCGGGCCGGCCGGGCTCGCGTTCGCGATCCGCCTCAAGCAGCTCGATCCGGACATCCGTGTCTGCGTGATCGAGAAGGCATCGACGGTCGGCGCGCAAATCCTCTCCGGCGCGGTGATCGAGCCGGCGCCGCTCGACGACCTGCTGCCCGGCTGGCGCGACAACCCGCCGCCGATCTGCGTGCCGGTCACGAAGGACGAGTTCTGGTTCCTGCGCGACGCGACGCGCGCGACGAAGTCGCCGATGACGCCGCCGCAGATGCACAACCACGGCAACTTCATCGTCTCGCTCGGCGCGCTGTGCGCCTGGCTCGCGCCGCAGGCCGAAGCGCTCGGCGTGGAGATCTATCCCGGTTTCGCCGCGGCCGAAGCGCTCATCGACGAGCAGGGCGCGGTCTGCGGCGTGCGCATCGGCGACATGGGCGTCGCGCGCGACGGCAGCCACAAGCCCGGCTACACGCAGGGCATCGACATCCGCGCGCCGCTGACCGTGCTCGCCGAAGGCTGCCGCGGTTCGATCAGCAAGCAGCTCATCGCGCGCTACGCGCTCGACAGGGACAGCGACCCGCAGAGCTACGGCATCGGCATCAAGGAGCTGTGGCAGTTGCCACCGGGCCGCGCCGAAGCAGGCAAGGTCATGCACACGCTCGGCTGGCCGCTCAACACGCGCACGTACGGCGGCAGTTTCATCTACCAGCTCGACAAGGATCGCGTCGCGATCGGCTTCGTCGCCGGCCTCGACTATGCCGACCCGCTGTTCCGGCCGTGGGAAGCGTTCCAGCAGTTGAAGAACCACGCGCTGGTCAAGCCCCTGCTCGAGGGCGGCACGATCGTCTCGGCCGGCGCGCGCGCGCTGATCGAAGGTGGCTGGCAATCGCTGCCGAAGGTCGAGATGCCCGGCGCGCTGCTCGTCGGCGACGCCGCCGGGCTCATGAACGTGCCGAAGATCAAGGGCACGCACCAGGCGCTGCGCTCGGGCATGCTCGCGGCCGAACACGTCGCCGCGACGAAGGCGAGCGCGGGCTGGGACGCGAAGCTGCGCGCATCGAAGGTCGGCGCGGAACTCAGGAAGGTGCGCAACATCCGCCCGGGCTTCAACAAGGGTCTCTGGTTCGGCCTCGCCAACGCAGGCTGGGAGACGGTCACGCAGGGCGTGTCGCCGTGGACGCTGAAGAACCATGCCGACTGGAGTTCGCTGCAGAAGATCGACGCGGCGACCGCGGCGACGCAACCGGGCCCGAACGCCCCCTCGCCCGCGCAACCACCTTACGTCGAACGCACGCTGGCGCCGCGCGATCGCCTCGCCGGCGTCTACTTCGCCGCGACCGAACACGACGAGGACCAGCCCATCCATCTCAAGGTCGCCGACCCGAACATCTGCATCACGCGCTGCATCGAGGAGTACGCCAACCCGTGCCAGCGCTTCTGCCCCGCCGGCGTCTACGAAATCGTCGCCGACGGCGCCGGCAAGCGCCTGCAGATCAACGCGGCGAACTGCGTGCACTGCAAGACCTGCGACATCAAGGATCCGTACGAGATCATCACCTGGACCACGCCGGAAGGCGGCAGCGGGCCGAACTACCAGAACCTTTGATTTTCCGCGTGCCGCCGATGCGCGGCACGCGCGGGCGCTTCGACGCCGCCCGCTGACGCGGGCTGCGCTCGGCGCGAACGGATTCTGGTTCGCGCCGCGTGCGTTTGCGCTCGCCCCAGGCGCAGGTGCCCCATTGCCCGTTCGCCCGAGCGCAGGCCCGAAGGGCCGGAGTCGAAGGGCGCCCCGCAGGCATCCTTTCGCGCCCCGCGCGGTACACACGCAAGGGTCATGAGCGCCGATGCGTGGCAGGCGCACGCGCCTCATTGCGTACGTTGATATGGCCGCAGCCCGGCAGCGGAGGAAGACGCGTGGATCGAACCCGGCACCTGATGCTCGCATTCGCGCTCATGGCGGGCGGTAGCCTGCAGGCAGCGACGTTCGCGCCCGATGCCACCGGCGACAGCGTCGACGCGCTGCCCGGCGACGGCCTCTGCGCCGACGCGGACGGCCACTGCAGCCTGCGCGCCGCGCTGCAGGAAGCCAATGCGCTCGCGGGCGCGGACACGATCATGCTCGGCGCGTCGGTCTACGCGCTCACGCGTGCGGGCAGCAACGAGGATGCGTCGGCGAGCGGCGACCTCGACGTCGACGACGACCTCGAGCTGCAGGGCGCGGGCGCCGGGGCGACGATCATCGACGCGGGCGCGCTCGATCGCGTGCTCGACGTGCGCCCCGCAGCCGCGACCCGCCACGTGCGCATCGAAGGGCTCACATTGCGCAACGGCGCGCTCGCGCTGGGTTCACAGCCTCCGCTGGACCGGCAAGGTGCAGGCCTGCGCATCGGCGCGGGCGTCGACGTCGAACTCGCGCACGTCGACGTGCGCGACAACCAGCTCACGACGTTCGCGGGCGCAGCCGGCATCGACAACACCGGCTGCCTCGTTGGCCACCATGTGCGCGTGATCGGCAATACCGACCCCGCGCCGATCGGAGGAGGCTCGGCCTGGGCAGGCGGCATCGCGACCGACGGCGCGGAGAGTTGCCTCGTGCTCGAGGACAGCGAGATCAGCGACAACCGCGCCGATATCGCCGGCGCGTTGCTGCTCCATGGCGGCGCCTCCGCCACCCTGCGCCGCACGCTCGTCGCGGACAACGCCGCGCGCGTCGCCGGCGCGATGCACCTCGGCCAGGGCGGCGTGGTGCGGCTGGAGAACGTGACGGTCAGCGGCAATGCCGGCAATCCGGGCGCGATCCTCAACGACGACGGCACGCGCCTCGTGGTCGTCGACTCGACGATCACCGGCAACCATGCATCCGGCTCGATCACGAATGTCGGTGGCATCCAGGACGTGCATGGCGGCTTCGGGCGCACCGAACTCACCAACACGATCCTTGCCGGCAACGGTCCCGGCTTCACCGCCGACGACTGCGTGGCCGCGCGCTCGGTCGGCGGCGGCAACATCATCGGCAACAGTGCGCACTGCCAGTTCGACGCGCAAGCGGACGACCGGCTCGATGTCGACGCCGGCCTCGGCGCGCTCGCCGACAACGGCGGCTTCACGCGCACGCACCTGCCCGGTGCGAACGCGATCGACCGCGGCGCGGCTGTCTGCAGCGCGAGTGACCAGCGTGGCGTGGCGCGTCCGCAGGACGGCGATGGCGACGGGATCAGCGCGTGCGATGCGGGCGCGGTCGAAGTCGGCGACCTCGACGCGATCTTCACGAACGGCTTCGATGGCGCGGCGTCGCTACGCGCGCCGCGCATGTCCAGCACCCTGTCCGCGGCGCACGTCGGCGCCGCGGAACAGGCGCGACCTCAGGGCACGTAGTCGATGGTCACCGTGACCGGTTCGACGACGGGATCGATGCCGGTCGTGGCCGGCACGTTCGGCGGCGCGGAATAGACCTGCCCGAAAATCTGCGTCGTGTAGGGCCCGCACGTTCCTAGCGCGGAGCTCGACCGGCTTTGCGGCATCGGATCGGTGAGAACGGTCGCCCCAGTGCGCGGTACGTAATAAAGCTTGTTCTGGGTGCCGAGCGAAACCACGCCACCCGGATTGATCGTGGTCGCGACAATCAGTGCCGGACCGCTGCAATCGTTGCTCGCGTAGGTCGCGGTGCCCGATCCACCGATCGTGCCGCCCGCATCGATCTGCATGATGTACCCCTGTGGCGAAATCAGCGCGACCGCGCCGCTGTAGCCGGCGAGGTTGACCGGATGCAGCGGCCGCGGCAACGCGGTGCTCAGCGTCCCGTTGATCCGCACCGCATACTTGCCGCTCCCGGCCGGTCCGGCCGGTCCGGTCGGGCCGGCCGCGCCCGTCGCGCCCTGCGGACCGGTGGCACCCGCCGGACCTTGCGCACCGGTCGCACCCGCCGGGCCTTGCGGACCGGTCGCGCCTTGCGGACCCGTCGCGCCCTGCGGGCCGGTCGGACCTGCGGCACCTTGCGGACCGACCGCGCCGGTCGCGCCCTGTGCGCCGGTCGGACCCGCCGGACCCGTCGCACCTTGCGCACCCGTCGGTCCCTGCGCGCCCGTCGCGCCGGCCGGACCGGTGTCGCCCTGCGCGCCGGTCGGGCCCACCAGGCCCGCCGCGCCCGTCGCTCCCATCGCGCCGGCCGGACCTTCGGGACCGGCCGGCCCCGCCGGGCCCGTGTCACCCTGCGCGCCCGCGGGACCCGTCGGCCCTGCGGGGCCGACGTTGCCGGTCAAGGCGAACTGCGCGACCGGCGCCGTGGCGATCGGCTGGCGGCCGAGCGTCGCGCCGTTGATGCTGACTTCGAGCCAGCTCTGCTGGCCTTCGAACGCGCCCGCGAAGGCGAGGTTGATCGAGAACACGCCATTGACGACCGGCCACGACGCCTCGCTGATCGTCGAGCCGATCTGGTTGCCGCCGGTCGGCGCATCCCAGAGCGAGAACGTCATCGCGTAGCTGCCATTGGCCGCATAGCCGTTCTGTTCGAGCCGGCCCTGATAGTTGAACTCGGGCAACTGCGGTGTCGCGAACGCACCCTGCGAGAACGCGAGGGCAATCGCCGGAACGAGGGCACGAAGAGCATTCGAGTGGAAAGTGGTCATTTGCAGATCCCCGTGCTGGATTCGAATCCGGAGCGGAAAAGCTTGTCGTCGGTCGACGCCGAATCGGCGAGGAAACCGGACGAAAGGATGAACTCGTCGTTGGCGAGCGTGCCAAGCACGGGCTGGCCGATCGCCGAGAGCAGGCGATAGCAGTCGTCGTGCATGAAACCGCCACCGTTGGAAACGAGGCTTTGCGTGATCGCGAATCCGCTGCTGCCGCCGGCCGCCGAGGTGGCCGCCGTCGCGCACGCGGAAAGCACCGCAACGCACGCAATGACGCGCGCGCGGCTCGCAGCCGTGCACCGGCGATCCATGATTGTCCCCTGTGAGACGCGCCCGAGCGGCGCGGCACCGCCGCGCGGCGATGCGCGGGCATTATGGGCACGATTCCCATTCGCCCCCTTCCGCGCAGTTGCGGCGAAGGCGTGCCTTTACATGTTGGCGCCATGTCGGCGCCGCGGCGCGAGCCGGGCGCGCGCGATCAATACCAGTCGAGCAGCGACAGGCCGACGCCGAGATAGGTCGCCTCGTGGTTGTAGTCGATCAGGCTCTCGCCGTAGCCGTGGAACAGCTCGACGTAGCCACGCAGGCTGCCAGCGAGCGGCACGCTCCAGCTGAAGCGCGCCGAACCGTGATTCGCGTCGCCACCGCGCAGCGAATGGCGCACCGTCAGGCCGAACGTCTGGTCGTTCCAGTTGCGCACGAGCTGCACTTCGCCGCGGCCGACGTAGTCGCCGATGTCGCGGTTGTTGTCGTCTCCGCGTGATTCCGGAATGCGCCACCACGGCCGCAGCACGATCGTCCAGTCGCCGCGTTCGAGGCCGATGTCGGCGACGATGCGGTTCCAGCTGCGCGAGTACGGATCGCTGCGTCCGTTCGACTGGTGGTTGATGCCGACGTCGAACAGGCGTGCGTCCCAGCCGAGTACGCGGTAGTTCGTGCCGAACACGAGCAGCGCTTCCGGCTCGTAGTCGGTTTCGCGGAACGGCCTCGACTCGTCCTTGTCGTAGACCTGCCAGCGCGAGGACTGGGTGTAGCCGACCCAGAGGTCGCCCGCGCCGAACACGTCCTGCAGCACCTTCGTCTTCAGGCTCAGCTGGAACTTCGCCTCGATGTTGTCGAGGTGCGCGCGCTCGCCCACGGTGTTGTTCGGATTGGGGCTGCGCGGCTGCGTGTTGAGCTTGCTCGTCGCGAAGAACGGCATCGCGTAGACGGGCCGGTAGCTGCGCAGGTTGAACGTGCCAAGCTTGCTCGCCGGGTCGAGTTCCCAGCGGCGATCGAGCTGCGATCCCGTTCGCGACGACGCCGCGTCGTTCGCCGGGGCCGCCGCGGCCACGTCGGGCTGGGCGAACACGCCACTGCTGCGCATGCGCGCGTCAGCGGCACGCTGCGCTTCGCGATCGTCGCGATGCGTCGCGCGGTCGTAGCAGGCGAGCCGCTGCGCATCGTTGTCGATCGCGGTGCAGGCGCGGATGTCGAGTGGGTCGGGGCTCTGCGCGGCTACGCGCGCGGCGGCCGCGAGCAGCACGACCGCCAGGACAGCGGTGGATCGGAGCATTGTGGTTTTTCCACGATCGGCGTCACGCCATGGTAGCTGCTGCACGCCCGACGCCGCCGCCCCCGCGTTCGTCGTCCCCGGCGTTCGTCGTTCCAACAAATGCGGCGCCCGTGCCTCCGAGCCACCGAACAGCAGGAAGCCCGACTCCGGCATTCGCCTGAACGACGAGACCCTGCGGGTTTGTCGCACGCTTGCGCGTAAAAGGAATACGCACCGCGCCCCCCGGTCGGTGCCGACCCGCCATCCAGAGAGGTTTCCGCGTGCGCCCGCCCTCGCCCCGAGCTCCATCCTCACTGCACCGGACGCGCCTGCAGCGCGCGATCACCGCTGCGCTGCTGATCGGTTCCAGCGCGTTACCGGCGCAGGCCGCGACGATCGCGGTCACCTCTCCCGACGACGCCGATCCCTCCGCGACGACGACCTGCACGCTGCGCCAGGCGATCCTGTCGATGAACGACGGCACGTTGAAGGGCGCCTGCGCGAACACCGGCGCCGCATTCGGCGACGGCGACACGATCACGTTCGCCGCGTCGGCGATCACCGGCGCACCGACGCCCGGCACCATCGCGCTCGCCGATTCGGACGACGCGAGCGGCATGCTCGGCGGCTCGCTCGTGGTCAGCGCCGGCCACCTCGTGATCGACGCCAGTGCATGGCGCGGCGACGGTGCGAACCAGTACCCCGGCGGCGTCTCGATCGAGCGTCCGAACGGCGCGACCCACGCGTTCGGCATCCTGCGCGACACCGCCGCCGCGGGTGGCACGCTCCGCCTCGCGGGCGTCACGATCCGCAACGGTCACGCCGGCGCCGGCCTCTGCAACGGGCGCGCCGACGGCGGCGGCATCTGCATGGAAGCGGCGGACCTCGTGCTCGTCGACAGCGCGGTGCGCCTCAACCAGGCGAACAACGTCGGCGGCGGCATCGCCTCGTCGACCGGCGCGGTCGTCCTCACGCGCAGCACGATCGACGCCAACACGGCCTACCACGGCGGCGGGCTCGCTTCGCAGGGCGGGCACGTGACGATCGGCGCGAGCACGATCAGCAACAACTCGGTGTGGCCGGTCGGCGGCGGCGGCGGCATCCGCGCCGACGGCACGCTCGACGTCGTCGACAGCACGATCAGCGGCAACACGGCCAAGCTCGGCGGCGGCATCCAGTCGAACGGCACCGCGACGATCACGCGCAGCGTCGTCGGCGGCAACGAGGCCTACTACCACGGCGGCGGGTTGCACGTCGCGGGCGGCACGCTCACCCTCGCCGGCAGCACGTTGCACGGCAATGCGGCGCGCTACTACGGCGCCGGCGCACTGGTGGAAGGCGCCGCCGCCGCGATCAACAGCACGATCGCCGGCAACCACTGCAACCGCGGCGGCGGCGGCTTCGCCCTCGCCTCGACCGGCACGCTCGCGCTCGACCACGCGACGCTGTCGCTCAACCAGGCCGATGGCGCGGCGGGCGGCGGAGGCATCGGTGGCAGCGGCGGCGTCTACGGCGCCGGCAGCGCGACGATCACCCGGTCGATCGTCTCGGGCAACCACGCGCCCGCCGGTAGCGACATCGCCGCGAGCGTCGCGTGGACCGGAAGCGGCAACCTGATCTCGAGCGCGAGCGACGCGCTCGGCCCGTTGCAGGACAACGGCGGTGCGACGCCGACGATGCTGCCCGGGCCCGGCAGCGCCGCGATCGACATGATCGCGCCCCTGGACTGCACGCAGAGCAGCGACCAGCGCGGCTTCGCCCGCCCGCAAGGCGCGGGCTGCGACGCCGGCGCGGTCGAAGTCGTCGTCGATCCCGTTTTCGAGGACGGCTTCGACTGAACCTCGCCGCCGCTGCGCCGCGCTCAGGTATCCGAAGCGCGCACGACCCGGTTGCGGCCGTCCTGCTTGGCCTGGTAGAGCGCCTTGTCGGCGCGGTTGATGAGCTCGCGCGCGTCCTCGCGATGGTTCCATTCGGCGACGCCGAAGCTCGCGCTCACCGGGCCGACGATCTCGTACGGTGCACCCGCGATCTTGCCGCGCACCGCCTCGGCGATCGCCAGCGCGGCGTCGATGCGCGTCTCGCGCAGCAGGATGATGAACTCCTCGCCGCCGAAGCGCGCCGCGCAGTCGGAGCTGCGCAGCAGCTCGCGCACGCGCAATGCGGTGTTGCGCAGCACCGAATCGCCGCTGTCGTGGCCGAACGTGTCGTTGATGCGCTTGAAGAAGTCGAGGTCGAAGATGATCACCGACAGGCCGAGGTGCTTGATGCGCGCCTCGGCCATGTCCACCTCGAGCCGCTCGAAGAAGCGGCGGCGGTTGACGAGGTCGGTGAGGAAGTCCTTCGTCGCCAGTTCCTCGAGGCGGCGATTCACGCGCGCCATCGGCACGATCACGAGCCGCTCCAGCGCGAGGTTGAGGCCGGCGAACATCAACGCGAACACGGCCAGCAGCGACAGCATGAAGGTATTGAACGCGCGCCGCGCCTTCTCGAGCGGGTACAGCACCGGCACGCGCACGAGTTGCATGCCGACCGTCTCGTCCTGCTTCCAGCCGAAGCCGTTCGCGTCGCCGTACACCGCGCGCATCGTCGCCGGCGCGGCTTCCGGCGTGCTGTGGCAGGCGAGGCAGGCGCCCTGCTTGATCGTGATCGGCCGCGCGACGTACATCGACTGCTCGACGCCGTCGCCGTGGATGCCGCTGAGCTCGCCGAGCCCGGCGTCGGCACGGAACTGCTCGATCAGCGAGCGCTCCCACTCGCTCGCGCGATCACGCGGATTGGTCGGGTTGAGCACCGACTCCTTGTAGACGTAGCCGGGATAGCGGTCGCTCAGCCGGTGCAGCGTCTCGGTCGCGGCGAACGCGGGCACGGTCTGCGGCAGGAAACGTTCGGCATTGAGCGGATCGAGGTGCGGCTTGATCTGGTCGGTGGTGTAGCTGCGGATCGCCAGTGCCGTTTCCATGAGCACCTGCGAGTTGTGCCGCACTTCGTCCATCGCGTCGCGTTGCAGCTGCGCGTGGTAGTGCCAGCCCGCGACGAGGATGCCGATCACGAAGACCGCGACGAGGATCAGATTGAACGTGAGTCGAAGGCGCATGCGCACGGCGCCGCACGGCGGCACCCCTCCCCTTGGCGCCCCCTGGCGCGCGCGTATCCTCGCACGCCCCGGCCGCGTCGGCACGCCGCGCTGCGGGCGGGTTCGCGGATCGGCTACGCTCGCCGCTCCGTCCTCCCGCTGGAACGTCGAACGCCATGCCGCTGATCGCCCTCGTCTCCGTCGCCGCCGCCCGCCCGCTCGACGAAGACCTCGCGCCGCTCGATGCCGCGCTGCGCGCCGCCGGAGCCGGGGTCGTCATCGTCGACTGGGACGACCCGGCGGTCGACTGGAACCGCTTCGACCTCGCCCTGCTGCGCTCGACCTGGGACTACGCCGAGCGCCTGCCCGAGTTCCTCGACTGGGCGACCCGCGTCGCCACGTGCACGCAGCTGTGCAATCCACTCGCCGTGCTGCGCTGGAACACCGACAAGCACTACCTCGCCGAACTCGAACGCGCGGGCGTGGCGATCGTGCCGAGCACGTTCGTCGAACCCGATGAAGACGCGGCGGCCGCGCTCGACGCGTTCCTCGCCGGCACCGACGCGGCCGAGTTCGTGGTCAAGCCGAGCGTCGGCGCCGGCTCGCGCGACGCCCAGCGCCACGCGCGCGCCAACCGCGATGCCGCGGTCGCGCACGTCGCGCGCCTGCTCGACGCGCGCCGCAGCGTGCTGCTGCAGCCCTACCTCGAGCGCGTCGACGACCACGGCGAAACCGCGCTCATCCACTTCGATGGCGCCTACAGCCACGCGATCCGCAAGGGCCCGCTGCTGCGCCGCGGCGACGGCCCGACCGACGCGCTGTTCGCGGCCGAGGACATCACGCCGCGGGCGCCGGGCGAGGCCGAACGCGCGCTCGCGACGGCGACGCTCGCAGCCGTGCAGCACCTGCTGCCCGGCGACCCGCTGCTCTACGCGCGCGTCGACCTCATCCACGACGCCGACGGTTCGCCGCGACTGCTCGAACTCGAGCTGGCCGAGCCGTCGCTGTTCTTCGCGCATGCGCCCGGTTCCGCCGCGCGCTTCGCCGCTGCGGTGATCGCGCGCGCAGGTGAACGCAGGGCGTAGGCCGGATCAAGGCCCTTCCCTTCAAGGGGAGGGTCTGGCGATGGCCCGAACGCCACAGGGCTTGCGGGACACCATCGCCTTGAAGGCGGAGGCGTCAACGCGCACGGCTTCTCGCGGGAGCAACCGGCTTTGCCGGCCGGAACACCGCCCCGTTTCCGTTTGCGCTGGGCGCAGCCGCGAAGCGGCGGGGTCGAAGCGCCCGCCCTCGAGGGCGAACGGATGAAATGCTTCCGTGGAGCGGCCGCAGCCGGATGCGCTTCGGCTTTAGCCCTCAAAATCTCCGTGCAGGGCGCCGCACTGGTCAACCTTTGCCCACCCCCGCTTGACATCCGCGCCAGCGCGTCGTTTCCGTACTTCGATCCAGAGCTTGTCCACAGGGCCATCCACGCGAGCTGTGGAAAACGCGCCGCTCCGCGCCCGTGCGCATCACCATCCCGGGCGCGACGACGACATCGCATCGCGACCTCGTCGACTGGTCGCTTTCTGCGCAATCCACTTGACAGCCGCATGGCGCGGGCGTGTCCGTACCCCCACCCACGGGTTGTCCACAGGCCTGTCCACGCCGCCTGTGGAAAACGCCGGTCGAGAACCGCGGCGCGCCGCCGCAGTCCGCGCCGGCCGGCTTTTCCGCTAAAATCGCGCTTCTTTGCGCCGGCCCCGCGCCGCGCGGCTTCCCCAGCGAGGTTCGACACCCGATGAAGATCCTGGTCGGTTACAAGCGCGTCGTCGACTACAACGTGCGCATCCAGGTCAAGCCGGACGGTACCGGCGTGGTCACCGACGGCGTCAAGCTGTCGGCCAATCCGTTCGACGACATCGCGCTCGAGGAAGCGCTGCGCCTGCGCGAGCAGGGCATCGCGACCGAAGTGGTCGTCGCGACGATCGGCCCCGCCGATGCGCAGGCGCACATCCGCAACGGCCTCGCGATGGGCGCGAACCGCGCGATCCACGTCGTCACGAGCGAGGCGATCCAGCCGCTCACCGCGGCGCGCGCGCTGCTCAAGCTCGTCGAGAAGGAGCAGCCGCAGATCGTGCTGCTCGGCAAGCAGGCGATCGACGACGATTGCAACCAGACCGGCCAGATGCTCGCCGCGCTGTGGGACCGCCCGCAGGCGACGTTCGCCTCGAAGGTCGAGGTCGCGGGCAATGCGGCGAAGGTCACGCGCGAAGTCGACGCCGGTCTCGAGACGATCGAGGTGGACCTGCCGGCCGTTATCACGACGGACCTGCGCCTCAACGAGCCGCGCTTCATCAAGCTGCCCGACATCATGAAGGCGAAGGCGAAGCCGATCGAGACGATCGAGTTCGCGAGCCTCGGCGTCGAGTCGGGCGACCACCTCAAGACCACGCACTACGCCCCGCCGGCCAAGCGCAGCAAGGGCGTGATGGCCAAGGACGTCGCGGAACTCGTGTCCGCGCTCAAGGCCAAGGGCCTGGTGTGACTGGCTGTTCCCTTCTCCCGCTTGCGGGAGAAGGTGCCGGAGGCGGATGAGGGCAAGCGTGCGATCCCGCACCCTAACCCTCACCCGCGCCTCCGGCGCGACCTCCCCCGCACGCGGGAGAGGCGAAGGCCCGGCCCGCGCGCCGGTGGAACACGAATAAGGAAGCGGACGAATCCATGAGCAAGATCCTCATCGTCGCCGAACACCTCGACGGCAAGCTGAATCCGGGCACCGCGCGTTGCGTCACCTGCGCGAAGGACATGGAGGCCGAAGCAGTCGACGTGCTCGTGCTCGCCGCCGACCCGGCCGCGATCGCGGCGGAAGCGTCGAAGATCGACGGCGTGGCCAAGGTTCTCACCGTCGCGCGCGCCGAGAACGCGCACGCGCTCGCCGCGGTGTACGCGCCCCAGGTCGCCGCCGCCGCGAAGGCCGGCTACACGCACGTGCTCGCGCCGTCGACGACGTTCGGCAAGGACGTGCTGCCGCGCGTCGCCGCGCTGCTCGGCGTCGCGCAGGTGTCGGACATCTCGGCGGTCGAGGGCGCTCACACGTTCAAGCGCCCGATCTACGCCGGCAACGCGATCGTCACGGTCGAGGCGCCCGCGGGCCAGGTCCTCGTCGGTACCGTGCGCACGGCGTCGTACGCCGCCGCGGCGACCGGCGCGAACGCGGCGCCGGTCGAGCCACTCGCGCTCGACGTCGCGCTGCCGAACCACACGCGCTTCGTCGGCCTCGAACAGGGCAAGAGCGACCGCCCCGACCTGCAGAGCGCCGCGCGCGTCGTCTCCGGCGGCCGCGCGCTCGGCTCGTCCGATGCGTTCAAGATCATCTACTCGCTCGCCGACAAGCTCGGCGCCGCGGTCGGCGCCTCGCGCGCCGCGGTCGACGCGGGCTACGTGCCGAGCGACCTGCAGATCGGCCAGACCGGCAAGATCATCGCGCCGGACCTGTACATCGCGATCGGCATCTCCGGCGCGATCCAGCACCTCACCGGCATCAAGGACGCCGGCACGATCGTCGCGATCAACAAGGACGCCGAAGCGCCGATCTTCGAGATCGCCGACTACGGCCTCGTCGGCGACCTGTTCACGCTGGTGCCGGAGCTCGAGAAGGCGCTCGGCTGAGCGCGCGCCTCCTGCAGGGGACAAGCGTCGGCTCGTAGGATGGGCCTCGGCCCACCGCGAGGCCCACGCCGCGCGCATCAGGGTGCGAGGAGCAACTCCGCCGCCCGCTCCGCGATCATCACCACCGGCGCGTTCGTGTTGCCGCCGACGAGGGTCGGCATGATCGACGCATCCACCACGCGCAGGCCCTCGATGCCGCGCACGCGCAGCTCCGCGTCGACGACGGACGCGTCATCCTTGCCCATGCGGCAGGTGCCGACCGGGTGGTAGATCGTCTCGGCCTTGCGGCGGACGAACGCGGCGAGGTCGGCGTCGCTCTTCGCATCCGCGCCGGGGAAGATCTCCTCGCCGCGATACGGCGCGAACGCGTCCTGCGCGAGGATCTCGCGCGACAGGCGTGCGCCTTCGACCATCATGCGCAGGTCGAAGCCATCCTCGTCGCCGAGGTAGTTCGGGTGGATCGCCGCCGGCGCAGCCGGGTCGGCCGAGCGCAGGCGGATCGTGCCGCGGCTCTTCGGCCGCAGGTTGCAGGCGTGCACGGTGTAGCCGTGGCCGTCGAGCCGATGGCGGCCGTGGTCGTCGAGCAGCGCGGGCACGAAGTGGAACTGGATGTCGCAGCGCGAATCGGGTGCGAGCCGCGAGCGCACGAAGCCGCCCGCTTCGGCGATGTTCGAGCTGCCGATGCCGTCGCGCCTGAGCAGGAAACGCAGCGCGACCGCGACGTCGTTGGTCTTGTCGTAGGTGACCGCGCGGGTCGAGCGCACGAGCGTGCAGATGTCGAGGTGGTCCTGCAGGTTCGCGCCGACGCCGGCACGGTCGAGCGCCACCGCGATGCCGTGCTCGCGCAGGTGGTCGGCCGGTCCGATGCCGGACAGCATGAGTAGCTGCGGCGAATTGATCGCGCCGCCGGCGAGGATCACGCAGCCGGCCTCCGCACGTTCCGCCCTGCCGCGATGGCGGTAGGCGACGCCGACGGCGCGACCACCGTCGAGCACGACGCGCGTCGCGAGCGCGCGCGTGCGCACCTCGAGATTGGCGCGTGCCAGCGCGGGGCGCAGGAATGCGACCGCGGTCGAGCAGCGCGCGCCGTTGCGCTGGGTCACCGCGTAGTAGCCGAAGCCGTCCTGCGTGTCCGCGTTGAAGTCGTCGTTGCGCGCATGGCCCGCGTCGACCGCCGCGTCGATGAACGCCTGCGACAGCACGTTGTGGTGGCGCAGCGGCGACACCGTGAGTTCGCCATCGGCGCCGTGCCATGCGTTCGCGCCGCGCACGTTGCCTTCGCTGCGCTTGAACACGGGCAGCACGTTGTTCCAGGCCCAGCGCGCATCACCGCTCGCGAGCGCCCAGGCGTCGTAGTCGCCGGGCGCGCCGCGCGTGTAGCACATCGCGTTGATCGAACTCGAGCCACCGAGCACCTTGCCGCGCGGCCACCACAGGCGCCGCCCGCCGAGGTTCGGCTCGGCTTCGGTGTCGTAGTCCCAGTTGACGCCCTTCTTGCCGACGAGCTTGGCGAGCCCGGCCGGCATGTGGATGAAGGGATGCCAGTCGCGCCCGCCCGCTTCGAGCAGCAGCACGCGCCTGGCGGGATTCGCGCTGAGGCGGTTCGCGAGCACGCAGCCGGCGGAACCCGCACCGACGATGACGTAGTCGTAGCTCGAAGTCATCGCCCGAGCGTATGTGCTGGCGCTAGAGCCATTACTCCAGAACGTCTGCGCCCGCACTTCCATCGCCGGAGTGCACCCCGTGCGTGACCGCGCATCCGGATTCGACCGCGACAGGGTCCCCTACAAGGTCGGCTCCTGCAGCCACCGCCGGTGGAACCATCGTGTGCATCGCCCCCGGCCCTACGCGCACGCGCATCGAGCAGGCACAATGGCCCGATGAACGCGACCCTCTCCGCCCTGCACCTGTTCCCGCTCAAATCCGGCGCGCCACTGCGCGTCGACTCGGCGACCGTCGAGCCGCGCGGCCTCGCCGGCGATCGGCGCTGGATGGTCGTCGATGCGAACGCCGCCTTCGTCACCGCCCGCCAGCTCGCGCGACTGACCCTCGTCGAGGCGCGCTACGACGGCGACGCGCTGTGCCTCGACGCGCCCGGCATGCCCAGCCTGCTCGTCGATGCGCCACGCGAGGGCGAGCGCATCGCCACCGCCGTCTGGGGCGCCGAGGTCGCGCCGCTGCCCGCGGACGCGGCCGCGCACGCCTGGCTCAGCCAGTTCCTCGGCCAGCCGCTGCGCCTCGTGCACATGGACGATGCCTGCACCCGCAAGCTCAAGGCGAAGTACGACGGCCGCTACGGTACCGACGACGACCTCGTCAGCTTCGCCGACGGCTTCCCGCTGCTGCTGATCTCGCAGGCCGCGCTCGATCACCTCAACGCGAAGCTCGCCCGGCCGGTGCCGATGCTGCGCTTCCGCCCCAACCTCGTCGTCGCCGGCACCGCGCCGCACGCCGAGGATGGCTGGAAGCGCATCCGCATCGGCGCGATCGAGTTCGAAGTCGCCAAGGCGTGCACGCGCTGCGTGTTCACGACCGTCGACTTCGAGCGCGGCGAGCGCGACCCTGCCGGCGAACCGCTGCGCACGCTGACGAGCTACCGACGCACGCCCGAGGGCGTCACCTTCGGCCAGAACCTCATCCCGCGCGGCGCCGGCCAGCTGCGCGTCGGCGATGCAGTCGAGGTGCTCGCCTGACCCCGAAGGAGCACACCCTGTGCAGGACCGCGGCACCCGGGCCTGCCGCGATGCCGGTCGCGCACGGGGTGCGCTCCTGGAGCGGGCAGGGTCGGCACCGCGCGGACGATACGTACGCGCATGCTAGGCTTGCCCGCGCCCCCGAGGAGCCCGCTGTTGCCGAATCGCCCCGCCATCCAGCGCCACGAATGGTTCGCCGTCGCGGTCGCGGTGATCTACTTCTTCTGCGTGCTCGCGGCGTACTACGTGCTGCGCCCGGTGCGCGACCAGCTGTCCGCGGCGGTCGGTTCGACCGCGCTGCCGCTGTTCTACCTGTCCACCTTCACCGCGACGATTTCGCTGACTCCGCTGTACGGCGCGCTCGTCGCGCGTTACCCGCGGCGCGTGTTCGTGCCGGTCGTGTACGCGTTCTTCATCGTCGGCATGATCGCGTTCATCCCGCTGTTCCAGCTGCAGGACACGATCGGCCCGCGCCTGCTCGGCTCGGTGTTCTTCGTCTGGGTGAGCGTGTTCAACCTGTTCGTCGTCGCCGTGTTCTGGAGCTTCATGGCCGACCTGTTCGACGCCGAGCAGGCGCACCGCTTGTTCCCGGTCATCGCGCTCGGCGGCGCGGCGGGTGCGATCGCGGGGCCCGTGCTGACCAAGGCGCTCAACGACGTCACCGGCGTGCCTGGCCTGCTCGTCGTCTCCTCGCTGCTGCTCGGCGTCGCGATCGCCTGCATGTTCGCGCTCGCGCGCTGGTCGAGGGAGCACCCGGTCGTCGGCGACGAGCGCCGTGACGAGCGCATCATCGGCGGCAGCTTCATCGCCGGCGCGATCGAGACGCTGAAGTCGCCGCTGATGCGCCGCATGGCCCTGCTCATGCTGCTCGGCGACGCTGTCGGCACGGTGATCTACGCGTTCCTCGTCGACTACAACGGCACCGCGAATACGACGCGCGAAGCGCGCATCGACTTCTCGGCCAACATCGACCTGTGGGTCAACGTGCTGCAGGCGGTGTTCCAGATCACCGCGACGCGCGTGCTCATGATGCGCGTCGGTCCTTCGGCCGCGCTCGCCCTCGACGGCATCGTCAAGGCGGTCATGCTCGCCCTCTTCGCCGTGTTCGGCGGCGCGTGGATCGCGATCGCCGCGATCGTCACGCGCGCGAGCGCGTACGGCATCTTCAAGCCTGCGTCCGATTCGCTCTACACGCAGGTGGACGCGGAGACGCGCTACAAGACCAAGAACTTCATCGACACGTCCGTCTGGCGCTTCGGCGACGTCGTCGTCAATGGCAGCCTCAACGGCCTGCGCCTGCTCGGCGCGACGTCGCCGATGCTCGCGCTGCTCACCGTCGTCGCGGCGGTGAGTTCGGCGTCGATCGGGTGGAAGACGGCGCAGCTGCTCGATGGGGGCGCGGCGCGCAAGCGCGCTGGGGCGTAGCGGCTTGCGGGGAAGCAACATCAAAATGGATTCCCGCGAAAGCGGGAATCCATTTTTGCCTTTCGCCGTGACGCCCCTCAGATGCGCGAACAACTCCACGACACCATCCGCCCGCTCTCGTACGGCATCACGCCATGGAACGGTCGCGCGTCGCCGTCGAACACGAGCGGCAGGAAGTGCCTGTCGCCTTCCCACATCGGCAGGGTGCCGAGCTGGTCGATGTCGACCCATTCGAGCGTGCCTTCCGGATTCGCATCCAGCGGCGTGCCTTCATACGCGGTGACGAGGAACAGGAAGCCGAGCCAGTCCTCGCCGTCCCTGCCGAAACCCGGCCAGCTGATGGTGCCGCGCAGTTCCATCGCGGTGCATTCGATGCCCGCTTCCTCGCGGATCTCGCGGCGCATGCCGGCGAGCACGTCCTCGTGCGGGTCGAGCTTGCCGCCGAGGCCGTTGTACTTGCCGAGGTGGTGATCGCCCGGGCGCGTGTTGCGATGGATCATGAGCACGCGCCGGCGATCGGGCGAGAGCACATAGCCGAGGGTGGCGACGATCGGGGTGTAGGGCATCGGGGTCGGGACGCGGTGCGAAGTTCGCGATGATAGCGGCAACGACTACACTCATGCGCCGCGCGGCGGCGCCCATGCGCAACGTCCTGGAATCGCCATGACCCTCGAGACCCTCTCCGAACAACGCTGCTTCGGCGGCACGCAAGGCTTCTACCGCCACGCCTCCACGACCACCGGCGGCGCGATGCGCTTCGGCGTCTATATGCCGCCGCTCGTGCCGGATGCGAAGGCGCCCGTGCTGTACTACCTCGCCGGCCTCACCTGCACCGAGGAAACGTTCGCGATCAAGGCCGGCGCGCAGCGCGTCGCGACCGAGCTCGGCATCGCGCTCGTCACGCCCGACACGAGCCCGCGCGATACCGGCATCGACGGCGCGACCGGCGACTGGGAGTTCGGCGAGGGCGCGGGCTTCTATCTCGATGCGACCACGCCTGCGTTCGCGTCGCGCTTCCGCATGTATTCGTACGTCGTCGACGAACTGCCCGCGCTGCTCGCCGCCGCGTTCCCCGCGCTCGACGCGACGCGCGCATCGGTCTTCGGCCATTCGATGGGCGGCCATGGCGCGCTCACGATCGCGCTGAAGAACCCGTCGCGCTATCGCTCGGTATCCGCCTTCGCACCGATCGTCGCGCCGATCCAGGTGCCGTGGGGGCAGAAGGCGTTGCCGCGCTATCTCGGCGGCGATCGCGACGCGTGGCGCGCGTATGACGCAACCGCATTGATCGAGGATGGCGCGCGCTTCCCCGGCACCCTGCTCGTCGACCAGGGCGACGCGGACAAGTTCCTCGACGTGCAACTGCGCCCCGAGTTCCTCGAGCGCGCCTGCCGCTCGACCGGCCAGCCGCTCGAGCTGCGCCGGCGCGCCGGCTACGACCACAGCTACTGGTTCATCCAGAGCTTCGTCGAGGACCATCTGCGCCACCATGCGCAGGCGTTGCGCGGGTAGCTTTCGCGGTTCGTGATGCCGCGGTCGCACACAGGGTGCGCTCCTACGGGGTTCCCGCGGCGCCTCGCGTGTTGCGGCGGGACTCGCCGCGAAGCGGCTCGACCCGCCCTACGCGAGCACCGCCTGCGCGTGTCTCCGGTGTGTTGTAGGGCGGTACGCGCGTAGGGGCGGTACGCGCGTAGGGCGGTACGCGCGTAGGGCGGTACGCGCGTAGGGCGGTACGCGCGCAGCGCGTGCCGCCGATCGCCCCAGTCCACAACACATCGGGGCCTCCGCCACTCCCACAAAGAGCGGACGAATCGTCAGACGCCGATGTCTTCGTTCCAGAGCGCGGGCTTGTCGCGCATGAAGTCGTGCATGAGCGCGACGCAGGTCGCATCGTCGACGACATCGATCGCGACGCCCCGGCTCCTGAGCCACGCCTCCTCGCCCATGAACGAGCGGTTCTCGCCGACCACGACGCGCGGGATGCCGTAGAGCGCGATCGCGCCGCTGCACATCGGGCACGGCGACAGCGTCGTGTATATCACGCTCTCGCGATACACCTTCGCCGGCTGGCGGCCCGCGTTCTCGAGTGCGTCCATCTCGCCGTGCAGGATCGCGCTGCCCTTCTGCACGCGGCGGTTGTGGCCACGACCGATGATGCGGCCTTCGTGCACGATCACCGAACCGATCGGGATGCCGCCTTCGACGAGGCCGGCTTTGGCTTCGTCGATCGCGGCCTGGAGGAATGGATCCATGCGTTGCGTCCCTGGAGTGCGGCTCATGCCGCGCGCCGAGTATCCCATGCGGCTACCGACCTGCAGGAGCACACCGCGATATGCGTGCAGGGCGGCACGCGCACGGCGCATGCCGCCCGGCCGCGCACGGGGGTGCGTTTCTACAGGACGATGCCGTGCCTCACTCGGCCTTGCGCGGCGAGATCCACATCGTGATGTCGGCATCGAACACGACTTCACCACCCGTATCGCGCACCTCGACGACCGCATGCACCTCGCTGCCACTCGTCGCCGGGGCGATCGCCGGCACGGTGGCGATCGCGGTCATCGTGCCCTTCGCCTTCCTGAGGTACCGCACGGTCATGCCCTTGGGGATCCAGCGCATCGAATCGGGGATCGTCGCGTCGGTCGCGAGGCCGCCCGCGAGCTCGGCCATGTTGCACAGCGCGATCGCATGCACGGTGCCGATGTGATTGTGCACGCGGCGCCGGTCGCGGATGCGCACGACGCAGCGCCCGGGCTCGAGCACGTCGATGGTCGGCGCGATCGACGCGAAGTACGGCGCACGCCAGCAGATCGCGCGCGAGACGAGCCAGCGACCGAGCGCGGAGCGGCCGTGGCGGCGGAACAGGTTCAATGCTTGCGAGCCCATCCGAATTCCTCGTCTGTGACGCCCGACGCAACGCCGCAGTGTGCGCGCCCGGCCCTACACGATGCGGCCACGATGTGCGTGTAGGGCGGTACGCGCACAACGCGTGCCGCCGCTCGCGCCAGTCCACCAAATCACCGCGGCTCCTGCCGTACCCACAAAAGCGCATCGCGCGCGGCGCCCTCCACGATCCGGCCACGGTATGCGTGTAGGGCGGTACGCGCACCGCGCGTGCCGCCGATCGCGCCAGTCCACCAAATCACTGCGGCTCCCGCCGCACCCACAAAGCGCATCGCGCGGCGCCCTCCACGATGCGGCCACGGTATGCGTGTAGGGCGGTACGCGCACCGCGCGTGCCGCCGATCGCGCCAGTCCACAAAAGCATCGCGGCTTGCGCCACCCCACAGAAAGCCCTGCCGTCCGCTCCGCGCGCAGCCGCCCCGCATCCTCGCGGCGGCACGCGCGGCGCGCGTACCGCCCTACACGAGCGACGTTACGCCACCGAGCGCAACGACGACGGCTTCGTGCGCTTGCCCGCCGCGAGTTCCGCCGGGTCGAAGTCGTCGACCGAAATGAATTCGAACGTCGCCGCGCGCACGCGCGTGAGCAGCGCGCGTTCGGCGGCGTCGATGACGCCTTTCGCTTCCGCGTCGGCGAGCTGGCTGTCCCAGTCGTAACCGCTGAGTTCGCCCGCCTTCGCGGCCTTGAGGAACTTGCGCTCGACGGGCTCCGCCGCGATCACGTCGGGCAGCAGCGCGTTCATGCGGCCCACCGGATTGTTCGGGTTCGGCGTAAGGTAGACCCACTCGGCGAGGCGGTCGCGCGCTTCGCCCGGTGCGCAGAGGATCGCCGCGACGCGGCGGCCGAGGCGGTCGGACGGCGGCACTTCGCGACGGCCGAACGGGAACACGAGCGCACGCAGCACCCACGCGACCGGGCGCACCGGGAAGTTGCGCAGCACGCCATCGAGCGCGTTCTGCATGCGGTACACGCAGTCGTGGAACGCCCACGCGAGCAGCGGGTGATCGGTGACCGGCCGCCCCTGGTCCTCGTAGCGCTTGAGCATCGCGCTCGCGATGTAGAGGTTCGACAGCACGTCGCCGAGGCGCGCGGAGAGCTTCTCCTTGAACTTGAGCTTGCCGCCGAGCACGAGCATCGACGTGTCCGCGACGAGCGCGAGCGCGGCCGCGTAGCGGTTGAGCTTGCGGAAATAGCGCTTGGTGTACGCATCGCCGGGCACGCGCCCGATCTTGCCGAACGTGAGGCCGAGCACGAAGCTGCGCACCGCGTTGGAGATCGCGAAACCGACGTGGCCCCACAGCGCCGCGTCGAACGCTTTCAGCTTCTCGCGGTAGTCGGCGATCTTCAGCGCCTCCATCTCGCGCAGCACGTACGGATGGCAGCGGATCGCGCCCTGGCCGAAGATCATGAGGCTGCGCGTCATGATGTTCGCGCCTTCCACCGTGATCGCGATCGGCGAGGTCTGCCAGCCGCGGCCCGCGTAGTTGCTGGGGCCGAGCTGCACGGCCTTGCCGCCGTGGATGTCCATGATGTCCTTGGCGACCTCGCGGCCGAGCTCGGTCGCGTGGTACTTCGCGATCGCCGACGGCACCGACGGCTTCTCGCCGCGATCGACCGCGGCCGCGCTCGCCTTCGACAGCGCGCTGATCTGGTAGGAGTGACCACCGATGCGCGCGAGCGCTTCCTCGACGCCTTCGAAGCGGCCGATCGCGATGCCGAACTGCTTGCGAATGCGCGCGTACGCGCCCGACGCGATGACGCCCGCCTTCACCGCGCCCGCCGCGTTCGACGGCAAGGTGATGCCGCGACCGATCGACAGGCACTCGACCAGCATGCGCCAGCCCTGCCCCGCCATCGCCTCGCCGCCGATCAGTTGCGACAGCGGCACGAACACATCCTTGCCGCGCACCGGGCCGTTCTGGAACGCCGCGTTGAGCGGGAAGTGGCGACGACCGAACTCGAGGCCCTTGGTGTCGTGCGGCAGCAGCGCGAGCGTGATGCCGATGTCCTCGACGTCGCCGAGCAGGTGATCGGGGTCGTGCATGCGGAACGCGAGGCCGAACAGCGTCGCGATCGGCGCGAGCGTGATGTAGCGCTTGTCGAACGTGAGGCGCACGCCGAGCACGTTCGCGCCGTTCCACTCGCCCTTGCAGACGATGCCGTAGTCGGGGATCGACGTCGCATCCGAACCCGCGTACGGGCCGGTGAGCGCGAAGCACGGGATCTCGCGGCCGTCGGCGAGGCGCGGCAGGTAGTAGTCGCGCTGCTCGGGCGTACCGTAATGCAAGAGAAGTTCGCCCGGCCCGAGCGAGTTCGGCACGCCGACCGTCGAGGACAGCGAGCCCGAGATGCCCATGAGTTTCTGCAGCACCGCCGACTGCGCGAGCGCCGAGAACTCGAGGCCGCCGTACGCCTTCGGGATGATCATGCCGAAGAATTTCTTCTTCTTGAGGAAGTCCCAGATCTCCGGCGGCAGGTCCGCGAGTTCGTGCGTGATCTGCCAGTCGTTGACCATCGCGCAGAGTTCCTCGACCGGGCCGTCGAGGAACGCCTGTTCTTCCACCGAGAGCTCGGGCTTGGGCTGCTTCAGGAGCTGTTTCCAGTCCGGCTTGCCGCTGAAGAGCTCACCCTCGAAACCGACCGTGCCCGCATCGAGCGCGATCTGCTCGGTCGGCGACAACTGCGGCGTCACCTTCTGGAACGCGGCGAGCGCCGGCGCGCTGAGCTTGCGACGACGGAAACCGACGAGGTTGAGCGGCAGCGCGACGAGCGCGAGCAGCACCAGCGGCACCGCGATCGCGAGCACCGACGACCCGGCAAGGACGCCGACACCGACGATCGCCACCGCGGTCGCGATCGACCACATGAGCAGGCGCACGCGCGCGTAGGCCGCATAAAGCGACACGACGACGGCGGCGAGGAAAGGAAGGAATGCAATCACGGCGAACTCCTGGGAAAACTGCGGCGGCGCCACGCCACCTCGATCCAAGGCCTGCCGAAGCCACCCGCCGCGCGCGATCCGCGCCCGGGTTCCGCCTCGCGCCCCACCTGTAGGAGCCCACCCTGTGGGCGACCCCGACCGAAGCGCAAGGCCACAGGCCCGCTATACCCCAGTATGGTGACGCTACCCCACCCAGTCAATACGCATCCGTATGGATACCGCAGGCACTTGAAATGCCGGGAAATCATATGGCCCCGCCCCGTGACGCGGTTCTCAATGCCCCGAGCCTCAGGCACACTCGCCGGATGAATACGGACGCCACCGCGAAAGCCGAATCCAAGGCCCGCCTCTCCGCGGCCGACTGGGAACACGCTGCGCTCGAGACGCTCGCCGAAAGCGGCCTCGCCGCCGTCGCCGTCGAACCCCTCGCCCGCCGCCTCGGCGTGACGAAAGGCAGCTTCTACTGGCACTTCACCACGCGCGAAGCCCTGATCCAGGCCGCGCTCGAGCGCTGGGAACGCGAAGACGAACAGGACGTCCTCGTCCCCACCGGCGCGATCCCCGACCCGCGCGAACGCCTGCGCGAACTCGTTCGCCAGGTCAGCCACAAGCGCCCCTCGCACGCGGTGCTCGCGGCGTTGTTCCGCGCGCTGGATCAGCCGTTGATCGGGCCGGTCGTCGAACGCGTTTCAGCGCGGCGCATCGCGTTCCTGACCGAAGCGTTCCGTCACGCGGGGTTCGATCCGACGCATGCGGCGAATCGGGCGCGGCTCGCGTACTCGGCGTATGTCGGGTTCGTGCAGCTGTCGCGGATTGGGCAGCCGCGGATGAGTCATGAGGAGTTTGAGGCTTATATTCGCGACTTTATCGATACCCTGGTGCCGCGCTGAAGCACCGCGCGGCCTGCGCGACACGCGTGTTGCCGGTACGCCATGCTCCGCACCACCCGAGTGCAGCACACACACTGAACGCGGCACCCGCCTCGCCGTCGTCATTCCCGCGAAAGCGGGAATCCATGTTGCTCTTTCACGCGCGTCTGCGACAAGGCAAATGGCCCAACTACCGCAGGGCGGGTCGAGCCGCGAATAGGCGAGTCCCGCCGTCTCCACGGCGAACTAGCCAAGCCGGTAGCGAACACGCCGGTACAGCGAATTCGCACCTGGCGCCAAGCTCCTGGCGGCTTGCAAATGCCCATATTGGGCACTACCGTGCCCAATATGGGTATTGCCTCTTCCCGAGCTGCGCCGATCAAGACTGAAACCAGCCTTGCGAGTGCGTTGTTCACCCAGACGCAGCAACGCGTGTTGGGCTCGCTGTTCGGCCAGCCGCAGCGCCGTTACACCGTGAGCGAGCTCATCGCGCTCACCGGCGCGGGGTCCGGTGCCGTCCAGCGCGAACTCGCCAAGCTGACGGACAGCGGCCTGCTCACCGTGCAGCCGGTCGGTCATCAGAAGCACTATCAGGCGAATTCCGCCGCGCCGATCTACGGTGAATTGGTCGCCATCATGCGCAAGACGGTCGCCATAGCCGAGCCGCTGCGCGATGCACTCGCACCGCTCGCGCCGCGCATCGATGCCGCCTTCGTCTACGGTTCGGTGGCCAAGGGCAGCGATCACGCCGGCAGCGACATCGATGTGATGATCGTTTCCGACACCCTCGCTTACGCCGAGGTGATGCTCGCCCTGCACCCACTGATCGAGCGGATCGGTCGCGACATCAACCCGACGCTGTATTCGCGCGCTGACCTGCAGCGCCGCTTGCGTGAGCGCAACGCGTTCACCCTGCGCGTGCTCGAGCAGCCGACCATCTGGCTGATGGGAGACAAGGATGTCCTCCGCGCTTGAGAATCTCAGCGGCGCCGGCAAGCCGCTGAATCCTGAACCCTTCGACATCCGCGAGTTCGAAGGCCTGCTGCGGTCGGGGCGCGCACGCCTCGGCGACGCGCGCAACGCAGCGCTGTCGCTCGAAGGTCGCTTCGACCTCGCCTACAACGCCGCCCACGCGCTCAGCCTCGCTGCGCTGCGTAGATTCAACTATCGCGCGAGTCACCGCTACATCGTTTTCCAGGTACTGCCGCACACGCTCGGTCTCGGCCCGGAGGTCTGGCGCGTCCTCGCCAAGGCGCACGACCGCCGCAACCTCGGTGAATACGAGGGACTCCTAGATATCGACGAGCGCTTCGTCACCGACGTCATCGCCGCGTGCACTGCGGTGGCGAATGCCATCGACCGTGTTGGCGCAAAGGACGCATGACACCCGCGACGGCCACAGGCGCGCTCGGCTAGCGCCGCGCCTTCGCCGCCCACCGCCGGTCAACGCTTGCCGTAGGCAAGCTCGTCCATCATCTCGGCGAACCGCGTCCAGTCGATGCGCTTGCTCTTCTGGCGATTGGCTCCAAACCAGTAGATCGCGCCGCGCCCGACTTCGAGCTCGCCGAGCTTCTCCTTGATGGCGAAGATCTCGAGGCGCAACGAAGACTTAGCCTTCACCAGTTCGACGTTGGACAGTTCGGCGCGGACTTCGTGCTTGCGTGCCACCTTCTTCTTCGCCATTGGACTACTCCACGAACATATGGTTTCGGTGGAATCTCAGGAACGCCGCGAGTTCTCGATTCGGGTTGCATCGCAGACGAGCAGGAATGAACAGCCCCGTGCGCTCGGCGGTCGAAAGCGCATTCGCCACGATCATTTCGCCCTGATCATCGAAAGCAATCAAGCCGGCATCGAAAAGCGCGTCGAGATTGGCAGACAGCAACAGTCCGTTGTTCGGGTTCAGTCGCTCCCGATCTGTCGACAACCTCCACGGTTTGCAGTGGGAAGCTCTCAATACTGCGGCGACCGTGCATCCGGTGACGGCGCATGAGCCGTCCCACAACTTGATCAGGTCCTGCCGGAATTGGCCTTGGCCAAGGCGGGCATCGACGAGCACCGCTCGGGTTGTCGCCGGAAGATCCCTCGATTCGATATCGGCGAGATCTCGCAGTAGCTCAGTGGACGAATCGCTCTGACCAGGCGCGCCTATGGTCGGTGGGGCGCCGCTTCCGCCCGCTCCCCGAGGATCATCATCCGTTCGACCGGCGTCGGATTGAGACTTCTGAATGCCATCCATTTGGACGTCGTCGCTCGAAACCAGTGCGGGCACCGCGGTCGATATGGCGAACCGCTTGAATGGATAATTCATCTGCGAAAGCAGCCGCTCCGCGCGTTCCAGCAGATCGTCGTCGAAGTATCTTCTCCACTTCGTCTCGACGATGATGGCCTCGCACGACAGATCCAATCGCCCCAATTCCCATAGCTTACGAAAGCCCTCGGACGGCTTGCCGCTATCGAGGATACGCTTGACCGTGCTGAATCCCCCCTCCGCAGCCAGATCGCGCTTGAAGTAGTTCGGAAAGTACTTCAGTCGCTCCGCTTCCCTGACCGCACCACCCAGGTAGGCGGTGAATTCTTCATCCTGTCGCGCGTCCATCAACCAGCTCCTTCGCCAGAAGCATTAACCCCAGTGGTCATCGGTGTATACGACCAACTCATCGCCGTGCAATTGCTTGGTCTGATTGCCGACTCTCACCCAGAAATCCGAAGCCTTCCCACCACTCTCCACGGGCCTGGCGAAAACCGGCTTTGCGGAAGAAGCGACGGACACCAGGCATACGTCCTTTCCTCCGGAGCTTTCGAAGCGGATCCTGACTTTCCCCGCCGTCGGGACCGATAACGCATTGTCGAGCAGCTGGCGCAAGAACAGCTCGAACCCGTCCAGATCCTGCTTCTTTCCCAACGTTCCAAGATCGGCGTCGAGGCCAAGAACCTTGCCGTCGTCATCGACGCCGATCAACAAGGTCCCTCCCTCCGCATTGAGAAGGCCACAGACTGCTTTGACGATCACCTGCTCCATCTTCTTGTCCGCCATGCCCGCACGAACGTTCCAGCGCGCGCTCGATTTGAACTCCAGTGTTTGCGACTCCTCCAGGGCAAGGTAGTCGGCGAGCGACTTGGCACCGTGATCCTGCGGCTTGCCGTCCCACAGGCGCTCGAAGCCATCCCTGATGACGCGAGCCATCAATCCCCGCCGCTTTTCGAGGAAGGTCTCGTAGTCGAGATCACTCCACCCGATCGGCAGTGCATGCCAGTACATGTGCTTCTTCGTGCGATCCTCGCCCAGTAGCTCGCTCATCCTGGGCCAGTACACCGCGGGATCACCCGCACTGATGGACGCATTGTCCGGCCAGTCGAGAAAAGCCATATTGGCGATCGCGTTCGTCTGCCGGACACCCGCTATCCCCTTCTGCGCGAGGAAACCTTTGGGGAACAAGTGGTGGCGTTCCATCGCCCGCCTGGCCCCCGAGGGATCGCCCATGTCGCGGATGCGCATGTCGCTGAACAGGAGCTCGGCGTCCAGGACATTGAGCACCGCCCAGTAGGCGAACAATACCGGCGACCGCGAAGAAGAGGTGTCCAGGCGACTGGGCAGGGAAATGTCCCAGTAATCACCCGTGAAGTTCGAACGCACGATGCGATCGAGCTCCGCCATGAACGCTTCACCGTCCGCCGGCGCCAGTTGCCCGATCCTTCCGAGATCCGCCTCGATCTGGCTCTCCGGACTCGACGTGTAGCGCCCGGTCGTGTGCGCCATGAAGAACCAGCGCGCAATAACGGAACGCAATGCCTTGATGTCGATACCGTGGTAGCACCGCCCGATCAGCCACAGCACATAGCTGTAGATGATCGCGTTCGACGAACTGATCATCCGACTGCTCCTGAAGCCAGCAGCCGCCAGGCACTTCAGGAACTCGTGCCAATGCATCAGATCGAGCACGTGCGCCTGCGCAGCCTTGAGGATGGCGAACTGCTCATCGCGCCTATTCGCACTCACTTTCCCTGTATCGAGATCCTTGCCTCTGAGCAGGCTGTAGACGTTTTGCAGCCGACCGCGACGAAACGCCAGCCCTACCGTGGCGCGCAGCAACTGGTCCGGACTGGGGTCGAGGTAAGGATTCCGCGCCGATGCGCCTTTGTGTGCCGGGTCCACCGCGGCACGGCAGAAGCCTTCGAACAGCCTTCGACCCTCTTCCCAATGCACCGACATCAGCGTGAGGATGAAGTCGGCCTGATTGAGCTTGACGCCTTCGGAGTTGATCCTGACGAAGACGTCGGCCACCTGCTCCTCGTCGGCACTCGCATTCAGCTCGATCACCTGGAACCTGAAATCGCGCAGGTCGCGTACGCGATCAATGCGCTCTTCGAGGATGTCCTGCTCCTCCCGCGTCGTCTTCGCTTCGCGACTGTCGTCGAGCGCCTGCAGGAATTCACGCACGGTCGATTTGTAGCTGCCGTCCCACAATTTCGTGATGTCCGGAATGTACTCGGGGCTGCGCTCGATGGCCGCATCGGTGACGTCGAATGTCTGCGCACCCGGGTTGAAGGCGATCCGGATGCGCCGGCTCTCGAATGACTTGCTGACGACCTCACGCCCCGTGATCACGGCAAACAGTGCGGTCAAACGCTGCTGGCCATCGACGATGAGGAGCTTCGGCACGCGATCGGTCGAACCGCCGCCCACCTGTCGCGCACCGGTTTCGGCACCGGTTTCCCAGAACATCAGCGTGCCGATGGGATAGCCTCGGTACATCGAGTCGAACAGGTCACGAATCTTGGTCGCCGACCAGACGAAAGGTCGTTGAATGTCAGGCAAGGCGATATCGCCGTGCTTGATTCCCTCGATGAGATGTATGAGTGAATAACCCGTATCGCGATACAACGTCGTCGGCATCTTGATCCCCCTATGTTCAATCGCGCCGTGTCAGCTCGTCCGCTACCGATTGAAAGGCCTCCAACGCGGCCTGCAAGTTCTCGACGATCTCCGCCGCAATCTCGTCTGGCGGCGGCAGGCTGTCTACATCATCCAGGCTCTCGTCCTTCAGCCAGAAGATGTCGAGATTGATCTTTTCGCGCTTGAGCAAGTCGACGACGTCAAAGCGCTTGAACCGCTCGGTTTCCTTGCGCTTGCTGCGGTTGCCCGCGCAATAGCGGGCGACGAAGTCGTCGAGGTCCGTGGCCTTCAGGGGATTCTTCTTCAGCGTGAAATGCTCGTTCGTGCGGAGGTCGTAGATCCACAACGCCTTGCTGTTCGATTTGCCGTCCGATCGCGGCGGGTGCTTGTCGAAGAACAGGACGTTCGCCTTCACGCCATTGGCGTAGAAGATGCCCGTCGGCAGGCGCAGCAGGGTGTGGAAGTCGAACTGCTGCAGCAGGCGCCTGCGGATGCCCTCGCCGGCGCTGCCGGCCTCGAACAGCACGTTGTCCGGCAGCACCACGCCGGCGCGACCATCCGACTCCATGATGGTCATGATGTGCTGCAGGAAGTTGAGCTGCTTGTTGCTCGTGGTGAACTTGAAATCCTCGCGCTCGTAATCCTCGCGCTCGGTGTCCACCTCGCCGTCCTCGCCGATGACCTTGTAGCTGCTCTTCTTGCCGAAGGGAGGGTTGGTAAGAATGACGTCGTAACGATCGCCCGGATCGTTGGCGAGTGCATCGGCCGCGCGGATCGGCGACTCGCCGTTGCCGATGCCGTGCAGGTAGAGGTTCATGCCGCACAGGCGCACGACCTCGTCGACGATGTCCGTGCCGCTCAGCGACTGTTCGCGCAGCTTGCGCTGCTGGGCGCGGTCCTGCGACTGCACCTTCATATGGTCGTACGCCGACAGCAGGAAGCCGCCCGTGCCGCAGGCCGGATCGTGCACCGTCTCGCCGATGCGCGGATCGACGACCTTGACCATCGCCTCGATCAGTGGTCGCGGGGTGAAGTACTGGCCCGCACCGGACTTCACCTCCGATGCGTTCTTCTCCAGCAGCCCTTCGTAGATCGCGCCCTTCACGTCCACGCCCATGCCGATCCAGGTCTCGGCGTCGATCAGCGAGACGACGCGCTTGAGCTTGGCGGGGTCGGTGAGCTTGTTCTGCGCCTTGCGGAAGATGGTGCCGATCAGGCCCTTCTCCTTGGCCAGGGCCTCCAGCGTGTCGCGGTACTGCAGCTCGAGATCATCACCCGATAGCGGCGCGAGCCTCGACCAGCGCCATTTCGGCGGAATGATGGAGGCCTCACCCAACTGCTCCTCGCGCTCCTGGTCCATCTTGAGGAACAGCAGATAGGTGATCTGCTCGACGTAGTCGCCGTAGCCGATGCCCTGATCACGCAGGACGTGAGCGTAGTTCCAGACCTTGGAGACGAGGGCGCTGTAATCGGTGCTCATGCGGAGGTCTTCTTCTTGCGGCCGCGCATCGGCGCTGCGTGGTTGGTGCCGCGGCCGGCGGCGATACGTTTGAGTAGCATGGAGGCCGGCTCGTCGGCTGGGTCTTGGCTGACGAGCCTGCCACTGAAGGCCGCCTTCAGGACGCCCTGCCGCAGTGAGCTGGAGCCGCGCATCTGCTTCTCGATCTCGCCGGCGTGGTGGTCAGTGATCGAAAGGATGTCGTCAACGCGGCTGACAATCTCATCTGCCTCACTGGGGCACATGATCGGTACGGGCACTGACTTGAGCTTGCTTAGGCTAAGGGACGCGAGGTTCGTGGTCTGTTTGCCCAGCCTCATGAACAGGGTCCTGCCCGTGACGTTTCCGTACCACGAAATGATCTTGTTCAGCGAGTACAAGATGACCAGCCTCGCGCGGAACACATGATTCTGGTGGATGCAGTTCGACAACTGTCCTTCCCAAATCCAACCTCGCCCGAGTTTGTCAATGTCACCACCTTCGTTGAACAAGATGTCCCCCGGTCGTAGGCGGAGCTGTTCGATACGATCTCGCGGAGCATTGATCGACTTCATCTCGCTCAAGTCGAGATACCCGCGCTGGACGTTGGCAACTCTGAGGTAAGGCACTGGCTCGCAGTCCTCGGTACGGCGCTTCTGATCAACAGTGATGCCCCCGACTATGTCGGCAAGCATGTCCAACGACGCCCACACCCAACCGTCCGGTAACTCCGGTAGGTCAGTCATATCAGGCGACAACGGTTCCTCGTACTTCTGCTTCCACTTGTCATTGGCGGGCGTGATGCCCTTGGCCTTCATCTTCTCCAGCTCGGCCTTCTCCCAGGCTTCGCGGCGGGCCTTGAGGATGCGGGCGAGCAGTGCTTCGCCGGACTCCAGCTTGTCCTTGTTCTTCTCGCGCCACTCGCGCGTGAGCTCGCCGGTGACGGCGGCCTTGAGGACGGATTGGCGGTAGCGCTCCACCAGCTTCTGCACCCGCTCCAGCGCGCGCTCACCTTCGTCGATGCAACTGAAGAGTTCGTCGATCTTGGAGACGATGCGCTTCTGTTCTGTCGCAGGAGCGATGGAAATCTCGTAGGCGGCCAACCGATCAGAATCTATGCTCGAAACCGTCGTGCCGTCCTTCTTGCAAGTGCGAAGGATGTCTTCCGCACGCGATCGCAGGAAGTAGCTTGCATAAACCGCGTCAACACCTCGAACGGCAACTGCCTTGAGGTCTTGATTCATCGCTACGGGAACGGTGTTCACTGCGACTGGGAACGAGTGCTCGAGAATTCCAGAGCGCGTGACCATGAGTACCGAGTTCGCAGGGACGAGGTTGGTCGCCGACTCCCGCACAGCCCTCTCGGTGATCCGGTCTTGAGCCGATTCGATCAACGGACGCTTCATGTCCTTCGGCGAGACCCAAGGGACGGTTCCATCTCGCCAGTACTCGCCGACCGCCTTCGATGGGGTGCCACCACCGAACCATTCACCCAGACTCCCGAGTGGCGTCCTCGCCCAGCCGGGCGGCAATTCCTCCGTCATGCCACCAACGCCTCACTCAACTCATCCAGCATCCGGTTCAACTCCGCTCCAAACAGCTTGCGCGCAGCAACAACCCCACCCCACTCCGTGAACGGGTGATCGCGCATGAGGTCGGCAGGCGCAATCTCGACATTCGCCGCCAGGTAATCCTTGATCGCACGCAGCCAGTTCATCTCTTCCTCGTTGAAATCGCGGCCCGCCTTCTTCTGGCGACCGATCCACAGGTTGAATTTCTGCTCGACGCGCGCGGCGTAGGGCTCCAGCACGTCCGCCTGGCCGGTTGCGAAGCGCACCAGCGAGATGATGTCGGTGAGCACCTTGTCGCTCGGCGCGCCGCGCACCAGCGAGGCTTCCAGTCGCTTGTAAGCCTGCCAGACATCCGCGGTGGTCAGGTGGTGCGGCGGGTCGCCGAGCTTCTGCGCCAGCTCCTTTATGCTGGCGTAGGTCAGGCGGCGCTTCGGATAGGGCTGACTGTACAGAATCTGCAGGGCCAGCAGTTCACTCTTGTTGGCCTCGATGAACTCGCGGAACCCGGTGACGCGCTTGCGCGCCTGCTCCATGTCGTAGCCGACGAAAGTGACCTTGTCCAGCGTGCCTTCGTCGATGATGATGTCAGTCTTCTTCTTCAGTACCTTGATGAGATTGCGCAGCTCAGCGTCGTCGAGCGGCGCGACGGCGGCGTCCCTGAGATCCTCTTCGATCGCTTCGACCTGCCCTTTTGTCGCGGCTTCCATGCTTCCATGCCGCTCGATGACCCTCGCCTCCACGATGTCCGGGCTGACCGACTGCAACAATCGGCTCGCGATCGCTTTCAGCGAATCGCCGCCGCTGACCGTGCGGATGCGTTGCTGGTCCTCGGGGTCGAGCTTGCGATCGAGGATGGCGAGGCGCCCGGCCAGACTCGTGATCGCGTCCGGGTCACGCTTGCCCTGCGCGACCTGGTCGATCAGCTTGTCGAACGCGAGCGTGCGCTTGCGCTCCAGCGGCTGGGAGATGGATTTGCGCCCCTCGGTCACGCCGACCGCATCGACCAGCACGAAACGGGTCTTGGTCTGCGCGTCGGGCGTGACCTGCTGCAGGTCCGCGTGCTTGATGGTGCGCACGCCACGTCCCTTCATCTGCTCGTAGTAGCCCTCCGACTTCACGTCGCGCATGAAGATGAGCGCCTCCACCGGACGGATGTCGGTGCCGGTCGCGATCATGTCCACGGTGACGGCGATGCGCGGGAAAGGATCGACGCGGAAGGCAGCGATCAGTTCCTTCGGCTTGTCGACCGCGGCGTACGTGATCTTCTTCGCGAAATCGTTGCCCTGCCCGAATACCTCGCGCGCGATGGTGACGATCTCCTCGGCGTGATTGTCGTCCTTGGCGAAGATCAAGGTCTTGGGTACCCACTGGCCGCTGCGGCCGGGGAACAGCTCGGTGAACAGGTTGTCGCGATAGCACCGCAGCACGGTGCGGATCTGATCCGGGTTGGTGACGGAGCGGTCGAGCTCGTTCTTCCGGTAGGGCAGATCCTCATCGAGCTTCTGGTAACGCAGCTTGCGGGTGCGGCGATCGCGCACGGGCACGGCATAGCCGGCATCGACCGTACCGCCCTTCTCGGTCACTTCGGTCTTGATGCGGAACACCTCGAAGCCGACATTCACGCCATCCACCACCGACTGCTCGTACGGATACTCGGCGACGAGGTTCTGGCGGAAGAAGCCGAGCGTGTGCTTGCTCGGTGTCGCGGTCAGGCCGATGAGATGCGCATCGAAGTAGTCGAGCACTTGCCGCCATACGCCGTAGATCGAGCGATGGCATTCGTCTGTGACGATCACGTCGAAGGTTTCGATGGGCAGCGCCGGGTTGTACTCGACCGGCATCACTTCACCGTCGTCGTTCGTCCAGGTCTCGAACGCGGACCGCTCCTCGTTGGATTCGTCGAGCTCTTCGCCACGCAGCATCGCGTACAGGCGCTGGATGGTCGTGATGACGACCGCCGCATCCGTGTCGATGTGATTGCCGTGCAGGTGCTGGACGATGTAGGTCTGGGTGAACTTGCGGCCGGAACCCGGCGGCTCGTAGTTCTGATATTCCTTGAGCGTTTGGTCCCCGAGGTTGTTGCGGTCGACCAGGAACAGGATCCGCTTCGCCTTCGCGTACTTCAGCAGGCGCCAGCTGAAGGTGCAGGCGGTAAACGTCTTGCCGGCGCCCGTCGCCATCTGGATCAGCGCGCGCGGATTGTCCTGCGCGAGCGATCGTTCCAGCCCTTCGACGGCTTCGATCTGGCACTCACGCAGCCCAGCCTTCTCCAGTAACGGCATGTGCCGGAGGTGCGACCGGAAGGATGCTTCATCGTTCAGCCACGCGTGCAGGGTTTGCGGCTGATGAAAGGCGAAGATCCGCCGTGACCGGGCCAACGGATCACGCCCGTCACGGAAATAGGTTTCGTCTCCCGTGGACTCGTAATCGAACCGGAGGCCACCCTCCCAGCACTTCACGTGCTCTGGCAAGGCAGTGAGGTAACGCGACGCCTGCTCGGCGACTCCGCTGAGCGTGGTACCCGCCTTCTTGGCTTCGATCACGCCGCAGGCCTTGCCCCCGACGAACAGCAGGTAGTCGCAGGGGCCGGCGCTGGTGGCGAATTCGCGCACCGCGACGCCTTCTGCGGCGTTGCGGTTGAACTCGTCCCGGTCCTGGAGAACCCAGCCGGCGGCATTCAGGAGTGCATCGATGCGCTCCCTGGCACGCTGTTCCGGATTGAGTGGCGACACGCGGCGGCCCCCTTGCCGCCAAGACTATCTGGAATAGTCGCCCGGTCGCCGACGTCGGGTCAATGGGTTGCTGCATCGTGCAAGCGCGCTACGACGCGCTCGAAACAGGCTGCAGGTGGTGATCCGCGCGAAGAGAATATGCGGCTCAGTGCGTCGTAGTACCACAAGGTCCCGCTTTTTCCACCTGTAAACCGCTGGAAGACGGATACACCCACGGCCGGGCTTTCGAGGTCTTGCACGATCGACCGCGCGTTGTGCAGCTTGTCGCAGCAGGAAACCAGCAGGACCTCGTCGCTGGCCTCGGCGAGATGCGAGAGGTAGTGCTGCTTGCGTGCCGTCCAGTCGGCACGCCTGGCTTCCGGGGTGGCGTGCTCCGCCTTGGCCTCCGCGCTGCCGTCGGTGCAAGCCACGACGATGGCCGCGACGGCGTCACCGAATGCACTACGGATGGCGGCCGCGTGCGTCGCGCCGCAGTCCTCGATGACGTCGTGAAGGAGCGCGGCGATGGCTTGGTCCTCGTTGCCGCCGAATTCCAGCACCAAGCTCGAGACGGCCAGTAGGTGGTAGAGGTAGGGAATCTGCGTGCCCTTGCGCGTCTGAGTCGCATGGGCCTCGCGGGCATAGTCGACGGCCCGCGTGTATCGGTCGGTGAGGACGGTCATGGGTCGCTCCTGATCGTTCCTTATTGTCGTTGTTTTCGTGTCGCAGGATTTGAGATCGCCCCCTGTTCCAATCCCTCTCGTGCCGCAAGGCACCCCGCCCGTGCCATCGGGGCCTGGACGGGATCACCCTTGGAATTGGGAGAGAGTACCTATGACGCAGAACCTCGTTTCGATGAACCTGACCTCCGATCAGCTCGCGGCCGTGGATGCGGCGCTGGAGGCGCTGGAAAGCAACCTGGCGGGCATGGTGTCGCTGAGTCCGCAGCAGCGTCGCACGGTGCCGCGGATGGGCGACAAGTCCGAGGCGTTCTGCCGGCAGGCGTTGTCGCTGCTGGGGCAGAACCCGCAGGTGGTGAACCCGGGCCTGGGCTTGCCGGAGGCGGAGGCGGATCTGGCGACGCTGGATGCGCTGCGTCCGCGACTGCAGCGCCTGGAGCGGTTGTGGGCGCGGGCTTCGGATACGGAAGTCGCGTTGGGTAGCGACATCATGTCGACGGCGTTGCAGGGCTATGCGCTGCTCAAGGTGTCGGGTCGCAACCAGAGCCTGGAGGGTCTGCGTGCGTCGCTCGGGTCGCGCTTCGCCAAGAAGCCGCGATCGACGGAGGCGCAAGCCGCGTAGCGCGGGGCGTTACCGGTGTGGAAATCGAAGCCGCAGTGATGCGGCTTTTTTCGTGCCTGCGGTTTGGGGAATGGTGCGGGTGGGTGGTGGTGGGGATGGGGTTGGAGGGGGAAGCGTGGCGGTTCGGGCGGGTGTGGTGCGGGTTGGAGTCGCGGTGGTGCGAGTTTGAGCGGGGCGCGTGCGGGTTCGAGGCGGAAGCGTGCGGGTTGGAATGGCGAGCGTGCGGGTCGGGAGCTGCAACGGCGCGGGTCGAGGTCGCGCGCGTGCGGGTTGGAGGGGCGATGGTGCCGATTGGCGTCGCGGCGTTGGCGGTGGGAGTCGCCGTAATGCGGGTTGGAGCCGCAAGTGTGCGGGTCGAAGTCGCAGGTGTGCGGGTGTGGAGGGGCGTGCGTGCGGGTTCGAGCGGGAGCGTTACGGGTTGAAGCGGGGACGTTACGGGTTGGAGTGGGAGCGTTGCCGGTTGGAGTGCGGGTGATGCGGGTTGGTCACGGGGGCCGTTGTAGGAGCCCACCCTGTGGGCGACCGCAGCGTCGCGATGCACTGCGGCGTGGCGGTCGCGCACAGGGTGCGCTCCTACGGGGAGTGGCGTGGCCGAAGGTTGTGCGGGTGGGTGATGGAGGTGTTGTAGGAGCCCACCCTGTGGGCGACCGCGGCGTCGCGATGCATTGCGGCGTGGCGGTCGCGCACAGGGTGCGCTCCTACGGGGAGCGTCGTGGCAGAAGGTGCTCGGGTGGGCGATGGAGGTGTTGTAGGAGCCCAGCCTGGCGACCGAAGCGTCGCGATGCATTGCGGCGTGGCGGTCGCGCACAGGGTGCGCTCCTACGGGGAGCGGCGTGGCGAAGGTTGTACGGGGGTTGCCCTCTCCCGCGAAAGCGGGAGAGGGGCATGGCCGTGGTGCGATCAGCGGGCCGGGGTGAGCGTGAGGTTGTCGATCATCACGCGCGGTGCCGAGGGCTGGTCGTTGTAGGTCGCGTAGAGGCGCAGGCGGTCGAAGCGTGCGGCTTCGACGTGCATCGACGCGGTCACGATGTTGTCGCGGCCACCGAGGTCGGAGATCGTGATGCGGTCGGATCCGACGAGTTCCTCGCCGAGCATCGCGTCGAGGTGAAGCACGATGCCGCCCCATGGGCCGTTCTCGTAATAGGCGAGGTCGAAGCGCGCCGCGGAGGCGGGCGTGGCGAGGTCCATCACCGCGCGGCTGAATGCGCCGATCGAGAAGTTGTTGCCGTTGATGTAGCCGTTGCCGAACGTCAGCATGTTCGGCGAGCTGCCGACGCCGGGGAAGTCCGGATAGAACAGCGTCGCGTTCTCGATGATGAAGTCGCTGCCGATCTCGTCGGCGGTCGCGGTGGAGCCGCTCGGGAAGACGACGTCGAGGCCGTTGCAGTCGTGGTAGTGGATGCCGTCGTAGTCGAACGCGTTGCCGTAGAAGCCTTCGACGAGGTCGTCGTAGTCGACGACGTGCGGCTCCACGCTGGCGCCCTCGAAGCCGTCGGCGAAGATGCCGTCGTCGACGAGGCGCACGGCGCCGAGGTCGACCAGCATCGACGATGCGTTGCGCTTGACCGAACCCGCGACGACGGGCACGTCGTCCTGAAGCGTCAGCGCGGTCGCGTCGCTGTACACGCCGTCCGGCGCGAGGTCGACCTCCGCGATGCCGGCGTCGCCGAACGTGCTGTCGAGCACGCCGTGCGCGTCGGTGCGGAACGCGACGAAGGCCGAGCGGCCGGGCACGCTCTCGACCGCCGAGGCGACGAGGTGGCCGTCGGCCTGGCGCACGAGGCCGGTCACGTAGCGCGTGGTCGCGTCGCGGGCGAAGTCGATCTGCACGTAGCCGGTCGCAGCGGGGCCGAACGTGGTATCGGTGCCGCCATCCGGCGTGACCGCGCCGAGCATGACCTGCACCGAGCCCTTCGCGTCCTGGCGGTGGCCCGCGAACACGATCGAGCCGTCGGCGGCGACGAGCAGCTTGTCGACGCCGTTGAAGGTGGACTCATCGTCGCGCGCATGGAACACGCGCCAGCCGGTGCCGTCGAAGCTCGTGTCGGGCTGGCCGTTCGCGGTGAAACGCGCGAGCGAGAAGTCCGCGCCGAGGCCCGGGCCGTAGGCTTCGTACGCACCGCCGGCGACGAGCGTGCCGTCGGCGCCGATCGCGAGCGCGCCGATGTAGCCCGATTCATCGTCGTTGCGCGGGGCGAGTGCGGCGAAGCCGGCTTGGCCGAACGTGATGTCGAGCAGGCCATTGGCGTTGAAGCGCGCAAGGAACGCCTCGTTCGGCGTCGCGGTGGCCGAGCGTTCGCCCGCGACGATGATGCCGCCGTCGGCATCGACGACCATCGCGTGGCATTGCGCGCGCGGGATCGAGGCAATACCGGTGCCATCGGCGAACGTCATGTCGCGCGCGCCGTTGGCGTCGAGGCGGATCACGAAGCAGGTCTTCGGCCCGAAGATCTGCGCGCTGCCCGCCGCGAGCACGGTGCCGTCGTCGAGCCGCGCGAGCGCTTCGATCTGCTGCACCGCCCTGCCCGTCACGAGGTCATCCATGACGCGGATGCCGGGCAGCGCGGGGTTGGTGTTGAAGGTGTCGTCGGGCGTGCCGTCAGCGCGCAGGCGCGCGAGCATCGCGCGCATGCGCGGGTCGGGGTTGCCATCGACGAGCAGGTTGCGCGAACCGCCGAGCAGCAGGGAGCCGTCCGGCAATGTCAGCGCCGCGCCGGCGCGCAGCTGGTGGCCTTCGATGCCATCGAGCGCGAGCCAGGCGAAGCCGTGGTCGCCGAAGGTGGGGTCGGGTATGCCGCCGGGTGCGGCCGTGGCGATGCTGCTCGCAGCGGCGAGCGAAAAGGCGAGGGAAAACAAGGGAAAGCGAAGAGGCATGCACGCGATTCCGGAAACGGCCGTGGAGCCGGCCATCGACCAGAACGGAGTGCGGCGGGGAAAGCTATCGCATCGCGATGGATGGAATCGCGTTGCGATGCGCGGGGATGCCGCGACGGCATGAGGGAACGCCTCGCGCCGCGAATGTAGTAGTGCACCCTGTGCGCGACGGAGCGGCCGCGCGGGTCAGTGATACCGAGGCGACCCGTGACGCCGCGGTCGCCCGCAGGGCAGCCTCCTACAGCGAATGCCTCGCGCAACGACGGTAGGCGCGCCCTGTGCGCGACCGCGGCATCCGGGTTCGCGTCGGCGCTGGCGCGCCTTACTCCTTCGTCGAAGCCGAAACGTACGCTTCCTTGAGCTTCGTCGCACACTCCTCGCAACACACCTCGACGGTGCGGCCGCCGAGTTTCACGTTGATCACGCTGTCGTCGAGCGGGCAGTCGCAGGCGGCGCAGGTCTTCTGGGTCATGGCAGGCTCCGGTGGTGTGGATGACGGATGGAGTGTGCGCCGATCGGCTGCGCGGCGCTGTCGGAATCTTTAGCGCGGCAGCCCGCGAATGACACGACGCCCCCTCTCCCGCTTGCGGGAGAGGGTTGGGGTGAGGGGCATTCGGAGCGCTGCGCTCCGATCTCCCCTCACCCGCCGCGCTGCGCGCGTCGGCCTCGACTGGCGCAGGCGCGGCCTCGAGGGTGCGGGCGGCGGCACGCGCGGCGCGCGTACCGCCCTACGCGCGAGCCCGCGCCAATGGCGAGCATGTAGCGGGCTCCCGCGAGCGGGAGAGGCGAAGCGAAGGGCGCGCCATGGTGCCCGGCGGGAAGGCGAAGAGCGCCGCGATGTTCCCCCTCTCCCGCTTGCGGGAGACGGTTGGGGTGAGGGGCATTCGGAGCGCTGCGCTCCGTTCTTCCCTCACCGCCGCGCGGCGCGCGTACCGCCTCGACTGGCGCAGGCGCGGCCTCGAGGGTGCGGGCGGCGGCACGCGCGGCGCGCGTACCGCCCTACGCGCGAGCCCGCGCCAACGGCGAGCATGTAGCGGGCTCCCGCGAGCGGGAGAGGCGAAGCGAAGGGCGCGCCATGGTGCCCGGCGGGAACATGGTGCCCGGCGGGAAGGCGAAGAGCGCCGCGATGTTCCCCCTCTCCCGCTTGCGGGAGACGGTTGGGGTGAGGGGCATTCGGAGCGCTGCGCTCCGTTCTTCCCTCACCCGCCGCGCCGCGCGCGTCGGCCTCGACTGGCGCAGGCGCGGCCTCGAGGGTGCGGGCGGCGGCACGCGCTGCGCGCGTACCGCCCTACACGCGAGCCCGCGCCAACTCAACCCTTGCGCTGGCGGCGTGCGATCACCGCGTCGCGGAACTCCGACGGCGAGCGCCCGTACGCCTGCTGGAACGCGGCGCTGAAATGGCTGTGGCTCGAGAAGCCGAGTTCGAGGCCGAGCTGGGCGAGGTCGTCGACGTCGGCGAGGCGATCGAGGGCGCGGGCGAGGCGCAGGCGGAGTTGATAGCGGTAGAGCGGCAACGCTTCGACCTGGGCGAAGGTCTGCGTGAGATAGACCGGCGACACGCCGACTTCGGCGGCGATCTCGGCGAGGGTCCAGCGGCGCGAGAGATCGCTCGCGAGCACGAGCTTGGTGCGGTCGGCGAGGCGCTGGCGGCCGGTGGTGGAACCGGCGACGTGCGCGGTGCGGGGCCCCAGCGAACGCGTGACGAGGGTGAGAGCGAGGCTTTCGGCTTCGAGCGGCTCGGCGATGCCTTCGCGCAGGCTGTGGCGCAGCATCGCGACGAGCGCGGATGCGCGCGCGTCGAGGCGCAGGCGTTGTTCGGCGAAGACGAAGGCATCTCCCTCGCACAGCAGCGCCGGCGGCGTGAGCTCGCGCAACATCGCTTCCTCGACCTGCACGACGAGGCTCGCATCGCCGCCGGGCACCGGGTGGTGCGTGCGATAGGTCGTGCCGGCGTTGGCGAGCAGCACCTGGCCCGCTTCGGCCACCGCGAGTTCGTCGCCGTCATGGCGCACCCAGAGGCCGCGGTACGGGAAGACGAGGTGTGCGCTCTCTTGCCAGGATGCATCGCCCGCGTGGTCGCCGCTGCCGTCGCAGACCACGTCCCACACGGCGACGATGCCGGTGCGCAGGAGCGGGGCGATGTGGAAGGCGTCCATGCGCGCGATGCTCTCACATCGCTTCGATGCGACGAAGGCATCGCGGCTGAAGCCGCGCCTCAAAAAGCGCGGATGCGCGAGTCGCTCGTGTAGGGCGGTACGCGCGCCAGCGCGTGCCGCCGCGGCGTGGCGCGGCGGGACTCGCTGCGCTCGACCCGCCCTACATGCTCGTCGCATACACCTCGCGCGCCTGCGCCTGCAACGCCTGCATCGCCTGCGCGTAGGGGCCGGGGCCGTGGCTGACGCGCGCGACGCCGCAGCGCGCGAGCACGTCGACGGGTGGCGTGTTCGGCATCACCATGATGTTGAGCGGCAACGGCGATGCATTCGCGAGGCGTTCGATCAGCGCGGCATCGGCGAGCCCGGGTGCGAACAGCCCGTCGGCGCCCGCATCGGCATAGGCGCGGGCGCGTTCGAGCGCAAGTTCGACCGCGGCGACGTCGTGCGGCACGCCCTTGCGGAAGAACACGTCCGTGCGCAGGTTGATGAAGAAGCGCGGCAATGCCGCATCGGCCGCGGCGCGCGCAGCGCGGATGCGCGCGACCTGCGCGGCGACATCGCGCAGCGAGCCGTCGGCGGGTTCGCTGTCCTCGAGGTTGCAGCCGATCGCGCCGGCTTCGATCACGCGCGTGATCGTCGCGGCGACCGCGGCGGGGTCGGCGCCGTAGCCGCTCTCGAGATCGATGCTGACGGGCACGTTCACCGCGTTGGCGATGCGCTGCGCGTTCGCGATCACGAGGTCGAGCGGCAGCTTCTCGCCGTCGCCGTAACCGTGCGCCGCGGCGACCGACCAGCTGCCGGTCGCGATCGCGGGCGCACCGCCCGCGGCGACCGCGGCGGCGCTGCCGGCATCCCAGGCGTTGAGCAGCACGAACGGGCGGCCGCGCACGTGCAGGGCGTGGAAGGCGGCAGCTTTGGCGGCGGCGTCGGCGATGGTCGTATTCATGGGCGTTCCTTTGGGCCAGGGATATTGCGCGATGGGTGAGCGATGGCGGCAGTGGACCATGGCGGGCGTGGTGGACGCTGTCAGGTTCTTTAGCGATGCGCGGTAGACGATGTGTCATCACCGGCAGGAGCGCACCTGTGCGCGACCACCGCGTTCCGGCGTAGTGCGGTGCTGCGGTCGCCCACAGGGTGGGCTCCTACAGGTGAAGCGCGTGCATGTCGTATGGCGCTGAGGGCATCGCGCGCGCCCACGGAAGCGGAGCCGGAGTACGTTACTCGCGTAGGGCGGTACGCGCGGCAGCGCGTGCCGCCGCGGCATCGCGGCATCGCGGCGGCGCGCGGCGGGACTCGCTTCGCTCGACCCGCCCTGCGACGGTCGACCGGAACGCCAGCGGGTGCGGGAGCGAACGCGCACTCCCCGCGCTTGAGCGCGCCGGCCCCGCCGTGGCAGGCTGCCGCGATGAGTCCCCGCAACGTCCCATCGACGCAGCTGCGCGATCTCGCGCGGCTGCGGCGCGTGCGCGATCGCATCGATCGCGACTACGCGCAGCCGCTCGACGTCGAGGCGCTCGCGCACGGCGTGCACATGTCGGCGGGGCACCTCAGCCGGCAGTTCAAGCTCGCCTACGGCGAGTCGCCCTATTCCTATCTCATGACCCGGCGCATCGAGCGCGCGATGGCGCTGCTGCGCGGCGGCGCGAGCGTGACGGACGCGTGCTTCGCGGTCGGCTGCGCCTCGCTCGGCACGTTCAGCACGCGCTTCACCGAGCTCGTCGGCATGCCGCCGAGCGCGTATCGCGCGCAACAGGTCGACGGTGCGGCGCCGGGGATCCCCTCGTGCGTCGAGAAGCAGGTGACGCGACCGGTCAGGAATCGAGAAGCGCCGGTGTCGTGAGCCGCCTAGCATCACGGCCTCCACCCACCACGAGAGCCCTGCAATGGACATCCGCATTCACGCGAGCTTCCTCCCGCACAACGACCCCGACGCCGCACTCGCGTTCTACCGCGACAAGCTCGGCTTCGAGGTGCGCAACGACGTCGGTTACGGCGGCAAGCGCTGGATCACGGTCGGCCCGAAGGGGCAGCCGACGTCGATCGTGCTGTACCCGCCCGACGCGAGCCCCGGCGTCACCGACGACGAGCGGCGCACGATCGCCGAGATGATGGCGAAGGGCACGTTCGGCATCGTGCTGTTCGCGACGAAGGATCTCGACGCCGACTTCGAGCAGCTGCAGGGCAAGGACGTCGAGATCGTGCAGGAGCCGACCGACCAGCCGTACGGCGTGCGCGACTGCGCGGTGCGCGATCCCGCGGGCAACATGATCCGCATCCAGCAGTTGGCGTGATCGCTGGCCCCTCTCCCGCGGGCGCGAGAAGCGAAGGGCGCGCGATGGTCTGCCTCGGGAGAGGCGAAGGGCGCCGCGATGTTCCCCCTCTCCCGCTTGCGGGAGAGGGTTGGGGTGAGGGCATTCGGAGCGTTGCGCTCCGTTCTCCCCTCACCCGCCGCGCTGCGCGCGTCGGCCTCTCCCGCGTGCGGGAGAGGCGAAGATCAAGCCCACGAACCCCGCCCCTGGAACGGACTCGAACCCCGATGAGCAAGCCCGCACGCAAATCCGCACCGGACGCCGCCACCGCCGCCGATCGCCATGACCTCATCCGCGTGCACGGCGCACGCGTCAACAACCTCAAGGATGTCAGCGTCGAGATCCCGAAGCGGCGCCTGACCGTGTTCACCGGCGTGTCGGGCTCGGGCAAGAGCTCGCTCGTGTTCGGCACGATCGCGGCGGAGTCGCAGCGGCTCATCAATGAGACCTACAGCGCGTTCGTGCAGGGCTTCATGCCGACGCTCGCGCGGCCCGACGTCGACGTGCTCGACGGACTCACCACCGCGATCGTCGTCGACCAGGAGCGCATGGGCGGCGACCCGCGCTCGACCGTCGGTACCGCGACCGATGCGAACGCGATGCTGCGCATCCTCTTCAGCCGCCTCGCCAAGCCGCATGTCGGGCCGCCGGGCGCATTCGCGTTCAACGTGCCGTCGGTGCGCGCGGCGGGTGCGATCACGGTCGAACGCGGCAGCCGCACGAAGACCGTAAAGGAAACCTTCAACCGCCTCGGCGGCATGTGCCCGCGCTGCGAAGGGCGCGGCGCAGTCAGCGACATCGACCTCACCCAGCTCTACGACGCGAGCAAGTCGCTCGCCGAGGGCGCGCTGACGATCCCCGGCTACAGCATGGACGGCTGGTTCGGGCGCATCTTCAGCGGCTGCGGCTTCTTCGATTTCAGGAAACCCATCAACAAGTATTCGAAGAAGGAACTGCACGACCTGCTCTACAGGGAGCCGACCAGGATCAAGGTCGACGGCGTCAATCTCACCTATGAAGGGTTGATCCCGAAACTGCAGAAGTCGATGCTGTCCAAGGACATCGATTCGCTGCAGCCGCACGTGCGCGCGTTCGTCGAGCGTGCAGTCACGTTCCAGACCTGCCCCGAGTGCGGCGGCACGCGCCTCGCCGAGCATGCGCGCACGGCGAAGATCGGCAAGCTCACCATCGCCGATGCGTGCGCGATGCAGGTGAGCGACCTCGCCGCGTGGGTGCGTGGATTGAAGGAGAAGTCGGTCGCGCCGCTGCTCGACGCGCTCGCGCGCACGCTCGATTCGTTCGTCGACATCGGCCTCGGCTACCTCTCGCTCGATCGCCCGTCCGGCACGCTCTCCGGCGGCGAGGCCCAGCGCGTGAAGATGATCCGCCACCTCGGCTCCTCGCTCACCGACGTCACCTACGTGTTCGACGAGCCGACGATCGGCCTGCACCCGCACGATATCGCGCGCATGAACGCGCTGCTGCTGCAACTGCGCGACAAGGGCAACACCGTGCTCGTGGTCGAGCACAAGCCCGAAGTCATCGCGATCGCCGACCATGTCGTCGACCTCGGCCCGGGCGCGGGATCGCACGGCGGCACGGTCTGCTTCGAAGGCCGCGTCGAGGGCCTGCGCGCGAGCGGCACGGTCACCGGCCGCCACCTCGACGATCGCGCGGCGCTGAAGGCGAACGTGCGCAAACCGAACGGCCAACTCGCGGTACGGGGTGCAAGCACGCACAACCTCAAGAAGGTGAATGTCGACATCCCGCTCGGTGTGCTCGTCGTCGTCACCGGCGTCGCGGGCTCGGGCAAGAGTTCGCTGATCCATGGGTCGGTGTCCGGCCGCGACGGCGTCGTCACGATCGACCAGGGTTCGATCGGTGGCTCGCGCCGCAGCAACCCGGCGACGTACACGGGCCTGCTCGATCCGATCCGCGCGGCGTTCGCGAAGGCGAACGAGGTGAAGCCCGCGCTCTTCAGCGCGAACTCCGAAGGCGCGTGCCCGACCTGCAATGGCGCGGGTGTCGTCTACACGGACCTCGCGATGATGGCCGGCGTCGCGAGCGTGTGCGAGGAATGCAACGGCAAGCGCTTCCAGGCCGAGGTGCTCAAGCTGAAGTTCGGCGGCAAGGACATCAGCGAGGTGCTCGCGATGCCGGTGAGCGAGGCGCTCGCGTTCTTCGGCGCGGGAAAGGCGCACATCGCGGCCGCGCACGCGATCCTCGAACGCCTCGCCGACGTCGGCCTCGGTTATCTCAGCCTCGGACAGCCGCTGACGACCCTGTCGGGCGGCGAGCGCCAGCGCCTGAAGCTCGCCACGCACCTCGGCGGGAAGGGCGGCACGATCGTGCTCGACGAGCCGACCAGCGGCCTGCACCTCGCCGATATCACGCACCTGCTCGCCCTGCTCGACCGCCTCGTCGATGCGGGCAAGTCGGTCATCGTGATCGAACATCACCAGGCGGTGATGGCGCACGCGGACTGGATCATCGACCTCGGCCCCGGCGCGGGACACGACGGCGGGCGGATCGTGTTCGAAGGCACGCCGGCCGAGCTCGTCGCGAAGCGATCGACGGTGACGGGGGAGCATCTCGCGCGGTACGTGGGCCCGCGGAAGTCGCGGTGAGGCTGTTCCCCCTGCAGGAGCCCACCCTGTGCGCGACCGCAGCGTCGCGATGCCCGTGGCGCGACGGTCGCGCACGGGGTGCGCTCCTGGGTGTTCGTGCCTGCCGCCTGCGACGGATTGTCGCAGCCGGGCACCACGCGGCATCGGTCGCGACCGCCGCGTGTCCCCGCGCCACGCGCACGCCGTGAAAGCGTTTACACCTTGTCCCGACGCGGCCTCGCGCGTGGCTCGCCGAGACCCGCTCCGGACCCGCGCGGACGGCCGGATGCGGCGCCCTGCCTTGCATGCTCGCCGGGCCGGGGCTACCGTCGATCCTTCCACACTTTTTCGCGGGGCGCATGCGCCCGGAGACCATGGCCAGCAAGCTCAAAGCCCTGAACGACTGGGTCGACGACGTCGCCCGCCTGACCCGACCCGACAGCATCCGCTGGTGCGACGGCTCGGATGCCGAAGCCGCCGCGCTGCGCGCCGAGATGCTCGCCGACGGCACCCTCGTCGAGCTCAACCAGGACACGCACCCGGGCTGCTACCTGCATCGCTCGAACCCGTCCGACGTCGCCCGCGTCGAGCACCTCACGCTCGTCTGCTCGAAGAACCAGGAAGACGCCGGCCCGAACAACCACTGGATGGACCCGGCCGAAGCGCACGCGAAGATCGACGCGCTGTTCGACGGCTGCATGCAGGGCCGCACGATGTACGTGATGCCGTACTGCATGGGGCCGATCGATTCGCCGCTGTCGCGCTGCGGCGTCGAGATCACCGACTCGCCGTACGTGGTCGCCAACATGCGCATCATGACGCGCATGGGCGCCGCGGCGCTCGCGCGCATCGAACGCGAGGGCACGTTCGTCAAGGGCCTGCACTCGATCGGCGAGCTCGACCCCGAGCGCCGCTTCATCATGCATTTCCCCGAGGAGCTCACGATCAAGTCGTACGGCTCCGGCTACGGCGGCAACGCGCTGCTCGGCAAGAAGTGCCATGCGCTGCGCATCGGCTCGTGGCAGGCGCGCCAGGAAGGCTGGCTCGCCGAACACATGCTCATCGTCGGCATCGAGAACCCGCAGGGCGAGACGCACTACGTCGCCGCGGCGTTCCCGTCCGCGTGCGGCAAGACCAACCTCGCGATGCTGATTCCGCCGGAAGGCTACCGCAAGGCGGGCTGGAAGGTCTGGACGGTCGGCGACGACATCTGCTGGATGCGCCCGGGCAAGGACGGTCGCCTCTACGCGATCAACCCGGAAGCGGGCTACTTCGGCGTCGCGCCGGGCACGAGCCGCTCGACCAACCCGACCGCGATGGAGACGATCGCGCACGACACGATCTTCACCAACGTCGCCGTCACCGCCGACAACCAGCCGTGGTGGGAAGGCCTGCCGCACGGCACGCCGGTGACCGACTGGCAGGGTCGTCCGTACGATGCGGCCAATGGCCCTGCCGCGCATCCGAACTCGCGCTTCACGGTGTCCGCGAAGCAGTGCCCGAGCTGGTCGCCGCACGCGGAGGACAAGCAGGGCGTGCCGATTTCGGCGATCGTGTTCGGCGGCCGCCGGCCCTCGCTCGTGCCGCTCGTGTTCGAAGCGCGTGACTGGACGCACGGCGTGCTCGTCGGCGCCGCGATGGGTTCGGAGACGACCGCGGCCGCGACCGGCGCGGTCGGCGTGCTGCGTCGCGATTCGATGGCGATGAAGCCGTTCTGCGGCTACAACTACGGCGACTACTTCGCGCACTGGCTGTCGTTCGACAAGCCGGGCGCGAAGCTGCCGAAGATCTTCCACGTCAACTGGTTCCGCAAGGGCGACGACGGCAAGTTCCTCTGGCCGGGCTACGGCGAGAACCTGCGCGTGCTCGAGTGGATCATCGACCGCTGCAAGGGCGCGGTCGGCGCGCAGGAGACGCCGATCGGCCACGTGCCGCGCAAGGACGACCTGCACCTCGACGGCCTCGCGATCGACGGCACCGCCCTCGACACGCTGCTCGAGGTCGACCCGATGGGCTGGGCCGCCGAAGTCGCCGACATCGGCCACTACCTCGACTCGTTCGGCGCGCGCACGCCCGAGAAGCTCAAGGCCGAACAACGCCGCGTCGCCGCGGCGCTCGCGAATGCGGGCGCGCCTGCGCGCAAGGTCGCTGCGGGCTGACGCTACGCCTGCAGGAACCCACCCTGTGGGCGACCGCGGCATCGGGGTCGCTTCGTGATCACCGACCTGCGCGTTGACCGGTCGCGCACAGGGCGCGCCTACGTCGGATAGGCGGCGTACGGCGTCGTCACGCCTGCAGGAGCCCACCTGTGGGCGACCGCGGCATCGCGGCCGAGCTCGGCGTCACCGACCCGCGCACGTGCGCCTGCATCGGATGGGCGGACGCATGGCAGGTGAGCCCTCCGCTCGTCCAGCTGCGTCCCGGCCTGCCCGCGGGACGGATTGCCCCGCGTCCGGGCCAATCCTTAAACCCTGCGCCCCGCCGGGGCATCCAAGCTGGCAAGATGAACGCCTGCCTTGCCATGCCCTTGCCGATGAGCGATGTGCCCCGAGCCGAAGCTGTCAGCGAATCGGCCGACACCGAACTGGTGCGCCGCGCTGCGGCCGGGGACATGCGTGCGTTCGAGGCCCTGTACCGCCGCCACGCGGGTCGCGTGCACGGCGCCGTGTGGCGGCTCAGCGGCATGAACGAGGCGCGCGCGGAGGAGCTCACCCAGGAAGCGTTCGTGCGCGCCTGGCAGAAGCTCGACAGCTTCCGCCATGAAAGCGCGTTTTCCACCTGGTTGCATCGGCTCGCGGTCAACGTCGCGCTGATGGACCTGCGCAGCCGCGATCCCGAGGACGCGGTCGAGAGCGACGTGCTCGAGGCCGCGACCGAACCGGTCGTGCCGTTCTGCGCCGGCGAGCGCTCGGACCTCGAGCAGGCGGTGGCGAAACTGCCGCCGCGCGCCCGCGCGGTGCTGGTGCTGCATGATGTGGAAGGCTGGAAGCACGAGGAGATCGGTCGCGAACTGGGCATGGCGGTCGGCTCGTCCAAAGCACAATTGCATCGCGCGCGCGGCCTGCTGCGCGCGATGCTCGGAGAGGTTTCGTGAGCGTGCGGCCGGGATGGTCGCTTTCCCAGCGCGATCATGGAGATCGCCGGAGGTCGTATGACGGACTTTGAGATCCAGCGCGGACTGCGCCAGATGAACACGCCGCGGATGCCGCAGGCGGACCTTTGGCCGGGCATCGCGGCGCGCATCGCCGCCGCCGACGCGGCCGCGGCACCCGCCCCGGCACGTCGCCGGCACTGGTTGCCGTTCGCCGCCGCGGCGGGCGTGCTGCTCGCGGTCGCCGGCGGGTTCACCGCGTACACGCTGCAACGCCAGCGCGCCGCCGACGCATTCGTCGCCGACACCGCGAGCCCGCTGCCGGTACGCGTGTCGCCGCGCGATGCGCACGATCTCTCGCGCGCACCCGGCGGCGATCCGCGCCTCCTCGGCGCCGCGGTCGTGCTCGATGCCGCTCATGCCGAACTCGAACAGGCCCTCGACCAGCGCCCAGACGCTGTGTTCCTGGTCAGCCTGCTCAACCGCACCAATGCACGTCGCATGAAACTCGAACATTACGGCGCGCGCGCCGGCTGACCAAGGAGCCTCGTCATGAAAGCCGCCGCATCCACCGCGCTCGCGCTCGCCATCGCCTTCGCCCTCGGCGACGCGCGCGCGGGCACGCCGATCAACGAACACCGCGACGTGAGCCCGACCGCGCAGATCGACGTCTCCAACGTCAAGGGTTCGGTCACCGTCAGCGGCTGGGACAAGCCGGAGGTGTCGATCACCGGCACGCTCGGCGACGGCGCGAAGAAGCTCTCGGTCGAAGGCAGCGCCGACCACCTGCGCATCAAGGTCGAGCCGCCCGACCGGCAGGGCTGGTTCAGCTGGGGTGCGGACACGCGCATGAGCGACAGCGTGCTCGACGTGCGCGTGCCCAAGAATGCGGAGATGAAAATCGAAGTGGTGAGCGCCGACGTGACCCTCAGCGGTGTCGCCGGCCGTCGCCTCGACGTCGACGGCGTCAGCGGCAAGCTGCGCCTGGAGAGCAGCGCGAAGGAGGTCGAGATCGACAGCGTCAGCGGCGACATCGACATCACCGGCAACGCCGAGCGCGCGCATGTGGAAACCGTGTCGGGCAACATCCGCGCACGCGGGCTCGGTGGCCAGGTGAAGTTCGACACCGTCTCCGGCGACGTCGATGCCGAGAACGCCGGTTATCGCGAGATCACCGCGGGCACCGTCTCCGGCGACGTCAGCCTGCGCGGCAAGCCGGACGCGGGCGCGCGCGTCGAGGTGGAAACGATGAGCGGCGACGTGCACCTGTTCCTGCCCGCCGACCTGTCCGCGCGCGTCAATGCGTCGAGCTTCAGCGGCCGCATCCGCAGCGACTTCGGCACCGTGAGCGAACCCGAGCACGGCCCCGGCAGCAGCCTCGAAGTGACCACCGGCAGCGGCAGCGGCCAGGTGAAGCTCGAGACATTCAGCGGCGACATCGACATCCGCAAGCAATAGGAACGAAAAGCATCGCGGCTTCCGCCGCGCCCGCACGAGCGCGGCGCCTGTCACCTGCAGGCGCACCCTGTGCGCGACCGTCGCGCCTCGGCGCATCGCGACGCTGTGGTCGCCCACGGGTGAGCTTCTACCGTTGCACCGCGCGGGCGACGGGCGTTCATCCGTGCGCCCCGAGCGCAGGCCGCAGGCCCGGAATCGACGCGCCGTTGCCTCGACGGCGGGCGCTTCGACTGCGCCTGCTTCGCGGGCTCCCGCACAAACGCGGCGCATGTCACCGGCAGGAACGCACCCTGTGTGCCTACGCGTGCGCCACGCGGCCGCGGATCGCGAGCAGGTCGCCGAGCAAGGCCTGCGCCGTCACCTCGGGCCCTGCACCCGGCCCGCTGATCACGAGCGGCTGGGCGCGATAGCGCGTGGTGGTCAGCGCGAACAGGTTGTCGGTGCCGGCGAGGCGTGCGGCCGGATGCGTCGGCTCCACTTCGGCGAGGCCGACGCGCGCAGCGCCGTCGTCGTCGATGCGCGCGAGGTAGCGCAACACGCAGCCCTTCGCGGCGGCGGCGGCACGGCGTGCTTCGAGGGTCGCGTCGAATTCGCCGAGGCGGGTCAGGAACGTCGCGACGTCGACCCCGCGCAGCGCTTCCGGCACGAGGCTTTCGATCGACACCTCGTCGGCGTCGATCGCATGTCCGGCGCTGCGCGCGAGGATGAGCAGCTTGCGCGCGACGTCGGTACCGGCGAGATCGATGCGCGGGTCGGGCTCGCTGTAGCCGAGCGTGCGCGCCTCGCGCACGAGGTGCGAGAACGGCCGGCTGCCGTCGTAGTGGTTGAACAGCCACGACAGCGTGCCGGAGAACACGCCTTCGAGCGCGATGAGCCGATCGCCGCAGTCGCGCAGGCGCCGCAGCGTCGACAGCACCGGCAGGCCGGCGCCGACGGTCGCCGCGTCGCCGTAGACCGCATTGCCGGTCGCGCCCGCGCGGCGCAGGTCGTGGAACGCCGCGTACGTGCCGCCGAGCACGGCCTTGTTCGCGCTGACGACGTGCAGGCCGCGTGCGAGCCAGTCGGCGTGGCGCGCGGCGACCGCATCGGCCGCGGTCGCGTCGACGACGATGCGCTGCGCCGCGCCGCTCGCCGCGAGCGCCGCGACCAGCGCGTCGTCGTCGCGCACGGCGGACGCGCCTTCCAGCAGGCGCGCCGCCTGCAGCGGCACGAGCCCGCGCGGGTTGGCGTGCTGCACGCGCGAGTTGGCGATGCCGACGAGGTGCAGGCCCGCGGCGGCCGGCGTCGCGAGCAGGCGCAGCAGCGTGCCACCGACGACGCCGGTGCCGAGCAGCACGAGCGCCGCGTGGCGTGCATCCGTTGCAGCGGACGTGCGCGCGCGTGCGCGCGGAGTGGCGTGCGGGGCCTGCACGGCTTCGTCCACGGCGGGCGTGCGGACGGCCGCCGCATGCTTCGGCAACGCGCTCATGCGCGCACCTGTTTTCGCGTCGCGACCGCGGCACGCGCGAGCGCCGCCTCGAGGTCGGCGCAGAGGTCGGCGCCATCCTCGATGCCGGCCGACACGCGCAGCAGCGCATCGCCGATGCCGGCCGTGCGCCGCGCCTCCGGCGCCATCGATGCGTGCGTCATCGTCGCCGGATGCGCGATGAGGCTTTCGACGCCGCCGAGCGATTCAGCCAGCGAGAAATAGTCGAGCCCGTCGAGGAACGCCGCGATCGCCTCGTCGCCACCGAGCAGTTCGAAGCTCAGCATCGCGCCGAAGCCGGACTGCTGGCGCAGCGCGAGCGCGTGGCCCGGATGGTCGGGAAGCCCGGGCCAGTAGACGCGGCCCACCTGCGGATGCGCGTCGAGCAGCGCGGCGATGCGCGCCGCATTGTCCTCATGCGCGCGCAGGCGCGGCACCAGCGTGCGCAGGCCACGCAGGGTGAGGAAGCTGTCGAACGGCGCGCCGGTGAGGCCGAGGCAGTTCGCCCACCAGGCGAGCTGCTGCGCGGTTTCGGCATCGCGCGCGACGACGGCGCCGCCGACGACGTCGCTGTGGCCGTTGATGTACTTGGTGGTCGAATGCACGACGATGTCCGCACCGAGCACGAGCGGCTGCTGCAACGCCGGCGACAGGAAGGTGTTGTCGACCACGCAGCGCGCGCCCGCCGCACGCGCGGCCTGCGCGACGTGGCGCACGTCGGTGATGCGCAGCAGCGGGTTCGACGGCGTTTCGACCCAGACGAAGTCGGGCGCGGCAGCGAGCTCGACCGCGAGCGTCGCGGGATCGGTAAGGTCGGCGAAGCGCACGCGGAAGCGCCCCTTCTTCGCCCATGCGTCGAGCAGGCGCCAGGTGCCGCCGTAGCAGTCGTGCGCGGCGAGCACGAGTCCGCCCGTGGGCACGAGTTCGAGCACGAGGGCGACGGCCGCCATGCCGCTCGCGGTGACGACCGCGCCGGCGCCGTGTTCGAGCGCGGCAAGCGCGGCTGCGAGCTGGTCGCGCGTCGGGTTGCCGCTGCGCGAGTAGTCGTACGCGCGCTTGCGGCCGTAGCCTTCGAACGTGTAGTTGGTGCTGAGATGCAGCGGCGGCACGACGGCGCCGTGCTGCGTGTCGGATTCGATCCCCGCGCGCACGGCGCGGGTACAGGGCGTGGGGCTCATCGCGGGCTCCGGTGGAAGGCGGGTCGATCGCGGAAGGACGACCCTGTCCTTCCGCGATCCGGCGAGCCGCGGTTGCGGCCCGCTTGCAGCGAGCGACGACGGGGGTGACGTCGCTGTGATGCGGTCGTTCCGTGGACCGCATCCGTCTCAGGCGCCGAGGGCCTCGTGCAGCAGCGCGCCGATCTGGGCGGGCTCCTTGAGGAACGCGTCGTGGCCGTAGCGCGAATCGATCACGTGCAGGGTCGCCGCGGCGCCGCAGCGGCGCTGCAGGTCGCACAGGTCGGCGAGCGGCACGACGCGATCGGATGCGATGCCGACCAGCGTCGTCGGCACGCGCACCTGCTCGGGCGCGACCGCATGCAGGTCGATCGATTCGGACAGGGCGAGGAAGCGTTCGGCGTCGAAGCGCTGCGCGAAGCGCGCACCGGCTGCGGCGAGCCAGTCTTCCTCGGCGAAGCGGAAGCGGCCGTCGGCCTGGCGCGGCGGCGCGGCGCAACGCTCGGCGAATTCGCGCTCGCCGCGATACGTCGTCATCGCGAGCCGGCGCGCGAGGTCGAGCCCGGCGGCGACGTCGCCGTGGCGCGCGGCGAGGCGCACGATCTCGCGCTGGATGTTGCGCACGGCAATGCTGAGCGGATGCGCGCGGTGCGCGCCGGCGATCGCGACGAGGCGGTCGAGGCGATGCGGATGGCGCGCGGCGAACGCGAGGCCGACCATCGCGCCGTACGAGGCGCCGACGCAGGCGTGCGCGCGACGCTCGCCGAGTTCGTCGAGCACGGCGGCGATCGCGTCGGCCTGGTCGTCGCTGGTGACTGCGGACACGTCGCCGAGTTCGCCGCGCGCGAGCCAGTCGATCGACAGCACGCGCCGACATCGCAGGTCGATCGCCGCACCGTCGCCGACGATGCCGCCCCACCAGCCCGGCCCGTCGCCGCGCGCGGCGACGTGGCGGTCGGCCGAGATGCCGCCCTGCACGATCACGAGCGGCGCATCGGCGGCGCCGTGCAGCGACCAGCGCACGCGCACGTCGCGCACGTCCTGCGCGTGCTTCGGCCGCAGGCGCACGATGGATTCGCCGAGGCGCAGCCGTGGCGACGCGTCCGGTGCGGTCGGCGCGAACACGGCATCGAACGCCGCATCGATGTGCAGCGCGAGCGTGGCCGCGGCGGATTCGGCGGTGGATCGGGCTTCGGCGTGCAGGCTCATCGCGGTTCTCCGTTGCGCCCATCGGCCGCGGGGGAACCGGAAACGGAGGCGACATGCACCGGCCGCACGGCCATGCATCGCGCCACCCATCTCTCGGCGGATCGCGCGTCGCGCGTCCCCGCGGGAGTTGGCACCTGGCGGCGGCGCGGGATCATGCGATCCCCGCCCCGCTGGTTGCCCCGGCGTCGTCGGGCCTGTCCCTCGACCGGTCTTGATGAGCAGTGGCGCGCACTGTAGCGACGCGACCCGGCGTCGTCAATAGACATTTAGACGTCTATACGTCCTATATCGAAAATCGCCATATGGGCCTGGCGGCGTCGCGCCGTAGGCGCGCTCACTGCCCGGCGAGCGGGCGGAGGAAAAGCCAGCAGGGGCGCGCGCAGGAAGCGCGCGCGTTCGTTGACGACACAAGGATGTGTCGCCAACGAACCCCGTAGACCGCTCGCGTAGTCAGCGGGCAAGGAAGCCCGCTGACCGGGCCACCCGGGGTGCCCTTCTCTTTGGTTACTTTCTCTTGGGCAAGCACTGCGGCGCAGGAGCGGCGCGAACAGCGCAGCTGGCCCGAAGGGCGGAGGGCAGGATGCCCGGAGTCACAGAAAGTAGCCGGCCCGGCGGGGATGCGGGACGAACACGCACGGACGCGGGCCGGTTGTCGCGAAAGAAGCCTTGCCTGCTGCTCAAGGACAATGAAGAACAACGCACAGAAGCAGAAGCCCCCTCACCCTCCCCTCTCGCACGCGGGAGAGGGAAGAAACGCGCCCCCGCGACCCCTGATAAACTAGCGGGCTGCCCGCAACACCCCTTCACGCCATGCCCGACCACCTCATCGAAACCCGTCGTCGCCGCACGTTCGCGATCATCTCGCATCCCGACGCCGGCAAGACCACGCTCACGGAGAAGCTGCTGCTGTTCGGCGGGGCGATCCAGATGGCCGGCTCGGTGAAGTCGCGCAAGGCGGCGCGCCATGCGACGTCGGACTGGATGGCGCTGGAGAAGGAACGCGGCATCTCGGTCACCTCGTCGGTGATGCAGTTCCCGTACGAAGGCAAGATCGTCAACCTGCTCGACACGCCGGGCCACGCCGACTTCTCCGAGGACACCTACCGCGTGCTCACCGCGGTCGACTCCGCGCTGATGGTGATCGACTGCGCCAAGGGCGTCGAGGAACGCACGATCAAGCTCATGGACGTGTGCCGCCTGCGCGACACGCCGATCATGACCTTCATCAACAAGCTCGACCGCGAAGGCCGCGCGCCGATCGAGCTGCTGGATGAAGTGGAGTCGGTGCTGAAGATCCCGTGCGCGCCGATCACCTGGCCGATCGGCATGGGCTCGCGCCTCAAGGGCGTCTACCACCTGCTGCTCGACGAGGTGCACATCTTCGAGGCGGGGCGCAACTTCACGCGCCAGGACTCGACGATCTTCAAGGGCCTCGAGGATCCGGGGCTGGCCGAGCGCATCGGCGCGGAGGCACTGGCGGAGCTGCGCGACGAGCTCGAACTCGTGCGCGGCGCCTCGCATCCGTTCGATCTCGATGCGTACCGCGCCGGCCACCTGACGCCGGTGTTCTTCGGTTCGGCGGTCAACAATTTCGGCGTGCAGCTGCTGCTCGACTTCTTCGTCGAGCATGCGCCCTCGCCGCGCGGGCGTTCGACCACCTCGCGCGAGGTCGCGCCGGAGGAGGAAACGCTGAGCGGCTTCGTGTTCAAGATCCAGGCGAACATGGACCCGATGCACCGCGACCGCGTCGCGTTCCTGCGCGTGTGCTCGGGCCGCTACGACGCCGGCATGAAGATGCTGCACGTGCGCACCGGCAAGGAGGTGCGCATCGCCAATGCGCTCACCTTCATGGCGTCGGACCGCGAGATCGTCGCGACCGCCTACCCCGGCGACGTGATCGGCCTGCACAACCACGGCACGATCTCGATCGGCGACACGTTCACCGCGGGCGAGGCGCTCTCGTTCACCGGCATCCCGAACTTCGCGCCGGAGCTGTTCCGCCGCGCGCGGCTCAAGGATCCGCTCAAGATGAAGGCGCTTCAGAAAGGTCTGGCGCAGTTGTCCGAGGAAGGCGCGACGCAGTTCTTCCGGCCGCTGATGTCCAACGACCTCATCCTCGGGGCGGTCGGCGTGTTGCAGTTCGACGTGGTCGCGTACCGGCTCAAGGACGAGTATGGCGTCGAGGCCGCGTTCGAGAACGTCGGCGTCGCGACCGCGCGCTGGGTGCGCTGCGCGGATGCGAAGAAGCTCGAGGAATTCCGCGAGAAGAACGCAATGAACCTCTCGATCGACGCGGCCGGTGAACTCGTCTACCTCGCGCCGTCGCGGGTCAACCTGCAGCTCGCGACCGAGCGCTGGCCCGGCGTCACGTTCGCCGCGACGCGCGAGCACGCGCACGCGGTCGACGCCGACTGACGGGCCGGCCGCCGTCCCTGCGGCCGGCCTCGCCGGTGCCTGCGTCCATGCAGGCGCCGGCGCCGCCACACGGCGTCAGTGCAACGGGCGACGCTTGCGCTGCACCGCCATCGCGCGCTCCATCGCGGCCATGAGTTCGCGCAGTTCCTCGTCCTCGGGATTCTTCTGCACCGCGTCGCGCACGAGCGCGAGGTAGTTGTCGGCGTGGTTGAGCCACTGGATCTCGCGCAGGCGCTGGTGGGCTACGGAACGCATGGTCTTGCTCCCTTCGGCTGGATGCGGCGGGCGGAACCTTGCCGGTTCCGCGGTGCCGTTGATCGACAGCCTACGCAGGCGCGACGGCCCGCTCCGCCCCAAAGTGCGCAGTAGGCCAGTGACGGAGTTCACATTCCGGCGGATTCTGCCGGAGGCCAAAAAGCAGAACGCCCGGCGTAGGCCGGGCGTTCGTGCAATCGGGGTACCAGGCGCGATCAGCCGCCGGTGGAGAAATCCGACCTGAACAACTCGTCGCCATGCAGGGTTTTCTCGTGCGGCATGTTCGAGGCGAAGATGCGGTCGTTCGAGCTGAAGATGCGGTCCGGCGCAGCGGCCGTCGTGGAATTCGACGCGACTTCGTCCCAGTGCGTGGCCCGGTGGCCATGCAGCGCGAACGCACCGACGGCGAGCGCGCAGCATGCGGCCAGGCTGCCGACCCAGCGCAATGCGGCCGGCCGGTGGGTCGCGAACCGCTGACCACGCGCACGCACCGGATGGGCCGGGCGGCGCAGCGCGTTGACGGCGGCGGCGAGCGCCTCCGACTCCGGCTCGAGTTCGCGCAGGAGGCGACCGAGTTCGGCCTCGGGCAGCGCGGGGCGCTCGGCCGAGAGGCGGCGGTAGAGCTGGGAAAGCGACCTGTCGTTCATGGCGTCAGTCTTCGAAATCACCGTAACCCAAGTCGCGCAGCCGGGTTTTGAGTTCGTCCAGGCCGCGCGACACCAGTTTTCTCGCCGCCTCGACCGAGGCAATCCCGGCCAGGTCGGCGATTTCCTGCAAGGAAAACCCCTGCAGGTGGAGCGTGATCGGCAAGCGCCGCCGCTCCGGAATCTCGCCCAGGCACCGCTCCAGGCCTTGCATCCGTTCATTGTCGCCGGCGCTCCGCTCCGGCCCCACCGGGCCGTCGCCGAGGTCGAACACCTCCTCGTCGCTCTCCGGCAACGGTTCGGCGGCCCTTACCTGGGCCCGCCGGAGGGCGTCGATCACGGTGCTGGCCACTACCCTCTGCACATAAGACGCATGAAAGGCGCCGGACCGGTCACGCTCCATCGCATGCCAGAGGCGGATGCGGACTTCCTGCTCGATGTCGGCCGGGTCGATACCCTGCTTGTCGAGGCCATAGCCCTGCAGCAGGCGCCGCACCTTGGCCCCGTAGGCACTGAACAGCTCCTCGAGGCGGGCATGCAGGGGATCGCGCGATGGGGGCATCGGCCGGTCGGGACGGAGGGGGCGGCTATGCTCCCCGAGGCCGCCGCGCGGCGCAAGCCGGCGGGCGGTTGGCGAGCGCAAACGCCCTCATTCCGGCGAAGCCCTCGGGCCCGGCGCTTCGTGTCGGACGAAGGTGCCGGGTCTCGGCTTTCGCCGGGACGACGGCAGGGTAGCTCCGCGCTTCTGCGCTTCTGCGCTTCTGCGCTTCTGCGCTTCTGCGCTTCTGCGCTTCTGCGCTTCTGCTTGCGCTCCACCGGGGTCCCCTCGGCGCCGGCGGGCGTCGGCCGAAAAAGCCCGAAGGGGGCGCGCGATGGATCGCGCGCATTGCGCCGTCAGCGCAGGGATGCGCTGTCGGCGCAACCGGCCGACGACCGCGGACCCGCGAGGCGAAGCCTCGCGGGCGGCGACGCGGGGTGCCCTTTCTCTTGGCGCCTTCTCTTTGGGCAAGCAAAGAGAAGACACCCGCTCGCCGCCGAGACGAGCGGAACATTGCGACAGCATCGCGCTACGCGAAAGAAGCCGCGCACCCGCGTGAGCCGACGCCTCAACCCATCCACGCGAAAAGCTGGATTCCGGCTTTCGCCGGAATGACGGCGTCTTGCTTGCCGCCGAGCGACAACACCACCGAGGGAGCGTGCAACCCATTCGCCTCACGCGCCCATCGAAAAAAAGCCGCGCGGCGAACCGCGCGGCTGCAAGGCCTGACACTCTCCAGGGTCAGAACTTCACGGTGACGCGGCCGAAGTAGTAGCGACCCATGAGGTCGAAGTCGCTCGGGTCGGTGTTCGCGTTGAGCGTGTTGTTCGCGTACAGCAACGGCGGCTGCTTGTCGCCGACGTTGTTCACGCCGATGTCGAAGCGCGTATTGAGTGCTTCGAGGTTGTAGCCGAATTGCAGGTCGTGATAGACCGTCGCGCCGTAGTCGCGGTACTGGCCGTCCAGTCCGCCGCCCCACGGATGCGTGTCCTGCGACTCGGCCGGCGACCCCATGCGGAAGCGCCCGACGTAGCGCATCGCCCACGTCGCGTCGAACGGACCCATCTGCCAACCGACCTGGCTCTGCGCACGCCAGCGCGGGAACAGGCAGATGCCGCCGTTCGCGCCCGTGCAGGCTGCCGCCGGCGCGGAGCCGAAGCCCATGAAGTGGCCGGCGTAGTGGAACGTCGAATTGCCGTCGAGGCCAGGTGCCGTCTGCAGGTCGAAGTTCTTGAGGTAGGTTGCGTTGACCGACACGTTGAAGCGACCGAACGAGAACTCCGGCAGCCGGTAGTTGAACGCGAAGTCGACGCCACCCACGTCCACGCGGCCGAGATTGCCGGTCGGCTCGTACACCGTGCGGATCTGGCCCTGCGTGTCGCCGCTGGTGTAGCGCACCAGCAACGGGCAGTACTGAGACTGGCCTGCATAGCACAGGTCGATCACCTGCTGTGCACCGATGCCGGTGATGTTGTTGTTGAGGTAGAGGCGCCAGACGTCCGCGCTGACCGAAAGGCCCTCGAGCCAGTGCGGGTCGTACACCACGCCGAAGTCGAACGATTTGCCCTTCTCCGGTCCGATCGGGAAACCGGCGAAGGCTGCACCCGACGCGATGCCCGACAGCTGGGAGCCGTCGGCGACCGCTTCATTGTGGAACGGCCCGCTCGCCGGTACGCCGACGCAGACCGGCAGGCCCGCGTTCGGGTTCGCGCCCGGTCCGTCCCAGTCGCATGGGTCGCGCGAGATGCGCGGCGCATCGGCGGCGGCGCCGGCGAAGATGTTGTTGATGGTCGGCGCGCGGAAGACCTTCGACACCGTTCCGCGCAGCAGCAGGTCTTCGACCGGGCGGTATTCCAGGGCGATCTTGCTGTTGTTGGTGCTGCCGAAGGTCGAGTACTTCGACCAGCGATCGCCGATGGTCAGGTTCAATGCATGCAGGAACGGCAGGTCCTTGAGGATCGGCACGAACAGTTCCGCGTACGCTTCCTTCACGTTGTAGCCACCCTGCAGCGCCGACGCACACTGGCTGCCGAGGGTGCAGTTGCCGAAGAAGTCCGTGACCAGGCCGGTATCGACGTTCGAGTGCGTGTACTCGGTGCGATAGTTGTAGCCGAGCGCGAGCTGCATCGTGCCGGCGGGCAGTTCGAACAGCCCGCCGTTGAGGTCGATGCGCTTGACGGTTTCCTTGGTGAAGAACGCGCTCACGCCTGGCGCGGCGGCCGCTTTCAGCGCGGCGACGCTGTTGGGATCCTGCAGGTTGAACGGGTTGAACGCGATGCAGCCGTCGATCGGATCGTCCGGCGTGCCGCAGCGCACCGTGCCGGTCTCGGGATCGTAGAACGACGGCCCGGTACCCTGGTTCAGGATGGAGAGGTTGGGCAAGCCGATCGTCGTCGTGGACTGGTGCACGTGGCCGTAGTCGAAGCCGAGCTCCCAGTTCCATTGCTGGTCGTTCCAGATCGAGAACGACCCCTTGAAGCCGGCCGACAGCTGGTCGTTCGCGACGCCGTTTTCGGCGCGGCGGTTGCCGAGCGATTCCAGGCGCGCGCGGAACGTGTCGCCGCCCGCCGGCGAGAACTCCACGCCGAACGGGTTGTAGTAGCTGTCGGCGGAAACCACCGTGCCGTAGCGCGCGCCGTACACCGACGGCGCGAGCTGGAACGACGCCGAGGTCTTGTTGTGCAGAACGGACAGGTAAGCCTCGATCGAATCGGTGATCTTGTAGTTGCCGTTGACGAACAGGCCGGTGCGCTCCTGCGGCGTCATGATCAGGTTGACCGTCGCGTAGTTGTACAGGTCACTCGGGCCGGCTGCCGTCGGCGCGGTGCGGTAGCAGTGGTAGTCGGTCGCGACATTCATGCCGCTCGCGTCGGGGTTTCGCGCGATGCGCCCGCCTTCGCAGCCCGGGAACAGATTCTCGAACCCGCTGGGGATCTTGATCCAGCCATACGGCGATGCGGGGGAACCGCCGACGAACGTGGAAATCGTGCTCAGGGCCGAGCCGAGGCGCGAGAGTGCATCCTCGGAGAATTTGCGATGGCCCGATTCGACGCCATCGATCTTCTTGTAGTTGATGCCGGCCATGATCGAGCCCTTCTCGGAGCTCTGCCCGAACGTGAAGGAGTAACCCTTCGACGTACCGTCATCATGATCGGAGATGCCGTAGTCGACCGTGAACTCGGCGCCCTGGTAGTCGTTGCGCAGGATGAAGTTGACGACGCCCGCGATCGCGTCGGAGCCGTACACCGACGACGCGCCGTCGGTCAGCACCTCGATGCGCTCGACCATGTTCGTCGGAATCGCGTTCGGGTCGCCGCTGAGGAAGCGATGGCCATTGATGAGCACGAGCGTGCGCGGCGAACCCAGGCCGCGCAGGCCGATGCTCGAGAAGCCGCTGCCGCCACCGTTGTTGACCTGCGGATTCATGTTCGGACCGGTCACCGCGGGCAGCGATTGCACGAGGTCGCCGAGGGTGAGCTTGCCGGTCTTCTCGATCGCCGCGCGGTCGATCGTGACGACCGGGTTGGACGTCTCGATGTCGACGCGGCGGATGTTCGAACCCGTGACGGTGATCGTCTCGAGCTTCTGTCCTTCGCTGCTGCTGTCCTGCGCGTTCGCCTGGATCGCGCCGGCTCCGAGCACGGCCGACGCACCCGCGATGCCGTACATGCGCAAACCGCGTCGGACGGCGTCACGGAGCAGTGTGTTTCTCATGATTATTCTCCCGTCGTGAAGCAGAAGAGGCGCCGCAACCACGCGGCGCCTTCCGGCCAACCTTAAAAACCCGTGAAGGCGCGACGTTGCCGTGGGCGGCCACGCCGCGTTGCTGCAATTGCGTGTTGGGTTGACGCGCGAATCCGCGCGCGTGGCACGGACGCGCGCGCGCGATCGCCCCACCGGAGGCGGAGCGACCGCGGCATGGCGAGGGGAACAGGCGCGCCGCACGGCGCGCGGCGCGCGTCAGCAGCGACTGCCGGCCTGGCGGCGCAGCGCACCCGCGGTGGTGCCGAAGCGCTGGCGGAACAGGCGCGAGAACGCGCTCCGGTTCTCGAACCCGCTTTCGAGTGCGATCTCGGCGATCGCCAGCGGGCTCGCGCGCAGCAGCCGGCGCGCGCGTTCGAGGCGCTGGCGCACGAGGAAGGCGTGCGGCGTCTCCTCGTACGCGGCGCGGAACGCGCGGATGAAATGCCACGGCGAGTAGTTCGCCATGCGCGCGAGGCTGTCGTTGTCGATGTCCAGGTGGCAGTTCGCCGAGAGGTAGTTGCGCACGCGCTGCAGGCGCATGAACACCTGGCGGCGTTGCGCGTACGTGCGGCCCGGACAGCGCGCGATCGCCTCGGCGAAGCCGGCCTGCAATGCGACGATGCGATCGATCAGCGCTTCGCAGGCGGCGGCTGCATCATCCTTCTGCGCGGCGCGCGCGAGCGCGAGCGCGGAGCGGCGCAGTTCGCGATCGGCGACGTGCCGCGCGGGCATGAGGACGGCCTCCGGCGAAGGCACGCCGAGTTGGCCATGCAGCACCTGGCGCCATGCGGGCAAGGTGCCGAGCAACGCGACCCATACGGCATTGCCGCGGCCGACCGCATGCAGGCGCGCATCGGCTTCGGTCACGCGCGCTTCGCCGGGCATGAGCAGCGCCTCGCTGCCGCTGCCGAGCTGGAGCCGGCCGCGCAGCGGGATCCAGATGCCGGCGACCGGCGCGTCCGCCTTCAGCACGCAGCCGCGGCCGCCACCGGCGACGACGCAAAGCGCCAGTTCGCCGCTCGCGTTGGTCGCCCGCGCATTGAGGTCCAGGCTCGCGCCATGGCCGAGCAGTTGGTTGACGATGTGCACGCGACCTCCACTCATGATGTGTGTGGTTCCTGTCTAGGGTGCGGCGTCCCGGTTGTCAGGAAATCCGCACGAAATCGCTGCGAAATCTTCCGGAAGAATCCATGAACCCTTTTTTTTCAGCGGCTTGCATGCGTCTCACGCAGCACCGCGGCCGGCCGTCGAAGCGCGTTCATACGAATCTCGTCGTACGTTGATACTACTACTTCGCCGCGTTTTGTAAACCGGTCGCCGGGCAACCGACCCGCTTTGCGCGCGTGCACCGCGAATGCGCACCCGCTGCATATGCGAGCCGGCCTATGCTGGGGTGGGTTTCGAGGACGACACCGATGCCGCATCCAACCATTGCGCTGGCCGCCGCCCTCGGGCTGGCATGCGCCGGCCGCGCATCCGCAGCGCCGGCGACCTGCAGCGCGCACGCCGACGGCGAGCGGCCGCACCTCGTCGAGCTCTACACGAGCGAAGGCTGCAGCTCGTGCCCTCCCGCGGAACGCTGGCTCAGCACCCTGCGCGACAAGCCCGGCTATGCGCCGCTCGAATTCCACGTCGACTACTGGGACTCGGCGGACTGGCACGATCCGTATTCCGATGCGCGCTACACCGCGCGCCAGAAGGCCGCGGCCGCGCACGCGCTGCGCGGGCGGATCTATACGCCGCAGGTGTACGTCGACGGCCGCGCCTGGAAGAACTGGCCGAAGGCACCGCCACCGCAGCCGCCGGACGCGCGCGGTGTTCCGCTCACGCTGGAACTCGAGGTCGGTGACACCGTGCACGCGCGCACGCGCACGACCGCCGCGGACGGCGGCGAATACCGGGCTTACGTCGCCGTCACCGAGAACGGGCTCGCCAATGCGATCACCGGCGGCGAGAACCGCGGCGAGACGCTGGCGCACGACCATGTCGTGCGCGCCTTCGCCGGCCCCTTCCCGCCTGGCGAAGCCGATGCGGAGCTCGCACTGCCGGCCGGCGTGCAGCGCGAGCACGCACATGTGGTCGCCTTCGTGCAGGACGCCCGCAACGGCGACGTCGTGCAGGTGGTACGCGTGCCGCTCGCGCAGTGCGGCCGTTGATGGCGGGCCGCGGCCAACCGGGTCTCGAGGGCAACTACCGGTACGTTTGCACTGTCGCGGTCTCGCGGGCTTTCGCGTAGCAACACGATGACGGGTGGGTCGAGCGCGCCAGGTCCCGGCTTTCGCCGGGACGACGATGCGGACTTTCGACTACCCGCGCCGGCAGCCATGCGGCGTCCATGGACGCACGCCCCGCCCTGCGCGCTACGCCGGTCCCCGACGCGAGCACGAGCACGATGGATTGTCGCTTTCGCGGGAACGACGGCGGTTGGCCGAAGAGCTGGATTCCGGCTTTCGCCGCAAGACGGCAGCGTGGCGGGAAGGACTAGGCGATGGACGAGGAACAAGAAAAAGGGCGGGCACCAAGGTCCCGAACCCGGTGTCCCGCCGAGGGTCTTCGCACATCGATGCTGTGACACATCGGCCCGTTGGAGGGGGCGAAACCAGTATCGCGCGCCGTGCCCGCGTGCGCGTTGCGCGAAGAAACGAGGTGGGTGACGGAAATTGCGAGTTCGCGTGCGCATCCGCTGCGCGCGTCAGTGCGCGCCGGCGCGCACCAGGCGCAGTGCGCCGATGTCGGTGTCCTCGATGTCGACCGGTGCGAACAGGATTGCCTGGCCACCCGGCATCACGCTGAAACTCACGTCGCCGATGAGCAGGTCCAGGCGCGTGACGAGCCGGTCCGCACCCGTCGCCGGATCGAGCTCGTGCAGCGCGGCGCTGCGGATGCCCAAGTCGGAGAAGTACCAGATGCGACCGTCGACGATGCGCCAGCCGCCGCCGAGATCGGGGCCGATCGCGGGCGTCACGAGGCGTTCGGTACCGCCGTCGAACTCGCGCCGCATGAGGCCGGGCATGCCCTCGGCGGTGTAGTAGAGCGCGCGCGCCTTGCCGTCCACCTGCGCCTGCGCGATGCCTTCGACGAGCACGCTGCGTGCCTCCTGCGGCGTTCCTGCGTGTTCGATGCGCAACAGTTTCGAACTGCGCCCCGCGCCGTGCACGGCGACGAGGTAACTGTCCGGCTCGACGTCGTAGTCGCCGAACATGACCACGTCGTCGGGTCGCGACAGCACGCGCTGGCGATGGCTGTCGATGTCGATCTCGACGAGGCGGCGCTGCGCGCCTTCGCGCTGCACCGCGAGGACGTGATCGCCGTCGCGGTTCCAGCGCGCGAACAGCACCGGCCTGGCCGTGTCGTCGGTGAGCTGCACGGTCGTGTTCGCGGCGAGGTCGTGCAGCCACAGCTGCAGCTGGCCGCTGCGGTCGGACGAGAACACGACGCGGCGCGCATCGGGCGACAGCGCGGGCGCGTAGTCGCTGCCGGTCGATGGCGACAGCACGCGCAGGCGCGTCGCGTCGCCGATCGGCAGCAGCTTGAGGCGGTCCTGCGTGCGCGTGAGCTCGTACACGACCGTGTCGCCGGTGCGCGCCGCGTGCGGGAACTGCGCCTTGCCGACGCCGAGCGGTTGCATTTCGCCGCTGTCGACGTCGACCACGTACAGCGCCGGCGAACCGGACCAGGTGGAGGAGAACACGATGCTGCGGTTGTCCGCCATCCAGGCGTGGCCACGGATGGTCGCCGACACGTGCGTGACGCGGCGCGCGTCGCTGCCGTCCGCGCGCATGACCCAGATGTCGCTGTACGGCGACAGGCCGCGGCGGAACGCGATGAAGCGACCATCCGGCGAGTAATGCGCGTCGATGTCCTCGTCGTCGGCGCCGCGCGCATAGTCGAACCGGTGCTTCTCGCCGCTGTCGAGGTTCCACAGCGCGAGCGCGAGCGCCCGCCGGGTCGGATCGGGCCGTTCGGCGAAGATCAGGCTGCGGCCGTCCGGCGTCCAGTCGAACACGTTGAAGTTGTAGTCCTGGCACGGGCCGATGCGGCGCTCGTTGCCGCCGAGGCTCGGCACCAGGAACATCTCGCAGTAGCCGACGCCGAGTCGCTCGAACGCGATGCGCGTGCCGTCGGGCGACCACATCGGCAGGCCTTCGATCGCGGTGCCGGCGTTGGTGAGGCGGATCGTGCGCGAAGGCCCGACCGAACGCACGACGAGGCGCTCGAAGCGGCTTTCCGGGTCGTACACCGAGAACGCCACGCGCGTGCCGTCCGGCGAAAGATGCGGCCGGTATTCCGAACCGGGATCGGAGGTGAGCGCATGCACGTCCTCGACGCGCCAGGTCGATCGCGGCGACGGCGCGAGCCACCAGGCAAGTGCACCGACGAGCGCGACGAGCGCGGCCACCGCGGCGACCGGCATGAGCGCGCGGCGCGGCGCTCGCGGCTGCACGCGCGGCATGGACACCGACGGCGCATCGGTGGCGGTGACATCGCCGCCGGCCTCGTCCGGTGCCTCGATGAACACGCCACCGGCGGGGCCGTCGAGCACGAGCACGGTCGCGACGAGCCGGTAGCCGACCTTGGGGATCGTCTCGATGTAGTGCGGCGGCTTGCGGTCGTCGGCGAAGGCACGACGCAATTCCTTGATCGCCTGGTTGAGCACGTCCGGCGTCGTCAGGCGGCCGGTCCAGACGCGATCGAGCAGTTCGTCGCGCGTGACGGTCGAGCCCGCGTGGCGCACGAGCTCGATCAGCACGGCGACCGCCTTGCCGGTGAGTCGCGGCAGTTCCGGACGCGTGACGACGCGCAACGCGCCGACGTCGACGACGTGGTCACCGACGCGCAGGCGCAGGTTCGGCTGCCCGAGCAGCTGGTCCGTGGCGCGCTGTGGCGATACGTGCAGGTTCATGGCGCGAATTCTGGCGGAACATTCATGGGAAGACCGGCAGCCATGCCGTCGCAGCAATTGCTGCAACATGGCCGACATTCGCTGCGCCCACGTTACGCCGCTTCGTACGAAAAGTCAGGTGACGGAGGTCAGCCCGCAACCTGCAGCAGCGGCGGCAGCGGACAATGCAGCGCGGCGCAGATCGTGCGCAGCAATTCGGCTTCGGCGACGCTGACCGCGCCGTCCGCGCTGATCGCACGCACGAGCGCGGCGACGACGAGTTCCTTGCCGGCCCCACCGAGCCGGTCCAGCCGCGGCAGCGCGCGGTCGAGCGCGGCCATCCACGCCGCCGGCGGCGCGTAGGCGATCGGCGTGGACGGCAGCACATCGGAAAGGCCGAGTGCATAGGCGCGCCGCGCGGCGGCCTCGTCGTCGTGGCCGTGACGGGCGACGATCGCGAGCACGTCCTTCAGTTCCGGCGCGACGTCGCCGAGTTTGAGCCGGCCGAGTACGCGCGTGGCAGCGGGGTCGAGCGCGTCGGCGACCTGCAGGCCGACCAGGCGTGCGAGGCAGTACTCGTCGAGGGTGACCTGCCCGTCCGCGTCGATGAGTTCGCCGAGCAGCGCGACGAAGGCCTCGAGCTGCGCGCGCGGGCGACGCCGCAGCGCGGGGAACGCGAGCGCGGCGAGCGGCAGTCGTTGCATCGGATGCAGGTCGGCCAGCGCGCCGGCGAGCTCGCGCGTGAGCGCGGCGCTGCCGGCGTCGAAGCGCTGCGCGACGAGGGCGAGCTGGCGCTCGCGCACGCCGTCGTCGCGGTTGAGGACGAGCGCGAACAGCAGCGGCACCGCCTGCGCCGCGTGCACTGCGGCTTCGCGCAGGCGATCGGGGATCTCCCGGCGCAACGCGCGCGCGACGACGCGGTCGTCGTTGCCCGGGTTGCCGACCTGGCGCACGACGCCTTCCGGCGCGATGCGCAATTCCGCCTGCGCCGCGGGCAACGACACGCCCTTGCGCGCGTGCGCCGCGCCCGGCGCCGCCCCGCCCGCGGGCGCGAAGCCCGCGATCGACACGCCCGGCGCGTCGACGTCGTCGACCAGCGTCGGCTGCGACCACGCCGCGGCGATCGCGCGCAGTTCGTCCTTGCGGAACGAGGGATCGAGGCGGCGGATGCGCTGCTCCAGCGGCGGGTGGGTCGCGAACAGCGCCGAGTAACCGACGCCGTCGCCGAACAGCATGTGCGCAACCTCCTCCTTCCCGCCGCTGTCGAGCCTCGAGCCCTCGGCGAGCGCGCCGATCTTCTTGAGCGCGCCCGCGATGCCTTCGGTCTGGCGGGTGAACTGCACGGCCGACGCGTCGGCGAGGAATTCGCGCTGGCGCGAGATCGACGCCTTGATGATGCGGCAGAGCACGACGCCGACGTAGCCGATGCCTGCGAGGACGAGGCCGAAGATCACCGCGCCGCTCGAGTCGCGGCCGCCGCGCCCGGCGCCTTCGGCGATCTTGCGGCCGATCACCGACACGACGAGGATGCCGAAGACGGCGCCGACGAGGCGGATGTTGAGGCGCATGTCGCCATTGAGCACATGGCTGAACTCGTGGCCGATCACGCCCTGCAGTTCCTCGCGCGTGAGCTTGTCGAGCGCACCGCGCGTGACCGTGATCGCCGCGTCAGCCGGCGTGTAGCCGGCGGCGAACGCGTTGATGCCCGCTTCGTCCTCGAGCACGAACACCTGCGGCACCGGCACCCCGGCGGCGATCGCGATTTCCTCGACGATGTTGCGCAGGCGCCGGTAGGCGAACTCGCGCGTGTCGCTCGGCACCGCGCGCGCGCCCAGTTGCGCGGCGACCGCGGCGCCGCCGGCGCGCAGCGTCGCGATGCGGTACGCCGAACCCGTGCCGATGACACACAGCACGAGCGCGCTGATGATCGCGAGCCCGGCCGTCGACGCGCGGCCGTGGCCGAGCACGATCACGACGAGGTCGACCGCGAGCACGATCGCGACGACGGCGAGCACGAACATCGCGAGCATGCGTCGCGTCTGCCGCCGCGCCTGGTCCTGGTGGGCGAAGAAGTTCATGCGCGATGGGGCGTGCCGTCAGCCCGGACGCCCGGAAGGAGGCACGCTTCGCACCTCAGGTGAACGATACCTTCGGCACCTCGCGCTTCTGCGCCGACTCGATCTGGAGCAGTTCGGCCGGGTGGAACGCGAACATGTTGGCCACGATCGAGCCGGGGAACATCTCGACGCGATTGTTGTAGCCCATCACCGCGTCGTTGTACGCCTGGCGTGCGAACGCGACCTTGTTTTCGGTCGAAGTCAGCTCCTCGCTGAGCTGCATCATGTTCTGGTTCGCCTTGAGGTCGGGGTAGGCCTCGGACAAGGCGAACAGGCGGCCAAGCGTCTGCGTCAGCGCATTGTCGGCGCCGGCGAGCTGTTGCATCGCGGCCGCGTCACCGGGGTTCGCCTTCGCCGCGGACAGGCCGCTCAGCGCCGAGTTGCGCGCCTGGATCACTGCTTCGAGCGTCTCGCGCTCGTGCTTCATGTAGCCCTTTGCCGTTTCGACCAGGTTGGGGATGAGGTCGTAGCGTCGCGTCAGCTGCACGTCGATCTGCGCGAACGCGTTCTTGTAGGCGTTGCGTCCGCCGACGAGACCGTTGTAGAGACCGACGACGTAGATCGCGAGTCCGACGAGGACGACCAGTGCGATGACCATGCCCATGCTGCGCTCTCCCCTCCATACCTTCACTGCAAATGGACGCCGCGGACACGACCGGCGGACGGCTGGCCGCGACGGCGTTCAGGAACCGGCCGCGCATTCCGCCTGCGACGCGCAGGGGATGCAACGAAGTACGCGGTTCGGCCGGCACATATCCTGCTAGAATCAAGGCGTTTCGAGCATAACACGAGGGCCGTTCGAGGCCCCGGAGTCTGAATTGAGCAGTACCCCGCGCGTCCTGGTTTCCCTCGTAGCGGCCATCGCTGTCGCCCTTTCCGCTCCGGCCGATGCCGCCGGCGCGTCGAAGAAGGCGCACGCCGCGCCGCGCGCCGCGAGCAGCACCGGCGCCAAGCGCAGCGTGTCGAAGGCGGCTTCGCGCAAGGCCGTGCACGCGACGCGCAGCCGCCGAAGCCTGCCTGCGATCGCGATTCCGGTCGTCGATCCCGGCGCGGTCGCGCACGACGCCGCGGCGATCGCGCGCGAGTTCGATGGCTGGCTCGACGAGGTCGACCGCTCGGGCGGCGTCGCCGGTCTCGCCGCGGCCGTGGTCAAGGACGACCGGGTCCTGCTCGAGCGCGGCATCGGCGTGGCCGACTGGAGCACCGGCGAACCGGTCACGACCGAGACGGTGTTCCGCCTCGCATCGCTGTCGAAGGCGTTCGCGGCGGCGCTGACCGGCCTGCTCGTCGAGGAGGGTCGCCTGCACTGGGACACCAAGGTCGCCGACGCATTGCCGTCGTTCACGCTCGCCGACGTCGAGGACACGCAGCGCCTCACCGTGCAGGACATCCTCAGCCACCGCGTCGGCCTGCCGCACAACACCTACGACCGCCTGCTCGAGCAGGACGAGCCGTACGAACTGCTCGTCGACCGCCTCAAGGACGTGCCGATGGCCTGCCCGGTCGGCGCGTGCTACGGCTACCAGAACATCGCCTTCAGCATGATCGGCGACGTCGTGTTCGCCGCCACCGGCGACTTCTACTACCACCAGGTCGAGAAGCGCATCTTCCATCCGCTCGGCATGACCGGTGCGACCTACGGCCGCGACGCGCTCGAAAGCTCGAAGAGCTGGGCGCGTCCGCACCACCATGCCGGCACCGGCTGGGCGTCGTTCGTGCCGAGCGAGGCGTACTACCGCGTCGCGCCGGCCGCCGGCGTCAACGCGAGCGTGCGCGACATAGAGCAATGGCTGATCGCGCAGATGGGCGGGCGCCCCGACGTGCTGTCGCCGGCGTTGCTCGAGACCTTGCACAAGCCGCTCGTCGACACCGATCGCGAACTGCGCGGCTCGCCGTGGAAGCGCGGGCGCCTCAAGGAGGCGCAGTACGCGCTCGGCTGGCGCATCTACGATTACGCCGGCGAAACGCTGATCTTCCACGCGGGCGCGGTGCAGGGTTATCGCGCGATGATCGCCTTCCTGCCCAGGTACCGCTTCGGCGCGGTCATGCTCTGGAACTGCGAGTCGGGCCTGCCCGCGGGCCTCATGCCGATGCTGTTCGACCGCTATCTCGGCCTGCCCGAAGTGAACTGGGCCGGCATCGACCGCGACGACGATGCCACCGATGTCGGCAGTGGCGGCGGCAGCGGCGGCGGCTGATCGGTCGGGAGCGGCTCGAGGTCATCCATCGCCTTGCGGCGCGCAGGCGCGGCCGCGCATCCTGTCCGAATCTGACGCAGGCGGCACAGGGATGACACGTCGCCGCGCGCGGGCGGTTGCGGCGCGGCGGGATCGCCGTCGCGCCGCGTGATGCATCAGTTGCCGAGCTTGAACTCGATGCGACGACGCAAGGTCGAGGCGACCGCCTGGCCGTTCTCGAGCTTCGGCTCGAACTTCGCCTGCTGCACTGCGCGCACTGCTTCGCGGTCGAACACGCGCGAGGGTTCGGACGCGGTCACGTGCGCGTTCTGCACCGAGCCGTCCGCGGCGACCGTGAACTCGACTTCGACCCAGCCATCCTGGCGGTTGCGCACCGCCGCCGGCGGATAGGTCGGGCGCGGCGGCGTGACCACGCGCACGTCGCGCGTCTCGCCCACCGGCGCAGGCGGCGCAGGCGTCGGCGCCGCGCTCGGCGGCGGCGTTGCCTTGGCCACTTCGGTCGGGGTCGACGCCGGCGCCGCACTCGTTTCGGCTCCGGTTGCGGCGGTCGACGCCGGCGCCGTCGCCGGCGTCGCGCCCGCTTCGCTTGCGCCCGGCGCGGTGCCGCCCTGCGCGGTGCGCGTCGCCGCGGCGGCGGCCGCCGCTTCCTGCGCGGCCTTCTGCGCGAGGTCGCGATCGGCCTGCTTCTTCTTGAGGTCGAGCTTGCTGCGCAGGATCGTCAGCGTGTAGTTGCTCGGATCCGCCGTCGCGAGCAGCGCCATGATGCGGTTCGCTTCGTCGAAGTTGCCCTGGTTGATCTGGTCCTCGACGCCGGCGGTGGCGAACGGGAACAGCTCGCGCAGCGCGTCCTTGGCGCCGTTGTCGTCCGGCTGCTTGGCGACGATGCGCAGGTAGTACTCGAGCGCGTTCTTGCCCGCCGGCGTGACCATGCGGTTCTCGCTCATCGCCGCGCGTGCTTCCTTGTAGAGCTGGTCGACGCTGAGGTCGGCGCTCGCCGGCTCCGCATTCGGTGCCGAGTTCTCGCCGGGCGCGGCGGCCTGGGTCGGCGCGGTCGCCGTCGACGTGACGGTGGTGCCGCCACTGCCGAGGAACCACCATGCGGCGACCGCGAGCAGGGCGAGCCCGAGCACGATCACGATGATTTGCGGCAAGGCCAGCCCGCGCACGCGCGGCATTGCCTTGCCGGACGCCGCGACGGACCGTGGCGTCGAAACGCCTTCGCCGATTGGATTCCGCATGTCCACCCTCCCACTGCTTGATTGGGCGCGCGGCGAGCCGCGCGCGAAGCTGATGTCGTCCCCTGTATGCATATTGCACGCCATGTGCTTGTCCGGACTGGACGGTGTTTGCGTTCAGTTTCGGACATCTAAGCTTGTCCCGCGTGTCGCCGCATCGCAAGCGGAAATGTCACGGGCGGCCGCGATCCGGTCCGAGCACCCCGTGCCGGCCGCGCCCCGCGGTGGTTTTCCGGGCTCGCGCGCCGCGCCGGCTGCATCGGATGACGAACCAACCACGGGAGAGCACGAACATGGCGAGCGTACGCGAGATGAAGCAGCAGTTGGGCGAAGCGGGCGAAGACGTGGCCGAAGCCGCGGGCGAGAGCGTCGAGGCGACGCGCAGCGAACTGCGCCGGCTGCGCGCCAAGCTGCGCGCGAACGGCGCGCACCTCGAAGAGGAACTGCGTGATGCCGGCGAGCGGTTCGCGGAAGGCGCGAAGACGTTCGGCAACGCCGCGGTCGAACAGGTCAAGGCGCATCCGCTGGCCGCCTTCGGCGTCGCGTTCGCCGCCGGCTTCATCCTGTCGCGCGCCCTGCGCCGGAGCTGAGCATGGACGCGCGGCCTGCGGTCGGGGAAGGCGGATCGGAAGACGACGCGCAGCGCGGTGACTTCGCCGTCGCACGCGAGGCGATCGCGCACGCCGTGCGCGTCGCCGAAGCCGCGCTCGCGCTGCTGCGCGCGGAATTGCGCCTCGCGCGCAGCAGCGCACTGATGCTGGTCTGGCTGTCGTTCCTGCTGGTGTTCCTCGGCGTCGGCGCGTGGCTGGCGACGAGCGCGGCGATCGCCATCGGCGTCTACCTGCTGAGCGGCAACCTGTTCTACGGCATCGGCAGCGTCGCGCTCGCCAACGTCGCAGGAGCGTTGCTCGTGCTGCGCGTGATGAAGCGCTGCTGGGGCGACCTCGCGCTGCCGCGCACGCGCCGCGCAATCAGCCATTTCGGCACGGCGCGCGCATGAAGCCTCAGCCTGGCAATGCCGGGTTGCGTCGCGCGGCCGAACTCGCCGAACACCGCTGCCTGGCGGAGCGCGGTGCATTCGTCCGCGCGTTCGCCCGCCTGCGTGCGCGCGGCGAACGGCATGCGCCGCGCTGGCTCCTCGGCGGGGGCTTCGCCTGCGGGATCGTCGCGGCGTGGCTGCCCCTGCGTGCGCTGCTGCGCACGGCCCGCTTCGCCATGGATGCCACGCTGTTCGTGCGGCGCCTGCCGATCCCGCTCGCCGCCGCGGACCCTGGCGAGCAGGAGCGACCGGCATGAACGGCGGCACCGGCGCCGCGGAAGAATCCGCGGAAACCTCGCCCGCGGCGACGGCGACACCCGAAGCCGTCCTGCGCACGCGCCTCCTCGGCGCGCTCGTCACCTTGCTGGTCGCCTACACCTGCGCCGTGGCCGAGACGATGATCGTGCCGATCCTTGTCGCGATCCTGCTCGGCCTCATGTTCGCTCCGTTCGTGCGCACGCTCGAACGCTGGCACGTACCGCGGCCGGTCGGCGCGCTGGGTGCCGTCGCGATCGCGCTCGCGCTCGGCATCGGCGCGTTCGCCCTGCTCGCCGCGCCGGCGCGCGAATGGATCGCGCGCATGCCACGAGCACTCGCCCACCTCGAGTCCGTCATCCGCGACCTGCGCCGCCCGCTGCAGGCGGCGAGCGCGGCGACGCGAGAGCTCGGCAAGCTCGCCAGCATCGATGGCGGCCAGAACGTGCGCGTGGTCGACAGCACGCCCGGCCTGCTCGCGCAGGTCGCCAGCATGGCGCCGGCACTGCTCGCGGGCATCACGATCATCGTCTTCCTGACTTTCCTTTTCCTGCTGCACGGCGATGCGTTGCTGCGCAAGTTCGTCACGCTCGCGCCGCACCTGCGCGCCAAGCGCGATCTCGTCGAAGCGACCCGGCTCGCGCAGCACGAGCTTTCGCTGTACATGATCACGATCACGCTGATCAACGCGGCGCTCGGCCTCGCGACGGCGGGCGCGCTGTACCTGCTCGGCATTCCCGACCCGCTGCTGTGGGGTGGCCTCGCCGCCCTGATGAACTTCGCGCCGTTCATCGGTCCGCTGCTGACCGCGTGCGTGCTGACCGTGGCCGGATTCGCCGAGTTCGCCTCGCCGTGGTCCGCGCTCTCCGCGCCAGCCGCGTTCCTCTGCCTGCATCTTTTCGAAGGCCAGCTGATCACACCGCACCTGGTGGGTCGCCGCCTCGAGCTCGATCCCGTGATGGTGTTCCTCGCGCTGGTCGTGCTCGGCTGGATCTGGGGCGTCGCCGGCCTGCTGCTCGCCGTGCCGCTGATGGCCTGCACGAAGATCATCGCCGCGCGCGTGCCCGGCGGCCAGGTCGTCGCGACGCTGCTGTCGCGCTGATCGCCGCGCCGACGCGTGGCGCGCCTCGGCGCGAGTGATCGCGTCGGGATACACGGCAGGAACTCGGGGGGAGAAGGGGAAGAGCCGGAGGGGAAAGTCTCTCCCTGCGCTGGGCGTATCCGCAGGGAGAGATCAGTGGCTTTCCGATGTTGCTTGTTGTTGCAGTGTCGCGTGTTGCGGTAGTGCTCGTTCGGGACCGCGGAGCTGCCTGGTTCCGACAGCGCCGCTTCGTCCCTGGACCGCCCGTCGGCGACGGGCGGCCCCGGGTGGTCTTACTTCTTCTTGGCAGCCTTCTTGACGGCCTTCTTGGCAGCCTTCTTCGCTGCCGGCTTCTTCGCCGCGCCGGTCTTGCGCGCGGTGGCGGTCTTGGCCTTCGCCGTGGTCTTGCGCACCGCCTTCTTGGCGGCCTTCTTGGCGGGTTTCTTCTTCGCAGCTGCTTTCTTCATAGCCATATCGCGTCTTAGCTCCTCGTCAGTTGGCAGTGGTTGCCCAGTAAAAGCGTGAAGGAAGGCTTCACACAGCAGATCGCTGTTGGTGGCGTGGCGCAGGTTTCCGACCTGGCGGCGGGTCCGTTCGTCGGACAGAAGCTTGAGGATGTGAAAGGGAACCGACACAGTGATCTTCTTCACCGACCCGGCCTTCGCGCCGTGTTCAACGTAGGGGGCAATGAAGCGTGTCGCAGTCATGTTTCCTTTGTTTGTTTGTCACGCCGACGCGGAAGCTATTACTGTCCCACGCGCGTGTCAACAAATTTCTGAGGGGAAACAAGCAGTTCCCGAAACCCCGCCGACGCCCCGCCGACGCCCGCCGGAGGCGAAAAAATACACCCGGCGGCGCGCCGTTGGCACAGGCCATTTATACGTATAGACGTCCATATATGGACTGCTTGGCGAACCCGTGGAAAGCCCGGAAAGCCAGCTGTGGCGCGGGTTTCCGGGCTTTCGACGCGCATGATCGCGATATCGCGCGATGACGCGTGATGCGACATCGCGCGCCCCCGCGCGATCTCGCGCCGCTCGTCCGCACGCGGTCGGCGCGTGCCCCAACGGCGGGTGAACGCCCCGGAAAATTTCCTGGCCGACGGTCGCGAATCGTCCCCGCCGCGGGACGATCCGGCCATCGCGATCGCGGTGAAGGACCTCGCCGGGTGTCGCGACGAACGCCTCGCGATCGCCGCCACGATCGCGCGACGACGATCGGTTCGCGGCACGCGTGACGAAGTCATCACCGTCGTCGCGACGCGCATCGACATCATGGCGGCGAGGAACACGCCGACATCATTCCCTCCCGCGAAGGCGGGAATCCTTCGTGCTCTTGCTCATGCAGTCCCGAGGGCTACGAAGAATGGATCACTCGCTGCGCTTCCTCCTTCGGCACCGCCCTCCGGGCGTCGACCGTGCTTCACGCTTGTCCCGCTTTCGCGGTAAGGACGCCGGTGGGTGGCCCTCAGGCGCAGCGGAGAATGGTTTCCCGCTTTCACGGAATGAGGCGGTGGGTCGCCCCGGGGACGATGGAAAATGGATCACCCGCTACGCTCGCTCCTTCGGAGCCACCCTTCGGGCGTTCCGCGCGCCCGGTGCTTGTCCCGCTCTCGCGGGAATGACGACGGTGGAGTGGAGACGCCGTGTCCGGCCCAGGCCGGCAAAGGTTCGGAAAAAGAAAGGGCGTGCTCGCGCACGCCCTTCGTTGCACCGTGGCGACGTCGCGCGCGGCTCAGTGATCCTCGCTCTCGATGAGCTCGGCGTACGCGTCCGGATCGAGCAGTTCCTCGAGCTCTTCGGCGAGGTTGTCGGGCTTGATCACGAACAGCCAGCCATCGCCGTAGGCATCCTCGTTGATCGTCTCCGGCTTGTCGGGCAGCGCGTCGTTGACCGCGACGATCTCGCCCGACAATGGCGCATAGACGTCGGAGGCCGCCTTGACCGACTCGACCACCGCGCAGGCATTGCCGGCTTTCACCGTGTCGCCGACGCTCGGCAGTTCGACGTAGACCAGGTCGCCGAGCAGGCCCTGCGCATGGTCGGAAATGCCGCAGGTGACGGTGCCCTTGTCCTCGACGCGCGCCCACTCGTGCGACTTCATGAACTTCAGATCACCGGGAATCTCTTGCATGACACGGGTCCTTGGATAGTCAGCGGTATGGATTCTAGCAATGCGGCAACGACTGCGCGAACGACCGGGCGAGGCGCCTCGCAGGCATCGGCCACGTGCCGGGCTGCCCGGTCCGAACCGTTCCTGGCGTGGCCGCTTCCCGCTGTCCCTCAGACACCTTCGCAGGCCTTGCCGTCGCGCACGAACGGATACTTCACGACGCGCACCGGCACGAGCTTGCCACGGATGTCGACCTGCAGCGTCTCACCGGCACCGCCCGGCACGCGCGCGAATGCGATCGACTTGCCGAGCGTCGGCGAGAAACTGCCGGAGAGGATCTCGCCGTCGCCCTGCGCGGTCACGACGCGCTGGCCATGGCGCAGCACGCCCTTCTCGTCCATGACGAGGCCGACCATCACGCGATGGGCGCCGGCGGCCTTCTGCCGCTCGAGCGCGGCGCGGCCGATGAAGTCGCGTCCCTCGTCGAGCGCGACGGTCCAGCCGAGATTGGCTTCCCACGGCGTGACCGACTCGTCCATGTCCTGGCCGTAGAGGTTCATGCCCGCTTCGAGCCGGAGCGTATCGCGCGCACCGAGCCCGGCCGGCGTGACACCCGCTTCGCGCAGGCGGTTCCACAGCGTCACCGCATGCGCTTCGGGCACGACGATCTCGAAGCCGTCCTCGCCGGTGTAGCCGGTGCGCGCGACGAACAGGGGCATGCCGTCCGGGCCTTCCGCCTCGGTCGCGACGAACTTGCCGATCTTCGCCGCCTTCGCGCGCGTTTCGGGCGTGAGCAGGCCGAGCACCTTGTCGCGCGCATTCGGCCCCTGCACCGCGATCATCGCGAAGTCCGGCCGCTCGGTCACCTTCACGTCGAACGCGGCGGCCTGGCGCGTGATCCACGCGAGGTCCTTGTCGCGGGTCGCCGCATTGACGACGAGGCGGAAGAAATCCTCGGCGAGGTAGTAGACGATGAGGTCGTCGATGACGCCGCCCTGCTCGTCGAGCATGCACGAATAGAGCGCCTTGCCCGGCAGCTTGAGCTTGTCGACGCCGTTGGCGAGCAGGCGGCGCAGGAATTCGCGCGTGCGCGCGCCGGCGAGGTCGACCACGGTCATGTGCGAGACGTCGAACATGCCGGCGTCGCGGCGCACCGCGTGGTGCTCCTCGATCTGCGAGCCGTAGCTGATCGGCATGTCCCAGCCGCCGAAGTCGACCATTTTCGCGCCGAGTGCGCGGTGGCTGTCGTTGAGGATCGTCTTCTGCGTCATCGTCGGTCCGGTGGGGCATGCGGGGGCGCGCATTATCGCGGCCACCCGCGCGCAAGTCCAAGTACGTCGAACCATACGGCGACGTGCGCCGGCGTCGACGCGTGCACGCCGGTATTCCCGTGCATCGGCGCGTATCAGGTCGCAGGACCGTGGCAATGCGCGCGGCACGCACTGCCGGCCAGCGCGGCGGGATCAGGAGACCGCGCGCACCGTGAGCGTCGTGCCTTCGACCGCGACGACTTCGACTTCGCTGCCGGCCGGCAGGTCCGGTCCGCTCGCGAGCCAGGAGCCGTCGCCGACCTTGACCTTGCCACGGCCGTTGACGATCGCCTCGCTGACGACGAAGCGCTGGCCGACCAGCTGCGCGCCACGCTTGTTGAGCAGCGGCTGGTCGTCGCGCTGCTCGGCGTACGGGCGCACGAACCGCCAGTACGCGCCACACGCGGCGATCGACAGCAGGCCGAACGACACGGCCTGCGCGAGCGCGGGCAGCGCCGGGAAGATCCAGGTGATGATGCCCATCGCGCCCGCGGCGATGCCGATCCAGAGCAGGAAGTAACCGGGCGCGATCATCTCCGCGCCGATCAGCACGAGCGCGAGCAGCCACCAGCCGTAGTTGTCGACGAAGTCCATGGCGCCTCCGCTCAACGCGGCGGGGCGACGCGCGGCGCCGCCTTGTCGACCGCCTGCTTGTCGAGCGCGCTCTTGGCGAGTTCGGCGATGCCGGCGAGCGAACCGAGCACGCCGGTCGCCTCGATCGGCAGCAGCAGCATCTTCTGGTTCGGCGAATCGGCCATCGCCTTGAGCGCCTCGACGTACTTGTTGGCGACGAAGTAGTTCAGCGCGTTGACGTCGCCGCTGGCGATCGCGGCGGACACCACCTCGGTCGCCTTCGCTTCCGCCGCGGCAAGGCGCTCGCGCGCCTCGGCCTCGCGGAACGCGGCTTCCTTCTGGCCTTCGGCGGCGAGGATGGCCGACTGCTTCTCGCCGTCGGCCTTGAGGATCGCCGCCTGGCGGAAGCCCTCGGCCTCGAGGATGTTCGCGCGCTTCTCGCGCTCGGCCTTCATCTGGCGCGCCATCGAATCGACGAGGTCGCGCGGCGGCTGGATGTCCTTGAGCTCGATGCGCGTGACCTTGAGGCCCCACGGATGGGTCGCCTCGTCGACGACCTTGAGCAGCGCCGCGTTGATCTGGTCGCGCTTGGACAGCGACTCGTCGAGATCGAGGCCGCCGAGCACGGTACGGATGTTGGTCATCACGAGGTTGATGATCGCGAGTTCGAGGTTGGCGACCTCGTAGGCGGCCTTCGCCGCATCGAGCACCTGGTAGAACACGACGCCGTCGACCTTCACGACCGCGTTGTCCTTGGTGATCACGTCCTGCGACGGCACGTCGAGTACCTGCTCCATCATGTTCATCTTGCGCCCGACGTTCTGCATGACAGGGATCAGCAGGTGGAAGCCCGGCGTCAGCGTGTGCGTGTACTTGCCCCAGCGCTCGACCGTCCACTCGTAGCCCTGCGGCACGATGCGCACGAGCTTGGACAACAGGATGACCGCGACGACGACGACGATCAGCGGCAGATAGAAACCCATGGCCTTCCCTCCCAGGACTGGACCGCCAGTATAGCCCCGCTCCGCGACGCCGCACGTTGCGTGACGGTGAAGCCAGGGCAGGAGCCTGAAACACGAAGGACACGAGGGACACGAAGGGAAAGATTCATCGGATGGGCTGGGGCGCACGCCGTCTGCCTTCGCGAATCGGCAAAGCTTGAAACACGGAGCACACGGAGGAAAAGCTTCAAGTAAAAAGCTCTTCTCGCTTCTGGCATTCTCCGCGTGCCCTGTGCTCCGTGTTTCAATCTTTGGGCTTTTGCGCTCCTTCGTGCCCTTCGTGTTTCAATCTTGTCTTTCAGCTCCTCTCTTTCGGCTGTAGGCCTTCAACCTGAGCCTCGACACGCTCGACCAGCGGCAGGATCAGCGTGACGGCGAGGCCTCCGCCGGGACGGTTGGCCAGTTGCACGCGGCCGCCGTGGGCTTCGGCGATCTCGCGTGCGAGGGCGAGGCCGAGGCCGGAGCCGGCGCGCTTGGTCGAGTAGAACGGCAGCAGCGCATTGGCGAGCACGGTCTCGCTCATGCCGCTGCCGCGATCGGCGACCTCGATGCGCGTTTCGCGCGCGCCTTGCACCACGCCGAGCTCGATCGCGTCGGCGGCGCCGCCCGCCTCGTGCGCGTTCTTGAGCAGGTTGATCAGCACCTGTTCCACCTGCGCGCGATCGAACCAGCCCGGCTGCGCCGGCGTGGCGCCGGCGATGCGGAACGGATAGTGGCGCGCGAGGCCGGCGAGGAACGGATCCCATTCGATGCGCTCGGGGTGCGGCAGCGGCAACTTGGCGAAGCGCGCGTAACCGGAGATGAACCCTTCGAGATGGCGCGTGCGCTCCTCGATCGTGTCGAACACGATGCCGAGGCGGGCGGCATCGCCGAGGCGCGCGAGCTCGCGCCCGGAGTGCGACAGCGAGCGGATCGGCCCGAGCGAGTTGTTGATCTCATGGCTGATCACGCGGATCACCTTCTTCCAGGTCACGACTTCCTGGCGCGCGAGTTCGCGCGTGAGGCGCTTGATCTGGTAGAGGCGATGCGGTCGTCCCTGCAGCTTGAATTCGCGCTGTGACAGGTGGAAGGTTTCGTCCTCGTGCTCGAACGGCACGCTGAACAGACTGTCGCCGCCGCCCGCGACGGCGCGAGCGAGCGGCGCGGGAGCGGTCGCGACGAGCGCGTCGAAGTCCTCGCCGGCGAGCGTGCGGCCCTCGTTGAGCAGCTGGCGCGCCGCGACGTTCGCATAGACGACGTGGCCGCCCGGCTCGACCAGCACGAGCGCGGTCGGCGTGTTCTGCACCACCGTGTCGAGCAGCAGCTCGCGCTGGAACAGGTGCTGGCGCTGCTCGCGCAGCACGCGGCCGAGTTCGTTGTGCGCCGCGACGAGTTCCCCGACCTCGTCGCCGCGACGCGTGCCGATCGAAAAGCTGAAATCGCCGTCGCGGAACGCGACGACGCTGCCCGACAGCGCGCGGATCAGCGACGCGACCGGGTTCGCGAGCTGGCGCGCGAAGACGAGCGCGGGCACGCCGAGCGCGAGCACGGTCGCCGCGGCGCCGTACCAGGGCGAACCGAACCAGACCGTTGCCCAACCCGCGATCGCGGACGCGGCGACGACGGCGACGAACAGCGCGGCGACGAGTTTGCCTTCGAGGGAGACGAGGCGCATGGGGTCGGGAGGACTGGGGGCCTGGTGGAGCGAGGGCCGAGGCTGGAATCGAGGTTGCGCATTATTGGCATGCTGCGCGGCGAAGCGGAATTCAACCCTGTCGCGAGCGAGGGCCGAGGGCTCAAGGCTGCAAACGGGCTTGCGCGTCATCGGCATGCTGCACGGCGAAGCAGGATTCGCCCTCGCGCAGCCTGCCGCGCAGCCCTGCGCCATCGCCCGCAATCAGCCCTCGCTCCGATCAGCCCTCGGCCTTGAGCCCCGCCTTCTCCATGCGCCGATACAGGGCCTGCCGCGACAGGCCGAGTTCCGCCGCGGCCTGGCTGATCACGCCGCGTGCGTTGCGCAGCGCGGTCTCGATCGCCTCGCGATCGGGTTCGGCGTCGGCGGCGATGCGGCCATTGCCGGCGCGCGCGGGGGCGAGGCCGAGGTCGCGCGCGGTGACGATGCCGTTCTGGCACAGCAACGCCGCGCGCTGGATCGCGTTCTTGAGTTCGCGCACGTTGCCCGGCCACGCATGCGCGGTGAGCGCACTGCGCGCGCTGTCGTCGAGCACCGCCGCGCCGGCGAGGAAATGCTCGGCGAGCGGCACGATGTCGTCGCTGCGCTCGGCCAGGGGCGGCAGGCGCAGCTCGATCACGTTGAGGCGGTAGTAGAGGTCCTCGCGGAAGCGTCCTTCGCGGATCATCGCGGCGACGTCGGCATTGGTCGCGCTGATCACGCGCACCTTGACCTTGCGCGTCCTGCTGGAACCCAGCCGTTCGAACTGGCCGCTCTCGAGCACGCGCAGCAGCTTGGCCTGGCCCGCGAGCGGCAGGTTGCCGATCTCGTCGAGGAACAAGGTGCCGCCGTCGGCGATCTCGAAGCGCCCTTCGCGCGCGCGGTTCGGCGCACCGGTGTAGGCACCGGCATCGGCACCGAAGAGTTCCGCCTCGATGAGCTCGGACGGCAGGGCGCCGCAGTTGACCGTCACGAACGGGCCGTCCTTGACCGACGAATTGGCCTGGATGATCTCGGCGATGCGTTCCTTGCCAGCGCCGTTCGGGCCGGTGATGAGCACCGGGATGTCCGCGCGCGCGACCTGGCAGGCGAGTTCGACCACGCGCTCGGTCGCGGCCGAGGCGAACACGAGCCCGCGCAGGTCGTACTTGGCATCGAGCGCCTTGCGCCGCCGCCGGCGCTCGTCGCGGAAGCGCGCGACTTCGCGCGTCGCCTCCGACAGCTCCAGCAGGTTCTCGACCGTCGCGACGAGCTTGTGGTCGTCCCACGGCTTGGCCTGGTAGTCGGCCGCGCCGGCCTTGACCAGCTCGACGGCGGTCTCGAGGTGCGTCCATGCGGTGAGCAGCACGATCGGCAGGTCCGGATGGCGCTCGCGGATCGCGCGGAACAATGCGATGCCTTCCTCGCCCGAAGTCGTGTCGGCGGTGAAGTTCATGTCCTGCACGACGAGGTCGACCGGCTCGCGCGCGAGCACGGCGAGGCCTTCCTCGGGCGACTGCGCGATCAGCGTGCGGATCTCGCGCAGGCCGAACAGCAGGTCGAGCGAGGTTCCGACCGCGGGATTGTCGTCGATCACGAGGACCGTTCGCATGGTTTCGTGCTGGGAGGTCGGCTCGCACATCCGCGGCTTGGATGCAGCGGGGCGCGAAAAGGTTGCGTGGGAGGGCTGCAGTATCGGTCGATCCGTGCATCCCGTTCAAATCGGCCGATGCCGGCCGGCGGGGACGGCGCCTGGACGGGCGCCGTCCTCGGGGTCGTGCCGTCAGCTCGCGTGCGCGCCGGCCTTGCCGGCCTTCACCGAGGCGATCCATGCGCTCACGCGCTCGTCGAGCACGTCGAGCGGCAGCGCGCCGCCGCCGAGCACGGTGTCGTGGAAGCCGCGGATGTCGAAGCGGTCGCCGAGTTCCTTCTTCGCGCGCGCGCGCAGGTCGAGGATCTTCAGCTGGCCGATCTTGTAGGCGAGCGCCTGCCCCGGCGTCGAGATGTAGCGGTCGGTCTCGGCCTGGATGCTCGGCTCGTCCTCGGACGAATGCTCGCGGAAGAAGTCGACCATCTGCTGGCGCGTCCAGTGCTTGTAGTGGACGCCGGTATCGAGCACGAGGCGGTTGGCGCGCAGCAGCTCGTCGGAGAGATGTCCGTAGTAGCTGAGCGGCTCCTGGAAGAAGCCGAGCTCCTCGCCGAGGCGTTCGGCGTACAGCGCCCAGCCCTCGATGTACGCGGTGTAGCCGGCCTGCTGGCGGAACGGCGGCAGCCCGGGCAGCGTCTGCGCGATCGAGATCTGCATGTGGTGGCCGGGCACGCCTTCGTGGTAGGCGGTCGTCTCGATGTTCGCGATCTGGCGCTTGCTGAAGTCGTAGGTGTTGACGTAGATGCGACCCGGGCGCTTGCCGTCGGGCGTGCCCTGGGCGTATTCGGCACCCGACGCCTCCTTCTCGCGGTATTCCTGCGTCGGCAGCACCTCGACCCGGGTCTTGGGCAGGAGGCCGAACAGCTCGGGCAGCTTGGGCTGCATCTGCGCGATGTACTTCTTGTAGAGGTCGACGATCTGCTGGCGCGACGTCGCATGCGCCTTCGGATCGTGCTCCAGCGCGACGCGCATCGCCTTGAGGTCCTTGTAGCCGAGCTTGAGCGCGATCCTGGCCTGCTCGCCCTCGATGCGCTTGACCTCGGCCAGGCCGAGTTCGTGGATCGCGGCCGGGTCCATCGTCGTCGTGGTCATCTGCTCGACCGCGAAGCGGTAGAGCTTGTCGCCGTTCGGCAGCGCCCACAGGCCTTCCTGCGTGCGACCCTTCGGCGCGTAGTCCTTCTCGACGAAGTCGGCGAGCTTGCGGTAGGCCGGGCGCACCTTGCCGTCGACCGCGGCGATCACCGCATCGTGCAGGCGCTTGCGATCGGCTTCCGGCACGCTGTCGGCGAACTTCGCGACCGGCATGCCGAACACGCTCGCCTCGCCTGCCGGCTCGGCGATCGCGCGGCACTGCTCGACCACCTTCTCGAGCAGGAAGCGCGGCGGCATGAGCTTGTCCTTCTCGCCCTGCTTGAGCACCTCGATCAGCGAGTCGATCAGGTGCGGCACGCCGTCGAGGCGCGTGATGTAGTCCTCGACATGCCTGGTGCTGTCGAACGGCAGCGCCGAGACGAACTGGGCGAGCTGCAGGTGCGCGCCCGAGAACTGGTCGAGCGGCATCTCGAAGGTCTTGAGCTCGTAGGCACGGATGCCGTCCTCGAGCTGGCGCACCATGAGTTCCTGGTTCAGGCGGTCCTGCTCGGCGAAGCCGGTGGTGTCGATCGCCTTGAAGCGCGCGAGGAATGCCTTCGCGTCCTTGTCCTGCTGCGCGGCGTGGGCGAGCGAGTAGTCGCCCCACTTGTCGTTGTAGCGGTAGTCGCCGAGGATCGAGGCGAACTCCGGCGATTCCTTGAGCTGGTACTCCCACTGCTCGGCGAGCAGGTCGTTGAGCGCCTTGACGCGCGAGGCGACGTCGCCGGCGGCAAACGCGGTTGACATGAAGCCGACGCCGATCGCGGCGGCGACGGCGAGCAGGGCATGGGGTTTGCGCGACATGGTGGACTCCGTTCGGATGGTGCCGGCGCGGACCGGCGGCGCAAGGACACCGGCATACGCCGGCGGGCGGCAATGGTCGGCGATCGTGCCGGCGCGCGAATGGGCCGGAAGTCGCAGGCGCGCACCGGACCGACGACGCAGGCCGTCGGTCCGGCGCATCCGTTCACGCGTCAGACGTTGCGCGTCGCCACCGCGGGCGGCACGCGCGACGCGCGCAGCGCGGGGCCGAGCACCGCGACCTGGCCGAGCGCCCACAGGCAGAGGAAGCCGATCGGCACGTAATACCACGGCAGGCGCGGCGACTGGTACTGCTGCATCAGCCACAGGCTCAGCGCGTAGCTGAGGATGCCGCCCACGACCAGGCCCATCGTCGTGATGATGAAGTTCTCGGTCTGGAAGTAGCGCAGGATGTCGAACCTGGTCGCGCCTAGCGCGCGCCGCGTGCCGATCTGGCGCGTGCGCTGGGCGACCCAGAAGCTCGCCATGCCGACGATGCCGAGCGCGGTCACCGCGAGCAGCGCGAGGATCACCGCGCCGAGGATGATCGCCATCGCGCGGTCGTTCGCGTACGCCTCGTGGCGCACCTGCTCCATGCTGCGCAGCTTGCCGATGATGCGGCTCGGGTTCGCCTCCGCCATCTTCTGTTCGACCGTCTTCATGATTTCGTCGCGGCGACCCGGCTCGGTACGCACGAGGTAGCGCGTGTAGTTGCCGTACGGCAGGAAGTACGGGATGAACGTCGCGTGCTCGATGTCCGCGCTGTCGGTCCACGGTTCCTGCGTCTTCTCGACGATGCCGATGATCGTGCTGCGCGGCTCGTCCTCGTCGAGGTAGACCTGCTTGCCGAGCGCATCGCCGTTGGGGAACAGCTTGTCGGCGAGCGCCTTGGTCACGATGATCACCGGCGGCTGCACGCGCGCGCCCTGGTCGTGGTCCTCGATCTCCGCGGGCGTGAAGTTGCGGCCGGCGATCAGCTTGACGCCGAACGTGTTCAGGCCATGGTCGTCGACCATGTAGAACGTCGAGTCGGCCGTCGAGGTCTTCTGCCTCGGTTGCAGCGAGATGCCCGAGCTCCAGCCGCCGCCGCTCATCGGCACCGAGTTCGCCGGCGCCGCGTCGACGATGCCGGGGATCTGCCGCAACAGGGCGAGGTCGGACTTCATCACGGCACGCGCATCGTAGCCCTGGCCGAAGCCGGAACTGCCGAACAGGAACGTGTCGGCCTCGTTCATGCCGCTCGGGCGGTTCATGAGGTCGAGGCGCTGGCCGATGATGAACAGCGCGTTGCAGACGATCGCGAGCGTGAGCGCGACCTGCAGGCCGATCAGGATCATCGACACCTTGCTGCGCATCAGCGCGGAGAGGATCGGGCGGATTTCCATGGTTTTCATCCGGGAATGGGGAGACGGGAACGGGAACCGGAAGAGGGCCTCGGGGCGTCACGCGGTGTACTGCTTCGACGATCCCCGATTCCCCATGCCCGATTCCCTGCCTTTCACACCTTCAGTTGCGCGGCCGGCTGCACGCGGCACGCGCGCCAGGTCGGATAGAGCCCCGCGAGCAGCGCCGACACGACCGCGAGCACGATCGTCGTCGCGACCATCGCCCAATCGAGGCTCGCGACGGTCTTGTATTCGCTGTAGAGCGCGCGCACCGCGAGCAGGCCGAGCCCGGTCAGCATCAGGCCGAGCACGCCGCCGGTGAGGCCGACCACGCCCGACTCGACCAGGAACTGGGTGAACACGTCGCGGCGGCTCGCGCCAAGCGCGCGGCGCAGGCCGATCTCGCCGGACTTGCGCGTGAACTTGGCGAGCAGCAGGCCGATCGTGTTGACCAGGCACACGACGAGGAATGCGAACGCGAGGCCGGTCTGCACCTCCATGTCACGCGACACGACCTTCTGGTCCTTCATCCACTCCGTCACGTCGAGCAGGCGGTTGTTGAGCGGGCGCGGGAAGCGGCCGAGCTTCTTCTGCTCGTTGACGTAGCTGTCGAGGAACGACTTGTACTCGGCGAGCCGCGCGGGCGAATCGAGCTGCACCCACATCTGCATCCACACGCAGTCGGACGCGAGGTAGGCATCCCAGCCGTCGCCGGACGACTTCCAGCAGCTGTTGTTGCCGGTCGAGCGCTGCTTGAGGTCGATCGCGGTGGTGAACGGCATGAAGAACTCGTCCGGGTCGGCGAACGCGCCGTTGGTGAGGTCGTAGTAGCGCGAGCGCAGGTTCCACTTGTCGAGCACGCCGACGATGGTGTAATCGATGCCGTTGAGGCGCACGCTCCGGCCGGTGCTGTCCTGGCCGCCGAAGAGCTTCTCGTTGATGTCGTTGCCGAGCACGACGACGCGCGCATGGCCCTCGTCCTGGTCGTGGTTCCACGGCGCGCCGTAGCGGAAGCGCGGCTCGAACATCGCGAAGAAGTCCGAGTACGTCACGCGGCCGAGCGCCTGGAACGGCTTCAGGTCCTTGTTCTCCGGCTGCACCGGCAGCGACAGCTTGAACATCGCCGCCTGCTTGTCGGCCTTGCCCGCCTTCATCAGCGCGACCGCGTCCTGGTAGGTGACCTGGTCGGGCGGCCGGCCGTCGTCGTAATACGGCTGGTCGCCGCTCCAGTTGTCGAGCTGCACGTAGTGGAGCTTGTCGCTCTTCCACGGGATCGGGTTGCTGCCCATGAGGTGCAGCACGGTCAGCGTGGTCATGCTCGCGGCGATGCCGAGCGCGATGCCGGCGACCATCAGCGCGGTCAGGATCGGGTTGCGCCTCAGGCTGCGCAGGCCCAGTTGCAGGTAGTAGGCGAACATGCGCGTCCTCCTCAGGCGATCGCGGCGTTCGCGGCGTCGCCGTCGCGCACCGGGCGGCGCAGTTTCGGTTCGTCGTCGAAGTCGGTGACCTGGCCGTCGATGACGTGCACGTTGCGGTGCGCGCGCGCGGCGAGCTCGGGATCGTGCGTGACCATCACGATGGTCGTGCCCTGGCGGTTGATTTCCTCGAGCAGTTCCATCACGCCGCGCGCCATCAGCGAGTCGAGGTTGCCGGTCGGTTCGTCGGCGAGCAGCAGGCGCGGCGAGCCGGCAAGCGCGCGCGCGATCGCGACGCGCTGCTGCTGGCCGCCGGAGAGTTCGGCCGGGTAGTGCTTCATGCGCGAGGCGAGGCCGACGCGGGAGAGCGACTCCTCGATGCGCTTCTTGCGGTCGGCCGCACCGAAGCCGCGGTAGCGCAGCGGCACGTCGACGTTGTCGAACAGGTTGAGGTCGGGGATCAGGTTGAAGCTCTGGAAGATGAAGCCGATCTTCTCGTTGCGCAGGCGCGAGCGCGCGTCGTCGCCGAGGCCCGCGACGTCGTCGCCGTCGAGCAGGTACTCACCGCCGGTGAACTCCTCGAGCAGGCCCGCGATGTTGAGGAACGTCGTCTTGCCGGAACCGGACGGGCCGGTCACCGCGACGAATTCGCCTTCGCGCACGTTGATCGAGAAGTCGCGCAGCGCGTAGGTCTCGATCAGGTGGGTGCGGTAGACCTTCTGGAGGTGGGTCATCTTGAGCATCGGCTTGGCCTCGGTTTGTGATTCGTGATTGGTGATTGGTGATTCGTGTTCGGCGACGCGTCGAAAGGGTTCGGTTTTCCGAATCACCCATCACGAATCACCAATCACGGCTTCAGTTCAACGCCACCCTCTGCGCTCCCTTGAACTCGTCGGTACCCGAGATCACGATGCGGTCGCCTTCCTTGACGCCGCTGACGATCTCGACAGCGTTGAGGCTCGTCGCGCCGACCTGGATCGCGGTGCGTTCGGCGGTGCCGTTGCGCACGACGTAGGCGACGCGACCGGCGCCGGTGTCGACGAAGGGGCCTCGTTCGACCATCAGCACGTTCGGGTGTTCGTCCATGAGGATGCGCGTGGTGAGCTGCTGGTTCTGGCGCAGGCCCGCCGGCTTCTTGTCACCGAAGCGCACGCGGCCGGTGACCTGGCCGTTCTGCACTTCCGGCGAGATCGCGCTGACCTGGCCCGCGTAGCGTTCGCCGCCGTCCTGGATCTCCGCGGCCATGCCGACGCCGAGGTCGTGCGCGAACACTTCCGGCACCTGCACTTCGATCTCGAGCGCGGTGAGGTCGACCACGGTGAGGATCGGCGCGCTCGCGGCGACGTTGGCGCGCTGCTGCGCGATGAGCTGGCCGACGATGCCGTCGACCGGCGAGCGCATCTTCAGTTCGTCGACCTGACGGCTGAGGTCCTCGACCAGCAGCTTCTGGCGATCGAGCGCGACGCGCTTGGTCTTGAGGTTGAACGCGAGGCTCTCGCGATCCAGCTGCACGTTGTGCTGCGCATTCACCTCCGACAGCTTCGCCTTGGCCAGCGCGTCCTTCGCGCGCAGCACGGTCATCTCCGGCTGCGCGCCACGCTGGAACGCCTTCTCGTTGCGCTCGACCTCGCGCTCGGCGGTCTCGCGATCGATCACCGCCTGCTCGTAGGCCATCTTCGACGCCGCCTCGGCCTTGCGGTTGTCGATCGTCGTGCGTTCGACGTCGAGCGCGAGGCTGTCGAGCGTCGCCTGTTCCTGTTTGAGGCGGTTGGTGAGTTCGGGCGAATCGATCTCGGCGACGATGTCGCCCTTCTTCACCTGGTCGCCCGCATGCACGTCGAGCGTGACGGTGCCCGCGGTGCGCGCATACAGCGTCGGGCTCACCGCGGCGACGACACGCCCCTGCACCGACACGTCGCGCACGAGCGTGCCGCGCTTGACCTCGGCGATGCGCAGGCGCGCCGTGCTCGCCGACGAATCGGCCGACATCAGGCGCGCGACCGTCGGCACGACGAGGCCGAGCGCGACGAGCGCGCCGAGGCCGAGCCCGATCCAGACGATCTGCTTCTTGCGGTTGCGCGGGGCGGCGATCGGGCGGTCCTGTGCCGAGGTGTCGCGGATCATCGGGGGCGGGCTCCATCGAAAGGTGGTCTGCGCTCGTTTCAGCAACGAGCGTGCCAACAATCAACTCTTTGAATTGAATGGACAAAACTGGCGGACACCGCGACGCGGACAGTGTCCAGTACGCTGCCGGACACGCGGCGGACAACGCGTCGTCGGCGCGGAAAGGGCACGGAGGGGAACCGGGCTCGAAAAGGGGACGGAGGCAATTTCGGCTCATCATTACCGGGCCAGGGACGAGGCCGGGGAAATTGCCCCGTCCCCTTTTCCATGCGACCCAATCGCCGCCTCGTGCATCTGACCCGACCGTGAGCGCCGCCAGCTTCCAGATCGACGTCCCCGACACCGTCCTCGCCCGCGCCCGGCGCGGCGAGGTCGGCGCGCTCGAGCAGATCTACCGCGCATTCGAACGGCCGTCGTACACGCTCGCGCTGCGCATGCTCGGCGACGCGGACCACGCGCGTGAGACCGTGCACGACGCGATGTTGCACCTGCTCGAACGCATCGGGCAGTTCCGCGGCGAAGCGCCGTTCTGGGGCTGGCTGCGCCAGATCGTGGTCAACCAGGCGCTCATGCGCCTGCGCAAGGAGCGTGGCCTCGTGCTCGAGGAACTGCCCGACGACGACGCGAGTGAAGGGCACGCACCGCCGCCATGGGCGCTCGCCGACGCGCGCCGGCTCGAACAGGCGCTCGCGCAGCTGCCCGCGCTCACGCGCAGCGTGCTCTGGCTTTACCACGTCGAGGAATACACGCACCAGGAAATCGCCGAGATGACCGGCAAGTCGGTCAGCTTCTCGAAATCGCAGGTCGCACGCGGCAGCAGCCGGCTGCGTGCATTGTTCGAACCGGAACAGGAGGCGGCACCGTGCCTCGGCGCGACCGCGCATTGACCATGAACACCGAACGCGACCCCATGCTCGCCGCCGCGCTGCGCGCCCTGCCCGACGCGGCGCCGCAGCCGGACCTCTGGCCCGGCCTCGCGCGCGAACTCGCCGCACGCCGCAAGCCGCGCGCGTGGCGCACGGTCGTGCCACTCGCGCTCGCCGCCGGCTTGCTGCTGGCGGTGCTGCTGCCGCGTGCGCTCATGCATGAAGCCACGCCGCCGGACGTGGTCGTCGCGCCCGCGCAGGAGGCGCCCTCCATGCACGCGACGGACGACGAACTCGACGCGCTGCGCACGCGATCGCGGACGCTCGAGCGCTGGATCGCCGCGGTCGCCGCGCGCGCACCGCAGAGCAGCCGCGACCTCATGGCGGCGGTCGAAGTCGAGGACCTCATCGGCCTCGTCGACCTGCAGCTTTCCGGCGCGCGTGCGCCGTCCGACGCGCTGCCGTTGTGGCGCCAGCGCGTCGCCCTGCTCGAAGACCTCGCCACCATCCGCGGCAGCGCCTTCGCGATTGCCGCGAACGACGACATCGCCGGCGTCCAGGACGCCGCCTACCACGGGATCGACTGAGGACGCCATGAAACACACCCTGCTCTACCTCGCATGCGTGCTCGCCACCGGCGTCGCCGCTGCGACCGACGCACCCGCCGCCGCGCCCGCACCGCGCGCGGCCGCGAAGGCCACGGCGCGCGCCGACGCCGATGCCGATGCCGCCGCCGACGCGAAAGCAGCCGCCGCCCGGCGTGAACTCGGCGAACTGCGCGCGCAGATGCGCGACCTGTCGCGACGCATGGCCGACCTGTCGACGCAGCTCGGCGACGTCGGTCCGCGCGCCTACGCGTTCCGCTACATCGGCGACCCCGACCGCGCGATGGTCGGCATCGTGCTCGGCGTCGAGGACGGCCAGGTCGTGCTCGGCGGCCTCACGCCCGACGGCCCGGCTGCGCGGGCGGGCTTGCGTTCGGGCGACGTCATCACCGCGATCGACGGCCAGGCCGTCGCCGGCAAGACGCCGCGCGAAGCCGTCGACAGGGCGCGCGGCCTGCTCGCCGACCTCAAGGAAGGCCAGGCCGTGTCGATCGAATACCGGCGCGGCACGCAGAAGGGCGTCGTCGTCGTCAACGCCGAACGGCGCGAGGCGCTCAACTGGCCTGCGCTCATGAACGAGGACCCCGAGCATCCGTTCCTGCCGAAGGACTTCGACGAGCGGATTCGCGCCGACGTCGAACGTGCCTCGCACGTGGCCGGTCGCGAAGCACAACGCGAGGCCGCCCGCAGTGCCGCGCGCGAGGCGATGGCGCAGGCGCGCGGGCACATGGACTCGGAGCAGGTGCGCGAAGCGTTCGCCCGGGCGCGCGAGTCGATGCGCCATTCGATGCCGTGGTGGGGCCTCAACCTCGCGCCGATGAACGGCGAGCTCGGGCGCTATTTCGGCACCGATCGCGGCGCGCTCGTGATCGCGAGCGACGAGGCATCGCTGCCCGGTCTGCGCGGGGGCGACGTGATCACGGCCGTCGGCAAGGATGCGATCGCGCGACCGGAAGACGTCATGCGCGCGCTGCGCGACCAGCCCGAGGGCAAGGATGTCGCGATCAAGCTCATGCGCGACCACAAGGTGCTCGCGCTGACGATGAAGACACCCGAGTTCAAGTCGATCTTCAGCGTGCCGGTGCCGCCCATGCCGCCGATGCCGGCGGCGCCCGTGGCCGTCCCCGCGGCTCCGGCCGTGCCGGCCGTCCCGGCCGTGCCGGCCGCGCCCGCGCCGGCCGCGGTGCCCGCACCGCCACCGCCACCGCCACCACCTCCGCACCGCGCTTCGCTTCCGTTGTAGGAGCCCGCCCCGTGGGCGACCCGTCGTGACCGCGGAATCGGATGCCGCGGTCGCGCACGGGGTGCGCTCTATGGCGCCTCGTGTCGCGGTGCGGCATTGTGGACCTATGCCATTCGGGCCATGTCGGCGCCGGGCCGCATCGGCCACGATGCCCCCACTTGGACCTCCAGGACGACGCCATGCTCCACGTTCGTGACAACGGCGCTCCGATGCGCCGGATCGCCCGCCGCCTCCTCGCCGCGACACTCGCCGCCTGCGCAACGCCCGTGCTGGCCATGCACGGCATCGAAGCGGGGGACATCCGCCGCGACGGCGCCGCCTGCAACGACTTCTTCGACTACGCGAACGGCGCCTGGCGCGCGAGCCATCCGATCCCCGACTACATGGATCGCTGGAGCCGGCGCTGGGAATCGGGCGAGGTCAACAAGGAGCACGTGCGCGACATCCTCGCCGAGCTGTCCGCGCGCACCGACTGGCCAGCCGGCAGCGCCGAGCAGCTGTCGGGCGATTTCTACGCCGCCTGCATGGACGAGAAGAGTGTCAATGCGCTCGGCGTGAAGCCGGTGCAGCCGATGCTCGACGAGATCCGGGCGATCAAGGACAAGGCCGGCGTGCAGCGCACGATCGGCCACCTGCACGACGTCGGCATCGCCGTGCCGTTCACGATCGTGGCGGCGTCCGACCTGCACGAGCCGACGCGCGTGATCGCGCACGTCGCACCCGGCACGCTCGGCATGCCCGACCGCGACTACTACCTGAAGCCCGACAAGCGCTTCGTCGAAGCGCGCGAAAAGTACCTCGCGCACGTCGCGAAGATGTTCGAGCTCGCCGGCGCGAAGCCCGCCGCGGCGAAGGCCGACGCGCAGGCGGTGTTCGCGTTCGAGAAGCGCCTCGCCGAGGCCTCGCTCGACAACGTGCAGCTGCGCGACCCGAAGCTGCAGGACAACAAGACGACGTTCGCCCAGCTCGGCGAGCTCGTGCCCGCGTTCGACTGGAAGGCCTACTTCGACGCCGCGCGCATCCCGCACGACGACGTCAACGTGACCGAGCCGAGATTCCTGCGCCAGGTGCAGAAGGAGTTCGCCTCGACCCCGGCGGCGCAGTGGCGTACCTACCTCGAATGGCACGTGCTCAACGCGGCCGCGGACACGCTCTCCGCGCCCTTCGTCGAAGAGCATTTCGCGTTCAACGGCAAGTACCTCACCGGCGCGACCGAGATGAAGCCACGCTGGAAGCGCTGCGCCGAGGCGACCGACAACCAGCTCGGCGAGGCGCTCGGCCGCAAGTACGTCGAAAAGTACTTCCCGCCCGAGGCGAAGGCGCGCATGCAGGACATGGTGAAGAACATCCTGCTCGCGATGAAGGACACGATCCAGGGCCTGGACTGGATGGGCGACGCGACCAAGCAGAAGGCGCTCGAGAAACTCGCGACGTTCAACCCGAAGATCGGCTACCCGGACAAGTGGAAGGACTACGCCGGGGTCAAGGTCACGCGTGGCTCGTACTGGGACGACGTCGTCTCCGCCTCGCGCTGGAACGTCGCCGACGGCCGTTCGCAGATCGGCAAGCCGGTCGATCGCGGCCGCTGGGGCATGACGCCGCCGACCTCGAACGCGTACTACAACCCGCTGCTCAACGAGATCGTGTTCCCGGCTGGCATCCTGCAGCCGCCCGCGTTCGACGTGAACGCGACCGATGCGGTCAACTACGGCGCGATCGGCGTCGTCATCGGGCATGAGATCAGCCACGGCTTCGACGACCAGGGCGCGCAGTTCGACGCGCAGGGCCGCCTCGCCAACTGGTGGACCCAGGAGGACGAAGCGCGCTTCAAGGCGCGCGCCGAATGCGTGGTCAAGCAGTTCGACGGCTACTTCATCGAACCGGGCATCCACCACAACGGCAAACTCGTGCTCGGCGAATCGATCGGCGACCTCGCCGGCGCGAAGCTCGCGTTCCTCGCCTACCGGAAGTCGCGCGAAGGCAAGCCGGCCGAGCCGACCCTCGACGGTTTCACGCCCGAGCAGCAGTTCTTCCTCTCGTGGGGCCAGTGGCGCGGCGACGAGATCCGCCCGGAAACGCAGCGCACGATGGTCCAGGGCGACCCGCATCCGATCGCGAAGTATCGCGTCAACGGGCCGCTGTCGAACCTCCCCGCGTTCCGCGACGCGTTCCAGTGCAAGGCGGATGCGCCGATGGTGCGGCAGGGGGCCGAGCGGTGCGAGGTGTGGTGAGAAGCAACGGCTGAGGGCTGCGGGGTGTCGCGGCGTGCCTGCGGCGGGACTCGCCGCTGCGCGGCTCGACCCGCCCTACGGTGTCGGTGTGCGTCGTAGGGCGGTACGCGCACCGCGCGTGCCGCCGCGCGCGGCATGGCGTCAGGCGTCGAGTTCGGACCAGCGCGCGTAGGCGGCGTCGAGCTCGGCCTGCAACGCCGCGAGTTCGTTGTTCGCGGCGACGATGCGCGCGCTGTCCTGCTGGTAGAAGCCGGGATCCTGCATCGCCTCGCCGAGCGCGGCGATGCGCGCCTCGAGCGCGTCGATGCGCGCGGGCAACTCGTCGAGTTCGCGCGATTCCTTGTAGCTGAGCTTGCGCTTTGCCGAAGAGGGCGTCGGAGGCATTTTCGCGGAAGGCGCCTTCGCAGCTGCAGCTTCGGGTCGTGAGAATGCCTCCGTCCCCTTTTTTGCCGCGCCCTTCTCCGCCTTCTGCGGCGCCTGGCGCAACCAGTCGCTGTACCCGCCGACGTATTCGCCGACGCGGCCGTCGCCCTCGAGCGCGAGCGTGCTCGTGACGACGTTGTCGAGGAAGTCGCGGTCGTGCGAGACGAGCAGCAGGGTGCCCGCGTAACCCGCGAGCAGTTCCTCCAGCAGTTCCAGCGTCTCGACGTCGAGGTCGTTGGTCGGCTCGTCCATCACGAGCAGGTTGGACGGCCGGGCGAACAGCTTGGCAAGCAGCAGGCGGTTGCGCTCGCCGCCCGACAGCGCGGTGATCGGTGCGCGCGCGCGATCGGGCGAGAACAGGAAATCCTGCAGGTAGCCGAGCGCATGCTTGCGGCTGCCGCCGATCTCGATGTATTCGCGCCCTTCGGCGACGTTGTCGAGCGCGCTCTGGTCCTCGCGCAGGTGCGCGCGATGCTGGTCGAAATAGGCGATCTCGAGGTTCGTGCCGAGCCGCACTTCGCCTGCCTGCGGCGCGAGCTGGCCGAGCAGCAGCTTGAGCAGGGTCGTCTTGCCGGAGCCGTTGGCACCGATCAGGCCGACGCGGTCGCCGCGCAGGATCGTGGTCGAGAAGCCGTCGACGATGACGCGTCCGTTCCAGCCGAAGCGCACGTTTTCGGCCTCGATCACGCGACGCCCGGACGCGCCCGCCATGCCGACCTGCAGCTTCGCGTTGCCGCCGGGTTCGCGCCGCTGCGCGCGTTCGCGGCGCATCGCCTCGAGCGCGCGCACGCGCCCCTCGTTGCGCGTGCGGCGCGCCTTGATGCCCTGGCGGATCCACACTTCTTCCTGCGCGAGCTTCCTGTCGAACTGCGCGTTCGCCTGCGCTTCCGCGTGCAGGCGCTCCTCGCGCCGGCGCAGGTAGTTGTCCCAGTCGCCCGGCCAGCTCGTCAGCGCACCGCGGTCGATCTCGACGATGCGCGTGGCCAGCGCGCGCAGGAAGCGGCGATCGTGGGTGACGAACACCACGCTGCCGGCGAAGTCGAGCAGCAGGCGTTCGAGCCAGGCGATCGCGTCGATGTCGAGATGGTTGGTCGGTTCGTCGAGCAACAGCACGTCGGGGTCGAGCACGAGCGCGCGCGCGAGCAGCACGCGGCGCTTCATGCCACCCGAGAGCGCGCCGAACTCCGCGTCTTCGGGCAGTTCCAGTCGTTCGAGCACGTGCGTGACGCGGCGGTCGAGGTCCCAGCCATGCTCGGCCTCGATGCGCGCCTGCACGCGCGCGAGCGCCTCGGTATTGCCGGCGACGTCGAGGTGGTGGCTCAGGTGATGGAACTCGGCGAGCAGCGCGCCGAGATGGCCGAGCGCGCCCGCGACGACGTCGAACACGCTGCCGGCGACGTCGTGTGGCACTTCCTGCGCGAGCTTGGCGATGCGCACGCCGCCCTGCACGCGCAGTTCGCCGTCGTCCGGACGCAGCTCGCCGGCGATCAGGCGCAGCAGGGTCGACTTGCCCGCGCCGTTGCGGCCGACCACGCAGATGCGCTCGTTGCGCTCGATCGCGAGATCGACCCCATCGAGCAGCAGCGGGCCGCCGACCGAGTAGTCGACGTTGACGAGATTGACGAGGGACATCGCAGGAGGGGACGGATCGGGCCTGCGATTCTAGCGGTTCGGCGCCATGGCGCGCGAAGTACGGCGGGCGGTGCGCTCAGCGGCGACGCAGGCGCTGGCGCACGCGTTCGACCGCCGCGATCTCCAGGCGCAGATAGGTGTTCCATTCCCCGCACTGGCGGCACTGCACCGGCTCGTCGCCACGCGGATGGACGCTCATGTCGAGGTCCGCACTGCCGCAGGCGAGGCAGCGCACGTCGAGCGGCGCGGGCGTCCGCGCCACTGGCTTTCCGGCCGGCACGGCCGCGGCGTCCAGGGACGGGGCGCCTTCGCCGCACGTGCGCCGTTTGGCGCCGTTCGAAGTCGTATCGTCCTCGTGCATGCCACCCTCGCCGCCGGCGTCTGCCTCCCAAGGTCCAGTACGTCGTTTGGCGCCCGATCCCGCCACGCAGCTCAACGCAAGCGCGTGCCGAGCCAGACGCCGAATGCAACGAGCGCGAAGCCCGGGATCATCGCCGGCGCGAGGTGCTCGCCGAGCACCAGCCAGCCCATGAGCGCGGTGACCGGCGGCATCAGGAAGAACAGGGTCGCGACCTCGGTCGCGGCGCCGCCGCGCAGCAGGGTGAACAGCAGGGCGAAGCCGCCGACCGAGTTGACCAGCACGAGCCACGCAAGCGCCGCCGCGAAGGCCGCGCCCGCATCGATGCGGAAGTGCTCGGCCAGCACCGCGACCGGCAGCAGGGCGAGCGCCGCGACGATGTGCTGCACGGCGAGCGCGACGCGCAGGTCGATCGCGGGGGCGCGTCGCTTCTGGTAGTGCGTGCCGGCGGCGAGCGCGAACAGGCCGAGCGTGCTCGCCGCGTACGCGGCGGTGTCGCCGCTGGCGGCAAAGCGCCCCTGCAGCACGAGCACGACGCCGGCGAGGCCGAACGCAAGGCCGATCCATTGCACCGCGCGCATGCGCTCGCCGAGCAGCAGGCCGATCGTCGCGGTCGCGAGCGGCAGCGCACCGACGAACAATGCGGCGATGCCGGTGCCGATGCCGAGCCGCAGCGCCTCGTAGATGCCGCCGAACGCAATCGCGAGCGAGAGCACGCCGACCACCGCGTGGTGCGCGACCTCGCGCAACGCCGGGCGGCGCGCACGCGCGAACGACGCCATCGCCGCGAAGATCGCACCCGCCGACGCGAAGCGCAGGAACAGGATCGTGAACGGCGCCGCGTGCTGCACGGCGATCAACCCGGCCGGATAGCCCGTGCACCAGAGCACGACGAAGGCGACCGCCATCGCGCGCCGCCGCACGCGCGCGTCGGCCTCGCGATCGAGCGGCCAGGTCGCGAGGCGGCTCATGCGTGCAGGATCCTGCCGCCGCCGAACGCCCAGTTCTCCCAGGCGGTCTCCTTGAACACGACCATCACGTGCTCGCCGTCGATGTCGTGGCCGGCGAGCCCCGCGAGCAGGCCGGCCAGCAGCTGGCGCTTGACCTTCACGCTGCGTCCGACCGACCAGAGGATCTCGATCAGCACGAAGTCCTCGCCGCGGTCGGTGGCGAGGTCCGGATAGCGCGGGTCGAACACGAAGTCCGCGGCATCGAGTTCGAGCAAGCGCTGGAAGCGATCGGTCACGGGGACGCCGCTCGCGACGAGCGCGTCGTGCACGGCGTCGAGGATCGCGCGCTTGCGCACGGCGGGCGTCGGTTTGCGGACGGTCACGGTGACGAGCGGCATGGGGCACCTCCGGTTGGAAACCCCGCCCAACATACGGACGCGCCGCGCTGCGATAAACTCGCCCTCGGCGAAATCATCATTGCGAGAATGGCAACAATGCTGCGCAACCAGCTTGCCGAGATCGCCTGCTTCGTCGAGGTCGCGCACCGGCTCAGCTTCGCCCAGGCGGCGGTGCGGCTCGGCATGCATGTATCCGGCGTGAGCCGCGCGGTCGCCGCGCTCGAGTCGCGCCTCGGCGTGCGCCTGCTGCAGCGGACGACGCGCCAGGTCGGCCTCACCGAAGCCGGCCGCGCACACCTCGCGCGCTGCGAAGCCGTGCTCGCCGAGATCGCCGAGGCGGAAGCCGCGGCGAGCGCCACGGGCGGCGCCTTGCGCGGACGGCTGCGCGCGAGCATCCCGAGCGGGCTCGGCCTCGCCCACCTCACGCCACGCCTCGGCGAGTTCCTCGCTGCGCACCCCGAACTCGAACTCGACCTGCACCTGTCCAACCGCAACGTCGACCTCGTCGAGGAGGCGTTCGACGTCGCGATCCGCGTCGGCGAACTGCGCGACTCGCGCCTCGTCGCACGCCGCCTCGGCGACAGCCGGCGCATCCTCGTCGCGAGCGCCGCGTACCTCGCGGCGGCGGGCCGGCCGCGGCGGCCGGCCGACCTCGACCGTCACGCCTGCCTCGTGCTCGACGTCGGCGCGATCGCCGAGCGCTGGGAACTCGAGCGGCGCGGCCACGGCGAAACCGTGCGCGTGCGCGCCCGCGTGCGCTCGAACAATGCGCTCGCCCTGCTCGACGCCTGCCGCGTCGGCGTGGGCATCGCGCTGTTGCCCCAATTCGCGGTCGCCGACGACCTCGCGGCCGGGCGCCTCGTGCGCGTGCTCGATGCGTGGGCCGCGATGGAACAGGGCATCTTCGCGATCTACCCGGGCAACCGCTTCATCCCGGCCAAGGTGCGAGCGTTCGTCGAGTTCGTCGAAACCTGCGTGCGCGGCGTCGGTGCCGGAGCACGACCGCGCGCACGCGCGTCGCGCCGCTGAGTTCGCCCACCTCGACGTCATTCCCGCGAAAGCGGGAATCCATTTTGCCCTTCGCCGCGCAGTGCGTTACGCCGCGCGCAACGCCCGCTCACCCGCCCGACGCGCCTCGATCGCAGCCTCGACGACATCCCACCCCGCATCCGCCCGATGCGCCTGCTCGCTCAGCACGCGCCGGAACATGCGCGCCCCGGGCAGCCCCTGGTAAAGCCCGAGGACGTGCCGCGTGATGTGCTGCAGGCGATCGCCACGCGCGAGATGCGCCTCGACGTATGGCCGCAGGCGCTGCAGCACCTCGTCGCGATCCGGCAACGGCGTGCCGTGCAACGCATGCTCGATCTCGGCGAGCCGGTACGGCTCGTGGTACGCGGTGCGCCCGAGCATGACGCCGTCGACGTGGCGCAGGTGTTCCAGGGCCTCGGCAAGCGTCGCGATGCCGCCGTTGATGACGACCGTGAGGCGCGCGTGCTCCTGCTTGAGCCGGTACACGCGCGCATGGTTGAGCGGCGGCACCTCGCGGTTCTCCTTCGGCGACAGGCCCTGCAGCCACGCCTTGCGCGCGTGCACGATGAAGGTGTCGCAGCCGCTCGCCTGCACGGTCTCGATGAACGACGCGAGCCCCGCGTATTCGTCCTGGTCGTCGACCCCGATGCGGCACTTCACCGTGACCGGCACGCCGAGGTGCGCGACCGCCTCGCGCATCGCCGCGACGCAATCGCGCACGAGCGCCGGCTCGCGCATGAGGCAAGCGCCGAAACGCCCCGACTGCACGCGATCCGAAGGGCAGCCGACGTTGAGGTTGATCTCGTCGTAACCGAGCTCCGCACCGATGCGCGCCGCCTCGGCGAGCTCGTCCGGCTCCGATCCGCCGAGCTGCAACGCGACCGGATGCTCCGCCTCGTCGTAACCGAGCAGGCGCGCGCGATCGCCGTGGATGACCGCGGGCGCAGTCACCATCTCGGTGTAGAGCAACGCGTGCGGCGCGAGCAGGCGATGGAAGTACCGGCAATGGCGGTCGGTCCAGTCCATCATCGGTGCTACGCTGAATTTCGTGCTCTTCAGCGCCGCCGATTTTTCCGCAACATGTTGATTTTCAATGCCCATCGCTTCCCGACCATTCCTCAACTTTCCCGCGGATTCCCGATGCTTGTGCACCAAATCTGCACCAGTCAACTTGAGGCCGCCAAATCCCAGGAGGTGGTGTAAATGGCGAGCATCCAGGAACGCAACGGACGGTGGCGCGCATTCGTTCGCCGCAAGGGCGAGAGTGTATCGGAGAGCTTCCTCACGAAGTCGGCCGCGAAGGAATGGGCGCGCAGGGTCGAGTCACAGATCGACCGCGGTGAGTTCCGGTCCGCGCAAGCCTCATCCGTCACCCTGGCCACGGTGATCGACGACTACGAAAAAGAGTTGCGGGCCAGCAATCGCCGAAGCAAGACGAAGCTCAGCGCCTACCGAATGCTGCGTCAGGGCCTCGGCGCTCTTTCTGTCGTGGCCCTGACAGCGGACGACGTCCTCACGCACGTGCGGCGCCGCCGAGCGACGGGCACCGGTCCTGCGACGCTCAACATGGAGATCGGATTCCTCGACGAGCTCTTGACCTATGCGCGAATGAAGCTTCCCGTCGGCAACCCCGTGGCCGATGCGCGGCCGATGCTGCGCCGGCTCCACCTGATCGCGAAACCGAAGGAACGCACGCGCAGGCCGACCGCGCTCGAACTCGAGCGGCTGCGCGACTACTGGCGCTTTCCCCGTGGGAAGGAACTGCCTATGACCGCCATCATGGACTTCGCGATCGCGACGTCGATGCGCCTCGGAGAGATCGTCCGCCTCCGGTGGGCCGACATCGACCACGAAAAGAAGCTCGCGCTGATCAGGGACAGCAAGCACCCCACGGACAAGATCGGCAACGATCTGTGGATACCGCTTCTCGGTGACAGCTGGGACATCCTGCTCCGCCAGCCACGCGGCGAGCTGGTCTTTCCGTTCCACCGGGATGCCATCAGTCGCGCGTTCCTCCGCGCATGCAAGGCCTGCGCGATCGACGACCTTCACTTCCATGACCTCCGACACGAAGGTGCTTCGCGCTTGTTCGAAGCAGGCCTGCAGATCCAGCAGGTCGCCCTCGTGACGCGGCATCGTGACTGGAAGTCACTCAAGCGCTACACCAACCTCAAGCCGGAGGCGTTACATGAGCTGCTTCGCAAATGAGTTCGCGTGGCATGCGGAACCGAACCGGATCACCGTACCGCCTCGCTACGGCAAATTCTCCGCCCGCGCCCCTACTGGCTCTCGTCCGAGGCGCGCTTGGTATCGGGCTACTCTGGCCGCCGGATGAGACGGCTGCCCTCGCGCTGGGGCCGTTTCATGACCTTGCGCACTCGGGGTGTCTTGCCGTCGCAAATCGCCTTCATGGCGCGATGGGCGCTGGTGAAGGCTTTGCGGATGACCAACGTCTCCATATAGACCTTGCGGATCAGCACCATCTCGGCCTCGACCCGCGCGACCACTTCCCGTTCGTCCGGCCTCGCCAGCGCCTGCAATTCGGCGATATTGTACGAAAGGCCGTCTGCCTGTCGTGCAATCGGCAGCCGGAACGCCGGTTTCCCCTTGAAACGATGCCTTTGGTACCACTCGAGCACAAGCGTGTTTCCGTGCGCCCGCGCTTGGCAGTTCAACGGCGCGTATGGCGCCCCTTCCGGCGGCGCCATCCTCACTGCGTAGAACTCATCGCACAGCGCCTTCGCTCGCGTACGAACGGCGTGCGCCCACGCATCGAGGCTTGCCTCGCCATTGCAGAGAGCCAGCATGCCCCATTCCGCGTCGTTAACGTCTTTCACATCCATTCCGTTCGCCCGCCTCTGTGACAACTGTAGCTGCGTGTCGTTATCGAACAGCCATTCCACAAAGCAGGCGCGTTTACGCGTGATGCTTCTTCATTGACGGAATCGCCTTGTACGTAAGCGTCCGCCACCTTCCACCCGTGCGTGACACCTGCTGCGATCCGCGTTCCTTTGCGAACAGGAGTGCGCAGTGCAAGGCAAGGCGACGGTGTGGTCGAAGCGGATAGTGGCGTGGCGGTCGAGTGGTGAGTCGGCGGCGGCCTACTGCCGTGCGCGTGGGCTGTCGTATTCGCAGTTCGTGTACTGGCAGCGTCGCTCGTCGGCGCTGGTGCCGGTGGCGATCGAGACGCGGCCTGCCGCCCAGGCCGAGTCGGTCGCGGGCGTGGAGGTGGTGCTGCCGAGCGGATTGCGGCTGCGCGTGCCGGCCCTGCCGATGGCGGAGCTGGCGGCGCTGGTGCGCGCGCTGTGTTGAGTCCGACCGGCTGGTGGCTGGCGTTGGAGCCGGTGGACCTTCGCTGCGGGATCGATCGCCTGCTGGGGACGATCGGCACGGGGTTGGGCCAGGATGCGCGCGCGGGCGGCGCGTACGTGTTCCGCAACCGCAGCGGGAACCGCATCAAGGTGGTGTGCATGGATGCGCAGGGCGTGTGGCTGTGCGTGCGCCGGTTGCACGAGGGGTCGTTCCACTGGCCGCGCTCGGGCGAGGCGGCGTGGTCGCTGACGCGCGAGCAGTTCGCGTGGCTGGCGGCGGGTGTCGATTGGCAGCGCCTGTCGCGTGACGTGCGCACGCTTCCAAAGATCGTTTAGACGGCTAGACTACGGGCATGGATGCCGCCGCCCTGAATGCGATCACCGATGTCGAGGTCCTGCGTGCGCTGGTGCGCGAGCAGATCGACACGATCGCGCATCACCAGGCATCACTGGCGCATCATGAAGCGATGATCGCGCAGCGCGACGCGCTGATCGAACAGCGCGACCGCACGATCACGTACAAGGACGCGAAGATTGCCCATCTGACGCACGAGATCGCGCGGCTGCGACGGTTGCAGTACGCGGCGAAGTCCGAGCGCATGGATCCGACGCAGCGCGAGCTGTTCGACGCGGCGATGGCGGCGGACATCGCGGCACTGGAAGCGGAGCTGGAGGACCTGCGCTCGCCGACGGGCACCCGCGAGCCGGCGCAGCGTCGTGCGCCGCAACGCCGCCCATTGCCTGCCGAGCTGCCCCGCATCGAGACGATCCACGAACCGGCGTCCTGCAACTGCTCCGCCTGCGGTGCGGCGCTGGTGAAGATCGGCGAGCACGTATCGGAGAAGCTGGACGTCGAACCGCTGCGGTTCTTCGTGCGCCGCGAGGTGCACCCGCAGTACGCCTGCCGCACCTGCGAGACGATCGTGGCCGAGCCGGTGGCGCCCTCGATCCTGGACCGAGGCCTCGCCGCGCCGGGCCTGCTGGCGCAGGTGGTGATCCAGAAGTACGCCGATCACCTGCCGCTGTATCGGCAGGAAGCGATCTTCGCGCGCCATGGCATCGAGATCGGCCGCACCACGCTGGCCGAGTGGACCGGCGTGATCGGACTGCGCCTGCAGCCGCTGGTGGATGCGCTGCGCAGGAAACTGCTGCAGTGTCCGGTGCTGCACGCCGACGAGACGCCGGTCGCCCAGCTCGATCCGGGTGCCGGGAAGACCAGGCGCACGTACCTGTTCGCCTATCGCAGCACGGGCCCGCGGCCGATCGTCGTGTTCGACCATTGCCCGAGCCGCGCCGGCAAGCACGCGGCTGCGTTCCTCGGTGAGTGGAACGGCGCGCTGATGGTCGACGACTATGCCGGCTACAAGGCGTTGTTCGACCAGGGCGGCATCACCGAGCTGGCGTGCTGGGCGCACGCGCGGCGCATGTTCTTCGACGCCTACGCCGCCAGCAGTCATCCGTTGGCGCAGGACGCCCTGCATCGCATCGCCGAGCTCTACGCGATCGACGCCAAACTGCGTGACCTTGACGACGAAGCGCGCGGCGCCGAACGGCAGCGCTACATCGGTCCATGGCTGGCCGCGTTCAAGGCCTGGCTCGACGGCGCGCAAACGCTCGGCAACAGCGGCGTGCGCAAAGCGATCGACTACGCGCTGCGGCGCTGGTCTGCGCTCGCTCGCGTCGTCGAAGACGGCGCCTTCCCGATCGACAACAACCCGATCGAGAATGCGATCCGGCCGATCGCCGTCGGCCGCAAGAACTGGCTGTTCGCCGGCTCCGAAACCGCCGCGCGCCGCGCCGCCGCGATCATGAGCCTGATCGCCACTGCCAAGGCCAATGGCATCGAACCCCACGCCTGGCTCACCGACGTGCTCACGCGCCTGCCGACCACCAGGGACCGCGACATCGAATCGCTGCTGCCGCTGGCCTGATCCCGCCACGCGCTGCAAGGTGCGGTGGGCGGACGCTTACCCTTGTACCAGGACCTCGCAAGATCGAAAGTGAAGCCCCCCTCGTTGCGAAGCGATCGCTTGCGCCAACCTGCCATCCCAAGTGTGTCATTAGCGTAGCACCGGCGCAGCGCCAATTATCGAGGAGCACCCGGTGCACCGCCGCTTCACCGGTATGCCTTCGGTCGCGCGCTTCTCTGCGCCGGCAACGCCCACGCGACCGGCTGCTTGCGACGGAGCGAGGGTCTGTCAAACGAACTGTGTAACTGCGGTTGGTGTCATGTGTTGACCGGCACGCGGTCTTCGCCGAACAGGATCTGGAAGGTCTGCATTGCCT
>NZ_SLWQ01000010.1 GCF_004342425.1 Dokdonella fugitiva | reverse complement strand
TCCCGTGTCCTGAAGGCTAAACCTTTCAGTCTGGCTCATCGAAGCCGTGTGGCGACACGAGGGGAGTCCATTCGATCATTCGAGCGGACGCGTGATGGATAAAGTGCCAAGCTCACACGTCGGCGCGCGCGCCGCTCAACTCAACCGTTAGGCATGTGGTGAAACTCTCTCGGCAGGAACAAATATGGAACCGTGCTTGCCTTGAGTCTGGCGGGCCGTCGCCAGCCGCCGGAGACAAAGCTCTTGCGTCACTTCTGCTCGCGCACGGCCTCGCAATGAATGGTGGCGTGGTTCACGCCCTGGAGTGCTTGAGCCAGCCTGAGGTCGCTTCGGCAGTGGCTGGCTTCAACTACTTTGGCTTGCCTGAGGCAGCCCGTGTCTTTCAGCAGCCGCCAGACGAGACTGACGAGACTGAGGAGCGCCTAAACCAGCTGTACTGGGCTGCTGTGCCAAGCGACGAGACTTTGGCTCATGCTTTCCGTGTCAAGCTACTTGCATCACCAGAGGCATTTGCTCCCACAGATTCCGGGGCGCATGCCTAACAATTCATGTATGGACTCCCCTTGCAAGTGACCGAGTGAGTTCGCTTTGGCAAGCGGTGCGGTTGCAGTCGTGTATTCGGCCTTGCGGTGAGCAGAAGGTGCTCGGGCCATGATGGAATCCGCCGGGACGAAGCCACACGTTCAATCGGCCGCTGCGGGCCAGAAGTGTTATCGGCTTGCTCGTCCCGGGGACCGACTCGTATGCCATCGTCGTTTCGCTCGGTGCAACGCGGGGTGGGAACTCAGTTCGCAGGCGTGGCGCGCACACTGACGTGCTCGGGACTGAAGTGTTCGCGATGATCTGCACGAGGCGTCGGCATGACGGCGTTTCAGTCGAAACCGTCGGCGAAGATCACGTCGGCGACGACGACCGCGCCGTCGGTCCACAGGCCGAAGCCGTCCATCGCGGGGTTCACGACCGAGGGCACGCCACTCGCGAGGTCGAACGCGTAGAGCTGCATCGCCGCCGGCGTATCGGCAGCTTTTCCGAGCACGAACATCGCGCGCTCGCCGACGGCACCGTCGATCGTTCCCGGACCACCGCCGACGAAGCAGCACGTCGACGGCGCGCTGCCGAGCGCGGACAGCGTGACCGGCGAGCCCGGCGTCGACCACGTCACGCGTGCGAGGTAGGTGAAGTCGAGCACGCTGCGCAACACCGCGTAGACGTCGCCGTTCGCGGCGTCGACCGCGAGCGAAACGACGCGATCGCCGGCGATCGGATAGGCCGCCGGCAGCGCGGTGCCGCCGGCGAAATCGAAGCGCAGCAACTGGTCCTCGCCGTCGACGTCACGGCGGCCGACCATGAGCAGCTCCTGGCTTGCCGCGCGCCATGCGGCGATGCCCGAGGCGAAGCGGCAGCAACCGGCGTCGATCGGCGCGGTCAGCGCGGGGTCGAGCGAGGTGCCGCCATGCGTGGCGACGACGAACACCTGGCCGGGCAGCACGCCGGTGGGATCGGCGAACACGCCGACGAGTCGCGAGCGAGGTGGGTCGAACGCGAGCGCGGCGAAGGCGAGCCCGTCGGGCGCGGCGAGCGTCCCGACCGGCGCGGGCGCGGCACCGTAGGCGACCGCGATCACCGTCGCCGGCGCATCGGGCGTCGCGCCGGATGGATCGGGCACGACGCCGACGTAGGCGAGATCGTTCGCATCGTCGGCCGCGAGTGCGCCGAGCGATACGAGCAGGCGATCCGGCGGATTGGCGAGCGTGCCACTGGTGACATCGCCGCTGGCGGCGTCGCGCACGATCGCGGTCGCGTCGTCCTGGCGCGAGAGGGTGAGCACGCGCGCGGTCGACGTCGACGCGACGAGTGCGGCCGACGCGCACAACGCGAGGCGTGCGAGCGAGGGAATCGACATGGCGACCTCCTCAGCGCGCGCCGCGGCGGACGAGATCCTCGAGTTCGCGCAGGCGCGCCTCCAGCTGGTCGATGCGCTCGTCGCGCTCGCGCACTTCCTCCTGCAGCGCCTTGACCGAGGCGAGCGCGACGCCGGCGACGTCGGTCGGCGCGACGAAGTGGTCGCTTGCGCCGAGGCCGAACGCGGCGTGGAAATCCTCCGCGACCGGGCCGAGATGACGATCGCCGTCGCCCGCGCCGATGTAGTTCCACGTGCTGATCGGCAACGCGGCGAGTCTGGCGAGCACGCCGGCGCCGTCGACCGGCTCGAAATGTTCCTTCGCGCTGCGACTCGACAGCTGCGCGATCGTACCGTGCACGAGCATGTCGCCGGCGACGTCGAGCTTGGCCGCAGGCGAGGCGGTGCCGATGCCGACGTTGCCGCTCGCGGCGATGTCGATGCTCGAGGTCGGCGCGCCCGGGCGGATGCGGAACGGCAGGCGCGAGCCGCCGGTCACGTCGCGCACGAAGAAGTTGGCCTCGTTGGCGGCGACGTCCCAGGTCTGTGCGGCGAAGCCGTCGCCATTGCTCTGGTCGAGACGGATGCCGGGCGTGTTGGTCGTTAGCATGTGCACGTCGAGCACGGGCGCGTTCGTGCGCAGGCCGATGCGCCCGCTGTTGGAGATGTACAGTGAATCGTTCGGTGCCGGCAGCACGGTGAACGGAATCGTGGCGGTGGTGAGGTCCTCGATCGAGAAGCGGTTGAGGCCGCCCGACGCCGAATCGTTGGCGGTGAGCTGCCATTTATGATTCGGAAACGTACCGGTCGAGGTGTCGTAGAACACGATGCGCGTGTTGTTTTCCTTGAGGCGCAGCGTGTCGACACCGAACGCTTCATTGTTGACGCAGTCGATGCCGAGGCATTGCGAACCCTGCACGATCAGGTCGTCGGGGATCACCTGGTCGTTCGGCTGTGGCGACGTGCCCGAGTCGTTGCGCGCGGCCTGCGGCGCCGGCACCGCCGGCGCGGACCCGGCCGCCGGCTGCGGCTGGTGGCCGGCCGGGCGGCCGTCGGTGGTATCGGCGGCGACGGCGAGCGTCGAAACGAATGCGCTCGCGGCGAGCGCGGCGATGGAAAGTGTGCGATGCATGGTGCCCCCCCTGTGGTCCGATGGATGCGCGCGACGCCTCGGGCGGCGATGCGGAATGGCGCCGCCATCCTAGCGGATGTGACGCTCGTCACGAAATCCTCGTCGTCGCGCGAAAGGCGTACACGCGGCGTATCCGCGCAGGATTGCCGGCGGCTGCGCGATGCGGCTGAATGAACGAGGTCCCGGGGAGGAACGATCGATGCGTTCGATTCGATGGCAGGTGGGCTCGCTCGCGGTCGCGGTCGCAATGCCCGCAGGCGCGATCGAGCTCGCCGTGCGCGACGCCGTGATCGGCGCGCCGCTGCAAGCACGCGTCGAGCACGACGGCGCGAGCTACCTCGCCGACGGGCGCGTGCGCGCCTATGCGATCGCGCTGCCCGCGCGCGTGCACGTCGAAGCGGACGCGCATCGCGCACTCGACGTCACACTCGCCGACGACGGCATGGCGACGACGATCCTGCTCGATCCGCTGGAAGAACCACCGGCCTACGCGCGCCTCGCGCAACGCGCCGAAGCGATGCCGCACGCGCGCTGGCTGCAGGGCTACGCCCGTGATGCGGCCGACGGCCACGCACTCGCCGGGGTGCGCATCGAGGTCGAAGGACGACACACGGCGAGCGATGCGGACGGCTACTTCGAACTCGAGCTCGATCCGGTCGATGACGACGGCACGGCGGGCGGGCGTACCGTCGTGCACGCGCATGCCAACGGCCGCGCCGACATCGAGCGCGACGGGCTCGCGCGCATCGCCGGCGTGCAACGCCTGTTGCTCGCCTTCGGCGGCGACACGCCCGCGCGTGGCGTGGTGGAACTGGGCGCGCGCGACCGCCGCGACGGCAGCGTCGGCGCCCCCGACGCCGCGAAGGCGCCGGTCGTCCGCGCGCCCGTGCCGCCGATCGACGTCGCGCTTGCACCCGCGCTCACGCCGCCGGCGACGATCCGCGTCGGTTACGCGGATGCCGCCTGCACGCAGTCGTGCTGCACGGGCGCCTGCACGCACAGTTGCGTGCTGCCGCTCGAAACCTACGTGCGGCGCGGGCTCGACAGCGAGTGGATCGCGAGCTGGAACACGCAGAGCCTGCGCGCGGGCAGCGTCGCTTATCGCAGCTACGGCGCCTGGCGCGTCGCGCATCCGATCAATGCGAACTTCGACATCTGCTCCAGCGCGTGCTGCCAGGTCAACGATGCGGGCACCGCGGCGAATACGGACGCAGCGATTGCGCGCACGCCCGGCATCGTGCTCACGCGCAACGGCAGCGAGGCCGCGTCCGCCGAGTATTCGGCCGAGAACAACAGCTGGGACGATCCGGGCGACGGCCTCGCGTGCAGCAACAACGACCTCTCCTGCGGCAATGGCTTCGCGGGCTCGCCGGCGAACGGATGGCCCTGCCTCGCCGACGCGGTCGGCACCGGCCACGGGTGCTTCGGCCATGGCCGCGGCATGTCGCAATGGGGCACGCAGCGCTGGGCGATCGATGCGAGTGCGCGGCGGTGGCCGTGGATCGTCGACCACTATTACAACGACAACGCCAATGCGAACGGCGCCGGCACGGGCCAGCGCACCGCGGTCATGACCTCGCCGCTGTCGCTTTCCGCGGTGACGGTCGTGCCCTCGACGACGCCGGCGGGAGCGACCGTGCAGCTGTCGGCGACGGCGCACAACGCGGCGGGCGCGGCGCATGCCCACCTGCTGGTCGGCGCGAGCCTGCATCGCAGCGGCGGCGCCTACATCGACGATCCGGCGGGTGATGCGCCGTCGAGCCTGCCGCCGGGCGACACGGCGGTCGCACGCGCGTTCCACATTCCCGCCGCGACGCCGGCGGGCGCCTACGACGTCCTGCTGTCGCTCTATCTCGACGTCGACGAGAACGGCGCGATCGGCACCGGCGACATGCCGCTCGCCCTCGTCACGGCGACGGCGGCGATCACGATCGGCGGCAACGATCGCATCTTCGCCGACGGTTTCGAGGCGTCGCCGTAGCGGTGCGGATGATCTGCCGCGCGGCGGCGGGCGGCGTCATCGGCCGACACGACTTCCGGCACATCGCGGTGCGTGGCCGACGGCCTACGCTGGGGGTTTGCAATCACGCCGACCGGGGACGTCCATGAAGAAGCCATCGCTGGCTGCGCTGTTCACCGCCTGCCTGCTGTTCGCGAGCCCGCTCGCGCTCGCCGCCGACGACGGCGGCAAGGACGCCGCGAAGGAGGCGAAAGGCGACGACTACGCCCAGCTGCCGCCGTTCCCGGCCGATCGCACGGTGCGGCAACAGACGACGATCGACGGCCGTTCGCTCGCCTACGACGCGACGGTCGGCTCGCTGCCCGTGCTCGACGAGAAAGGCAGGACGATCGCCGAAGTCATGTTCGTCGCCTATACCGTGCCGGGCAAGGACCGGCCGGTCACGTTCGCGCTGAACGGCGGGCCGGGCGCGTCCTCGGTCTATCTCAACCTCGGCGCGCTCGGGCCCAAGCGCGTGCAGTTCGGCGCGGAAGGCAACAGCCCGTCCGATCCGGCCACGCCGCACGACAACCAGGGCAGCTGGCTCGACTTCACCGACCTCGTCTTCATCGATCCCGTCGGCACCGGCTTCAGCCGCGCGCGCGTGCCCGAGGACGAGGCGAAGAAGAAGTTCTACTCCACCGGCCCGGACATCGAATACCTCTCGCGCATCATCTACGACTGGCTGGTCAAGAACGATCGCCTGATGTCGCGCAAGTACCTCGTCGGCGAGAGCTACGGCGGCTTCCGCGGCCCGCGCATCACGCACTTCCTGCAGACGCGCCTCGGCGTCGCGATGAACGGCCTCGTGCTCGTGTCGCCGTACCTCGATCCAAGCGCGGACGACAACGGCGACCTGTCGCCGCTGCCGTGGATGCTCACCCTGCCCAGCATCGCGGCGGCCAACCTCGAGCGGCACGGCCGGCTCACCGACCAGGCGATGGCCGACGTCGTCGCCTACACGCGCGGCGACTACGTCACCGATCTGCTCAAGGGCCGCAGCGATCCGCAGTCGGTCGAGCGCATCGTCAAGCGCGTGACCGAACTCTCCGGCCTCGACGCCGAGTTCGTGCGCCGCTCCGGCGGCCGCCTCGAGACACAGGCCTACCTGCGCGAGGTATTCCGCGACGAAGGCAAGCTCGGCAGCCGCTACGACTCCAACGTGACGGCGTGGGACCCGTTCCCGTTCGCGCCCGCGCAGCGCACCAACGACCCGATCCTCGACGGCATCATCGCGCCGACCACCACCGCGATGGTCGACTTCATCACGCGCACGGTCGGCTGGAAGTACACCGGCCGCTACAACGCGCTGAGCTACGAAGTGAACAAGGCGTGGGAGCGCGGCGAGGAGATGGACAAGGGCTCGGTGCAGCAGCTGCGCCAGTCGGTGGCGATCGACTCGAAGCTGCAGGTGCTCATCGCGCACGGCTGGGGCGACCTGTCCTGCCCGTTCATGGCCTCCGTGCTCATCGTCGACCAGATGCCGGTGATGGGCGACCCGAACCGCGTACGCGTCGCCGAATACCCCGGCGGCCACATGTTCTACAGCCGCGGCGACAGCCAGGCCGCGCTGCGACGCGACGTGATGAAACTCTACGCCGCCCACTGACCGCGCGCGCGGCGTCGCGCGACGCTGATCGGCGCCGCTATGCGCGCAGGGTCATCCCGCGCGGTGTGCCGGATGCGAACGTCGCACCACTGGCACGAGCTGCGCGAGCAGGCCGCAGGCGGCGAGCATCCAGACGATGAGCGCGCCGCTCGGCAGGTCGAATACGGCCGACGACACGAGGCCGCTCGCGTAACCGAGCGCGCCTACGATGTAGGCCGCGGCGAGGCGGCCCCTGCCCTGCATGCCCGCGGTCGCGAGCGCGGGAATGATCAGGCTCGCGAACACGAGGTAGACGCCGACGAGCTGCACCGAGGTCGTGATCGCGAGCGCGAACAGGCCGTAGAACAGCAGGCCGTGCAGTTCACCGCGGCGCCAGCCCATGAACGCGAGCAGCGCGATCGACAGCAGCAGCGCCGGCACGAGCTGTCCGTAACTGACCCAGAGGATCTGGCCGACGAGCAGGTCCTTGAGATGTTCGCCACCCTGCGGATTGTTCGCGAGCAGCAACAGGCCGCCGGTCGCGGCGAGCGCGAACAGCGTGCCGATCAGCGGCTCCTGATATTCAGGCCAGCGCCGGTCGGTCCACGCCAGCAGGCCTGCACCCGCGAGCGCCGCGAGCGCCGCGGCGACCTGCACGCCCCAGCTCGCTTCGTCGACGCCGAGGAACTGCGCAAGGATCACGCCGAGACCGGCGATCTGCGCGATCGCGAGGTCGATGAAGATGATGCCGCGCGACAGCACCTGCTTGCCGAGCGGCACGTGCGTCGACAGCACGATCAGGCCCGCCGCGCACGCGGGCCCGAGGATGGCGGGGTCGAGGCCGGCCGTGTTGAAGGTCACTTGATCGCTCCGAGCAGCTTGTCGATGGTCGAGTCGTAGAACGAGAAGAGGTCCTTCGACTGCGCGTCGCCGCCGACCGTGAACGGCAAGGTCAGCGCGGGCACGCCGGTGCGCTCGGCCAACCAGTCGGCCGGCTTGGGGTCCTGGTACGCGGCGCGGATGATCGCGAGCGCATGCTGGCTTCTGGTCGTGTCGACGAGCGTGGCGAGATGGGCGCTGGTCGGCGGCACGCCGGGCTTGGGCTCGAGCGAACCGATCTCGTGCATGCCGAGCCAGGTCGTGAGATAGATCCAGCTGTTGTGGTGGACGACGACGTTGCGGTCCTTGAGCGGCGCCGCCTTCGCCTCCCAGCGCGGGATCGCCGCGTTCCAGCGCGCGCTGAAGTCGGCGAGACGCTGCGCGTAGGTCGCGGCATTCGCATCGTCCAGTTTGGCGAGGCGCGCCGACAGCGCCTTCGCGACGGCGAGCACGCGCCGCGGATCCATCTGGAAATGCGGATTGCCGCCCGGATGCACGTCACCGTTGGCGCGATCGAGCTGCGCGGGCTTCTCGAGCGTCGTGATCTGGTCGGCCGCCATGAACGAACCGTCGCCGGAGGCGATCTTCGGATTGCCGGATTGGCGCACGAGCTGCGGCAGCCAGCCGACCTCGAGATCGGCGCCGGTGCAGACGACGAGGTCGGCGCGCCGCACCTTGGCGATCAGGCTCGGCTTTGCCTCGATCACGTGCACGTCCTGCAACGCGGACGTCGCGACGTCGACATCGAGCTTGTCGCCGCCGAGTTCGTCGAGCAGAGCGCCCCATTCCGGTTCGCAGGTGAAAACCTTGAGGTTCGCGCGCGCGGGCGCGGCGAACGCGACGGCGCAGAGCGCCAGCATGCAGAGCGAAGTCAGTCTGTTCATCGTTGGGTCCGTCAGGGCAAGAGCATCGCGGCTGAAGCCGCTCCCACGTTCATCGATTCGATTCAGAACTTGTGCGCGCCGTGCGCGCCGAGGCTGACCTGGTACTGCAGCGTCAACGCGTTGTCGGTGGTGTTCGCATCCGGCTCGTCGCGGCTGAACTGCAGGCGCAGCAGGCTGAATTCGCTGTTGTGCCAGCTGAGTTCGAGCGTGTTGCGGTACGGATCGAAATCGCTCGCGAACGGGCCGTGGCGGTCCGCCCACAGCTTGTCGACGCGATAGCCGAGGTCCCAGGTGCGGTTGAAGCGGTACACGCCTTCGAGGTAAGCGCCACGCCGCGCACCGCGCCACGCGAGCGGCGTGCCATCGTCCACGGGCGGGTTCCAGGTACCGTCGCGGTGGTCGGAGAAGTACTCGCCACGCACGGTCACGCCGCCGTCCTTGAAGTTGCCCTGCGGTGCCCACTTCCAGGTCGCGTCCGCGATGTAGAGCGTGCTGTCGCCGCTGAAGCCGTCGTCGGCGCCCTTGGCGCTCGACTTCAGCATCGACACGCCGGCGAGCCACGAATTCTCCGTGCCGACGTCGCCGCCCGCGTGCGCGAACAACGTCTTCACGCCCGCACCGGAATGCTCGGCGCCGCCACTGGGGAAGTTCGCGCCGCGGAAGATCTCGCTGCCGAATTCGAGATAAAAGTCGGTCGGTGCCAGCCAGCGCAGCTGGGCGCCGTCGTCGCCGTACTGGCTGCCGAGGAAGGCCTGGTACGGCAGCGGCCGGTCGAAGAAATTGTCGGTGTGCGTGTGGTGGCTGTTGAGGTAGCCGATGTCCGAGAAGAAGCGGCCGAGGCGCAGGTTGAAACCTTGCGGCAGCGCCGTCGTGTCGACGAACGCTTCCTCGACGCCGACATGGTCCTCGCCGTTCTCGCTCTCTGCGCTGAGCGTGAGCTGGCCGTAGAACTTCTCGTCGATGTTCGCGGCCAGCGACAGTTCGCTTTCACCGAGCGAGAAGCCGCGCGGCGACGGCCCGCCCTCGCCGACGACGGGGAAGCCCGCACGCACGTAGTCGTCGGGGTTTTTCGAATGACTCGAATAGCTGCCGTTGAGGATGACGCTGATCGCGGGATTGAACGCGTTCGCGCTGCTGCCGGACACGGCTGCGGGCGACGCGGCCGGCACCGGCTCGGCGGCGACCGCTGCCGCCGTCGAGGCTTTCAACGCGGCGAGTTCGTCCTGCGCCGCCTTGGCGGCGGCGTTCGCCGCATCCGCCTGCTCGCGCAGCCTGCGGTCGTTCGCCTCGAGCGCCGCCACCCGCGCCTCGAGCGCCTGCAACTGCTGTTGCAAGGTCGCGGAGGGCGTGGGCGCCGCCGCCGGCAAGGCCGGGGAAACCACGGCCGCGCACGCGGCCAGGACGAATGCACGCATGGGACTGACTCACTCGGATGGACACGGGTCCGGCGCTGAACCGCCGTCGAGATATTGTTATGTTATAACAATCGAAGCCGCGTGTGCCATTGGTCAGGGGGCTCGCTCGACGGCTTACTTGTAATGGACTTGCGCTTTCAACGAGCTGACGCGGCGCCGCGGACGCGTCATGGAAGGCCGCCTTCGACCTGGACGGCGAGCCGTCCATACGGCTTTTTTCCTTGGAAATTCCAAGCGATCCGCGATGAATTTCGCGAATTACTCGCATATCATGCGCTAGGTTGTCGTCGACCGGCCGCTTGGCCCGGCATGGGGAAGGGGCATGTTTCGCATCCTGATCGCGAACAGCAAGGGCGGCTGTGGCAAGACCACGCTCACGACGAACCTCGCCGGCTGCTACGCGCGCAGCGGCAAGCGCACCACGCTCGTCGACTGCGATCCGCAAGGCTCCTCGCTCGCCTGGTGCGGCCTGCGCGCGGCGCACCTGCCGCCGATCCATGCGCTCGCGAGCAACGATCCAACCTACGGCCTGAGTGCCGGCTGGCTGCTGCGCATCCCGGCGACGACCGAGGTGCTGCTGATCGATACGCCGGCCGGGCTGCGCGCGCACGAATTCGAGCGTTTCGCACGCCATGCGGACGTCGTGCTCGTGCCGGTCGTGCCGTCGTCGATCGACCTGCGCGCGACGCTCGCATTCCTCGACACCGTGCGCAGGCTCGCCGACGTGCGCAGCGGCCGGCTGCGCGTTGCCCTCGTCGCGAACCGGCTGCGCGAGCGCACCCATTCCGCGCGGCAGCTCGACGCGACGCTCGAGCGCCTGACCCAGGCCGCGATGATCCGCGTGCGCGATTCGCAAACCTATGTCGGCCTCGCCGAGACAGGACTCAGCGTGTTCGACGACAACGGCAGCCAGGCACGCGCGCACCGCGAGGACTGGGCGCCTTTGCTGCAATGGCTCGAGCGCCGCGCCGGGGACGTGCAACCGCGCGGCAACGTCACGCCACTGCCGACGCGCACGCTGGTCAGCTGAGCGCGCGACAGCTGCATGCGGCGCACCGCGGCGCGTGCGCCTACTTGCGCATCGCGCCTACGGCGAGCAAGCCCAGGCCGACCACGACCCCGACGCCGCCGAGCCATTGCGGCACCGACTTCTCCTCCTTCACCGAAGCGGACAACTCGCCGATCTTCACGACCTCCTTGTCGTGCGTGAAGTCGAGCTTGCCGGTGAATGCGGCGGCGCCGAGGGCGATGAGGATGACGCCTGCGAGAACGAGACCGATGCGCATGGAAAGCCTCTGCCTTTGAACGTGCACCTGGCGGCACGCGGGCAGTTCACACGCCGTTGCCTAACGCGTGGCTGAAGCCTGCACTGGCGCGTTCAGGTTCGGTGCGAAGCGCGCCGCCTAGCTTGGCGCCGCCATTCACACCGTGAGGTTTCCATGAAGAAGCAGATTGCCGTTGCCGTCCTCACCGTCGCCTGCGCCTGCGGTTCCGGGTTCGTTCCCGCGCTCGCGACGACCGCACATGCCGAAGACGCATCCATGAATTCGGACCAGCCGATCACCGATACCTGGATCACCACCAAGGTGAAGGCGGAACTCGCGACCACGGACGGCGTGAAGAGCACCGACATCTCGGTGAAGACGGTCGACGGCAAGGTCATCCTCATCGGCGTGCTGCCGACGCAGGCCGCGCTCGACAAGGCGGTCGCGGCCACCCGCCAGGTCAAGGGCGTCAAGGCGATCGATGATTCGGGCCTCAAGGTGAAGTGAGCCTCGAGTTCAAGCCCATCCGCATGGACGGCCATGGGCCGTCCGTCACGCCAAGGAGGTGTCGAATGTTCAAGTACGTGCTCGCATGGTTGCTCGGTGTTCCCGCCGGCTTGCTCCTGCTGATCTACGTCTTCACGCACCTGTTCTGAGGTTCGCCGCGCGCCGGGCAACCCGGGACGCGCGGCCCATGGAGGAAGCGACAAGCCCCGGGATCGGGCGTCTGCGGAGGGACCCGCGGCAGGACGGCACGCGCGCTGGCGCGTGCCGTCCTGCGCTGTTACGGTCGGCAAAGGCCCCTGGAGAATCGCCGGCATGCCTGCACGCGCCGTCATCATCATCGCCGCCCTGTTCGCTGCCGGCGTCGCCGCCGCGGCGGCTCCGCCCACGCCCGTGCGCAAGGGTTCCGCCGCATTCGGCAGCTGGCGCGATGATGCGCCCGGCGTACGCCGCCACCTGCGCCCGGACGACCTGCCCGACGCCGCCGCGCAGCAGTCGACGATCGGCGCGAGTCCGGCACGAAGCGCGGCACGTGGCGAGCGCGTGCCGGCCGTGCCGGCGGGTTTCGCGGTCGAACTCGTCGCCGAAGGACTCGACGAACCGCGCACCCTGCGTGTCGCTCCGAATGGCGACGTGTTCCTCGCCGAGACCGGTGGCGGACGCGTGCTCGTGTTCCGCCCGGGCGCGGATGGCAAGCTGCCCGCGCAACCCGTCGTGTTCGCGACGGGCCTGCGCGAAGCCTACGGCATCGCCTTCTTTCCCCCGGGCCCCGAGCCGACCGCGGTTTACGTGTCGCAACCCGATCGCATCCTGCGCTACGCCTACCGCAACGGCGACACGGTCGCGAGCGCGGCACCGGACGTGGTGCTGAAGGGAATCCCCGCGGGCGGCCATTCGACGCGCGACCTCGCCGCACCCGACGCGCGGCGCCTGCTCGTCGCGGTCGGTTCCGCTTCCAATGTCGCCAAGGGCATGCCCACGCGCAGCGCCGGGGAGATCGCCGCGTTCGAACGTACGCGCCTGCGCGGCGCGGCGTGGGGCGACGAGGACCGCCGCGCCGCGGTGTGGACGATCGCGCCGGATGGCGGCGATGCCCGCCTGTACGCGACCGGCCTGCGCAACTGCGCCGGCATGGCGGTGCAGCCGGCGACGAAAGCGCCGTGGTGCGTCGTCAACGAACGCGACGGGCTCGGCAACGACCTGCCGTTCGAGTATGCGACGCGCGTGCGCGAAGGCGGCTTCTACGGCTGGCCCTGGTACTACATCGGCGCGCACGCCGATCCGCGCTGGGCGGGCGAACGCGCCGACCTCGCGGACCGCGTGGTCGTCCCCGACGTGTTGATGCAGGCGCATTCCGCGCCGCTCGGCATCGCGTTCTACGACGGCACGATGTTCCCGTCCACCTATCGCGGCGACGCGTTCGTGACCCTGCACGGCTCGTGGAACCGCGTGCCGCGTACCGGCTACAAGGTCGTGCGCCTGCGCTTCGCGGACGGCGTGCCGACCGGCGAATACGAGGACTTCATGACCGGATTCGTCATCGACGACACGCACGTGTGGGGACGCCCGACCGGCATCGCGGTCGCCCGCGACGGATCGCTCCTGGTCTCGGAGGACCAGGGCGGTACGCTCTGGCGCGTGGCGTATCGGCTTTCGCCCTAGCCCGTCGACGACGGCGACGCGCGCCGACTACCAGGGCACGGCACCGGTCTCCGGCGAACAATGGCCTACGACGCCGTCGACATCCGGATCGACGCGCTCGGGTCGATGGCGCGACCTGCGAAGGCCGCCAGATGAAGGAAGTGCGCAACACGCTCGAAGGTCGCCGCCTGATCCAATGGAGTGACCAGAACCCGCAGCCGCCGAAGAACAAGCGCAACGACTATTCGGTCGCCGACATCGAATGCGAATCCGGCTTCGTCTTTTCCATCTTCCGCTCGTACGAGGACATCGCGCGCCTAAGGCGTCGGCGCGAAGCCGAAGGCCGTCCCGACCAGGCGCGTTCGCAGAACGCATTCGCGCAGCGGCTCGCGAAGGACCTCGAAACCCGGGTCGTCCACAAGGAGGAGGGCGACCCCGCGCGGACGCGCGGGATTCGACGCGGGGCGCGCCGTGCTACTTGAAGATTTCCTTGTTCTTCGCGTAACCGATCGCCTGCTGGCGCGTGACGATGCCGCGCTTGACCAGGTCCTGCAGGCACTGGTCCAGCGTCTGCATGCCGTACTGGCTGCCGGTCTGGATCGCCGAGTACATCTGCGCGACCTTGTCCTCGCGGATGAGGTTGCGGATCGCCGGGATGCCGACCATGATCTCGTGCGCCGCGATGCGACCGCCGCCGACCTTCTTGAGCAGGCTCTGCGAGATCACTGCGCGCAGCGATTCGGACAGCATCGAGCGCACCATCGGCTTCTCGCCGGCCGGGAACACGTCGATGACGCGGTCGATCGTCTTCGCCGCCGAACTCGTGTGCAGGGTCGCGAACACGAGGTGGCCGGTTTCCGCGGCGGTCAGCGCGAGGCGGATCGTCTCGAGGTCGCGCAACTCGCCGACGAGGATGTAGTCGGGGTCTTCGCGCAGCGCCGAACGCAGCGCCTCGTTGAAGCCGTGCGTGTCGCGGTGCACCTCGCGCTGGTTGATGAGGCACTTCTGCGAGGTGTGCACGAACTCGATCGGGTCCTCGACCGAGAGGATGTGCGCGTACTCGTTCTTGTTGACGTGGTCGATCATCGCCGCGAGCGTGGTCGACTTGCCCGAACCGGTCGGGCCGGTGACGAGGATCAGGCCCTGCGGCTGCGCGATGAGTTCCTTGAAGATGCGCGGGCAACCGAGGTCCTCGAGCGTGAGCACCTCGGACGGAATGGTACGGAACACCGCGCCGGCGCCGCGGTTCTGGTTGAACGCGTTGACGCGGAAGCGCGCCAGGCTCGGGATCTCGAACGAGAAGTCGACCTCGAGGAATTCCTCGTAGTCGCGTCGCTGCTTGTCCGACATGATGTCGTAGATCAGCGAATGGATCTGCTTGTGCTCGAGCGCCGGGATGTTGATGCGGCGCACGTCGCCGTCGACGCGGATCATCGGCGGCAGGCCGGCCGAGAGGTGGAGGTCGGAGGCCTTGTTCTTGACCGAAAACGCCAGCAGCTCGGCAATGTCCATCGCGTGTCCCCTGAAACGGCAGTCGGCGCCTCCCGGGCGCCCGGTTGCGGCAGTATAGCCAGATGAAAACCAGACCGTGCGCGACCTTGCGATGAATTTCTGCGAAACCGCCTATGCTTCCGTCACGGCCCGCGTTGCCGTGGCGCGACAAGCGGCCGGCGCGCCGCCGCCGACCCTCGTCGCGGTGTCCAAGACCCAGCCGGCCGCGGCCGTGCGCGCGCTCGCCGCCTGCGGCCAGCGCGCCTTCGGCGAGAACTACGTGCAGGAAGCGATCGCCAAGCAGGCGGAGCTCGCCGACCTCGCGCTGGAATGGCACCTGATCGGACCGCTGCAGTCGAACAAGTGCCGCGAGGCCGCGCAGCATTTCGACTGGCTGCAGAGCCTGGACCGGCCCAAGCTCGTCGCGCCGCTCGCGCGACATCGGCCGCCGGCGCGCGCGCCTTTGAACGTGCTCGTGCAGGTCAACGTCGACGACGAGGCGAGCAAGTCCGGCTGCGTGCCCGGCGACATCGCCGCGCTCGCCGCGATGGTCGCTGCCGAACCGCGCCTGCGCCTGCGCGGCCTCATGGCGATACCGGCACCGGCGCCCGATCCCGGGCAGCGCCGCGCCGCATTCGGGCGCATGCGCGCCCTGTTCGACGCGTTGCGTGCGGACCATCCGCAGGTCGACACGTTGTCGATGGGCATGAGCGACGACTTCGAACTGGCGATCGCCGAAGGCGCGACGATGGTGCGCGTCGGCACCGCGCTGTTCGGCCGGCGCGAGCGCGGCCCCGGTTGAAGCGGCGCGCGGCAACGGCAGGCGGCGATCGTCTTGCTATGCTCGCGCCACACGCACACGACGCAGCTGAAAACCCGACGATGCCTTCACTTCCCGATTCCCGCCCCCCGATTCCGACCCGCATCGCCTTCATCGGCGGCGGCAACATGGCGCGCAGCCTGATCGGCGCCCTCGTGCGCGGCGGCACGCCGGCCACGGCGATCGCCGTGGCCGAGCCGAACGCGGAACTGCGCGGCGCACTCGCGCGCGACTTCGGCGTCGCCGTGCACGACCACGCGCGCGCCGCGGCCGAAGCCGCCGATGCGCTCGTGCTCGCGGTCAAGCCCCAGGTGCTCAAGGACGTCTGCGCCGAGATCGCGGCGACCGTCGCGGCGGCACGGCCGCTCGTCATTTCGATCGCCGCCGGCATCCGCATCGACCAGCTCGCCGCGTGGCTCGGCGCGGGCGTGCCGATCGTGCGCTCGATGCCGAACACGCCCGCGCTGATCGGCGCCGGCGCGACCGGCATGATCGCCAATGACGACGCGAGCGCCGCGCAGCGCGCGCAGGCGCAGGCGATCCTCGGCGCGGCGGGCGCGACCGTGTGGATCGAGCGCGAAGAGCTCATGGACACCGTGACCGCGCTGTCCGGATCGGGGCCCGCCTACTTCTTCCTCCTCGTCGAAGCACTCGAGGACGCCGCGGTCGCGCAAGGGCTGCCGCGGGCGACCGCGCGCGCGCTCGCGACGCAGACCTGCTTCGGCGCGGGACGCATGCTGGTCGAGGACGGCGAGCCGCCGACGGTGCTGCGCGAACGGGTGACCTCGCCGGGCGGGACGACCGCGGCCGCACTCGAAGCGTTCGCGAACGGCAACCTCAGGGCACTGGTCGCGGACGCGGTCGCCGCGGCAACCACGCGCGGCAAGGAGCTTTCGGAGCGCTATTCATGACCCTGCACCGCAGCCAGGCCTAGGACGCATCCATGGGTTATTTCGCCAACGCCGGCCAGATCATCGTCAACTTCGTCTTCGTGACGCTCGTCGCGCTCGCTGTCTTCCGCGTGCTGCTGCAGCTCGTGCGCGCGAACTTCTACAACCCCGTCTGCCAGGCACTGTACAAGCTCACCAATCCGCTGCTGATGCCGCTGCACCGGCTCGTCCCGAACTGGCGCACCTTCGACGTCGCCGCGACGCTGGTCGCATGGCTGCTGACCGCTATCAAGCTCGCACTCCTCTACGCGATGTACGGCCAGGGCCTTGGTCTGGCAGGCCTCGCCGTGATGGCGGTGGCCGACCTCATCGAACTCGTGATCGTGCTTTGCATCGGCCTCATCTTCGTCCGCGCGCTCATGAGTTTCATCAGCGTCGAGCGCACCAATCCGGTCGTGCCGCTGCTGTTCCAGCTGACCGAGCCGCTGCTGCGACCGGTGCGCAAGCGCCTGCCGACCTTCGGCGGCTTCGACTTCTCGCCCGCGCTGGTCATCCTCGCCCTGATGCTCGCCCTCGCCCTGCTCGTCGCCCCGCTCCTCGACCTCGGCCAACGCCTCGCGCAGGGCGCGCTGTAAGCCGAAGCCAAAGCCGGAAAGGCTGGAACACGAAGGGCGCGGAGAGAAGCAACGCGTTTCAGCTTCGTCTCTTTCTCGACGGCCCTCGCGCCGCGCGCTCGGCGTACGCGTGTGACCAGCGGGCGATGACGGTGTGCAGGGCGGTGATGCCGTCGAGCAGGGCCGCGGGGCCGGGTTGCAGGATGATCGGTGACTTGATCTCGTGCAGTTCGCCGTCGCGCACCGCGGGAATCGCGGACCAGCCGGGGCGTGCGGCGACGCGGTCGGGGCGGAACTTCTTGCCGCACCAGGAGCCGAAGATGATGTCGGGCGCCTCGCGCACGACCTCGCCGGGGTCGGCGATGATGCGATCGCGCGCGAGCGGCATCGCGGAACGTTCCGGGAACACGTCGTCGCCGCCGGCGATGCGCACGAGCTCGGCGACCCAGCGGATGCCCGTGATCAACGGTTCGTCCCATTCCTCGAAATAGACGAGCGGGCGCTTCGGCAGTGCAACCGCCGCGCGCTCGATCGAGTCGAGGTGCATCATGACCTGGTGCACGTACTCCTCCGCGCGCCGGGGCACGCCGACCAGCGCCCCGAGCCGGCGGATGTAGTCGAGGATGCCGGCGACGCTGCGGTGGTTGCTGATCCAGACCTCGACGCCGGCGGCGATGAGTTCACGCGCGATCTCGGCCTGGATGTCGGAAAAGCCGATGACGAAGTCGGGCTCCAGCGCGAGGATCTCGCCGATCTTCGCGCTCGTGAACGCGGACACCTTGGGCTTTTCCTTGCGTGCGCGCGGCGGCCGCACGGTGAAGCCCGAGATGCCGACGATGCGCTGCTGCTCGCCGAGCGCGTAGAGCACTTCGGTCGGTTCCTCGGTGAGGCAGACGATGCGTCGGGGCCCGATGTCGTACGGCATGCATCGATTGTCGCATGCGATACCGCGCGACGCGCCCCGGGCGCCACTGGATGAAGTCCGCGACGCACGCGCTACCACCCGGATCGAGTCAACCCTCCCCCGGGCACCCTCGATGCCCATGTCGTCGTTCCCGCGAAAGCGGTAGTCCATTCTGATCCGGAACCAGAGCCCGCAGACGGCTTCGCGGTGATGCCCTCACGCGCCCTCGATCCCGCGCACGCGCCGGTGCTCGTCGAGCACGAGGCGGATGTCGGCGCGCGGCGGCAACGTGCGCAGCGCGTGACGGCTCAGGCGCTCGTAGTGCATGAGGAAGCGATGCAAGGCCGCATGGTCGAGCGCGCGCGGCGCGCCACGCGCGCGCAGTGCCCGCTCCTGCTCGTCGCGCCAGCGCTCGACCACCGCGAACGACGGCGCCTGCAGCAGCACGAGCCGGTCGAGTCGTCGCCACAGGAGTGAATACGCTCTGGCGAGCTCGGCGTTCACGGCACGCCGCCATCGGCCGTCGCGGTCCTCGTCGCGCTCGAGCGCATTGACCGCGCGGCGCAGCGAATGCGCATCCTGCGGCGGCACGCCGACGCACCAGCCTTCGAGCACGACCAGCGCCGGCGGCCGCGCCACGCGTCGCCAGCGCGATGGCACGACGCGCGTGTCGCGGCCCTTGTCGAAACGCGGCAGGCGCGCGGGCCGACGCGGGCCGGCGACGCCGAGCGCAGCGAGGGCATGCAGCAACAGTCCGACGTCGTGCGTCCCCGGCACGCCGCGCGTCGCGAACAGCGGGTGGCGCGTGCGCGCGAAATGTTGGCGGGCGCGCCGGCCGTAATAGAAATCGTCGAGCGAAAGCACGTCGCACGGGATGGCGCGCGCATTCGCGGCCGCGGCCAATGCGCGCGCGAACGTGCTCTTGCCGCTGCCTTGCAGGCCGGAGAGTCCGACCAGCAGCGGGCGACGCGCATGCCGGCCGCGCACCGGCAACGCGCCGAGCACGCGCTCGACGACCTCCGGCGGATAACCGTGCGTGCTAGCATCCGCGCGCATGAACGCACCTGCGAACCACGGGACCGATCCACTGTATCAGGAGGCGCTCGCCGCGTTCGGCGACCTGCTGCAGCAGGCACGGGCGGCCGGCGACCCCGAGCCGACGGCGATGACGCTCGCGACCGCGGTCGGCGATCGCGTCAGCGCGCGCATCGTGCTGCTCAAGGGCCACGACGAGCGCGGCTTCCGCTTCTACACCAACTACGAAAGCGCGAAGGGCGAACAGCTGCTGGCCCACCCGCGCGCGGCACTGTGCTTTCACTGGAAGACGCTGCGCAACGGCGTGCAGGTGCGCGTCGAGGGCCGCGTCGAGCGATTGCCCGCCGCCGATTCCGATGCGTATTTCGCCACGCGCCCGCGTGGCAGCCAGGTCGGTGCCTGGGCCTCGTCGCAATCGCGCACGCTGGCCGACCGCGCCGAATTCGAGGCGCGCATCGCCGAGGTCGAACGCCGCTTCGATGGCGTCGCGGTGCCGCGTCCGCCGCACTGGGGTGGCTACATCGTCGTGCCCGAGCGGATCGAACTCTGGTTCGGCGCCGACTTCCGCCTGCACGAGCGCCAGTGCTACGAACGGGGCACCGACGGCCGCTGGACGCGGCGCATGCTGTTTCCCTAGCGATGCGCCTGCTGCCGGTCTACCGCGTGAGCGTGTACGTCCCGGTCGACCACGTGCAACGCGTCGTCGACGGCGTCTGCGCGGTCGACGACCTGCGCATCGGCGACTATGCGCACTCGGCGTGGATCTCGGCGCCGTCGACGGAACAGTTCCGGCCGCTCGAGGGCGCACACCCGACGCTCGGCGGCATCGGCGAGCTGGTGCGGGCGCCGAGCGTGCGCGTGGAGTTCTGCATTCCGCGCGACGCAGCGCGCCTGCAGCGCCTCGTCGAAGCGGGCATCCGCCCGCATCACCCGTGGGAAGTGCCCGCGGTCTTCGTCGACGAGTCGTCGATGCCGGCGCCCTGATCGCGCCCGACCGCGGCAACCTGCATCGAGACCTGTTTCCCGCCGAGCCACTGCCGCCCCACTTCGGCGAAGCCGTGTCGCGCGTGGAATGCGCGCGACGGTTCGTTCGGCGGCACCAGGTTGAATTCGCAGGCGACGCGCGGGATCGCCCGCGCACGCGCCCACGCGAACAGGTCCTCGTAGAGCCGGGACCCGAGGCGCCGGCCCTGCCGGTGCGCGCCGACGACGACGCGGTCGATGTAGCAGAAGCGCTCGTAGCGCGCGGCGAACCACGCGTAGTTGTCGTTGCGATAGGCGACGTGGTCCGGCATCGCGAGCAGGAACGCGGCGACCTCGCCGTCGACGATCGCGACGCGGTGGCAGCCGGCGAGCGCGTCGAGTTCGCGCAGGCGCGCGCCGTCCATCGGACTGGTGTGGCGCACTTCGGCGGCGTTGAGCGCGACGATCGCGTCGTGGTCGGCGACGGTCGCGTCGCGCAGCAGGACGGTCATGCCGCGATCATACGCGCGCCACCGCGGCGCCGGCGAGGTCAGCGCGAGGGTTCGACCATCACGGCGGTGCCGTACGCGAGTACCTCGGTCACGCCCTGCGCGATCTCGTTGGCGTCGTAGCGCATGCCGATCACCGCGTTCGCGCCGAGTTCCGCCGCGTGCTCGAGCATGAGGTCGAAGGCGTCGCTGCGCGCGCGCTCGCACAATTCGGCGAACAGGCTGATGTTGCCGCCGACCAGCGTCTGCAGCGCCGCACCGATGTTGCCAATGACGCTGCGCGAGCGGACGGTGATGCCGCGCACGACGCCGAGGCTGACGGCGACGCGATGCCCGTGCAGTTCGTTCGCGGTGGTCACCATGCTGCGATCGACCTTCTTCATGTCGCCTCCTTCGCGCCCTCGCCGACCGCGCGCCGCACCACTGCGGCGAAGCGTTCGAGGTTGAGCGGCTTGGTCAGGTAATGGTTGGCGCCGGCACGCAGCGACGCGTCGCGCGCATCCGTGGTCGCATTGGCCGACAATGCGACGACCGGCCCGCGGTAACCCTGCGCGCGCAGCTGGTAGACGACCGCATTGCCGGAAAGCCCGGGCAACTCGACGTCGACGAGCAGGAGATCGGGCCGCGAGGCCGCCGCGCGCGCGATCGCCGGCGCTGCCTCGCCGAGCACCTCCACCTCGAAGCCGAGGTCCTCGAGCAGCACTTCGAGCAGTTGCGCGACATCCGGGTCGTCGTCGACGACGAGCGCGCGGTGGCCGCGCAGCCCGGGCACTTCGGCCGCCGACGCGATCGACGCGACCGACGGCAGCTCGATGCGGAAATGCGTGCCCTGCCCCGGCTCCGATTCGAGCGCGAGCGTGCCATGCATCTGCTCGACCAGCCGGCGCACGATGCTGAGGCCGAGCCCCGCGCCCTTGCAGCCGGCCTGCGCGCCGCGGTTGAACGGCTTGAACACCTGGCCGACGAACTCGGGCGCGATGCCGATGCCGCTGTCGCGCACCTCGACGACGAGGTGGCGCCGACGCCAGTCCAGCGCGAGCCCGATTTCGCCCGAGGCCGTGTAGCGCACGGCGTTGGAGAGCAGGTTGACGAGGATCTGCCGCAGCTTGACTTCATCGAAGCGCGGCGGCGTGGCGTCCTCGCTCGCGAGCGTCGCGTGGAAGCGCACGCCCTTGGCCTCGGCGAGCGGCGCGAACATGGCCTCGACGTCGGCGAGCAGCGCGGCGAGGTCGACCTCGACCGGGTTGAGCAAGGCCCCGCCCGCTTCGCCGCGACCGTACTCGAGCAGGTTCTCGGCCAGCGCGAACAGGTAGGTCGCGCTGCGGCGCACGGCCTGCAGCGCCTGGCGCGAGGTCGCGTCGGCGAACGCGCGCCGCTCGACCAGGTGCAGGTAGCCGAAGATCGCCGTGAGCGGCGTGCGGAACTCGTGGCTCAGCGTCGCGATGAGGGCGTTCTTCAGCGCATTCGCTTCTTCCAGGCTGCTGCGCTGGCGGTCGAGTTCGTCGCGGATGTCCTTGAGCTGGCCGATCGCCTTCGACTTCGCGTGGCTGGCGATGACCGCCTCGTGCACGAGCTGCTGCTGCACGCGTTCGTGCGAGCGCGCTTCCTCGGCGTCGAGCAGCAACACGTGGAAGCCGTCGTCGTCGGCGACGAGGTGCACGTGCGCGCTGCGCCCGTTGGCGAGTTCGACGAACGGGATGTCCTGGTCGCGATCGAGTGGCAGGCCGACGAACAGGTCCTGCAATGCCTGCAGGCCTTCCGGCCCGTACGGTGCGAGGCCGTAGACTGCGGGATCGCCCTGCACGCCGAGCAGGCGCCAGCCGGGTGCGAAACTGAAGAGCAGCAGGTGCGCGCGGTCGACCAGCACCGCGCGAAGGTAGGCCTGCACGACCGCGGGCCAGGTGGCGTCGACGATCATCCGACCAGTCTCCGCGCGATTTCGGCGAACGCATCCTCGACGCCGGCGCCCGACAGCGCGCTCGTCTCGAACACCGGCAGGCTGCGGCGCATCTCGGCCAGCGTGGTCGCGGCGACTTCCCAGCGCTCGACGATGTCGAGCTTGTTGACCGCGAGCACGGCGACCGCGTCCGGCAGCGTGCTGCGCGACTGCATGAGCAGGTTGAGCGCGGAACTCAGGCTTGCTTCGCGCGTGCCGTCGGCGACCAGCAGCAGGGCGCTCGCGCCGCGCAGGTAGCTCGTGCTCGGCGCGTCGAGCGCGCTGCGCCCGGCGATGTCCCACAGCACGAGCTTGACGGGTTCGCACCCCGGCAGTGCGACCTCCTTGCTGTCGACCTTGACTCCGACCGTGGTGAGGTACTTGTCGGAAAACGTGCTGCGCACGTAGCGGGCGACGAGGCTGGTCTTGCCGACGCCGAAGTCGCCGAGCATGCAGACCTTGCAGGAGGACGCGTTCACGGGCCTGCCTCGCGCACGGTTGCGCGCAGCTCGGCACCGCGGCGGTTCGGCGCGTCTGCCGGCTGCGCGGAATCGGCCACGCTCACGCCGGTGATGCCCCGCGCGGCGAGCGCGTGTTCGAGCCACTGCGCGCGCTGCGCACGCACGCGCGCATTGGTTTCGCTTCCGCCGCTTTCGTCGTTGCTGCCGTAGGCGCGTATTCCAACCTCGACCTTCGCCGCGGGTGCGAGCGCGGTGACGCGGCGCAACGATGCCGCGAGGTCGTCGACGACCGCGTCGGCGCCGTCGGCCGGATCCACGCCCTGCACGAACGCCACGTGGCGTGCCTGGAGTTCGGCGAGGACCCGCTCGAGCTCGAGGCGGGCCTGCCGCTGCGCGACGGCCGCGTCATCGCCGGCACCGGCGGCGGCGGCCGAGAGCGACGATTCGACGCGCGCGACGCCGGCGACCCAGGGCGCGCGCGCCTGCGCGGCGTCGATCCATGCCTGCGGCGCCGTGCCGGACAGGCGCAGCACGCGCCCCTGCACGGCGAGCGTGACCGAGCCGGGCGGCGCGAGCAGGCGCGCCGCGCGGCGTGCGATCACCGCATCGTCGGTGGAGACGTAACCACTCGCGTCGAGCGTGGGAACGACCGCGCCCAGGTCGGCGCCCGCGAGCACGGCATCGAGTGGTTCCGCATCGGGATCGAGCAGGCCGTGCACGGTGAGCGCGCGCCAGGCGCGGGCTTCGATGCCGGTGAGCACGAAGCCCGGATGCGCGGCGAGGCGCGCGCGCAGTGCGTCGATGCGCGCGTCCCAGCGCCAGCGCGACCATGCGAGGCCGCCGAGCAGCGCGAGCGCGAGCGCGCCGATGACCAGCAGCGGCACGCGCGACGGCTTGCGCGCGGACGACGGCGCGGTCGCTTCCTCGGTGTCGCGCAGCAGCGCCGCCGGCGCGAGCAGCCCGCGCACGAGCGCATCCTCGCCGAGCGACTGCAGCGGCGCGTCCGGCGGCAGCGCGAGCAGGTGCGCATGGATCTCCTCGAGGCGCTGCTCCATCAAGGTGCGCAACTGCGCCGGCGGCACGCCGTGGACGAAGCAGGCGAGATTGGCGCGCGGGCCGTGCTCGACCCAGACGAGGTCCGCGCCGACCTGCGCCGACTCGAGCGCGCCGCCGACGTCGCCGCCGACCGAGTCGTCGACGAAGTCGCCGAGCGCGGTGAGCATGCCCGCGATCGCATCCGCATCGAGCGGCGGCAGGCCCGGTGCGGAGGCGTGGTGCAGCACGAGCCCGCTCGCGCGCTCGATGAGGAACACGTGGTCGATGCCGTAGGCGAGGCGATGCTTGAGCACGACTTCGGCGTACGGCACGCCGCCACGCCAGGCCTCGAAGCGCCACTTGAGGCCGCGCGCGGTGAAGCTGCTCTCGATCGCGCCATTGAGGTTGGCGACGAGGCTGCGCAACGCCTCGGCGATCGACTTGCGGATCATCGGGCCGAGGATCGGGAACAACGCGTCGACGAGGCTCTGCCGGTGCTTCTGCACGGCCGCGCCGAGCGCCTGCGCGACCGGCTCGGACAGGGCCGCGGCGACGCGCGGGTTGCCCTGCTCGTTGCGCAGGGCCTCGACCGCGGCATCGGGAAGGCGCGCGGGCAGATCGCGCTGCGCGCGTTCGAGCTCGGCGATGCGCGCGCGTGCGTCGGCGAGCTCGCGCCGCTCGCCGCCGAGCAGCAGTTCGCGCAGGCGCTCGAAGCCCCCGGGCGCCTCCGATGCCTCGCGCGAGGGGGCCTCGGCAGGATCGGCCATGCGCGGCGCCACGGGCCGACCGGCGAGGTCGCCGATGCCAGGGCTCGTCATCGCGGCGCTCCGCCCGTCTCCTATTTCGGCGACGGCAGTTCGAAGTCGCCGCGCAGCCTGAGCGCGAATTCGGTCAGCAACGCCGCGAGGTCGTCGCGGCCGACCTTCTCGGCGCGCAGTTCGGCGCCCGTGCGCGCGAGCGCGGAATCGGCCTCGCCCGCGCGTGCCTGCACGCTTGCGCCGAGTTCGGCGATTTCGCCGCGCAGGCGCTCGTCGCTGCGCGCGATCTCCTGCGCGAGCGCATCGAGCGCCTTGTTGACTTCCGCACGCGCGGTGCGCGCGGCCTGCTGCAGGCGCGATTCGAGGTCGTCGATCGCGCCGTTGCGGTCCTCGATCTCCTGGCGCACGAGCTTGCCGAGCTTGTCGAGCTGGTCGTCGAGGCGCTTGTCGATCTGCGCGAGACGCTTCTCCTGCGCTTCGCGCATGCGCGTGAGCTCGGCTTCGAAGCGCTGGTTGAGGTCCTGGAAGCGGCGCTCGTAGTCGCGCATCTGGCCGCCGAACAGGATGTCCCGGATCTGGTCGACGTTGCGATCGGCGCCGCCGTCCGCGGCGGGCTTCTTCGGATCTGCCATGGCCTTGCTCCTCGTGTGCGTACGCGTGGCCGCCGCGCGCCGCTCGGGCGCCGGCCGCTGGCGCGGATCGACTTTCCGGCGCGGACTCCGTTTTGCTGCGGTGGCCATCGCGATCTCCCGGTGCTGCGGTTCGCGCGCCGTTCCCGGCGCGCCGGCTCAGATCGGCTCGAGCCGATAGCCGTGCTGATAGATCGCGGCGAGGCGCCAGCCATGCTCGCCGCTGAGTTCGAGTTTCTTGCGCAGGCGGCTCACGTGCGTGTCGACCGTGCGCGTCGACACGGCCGAGCTGAGGTTCCACACGTTCTCGAGCAGCGCGTCGCGGCTGACGATGCGGCCGTGGCGGCGGAACAGGAAGCTCGCGAGGTCGAATTCGCGCTGGGTGAGGTCCACCTCGCGCCCGTCGACGCTGATGCGGCGGCGCTTCGCATCGAGCGAGTACGGCGCGAGTTCGATCGTCTCGCCAGCCTCCGCATCGGCGCCGTGCCGGCGCAGCACGACGCTCACGCGCGCGATCAGTTCGCGCCGCTTGGGCGGCTTCACGACGTAGTCGTCGCCACCGCTGGCGAGGCCGCGCACGATGTCGTCCTCGGTATCGCGCGCGGTCAGGAACACGACCGGCAGGCGGCTGTTCGCCGAGCTGCGGATGCCCTCGATGACTTCGATGCCGCTGCCGTCCGGCAGCATCCAGTCGAGCAGCAACAGGTCGACCGCCTCGCTGCCCTGGCGCCGGCGGTATTCGCCGACGCTGCGGAACAGGCGGGTCGCGTAGCCGGCTTCCTCCAGCCACTGCCCGACCAGCGCCGCCATGTCCTCGTCATCCTCGAGCAGGCCGACTACCAGTCCGAGCTTGTTCATGATGGCGGCGTCGGTCGGTCGTGGTCGGCGGCTCCCCCGGCGGATGCGCTCACTCGACGACGAAGTTCACGCGCATGTTGACGCGCCATTCGGTGATCGCGCCGTCGTCTCCGGTGACGACCTTGATCTCGTTGACCCACGCGCCGCGGATGTTCTTCACCGTCTGCGAGACCTTGCGCAGTCCCTGCTGGACGGCATCCTCGATGCCTTTGGGTGACGACACACTGAGTTCGATGACCTTGGCGACGGACATGATCAGGCTCCTCTCGGGAAGGGCGGGCCCACTATAGCAAAGGCGCGCGCGGGCGCGACATGCGCGTGCGCCGCCGGCTCAGGCCGGTTCGATGCCCTCGCGCGGCACGTAACGCAACCAGACCAGGAACACGACGAGTGCGTCGAGCACGATCAGCGCCTGCCAAAGGTACAAGTGGAACCAGTCGAACCAGACGCGGTTCCACTGCCCGAGGTAGAACAGGCTGATGATGCGCACGAGGTTGAGCAGCTGGATCGCCGCGAAGCCGATGCCGATGCCGGCGAGGCGATGCTTCCACGGCGCCGGGAACGCGAGCATCGCCGAGACGAGGATGATCACCGCCTCGACGCCGTTGCAGCCGCGCTCGATCGAGATCGCGAAGCCGTTGCGCGTGCTGTGCAGCTCCTTGCCGAACGCGATCACGTGGGAGTCGAACAGGCCGACCAGCCAGACGCTGACCTTGGCGATCGCGGCGGTGAACGGCTCGATCACGTGGCGATCGACGGGCTGCATCAGTTCGGCGACGAACAACGCGCTGAAGATCGCGCCGAACAGGACTATGAAGCGGAGCATGGCGGGCGACGGCGTGGCGGGGCGGCATGGTGCCGCAGGCCGGCGATTGTATCGCCATCGCGCCCGGCGACGAGCCGCGCGTGACGCACGCGTCACCGCCGCGGCGTGCGGCCCTGCTAGCATTCCGGCATGAATCCCGCACCCAGCCTGTTCCTGGTCGGTCCGATGGGTGCCGGCAAGACCACCGTCGGGCGCCTGATCGCCGAACTGTTCCGCATGCCGTTCATCGACCTCGACCACGAGATCGAAGCGCACACCGGTGCCGCCGTCGGCCTCATCTTCGAGCTCGAGGGCGAGGCGGGTTTCCGCCGGCGCGAGAGCGCGATGCTGGCCGGACTGGCCGCGCGCCACGGCATCGTGCTCGCGACCGGCGGCGGCGCCGTGCTCGATGCGGAGAACCGGCGCGTGCTGCGCGAGAACGGTTTCGTGATCTGGCTCGACGCGGACGTGGACGCGCAGCTCGCGCGGCTCGCACGCGATCGCCAACGGCCGCTGCTGCAGGCGCCCGGCCGGCGCGAGCGGCTGGAAAGGCTCGCGCGCGAACGCAATCCGCTCTACGCCGAAATCGCCGACCTGCGCCTGCCCTCGAGCGGCGTCGGGAACAGTTCACACGCGGCACACGACCTGCTCGACCTGCTCGAGGCGCGCTGGCGACGCGGCAATCCGGAGGCTGCATGATTTCCCTCGACGTCGCGCTCGGCGAGCGCGCCTACCCGATCCACGTCGGCCCCGGCCTGCTCGCCGACACGGCGCGCTGGCGCGAGGCGATCCGCGGCCGCCATGTGCTCGTGGTCAGCAACGAGACGGTCGCGCCGCTCTATCTCGCGCGCGTCGAGGCGGGCCTGCGCGGCCACGTCCATGCGAGCCTCGTGCTGCCCGACGGCGAGGCGCACAAGACGCTCGCGACCTGCGCGCGCGTGTTCGACGCGCTCGCCGCGCTCGGCGCGAACCGCGACGCCACGATCCTCGCGCTCGGCGGCGGCGTGATCGGCGACCTCGCCGGCTTCGCCGCCGCGTGCTGGATGCGCGGCATCGACTTCGTGCAGATGCCGACGACGCTGCTGGCGATGGTCGATTCGTCGGTCGGCGGCAAGACCGGCGTGAACCTGCCCGCGGGCAAGAACCTCGTCGGCGCGTTCCACCAGCCGCGCGCGGTCATCGCGGACACGTCCACGCTGGCCACCTTGCCGGAACGCGAATACCGCGCCGGCCTCGCCGAAGTCGTCAAGTACGGCGCGATCGGCGATGCCGCATTCTTCGCCTGGCTCGAGCGCCATGCCGACGCCTTGAACGCGCGCGACGACGCGGTGCTCGCCGAAGCGATCGCCGCCAGTTGCCGCCACAAGGCAGGGGTGGTCGCGCGCGACGAGCACGAACAGGGCGAGCGCGCGCTGCTGAATTTCGGCCACACGTTCGGGCATGCGCTCGAGACCGCGACCGGCTACGGCAACCTGCTGCACGGCGAAGCGGTCGCGATCGGCATGGTCCTCGCGGCGCGCCTGTCGGCCGAACGCGGGCACGCGTCGCACGACGACGCGCGCCGCCTCGCGCGCCTGCTCGCCGCATTCGGGCTGCCGACCGCGGCGCCGGCGGCCGATCCGGAACGACTGCTCGCGCTCATGCAGCTCGACAAGAAGAACCTCGGCGGCCGCCTGCGCCTGATCCTCTGGCACGGCATCGGTGCCGCCGCGATCGTGCCCGACGTCGATGCCGCGGCGATCCGCGGCGTACTCGCTGCGGCCTGAGCGCGCGGCGAGCCCCCTGACTTCCGGACGTTGACGTCGCGCGCGCGTGCGCTAGTGTTCCGGCCACGTCCACAAGGAAGCCATGCTCATGAAGAAGACCTTCGTCCGCCTCACCGTTGCGCTCGCGTTCGCCGCGAGCGGCGCCGCGCTCGCCGCGTCGATCGCCGAAGGCTTCGACCGCGTGCTGCCGGGCGACTGGCGCTCGATGCTGCTCAAGGCCAAGCGCGCCTACGAGGGCAAGCGCTACGACGAGGCATTCGCGGCGTTCCAGCGCACCGCGTGCGCGGGCGACAAGGAAAGCCAGTCCGCGCTCGGCCGCATGTACCTGCTCGGCCAGGGCGCGCCGCGCGACGATCTCACCGGTTACGCGTGGCTCAAGGTCGCGGCCGAGGTGAACCAGCGCGGCTACCACGCCATCGTCGAGAAGATCGAAGCCGCGATGACCCCGGAGCAACGCCGCATCGCCGACGTCGAGGCGCGCCGCCTCATCGACAATTACGGATTGCGCGCGACCAACATGAGCTGCAACCTCGCCGCGACGCAGGGCGGCCACATCCTCGACAGCGTCGTGTGCGCGCCGCGCGAGGATGGGCCCAACCTGTTGCTGAAGCGGTGCGTGGCGGAGGTGAGGTGACGCCAGGGCCGAGGCCGAGGGCCGGGATCCCGTCGTCATTCCCCCGGGAGGGAATCCACTTTCATCCCGGCGCCCCGGCCTTGCTGCGCGCGCCCCCGCCTCAGAACCTGTGCGCGAGCCTCACGAACCAGGCCGCGCCATTGAGGCCGAACTGCACCGCTTCGTACTTGAAGCCGTTGTCGGTCTCGTCCGGATTCTGCGAAGTCGGGAACTTGTCGAAGATGTTGGTGCCGCCGACGGTGAGCTTGGTGTTCTCGCTGAAGCTGTAGGTGAGGCTCGCGTCGGCCGAGGTCGCGGCACCGTAGTGCTGGTTCGGCACCGGCGGGCCGGAGAACGTGCCGAGCGTCATGCGGCCGAAGTGGATGAACTTGAGGTTCGCGTCCCAGTCGCCGATCGAATAGTCGAAGCCGAGCGTCGCCTTCGAGCGCGGCGCGCCGCCTTCGATGAACAGGCGGTCGCGCTCGCCGAGCAGCGAGTCCTCGCGGCCGACCAGCGACGGCGGCGTGTGCACCTTGCGCACCTTGGTCGTGCCGTGGTTGAACGCGAGGAAGCTCTCGAGGCGGCCCTGGCCGAGGTCCATGCCATGGCTGACCGTGAGGTCGAGGCCCTGCGTGCGCGTGTCGACCGAGTTGACGAAGAATTGCGCCGAGCCGACGCCGAGCTGCTGCAGGATCTCGCCGATGTCGGGATCGGACGTGTCGAAGTAGCCGGTCAGCACGATGCGGTCGTCGATGTCGATGCGATAACCGTCCAGCGTGATCGACAGCGCGTCGGTCGGCTTCCAGGTGAAGCCGGCGGTGACGCTCTGCGACGTTTCCTCCTTGAGGTTCGGGATGCCCGCCGCGCGCGCGATCGGCCCGCCGTTGGGCGCGAGCACGACGTCGACCGGTTCGCCGCTGATGAAGTCGGTGAACGTCGAGGAGAACCAGCGCTGCTGCAACGACGGCGCGCGGAAGCCCGTGCTCGCCGACGCGCGCAGCAGGAACTGGTCGGTCACGCGGAACGCGGCGGCGATCTTGCCGGTCGTGGTCGAACCGAAGTCGCTGTAATCCTCGTAGCGCAGCGCCTGGTCGGTCATGAAGCGATCGGTCCAGTTCGTCTCGACGTCGACGTAACCGGCCCAGCTGTGCCGGCTCTTGTCGGCCGCGTCGGCGGGCTGGAAGCCGGGGAAGCCCTGGCTGCCCGCGTTGCCGCCGCCGGGGCCGTCGGCGTCGATGTACGAGCCGGGCTCGCCCGCGTAGATCTCGTAGTTCTCGTGGCGGAACTCGCCGCCGAACGCGACGTTGACGCCGTGCAACCAGCCGTCGAAGAAGCGCGTGAAGTCGAGGTTCGTCGTCGCCTGCGTGAACGAGAAACCGCCCGCGTTGAAGTGGTCCGGGCTGATGCCGGCGCCGCCGTGCTCGAGGTCGTAGTTGGCGATCGACGCGTTGAGCGTGTGGCGGATGGTGTCGATGAGCTTGTTGTAGCCCAGCGTCTGCGACGCATCGACGCGCCAGTCGTTCCAGTTCCACCACACGCCCGCGGTGCCGTGGCGATCCTGCACGTACGGATCGATGAACGGCACGAAGCCGTCCGGGTACATCGCCTCGGAATTGCGCGACGGGATGTCGTCCGAACCGATGCCGCCGCGCGCGAACGCGCCCGACGAGGCGCTGCGGTTCTGCAGGCCGCCGTCGAAGTAGAAGTGCATGCCGTTGCCGAACGGGATGTCGCCGTTGAAGTAGACGGTGCCGTTCTCGACCGCGGTATCCCCGATCGTGCGCGGATTGTCCGGGCCGGAACGGTTGGAGCGGCCGCGGTCGAGGTATTCGCCGGTCAGCGCCACGACGCCGTCGTTGCCGACCTGGAAGCCGCAGTAGGCCGAGGCGAGCCAGTTCTCGCCGTCGCCACGCGAGTATTCGCCGTAGCCGACGACACCCTCGCAGCCCTTGCGGCGCTTCAAGGCGATGTTCATGACGCCGGCGATCGCGTCCGAGCCGTACTGGGCGGCGGCGCCGTCGCGCAGGATCTCGACGTGGTCGATCGCGAGCAGCGGGATCGTGTTGAGGTCGGTGCCGGTATTGCCGCGGTTGCGCGCGCCGAACAGGTTGACCAGCGCGGTCGAGTGCAGGCGCTTGCCGTTGACGAGCACGAGGGTCTGGTCCGAGCCGAGCCCGCGCAGGGCGGCCGAATCGACCGAGTCGGCGTTGTCGGCGCCGGTCTGGTGGCCGGAAATGAACGAGGGCGCGGTGTACTGCAGCGTCTGCGCGAGATCGAAGTTGCCGCCCTGCTCGGCCGCCTTCTGCATCGGCAGCATGTCGACCGGCACGGCCGTTTCCGTGTCGGAGGAACGGTCGTAGCGGCGCGAACCGAGTACGGTCACGCCTTCGAGTTCGGTCATCCGGTCTTCCGCCGGCGCGGCGGAACCTGCCTGCGGATCCGCCTCGGCGGCATGGGCGGCGTGCAGGAAACCGATGTTGACGACGGCCGCGGCGATGGCCGCGCCGAGCGAGCGCGAAACAGCCATGATCCCCTCCCCAGGGAGTCTGTGTGTGCGGCGCAGCTTAACCGATCCGGCGCCCGCCAGCGGCTGCACGGCGCGCACTCGGCAGGCGGCGAACGGGGCAGGAACGCGGCGTTCCCGGCCACTCCGGATGAACCGGGACGCGTGCCGGCAAGCTGCACCGGTGCCGTACGGCGTCACGGTGCTAACGCCCGCCGCGACGCAGACGCTACAATCCGCGATGCTCTGATCGCGACGCCCCATGCGCCTCTTCATGCAGACCAAACCGACCGGCGCCGACGCGCCGCGTTACTACCAGCTCGTGCTGCAGCAGGACCTGCTCGGCGGCTGGACGCTGTTTCGCGAATGGGGCCAGCAAGGCAGCCGCGCGAGCAGCAAGCGCGAGGTCTACCTCGAACGCGATGCGGCGTTGACCGCGTTCGAGCACGCACGCGACGCGCAGTTGCGGCGCGGCTTCCACGTGATGTTCAGCCAGGGCTTCGAAGGGCCGCACGCGCGTTGAGCGCGCGGCCCGTTCCGATTCCAGCGTCCGCCGCGCGTGCCCGCCGCCGCGACGACGCCGTCCGCCATCCCTTTTCGTCGTGCAGACCATGACCACCACCACGCCCGACCACCGCTTCCTGCGCGCGCTGCGCCGCGAACCCGTCGACACGACGCCGATCTGGATCATGCGCCAGGCCGGCCGCTACCTGCCCGAGTACCGCGCCACGCGCGAACGCGCGGGCAGTTTCCTCGCCCTCGCGCAGACGCCCGAACTCGCCTGCGAAGTGACCCTGCAACCGCTCGCGCGCTTCCCGCTCGACGCGGCGATCCTGTTCTCCGACATCCTCACGATCCCCGACGCGATGGGCTTGGGCCTGCACTTCGTCGAAGGCGAAGGGCCGAAGTTCGCGCGCCCGCTGCGCAGCGCGGCCGACATCGCCCGCCTCGGCGTGCCCGACCCGGAAACGGACCTGCGCTACGTCGTCGATGCGGTGCGCCTCGTGCGCCGCGAACTGCACGAGCGCGCGCCGCTGATCGGCTTCTCCGGCAGCCCGTGGACGCTCGCCTGCTACATGATCGAAGGCGAAGGCTCGTCGAGCTTCGCGCGCGCGAAGGCACTCGCGCTCGAGGACGCGCCGACGATGCACCGCCTGCTCGACACGCTCGCGCAAGCCGTCGCGCGCTACCTCGCCGCGCAGGCGGCCGCGGGCGCGCAGGCGCTCATGGTGTTCGACACCTGGGGCGGCCTGCTCGCACCCGCGATGTTCCGCGAGTTCTCGCTGCGCCCGCTCGCCGCGATCGCCGCGCGCCTCAAGGCCGACGCGGCCACGCGCGACGTGCCGCTGATCCTGTTCTCCAAGGGCGCCAACGGACACCTGGAAGCGCTCGCCGACACCGGCTGCGACGCACTCGGCGTCGACTGGACGATCGACCTCGGCGAAGCCCGCGCGCGCGTCGGCCAGCGCGTCGCCCTGCAAGGCAACCTCGACCCGGCCGTACTCGCCGCGTCGCCCGACACGATCCGCGCGCAGGCACGCAAGGTGCTCGACGCGTACGCGGGCGCACCCGGCCACGTTTTCAACCTCGGCCACGGCATCACGCCGGACATCGACCCCGCCCACGTCGCCGCCCTCGTCGACGAAGTGCACGCGTATCGCGCGGGCGGCTGAGCAAAGCCGGAAACCCTGGAACACGAAGCACACCGAGCACACCGAGAAGGCAATCAGGGAAGCTCTTCTTCGTGTGCTCGGCGTGCTTCGTGCTGCAATCCTGCCTCTGGCTTTGCTTCGTCTCGCGCGGCAGGCCCCGCGCGGGCTAGCGGTACGAGCGGCGCCAGGGCTTCCTGATGCGGCCCATCAGCGACGGTTCGGGCGTCGCGGGCTCGTGGCGGCGTGCGCGCGGTTGCCATTCGATGTTGCCGATCGCGTCGTAGGCGTTGACGAGGTTGAACACCTCGGCCATCGGTGCGGCCGCGGCCGCGGCGATCTCGTGCAGGCGTGCCGGCTGCAGCATCGCCGAGGCGATGCGGAAATAGCGGCCGAGGTCCTTGTCGATCTCGATCCAGTGCTTGATCTTGTAGGTGCCGCCCGGGTCGAGGTGCTTGGCGAGGTGGCCATCCGACTGCACGAGCACCTGCAGCCAGACCAGACGCGAATACGCGTGCGACTGCTGTTCGGCACGCACGTCGGCGAGCTCGGTGCCGGTCAGCGGCTGCCAGTCGCAGAGCCGCCATTTCACGCGGCAATACGGTTCGAGCGCGCCGAGCGCGGCCGGGGCATGCGCGACCTTGTTCTTCGGGTCGAGCACGAGCGGCGGCGCACCGGCAAGGCTGAAGCGCGCCGGCATCGTCAGCAGGTTGCTTTCGAGGTATTCGCGCAGTTCGCGCGGCGCGGTGTCGGTGAGCATGCTCTCGCGCGTCGCGTACTTGCGCGCCGGTTCCGCCGGCGCCGCGCGCGGTGGCGGCGGGTCGCGCCCGACCATTTCGCGCAGCTCGAGCGGCTGCGGCTGCAGCGCCTGGTCCAGGCCCATCGCCGGCAGGACGTCGGGTTCGGCCACGGGCGCGCTGTCGCTCGCGGCGTCGCCGAGGTCGCGCGTGTAGAAATCGTCGGTGTGCGCGCCGATGTCGGCACGCGCGACGACCGGCGTCGCGGCCTGCTTCAGCACTTCGATCACGTTCGCGCGCGTGAGCGGGCGACGCAGCACCAGGTCGGCGCCTTCGACCGTGCGGTCGGTGAACACCGCGCAGCGGATGCCGGCGCCCTGCGCGCGCGTGCGCGCCATCTGCCCGCCGAAGGAATCGACGTCGACGACGACGAGGTCGGCCGTGTCTTCGTCACCCCAGCGCCAGGTCTGGCCGATATCGTCCGCGCATTTGCGCAGCAGCAGGCGCAGGTGCGCGACCTCCTGTTCCGACACTCCGACGACCGCAATGGTCCTGCTGTTGCTCACGTGCCCCCGTGCCCCCGCACCGCTGGCTGCCCTGTCGGCGCATCCTACGCGTCATTTCATCGCGGGCACAATCGACCGCGCGCCCGCCGGTCGCGCGATCCGACCGCTCGGGCGAGGCGCGCGATCCCGTTCAGGATCGCGCGGACTTGCGCGCCTGCTTGCGTGCCGCAGCCGGCTTGCGCTTGGGCTTGAGCAGGGTGCCGGTGCAGCGCGGCGCGCCGCAGCGGCAGGCCCAGATCGCCTTCAGGCGCGGCGTCAGGCGCTCCTCGAGCACGATGCCGTAGTCGTAGGTGAGTTCCTCGCCGGCGCGCAGCGGGCGCAGCGTCTCGATCACGACGCGGTCCTTGCGCGGGTCGCCGCCCTCGTCTTCTTCGAGCAGGGCGCGGCAGTTCGGCTTGCAGCTGTGGTTGATCCAGCGCGCGATGTTGCCTTCGCTGTTGGCGTCGATGACGTACTTGTCGTTGAGCGTGAACAGGAACGTGTGCCCGGTGTCGCTGGTGTTGGCGTACAGGCGGTCGGCCTGGGCGTGGGTAAGGCGCTTGCCCCGGTACTCGATGAGTTCGACGCCCTTGGGGATGTCGACGAGGGCGAAGACGCCGTTGCCATGGATCGGCGAGCGGCGGGCGGCGATGCGTCTGGACATGCGTGGATTCGGATTCGCGTGGAGTGGAACGGCCATCATAGCGTGTACGCACGCGGCGGCGATCACGTGCTAGCGTGCGCGCATCGCGACCCTGGAAGCGCCACCGTGACGAAACGCCTTGCCGTCCTCCTCGCTGCCGCACTGCTCGCCGGACACTGCGCCGTCGCATCGGCGCGCCATCCGAAGGCGCCGAAGACACCCGCGGCAGCGACCGGCGCGGGCCGCTACGACTACTACGTCATGGCGCTGTCGTGGTCGCCGACGTTCTGCCAGACCCACCCGGACGAGGACGAGCAATGCGGCCACAAGGGCTACGGTTTCGTGCTGCACGGCCTGTGGCCGCAGTACGAGGGCGGCGGCGGCCCGCAGCGCTGCCGCACCGACGCGAGGCCGGACCGGCGCACCGTCGAGGCGACGCTCGCCTTCATGCCGAGCCGCCGCCTCATCAACCACGAGTGGCAGGCGCACGGCAGTTGCAGCGGTCTCGCGCCGAACGCCTACTTCAGGCTCGCCGACCGCGCTTACGCGGCGGTGCAGGTGCCGCCCGAACTGAAGGCGCCCGCGCGCGACCTGTCCATGCGCGCGGGCGACTTGCGCGCTGCGCTCAAGCGCGCCAACCCCGGCCTCGCCGACGACATGCTGAGCCTGCACTGCAGCCAGGGCGCGCTGGTCGAGGTACGCGTCTGCCTCGACAAGGACCTCGGCCTGCGCAGTTGCGGCAGGCGCATGCGCACGGGCTGCCCGGTGTCGGCGCCGTTCACGATTCCCGCGGCGCGCTAGCCGCGCGCGGCGAGCGCACAGGTATGCTTGCGCGCATGCCCACGGCCCCAAGCCCATGACCCTGCTGCGCCCGCGCCTGCGCGGACTCGTGGTCAAGCTCGCGCTGTTCTACGCGCTGCTCGCGCTGCCGACCCTCGTGCTGGTCGAGGCGGTGATCCTCTCGCACGAGTTCCAGCAGATGATGCGCGGCCTTGCCGAAGGCAGCCTCGAGCGCGCTGCGGACGCCGGCGCCGACGAGTTCGCCCGCCGCTGGCCCGAGTTGCACGGCGTCGACGAAGCGGCGCGCGTCGGCGCGCAGGCCTGGCTCGACGGCTGGGTGCTGCGCCTGCAACAGCCGCGCGGCGGCCTCACGCCGGACGCATCCTACCTGTTGCTCGAACTGTCCGAGCGGCCGCTGAGCGCCGCGCTGCTCGACCTCGACGGCCGCGAACGCGTCGTCTCGCCACCCGACCGCGGCGCGCACGTGACGGCGCCGTCGGCAACGGATTTCTCCCGCGCGCGCGCCGCCGGCCATGCGGTCGCGCTGCCCGGCAGCGACGAAGGCCGCCGGCTGCGACGCGCGCTGGCGCCGCTGCGCGACGCGCAGGGCCGCGACGTCGGCTGGCTCGCGCTGGAACTGCACCTGCCTTCGCCCTGGCGCCACCTGCTGTCCGAATCGAGCTTCGAGTCGCCGACCGTGTTCGGCTTCCTCGTCGTGTTCGGCATCGCCTCGTCGCTGTTCCTCGCCGGCTGGGTGACGCGCCGGCTCAACCGCATCGCGTACGCGGCGAACGCCTGGAGCCGCGGCGACTTCGGCGACCACATCGGCGACCACTCCGGCGACGAGCTCGGCGCGCTGTCGACCCTGCTCGACCGCATGGCGCTCGACCTCAAGGGCCTGCTGCGCACGCGCGCGCAGCTGGCGACCCTGGCCGAGCGCCAGCGCCTCGCGCGCGACCTGCACGACACGGTCAAGCAGAAGGCATTCGCGCTCAACCTGCAACTCGCCACCGCACGCCGCATCGCCGCCGACCCGACGGTCGCGGACCGGCTCGAGCAGGCGCAGCGCCTCACCCAGCAGATCCAGCAGGAGCTCGCGCAGATCCTCGACGAGCTGCGCGCCTCCGACGCCGAGCTGCCGTTCGCCGAACGGCTGCGCACGCGCGCGGTCGAGTGGGCCCATCTCAGCGGCATCGCGGTGGAGACCACGCTCGACGACGTGCCGCCGCAGGCGGCGCCGGTCGAGGAATCGCTGCTGCGCATCGTCGACGAGGCCCTCTCGAACGTGTTGCGCCACAGCGGCGCGAGCCGGGTCGAGGTCAGGCTCGCGCGCCAGCAGGAGCGGGTCGAGCTCGTCATCGCCGACAACGGCCGCGGCGCGCCGGAGGCGCCCGCGGCGGGCATGGGGCTGCGCAACCTGCGCGAGCGGGCGCTGCTGCTGCCGGGCGGGCACCTCGAGCTGGCCCCTCGCCCCGAGGGCGGCCTCAGGGTTGCCGTCAGCTTCAACGTAGTGGAGACTGCCGACCAATGAACACGCCCATCCGCATCGTCATCGCCGACGACCATGTGCTCGTCCGGCAAGGCATCCGCGCGTTCCTCGAGACGCACGCGGACCTGTCCATCGTCGGCGAAGCCGAAAACGGCGGCGACGCGATCCGCCTGTGCCGCGAGAAATCGCCGGAGGTCGCGCTGGTCGACCTCGTCATGCCCGGCGGCGGCATCGAAACCACGCGCCTGATCCGCGAGCAGAACCCGAACACCCAGGTCGTCCTGCTCACCTCGTTCGAGGACGCGCAGCAGATCGTCCAGGCGGTGCGCGCGGGCGCGCTCTCGTGCCTGCTCAAGGACGTCGACGCCGACGCGCTCGCCGAAGCGGTGCGCAAGGCTGCGCGCGGCGAAGCCGTGCTGCACCAGCGCGTCGCGGCGCGCCTGATGGAACTTTTGCGCCAGGAGAACGAACCCGGCGCGGAGATGCTCGACTCGCTGAGCCAGCGCGAGCGCGAAGTGCTCGCGTTGATCGCCGAGGGCCTCAACAACCAGCAGATCGCCGAACGCCTCGGCATCGGCGAAAAGACGGTCAAGACGCACGTCAGCAACGTGCTCGGCAAGCTCGACGTCACCGACCGCACGCAGGCGGCCGTCTACGCATGGAAGAGCGGCCTCAAGCAGCGGCCGACCCACTGACGCCGCCGCGGCCGGCGGCCGCGGGCACGCTCATTCGCTGGCAGGATCGCGCGGCGCAGGCGTCGCCTCGTCGTCCGCATCGTCGATTTGGCCGTCCGCGGGCCGCGGCGCTTCGCCGGGCTGCCGCGACGCTGCGTCCGCGTCCGCGTCCGCCGGCGGGTCGCGCGCCGCGTCGAGCAGCGCCGCGTCGATGCGCTTGCGCTGCCGGCGCCGCAGTTCGCTCGCGATCAGTTCCTCCGCGATGCGGCGACGCATGTCGTTGCGCCGGCTCTCTTCGTCGTGGCTGTTGCTCACTGCGTGTCGCCCATGTCATCGCGCCCCTGTTCGCGATCGCGGGCGGCTGCCGTCCCGTTCGCAGCCACCGCGGCCCGACGATAAAACGCGGCGACATGCTTGCGCGTCGATCGCGCAAGGGAATCCCCCTCGCATGCGACGGGGAAATTCCCTCGCGCTGTCGCCGGCGTGAGCGTGGCATGGGTTACGCGCTAGACTCGGGCATGAATCCCGGCCGCCTTGTCCGCGCCGGGTGCCCGGGGGCCCGATGACCATGCGACCGCTCCGCCTGCCTGCCTGCGCGCTGCTCCTCTCCGCGCTGCTCGGCGCGCACGTGGCGCACGCGCAGGTCGACGTCGAGGTCATCGGCGATACCGCGCACGCGACGATCCTGCTCGAGGACGCGCTCGGCACGCACTACGACGCCGAAGTCACGATCGTCTTCGACACGCCGACCAACCTCAGCCCGCGCAGCCTCAACCTCAGCGCGGAGCTGTTCGACCCGGCCCACCCACCCGGTGCGCTTCCCGCCGGCGTCGCCATCGACCCGGCGTTCCCGATGCTTGTCACGATCGAGCCGCCTGGCACGCCGGAACTGTTCACGAGCGGCTTCGAACCCTTCGAGGACGGCACCGGCGTGCTGTCGTTCCACAACACCTACGACATCGAGGTGCACACGCACCGGCTCGCCTACACGCCGAACAGTCCGTACCGCCTGCTCAAGGCGCCGATCGGTGGCACCTTCGCCGACGTGACCGAGGACGTGCTCAAAGGCAGCGCGCGCGCACGCGGTCGCGGCGGCGCGTTCTCGCAGTTCATCGTCGCGAAGGACGCCAACACCGGCCTCGTCGCGGTGCTGGTCGTGATCCTGCCGAAGTCGACCGCGCTGACCCTGCGCCTGACCGCGGCGATCCTCGGCAACCTGCTGCGCGGCGAACTCACGGCGCTGCTCACCAACGTGATCGCCGCGATCGGCACCGCAGTGCTCGATCCGGTGCTCGGTTGCACCAATGCACTCGGACCGCTCGACGACTTCATCGCCGACGTCGAGGCGCACGCCGGCATCGACATCGCCAACCTCTGGCGCGGCCAGCGCGACATGGTCAACGACGCGGGCGAACTGTCGAGCCTCGCGCGCACGCTGCGCTTCAGCCTGCTGCGTTGCGCCGGCGGCGCGTGATCGCTCCATGCCGGCGCGCCTGACCGCCTATCCACCCGACGGCGCCGCGCTGGTGCGCGTGATCGAGGAAGGCACGGCGTACCGCCTCGGCCGCGCGAGCGCCTGCGAGCTGCGCATCGAACATCCCTCCGTGTCGCGCTTCCATGCCGAACTCGAGTGGCGCGGCGATGGCTGGCTGCTGTCGGACACCGGCAGCAAGAACGGCCTGCGCGTCGACGGCCACATGGTGCGCAGCGCGCAGCTCGCCGCATCCACGTGGTTCTCCGTCGGCGACGTGCAGTGCTCGTTCGAGCGCATCGACGATGCCGCGGCCGCCGCGCACCGCTCGGCCGGCCTCAGCCGACGCGAAGTGTCGCGCGCGCTGTCGGCGCAACTGCAGCAGCCGAACATCGGCATGAGCACGCTGATCCCGCAGATGCTCGACATGGTGCTGCAGCTGTCCGGCCTCGACCGCGGCTTCGTGCTGTACGCCGACGCGGGGCGCCCCCTGCGCGTGCACGCGAGCCGCGCGCTGCGCCCGGCGGACCTGTCCGGCGACCGCTTCGCCGGCAGCGCCGCGGCGGTCGAGCGCGTGCTCGCCAGCCGCAAGTCCGTGGTCTGCTGCGACACGACCGATTCGCCATGGCTGGCGCAACGCCCGAGCGTGCGCCTCGGCGGCATCCGCGCGCTCGTCTGCACGCCGCTGCTGATGCAGGACGGCGCGACGGGCGTCATCTACGCCGACAGCCGTACGCCGGGGCCGCCGGTCACCGAACTCGACCTCGAACTGGTCGAGAACGTCGCCGGCGCGGCCGCGACCGCGCTCGAGGCCGCGCGCCTGCGCGACCGCATCGCCGGCCTCATCGACGCGCTGCCCGACGGCGATGCGCCGTCGTGGGAAGATTTGCGCAAGGTATCGGCTTAGAAAAAGCGTCCGTACCTGTGCGGCGCGCGCCTTCCGCGCTATCGTGGGCGCGTGAATGCCGGCCTGAACGAACCATCGCCCAGCGACGACGCCGCGACGCTCACCGGCTTTTTCGCCGCGAGCGAGCTGCGCGCCGGCGACGTGCTGGGCGGGCGCTTCCGCATCGAGGCGATGATCGGCATCGGCGGCATGGGCGTCGTCTACCGCGCGCGCGACCTCTCGCTCGACATCGACGTCGCGCTCAAGCTGCTGCGCCCCGACCTCGCGCGCCGCCCGGAGGCGTTCCGCACCTTCCGCCAGGAACTGCTGCTCGCGCGACAGGTATCGAGCCCGCACGTGGTGCGCATCCACGACATCGCCGAGCACGACGGCCGCTGGTTCATCAGCATGGACTTCATCGCCGGCGAATCGCTCGAGCACCGCCTCGACCGCGTGCGCAGGCTCGCGCCGGAACAGGCGATCGCGATCGTGCGCGGGTTGCTCGAAGGACTCGGCGCGGCTCACCTGCGCGGCGTCGTCCACCGCGACCTGAAGCCCGCCAACGTGCTGCTCGGCGACGGCGACCACGCCTACATCACCGACTTCGGCGTCGCCCGCATCCTCGGCGCGACCGGCATGACGCAGACCGGCATGATCGTCGGCACGCCCGAATACCTGTCGCCCGAGCAGGCGCGCGGTGGACCGATCGACGCGCGCAGCGACCTCTACGCCGTCGGCCTCATCTTCTACGAGATGCTCGCGGGCGAGCTGCCGTTCTCCGGCGGCACGCCGGCGGAAGCCGTGGTGCAACGCCTGTTGCGCCCCCCGCCGTCGCTCGCCAGGGCGCGGCCGGAGCTGCCGGGATGGATGCACGCGTTCAGCGAGCGCCTGCTCAAGGTCAATCCGGCGCACCGGTTCGCCTCGGCGCGCGATGCCGTGCGTGCGCTCGACGCCAGGCGCGTGCCGCGACCGCCGCTCGACCGGCGCGTGCTGTGGGCCGGCGCGTTCGCCGCACTCGCCTGCACCGCGCTCGCCACCTGGCTGTGGCGCCACCCGTGGCCCGCGCCCGCGCCGGCCGCGGTCGTCGCGCCGGCCGTGCCACGCATCGGCGTGCTGCCGATCTTCGCGCCCACGGGCGATGCCGAGCTTGCCGCGATCGCGCGCGGCCTCGACGAACACCTCGCGACCTGGCTGCGCAACGATCCCGGCGCGGCATCGATCCCGCGCCGTCGCGTGCTCGACGCACTCGCGCGCGTCGCACCGGACCAGCCGCGCGACGTGCTGCTGCGCCGCCTCGCCGACGTCGCCGGCGCAGCCAAGGCGACCCGCCTCGTGCATGGCACGCTCGCGCGCGATGCACAGGCGTTGCACCTGCAACTCTGGTCGAGCGAGCCGTCGTCGCCGCAGGCCGGACCTGTCGTCGACGTGCGCGGCACGAATGCGGCCGAGTTGTTCGCCGCCTATCGCGAAGCGACGGCGACCTGGCTCGCCGCGTCGGGGCGGCGCGCGGGAACCACCCCGTCGCTCGCGCCCGCCTCGCTCGCCGCGTTCGGCGGCGCGCTGGCCGCGCTCGACCGGCACGAACCCGCGCCGGCGGCGGCGACCCTCGCCGGACTCGCCGCGCAGGACCCGGCCAGCGCGCTCGTCGCGCGCGCGTTGCTCGACGCGCAGTCCGCCGCGCAGCAGGAACTGCCGGCCGACAACACGCGCGCGGCGATCCTGCAGCGGTTCGCGCACGAGGACGGCGCGCTCGGGCGCGAGCTGCGCGCACGCGCGCTCGACGACCCGGCGCAGGCGCGCAGCCTGCTCGACGACTCCGTGCGCGCGTTCCCGCACGATCCATTCCTTTCCCTGCTCGCCGCGGAAACCCTCGCCGCCGATGGCGACGGCGCCGGCGCGATCGCGCAGTTGCGCCGCTACGTGAAGGAAGACGACCAGGATGCACGCGCCTGGTTCCTGCTCGGCCGCACCTCGATCCAGCAGGGCGAGGCGCAGCCCGCGGTCGACGAGTACCTCGTGCGCGCGCTCGTGCTCGACACGCGCGCGCGCGACGCGGCCGCCGAAGCGGAAGTGCGCAACGCGCTCGGCATCGGCTACGAGCGACTCGGCCAGCTCGACGCGGCGGCCGAGCAATACACGCGCGCCGCGGCGACGCGCGAACGCCTCGGCGACACGCTCGGCCTCAGCAAGACCTTGCGCAACCTCGCCATCGTCGAGGCCGAGCGCGGCGAGCGCGACGCGGCCGAGCGCACGCTCGATCGCGTCAAGGCGATGCTCGAGCAGCTCGGCGATCGCGCCAGCCTCGCCGACCTTGCCAACGACCGCGGCGTGATCGCCGAGGAACGCGGCGACGATGCGGCCGCGCTCGTCGCCTATCGCGAGGCGCTCGCGTTGCGCCAGCAGCTCGACCTGCCCGACCAGGTCGCCGAGAGCCTCAACAACGTCGGCTTCAGTTCGTTCCGGCTCGGCCAGTTCGACAATGCGCTGGTCTACTGGCAACAGGCCGAATCCCTCTACCGCAAGCTCGACGACAACAACGGCCTGCTGCGCGTCGAGCAGAGCATCGGCCTGCTCGACATCGCGCGCGGGCATTTCGCGGCGGCGCGCGAGCGCCTGCAGAAGACCTTGCGCGATGCGGAGGACCGCCAGCTCGGCGAGGAAGCCTCCGCCGCGCACCTCGACCTCGGCGAGCTCTCGCTCGCCGAGGGCCGTTGGGCCGAGGGTCTCGACCACGCCGTGCGCGCGGAACGGATCGCCGCGCGCCGCGCCGACCGGCGCATGCTGGTGGAGGCGACGCTGCTGCAGGCGCGCCTGTCGAGCGCACTCGGTGACGAAGCGGCGACCGACGCCGCACTCGCCAGGGTCCCCGCCGGGCATGCCAATGCCGACCAGCGCGCGACGCTCCTGCTCGTCGGCGCCAGACAACTGCAGGCGCGCGGCGACTTCGCCGCCGCCGCGGCCAGGCTCGACGATGCGGCTGCCGCCGCCGCCGAGGCGCACAGTGGCAAGGTCGCGGTCGAAGTGCGCTTGCAGCGTGCGCGACTCGCCTTCGCGATGCCCGGCAAACCGACGCGCGCGGCCTCCGCACTCGCCGCCCTGAGCGGCGACGCCACTCAGCTCGCCGAAGTGCCGACGCGGCTCGCCTGGCTCGAACTCGAGATCGGCGCCGCGCTGCAGGCCGGCGATCGCGGCACCGCCGCGCGGCGCTATCGTGAAGCCCTGCCCTTGCTCAAGGATGCCGGCCGCGCGGCCGACGCGTATTTCGTCCATGCCCTCGGCGCGCGCGCGTTCCCGCCCGATGCAGCCGAAGCGATCGCGGCGACCGCGGCGGCAGCCGCGGCGCGCAAGGACCTGCTCGCCGATGCACCCGAAGGCGCGCGCGCGAACCTGGACCAGCGGATCGAACGACGCCTGCGCGAGGAAGGCGGCGATGCGCACTGACCCCCCCTCCCCCAACGAGATGCGCGCGCAGCTCACCGAGCTCCTGCAGGCGCACGAAGCCCTCGCCGAACGCCTGCGCCAGGGCCAGGCCGCGTTCCAGCGCATCGCGCGGTCGGTGTGGCGCGTGCAGGAAGAGGAACGCAGCCGCTTCGCGCGCGAACTGCACGACGGCGTCGGCCACAACCTGGCCGCGATGCTGCACCTGATCAGCGAAGCGCTGGCGTCGCTGCCCGACGACGAACGCAACCGCCACGCGCGCGACGAACTCGCGCGCGCGCACGCGATCGGCGATTCGACCCTGCAGGACACGCGCGCGCTGTCGCGCATGCTGCGCCCGCAGATCCTCGACGATCTCGGCCTCGAACCCGCGTTGCGCTGGCTCGCGCGCTCGTTCTCCGAGACGCACGGCATCGACACGCAGCTCGACTACCACGCGCCGCCCGCGGGCATCGACGCCGACCGCTCGACGTTGGTGTTCCGCCTCGTGCAGGAAGCACTCGCCAACACCGCCAGGCACGCATCCGCGCGCCGCGTGGCGATCGCGTTCGACGGCCGCGGCGAGCAGGCCAGCCTGCGCGTGCGCGACGACGGCAGCGGCTGCGACATCGATGCCGCGCTCGCGCGCGGCCGCCAGGGCGCCAGCAGCGGCCTCGGCGGCATGCGCGATCGCGTGCGCCTGTTCGGTGGTTCCCTCCAGTTCCAGTCCACACCCGGCGCCGGTTTCGGCCTGTCGGTGCATTTCCCGCTATCGGATGCCTCCCCGGGAGCGAGCCCATGATCCGCCTCTTGATTGCCGATGATCACACCGTGTTGCGCGAATGCCTGGTCGCGATGCTGCGGGCCAGCGGCGATTGCGTCGTCGTCGGCGAAGCCGGCGACGGCATCAGCGCCGTCGAACAGGCCCTCGCGCTGCAACCCGACATCGCGGTGATCGACATCTCGATGCCGCGCCTGTCCGGCATCGACGTCGTGCGCCGCCTGACCGAGGAACTGCCGCGCACGAAGGTGCTCGTGCTGACCATGCACGAGGAAGACGAGTACGCCGTGCAGGTGGTGCGCGCGGGTGCGTCTGGTTACCTGGTGAAGAACACCGCGACCAACGAGCTGCTCGATGCGATCCGCACGATCGCCGCCGGCGGCGTCTACTTCGGCCCGTACGCGACGAAGATCCTCGCCAGCCAGCTCAAGCATCCGCAGCCGGAAGATCCCTACGGCGCGCTGTCCGACCGCGAACGCGAAGTGCTGCACCTCGTCGTCGACGGCCTCACGATCAAGGAGATCGCCAACAAGCTCGACATCAGCGCGAAAGCCGCGGAGAACCGCCGCAGCCGCGTGCTCGCCAAGCTCGGCGTGCGCAACAGCGCCGAACTCGTGCGCTACGCGGTGCGCAAGCGCCTCGTCGACTGAACCGCCCGCCACCGCGCGGTTGCAATCGCCGCGCGCGTCCCCACGACGTTTCGACCACGGTCGAGAGGAGCGACGTCATGGAAACATCCAGCGGAGGCTGCCTGTGCGGCGACGTGCGCATCGTCGCCACGGGACGCCCGTACCGCGTCGGCATCTGCCACTGCCTCGATTGCCGCAAGCACCACGGCGCGCTGTTCCACGCCTCGGCGATCTTCCCCGCCGACGCGGTGGCGATCGAAGGCGGGACGCGCTCGTACGCCGGGCGGCATTTCTGCCCGCGTTGCGGCTCGTCGGTGTTCGGGCGCAGCGGCGACGAAATCGAAGTGAACCTCGGCACGTTCGACGCCCCCGACCGGTTCACGCCGACGTACGAGCTCTGGACGATCCGGCGCGAATCGTGGCTGCCGCCGTTCCCGCTCGCGCGGCACTACGAGCGCGATCGCGAATCGACGGACCGCTTCGAGGACTAGGCCCGCGCCGTCGTCACTCCGAACGTCCGAATCGCTTCGCCGAGGCGATCACGAGCTTGGCGCGTTCGATCTCGCGATTGCGCGGCGTGCTCAGGGTGAACAGCGAGTTGATGAGCGTGGTGGCCGCCGCACTGACCTGCTCGACCGCCGCGTTGAACACCGCTTCGTTCGCCTTGGACGGCGTATTGAACCCGCTGAGCTTGCGCACGAACTGCAGCGCGGACGCGCGGATCTCGTCCTCCGTCGCCGGCGGATCGAAGTTGTACAGCGTCTTGATGTTCCTGCACATGGAAACCTCCAGCGCTCGTCGGGTGAGGGCAACTCCGTAGGGCGCTGCCTCGGCCGCGTCGATAGTAGATCACTCCCGAGTCCACGAAGGTGCGGGATAGCTCACCTAGGCCTGACGGCGTCGTCATTCCCGCGAACGTGGCATCCCATTTTCGCTCGTGATCACAGCCGCTGCGATGCGCGCGTCGTCGGCCCGCGCTCGAGCGCCCGCGGCCGTCACCGACGCGCGGCCTTCCCGAACCGCAAGCCAGAGCGCGATCGCAGCGGAAACCGCAGCCGGGATGAAGAACACGAGCTGCCCGAGGGACCCGTTGCCGTGCAACGTGATGAGCGCAAGCGCGGTCGCGCTGCTGCCGATCGCGAGCGCGGCGACGAGGAGGCTCGCGAGCCAGCGTAAGCGGACGGAAAACCCCGCGACCACGAGCGCGACGAACACGGCCATGATCGCGAGCAGGCCCCACGGCAGCAACCAGAGCGCCGTCTCGAGCAGCACGCCGAGGAAGCCGAGCAGCGAGTGCGCCGAGATCGCGGTGCCGAGCACGAGGAATGCCGCGGCGAGTGCGATCGAGGGCAGCGCGAGGAAGAGACTCGACAGGTACAGCAGCGTTCGCATGGGCGCCGATCCGAGTCGTCAGGTCGCTTCCCTGACCTGGAAGATGTTGCCCTCCGGGTCGCACGCATTGCAGACGACGAATCCGGGCCCGTTCCATCGTTCGCCGGACACATCGCCGCCGAGGCGCGTCGCCGTCGCCATCGCCGCTTCGATGCTCGGCACCGTGAAGAAGAACTTCAGCGCCGTGTCCTCGCGTCGCTGCGGCGGCGACGTGATCTCGATGCCCGCGGCGATGGCAGCGGGAATCCGGTGCACGAGCAACTGGATGTCCGCGGATTCGAGCACGATGAGTTCATCGGTCGCGTGCAGGCGAACCATGCCGGCCACCGACGCGTAGAACGTCGCGAGGCGCTCGGCATCCTTCGCGTAAACGAACAGGCCAGCGCGTGCGGGACCCGGCATGGCGACCTCCTGTCGGTGGAGCCTCGATCGTAGCCGATCGAACGCATCGAAGCGCACGCGTCGCCATGCAGCGCGTGGCTCGCCCACCAGCGATCGCCCGGGCCGCGTTCCGGATGCGCGCGACCGACCAGCGCGCGCTGGACGATGCCCTCGGGAGCCCCCGGCACCCCGCGGCATCGGGAAGCGGACGCCAGGCTTGCGGAGCAGGAACGCGTCGGTGAGGAAGCGCACGAGCGCGCACGCGTACTCCGTGTCGGACTCGCGGGCCGCAATGATCGGTCCCGTGGTCGGCGAATGACTGCTGCCGACCCAAAACAGACATGCGCGGTTCACTGCCGGCCCGATGATCCGTTCGCAAGCCGCGCGATCACCAGCTCGAGCAATGCCCGAAGGCGAGGCAGTCGACGCAGATCCCGGTGATAGCCGACCCATGTATCGCGGCCTGGCGGCTCGGTGCCCAAGTCGATCGGCTCGATGCCACCGGTGGCATCGGCCAACGGAATCGGCAGTACCGCGATACCCACACCGTGAGCGCACATCCTGGCTTGCACGTCGCGGCTGTTGCTGCGGAAAACCGTGCGTGCCTTCGGCAACATCGTTTGCAGCCAGCTGTCGTCGGGCACCCCTGCGAACGCGGAGTCCAGCGCCAGCAACGCACTGCCGGTGCCATCGCCCGCCATCGGATGGGCGATTCCCTGGCGAAGGTAGGCGCGATAGCGCATGTGCAACAACTTTCGCGAGACGACGTCCGGCTCATCGAACGGCCTGATGCGGAACGCCACATCGGCCTCGCGACGGGAAAGGCTCAGGAAGCGCGCATCCGTCAACAACTCGATCGTGACCTGAGGATGCAGGATGGAAAACTCCGCAAGCACCGGCGTGAGGATATGTGCGCCGAACCAATCCGACGAGGTGATTCTCAGCAGGCCTTCGAGTTGCTGCGTTTGCCCCGCAAGCCGACGCTCGATGGCGAGCGCTTCCGCTTCCATGCGTTCGGCATGACCCAGCAGGGTGGAACCTTCGTCGGTCAGGACGAAACCGTCCTTGGTCCGCTGGAAAAGCGTGTGTCCGAGCGCGTCCTCCAGGACGCGCAATCGTCGCCCCATGGTTGGCTGCGTCTGCGCCAGCTTCCGGGCGGCGGCCCCCAGCGTTCCTTCCCGCGCGATGGCCAGGAAGATGCGTAAATCGCTCCATTCCATGCGAAATCGGCTGCCGACGTCGTGTGGTTGCTCGCATGCAATTATGCATGAGCGTCATGCCGATATGACCATGCGCATGCATTATCGACTGACCTAGAATGCGCGACACGGGTTGCGACTCGGGCCATCTCGCCTCGCGATATCCCGGTCATTCATGGGACAGACGCAGGAGTTCACCTTGCATCATTTCCGGCGCGTGATAGCCGTTGCCAAGAAACTGCTCTTGGCGTTCGCCGCCCTGTTCGGCGCCGTGCTGTTTGTCCGCATGCTGGTGCTGCCGGGACTGCAGGCCCTATTCCATCCCGACGACTCCGTCACGAGCCTGCTGCGGCGGACCGGCATTATCGTCTTCGCCGTGCTGGCTTACTGGGCCTACGTCCGCCTTGTCGAAGCCCGCAATGCCAGTGAACTGCGCCCCGCGCCGCTCGCGATCATGCTCGGTGGCGCATCCGGCGGCCTGCTGGTGGCGATTTCGATGCTGTTGGTGCTTGCGCTCGGGGCGTATGAGATCACCGCCTACCATGGACTGCAGCGCGGCCTGCTCGGCATCGCCGGTCTGATCGTGATTGCCGCGACCCTGGAAGAAATCGCCTACCGTTGCATCCTTTTCCGCATCCTGGAAAGCGCCTGGGGCACCGTCCCGGCATTGTGCCTGCAGTCCGTGATCTTCGCGCTCGGTCATCTCGAAAATATCGAGGGCCGCGCCAGCATGCAGGAACTGGTCACGATGATCGTGTCGGTAACCTTGACCGGCGCACTGTGGACCCTCGTGTTCGTGCTTTCGCGAAACCTCTGGGTCGCAGCAGCGAATCACGCTGCGTGGAACTTCACGATCATCCTCTCCGGACTACCCCTGTCAGGCATTGAAGACTGGCGTCGCATGGCACCGATGGTCGGCGAGTATCGCGGCCCGGTTTGGCTGACAGGCGGTTTGTTCGGTCCAGAAAGCTCCATCGTCACGATCGTCATGCTCGTGGTCACCGTCGCTGCCATGCTGTACTGGGCCCAGCGAAAGCATCGTCTCATCGGCGGCGCGACACCGCGTATCGATACGCTGAAGTCACCGCAACCGGAAGCCCGTCCCGCCTGAAGCTGTCGCCGCGCGGCAACGTCGCATCACTGACCGAACATGGAGCGCGTGGCCGGCCAACTAGCGATCGCCCGAGCCGCGTTCCGGATACGCGCGACCGACCAGCGCGTGCTGGACGACCCCATCAGGGGCACCCGCGGCATCCTGCGGCATCGGGAAACGAACGCCGGGTTTGCGAAGCAGGAACGCGTCGATGAGGAAGCGTACAAGCGCGCGATCGTAGGCAACATCGGTGGCCGCGTACTGCTCCGGATCGCGGTTGACCCACGATTCCGCGACACGCACGCCATCCGGCGAGCCGTCGAGACGCAGCGCATAGATCAAGGCGCCGCTCCAGCTGCGATGGAACCGCAGCCAACCGTCCTCGCCATAGATGAACCACTTGTCTTCCATCCGCTCCGGCACGAGGCCGAGCATGAGCTGCTCCGCCTCCGCGTCGGTGAAGACCGCGTCGAAACCGAGCGGCGCCGTTGCCTCAGGGGGAGGCAGGCATTTCCAGGAGGATCGCGTCGCGCGCATGGTGTGGTGTCGAGGTGGATTCTGTCGAGTGCACCGCTACTGAGGCGTGGTAGCCGAGGCATCGACGCACGCCGCGACGTACATCACGCCTCTGGCTCATCCTCGCCACGAAATTGTACAGATCAAAGTCCAGCCAGACGCCCAGGTCTGCGCAGCGCGCGACAAGCTCCGGAGACATATGAAATCCCCCGTTCATTCGACGGAATTCGCCCACGACGTTGATGCCCGAATCATGGCGCCGCAGGAACTCGGCGAGCTCGGGCGGCCGTGAGGCGATATGGTCCAGAACTGCCAAGACGTAATGGTCCGGCTGCTCTTCGCCCGCAGGGATGGGCGGCTGACTGGACCACGAGTTCTCCGTTACGAGGCGGCCGCCCAGCGTCCTGTCGCCCACGCGCCTGACACGCTGGACGGCTAAGTCAACCAGCGTCGTGATCGTTTTCCGCCTCGCAGGTGAAGCCGCAAATGGCGAGGTAGGCATACACGCGAGTGGCCATCGGCATCGGTCCTGGCGGCGGCGTACAGCTTGTCACATACGCAAAGTCGCTGATGTAAATTGCACAAGCAGGAAATCCTCAATTAGCCGCCAACGCGACTGAGCAGCGATGGACGCTCGATGCGGATGGCCTCGTGAAGTGCAGCATCACTAAGCCCCTCGCGCTGCGCAACGCCTAGATCGACATTCGTGTCACGAGGAAACGTAAGCACTGGGCGGTCTTTCGCCGTGCCCAACTTAACCGAAACCTCGGCGCCAAGTGCCTGCGGGTAGGCCTTCAGAGCATTGGCGATGCGGCCTGGAAAGGGTTCCGCCGATGATGCATCTTCGTCGTAGAGGTGGTAATAGACATCGAAGTCGTCTTGAGAAACTTCGATCCATAGGCCAAGCCCCCAACTCTCTTCATGACCCGATAGCGGTACGTAGAGGATGGCCCTGATGAAGAACCGTTCGCCGTCCAAGATGCAAAGATCGTTGTTGGCTTGCGCCCTCTCAACACGAGTAGGCTCGGGGATAGCCCACACCTCATCAGGCCGCTGAAATCCGATGTCCGGCGGCCATCCGGAATGCTCTTTCCCGCACGTCTCGCAGATGTATGTCATTGGAGCCTAGACGCCTGAATTAAGCCGAGCCGCGAAGCGGCTTCGGCTTGACATGAATCGTTAGGGCCCGCCCGCAGTGGAGGGAACCCGCTCGATCTCCGAGGCAAACACATCCGCGACCCACACAGTGGGTCCGTCGGGGTCGACGCACTCCACTGTAAAGGCCGGCTCCCCGCGAGACATGGCATGCACCAATACCACTGCGCCAAGATCCCGACTCGCGGCACGCGGCCTAGCCCAGCACCAGGGTCTATTCGTTCCACCGGGATCTCGGAGGTAACGCGAACAGCAGCGTGTTCGGAGATGCTCATTGCGGGGCCTAACCACCTGAGCTAAGCCGCGCCGCGAAGCGGTGCCAGCTTGAATGATCGAATGAACTCACCTTGTGTCGCCGCACGGCTTCGATGAGCCAGGCGGATCATGATGATCCGTACACGGGATCGCGAGAGAAGTCCGCCCTGCATGCTACGCCGAACGATGTCGCCATTTCCACCGTCGCCATCGACCTCGCCAAGGATGTGTTCGAACTTGGCTTCGCCGATGCCGATGCACGCATCCTCGAGCCGCGGCGGCTCAACCGAGCCGCGTTCGCTCGCGGACTCTACAATCGCCCGCCGCTGCGCGTGGTTGGCCGCCTTACGACAGCCAACCGCACGCAATCCCCTTGCGGCTGAGCAAGACGAGGCCGATGCCGACGGCAAGCACTACCGCTTGCATGACGACAGCGACAGGACCCGCCAACCGCAGTCCGTCTGCCAGTACAAAGAGACCCATGTCCTGAACGATAATTCCGAGCAGGGAGAGAACAAAAACAGGAAGCGCCCATTTCTTGCGCAGGAGGAGCCCGATGGAACCCAGAGCTCCGCCGAACACCGCCATTGCGGTAGCTGCGACCGCCCAGCCAAGACGGGCGGCGTAGAGCGCTTGCTGCGCCTCGGGAAGCTTGGCGAGGTCTTCTGGCGAAAGACGAAGGTCGGAGAAGAATGCAATGCAGCCGAGCAGATTCCAGAGCAATGCGAGGACTGCGACGAACTTGAACCACGCCGGTGTGTTCACTCGATTTCTCCCCAGAGTGCGTACGAAATGTCGGTCCAGCTGAAGCCTGACGTAAGCCGCGCCGCGAAGCGGCATCGGCTTGGACGAATTGTCAGGCCGACGGCGGATACCAAGCAACCCGTTCCACAGCGCAGCCGGACCTGAGCGTGTTGTGGACCTCAGCCAGGCGATCGGTCTGCGCCAGCAAATGCTCGATGTGCTCCGGTGCTGCCGAAGAATCCACGCGGGCGCGATAGCTGACCGACTCGGCGCCGGCTCCGATGCCGTTGAATCGTGCGGTGGCGACGACTTCGCAACCGCTGATTTCAATTCCGAGGCGAGCAGCCTCGCGGTAGAGATCGTTGCAGTAGCAGGTGGCGAGCGCGGCCATGAGGAGCTCGCCACCGTTCACCGAGCTTCCCGGACCATGGGTCTTCGCGGCGACCTCGACGCGCTGAATGTTGCCCGCCGTGGCAACACGGACCTCGTGGCCATTCGCGTGATTGCGGATGTGCGCGGAGATTTCCATACGCGATCTTCCTTAAATGGGCGGCCCGACACCCGAGCAAAGCCGCGCCGCGAAGCGGCGTCGGCTTGGATGATCGAACGGACAACGCTCGTGTCGCCACACGGCTTCGGTGAGCCAGGCGAATCATGATGATCCGGACACGGGATCGCGAGCGGAGTCCGACATGCATGCTACGCCGGACAATGGCGCCATTGCCACCGTCGCCATCGACCTCGCCAAGGACGTGTTCGAGCTTGCCTTCGCCGATGCCGATGCACGCATCGTCGAGCGCCGGCGGCTCAACCGAACGGCGTTCGCGCGCGTGCTCGACAATCGCCCGCCGCTGCGCGTCGTGATGGAAGCCTGCGGTTCGGCGCATTATTGGGCGCGCCGGTTCGCGCGACAGCAACGCCCATCGGCCGCGTCGCGATCGCGAGTCGACTCCCGAATAAGGTGCTCTGACCCCGTTAATCCAACCCCGTTAATCCACCGCCAGCCGCTGCGCGTCGTGATGGAAGCCTGCGGTTCGGCGCATTACTGGGCGCGCCGCTTCGCGCGACTCGGGCATGCGGTCGAGCTGCTGCCGGCGCACGACGTGCGACCGTACGTGCGACGCAACAAGACCGATCGCACCGACGCCGCGGGCTTGCTCGAAGCCGCGCGCTGCGCGTCGATCCGACGCGTTCCTGTCAAGACGCCCGAACAGCAAGGCATCCAGGGGCTACACCGCGTGTGCGAGTCGCGCCGGCGACCCACTGAGTCCCGACCCCGCGTTGCACCAAGCGAAACGACGATGGCAAACGAGTCGGCCCCCGGGACGAGCAAGCCTATAACTCTTTTGGCCGTGTGTGGCCGATTGAACGTGTGGCTTCGTCTCGGCGGATTCCATCATGGCCCGAGCACCCGCTGCTCGCCCCAAGGCCGAATACACGACTGCTACCGCACCGCTTGCCAGAAGCGGAATCACTCGGTCACTTGCAAGGGGAATCCATACATGAACTGTAGGCTTCACTCCAGCTGTGAGAACCACGGCGGCCGCTTCAGGAAGAATGAAGCGTCTGCGATCTGGAATTCCTGTGTCAGGCTCGAGGTATAGATCACGCAAAGCCTCAGCGCCAACGAGTAGAAGACGTAAAGCTTGTTTGGAGAAATTACCATCTCCTGCAAGTACCGGTGCCTAATCACTTGATTCTCGCTTGGAAAGCGACGAATGACCCTGTGCGCCATCTGGCGTAATGCCGGATCATGAACAAGACCATTCAATTTCATTAAGTCATGTATTTTTGGAAATTGTATCTTACGTTGCGTAAGAAGCGACTTAACGGACTTTTCGCATGCCAAGTGGAGATCCCATAAGGCAAGCGAATTGCTCTCCTTGTGATGCGAGCTAGCAGCCGCCGCAGCTTTGCTCAGGTGCGCCACGATGGACGCTGCCATAAGCGGAACCCCAGTGTTCTCGCCGCCAGCGAAGCCAGCATTGAGCCCAATTTTGCGCAAGCCATTGCACGTGCCTGCGATTCGCTTGCTCAACTTTCCGGCCCTGGGCCCGATCGACCTTTTTGATATCTTTGGCCGAACCCATGCCATTGGATCCTCTGCGGGATACAGCTTGGAGGGAAAAGTGAGCCTCACAAGACCGTTCTCCTGAAGCGTCGAAATAGTCTTTGGAACGTCGATCGTGTGCGGCAATCCCCTGTGCACGATAAGTCCAGTTGCGTTGTCGCGCTGGGCTTTCATCAAAGAGCCATACTTGGCTACGTACCACTTGTGGATCTCAGCGTAGATTGCGGCGAACCACGGCTTCTCTATGAAGTTGTCCTTGTCATCATCCTCTTCGACCTTAACGATCGAATGGCGTGCAATCAGGTCAGCTGCTTCAATGGGACGCAGATGTAGCGGCTTGCCATTGTCAGATTGAATGGAGTCAATCGACTCAAGCATCGGAGCAATTGACCTTCTTAGCTTCAGATTTCGAGATGCCATGTGTGAAGCCTAACGCTGAGTGACGCGCCGCGAAGCGGCGTCGGCTTGAACGACTTGTACGCACCTGCACGCTAAGGGTACGCCGTCACGTGCGCAGCCGTCCCAACCACACGTGCAAACGACCTCAAACGATTGCGGTATAGGCTAGTCAACGCCATATCCAGCGTAATGGGATCGCCGACACTCCATGGGAGCGCTCCGCCAGCTGCCGAAACGCGGTTGACCATGGAGGTGGTCACGCACTTTCTGCCATGAGCTAGGGCATTGCGGACTGTTGCTACCTCTACGGCGCCGGCCTTGCCGCCATGCACATTGGTCCAGTCTCGGGCGAAAGCACTTAGTAGCGTTGTACCCCACTTCTCGATGCCTCCGCTAGAGCAGAGGCCCTTGGCAGTCACGATGCCATTGCGAAAGTCGTTTACGAGAGCAACCGAAGCAAGTGACGAATCGGCTGCATGGCTTAGCACCTCCTCAACATGGCCCTCAATCAATGCATATGAGGACAGTATGAGCAGGGTGCATACGGTGTGGCGGCTTTCGAGTGTCGGTAAGAACCTATCGCCTGGACAAGTGAATTTAGAGCCGCCATTTGTGCGTATGAGGGTTACCTGATCCCTGTCTTTGACCGGGAGGGACTTCCAAACAGACGCTGAGCTTTCGAGTGAATAGTCCACGAGCGCAAGAAACTGCGTCCACTCTTTCCAGTCGTCCCAAATGCTGTATCTATGCCAGGTCATCGAGATCCATTAGTGCGTTCAAACCACAAATAGACCCCGAGATCGGGGCATTGCGCGGCATCGTGCTCGTCCTCGCCCCTGCCGGTCAAGATGATTTCCCGTGCGACATCAATCACCTGTGGTGCCGGTCGGCTCGCAATGGAGTCCGCCCTACCGCGCAACATCCCGTATGTGAAGACGTAACAGGTTACACATCTGGACATACGGGCGTAACGGGTAATGGCGGAGTCGGTTCAGGAGTCCGTTCCGGCTTCTGCGATCCGCAAGCTCGGAACCCTCTGGATCGGGCTTTCCCGGGCGCCATTGGCGCTCGTCGCCCGGAAGGTCGGGTTTCGCGGGTGGAGGATCGAGTTCCGAGCGCGGAGGGACGAGTGCAGAGCCTCGCACTTCGAGCGCGAAGCTCGGCGCTCTCCTCGCGAAGCTCGACCTTTCGGATTCGCAACTCGGACCTTCGAGTTCGGAGCTCGACTTTTCGAGATCGGAACTCCGCCTTTCGAGTTCGGCGCTCGGCCGTTCCAGCCCTGAGCTTTGTCGTCCGGGCTCGGAGCTCGGGGTTCGAGGCCTGCGCCTTGTCCGTTCGGGCTCGGCGCTCGGGCGTTCGCGTCCGGCGCCTGGCGCGGCGAGCGTCGAGCGTCGAGCGTGGCGTGTCGAGTTCCGTGGCCTTCGGGTGGAGGACCCGGCGGCGGGGTTGGAGCGGGGAGCACGGAGGGTGACGCGGGGAGCGCGATCCGGCCGACTCCGTCGATGGCGGTTGCGGTTCTGGCGGAGCGTCGACGGCTACGTAGGCTTACGCTCCGGATGCCCTCACCCGCCGCGCGTCGCGCGGCGGCCTCTCCCGCAAGCGAGAGAGGCGAAATGCGCGCGAGGGGCGAAACGAAAAAGGGCGACGGCAGGGAGTCGGCGCCTCAGCGCTGCGCGATGCCCTCGCGCTGCGGCACGTGCTGCGGCCAGCCGCCGGCGAGGGCCTGATAGAGGGCGACGGCGCCGGTGACGCTGCGCGTGCGTGCGTCGGCGAAGGCGTCCTGGGCCTGCAGGCGGCTGCGTTCGGCGTCGAGCACTTCGAGCAGGCCGGCGGCGCCGGCTTCGTAGCGGACGCGGGCGAGGCGGGCGGCTTCGGCGCTGTCGGTGGCGGCGCGTTCGAGTTGGGCGTCTTCGGCGCGCGCCTTGGCGTAGCGCACGAGCGCGTTCTCGGTGTCCTCGAGCGCGAGCAGCACGCTCTGGCGGTACTGCGCGAGCGCGGCTTCGGCGTCGGCGCCGCTCGCGGCGATGCGTGCGCGGACGTGGCCGACGTCGAGGAAGGACCAGTCGACGCCGAGCGCGAGCAGATGCGTTTCGCTGTCGCGTTCGAACAGCGAGCCCGTGCTGATCGCCTGGGTGCCGAGCAGGCCGCCGAGCGTGAAGCGCGGGAACAGGTCGGCGGTGGCGACGCCGATACGCGCGGTCGCGGCATGCAGGCGCTGCTCGGCCGCGGCGACGTCGGGGCGACGGCGCAGCAGCTCGCCCGGCGTGCCGGCGTCGAGGCGTTCGGGCAGCGCGGGCAATGCGCCCGGCGTTTGCAGTTCCTCGATCAGCGCGCCGGGCGTGCGGCCGGTGAGCACGGCGAGGCGATGCATCGCGAACGCGATCTGCGCCTCGAGCGCAGGCACGCGCGCGTCGGTCGTTTCGAGCTGCGCGCGCGCACGCGCGCTGTCGAAGTCGGTGCCGCCGCCCGCGTTCACGCGCGCGTCGACGAGCTGCAGTGTTTCGCGCTGGTTCGTTGCATTGTCCTGCGCGACGCGCAGGCGTTCCTGCAGGCCGCGAAGTTCCACGTACGTGCGCGCGACGGAACCCGCGATCGCGACCTGCGCCGCGGCGAGGTCGGCTGCACTCGCGGCCGCGTCGGCGCGACCGGCTTCGATCGAGCGGCGGATGCGGCCGAAGAGGTCGAGCTCCCAGCTCGCAGCGACGCCAGCGTCGTAGCTCTTCGTGTCGCGGCCGTCGCGGTCGACGCCGGGCAACTGGTCGGCGCTGGCGCGGATGTCCTGGCCGTTCGCACTCGCGGTGATCACCGGCAGTGCGTCGAACTTCGCGCTGCGCAGTTCCGCGTTGGCGCGCTCGTAGTGGGCGAGCGCGACCTTGAGGTCGTTGTTCGCGGCGAGCGCCTGCTCGATGAGCGCGGTGAGTTCGGCGTCGCCGAAGCGCGCCCAGAATGCATCATCGGGCGCGGGAACCGCGGCCGCATCGGTGGCGGCGTCGGCACGCGCGAATTCGGCCGGCGCGGCGGCATCGGGCTTCACGTAGTCGGGACCGACCGTGCACGCGCCGAGCGCGAGCATGAGGCCGAGTGCGAGCGCCTTCGGCGCCGTGGACAGGATGGGATCAGCCATGAGGGTTCTCCTCGGTCGCGGCGACGGGTGCGTTCGCAAACAGCACCGTGGGGTCGCCGGCGGACCAGACGTTGTCGATGCGCATGTGCTCGATCAGCCAGAGGCCGTCGTGGCGCACGAGATCGACGTGGTAGATGTTCTTGAGCAGCAGGTGCCGGCGGTGGTCGCCGCGCGGCAGGTGCTGCGCCTCGACGAGCGCGAACAGGCCCGCGCGCTCGCCGTCGTAACCGGTGATGCGCGGGTTCGTCACGGTGTGGGTCGTGTCCAGCGCGGCGATCGCCGCGAAGATCGTCTCGACGATCACCTCGCGCCCCGCGAAGGGCGCGAGCGCGACGCCGAAGCGGCCGGCTGGCTGGCTGAAGTCGAGCGTCGCGTCGGCGGCGAACGCCGACGCGAACAACGCGCGGTCGCGCAGGTCCTGCCCGGCGCCGAAGCGGTACAGCGCGTCGACGATCGCGAGCTGGTCGCGCGGCCCGACCGCGCCGGCCGCATGCGCGGGTCCGGCCGCGTCGGTGCGCGCCACCGCTGCAGCCGGCACGGACGCCGCCGCGAACGACGGCGCCATGCGGCGGCGATCATGCTCATGCATGGGCATGGGCGATCTCGCCGTGCTGGCCGTGCGACACGAGCGGGCGGCTGCCGAACAGCTTGCGCAGGGTCACGTAGAACACCGGCGTGAGGAACAGGCCGAACAGCGTCACGCCGATCATGCCCGCGAACACCGTGATGCCGGTGGCCGAGCGCACTTCCGCGCCCGCGCCGTGCGAGAGCACGAGCGGCACGGTGCCGGCAATGAACGCGATCGAGGTCATCACGATCGGGCGCAGGCGCAGGCGGCACGCTTCCAGCGCGGCCTCGACGATGCCCCTGCCCTGCATCTCCAGCTCGCGCGCGAACTCGACGATGAGGATCGCGTTCTTGCACGCGAGGCCCATCAGCACGACCAGGCCCACCTGCACGAACACGTTGTTGTCGCCGCCGGTGAGCTTGACGCCGAGCAGCGCGGCGAGCATGCACATCGGCACGATCAGGATCACCGCGAGCGGCAGGGTCCAGCTCTCGTACAGCGCCGCAAGCACGAGGAACGCGAGCAGGATCGCCAGCGGGAACACGACCAGCGCGGCCTTGCCCTGCGTCGCCTGCTGGTAGCTGAGATCGGTCCATTCGATCTTCATGCCGTTCGGCAGCACCTTGTCGGCGGTGTCGGCGACGATGCCCATCGCCTGCGCCGACGACAGCAGGCGCGGGTCGCCTTCGCCGGCGAGGTCCGCCGCGGGATAGCCGTTGTAGCGCAGCACCGGGTCGGGGCCGTAGGTCTGGTGGATCTTCACCATCGAGCCGATCGGCACCATCTCGCCGCGGTCGTTGCGCGTGCGCAGCTTGGCGATGTCCTCGACGCTGTCGCGGAACGAACCGTCCGCCTGCGCGATGACCTGCCAGGTGCGGCCGAACTGGTTGAAGTCGTTGACGTAGACCGAGCCGAGGTAGGTCTGCAGCGTGTCGAACAGGCCGGTCAGCGACACGCCCTGCGCCTTCGCCTTGACGCGGTCGACCTCGGCGTCGAGCTGCGGCACGTTGGCCTGGTAGCTCGAGATCGGGAAGCCCATGCCCGGCGTCTGCGCGATCGCACCCTGCATCGACTGCACCGCGGTCTGCAGCGCGCCGTAGCCGAGGTTGTCGCGGTCCTCGATGAAGGCCTGGTAGCCGTTGCCGTTGCCGAGGCCGAGGATCGGCGGCGGCATCAGCGCGAACGTGAAGCCGTCCTGCAGGCCGCCGATCTTCTGGTTGATCTCGGTGACGATCTCGGCCGCCGTGCGATGACGCTCGTTGAACGGCTTCAGCGGAAAGAACACCACGCCCGTGTTCGGGGTGTTGGTGAACTGCAGCGCGTTGAGGCCCGGGAACGCGACCGAGTGCGCGACGCCTTCGGTCTTCATCGCGATGTCGGCGACCTTCTTGAGCAGCGCGTCGGTGCGTTCGATCGACGAACCTTCCGGCGTCTTCACGCCCGCGATCAGGTAGAGCTTGTCCTGGGTCGGGATGAAGCCCGGCGGCACGATGCGGAACATCAGCCCCGTCGCGACGAGCAGCACCGCGTACACCGCGAACACCGCGGCGCGACGCACCAGCGTGCGCGACACCGCGCCCTGGTAGCGATCCGAGCTGCGCTTGAAGAAGCGGTTGAACGGACGGAACACCCAGCCGAACAGGCGCTCGATCAGGCGCGACAGCGCGTCCTTCGGCGCGTCGTGCGCCTTGAGCAGGCGCGCGGCGAGCGCGGGCGACAGGGTCAGCGAGTTGATCGCCGAGATGACCGTCGAGATCGCGATCGTCACCGCGAACTGCTTGTAGAACTGGCCGGTCACGCCGTTGAGGAACGCCATCGGCACGAACACCGCGCACAGCACCAGCGCGATCGCGATGATCGGGCCGGACACTTCCTTCATCGCCTGGTGCGCCGCCTCGAGCGGGCTGCGGCCTTCCTCGATGTTGCGCTCGACGTTCTCCACCACGACGATCGCGTCGTCGACGACGATGCCGATCGCGAGCACGAGGCCGAACAGGCTCAGCGTGTTGATCGAGAAACCGAGCAGGTAGAGCGCCGCGAACGTGCCGACGATCGACACCGGTACCGCGATCAGCGGGATGATCGACGCGCGCCAGGTCTGCAGGAACAGGATCACCACGAGCACGACCAGCAGCACCGCCTCGAGCAGCGTGCTCACCACCGCCTTGATCGAGTCGCGCACGAAGATCGTCGTGTCGTAGACGGCCTCGTACTTGATGCCCTCGGGGAAGCGCTTGGCCATCTCGTCCATGTTGGCGATGACCGACTTCTGGATCTCCAGCGCGTTCGCGCCCGGCGCCTGGAAGATGCCGATGCCGACCGCGTTCTTGCCATCGAGTTGCGAGCGCAGGGTGTAGTCGCCCGCGCCGAGTTCGAGCCGCGCGACGTCGGACAGGCGCACGATCTCGCCGTCCGCGCCGGCCTTGAGCACGATGTTGCCGAATTCCTCCGGCGTCTTGAGGCGACCCTGCGCGTTGATCAGGGTGAGGAAGTTGCTGCTCGGCATCGGCTCGGCACCGAGCTGGCCGGCCGAGACCTGCACGTTCTGCTCGCGCATCGCCGCGACGACGTCGCCTGCGGTGAGGCCGCGCGAGGCGACCTTGTCGGGGTCGAGCCACGCGCGCATCGCATAGTCGCCGCCGCCGAAGATCTGCGCGTCGCCGACGCCCTGCAGGCGCGCGAGCGTGTCCTTGACGTGCATGCGCGCGTAGTTGCGCAGGTACAGCGTGTCGTACTTGCCGCTCGGCGAGGTCAGGTGCACGACCATGAGGAAGGTCGGCGACTGCTTCTGCGTGGTCACGCCCTGGCGGCGCACGTCCTCGGGCAGGCGCGCGAGCGCCTGGCTCACGCGGTTCTGCACTCGCACCGCGGCGTCGTCGGCATCGGTGCCGGGACGGAACGTGACGGTCATCTGCAGCACGCCGTCGGAACCGGCGACCGACTTGATGTACATCATGTTCTCGACGCCGTTGATCGCTTCCTCCAGCGGCGTCGACACGGTGTCGGCGATCACCTTCGGATTCGCGCCCGGGTAGACCGTGCGCACGATCACCGACGGCGGCACCACTTCGGGATATTCGCTGATCGGCAGGATCGGGATCGCGATCAGGCCGGCGGCGAAGATCACGATCGACAACACCGCGGCGAAGATCGGCCGGTCGATGAAGAATCTGGAAAAGTCCATGGGTTTGTCCTTGCGCGGCGCACGGCCGCATCCGGACCGCCTCCATCGGGAGGCGGCATTGCTGTGTGCTTCGGGAGCCGGGCGGCGCTGTCGCCGGTCGGCTGCGCCTCGTTTCTTCCTCGTCGCTCCGGCGGAAGCCGGAACCCGGCGTCTTCACCCGTGGCCTCGATGGAGGCACCGGGTCCCGGTATCCGCCGGGACGACGGGCGTTGCGGCTACTTCATCGCGACCGCGTCCTGGCCCGCCGGTGCGGCGCGTTCGTCCATCGCGATCGTCTTCGGCTGCACCGGCATGCCGGGGAAGAAGATCTTCTGCATGCCGCGGATGATCACGCTGTCCTCTGCCTCGAGGCCGGAATCGACCACGCGCAGGCCGTCGATGACGCGGCCGGCCACGATGTCCTTGCGCATCGCCTTGTTGTCCGGGCCGAGCACGTAGACGTACTTGCGGTCCTGGTCGGTGAGGATCGCCTTGTCGTCGACGAGCATCGCCTTGAACTCGGCGCTGCCTTCGAGCTGCACGCGCGCGAACAGGCCCGGCGTCAGCGCGCGATCGGGATTGGGCAGCACCGCGCGCGCGTGGATCGTGCCGGTGGCCGGATCGACGCGGTTGTCGACGAACTCGACCGTGCCCCGGTGCGGATAATCGTCCTCGTTGGCGAGGCCGACGCGCACCGGGTTGGACAGCTCGGCGCGCTGGCCCTTGCGGGCGAGTTCGCCGTAGCGCAGGTACGCCTGCTCGTCGCCTTCGAAGTCGACGTACATCGGATCCATCGAGACGACGGTGGTGAGCAACGTTTCGTCGGCGCGCGCGAGGTTGCCGACGGTAATCATCGCCTTGCCCGTGCGGCCGGCGATCGGCGAGCGCACCTCGGTGAACTGCAGGTCGAGCTCGGCACTGGTCACCGCGGCCTGCGCCGCGCGCACCGCGGCTTCGGCCTGGGCGACGGCGGCGTGACGCGTGTCGAACTCCTCGCGCGAGATCGCCTTGGCGGAAACGAGGGTCTGCGCGCGCGCATCCTGCGTCTTCGCGAGCTGAGCTTCGCTGCGTGCACGCGCGAGGTCGGCCTGCGCCTTGGCGAGCTGGGCGCGGTACGGGCGCTGGTCGATCACGAACAGGAGGTCGCCCTTGGCGACTTCGCTGCCTTCCTTGTAGGCGACCTTGTCGACGTAGCCACTCACGCGCGGACGCAGTTCGACGCTCTGGATGGCCGAGACGCGGCCGGTGAAGTCGTCCCACTGGCGCACGTTCTTGACCAGGACCTGGGCGACGCTGACTTCGGGCGGGGGTGGCATGTGCGCCTCGCCGGAGGCGGCGTGGCTGCTGCAACCGGCGGCGACGAACGCCGCGGCGAACGCGGCCGCGAGCGCGATCGCAGCGGGTCGCGGCGTGGAGAAGAGGGAAGCATGACGCGAGTTCATGTGCAGACCTCGTTTCTTGAGTGTGATTTCCGGAAAATCGTTGGCATCGGCGACGCGCCCGACCAAGCGTCGGGCGTTGCCGCCGATAGGGCTATTCGGTGTTTGCGCGACACCCGACGGGCGGCGATCCATCCGTTCGACGAAGCAGGCATGCCCGGATCGACAGCGGCGGAATCGGGTCGGCGACTGGCCTCGCGCTACGGAGTAAGGGCGTGGGTTCCCGTTAAATAGAGCTTGAATGAGGGAATGACCGTCCCGACATCGGGCCAATCCCTGCCCCGTTCGGAGTCGAGCATGGCCCGCGACCTCAACGACACCCTGATTTTCGTGAAGGTGGTCGAACACGGAAGTTTCATCGCGGCAGCGCGCGCCTTGCGCCTGCCCAAGACCTCGGTCAGTCGCAAGGTGCAGGAGCTCGAGGAGCGTCTCGGCGCGCAACTCCTGCACCGTACGACGCGCAAGCTCGGCCTCACCGAAGCCGGCGCGATCTACTTCGAGCATTGCCAGCAGATCGCGCGCCAGCTCGACGAGGCGGAAAGCGCGGTCGGCCAGTTGCAGGGCGGCCCGCGCGGATGGCTGCGCGTGACCGCGCCCTACTCCATCGGCATCACCTGGGTCGCGCCGCTGCTCGGCGAGTTCTATGCGCTGCATCCGGAGTTGCGCGTCGAGCTCGTCCTCACGCAGGAACCGCTCGACCTCATCGCGAAGGAGCTCGACGTCGGCCTGCGCGTCGGCAACCTGCCCGACTCGAACCTCGCCGCGCGGCGCCTGTCGGTGTTCCGCACCCAGGTGTATGCGAGCCCGCTCTACGTCGAGCGCTACGGCGAACCGCAGCACCCCGACGAACTCGTGCGTCATCGCGCACTCGCGGTCCACAAGTCGGGCATGAACGGCACCTACCACTGGACGCTCGGCGACGGCACCAAGGTCGACGACTACCGCGTCGACCCGATCCTCGTCGCCAACGACCCGGGCCCGCTGATCAGCGCATTGCTGTCGGGAGAAGGCCTGATGCTCGCGAGCGACGTCACGATCAAGCCGTACGCCGAACTCGGCCACGTGCGCCGCGTGCTGTCGGGCTGGACCGGCCCGGAGCTCGACTTCAACGCGGTGTTCCCGCGCGGCCGCGTGCCGTCGCCGAAGGTGCGAGCGTTCATCGATTTCCTCGTCGACCGCCTCAACTTCGACGCCGACTACATGCACGTGCTGTGCCCGGACCTGTGCGCGCAGCAACAGCAACAACGCACCGGGAAGGCGTTCGCCGCCGCACTCGCCGGCACCGCCGCCGCGTCGGTCACCTCGCGCCCGATGCCGCGCCGCAAACCCGAACCGGAAGCCGAACCGGAACCGGCGCTCGAGGATGGTTGACTCGGCGGCGTCCGGTGCGCTTCGGCGGCACGCGCTGCGCGCGTACCGCCCTACACGCCACCGCCGCGCCTGCTCGAGCGTGTAGGGCGGGTCGAGCGCGCAGCGCGAGTCCCGCCGCGGCATTGGCGCGTGTGGAAAGCCAAAATGGAACACGCGTCTTCCGCTTCGGCCCCGCGCTTCGGCGGCACGCGCTGCGCGCGTACCGCCCTACACGCCACGGCCACGCCTGCTCGAGCGCGTAGGGCGGGTCGAGCGCGTAGGGCGGGTCGAGCGCGCAGCGCGAGTCCCGCCGCAGCGCGTGCCGCCTACGGGAGGTCGTAGTCGAATGCGTAGGTATGCGCGCCGCCGGCGGCGATCGTGATCGTCATGGAGCCGGAAAGGCCGGTGAGGGCTTCGGTGCCGGAGTCAGGCACGACCGTGATGCTCTGCGCCGCGATGCCGCGATGCATCGTCGAGCTGTGCTGCAGCACGAAGCTGCCGGCGCGGCCGTCGAGCGTACCGGTCACGCGTTCCAGCGCGACGTAGCCGGCGGAGTCGGCAATGCTCGTGCGGAAGGCGATCATCTCGCCCTGGCTCGTCGCCTCGAGCGCGCCATGGAATCGCTTGTCGAGCGCGAGGCGGCCGATGCCGGCGCCCTCGGCGTACGGGTTGTCGGCCTTCTGCGGGATGAGCTGGACGTCGAAGGGCCCGGTGGCGTGGTGTTTCATGGAAGCTCCTCGTGGAACGGATTCTTCGGTCGACGCATGCGCGTGCGCGGGCGTCGGCGTGGCAAGGCCGGCGAGCACGCCGACGATGACGGCGGTGAGTGTCGCGCGGCCGGACATGATCATGGTTGCTCTCCCGCTTCGGCAGCGGGAGCATTGCAGCATGGACACCCTCGCGGCGATTGGAAAAACGCGACACGCGCGAGGCGGGCCGGTGCGCTGATGGTGAACTTCGGGCCCGGCCAGGCGCGCGGCATCCTGCACCGGCTCGCACCCGCCGGGCGGTTCCATCACGCGCGCCATCCCGCCGACGGTCCGCTCGCCGCGTTCGTGCAGCACTACTGGATCGTGCGCTGGAACCTCGCGGGCCACGCACCGCAGCTGCAGGAAACGCTGCCGCACCCGAACGTCTACCTCGTGTTCGAACCCGGCCTCACCGGCGTGCACGGCGTCGCGAGCGGTCGCTACACGCGCGTTCTCGAAGGCGACAGTTTCACCTTCGGCGTGAAGTTCCGGCCGGGCGGGTTCCGTCCGTTCCTCGGTCGACCGGTATCCAGCCTGACCGATCGTTCGCTCGCGCTCGCGCCGGCGTTCGGCGCGCCCGCCGGCGACCTCGAGCGCCGCGTGTTCGACGCCGCCGACGAGCACGCGATGATCAGGGTCGTGCGCGCATTCCTGCTCGAACGCCTGCCGCCGCCCGATCCCGAGGTCGATCGCGTCGCGGCGATCGTCGACGACATCGCGGCCGACCGTGGCCTCACGCGCGTCGACCGGCTCGCCGGACGCCATGGCCTCGGCGTGCGCGCACTGCAGCGCCTGTTCGGCGAATACGTCGGCGTCGGTCCGAAATGGGTGATCAACCGCTACCGGCTGCACGAAGCGGTCGAGCAGCTCGCCGCGGGCGGTCGGGTCGACTGGACCGCGCTGGCGCTCGATCTCGGCTACTTCGACCAGGCGCATTTCATCCGCGACTTCCGCGCCCTGGTGGGTCGCACGCCCGGCGATTTCGCACGCGACCTGAACGCAGCGCGGAGCTGACGCGCCGGGCGGACGCGACCGGCGTATGCTCGTCGCATGCGCGCCCTGCCCGCCACCGCCCTGCTCGCATCGCTGTGCGCCTGCGCGAACGCCGCGCCACGCCTGCTCGGCCCGCCGATCAAGGCACAGGTCGACTACCGCTGCGAGGTCGACGCGGACTGCGCGATCAAGGACATCGGCAGCTGCTGCGGCCGCCAGCCCGCCTGCGTCAACAAGGACAGCGTGACCTTCCCCGAACGCGTGCGCGAGGAATGCGCCGCGCGCCACGAGGCCGGCGTGTGCGGCTTCCCGGACGTGCGCGGGTGCGCCTGCATCGAAGGGCACTGCAGCAACCGGCTCGAGGGCGACGACGCCGCGCAGTGAACCGCGCGCGAACACGCGGGACTGGCTCCCGTGGTCTCGCGAGGACTGGCACCACCCCGGGCCGCATGCGTCGCTACCGTAGCCTCACCGGATGTCCGGTACCCCACGGAGACGGACCATGCGCGCCCTCATGCGTGAACTCATCGAACTCTACGCCGGCCTGCTGCAGTGGCAGGGTTATGCCTGGCCCGCGACCGGCCGCACGCGCGACGCGCATGCGCGCGGCACGGATTCATTGCAGGCCTGACGGCGCCGCCCGTTCGGGCGCGAACACGCGCCGCGCACTGCGTGCCCGCGCGCGTGCGAAGCGTCGCCCGATCCAGCGCTCGCACGGCAGCGAATACACGCGGGCAACCGCGGCGCCGAGCAGCCAGCACAGCGCGACGCCCGGCACGTACCAGACGAAGCTCCAGTCCGCGTTCGCGCCGCTCGCCCGGTACAGCGCGACGATCGCGAACACGACGAACATGTGGCCGAGGTAGATCTCGTAGCTGAGTCGGCCGAACGAGCGCAGCCAGTCGAATCCACGCGCACCGCGCACGCCTTCACGGCCATCGAGGCCGACCAGGATGCAGGCGACCGACACGGTCAGCACGAGCATCGTGCCGTTCCCGAGCCATGACCACCACCAGCCCTCGACGAACAGCACGCTCGCGAGGCCGGCGGCACCGAGCATGACGAGGCGCGGCCCCAGCCATGGCGCGCGCGTGCTCCAGCGCGCGGAAACCAGTGCCGCGAGCACGCCGGAGGCGATCGCGGCCATTCCGGGCAGGTAAGCCTTCTCCTGCCAGATCGCGTTGCCCTCGAGCACCGCGCGCGAGACCGGCAAGGTCAGGGCGAATGCGGCGAGCAGCACGAACAAGAGGCGCTCGCTGCGCACCGCGAGACAGGCGAGTGGAAAGCCCAGGTAGAACACCTCCTCGATCGACAGCGACCAGAGCACGTCCCAGCCGCCGGGCAGGTAGCCCGTGCGCCCTTCGTACCAGTTGAGGTGCAGGCCGAAGGCCGCGCCGATCGCACGCGGCAGCGACTGGCCCTCGCGCGCGATCACGTAGTCCGCCGCGCCGGCGAGATGGAGCAGCGACAGCACGAGCACGACGAGCACGAGGCACGGCAGGATGCGCGCGGCGCGGCGCGCGTAGAACGCGCCGACGTCGATGCGCGCGAGGCTGCCCCAGCGCGCGATCGAATGCCGCGCGATGAGGAAGCCGGAGATCACGAAGAACACGAACACGGCTTCGTAGCCGTTCCAGTTGAGTGCGGCGAGCACGCGCGCCGGCACGACGTCACCGAGCAGGCTCGCCTTGAGCGGCATGCGCAGGCCGAGGTGGTGCAGCACGACCAGCAGGATCGACAGGCCACGCAGCGTATCGATGCCCGGGTTGCGTGCGGGCGTCGCGTCGGATCGGTATGGCATGCGGTGCCCCATCACGGAATCGCGCGATCGTGCGACGACCGCGACGCGACGGCAAGCGCCAGGCGACTGGTCCATGCGCAATCGGGACAACTGGAACCCGCCGGGCTGCGCCGGTTGCCTAGCCTCGCCGCACCCCATCAAGGAGCCTGCCGATGAGCACTGATCCGATCGCGACCGACGACCTCCATCCCCGCCGCCGCATGCGCGTGCTCGATGCCGAGATCGACTACGTCGACATCGGCAGCGGCGACCCGATCGTGTTCCTGCACGGCAACCCGACCTCGTCCTATCTGTGGCGCAACGTACTGCCGTGCGTCGCGGGCCTCGGCCGCTGCCTCGCGCCCGACCTCGTGGGCATGGGGCGCTCGACGCCGGCACCCTCCGGCCCGTTGCGCTTCGTCGATCACGCGCGCTATCTCGATGCCTGGTTCGAGGCGCTCGGCCTCGAGCGCAAGGTCGTGCTCGTGCTGCACGACTGGGGCTCGGTACTCGGCTTCCATCGCGCGCATCGCTACCCGCAGCACGTGCAAGGCATCGCGTACATGGAAGCGCTCGTGCAACCGCGTCGCTGGGACGATTTCCCGGCCGCGCGCGCGGAGCTGTTCCGCGCGCTGCGCTCTCCCGAGGGCGAGCGCCTCGCGCTGGAGGAGAACTTCTTCGTCGAGACAGTGCTACCCAGGAGCGTGTTGCGACCGCTGTCCGATGGCGAGATGGCTGCATACCGAATGCCGACCTCGAGTGCGAGGGCGCGGCTGCAAACGCTGATGTGGGCACGCGAGTTGCCGATCGACGGCACGCCCGCGGATGTCGATGCGATCGTCGCGGACTACGCCGATGGCCTCGCGCGCAGCACGGTGCCGAAGCTCTTCGTCAATGCCGAGCCGGGCGCACTGCTGACCGGACGCGCGCGCGACTTCTGCCGCTCATGGCCGAACCAGCGCGAAGTGACCGTTCCCGGCATCCATTACCTGCAGGAGGATTCGCCGGCCGCGATCGGCACGGCCATTGCCGCCTTCGTGCGCGAGCTGCGCATGCCGCAGGACGTCCGTGACAGCGTGCTGCGCGCAGGAGACGGCGGCGCTCTCACGGCCTCGTGACGCGGAACCGGGCGAGCCGCTACGCTGTCGGCTCGACCACCGGACGCCGCCATGCCGACACCGATCACGCTCGCCCTGCCCGCCTGGCTCGACGAAGCGGCACCGCCGGGCCGGGTGTTCGCCGATGCGCATGCGCAGGTCGGCTTGGCGATCGCGCTCGCGCGGCGCAATGTCGAAGAACGCAGCGGCGGCCCGTTCGGCGCCGCGATCTTCGATGGCGACGGCCGCCTCGTCGCCGCGGGCGTCAACCGCGTGCTGCCCGAGGCGTGCTCGATCGCTCACGCGGAGATGATGGCGTTCATGGCCGCACAGGCGCGCCTGCGCCGCGCACGCCTCAACGAGGATGGCGCGCGCTACGTGCTCGCGACGAGCGCGCAGCCGTGCTGCCAGTGCTACGGCGCGAGCTTCTGGGCCGGCATCGACGAACTGCGCATCGGCGCGCGCGCGAGCGACGTGATGGAACTGAGCGAGTTCGACGAAGGACCGCTGCCGGCGGACTGGCCCGGCGAACTCGAGCGGCGGGGTATCGCGGTCGTGCGCGATGTTTTGCGCGAGGAGGCGCGCGAGGTGTTCCGTCTCTACGCGCGGGCGGGTGGCGCGACGTATTGAGGCCATGCCTGCCGCAGGGCCTGCACGCCCGGGCGCCTCGATGTCCGCGCAGGGCGGTACGCGCGCAGCGCGTGCCGCCGTGTGGCCGGCGCCGTGTGGCCGCGGCGGGACTCGCGCTCCGCGCTCGACCCGCCCTACACGCACGCCCGGGCCCCTCGATATCCGTGTAGGGCGGTACGCGCGCAGCGCATGCCGCCGTGTGGCCGCCGCCGTGTGGCCGCCGCGGCGGGACTCGCGCTGCGCACCCGACCCGCCCTACACGCACGCCCGGGCCCCTTGATATCCGTGTAGGGCGGTACGCGCGCAGCGCGTGCCGCCGTGTGGCCGCCGCGGCGGGACTCGCGCTGCGCGCTCGACCCGCCCTACACGCACGCCCGGGCGCCTCGACATCCGTGTAGGGCGGTACGCGCGCAGCGCGTGCCGCCGTGTGGCCGGCGCCGTGTGGCCGCGGCGGGACTCGCGCTGCGCGCTCGACCCGCCCTACACGCACGCCCAGGCGCCTCGATATCCGCGTAGGGCGGTACGCGCGCAGCGCGTGCCGCCGTGTGGCCGCCGCCGTGTGGCCGCGGCGGGACTCGCGCTGCGCGCTCGACCCGCCCTACACGCACGCCCGGGCGCCTCGATATCCGCGTAGGGCGGTACGCGCGCAGCGCGTGCCGCCGTGTGGCCGCCGCCGTGTGGCCGCCGCGGCGGGACTCGCGCTGCGCACCCGACCCGCCCTACACGCACGCCCGGGCCCCTCGATATCCGTGTAGGGCGGTACGCGCGCAGCGCGTGCCGCCGTGTGGCCGGCGCCGTGTGGCCGCGGCGGGACTCGCGCTGCGCGCTCGCCCCGCCCCTACACGCACGCCCGGGCCTCTCGATATCCGTGTAGGGCGGTACGCGCGCAGCGCGTGCCGCCGTGGCGGGCCGCGGCGAAGAAGATTGACACACGAAGCACACCGGGCACACGAAGAAGGCAAAGCGCTTTCCTCCGTGTGCTCCGTGTTTCAGGCCATTCACGTGCAACCGTCAATCGAAGCCGTTGCGGAAGATCGAATCGGCACCGGTGACGACGAGCAGGTTCGCCGACATCGCGGGCAGGCCGGTCAGCGATACGCTGGTGCCGGCGGGCGCGCCTGTCCCGATCGAATGCACCGCGTGCGTCGCATCGAAGCCGTAGAGGGTCCAGGCCGTGCCGGGCACGCTCGCGAACGCGATGTTCACGTCCTGCGCGGTCGTCGTCTTGTTGGTGAGCAGCACCATCGTGCGCCCGCCCGAGTTGAACGCATAGGCGCCGACCTGGTCGCCGTTCGCGCTCTGCGCGCGCACGCTGTTGCCGGCGACGCGGGCGCCGGCGCCGTCGTAGTCCAGGAACAGCGTGAACGCGCGTTCGGCGAGCGAGTTCGCCTCGGGCGCGACCCAGCGCGTCGCCATGTCGACGCCTTCGCGCGCGAAGATGCCGAACAACTCCGCCTGCGCGACCGCACCGCTCACGGTGCCGTCGTTGCCCCAGTTGTACTCGGTGATCGCGAGCTTCGTGCCGGGGCAGTACTGGTCGATCCAGCCGCGCACGCGCGGGATCAGGTTCGGCTTGCTGTAATGGTTGGCATCGTTGTCGCCGAGGTCGGCGATCCACGATTCGGACACCCAGTCGGGGTCGTACAGCTCCTTCAGCGCACGCAGCCGGCGCGCGGCGGTCGACGGCGAATCGTCGTCGTTGAGCGCGACGCCACCCTGCGGGTAGTAGTGCAGGTCGAGGTAGTCGACCGCGCGCGCGCCGCCCGCGAGCGGATGCGCGCATATCTGCTGCAGGTACCAGGCGACGAACGGCATGCCGCCGTGCGCGTTGCGGTCGCCGCCTTCGGCGCAGTCGTCCGCGGCCGAACCGAACAGGTCGCAATAGCCCCAGGTCACCGGCCCGGTCACCTTCGCCGCCGGGTCCTGCTGCTTGATCGCGCCGCCGTAGGCGAACGCCTTGTTCCAGGTTTCGTCGAACGTGGTCGGCGCCGGGTGCACGTCGCGGTGCGTCGAGTTCCACAGCATCACTTCGTTGTCGAGCGAGTAGTAGCGCACGCCGCCGTTGGCCGCGCCGCCGAAGGTCGCCTGCAGGTGGGCGATCCAGTCCTTCCAGAACGCAGGCGCGACTTCGCTCGAAGTGTCGTGCGGGTCGTTGTTGACGAGGTGGTAGCCCTCGCTGTAGGCGACGCAGTCCGGCGACGGGTTGTGCGCGGGCAGGCACTCGCCGCTGCCGGCGTCGGGATCCCACGGGTCGGTCGCGGCGCTCCACGGGTTGGGTGGTTCCTGCACGCCGTACTTCGCGACCGAGAAACCGGCGAAATACGGGTGCTGCTGCGGACTGTCCGCGCGCGGCGTCCAGCCGATCGTCGGGATCGTCAACAGCACGTCGGCACCGTAGGCGCGCGCCTCGCCGATGAACGCGTCGGCGTCGTTGCCGAGCGGCGGCACGTGGCTGCGGTCGGATGCGCCGGGAATGTTCTCGAAATACCAGTCTGACGCGGTGTTGTGCACGTCGACCTGCCAGTTGTAGCGCGTCGCGGAATTGCCGCCCCAGCGGCGCAGCGGATAGCCGATCGCCGCATTGCGCGCGCCGTCGCCGTAGGCGATGCCGAAGATGAGCGGGCTGAACGGGTGCACGTCGGCACCGGTGTCGACGCTGACCGCGACCGCGGCCGCGGCGGGCCTGGCCGTCTGCATGGCTGCGAACGGCGCGAAGGCCGCGAGCGCCGCCGCGATGGCGGTCCGGCTTAGGAATGCACTGCTCATGGCGATCCTCCTGCGGCCTCTGCCGCGGCCGGGGAGCTCCGGCGGCGACACGCTATACGGAGCCGGGCACGCATTCCCCTCACGCGGTCACACTCGCCAGCGCGGCGCGGCCCCGGCATCATGCGCACCCGCCCCGCCGGCCCGCCCATGTCCGCACCCGCCTTCCGCCGCCTGCTCGCCTACTGCCGCCCCGGCTTCGAGGGTGAATGCGCGCAGGAGCTCGCCGCGCTCGATGCGCGCCAGTCGGGCGCCGGCTACGCACGCGCCGCGCGCGGCAGCGGCCATGTCGAGTTCGTCAGCGACGACGCACCGGCGCTGGCCGGAAGCTGGCGCGACCTCGTGTTCGCGCGCCAGCTGCTCGGCGTGCTCGGCGAGGCGCGCGACCTGCCGCCGAAGGATCGCCTCTCGGTACTGCTGCCGATGATCGAAGGCGAGGACCCCGCCGACGGGCCGTGCCGCTGGTGCGATGCCTGGGTCGAGGCACCCGACAGCGACGCCGCGCGCGAGCTGGCACCGCTGTGCCGCGGGCTCGAGGCCGCGCTCGTCGCTGCGCTCAAGCAGCGCAAGCTCATCGATCGCGCCTCGCGCTGGCGCCTGCACCTGTGCATGACCGCGACCGACGCAGCTTACGTCGCGGTCGCCGAGCGCACCCTGTCCGCGCCGTGGCCGGGCGGCATTCCGCGCCTGAAATTTCCCCGCGGCGCGCCGAGCCGCTCGACCCTCAAACTCGAGGAAGCGCTGCTCGTGCTGCTCGACGAAGGCGAACGCGAGCGCTGGCTCGAGCCCGGCATGCGCGCGGTCGATCTCGGCGCTTCCCCGGGCGGCTGGACCTGGCAACTCGTCGCGCGCTCGCTGCACGTGACCGCCGTCGACAACGGGCCGATGGACGCCGCCCTGCTCGCCTCCGGCCTGGTCGACCACCTGCGCGCGGACGGTTTCCGCTATCGTCCGACGCGACCGGTCGACTGGCTCGTCTGCGACATGGTCGAGCAGCCGCGCCGCGTCGCCGAACTGATGGCGCACTGGCTCGCGGAAGGGCTCTGCCGGCATGCGATCTTCAATCTCAAGCTGCCGATGAAGAAGCGCCACGACGAGGTGCGCCTGTGCCTGGATCTCGTCGCCGGCGCGCTCGCCGCCAGCGGCCGGCGCGTCGAAGTGCGCGCGAAGCAGCTCTACCACGACCGCGAGGAAATCACCGTCTACGCGCGCGTCGCCTGAGTCGCCGGGTATCGGCGGCGCGCCCCTGCCGCTATCCTTGGCGACCACGCCGCCGCCGGTCGGGCGGCTTCATCCACGGACGATGATGAAACGCCTGCGCGCCCTGCTGCCGCTGCTCGTGCTGGTCGCGATCGGCCTCGCGCTTTTCTTCGGCGGCGCGCTCGACCGCTTCGATCCGCACCGCATCGCGCAGGAGCAAGCCGAGCTGCACGCGATGATCGCCGCGCATCCGCTGCTCGCGGCGCTCGCCCAGGTCGGCCTCATGACGCTCGCGATCGCGACCGGCATTCCCGGCGCGATCGTCGTCGTGCTCGCCGGCGGCATGCTGTTCGGCATCGTCGAAGGCACGGTGCTGTCCGCGCTGGGCACGACGCTGGGCGCGCTGATCCTGTTCTTCGCGAGCCGTTCCGCGTTCGCCGCCGGCAGCAGCAAGGCGCCGGCGTGGGTCGAGCGCGTGCGCAGCGGTTATCGCGCCTACCCGGTCAGCTACGCGATGTTCCTGCGGCTCGTGCCGATCTTCCCGTTCGGCGGCGTGACGATCGCGCTTGCGGGCCTCGGCTGCCCGTTGTGGCTGTTCCTCGTCGCCACCGTGACCGGCGGCAGCGTGATGATCGCGTTCGAAACCGCGCTCGGCGCAGGCCTGACCGAGACGATTGCGCGCGAGGGCACGGTGTCGCTCAACCTGTTCGCGCACCGCAGCGTGCTGCTGCCGCTGCTCGGCATGGCCGTGCTCGCGCTCGCGCCGATCGTGCTGGCGCAGTTGCGACGCAAGCCGCCGGAGGCTTGAGCGCGAGCCACGGCGCGAACCTCGCTCGTGCCGCCGCGAAACCATCGCGCAGGAGCGCACCCCGTGCGCGACCGCACCCTCCGATCTCGCCGGAGACCGGCTCGCCCACGGGGTGGGCTCCCACGACGGCGGCGGGGCTCCTCGCCAGCCCCACGGCCAAGGACAGTCAGCGTCCGGCGCCCTCGAATGCCGCGGGGTTGCCGTTCCCCCGCACATTGAGGCGCCGCGCGGCGTTCCGCTATGCTGCAACGCGTTTTGCGCCCGTTTTCCGAAGCCGAGAGCCTCTTTGAACGCCACCCCGCCTCCCGTCGTGCGCAAGTCGTTCTGGCGCGCGCTCGCCCTGACCCTCGTCGTCGCGGCGCTCAACATCGGGCTGTGGGGCTTCCTCAACCGGCCGGTGCACATCGCCGACTGGCGTGGCGGGGTCGCCGGCTTCGCCTACAACCCGTCGCAGCGCTACCAGGACCCGACCAAGCTCATCTTCCCGAGCGAGGCGGAGCTCGACAGCGACATCCGCATGCTGTCGCAGTACACCAAGCGCATCCGAACCTATTCGACCGCGGAGAATCCGCAGATCCCGCGCATCGCGAAGTTCTACGGCATGCGCGTGATGGCGGGTGCGTGGATCGAGGGGCGCGCCGAGCGCAACGAGCGCGAGCTCGCCGCGCTGATCGCGGTCGTGCGCAAGAACGACAACATCGACCGCGTCATCGTCGGCAACGAGGTGATCCTGCGCGGCGACACGAGCGTGAAGTCGCTGATCGGCTATCTCGATCGTGCACGCGCGCAGCTGAAGGTGCCGGTGTCGACCGCCGAGCCGCTCGACACCTGGCAGCGCCACCCCGAACTCGCGCAACACGTCGACTTCATCACCGTGCACATCCTGCCGTACTGGGAGCGCGTGCCGCGCAAGGACGCGGTCGGCTTCGTGCTCGGGCAGTACCGCGAACTGCAGAAGCTGTTCCCGGACAAGCCGATCGTGATAGGCGAGGTCGGCTGGCCGTCGAACGGCAACCGCCGCGAGTACGCGCAGCCGTCGCTCGCCGACGAAGCGCATTTCCTGCGCGACTGGTTCAACGTCGCCGCGCGCGAGAAGATCGACTACTACGTGATGGAAGCGATCGACCAGCCGTGGAAGGAAGGCATCGGTGGTCGCGTCGAGGCGTACTGGGGCGTGTTCAACGCGAGCCGCCAGCCGAAGTTCTCGTTCACCGGCACGGTGATCGAGGATCCGATCTGGCCGTGGAAGGCCGGGCTCGCCTCGCTGATCGCGCTGCTGCCGATGTTCTGGTTCGCGCGCCACTTCATCCGCTTCCGCGCGACGGGGCTCGCCTTCTTCCTCGCCCTGATCCAGCTCAGCGCCTCGATCCTCGTCTGGATGGCGACGCTGCCGTACGACTTCTACCTCGACCCGTTCGACTGGGCGATGCTGTTGCTGCTGTTCCCGGCACAGCTCGCGATCATCCTGATCCTGCTCATCAACGGCTTCGAGTTCACCGAGGTGTTGTGGCGCCCGCGTTGGCTGCGCGAGTTCCGGCCGCTGCAGCCGGAGCCGGGCGACCCACAACCGTTCGTGTCGATCCACCTCGCCTGCTACAACGAGCCGCCCGAGATGGTGATCCTCACGCTCGATTCGCTCGCCGCGCTCGACTACGAGAACTACGAGGTCATCGTCCTCGACAACAACACCAAGAACCCGGACGTGTGGAAGCCCGTCGAGGCGCACTGCGCGCAACTCGGCGGCAAGTTCCGCTTCTACCACCTCGAGCCCTGGCCGGGTTTCAAGGCCGGCGCGCTCAACTACGGTCTCGAAGTCACCGACCCGCGTGCGGCGGTCGTCGCGGTCGTCGACGCCGATTACGAAGTCCGCAGCGACTGGCTGCGCGCGCTGACCGGCTATTTCGCCGACCCCAAGGTCGCGGTCGTGCAGTGCCCGCAGGCGCACCGCGAGTGGGAGCACAACCCGTTCCGCCGCATGACCAACTGGGAATACGACGGCTTCTTCCGCATCGGCATGCACCACCGCAACGAGCGCAACGCGATCATCCAGCACGGTACGATGACGATGGTGCGCAAGGACGTGCTCGCGAACACGGGCGCCTGGTCGGAATGGACGATCTGCGAGGACGCCGAGCTCGGCCTGCGCCTCATGAAGGCCGGCTACGACCTCGTCTACGTCGACGAACTCATGGGCAAGGGCCTGACGCCGGCGGACTTCAAGGCCTACAAGTCGCAGCGCTACCGCTGGGCATTCGGCGCGATGCAGATCATGAAGGCGCGCTGGGACTGGATGACCTCGAAGGATTCCGGCCTGACCCGCGGCCAGCGCTTCCATTTCCTCACCGGCTGGTTCTCCTGGTTCGGCGACGCGCTGCACCTCGTGTTCACGTTGATGGCGATGCTGTGGACGCTCGGCATGGTGCTCGCGCCGCGCTGGTTCACCCTGCCGATGTATCTCTTCCTCGTGCCGCTGATCGGCTTCTTCGTGTTCAAGGCCGCGTTCGGCTTCATCCTCTACCGCGTGCGCGTGCCATGTTCGTGGAAGGACACGATCGCCGCGTCGGTCGCGAGCATGAGCCTGTCGCATGCGATCGCGCGCGGCATCTTCGAGGGGCTGTGGCGCAAGAAGGGCGAGTTCATCCGCACCGCGAAGAGCCGCCGCATCGGCAAGAAGCCCAATCCGTTCACCTCGGTCAGCGAGGAATTGCTGCTGTTCCTCGCCCTCGTCGCCTGCGTGATCGGCATGATCAACTCCACCGGCGTCAACTACATCGAGGGCCGCCTGTGGATCGCGATCCTGGCCGCCCAGGCGATCCCGTACGCATCGGCGCTGGCCGGCGCGTGGGTCGCGCATCGGTCGGGAGATGCGGTGGGGTGAGCTTTATGGGTGAGGGCTGGGCGCCGGGAGCTGCAGGGTGAGGGCCAGGGGCTGAGGGCTGGAGGGCGCACCATGCCGTTCGCGCCGGGCGCAGCCCGCGAAGCGGGCGGATTCGAAGCGCCTGCCGGACGTGACGCCCGTTCGCTCCGTGGGCAGATTGTTCTGGCGCGGTGCTCCCCGCCGTGATGGGCCAAGGCCCGCCTGAGTTGTCGCGCAAGCTGCGGAAATCGCGATGACGGCCATCCTGCGCGAGCACGCGTTCCGCGGCGACGGCTCGGCGCACGCACGCTCGAGCGCGTCGCGAAAGGGCAGCATTCGTCAAACGCGTCGGCGTAGACTCGTGCTTTCGTCCGTGAAGAGGTCGCGCCATGGTCACGCACGGCGACGTCCGTGAGCTCGCCCTCGCCTTGCCCGACGTACGCGAGGAGGGCCCGCTCGCGTATTCCGTGCGCAGCGGCAGCACTCGCAAGGGCATCGCCTGGCCGTGGCGCGAGCGGATCCATCCGCGCAAGCCGCGCGTCGTCAATCCCGACGTGCTCGCAGTGCGCGTCGCCGATCTCGAAGCGAAGGAGATGCTGCTGCTCGCCGATCCCGACACATTCTTCACCGAGCCGCACTACGATGGCTATGCGGCCGTACTCGTGCGCCTCGAGCGGATCACGCGTGCGGCGCTGCGCGGATTGCTGCAGCAGGCGTGCGCAGCGCAGGCGACGAAGCGTCCTCGCAGCCGGTCGGCCGCGGGCACGACGCGTGCGACCGCGCCGCGCAAGAAGACCGGCTCGCGCTGACATGGACCGGGCATGCTCCAGCGCGAGCGATGGCCCGCGGCGAAGCGACCACGGCAGATGGCCGCGCAAGCGGATCGCCTGCGCGCCGGTCATCGTGGCGGCTTCCCGGCGGAGGACACGCGGTGGCTGACCTGCATCTGCTCGACAACATCTTCTGGCACGCACTCGCCGGGCCGCAGGCACGCTTCGCGCTCGGAACGAACGTGGCGCGGCGCTTCGCGCGCGACTACTCGCCGATCATCGCGTTCGCCGACGCGCAGTCGCCCGATTTCGCCGCGATCGCGCCCTGGTGCGAAGCCGGCGAGCGCTTCTACGTGGACGGCTGGACCGGTCGCGTGGCACCGGGCTGGCGTCTCGAGCTCGATTCGACGATGTACAAGATGGTCCGGGATGGGCCGGTCCCCGACGCCGACGACCTGCGCGGCGTGCGACCGCTCGACGCGCGTGACGCAACCAGGGCGTTCGAACTCGCGCGGCTCACGCGACCCGGTCCGTTCGGGCCCAGGACGATCGAACTCGGCGAGTACTTCGGCCTGTTCGACGGCGATCAGCTCGTCGCGATGGCGGGTGAACGCGTGTTCGCGGCCGGCTGGCGCGAAATCAGCGGCGTCTGCACGCATCCGGACCAGCAGGGTCGCGGCCACGCCCAGCGGCTCATGAACCTGCTGTTGCGGCGCGAGATGCTGCGCGGTGAACGGCCGTTCCTGCACGTCGCCAGCACGAACACCGGCGCGGTGCGCATGTACGAACGCATGGGCTTCCGCATCCACCGCGAGTCGGCGGTGCGCGTCGTCTCGCGCGAGCCAGGGCCAGGCGTACGATGACGCGCATCGGCCTCATTTCCGACACGCACGGCCTGCTGAGGCCGCAGGCAATCGCGTTCCTGCAAGGCAGCGACCACATCCTGCATGCCGGGGACATCGGCGACCCGGCGATCCTCGCCACGCTCTCGCGCATCGCGCCGTTGACCGCCGTGCGCGGCAACAACGACCACGGCGCCTGGGCCGAGGCGCTGCACGCGAGTGTCGACATGGTGTTCGAGCGCGTGCGCATGCACATGCTGCACGACCTCGCCACGCTCGCGATCGATCCGCACGCGGCCGGCATCGGCGTCGTCGTCTGCGGCCACTCGCATCGTCCAGCGATCGATCGACGCGCCGGCCTCCTCCACGTGAACCCCGGCAGCGCCGGACGCCGACGCTTCCGCCTGCCGATCGCCGTCGGCGAGCTCGTCGTCGACGGCGAAGCGGTGGATGCGCGCATCGTCGAACTCGACGGTTGAGGTCCTCGCCCGCCCGGCGTCGTTCTCGTGAAAGCGGCAATTCGTTGTGCATGGCCCGGACCGGCCGGGATGCCGCCGCAGGGGCGACGCGGGATGCGCCGCGTTCGCCGATGGCGCAGGGATGCGCTTTCAAGCGAACCCCGCAGCCCGGGCGACAGGGCCTCGCGCTACCCCCGCCTTTCGCGCGAAGGACGGCATCAGGCAAGAAAGAAAAAAAAGCGGCCCCGGAAACGGGGCCGCAGTTCAAGCGGGGGTCGCTCCTGCGCACCGCGCGGAGCGACCTCCCGGTACGGTCAGGGCAGCTCGAAGCCGTCCGCGAAGATGCGGTCGATGCACGACACCTGCACCGACGTCACGTTCGCGCCGGCGATCGAGCCGCTGCCATTGGCGACCGTGCACACTTCCGGCGGCGAAGCCGGCTGGGTCTGCACCGTGACCGCGTACGAGGCACCGTCGGCGAGCGGCGTCGCGAAGGTGAACGAGCCGTCGCTCGCGACCGGCAGGCTCTCGGTGCCGTTCAGCGACAGCGTGACGCTGTCGCCGAGCAGGCCCGTCACCGTGCCGCCGACCGTGTACGTGATGTCGGTGCAGGTCACCGCCACGTTGGTCACGTTCGCACCGGACACCGTGCCGTTGCCATTGGCGACCGAGCAGCTCTGGCCGGCCGGCTGCGTGCCGACGGTGACAGCGTAGGGCGAAGCGTCGGCCAAGCCGGTCGGGAACGTGAACGAGCCGTTGGCGGCGATCGGCAGCGTCTGCGCGCCCGCATTGAGCGAGAGCACGAGGCCACTGCCGGACAGGCCACTGACGGAACCGCCGACGGTGTACGTCGTGCCGCCACTCGTCGCGGGCACGAGGCACCACTGGTCGAGCGTGCCGGTGTCGCCGTTCGCATTGTCGGATGCGTTGAGCGTCCACGTGCCGGCGAGGGTCTGGCCGAGGAACGGCGTCGCCAGCGGATTGTTCGGCTTGACGTTGCCCGACAGCGCTGGCGGCGTCGTGTTGCACTGGTTCTCGACGAGCGTACCCGACGTGTCGTCGATGACGACGTCGACGTTGTCGCCACTGCAGCCGAAGCCGGAGCCGGTGAAACCCGGACGATCGATGACGATCGAGCTGCCCGGCGACTTGGTCAGCGTGAACTTGAGGTCACCGACCCAGGTGTGCGTCGCCTTGATGACCAGCTTGAGGTCGGTCAGCGTCGCGCCGGACGGATCGGTCACGACGAGCTGGTCGTTCACGCCGGCCGGCGAGTTGTCGGTGATCGGGAGCGCCGGGCTGCGGCAGATGAGGTTGGCGGTCGTGAAGCTGAAGGTCGGCGACACCGTGCCCGCACCGCAGGCATTGGTTGGCGTCACGCGCCAGAAGTACGTCGTGTTGCCGGTCAGGTCGGCCGCCGGCGTGAACGTCGTGCCGGTCACGGACTGGGTCAGCACGATCGAACCGAAGCCGGCATCGGTGGCGACTTCGAGCAGGTACGACTCGGTATTGCTGCCGGTCCAGGTGAAGGTCGGGCGCAGTGCCACGCCGTTCACGCCGTTCGCGGGCGCAGTCAGCGTCGGCGCACCCGGCGCCGCCGCGAACACGGTCATGTTGACGCCGGCCGACTGGTCCGTCGCGCCCGGGGCCGTGCCGTTGATCGTCAACGGGTAGGTGCCCGAGGCGACGCCCGTGGTGTTGACCGCGAGGCTGCTGGAACCGCCGACGGTGACAGGGTTCGGCGTGAACGTGCCGCTGCTCGGCGCCGGGTTGCCCGCGAGCGAGAGCGTGACCGAGCCGGTGAAGCCCGACACGGCGCCGACCGCGACGCTGTAGTTGGCCGGCGTGCCCGCGCAGACGGACACGGCCGCCGGCGTCGGACTCAGGCTGAAGCCGGGCGCGAGGCTGCAGCTCGGGAACTTGAAGCTGCCGATGCGCGTCTTCCACGCGAACGAGCCGGTGGTCGAGTAGTACTCGCTCGTGAACCAGAACGTGCAATCGTCGACCGGGTCGACCGTGAGGTCGCTGTAGTCGCCCCAACGGCCGCTGGTGCCCGTCTGGTGGCCGGCACCGTCGAACAGGTGCGCTTCGGCCTGCGGCAGCGTGCCGATCGGATCGCCGGCGAGGCGGCCGGCGTAGCGCAGTTGCGGGTTGATCGTCGGGCTCGATGCGCTGTAGCCGAGCGCGATGTTGCCGTTCGCGTCCATCGCGATGCTGCCCATCCAGCGCCAATCGGTATCGGGCTGGTAGGTGCCTTCCTGGAACACGATCGGCGTGCCGCTGGTGACGTTGCGCAGCTCGAACCAGCGCACGCCGGTCACGCTGTTCGACTGCACGGTGTAGTTGCCGAGCAGCGATTCGTGGCCGTTGATGTTGCGATAGGCGAGGCGGAACATCAGGCGGTCGGCGATGCCGTCGAGGCGATCGCTGGCGACATTGCCGCTCTGCGGCACGCAGTTGCGTCCCGCCGTGCACGCCGCGGTGAAGCCCGCCGCCGCCGGCGGATTGGCCACCGCGGTGAACGTCGAGTTGGCCGGCGTCGTGAAGTCGGCATGGAAGCGATAGATGTCGTAGTTGCCCGAATCCGGGAACAACACGAACGGATTCGGCGCGCCGGCAGGCGGCAGCGTGGAACCGTCGAGGTCGGCCGGCAGCATCGGCGCGAACGTGTCACCGAGCGGCGCCGCCGTCGAGATGAAGGTCGTCACGGGTGCGCCCGCCAGCATCTTGGCGCGGTCGAACGCGTACGGCTGCGGGCCGAGATAGGCGGTGCCCGCGGCGTTGAACACGTTCATGCTCATGTAGTAGCCGTCAGGCCACACGCCCAGGTGCGGGTAGTCGTAGAAGGCCGAGCCGAGGTGGAAGCCATAGCGGTTGTACGTGCCGGTCGCGTCCGACGTCGTCGACACCGCGATGCACTCGTCGGTGATGTTCGACGTCGCCGATGCGAACTGGCTGATCAGCCAGCGCTGCGCGATCTGGTCGTACAGCACGACCGGGTCGCCGTGGCCATTGTTCTCGCAGACGCCACCGAAACCGCTCCAGAACGAAGCGGTGCTGACCGGTCCGAGGATCGAGGCACCCGTGACCTTGTCGAAGACCTGCACGCCGCCATTCGTCATCTGCACGTACTGCGTCGCGCCGACTTCACCATCGGTGTCCGGCGGTGCGCAGCCGCAGCCGTTCGGCTGGCCGTCGAAGCTGAGGATCGGCAGCGGCATCGACGAGATCGGCGACATCAGGTTCTGCACGACCGGATCGACGCTGTCGACATGGCGCTTCGGGAAACCCCAAGCAGGATTCTCGGCAGCCTCTTCGGCGGCCTCCTCCATGTTGTGTTCCCGCCAGCCGGTGGTCATGATGTAGAGCGGCAGCGAGACGTCGCTGTGGTACGACACGCCGACCTGCATCTGGCCGGCCACCTGCTCTTCCTTGGTCTGCGGCCCCGAGGCCGCCACGCTGGCGGACCACGCCAGCCCGAGCACGACGAGCGTCGCACCCGCCAAACGACAGCGCTTCAACAGCGTCATGGAACTCTCCCCAATGGCATCGGCGGCAGCCGATGCGGATCGTGGTACCCCGACCGGGCCGAAGCCCGGCACCCTTCGTGCCCCTGGCCACGCGCAAGCACGCGTGACGAGAGCGCACGCCACGCGTCCGTGAGATCGTTCCCCGTTGCCACAGCGTCCCGGCCCCATGGACCCGGCCGAGCGCCCGGAGACCCAATATCACATCCGTCCAGAGGATGACTCTAGCTCCGCATTGCGGGCCGGGGCAAGGGGCGGCGCGGGAGGAGTTCCGGCCGATCGGGGATACGGCGCCGCAGGGGACTCAGCGCCGCGAGCTGCCGGCCGCGGCGATGGCTTCCGCCAGCATCGTGCTGGTCAGCGGCTTGCGCAGCAGCGCATCCATGCCGGCGGCGCGGATCCGGGCTTCCTCGTCGCCGACCGACCGCGCCGTGACCGCGACGAGCGGCAGGTCCGCGTGGCCACGCGAGCGCAGCAGGCGCGCGAACTGCAGGCCATCGATGCCGGGCAGGTCGAGGTCGACGAGGGCGAGGTCGTAGCGCCCGGTTTCGAACGCGGTCAACGCGGCGAGGCCGTTGGTGACATGGACGGCGCGATGGCCGAGGCGGCCGAGCAGCCCGACCACGACCTCCGCCACGGTCTCGTCGTCCTCGACCAGCAGCACGTCCAGCGCGACCGGCGTCACCGCAGGCGCGACGGGGGCCGCGGGCGCCTGCTCGGCCGGCACTTCGTAGATCGGCAGGTCGACGTCGAACCGCGTGCCCTCGCCGAGCCGGCTCGACACCGAGATCGTGCCACCCATCAGCACCGTCAGTTCGCGACAGATCGCGAGGCCGAGGCCGCTGCCACCGTGCCGCCGCGTGACACCCGCCGCCTGTTCGAAGCGATTGAACAGGCGTTGCTGCAACTCCTCCGCCATGCCGGGGCCGGTGTCGGACACGCGATAGCGCAAGCGGTCGCCGTAGCGCATGAGCGCGAGTTCGACGTGGCCGTGTTCGGTGAACTTCAGCGCGTTGCTGAGCAGGTTGAGGAGGATCTGGCGGATGCGCAACGCGTCGCCCCAGACCTTCTCCGGCACCGCTTCGGCGACCTGCAGCGCGAGCGCGACGCCTTTCGCCTGCGCCACCGGCTGTTCGAGCTCGATCACCTCGCGGCCGAGCGCGACCGGGTCGTAAGGCTGGTCCTCGAGCACGAACTTGCCTGCATCGATGCGCGCGATGTCGAGGCTGTCGTTGACCAGGCGCAACAGCATCTGCCCGGAGTGGTGGATCGCCTGCGCGTAACCGCGCTGGCGTTCGTCGAGCGGCGTGCCGAGCAGCAGTTCGCTCATGCCGAGCACGCCGGTCATCGGCGTGCGGATCTCGTGGCCCATCGTCGCGAGGAACGTCGACTTCGCCTCGGCGACCTGCTCGGCCGCGCGGCGGCGCTCCTCGCCGAGCGCGAGCACGTGCCGTCGGCGCACGCGCTGGCGATACGAACGCAGCGCGAGCAGCGCCGCCGCGAATGCGACGAGCACGTAGACGACGTACGCCGCCGGCGTCGCCCACGGCGCGCGCGCGACGCGCACGACGAGCGGGGGCGAGAGCTCCGTGCCCGCACCGGCCGCACTGGTCGCGCCGACGTGCAAGCGGTACTCGCCCGCGGGCAGTTGCGACCAGATGCGTTCGCCACGGTCGGTGTCGATCCAGTCCTGGTCGAAGCCGGCGAGCTGGAAACGGTAACGGTTAGCCGACGAGTTCGCGTAGCTGAGCGCGCGCGCAACCACGTGCAGGTCGACGTCGCCGCGCTGCAGTTCGATCGGCTGCGCCGGATCCAGCGCGACGGTGGCGCCGCCACGCTGTACATCGAGCGCGGTAATGACCAGGCGCGGCGGCGCCGCGTCCAGGTGCAACGCCGGCGGGTCGAACGCGACGAGGCCACCGAGCGTGCCGCCGAACAGCGTGCCGTCGTCGGCCTGGGCGAGCGCGCCGGCGATGAACTCCTGGCTCGGCAGCCCGTCACGCGCGTCGAAGCGCCGCAACGCGCGGGAGACCGGGTCGACGCGCCAGAGCCCGCGCGGCGACGTCACCCACAGCGTGCCGTCCTTCGCAACCGCGAGGGCATGCGCCTGCAATGTCGGCCAGCCCTTGGCGGCGTCGAAGCGTTGTCGCACGAGCATCGTGCCGCCGTCGATCGAATAGTTTTCGAGCATGCCGAGGCGATGCAGCCACAGGCTGCCATCCGCGGCGAACGCGAGCGCATGGATGCGCTCCTTCGGCCCGCCGGCGACGAACTCGAAGACGTCGCGCTCCGGCACGCGGTGCTCGACGCCGCTCGCGGTGGCGATCCACGGTTCGCCGCGCGGGTCGAGCGCGAGCGCGGTGATGTCGGCGTCGTCGAGGTCGTGCGTCGCAGGCGTGTAGCGGCGCACCACGCGTGGTGGTTCGCCGGCGATGCGCGCGATGCCGCCACCGAGGACGCTCACCCAGACGCTGCCGTCGGTGCCGCGCACGAGATGGTCGACCGAGCCCTGCGGCAACGCGTCGGCGCGCGCGACGTCGACCGGGAACTCGCTCGCCGCAAGCGTGTCGAGGTCGAAGCGCCGCAACTCGCCGCGCTGGCCGACCCACAGGTGGCGCCCGTCGGCGAGCAGCGCCTCGACGCGCTTCTTCGGCAGGTGCAGCCGTTCGCCCCAGCGCTCGAGCACGCCCGTGGCGCGGTCGATGCGATCGACGCCGTCGTTGCCGCTTGCGACCCATACCGCGCGCGAGCCGTCGACGGCGACCGCCTTGACGCGCGCGCGAGAGAGCGTGCTCGCGTCACCGGGCGCATGGCGGAACGAGGCGAAGTTGGCCCAGTGCGGCGGCAGGCGCGCGATGCCGCCGTCGTGGACGGCGAACCAGAGGCCGCCTTCGCGATCGCGGAAGATGTCCATCGTGCGCGTGCCCGGATACGCGCCCGGCGCGGCTTCTTCCGTGCTGTAGCGGGTGAGTCCGCGCGCATCGAGGCGCGCGATGCCGGTGAGCTGGCCGAGCCAGAGCCCGCCGTCGGCATCGCGCGCGAGCGCAGACACCATCAGCGCCGGCGTCGACGCGGCGATCTCCTCGCGGTAGCGCAGTGCGCCATCGACGCGGAACAGGCCCTTGCGCGTACCGACCAGCATGCTGCCGTCGGCCTCGGGCAGGAAACTCATGATGATCGGCGGCCCGGGGCGGCCGTCCATCGGCGGCAGGTCGACATGGACGAGGCGACCCTGGGCATCGCGCACGTCGAGTCCTTCGTCGGTGCCGATCCACAGCCGGCCCTGCGCATCGCCGAGCAGCGCGTAGACATTGCTCGAGCGCAGGCTCGTCGCATCCTCCGCGTCGTGGTCGACATGGGTGAACGTGTCGTCCGGCTCGAGCCGGTTGAGTCCGCCGAGATAGGTGCCGACCCAGATCGCACCCGCAGCATCCTGCTCGATCGAAAACAGGTCGTTGCTGCCGAGCGTCGACAGGTCGTTCGGGCGGTGCATCCAGTGCGTGAACGTATGCCCGTCGGCCTCGAGCCGATTGAGGCCGGACGCCTCGCCGCCGCACCACAGGCGCCCGTCGCGATCGACGAGCAGGGCCGACACGTCGTTCGAGGCGAGCGAGCCCGGATCGGTCGGATCGTGCCGGTACACCTGAAAGCCGACGCCGTCGTAGCGGGCAAGCCCGTCCTGCGTGCCGATCCAGATGAAGCCGTCATGGTCCTGCACGATCTTGTAGACGAGGCTCGACGGCACGCCGTCGGCGACGCCGAGCAGGACGAACTGCGGTGGCGCAGGCGGTGCCGCCGCGCGCGCGGCGACGAGCCACGCGACCCCCAACAACACTGCGGCCAACCGGCGGAACGAACGACGCATGGGACCCCTCCCACGCCGATACTGCCATGCATGACGACGGAATCCCAAAGTGGACACGTGCGGGCGCGCACCGGGCGGTGCGCGGCGGAGCCGGCGCCGGGGCAGCGACCCGCCGGCAAACCCGGTTAGGATGCGCCGATGCCACGCCCGCGCCTGCCCCTGCGACTCGTGTTGTCGGCCGCGCTCGCGCTCGGCGCCGCGTTGCTGCTCGGTCTCGTCGTGACGACGCTCAACGGCGTACTCGAGCTCTACCAGCGCCTCGCCGAGCTGCCGCCGTGGCTGCGCATTCCCTTGCTCGCTGCCGCGGCCGGCTTCGCGGGCGCGCTCGGCTGGCTGCTCTGGCGGCTCGCGCGGCCGGCCCGCCATCCGGCCGCCGTGCCCACGGCGCCACCGGTATCGCGCGCCGAGGTCGACGTGCGCATCGACCGCCTGCGCGAGCGGGCGGTGGCGACCGCCGCGCTCGAAGCGGAGCTCGCCGAACTCGACCGCCGCCGCGCAAGCGGCGAGCTGTACGTGGCCCTGTTCGGCGAAATCTCGACCGGCAAGTCGAGCCTGGTCCGTGCGCTCGCGCCGCAGGCCGCGCCGGAGATCGACGTGCGCGGCGGCACCACGCACCACGTCGCCCATCATCGCGGCCGCCTCGACGACGGCCGCGAACTCGTCCTCGCCGACGTACCCGGCACGGGCGAGGTCGACGGCGCCGTGCGCGAGCAGCTCGCGCGCGACGAGGCGCTGCGCGCGCACGCGGTCGTCTACCTCGCCGCCGCCGATCTCACCCGCGCGCAGGATGCCGAACTGCGCTGGCTCGCCGGCTTCGGCAAGCCGTTGCTGCTCGCGCTCAACAAGGCCGACCTCTACGACGACGCGCAGCGCGCGGCGTTGCTCGGCCGCTTCCGCGAGCGCTATGCGCCGATCGCGCGCGCGATCGTCGCGATCAGCGCCGGCGGTAGCGAGCGCTACGAGCGCGCGCTCGCCGACGGGCGCCGCGAGAAGGTCGAGCGCGAACGCGCCGCCGAACTCGCGCCCCTGTTCGACGCGCTCGGCGCGATCGCCGCGCATGGCGCCGAAGCACTCGAACCCGCGCGCGAAGCGGCCGTGCTCGCCGAAGTCGGCCGTCGCGGCGATGAACTCGCGCGCACGGCGGCGCGGCGCGAGGCGGAGCTCGCGATCACGAAGTACACGCGGCGCGCGGTCGTCGGCGCGCTTGCCGCCGTGGCGCCGGGCAGCGACCTGCTGATCCAGGGCGCGCTCGGCACCGCACTCGTGCGCGAACTCGCGCGCATCCACGGCGTCGCCGTGCGCGAACTCGATGTCGAAACCCTGCTCGCCCGCGTCGGCCTGACCGTGCGCAACACGAGCGCCCTCGTACTCGCGATCGCCGGCAACGCGATGAAGGCATTCCCCGGCCTCGGCACGCTCGGCGGCGGCGTGCTGCACGCGATCGCCTACGGGCTCGTGTTCGACAGCCTCGGCCACGCGGTCGCCGACACGCTCGCCGAGCGCGCCACGCTCGATACCACCGACGTCGAGACGCGCGTGCGCGCGCTGCTCGCCGAGCCCGCGCGCGAGCGGCTCGAGCGGGTGGCGCGGGTGGCGTTGGCGGCGGCGCGGGAAACGAGGGCCGAGGACTGAGCCGGGGCTGCAGGCATCGCGGCCGCGCTTCTTCCGCAGGAGCCCCGGTCTTCGCGGGCCGACATGCCACCCGGCGGCACGCGCTGCGCGCGTACCGCCCTGCGGGCCAGCGCGGCGCCGGCGAGGATCGGAAGGCACGTTCCGGCAACGCAGCGTTCACCGCGTGGCGGTGGCGCCCGTGCGGGGTTTTTGCCAAGCTCGCCGCATGCCGACGCCATCGTCCTTGCTTCGTCCGATGCGCATCGCCGCAGTGTTCGCGGCAGCCGCTTCCGCGGCCCCCGGCCCGGCGCGCGCGGCGGCGGAGACCTACCGCTTCGACCTCGTCCACACCCAGGTCCTGTTCGCCGTGGACCACCAGCGCTTCTCGCGTCCGCACGGGCGCCTGCGCGTCAGGGAAGGCTGGTTCCAGTTCGATCCCGCCGACTGGAGCAGCGCGCGCGTCGACGTCGTCGTCGACCTCGCCTCGCTCGATCTCGGCGATGCCAAGTGGAACGACACCGCAACGTCGGGCCAGCTGCTCGACGCCGCGCGCTGGCCGACCGCGCGCTACACGAGTCGAAGCATCGAGCAGACGGATGCGAACCACGGCGTCGTCCACGGCGACCTCACCTTTCACGGCGTCACGCGTGCGCTCGATCTCGCGATCACCCTCAACCGCGTCGGCAACGATCCCTATGCCTTCAGGCAGAAGGCGGGCTTCTCCGCGACCGCGACCCTGCCGCGCTTCGACTTCGGCATCACGCGCTACAAGGACGTGATCGGCGCCGACGTGGAGCTGCGCATCGAAGTGGAAGGCCTGCGCGACCGCGACGCCGCCGCACCCGAGAAGGACGAATGACGATGCCGCTCAAGAGCGATGCGACGCGCTGGGGCACCCTCGCCAAGGCCTTCCACTGGACGATCGTGGCGCTGCTGCTCGTGCAGGGCACGCTCGGCCTCGTCATGGTCGAGCTGCCGAAGAAGCCGAGCGTGATCGCCTGGTTCACGCTGCACAAGTCGCTCGGCTTGACCATCCTGCTGCTCGCCGTGCTGCGCCTCGGCTGGCGCCTGTTCGATCCGCGCCCCGCGGAGCCCGCATCGATGTCACGCTGGCAGGTGGCCGGCGCGCGCGTCGGGCATGCCCTGCTCTATGCCCTGCTGTTCGCCGTGCCGCTGTCGGGCTGGCTGTTCGATTCGGCGACCGCGCTGCGCCCGCTTATCTGGTGGGGCCTCGTGCCGATGCCGAGCCTCACCGGCGGTGCCGCACCCGGGCTCAAGGACATCGCGAAGGAAGCGCACGAATGGCTGTTCTGGACCCTCGTGCTCGTCGCCGCCGGCCATGCGGCGGCCGCGCTCGTTCATCAGTTCGTCAATCGCGACGAGGTATTGCGCCGTATGCTGCCGCAACGCCGATCGCGCATCGGCTGAACCCATACCTGCCGGAGAACCGCCATGTTGCGCACCCTGACGTTCGCCCTGCTGTTGCTGCCCGCCGCCGCGTCCGCGCGCGACTGGGCGGTCGACGCGTCCAAGAGCACGCTCGGCTTCAAGGGCAGCTACCAGGGCGAGGCGTTCACTGGCAGCTTCAGGACGTTCGACGCGACGATCGCCTACGACGCGGCGGACCCGTCGAAGGGCAAGTTCGACGTCAGCGTCGATCTGGCGAGCGCGGACACCGCCAGCGCCGAGCGCGACGATGCACTCAAGGGCAGCGATTTCTTCGCCGTGTCGAAATTCCCGAAGGCGCACTTCGTCACCGAGTCGTTCGCCACGGCCGCGGACGGCAGCGTGACCGCGCAGGGCAAGCTCACGATCCGCGACCAGACCAAGCCTGTCACGCTCGCGGTGACGTTCGCCGAAAGCGGCGACACCGCCACGCTCGACGTCGCCACCGTGCTCAAGCGCGCCGACTTCGGCCTCGGCGCCGGCAGCGACTGGTCCGACGTCGGCGCCGACGTCTCCGTCCACGGCCACCTCGTGCTGACGGGGAAGTAGCGGCATAAGCGGAAAGATCGAAACACGGAGCACACGGAGGAAGCTTTCTTCTGCGTTCCTTCTTCGTGTGCTCTGTGCGCTCCGTGTCGACATCTTTTGCCTTGAATGACCGATGAGTGAACCTTCGATCTGGCAACGGCTGCGTTCGCGCTTCGCGCGGGAACCCGCGCGTGCGGACGACGGTGGCGCGCACGGCGACCAGGCGGCGCAGAGCCTGCGCGCGCTGCTCGATGATCCGCAGATTCCGAAGGCCGTGCGCGAGAGTCTCGCGGCGGAGTTCGCGCGGCTCGAATCGATGCTCGGCAAGCTCGAACGCGGCGAGCTGCATATCGCCGTGTTCGGCCGCGTCAGCGTCGGCAAGTCCGCGCTCGCCAATGCGTTGCTCGGCGAGGATGCGTTCACCGTCGGCGTGCTGCACGGCACGACGCGCGAAGCCGGCCAGCGTGCTTGGCGGGAGGTCGCGGGCGGCGGCGTGCATCTCATCGACACGCCAGGCATCGACGAACTCGACGGCGAGGCGCGCGAACGCCTCGCCTACGACGTCGCCGGTGTCAGCGACCTCGTCGTGTTCGTCGTCGACGGCGACATGACGCAGCGCGAGCGCGACGCGTTGGTGTCGCTCGCGCGCACCGAGCGGCCGCTGCTGCTCGCGCTCAACAAGGCCGACCGCTACGGCGAGGACGAGCGCGAGCGCCTGCTCGAGCGCCTGCGCGAACATGCAGCGGGGCTCGTGCGCGCCGACGACGTCGTCGCGATCGCCGCGCAGCCGGCCGCGATCAAGCGCGTGCGCGTCGCCGCCGACGGCAGCGAGCAGGCCGAACTCGTCGAGCAGACGCCCGAGCTCGGCGCGCTGCGCGCGCGCCTGGTCGCCGTGCTCGAACGCGAGGGCCGCACGCTCGCTGCGCTCAATGCGAGCCTGTTCGCCGGCCGCGTCGCCGACCAGGTCGGCGCGCGCATCGCCGAGGCGCGGCGCGAACTCGCCGGCACGGTGATCCGCCAGTACTGCATCGCCAAGGCCGTCGCGGTCGCGTTGAACCCGATCCCGGTCGCCGACCTGCTCGCCGCAGGCGCGCTCGACGCTGCGCTCGTCATGCATCTCGGCCGCGTCTACGGCCTGCCGCTCACGAAGAGCGAAGCCGGCGCCTTGATCGCGGTGATCACCGCGCAGCTCGCCGTGCTGATGGGCGCGATCTGGGGCGTGCACCTCGTCGCATCGGCACTCAAGGGCCTGAGCGCCGGCGTATCGACGGTCGTCACCGCGGGCGCGCAGGGCGCGCTCGCGTGGTATGCGACCGAGCTGGTGGGGCGCGCCGCGGAGAAATACCTCGTCGCCGGCAAGTCCTGGGGCGAGCTCGGCCCCAAGCGCGTCGTCGCCGACATCGTCGCGAGCCTGGACCGCGACTCGATCCTGCGCGAGGCGCGCGAGGAGATCCTGAGGCGGCTGCGCACGCGCGCCGCGTGACGCCCGCTCGACCGGCTGCGGCAACCGGCGCCGTGCGGGCTGCGCGCTGCCCTCGCGATAGCTTTCGTCGCGGACATCCTTATTGATCGACCTGCGCCGACCGCATCCGCGAGGTTTCCATGTCGTTTCGATCCCTGCTCTTCACCGCCCTGCTCGCGCCTGTCGCCGCACTCGCCGCCGATGGCGACCCCGACGGCGGCTTCGCCGGCGGCGGCCTCGCCACGCGCCTCGTCACATCGCCCTTTTACGTCGTGAGCGCCGATACCGCCATCGACGCGGGCGGCAACGTGCTCGTTGCCTCCACCGAGGGTGTGAGTAGTGGCAGCCGCGCGACCAGATTCGTCGTCGCCCGCTTCACCGCCGATGGAGCGGTCGACGGAGGCTACGGCGACGCTGGCGTCGCGCGAGTCGATTTCAGCGACGGCGCGGCCGACTACCCCGCCTACGCGAGCGTGATCGCCACCGCGCCGGGCGGCAAGGTCGTCGTCGCCGGGCGCATCGGCAGCGGCAACGACACCGGCATTGCGCGCCTCCTCATCGACGGCGTGCCCGATCCCGCGTTCGGCGACGCTGGTCGCGTGCGCCTCGCGCTCGGCAATGGCAGCGGCAACAACACCGTCTACGGCCTCTTTGCCGACGCGGAATCGCGAACCTGGGCCCTCGTCGGCACGGTGCCGTCGCACACGCTCGTGCGGCTTGCCGAAGATGGCACGCCCGATGCCTCGTTCGGTGACGGCGGCGTGCTCACGCTGTCCGCGCCGTGCTGCTATTCGCCGCTCGCACTCGCGTTCGATGCGCAGGGACGCATCCTGCTCGCGGGCAGCGCGAACACGAATGCAGCGACGATGGCGGTGCAGCGGCGGCTCGCCGACGGCGAGCTCGACACGACGTTCGGCCAAGGCGGCACGATCGTCGTGCCGATCGACGCGAACTCGGCCGTGCAGCGCGTGCTGCCCACGCCGGACGGCGGCATCGTCGCGATCGGCAACAGCGCTTCGCTCGCGGGAGGCAGTTCGGCGAAGGGACGCATCACCGCGTTCAAGCTCACCGCCAGTGGTGCGCTCGATACCGGGTTCGGCGACGCGGGCATCCGCATCGTCGACTTCGGCGGCGAGGAGGACGGGCTCGGCTTCCCGGACGTGCATGCCGTGCTCGGTGCGGACGGCAAGGTCGTGATCGCGCGCGCCACCTCGCAAGCGGCCGCCGTGCGCGTCGCGCGCCTGCTGCCCAACGGTGCACTCGATGCGACATTCCCGGGCGGTGGCGAGCAGACCTTGCTGCAGTCGATCGGCGGCCTGTCGTTCGGCAGCGTACTGCTCGCACCGAACCGCCTGCTGCTCGCCGGCGCCTACGGCACGAGCGGCGGCCTCGCGCTCTACGCGGGCGCATGGCGCGACGGCGACGGCCTCTTCCGCGACGGCCTCGACGCGGCGGAGTGATCCGGGACTACCCTTTCGCCGACGGCGCTGCTGGCTCCGCATTGCCCGCGATGCGCACCTCGGTGCCGGCGACCACGCCGTCGGGCGGGTTGATGATCACGCGGTCGTCCGGCGCGAGACCGGAACCGAGCTGGATCGTCTTGCCGAAGTCGCGCGCGATCGTCACCGGCTTCATGACGACGCGGTTGTCGGCGCCCACGGTGGCGACGCGCAGGCCACCCGCGTCGAAGATCAACGCGCTCGCCGGCACGCTCAGCGCGGTCGCGTCGTGCGGCAGGGCGAGGCTCACGTTCGCATACGCACCGGGAAGCAGCTCGCCGGCGCTGTTGTCGACGACGAGTTGCATCAGCGTCGTGCCGGATTGCGCATTGACCGCTTGCGCGGAGGCCTCGACCGTCGCGGTGTAGGTCTTCTCCGGATGTTCGGGCACGGTGAGGGTCGCCTTCGTGCCGGGCGGCACGTCGGGCACGAAGGTCTGCGGCACGTTCACGTAGACGCGCAGCTTGCGCGTGTCGGATACGACGAACAGCTCCTGCCCCGCCGCGCTGCCTGCATTGACGAGCGCGCCGACGTCGGTGTTGCGCGCGGTGACGATGCCGTCGAACGGCGCGACGATGCGCGTGAAACCCTTCAGCGCGACGTAGCGGTCGACGTTCGCCTTCGCCGACGCGACCAGCGCGCGCTTGGCGGCGAGGTCGCCGGTCTTCTCGTCGACGTCCTGCTTGGACACCGCGTTCGACTCGAGGATCTTCTGCCAGCGTTCGGCGGTGATGCCGGCGAGCTTCTCGTTCGCCTGCGCCGTGGCGAGGTCGGCGCGCGCCTGCTGCAGCTGCTGGTCGAGGTCGGGCGTCTCGATCTCGGCGAGCAACTGGCCCGCCTTCACCGGCGTGCCGATGTCCGCACTCCAGCTCTTGAGGTAGCCGCTCGTGCGCGCGTACAGCGGCGCGCGCGCATAGGCTTCGAGCCGGCCGGGCAGCTTGAGCTCGTCGCCGTCCGCGCTCGCGCCCGGCGGCGCGACCGCGACGGTCGGGATCGCCTGCGCCTCGGTCCATTCGCGCAGGCGGGCGTCGCCGCGGCTGCGCGCGAGCACGCCGGTGGCAACGATCGCGATCGCGACCACGGCGCCGACGATGCCGGCGATGCGCAGGCCGCGCTTCGTTTTACGGATATCAGACGGCGACATGGGGAACTCCGATGGCAGGGGCCACGGGCGCTTTCCTGCCGTGGCGCGAATGGATGATGCTGAAGACGACCGGCACGAACAGCAGCGTGGCGACCGTCGCGAAGACGAGGCCGCCGATCACCGCGCGGCCCAGCGGCGCGTTCTGCTCGCCGCCCTCGCCGAGCCCGAGTGCCATCGGCGCCATGCCGATGACCATCGCCAGCGCGGTCATGAGCACGGGGCGGAAGCGCACGAAGCCGGCTTCGAGGGCGGCGGCGGTGGCGTCGCCGAGTTCGTCGAGCTTCTCGCGGGCAAAGCTGATCACCAGCACGCTGTTCGCGGTGGCGACGCCCATGCACATGATCGCGCCGGTCAGCGCGGGCACGGACAACGTGGTGTGGGTCGCGAACAGCATCCAGACGATGCCGGCGAGCGCAGCCGGGAGCGCGGTGATGATCACGAACGGATCGCTCCACGACTGGAAGTTGACGACGATGAGCAGGTAGATGAGCACGATCGCGCCGAGCAGGCCGAACGACAGGCCCGCGAACGCGCTGTTCATCGTCTTCACCTGGCCGAGCATCGCGATCGTCGCGGCCTTCGGCAGGTCAGCCTTGTTCGCGTCGATGATCCGCGAGATGTCGGCAGCGACCGCGCCGAGGTCGCGCCCCTGCGTCGTCGCGAAGATCTGCACCATCGACTGGATGTCGTACTGCGACACCACCGCGCTCGAGGTGGTGCGGTCGATGTCGGCGATGCCGCCGAGCACCTGCGGCGAGCCGCCCGAGGATGAGGTGACCGGCAGGTTGCGCAAGTCGGCGAGCGAGTCGACCGCGTATTGCGGCGTCTGCATGACGATCGAATAGGACACGCCGTTGGCGGGATTGAGCCAGAACGTCGGCGCGACCTGGCTGGAGCCGGCGAGGTTGACGACCATGCTGTTGGTGACGTCGCGCTCGGTCACGCCCGCGTACTGCGCGCGACTGCGATCGACGTCCACCTTGAGGCCCGGGCTCGACAGCGACTGCTGGATGCGCGCGTCGACGACGCCGGGCACGCGGCGCACCTGGGCCAGCAGCTTCTGCGCATAGGCGAAGTTGGCGGCAACGTTCGGGCCGCGGATCTGCAGGTCGATCGGCGCCGGCGCGCCGAAGTTGAGGATCTGGCTGACGATGTCGGCCGGCAGGAACGAGAACGTCGCGCCCGGGAAGCGGCGCGGCAGTTCTTCGCGCATGCGCTTGACGTACTCCTCGGTTGGCGCATGCCCTTCCTTGAGCGCGATCTGGATGTCGCCGTCCTGCGAGCCGATGAGGCCGGTGTTGTTGTAGGTCATGTTGATGCTGCTGATCGGCATGCCGATGTTGTCGGCCATCGCCGCGAGCTCGCCCGGCGGGATGATGCCGCGCACGGCCTGCTGGATGCGCGCGAACGTGTTGGCGGTCTCCTCCACGCGCGTGCCGACCTGGGTGCGCACGTGCATGAGGATCTGGCCACCGTCGACCGCGGGGAAGAAGTTGCGGCCGAGGAACGGCAGCAACGCGAACGAGGCCAGCACGAACGCCATGAAGCCCAGCACGAACGCGCGCCGGTGGCCGAGCGCGAGCTCGAGCACGCCATGATAGCCCGCGCGCACGCGCTCGAAGCGCGCCTCGAAGCCGCGCTGGAAGCGCACGAGCGGGTTGCGCGACGGCGGCTTCGCGGCGTCGCCGCCGTGCGCGTCGGCGTGCGCCGCGTGCGGCTTCAGCATGTATTTCGCCATCGTCGGCACGAGCGTGCGCGACAGGATGAACGAGCACGCCATCGCGAACATCACCGCCTCGGCCATCGGCACGAACAGGAAGCGCGCGACGCCGTCGAGGAAGAACATCGGCACGAACACGATGCAGATGCACAGCAGCGAGACGAACGCGGGCGTCACGATCTGCGCGGCACCGTCCATGATCGCGGTCTCGACGTCCTTGCCGTGCTCGAGGTGCCAGTTGATGTTCTCGATCGTCACGGTCGCGTCGTCGACGAGGATGCCGACCGCGAGCGCGAGGCCGCCGAGGGTCATGATGTTGAGCGTCTCGCCCGCCGCCGAGAGCATCGCGATCGCGCCGAGCACCGACAGCGGGATCGAGATCGCGATGATCACGGTCGAACGCCAGCTGCCGAGGAAGAGCAGGATCATGACGCTGGTGAGAAGCGCGGCGATCACGCCTTCCTTCGCCACGCCACCGATCGCCGCGCTGACGAACAGCGACTGGTCGCCGACCGGGGCGATCTCGAGGTTGTCCGGCAGCTGCGGCTTGATCTCGGCCAGCTTGTCCTTGATGCCCGAAATGATCGAGAGCGTGGAGATCGCGCCGCTCTTCAGCACCGACATCAGCACGGAGCGCTGGCCGTTGACGTGCACGATGTTGGTCTGCGGCGGATTGCCGTCGTGCGCGTGGGCGACGTCGCGGATGTAGACCATCGAGCCGTTGACCGCCTTGACCGGCAGGTCGTTGAGCGCCTCGATGTCCTTCGGCGCATTGTTGAGCAGCACGTTGTATTCGAAGTCGCCGATCTTCTGCGTGCCGACCGGCGTGATGAGGTTCTGCGCGGCTAGCGCGTTGGCGACGTCCTGGCCGGAGAGGCCGCGCGCCTGCAGCGCGGCCGGGTCGAGGTCGATCTGCACCTGGCGCGTCTTGCCGCCGAACGGATACGGGATCGCCGCGCCGGGCACGGTCACCAGGCGCGTGCGCACGGTGTTCATCGCGAGGTCGGCGAGATTCTGCTCGGTCAGGCCATGGCCGGACAGCGCGAGCTGGATGATCGGCACGGTCGCCGCGCTGTAGTTGATGATGAGCGGCGGCGTCGTGCCCGGCGGCATCTGCTTGACCACCGTCTGCGAGATCGCGGTCACCTGCGCGTTCGCGGTGCGGATGTCGACGTTCGGCTGGAAGAAGATCTTGACGATGCCGAAGCCGTTGTACGAGCTCGCCTCGATGTGCTCGATGTCGTTGACGGTCGTGGTCAGCGCGCGCTCGTACGGCGTGACGATGCGCCCGGCCATCTCTTCCGGCGACAGGCCCGTGTACTGCCAGGCGACGCCGATGATCGGGATGCGGATCTCGGGGAAGATGTCGACCGGCGTGCGCAACGCGGCGAGGACGCCGGTGATCAGGATGAGCAGCGCGAGGACGACGAAGGTGTACGGGCGCGTGAGCGCGACGCGGACGATACCGATCATGCGGAAGACCAATGGTGCTGCAGCCGCGGATTATCGGTGCATGGAGCGGGTTACCAAGGCTCGGCCGGATGAAGAATTGTTCATGAAGGCCGGGGCCGGGGCTGAGGGCTGGGCGCATGGGAGGTATTGGGGATCGTGGGCAGGTATGGGGGTGGATCGGGAGTGGCGGAGGCGGCGGCGGGCAACCATCCTTGCTGCCCCACGCCACCGTTCCGCTCGCGCCGAGCGCAGCGCGCAGGCCGGCGCTCAGGGCGCTCCCATCGCGCGCGTGTGCACCTGCAGGAGCTCACGCTGGGCGGCCGCAGCGTCGCAGCACACCGAGGCGCGACGGTCGCGCACAGGGTGCGCTCCTGCTGGTGACATGCGCCGCGCTCGTGCAGGAGCGAAAAGCGTCAGGGCCCGTCGTCAACCAGCCAACACACCAGCCGCATCCGCGTCCCATGCGGCGCGTTGTCGGCGATGGTGAAGGCGTAGCCATGCAGCCGCGCGATCGCGGCGACCAGCGGCAGGCCGAGGCCATGGCCGACGGCGTCGTCGGCGCCTGACGCGGCGCTGCGGTAGAACCGTCGCAGCACCGCATCGCGCTCGTCGGCGGGGATGCCACGCCCATCGTCGAGGACCTCGATGACGGCGCGCCCGTCCTCGCTCGCGGCGCGCAGTACGACATGGCCGCCGCGTGGTGCGAACTTGATCGCGTTGTCGACGAGGTTGCCGATCGCCTCGAACAGCAGGTGGCCGTCCGCGCGCAGCGTCGGCACGGCGTCGGCCTCGAGTGCGAAGGCGATCTCCTTCTCCTCCGCGAGCGGTGCGTACAGTTCGTGCACGCGGCGCAGCGTATCGCCGACATCGACCGCGGCGAAGCCGGCACGGCGCCCGATGTCCTCGAGTTCGGAGATGCGCAGCAGCGCGCGGAAGCGGTCGAGCAGCGCGTCCGCCTCGACGATGCAGCGCTCGACCAGCTGGCTGCGCGGATCGCCTTCGCTGCCGAGCTGCTGCACGCGATGCAGCTGTGTGCGCAGGCGCGTCAGCGGCGTGCGCAGGTCGTGCGCGATGCTGTCGGACACGCCCTTGACCTCGCCGAGCAGGCGTTCGACCTGCTCGAGCATGCGGTTGACGATCGCCGCCAGCATGTCCAGCTCGTCGCGCCGCTCGGACACGGGCAGGCGCGCGCCGAGATCGCCGCGCATGACCGGCTGTATCGCGGACTCGATGGCGCGCACGCGCCGCAACGGTCCGCGGCTGAGCAGGTAGCCGCCGAGCAGGCCCGGCACGAGGGTCAGCGACAGCGCCCACAGGAGGCCACTGCGGATGATCTCGCCGACCTGGTCGACCACGCGGTAGTCGCGCGCGAGCAGCATCACCGCGCCGTCGGCAAGCCGCAGCGCGACCGCGTGCATGCGGCCCGCACGCTCGCCGCTGATGCGCTGCACGCCTTCGGGCAGCGGGTGCACGCGGCCATCGATCGCGAGCCCCTCGGGCAGGTGCTCGATGTCACCGGCCACGTAGTGGCCTTGCGCATCGAACAGGCCGGAGGCCATGAGCCCGTGCAGGTCGAGCTGGGTCGTCGCCGCGAGCAGTGCCGGCAGGCGCGTGCGCTCGACCGAGGACAGGTAGCGCAGGCGCTGCTCGAGGATGCTGTCGACGATGCCGTCGAGGTAATTCGCGGTCTGCCAGCGGATCGCGCCGACCAGCACGACCGTCCAGGCGACGAAGAACGCGCCGTACACGAGGATCAGGCGCTTCGTGCTCGAGCGCCAACGGCCACTGGGCCCGTCCTGGCGGGATGCTGCGTCGCTTGCGTTCACGACGTGCGCATCGCGTAGCCGCAGCCGCGCACGGTGTGGATCAGCGGCTCGAAGCCGGGCGCATCGACCTTGCGGCGCAGCCGGCCGATGTGCACGTCGATGACGTTCGTGCCCGGATCGAAGTGGTAGCCCCACACCGCCTCGAAGATCATCGTGCGCGTGAGCACCTGCCCGGCATGGCGCATGAGGTATTCGAGCAGGCGGAACTCGAGCGGCAGCAGGTCGAGCACGACGCTGCCGCGGCGCGCGGTGCGCGCGATGAGATCGAGCTCGAGGTCGCCGACGCGCAGGGTCGTTTCGCGCGCGCCCGCGCCGCGGCGCAGCAGCACTTCGATGCGCGCGGCCATCTCCTCCGGCGCGAACGGCTTGGTCAGGTAGTCGTCGCCGCCCGCGCGCAGCCCGCGCACGCGCGCGTCGACGTCACTGAGCGCGCTGATCATGAGCACCGGCGTGTCGACGCCCGCACGGCGCAGCTCGGACACGACCTCGAGCCCGTCCATCCCCGGCAACATGCGGTCGAGCGTGATCGCGTCGTAGCCGCCGGCGAGCGCGCGCTCGAGCCCCGCGCGGCCGTCGCCGACGCAGTCGACCTCGTTCCCCGCCGCCTGCAGCTCCGCGGCGATCTCGCGCGCGGTGACCGCGTCGTCTTCGATGGTCAGGATTCGCGCCATGCTGCCCCGTGCCTGCGGGCGCAGCTTAGCGCAGCGTGCGCGCCTGCTGCAGGCCGGGGGCACATAGCGCGCTCGGCGCGCTGTTCGACCCGAGATCGCGCTCGAGCGCCGTCTTCGTCCCGCGGCCCTGACCCGAACGCCTCGACCATCGGTGCATGTGCAGCCCGGAGCTCGTGTGGCACGGCGTCGCCGAGCAACGGGCGGAGTGCGATGCCCCGCGCGACGAGGTGCGGTTCGCCGAGTAGCCGGGACATCGACCACAAGTCACGCGAGGTCGCGCCGCCGCTCGGCGACCTGTCCCCGGTTTCCATGAGGTTTACATGGACACCGAAATGACCCTGCGCGCGGTGAGCAATGGCGAGGGACGCGGCCGGGATCGCGCGAACGACGCCATACGACGGAGCGGAGCCTGTGTGCTGCGGGGCGTGGCAGCGCCCGCCCGGCATGAACGGGACGCCTGCCTGCCGACCGGCCGACGCAGCGCGCTTCCGGTCAGCCCGCCCGCGCCAAGCCCGGGCGTTGCGGATGCGCGCATGTCGGAAACCGATCGCTCCTGCGTTTCACGGGGACAAAGGAGATCCCATGAACACGACCACTTCGCGTTTCACCGTCGCGCTGTCCCTCGCCTTGGCCAGCGTCACCGCCAGCGCGGCCGATGGCGATCTCGACCCCGCGTTCGGCATGGGCGGCATCGCGCTCGCCGGCATCACCGACGCCACCGGCGGCGTTTCCGCTTGCCGGCCCGTCGTTCAGCCGGACGGCAAGATCCTGCTCTGCGGCACGCGGGCGAGCGGCACCACGGCCGACTTCTTCGTCGCGCGCTTCACCGCGGACGGCGCGCTCGATACGAGTTTCAGCTTCGACGGCCGGACCACGATCGACTTCTCCGGCTCCGGCGGCATCGACGTGGCCATGGCGCTCGCGCTGCAGGCCGACGGCAAGATCGTCGTCGCAGGCACCACCAATGCCGACGGCGGCGCCACTCACGACGATTTCGCTGTCGCGCGCCTCAATGCGGACGGCACGCTCGACACGACGTTCGGCGCGGGCACGGGCAAGAAGGTCATCGCATTCGACCTCGCCGGCGGCAGCGGCAACGACGACCTCGCGAGCGTGGCGATCCAGGGCGATGGCCGCATCGTCCTCGCCGGAACCGTCGCCACCAGCAACCATGGCACCGATATCGGTGTCGCACGCCTGCTCTCCGACGGCACGCCCGATGCAAGCTTCAATCTCGCCGGCAAGCTCGGCTTCGGCTTCGACCTGCCCGGCAGCACGAGCATGAACGACGCCGCCACGCGTGTCGCGATCGACCATCAGGGCCGCATCGTCGTCGCGGGTGCCGCGGACAAGGGCAACGACAGCGAAGGCAGCGACTTCGCCGTCGCGCGCGTGCGCCCGAACGGCACGCTCGATCCCGACTTCGACGCCGACGGTCGCGCGACGATCGCTTTCGACCTGGGTTTCGACAAGGCCGACGCGGTGTTCGGTCTCGCCATCGGCCCGGACGATTCGCTCGTGCTCAGCGGCAATGTCGAGGTTTCGCCCTCGCTGCCCACGAACCAGGACGTCGGCGTCGTGAAGCTCCTGCCCGACGGCTCGCCGGACGCGAACTTCGGCATCGGCGGCCGCACGGTCGTGACCTACGATGAAATACCGGGCGGGCTCGACTACGGCCTCGACGTCGGGCTGCGCGCCGATGGACGCATCCTCGTCGCCGGGGCCACGCAGTACGCCGGGGACGGCAGCCTCCATGCGACGTTGTTCCGCCTCGAGCCGGACGGCGACCTCGACGCCAGCTTCGGCATGATCGGCCGCCGCAGCTACGACTTCGAACATACGCTGCCGTCCTCGCAGGCCTTCCTCGGGCTCGCGCTCGCCGGCGATTTCATCCTTGCAAGCGGCATCGTCATCGTCGACACGGGCGCGAATTCGATCGACGTGTTCGTTGCGCGCATGACCGACGACACGATCTTCGCGAACGGATTCGATGCCCCCTGAACCGGTCACGCCGCGCGTCGCGCCGGGGCAGCCGCATCGCGTTCGACCATGGCGGATCCGCCCCGGCGCCGCCTGCCGGGCCGAGCGCTACACCCATGGGAAGCCCGGGCGCGTGTCGCAAAAACGCATGTTCCCGCGTTTCTCCAAGGCATAGGAGAACTGCCATGACCTCGATTCGTCCCACCCTGACGGCCGCGCTGATCCTCTCGTCCCTCGCCGGCACGGCGCTCGCACGCGACGGCGACCTCGACCCCACCTTCGGCACCGGCGGCTACACGGTCGTCGACTTCGGCTCGTTTTCCACCGCCTACGGCATGGCGATCGCACCTGACGGCAAAGTCGTCCTCGGCGGCGTCGTCGACAGCGGCGCCGCCACCGGTTTCGACTTCGCGGTGGCGCGCCTCGATCGCGATGGCCATCCCGACACCAGCTTCAGCTTCGACGGCAAGACCACCGTCGCGGTCGGGGCCGGTGCGGCGACCGACACGTCGTTCAACACGATCGTGCAGTCGGACGGCAAGATCGTCCTGATCGGCGACGGCCCCGATACCGATGTCGGCGGCGACGATACCGACATGGAGGTCGTGCGCTTCAACGTCGACGGCACGCTCGACACCTCCTTCAGCGGCGACGGCAAGGCATTCATCAACTTCGATGCGGGCGGCGCCAACTACGATCGCGCGCTCGACGGCGTGCAGCTCGCGAACGGCAAGCTCATCCTCGTCGGCAATGCCGAGGTCACCGGCCAGGGGCGCGACTTCGCGATCGTGCGGCTCAACGCGGATGGCAGCCGCGACACGAGCTTCGATGGCGACGGCCGCGTCACGCTGCACTTCGACCTCGATCCCGCGTTCAAGGACGAAACCGCCTCGAGCGTCGCGATCGACGCGGACGGCAACATCCTCGTCGCCGGCATCGCGGCACACGGCAGCGCCAACAGCTTCGACTTCGCGATCGCCCGGCTCAAGCCCAATGGCACGCTCGACCCGAACTTCGGCGGCGACGGCCGCGTCACCGTCGCCTTCGACATCGGCGGCGATTTCGACGACCAAGCGCTCGAACTCCACGTCGGGCCGGACGGCGCGATCTACCTCACCGGCGTCGCCACCGACAATGGCTACGACTTCGCCGCCGTGAAGCTGCTGCCGGACGGCACGCCCGATCCGGGCTTCGGAAATGGTGGCAAGGTCACCGTGCCGTTCGACCTCGGCGCGCCGAACAGCGACATTTCCTACGGCTCGGCCTTGCAGCCGGACGGCAAGCTCGTATTGGTCGGCTTCGTATCCATCGACACGGACAATAACGATATCGCGCTGGCACGCCTCGATACCGCAGGCCAGCTCGATCCGACTTTCGGCTTTGCGGGCAAGCAGGTGATCCCGCTCGACCTCGGCGGGGCGCTGTTCGACGCGGCCGTGCGCGCGCGCGTCTACGGCGGCCACCTCGTGTTCGGTGGCGTCACCACGGGCGCCGGCGACTATCAGCAGTTCCTCGCCGGCCGCATCGTGATCGACACCGTCTTCGCCGACGGCTTCGAAGTGCAACCGTGATGGCGCACGTCGGCAGTCGCTTCAGCGCCGGCGTGCGCGTCCCGCGCCCTTGAAAGATCGCCCGGGCCGCCTCGGCCGTCTCGTTGGCACGCCGCGCGAGCCACTGGCGTGCCCGCGGATTGCGGGTGCGGCAAGGCGGCGCCTAGAATAGCGGCTTTGCCGGGGAACCCAATGGATTTCAAACGCGCGCTCGTGTGCGCCGCGGGTGCGATGCTCACAAGCTTCGGCGCCGGCGCCGCGGAAGGCGATCTCCTGCCCGCGTTCGGCCAGCACGGCATCGCATGGGTGGGGACGCCGAGACCGTACTATGGCTTCGCAACACGGCCAGCCGTCCAACCGGACGGAAAGATCGTGGTCTGCGACGCCGCCCCGAATCCGGTCGGTTCCGGCGACGCCTTCGTCGTCGCGCGCTTCGACGCCGCGGGTTCGCTGGACGAAGGGTTCGGGACGAGTGGTCACGTCGTCATCGCGGATGGTTCGACGGACTGCATCGACATCGCCGTGCAGGACGACGGTCGGATCGTCGTCGTCGGCGACTACTACGCCGACCCGTCCGCACTTCCGGCCGGGTTCCTCGTCATTCGGCTCGATCCAGACGGCGAGCCTGACGCCTCGTTCGGCAATGGCGACGGCCGGGCTACGGTGTATTTCAGCGGATCGGGTTCGGAGTTCTCGGCCGCGGTCGGCGTGCGCGTGCGCGGCGACGGGCGCATCGTGCTCGCGGGCCCGACGTCGACGACCTCGCAGGACGAGCAGTTTGCCGTCGCGCAGCTGCTGCCTGACGGCCAGCTCGACACGACGTTCGGCAACGGCGGCAAGGCGACCATCAGCTTCGACGACATCGTCGGATCGGCGGTGAAAGACCATCCCACTGCGCTCGCCCTCGACCGGCAAGGCCGTATCGTGGTCGGCGGCTTCAGCTACAGCGGCGCGCCGAACGGCCCGGCGCGCTTCGCCGTCGCGCGCCTCACGCCTGGGGGAAGCCCCGACGCCAGCTTCGGCGACGCCGGCCGCGCCATTGTCGCCTTCAGCGCCATTCCGGAAGAACGGGACATGGCCCGGAGCCTGGCGGTGCAACGGGATGGACGCATCGTCATTGCGGGCTCGGCCAATCTCCCGATCCCCGCCCTCGCCGATCCCGACATGGCGGTCGCTCGCCTGCTCGACGACGGCACATTGGACCCGAGTTTCGGCGGCGGACGCGTGCGCATCGCATTCGGCGCGAATGAAGCGAGCAGCGACGCGGCGAATGCGGTCGCCTTGCAGGACGACGGCAAGGTCGTCCTCGCCGGTCAATCCGGCAACCATCCCGCCATTGCTCGCCTCGCGAGCGATGGCTCGCTCGACACCTCCTTCGGCGACGGCGGCAGGAAAGTCTACGATTTGCCCGACACCGCCGGCTTCGGATATTTCAACGGAGTTCGCTTCCAGCAAGGGCGACTCCTGGTCTCGGGCGACACGGCGACGACGGGGCAGGACATCTACGATGGCTTCGTTGCGGACCTCGGCGTCGACCTGATCTTCAGCGACGGCCTGGAGTAGGCGGCAAAGCGTGATGAGGCCCGGGCTCAAGAAGCCGGGCACGCAGGACCATCGCGTCTGCCGCCCACGCGAACAGCACTCGCGCGCGACAGGATCCCATTCGTCCACCCTCGGCGTGGGCCAGCGAGAGGACGACGCCCCGCCACCCGGGCGCTGACATTCGCGACCCGACCTGCGACCATCGGGGGATAGGCCGCGCTCCGCGGCGACCTGGGGTTCCTGCATGTCCGAGCATTCTTCCATCCGCCGCGACGTCGGCGCCTTCGCGCTGATGCTGACCGGCCTCGGCTCGATCATCGGTTCCGGCTGGCTGTTCGGCGCCTGGCGCGCAGCCGGCCTCGCCGGTCCCGGCGCGATCTGGGCGTGGGTGATCGGCGCGATCGTGATCACCACGATCGCGCTCACCTATGCCGAACTCGGCGCGATGTTCCCCGAATCGGGCGGCATGGTGCGCTACAGCCACTATTCGCACGGCTCGCTGGTCGGCTTCATCGGCGCGTGGGCGAACTGGATCGCGATCGTCTCGGTAATCCCGGTCGAGGCCGAAGCGTCGGTGCAATACATGGCCTCATGGCCATGGCCGTGGGCGCAGGGATTGTTCATGCATCTGCCCGACGGGCATGGCGAGCTGACCGTGCCGGGCCTGTGGATCGCCGCGGCGCTCGTGATCGTCTACTTCCTGCTCAACTTCTGGAGCGTGAAGCTGTTCGCGCACTCCAACACCGCGATCACGATCTTCAAGCTCGTCGTGCCCGCGGCGACCGGCGTCGCGCTGATCGCGAGCGGCTTCCACACCGGCAACTTCTCCGTCGGCATCCATCCGGGCTCCGAGCACACGATCGACTGGGCCGCGGTGCTCACCGCCGTCGCGACCGCCGGCATCGTGTTCAGCTACAACGGCTTCCAGAGCCCGGTCAACCTCGCCGGCGAGGCGCGCAACCCGGGCAAGGCGATCCCGTTCGCAGTGCTCGGTTCGATCGGGCTCGCCACGATCGTCTATCTCATCCTGCAGGTCGCCTACATCGGCTCGGTGCCGTCGGAGCTGCTCGCCCAGGTCGGCTGGAAGGGCATCGACTTCCGCTCGCCGTTCGCCGAACTCGCGCTGCTGGTCAACCTCAACTGGCTCGCAATCCTGCTCTACGCCGACGCATTCGTGAGCCCGAGCGGCACCGGCATCACCTACACCGCGACGACCGCGCGCATGATCTACGGCATGGAACGCAACGGCACGATGCCGAAGATCCTCGGTCGCGTGCATCCGGTGTGGGGCGTGCCGCGCCCGGCGATGTGGTTCAACCTCGTCGTCTCGTACATCTTCCTGTTCTTCTTCCGCGGCTGGGGCACGCTCGCGGCGGTGATCTCGGTCGCGACGATCATCTCGTACATGACCGGGCCGGTCAGCGCGATGAGCCTGCGCCGCACTGCGCCGGACCTGCACCGCCCGTTCCGGCTGAACGCGCTGCCCGTGCTCGCCGCGTTCGCATTCGTGTTCGCGACCGAGCTGCTGTACTGGGCGAAGTGGCCGCTGACCGGCGAGATCATCCTGCTGATGGTGGTCGCGCTCCCCGTCTACTTCTACTACCAGGCGAAAGCCGGCTGGCGCGATTTCGACCGCCAGCTCAAGGGCGCATGGTGGCTGATCGCCTACCTGCCCGTGATCGCGCTGCTGTCCTGGGGCGGCAGCGAGCGCTTCGGCGGCAAGGGGTACCTGCCCTATGGCTGGGACCTCGCTGTCATAGCCGTGGTCGGTTTTGCGTTCTACCTGTGGGGCGTGCGATCGGGTTGGCGCACGCCGGCGGTCGAAGCCGCCCACGGCCACGTGCCGGCCGACTAGCGACGGGGCGGCTTGCGGCTGGCTCCGGTGCACCAACGGGAGAACCAGCATGCACGTCATCACCCCGCGCAGCTTCTGCGCCATCCTCATCGCCGCGGCGATGGCCAACCACGCCATCGCCGCGGACGGTGACCTCGATCCGGACTTCGGCGATGGCGGTTTCCGCCTGTCGGGCATCCTCGATGCGTACCCCAACCCCATCGCGGGCACGGCCGTGCAGGCCGACGGCAAGATCCTCATCTGCGGGTCCCAGGCCGCGGGCGTCGACTCGAGCGATTTCTACGTCGCCCGCTTCACCGCCGATGGCGAGCTCGACACCAGTTTCAGCTTCGACGGACGTACCACGGTCGATTTCGACGGCGGCGACGACATCTGCACCGGCCTCGCCGTGCAGCCCGACGGCAAGATCGTCATCGTCGGCACGAGCGCACCGCACCTGGGCAGCAACGGGGACTTCGCGATCGCGCGTCTCAACAGCGACGGCACCCTCGACACCGCCGGCTTCGGCAATGGCAGCGGCAAGAGCGTCGTCGCTTTCGACTTGGGCGGCAACAATTCCGACCAGGCCCTCGCCGTCGCGTTGCGCCCGAACGGCCGCATCGTCGTGGCCGGCTCGGCCAGCACGGCGTCCAACGGAATGGACTTCGCGATCCTGCAACTCAACACGGACGGCTCGCGCGACACCGCGTTCAACCTCACGGGGCGCGTGACGGTCGGCTTCAACCTCGGCGGCATCAAGGACGACCAGGCGCAGTGCGTCGCGATCGATGCGGCGGGACGCATCATCGCCGCGGGCTTCGCCGACCGCGGCTCGCCCGGCGGACTCGACATGGCCGTGGTGCGCCTGCTGCCGAATGGCCAGCCGGATCCCGACTTCAGCGCCGATGGCCGCGCGACCCTCGCGTTCGACCTCGGCGGCGCCAACGGCAACAACCACGACCAGGCGATCGGCATGATCATCGACCGGCAGGAACGCATCGTGCTGTCCGGGGCCGTCGATTCCAGTCCTACCTCGGCCAACGATCCGCAGGCGGGGAACCTCGACATCGCCGTCGCGCGCCTCCAACCCGATGGATCGCCCGACGCGACCTTCGGCATCGGCGGCAAGACGGTCGTCTCGCTCGATCTCGCGCCGAACGGCGCCGATTACGGCTTCTCGCTGCTCGAGCAGGGCAACGGCCGCCTGCTCGTCGCGGGGACTTCACTCGGCCTGCAGGTACCGCCGGCCTACGAGTACGGCACGGTGATCCGGCTGCGACCCGATGGCCTGCTCGATCCGACCTTCGGCACGGTCGGCAAGCGCCTGTACGACTTCGAGCAGAGCATGCCATCGGGCCAGCTCTTCAACGGCATCGCCGCGCAAGGCTCGAAGATCGTGCTCGCCGGTGCCCTCAACGTGGCCGACCTCGGCCACGCCGACTTCATGGTCGCACGCATCACGGACGAACTCATCTTCGCGGACTGGTTCGAGTAACCGCCACGCAGCGCCATCGGCCGGGATGGGGAGGTAGCCTCGCCCCACGTCGCGCGTCCGGGAATGCCTTGCCCTACGCGTGGCGCAGGAATGCAGTGAGGCGTTCGGGGTCGAACGGCCACTCGAGTTCGCGTCCGTCACGCTCGTCGCGCAGCACCGGTACGCGCGCACCGTAGCGCGCTTCGAGCGCGGCGTCGTCGTCGATCCATACGCTGGCGAATTCCGGTGCGCGCACGGCGGCGAGCATGGCGAGCGCGTGGTCGCACAATGCGCAGTCGTCGCGCTGGTAGAGGACGAAGTGCATGCGGGGTTCCGCTCCGCATCCGCGATGCGGCGTCGGCACAGTGTAGCCGAGGCGTATCGCACGGCCGCACGGCAGCGGCTCGGATGACGCGACGACGGGCCGGCTTGCTCCGCGCAGGTCGGAGTACACTGCATGTTTTCCGTCGCCTCATTCCATCACCATGGCCGTCAGCGTCTTCGACCTCTTCAAGATCGGCATCGGGCCGTCGTCCTCGCACACGGTCGGGCCGATGCGCGCGGCCGCGCGCTTCGTCCAGAAATGGCTCGTCGAGAGCGGCGACCTCGCGCGCACGGCGCGCGTGCGCGCCGAAGTGTTCGGTTCGCTCGCTCTGACCGGCCGCGGCCATGGCACCGACAAGGCCGTGCTCATGGGCCTCGAGGGCCACTGGCCGAACGAGATCGATCCCGACCTCATTCCGCCCGCGCTCGAGCGCATCCGAAAGAACAAGCGCATCCGCCTGCACGGCGAGCACGAGATCGCGTTCGACGAGAAGTCCGACCTCATCATGAACAAGCGGCAGAAGCTGCCGTTCCACACCAACGGCATGCGCTTCACCGCCTACGACGCCGACGGCAACGTGCTCGCCACGCGCGACTACTACTCGGTCGGCGGCGGCTTCGTCGTCAACCAGGACGAGGCGGCGGAAGACCGCATCGTCGCCGACGAGACGCCGCTCACCTACCCGTTCCATTCGGGCGAGGAACTCCTGCGGCGCTGCGAGGAGAGCGGGCTCACGATGGCCGCGCTCATGTATGCGAACGAACTTGCCTGGCGCACGCGCGAGCAGATCGACGCCGGGCTCGACGAGATCTGGCGCGCGATGCAGGCCTGCGTCGCGCGCGGCATCCGCGAGGCAGGCACGCTGCCGGGCGGGCTGCACGTCGCGCGACGCGCGCCCGCGCTGCATGCGGAACTGTCGTCGCGTCCCGAGGCGGCGATGCGCGACCCGCTGACCACGCTCGACTGGGTCAATCTCTATGCCCTCGCGGTGAACGAGGAGAACGCCGCCGGCGGGCGCGTCGTCACCGCGCCGACCAATGGCGCGGCCGGCATCATCCCCGCGGTGCTGCACTACTACGACCGCTTCTGTCCCGGCGCGACGGCGCAGGGCGTGCGCGACTTCCTCATGACCGCGGCGGCGGTCGGCATCCTCTACAAGGAGAACGCGTCGATCTCCGGCGCCGAGGTCGGCTGCCAGGGCGAAGTCGGTGTCGCCTGCTCGATGGCAGCCGCCGGGCTCACCGCCGCGCTCGGCGGCAGCCCGGGCCAGATCGAGAACGCGGCCGAGATCGGCATGGAACACAACCTCGGCCTCACCTGCGATCCGATCGGCGGCCTCGTGCAGATCCCGTGCATCGAGCGCAATGCGATGGGCTCGGTCAAGGCGATCAACGCCTCGCGCATGGCGATGCGCGGCGACGGCAAGCACAAGGTGAGCCTCGACAAGGTCATCAAGACGATGCGCGACACCGGCCGCGACATGCAGGACAAGTACAAGGAGACCAGCCGCGGCGGTCTCGCGGTGAACGTCATCGAGTGCTGATGGCGCGCAACCCGTAGGAGCGGCTGCAGCCGCCCGGCCCCGGGGAGCATCGCGACTGGCGCCTCCTGCAGAGCCCCGCCACCTGCGCTTACCCGTGGCGCTTGAAGTACTGCACCTCGCGCTCGTGCTTTTCGGCCGCCGCGCGGGTGCGGAACGTGCCGAGGTTGCGGCGCTTGCCGGTGCGCGGGTCGGTCTTGCGCGAATAGAGGCGGTATTCGCCGGATTTGAGCTTGCGGATCATCGTGTGCACTCCACCGAGACGGGAGTCCATGCTCGTCGCGCATCGCTGAGCCGCGGCTGTCCGTGACGCCTTGTTCAGGCGCGTTCGAGCGTCGCGACCAGCGGCAGGTGGTCCGACGCCACCATCGCGCTGCGACTGCGATGCGTACGCACGTGGGATACGCGCAAGCCTGCCGAAACGAACAGGCGATCGAGCCGCGCGACCGGGCACGGCGACGGGAACGTCGGCGGCGCCGGCACGCGCGCGAGGCGGCGTTCGATCACCGCGAGGCAGCCGTGCAGGCGCCATTCGTTGAAATCGCCGAGGAGCACGGTCGGCGCATCCTCGTCGAGCAGCGCATCGAGTCGCTCGACCTGCTGGATGCGTTCGGCACGACGCAGGCCGAGGTGCGTCGCGAGCACGCGCAGCGGCCGGCCGTCCCAGTCGATGCGCGCGTCGATCACGTTGCGCGGCTCGCGCCGTTCGAGTGCGAGCTCGCGCGCATCCACCGATACGATCGGGACGCGGCAGAGCAGCGCGTTGCCGAATACGCGGCCGCGCTTGAGGAAGGTCGGCATCACGACCAGACTCGCGCCGGCAGCATGCTCGAGCTCCGCCGAGAGCTCGTCCAGCGTGCTGCGGCGTGGCGAGAATTCCTGCAGCGCGATGATGTCGGCGTCGAGCTCGGCGAGCACGCGCGCAATCCGCACGGGCAGGCAGCGGCCGTCGACGCCGACGGCCTCGTGCAGGTTCCAGGTCGCGATGCGCATCAGCGCACGCCGCGCGCGCGATGGCGCGAACGCGCGAACCAGGCGAGCGCGAGGATCACGACCACCACGCCGAGCAGCGACAGCCAGGCGAGCGGGTGCGGATCGCGCAGGGCGGCCGCGGCACGATCCGCGAACACCGCATACAGCGCGACGCCGGGCGCCATGCCGAGCGCGGTGCCCGCGACGTAGTCGACGCGCTTCACGCGCAGCATGCCGGCGGCGAGGCTGACCACGCTGTAGGGCGCGACCGGCACGATCCGCACGGCGGCGACTGCGAGCACGCCGTGCGCGAGGATGCGTTCCCGCACGTGGCGCCAGCGCGGCGCGGCGAGCCGTGCATGGAAGCGCTCGGGCAAGGCGCGACCGATCTCGTGCACCGCGACCGCGCTGAGCAGCGCGCCGGCGAGCGCGCACGGCGCGCCGAGCCACGGGCCGAGCACGACGATCGCGAGTGCGGTGAGCAGGTTGACCGGGAACGCGACGAGACCGCCGACCACGAACGCGACGAGCAGGAGCGGCGCCGCCCAGGCCGAATGGCGCCAGCGCTCCGCCGCGGCGAACACGTCCGCGACGGTCGCGTGCGTGACGTGCGGCGCGAGCTGCCACACCGCGGCGGCCGCCGCGGCGAGCGCGAGCACGCCGGCGAGCGCGAGCAGGCGCCTGCGCATCAAAGCAATCCTTCGATTGGCAGCAAGCGCAGCATGCGCAGTTTCGCGCGCTGCCAGCGCGAGGCGCCGGGATCGTGGTCATACTCGATCGGTTTGCCGTCCTCCTGGCCGGTCCAGCGCAAGCGGCCATGCACGAGTTCCACGTGATAGGCATTGTCGGGCGCGGTCGCGTGCGCGAAGAACTGTTCGATCGCATCGGCGAGCCCGGGGCTGTCGACGATCACGCCCATCTCGGTGTTGAACGTGACCGAGCGCGGATCGAAATTCATCGAGCCGACGAATACGCGGCGGTGGTCGATCACCATCGTCTTCGCATGCAGGCTCACGCCCGACGACGTGCCGTAGGCGCGCTGGACGCCGGCGCCGCGCAGTCCCTCGAGTTCGTACAGCTCGACACCGGCCCGCAGCAGGTCCTCGCGATACTTCGCGTAGCCCGCGTGCACTTCCGGCTCGTCGGTCGCCGACAGCGCGTTGGTCAGCACCTTCACCGTCGCTCCGCGCGCGACGAGCGCGGCGAGCAGCGCGACGCCTTCGTCGCCCGGGATGAAGTACGGCGAGACGAGCAGCGCCTGCGACCTCGCGGCGTCGAGTTCGCGCCGCAGGGCCGGCGCGATATGGCGCAGCCGGCGCTCGTCGACGCCGGGCGAAGGATCGACCTTGGCGGGATCGTCCGCGGCGAGGCGTGCCTCGCCCCAGAACCATCCGCCCTTGTGTTCCGCGCTCGGGCCATTGGGCAGGTCCTGGGCGACGACGTCGGCGTACTCGCTTTCCTTGAACGCGCGTGCGTCGCGCAGCAAGCGTACGCGCAGGGTCGCGAGGTTGGCTTCGCTGACCTGGTTGTCGCTGTACGCGGTGACGGGAAACGCCGCGTCGCTGTTCCAGTAGCGGTCGAACATCGCGGCAACCTGCGCGACGACCGGGCCGATGGCGAGCACGTCGAGGTCGCGGAAGTGCACCTCCTCGCCCGCGTCGAAATACGCGTCGCCTATGTTGCGACCGCCGACGATCGCCTGCATGCCGTCGACGATGAACGCCTTGTTGTGCATGCGCCGGTTGAGGCGGGGGCCTTCGAGGAGGAACTGGCTCGCCTTGGCGAGGATCGACCGGTGGCGGAAGCGGAATGGATTGAACAGGCGCACCTCGATGTTCGGATGCGCGTCGAGCGCATCGAGCAGGCGGTCCTCCTTCGAAATGTCGAGGTCGTCGAGCAGGATGCGCACGCGCACGCCGCGGTCGGCGGCGGCGAGCAGGCGCTGCGCGACGAGACGGCCGGTCGCGTCGTTCTTGAAGATGTAGTACTGCAGGTCGATCGAATGGCGCGCCGCATCGGCGAGCACGACGCGACTCATCAGCGCGTTCGCGTTGCCGAGCAGCGGACGGAAACCGGATTGCCCCGGATGTGCGGCGACTTCACCCGCGACGTAGCGCGTCGACGCCGTGTCGGCGACCGCGGGCAGCGCCGTCGACGGCGGCTTCGGCAAGTCCGTGCGCAAGGTCGCGCACGCGCCGAGCATCGTGGCGAGTAGCGCAACACCAATACCTCGCAAGCACGCAGCCCACGTCTCCATTCACGAATGATCGCATGGCTAAGCATGAGCGCTGTCTGAACAGGGGGACAACGTACCTCTACTGCGAGAAATATATCTGGATCAACGACTTCAATTCATCCTAGGCCGACCCTTGCGCTCCCCTACCAGTCCACGCGCCCAAATTCCAAGCACTGCGCCAAATAGCATCAGCAGTATCGAAACCAAGAAGAAAATAGGCACCGCCGGCATATCGGCGAAATCCCGAAAATCCGCCCCCCTTGCAAAATGCACGACGAATGACAGACCCGTGCCCGCCAGAAAAATGGCTAGTAGCTCGCGCCACCCGAAGCTCGTAGCCCATCCAACGACGGACCCGACGATTACCTTGGATATGCATAGGACGCCAACTTTAGCGAGAACCAAAGAAACATAGGGAAGCGATAAGCCAAGGAAAATTGCATGCAAGAGATATGGCATGCCTGCTTCCGACGCAGCAATTGCGAAGATAGGCACGACGGCGTCACGCGTGCGCTTTAGGCCAAATCTCATGGAACCACCTGTAGCGTATTAGGAGGGTCCGCGCTCAGTAGCTCATTTACCAAACCGTACTGGGCCTTCCTCAATTCACTATCCCATCGAAACGTAATGCAGCCATTGGACCGGGATCCAGGATGCAAAATATATCCCCCGAGTCGCCCCAAGTCTGTCCTCTCGGTCTGCTGCGCGTAAAAGCTGGCAATCTGCGCCCACCACGAGTCAGGCAGCAGTCGCCACCAGTTTCCCGAGTCCGGATGTTTCCCGTCATACGGCCTCATATGGTAGTCCCCTTCGGGAACGGGCCCTTCATCATCGGAACCTTGGCACTTATCAGAATTGTTGTTTTTACAATCCCCATTTCCAGAGAACAAGTTGTCTGGGCCGATGCCCACCGGTGGACTCCTCAGTCAAAGGTAACACCTGAGCAGGAATTCGCTGGGTCATTACATCGGCTCGCACTTCGTCGCTTTTCAAGCTTTCGGCTTGGTAGCCGGGAGTCTTGGATGTCCCCGGATCGCACTCGAAGTTCAAGGGTGTCCCGGATTGCGTCGGCTTAGGGCGCGTCTTGGACGCGCCGATGGGAACACCGCAACGCCTCGTGACGGTGCGCCAAGGCGCACGCTATACGCCGTACCGCGGTAGACCTGACCCCGGCTCCGCCCCCAACAGCATCCAACGGCGCATCCAAGATGCGCCTTACCGCGTTACATCGACCCTCCGTACCGCGGTGCGAGATAAGCGCCAGTCCAACATAACACTGCTGTAACCGAAATCGTCATAAATATTGCAGGCAACGCACCGAGCAACCAGGCGCCTGACAGGTCGTCAATGACAACCCGCATAATCGTTAGCAAGTGCATTCCGATAAACCCGGTAGCCGTGCTTATCAACATGCCAGCCCTGGAAACTCTTCGCGCAATAAATCCCGCAAGAAGTGGCGCGGCCAACACGTTGGCGCCAACCTTTATGGGTGCGGAAAAAAAGGGTACGGCCTGATATGCGGCAGCCGACGCAAATTCAGCCACCACAAAGCATCCAATGCTCGAAAGAAGGACAAGAAGGCCAGCAAGCAACACGCGCATCTCAAGGCACCACGACAAGCATGTTGTTTCCGTCCTCTTGCATCAGCAACTGGTGGACCCAATCGTAGTCATGCATTGCCTGACTATCGTTATTTGATGCCGTAATACAGCCCAGCGAGAACCCGCCTGGATGAAGCTTAAAGCCGTTACGACGCAGGCCAGAGTAATACTCCCACCACTTGACCGGCGGGTTTGGCTCAAGGCGCCAATGATCGAGACAGCACGAACGGGTATCTCGGTTCATCAGGTAATTTCCCGGTGGAATCGGCCCACGATGGCTAGAGTCCGCGCACTCCTGCGAATTGTTGTTTCTGCATCCGCCAATGCCAGAGAACACCCCGCCAGGCCCAAGGTTGCGTTGATCTGGAGGACCAACAAAGTTCGGGTCGAACGCATTATTTGATGTGCACGTGAGCGTATGCCTGGAAACTGAATACTCGCAGCGCGCGAGACCCCAGGCATCGCGGTAGTTCAGCGGGGACGACCCAACATATGCGTACGTATTCGGTCCATCCATAAGTCCAGTTGGATCGCTCTCAACATAGCGGCCAGTAGCTGGGTCATAGTCCCGGAAGTAGTTGTAATGCAGCCCGGACTCCGCATCGAAATACTGGCCCGGGTACCGAAGGCCGAGTAAGTACTGTCCATTTCCGGACACGGCCTCGTCCGGCACGTTCGCTCCGAATGCGCTGTCCAGGAACTCCCATTTCCACATGGCGCCGTTATTCGAAGGATCGAACACAACGCGCGGCGAACCAAGGTGGTCCGTTTCGATGTAGTGCAGCCCCGCGGTCAACGACACCGGCTCCTGCGTAAACTGCGCGACCGGAACGCCGTTGAAGTACATCAACTCTCGTAACGTCGGATTGGTCGAGGATGTGGTGCTCCTCGAGCTCGAGGTCCCATCGCTCGTCCGGACACTCAGTAGACGGCCGCCCTCGTCGTAGACCGAGGACTCGTCGAACGAGGTGGTCAGACCGCTCTTGTTCTTGAACGTACGCTGCCCTGCGCCGTTGTACGCGTAGGAGAACGTCGTCGCCGAACCGGCGACCGTCACGGTCGCGGTCGAGAGCCGGTTGCTGTCGTCGTACACGAGCGGATACGTCGACGTCGGCAGCGTGGTCTGGTTGCCATTGGCGTCGTAGTTGCGGTTTCCATCCCCCGCGTTGAGCAGGCGATGTGTGCCCGGCACGTAGGAATAGGCCTGCGCGGAGCCGCCGCCAAACGCTGCCGAAAGACGATCCCCGGTCTTGTTGTAGGTGTACGTTTCGAACGGCACCATACTCGCGGTGACATCCGCGAGCCGCTCTAGCGCATCATAGGAGTACGAGCGCTGCACGCGCGACAGCGGAATGCTCGCGCTGGTGATGTTGCCCATAGTGTCCACAACGAAAGCGAGGCGCAACCCCGTCGACTCGCTGCTCGATACGCCGGAGATCTCATAGTCCTGATCGTATGTCTTGGTCAGCGTTCTCCCATTCCCGAACGTGAGCACGCTCACAGGCCCGAAGGGATTGTAGGTGGCGCTGGAGACGATGGTGACGGGACTCGACGTGGATGACTGCTGCCATGTCAGCGAGGACTGGCGGCCCATGGTGTCCAACCCATAGGTCGCCGAAGCGCCGCTCGGATAAGTGATCGAGGCCAGACGGTCACCGGCCGTATAGGTATATGCGGTCGTCTGCGTGATTCCCGCGGTCACCTGCACTTTCCGGCGCAGGTTGCCATGCGCGTCGTAGCAGTAGCGCGTTTCGCCGCTGCCGTCCTGCATGCGCGTCAGATGGCCCATGGGTGCCTGCTCTCCCGTGACGCAGTCCGCATTGGCTACGTCATAGGTGTAGGTAACGTTGAGCGTACTTGCGGCCGGATGGGTCCGCGTCCTCGGACGATTCAGTGCGTCGTAGGAATAGTTCGTCACCTTGTTGCGGGCATCGGTTTGCGATATCCGATTGCCCGCGAGGTCGTACCGGTAGCTCGTGTGACCGGTGTCCGGGCTGTCCAGTGCCTTCAGGTTGTCCAGGGCGTCATACGTATAAGTCGTAGCGAGGTTGTCCGGATCCGTGATCTTCTTGACGTTGTCGCGGGAGTCGTACTCATATGAGGTCGCCGTGTTGCTCGTCGCCGGGGCCGCACCATTGAAGTCTCGCACCTGCTGCGTCAGGCGATCCAGCGCGTCGTAGACGTTCTTCGTCTTGATTCCACGTCCGTCCGTCGAGAGGAGCGGATTGCCGTTTGCGTCGTAGCCCGTAGCGCCGAATGCGACCACGGATGCGCCCGCAGCATTGTTCAGCTGCTGCAGGCGTCCCAAGGCGTCATAGGCACGCGAGAGCTTGCGCTTCTGGCTCTGGGAGCTGTCTTTGGTGACCTCGATCAAGCGGTGGCCAAGGGGATCGAGGCACGTCGGGCTGCCTGCGCCGCTCGGGCAGTAGTCGATGGTCGCGTTCGCGCGATCCGTGATCCTCGTCAATCGATGGGCGTCGTCATACGTATACGAAAGGTACACGCCGTCCGGGTCGGTGACCTTCTTCACCAGGCCGGACAGGTCGTACTCTACGTGCGTGGTCGCGTCCCCCACGGCGGGCGTGCCATTGGCGTTCACACGAACGATCTTGTCGGTGAGCCAGCCACGCGCGGAATACTGGTAGTCGCTGATGACGCCGTTGATGTCCTTCGTGCGCGTCGGGTGTCCGTACTTGTCGTATGCGAGGAAATAGCTCGCCTGACCGAGGGCATTGGTTTCCGAATACAGATCCCCGGCATGGTGACAGGCACCGGAAGGGCCACTCGCGCAACCCGAGAGGTCCGTCGACGTGTAGTAGGCATAGGTCGTCTGATCGATCAGGTCCGATCGCGGCCCATCGACCAGTTTGAGGTAGCCCGCTACACAGCCCGTCGCGGCGGTGTCGGTGACCGAGCAGTAGGTGCGCTGCGTCTTCCGGATGGTTCCATCCGTGAGGTTTGCTCGCGTGACCGAAACCTGCCGGCCGGTCGCGGGATCATACGCATAGGTCGTCTTGGCATCGGGCACCGTGTTGGTGCTGTTGTTCGGCTGCGGGATGATGCGTTCTTCCAGAACCCGGTTTGCCGTGAGGTCCCAATCCGTTTCGACGCGCCGTTGCTGTGGCGTGTTGTAGGCCTGGACGCGGGCACTCACGTGAACCGCCGCCGCGTCATACTCGAACTTCGTGATATTGCCGTTGCGATCCGTCTTCTGGCGCAAGCGGGTGAACGCCGCCGCATTGGCGACATCGTAGTAGGCGAAGGATTCCGATGCGCCGCTGGTATCCGTGCGGCTCGCCATGTGGCGATAGGGTGCTCCTGCCAGATAGTTGTAAGTCACCTGGCGCCCACTCGCCAATGTCGCGGTGGCACTCGAATCGGTCGCGTCGGACGAATAGGACAGCGTCACCTTCTCGGCGTTCGGGCCATGCCAGTTGGCGACGACGCGTCCCCAGTCGTCGTACTTGTACGTGCTGAAGCGCCGCCCCATTTCGTCCAGCGTACCGGTCAACCAGTAGCCGACGATGCCTGCAGGGGGCGTGGCGCCGCCGAAGATATTCGCTGCCTCGTTGTACAAGTACTGGCGAAAGCTGAGATCCGCGAACGTCAGCTTGTTCAGGCGATGGGCGCTGTCGTAGTCGAAATGCGCCAGTGCCGTTCCATCGTCGGCAGTGACGTCCGTCAACCACAGATATTGATCGTTCGAGTACGTGAAAGTGACATAGCGGCCTGTGCCGTCGGTCACCTGGCCAAGGCGCCAGAATGCCTCGTCCGTCGGCACTGCCGATGAGTTGTACACGGGAACGGTAGGCAGCGGAGGCCCCAGGTACGTGAGGGTCAGGTTCCCACGCGGGTCGTCGGGGTAGAGGATTTGCGCAAGACGGCCTGTCCTATCGTAAATCTCGATAGCGCCATCGGCACGGTCGAGCTCCCAGAAATGCGGGGTGTTGCCTGACGCTGGCTGGAAGATGAGGACATTACCGAGCGTATTGGTCGAGCGAAATGCATAGGTGCCGGCGGCCAACGGGAAGTTCGGATCCGTGATCTTGGCAAATACCTCCTGGTGCGCCTGCTCATCCTGCACGGTCACGAAAGTGGTGGACTGCGGAGACGCATTGTCGGCGCCGATTCCACTGATGTGGTTGTCCGTGAACCATTCGGTTATTACCCGCTTGGAGAGCGAATGCGACCAGTTGCGATCGATAAAACTGTAGGGGCGCGTCTGGCGGAGGGAGTTGTAGTAGAGCTCGAAGGGAATGCGGCCGTACGTGAACACCTTCTCCACGACGAGGTTATTGCCATTCGACGGATAGCAGGGGTCACCGATGCCACATGACCCCGAGGTCTGATTGAAACCAGGCCCCGAAATGAAATTCTTGATGAATGGAGTCCCGCACGCGTCATTGGAGGATGTGGCGCCCTGCAAGACATTCGCGCCGGCCGGACACGTGATGTCGTCCGTGCGCTGCACGTTCCAGATGAACGACTGTGTCGTTTCGACCGACGCGCCATCCCTGCCTTCGTCTCCCGACAGGATCGCCGCGTTTTGTGTAGCGTTGATGCTGACCGTCGCACCCCAGCCCGATGCCGTACTCGAAGCCGGTCGGTATATGAGCGACCCTTGATTGGTGCCTACGCCCGTTACCTGCGAAGGCGGCCCGGAAATATTGTTGGTCGATGTGGCGGCCCCCATGCGCGTCCAGGAGTATTGCGGGTGAACGGCATATGTCGCGTCGAACTGGCTTTGTGCTTGGGTGACTTGGTCGGAAAGCGAAGCGGACGAAGATGTCCAATCACGAACGAACAGCGAGTACGACGAAGAAACGGCCGCCGCCGCCCCCCTGAGCACGCTTGAGCTTCCCGTCACCGCGCCGTTGGGTCGATAGTCCCATGATGCGCCGGCGTTCGGGCTCGCGAAGAAATTCGGCGTAATGGTGAATGCAAGTCCCGACGCCGGGCTTCCCGCTGGACTGGCATGCAGAGTGGCTTCTGCTTCCTCCAGCGTCTTGAACCTGCAGGTGGACGTATCCGGCTTGTACCCGTAGTTCAGGGACGCGGGCACGGTCGGGCAGGTCTGTGAAAACGCTTGGCCCGCACCCAGCGCCAAGAAGACGAACAGGCCGCAGTTCGCGCCGCGCATGAAGATCCTCATGTGTACATCCCCTGAATTTCCTGGCCTTGCCGATCACTGGTAGAGGTCGGCGCATAAGGAGCTTTCGAAACCGCCGCTACGGATTGCCGCAGCCAGGCGGTGCCGGCTGCAATCCATATGCACAGGCATTGCCGGTGGAGAACGATGCAATTGCCGTACCCGTACCCGAGTGGACCGTAAAGGTACAGCTGGCCGTCGGCGTGACGGACGTATTGGGGTTCACCACGGCGAGGTTCTGCACGTTTATCGTGAAGGCTGCCTGCCCGCTACTCGACGTTAGCTTGTTCGCCGTCATCGGGGTTATGGTCGTGCCGCCGGACACCGAGCAGGACTGATCGATCTGGACGCCGCCGAAGGAAGGAGAAACCTTGGTGGTGATCGTCGTCGAGCCTGGATGATTGATCGGCAGGGTCGGCGAAATGATCGCCAGCGATGGCTGATACACGCTTCCAATCACGGGTAGCGATACATTCGCGCCATTGGACGACGCCGGCACGCTGAAGATGCAATTGCCGGACGGCGCCTGGCCCGGAACAGGCGTGCCTATGTTCGTGGTGACGTCGAACTGCGCGGTGCCCGCGTCGCCCGTGATATTGCTTCCGGCCGAATGGGGCTGCACCGTGATGACGGCGCCATTCTGCTGCGTGCAGCTGGGAGCGATCGTCAACGTAGCGAAGTTCGGGTTGAGCGTGATCGTCTCGGCTACCGTCGTCGGCCCCGAGAAACTCACGCCCACAGATGCCGGCGCCTTAGTGACGCTGGGAGCGACGGGTGTCCTGAACGTGTAGAGCCCGAGTGCCGAAGAGCATGCACGCCCTCCCCCGGTCGACGTGTAGTCGTAACAGGAACTGGTGATCACCGAAGACGTCGATGTCGACGTCACGCCTGATGTGCTGATCGTGACTGGCTGGCATTGCGTACCCGCGGCCAGGTTCGGCGTATCGCCATCCACCACGCCGCCGCCGAAGACCGGAGGCTTAGGCGAATAGTCGCGCGTCTCTCCCGCGTGCATGGAGAACGCCAGGTGGAAATAGTGCGGGTACGCCGTACTCGACGCGGCGGCGTCACACAGCGTCATCGAGATCTGCGAATTCGCGGGGAGATACGCGGGGAGATAGCCGGGCGCGAATTGAGCGTGGGCATCGAGAAAAAAAAGCGCAATGACCACGAACCCGAAGGCATACCTCATTTCATCTCCCCTGTACGTTCGCCCGCCCGATTCAATCGACAGAATTACCTACGCCGGACCATCGCGCAAGGACCAAATGACAACCAGCGCTCGATTGATACTTCGACTGTTTTCACAGCGCGACTCAATCAAGGACCGATGGTATCGAACACGTAGGAAACACTTCGCCCACTTCGATCACTGGAAATCCGGCCATGCCGCTTGGTCGGGCTTGCTGTTGAAACCAGGCGAAAGCGATAGAGCGTTCCCCACGTGAGGCTGTCGCCACTCGGGGCGCGCCATCGTGCGCTCGATGAAGTCGACGTCGAAAGCCACGGCTCGTAGGCGTCACCTACGCCGACGAATGACATTGCGTCGATTTTCGCGCCCCGGCTCGTTTCCACTTCGAATGTTTCAATGCCGTGACTCGCGATCATTCGAAGATCGGGCTCCTTACCGGACGTCTTCACGGCCGCGAAATCGACATTCATGATCGCGTAATCGTATCGATAACGCCCGTCTTCCTCGCGAACCACTCGCACGGCCGCCTTGAGTCGCCCGCTCGGCGTGGAGATTTCGCTGTTTGCCTCGTCCTGATGCGGGGCGCGGGGATCGACCCAGGAATCAATGACGGGACCGATGACCGGAGCCGCGCGATCGTCGATCGTCCATAGATGCTGCTCCGGTTGCCAAACAGCGACGATGTCCTTGTGCATCATCGTGTTGTAAGGATTCACGTCGTCCCTGACGACATACCATGCTTCCAGGACATGACGCCCCCCCCGATGCGCAGCGAACTCGCGCTCCGGGACCACGGCGCGATAGGTGTAAGCGTCATAACCCCGGAATTTCTGCGGCTCTCCGCTGCACTCTGGGTCGTAGATGGATCCGCATCGGGCCCAGATGCCGCGCGAAGGGATGACTTCCGAGCGCGGACCCAGCGTATCGGGCGCGTCATTGTCACCGGGACCATAAACATCCTGACATCCGCGACCGAGCACATGGTTGCTCCCCGGGTTCTCCACGCACAAGGCATTCGCAGCGACGTGCGCGTGTTTTGCACCGGAACGGGCGACTTGCCGCAGTCCACCATCGGCATCCAGGCGATAGAGATTCCAGACCAGCATCGGGTGCTGATCATTGTGGTATGGAGGGCAGTTCGCGCTGAATTTCGCACGCCAAGGAATATCGGCCGCAAAGCGTACCGCGCTCGTTCCATTCGAATCAGCGAGGACGGTTGACACCAGTGTGCCGAGATTAACGTTGTTGCGAAGCGCCGTGGTGGGCGTCACCTTGATGCGGCCACTTCCGCCTGGACCGGTGCAGTCGCTGCAACCTGTCAATTGCGCCCAGAGCCCCGCCATGAGCACATCGACCTGATAGGTTTCTCCCGGATGCTCCGGGACCGGTCGACCGGGCCATCGATCACTCGCGGGGCATTCGATCCGAGGCTCCGTCCTCACGCTCGTATGGGCGTTCCAGATCCTCGCAGCCGCCACCTGCCAATCCGTGGCGCTTGGGCGGCCTATCTCCTCCGCCAACCGGCGCGAAAGGCGCAAGTCCATTGCGCTGATCTGGATGGACTTCCCATTGCTCGACTCGACCATCGCACGATCGGCACGAAACAGGATCTCGCCGTTCGACGAGATGACATCGAGCTGCGATTGAGCCGCGTCGTGCAGCCGGAGAACGAAATCTTTCAACTCGATCAGGCGCGTGCCGATCGAAAGCCTGTAGCCACCGACGACCCGGATTTCTCCGCTGGCAAGTCCGACGGCACTCGTTCCAGACACGCGCGGGGTCAAGGAGGTCGATGCGATCCGAAAGCGATCGAAGCCCGCACTCGGCGGCCCGGCGGAATCGATCGGTTCGGAAACGCGCACACCAAGGTTACCGAGCAGCTCGCGATTCCAATGCACCAGAAGCTCTACATCTTGCCTCGTCGCTTCCAGCGGTCGAGGCAATTCGCGCGATCGAGGCCTTGCCATGCAATCGTCGGTCACCCCCGCACCGAGGATCGACAAGCTCAACATCAACTTCAATTTCCACCGACACATTTTGTTCCCCTGCACGCACCGACACCCCGCTGGAACGGCTCGCGAGAACGATTCCGCCAACGTCATCCGATCCTGCGCAATCCGTGAAGCTCGAATGAGCCAGGCGCCGCCGACGTCTTCGCCTCCACCCGTAGCCGACTGCCCACGGCCCGTTTCATGACCTGCCAACCCTTGATCTGGAAGATCCGCATTCCGGCGAAAGAAGCCATGCGCGGCTACCGGCGCCTTCCGTTGCCGTTGGATATCAAGAGCAAGAGCAAGATGGATTCCCGCGTTCGCGGGAATGACGGCAGCCACCGGGAAGCCACCACTTGCGCCGCGGGACGAGACGCTCCCGCCCGTGCAAGAGCTGGATCCCGGCTTTCGCCGGAACAACGACAGACGGGAGAAGCAACTGCTTCGCATCTTCCCATGAGGAAAAAAAGAGGCCTCCCGGAGGAGGCCTCTCGATCACCTGTTACGGATGGCGATCAATGCATGCTGCGCAGGGCCGCCGAGACCGGACCGACGGGCCTCGCCGGGGCCGACGTCGACTGCGCCGAGCAGTCGAGCGTGATGTCGTCGATCATCGCGCCACGCAGGGCGGTGCCTGTCTTCGCGTAATCGAAGCGCACCGTATGCGAGTTGCCGTCGAGGTACTGCGCCGGGATCTCCAGCGTCATGGGCTCGTACGCCGAGCTCACGGCGCCCGGGGCCACGGTACCAACGGTGTTGCCATCGATCTTGATCGTGAACGTCGCGTTCGTGCCCGTGGCACCGCCGAGCTGGTTGATGAACCAGTAGTTGAGCCAGCGCGGCTGGCCACTCGGGAACACGACCGCTTGGCTCAAGCTGCCCGTGCCCGCCGTCGTCGTGCCGCCGAACCACACGAAGCCTTCGCCCGTGTGCGCGGTGACCGTACCGCTGTCGTCACAGGTGGAGTCGCAGAACGGCGAACCGAAGACGCTGTCGGTGCCGGTCCACGGCGCGCCGCCGTTTTCAAGGCTCGGGTCCCCGAACAGCTGCGTCGGGGAGCAGGTCGAACCACCGGAGGTCACCGTGAGCGTCACTGGAACCATCGTGATCGGATGCGCCACGTCGTTGCTCGCGATGCACGCGTTCGCCGTGTAGGTACCGGCGGCGAGGCCCGTGCTGTTGAACGTGACCGTCACCGGGTTCGAAGTACCGCCCGCGGCGCTGCCGCTGGTCGGGGCCAGCGAGAGCCACGGCGCACCGCAGTTGATGGTGCCCTGCAGGTTGAACGCCACGTCCGGCCAGCCGACGAGGCCTTGCAGCGCCGTCCAGTTCGCAACGCCGAACAGGTTACCGGTCAGCATGCCCGGGCCGCCCTGCAGCAGGGCCTGGCTCCAGTTCCAGCGCGAGCTCCCCGCCGGGCCGATTGGACCGGTGTAGGTCGGGAACACCGACAGCCAGTACGTGCCGGCCGGCAGGTTGAGCGTCTGGCCGGCCGCCGCGAGGTCGAGCGTGATGTCACCCGAGCCCGCAATGGTCACGCCCGCACCCGTCGGGGCGGTGTCGAACTGCCACACCGGCGTACCCGCGCCCGTATCCGGATTGCCGGACGGCATGCCGGGCGCGTCGCTGTAGATGCGCCACGAGATCGTCGGCTGCGAGAGCAGGGCGTTCGTGTTGTCGAAGCCGAACGTCGTGATCTTCGTGATCGCCGTCGAGGCGCCGCTGACGGTGAAGTCGGCCGCCGTGAACCCGCCGCCGTTGTCGCTCGTCGAGTAGTCCGAAACGATGCCGCCGGTGGAGTTCTTCGGCTGGTTCCAGACGGAACCGACGCCGGTCGCCGAGACGTTCCAGGTCAGCGTGCCGCCGCCCGTGTTCGCGACGGTGAGCGGCAACGTCGTGGTCGTGTCGGCAGCTTGCGACTGCGTCAGCGACGTCGGCGTGACCGAGATCGTCGGCACCGCGCCCTTCACCGCGACGGTGAGGTGCTGGTCCGGCGACTGGTTGGCCGCCTCGTGCAAGGTGACTTCGCCGAACGCGATGTTCGCCGACGTACCGGTCGCCGTGACCGTGACCGTCTGCGTCGCGCCCGGAGCGAGCGTGAACGAGGACGGGCTGAACGACATCGTGTAGCCCGTCGGGTTCGTCGCGGAGAGCGACCAGTTGCCGGTCGTGCCGAGGCGGTTCTTGAACGTGCGCGTCCACGAGCAGGTGCCGTTGCAACGCACCTGGCGCAGCGACGCGAGGTTCAGTTGCGTCTGGTCGATCGTGCCGCCGTTCGGGTTCGCAGCCTCGAAGTTGGCGGCGGTCTCGTCCAGCGTCAGGCCGGCCAGCGCCGCCTTCGACAGATCGACGCGACCGCTGCCGACGTCGTCGACGTTCCACGGCGTCACTTCGTCGTCCTTCAGGCCTTCGAGCTTGGCGGTGGTCTGCAGGGCCGACTTCACTTCCATCGGCGTCCAGTCCGGGTGCGCCGCGCGCACGAGCGCAGCGGCACCGGCCAGGTGCGGCGACGACATCGACGTGCCACTGTCGAGGCCGTAGCTGCCCGAAGCCGTGTCGAACGCGGCGTAGATGTTGACGCCCGGACCGGTGATGTCCGGCTTGGTCAGGTTGTCGTACGGCGCCTGCGTCGGGCCGCGGAAGCTGAACTTGGCGAGGATGTCGCCCGGCACCTGGCCGATCGCGATCTTGCGGTACTGGCCGACGGCGCCGGCGGGGCCGTCGAAGCCGTCCGCGAACACCTGGTCGGCCAGAGGAATCGGACCGAGGTTGGCATTGACGAACGCGATCAGCGCGTCGCCGGGGCCCTTGTACGTGCTGAACGCAGCCACGTCGGTCGGCGAACCCGTGGTGTCCATGTTGATGGCACCGGGCTGGTTGTTCGTGATTATGACCACGCGCGCGCCGGCGTTGTAGGCGTTGGTGATCTTTTCGGAGAAGTTGCAGTTACCGCGCTGGATGATCGCGACCGCGTTGTTGAAGTAACCGGCCGGGAACGTGCCGGTCGCGCTGCAGCCGTCGATGTTCGTCGGATAGGTGCGCAGCGCCATGCCGTCGAAGTCTTCGGTGTCGTCGACCTGCAGCGTCGTGTTGCCTGCGATCAGGGCGATGTTCTGCGTCGCCGCCGGCGGCGTGCCGGGGCCGGTGGCGGAAAGCACCGGAGCGGCGATCTGGTCCTGCGTCGATGCGGCGACCGTGAGCATCCACGGGCCGTTGTTCGCGACGAGGCCGGTCGGGTCCGTGCACGAGGCGCGCGTGTTGCCCGCCGAAGCGGCGACGAACACGTCCGCGGCTTCGGCCTCGAGGAAGTCGAGGCTGTCGGCCCAAGGATTGCCGCCGCCGCAGGTCGGGCCGATCGAGAAGTTGACCACGTCGACCTGGTCGACGATCGCGTTCTGGATCGCCGCGGTGATCGCGTCGTCGGTGATGCCGCCGCTCGAATTGGCGACCTTGTACGTGTACAGGCTCGCGCACGGCGCGACGCCCGACATCGACACGCCGTCCGGCAGCAGCGGCGCCGGCGTGACCGTGTTGTCGATCGTGTTGCCGGCGGCGGTGCTGCTCGTGTGCACGCCGTGGCCCTGGCCGTCGAAGGCGTTCGGGTTGGTGCCCGTGCAAATGGTGCCGTTGTTGCTGTTGCAGTCACGCGGGAACAGCTTCGGGTTCGCCGCGGTGAAGCCGCACGACGCGTCGTCGGTGAACGACGGGTGGCCGATGTTGGTGCCGGTGTCGATCACGCCAACCTTGACGCCCTGGCCACGCGTGCCGGCACCGCCCGGGACGGAAGCGCCGCTCCAGATCGTGTCCGCACCGATGAAGGTCGGGCCGCGGAACGTGTTGACGCGCTTGCTCATCACGGGAGCGACCGAAGTCACGCCGTCGAGGCGCGCGACCATGGCGGCTTCCGCCGGGCTCATAGCCGCGGAAATCGCGTTGCGCGTGACGTCGTACGTGTACTGGATCGAGAGCGGGCGGCCCAGCGCCTGCTCGATCGCCGTGATGTGCTCGGCGCGCTTGCTCTCGAGGAATGCCTTGTAGGCGCGCGCAGCCGACGAGTTCGCGTCGAACTTGCGGGAAGCACCGGACATGACCAGGCGGTCATCCGGAGCGGTGCGCGCGAGGCCCGCGACGTCACCCTTGTAGGCGACCAAACCCTGTTCGCTGAACGTGATGATGTAGCGACCGCTTGCGCTGTCGGTCTGGCCCGCCTGCGCAACGAGGTCACTTCCCGGCGAACTTGCTTCCAGGCTGGAAGACATGCCCGCTCCGACCAAGGCGATCCCGACCGCGGACGCCAAGGCTGTTACGTTTGCCAACTTCATGTACGACTCCCCAAATAATCAATTATTGGTACACCCCGCCGGGGAGGCGGAGCATCAGCCGCGTGACCTTCCTGCGCATGCCACTGCGCAGGCCCAGAACCCACGGCATCCGGGTTTGATACCACGTCCCATCGTCCGCGGCAATGTGCCGCAGACGTAAAGAAGTGCTGGCACGCCCTTTCAGGGCTCCGCGCCGGCCGTGGACGCGGCCATACGCCGGCGTAGTGGATCGAGCAGGGCGCCGTAGTGACTGGCGACCGCGAGGTCGCGCCGCAAAGGCTGGCGCACCTGGCTGGCGCTGGAGGTCTGCACCACGCGCGCGGTCTCATGGAACGCGAGGCAGGCCGGATCGAACGGGAGACCGAGTGCACCGACGAGCGAGCGGACCGACGCTTCCGGCTCGCGCAGCAGTTCCTCGTGGACGAATGGATGGATCCACCCGGGAAGGAGGCGCGACCACGCGGCCATCGCGCGCTCGCAGTCGCGCCAGAACGCGACCAGTTCATCGAGGTCGTAGCTGAAGGACTGCGCTTCGCTGAAGTGGTGCTTGTAGCAGCTCCACAGCGTCTCGAGCGGATCACGCCGGCAATGGATGACCCGTGCGCCCGGCAGCATGCGACGGATCGCCGCGAGTGCCTGCCAGTTCGCCAGTGTCTTGTCCGTGAAGCGCCGCCGTGAGTCGCGCCAGACGCGGCCGCGCGCGAGGTAGTCCTCGCCGAGGCGACGCCAGTCCTCGTCGGTCGCGTCCTCGACCCACGATGGAAACGGCTGCCCCCGCCGCTGCGATTCGGCCTGCAGCACCTGCACGATCTCGTTGCGCTCGCCGCCACCCTGCACCAGCGGATGGCTCGCGAGGATCTGTTCGACGAGGGTCGAGCCCGAGCGCGGCATGCCGACGAGGAAGATCACGTCGCTGCCGCGTGCATCGGCGGGCGCGGGTGGCAGGCGGGCGAAGCGCTCGATGATCTCGTCGACGAGGCGGCTGACCGCGGCGGCGTTCCAGCGCACGCTGCGCCGCTTGCCCGCGTTCGCGCGCACGAACAGCGGATACGCCTCCGCGTAGCGCCCGCGCGCCTCGAGCAGCGCCGCGCAGGCGAAGTCGAAGTCGACGCGGCGGTGTTCCGGCACCGCGCCACCCGCCTGCAATGCGAGCAGTCGCTCCAGTTCGGCGTCGTCGGGGCGGAACGTCTTGAGGTTCGACAAACCGACCCACGCCGATACCGAGCCGGGCTCGGCCGCGAGCACCGCGCGCAGCTCCGCTTCCGCTTCGTCGAGGCGACCGAGCATCTTGAGCATTTCCGCGCGCTGCACGCGTGCGGCGGCGTGGCCGGGGCGCAGCGCGAGCACGCGCTCGTAGGCCTGGTTCGCGCCATGCGCGTCACCGCGCCGGTCGAGCGCATGGGCGAGGTTGTACCAGGCGTCGACGAGCGCCGGATCCTGCGCGATCGCGCGGCGGAACGCCTCTTCCGCTCCGGCCATGTCGCCGTTCTGCGCGAGCGCCGCGCCGAACTGGCAGGTGATCAGCGCATCATCCGGCGCGCGTTCCACGGCCTCGTGCAGCACCTCGAGCGCATGCGCGTGCCGGCCGAGCTGCAGCAGTGCGAGGGCCTCGAGGCGCAGCAGCTCCGGATGCCGGGGCGCCTCGTGCAGGGCGCGCTCGATCTCGCGCAGCGCGCGCGCGGCGTCACCGCGTTCGAGCGCGCGTTGCGCCTGCTCGGCACTGACGGTGAGATGGATGGGCAATCCGGCGAAGCGGCGATCGGGGTGCAGGAAGCGGCCGGACATGGGCGAGCGAGACGTGGCGACCCGGGCGTTCTAGCACAGCCGCGGCGCTCGCGTCGAAACGCGCGCCTCGCCGATCGTCGTTCAGCCGGCGAAGAAGCGCTGCACGTCGGCGAGCGAAGCCGTGCGCGGCAATGGCGGCAGGCTGGCGAGGAACAGCTTGCCGTAGCCACGCGTGGTCAGGCGCGGGTCGCACAGCATGAGCACGCCGCGGTCGTGCACGTCGCGAATCAGCCGCCCCGCGCCCTGGCGCAGCGCGATCACCGCATTCGGCACCTGCCAGTCGGCGAACGGATTGCCGCCGGATTCGCGCAGCGCCTCGAGGCGCGCGACGAGCACGGGATCGTCGGGCGCGGCGAACGGCAGCTTGTCGATGACGACGAGGCTCAGCGCATCGCCCGCGACGTCGACACCTTCCCAGAAACTCGCCGCGCCGAGCAGCACGCCGTTGCCGGAGCCGCGAAATGCTTCGAGCAGCAGGTTGCGCGGCGCCGTGCCCTGTACGAACAGCGGATACGGCACGCGCGAAGGCAGGAGCTCGGCGGCGCGGCGCAGGGCGCGATGCGACGTGAACAGCAGGAATGCGCGCCCGTTCGACGCCTCGAGCACGGGTACCGCGGCGTCGACGACGCGCTCGACGTAGTCCTCGGCGGCCGGATCGGGCAATCCCTGCGGCAGGTAGGCGAGCGCCTGGCGTGCGTAGTCGAATGGGCTGTCCACGCGCAACTCGACCGGATCCCACAGCCCGACCTGGCGCGAGAAATGCGTGAAGCGCCCGCCCACCGCGAGCGTCGCCGAGGTGAAGATCCACGCCGCGTGGCTCTGCGCGCGCAGTTCGCGCAGTGGCCCGGCGATGTCGAGCGGCGTCGCGTGGAAGGCGAACCCGTGCGCGCTCAGTTCGTACCAGTGCACCGCGTCGCCCACGCCACCGTCGGTGAGATGGGCGAGTCGTGCCGTGTGCTCGGTCGCGCGCTCGGCCACGCTGGCGAGGCCGCGGCTGCGCGCCGAATGCTTGTCGAGCGCTTCGGCGAGCGTGCCGAGCGCGCCGGCGAGTCCGGCGAGTTCGCGTTCGACCTCGGCGTCGCGCTCGATCTGCACGAACGCGCCCTTCTGCGGAAAGCGGTCGAGTGCGAGGCGCACGCGCTTGATAGCCGCGCTCAGGGGTTCCAGCGCCGGCTGCAACACCGCGAATGCGCCCGACACGTTGGCGCATTCGGCCTGCACGTCGGCGACGAGTTCGGTGAGCTGGCGCGCCGACAAGGTGACCGAGAAGAACTGCCCGGCGAGTTCGGGAATCTGGTGCGCCTCGTCGAGCACGAACGCATGCGCGCCGGGGAGGATTTCGCCGAAGCCTTCCTGCCTGATCGCGAGATCGGCGAACAGCAGGTGGTGGTTGACGACGACGAGGTCCGCTTCCTGCGCCGCGCGGCGCGCCTTCACGACGAAGCAGTCGTTGAACATCGGGCAGTCGGCGCCGAGGCAGTTCTCCGCGGTCGATGTCACGCGCGGCCAGAGCGGCGAGTCCTCCGCGACCTCGGCGAGCTCGGCGCGATCGCCGGCCAGCGTGCGCCGCGACCACGCGTGGATCGCCTGCAGCTGCGCGGCCTGCTCGCGGCTCGCGAAGCGGCCTTCCTTGTGTGCCTGGTCGAGCCGATGCAGGCAGAGGTAGTTCGCGCGTCCCTTGAGCAACGCCGCCGACAGGCGCGCGCCGAGCACCGCGCGCACGCGCGGCAGGTCGCGATGGAACAACTGGTCCTGCAGCGCCTTGGTGCCGGTCGAAACGATCACGCGCTTGCCCGACATGAGCGCCGGCACGAGGTAGGCGTAGGTCTTGCCCGTGCCCGTGCCTGCCTCCGCGACGAGCATCTGCCGGTCGGCGATCGCTTCCTCGACCGCAGCCGCCATCGCCTGCTGTGCTTCGCGCGGCGCGAAGCCGGGCACTTCGCGCGCGAACGGGCCTTCGGGGCCGAGGAGTTCGGCGGCGCTATGCATGGCGATTCGTGATTCGTGATTGGTGATTCGTGAACGGTGGCCGGCAGCGGGTGCGGGCGTAGAAAGTGCCGGGCGGCGGCTTTCCATCGTACTTCAAGCAGGCGACTGACCGCTCTTGCGAATCCCGAAGCGCCAATCCCCAATCACATCCGCAACAACGGCTTGATCCGGCATTCCTTCAGGCGCTCGCGCGCGGCTTCCACCGTCGGTGCGTCGCCGAGCGCGGTGCGCGCCTCGACCACCGTCTGCCAGTTGCGCGCGCACAGGCTGCCTGATTTCGGGCCGAGCTGGTGGCTCCGCAGCGCGAGGCGCTCGGCTTCGCTCCACTGAGCGAGGGCGATGTCGATCTCGGCGCGGTACTGCAGGAGATCAGGCGCGTCCGGCGCGAGCTTGAGCGCGTCGTCGGCGGCGCTCGCGGCGGCGGCGTAGTCCTGGCGGGCTTCGGCCTCGTGCGCGCGCTTCATGAAGCCCTCGATCGCGGCATCGCGCAGCGGCTGCACCTGCACCGCGGAATCGAGCCCGTCGCCGGCGGCGCGGATCGCGCGCAACGCGGCGGCCGTGTCCACCGGTGGCGGCGGAGGCGGCGGAGGCGGACCGGGCTGGGCGCAGGCGGCGAGGACGAGCGTGAGGGTGGCGGGAACGAGGCGATGCGACTTCATGCGATCGAGGACAGGACGTGCCGGTCGGTGTTCATGGGACTGCACATTCTCGCACGCCGCCCTTAACCGCCGCTGCCGAAGAAATTGCGCAACTGGTCCATCGGGCAATGCTCCTCCTCGGTCGGCGCATAGCCCAGCGCGAACGGCAGCTCGCGCGCACCCGCGCAGACCGCGTCGGTGCGCTTGCCGGATGGCGCGACGTAGGCGCGCTCGATGCCGTCCTGCGGCACGACCAGCGGCGCGCCCGGCAGCCGCTTCATGAGTTCGATCCAGATGCGCAGGCCGCCGGTGGAACCGAACAGGCCGGTCGGCTTGTTGTCGTCGCGGCCGACCCAGGCGACCGCGAGCGTGTCGCCGGTGAAGCCGGCGAACCAGGAATCGCGCTGCGTGTCGCTGGTGCCGGTCTTGCCGGCCGCGTGCAGCCAGCCGAGGCCCGAGTCGGTGATCGCATGGGCGGTCCCGCCGATCGCGACCTGTTGCATCGCCCAGGTGACCAGTCGCGACGCCGTGGTGTAGTCGCCGCCGCCGACCTTCACTTCGTAGCGCGACAACGGCCTGCCCTTCGCATCGAGCACGCCTCGCACCGCGCGCAGCGGCAGCGCGTGGCCGTCCGCGGCGAGGTACTGGTACAGGCGCGCGACGTCGAACGGGCTGAGGTCGATCGCGCCGAGCAGCATCGACGGATTCGGGTTGATCGCGCGACCGAGGCGGAACGACTCGAGGAAGCCGCGCACGCGATCGACGCCGATGCGCTGGCCCAGATTGATCGTCGCGAGGTTCCAGCTCTGCATCAGCGCATCGACGAGCAGCACCTCGCCGTGGCTCTGGTGGTCGTCGTTCTCCGGCCGCCAGCGGCCGCCGCCCGGTTGCGGCAGGTCGATCGGCCCGTCGTCGAGCAGGGTCGCGAGCGAATAGCGCTGCGGCTGGGCCAGCGCTACGAGGTTGACGAACGGCTTCACCAGCGAGCCGATCGGTCGCAGCGCGTCGAGCGCGCGGTTGAAACCCGGGGCGTCGACGTCGCGGCTGCCGATCACCGCCTGCACTTCGCCGTCACGCGCGCCGGTGACGACGAGCGCGGCCTCGACCGCGTCGCCGCGCTTGCCGAGCCCGGCCAGCGCCTTGTCGATCGCGGCCTCGCCGAGTGCCTGCACCGACGGCGCGAGCGTGGTATGGATCGACAGGCCGGCGCTGTTGAGTTCGGCATCGGGAAAGCCTTCGCGGATCTGCCGGCGCACGAGTTCGAGGAACGCCGGGTAGCGGTCGCGCGGCAGGGTCGCGTTCGCGGCGGTGCCGATCGGCTGCCTGCTCGCCGCGGCGTACGCGGCATCGTCGAGCAGGCCGGTGTCGCGGAACACGCCGAGCACGACATTGCGCCGGCCGAGCGCGCGCTCCGGGTTGCGGCGCGGATCGTACAGGCTCGGCCCCTGCACCATGCCGACCAGCAACGCGATGTCGGCGGCGCCGAGCGAGCGCAGGTCGCGACCGAAATAGAACTCGCTCGCCGCGGCGAAGCCGTGCACGGCCTGAGCGCCCTGCTGGCCGAGGAACACTTCGTTGACATAGGCCTCGAGGATGCGCTTCTTGTCGTAGCGCGCCTCGATGATGAGCGACAGCAGTGCCTCGTTGAACTTGCGCGAGAAGCGCTGGCCGCGATCGAGGAACAGGTTCTTGACCAGTTGCTGGGTCAGCGTCGAACCACCCTGCACCACGTGGCCGGCGACGAGGTTGGCCCAGGCCGCGCGCACGATGGCGCCGACGTTGATGCCGTGATGATGCTTGAAGTCGCGGTCCTCGACCGCCTGCAGGCCGGACAGCAGCAGCGGCGGGATCTCGCCGAGCGTGACGTAGCGGCGGTCCTCCTGCTGCGCGCCGTACAGCGTGGCGATGCGCGCGGGGTCGAGCCGCACGCGTTCGAGCGCGGCGCCGCTGTCGGCATCGACGAGGTCGGCGACACGGCCATTGGCGAGCGTGAGGGCGATGCGCTTCTCGCGTTCACGGCCGTCGAGGTAGATGAAGGTGCGCCGCTTGATCGTCCAGCGCGCGCCGTCGCGATGGAAGGTGCCCGGCGCCTGCGCCTGCGCATCCTCGTCGTAGCGCGCCGCAGCGAGTTCGGCGCCGAGCATGTCGGCGTTCATCGGCACGCCCGGCGCGAGCGTCAGCGGGCGCGCATAGACGCGGCTCGGCAGGTCCCACGACAGGTCGTCGAAGCGGCTGCGCACCTCGCTGTCGAGGTACCAGGCGTACGGCACGAGGAAGCCGATCGCCAATCCGACGCCGACCAGGAACGGGATGCGCGCGATGCGCCAGGCGGCGTACAAGAAGTTGAGCGAACTCGAGAGGAAGGACAAGCGTGTCTACCGACGGGCGACAAAGTCGCAGGGGACCTGGCGCAGTTTAGCCGCGCGACGCTGCGGCGGGGAGCGGCAAATGCTTGCGGGGACCGCGATCTCCGCGCCCTGCGGGCGTCGAGGGCAATGGCGCTCCGGCCCCGGGCGACCGGATGGGTATTTCTGCGGGAGCGGCGCAATCCGCGATGCTCCTGCTCCCACTGGGCCTCCCCCGGCGATCAGTCGGGATCGGCGATAATCCCGCCTCGCCACCCATTCATCCCGGAGCCTTGATGCCTGCCAGCCCGTTTGCCGCCGCGCCATCCGCGAACGACGAACCGGCGCTGCGCGAGGCGCCGCTGCGCGTGTGCATCCATGCGCGCGCGGCCACGTCGGCGGCGCGGCTGGACGCGCTGCGCGACCGCCTGCCCGCACGCGCGCGCATCGCCCTGTTCGGCGCCTGCGCGACGGCGGTCGAGTGGAACGACATCGAGCGCGTGCCGGAGATCGGCGAATACGCGACCGAAAGCGACATCCTCCGCGAAGCGCGCCGGCGCTTCGCCAATGAGCATCTCGTGCTCGTCGATGCGCACGCGGTGCTGCCCGACTTCGCCTGCGAACGCCTGCTGCGCGCGCTCGATGCCGCCGATGTCGTCGGCGCACGACCGCTCGACGACGCCGGGCGTCGGCCGCTCCCCCGCGGAACGACCACCGACGCGACGCCCGCGCGCATCGATGCGCTGTGCTTCGCGCATTCGCAAAAGGCACTCCTCGACGACCCGCTGCCATCCGCGAGCAGCCCGATCTCCGCCTGGCACGGCGAACGCCTCGCGCGCCTCGGTGCCGCGGACGTCGCCGACCGCGACGCGCTCGATGCGGCAGGCCTGCGCATCGTCGTGCTCGACCATCTCCATGTCGGCGGCGGCGCCGCGACGCCTCGCGCGCGCCAGGACGAGAACGATCCACGTGATCAGCCGCCACCCTCGCCCCTCGATCCGCTGCGCGAGCGCATCGCCGCCGCGCTCGCGACGACGGTGGAGCCGGTCCGGCCGGGCCTCGACGCGAAGCCGGTGATCCTGCACGTGCTGCACGGCTGGGGCGGCGGCGCCGAGCGCTGGGTGCGCGACTTCGCCAGGGCGGACACGCACGCACACCACCTCGTGCTCGTCGCGCGCGGCAGCTTCGCGCGCCGTCGCCACGGCGAATGGCTCGAGCTGCTCGACGGTTCGATGGCGGGGCCGCCGCTGCGCCGTTGGCCGCTGCCGCGCCCGATCGCCGACACCGCGCTCGCCGACCGCACGTATCGCGAGCTGCTGGGCGAGGTGGTGCGCACCCATTGCATCGACGCGGTGTTCGTCTCCTCGCTGATCGGCCACAGCCTCGACGCGCTGCGCACCGGCCTGCCGACCACCTGCGTCGTGCACGACCACTACCCGCTCTGGCCGACCCTGCATCGCGACTTCGGCGACGCGGCGCTGCGCTTCGACGACGCGCAGCGCGCCGACGACCTCGCCGCGCAGGGCGACGACGGCGAATTCGCGAACCGTGATCCCGCGCACTGGCGCCACGTGCGCGACGCCTTCGTCGCCGCCGCGCTCGGCGCGCGCGCGACGCTCGTCGCGCCGAGCAGATCGGCACTCGCGAACCAGTTGCGCCTCGCGCCCGAACTCGCCGCGCTCCCTTCGCACGTGATCGCGCACGGCCTCGCCGCATGGCCGGATGACAGCCCCCGCGTGGGCGCGCCGCCCGCGCGCGAACGCCTCCGCCTCGTCATGGCCGGCCGCGTGCGCAAGGGCAAGGGTGCGCAACTGCTCGCCGCCGCCCTGCCCGCATTGCGTGAACACGCGGAGCTGTTCCTGCTCGGCGCCGGCGCCGACGCACACGCGCTGTTCGGCGAACGCGGCGTGCACGTGCTGCTCGACTACCGCCGCGACGAGTTGCCCGCGCTGCTCGCGCGGCTGCAGCCGGACGCGGCGCTGCTGCTGCCGACCGTCGCCGAGACCTTCAGCTATGCGCTGTCGGAACTGCGCAGCCTCGGCATCCCGGTCGTCGCGACGCGCGTCGGCGCGCTGGCCGAGCGCATCGAGGACGGTCGCGACGGTTTCCTCGTCGAAGCCAATGCCGACGCGCTCGTCGCGCGCATCGGCGCGCTCGCCAACGACCGCGCCGCGCTCGCGCGCGTGCGCGCACGGGCGCCTGCCGCCGACACGATCGAGGACATGGCCGCGGCCTACCAGCGCGTACTCGCGTTGCCGCCACGGCGTCCGTTGCGCTACCCGCTCGGCGAGGCCGATGCCGCCCTGCTCGAGGCCGCGGTCGAGGCGGACGCGTTGCGCCGCTCGCGCGCAAGGGCCGACACGCTCGCGACGCAGCTGCGCGAGGCGAGCAGGGAAAGCGAACGCCGCGGCGACTGGGGCCATGCGCTCGATCGCGAGCTTGCGCAGCTGCGGCGCGAGTTCGACGACCGCACGCGCTGGGCGCTCGCGCTCGACGAGGAGTTGCAGGCGATCAAGCCGGTCCACGAGCAGGTGCTCGCAAGCACGTCGTGGCGCATCACCGCACCGCTGCGCCGCGCGAACGCACGCGTGCGCGGCTTGCGCGAATCGCTCGCGTTCCGCCTCGCGCGCACGCGCAGCGCGTTCGCGCGCACGCGCGGCAGCCTCGCCCAGCGCGGCCTCGCCGGCACGCTCGCGCGCATCCTGCAGGAGCTGCGCGGCAGCGGTCCGGCGCGCCCGCGCGCGACTTATGCCGAGCCGAAGGACGACGCGACGCCGTTCGCGCTGCCGACCAGCGACGCGCCGCGCGTGTCGATCGTGATCCCGGTCTACAACAAGGTCGCCTATACGCTCGCCTGCCTGCGCTCGCTCGGCGAGCACGCGGGCGAGACGCCGTTCGAGGTCATCGTCGTCGACGACGGCTCGGGCGACGCGACGCCGCAGCGGCTCGCCGGCGTCGGCGGCATCCGCGCGATCCGCAACGCGCACAACCTCGGCTTCATCGGCTCGTGCAACGCCGGCGCGGCCGAAGCCCGCGGCGAATACGTGCTGTTCCTCAACAACGACACGGTCGTCACCGCGGGTTGGCTCGACGCGCTCGTGCGCTGCATCGAGGGCACGCCGCGCTGCGGCATGGTCGGATCGAAGCTCGTCTATCCGGACGGCCGCCTGCAGGAAGCGGGCGGCATCGTGTTCGACGACGGGTCGGGCTGGAACGTCGGCCGCTTCGGCGACCCGGACGACCCGCGTTATTCGTTCAGGCGTGAAGTGGACTACTGTTCCGGCGCGGCGATCCTGCTCCGGCGCGAGCTGTTCGATCGGCTCGGCCGGTTCGACACGCGTTATGCGCCCGCCTACTACGAGGACACCGATCTCGCGTTCGCGGTGCGCGCGGCCGGGCTCGAGGTGCACGTCGAACCCGCGTCGGTCGTCATCCACTTCGAGGGCGTCACTTCCGGCACCGACACCGCGAGCGGCACCAAGCGCTACCAGGTCGTCAACCGCGAGAAGTTCGTCCTGAAATGGAAGGATGCGCTCGCGCGCCAGCCCAGGCCCGGTACGCCGATCACCGTCGCCGCCACCCATCGCGCCCGGCACCGCGTGCTCGTCGTCGACGCGACCACGCCGATGCCCGATCATGACTCGGGCTCGCTGCGCATGGTCAACCTCATGCGCGTGCTCGCCGACCTCGGCTGCCAGACGAGTTTCCTGCCGGAAAACCGCCTCTGGGTCGAACGCTACACGCCCGCGCTGCAGGAGCTCGGGGTCGAGGCGTTGTATGCGCCGTACGCGCAGGATCCGCTCAAGCTGCTGCGCGAGCGCGGCCGCGAGTTCGACCTCGTGATCCTCTCGCGCCATTACGTCGCCGCGTCCTACCTCGGCCTCGTGCGCCTGCACGCGCCGCAGGCGCGCGTCGCCTTCGACACGGTCGACCTGCACTACCTGCGCGAGCAGCGCGCGGCGGAACTGTCCGGCGACGGCGCGCTCGCGCGCCACGCCGCCGCGACGCGCGCGCAGGAGCTGAGGCTCATCCGCGAATGCGACGTCACGCTCGTGGTCAGCCCGGTCGAGCAGGCCCTGCTCGCGCAGGACGCACCCGGCGCGCGCGTCGAGGTGCTGTCGAACGTGCACGAGGTGTACGGCTGCCGCCGCCCGTTCGGCGACCGTCGCGACCTCGTCTTCGTCGGCGGCTTCCAGCATCCGCCGAACACCGATGCGGTGACGTGGTTCGTCCGCGAGGTGTTCCCGCACGTGCGCGCCGCGCTGCCGGACGTGCGCGTGCACGTGATCGGCAGCCGCGTGCCCGAATCGATCCGCGCGCTCGCCGACGATCAGGTGATCGTGCACGGTTTCGTCGAGGACATCCTGCCGTACATGGACGGCTGCCGCGTCTCGATCGCGCCCCTGCGCTACGGCGCCGGCGTCAAGGGCAAGGTCAACATGGCGATGAGCTGCGGCCTGCCCGTGGTCGCGACCTCGGCCGCGGTCGAAGGCATGCACGTGCGCGGGGGCGAGGACGTGCTCGTCGCCGACGAGCCCGCCGCGTTCGCGGCCGCGATCGTGCGGCTGTACGGCGACGAGTCGCTGTGGAACACGCTGTCCGCGAACGGCCTGGCCAATGTCGAACGCCACTTCTCGTTCGCCGCGGCGCGCGCCGCGGTGCAGAAGCTGTTCGATCGCTGAAGCGGTCAGAACGCCGCGGTGGGCTCGAACGCGGCGTTCGCCAGCGCGGCCCAGCGATCCTCGCCGTCGGCGCGCCCGTCCGGCCCGAAGCGGCGCTCGCGCAACGCGACCGAACCGTCCTGGTGGCGCACGAGCAGGCTGCCCGCGCGCGTGCCGTAGCGGTCGCCGCGGATGAAGATCGGCGCGAGGCGGCGTTCGAGGTCGAGGCCGACGCCGGTGTCGGGCAGTTCCTCGTCGGCCGGGGCCGTCTCGTCGAGCAGCAGGTCGAGCACGCTCGCCTCGTCGTTGACGACGCCGTTGCGCACGAGCTCGCCGAAGCGACGCTGCAGGCGCTCGGTCTTCGGCCAATGCACGCCGATCGCGCCGTTGCTGATCACGTGCACGCCGCGCCGCAGCGGGCGCACGAAGCCTTCGGAGCTGCCGAGCGCGAACACGCCATCGCGATCGCCGACGACGAGGTTGAACGGGCCGTAGTCGCCGATCTGCGTGCGCAGCAGGTCGAGGTAGACCACCGGCGTCGCGTCGCCGAGCATGAAATTGCGTACCAGCGAACCACGCGATTTCGGCGCGGTCGCGGGCACGCCCGTGCGCAGGTTCGTCACCGCGGCGAAGCGGCCATCGTTGCGCAGCGCGAGCCAGGAGCCGCCGGCGACGAGGTCGCGCCCGCCGACGACGCGCTTGTCCTCGTCCCAGCACGCGGCCGGCGCGCTGTCGCGGCCGTGGTATTCGTCGCGGTTGCCGAGCACGAGCAGCGGCAGTCCGGGCGCGGCGTCGACGGCGACGAGCAGCAGGCACATGGCGTCAGCCCCTCGCGTCCATCGCGCGCAGGCGCGCTTCGAGCGGCGCGATGCGCGGGTTGGCGGGGCTGAGCTGGCGCGCGGCGTCGAGCGCGCGCGTCGCGTCGGCGCGACGCCCTTCGCCGATGCGCGCATCGGCCTGGTCGAGGAACGCGTTCGCGAGCTTCTCGCTCATGCCGGCGATCGCGGCGTCCTCGGGCGCGATCTGCCGCACGGCGTCGAGCTGCGTGCGCGCGCGCTGCGGCGCGCCGTCGGTGAGCGCCTGCGCGAACAGTTCCTTGGCGTGGATCGGCAGGCGCGCAAGGCCGGCCTGCGCGTCGCGGTTGTCGCGGTCGATCGCGAGCGCCGCGCGGTACTTGTCGTAGGCGCTGTCGCCCGGCGGCAGGATCAGGTTGCCGGCCGCGGCGGCGCGCGTCGCGTCGGCGAGCAGGCGCTGGATCTGCGCGCTCTGCGCGGGCGTGATCGGCGGACGCTCGGCGGCGATGTCGAGCCTCTCGCGCAATTCACGCAGGTTCACGCGCGCGGCGCGCAGGTCGGGCAGGTCGGCGGCGAGGCGCGTCGCCTGGTCGAGCAGGCGGCCGGCTTCGTCCGCGTTGTCGTCGTCGATCGCCGCGTTCGCCTGTACGACGAACGCCTGCGCGACCGCGCGCAGGCCCTGTTTCGCGCGGGCGCTCGCCGGATCCTCCTCGAGCACGGCGCGATAGAGCTCGAGCGCGGAATCCTCGCTGCCCGCGAGCACGCCCGCGCGCACCTGCGCATCGGCGCGATCGAGCGTGCCTTCGAGCGCCGCACGCGCGGCTTCGCGCGCCTGCGCGAGTTCACCATTGAGCTGCGGCAGGCCGGGCCATGACGGCAGCACGCGCGAGATCTCGGCGCTGCGCGCGGCGGCGGTGGCCAGGTCCTTCGCCGCGAGCGCGGCGCGCGCCTGCGCCGCGAGTGCATCGGCGACCTTGCGCAGCCCCGCCTGGGCGAGGGCATTGCCGGGGTCGCCGTCGAGCACGCGCTGGTAAAGCGCCGCGGCGCCGTCGGCGCCGGACAGCCGCCCCGCGTCGACCGCGGCGGCCGCGCGCTCGAGCGCCTGCGCCGTCTCGTCGCCCTTCGCGTCGCGTTCCTTGAGCGCTTGCGCGAGGCGGTCGACGCCGGCGCCGCCACCGAGCAGGTCGCGGGCGGCGTCGAGCGCCGCCTGCGCGGCGGCGACGTCGCCCTGCGCGAGCGCCGCTTCGCCCTGTTCGAGCAGTTTGCGCCCGACCGTGTCGAGGCCGCGTCGCGCCGTGTCGTTGTCGGGGTCCTGCGCGCGCGCGGCGAGGAACAGTTCGCGCGCGCTGTCGCCCTGGTTGCCGGTGAGGCGGCCCGCCTCGAGCGCGCGCTGCGCGCGCGCAAGCGTGTCGTTGAATTCCGTGCGCGGCAGCAGCCGGCGCAGCGAGTCCTGCCAGTGCCAGGCGGCGAAACCGGCCACGCAGATCACGGCGAGCGCGACGAGCGTGCCGACGCCGCGTCGGCGCCGCGGCTTGCGGGCGGCGCGTGCGGCCGGTGCTTCGCGGTCGGCACGCATCGGCTCGGCGTCGAGCGCCGCGACGATCTGGTCGATGCGCCCGATCGCCGGCTCGTTGCGCTCATGGCGCTCGTGGCGGTCGGCGCGCTCGCCGCGCTCGGGCGGGTCGACGGCGAACGCGGGCATCGGCGTGGGCGCGGGCGTGTCGCTGTACGGGCGCATCGACGGCAAGGCATCGTCGTCGACGCCGGCCGCGGTCGCGCGCAGCACCACCATCGGCGTGCGTCGCTCGAACTCGGCGATCGCCGCGGCGACGTCGTTGCCGGTCTGGTAACGCTCCTCCGGCTCCTTCGCGAGCAGGCGGTCGAGCAACGGTTGCAGCATCTCGAGCGCGCGCGGCAAGCGCGGCACCGGCTCGGTGATGTGCTTGATGCCGACCGCGAGCGAGTCGTCGGCGTGGTAAGGCACGCGCCCGACGAGCATCTCGTAGAGCACGATGCCGAGGCTGTACAGGTCGGCGCGGCCGTCGATCGGGCGACCGCGGGCCTGCTCGGGGCTCATGTAGTGCGGCGTGCCGACGATCGCGCCGGTCTTGGTCATGCGCAGGCTCGAATCGAACGCGCGCGCGATGCCGAAGTCGGTCAGCACCGCCGAATCGTCGTCCCGCAGCAGGATGTTGTCGGGCTTCACGTCGCGGTGCACGAAGCCCTTCTCGTGCGCGTAGTTGAGCGCGCTGGCGATCTCGCGCGCGACGCGCAGCGCGAACGCGGGTTCGCGCGTGCTGCCGTCCTTCGCCAGCACCGCGCCACCGGCGAGGTATTCCATCGCGATGTAGTGGCAGTCGCCGGCGTGGCCGACGTCGTGGATGCCGACCACGTGGCGATGGTGCAGCTTGGCCGCGATGCGCGCCTCGCGCAGGAAACGCTCGCCGAAATTCGGATCGACCAGCAGCGCCGGCGACATCACCTTGAGCGCGACGTCGCGCTCGACCGACTCCTGCGTCGCCAGGTAGACCGTGGCCATGCCGCCACGGCCGAGCTGGCGCAGGATGCGGTATCCGGGGATCTCGATCACGGTCGCGTCACTTCCGCTGCGGCGCCCGGCCACGCTGGCGGGGCTCGCAAACGCGCATCAGGCGGGCGCCCGAGCATATCAGCAGGCGCGGCGGCGCGCATGCGGGCGCCGACACCGTGCAGGGCCGCCGGAACGAGGCCGCCGTCACGCGATCCGGCGCGCCTCGATCACGTTCGGCACCGCGAGCAGCTGGCTCAACAAGGCGCTCAACTGGTCGAAGCCGGTGACCTTGAGGGCATAGTTCATCTCCACGATGCCACGGCGCTCGTCGACGCGCGCGTCGACCGCGATCACGTGCGCGTTCGCGGCCGCGATCACGTTGGTGACGTCCTTGTGCAGCCACTTGCGGTCGTAGCCCTTGACGACGACGTCGACCTCGTAGCTCGCCTCGCGCCGGCGCCCCCACTCGACCGCGATGACGCGGCTCGCGTCGCGCTCGCGCAGCTTGGCGAGCTGGGCGCAGTCGGCGCGATGCACCGACACGCCACGCCCGCGCGTGATGTAGCCGGCGATGACGTCGCCGGGCAACGGCTGGCAGCAACGCGCGAGCTGGTTGAGCAGGTTGCCGATGCCCTCGATGACGATCGCGCCACTGTCCGCGGCGGGCCGCTGCGCCGGATGCGGCGCCTGCACCGGCGCCGGATCCGGCGGCGCGCTGAGCTCGTGCAGCGCGCGCGCGAGCTGGCCGGTGCTGACGTCGCCGAGGGCGAGCGCCTCGAGCAGTTCGTCGTGGGTCCCGAGATGGAAGCGCTCGGGCAGGCCGTCGAGGCTCGCCGGCTGCAGCGCGAGGCGCTTGAGTTCACGTTCGAGCAGCGCACGGCCGGCGGCCAGGTTCTGCGCGAGGTCGACGCGCTTGAACCAGGTGCGCACCTTTTCCCGCGCGCGATGCGTGTTGAGGTAGCCGTGCTGCGCGGCCAGCCAGTCGCGCTTGGGCTCGATCACCTTGCCGGTGAGGATCTCGATGCGGTCGCCGCTCGCCGGCTGGAACGACAGCGGCACGATGCGCCCGTTGACCTTCGCGCCGCGGCAGCGGTGGCCGACGTCGGTGTGGATCGAATAGGCGAAATCGAGCACCGTCGCGCCGCGCGGCAGGTCGACGACCTGTCCCTTCGGCGTGAGCAGGTAGACGCGATCCTCGACCACTTCGGTGCGGAAGCCCGCGAGCAGGGCCGCATCGTCGTCGGAAGCATCGCGCGCCTCGAGCAGCTGGCGCATCCAGGCGATCTTGCGCTCGAAGCTCGTATCGGCCCCCATCGAAGACCCGGCGGCCAGCGGCCGCTGGCCTCCGTCCCTCGCCCGCGCAGCGGGAGAGGGGGGGACCGTCCGCAAAGCGGACGATGGGGTGAGGGAAACCGGACCGGCCGTGCTTTCCTTGTAACGCCAGTGCGCCGCGACGCCGAGTTCCGCATGCCGGTGCATGTCGTGCGAGCGGATCTGCACCTCGAGCGTGCGGCCGCCCGGGCCGATCACCGCGGTGTGCAGCGACTGGTAATGGTTGCCCTTCGGGTTGGCGATGTAGTCGTCGAATTCGCCCGGGATGTACGGCCACAGCGTGTGGACGACGCCGAGCGCGGCGTAGCACGCGGCGACGTCCTTCACGAGCAGGCGCAGCGCGCGCACGTCGTAGAGCTCGGAGAACTCGACGCCCTTGCGCTGCATCTTGCGCCAGATGGAGTAGATGTGCTTCGGCCGCCCCGCGATGTCCGCCTCGATGCCGGCGTTGCGCAACGCCTCGCCGAGCCGCGCCTTGGCGTCGCTGATCCATGCCTCGCGGTCGCCGCGCCGCTCGTCGAGCAGGCGCGCGATGCGCCGGTACACGTCCGGCTGCAGGAAGCGGAACGCGAGGTCCTCCAGTTCCCACTTGATCTGCCAGATGCCGAGGCGGTTGGCGAGCGGCGCATGGATGTCCGCGCTGAGGCGCGCGAGCGCGCGCTGTTCGGCCTCGGGCGCGCGCGTCGCCGCGCGCATGCGCACGAGCTGGCGCGCGAGCAGGATGAAGACCACGCGCGGGTCGCGGATGATCGCGAGCAGCAGGCGCCGCAGGCCCTCGCTGCCGCCGACCGTGCCATGCGCCGCGTAGAGAGCCCAGACGCGTTCGGCGGCCTGTTGCCCCTCGACGAGCGCCCGCGTGCCGGCGGGAAAATCCGCGAGCGCGCCCGCGTCGAACGCGGGATCGGCGAGCATCAGCGTGTGCAGCACGCAGGCCGCCTGTGCCTCCTCGCCGACGCCGAGTTCGCCGAGCAGCACGATCGTCGCGAGCAGTTCGGCCTGCACGGCGTTCCATGCCGGCGTCGGCGCGCGCGAGGAGGCGAGGCGGCACGCGCGCAGCGCGACCCCGTCGGTGCCGCTCCGCTCGAGCTGCGCCGCCCACGTCGCGAGCGACGTTGTGGATTCAATCGACGTATTCACGACCCGCGCCCGGTCCCGCGTTTCGGCGAGCCTCGAAAAAGACATCGGCGCCCGCAGGCGCCGATGCGAGGCTTGTGCGAATGTCGCCGATCAGGGAACGCAGCCCATCCACTCGAAGCTGTCGGAGTTGCGGAAGCCGAACACGACGTCGTCGCCGATGAACTCGTCGCCGTTCTCGTTGCGCGCCACGCCCGGGTCGATGATCGTGGCGATCGCGCTGTAGGGCTGGCACGAGCCCGCCGAGGTGCCGCCGGCACGCTTCTGGCGCACGACCGCGACGTACAGCGACGCCGCGGTGTTGAAGCCGGCCACGAGCGGGATGCGTTCATTGAGCATGCCGTCCGGATTGTTCGTGCCGCTCAACCCGTGCGAGTAATAGACGTCTTCGCTCGCGCAGACGTTCTCGTCGAGCACGGCCGGCAGCTTGCGCAGCAGGCAGTAGGAACCGTTCGCCTGGAGATAGTTCGAGTCGTACGCGTCGCGGATCACGACGTCGACGGAACTCGACTGCGCCTGGTCCGGCCGCTGCGGCGTACCGATCGGGAAATGGCTGTTCGGCGCGCCGTCCGGCGGACCGAAACGCGCGTCGATGCGCGCCAGGTAGATGAAGCTGCTGGCCGTGGTCGCCGTCCACATCGTCGGCGCGCGGTCGCCGAAGCGGGCATCGTTCTGCGAGCCGCCGTCGACGGGCCGCACGCCGGTCGCGGCGGCGCAGACCGCGCTTTCCGCCACGGCCGGCGTATTCGGATTCATGTCCCACGTGCAGGCATCGTTCGGCACGACGCGCCAGTCCGGCGAGGACCAGGAGAAGTCGTCGACCGGCAGCCAGTTCACGAGGTTGCCGAACTGCACAGACGAATAGCCTTCCCAGCCGTCGCGGAAAAGGCCGTCGCCGTAGCCGCTGAACGGCGCGGACACCTCGCCGCTGGCCCCGCGCATCTGGCAGGCGAGCGAACCTTCGGGAGAAAACGTGGAAACGCCCTTGTTCACACGCAGCACGCCGTTCGTATAGGTGACGTTGCGCACGTCGTTCGCGACCGGCATGGTCCAGCGCGGGTGATGCGCCTGCATCGACACCGGCGTCGCCAGGGCCTGGCCGACGTTGGCGCAGATCGCGTAACCCTCGGTGGTCACGTCGAGCATCGCGCCGACAGCGCCGCCCGCATAGCTGAACGTCTGCACGTCGACGGCGGCGCCATCGTTGATGATCAGCGTCGGTGAAGCGGCGGCAGTGGTCGACAGGAGCAGTGCAGCGACCGTTGCAGCAGGACACGCGTTCTTCAAGGACATCTCTATGTTCACTCTCACCTGGAACGGAGTTTCTGGTTCTCGGCGCAATCCGCTTGCCGCCACCACGTCGCTTATACGAACCATGAACGGCTTCGTTCGACCACACCCGACTGGAGTCGCCGGACCAAATCCGAACGGCTCATGCTACACTTGGGCCCGCCGCATTGTATCCAGATGCGCGCTCAAGTGCACGTGTTAAGTTCCCGTAAGTCAAGGATTTTTGCGGTTGCGGTCACAGACTGCCCACCTGCCGACGAAACTATGCGCCTGATCCCGAGCCTCGCCCTCACCTTAACCGTTGCTGCCTCGGTGGCCGGCGCGCAGACGCAGGCGCCGACGCTCGAGGAGCGCATGTCGCAGGCGGAGTTCCATGCCGCGGGTCTCGACAAGCTGTCGCCGGAGGAGCTCGCCCGGCTCAACGCCTGGATCGAGGCGCACGGCGGCGGCAACGTCAAATACGTGTCCTCGAGTGGCGCGCCGGTGTTCTATCCGGACGACAGCGCGCGCGAGAACATCGAATCGAGCATCGTCGGAACGTTCGAAGGCTGGCGCGGGCACACCGTCTTCACGCTCGAGAACGGCCAGCAGTGGGCCCAGGCCGAATCGGGTTCGCGCGACACCGGCAAGTTCAACAATCCCAAGGTCAAGATCAAGCCGATGCTGCTCGGCAGCTGGCTCATGTACGTCGACGGCTGCGGCTGCAGCGTCCGCGTCAAACGCGTCAAGTGAGTCCAGGATGGCTCATCCCGGACAGTACGCGGATGTACGCTGATCCGGGATCCGGCCCCTGAAGGTGACGCGGACCTCCGCTGATCGGTGATCCAGCGCGTGGCGAGCACTCCGACCTCCACTGGTCCGCTATCCAGCGTCACGTCCCGCGCAACGCCTCCACCAGCTTCGCAAGCCGCTTCGGCGACACCGGCTCCGCCGTGCGCAGTTCCTGCGCGAACGTCGACACGCGCAGTTCCTCCACCAGCCAGCGCAACTCGTCCAGCCGCGCATCGTCCGCATGCGCGGCACGCAGCTTGAGATAGTCGCGCCAGTACAACTGCACCGCGAGCATGCGCGCCTGGTCGCGCGCGGGATCCTGGCGCAGGCGCTCCGCGCGCAGGCGCATCGCCTTGAGGTAGCGCGGGAACTGCGCGAGCCGCGTCGACCCGACGTCGCGCAGGAAGCCCGGCGCGAGCAGTTCGCCGAGCTGCTCCTCGAGGTCGTCGTAGTTCGCACGCGCGAAGCCGAGCAGCGGCGGCTGCAGCAGCGGACGCAGTTCCGCCAGCGCGGCGAGGACCGCTTCGGCCAGGGCGAGGCGTTCGACCGCGGCGGCGAAGAGGCCGCGCGCGAGCGCATCGCGCAGCGTGGCGAACGCGCTGCGCGTGCGTACGTCGAGGTCGACGGCGGCGAGCTGTTCGCGCAACGCGCCTTCGACGATGTCCGCACGCACCGCGTCCGCGATACCGGTCCTGTTACCGCGGCCTTCGCTCGCGGAAAACGAAAAGCGGCCGCTCCTCAACAGCAGCTCGTTCTTCAGCGGCAGCTGGCGCTGCGCCTGGCGGACGCGGTCGGCGAGCGCGCGCCGCAGCAGGCGCTCGACGCCGCGGCGGTGCTGCATGAGCGCCTCGTCACGCCGCTCGAACACGCGCAGCGCGACGCTTTCGCCGAGATCGACGAGCGCCGGGAAGGCGGTCAGCCCGCCGCTGGAGACGACGCTGTCGGGAATGTCGTCGAGGTCGAAGCCGGTGACGTCCTCGCGCGTGAGTTCGACGTCCGCGCGGCGCGAGAAGGCGACGCGCGCGGCGCCGGTCCATTGCGCCTGGATCGCGGCGAGGTCGCGGCTTTCGACCAGCACCCGGCCCTGCTCGTCCTCGATGCGGAAGTTCATCGCGAGATGGGCGGGCAGCTCGACGCCGGCGAAGTCCGTGGCGGAAACCGCCACGCCGGTGACGCGCTGCAGGTAGCGCGCGAGCACCGCGTACAACGGCTCGTCGCGCGGCGGCTCGGCTTCGACGAATGCGCGGGCGAAATCCGGCGCTGGGACGAAGTTGCGGCGCAGCGCCTTGGGCAGGCCACGGATCGCCTCGGCGACCTTCCCGGCGAGCAGCCCGGGCACGAGCCACTCGCAGCGTGCCGCGGGCACCGCGTTGACGAGGGCGAGCGGTACATGCAGCGTCACGCCGTCGGCGGCGTCGCCCGGCACGAAGCGATAGGCGAGGCGCAACGCGTGCCCGGCGACGTCGAGGCGCGCCGGGAAGTCGCGCGCGCCCGCGCCTGCCTCTTCGGCGAGCACGTCGGCGAGCGACCAGTGCAAGGCGGCCTGCTCCGTCGGCGTGGCGCGCCGGTACCACGCATCGAGCGCAGCGGATGTGCTGATGTCGGCGGGCAGTTTGCCGGCGAAGAACGCGGCGAGCTCGTCCTCGCCCCGGATCAATCCGGACCGCCGGCGCTTCGCCTCGATCTCGCGCGCCTGCGCGAGCACGCGCGCATTCGCGCGCACGAAGTCGGCGCGCGCGTCGATCTCGCAGCGCGCGAGCGCTTCGCGCGCGAAGATCGCGTGCGCGAGTGGCGGATCCTGCCGACCGAACATCACTGTGCGCTGGTCGGCGAGCACGAGCCCGAACAGCGTCACCTGCTCGTGCGCGACGACCGCGCCGCGCTTGCGCGACCAGTGCGCGTCGCGCCAGCTCTTGCGCACGAGATGCGCCGCCTGCTGCTCGATCCACGCGGGTTCGACCTTCGCGCAGGACATCGCATAGACCTTCTGCAGGTCGAGGATCTGTCCCGCGAGCAGCCACTGCGGCGCCGATTTCGCGAGCGCCGAGCCCGGGAAGATCGAGAACTTGCGCTCGCGCGTGCCGCGGTACTGGCCGCGTTCGTCCTTGCGGCCGACCTGGGTCGGCCAACCCGAGAGCAGGCAGCGATGCACGGCTTCGTAGCGGTCGGCGGTCGCGGCCTCCACGTCGATCGGCGCCGATCCCGGCGACGCGCCCTGCGCCCGCCCGGCAGGACCACCGCGCGGGCGCGACGCGGGCGCGACGCCCTCGTCGGCGAGCCGGTCGCCATCGGTGGCATACGCGAGCAGCAGCTGGCGATGCAGTTCGCGCCATTCCCGCATGCGCAGGAACGACAGGAAGCGCGCCTCGCACCAGTCGCGCAGCTTCGACTGCGTGAGTTCCTCGTGCGCCGCGCCGTAGGCCGCCCACAACCGCAGCACCGCGTTGAAGTCCGACTTCGCGTCGGCGAACTGGGCATGCGCCGCGTCGGCCTGCTGTCGCGCCTCGGCCGGCCGCTGGCGTGGGTCCTGCACGCTGAGGAACGAAGCGAGCACGAGCAATTCGCGCAGCACGCCGCGCTTTTCGGCCTCGACCAGCATGCGTCCGAGGGAGACGTCGACCGGCAGCCGGGCGAGGGCCTGGCCGATCGCCGTCAGCCTCCAGCCGGGTTGCTTCCGTCCTGCACGGGGAGCGTGGCCGGCGTTGCGATCGTCCGCGCCTGCCGGCGTCCGCATCGCCGCGTCCTCGATCGCGCCGAGTTCGGCGAGGCGGCGATAGCCGTCGCCGATCGCGCGCTCCGACGGCGCTTCGACGAACGGGAAATCCGCCGGGTCGCCGAGCCTGAGCGCGAGCATGCGCAGGATCACGCCGGCGAGCGACGAGCGCAGGATCTCCGGATCGGTGTAGCGCGCGCGCTGCAGGTAGTCCTGCTCGTCGTAGAGGCGGTAGCAGATGCCCGGGCCGACGCGGCCGCAACGTCCCTTGCGCTGGTCCGCCGCGGCCTGCGAGATCGGCTCAACGTGCAGGCGCTCGAGCTGGTTGCGCGGGCTGTAGCGCTTCACGCGCGCGGTGCCGGCATCGATCACGTAGCGGATGCGCGGCACCGTGAGCGAGGTCTCGGCGACGTTGGTCGCGAGTACGATGCGCCGCTGCGGCCCCGGCCTGAACACGCGGTCCTGCTCGGCCGCGGACAGGCGCGCATACAGCGCGAGCACTTCCGTCTCGCGGTACTTGCGCCGCGACAGCGCGAGGTGCACGTCGCGGATCTCGCGCTCGCCGGGCAGGAACACGAGCACGTCGCCGCGCGGATCCTCGCGCGTGATCTCGTCGGCGACGGCGACGACCTGCTCGGCGAGGGAAATGGGGTCAGGTTCATTCTTCGGACTGCGCGCGCGGTCCGCAGGTTCGTCGGACGACGAATGAACCTGACCCCATTTCCGCCAGCGCACCTCGACCGGATAGGTGCGGCCTTCCACCTCGACCACTGGCGCATCGCCGAAATGGCGCGCGAAGCGCGCGGTATCGATCGTCGCCGACGTCACCACGAGCTTGAGGTCGCGCCGCTTCGCGAGCAGGCGCTTGAGGTAGCCGAGCAGGAAGTCGATGTTGAGGCTGCGCTCGTGCGCCTCGTCGAGGATGATCGTGTCGTACGCACCGAGCCAGGGGTCGCCCTGCGTCTCGGCGAGCAGGATGCCGTCGGTCATGAACTTGACCAGCGTCTGGTCCGACACCTGGTCGGCGAAGCGAACCTGGAAGCCGACCAGCCGCCCGACCTCGCTGCCGAGCTCGGCGGCGACGCGCCGCGCAACGCTGCGCGCAGCGATGCGCCGCGGCTGCGTGCAGCCGATCAGGCCGGCGGTACCGCGGCCCGCGGCGAGGCAGAGCTTGGGCAGTTGCGTGGTCTTGCCCGAGCCTGTTTCGCCGGCGAGCACGAGCACCTGGTGCTTGCGGATCAGCGCGACGATCTCGTCGGCGCGCGCGCTGATGGGTAACGAGGCATCGAGCGCGATGTCCGGCACGCGCGCCGCGCGCGCGGCACGCTCGGCCGCGGACGCGGCGATCGCCTCGCGCAATGCGGCAACGTCGCGTTCTTCCGGGCGAGCGGACACGCGCCGCCAGCGCGCGAGCAGGCGGCCGGCGTCGCGCGCCATCACCGTATCGAGCGCGTCGCGCAGGGACTTCAAATCGGACATCGGCGAATTGTCGGCGATGCGCGCGCGCGATGCGAGCGCCCGTGGCGGCCATATCCGGCGGCTATCGCACCGATCGCGCGTTTCGATTTCCCCCCGGCAGGCGGACGCGCTAGCCTAGATGCTCCACACCGGAGTGCACCCATGGCCATCGACATCGGCATCGCCAAGAAGGACCGGGAAAGCATCGCGAAGAACCTGTCGCGCCTGCTCGCCGACACGTATTCGCTGTACCTCAAGACGCACAGCTTCCACTGGAACGTGACCGGCACGATGTTCAACACGCTGCACCTCATGTTCGAGACGCAATACAACGCGTTGTGGACCGCGGCCGACGCGATCGCCGAGCGCATCCGCGCGCTCGACGTCTACGCGCCCGGTTCGTACACGCAGTTCGGCAAGCTCACCGCGATCGCCGAGGAGACCGGCGTGCCGGACTGGAAGGGTATGGTGCAGCAGCTCGTCGAGGGCCACGAGACGGTCGCCCGCACCGCGCGCGACGTGTTCCGCGTCGCCGACAAGGCCGACGACCAGCCGACCGCCGACCTCGCGACCCAGCGCATGCAGGAGCACGAGAAGACCGCGTGGATGCTGCGCTCGCTGCTGAAGTGAGCCCCGCGCCCCGCCGGCCGCCGCGCACGCGTCGGCCGGCGCTGCCTCAGCCACCTGCGCGGCGCGCGCGCAGGTGCTGGTAGATGCCGTAGACGGAACCGATCGTCGCCGTCGCGGCAGCCGGCACGTACAGCGCGGCGTATCCGAGGCGGCCGAACAGCCACGTCCCCGCGACCGCGCCGCAGAGGAAGGCGAGCACGAGCGCGAGCAGCAGGCGCACGCGGCGCGCGTCGACCGGCAGGCCGCGCAGCCGGTGGCCGATGAAGATGCCGAGGTCCGTGAGCGTGCCGGAGAAATGCGTCGTGCGCAGCACCGCGCCGCTGTAGGTGCTCGCCATCGCGTTCTGCAGGCCGCACGCGGCCGAGGCGAGGTATTCGCCGGCGACGTCGCCACGCACGAGCAACGGCACCGCCAGGGCGAGCAGCGCGCCCTCGATCACCAGCACGACGCCGTAGCGGCGACCGAGGCGCAGGGTCGAATCCTGCACGATCATGCCGCTCGCGACGCAGCCGGCCATGAACGCGCCGATCAGCGCGGCGAAGTGGAGCATGCCGGCCATGTCGCGCCCGCCGAGCGCGATGCCGAGCATCGTCGTCGTGCCGGTCAGGTGCGTGATGCCCTGGTGCTGCACGCCGAGGAAGCCGCTCGCATTGACGATGCCGGCGACGAACGCGAGCAGCGCGCCGCCGCCCAGCACCCAGCGCGGAAGCCTCGCGAACATCACAGCTTGCGCCGCGGCGTGACGAGGAAGTCGCCGAACAGCAGGCCGGCGACGATCGCGGTGAGCAGCGCGGCCATCGTGATCGCCGTGTCGATGCCGAGCAGTACCTCGCGGTCGAGCACGTAGCTGAGGCTGCGGAAACCGACGCTGCCCGGCACGAGCAGGATGATGCCGGTCTCGCGCACGAGCGCGCCGGGGCGCTGCATCACGCGCGCGAACAGGTTGCTCGCGGCGCCGACGACGAGGCTGCCGAGGAAGGTACCGAACGCGGGCGGCACGTGCGCCCCGCCGATCTGCGTGCAGGCGTAGCCGAGGATCGGCGCGGCGATCACCACCGGGTAGAAGCGCAGCGGGCTCTTGAACAGCACGGCGAACGAGAACGCCGCGGCGATCACGCCGCACGGCCCGGCCCACGCGGGCAACGGCGCCGAATCGGCGGTCGGCGGCACGATGCCGAGCAATGCACCGAGCTGCAGCGCCGCGGCGGTGCCGAAGATGAGCTTGAGCAGGGTCGTCGCCGCGCCCATCATGCGCGCGGTGCCGGAGATGAGGTGCTGGCTCGACAGCTCGCGCACCGCCGTGGTCAAGGTCATGCCCGGCAGCAGCACGATCAGGCTCGCCAGCACGACCGGCCGCAACGAGATCGGCGCCACCCATTGCGCGACCACGATCGCGACGATCGTGCACAGCAGCGCCGCGGCGGCTTCGAGGGCGGGCGCGAATGACGGCCAGCGCCGCGGCGCGAGCGAGATCGCGCCGATCAGCAGGCCGTTGAGCCCGGCGACGGCGGCTTCGCGCCAGCCGGTGTGCAGGATCGCCGCGATCGCCGCCGACGACACGCCGAAGCTGAGCACGCCGGCCATGTCGCTGCTGCGGCTCGGCGGGCGCTCGCCGATCGCGCGCAGCTGGCGGCGTCCTTCGACGAAATCGAGTTCGCCGGCGATCACGCGGTCGGCGATCTCGTCGACCTGGCACAGGCGCTTGAGGTTCACCTCGCCGGGGGGCACGCGCACGACCTGGGTCGTCTCGGCGAGGTCGTCGCCGCGCGAGGGGTCGGAGAACGACATCACGATCGAAGTCGGCGTCGACAGCACGTTGCAGGCGAGGCCGAGGCGCGCGCTGACGAGGTTGACGACGTCCTCGAGACGCGGTGCGGTGGTGCCGTATTCATGCAGGCGCCGCGACAGCTCGACGACGAAGCCGATGCGCGTCTTCAGTTCGGCGTCGCCACCGGCTCGCTGCGTGAAACCTGCCCTTTCCATCGCGCAATGATGCCGTGCGGGCACGCTCGTTGGCGAGCGTTCACGTTCGCGGCCGAGGCGCGTTTGCGATCATCGGCCAGCCTGTTAGCCTTGCGCGATGAGCGCTGCAGGGACTGCCACACTCCGCCACGGCCAGGACGGCGACGTCGTCGTCGCGGCGGGCGACTGGACCATCGCCGCCGCGCCCGTGCTCGCCGCCGAGGTCGCCGCGCTCGCGCGCAGGCATGGACGATCCCTGCGCGTGGACGCGAGCGGAATCGCCCGGCTTGACACCTCCGGCGCGCGCCTCCTGCTCGACCTCGCCGGCGAGCGCGGCGTCGACGGCCTCGACGCGACGCGCCGCGCGCTCGTCGACGCCGTGGCCGAAGCCGACGTCGCCGTGAAGGGGCCGCCACCCGCCGACGGCGGCCTGGTCGCGCTGCTCGCGCGTACCGGCGCCGCGGCCGAACAGGTCGCGCGCGATGCCTCGCAGCTGCTCGGCTTCATCGGCCTCGTGCTCGCGACGCTCGCGCGGTGCCTGTTCGTTCCGCGCCGCTGGCGCCTCACCTCGCTCGCGTTCCATCTCGAACAGACCGGCCTCGACGCGGTGCCGATCGTCGTGCTGCTCAACTTCCTCGTCGGCGCGGTCGTTGCCTTCCTCGGCGCGACCGTGCTCAAGGACTTCGGCGCCACCGTCTTCACGGTCGAGCTGATCGGCTATTCGTTCCTGCGCGAGTTCGGCGTGCTGCTCACCGCGATCCTCATCGCCGGCCGCTCGGGCAGCGCGTTCACCGCGCAGATCGGCTCGATGAAATCGCGCGAGGAGATCGATGCGATCCGCACGCTCGGCCTCGATCCGGTCGAAGTGCTCGTGCTGCCGCGCCTGCTCGCCCTGCTCGTCGCGCTGCCGGCGCTCGCGTTCATCGCGATGCTCTCGGGCATCGTCGGCGGCGCGCTGGTCTGCGCGCTGAGCATGGACATCTCGCCGACGATGTTCGTGACGCGCTTCCACGACCTCGCCGCGACGCGCCACTTCTGGGTCGGCATGAGCAAGGCGCCGATCTTCGCGTTCCTGATCGCCTCGATCGGCTGCCTCGAAGGCTTCAAGGTGTCCGGCAGCGCCGAGTCGGTCGGCACGCACACGACCTCGAGCGTGGTGCAGTCGATTTTCGTCGCGATCCTCGTCGATGCGCTCGCCGCGATCTTCTACATGGAGATCGACGTATGAACGCGCCGGCGAACGGATCCGACCGCGTCATCGAGGTGCGCGGCCTGCGCAACCAGTTCGGCGCGCAGGTCGTGCACGAGGGCCTCGACCTCGACGTACGCCGCGGCGAGATCGTCGGCGTCGTCGGCGGTTCGGGCAGCGGCAAGTCGGTGCTGCTGCGCTCGATCATCGGCCTCAACCGGCCCGCTGCCGGCAGCGTGAGGCTGCTCGGCACCGACATGATGAAGGCGGGCGACGAGGAGCGCATCGCGGTCGAGCGCCGCTGCGGCGTGCTGTTCCAGAACGGTGCGCTGTTCTCCTCGCTGTCGGTCGCCGACAACGTGATGGTGCCGATGCGCGAGCACCACGACCTGCCGCTCGCGCTGATGCAGCGCTTCGCGGCGCTGAAGATCGCCCTCGCCGGCCTGCCGCCCGACGCGGGCGCGAAATTCCCGGCGCAGCTCTCCGGCGGCATGGTCAAGCGCGCGGCGCTCGCGCGCGCGATCGCGCTCGACCCGGACATCCTGTTCCTCGACGAGCCGACCGCCGGCCTCGACCCGATCGGCGCGGCGGCGTTCGACCAGCTGATCCTGACCCTGCGCGAGAGCCTCGGCCTCACCGTGTTCCTTATCACGCACGACCTCGACACCCTCTACACGATCTGCGACCGCGTCGCCGTGCTTTCGCAGAAGCGCGTGCTCGTCGCCGACACGCTCGACAAGGTCGAACGCTGCGACGACGCCTGGGTGCAGGAGTATTTCCAGGGCCCGCGTGGACGCGCGGCCGAGCGCGCGGTTTCGTCTTCCAAGCGCATCGCGGCGTATGCCGCCCCCACCAGGAACTGACCGCATGGAAACCCGCGCCCACCACGTCCTCATCGGCGCCTTCACGATCGGCGCCTTCGTGCTCGCGCTCGCGTTCGTGCTGTGGATGTCCAAGACCGGCGTCGACCAGCGCTACGCCGACTACGACATCGTCTTCACCGAGGCGGTCAGCGGCCTCTCGGTCGGCGGCCTCGTGCAATACAACGGCATCAAGGTCGGCGAAGTGCGCGAGCTGCACCTCGCCGCCGACGACCCGCGCAAGGTGGTCGCGCGCGTGCGCCTCGATGCGGCGGCACCGGTGAAGGAAGACACGCGCGCGAAGCTCGCGCTGCAGGGCGTGACCGGACTGTCCTTCATCCAGCTCTCCGGCGGCGCGCCGGGCAGCCCGCCGCTGCTGCCGACGCGCGAACACCCGGTGCCGGTGATTCCGTCGGAGGAATCGGCGCTGTCGAAGCTGCTCGCCTCGGGCTCGGACATCGTCGTCACCGCCAATGACCTGCTGCTGCGCATGGGCGAGATCCTGTCGGCGGACAACGTCGACCGCATTTCGGCGACGCTGGAACACCTCGACGCGCTCAGCGGCGCGCTCGCCGAGCAACGCGGCGACATCGCCACCGCGGTGCACCAGCTTGCCGAGGCGACCGCGGCGATGAAGAAGACGCTCGCGACGATCGACACGGTGGCGAATTCGACCAATGCGCTCGTGCGCGACGACGCGCGCAAACTGATCCAGACCGCCGACGCCGCGCTCGCTTCGGTCAACAAGATGGCCGAATCGGCCGGCCTGCTCGTCGATGACAATCGCGCCGCGATCGGCGCGTTCAGCAACCAGGGGCTGCGCCAGATCGGACCGACCGTGCTCGAGCTGCGCGAGACGCTGCGCTCGCTCAAGCAGCTCTCCGACAAGCTCGGCGCCTCGGACAGCCTGCTGCTCGGCCGCGACCAGCCCAAGGAGTTCCAGCCGCAATGAACGCCCGCTTCCGCCTCCACGCCTTGCTGCTCGCGCTGCCGCTCGCCGCGTGCTCGTCGCTCTTCAACGTGCAACGCACCCCGTTCACGATCTACTCGCCCAGGCTCGCCGCGACCGCGGCCACGGATGCGCCGCCGATGCGCGTCGACTGGCAGCTCGCGGTCGAAACACCGCTCGCGAGCGATGCGCTCGACACCGTGCGCATCGTCGTGATGCCGCGGCCCGGCGTGATCGAGGTGTTCCCCGGCGCACGCTGGAGCGACAGCGCGCCGGCGCTGCTGCGCAACCTCGTCGTGCAGGGCTTCGAGAATTCGCAGCGCATCACCGGCGTCGGCAGCGCCGCTTCGGGCCTGCGCGCCGACTACGCGCTCGCGATCACGCTGCACGATTTCCAGCTCGAGATCGACGGCGGCACGCGCGCCGTGATCCGCCTGCAGGCACGCCTGCTCGACTACACCACCAACCGCGTGCTCGCCGCGCAGGCGTTCGACGCCGAGACGCCGGCGCGCGGTAGCGATGCCGCGACCGCGTTCGCCGCGTTCGAGGCCGCGCTGAACCAGCTCGTGCCCGGCGTCGTCGCATGGACGCTGCGCGAGGGCGAGGCGATGCACGCAAACAGGAAGGAGTAAGCCGGGCACGGCCGGTCACGCGGGCCGGGCCGGGGGCGCACCGCCCGGTTCCCCTCGCGCGCCGCAACGGCGACAATAGCGCCTCGGGGACACGCGTTCCCTGCCCGCATCCGTCCCCTGCACGACCGGCCTGGCCGGGCGTGCACCTGCTGCCGCGCCGGCCATGAGCGAAGTCGAAACCCGCAATCCGCACAGCCAGTTGCAGGGCCAGCTCGCGCGCGTCGCCGAGCTGCTGCGTCGCCAGCACCTGGGCGATGACCTCGCGCAGCGCCAGCAGGGCGATCGGCCCGACCTCGTCGAGGACCTCGTCCACCGCCAGCACGCGGCCGAGCTGCAGCGCGAGATCGACGCGTTGCATCCGGCCGACATCGCCTACATCCTCGAGGCGCTGCCGCCGGAAGAACGCCTCGCGGTCTGGCACCTCGTCAAGGCCGACCGCGACGGCGAGATCCTGCTCGAAGTGTCCGATGCCGTGCGCGAGTCGCTGCTCGCGGACATGGACAAGCCCGAGCTGATCGCCGCGGCCGAGCAGCTCGACGCCGAGGAAATCGCCGACCTCGCCGAGGACCTGCCCGAGGACGTGCTGCAGGAGCTCATGCACCGCCTCAACGCGCAGCAGCGCGAGCGCGTGCAGTCGGCGATGTCGTGGGAGGACGATCAGGTCGGCGCGATCATGGACTTCGACATGGTGACGATCCGCGAGGACGTCACGCTGGAGACCGTGCTGCGTTACCTGCGCCGCCTGAAGGAACTGCCCGAGCACACCGACAAGCTGTTCGTCGTCAACCACGACACCGTGCTGACCGGCGTGCTGCCGATCCGCTGGCTGCTCGTCAACGACCCCGCCAAGGAGGTGGCGGAAGTGATGGCGACCGACGCCAACACGTTCCACCCCGAGGACGACGTCGCCGAGACCGCGCAGGCGTTCGAGCGCTACGACCTCGTCACCGCGCCCGTCGTCGACGCCCATGGCAAGCTCATCGGCCGCGTCACGATCGACGCGATGGTCGACGTCATCCGCGAGGAGAGCGACGCCGAGGTGCGCGAGCGCTTCGGCCTGCGCGAGGACGAGGACATCTTCGCCTCGGTGTGGAAGTCGCTGCGCAACCGCTGGGCATGGCTCGCGATCAACCTCGTCACCGCGTTCGTCGCCTCGCGCGTGATCGGCCTGTTCGAAGGCTCGATCCAGAAGCTCGTCGCGCTCGCGACCCTGATGCCGATCGTCGCCGGCATCGGCGGCAACTCGGGCAACCAGACCATCACGATGATCGTGCGCGCGCTCGCGCTCGACCAGATCAGCTCGACCAGTGCGAAAAGGCTGCTGCGCAAGGAGCTCGGCGTGGCCCTGCTGAACGGGCTGATCTGGGGCGGCGTGATCGGCTTCGTCGCCTGGCTGCTCTACCGCAACGTCCCGCTCGGCCTCGTGATGACCGCGGCGATGACGCTCAACCTGCTGCTCGCGGCCCTGATGGGCGTGCTGATCCCGATGACCCTGCTCAAGTTCGACCGCGACCCGGCGATGGGCTCGAGCGTGATGATCACCGCGATCACCGACAGTGGCGGCTTCTTCATCTTCCTAGGCCTCGCCACCCTGTTCCTCATCTGAAGCTTCGCCGAAGGCGCGCGCGCATGCCGCTGGACGCCGTCGCGATCTCGTAGCACTCTCGACATCGACCGGCCCCGGGAGCGCGATCGCGAGCCATGGCCCAGACCTTCACATCGATCGACCGCCGCCGCGACGGCTGGTCGCCGCCGGCGCCACAGGAGGCACTGCGCGAGCTCGCCGAGGCGGCCGCGGCGGCCTGCGACGGCGCGGTCGGTTTCGTGGCCTGGCCCGAACGCGGCTTGCTCGTCGCGAACACGGGCGAACTGGCCGAAGCGGAATGGCGCGAGGCGATCCCGCTGCTGCTCGAACGCATCGCCGCGCAGGCCGGTCCCGCCGCCGTCGCCGGCACCGAAGACGTCGCGGTCGCGGACTTGCCGGACGCGGGCACTTTCCGGCGCGTCGCGGCGGCGATGCTGCCGGCCGGCGAGTACGATCCGCTCGGCCTCGTCGGCGTGTTCGATTTCCGCTGCCGGCACGCGGTCGCCGTGCGCGCGCTCGCCAGCCTGCGCGAACTCGCCTGCCGCCAGTTCGCGCTGCAGCGCGACCTCGGCCGCCGCAACGACCCGTCGGCGCGCGGCGACGCCCCCGCGCGCGGCGACGACGCACCGCGGCTCGCCGCGATCGTGCGCCCCTCCGCCGAGGCCACGCGCCAGGCGGACGCGATGCGGCTGGAGCGGCGCTTCGCCGAAGCGCTCGTCGAGAGCATGCCCGGCATCCTCTACCTGCACGACGCGCGCGGCCGCTTCCTGCGCTGGAACCGCCACTTCGAACAGGTGACCGGCTACGGCACGCTCGACATCGCGCGCATGCATCCACGCGCGTTCTTCCCGCCCGCGCAACGCATGTCGCTGGAAGCGAACATCGCCGAAGTGCTCGCCTTCGGCACCTCGTCGTTCGAGGCGCCGCTGTCGACCCAGGACGGCCGCGAGATACCGTACTTCTTCACCGGCAAGCGCATCGAGTTCGACGGCCAGCGTTGCGTGGTATGCATCGGCATCGATGTCGCCGAACGCGTGCACGCCGAGCGCGAGCAGGAGACGAGCGAACGGCGCTTCCGCACGCTGTTCGACTACGCTCCCGACGGCATCCTCGTCTCCGACCCGCACGGCGCCTACCTCGAGGCGAACGAAAGCGCCTGCCGCATGCTCGGCTACGAACGGCACGAGATCGTCGGCCTGCGTGCCGGCGACATCGTCGCGCCGGTCGAGCGGGAGCAGGTCGCGCCGACGATCGATGCCATCCGCGGCCACGTCGCGCACCATCGCGAATGGTCGCTGCGCCGCAAGGACGGCACGATCTTCCCGGCGGAAGTGATCGCGACGCTGATGCCGGACGGCAACCTGCTCGGCATGCTGCGCGACGTGACCGAGCGCCGGCGCGCCGAAGAGGAGCTGCGGCGCAGCGAGGACCGCTTCCGCGCGATCTTCGAACAGGCAGGCGTCGGCATCACCCTCGTCGATGCGCACGACGGGCGTTTCGTGCGCTGCAACCGCGCGCTGGCCGAGATGCTCGGCTACGACCTCGACGCGCTCCGCCGCCTGACGGTCGCCGACGTCAGCCATCCCGCCGACCTCGAAGTGCAGGACGAGCTGTCGCAGCGCCTGCTCGCCGGCGCGATCGACCGCTACCGGATGGAGAAGCGCTATCGTCGCGGCGACGGCAGCGAGATGTGGGCGTTGCTGACCGCGACGCTCGTGCGCCATGCCGACGGCCGGCCGCAGTTCATCGTCGGCATGCTCGAGGACATCACCGAGCGCCGTGCGCTGCACACGGCGCTGGAGGAGAGCGAGAAACGCTTCCGGCAGATCACCGAGCACATCCCGGCGGTGTTCTTCCTCGCCGACGCGCGCAGCGGCGAATGCCTGTACGTGAGCCCGGCGTACGAGCGCATCTGGGGACGAAGCTGCGAAAGCGTGTACCGCGCGCCGAACTCGTGGCTCGATGCGATCGTCCCCGGCGATCCCAATCCCATGTTGCGCGACGGCCGGCCCATCGACACCGGCGCGCAACAGGACTTCGAGTACCGCATCGCGCGACCGGACGGATCGATCCGCTGGATCCATTCACGCAGTTTCCCGGTGTTCGGCACGGACGGTTCGCTGCAGCAGGTCGCCGGCATCGCCGAGGACATCACCGAGGCCAAGGAACAGGAAGCGAGGATCGCGCGCCTCACGCGCATCCGCGCGGTGGTCGGCGCGCTGCATTCGGCGATGCTGCGCCAGCCCGACCGCGAATCCCTGCTGCAGGAGGCCTGCCGCGTCGCCGCGGTCGAAGGCATCTTCGAGATCGCCTGGATCGCCGGGCCCTGCCCCGGCGCCGGGCTGCCGGTGATCCTCGCCGTCGCCGACGAAGGTTCGCGCGGATTCATCGAGGCGAACCTGCGCGCGCTGGGCGGCGACCACTTCGCCGTCCGCGCGCTCGCCACGCGCAGGCCGGTCGTGATCAACGACTGTGCCTCCGACCCCACGCTCGAGCCCGTGCGCAGCCGGCTGGTCGCGCACGGCTGCCGTTCCGCCGCGGCGTTCCCGCTGTCGTGCCACGGCGACGTCGTCGCCGCGCTGGTGCTGCTGGCGCGCGAACGCGACTTCTTCGACGACGGCGAACTCGGCCTGCTCGGCTGGATCACCAGCGACCTTTCGTACGCGCTCGAGAACATCGCCAACGCGCAGCGGCTGCAGCACCTCGCCTACTTCGACGCGCTCACCGGCCTCGCCAATGCGGCGCTGTTCCGCGACCGCCTCGGCCAGTTCGTCGCCAGCGCGGCGACCACGCACGGCAAGGTATGCGCGGTGATCCTCGACCTCGAGCACTTCACGCATCTGAACGAGAGCCTCGGCCGCGAAAGCGGCGACGAGATCCTGCGCGCGGTCGCGCAGCGCCTGGAGCAGCGTCTCGTCGAACCCTACGCGCTGGGGCGCATCGGCGCCGACACGTTCGCGATCGCGCGCCCGGGCAGCGGCGACCGCGTCGCGACGCAGCTGCTGGAGCAGGTGATCGACGCGCTGCGCGAGCCGTTCCATGTCGCCGGCCAGTCGATCTCGATCAGCGGCCAGGCCGGCATCGGCCTGTATCCCGACGACGCCGGCGACGACGACAGCCTGTTCAAGCACGCCGAGGCCGCGCTCAAGCTCGCCAAGTCGAGCGGCGCGCGCCAGATGTTCTATTCGGCGCAGATCAGCCAGCGCATCGCCACGCGCCTCGACGCCGAAGCGGCATTGCAGGCGGCGGTCGAGGCCGGGCAGTTCGTGCTGCACTACCAGCCGCGCGTGGACATGGTGAGTGGCCTCGTCGTCGGCGCCGAGGCGCTGATCCGCTGGGAGCATCCGCAACGCGGGCTCGTGCCGCCCGAGGAATTCATCGCGCTCGCGGAAGAAACCGGCCTGATCGTGCCGATCGGCGCGTGGGTCATCGATGCGATCTGCGCGCAGCAGGCGGCCTGGCTCGAGGCCGGCGCGGGCATGGTGCCGATCGCCGCGAACATCTCGTCGGTGCAGTTCGACCGCAGCGACGTCGTGCGCACCGTGCGCGACGCACTCGCGCGCCACTCGCTGTTCGCCCGCCACCTGCACCTGGAACTCACCGAGAGCTCGGTGATGAAGGACCCCGACGCGGCCGCGGAAGTGCTGCGCGGCCTGCGCGAACTCGGCGTCGGCCTCGCCCTCGACGACTTCGGCACCGGCCACTCCTCGCTCGCCTACCTCAAGCGCTTCCCGTTCACGCGCGTGAAGATCGATCGCACCTTCATCTCCGACATCACGCACAGCGCCGAAGACGCGGCGATCGCGTCGGCGATCATCGCGATCGCCCACCGCATGGGACTCAAGGTCGTCGCCGAGGGCGTCGAGACGCAGGGCCAGTTCAACTACCTGTCGATGCAGGGCTGCGACGAGATGCAGGGCTATTACTTCAGCCCGGCCGTCTCCGCCGACATGTTCGAGGATTACCTGCGCGGCGGTCGCAGCATCCGCCTTCTGCCTCGCGCCGACGAGGAGCGTCGCACCGTGCTCGTCGTCGACGACGAGCCCGGCATCCGCACCGCGCTCACGCGCATGCTGCGCAGCGACGGCTATCGCGTGCTCACCGCGGCGAGCGGCGATGAAGGCTTGCACGTGCTCTCGCTCAACGCGGTGCAGGTGATCATCTCCGACCAGCGCATGCCGGGCATGTCCGGCACCGAGTTCCTCGGCAAGGTCAAGGACCTCTACCCCGAGACGATGCGCATCATCCTGTCCGGCTACACCGAGATCGACGTCGTCACCGAGTCGGTGAATCGCGGCGCCGTGTTCCGCTTCCTGACCAAGCCGTGGGACGACGACCTGCTGCGCGAGCAGGTACGCGATGCGTTCCAGCGCTACCGCCCGCGCCCCGGCGTCGAGGGCAGGTCATCCTGAAAACGCGGCACATCCTGCGCCCCCTTCGGACGGGACATCGCCATTGGGACGAAAGCCGCAGTCCCGTTCCTGGTAGCGATGCGAGACGCCCGGTCCCGGCTCTCACCGGGACGGCTAATAGGTTCGGGCGGGCCCGGGGGCGCGACATTGTGGCGGCGCCGCGGGGTGCCCTTTCTCTTGGTGCCTTCTTTTGGCAAGCAAAGAGAAGACACCCGCTCGCCGCCGAGGCGAGCGGAACCGTGCGACAGCGCCACATCGACGCGAATGAATCCCTTGCGCAGCGCGACCCGCAGAGGAGCGGGATTCCGGCTTGCGCCGGAATGCGGCGCTTGTTCGCCGCCGCACGGCGGCGTTTCCTAGAACGTCACCGTTGCCCGCACGACCGCGTTACCACCGGTCGCCTCGCGCTCCACGTTGAAAACACCTTCGCCGACCGGCGGGGCAATGCCGGCGGCGAAGGCCATCGCGCGCGATACGCGCGCGAATGTCACGGAAGGAGCGGCGCCGCCCGAGCATGCGACATGCACGGGGCCGGAAGCACGGCCGCGTCGGACGCCCGTCGCCGCATCGCGGCCGGTGGTCGATATCGTGCAGGCGTCGATGATGGTCAGGCTCATCGACAGCTGCGCGGTCGTCGATCCGGCATGCGCTTCGCCGCCTCCCGCGGCTGCCAGCAGCATCGCCGCCAGGCGCAGGATTCCGTCGTGGCGCGCAGCCTTCATCCCAACCCCGTTACCGCGAACTTCGGGAGCCATGCTACGCCTGCAGGACGTCGCCGGCAGTCCGGTCGCCTACGTATGCGTAGACGTACCTATGGACCGCGCCGCGAAGACGTCATTCCGCATCGTCGCTGCGCAGCACGATCGCGCCGTCGTCGTCCTGCTCGACCAGCGTCACGTGCGCACTCGCTTCCTCGAACGACACCGGCGGTCGCGACGCTCCGCGCGCGGCGCGGGGGCGCGCGCGACCCGGTTGCAGCAGCGAGACGACCGCCGCGGCGAGGTCCTCGTCGGCCCACGGTTTGCCGATGAAGCGCGCGAGCTGCACTTCGTTGACCGCGGCGATGATCGCGTCGCGATCGGCGAAACCGGAGCAGATCACGCGCGGCACGACCGGTTGCAGTTCCATCATCGCCGAAAGGAATTCCACGCCGTCCATGCCGGGCATGCGGTAATCGCTGATGACGAGGTCGAATTCCTGTTCCTCGCTGCGCTCGAGCGCCCGCTCGGGCGACGTGAACGCCTCCACCTTGAGCGCTTCGCCGTCGAGTTGGCCGACGTCGATCGACGCGAGGCACCGCCGCAATGCGTTGAGGATGTTCGGTTCGTCGTCGACGAGCAGGACGCGGTACATGGGAGGCCTCCGGTGCGAGGGGTCAGCGTGGTTGCTCGATCGGCAGTTCGATGCGCAGCAGCGTGCCCTGCCCGGGCGTGCTCGAAACGTCGATCGTGCCGTGGTGCTTGGAGACGATCCCGTACGAGATCGCGAGGCCGAGGCCGGTGCCGCTGCCGACCGGCTTGGTCGTGAAGAACGGATCGAACACGCGCGGCAGCACGTCGGCCGGTATGCCTTCGCCGTCATCGCCGATATCGATGCGCACGCGGCCACCGGCAACCGACGTCGTCACGGTGATGATGCCCTGGTCCTTGATCGCCTGGCCCGCGTTCATGAGAACGTTCATGAACACCTGGTTGAGCTCCGACGGCAGGCACTCGACCGGCGGCAGGTCGCCGAACGTCCTGACGATCTGCGCCTTGTACTTGAGCTCGTTCCAGATGATGTTGAGGGTGGAGTCGAGGCCGCGATGGATGTCCGCCTTGACCCAGTCCTCCGAACGCTCCTTGCGCGCGAAATCCTTGAGGTCGCGCACGATCTTGCAGACGCGGTCGATGCCTTCGCGCGATTCGCTGAGAAGTTGCGGCACGTCGGCGACGAGGAAGTCGAGGTCGAGCTTCTGCCGGATCGCGTCCGTCGCCGCGGGCCCGGCGCCTTCGGCGAGCGCGGCCTCGTACGACTGGATCGCGGAGAACAACTGCGAGATGTAGCGCTGCAGCGTGCTCAGGTTGGAGTTGACGTAGCCGATCGGGTTGTTGATCTCGTGCGCGACGCCGGCGGCGAGCTGGCCGATCGAGGCGAGCTTTTCCGACTGCATGACCTGTTCCTGCGCACCCTGCAGCTTCTCGTAGGCCACCTCGAGTTCGGCGTTGCGTGCATGCAGTTCGGATTCGCGCACGCTCTCCTGGGTGATGTCGCGCACCGTCATGCCGAACCGTTCCGGGCCGATGCGCGAAAGATGCACGAGCAGGATCTTGTGCTGGCCGCGGCCGATGCCGAGGATGACTTCGCCGCTCCAGCTGCCGTGCAGGCTGCACAGGTGCAACGCGCCGGTACTCAGCAGCTCCGGATGCCAGTCGGCGACGCGCTCGAGCGGGCGATCGCCCTTCTCCGGCGCGCACAGGCGCGCGAGCACCCGCGCGGCCGGGTTGGCATAGTGCACGCGTTGCCCGGCATCGAACAGCAGGGTCGCCGTCGGCGTGGCATCGACCAGCGCGCGCAGCGTCGCCTCCATCGTGTCACCGGCGTCCAGGGCCGGGGCGGCGCGCACGCCCCCCTTCGCCGCGCCGGTCGGCGCGGGGCAAGCTATGGCGATCGGCATGGGGCACGTCCTCGGCGCGTCGTCGCATGGCACGTCCGCCTGCGAGCGGGTGGACCATGCTAGGGCGACCGCACGGGCGCGCGTAATGCGCACGACTGCGTATAGGTAGGCTCACGTATCCGCGCCCCCGTCGCGGCGCGCCGGCGCCGGTGCGCCGACCAGGAGGCGCATGCGGATCAGGTCGGCGAGGCTCGCGGCGGCGGTCTTCTCCATGATGCGGCCGCGATGGATCTCGATCGTGCGATGGCTGCCGCCGAGCGCGCGCGCGATCTCCTTGCTGGTCTTGCCGGCGACGATCCACTCGAGCACTTCGCCTTCGCGCGGCGTCAGCGTCGCGAGGCGGCGCGCGAACTCGCGGCGTCGCAGCGCTGCTTCGCGCAGCGCCGCCTGGCGCGCGATCGCCGCCTGCACGCGGCGCAGCAGGTCCTCGTTGTCGAACGGCTTCTCGACGAAATCGGCCGCGCCTGCGCGCATCGCGGTCACCGCGACGTGGACCTCCGCGGCGCCGGTGAGGAAGATCACCGGCAGGTCCGGGGCGCGCTCGTGCAGGCGCGCCTGCACTTCGAGCCCGCCCATGCCGGGCATGCCGACGTCGAGCACGACGCAGCCGGGCACGTCGAGCCCGGGGCGCGCGAGGAACGCCTCGCCGGTCGCGTAGACCTCGGTGGCGAGTCCGGCCGAGACGAACAGGCGCCGCAGCGCGGTCCCCATATGCTCCTCGTCGTCGACGACGAACACGATCGGCGCAGCCTCCACCGCTGCATCCATTTCACTACCGGGCGCGTGTCCGGGCATCAGGTCGCCTCGTGCTCGATGCGGCAAATGCTACGCCGTTTACAAGCGCGGGTGGAATCGGCGCTGCGCTGCGCGAGGGCCGAGGCCGGGAGCCGTACCGGCCGGCTAGGCTGCGGTGATGCGGCGGAAGGTGAGATTGATGCGTGGCGCGGTGACGCCCGCGCGACGCGGCAGCGCATGCTGGTACAGGCGCTGCGTCGCGCCCTCCATGACGAGCAGGCTGCCGTGCGCGAGTTCGATCGACAGCGCGGGCGTGCGCGTGTGGCGCGCGCGCAGGCGGAACGTGCGCGGCGCGCCGAAGCTCAACGAGGCGATCACCGGCTCGGGACCGAGTTCGGCTTCGTCGTCGCTGTGCCAGCCGACGGTGTCGCGCCCGTCGCGATAGAGGTTCGCGAGCACGCTGTTGAACGCGAGTCCGTAGCGCTCGTGCAGCTCGTCGCGCAGGCGCGCGACGGTCGGCGTCCACGGGGTGGGCGTGAAGCGTGCGCCCGAGTAGGTGTAGGCCGCGCCGGCATCGCCCATCCAGCACGACAGGCGCGGCGTAGGCACGTCGCGGCCGAAGATGCGCAGCACGTGCGGCGCCCACGGGATTTCATCGAGCAAGGCGTCGCGCAGCGCATCCGCCTGCGCCGGAGGCCAGGCGCAGGCCGCGTAACGCAGGTCCGCGCCGGGCAGGTCGAGTGTGCGCAGGCGATCCGCATCCGCGGGCAGGCCGGTGCCGAAGAGATCGGTTGCCACCATGCCTCGATCATCGCACGCCGTGCCCGTACCGGCGTCGCACCGCCCTGCCCGCAGGCAAGGCGGTGCGCGCCAGCGATCAGCGGCGCCGGCGCACGGCGGCCGAACCGGCGAGCAGCAGCAGGGCCGACATCAGCAGGAGCATCCAGCGCGCGTCGACCGGAACCTGGGTCGGCGCGAGCGGAGCACCCGCGACGAAGGTGGTCGCCGCACTCGCGTTGTTGTTCGGCGTCGGGTCCGGCACCGTCGTCGACGCGACCGAGACAACGTTGGTGACGCGACCCACGAAGGTCGGCTGCACGAGGTAGCTCACCGTGAGCGTCGTGCTCGCGCCGCTCGCGAGCGCCGGCAAGGTGCACGGGAACCCGCTGCCACACGGCGCGCTCGCCGCGACGAACGCGAGGCCGGCGGGCGTCGGGTCGGTGAGTAGCGCATCCGCGACCGCGTCCGGACCCTCGTTGCTCACGACCAGCGTGTACGTCACCACGGTGCCGGCGGTCGCACGTGCCGGACCGCTCTTGGTGATGCGCAGGTCCGCCGAGGCCGCCGGCGCGGCGACCAGCGTCGTGCTGGCGCTGCTCGCATTGTTGCCGAGGTCCGGGTCGGGCGTCGTCGCCGTCACCGACGCGCTGTTGACGATCGCGCCCGTCGCCGCCGCGGCGACCGCGTAGGTGGTGGTCACGACCGTGTCGGCGCCGCTCGCGAGCGTGCCGAGGTGGCACGGGAAGCCCGCCTCGCACGGCGTACTCGCCGCGACGAAGGCGAGGTTCGCCGGCGTCGGATCGGCGAGCACGACGTCGAGCGCGGCGTCAGGCCCGGCGTTCCGCACGTGCAGCGTGTACGTGACCTGCCCGCCCGGCGTCGCGCTCGCCGGGCCGGTCTTGGCGAGCACGAGGTCGGCCGACGTCGCTGCCGGCATGACCGGCGTGACGACGCGGCTCTCGTTGTTCGCCAGGTCCGGATCCGCCGTGGTGCTGGTGACCGTCGCCGTGTTCGTGACCGAACCGCCGAGGCCCGCGCCGACCGTGTAGGTGACCGTGACGATCGTGCTCGCGCCCGGCGCGAGATCACCGAGCGCACATGGGAAGCCACCCGCGCACGGCAGGCTCGCCGCAACGAACGCGAGGCCCGCCGGCACCGGATCGACGATCTGCGCGGCCGTCGCGACGTCGGGACCGTTGTTGGTCACGGTCAGCGTGTACGTCACGTTGCCGCCCTCGATCGCACTCGCCGGGCCGGTCTTGTCGATCGCGAGGTCGGCGCTCGGTGCGCCCACCGCGGTGACCACGGTCGAACGGTTGTCGATCAGGTCCGGGTCGTTGACGCCCGCCGGTGGCTCGACGCTCGCCGTATTGCTGAGCGCGACGGGGCCGGCCGGCGCAACGCCGTCGATCGTGACGAGCACGCTGCCGCCGCTCGGCAGGTTGCCGATCGTGCCCGACACCGTGTTGCCGCTCACGACCGGTTGCGTGCCGCAGGCCGCACCGCCGGCTTCGCCGCCGCAGGCCGCGGTGATCGCGTCGATGCCGGCGGGCACGTCGTCGCTGTAGCTCGCGCCGTTCGCCGGGCTCGGGCCGTTGTTGGTGACCAGCAGCGTGTAGGCGATCGCGCCACCCGACGCGACCGTCGCCGGGCCGGTCTTGACGATCGACAGGTTGGCGTTGCCCGCACCGACGCTCGTGCTCGCCGAACTCTGGTTGTCGGTCGAGTCGGGATCGGGCTCGGTCGCGCTCACGCTCGCGGTATTGACGATCGGATTGGCGCCCGCGTAGTCGGCCGGCACCGTGTAGGTCGTCGTGATCGTCGCGCTCGCGCCGCTGGCGAGCGTGGCGAGCATGCACGGATACGTCGTCGTGCACGCGCCCGCGTTCGACACGAACACGAGCCCGGCCGGCGTCGGATCGACGACGACGACGTTGCTCGCATCGCTCGGCCCGTCGTTGCGGACGACGATCGTGTAGACGACGTCGTCACCCGGCGTGACCGTGGCCGGGCCGCTCTTGGTGACGGCGAGGTCGGCGACCGGATTGCCGTTGAGCGACGCGCTCGCGCTGTTGTTCGCACCGTTCGGATCGGGCTGGTCGGCAGCGCTCACGCTCGCCGTGTTGGTCATCGCGCCGGCCGCGGCGACTTCGGCGACGACGGTCAGCGTCGCGCTCGAACCCGGGCCGGCCGCGTCCAGCGTGCCGACGGTCCAGACACCCGCGATGTTGTCGTAGCTGCCCTGCGACGGCGTCGCCGAGATGAACACGAGTCCCGGCGGCAGCGCATCGGAGAGCGCGACGCCGGTCGCGTCGGACGGGCCGTTGTTGTGCACCGTGACCGTGAACGTGACGCTGTCGCCGACATCGGGGGCCGGGTCGTCGACGGTCTTCGTCACGCCGAGGTCGGCCTGCTGGCCGTTGATCGTCGTGCCGGTCTGGTTGTTCGCGCCGACCGGATCGAACTGGTCCTCGTGCGTGATCGTCGCGGTGTTGACGATCGAACCCGGCTGGTCGACGGTCGCGCTGATCGACAAGGTCGCGCTCGCGCCGTTGGCGAGCGCCCCGACCGACCACACGCCACCCGCGTACGTGCCCTGCGACGGCGTCGCGGAAACGAACGTCGTGCCGGCCGGCAGGTTGTCGGTGATCTCGACGCCGGTCGCGTCGTTCGGACCGCCATTGCTCGCGGTGATCGTGTAGGTGACCATCGCACCGACGTTCGGCGTCGCGTCGTCCACCGTCTTCGCGACCGCGATGTCCGCGCTCGCGCCGGCATTGACCGAGGCACCCGCCGAGTTGTTGCTCGTGTCCGGATCAGGCTGGTCGGATGCGCTGACCGCGACCGTGTTGGTCAACGCGCCCGGCACGTCGACGCTCGCGACGATGAGCAGGGTCGCGGTCTCACCGTCGGCGAGCGCGCCGATCGTCCACAGGCCGGTCGCCGGCGCATAGGTGCCGACCGACGGCGTCGCCGAGATGAAGCCGAAGCCGAACGGCAGGCTGTCGGTCACCGCGACGCCGCTCGCGTCGTTCGGGCCCGCGTTGCCCGCGGTGATCGTGAACGTCACGGTCTGGCCGACGTTCGGCTCGGCGTTGTCGACGGTCTTGGTCAGCATGATGTCGGCCGCCGCGCCGATCGACGTCGTCACGCTCGACTGGTCGTTCGCGCCATTCGGATCCGGCACGCCGACGGGTCCCGTGACGGTCGCGGTGTTGGTGAACGACTGCGCGCCGAACGGTGCGATGCCGCTGATCGTGATCGTGACCGAACCGCCCGCCGGCAGGGTCGGCACGGTGCCGGTGACGTCGTTGCCGGCGATCGTCGGCGCCGCGCAGGTCGCGCCGCCCGTCGCCGATCCGCAGGTCGCGGTGACGCCGGTGATCGCCGCGGGCACGCTGTCCGCCCAGGTCGCGCCGTCGGCCGCGCTCGGGCCGGCGTTCGACACGACCAGCGTGTAGCTGATCGACGCGCCCGAGGCGAGCGTCGTCGGGCCGGTCTTCGCGATCGCGAGGTCAGCCGAGGCATCGACCGCGGTCGACACGCTCGAGCTGTTGTTCGCCGGCGCCGGGTCGGTGACACCGGCAGGCGGCTGCGCGGTCGCGGTGTTGGCGAGCGTGCCCGGATCCGCCGGCGCCGTGCCGTCGATCGTGAACGTCACGCTCGCGCCGGCCGGCAGCGTCGTGATCATGCTCGTCACGTTGTTGCCGGTGACGCCGACCGTGCCGCAGACGGCACCTCCGGTCGGCGTGCCGCAGCTCGCGCTGACCGCCGTGATGCCGGCGGGCACCACGTCGCTGAACGTCGTCGCGTTCGCGTCGCTCGGGCCGTGGTTGGTGACGACCACGCTGTACGCGATCGCCGCGCCCGCCGTCACGCTGGCCGGACCGGTCTTGTGCGCTTCGATGTCGGCGCTGCCGGACAGCGTGTCGGTGTCGGTCGCGCTGTTGTTGCCCGGCACCGGATCGGTCGTGCCCGCGGGTGCCGCGATCGTCGCGGTGTTCGCGAGCGTGCCGGTCGCGCCCGCGCCGACCGTGCCGGTCAGCGTGAACGTCGCGGTGCCGCCGACCGGGACGTCCACCGTCGCGGCGATGTTGCCGCTGCCCGAGGCCGGGCCGCTCGCGCCGCCCGCATAGGCGGCCGTCCAGTTCGCGCCGGTGATCGCCGCGGGCACGACGTCGGCGATCGTCGCCGCCGTGACGTCACTCGGGCCCGCGTTGCTCGCCACGATCGTGTACGTGATCGGCGAACCCGGCGTCGCGCTCGCGCTGCCGTCGGTCTTGCTGATCGCGAGGTCCGCGTTCGGACTCAACGCGTCGGTGTCGGTCGCGCTGTTGTTGCCCGGGGTCGGGTCCGTCGTGCCCGCGGGCGCGGCGATCGTCGCCGTGTTCGACAGCGTGCCGCTCGCGCTCGCGCTGACCGTGCCGGTCACGGTGAACGTCGCGTTGCCGCCCACCGGGATGTCCACGCTCGCCGCGATGTTGCCGCTGCCGCCCGCCGGGCAGGTCGCGCCGCCGCCGCCGACGCAGGTCCAGGTCGCGCCCGTGATCGTCGCCGGGATCGCGTCGGCGACGGTCGCACCGATGACCGCACTCGGGCCCGCGTTGCTCGCGACGATCGTGTACGTGATCGGCGAACCCGGCGTCGCCGTCGCGCTGCCGTCGGTCTTGCTCACCATGAGATCGGACTGCGGGTTCAGCGTGTCGGTATCGGTCGCGCTGTTGTTGGCCGGCGTCGGATCGGTCGTGCCTGCCGGCGCGGCGATCGTCGCCGTGTTCGACAGCGTGCCGGTCGCGCCCGCACTCACGGTGCCCGCGAGCGTGAACGTCGCCGTGCCGCCGACCGGGATGTCCACGGTCGCCGCGATGTTGCCGCTGCCCGACGCGGGGCCGCTTGCGCCGCCGGTGTAGACGGCCGTCCAGGTCGCACCCGTGATGGACGCCGGCACCACGTCGGCGATCGTCGCGCCCGTGACGTCGCTCGGGCCCGCATTGCCCGCGACGATCGTGTAGCTGATCGGCGCACCCGGCGTCGCGCTCGTCGCGCCGTCTGTCTTGGTGATCGCGAGATCCGCATTCGGCGCCAGCGTGTCGGTGTCGGTCGCGCTGTTGTCGGCGGGCGTCGGATCGGTCGTGCCCGCCGGCGGCGTCACCGTCGCGGTGTTGACCAGCGTACCGGTCGCGCCCGCGGCAACGGTGCCGCTCAGCGTGAACGTCGCGGTGCCGCCGACCGGCAGGTTCACGCTCGCATTGATGGCGCCGCTGCCCGATGGCGGGCAGGTGCCGCCACCTGCTCCGACGCAGGTCCAGGTCGCGCCGGTGATGTTCGCCGGAACCACGTCCGCGACGGTCGCGCCCGTGACCGCGCTGGGTCCGGCGTTGCTCGCGACGATCGTGTACGTGATCGGCGCACCCGGCGTCGCGCTCGCGCTGCCGTCGGTCTTGCCGATCGCGAGATTCGCGCTCGGCGTGAGCGTGTCGGTGTCGGTCGCGCTGTTGTTGGCGAGTACCGGATCGGTCGTGCCCGCCGGCGCGAGGACCGTCGCGGTGTTGGACAACGTGCCCGTCGCGCTCGCGCCGACGATGCCACTGACCGTGAACGTCGCGCTGCCGCCCACCGGCACGTCGATCGTCGCGGCGATGTCGCCGCTGCCCGACGCGGGTCCGCTCGCACCACCCGCGTAGGCGGCGCTCCACGTCGCGCCGCCGATCGCGGCCGGGATCGTGTCGAGGACGGTCGCGCCGACCGCATCACTCGGGCCGTTGTTGCCGACCGCGATCGTGTACGTGATCGCGCTGCCCGGCGTCGCGTTCGCGCTGCCGTCGGTCTTGGTGACGGTGAGGTCCGCGTTCGGGCTCAGCGTGTCGATGTCGGTCGCGCTGTTGTCGCCCGGCGTGGGATCGGCCGTGCCCGGAGGTGGCGTGACCGTCGCGGTGTTGACCAGCGAACCGGTCGCAGCCGCGGCAACGGTGCCGCTCAGGGTGAACGTCGCGGTGCCGCCGACCGGCAGGTCGACGCTTGCGCTGATGCCGCCACTGCCGGACGGCGGGCATACGCCGCCACCGGCACCGACGCAGGTCCAGCTTGCGCCGCTGATGTTCGCCGGCAAGGCATCGCTGACGAGGGCGCCGATCGCGGCGCTCGGGCCCGCATTGCTCGCGACGATCGTGTAGGTGATCGGCGCGCCCGGCGTCGCAGTCGTGCTGCCATCGGTCTTGCCGATCGCGAGGTTCGCGCTCGGCGCCAGGCTGTCGGTGTCGGTCGAACTGTTGTCGCCCGGCACCGGATCGGTCGTGCCGACCGGCGGCGCCACCGTCGCGGTGTTCGCGAGCGTGCCGGTCGCAGCCGCGTCGATCGTGCCGCTCACGGTGAACGTCACGCTCGCGCCGACCGGGATGTCGACGATCGCATTGATGTCGCCGCTGCCGCCGGCCGGACAGGTCGCGCCGCCCGCGCCGACGCAGGTCCAGGCCGCGCCCGTGATGCCCGCCGGGATCGCGTCGGCGACGGTCGCGCCGACCGCATCGCTCGGGCCCGCATTGCCGGCGACGATCGTGTAGATGATCGGCGCGCCCGGCGTCGCGCTCGTCGCACCGTCGGTCTTGCTGATCGCGAGGTCCGCGCTCGCCGTCAATGCGTCGCTGTCGGTCGCGCTGTTGTTGCCTGCGTTCGGATCGGTCGTGCCGGCCGGCGGCGTGACCGTCGCCGTGTTGACCAGAGTGCCGCTCGCGGCTGCGCTGACCGTGCCCGTGACCGTGAACGTCACGCTCGCGCCCGGCGGGATCGTCACGTTCGCGTTGATGCTGCCGTTGCCGCTCGCCGGACAGGTCGCGCCCGAGCTGCCGGTGCAGGTCCAGGTCGCGCCGAGGATCGCTGCCGGCAGCGCATCGACGACGGTCGCATTCGTCGCCGTGCTCGGGCCCGCGTTGCTCGCGACGATCGTGTAGCTGATCGGCGCACCCGGCGTCGCGCTCGTCGCGCCGTCGGTCTTGGTGATCGCGAGGTCGGCGCCCGGCGTGAGGTTGTCGGTGTCGGTCGACGTGTCGTCGTCGGGATCCGGGTCGCTCGTGCCGACCGGCGGCGTGATCGTCGCGGTGTTGGCGAGCGTGCCGGTCGCGTCCGGCGCGACCGTGCCGGCGACCGTGAAGGTCGCCGTCGTGCCCGCGGGCAGGTCGACGGTCGTGTTGATGCTGCCGATGCCGCTGGTGGTCGTGCACGCGGCCGTGCCGCTCGCGACGCAGGTCCAGCTCGCACCCGTGATGCCGGTCGGGATCGCGTCGGTGACGAGCACGCCGTTCGCGTCGCTCGGGCCCGCATTGCTCGCCACGATCGTGTAGGTGATCGGCGCACCCGGCGTCGCGGTGCCGCTGCCGTCGCTCTTGCTGATCGCGAGGTTGGCGCTCGCGTTCAACGCATCCGTGTCGGTCGCGCTGTTGTTGGCCGGATCGGCATCGGTCGTGCCCGCTGGCGGCGCCACCGTCGCGGTGTTGACGAGCGTGCCGCTCGCATTCGACGCGACCGTGCCCGTCAGCGTGAACGTGACGCTGCCGCCTGCCGGGATGTCGACCTGCGCGTTGATGTCGCCTACACCGCTCGGGAACGTGCAGCTCGCGCCGCCGGTGGCGGCGCAGGTCCAGCTCGCGCCGACGATGGCCGCAGGCACGGTATCGAGCACCGTCGCCCCGATCGCGGGACTCGGGCCCGCGTTGGCGACGACGATCGTGTACGTGATCGGCGCACCCGGCGTCGCGCTCGCGCTGCCGTCGGTCTTGGTGATCGACAGGTCCGCGCTCGCGATCGGCGTGACGACGACGCTTGCGCTGTTGTTGGCCGGGTTCGGGTCGGTCTGGTCGATCGCGGACAGGCTCGCCGTGTTGGTGAAGCCCGCGTCGGTATCGATGTCAGCCACGACCGTCAGCGTCGCCGTCGCGCCCGCGCCGCTCGCGGCGAGGTTGCCGATCGTCCACGTGCCGGTGCCGCTGTCGTACGTACCCTGGCTCGGCGTCGCCGAGACGAAGCCGAGGCCCGCCGGCAGCACGTCGTCGATCGCCACGCCCGTCGCATTGCTCGGGCCGTTGTTCGTCGCCGTGATCGTGAACGTCACCGTGTCGCCGCGCACCGGGTTCAGGTTGTTCACGACCTTGAGCACCTGGATGTCCGCCGACTGGCCGTTCAAGGTCACGCCGCCGGTGTTGTTCGCCGGGTTCGGGTCGTGCTCATCCGCATCCACCGTCGCCGTGTTCGTGATGTCGCCCGGCATCGTCACCGTCGCGACGATCTGCAGCGTCACGCTGTCACCGGCCGCGATCCCGCC
>NZ_SLWQ01000009.1 GCF_004342425.1 Dokdonella fugitiva | reverse complement strand
GCGCGAACCACCGATCTGAGCCCCAACCGGCGCTTGCGCGTCCGCTACCTACCCGCCAGACTGGCTCAAAAGGGCGTTTGAATTTCCTATGCCCCCAGACTGGCTCAAAAGGGCGTTTGAATTTCCTATGCCCTTCCTATGCCCGACCGCAGCCTCACCGCCCAGCGGGTGCAGCTCTACCAGTACCAGGCCAACCTGGCCACCCTCAAGACCAGCGATACCGTGCTGGGAAGTTTGCTCTCACTCTCGGCCTGACCTTCTCAAACAGAGGCTTCAAGCGCATTATGCCCGACCGCAGCCTCACCGCCCAGCGGGTGCAGCTCTACCAGTACCAGGCCAACCTGGCCACCCTCAAGACCAGCGATACCGTGCTGGGAAGTTTGCTCTCACTCTCGGCCTGACCTTCTCAAACAGAGGCTTCAAGCGCATTTGGCAAGGCCTCGGCCAGGAAGTCGAACACCCGCCGCACCGGCCCCCGGGTGCGGATCTCGCGGTGCACCGCCAGCCAGCAGGGCATGGGCGGGATGGGCAAATCCGGCAGCACGGGTACCACCCCCGGCCAGTGGCGCAGCTGGTAGCGCGCAGCAAAGCCGATGCCGGCGCCAGCCGCGATGAGCCGGCCGTTGGCGATCTGGTTGTCGGTGCGCAGCACGAACTGTTCGCGGCCCACCGGCAGGCCCATGGCGGCAAAGCCGCGCAAGATAGTGTCGTCCTGGTCGAAGCCGACCAGCCGGTGCTGCACCAGGTCTTCGGGCCGCTCGGGCGTGCCAGCCTGGGCCAGGTAGCGCTCGTGGGCGCAGGCGGTGATGGGCAGGTCGGCCAACTTGCGTGCCACCAGTGAGCCCTGGGCTGGCCGCACCATGCGCACCGCGATGTCGGCCTCGCGGCGCAGCAGGTTGGTGAGCGCGTTCGACACCACCAGTTCCACCTGGATGCCCGGCTCGGCCTGCTGCAGCGCCACCAGCACCGGCGGCAGCAAATAGGCCGCCGCCACCTCGCTGGTGGTGAGCCGCACCGTGCCGGTGGTGGCGTCGCGCTGGCCGGCCAGGGCCTGGCGCAGGGTGTGGGCACCGGCCTGCATGTCGCGCGCGGCGTCGGCAATGGCCAGCGCGGCGGTGGTGGGCACCACGCCGCGGCCGGTGCGCTCGAACAGCGGCGCCTGCAACTGGGCCTCCAGCTCGGCGATGTGGCGCGACAGCGTGGGCTGGCGGGCGCCCAGTTGCCGGGCCGCGCCCATCAGGCTGCCGGCGTCCAGCACGGCCAGGAAGCTCTGCACCAGGGCCCAGTCGAAGCGTTCGTTTCTCATACGGAAGTGTATAGCTGGCTTGCATCCTTGGTCGATTGTGGAATGCGTGGCCTGCGCCCAGACTGGCGGCATCGCCAAATCCAACGAAGCCACCATGACCACTCCCACCCAACCCACCGTGCTCGTCCTCGGCGCCGCAGGCCGCTTTGGCGCCGCCGCCACACGGGCCTTTGCCGGCGCAGGCTGGCGCGTGCTGGCCCAGGCCCGCAAGCCGCTCGGCCCCTTGCCGCCGGGCGCCCAGGCGCTGGCCCTGGGGCTGGACGACGCCCCCGCCCTGGCCCGCGCCGCCGCTGGCGCCAGCGTGGTGGTGCATGCGCTGAACCCGGTCTACACCCGTTGGGGGCAAGACCTGCTGCCGCTGGCCGACAGCGGGATGGACCTGGCCCAGCGCCTGGGGGCGCGCTTCATGCTGCCGGGCAACATCTACAACTTTGGTGGCGGCATGCCGCCGCTGCTCACCGAGGCCACACCCCAGCAACCCACCACCCGCAAGGGCCGCTGGCGTTGCGAGCTGGAAGCCCGCATGGCAGCCCGAGCCAGCCATGGCCTGCGCAGCGACGTCATCCGCGCTGGCGATTTCTTCGGCAGCGGCACCGGCAATTGGCTGGACTTGGCCATCGCCAAGGACATCACCAAAGGCAAGCTGGTCTACCCCGGCCCGCTGGACCGCGCCCACGCCTGGGCCTATTTGCCCGATCTGGCCCAGGCCTTCGTGGCCGTGGCCACCCTGCCCTCGGTGCCCGGCGTGCGCCACTACCACTTCGCGGGCCACACCCTTACCGGGGCCGAACTGCTGGCCGCGATCGAGCGCGTGGCCCGCCCGCTGGGCCTGCTGCCCGCCGGGCCGGTGAGGCGCGGCGGCATCCCCTGGGGGTTGATGCGCGCCCTGGGCTGGGCCGTGCCCATCTGGCGCGAGCTGGCCGAGATGGCCTACCTGTGGGAGGTGCCACACGCGCTGAGTGGCGACATGCTGCAGGCCGCGGTGGGGCCGCTGCCCGCAACACCGCTGGACCAGGCCTTGCGGCTGACGCTGGCGAGCTCGGCAGCGCACTGAGCGCCGTTGCCCGGCCCGTTCAATCAGTCCGGCATCAATTGCGCGGCCAGATCGGCCAGATCCTGGGCATGCCAGTCCACCGGCACGGTGGCGCCCGACTCACCCCGGCCAGGGCCCTTTTCGTCGGGGCGCGCGATGAAGGCGGTGCGCAAACCCGCTTCCGCTGCAGCGGCCAAGTCTGCAGAATGCGCGGCCACCATCAGCACCTCGTCGCGGGGGCAGTCCAGGGAGGCGGCCGCGGCCTGGTAGACGACCGGGCTGGGCTTGTAGTCGCGCGCCAGTTCGGCCCCCAGCACGGCGTCCCAGACAAAGCCGTTGCGCCGGGCCAGGTCGACCATCAACGAGATGTTGCCGTTCGAGCAAGGCGCCAGCAGGTAACGCTGGCGCAAGCGCACCAACGCTTCATCAACAACCAGCAGAGCCAGCAGGTCGAGCTGGAAGACCCGTACATCCTCCTGTACGACAAGAAGATCTCCAACGTGCGCGAGCTGCTGCCCGTGCTCGAAGGCGTCGCCAAGGCCGGCAAGCCGCTGCTGATCGTCGCCGAGGAAGTGGAAGGCGAAGCGCTGGCGACGCTGGTCGTCAACACGATCCGCGGCATCGTCAAGGTCGCGGCCGTCAAGGCGCCGGGCTTCGGTGACCGCCGCAAGGCGATGCTGGAGGACATGGCGATCCTCACGGGCGGCCAGGTCATTTCCGAGGAAGTCGGCCTGCAGCTCGAGAAGGCGACGCTGAAGGACCTCGGCCGCGCGAAGAAGGTCGTGATCTCGAAGGAGAACACCACGATCATCGATGGCGCCGGCGAGGCCGCGAACATCCAGTCGCGCATCAAGCAGATCAAGGCGCAGATCGAGGAGACCTCCTCCGACTACGACCGCGAGAAGCTGCAGGAGCGCGTGGCGAAGCTGGCCGGCGGCGTGGCCGTCATCAAGGTCGGCGCCGCGACGGAAGTGGAGATGAAGGAAAAGAAGGCGCGCGTCGAAGACGCCCTGCACGCCACGCGTGCGGCGGTCGAGGAAGGCGTGGTCCCGGGCGGCGGCGTCGCGCTGATCCGCGCGCTGGCCGGCATCGCCAAGCTCAAGGGCGACAACGAAGACCAGAACCACGGCATCCAGATCGCCAAGCGCGCGATGGAAGCGCCGCTGCGCGAGATCGTCACCAACGCCGGTGAAGAAGCGTCCGTGATCCTCAACAAGGTCGCCGACGGCAAGGGCAACTTCGGCTACAACGCCGCGACGGGCGAGTTCGGCGACATGGTCGAGCTGGGCATCCTGGACCCGACCAAGGTCACGCGCACCGCGCTGCAGAACGCCGCGTCGATCGCCGGCCTCGTCATCACGACGGAAGCCATGGTCGCCGAGGCGCCGAAGAAGGAAGAAGCCCACAGCCACGGCCCGGCGGGCGGCGGCATGGGTGGCATGGGCGGCATGGATTTCTGATCCTCCGTTCCCGCTTCATGCTTCAACGAAAAGCCCCGCAGCGATGCGGGGCTTTTTTTCGTTCGCCGAGCGAGGCGTCGTCGCGAGATTCCGCATTCCGCCCGATCGTTTCCTCGCCTGTCTCGCCGCCGTCCGCACGGGCGCGGCACCCGGTCGGCATCCGCGTGATATCCCGCGATGCGCTTTTCCGCTTGTTCTCGAACAAGACCGCTGCACGCGGTCGCATCGCCATCGAAAAACAGGGGTTCCGCATGAACGACCATTCTTCGCCCGGCGCGGACGCGCGACCGCGCGGCCGACCCGGCCACTCGCGCCCGCGCATCCGCGCCTTCCGCAGCGCCGTCGCAACGTTGCTGCTGCTCGCGTGCATCGCCTTCGCATCGATCGCGCACGCCGATCCCGCCCCGTTCGTGTTCGAGAGCCATGCGCCAGGCGACTTCGGTAGCGGCCTCTCGGTCAGTCCGAATCCCGCCGGCATCACCTTCCGGCTGCTGCAACGCACCGCGATCAGCGAGATCGGCATCCATGCGTACGGCGACGGCGTGCATACCGTTTACGGGGCGCTGTACCAGGTCGCCACGCCCGATACCGTCCCGGATGTCGCAGGCGACAGCCGCCTCATCGGCACGACGTTGCTGCAGCCGTCCGCAACGCTGGCCGACGTCTCCGCACCCCTGGCTGCGACGCTCGAACCGGGCTGGTACGCGATCATGGTCGGCATCGGCCGCTACGGCGCGACCGGCACGACGTTCGCTATCACGATGCCCAAAGCCTGCGCGACGTATCCGTGCCCGACCCGCGCCAGCGAGACGGTCGGTCCCTATATCGTGAATGCGGTGACCAACGCGCGTTCGCTGCAAGGCACGACCGTACGCATCTTCGCGCGTGGCCAGACGCTGCCGCCGACGCCGCCGTCGGCGACGGACTTCCTCGTCGAAAGCGCCGGCCCGGCCGCGTGGAAGTCGACGCAGACGAGCGGGTCGGTGGCGCCCGGGCGCGCGGTCGCCGTGCGCTTCACGGTCGACCGCGAAGCGCGCCTGCGCCATGTCGGCGCGTGGATGTTCCTCGGCAGCGGCACCGTGTACGCCGCGGTCGTGCGCATCGCGGGTCCGACCACGCCGCCACCGTTGCCCGACACGACCGCGTTCACCAACGCGCTGGTCGGTTCGGCCGTGATCGATGTCGCCGCGGACGCCGACGAATACGGTGCGGACTTGCCCGACGTCGCGCTCACGCCGGGTTCCTATGCACTCGTGCTCGGCTCGGGCCTGCTCGGCGCGCAAGGGTCGGCGTACATGATCAGCGTGGCCGACCAGATCACGATCGACGACGCGTTGATCACGGACGCGTCATGGGGCGGCATCTGGTTGCCGCCCGTCATCGACCACTACGCGGTGCGTCTCACCGGCATCGTGCCGGAACTCGCCGCGGCTGCCGTCACGTTCGGCGACGTGCCGCTGGGTGTCGAAGCGACGCGCGCGGTGACCGTGCGCAACCTGCGTGACGGCGACCTGCACCTCGCCGGCATCACGCTCGGCGACGGCGCTGCCGACGGCTTCGCGCTCGACACCGATGCCGCCGCCTGCGCGGCCGCGACCCTGCCCGCGCAGGGCGAATGTACGTTCTCGCTGCACTTCACGCCGAGCGCACTCGGCGCGCGGACCGCTCGCATCGACGTCGCGAGCGACGGCGTGCCGGAAACCTACCCGGTCAGCGCGAGCGGCAACGGCGTTCCCGCATGGATGGTCACGCCCGGCGCCGGGCCGCACGGTTCGATCGTGCCGGCGACGCCGCAGGTCGTCGGCGATGGCGGCAGCATCGCGTTCACGCTCGCGCCGGACCCGGGCTATCACGTCGGCGCGGTCACCGGCACCTGCAATGGCGCGCTCGCAGGCGTCGTATACACCGTCGCCGCGGTGCATGCGGACTGCACGATCGATGCGCAGTTCGCGCTCGATCCGCCCACCACGCTGGCCGCGGTCGGCGGCGCTTCGCAGTCGACCGGGGTCGACGCGCCGTTCGCCGCGCCGCTGCAGGTGCGCGTGGCGAACGCGGCGGGCATCGGCGTGCCCGGCGTGACCGTCACGTTCAGCGCGCCGGCGAGCGGCGCGAGCGCGCTCGTCGCGACGAGCGCGGTCACCGACGCGGACGGCATCGCGCGCGTCGATGCGCGCGCCAACACGATCGCCGGCAGCTACGTCGTCGATGCGAGCGCCGCAGGCGTGCCGGGCGTCGCGTCGTTCGACCTGCACAACCTCGCCGGTCCGCCGGCGCAGGTGGTCGCGACCGGCGGCGCAGTGCAGTCGACGGTCGTCGAGAGCGCGTTCGCCGAACCGCTCGCGCTGCGCGTCAGCGATGCGTACGACAATCCGGTCGCCGGCGTCGCCGTCGCATTCGCCGCGCCTGCGAGTGGCGCGAGCGCGAACCTCTCGGCGACGAGCGCGACGACCGATGCCGACGGCCGCGCGGCGGTCCAGGCCGGCGCGAACGCGCTCGTCGGCAGTTACGAGGTCACGGCGACCGCGGCCGGCACCGTGACGCCGGCCGTGTTCGCGCTGCACAACCTCGCGCCCGACATCGCGCTCGTCGTCGCGATCGGCGACGGCCACGACTACGTCGCCTACGGCGACACCCTCGTCTACGACGTGGTGGTGAGCAACCACGGCAGTGCGGACGCGCGCGAGGTGGATGTCGCGGTGGACCTGCCCGAAGGCATCGACGCGGCCGCGGCGAGCTGGAGTTGCCTCGACGCGGCGGATGGTGCCTGCGCCGCGAGCGGCAGCGGCGCGCTGCTCGACCGCGCGACCGTCGCGGCCAACGCGAGCGTGCACTACCTGCTCGCCGCCCCGGTGCGCGACGATGCGCAGGGCGCGACGATCGACGTCGGTGCGAGCACGACCGGCCCGTATGCGGGCGACATCGCGAACGCGAGCGACAGCAACTGGCTCGTCGTGTACCGTGATGGATTCGAGGCCGACGGCGACGACTGACCGCAGGCGCGCCGCCGTCGCAGCGCGATCGGGCGACGGCGGCGGCGCGGGAGGCTTACGCGTGCGCGACCAACCCGCTAGAGTGGCCGATGGCCCGCCGGCGCTCGGCGGCCCCCGCGGGTCCGGGCGCCGGCCTGGGTACGCGTTCGCAGCAGTCGGAGCATGTCGGCAAGGCACTACCGTTTCGGGGACTTCGAGCTCGACCCGGCGTCGCGCGAGCTGCGCGACGCGGACGGGCCGGTCGCGCTGCCGCTGAAATCGTTCGATTGCATCGTTTACCTGCTCGAGCGACGCGAACGCGCGGTCGGCCGCGACGAGCTCATCAGCGCGGTATGGGGCCGCGCCGACGTCAGCGACGCGCTGCTCGGCCAGACCCTCTCGCGCGCGCGCCGCGCGCTCGGCGACACCGGCGAGGAACAGCGCTTCATCCGCACGGTCGCGCGCTTCGGCTACCACTGGGTCGCGCCCGTCGACGTCGCCGACGAACCGGCGACGCCGCGCGCGGCCGTCGGAGCGTCGGTCGACGAAGGCGACGCAGCGACCAGCGTCGTGCCGCAGCCGGCGACCCGTCGCCGGCGCCGCCACGTCCTCGCGTTCGCCGTGATGCTCGCCGGTGCAGTGGCCGGCGTCGCGCTGTTCGCCGCATGGCGCGGCGCGCGCGTGCCGGATGCGCCGGTGCAGGCGGGCGCCGCGCTCGTGTTGCCGGTGGAGGTCGCCGACGACGGCGGCGACGCACGCTGGATCCGCTTCGGCGCGATGGACTACCTCGCCGCGCGCCTGCGCGAACGCAGCAACCTCACGGTGTTGCCGTCCGAGCAGGTGATCGCCTATCTCGCGCGCGATGGCGATGCGGCAACCGACCCGGCGCGCCGCCGTGCGCTCGCGACGAAGGCCGGCGCCTCCCTCGTGCTCGCCGCGCGCGTGCGCCGCGACGCGCAGGGCTGGGGGGTCGAACTCGACGTGCAGGATGCCGAACGCAGCGTGCGCCACGCGGCGAGTGCGCCGACCCCGCTGCAGGCGATCGATCGGGCGCTGGCCGACTGGCTCGGCGATCCGGCGATCGCCGAAGCACCGGCGCGGCCGACCGCGCTGGAACTGCAGCAGCGCATCGACGCGGCGTTCCTCGAAGGCGACCTGCGCGAGGCCGCGGCGATCGCCGAAGCGGCGCCGCTCGACCTGCAGCGCATGCCCGAGATCGCCGTGCGCGTGGCCGAAGTCGACGAGCGCGCGGGGCGCATCGAACAGGCGCAGCGCGGTTTTGAACGACTCGCGACGACCGCGGGCGTGTCGCCGGTCGTGCATGCGCGCGCGCTGTACGGCCTGTGCGCGGTCGCCTTCAACCGCAACGAGCCGGAGCGTGCGCAGGCGTATTGCCGCGACGCGCTCGCCGCACTCGAGGGCCGGCACGAGCCGCTGCTGCTCGGTCGCGCCTACATGATGCGCGGCGTGATCGAGGACCAGCTCGGCCGCTACGAGGACGCGCTCGCGAGCTTCGCCCGCGCGCGCATCGAATGGCGCGCCGCGGGCAACCTGCCCGGCGAGGCGAGCCTCGACAACAACGAAGGGCTCGCGCACGCGCACCACGGCCATTTCGCCGAAGCGGTCGCGTCGTTCCAGCGCGGTGCCGCGGTGTTCGAGCGTTTCGGCGTCATCGACCACCTCGCCTCGTCGCTGGCCGCGAAATCCGATGCGCAGCGCATGATGCTCGAGGCCGACGACGCGCTCGCGAGCAGCACCAAGGCGTGGCGCCTCGCGCCGCGCATGGACGACCCGCGCGCGGTGCTCGCGATCGCCTACACGCACGCGCAGGCGCTGCTCGCGAACGGCCGGCTCGACGAACTCGGCCGCCTGGTCGAGCGCTATGACGACGGCACGCCGGCCGCGCCACCCGAGTTCGTGCTCATGCGCCTGGCCCGGGACACGGCGGCGGGCACGCCGCCGGCACTCGCCGACGCCGACGTCGACCGCATCGTCGGTCGCGTGCTGGCGCCGCCGAATCCCGGCAGCGATGCGCGCCTCTCACGCGCGGTCGACCTGCTCGTCGACGCCGCGCTCGCCCAGGGCCGGCGCGAGGTCGCCGCGCATGCGTTGCAGCGCCTGCGCGATGCCGGTGCCTCCCCCCTCGATGCCGACCGCGCGTTCGTCGCGGCGCTCGCCGGCGCGCGCATCGCCGAAGCCGGGCGCGACGAGGTCGGTGCGGAGGCCGGCTACGCGCTCGCGGTCGAGCTCGGGCTCGCCGCCAACCGCGCCGACCAGTGGGTGCCCGCGGGCGCGGCACGCGTCATCGCGCTCGTGCGTGCGGGGCACCTCGACGACGCGCGCGGCATCGGCGGGCGCCTCGCCGCCTACGCCGACCGCGACCTCGGTGCGGCGCAGGCGCTGCTCGCGCTGTACGAGGCCAGCGGGGAGGCCGGTGCGGCCGAGCGACTGCGCGGACGCATCGAGGTGCTGCGCGGGCAGCGCCGCGCGGCCGAACACGCGCCGTGACACCGCCTGTCACGCCGATGTCACGCGCGTGTCAACGCGTGCTGACGCCGGTGTGATGCGCCGCGCCGCGCGGCGGCCTAGGGTCGGACGGATGGCCGGTTCGCCCGGCCCCTCCTTCCAGCATGAGGGTTGCCCCGCCGTGAATACGATCCCCATCCTCCGCCGCGTCATCGTCGCCGGCCTGCTCGCACCGCTCGCCGCGGCCGCGGCGGCGCCGACGACCCTGCACGTGGGTCCGTCCAGCACGCTCGGCAGCGGCATCACGCTCGCGGTCGGCCTCGCCCTCGACGACGGCAACCCGGACACCTGCGGCACGGCCACCGATCTCGCCGTGCATGCCGGCGACGCGGTCAACTTCTGCTACACGCTGACCAACGATTCGACCCGCACGCTCGCCTACCACACGCTCGTCGACAGCGTCGATGGTTCGATCTTCGCGCTCATGCACGAGGACGTCGCGCCGGGCGCATCGGTGCAATTCAACCGCATCGTCACCGCGACGCTCGGCGTCGAGGACTACGCTGCCACCTGGACCGCGCAGGACCAGGAGCCCGGCTACGCCGCCGCGCCGGTCGCGTTCGGGTTCACGGACATCGTCGACAGTGGCACGCCACTCGATCTCGGCGACGACGGTGCGACCGGCGTCACGCTGCCGTTCGCGTTCCCGTTCTTCGACGACGCGAGCAACCTGCTCACGATCGGCAACAACGGCACGCTCGTGCTCGGCACCCTGGACGGCTTCAGCTACGCCTTCAACGATCCGCTGCCGTACGAGCCCGACGTGTTCATGGGCGGTCCGATCATCGCGCCGTTCTGGGACGATTTCGCGAACAGCTCCGGCAACGTCTGGTGGCGGGTCGACGGCACGGCGCCGAACCGGCGCGTGATCGTGCAGTGGGTCCGGCCGCACTTCCTGCAGACGGGTGGCGCGCCCGCCGTGTTCCAGGCGCACCTCGGCGAGGATGGTTCGCTCCAGTTCCACTACGCCAACACCGTGTTCGGCGACCCGGCCAATCCGGACTGGGACAATGGCGGCAGTGCGACGGTCGGCCTGCAGAACGTGGATGCGTCGATCGGCAACCTGTATTCGTACAACACGCCGTCGCTGACGCCGGCGAGCGCGCTCGCCTGGACGCGCACCTCGCCGACCGCGTACACGACGGCCACGAGCGTGCACCTCGACGTCGCGCCGGCGCTCGTGCCGCCGACGATCGCGGTGACGCCCGATCCGCTCGCGGCCGCGGGCGAGCCGGGCGGCGCGCCGGTGACGGTGCCGTTCGTGATCGCCAACCAGGGCGAGATCGGGCTCGAGTGGAACGCGATCGAGGCACCCGCCGCGCAGCCGGCCGCAGCGCCCCGGCAGCAGCCGCTTTCGCCGCTCGCGACGCGCAAGGCCGCCGACGACGCGGGCACGCAGGATCGCTGGCGCACGGGCCACACCCAGGTCGTCTCGCTGCGTGGCGCCTCGACCGAGGGCTGCGACGAATCGACCCCGGGCATCATCGTGCACGACGACGGCATGCCCGAGGACGGTTATCGCGACGGCTCGGGCCTGTTCACGATCGCCGGCTACGTCGATCGCTTCACGCCCAGCGCCTATCCGGCGACGTTCACGAGCGCGTGCGTCTCGTTCCTCTCCTCCGAGGCAGGCACGAGCCAGGCGTTCCAGCTCGTCGTCTACGACGACAGCGGCTGGGACGGCGGACCGGGCAACCTGCTCGCGGCCGTCGACGCGGTCGCCACCGACATCCCGAACACGGCCCAGGCCGCCTTCGTGCGCGTCGACCTGTCCGGGCTCGGCATCAGCGTCGCGAGCGGCAACGTCTACATCGGCGTGCAGTTCGACCCGATGGATCCCGGGACCTCGTTCGTCGCCTCGGACGTCAACGGCGAGCCGAACGCAGGGGCGGGCTACCTTATGCGCGGCAACCCGGGCGCGCTCGGCTCGTGGGATCCGATCGTCGATCGCTTCCACGATTACCACGCGCTGCTCGTGCGCGCGGTGGAGCAGCTCGATGCCTGCGCCACGCCGTCCGACGTGCCGTGGCTGAGCCTGGACACCACCAGTGGCAGCATCGACGCGAATGCACAGGCGACGGTCACGGCGACGCTCGACCCTTCGCAGCTCGCCGCGGGCCACTACGAGGCGGCGCTGTGCATCGGCAGCAACGACCCGGCCCATCCGCGCCTCGTCGTGCCGGTCAGCTTCGACGTCAGCGACAGCGTGTTCGCCGACGGCTTCGACGGCTGACGCGCAAGTCCCCTCCCTCCGTGGGAGCGGCTTCCAGCCGCGAATGCCGTGGGCCTGCTCGCGCGTCCAGGGCATCGCGACCGAAGTCGCTCCCGCGGCTCTTTCCGTGGGAGCGACCGTCTCGATGCGGCCGCGTGCAGGAGCGGCTTCAGCCACGATGATCTTCATCGGCCACGAAACGTAACGCGCCTCCAGCGGGAGCCTACCCTGTGGCGATCGCGGTGCCGCACCAAGGCACGACGGCGCACAGGGTGCGCCTACAGGTGACGTGCGCCGCGAGCGCGCAAGCCGCGATGCCCCTCGGCCCTCCGCCGTCGAAAACCCCCGGCCTTCCCCGGCCGATTTGCCGCGGCCGCCGCCGCGTGGCACCGTAGCGGCGACCCGGGGGACGCATGGCGGATATCACCGAGCTGATCGGCAAGGCACGCGACGGTGACGACGAGGCGTCCGGGCGCGTGTTCGCGTTGCTCTACGATGAACTGCGCCGGCTCGCCGCCGGGCAGTTGCGCGGCGAGGGCGCGATGCGCACGACGTCGCTGGTACACGAGGCCTATCTCAAGCTCGCCCAGCATGGCGCGATCGAAGTCAACGACCGCGGCCACTACTTCGCCGTCGCCGCGCGCGTGATGCGGCAGATCGTCATCGACCACGTGCGTGCGCGCGCGGCGCTCCGTCGCGGCGGCAACCAGCCGGTCGCGTCGCTCGACACGACCGCGCTGCAGGCGGCGGCGGAAGATCGCGGCGAGGAGGTGCTCGCGCTCGACGATGCGCTGCACCGGCTTGCCGGCCTCGACGCGCCGCTCGCGGCGCTGGTCGAGATGCGCTTCTACGCGGGCCTGGAACTGGCCGAGATCGCGAGCGTGCAGGGCCGGTCCGAGCGTTCGCTCAAGCGCGACTGGCGGCGCGCGCGCGCGTTCCTGCAGCGCGAGATCGCGGGCCATTGATGCATCGGTCGCCGCGCTGCGCGGCGACGCTGAAAGCGGGGGCATGATGGTCGACGCTGCGCGCTGGGGGGGAATTTCCGCGCTGTTCGATGAACTCGTCGAATTGCCGCCGGCCGAACGCGAGCAGCGCCTCGCGGCCATCGCCGACGCCGTGCTCGCCGCCGAAGTGCGTGCGCTGCTCGCCGCGGACGAACAGGACGGCGTACTCGACGCGGGCGTGCCGGATGTCGTACCCGGATTGCTCGCCGACGCGGCACCGACCGATCGCCGCGCGGGTGCCTATCGCCTGCTGCATCCGATCGGCGAAGGCGGCATGGGCGTGGTCTGGCTCGGCGAACGCAGCGACGGTGCATTCGAACAACGCGTCGCGGTCAAGGTGCTCAAGCGCGGCATGGACACGCACGCGGTGCTGCGCCGCTTCCTGCAGGAGCGGCGCATCCTCGCGCGCCTGCACCATCCCTACATCGTGCGCCTGCTCGACGGCGGCATGAGCGAGGACGGCCGGCCGTTCTACGTGATGGATCACGTCGACGGCGTGCCGCTCACCGACCACGCGGCGCAACGACGCCTCGGCGTCGTCGCGCGCGTCGAGCTGCTCGCCAAGGTCGCGCAGGCCGTCGCCTACGCGCACGCGCGCCTCGTCGTGCACCGCGACCTCAAGCCGTCGAACGTGCTCGTCGAAGCCAATGGCGATCCGCGCGTGCTCGACTTCGGCATCGCCAAGCTGCTCGAGGAAAGCGGCGAGCAGACGCGCACGGGCACCGGCCTGCGCGTGCTGTCGCCCGCCTACGCGGCGCCCGAGCAGATTCTCGGCGAGGAAATCGGCACGGCGACCGACGTGTATGCGCTCGGGCTCCTGCTGTGCGAGTTGCTGGCCGGAAGCCTGCCGCGCCGGCGCAGCAGCGCGCCGGCCCAGCTCGCCCACGAGGCGACACACGAGACGAGCGAGCGCGCGAGCTCGCTCGCCGCGCGCCTGTCCACGCACGACATCGAGGCGCTGTACGGTCCCGGCATCGATCCGAAGCACCTCGCGCAGGTGCTCTCGGGCGACCTCGACGTCGTCATCGCGACCGCCCTGCAGCGCGACCCGGCACGCCGTTATCCGACCGCGGCGGCCTTCGCCGACGACCTGCGCCGCTGGCTCGAGAAGCGGCCGATCACCGCGCGCGCCGATTCGGCGTCGTATCGCTTCGCGCGCTTCGTGCGCCGGCACCGCGTCGGCGTCGCGGCATCCGCGCTCGTCGCGGTCACCGTGCTCGCCGGCCTCGGCATCGCGCTGTGGCAGGCCGAGGTCGCGCGCAGCGAGGCGCGTCGCGCCGACGCAGAGCGCGCGCACGCCGAACGCCAGCTCGCGCGCGCCGAACGCGTCAAGGACTTCATGGTCGCGCTGTTCCGCGAGCAGGACCCGGTGGCGCGCGCGAAGGCGCAGGCGCGCACGCCGTCGCAGCTGATCGGAGACGGTGTCGCGCAGATCGATGCGACGCTGGGCACGGAACCCGAGCTGCAGGCGGAGCTGCTGCGCGACCTCGGCGAGATGCAGCTCAACCTCGACGACGGCAAGGCCGGCCTCGCGACGCTCGCGCGCGCCTGGGAGCTGCAGCGCCGGCAAGGCGGCGACGACAGCCTCGCCGCGACGGAAACGCAGGTCGCCTACGCCGACGGCCTGTACGCGGCGGGCGACATCAAGGCCGCCACGCCGCTCGTCGACGCGGCCATCGCGCGCCTGCGCGAGCTCGGCGCGGCGCGTGGCGCACGCATGGCGCAGGCCGAGATGATCGCGTCGAAGATCCACCTGATCCAGGGCGACGGCGAAGGCGCCGAGCGGCTCGCAGGCGATGCGCTCGAGATCATCCGCGCACTGCGTGGACCACGCAGCATGGAGCTGGTCGGCCCGCTCTCGCTGCTCGGCAAGGTGCGGCACGAGCGCGCGCGCTTCGCCGAGGCGCACGCGGCGCTGAACGAGGCGATCGGGATCGTCGAAGCGGGCGGAGGCGCGGACAACGCGCGCGCCGCCCTGCTGCACATGTCGGTCGGCGACACGCTGCGCGTGCAGCGCAAGTACGACGAAGCGCTGCCCGAATACGAGGCGGCGCTGCGCATCGAGCGCGTGCAGTTGCCGCACGACCACGTGATCCTCGGCGGCACGCTGATCCGCCTCGGCGACCTGCAGCGGCGCATGGGGCGGCTCGACGCCGCCGATACGTCGCTCGCGGAAGCGATCGGCATCCTCGCCAAGGCGCCGAGCGGGCAGTACGCGCAGGCGCTGCAGTTCCATGGCAACCTCGCGCGCGCACAGGGACGGCTCGATCTCGCCGCGCAGCGCTACCGCGCCTCGTTCGAGGCGTTCCGCGCGGTCAGCGGCGACAGCGTCTACACCTGGCTGACCGCGCTCGAACTCGTCAGCGTGCTCGGCGAGCTCGAGCGCTTCGACGAAGCCGATGCGCTCGCGGCGCGGGCCGTCGCGGTGATGGCGACCTTGTCGAAGGACGACTCGTACGAGGCGGCTTACGTCAACAGCGTGATCGGCGGGCTGCGCCACGCGGAGCGTCGCTATGCCGACGCGATCGCCGCGCGCCGCCGCGCCGCCCTGCTGATCGAGAAGGCCTACGGGCCCGAACACGCGGAAGTCGCGCAGGCGCGCGCCGAACTCGCGGCGAGCCTCGTCGCGACCGGCGATGCGGCGATGCGCCGCGAAGCGGGCGAGATCGTCGAGCAGGCGCGCGCCGCGCTCGAGCAGAGCAGCGACGACACGGTCGGACCGATGCTCGGCGTCGTCTATCTCGTGCGCAGCCGCGTGCACCGCGGCGACGGCGACCTCGCCGGCGCGCGCGCGGACGTCGCGCAGGCGATCGACCGGCTGCAGGCGCCCGAACACGCCACGCGCCTGCGCGAGGCGCGGTCGCTCGCGCGGTCGCTCGGCGCGGGCTGAGCTCCCATCCTGCGCCGCCGTCGCCGCGGCGGCGCAACGGCCATGGCCCATGCCTGCGCGATCGTCCGTGGAACGGCGTGTCCACGGAGATCGCCATGTCCATCCTGCATCGCTCGTTCGCCCTCGGCTTCTTGTTCGCGTCGCTGCCCGCGACGGCAGCCACCTACCTCGTCACGCGCGGCGACGACCCCGCGCCCGACGGCTGCCTCGCCGGCGATTGTTCGCTGCGCGAGGCCCTCGACGCCGCGGTGTCGACGCCGGGCGGCGACACGGTCGTGCTCGCCGCCGGCCAGTACACGGTCACCCGCGGCGCGCTCGACGCCGTCGGCGATGTCGCCGTCGATGGCGCGGGCGCCGACGCGACACGCATCGTCGGCAACGGCGCATTCGACCTCTTGCGCGTGACCCCGCTGGCCGCGCTCGTGCTCGACGGCGTCACGCTCGCGTCGCAGGACGCGGCAATCGAGATCGACAGTGGCGGCGCGACCTTGCGTCGCGTGCGCATCGCCGCCGGCGGCGGCGTCGTCTCCGCGACGTCGGCGAACGGCGCCGCGCAGTTGCGCATCGAACATTCCGAACTCGGCGACGCCGTCGGCTGCCTGTGCGGCGCGGGGTCGTTGCACGCCTCCGACAGCACGCTCGCCGGCGTGGCGATGTTCGACGGCAGCGGCGACCTCGACCTCGAACGCGTCGAGGTGGTCGGCCCCGACGCGCACTACGGCATCGCGTTCACCTCGTCGGGCGCGGCGATGATCCGCGACAGCACGATCCGCAACCAGGCGATTCCCCTCGCGCTCGACGGCGCCGGTGGCGACGTGCACGTGGCGCGCACACGCTTCCTTGGCAACACCGGGCCGATGTACAGCTACCGCGACGGCACGGTCTGGATGGACGAGGTCGAGTTCAGCGGCAATGCCGTCGACGATGCGCATGCGGACCATCCCGCGGTGCTGCTCGCGACCGACGACGGCGCCTGGCGCATCACGCGCGCCCTGTTCAGCGGCAACCGTGGCGGCGGTGGATCGGGGGCGGGCCTCATTGGTTCGACCGTGCGCGTGCTCGCGGGTGCCAACGTCGTGATGGGCAACGTCACGTTCCACGACAACACGTTCCGCGCCGGCGTCGCCAACGGCATCGGCCACGCGATCGGCGTCGACGTCGCCGACGCGAGTGCGACGATCTTCTGGCTGTTCCATGCGACCCTGCGCACCGGGCCGTCGGTGCCCGACGACGCCGTCGCCTCGCTGCTCGCGGTGCGCGGCGCGGCGGCGAACGTGCGCATCCACGACAGTCTGCTCGCGGGCACCTGCGCCTTCGCCAACGGCGCCACGGTGTTGCAGGCGGTCGGCAACATCGAGTCACCGGGCCATACCTGCCAGCTGCCCCTGGCGGACAACGATGTCGACGTATCCGCGTTGCAACTGCTGCTCGGCCCACTCGCCGACAACGGTGGCTTCACGCGCACATTCCTCCCCTCGCGCGCGAGTCCCCTCGTCGACCGCGCGGATCCGACCTGGTGCGGCGTCGCCAATGCGACCTTCGGTGCGACCGACCAGCGCCGCTACCTGCGCCCCGCCGACGGCATCGATTGCGACATCGGCGCGGTCGAGACCCTGGCATCGCCCGACACGATCTTCGTGGACGGCCTCGACGGCTGAGCACGGTGCCTTGCGGCGGCGTCATTCCAACCACGGGTTGCGCAGCGGCGGGATCGTCGACGGATCCTCGCCGGCGTCCAGCCGGGAGACCTGCGCTCGCAGTTGCTGCTCGACCCTGGCGTCGAGGGGTGCCTGGTCCTGTTCGAGGAGCCGGCGATACGCACCGGCCGCCCGCGTCGCGTCGCCGAGTCGCAGGTAGGCATTGCCGAGCTCGACCCCGGCATCGACGGCCTGCGGACGCAGCGCGACGACGGGCTCGAGGCAGCGCGCGACGCGCTGCCAGTCGTCGCCGTTGCGCTTGTAGATGTACTCCATCACCTCGTCGGTCATTGCCGCGGCCCGGCCGACGGGATTGCGCTGCCGCCCGCGCCAGACCGTGATGTAACCGAAGCGCGCGACGCGATGCATGCCCTCGAACACCGGCGCGGGATCCCATTCGCGGTCGGGGCGCGGCACCTCGTCGTAGACCGAATACAGGAACCAGCCGTCGTAGACCCCCGCGACATTGTCGTCGTCGAGGCCCTGCACGCGCCGGCGCACGTCGACGTGCGCGCCGCGCCACTGGTTCTCCATGAGCGACATGACCCAATGACCCGAATACAGCGGCAGGCCGCCCGCGGCGATTTCGGCATGGTGGAACGCGGCGACCTCGCCGTAGCGCTGCCCGAGGTCGAGGCCCTCGTTCTCGAAGTAGCGGTAGGCGCCGGCGCTGCCACCGACCAGTTCGTTGTGGTACTCCCACAGGCGTGGCTCGCGCGCCGTCATCGCCACCGCGGCGGCGAATGCCGCGGCGACGACACCCAGGAGCACGCGCGAGCGCCGCTTCCAGGCGATCGACACCGCGCCACCGGCGAGCACGGCTGCCGCGCAGAGCAGCGGTGTCGCATGGCGGATGCCGCCCCACGCCTCGGGAGAAGCCATCAGCGCGGCGAGATGCGTCGCGCTTGCCGCGGCGAGCGCGGCCAGCATCCAGCGCGTCGTCGGCGCAAGTCGCGAGCGCACGAGCAGGACCAGCCCGAGCAGCGCGAGTGCCGCCAGCGCGAGCGGCATCTTCGCCGCGAGGATCGCCGGCCAGGTGAACCATGGCGTGCGCCCGTGGTAGAGCCTTCCCCACACCAGGTGCGTGCCGCCACCGCGACCTTCGACGCCGGTGCGCACCGTGTCGGCGAGGCCCCACAGGTAGGCGCGTGGCAGCAGCCGGTGGCGATCGGCGAAGGCGAGCGCCGCACGCAGGGGCGCGGTCGACACGTCGGCGATCTTGTCCTCGATCGGCCGGTTGAATCTGTCGCCGCCATCGGCGTCGGCATGGAAACGCCAGCCGTACTGTGCCCACAGCAGCGCCACGCCGAGCATGATGGCAACCGCGAGCTTCGCGCCGCGCAGCGCAAGGCCGCCCACGCCGCCGTCGCGGCGCGCGAGTGCGGCAGCGAGGAGGACCAGCCCCACGCCGAGCAGCCCCGCCAGCGCCGAATGCTTCGCGCCGAGCGCGAGTCCGGTCGCGGCGCCGAACACGGCAACCCAGCGCCACTGCCAGGTCGCTGCCAGCAGCCCCGCCGCGACGATCACGACGCCGAGCGTGAGCGCGAGTGGACCGTCGGTCATCACCACCGGCAGGTGCGCGCCGATCGTCGGCTCGAGCGCGAGGAGGGCGAGCGTACCTGCGGCCCAGGCGAAGCCTGCGGCACGTCGGAGCAGCACGCCGATGGCGAGGAGCAGCGCGCCGTTCAATGCCCACATCGCCAGACGCGCGCGTTGCTGGACGCGCGCGAAATCGTTGTCGAGGAACATCGTCTGCTCGACCCATTCGCGTTCCTGGCTCTTCTCCTCCAGCGCGGGCTCGGGCCGCAGGCGGAAGTCCGCCGGCATCCATGCGCCGACCCAGCGCTTGGCCAGCGGCGGATGCTCGGGATTGAGGTGCATGTCGCCACCACGCACGTAGGACGTGCCGGCGACGATGTGCCACGGCTCGTCGATCGTGAAGCTGTCCAGGCGCGTGCCGTACCACGAGCGCAGCACGGCCAGCGCAGCGAGCAGGACCAGGGCGGGCACGGCCAGTGCCCGACGCCGCCGCAGCGATGCGACAACCGCGTTCATCGCGTCGCGCATCGACGCCGGCCCTGCAGGGTTCGAACACGCATGCGCGCCCCCATTCGATAGCAGGCCGAGGCTTCGTCGTTGCTGCCGCCCGCGGCGACGCGCCGGCCGGTCAGGTCGATGCCGTCGAACCGGATGTCCGGCCGGTCGCCGTCACCGTCGCCGCCAGTGAGGCCGGCCCCGGGATATCCGGCGACGATGCCACTCCAGTAGGGCAGGGCGAGCCGGACCTCGCCCTGCACGCCGAGCTCGAGTCGGCCGGCGCCGCCTCCCTGCACGGCAGGTGCGCGGATGCCGCCAGCGGCGGCGATCGTGAAGGCGGTGCGCGCGAAGGCATGGCGCGCCTGCATCGGCGTGTTCGCGGCGAACGCGCCGCCGAAGGCGAGCGCGACGCATGCGCGCACGAGGGTCGGACGCGGGTGCCGGCAGGTCATGACGTGATCCTCCTGCGAAGGTCCACGCAGTCGGGCGTCGTCGCGGGCCACCGACGCGGTCGTCTCGCGCGGGTGCATACTCGCGCCGACCGGCAACCTGGGGAGGGCGGCATGGCACGTACGGCCTTGGTGGACCTGCTGCGGCGCGGCGCCGCGATCGCGGCGCACTGCGCGCGCAGCGGCGAGCCGCTCGACGAGGCGATCGCGCGCGAGCGCGAGGCACGCATCGACCACGCGCGGCGACGTTTCCTGCGCGATTCACTCGGTGCCTCGGCCGCGCTCGCGCTCGCCGCGTGCACGCCGGCGGCGCTGCGCCCGCGCGGCGACGGGGCCGACGCGGTCATCGTCGTCGGCGCCGGCATCGCGGGGCTCACCTGCGCCTGGCGGCTGCGCCAGGCCGGCGTGCCGGTCGCATTGTATGAAGCGCAGGAGCGCGTCGGCGGCCGAATGTTCAGCCTGCGTGGCCACGCCGACGGCCAGGTGTGCGAACTCGGCGGCGAGCTGGTCGACAGCGGCCACGCGCGCATGCGCTCGCTGGCAGCCGAACTCGGCCTCGTGCTCGACGACCTCGCCGAGGATCCGACCGCGGCGCATGGCGACATCTGGTTCCATGGCGGCCGCCGTTATTCCGATCCGGAGATCCTCGCCGCATTCGCGCCGCTCGCGCAGGCGATCGCGCGCGACGCGTCGGCCCTGCCGGACGAGCAGATCACGTACGCGGCGCCCGGCGGCGCCGAGGCGCTCGATCGCGAATCGATGAGCGCCTGGCTCGACCGCAACGGCGCCGACGGCTGGCTGCGCGCGCTGATCGAGGTCGCCTACACGACCGAGATGGGCCTCGAGTGCGAGGAGCAGTCGGCGCTCAACTTCCTCACCTTCATCGATCCCGGCACCGACGCGTTCCGCATCTTCGGCGCGAGCGACGAGCGGTACCACGTGCGTGGCGGCAACGACCTCGTGCCGCACGCGCTCGCACGGCGCGTCGACGACGCGATCACCACGGGCGCGGTGCTCGAGGCACTGCGTCGCGACGACAGCGGCCGTTACGTGCTCTCGTTCCGGCGCGGTGCCGCCGCGTTCGAACGACGTGCGCATCGCGTCGTGCTCGCCGTGCCGTTCACGACCCTGCGCGACGTGCGCCTCGACCTCGAGCTGCCGCCGGCCAAGCGCAAGGCGATCGCCGAACTGCGCTACGGCACCAATGCCAAGCTCATGATCGGCTTCGGCGAGCGCGTCTGGCGCACGCGCTACGCGAGCGGCGGCGCGACCTACAGCGACCTGCCGCTGCAGACGACCTGGGAAACCAGCCGCATGCAGGCAGGCGCGGCGGGCATCCTCACCAACTTCGTCGGCGGCCGGCATGGCGTCGACGTCGGCAGCGGCACGCCGAAGCAGCAGGCCGATGCGGCCGCCGCGCAGCTCGAGGCGATCTGGCCCGGCATCGCCGCCGCGCGCGACGGTGCGCGCGAGGCGCGTTTCCATTGGCCGACGCACGCGTGGACGAAAGGCAGCTACGCCTGCTTCACGCCCGGGCAATGGACGACGCTGCGCGGTGCGGTCGGTGAACGCGTCGGCGACCTGCACTTCGCCGGCGAGCACTGCGCGTTCGACAACCAGGGTTTCATGGAAGGCGGCGTCGAAACCGGCGAATGGGTCGCCGCGGCGATCGCCGGGCGTGACGTCGCGAGCGCCTACCGCCAGTCACCGAGCGCGAAGAAGCCGGCCCAGTACCAAGGATGATCGCTGTCGCCGCGCGCGCGGCGCGCGGCGAGCACGACGCGTTGCGCGCGTTGCATCGCCGTCGGCGTGTCGGCGCGATCGTGCAGGCGCGCACGGTAGAGCGCCTCGCTCCACTGCGCGGTCGCTTCGTCGTCGACCGGCCAGCGGCTGAGCAGCACGGTGCGCGCGCCGCCGAGGCGGAATGCGCGCGCGAGGCCGTACAGGCCTTCGTAGCGGTGCGTCGCGCCGGCAGCGGTCGAGCACGCGGCGAGCACGGCCCAGCGCACGGCGGAGAGGTCGAGCGCGGCGATCTCGAGTTCGCCGAGCAGGCCGTCGTTGGTGCTGTCCTCGCCGCCGTCGCGCGGCGTCGCGAGCACGAGCGCGGTCGGCGCCGTCGCCCGCGCATCGGGTTCGGCGGTGAGGCTGACGCCGCGCGTGCCGTCGTCGTCGGCGCAGTCCGCGGCCGGCGCGATGCCGTGCGTGGCGAGATGGACGAGGCTCGCGCGTGGTGCCTCGCGGCGGAAGCGTGCCTCGCTCGCGGCGTCGCCGAGCAACGACAGCATCGGCGTCGCGGCGTCGCCCCTGCGGAACAGGCGTTCCAGGCGCGCGACCTCGCGGCGTGCGCCGGGCAGCGCCGGCAGTGCGCGCGCCTCGCCGCAGCGCGCCTTCGCCGGTATCACCGCGCCGGTCGCGGCATCGTTCGGGTCGGCGACGGCGAGCAGGGCGTGCCTGGCGCGCGGCGCGACCGGCGGCGCGAGCAGTTCGCGCTCGTCGTTGAGCAGGTGGAACGCGAGGTCGCGCTCGACGAGGTAACCGTCGCCGTCCGGCAACGCCGGCCATGGCAGGCGCAGCAGCGGCCCCTCGGCGACGACGAAGATGCGTTGCGCTGCGACCTTGGCGGCGATCGGTGCCCACACGCGCGCGGCGAGCGCCTGGCCGCGCTGGCGCAGTAGATCGCTGCCGCCCGCCGGGTTCTGCATCGACGCGAGCCATTGCTCGAGTTCGTTCGCGATCACCGAGGCGGGGCCGAGCGCGATCGTGGCGACCGGAGCTCCGTCCGGCGGCAACACGAAGGCCCAGGTTTCCGGGTCCTCGACGTCGACCGCGGCATTGGCGAAATCATCCGGCTTGCGATGGGCGAGATCGTGCAGCCACACCAGCGCCGTGCCGCGCGGCATCGCCGCGCGCAGTTCGGCCATGCCGATCGCGCGCGTCGACAGCTCGCGGGCCTGCGGCAGCGCGATCGCGAGGCGCCGTTCGGCCCGTTCGAGGCGCGCCTGCGCGGCGGATCGCACCGACGCGTCGGCGCCGATGCGTGCACGCTCGAGCGCCGAGCTCGCCTCGAGCCAGTCCTGCCACAAGGCGCGCAGCTTCGCGTCGCCGCTCGCCCGCGCCTGCATGAGGCGCGCGGCCTGGATCGCGGTGAGCTGGCCGCGTGCGCTGATCGCGAGCGACCACGCGCGCTCGACCAGGCCGGCGTCGCCGCTGTCGATGGCGATCGCGATCGCGTGATCGAGCGTTTCGTAATCCTGCTCCTGGAACGCGAGTGCCTGCTGGTCCGACAGGCTCGCCGCGACCGCGCGCACGGCCGCCTGCCGCGTCGCCTCGGCGCTCGACGCAGCGGCGAACGCCTCGGCGTGCCGGCCCTGGCCCCACAGCGCGGCGGCGAGGCCGTGCTGCGCGAACAGCGGCGTGGTCTCGCTCGCGGCCGGCGCGTCGGCGAAGCGCTCGAGTGCGCGGCGGAAGCCTGCCTCCGCCTCGACGTAGCGGTGCTGCCAGATGCGCACCATCGCGATGTTCGCGACCGGCATGTAGTGGCCGGGATCCTGGCTGTGCGTGCGCTCGGCGATGTCGAGCGCGCGCTGGAACAGCGCGACCGCGGCCTCGCCGCGTCCCGCGCGCAGGCTTTCGGCGTTGCCGTAGTTGTTGAGGACCACGGCGAGCATCGGCGAATCGGTGCCGTATGCCCGTTCGAACGCGCGCACCGCGCGTTCATAGTAGGCGATCGCGCGATCGGCCTCGTTGCGGTTGCGGTGGAGATTGCCGAGGGCATACAGCACGACCGCGCCGTTGCGTCCGCTCGGATCGGGCGACGCCTCGTCGAGCGCGAGCGCTTCGCGGTAGTTCGCCTCGGCGCGATCGAGGTCGCCGCTGATGCGCTGCGTCTGGCCGAGGCGTATCAGTCCGCGCGCGAGCGCGACGCGATCGTCGGGCGCGGCCTTGCGGCGGATCGCCAGCGCGGTCTCGAGCGAGGTGATCGCGCCGCCGTAGTCGGCCGCCGTGCGTTGCGCGAGCGAGAGGTCGTACAGCGCATCCGCGTGGTCGATGCTTTCGGCGCCGTCGCGTTCGCGCGTCGCGCGGACCGCTTGCTCGAGGTCGGCCAGTGCGAGCGCCGGCTTGCGCATGCGTGCGTGGGCGACGCCGCGCAGCCGTCGCGCGGTGATCGCCGGCGGCGTGTCAGCCTGGTCCGGGCCGAGCAGCGCGAGCACGCGGTCGGTGGCCGCGACCACCGCTTCGTGCTGGACCTCGGTGTGATCGAGTGCGCGCGCGAGGGCGAGCTGGATCGCGGCTTCGCGCGCGGGCGGCAGGCGCGCCGTGCGCGCGCGTCGCGCGAGCGCCTGCGCGCGCGCCAGGGCTTCATCGCCGTGGCCGGCGGCGAGCAACTGGCCGATTGCCGCGATTTCGGCGTTCTCCTCGATGTCCGCGGCGTCGGCCGACGCGTCACTCGCGGCGATCGCCGGCACGGCGTTCGTCGCATTCGCCGCCACGCCGATCGCGACGAGCAGGGTCGCCGCATGCAGCCATCGATACCGGGTCGTCTGCGCCGTGGACATGCCGAAGCTCCCCGTCGGTCGTTCGAGCATAGCGCGCGGACGCGGCGCCGGCATGTCGCCGTCGCGCCGGTGCGGCTCAATCGCGATGGGGCAGGCGGTAGCGCCAGGTCCGCACGCGGCGGTCCGCGGCGAGTTCCGCGGCGAGCGCGTCGAGGCGTGCGTCGGTCGGACCCGTCGTCGCGGGCACGGCGCGGCCGACGCTGCGCGTGCGCACGTCGGCGTCGACGCGGCCGTCGGCCGCATCGAAGGCATCGAGGCGCGCGAGTGGCGCGGTCGCGGCGACGAGCAGGAATTCCTCCGCGGCCGCGCTGGACGAGACCTCGAAACGCAGGTTGCGCCCGCGCGCGCGCCCGGGGATCTCGTGGCGGCCGGCTTGGAGCGGGTTGGTCGTGTCGAGGCCCGGCAACGGGAACAGTCGCGTCAGCACGCCGGCGTCGTCCGCATTGAATGCATAGAGCCAGACCGGCTCGCGGCTCGTCACGCTGAAGGCGAGGCGGTCGCCGAGCGCAACCTGCGTGCCATCCGCGGCGGGCGCGATGGCAGCGTCATGCTGCAGCAGCAACTCGACCTCGGCCTGCGGCGGGCCGGAGGCGGGTCGCAGCGCGATGGAACCGGCAACGACGAGCGCGAGAACGGCGACGCTCGCGGCGATGGCGAGGCCGCGGCGCCCGGCGCGCGGCGCAGCTGGCGCCTGCGCGTGACCGGGCAGCGCGTCGGCGAGCGCCTGCTCCATCGCCGCGGCATCCGCGAAACGCCGCGCCGGGTCCGCATCGCGTGCGCGCGCGATCACCGCGCGCAACGCGGCTGGCACGTCGTGGCGGGCAGGCGGGTCGGATCGATCGGGACCGGGCACGCGGCCGTCGAGGAGGAACTGCAGCAGGCCGCCGAGTGCGTACAGGTCGTGCGCGGGCGTGCGCAATGCACCCGCGAGGACTTCGGGCGCGAGGAATGCGGGCGTCGCGGTGCTGCGCAGCAGTGCATTGACGTGCGCGGGTTCGCCGCCGGCGCCGAGGTCGGCGAGCACGATGCGCCCGCCGCGTTCGCGCAGCACGTTGTCGGGTTTCACGTCGCCGTGCAGCAGGCCGGCGGCATGCACGGCGCCGAGTGCACGACACAGCGCGCGGCCGACGACGATCGTTTCCTCCGCGCCGAGCGGGCCGTCGGCGACGATCCACGCGGCGAGGCTGCGCCCCTCGATCCATTCGCACCAGAGCCCGGCGCGACCGTCGTGCACCGCTGCGCCGAACACGCGCACGACATTGCGATGGCGGACCCTGGCGAGGCAGCGGGCTTCGTCGAGGAACATGCGCGCGGGTGGCGCGCCGTCGCCGGCGCGCAGCAGCTTCAGCGCGACCGGCAGCCCGAGCCCGGGGTCGAACGCGCGGAACACCTCGCTGGCGGCGCCGTCGGCGATCCTTTCCTGCACCGCGAGCGGACCCCAGGTGAACAGCGCCGGCGCGCGTGGTGCGGTGTCGAAATCCCGGAACGCCCGCGCGATGTCCGACAGCGTGCGCAAGGCCTCGGCCTGGCGCGCATCGACGCCGCTCGCGGCATCGAGCAGCGCGTCGTCGGCGGGCGCGGCCTCGAGGATGCGCTCGAGCAGGCGTTCGATCGACGGATCAGTGCGCGCCATCGCCGTGCGCCTCCGCGTCCATCGCGCGCGCGAGGCTCGCCGCCGCGCGCTTGACCGCCATGCGCACCGCGTCGCGGCCGAGGCCGGTCTCGTCGGCGATGTCGTCGTAATCGAAGCCGAACTCGATGCGCATGACGAGCAGTTCCTGGCTGCGCCGTGGCAGCGTCGCGAGCGCGGCTTCGTAGCGGCGCACGCGCTCGCGGCCGACGGCGGCCTCGAGCGGCGTCAGCCCGTCCTCGTCGACGAGCACGTCCGCCCCGGTGGATTCGCCGCCGGTGCGCGGCGCGGAGCGGCGGATTTCGTTGCGCAATGCATTCAGCAGGACGTGTCGCAGGTAGCCGAGGAAGCAGCCGCAGCCGGCGTACTCGAAGCGGGGGAGCTGGTTCGCGGCGCGCAGCAAGGTCACCTGGACGAGGTCGTCGGTGTCGACGAGGTCGCGCGCATTGCGCGGCAACCGTCCGTGCGCCCAGCGGCGCAGGATCGGCAGGTAGCGCGCGAGCAGGCGTTCGCGCGCGTGCGCGTCGCCCGCGCGGATGCGGTGCAGCAGTTGCTGCGTCGTGTCGCCCGCGGCATCCATGGGCGGGGTTATAGCACGGGCATGCGGCGTGGCCCGCGGCACGCCGATGCCGCGGGCGAAGGGCGGCCTGATGCAGATCGCGGTCATGGGTCGGTTCCTGCCTCGCTCTTGGAAACCCGCGGGAGCGCGCGAACGAACGCGTGTTCGTTTCGCGGCGGGCGCGGGTTTCGTGCGGTGTCACAGGCTGCCGGAAAACACGCCATGCCCCATCGCCCCATCGCGCAGGCGACGCGCCGCGCTGCTTTCATCGTCGCGGTGGCACTCGCCGCCTTGCCCGCCCCCGTCGCCGCGCTCGAGCGTTGCGTGCAGACGCTCGCCGACCTCGTCGACGGCCTGCACCAGGCGCAGTCGCTCCAGTCCGGCGGCACGGTCACGTTGCGACTCGTCGCGCAGACGTACGCCTGGAGCGGCAGCGAGACGATCGTGCTCGCGAACCGGCTCAACCTGCTCGGTGGCTACAACGGCGACTGCAGCGCGCGCACGGTCGATCCGGCCAACACGGTCATCGACGGGCTCGGTGCGTTGCAGCTCGAGCTGTACCAGGCCGGGCTGGGCCTCACCGTCGAGGGCGTACGCTTCCACGCCACCGAAGTCCTGCGCGTCACTGCCCCCGGCAGCTGCCTCGCCTACGGCGAGGAAGTGAACTGGCGACGCACGATCGTCGATACCGCATACGGCGATTTCCGCGTCGACAACGCCTGCGGCGACCTCGTGTTCCAGAACAACCTGCTGCGCGTGCGCTACGGCACCGTGCTCGCACTGTCGCCGCATGCGCTCGCCGCGGACGCCTACGTCGACAACAACACGTTCCTCGACGCGACACAGGGCGGCGCACTCGCGCTCCACCGCTGGAGCGAGAGCGAGACGGCGACGTTCGAGATCAGCAACAACATCATGTGGGGCAGTTCCGGCACCGATTTCAGCCTGTACCCGACCAGCGGCGTGCCGATCGTGCGTGCGTACCACAACATCTGGGGCGGCATCGCGGTGCCGCTCGCGACGAACGTCGGCAACCTGCAGGTCGACCCCGCGCTCGACGCGAGCGGCCGGCCGATCGAACCGTCGTCGCCGGCGATCAACAGCGGCTACGACACGCCCGCGGGCGGCCTGCCCGCGGTCGACATCGACGGCGGCCCGCGGCGGATCGGCAGTGCCGTCGATCGCGGCGCGTACGAGTCGAGCGTCGTCGACGTGACCGAGCTCGTCGTCACGCACGCGGGCGACAGCGGGTCGGGCTCGCTGCGCCAGGCGATCCTCGACGCGAACTCGCTGCCGAACTTCAACACGATCCGCTTCGCGATCCCGGGCAACACCGGCGCGATCCTGATCGCGCAGTCGCCGTATCCGGACATCGTCACGCCGATGCGCATCGACGGCTTCACCCAGTCCGGCGCGCAGCCGAACGCGAGCGCGTGGTCGAACGATGCGACCTACATGATCCAGATCGCCGGCGCCGGCGGCCAGGTCAGCCATGCGTTCCGCGTGCCGCCCGGCGCGCCCGCGGGCACGAAGCTCGAATTGCGCGGCCTCTCGATCGGCGGCTTCGACGACGCGGTGCTGCTGCAGGCGGGCAGCGGACACGTCGTGCGCGGCAATCATTTCGGCCGCTACGATCCCGGCCTGCTCGGTGGCAACGACAACGTCAACGCGATCTTCGTCAACGGTACGGCCGATGGCGTCCACATCGGCGGCATCGATCCCGCCGATCGCAATTCGATCGCCGGCCACCCGGACCCGGCCGCGGGCAACGGCTACGGCATCCATCTCGGCGGCAGCGGCGACGGCCATCTCGTCATCGGCAACCTGATCGGCACCTACCCGGACGGCAACCGCGCGCATGGCCATCGCATCGGGCTGCGCGTGGCGACGAACCTGGGCGTGGTGCTGAAGAACCTCATCTCCGGCAATGGCGACGGCCTGCAGGTGTACGGCAGCGACAATCTCGTCGTCGGCAACCGCATCGGCACCAAGGCGTTCGCGATCTGCCTGCCGCCGTGTTCGCCGGACTACGCGTTGCCGAACACGCACGGCGTCATGGTCTACGCCGACGCGAACGACAACGCGTTCAACGACAACCAGGTCGCGTACAACGGCTACAGCGGCGTGATCCTCCAGCCAGGCGCGGCGGGCAACCGTTTCTCGGGCAACCGGATGCACGCGAACGGCGTGTTCGACCTCGACCTGCGTGATCCCAGCGGGATGAACCCGATCGACTACGACGGTCCGCCGATCCCGCCTGGTCCATGCGCACAGGCGAACTGCGACCAGAACTTCCCCGTGCTCGACGCGGCGTGGGGCACGCGTCGCGCCGGCCGCGTGACGGGTTCGCTGTCGAGCTGGAACGGGGTCCACCGCATCGAGTTCTTCGCCGGCCCGGCCTGCGGCGCGGGCGGCCAGGGCGGCGCGGCGCGCTACCTCGGTCACCACGACATCGAGGTGACCGGCGCGACGATGCTCCCGCCGCACAACGGCACGGTGCTGTTCGAGCTGCCGATCGGGAGCACGAGCTCCCTCCAGGGCCAGGTCATCACCGCGACCGCGACGTCGCCCGCGGGCAACACCTCCGAGTATTCCGCGTGCGTGCCTTACGCCTGCGACCAGATCTTCGCGCACGGCTTCGACGACGCCCAAGCCGAGACCTGCCCGGCGCCGTGAGCGCGCCGGGCCACCCTTGCACCGACCGGAGAACACGCATGCAAAAGCAAACGCCCTTGCCGTCGATCGTCGCCCTGCTGCTCGCATCGACCGCGGTCCCGATCACCGCCATCGCGGCCCCCGGTGACCTCGACCCGTCCTTCGGCATCGGCGGGCTGGTGCGCGATCCGATGCCCGGCGCCGGCGCGCGCGCGACGGCCGTCGCGATCGACGCGAACGGTCGCATCGTCGTCGCGGGCACGAGCTCGGTGAACGTGATCGACGGCAACTTCGGTGTGCTCCGCCTCGACCCCGACGGCGCGCCGGACGCATCGTTCGGCAACGGTGGCCGTGTCAGCGAAGGCTACGTCGCCGGCAGCGACGACGACGCGTACGGGGTCGTCCTGCAGGGCGACGGCCGCATCGTCGTGGCCGGCACATCGTTCACGATCGCGACGGCGAGCGATCTCGCCGCGCTGCGCCTCGAACAGGACGGCAGCGTCGACACGAGTTTCGGCAACCATGGCAACGGCTGGATGACGAGTGGACGCGGCGGTACCGATGTCGGCCTCGCACTCGCGTCGGCGCCGTCCGGCTTCTTCATCGCCGGCTACCTCGACGGCAGCATCGACCTCGACGCGGGCGGGCTCCTGCTCGACACGCTCGGCATGCCGGCGCCGCTGTTCGGCGACGCCGGCTTCGCCGTCGCGGGCATCGACAGCCATGCCGCAGCGGCAGCGGCGCTGCAGGCCGATGGCAAGCCGCTGCTCGGCGGCACCGGCGACACCGGTGGCGGCATCATCGCGCGCTTCGCCACCGACGGTACGCCCGATCCCACCTTCGCCGGCGACGGCCGCGCCGAACTCGGCCCGGACCTCGGCATCGAGGACCTGCGCGTGCTCGCCGACGGCCGCATCGTCGCCGTCGGCCATCACCTGACCGACGCGGTCGTGTTGCGCCTGCTCGCCGATGGCAACCTCGACCCGGCGTTCGGCAATGGCGGCGTGTTCACGCTGACGGCGGCGAGCCAGTCCGCGCAGCAGATCTTCGCCAACGCGATCGCGGTGCAGGGCGACGGCGCGCTCGTCGTCGCCGGCAACGCGATCAGCGTCGCGGACGGCTCGATGCTGCTCGTGTTCCGCGTCTCGCCCGACGGCACGCCCGATGCCGGTTTCGGCAACGCGGGGGCGCGGCTCGTCGACGCGCCGACCGACCTGTTCGGCGAGGCGGTCGCCGTGCAGGCCGACGGCGCGATCGTCGTCGCCGGATCCGATCGTGGCCCGAACCCGAGCAGCTCGGATGACCAGTTCCTCGTCGCGCGTTTCCTCGGCGGCGCCGGCGCGGGCGGCCTGCCGCGCATATCGATCGCCGATGCGAGCCGCGCCGAAGGCAACGTCGGCAGCGCACTCATGAGCTTCGACCTCGTCCTCGACGTGCCGTCCGCCGCCAGCGTCAGCGTGGACGTCGCCACCGACCTCGGCACCGCGACGCCGGGCGTCGACTACACGCCGACGACGGCGACGCTGTCGTTCCCGCCGGGCACGACCTCGGTCGTGTTCCAGGTGCCGGTCATCGGCGACACCGTGCCCGAAGCCGACGAAACCTTCCTCGTGCGCCTGTCCGCGCCGGTCGGCGCGCTGCTCGGCGACGCGGAAGCGGTCGGTACGATCATCGACGACGACGCCGGCATGCCGGCGGGTGCGCCGGTCGCGGCGCCGGGCCCGGGGCCGTTCGCGCTGGGCGTGCTCGCCGGCCTGCTCGGCCTGGGTGGCGCGCTGGTCGTGCGGCGGCGACGCGCGGAGCACGGCCTGCGTTCGACATCGCGATAGCGCAGGGCGTCCGTCCGCGGGCAATGCGAACCTCAGCCGGGGTCGACGGACGCGGGCACGAGGCCGAGCGCGTCGTCGAGCAACGGCTGCAGTTCGCCGCGCAGGTGCAGGCGCGCGAGCGCGTCGATGCCGGCCGCGTCGCGCGGATCATCCGGGTCGAAGTCGGGCGAGTGGGCGAGGGTGGCGAGCAGGTCGAACCAGCCGCCGTCGTGGATGTCCGCCGCCTGCAGCAGCAGGCCGGGCAGCATCCACGCGCGCGTGTCGAGGCGATGCGCGCGCGGATTGCGGTTGTCGTAGAGCAACCAAGGCACCGGCTGCTGCTTCGGGTCGCGTCCGTCGTCGAAGCCGAGTTCGGCATAGACCGGGCCGAGGTCGGGCAGGTGGTCGCCGTAGAACAGCAGCAAGGTGCGCCGCTTGCGCCGCGCGAGCGCGTCGGCGAGGCGCGCGAGTTCGCGGTCGGCATCGTCGAGCAGGTAAAGGTAGTTCGCGAGCCACGGCCGCGCGCCGGGGTCGAGCCGCTCGGGGATCGGCAGGTCGGCGAGGCGCTGCGGATCGAGGCCCGGTCGCCAGTCGAAGGGACCGTGGTTCTCCATGCTGATCGCGAACAGGAATTGCGGCGGCCCATCGTCGTCGAGTTCCTCGAGCACGCGCTCGGTGAGCGCCGCGTCCGACGTGAACAGGCCGACGATGCGATCGGTCGGGAACGACGCCGCATCGACGAAGCGCTCGAAGCCGAGCGCCGGATAGGCCTGGGCGCGATTCCAGAACGCGGCTGCATTCGGGTGCACCGCGACGCTGCGATAGCCGTGCGCGTCGAGTACGCGGGTGAGGCCGGGATAGGTCTCGCGATCGAGTTCGAGCCAGGGGTACTGCACGCCGCCGAGGCTCGCCAGCGGCGCACCGGTGAGGACCTCGAACTCGGTGCGGATGGTGCCGCCCGCGAACGTCGGCACGCCGAGCTCGCCGCTGGTCGTGCGGCGCGCGAGCGCGTGGTACGCGCGCAGGAAGCGTCCGCTCAGCATGTCGCGCAGGCGCGCGGGATCGAACAGCGATTCGCTCTGCACGACGACGATGTCGGGCAGGGTTTCACTCGACGTCGTGTGCGCGAGGCCGGCACGCAGGTCCGGTGCATGCGCCTCGAGCATCGCGATCGCCGCGGCGCGATCGGCCGGCGGCACGTCGCCGCCGCCGAGCTCCCAGTGGTAGACGAGCAGGCCGCCGATCAGGCCGGTGCTCGCCGCGCTCTGGTCGAGCGCCCAAGGCTGGAAACCACTCGCCGCCTCGACGTAGACGAGGCGCCACGGCGTGGCGCCCGCCATCAGGCTCGCGCCGAACACGGCTGCGACGGCACCGGTCACCGGGCGCCGCCAGCCCGACAGCGCGCGCAGGCGGCGTTCGCGGCACAGCATGAGCGTCGCCGCGACCATGCCCGCGGCGAGCAGGGCGTGCGCGGCATCCACGTGCAGGTATTGCACGAACAGGCGCGCCGCCGGACCCGGCGTGGCGAGGAAGCGCAGGTCGCCGGGCAGCAGTGGCATCCTCAACGCACCGAGCTTGGCGGCATTCGCGCCGTACAGCGCGACGAGGGCGAGCAGGGTGAGCCAGGTCGAGAGCAGCAGCCGGCGCGACAGCGCCAGCAGCAGGGCGAACAGGGCGAGCGCCGGCATCGCGTTGAGCATGGTCAGGCGCAGCATCGGCCACAGCGCTGCCTCGCCCGCAAGGTCGATGCCGGGGTCGAGGTGCGCGACGAGCAGCACGAGCAGCAGTGCGCAGCCGCCGAGCGCGATGCCTTCGCGCTCGACCGCAGGGCGCCAGCCGTCGCGAGCGATGGATGGGAGGGGCAGGGCCATGGAGGGCGCGACAATGCCACGGGCGTGGCAACGCAGGATTAATTCGGCGTTAGTTTTTGCAAAGTCGGTGGCAGCGCGCCGGACGCTGGCTGGCCGCGCGAGCCTGCTGCCACAATGCGGGCATGCTCGAACCGACCCGCTGGCCGCGCCGCACCGCGGCCTTCCTCAACGAACGCCTGTCGCGGCTCGAGGCGGCGTGCCGCGAGGCGAGCGTGCCGTTCCACGACGACGCCGGCGTCGACGACCACCTGTCGGCCGTGCTGCTCGCCAGCGATTTCGCCTACCAGAGCCTGCTGCGCGACCCGCAACTGCTGGGCCCCGACTTCCTGCAGCTGATGAGCGATCCGCGCCACGCGGACGCGCGCGCGGGTGTGTTCAACGACGTGCACGACGCCGGCGAACTGCGCCGCCTGCTGCGGCGCTTCCGCCTGCGCGAGGCGCTGCGCCTGATCTGGCGTGACGTCACCGGCGCCGACGCGATCGAAACGACGCTCGCCGGTGCCTCGGTGCTCGCCGAGAGCTGCCTCGAGGCCGCGCTGCGCGGCGCCGAGCGCCAGGTCGGCGAACGCCACGGCGTGATCCGCGACGCGCGCGGCCGGCCGCAGCGCATGGTCGTGCTGGCCCTCGGCAAGCTCGGCGGCGGCGAGCTGAACTTTTCCTCCGACATCGACCTCGTGTTCGCCTTCGCCGAACACGGCGACAGCGACGGTGCGCGCCCGCTCGACGCGACCGCGTACTACACGCGCGTCGGCCAGGCGCTGGTCGGCCTGCTCGCCGACCACAGCGTCGACGGCTACGTCTACCGCGTCGACCTGCGCCTGCGGCCGTTCGGCACTGCCGGCCGGCTCGCGCTGTCGTTCAACGCGATGGAGCAGTACTTCCAGCGCGAGGGGCGCGACTGGGAGCGCTATGCGTGGATCAAGGCGCGCCCGGTCGCCGGTGACCGCGCCGGCGGCGCGCGCCTGCTCGACACGCTGCGCCCGTTCGTGTTCCGCCGCTACCTCGACTACACCGCGTTCGCGGGCCTGCGCGAGATGAAGGCACTCATCGACGCCGAGGTCGCGCGCAAGGATCTCGCCGACCACCTCAAGCTCGGCCCCGGTGGCATCCGCGAGATCGAGTTCATCGTGCAGCTCGTGCAGCTGATCCGCGGCGGGCGCGAGCCGACCCTGCGCGCGCGTGGGCTGCTGCCCGCGCTGGCCGCGTGCGAGCAGCTCGGCTTCATTCCCTCCGCGCGCGCGCAGCGGCTGCGCGAGGCATACCGCTTCCTGCGCCGGCTCGAGAACCGCGTGCAGATGTTCGCCGACCAGCAGACGCACGAGATCCCCGCCGATGCCGAGCAGCGCGAGCGCATCGCGCTCGCACTCGGCCATGCCGGCTGGGACGCGCTCGAACCCGAGTTGCGCCGGCACCGCGCGGCCGTGGCCGAGGAGTTCGCCGCACTGATGGCGGTCGACGCGCGCAACGACGCGCGGCAGGCGCGTGCGCGCTGGCCGGAGTTCTGGCGTGCACTGCTCGCCGACGGCGTCGATGCTGGCGCGGTCGCCGCCGCCGGTTTCGCTCCGCCGGGCGAGGTCGTGACGGAACTCGAGGCGCTGCTCGGCGGCGCCGCGCTGCGCACGATGTCGGCGCGCGCGCGCGAGCGCCTCGACGCGGTGATGCCGGCGCTGTTCGCCGCCGCGTGTGCGCAGGAGCATCCGGCGCGCTGCCTCGCGCGCCTGCTGCGCCTCGTGCAGGCGATCCTGCGCCGCTCGGTCTATCTCGCGCTGCTCGAGGAACAGCCCGCCGCGTTGCGCCGGCTCAGCGCGGTGTTCGCCGCGAGCGCGTTCCTCGCCGAGCGCGTGATCGCCCATCCGCTGCTGCTCGACGACCTGTTCGACGACCGCGTCGATGCCGAAGCGCCCGACGCAACCGCGATCCGCGACGAACTCGCGCGCCGCCTCGGCATGATCGCGGAGGCCGACCCGGAGGCGGAGATCGAAGCGATCCAGGAGCAGCGCCAGTCGGCGCTGTTCCGCATCGGCCTCGCCTTCCTCGGCGGCCGGCTCGATGCCCGCAGCGCCGCGGCGCAACTCGCCGACGTCGCCGAGGTGGTCGTCGGCGCGGTGCTGCACATCGCCGAACGCGACATGGCCGCGGCGCACGGGCGCATCGACGGTGGCAGCGGCGGCGAGGGCAGTGGCCTCATCGTCGTCGCCTACGGCAGTTTCGGTGGCCGCGAGCTCGGCTTCGGCTCCGACCTCGACCTCGTCTTCCTCTACGACGGCGCGCGCGCGCAGCGTGAATCCGACGGCGCCAAGCCGCTCGATGGCGCGCGCTACTACGCGCGGCTCGCGCAGCGCGTCGTGCACCTGCTCGGCACGCTCACGCGCGCGGGGCGGCTCTACGAAGTCGACGTGCGCCTGCGTCCGGACGGCAGCAAGGGCATGCTCGTGCAGAGCCTCGACGGTTACGCCGCCTACCAGCGCGAGCGCGCCTGGACCTGGGAACTGCAGGCGCTCGTGCGCGCACGCGCGGTGGCCGGCGACGCCGTGCTCGCGCGCCGCTACGCCGAACTGCGCGCGGACCTGCTCGCCCAGCCACGCGATGCGGCGAAACTGCGCGACGACGTCGTGTCGATGCGCGCGCGCTGGCGCGCCGAACGCGACCGCTCGAACGCGACGGAGTTCGACCTCAAGCAGGGTGGCGGTGGGCTCGTCGACCTCGAGTTCCTGCTGCAGGGCCTCGTGCTGCAGCATGCGGCGGCTCATCCGGCGCTGCTTGCCAACGGCGCGAATGCGGCGCTCATCGAGGCATTGCGCAGTGCGCACGTGCTCGACGACGAGACCGCGACCGCGCTCGCCCACGCGCATGCGGGCCTGCTCGCACGCGCGATCCGCTGCACGCTCGATGCACGGCCGCGCGTCGTCGCGCGTGACGACGCGGTCGAGCACGACGCGGCCGCGATCATGGTGGCGTGCCGGGTGGCGGGGTTCGGGTTCGAGTGATTCTTCCGGAGCGAAGGCGCCGTCGTCGAGCGTCGGCCGCGACCCGGCCGGAAGTGTAAAAATGCGGGCGAGAGCGGGCGGCAAGGAACTGCGATGAGCGAACGTCCCGAATGCGATCTCGTGATGAAGGGCGGCATCGCGAGCGGCATCGTCTATCCGCGCGCGATCGCGCGGCTCGCCGCGCACTATCGCCTGCGCAGCGTCGGTGGCGCGTCGGCCGGGGCGATCGCCGCCGCGGCGGCGGCAGCGGCCGAGTACGGCCGCGATCGCGGTGGCTTCGAACGCCTCGAAGTCCTGCCCGACCTGCTCGCGCAGACCGACGACGGCACCGAACGGGGCGCGACGCGCCTGTTCCGCCTGTTCCGCCCGCAGCCGAAAACCGCGCGGCTCTACCACCTGCTCGTCGCCGGGCTCATGCCCGAACAGCCGCGCTGGTCGCTCGCCATCGTGCGTTGGTCCTGCGCGGCGGTGCGCCACTTCCCGCTCGCGGCCTTCGCCTCGGCGCTCGTCGCCGCGGTCGTCGTCGCGCCGCTCGCGGCGCGCATCGACCCCGCTGCCGGCGGCGTGCTGGCGTGGCTCGCGAGTGCGGCTGCGCTCGTGCTCGGCCTGCTCGTCTTCGCGCTCGGGCTCGCCGCGTGCATCGTCGGCCATGCCCTGCGCGCTATCCCCGCGAACGGCTACGGGCTGTGCTCCGGCCTCGGCGACGACGCGGACACGCTGACGCCGTGGCTGCATGCGACGCTGCAGTCGCTCGCCGGTCTCCCGCCGGACCGGCCGCTGTGCTTCGGCGACCTCTGGCGCGGGCACGATCCCGCCCGGGACTACGTCGCCGCGTCGGCTCGCCTGCACGCCGACGAACGCGCGATCGACCTGCGCCTCATGACCACCGCGCTGAGCCATGGTCGGCCGTACAGCTTCCCGCTCGAGAGCGAGGCCTTCTGCTTCGACGCCGACGAGATGCGCGCGCTGTTCCCGGCGAGCATCGTCGACGCGCTCGTCGCGCATTCCCCCGAGCGTATCGACCACGGCGAACTCGCCGGCCGCTATCGCCTGCCGGCGATGGAAGACCTGCCGGTGATCGTGCCCGTGCGCATGAGCCTCGCGTTCCCGTTGCTGCTGTCGGCGGTGCCGCTGTGGCGCACGCGCATGGGGCCCGATCCCTCGCGTCGTGGGCGCTGGATCGGCGCGGCCGAACGGGTGTGGTTCTCCGACGGCGGCATCTGCAGCAATTTCCCGATCCACTACTTCGACGCACTGGTGCCGTCGCGGCCGACATTCGGCATCAATCTCGTCGATGCCGAATACCTCCCCGCGCAGGCGCAGGATCCGGACGATTTCGTCTGGATGCCCGACCACAACGGCAGCGGCGCGACGACGCGCACGGTGCCGGTCGAGCGTGGCGGCCTGCGCGGCTTCCTCGGCGCGATCGTCATGACGATGCAGGACTGGACCGACAGCATGCAGCTGGCGATTCCCGGCTACCGCGATCGCGTCGTCGCGGTGCGCCTGCGCGCGAGCGAAGGTGGCCTCAACCTGCGCATGGCGCCTGCGCTGATCCACCGCATCGCCACGCGCGGCGCGCGCGCGGGCGAACTGCTGCTCGCGCACTACGCGCGGCCCGAGCCGCCGCCGGGCAGCGTGACCGGCTGGCGCAACCATCGCTGGGTGCGCTACCGCGTCGCGATGCGCGTGCTCGGCGAGGCGCTCGAGGCATTGCGTGAAGCCGAAGCGCTCACCGCGGACGGGGATGCCGCGTTGCAGCCGATGCATGCCGATCCGCCGAGCTACGATTTCGCGTCCGAGCGCCAGCGCGACGCAGCGCTACGGGCATACCGCGAGCTGCTCGCGCTCGCCGATCGCTACGCGGCGATGCGCGAAGAACTCGGCTATCCACCGTTCGACCACGGCCCGCACGACGGACCGCGCCCGCGGCCCGAGTTGCGCATCCGCCCGCCGCTGTAGGGCGCAGCAGCCGCGCAGCTCCCACCGGCGGTCGTGGCGGTGCGACGGCATGCGGCGGGACTGGCGGTGAAATCTCGCATTCATCTGCAGCTTCGTGCCGCTGCGCCCCACCTACGGGCTGGCGGTGGCGCGGGCGGCGTGCCAGCGCGTGCGCACGAGTTCGGCGATCGCGGCGGTTTCAGCGAGTGGCGGCGGTCGAGGCCGGGTGTCGGTAACGCCGAGGCGGCGCAGGTGGCCGCTCGCGACGAGCTCGTCATGGAATGCGGCGAGCTTGCCGCGGATCGGTCGCGCGGCCCAGGTGTAGACCGGCTTCCCGGTCGCGCAGGCTTCGGACAGCATGTTGACCGAGTCCGGCGTGACGACGAGGCGATCGGCATGGGCGAGGAAACCGGCGTACGGATTGTCGCCGTCGGCGTCGCCGCCCCAGAAGCGTCCCGGCATCGACGCGAAGCGCGCGCGCAGGCGTGCCGCGACCGCGGCCGGCGTGCGCCGCGAGACGCTGGCGAGGAAACTGCCGCCGTCGACCTCGTGCAAGGCGACGAGCCGCTCGAGCAGGCCGTCGAAATACGCTGCGTCGAGCGTTTGCGCGCGGTTCGAGCCGCCGATGAGCACGGCGGTGCGTGGTGACCGCAGTGCGGCGAGGTCGGCGAAGCGCGCGCGGCCTTCGGCGAGCCAGCTCGGGTCGACGGGGTTGAGCGCGCCGATGCTGCCGATCACGTTGTTGCCGCCGACGCGGTCGTGCTGCGGCGCGATCACGAGGTCGAACGCATCGCTCGCGATGCGCGGATCGAGGATCTGCACGGTGTAGGTGCGTCCGCCGCTCCACGCGCGCAGCGCGCGCGTGACGAGCGCCGCGCGCCGGCCGCAGCCGATCGCGAGGTCGGGCCACGGGGCGTGCAACGCGCGACCATCGCGGGTGCGCACGGCGTGCGCCGCGCCGAACGCGAAGCGCGGCGCGAACGTGTCCCAGGGTTCGCGCAGCACGATCTCGACCGGCTCCGCCACTACGCCGAGTGCGCGCGCGAGCGCGAGCGCCTGCCGCGCATTGCCTGCGGCACCGTCGCTGATCGCCCAACAGGAACTGGTCGCACCCATCGCCTCAGCCTAGCCGACGGCGCGGGGTCGCGCGACGATGCGTCATCGTTCGCCCGTGGAAACGCTGTATCGACGCCGCGTGCCTTGTCGGTCTCCGGGGCATGCCACATCCTTGCAGGGTCAGGCTGGTATGCCCATGCCGTAGCGCGACGGCCTTGCATTCATCGCCGATTCCGCCGTCTCCGGTTTCCATCGTTCATCCAACAAGGAGCTCGTCCATGTTCCGCCGCATCTTCCTCGCCAGCGCGCTCGCGCTCGCCGCCGCACCCGCGTTCGCCACGACCTATACGCTCGACCCGGGCCATACGCAGGTCGTCTTCAGCTGGAACCATTTCGGCTTCTCCAATCCGACCGCGCAGTTCGGCTCGGTCGAGGGCACGCTCGACTTCGATGCGGCGAACCCGACCAAGGGCAGCGTCGAGGTGAAGATCCCGCTCGCCAGCGTGAACAGCAACGTGCCCAAGCTCGACGAGCACCTGCAATCGCCGGACTTCTTCGACGCGGCGAAGTATCCGCAGGCGACGTTCAAGAGCACGAAGGTCGAGAAGGGCGCGGCGGAAGGCCATCTCAAGGTCACCGGTGACCTCACCCTGCACGGCGTGACCAGGCCGATCGTACTCGACGTGACGGTCAACAAGGCCGGCGAGCATCCGATGCGCAAGGCGCAGGCCGCCGGTTTCGACGCGAGCGCGACGATCAAGCGCTCCGACTTCGGCATCGGCAAGTACGTGCCTGCGGTCAGCGACGACATCCAGCTGCGCATCACCACCGAGGCGATCGAGGCGAAGGCCTACGCCGAGAGCCTCAAGCCGAAGAGCTGATCGCGCGAAGCGGATCCGGTTGCAGTGCGAGTGGCGGAAGCCGCCTTTCGAGGGCCGGGGGCCGAGGTCCGAAAAGCATCGCGGCTGCCGCCGCTTCCAGAGAAATGCCGCGCGTGCGGCGGGAATTTCATCCGTTCGCCCTGGGCGCAGGCCGCAGCCGGAGTCGAAGGGCCGTCGTCCTCGAGGCGGCGCTTCGACTCCGCCCGCTCCGCGGGCTGCGCTCAGCGCGAACGGGGATTTTCGAAGCGTCGACCGGCGGAGACAGTTGCTCCCGCATCACTCCTCCGGGCCCTCGTCCGCCGAGGAGTGACGCCTCAGCCCTTCTTGACGCCTTGCGCCTTCAGCGCTTCGAGGCCGGCGAGGTTGATGCTCGCCGCGGCGGCCTTGAGCTGGTCCATGCTCTCGGCGTTGCCGCTGACCTTCACCGAAAAACGGTCGCCGAGCACGATGCCATATTCGCCGTGCTTGTCCTGGCCGTCCCATTCCTCGTGCACGAGTCGGCCGTCGACCTTGTAGGTCTTCTCGTAGCCATGCTCGGTCTGGCGTTCCTGCTGCAGCGCTGCCCAGCCGGCCATCGCCATCAGGCCCTTGGCCGAGCCCATGTCGGTGACCTCGAGGCGCAGCGAGCGCCCCGAAGCATCGTCCGAATAGGTCGCGTGCGCTTCCGAAACCTGCATGCCCATCGCACCGTTCTTCTCGGCCGAGAAGTCGGTGCGTGGGAGGCCAGCGAGCGTCGCCGGCACGAACGGCTTGAGCAGGTCGGGCGACAGCGCCTCGACCTGGTCGCCGCCGCCCATCGCGGCACCCATCACCGCGCCCATCGCCTTCGCCTGCGCGTCGGCGTCGCCGGACTTCTGCGCGGCTTCGAGCTGCTTGCTCGCGGCTTCCATCTTCTGGCCCGCCGCGGCGAGCTTGCCGAGGGCGCTGTCCGCGTCGATCGTGACGCTGCCACCGGCGTCGCCGAGGCGGACGCCGCCGGCGCCCGCGCCGACCACCATGCCGGTGCCGATGATGCCGGCGACGATCAGCCCGCAGATCCAGCTCAGCACGATCGCGATGATCACGCTAACGGCCGTATAGCCGCCCGCCTTCTCCTGCGGCGCCTTCATCGTGTACGGCAGGCCGAGGTAGAGCAGGTAGATGCCGTAGATGCCGCCCGCGAGCGCGATCAGCCAGCCGATGCCCGGGATGATCTGCGCCGCGCCCGCGACCCAGCTCGCGGTCCAGGCGTAGGCGACGGTCTTGAGCGCCTGCACGGGGTTCTTCTCGGCGCCGAAGTTCGGCGCGAGTGCGTCGATGATCAGCGCCATCACGTACGCCATCGCGAGCGCGAGCGCATAGCCGACGATCGCGGCGCTGATGCCCGCGCCCATGCCGGCGCGATAGGTCACGCCGAGCAGGCTCGTGCCGATGATGCTGCCCTTGATGAAGCCGGCGATCGCCGGGATCGCCGCGAGGATCGCAATCCAGTTCTTGTACAGGTCCGGTACCGTCGCCGGCTCGGCCGCGATGACCGGCCATTCGGTCTTCGGCGTGAGCAGGATCGCCTTCACGCGCGCAATCATCTTGTTGATGTCCACTATGCCCTCCCGTTGCTGGTCGATGGGGTATCGAACAAGGCCGCGGCATTCTAGGCTACGCGGCCGGTGGGCGTGCCTGCGGGCGAGTCACGGCGATGCCGTGAAGCGCTTCACATACTCGTTGGCATGTCTTGTGCTGGTAAACTGCAAAGCTCTGTCCATGGAGTAGAGCATGTCGCGACCCAATCCCGCGGCGGAAAGGACGATTCCCGCCAACGCCGAGAACCGCTACCGGGTCTCCGGCGCCGACCTGCCGTTGAGCTGCCCGATGCCCGGCATGTCGCTGTGGAACTCGCATCCCAAGGTCTACCTGCCGATCGCCGAGCAGGGAGGGCATGCGAAATGCCCGTACTGCGGCGCCGAATACGACCTCGAACCCTGATCCGATACGGAGCCGCATGGCCGCGCGCCGCCTGACCGTCGTCCAGCTGCTGCCTGCATTCGAGGCCGGCGGCGCCGAGCGTTCGGCGCTGGAGGTCGCGCGCGCCCTCGTCGACGCCGGCCATCGTTCGATCATCGTCTCGGCCGGCGGCCGCATGGCTGAACGGGCCGTGCGCGAGGGCAGCGAGCACCGGGTGATGCCGATCGGCGCGAAGTCGCTGCGCGCGCTCGCCCAGGTGCCGAAGCTGCGCGCGCTGCTGCGCGAGGTCGGCGCCGACGTTGTCCACGCGCGCTCGCGCATGCCCGCATGGGTCGGCTGGCTCGCGGTCCGCGGCCTCAAGCCGCAGCCGCATTTCGTCACAACTGCGCACGGATTGAACAGTCCGGGCATCTACAGCGGGGTCATGACCCGCGGCGAGCGCGTCATCTGCGTGTCGAACACGGTGCGCGACTACCTCCTGCGCAACTACCCGCGCACCGATCCGAGCAAGCTCGTGGTCATCCCGCGCGGGATCGATCCGGGCGACTACCCGTTCGGCTACCTCGCCGACAATTCCTGGCGCGAGTGGTTCTTCGCCGAGTTCCCGCAGCTCGCCGGCGCACCGTTGCTGACCCTGCCCGGCCGCGGCACGCGCCTCAAGGGCCATGCGGACGCGATCGAGCTCGTGTCCGACCTCAAGGCGCGCGGCATCCCGACCCGGCTGCTGCTGCTCGGGGCGCGCCAGGAAGGGCGCGAGGCCTACGTCGCCGAACTCGAGCGCCTCGCGGTCGAACGCGGCGTCGCCGACCAGATCGCGATCAGCGCGCAGCGCGACGATGCGCGCGACGTGTTCGCCGCCTCGGCACTCGTGCTGCAATTGTCGAACAAGCCCGAATCGTTCGGCCGCACGGTGATCGAGGCACTCGCGCTGTGCCGGCCCGTGCTCGGCTACGACCATGGCGGCGTCGGCGAACTGCTCGCCGACCTGTATCCCGCCGGGCGCGTGCCGCCGCAGGATCGCGAACGCCTGACCGAACGCGCCGCGGAACTGCTGCGCGCGGCGCCGCCGATCGCGCCGCTGCAACGCTACCGCCTCGCCGACATGCAGGCGGCCACGCTCGCGCTGTACCGCGAGATCGTCGGCGCGGACTGAAGCCGCCGCGCGAGCGGCTAAGATGCGCACGTTCCGCATCGGACCCGCCGTGACCCCGAACCCCGACGACCGCGCCCCCCTGTGGGCTACCTTGCTCGTGCCCGCCGTGCTCGTGCTGCTGCCGCTCGGCCGCAGCGCCGAGGCGCCGCTCGCGCTCGGCGCGATCGGTGGGCTCGTGCTGCTCGCGCGCGGTCGCGCGCGCCTCGACGACGGGGCCGTGAAGCTCGTGCTCGCGCTGTTCGGCGCCTACTGGCTCGCCGCGCTGCTGTCGGGCTTTGCCGCGGTCGCGCCGGGCAAGACCTGGTCGACCGTCGCCACCACCCTGCGCTTCCTTCCGTTCGCGTTGTACGCGACGTGGGCGCTGCGCGATGCGGCCCGTTGGCCCGCGCTGGTCGCCGCCGTCGCCGGCATCGTCGTTTTGTGGACGCTCGATGCCTGGGTGCAGATGGCGACCGGCTACAGCCTCGGCGGCGCGGCCGAGCGCGAGCGCGTGTCGGGCATCTTCGGCGCGGGCAACCTCAAGCTCGGTCCCGTGCTCGCGACGCTCGCGCCCTTCGTGCTGCTCGCCGCGCGTGCGCGCTGGGGCGTTCGCGGCCTCGTGCTCGCGTACGCGTTCCTCGCGCCGCCGGTGCTGCTCGCCGGTTCGCGCGCGGCATGGCTGTCGTACGCACTCGTCGGCGTGCTGCTCGCCTGGCACGAGACGCGCCGGCCGCGACGTTTCCTCGCCGTGTGCGCCGTGTTCGCGCTCGGCCTCGGCGTGATCGGCGCATTTGCATTGCACGATTCGGCGCGCTTCGGCGCGCGCATCGAGCGCAGCCTGCGCGCGCTGCAGGGCACCGAGGCCGCGGTCGACGAAGCGTCGGCAGGGCGCCTCAGCATCTGGCGCACCGCGCTCGCGATGAGCGCCGCGCATCCATTCACCGGCGTCGGCGCGCGCGGTTTCCGCTATGCCTACCCGGACTACGCGGCGCCGGGCGACCGCTTCGTCGACACCGCGAGCGACACCGGTGCGTCGCACGCGCACCAGATCGTGCTCGAAGTGCTCAGCGAAACCGGCGTCGCCGGCCTCGTGCTGTGGCTCGCCGGCGCATGGGCCGCGTTGCGCGCGTGGCGTCGCGCCGACGCGGGCGCGCGCGAACGTGCGCTCGCGCCCGGACTCGCGCTCGTCTCGATGTGTTTCCCGCTCAACACCCATCTTGCATTCTATTCGGCGTGGTGGGGGCTGCTGTTCTGGTGGCTGCTCGCGTTGTATTGCGCGGCGCTCGGTGCACGCGAGGCCGCGGCGCGTTGAGCGCGGCGGCACGCGCTCTGCGCGTACCGCCCTACGGTGGGGGGCTGCGATACGGGATACGAATCGCACAGGCCGGACGCGCGAAGCACGGCCGCCTTCGGGCGGTTCGGATGCATGCCGATCTCAGCGCCGCTCGCGCAGCAGGTTCAGCGCGAATGCGCCGACGAGCGCGGCGCCGAGCGCGAGTACGCCCCAGAGCAGCCATTGCCGCCACGGTGTCGGCGTCGGCGGCGGCAGCAGCGCGGCGTCGCCGCCGCTCGCGCGGCCCGCGCCGAGCGTCGCCTGCGGCGGCTGCCAGTCCCTGCCGCGGCTCGCGCGCAGGCTCGCGAGCGCAGCGTCGAGCGGATAGTCGGGGCGGCGTGCGATCGCGCTGCCGACCGCGAGGCGGTACGGTGCGGCGCCTTCGGCGAGGAACACGAAGCGGTCGGGGCGGAAGGCGAAGGCGAGGCGCGGCGCGGTGGCGAGCGGGGTTCGCGCGTCGAGGCGGAACGTGTCGAGGCGGCGCGGGGCGACGAGGTCGATGTCGCCGTTGCGCAGCGTCTCCTCGCCCGAGCGCAGGCGGAACGCGGTGAAGCGCGCGAGTTCGCTCCACGCGGCGCCGTCGCGCGCGGACAGGGTGAGCGCGGCGAGCGCGTTGTCGCTCGCGAGTTCGACGCGCGCCTGCTCGACCGGCAGCGCCGCCGGCAATGCGTACGCGTAGCGCGCGGTCGCGCCGCGTTCGTCGGCAGGCAGTTCGACCGCGCGTGCGTCGATCCAGCGGCGCAGCGGCACCGCCGCGGCGCGCTCGACCACGCGCACCGACGCATTCAGGCCGGCGAGCGCCGCGCCGTCGTCGACGCGACGCAGGCGCAGGTACTTCGCGCGCACGTCGGGCAGCGCGATGTCGTTGCGGTCGAGGCGCGCGTCACCCTCGCGCAGGGACAACACGCTGCCTTCGCCGACGCGCCGCCAGTGTTCGAGGTCGTCGCCCGCGGAAATCTCGAAGCGCGCGACGACGCCGCTCGCGGGGCTCTCCCAGGCGAGGATGATCCGCTCGATCGCACCGTCGAGTCCGCTCGCATCGACGAGCCAGGCGCGTTCGCCTGCCTTCGTCGCCGCATCGTCGCCCGCGTCGAGGCGGCGCAGGCGGCCCTGTGCGTCGCGTTCGATGAGCAGGCGCAAGTCGCCGCCGCCAGCGACGGCGCCGTCGGCGGGCAGCGCGAGCAGCGGCAGCGCCTCGGTGTGCTCGTGCGCCTGCGCCATCGTTTCGGCGGCGACGCGCGCGACCGGTACCGGCTCGCCCTCGGCGTTGAACACCGCCACGTCGCGCAGCGCGGGATCGCGCACCCATGCATAGACGGCCGGATCGAGGTCGACGCGCCAGGCACTGCTCTCGACGCCGGCCGGCGTTTCGATCGTGAACGTCCAGGCGTAGTCGTGCAGGTCGGCGGCGCCAGCCGGGAACCCGGCGAGGGCGAACGACCAGACGAGCGCGCGCATCACGACGCGGCTCCTTCGTCCGTCGCGCGCGGCGGCGCCGGCGCGAAGTAGCCGATCACCGTGCAGAGCAGGCCGTAGGCGATGAACGAGGCGATGCCGAACAGGTTGCCGAGGTGGGTGCGGTCGACCAGCAGCAACTTGGCGAGCACGACGCCCATGAGCACGGCGCCGGCGAGCCACAGCGCCCATTGGCCGCGGCGCGAACCGATCACCCAGCCGAGCACGCCGAGCGCGCTCCAGACGACCGTGAGCGCGGTCTGCGCGAGGTTGGAAGACCACAGGTGTTCGTCCCAGCCGACGCCGCCGAGCTGGTGCGTCGCGCGCAACGTCGCCGCGGTCACGAACAGGAAGCCGGCGCCGGCGAGCAGCGGCGCGCGGTGCGCAGCGAGCTCGCGCGGCGCGGCCGCGTCGGCGAGCCAGCGCGCCCCGAGCAGGAGCGCGGCGACCTGCGCGAGCTCGACCGGGTTGAACACGGGCAGGTATGGCAGCGGTGCGCTGTCGCCGGCATGCCAGAGCAGCCCGAACAGGATGCAGGTCGCGACGATCGCCTGCAGCAGCAACAGCGCGCCGCGCCATTCGTCGAAGCGTGCAGACAACGGTGCGGCGATCATGCGCGGGCGCAGCAGGGCGAACGCCCATGCGGCCAGCACGGGCGAAACCGCGAAGGCGGTGCGCCAGCCCGCACCGAGCCGCAGGTCGGCGGAGAGTTGCCCGAGCGCGACCGCGGCGGCGCAGGTCCAGGCCCATACCCAGCCGATCTGGGCGAGCGCAGGCGTAAGGTCGGTGCGCTCGCGCAGCTGGCCGAGCGTGAACGCGCCCGTGAGCGCGTAGGCGCCGAAGGCAGCGAGCCCCCAGCCGGCGAACGGCTGCAGGCCGGCATCGCCGAACATGAGCGCGACGACCGTACCCGCAGCGAGCGCGAACGCGGCCGTTAGCGCGGTGGCGAACGCCTGCGTGCGGCGCGTCGCGAACGCCGCGACCGCCGCGGTCGTCGCAAGCAGCACGAGCAGGGCCGCCGCGCGTTGCGACGGCGCCACGAAACGATTGATCTCGCGCAGCCCCGCGCCGATCCACCAGGCCAGGCCCCAGACGTAGAGCAGCACGGCGAGTTCGCGGCGCGCGTCGTCGCGTCGGTGGTAAAGCCATGCACTCGCGAACGCGGCGAGCGCGATCAGCAATGCGCCGATGCACGTGCCGTTCGCGATCGCGATCGTCTCGCCGGCGGCCGCGCCGTCGGCGAGCGCCCAGGCGAATGCGAGCGCAGCCAGCCCTTGCAGTGCGAGGCCGCTGATGCGCGGCAGGCGGCGCTGCTCGCGCAAGCCCAGCCAGACCAGCGCTGCGCCTTCGAGCGCGAACGTGCAGGCGGTGCTGCGCGCGCTGAGCGCGAGCGGCACCGCGAGCGTGGCGAACCCGACCGCGAGCACTGCGAACGATTCGCCGAGCACGCGTCGCCGCGACATCATCGCCGCGGCGAGCACGAGATAGGCCAGCGCGAGCGCGAGCGCGGACCAGGCCAGGGGCATGCGTTCACCGTCGAGCAGGGCCGCCTGCAAGGCGAACGCGACGAGCGGGTTGCCGAACACGAGCGTGCCGTCGACGAAGCCGCGCCCGGTCGGCGGACGCCGCAGCGCGTCGGACACCGGGATCGCGAGATAGATCGCGAAGAACACGAGCAGGAACGGCTCGGTACTGGCGAACAGCGCGTGCTGGTAGCGCAGCACGCCCCAGGCGCTGCCGATCGCATAGGTGAAGAAGAAGCCGAGCAGGTTCAGCACGCGCCAGGAGCGCAGCCACGCGATCGCGAAGATGGCGAGGTTCAGCAGCGCGTAGTACGAGAACAGCACGACATGGTCGCCGCTGCCGGTCGAGATGAGGATCGGCGCGGCGAAGCCGGCGAGCAGGCCGAGCACGGCGAGCGCAAGCGCATCCTGCAGCACCGCGAGCGCACCCGCACCGGCGACGAGCAGGAGCATGAGCGCGAACGCCGCGGTTGCTGGCAGGAGATGGTACAGGCGGAACGCGGCGAACACGGTGAGCAGGAGCACGCCGATCGCACCGCCCTGCAGGGCGAGCCCGAACGAGGGACGACGCCTGCGCTCGCGCCAGCCGAATGCGAGCGCGGCGATCGCCGCGAGTGCGACGCCGGCGAGGCGCAGCTCGATCGGCAGGCGCAGCCAGCCTTCGTCGGCGGCGTACTTCAGCAGTGCGGCGATGCCGGCGAACAGCACCAGCATGCCGACCTTGACCGGCACGTTGCCCTCGGTGAACCAGCGCTTGAGCCCGCCTGCCCAGCGCTGCAACGCGTCGGGCTCCGTCTTGCGCGGCGTGCTTGTCGTCACGCGCGGCGCGCTCGCCTGCGCGGGCAGGGCGGGCGGCGCCAGCGGGGGCGGTGCGGGCAGCGGATCGACGACAGGCGCGGCAGCCGCGGGCGCGGCCGCCGGTTCCGCGGCAGCGGGCGAAGGCGTGCGGGCTTCGACCGGGGCGCTGACGGCGTCCTGCGCCGCTGGCGGGCGCGCAGCGGCCGGCGGGCGCTGCAGCGCTTCGAGTTGCCTGCCGAGCGCATCGACGCGCTCGGCGAGGGCGCGCAGGCGGGCGAACGCGACGCCGATCGCGAGGCCCCCGAAAAAGCCGAAAGCGATGTTGCCGCCGAAGATGCCGCCGACGAACAACCCGGCGATGCAGGCGACCACGACGATCAGGACATCCATTGCCTTCCTCCCCCGGTCGGGCCGCATCCATCCCCACGGCGCGGCCCCGCGCGGCCAGGCGCGCGTGCGCATACTGGCATGGAAAGCGGCCGCTATGAATCGTAAAGCGGCGGCTCGCCCGGCGGCCGCGTCTTGAACCGCTTGTGCAGCCAGAGGTACTGCGCCGGGGCTTCGCGGACCATGCGTTCGATGCAGACATTCACGCGCGCGGCGTCGGCGACGACGTCGTCGCCCGGGAATGCATCGAGCGGCGCCTCGAGGCGGATCACGTAGCCGCCCTCGGCGGTGCGCCGGTGGAAGAAGGGCATGACCTTCGCACCGGACAGGCGTGCGAGGTGGTGGGTCGCGGTGATCGTCGCCGCCGGCACGCCGAAGAACGGCGCGAACACGACGTCCTTGCCGCGCATGTCCTGGTCGGGTGCATACCAGATGGTGCCGCCGGCGCGCAGGTAGCGCACGGTCTGGCGCAGCTCGTTCTTCTCGAACATCGCGTCGGCATAGCGCAGGCGCGCGCGCTTGATCGCCCATTCGAACGCGGCATCGGCATGCTCGCGGTACATGCCGGCGATCGCGATGCGCTGCGAGACGAGGCGCGCGCACAGCTCGAGGTGCGAGAAGTGCGCGCCGACCAGCAGCACGCCATGCCCGCCGGTCCGCGCCTGCTCGAGGTGGTGCAGGCCCTCGAACACGACGGGGATGCGCTCGATCGCCCGGCGCGAACCCATCCAGGCGAGCGCGAACTCGACGAGCAGGGCGCCCGAGTCACGCAGGTTCTCGCGCACGAGCCGCGCGCGTGCGTCCGGTTCGAGTTGGGGGAAGCACAGCTCGATGTTGCGGGCAGCAACGCGACGGCGCTCGCCGAGCACGCGCGCGGTGAACCCGCCGAGCACGCGGCCGAGGCGCAACAGCAGGCGGTGCGGCAGCAGCGCGACGAGGCGGATCAGGCCGAGGCCGATCCAGGCGGGCCAGTGTTGCGGAGCGAGCAGGGCAGCGCGGAACGACGGCGGGGATTGGGGCATGCGGGGATTATGCTTGACGGCCGGGAGCGAGGGATCGGGGATTCGGGATCGGGCATCGGGCGCGATCTCGGCAGCGGGCATCGACGTGTCCTTTCCCGATTGGCATTCGCGTGCACCGTCCCTGCCCCTCGCTCTTCAGCCCTCAGCCCTCAGCCCTCGCATCGCTATACTGCCCCACCTCCAAACGCCCCGCGCCCGTGTTCCAGCGCTTCATCTACACGCTCACGCTGTACCTGCTCACGCCGTTCGTCGTGTACCGGCTGGCCGCGCGTGGCATCAAGTACCACGGCTACTTCGCGCGCTGGCGCGAGCGCTTCGGCTTCTTCGCCGACCCGGGCATCCGCGACAGCATCTGGATCCACGCGGTGTCGCTCGGCGAGGTGAATGCGGCGATCCCGCTGATCGAAGCGCTCATGCGCCGCTACAGCGACTCGCAGTTCGTCATCACCACGGTGACGCCGACCGGTTCGGATCGCGTGTTGCGCCTGTTCGGTGACCGCGTGTTCCACGTCTACCTGCCGTACGACCTCACCACGGCGGTCAAGCGCTTCCTCGACCGCGTGCGGCCGCGCCTCGCGGTGATCATGGAAACGGAGATCTGGCCGAACCTGTTCATGACCTGCGCCGAACGAGACATCTCGATCGTGATCGCCAACGCACGCCTGTCGGAGAAATCGCTGCGCGGCTACTGGCCGATCCAGCCGCTCGCGCGGCGCGCGATCCGCTGCGCGAGCTTCGTCGCGGCGCAGTCGACGTCGGATTACGAACGCCTGAGCCGGCTCGGCGCGGATGCGTCGCGCCTGGCGATCGTGGGCAACCTCAAGTTCGACCTCGCCGTGCCGGCCGGCGTGCGCGAGCGTGGCGCCGCGTTCCGCGTCACCGCGGGCGGCGCGCGGCCGGTGTGGATCGCGGCGAGCACGCACGAAGGCGAGGAGATGATCGTGCTGAAGGCGCACGCGGACGTGCTGCGCCGTTTTCCCGATGCGTTGCTGCTGCTCGCGCCGCGCCATCCGGAGCGCTTCAAGCCGGTCGCGACCGCCTGCCGGGCATTCGGTTTCCACACGGCCACGCGCAGCGAGGACGGCGGAGCGGATCCGGCGTGCCAGTGTTTCGTCGTCGATTCGATGGGCGAACTGATCGAGTTCTACGCCGCGGCCGACGTCGCCTTCGTCGGCGGCAGCCTCGTGCCGGTCGGCGGGCACAACCTGCTCGAGCCGGCCGCGCTCGCCCGTCCGGTCATCGTCGGCCCGCAGACGTTCAATTTCGCCGAGGTCACCGAGGACCTGATCGCGGCCGGCGCGGTGCGCCGCATCGCCGAAGGCGAGGAACTGGGCCCCGCGGTGGTGCGCCTGCTCGCGCGCGACGTCGAACGGCGCAGCATGGGCGAGGCCGCGCGCGCGGTGATGGAGCGCGAGCGCGGCGCGGTGGACCGCACGATGGCGATCGTCGAGAAGGTGCTGGCGCAAGCCGGCCAGCGCGAAGCCGGCCGGCGCGCCAAATAGGGCGGCACGCGCGTGCGTGCCGCCGGCAGGATCACTCGAGCAGCGCGTTGATCGCCTCGAGGTCCTTCACCTCGATCACGCCGGCCGCCTGCTTGAGCAGCAGGCCGTTGAGCACGAAGTTGTGGCGCGCGGTCGAATACGCGCTCTGCGCCTGCAGCAGCGTCTGCTGGCTGATCAGTACGTCGACGATCGTGCGCGTGCCCACCTCGTAGCCGGCCTGGGTGGCTTCGACCGAGCTCTGCGCGGACACGACCGCGGCCTTGGTCGCCTCGACCTCGCTCGCGCCGGCGATGACGGAGCGGTAGTCGTTGCGCGTCGCGGCCTCGACCTGGCGGCGGTTGAATTCGTACTGGTCCTGCGCGAAGTCGCGGTTGTAGATCGCCTGGCGCACGCGCGACTGGGTCAGGCCGCCGCTGAAGATCGGCACGTTGAGCTGCAGCTGCACGGTGTTGCCCCAGCGCGGATCGCCGGAGAAGTCGTGCACGCTGCCGAGGCCGCCGTAGTGCGTGTCGGACCAGCTCGGTGAGCGGCCGTAGCTGAGGCTGCCGGTGATCGTCGGCAGGTGGCCGGCGCGCGCGGTGTTGATGTTCGCCTCGGCGGCGTCGACCTGCAGCGCGGCGGATTTCAACGCCGGGTTGTTCTTCAGCGCGACCTCGACCCACGCCGCCGGATCGTCCGGCACGGGATGCTCGAGCGGCAGCGCTTCGCGCAGGCGCTTGAACTCGCCCGGCTCCTTGTTGGTGAGCTGGCGCACCGCTTCGCGCGCGGTGTCGACCGCGTTCTGGTTGCTGATCACGCTGGCGACCGCCTGGTCGTGCTGCGCCTTCGCGTCATTGACGTCGGTGATCGCGGCGAGGCCGACCTCGAAGCGCTGCTGCGCCTGCTCGAGCTGGCGCGCGAGCGCCTTCTCGTTGGCTTCGCTGAACTTCAGCGTGTCGACCGCGCTCAGCACGTCGAAATAGGCGCGCGCGACGTTGATGAGCAGTTGCTGCTGGGCCGCGTCGTAGGTCGCCGCGCCGGCGTCGGCGGTGTAGTGGCTCGCCTTGAGCGCGGTCCACTTGCTGATGTCGAGGATGCTCTGCGTCAGCGTCGCGCCGGTCGAGCGCGTGTACGTCGTGCGGCGCAACCCGTCGACCGGGACGAGGTTGTTCGGGTCGTCCGGCGTCGACGGATCGGGCACCAGGGTGACGCCGTTCTCGCCCGAGCGCGAACGCGTGAAATCGAGGTTCACGCCGATCTGCGGCAGCAGCAGCGCGCGCGCCTGGTCGACGTACTCGTCGGTCGCGAGCTTGGTCGCCTCGGCGCCGGCGAGCGTCGGGTCGGCCGCGCGGGCCTCCTGGTAGACCTGCAGCAGGTCGTCGGCGTGCGCGGCGCCCGTGACGAGACTCAGCGCCAGGGCCAGCGGCAGGGAACGAAAGCGGATCATTGATTCATCCTCGGGGAGTGTTGTTCTTCCAGGCCGTCACAGCGCGAAGCGGCGCGGCGGTTCGGCGTTGTGCAGATACGGCACGTCGGTCTCGAACAGGCTGGCGCTGCTCCAGCGCGAATCCGCCGCGCGGGTGAAGAGGGTGACCTGCTGCGCCGGCGATTCGCCGACGATCGCGAGCAGGCGGCCGCCGGGCTTGACCCAGCCGCGCACGCGCTCGGGCAGCGACCAGGCGGCACCGCCGAGGACGACCGCGTCGAATTGCTCGTGCACGTCGAAGTCGCGCAGCGCATCCGCGGTTTCGACCTTGGCGTTGCGCACCTGCGCCGCGGCGAGTTTCGCGCGCGCAGCTTCGGCGAAGTCCGCGTGCAGTTCGACGCTGGTCACGCTGCCGGCGAGGCGGGCGAGACAGGCGGTGAGGAAACCCGTGCCGGTGCCGACCTCGAGCACCTTCTCGCCGGGCTCGAGCGCGAGCGCCTGCAGCATGCGGCCTTCGACGACGGGCTTGAGCATGACTTCGTCGTGGCCGATCGGCAGCGCCAGGTCGGCGAAGGCGAGGTTGCGATGGCGCGCGGGCACGAAGTCCTCGCGGCGCACCTCGCGCAGCACGTCGAGGACGCGCGCGTCGAGCACTTCCCAGGTGCGCACCTGGTTTTCGACCATGTTCTGCCGGGCCTGCTCTGTGGTGGTCAACATCGCGTCCTGCCGTTGCAAGAAAAAAGGGTCAAGAGCATAGGCACTCGCCGCTGCGGCGGCAAATCCATCGTTGGCGATCCCCTGCCGCAGCCCGAAGTGCCGGAAGTCACCGGAACGTGCTCAGGCGGCGACGGCCCCGGCGACGACGAGCTCGCCGAGCGTCGCCTGCGCCGCCGCGACGCTCGCCGCGAGGGTCGCGTCGATGCGTGCCAGGCGAAGTTCGGCGACCTCGCGCGCATCCATCGCGGCGGCCGTGCACAGCAGCGCGAGCCAGCGCGCGAGGCGGACGCGGTCGTCCGCGGACAGCGCGGACAACACGCGCCGCGCACCGCTGCGCAGCTGTGCGAAACGGAACGTCGTGTGGCGCACGTTGCGCTCGAGCAGCGGCGCGAACGCGCGCTGGGCCATGCGCAAGGAAAGGCTGGCATCGCCTGCAGCGCCCGCGCCGCCGGCTGTCGATCCCGCAGAGCTCATCGCTGTACTCCGTTCGCTCGACCGCGGCTCGTCGCGGCCATCTGATGCACTGACGAAGAAAAAGGTTGCATGGCGTCGCACCTCAGCAAGACGTGTGCCATGGATCGCCCCTGGCCCAATGCCCGCCACGTCATGCGGGCGAACCGTGCGAGCACAAGAGCTCCCGACCGCACCGTCCGGTCGCGGGGGAGGGAGAGAGACCCGGACGGTGCGGCGAGAGACTTTCAAAACGAGCGAAAACAAGCATGCCCGACCCGTCATGGCCTACGCCTGACAGGCATCAGGCGGCATAATCCGACCGGGGGCGGAGCGGCGGTGCGCTTGCGGGATCCCGAAGGAGTCCGTGCGTGATCGCCACTATTCATAAACTTGCGGGTATAGTATCGAATCTGTACTCGGTAGTCCACTAGCAAATCGTCGACATGAACGCAGCCATCGCCAAGCCGTGCGGCCCGGGCCGTCCGAAGGACCTCGAAAAGCGCGCCGCCATCCTCGACGCCGCCAAGCGACTGTTTCCGCTCAGCGGCTTCGAGGGCACCAGCATGGACGCGATCGCGGCCGAGGCCGGAGTCTCCAAGCTCACGGTCTACAGCCATTTCACCGACAAGGAGACGCTGTTCTTCGCGGCGATCCGCGCGCGCTGCGAGGAGCAGATGCCGGCGACGCTGTTCGAGATCGACGTCGAAGGGCCGGTGCGGCGCCAGCTCGAGGCGATCGCGCGCGCGTTCTTCGCGCTCGTGACCGCGCCCGAGTCGATCGCGCTGCATCGCCTGCTCAACTCCGGCACCGGCATGTCGGAAAAGCTCGTGCAGATGTTCTGGGAGGCAGGCCCGCAGCGCGTGCAGTGCGGTTTCCAGCAGTTCCTGCGTCACGAGGTCGAGGCCGGCCAGCTCGTCATCGGCGACATCCCGCGCGCGTCGTCGCAGTTCTTCGCGCTGCTCAAGGGCGAGCTGCACGCGCGCCTGATGTGCGGCTGCTCCGGGCCGTTCACCGAGCAGGACATCGAGACGCACATCCGTGCGACGGTCGAGTTCTTCCTGCGCGCCTACGCGGTCAACCCCGAACGCGTCGTCGCCCTCTGACCCCGGTGCGCGGCCCGGCCGGGCCGCGTCAGTCGACGAAGTCCTGCGCGTGCATGAGCCAGTCGCGCAGCACGCCGGCATCGTCGGGCGAGACGTCGATGAAGCGGAAGCCCACCCACGTCTGACCCCGCATCGTGCCGGGCGCGCTCCACTGCTCGTGCGCGCCGACTTCGATCGGATGCAGCCGCCCGTGCGCGTCCGGCAGATGGAACGAGAACTGGTAGAGTGCATCGTCGGCGATCGGCCGCTGGGCGAGCAGCAGCATGCCTTCGAGCGAGAGGTTGCCGAGATGGCCGACCACTTCGCCGGTCATCGCGTCGGTCACGTGCAGGGCGACGTCGGGGCGCTTGCGCGGCAACCTGCGCTTCTCGTTCATGGGCGTGCTCCCGCGGCGGCCTGCGCCGTGTCGCCCGGCGCGCGCAACAGGCCGATGATCGCCTTCCATGCCCGGTCGATCAGCGAGCCCTGTCCGGTCGCGACCGGACGGATCTGGCCGCGCGCCATGTCGCGGGCGACCTGTTCGAGGGTGTGGTCGTCGAGGCGCGCGCCGCGCTGGTTGACGAACAGGCAGTGCCCGGTCACCGGCGAGAACCAGGCGAGCTTGCGCCGCACCGTATCGCCCTGCTGGTTGCGCACGAACTCGAACCAGGTCCCGAACGGGGTGCGCTTGAGCTGCTGCAGCATCTGCATCTCGGCCGGCGTAAGCGGCGGCGCGGGTGCGCGCGCGGGCGTCGCCGGCGCAGATTCGCCGCCGAGGCGCGGCTTGTCCTTGAGCGCCTCGTCGATGCGTTGCAGTTGCGCGGACACCTCCCGCGTCGGCGCGCGCGTGAACAGGTTGTCGACGAGGCCGCGCACGTCGTCGCCGTGCAGCCCGACCTGGTGCAGGCCGGCCTCGAGGTCGAGCCGCACCGCCTCGTCCTCGGCGGTGTCGGCGAGCGGCTGGAGGCCGCGCCGCGCGAGGTTCTCGGCCACTTCGACGCGGCGCTTGAACTCGGCGCCTTCGGGCCCGTCGCGCAGCGCGCTGAGGGCGAGTGCGTCGGTCCACGCCTGCTCCAGCAGCGAGCGCACGCGCGGCGCGGGGATGGTCGCCTGCAGGATGCGGATGACTGCGCCACGCGCCGCTTCGCGCGCGATCGCGAGGCGGTCGCGGCCGCGCGCGGCGTCGATGTTGCGCCGCTCGGCCGCCTCGGCGCGACGGGCGAGCAACTGCATGTGCTTGCTGAGGTCGCCCAGCAGGTGCTCGAACACGCCGATGTCGCCGTCGAAGTTCGCGCTGACGTGGTCGACGACCATCTGCATCTTGCGCGTGAGGTCGGGATCGGCTTCGGACTCGTCGAACCAGTGGGTGCCGGTCTCCGCGATGGAGTTGAGCAGCTCGCGCGCCGGATGGTCGCGGCGCGTGAAGAAGGTCTTGTCGCCGAGTGCGACGCGCAGCACCGGCACGTGCAGGCGGGCGAGCAGGCCGCGCGCGCCGCTGCTTTCGCGCACGTTGCGCACGACGTAGTCGAACAGCATGCCGACGAGGTCGACGGTGTCGAGGTCCTCGTCGCCGAGGCCGAGCGGGCGACCCTCGGGGCTCGCCCGGCGCAACTTCACGAGCAAAGTGTTCTTGAAATGCTCGCTGTCGTAGCGCGCCTGCTGCGCCGGCGTGGTCGGCGCGCGCTGCAGGGCGCCGAGCACGCTCTGCAGGTCGTCCCGGCTGGCGGGTGTCCAGGCGCCCGTGCCGGCGGCGCCGGCCGTGCCCTCGGCGCGTCGCTTGGCGCCGAGCAGGTCGCGCAGGGTGCCGAACAGTTCGGCGTCCGCCGGTTCGGGCGGGGCGCCCGTGGCAGGCGCCGCGTCGCCCGCCGGCGCGCCCGCCTCCTGCGCCGGTGGTGGCGCGGGTTCGTCGCTCACATGCGCGACGTCCGGGCGGCGGAACGAGGGGTGTTGCAGGTTCGGCAGCACGCGCTGGCCGGCGAGCCAGGTGTTGAGGCGGTCGTAGAACGGCGCCAGTGTCGCCATCACCGCGCGGTCGAACTGGCGGAAGGCGAACAGGCGATGCTCGAGGTCGAGTTCGACGTCGTGCAGCGCGTAGCGGAACGCCTCGGCGATGCGCGCCGGGCCGAGCGGCACGGCTTCCGTCGCCGGCACCGCGCTGCCTGCGATGACCGCGAAGCGGTGCGTATAGGCGTGCAGGGCCTGGCTGTTGCGGATGTCGGCCTTGCCGGAAATCTCCTGCAGGGTGAGGTCTTCCTCGAGCACGGCCGCGTCGACGAGTTCGAGCGATGTGACCGTGGCATCCGGCGCGGGCGCCGCCATGGGCGCGGCTTCGCGCACGCGCGCGAGGTCGCCCTCGAGATGGTCCTGGAAACGATGCTGCACGCTTGCGCCGGCCTGCTTGAGCGCGCGCATCGCTTCGAAGCGGCGTTGCTGCTCGCCGCTGTTGCCGGAGCGCTCGGCCATGCGGAACAGGCTGGTGTCGATATCGACGAGAGCACGCTCGAGCGCGGGCTGGAACCAGCCGGCGGCGTGCTGCTGCAGGCCTTCGAGCAGGTTGCGCACGCGCGGCGGGAGGTCGGAACGCCGGCCCAGGCGCGGCAGCCGCTCCTGCGCACCGACCCGGTTGCCTGGCGCTCGCCCGCCGCTGCTCATCCGCCGAACGTCCCCATTCGCCTGCGCCGCGCCTGCGCGCGGTCGAGCCGGTTGCACCGGCCGCCCCGTCACCGGCGCTGTCGCGCCGGCGTCGCGGGCATTCTGGCACGGCGTGCGCGTGGACGCACAGGGGCGGTTCGTCAGCGCTTGGGCTGCCAGGTGACCTCGAGCCACGCGGAGCGACCGGCCGTGCCGTAGCCGTGCACGAGCTCGTAGTCGCGATCGGTCACGTTCTCGGCGCGCGCGCCGAGCGTCCAGGCATCGTCGAGCGCGTAGCGCGCGCGCAGGTTGAGCAGCGCGTATGACGGCAGCTCGAGGCCGCCGATGTCCTCGCGCCGGCTCGCGTACTGGACTTCCGCGCCGGCGCTGAAGCGCGCGCCGAATGCGCGCTCGACGATCGCCGACGCCTTGTTGCGCGCGCGGCGCAGCAGGCGGGCGCCGGTGTCGCCGTCGCGCGCGTCCTCCCACGTCCAGGTCGCGCGCGCCGACCAGTCGGCGAAACCGGCATCCCAGGCCAGCTCGACGCCGTCGATCTTCGCGTGGGCGATGTTGATCGCCTGGTTCTGCGGGCCGGTGAAGCTGATGAGGTCGTCGACGCGGTTGGCGTACAGGTTGGCCTTGAGGCGCTGGTTCGCCGACGGCGTGAACTCGAGGCCGAGTTCGCTGCTGTGCGAGCGCTCGGGGTCGAGCTCGGGATTGCCCGCGTAGTAGCCGCCGTAGCCGGGATCGTACAGCTCGTTCATGGTCGGGCTGCGGAAGCCCTGGGCGAAGCTCGCGTACGCGCGCAGCGCGTCGTTCGCGCGCCAGCCGAAGGCGACCGAGCCGGTCGTCGCGCCGCCGAAATCGTCGTCGTGGTCGTGGCGCGCCGACAGTTCCGCGTCGAACGCGCCGAACGCGGCGCGCCAACCCCCGAACACCGCGCTGCCGTTGCGGCTCTCGTCATAGCGCGTCGTGCCCGCGAAGGTGTCGCGCGTCTCGCCTTCGTCGTGGATGAAGTCCACGCCGGCGACGAGGCGCTGCGATTCGTCGAGGTGGAATTCGTTCTGCCAGAGCAGGCTCGAGCGCCGCGTGCGGTACGCCGTGCCGTAGGTCGGCGTGGCGAGGTCTTCGCGCATGTGGCCGAGCGCGAGCGCGTGGCTCCAGCCGGTGGCGAGTTCGCCCGAGAGGTTGACGCCCTCGGTCTGCTCGATGATGTCGGTGTAGCCCTGGTCGAACTGCGACTGCCCCTGGCTGCGATACAGCGATGCCGACAGCAGCTGGCTGCCGAACCGGTGCGCGCCGCGCAGCACGAGATTGCTGTTGCGGTAACCGTCGTCGTCGGGGTCGTAGCTGCAGTACGGGTCGTCCGGGCCATTGCAGATGGCGGGCGTCGTCGCCGAGAAGCCGCCGACGTGGCGGGTGCCGACCTGCACGCTGTAGCCGTTCGCGCCGTCCCACCGGCCGATGCCGGCGCTGGCGTCGGCGTCGCGGTAGCTGCCGTAGGACAACGCGACGCGCGGGCCGTCGAGCTTGCGCGTGAAGATCTGGATCACGCCGCCCAGCGCGTCGGAGCCCCAGTAGCTCGCGCGCGGCCCGCGCACGATCTCGATGCGCTCGATCGCGTCGAGCGGCAGTTGTTCGAACGCGAACGCACCGGTCGTGGCGGCCGCCGCGCGCACGCCGTCGATGAGCACGAGCACCTGGTTCGAATTGCTGCCGCGCAGGAAAAGCGAGGTCTGCTGGCCGGCGCCGCCGGTGCGGTACAGGTCCACGCCGGCCTCGAGGCGCAGCAGATCGTAGACGTCGCGCGCGCCGCTCGCGTCGATGTCCTGGCGCGTGACGATGCTGACGTCGGCGAGGGTCTGGTCGACGGTTTCGGCGACGCGCGAGGCGGTCACCTGCACGGTCGGTTGCAGTTCGGCTTCGTCCGCGCGCGCGGACGCGCACAGCGCGGCATACACCGCGATCGAAAGGACGGAAAGACGGTACATGGAGTTCTCCTTCGCACACCCGCGTGACCAGGGTCGCGCGAGGGTGGACGCATGGACGTCCAGACGTCCATGCCCGTCCGTTGCCCGCCGCAACGCCTGGAGCCAGGCGCCTCCGCTCCGCGCGGAGGCGCAAAACCCCTGGCCGGTCTCCGGGCTCGCGAGTGATGCGTCGACGTCGGACGCATCGCCCCGGTCGCCTTCCCGTCGCGACGCGACAGTGGCATGAGACCGGGGCGTGGCTCGCTTACCGTTGCGGGGGCAGCGCCGGCTTCGCACCGGCTTCCCGTTTCACCCTGCGCGCGGAACGGGCAGGGCACCTGAGGCGGCGCGCAGTGTAGTCGCGCGCCCGGGACGGTTCAATCACGATCGGTCGCGGTACCGACGTGGAGCAGCTCGCCGTCGTCGCCGACCTCGAGCGCGACCTCGATCGGCCGGCAGCAGACCGCGCAGTCCTCGACGTAGCGCTGCGAGCCGGCCGACGTGTCGGCTTGCGTTTCGAAGGCTTCGCCGCAGTAGGGGCAGTGGAGGGTGATGGGTTCGAGCATGGGTGCGCCGGGGGCTGATGGTCCGGGCAGGGCTGAGGGCCTGGGGCTCTGGAGAGTGCGCTCTCCGCGCGGAATGACTGCTGACGCAATGGACCTGGCGCGCAATGGCGGAAGACATCGCGGCTTGCGCCGCTGCCACGGCGACAGCCCTCGCCCCGCTTCCCGGCCCGAGCCCTCAGCCCTCGGCCCTCGGCCCTTCCGGCAAGAACGAACCAATCACATCGTTGAGGAACCGCCGACCCAGGGCCGTCGCGGCGAGTCGTGCCGGATCCTCGACCATCCAGCCGCGCTGGCGGGCGCGGGCGAGCGGCGCGGCGATCGTGGCGGTCGCAAGCCCGGTGCGTTCGCCGAACAGCGGCGCGTCGACGCCTTCCTCGAGGCGCAGCGCGTTCATCATGAACTCGAACGGCAGGTCGATCGCGGCGACGTCGGCCTGCGTGCCGAAGGATTCGCGCCGCGCGGCGCGATCGAGATAGCTGCGCGGCAGCTTCACCTTGGTCGTGCGCACGATGCGCCCTTGCGCGGCGTCGCTGAGCTTGCCGTGAGCGCCGGCGCCGATGCCGAGGTAGTCACCGAAGCGCCAGTAGTTGAGGTTGTGCTTCGCGCGGCGGCCGGCGCGCGCGTAGGCGGACACTTCGTACTGCGCGAAGCCTGCATCGGCGAGCGCGACCTGACACGCCTCCTGCATGTCCCAGGCGCCGTCCTCGTCGGGCAGCGGCGGCGGCTTCGCCGCGAACAGCGTGTTCGGCTCGAGCGTGAGCTGGTAATGCGACACGTGCGTGGGCTCGAGCGCGAGCGCACGCTCGACGTCGTCGAGCGCGCCGCCGAGCGTCTGCTCCGGCAGCGCGTACATGAGATCCAGGTTGATGTCCGCGTAGCCCGCGTCCTGCGCCTGCCTGACCGCGCGCTCGGCGTCGCCGGCGGAATGGATGCGACCGAGCCGGCGCAGCTTGTCGTCGTCGAAGCTCTGCACGCCGAGGCTGAGGCGGTTCACGCCGGCGGCGAGATAGCCGTCGAAACGGCCGTGTTCGACCGTGCCGGGGTTGGTCTCGAGCGTGACCTCGGCATCCCGCGGCAGCTCGAGCCGCGCGGCGACGCCGTCGAGCACGCGCGCGATCGCCTCCGGCGGGAACAGGCTCGGCGTGCCGCCGCCGAAGAACACGCTGTGCAGCGGCCGCCGCGCGAGGGCCGCGCCGAACGCGGCGAGGTCGCGATCGAGGTCGGCGAGCAGCGCGCGCACGTACTCCTCGACCGGCAGGGCGCCTGCCTGCGCGTGCGAGTTGAAGTCGCAGTAGGGGCATTTGCGCACGCACCACGGGATGTGCACGTACAGCGACAGCGGCGGCGCGATCAGCGGCATGCGTGCATTGTAGGACGCGCGCGCTCTCAGCCGCGCAGGAGCTCGCGCAACGTGGCGAGCGCGAGGCCGCGGTGGCTGGCGCGGTTCTTCGTCGCCGGATCGAGTTCGGCGGCGGCGGCGCCGAGCGCCGGATCGAAGAACACCGGGTCGTAGCCGAAGCCGCCGGTACCGCGTGGCGCATGCAGGATGCGCCCGTGCCAGCGGCCTTCGGCGACCAGCGGCGCCGGGTCGTCGGCCGAGCGCAACAGCACGATCGTGCAGTGGAAATGCGCCGTGCGCTGCTCGTCCGGCACGTCGCGCAGCGCGTCGAGCAGCTTGGCGATGTTCGCCGCGGCGTCGCCGTGCGTACCGGCGTAGCGCGCCGAGTAGAGGCCGGGCGCGCCGCCGAGTGCGTCGACGCACAGGCCCGAATCGTCGCCGAGGGCGGGCAGCCCGGACGCTAGCGTGGCATTCCGCGCCTTCAGCAGCGCGTTCTCGACGAACGTGGTCGCGGTCTCGTCGGCGTCGGCGATGCCGAGGTCGGATTGCGCGACGAGTTCGAGGCCGAGGCCGCCGAGGATCTCGCGCATTTCGACCAGCTTGCCGCGATTGCCGCTGGCGAGCACGAGCCTGGTGTTCACGCGCATGGCCCGATCAGGTCCCAGCGGTTGCCGTAGAGGTCGCTGAACACGACCACGGTGCCGTACGCCTCGTGGCGCGGCGGCCCGTCGAAACGCGCGCCGGCGGCGGCCAGGCGCGCGTGGTCGCGTGCGAAGTCGTCGCTGTGAAGGAACCAGCCGACGCGACCACCGTGCTGGTCGCCGACCGCGGCGAGCTGGCGTTCGTTCGCGGCCCTGGCGAGCAGCAGCGTGAACGCGGCGTCGCCGGCGGGCGCGATGCGCACCCAGCGCTTGCCGCCGCCGAGGTCGGTGTCCTCGACGAGCACGAAGCCGAGCGCGTCCGCGTACCAGGCGATGGCTTCGTCGTAGTCGCGCACGAGCAGCGCGACCTGCGCGACCCGGCGATGCATCATCCGCGCGCCAGCGCCTCGCGCTGCAGGGCGCACAGTTCGGCGATGCCCTTGGCAGCGAGCGCGAGCAGCGCATCGAGCTCCTCGCGGCGGAACGCGTGGCCTTCGGCGGTGCCCTGCAGTTCGATGAATCCGCCGCCGTCGTTCATGACGACGTTCATGTCGGTGTCGCAGGCGGAATCCTCGGCATAGTCGAGGTCGAGCACGGGCGTGCCGCCGACGATGCCGACCGACACCGCGGCGACCGCGCCGAACAGCGGGTCGCGCTTGAGCAGGTGGCGCGCCTTGAGCCAGCCGATCGCGTCGGCAAGCGCGACGTAGGCGCCGGTGATCGCGGCGGTACGGGTGCCGCCGTCGGCCTGCAGCACGTCGCAGTCGAGCGTGATCGTGCGTTCGCCCAGCGCCTGGCGATCGACGCACGCGCGCAGGCTGCGGCCGATCAGGCGCTGGATCTCCATCGTGCGGCCGCCCTGGCCACCGCGCGCGGCCTCGCGCTGCGTACGCTGGCCGGTCGCGCGCGGCAGCATGCCGTACTCGGCCGTGACCCAGCCCTCGCCCTTGCCGCGCAGGAAGGGCGGCGCCTTCTCCTCGATGCTCGCCGTGCACAGCACGCGCGTGTCGCCGAACGCGACCAGCACCGAGCCCTCGGCATGGCGTGTGTAGTGCCGCTCGATGACCACCGGGCGCAGCTGGTCGGGAGCGCGGCCGGACGGGCGCGTGGAACTCGGGGCGGAAGCCGTCATGCGGGGGCGCTTTGGCAATTGGGCCGTGGAGTTTACCATTGCGCCCCTTTCATACCTGCGGATTCCGCCGATGCTGCGTAGCATGACCGCCTTTGCCAGTGCCGAGGCCGACACCGGCCAGGGCTCGCTGGCGATCGAGCTGCGCTCGGTCAACCACCGTTACCTGGAGCTCGGCCTGCGCCTGCCGGAGGAACTGCGCGCGCTGGAACCGGCCGTGCGCGAGCGCGTCGCCGCCCGGCTCGCCCGCGGCAAGGTCGACCTCGGCCTGCGCTGGAAGCCCGCGGCGGCGAGCGCGGCCGAGATCGCGGTCGACGAGGCACTCGTCGCGCGGCTGGCCGACACGGCGCAGATGCTCGCGGCGAAGTTCCCGCAGTTGAACGTCGATTTCGCCTCGCTGCTCGGCTGGCCGGGCGTGCTGCTCGACCGCGGTACCGACCAGGAATCGCTGCGCCAGGCCGCGCTGCGCCTGCTCGACGCCGCGCTCGACGAGATGGTCGCGGCGCGCGGTCGCGAAGGCGAGCGCCTCGGCGGCTTCCTGCGCGAACGCCTCGACGCGATCGAGCGCATCGTCGCCGACGTGCGCGCGCACATGCCCGAGGTGCGCAACGCGCTGCGTGCGCGTTTCGACTCGCGCCTCGCCGAGCTCAAGCTGCCGCTCGAACCGGGGCGCATTGAACAGGAAGTCGTGCTGCAGATGCAGCGCATCGACGTCGATGAGGAACTGGACCGGCTCACCGCGCACATCGCCGAGGCGCGCCGCGTGTTCGGGCTCAAGGAAGCGGTCGGCCGGCGCCTCGACTTCCTCATGCAGGAATTCAACCGCGAAGCGAACACGCTCGGCTCGAAGGCCGCCGACCCGCGCACGACCAATGCCGCGGTCGAGCTCAAGGTGCTGATCGAGCAGATGCGCGAACAGGTGCAGAACCTCGAATGAGTGGCTGCCTGTACATCGTCGCCGCGCCATCGGGTGCCGGCAAGTCGAGCCTGGTCAACGCGTTGCTCGAGCGCGAGCCGGGCATCGCCCTGTCGATCTCGCACACGACGCGGCCGCCGCGCCCGAATGATCGCGACGGCGAGCACTACCACTTCGTCAACCGCGGCGTGTTCGAGAAGATGGTCGCCGACGGCCTGTTCCTCGAGCATGCGGAAGTGTTCGGCAACTGCTATGGCACGTCGCGCGCCGCGGTCGAGCCGCTGCTCGCGCAGGGGCGCGACGTGCTGCTGGAGATCGACTGGCAGGGCGCGCGCCAGGTGCGCGCGGCGATGCCGGGCTGTGTGAGCGTGTTCATCCTGCCGCCGTCGCGCGCGGAACTCGAGCGTCGCCTGCGCAGCCGCGGCTCGGACGACGCGCCGACGATCGCCCGGCGCCTGGCCGAGTCGCGCGAGGAGGTCGCCCATGCCGGCGACTTCGACTACATCGTCGTCAACGACCAGTTCGGCGACGCGCTCGCCGACCTGCGCGCGATCGTCGCGTGCCAGCGCCTGCGCCGCGAGGCGCAGGCCGTGCGCCAGGCGGCGCTCATCGCCGACCTGCTGAAGGCCGATTGAATGCGTGGCGGCGCCGGCTGCGCGGCGACCGCGTCTTCGGCTAAGGTAGCGCGCCGCGCGCCTTCGCCCGCGCGCCGAACCCGGATTACACCCACGTGAATACCGCCGCCGCCAGCGCCGCCGATGCCGCCCTCGTCGAGGTGCGCGGCCTGCGCACGGTGCTGTCGGGCAAGACGATCTTCGACGGGCTCGAGCTCGACGTGCCGCGCGGCAGGATCACCGCGATCATGGGCCCGAGCGGCACCGGCAAGACGACCCTGCTGCGCCACATCACCGGCCAGCTCGCGCCCGATGCCGGCACGATCCGCGTCGATGGCCAGGACGTGCCACGCCTCGGGCGGGCGCAGCTGTTCGCGTTGCGCGAGAAGATCGGCTACCTGTTCCAGAACTCGGCGCTGCTGACCGATTTCAGCGTGTTCGAGAACGTCGCGTTCCCGCTGCGCCAGCACCTGGACTTGCCGGAAGAACTCGTGCGCAACATCGTGCTGACCAAGCTGCAGGCGGTCGGCCTGCGCGGCGCCGCCGGCCTGATGCCGAGCGAGCTGTCCGGTGGCATGGCGCGCCGCGTCGCGCTCGCGCGCGCGATCGTGCGCGACCCGATGCTGATCCTCTACGACGAGCCGTTCGTCGGCCTGGACCCGATCGCTCTGAACCAGGTGCTTAAGCTGATCCGCACGCTCAACGACACGCTCGGCATCACGAGCATCCTCGTCGCGCACGAGTTCGCCGCGGTCGCGCGCGCGGCCGACCTCGTCTATCTCATCGCCGGCGGCAAGGTCGTGGCGCGCGGCACGCCGGCGGAACTCACGCGCGGCGAATCGCCGTGGACGCGGCAGTTCTTCGGCGGTGAAGCGGACGGCCCGGTGCCGTTCCAGTATCCCGCGCGCGAGCTCGCGCTCGATCTCGGCTTCGCCGCGCCCGCGGGCGGTGACGCATGAGCGCCGCGCGCAAGCCGTCGATGCTCGGTGATTCGCTCGCCCAGGTCGGCGCGTGCGGGCTGTTCCTGCTGCAGGTGCTCGGCACGCTGCCGCGCAGCGTGCGCCATTTCGGCGAAACGGTGCGCCAGGTCTGGTTCGTCGGCGCGATGAGCCTCGTCATCATCATGACCTGCGGCCTGTTCGTTGGCGCCGTGCTCGGCCTGCAGCTCTACGACGTGCTGTCGCGCTTCGGCAGCGCGGCGATGAGCGGCACGGTGGTCGCGCTCGCGCTGTACCGCGAGCTCGGCCCGGTCGTCACCGCGCTGCTCTTCGCCGGGCGCGCCGGCACCTCGATCACCGCGGAAATCGGCCTCATGCGCGCGACCGACCAGCTCGCCGCGATGGAGATGATGGCGGTCGATCCGCTCGCCTACGTGGTCGCGCCGCGCTTCCTCGCCGGCATCGTCGCGGTGCCGCTGCTGGTGTGCGTGTTCAACGCGCTGGCGATCCTCGGCGCGCACGTCGTCTGCGTGAGCTGGCTCGGCCTCGACAACGGCACGTTCTGGTCGAACATGACCGCGGCGGTGGACGTGCACACCGACGTGCTCAACGGCGTCTGGAAGGCGGTCGCGTTCGGCGCCGTGTGCACGCTGATCGCGACGTTCAACGGCTACACCACCGCGCCGACCAGCGAAGGCGTCGCCTACGCGACCACGCGCACGGTCGTGCTCTCGTCGATCACCGTGCTCGCGCTCGATTTCGTCATGACCGCGTTCCTGATGTGAGCGCGAACGTGCAAGCGAAAGATTGAAACACGAAGGACACGAAGGACACGAAGGACGGAGCAGATTTTTCTTCGGCGACGCTGCGCTCGGCGAGGCGGCGAGTCGGCGGAGCCGCGGCACGAGGCATCGAAGGAGGAGTCCTGTTTTCCTTCGTGTCCTTCGCGTCCTTCGTGTCGAATGCTTTGGCTTTGGCTTTCGGGCCCCGAGTTCCGGACAACCACCATGACCCAGCAACGACGTTCGTACCAGATCGGCACCGGCCTGTTCATCCTGCTCGGCTTCGCCGCGCTCGCCTACCTCGCGACGCAGACGACGTCGGTGGCGAACTTCAGCCAGGGCGAGAGCTACGCGCTCAAGGCGCGTTTCACCAACATCGGCCAGCTCAAGCTGCGCGCACCGGTGAAGCTCGCCGGCGTGCGCATCGGCTCGGTCGAGTCGATCACGCTCGATCCGGCCAAGCTCGATGCGATCGTGCGCATCTCGGTCGACAAGCAGTACGCGGAGATCCCGGACGATTCGGCGGCCGCGATATTCACCAGCGGTTTACTGGGTGACCAGTACGTTGGCATCCAGCCGGGCGGCTCGCCCGACATGATGAAGGACGGCGACGAATTCGTGCTGACGCAATCGTCGATGCAGCTCGAAGACCTGATCGGCAAGTTCCTCGTCAGCGGATCGCCGCAGAAGCCCGCCAACGGCCAGGACGCCCCGGCCGACGACAAGAGCGGCAGCGCGCAGCCGCCCAAGCCCTGACATGTCCCGCATCCACTCCAGGAGCCACACCATGTTGCTACGCACGCTCGGCCTCGCTTTCGCCTGCCTGCTCGGCGTCGCCGCGGTTTCGCCCGCGCGCGCCGACGCGCCGACGCCGGACGCGGTCGTGCAGGGCATCGCCGACGACCTCGGCAAGGCGATCGAAGGCCACCAGGCCGAACTCAAGAACGACCACGAGAAGCTGATCAAGGTCATCGACGGCATCCTGCTGCCACGCTTCGACATCGACTACGCGTCGATCCTCGTGCTCGGCCAGTACGCGCGCAGTTCGACGCCGGAGCAGCGCTCGCGCTTCGCCAAGGCGTTCTACAACTCGATCGCGCACCGCTACGCGGAAGGCCTGCTCAACTACACGCGCGGCCGCGTGCGCGTGCTGCCGACCAAGGGCGAGCTCAGCGACAAGCGCTCGATCGTGCGCACCGAGGTCGTGCTCGACGACGGCAAGACGCTCGCGGTCGACTACGCGTTCCGCAAGACCAAGGAAGGCGAGTGGAAGGCCTACGACGTGATCATCGAAGGCATCTCCTACATCACCAACTATCGCAACCAGGTCGGCGCGGAGATCCAGAAGTCGAGCCTCGACGCACTCATCGCGCGCCTCGAGACGCAGGGCGAGAAGGTGCTCGAGTCGATGGAAAAGGACCAGAAGGGCGGCGGATGAGCGAGGTCGGCACGCGCATCGAACGCGTCGACGCCGGACGCGTGCGGCTCGGCGGCCGCCTCGGTTTCCATGAAGCCGCGGCCATGGCCGGGCGCTGGCGGGACTTCGCCGCGGACGGCGGCGAGATCGAACTCGACATTTCCGGCCTGCAGCAGGTCGACAGCGCGACGCTCGCGGTGCTGCTCGACTGGGCCGCGCGCCTGCGCCGCGCGGGCGGACGCCTGCGCCTCAGGGGCGTGCCGGCCGGGCTCGTCGCGCTCGCGCACCTCAGCGACACGGAAGGTCTGCTCGGCCTCGAGCCTTCCCGCGGGGCTTGAAAGCCACCGCGCGCCGCGAGTGCTCTCCCTCGCACGATGGACGCCTGGCGTTCCTGCGGGAGTCCGTGGGCACCGCAGCGTCATCGTGCCGGGGCGCGACGGTCGCGCGCAGGGTGCGCTCTCACAGGTGGCAGGCGGCCCAAGGCCGAAGGCCGGGGCCGCCGCGTGCGAAGACCCGGGGTGCCAAGGCGGATCCGCCGCCGCGCGGCTTGATCCGCCCTACGGCCCGACGGCCGGCGCTTACGGCGAGTTGCCGCCGCCGTTCTTCTTCTCGTACTGCTGCTGTTCCTCGAGCAGCTGGTCGACATCGATGTCGCCCGTGCCCTGCATCTGCTCGATCACCTCGGCCGGCGGCTGGCCGTCGTAGATGTCGTAGAGGCGACGCTGGCGATAGGCATCGCGGTAGAACACGTACGGGTCGTACACGCCCTCGAGCAGGCCTTCGGCCTCGATGCCGCGCGAACGCAGGGTGACGAGGTACATGAGGCTCGGAAACTGCTCGGCGTGGAACTTCAGGTCGCGATGGTCGGCGTACCAGCCGAGCGGATCGGCGTAATGGTCCGCCGGCAGGCGCCAGACGTCGCGGGCCGAAGTCGAACCGATCAGCGGCAACACGAGGTAGGGGCCCTCGGGCAGGCCCCACTTGGCGAGCGTCACGCCGAAGTCGGTCTCCTGCGGCGGCAGGCGCATCTCGCTGGCCGGATCGAACAGGCCGACGAAGCCGAGCGTCGTGTTGATCGCGAAGCGGCCGGTGTTGCGCAGCGCGAGCTTCGGTTCGACCTGCAGCAGGTCGTTGACGATCGTGATCGGCATGCGGATGTTGGCGAAGAAATTCGCGATCACGCGCCGCATGTTCGCGCTGGTGACCTTGCGGTAGGCCATCGCGGTCGGGCGGATCACCGCCTTGTCGGCCGCGTCGTTGAACGCGTACATCTTGCGGTTGAAGCCCTCCCAGGGATCGTCGGTGCGCGGCTTGGCGATCGTGCAGCCGGCGAGGAGAGCGACGCACAAGGCCATCAGGCCCGCACGCAGGTGGGCAGCGGTCGGAGTCGGGGACATCACGGGTCTCTTGGGTGCGGACGCAACGCTCCGCAACACGTGGGTATTCCTTTCCACGATGCAAGGCTACGCGAATTCGCCGCGCCGATGCACCCGCCCCGCCGTAGGGCGGTTCCCGGCGCGTTCAGCGGGAGATTGCGCCGCAGCAATCCGTGGCGCTAGAATGACCGATCGTAAAGTCATGAATTGGCTTCAAAAATTTCAGCGGAGAACAGGAATGGCACGGATCACCGTGGAAGATTGCCTCGAGGTGGTCGACAACCGCTTCGAGCTCGTTCTGATGGCGACGCGGCGCGCGCGCCAGCTCGCGAAGGGCGCGACGGCGGCCGTCGATGGCCACAACGACAAGCCGACCGTGCTCGCGCTGCGCGAGATCGCCGATCGCAAGGTCGATCACGCCATGATCGACGAGATCGACAAGCAGGAACGCGAGCGCAAGGAACGCGAGGCACTCGAATGGGCCGCGGCCGAGGTCGACGACGACCTCAGCAAGGGCGGCGACGACCTCTGATGGACCCTGCCCGCCGACGCAGCCGATCCCACGGGGCAGCCTGACCCGCTGCGCCGGCGCCATGGCCACGACCACGTCCATGCGCGCGAAGGCGCCGGAGGCGAATCGTCCCCCGGCCGACATGCGGGCACTCGAACAGCAACTGGCTGCGTACCTGCCGCCCGAGCAGGTCGAGCGCGTGCGCCGCGCGTACGAAATCGGCGCGCTCGCGCACGCGGGCCAGACGCGGCGCAGCGGCGAGCCCTACATCACCCATCCGGTCGCCGTCGCCGGCATCCTCGCCGAGCTCGGCATGGATGCGGAAACGATCATCGCGGCGATCCTGCACGACACGCTCGAGGACACCGCGCTCACCTCCGAGCAGATCACCGCCGAGTTCGGCCAGCCCGTGATGGCGCTCGTCGACGGCGTCACCAAGCTCGACAAGGTGCGCTTCCGCAGCCGCCAGGAAGCCGCCGCGGAGAGCTTCCGCAAGATGCTGCTCGCGATGGCGCGCGACCTGCGCGTGATCCTCATCAAGCTCGCCGACCGCCTGCACAACATGCGCACGCTCGGCGCGATGGAACCCGATGCGCGCCGGCGCATCGCGCGCGAGACGCTGGAGATCTACGCGCCGATCGCCCAGCGCCTCGGCATGAACCGCTTCAAGGCGGAACTGCAGGACCTCGGCTTCCGCATGTTCCATCCGGACCGCCATCGCGTGATAGCCGAGCGCATCCGCGCCGTGCTCGGCAACCGGCGCGAGGCGATGGCGCGCATCGAGGACGCGGTGCACACGCGCCTCGGCGCCGAGCAGATCGCGCATCGCGTCGTGAGCCGGATCAAATCGCCCTACAGCATCTATTCCAAGATGCGCGCCGAACACAAGTCGTTCACCCAGGTGATGGACGTGTACGGCTTCCGCGTCGTCGTCGACAGCGTCGCGCACTGCTACCAGGCGCTGGGTGCGGTGCACGCGCTGTACAAGCCGCTCGACGGCCGTTTCCGCGATTTCATCGCGATCCCGAAGGCGAACGGCTACCAGTCGCTGCACACCGTGCTGTTCGGGCCGTTCGGCGCGCCGATCGAGATCCAGATCCGCACCGAGGAGATGGACGCCGTCGCCGAGCGCGGTGTCGCCGCGCACTGGGCCTACAAGACCGACGCGGCACCGGCGAACAGCGCGCAGTCGCGCGCGCGCGAATGGCTGTCCAACCTCGTCGACCGGCAGACCGAGATGCCGTCGCCGCTCGAATTCATCGAGAACGTGAAGGTCGACCTGTTCCCCGACGAGGTCTACCTGTTCACGCCGAAGGGGCAGATCCTCGCATTGCCGCGCAACGCGACCGCGCTCGACTTCGCCTACTTCGTGCATACGGACGTCGGCGACCACGCGGTCGCCGCGCGCGTCGACAAGCGCCTGGTGCCGCTGCGCACGCCGCTCGCGAGTGGCCAGACCGTCGAGATCGTCACCGCGCCGTCGGCGGCGCCGAGCCCGCAGTGGCTCGAGTGGGTGGTGTCCGGGCGCGCGCGCACGGCGATCCGCCACCACCTGAAGCGCCTGCAGCACGAGGACGCGGTCGAGTTCGGCCATCGCATGCTCGACCGCGCCTTCAGCGCGCTCGACGCTTCGCTCGAGGCGATCCCGCACGCCGCGCTCGAGCGCTACCTCGGCGAACAGAAATACAAGCGGCTCGAGGAACTGCTCGCCGACATCGCGCTGGGCAACCGCGCCGCCGAGCCGATCGCGCAGGCGCTGCTCGCCGCGCAGGGCGAGCACCCGCACGTCGCGCGCAGCGGCAGCAGCGAGAAGATCCTCATCAATGGCAGCGAACGCGGCGTGCTCAGCTTCGGCAATTGCTGCCACCCGCTGCCCGGCGACGAGATCATGGGTTACCTCTCGGCCGGCAAGGGCATCGTCGTGCACCGGCTCGAATGCCCGAACGTCCCGGAACTGCGCAAGTCGCCCGAACGCTGCATCGAAATCGCCTGGGACACCGCCGTGCAGGGTGACTACAAGGTCGAACTGCGCATCGAGGTCGCGAACCGCCCGGGCGTGCTCGCCCAGGTCGCGGCGGCGATCGCGGAGGCGGGCTCGAACATCGAGAACGTCGAGTACAAGGAACGCGACCTCACCACCGCGACGATGCTGTTCACGATCGAGGTCAAGAACCGCAAGCACCTCGCCGACGTGATGCGCCGCGTGCGCCGCCTGCAGGTCGTCACCTCGGTCAAGCGCCACCCGGTCTGAGCGCCGCGCATGCGGCGCGCGCCCTTGCGCAATGCATGGTGCTCGCGCAAGCTTCCGCGGTTCACCGCAGCCGGAGTCGACATGTCGCGCAGCATCATCCACACCGACCAGGCGCCGAAGGCGATCGGCCCGTATTCGCAGGCCGTGCGCGCCGGCAATACCGTCTATTTGTCCGGGCAGATCCCGCTCGACCCGGCGACCGGCGAACTCGTCGGCGGTGACATCAGCCGGCAGGCGCGGCGCGTGTTCGAGAACCTTTCCGCGGTGTGCGCCGCCGCAGGCGGCTCGCTCGCCGACGTCGTGCGCATCGGCATCTACCTCACCGACCTCGGCGATTTCGCCGCGGTGAATTCGGTCATGGCCGAATACTGCCGCGAGCCGTACCCGGCTCGCTCGACGATCCAGGTGGCGGCGCTGCCGCGCGGCGCGCACGTCGAGGTCGACGCGATCATGGTGCTCGGCGACTGACCACGCGCGCATCAGTGGATGCGCAGGAACAGCAGGCTGATGTAGGCGAGCAGCAGCAGGAACGACGCGGTCGCGACCGCGGCCTGCACGTGCACCCGCGACGACAGGTAGCCGGGCAGCGCGAGCGCGAACCACGCCAGGCGCAGCGCGGTGTCGAGGTCCGGTTGCGGCGCCGCGTGCGCGAGCATCCACTGCTGCAGGAACGTCGCCGGCGGCACCAGCGCGACGATCACGTAGAACGGCTTGCGCTTGGCGATGAACGCGCGGGCGAGGGCTTCGCCGTCGAGGTGCAGGTCGGCCGGCAATACCAGGTACGCGAGCAGGTACAGCAGCACCGGCTGGATCATGAACGTCACGTAGGAGAAGAACGTCCACTCCTGCACGCCGCGCCAGGCGAACGCGATCCACCACACCTGGAGGTTGCCGAGCAGCAGCGTCGCGGTGACCACGAAGATCCACCATGCCGGCGCCAGCGCGCGGCCATCGCGGATCAGGCGCGCGATGCCCGACAGCAGCTGCGTGACGCCGAGGCCGATGAGGATCGACAGCAGTACGGAAATGTATTCGAACTCGTCCACGCCGATCTCCGCCACGGGGAAGCGCGCCGATCCTACACGCGCCCGCGCGGACGCACGATTCGCCTTGCTAACCTAGGCGCATGCCGTCGCGCGCCGCCCGTTCCACCGTCGCCCTCGCCGACAGCGGCCTCGCGCCGCTGACGACGCTGCCCGGCGTCGGGCCCGCGCTCGCCGGAGCGCTCGGCCGGCTCGGGCTCGCGCGCGTGCAGGACCTGTGGTTCCACCTGCCGCTGCGCTACGAGGACCGCACGCGCATCACGCCGATCCGCGAGCTGCGCATCGGCGAGAGCGCGCAGGTCGAGGGCGTCGTCGAGGCAGTCGAGCGCGGTTTCCGCTATCGCCCGCAATTGCGCGTCGCGCTCGTCGACGCATCGCAGGCGACGTTGACCCTGCGCTTCTTCCACTTCAACCGCGCCCAGGCCGAGCAGTTCGCGCCCGGCGCGCGCATCCTCTGCTACGGCGAGGTGCGTTACGGCGCGCACGGCCCGGAGATCGTCCATCCGGAGTACCGGCGCATCGCCGCCGGCATGGTCGCCACCGCGGAGCAGGCGCTGACGCCGGTCTACCCGAGCACCGAAGGCCTTGGCCAGAAGCGCCTCGCCGGCGTGATCGCACGCGCGCTCGAACGCCTGCCCGCCGACGACGTGCTCGAGTTGATTCCGGCCGAGCTGCGTGCGCGGCTCGGCCTCGATTCGCTGCGCGCGTCGTTGCTGCTGCTGCATCACCCGCCGCCCGACGCCGACGTCGCGGCGCTGCTCGGCGGACGCCATCCGGCGCAGCAGCGCCTCGCCTTCGAGGAACTTCTCACCCATCACCTGAGCCTCAAGCGCCTGCGCGCGCAGGTGCGTCGACACGGCGCGCCGCCGCTCGCGGGCGATGGTCGCCTGCGCCGCGCACTGCGCGCGAACCTGCCGTACGCGCTCACGCGCGCGCAGGAGCGCGTCGGCGCCGAGATCGAGCGCGACCTCGCGCGCGCCAAGCCGATGCTGAGGCTCGTGCAAGGCGACGTCGGCTCCGGCAAGACCGTCGTCGCCGCACTCGCCGCGCTCGCCGCCGCCGAAGCGGGCGCGCAGGCGGCCCTCGTCGCACCGACCGAATTGCTCGCCGAGCAGCACTGCAACACGTTCCGCGCCTGGCTGCAGCCGCTCGGCATCGAGCCGGTCTGGCTCGCCGGCAAGGTGACCGGGCGCGCGCGCAGCGCCGCGCTCGCCGCGGTGGCCGAAGGCGCGCCGCTGGTGATCGGCACGCACGCGCTGCTGCAGGAAGGCGTCGCATTCCGCAACCTCGGCCTCGCGATCATCGACGAGCAGCATCGCTTCGGCGTGCACCAGCGCCTCGCGCTGCGCGACAAGGGGCGCGACGGCGACCGCGTGCCGCACCAGCTCGTGCTCACCGCGACGCCGATCCCGCGCACGCTGGCGATGACCGCGTATGCCGACCTCGACGTGTCCGTCATCGACGAACTGCCGCCCGGACGCACGCCGGTGCAGACCGTCGCGATTTCGTCTTCGCGCCGCGGCGAGGTGATCGAGCGGATCCGTGCCGCCTGCGCCGAAGGCCGCCAGGCCTACTGGGTCTGCACGCTGATCGAGGAATCCGAGCAACTCGAGGCGCAGGCCGCCGAGGTCGCGTTCGCCGAGCTGACCGCGGCGCTGCCCGGCTTGCGCATCGGCCTCGTGCACGGCCGGCTGAAGCCGAAGGAGAAGCAGGCAACGATGGACGCGTTCAAGCGCGGCGACACGCGCCTGCTGGTCGCGACGACCGTGATCGAGGTCGGGGTCGACGTGCCGAACGCGAGCCTCATGGTGATCGAGAACGCCGAGCGCCTCGGCCTCGCCCAGCTGCACCAGCTACGCGGGCGCGTCGGCCGCGGCAGCGCGTCGTCGAGCTGCGTGCTGCTGTACCGCACGCCGCTGTCGTCGACCGCGCGCGCGCGGCTCGAAGCCATGCGCGAGACCGCCGACGGCTTCCGCATCGCGGAGAAGGACCTCGAGCTGCGCGGGCCCGGCGAACTGCTCGGCACGCGCCAGACCGGCCAGCTCATGTTCCGCGTCGCCGACCTCGCGCGCGACGCGCACCTGCTGCCGCAGGTGCAGCGCATCGGCGAGGCGATGCTGCGCGACCACGCACCCGCCGCGGAGCGGCTCGTCGCGCGCTGGATCGGCGGCGCCGCGCGCTATGCCGGAGCCTAGCCGACGCCGCGTGCGTGCGGGGATAATGCGTCGATGACGACACTGCTGATCGATACCGACCCGGGCGTCGACGACGCGCTCGCGATCCTCATGGCGCATGCGCACGCGCGCGTCGCGGGCCTGTGCATCGCCGCCGGCAACGTCGGCCTCGCGCACACGGTCGGCAACGCGCTCAAGCTGGTCGAGACGATCGGCGTGGACACGCCCGTGTTCGCCGGTTGCCCGAGTGCGCTCGTGCTGCCGGCGCCGGGCGCCGGGTTCGTCCACGGCGAGGACGGCTTCGGCGACACTGCCTACCTGCCGGCGACGCGTCGCGCCGCCGACGAGCACGCCGCGGCGGCGATCGTGCGGCTCGCACGCGCGCGGCCGGGCGAGCTGACCCTCGTCGCGCTGGCGCCGCTGACCAACCTCGCGCTCGCCCTGCGGCTCGATCCGGACTTGCCCTCGCGCATCGCGCGCCTCGTCGTCATGGGCGGCGCGGTGACCGGCCGCGGCAACATCCACCTCGCCCCGGTCGAGTTCAACATCGGCTTCGACCCCGAGGCCGCGCACGTCGTGTTCTCCGAGTGGCCGCAGTTCGACCTCGTCGACTGGGAAGCGTGCCTGCGCCATGCGATGACGTTCGAGGCGTTCGAACGCATGCTCGATGCCGGCGACGCGCGTGCGCGGTTCTACGCGGCGATTTCGCGCAAGGCGCGCGCATTCAACCGCTCGCGCGGCCGCGGCATGATCGCCGCCGACGCGCTCGCGATGGCGGTCGCGCTGGACCCGTCGATCGTCGTCCAGGCCGAGCGCCATCATGTCGCGATCGAGCTCGCCTCCGGGCTCGGCCGCGGCGCGACCGTGGTCGACTGGCACGACCGGCTCGGCGGCCGGCCGAACGCGAACATCGTGCTGGCGGTGGACCAAGGCCGGTTCGAGGCGCTGGTCGCGACCGCCTTGGGCGCGGCGGGACGGGGCTGAGCCGGCAGCTTGCGCCGGCGCTCGGGAGCGGGCTAAACTACCGCTCTTTTATCGCGGCCGAACCGCGGAGCCAGCCCATGAAAGCCGACATCCATCCGAACTACAAGCCGGTCGTGTTCCAGGACGTCTCGAGCGATTTCGCGTTTCTCACGAAGTCGACGATGACGAGCAAGGAAACGATCAAGTGGGAGGACGGCGAGGAATATCCGCTGATCAAGGTGGAAATCTCCAGCCACTCGCACCCGTTCTTCACGGGCAAGCAGAAAATCGTCGACACCGCCGGTCGCGTCGACAAGTTCCGCCGCCGCTACGCCAAGTAAGGCCGGCAGGCTTTTTACCCCCGGGCCGTCCACGGCTGTACGCCGCCCCGGGGGCCGTTCCATCCGGCGCCAGCCCCGAGACATGCGCCGATCGGGACCGGACATACCTGCATGTGATTTTCCGAACGCCGGCCCCGTGCCGGCGTTCGCGTTCGCGCGCTTCGTCCGCGCTCGCCGTACGACCCTCGTTTACGCCGCGTTTGCCGTGCGCGGCGTACCGTCGCCGGTGCGCCATGCAATAATTGTGCGTTGATCGCGGTCCCTCCGTGATCGCCGAATGCACCCATCGTGCAGGCGTGGCGCCGCACCCGGCCGGCCGCGCCCGCCGTGCCAGAAGGAGCTCCCCGTGTCAGACAGCAAAACCGTCCAGCTCACCGACCCCGCGACGAACAAGGCCACCCAGCTGCCGGTGGTCACCGGTACGCTCGGTGATCCTGCCTTCGACATCGGCAAGCTCAACAAGGAAACCGGCTACTTCACCTTCGATCCGGGTTTCATGTCGACCGCGGCGACGCGCAGCGCGGTCACCTTCATCGACGGCGATGCCGGCGTGCTGCTCTATCGCGGCTATCCGATCGACCAGCTCGCCAAGCAGTCGAACTTCCTCGAAGTCGCCTACCTGCTCATCAACGGCGAGCTGCCGAACGCGGCGCAGAACGCGGCGTTCGAGCACGAGATCACGCATCACACGATGATGCACGAGGCGCTGAAGAACTTCCTGCACGGCTTCCACTACGACGCGCACCCCATGGCGATGCTGTGTGCCTCGATCGCGTCGCTGTCGGCGTTCTACCACGACACGCTCGACCTCAACGATCCGGAGCAGCGCCGCCTCGCCGCGATCCGCCTGATCGCCAAGATGCCGACGATCGCCGCGGCCGCTTACCGCTACTCGATCGGCTGGCCGATCCGCTACCCGCGCAACAACCTAGACTACGTCACGCGCTTCCTGCACATGATGTTCGAGGTGCCGAGCGAGCCGCTCGACCTCAACCCCGTCGCGGCCAAGGCGCTCGACCTGCTGTTCATCCTGCACGCCGATCACGAGCAGAATGCGTCGACCTCGACCGTGCGCCTGGTCGGCTCGACCGGCGCCAACCCGTACGCGTGCGTCGCCGCAGGCATCGCAGCGCTGTGGGGTCCTGCCCATGGCGGCGCGAACGAGGCCGTGCTGAAGATGCTCGGCGAGATCGGCGACGCGAAGAACGTCGGCAAGGCGGTCGAGAAGGCCAAGGACAAGAACTCAGGCTTCCGCCTCATGGGCTTCGGCCATCGCGTCTACAAGAACTTCGATCCGCGCGCGACGATCATCCGCGAGATGTGCCACAGGGTGCTCAAGGACCTCAACGTCAGCGACCCGCTGCTCGACGTCGCGATGGAACTCGAGCAGGCCGCGCTCAAGGATTCCTACTTCGTCGAACGCAAGCTGTATCCGAACGTCGATTTCTACTCGGGCATCATCTACAAGGCGCTGAAGATCCCGACCGAGATGTTCACCGTGATGTTCGCGATCGCGCGCACCGCCGGCTGGGTCGCGCACTGGCTCGAACAGCACAACGACCAGGAAACCAAGATCGGCCGCCCGCGCCAGATCTACACCGGCTCGCCCAAGCGCGACTACGTGGCGATCGGCAAGCGCTGACCGGCAAGCGCCGCGCGCTTCGTGCGCGGCGCGTGCGCGAGCGGGGGAATCGCCGCCGCTCGCGTCCGTCGCGACCCATGCTGCGTCGGAGCGCAGCGCCGGCCTGATCGCCCCGGTGCTTCACGCGTCGGCCAGCAGTGCGTCCAGCATCGCCGCGGTGGCGCGGCGCATCGGTCTTTCGCTGACGCGGTCGAGCGGCGCCTGGCGCAGCAGGTCGTACGGCAGCATGGTGATGTCGATCGGTGTACCGCCCGCGCTGAAGCGCAGCGTCGGATAATCGCGCGCGGTGTCGCGATCGAGGCGGATGCGGCGCGATTCCTCGTCGTACGCGATGCGCCGCTCCTGCAGCAGGGCGATCACGGCGTCCGGCTGGTCGGTGTACAGGTGCAGGCAGACGGCCGAATGCGCGTCGGCGGTGCCTTCGAGTACCGCGCCGACGAGCCGCGGCTCGAAATCCGCGAAGAAGCGCATCGCCTCGCGCGCCGCCTCGCGGCGCTCGCGCAGGATGCGTGGCTGGTCGTCGGCGCGGAACAGGCGCTGGTATTCGCGCAGCGCGTCCTCGATCTCGGCGTTCTTCGGCAGCGAGGTTTCGTCGAAGATGCCGAGGCGCGCCGCGGCCTTCTGCTTCGCCTGCCGGTAGTCGCGCAGTCCCGTTTCGCTGATCAACCGCGCCGCCTCGATGGCGATGCGGCGGCGCGCTTCCTGCGTGCGCATGGCGCCGCGGCCGCCCATCAGAACACGTCGTAGGCTTCGTGCTGCTCGCTGGTTTCGTCGGTCGGCGGCGGCTGCGAAGCGAGGCGTGTCGCGTCCTCGGTCTTCATGACTTCGAGGATCGCACCGGGATCGCCGGCAGCGGCGAGCAGTCCGGTGGCGGCGTCGATGCGCACGCGCGCGATGCCGGGCGGCATGTCGAACGGCTGTTCGGGCACGTCCCTGAGCGCGACGCGCATGAAGTCGATCCAGATGGGCAGCGCGGCCTTGGCGCCGAATTCGCCGCGGCCGAGCGAGCTGAAGTCGTCGAAGCCGACCCAGCAGCTCGCGACGAGCTTGGCGTTGAAGCCGGAGAACCACGCGTCGCGGTGGTCGTTGGTCGTGCCGGTCTTGCCGGCGAGATCGTTGCGCTTGAGCGACATCGCCGCCGAACCCGTGCCGCGACGCACGACGTCGCGCATCAGCGACGTCACGAGGTAGGCGTTGCGCGCGTCGATCGCGCGCGGCGCGCTGTGCGTGGCGCCGTCGCCCGGCGTCGAGGGCGGCGCCGCGTGCGCGTCGCCGAGCGGGTTCAGCGCGCTCGTCGCCGCCGCGCCGTCCGCGACTGGCGTCGCCGGTGCCTGGGCGAGCGCGTGCTCGGGGCAGGTGGTGCACACGACGGCAGGATCGGCGCGGTAGACGATCTTGCCGTCGCGGTCGGCGATCTCGCTGATGTAGTACGGATCGACGAGGTAGCCGCCGTTCGCGAACACCGCGTAGCCGCGCGCCATCGCGATCGGCGCGACCGAGGCCGTGCCGAGCGCCATCGACAGGTTCTCGGGAATCTGCTCCGGCGCGAGGCCGAAGCGCGTGATGTACTCGCGCGCGTAGCGCACGCCGATCGCGTCGAGCAGGCGCACCGACACGAGGTTCACCGACTTGACCAGCGCTTCGCGCAGGCGGATCGGGCCCTGGAACGTGTCGTCGTCGTTCTTCGGCATCCAGACGCCATCCGGCTTGGACGGATCGGGGAACTGCACCGGTGCGTCATTGAGCACGGACGCGGGCGTGAAGCCATGCTCGAACGCGGCCGAGTAGAGGAACGGCTTGAAACCGGAGCCGGGCTGGCGCGCGCTCTGCGTCGCGCGGTTGAACTTGCTGCGCTGGAAGCTGAAGCCGCCGACGAGGCTGCGTACCGCGCCGTCCTGCGGATCGAGCGCGACGAGCGCGGCCTCGGCGACCGGCAGTTGCGTCAGCCGCCAGGCGCCTTCCGCGTCGCGCGCGACGCGCACGATGTCGCCGCGCTTGAGCACGTCCGCGACCGACTTGGGCGCACTGCCGCGGCGGTCCTCGTCGATGCGGGGGCGCGCCCAGGCGACCGCGGGCAGCTCGAGCGAGATGCTCTGGCCGTCGGCGAGGTAGAGCGTCGCACCCTCCCGGTCGGATTCGATGACGAGCGCGGGTGCGAGTCCGCCGACGGGCCGGTATTCGTCCAGCGCCTCGTTCCATGCGTCCTTGCCGGCATCCGCCGGGAGGTCCTTGTGGCCCTCGGCGCCGCGCCATCCGTGGCGCTCGTCGTAGGTCATGAGGCCGTTGCGCAGTGCGCTGTTGGCCGCTTCCTGCAGGGACGCATCGAGCGTGGTGCGGACGCGATAGCCGTCGGTCAGCGCGTTGTTGCCGAGGCGCTCGATCGCCTCCAGGCGCACGAGTTCGGCGAAGTACGGCGCATCGACCTCGACCGGCGCTTCATGCGGCTGGGCCGTGTCGGCCTCGGCCATCGCCGCGTCGTACGCGGCCTGGTCGATGAACCGGTTCTCCAGCATGCGGCCGAGCACGTAGGCGCGCCGCTCGCGCGCGCGCTGCGGCCGGCTGAGCGGGTTGCCGGTGGACGGGAACTTGGGGATCGACGCCAGCATCGCGCATTCGGCGAGGCTGAGCTGGTCGAGCGCCTTGCCGTAATAGAACTCCGCCGCGGCGGCGACGCCGTAGGAGCGATGGCCGAAAAAGCTCTTGTTGAGGTAGAGCTCGAGGATTTCGTCCTTGCTCAGCGCGTTCTCGATGCGGAAGGCGAGGAAGATCTCCGAGAGCTTGCGCGTATAGCTGACTTCCGGGCTGAGGAAGAACATGCGCGCGACCTGCTGCGTGATCGTGCTGCCGCCGGCGACGTGCTTGCTGCCGGTCGTGACGGTGAGCCAGACCGCGCGCGCGATGCCGCCGAGGTCGATGCCGCGATGGCTGTAGAAATCCGCGTCCTCGGCGGCGAGGAAGGCCTGCTTGAGGCGCAGCGGCACGTTTTCGATATGGACCGGCGTGCGCTTGGTCTCGCCGAAGGTCGCGATCAGCTTGCCATCCGCGGTGTCGATGCGCAGCGGCACCTGCAGCCGCACGTCCTTGAGCATGTCGACCGACGGCAGGCGCGGCGCGATGAGCCAATAGGCGGTGCCGAGCGCGAGTCCGCCGAGGAGGACACCGGCCAGCGCCAGATACAGCGCATAGCGCAGCAGGCGGAGAAAGATCGTCATGCGGCGGGACTTGTGATGCCAGTCAAAGTATGTGCGGTAAGTGTCAGAGTATAGAGCGTATGCTGTATCGCCGGACAGGCGTCGGGGCCGGCCGTACTGGGGAAATCTCGGATAAGCCACTGTCTCGCCTCAAGTTTGCCACAGGGCTGGACAGCTGTTGAAAAACCGTTAATCATCGTATTTAATGTAACGGCGCATCTTTCGCTCGTAAGAGCGCGTGGGAAGGGGAAAAAGTGTGGGCCTGTTCACACCCAAAGCGCCGCCACTGATCGGCGTAGACATCAGCTCCACCGCCGTGAAGCTCCTTCAGCTGGGGCAATCGGGCGGCCGTTACCGCGTCGAACACTACGCGGTCGAACCGCTGCCGCCCAACGCGGTCGTCGAAAAGAACATCGTCGAGGTCGAGGCTGTGGGCGAAGCGATTCGCCGCGCCTTCAACCGCTCGGGCGCGCGCACGAAGTTCGCGGCCGCGGCAGTCGCCGGATCGGCGGTCATCACGAAAGTGATCCCGATGCCGGGCGACCTCTCCGACGAGGACATGGAAGCGCAGATCCAGGTCGAGGCGAACCAGTACATCCCTTACCCGATCGAGGAAGTCAGCCTCGACTTCGAGGTGCTCGGCCCGATCAAGGACAACCCGGACATGGTCAATGTCCTGCTCGCGGCCTCGCGCACCGAGAACGTCGACCTGCGCGTCGCCGCGCTCGACCTCGGTGGCCTCGGCGCGAAGGTCATGGACGTGGAAGCGTTCGCGATGGAGAACGCGTTCAGGCTCATCGCCGACCAGCTGTCGGTGCCGAAGGACGCGGTGGTCGCGGTCGTGGACGTCGGCGCGACGATGACGACCCTGATCGTGCTGAAGAACCAGCGCACGATCTATTCGCGCGAACAGGTGTTCGGCGGCAAGCAGCTCACCGACGAGGTGATGCGCCGCTATGGCCTCAGCTACGAGGAGGCCGGCCTCGCCAAGCGCCAGGGAGGCCTGCCCGAGTCGTACGAATCCGAAGTGCTCGAGCCGTTCAAGGAAGCGATGGTCCAGCAGATCAGCCGTCTGCTGCAGTTCTTCTTCGCCGGCAGCGAATACAGCCGCGTCGACCAGGTCGTGCTCGCCGGCGGCTGCGCTTCGATTCCCGGAATCGCCGACATGGTCGAGGAACACCTCGGCGTGCCGTGCATCGTCGCCAATCCGCTCGCGGACATGTCGCTCTCCGGTCGCGTCCAGGCGCAAACGCTCGCCCAGGATGCTCCCGCGCTGATGATTGCCTGCGGGCTCGCGCTCAGGAGCTTCGACTGATGGCCAACATCAACCTCCTGCCCTGGCGAGCCGAGCGGCGCAAGCAGCGCGAGCGCGAGTTCTACATGATGCTCGCGACCGCGGCCGCGGTCGCCGTCGTCGCGTTCCTCGCCGCGATGTCCTGGATGGGGTACCTCATCGACGACCAGGATTCGCGCAACGCGTACCTGCAACAGGAAATCCAGAACCTCGACAAGAAGATCGAGGAGATCCAGGAGCTCGACAAGCGGCGTTCCCAGCTGCTGACGCGCAAGGAGATCATCGAGCAGCTGCAGTCGAACCGCTCGCAGATGGTCCATCTGTTCGACGAGATGGTGAAGACGATCCCCGATGGCGCGCGGCTGAGCACGATGAAGCAGGTCGGCGACCTGCTCACCCTGGAAGGCACGGCCGAATCGAATTCCCGTGTCGCGAGTTACATGCGCAATATCGATGCTTCGCCATGGATGGGGCGTTCGGACCTGCGCAAGATCGAGAACAAGGCGGGTACGAGGGAAGCCGACAAGAAGCTGCCGTACGCCTTCTCCATGGAAGTGAAGCTGCATAAGCCGGAGGCCGGCAACGACGACAAGGACGGCGCCGCCGCAAGCGCTTCCAAGGATGCGCCTCGGGCAGCCGCGGCCAAGCCCGCGACGCCGCCGGCCGCTCCGGCCGACGGCCACCCAGAAACGTCGCCGGCCCAGGTCACGGAGGGCAAGAAATGAGCTTCTTCGACGATCTGCGAAATCTCGACCGCAACAACATCGGCGGCTGGTCGAAGTCGGTCAAGTTCTTCTTCTGCGCGATCATCGTCGTGGTCATCCTGTTCCTCGGCTGGTACTTCAAGATCAGCGCGCAGCAGGAAGAGCTCAAGCAGGCGCAGGACAAGGAGCTTGCGCTGAAGAAGGAGTTCGCCGACAAGCAGGGCAAGGTGGTCAACCTGGAGGCGTACCGCAAGCAGCTCGCCGACATGGAAGAGATGCTGCAGACGATGCTGCGGCAGCTGCCGAGCCGCACCGAGATGCCCGACCTGCTCAACAACATCACGCAGGCCGCGCTGAGCGCCGGCATCGAGACGCAGCTGTTCCAGCCCGGCGCTGAAGTCATGAAGGACTTCTACGCCGAGAAGCCGATCCAGCTGAAGATGCTCGGCACCTACCACCAGTTCGGCACGTTCATCAGCAACGTCGCCTCGCTGCCGCGCGTGGTGATCCTGACGATGCACGACGTTTCGCTCAAGCCGGCCGACCAGAAGGCGGCCGTGGGTGGCACCCTGCTGCTCGAAGGCACGGTCAAGACCTATCGGTACCTGGACGACGAGGAACAGTCGGCCGTGGCGAGGGCGAAGAACCCCAAAGGCGGGGCGCCGGCGAAGGGCGGCCGGAAGGCGGGGGGGGAGTGAGATGAACAAGCACATCGCAATCCCGCTCCGTGTCGCCGCGATCCTCGTCCTCGCAGGGCTGGCCGGCTGCACGCCGAGCGAGAGCCCGCAGGAATGGGTCGCGCGCGAAAAAGCGAAGAAGGGCGCGCCGCTCGCTCCGCTGCCCGTCATCAAGACGTTCGAGGTCTTCCTCTACAAGGACCAGGATCTGCGCGATCCGTTCGGACTGAGTGCGGAGGAACAGGAACAGGCGAACACGTCGGGGCCGCACCCCGACCAGAACCGTCCGCGCGAGCCGCTGGAATCGTTCCCGCTCGACGGGCTCAAGATGTCGGGCACGCTGGGTTCGGCCAAGTCGATCGAAGGGCTCGTGCGTGATCCGGATGGCGTGGTTCATCGCGTCCGCGTCGGCAATTACCTCGGCCAGAACTACGGGCGGATCATCGCGATCAACGAGGACCGCATCGATCTCGTCGAGCTCGTGTCCAACGGCGCCGGCGGCTGGATGGAGCGGCAGGCAACGATTGCCCTGGGCGACACCAAAAAGCAATGACCGATTCATTGGGGACAAATCTCATGACCACGACATTCGCTGCAACCTCGGAGCGCAGGTCCGCCTTCCGCACGGTGCGCTCTCGCCTGCTCGGATTGATGGCCTTGTTCGCCTTCGTGTTCGGCACCGCCGTGCATGCCGAGGGCGTGCTCGAGGACATCTCGTACACGGCTCTGCCCGGCGGCAAGGTCGAGGTCACGCTGAAGTTCGCGGGCGCCGCGGTGGCGCCACAGGTGTTCTCCACCGAGAACCCGCCCAGCATCGCCCTGGATTTCGCCGACACGCGCAACGCGTTCAGCAAGCGGCGACTCGACGTCGGCGCCGGCGCCACCTCGGCGGTATCGGCGATCGAGGCGGCCGGCCGCACGCGCGTCGTGGTCGACCTCTTCCGCAAGGCCGGCTACGACACGCGCGTGAACGGCAACAACGTCGTGCTCTCGATCAACAACGGCGTGATCGGCTCGTCGAGCATCGCGGCATCGGTCGCCAAATCCGATCCGACCAAGGCCGTCTCGGGCAATGCCGACGTCGAGGTCTCCAACATCGATTTCCGCCGCGGCAAGAACGGTGAAGGTCGCGTCGTCGTGACCTTCAGCGGCCCCGGTGCATCGGCCAACCTGCGCCGCGAAGGCGGCAACATCGTCCTCGACCTGCTCAACGTCAAGCTCCCGCCGAGCCAGGCGCAGCACCTCGACGTGCTCGATTTCGCCACCCCCGTGCAGTCGATCGACACGCGCGCCAAGGGCAACGGCGCGCGCATGGACATCGTCGCCAAGCAACCGTACGAACAGCTTGCCTACCAGAGCGGCAACGAATACGTGGTCGAAGTCGCCCCGAAGAAGGACGACGCCAAGCTCAAGGGCAAGAACGCCGAACCCGAATACAGCGGCAGCCGCGTCACGTTCAACTTCCAGGACATCCCGACCCGCTCGGTGCTGCAGCTGATCGCGGACGTGTCGGACCTCAACATCGTCGTCGCTGACAGCGTGCAGGGCAACGTCACGCTGCGCCTCATCAACGTGCCGTGGGACCAGGCGCTCGACATCGTGTTGCAGGCCAAGGGCCTCGACAAGCGCCGTCGTGGCAACGTCATCTGGGTGGCCCCGCAGAAGGAGATCGCCGAGCGCGAAGAAGCGATCGCCGACGCTCGCCTGAAGATGGAAGACAAGGAGCAGCTGGTCACCGACTACATCCCGATCAGCTACGGCAAGGCGAAGGACATCGCCGCGCTGCTGACGAAGGAGACGCAGACCAACACGGCGGGAGGTGGCGGCGGCAGCACGAGTTCGCAGCAGCGCGGCTTCCTCTCGTCGCGCGGCAGCGTGAGCTTCGACGACCGCACGAACACGCTGCTCGTCAGCGACATTCCGTCGAAGATCCAGGAAGTCCGGCAACTCATTGCCGTGCTCGACCGGCCGGTGCAGCAGGTGCTCATCGAGTCGCGCATCGTGATCGCGACCGACAGCTTCGCACGCGAGCTCGGCGTCAAGTTCGGCGTGAGCGGCGGTTACGAAACCAGCAATGGCAACGTGGTCAGCACGTCGGGCTCGGCGACCGCGACGGACCGCATGTCCAACGTGGTGCTCAACAACCGCTTCAACGGCCCGAACCGTGGCCTGCCGAACGTCGCGCCGGGCGTCGTGCCGGCCGGCATCGCGGTGCCCACGCTCAACGACCGCCTCAACGTGAACATGCCGGCGACGAGCCCGGCGGGCAGCTTCGGCCTCGCCATCCTCGGCGCCGACTACCTGCTCGACCTCGAACTTTCCGCCGCGCAGACCGAAGGCCGCAGCGAAGTCGTGTCCAGCCCGCGCGTGATCACCGCGAACCAGCAGGAAGCGGACATCAAGCAGGGCCAGGAAGTCGGTTACGTGACGTTCCAGAACTCGGGCGGCGGCGGTGCGGGCACCGGCACGGCGACCGTGGCCTTCAAGGAAGTCGTGCTCGAACTCAAGGTGACGCCGACGATCACCGCGGACGACCGCGTCGTCCTCAACCTCAACGTGAAGAAGGACAACGTCGCCGGCTTCGTCGACAGCCCCGGTGGCGGCCAGGTGCCGACCCTCGACAAGCGCGAGATCAGCACCGAAGTGCTGGTGGACAATGGCCAGACCGTCGTGCTCGGTGGCGTCTACGAGGTCAGCAAGTCCGAAACGCTGCGGAAGGTGCCGATGCTCGGCGACATCCCGGTGCTCGGCAACCTGTTCAAGAACAAGGGGCGCAACGACAACAAGGCGGAACTCCTCATTTTCGTCACGCCTCGCATCCTCAGCGACAATCTGAAATAGTGCGGCAGATGTAACGATTCCGGCGGATGATTTCGCCGATCATGCTGGCTGCCACGAACTCGCAGGACTGGAGACAACATATGAAATTTTTCGGCAAGACCCTGGGGCTGATGCTCGCCAGCCTCACGCTGGCCAGCTGCGGCGGCGGTGGCGGTGACGGCGGCGCAACCTCGCCGCCGCAGAGCGGCACCATCACGCTGCACGCGACGACGACCACGTTGCCGCTCAATGCCAACCACACCGCGTGGTACCCGGCCTCGCCGTTCTCGACCGAGGTCGACATCATGTGGCGCAACGCCGATGGTTCGGCGGTCTCCGGCCACGACATCAACTGCAGCATCAGCCCGGTCGAAGTCGCCAGCATCCACATCCCCGACGACGCGAGCACGCAGCCGGACGAGTCCGCGGTCGACTGGACCAACATCCAGGTGCATTCCGACACCGGCCACGCGATCTGCTGGGTGTTCTCCAGCGGCCGCGCCGGTACCGCGGTACTCACCGTCGCCGGCGTCGACCCGAACACGAACCGCACGGTGTCCGCGTCGATCACGATCACGGTGACCAGCGGCGTCGGCACGCTGCCGGCGAGCGTCGCGCTCGAGGCGACGCCGGCCGGCGTCTACCTGCCGAGCTCCGGTGGCAACAACACCTCGCAGATCCACGCGCTCGTGCTCGACGCAGGCGGTCAGGCAGTCCCGGACCCGGCCAACGGCAACAGCGGCGTCGACAACCTGCAGGTCGAAATCATCGGCGAAGCCGGCGATGCACGCCTGAGCACCAATTCGGTCGCCGGTGCCGTGTCGGGCACGACGGTGAAGACGCATACGGTGCACGGCGTCGCCACGATCGCCTTCCAGGTCAACGACGGCACGCCGCAGGGCCCGATGCAGATCAAGGCGACCGCCGACCGTTCCGACAACAATGTCACCAACGGCATCCAGGATCCGGTCAGTTTCCCGGTGTCGGTCATCGTCTCTGACGGCAAGCTCTACAGCCTCGAGTTGACCTCGCCGCTGTTCGCGCCGAGCCTGCCGGGCATCACGATCAACACCGTTTCGGGCGACGTGAACCCGGACGACGTGACGCAGATCCCGCCTGATCCGGACGCGACGCTGAGTCTCGTGGTGTCGGCGCTCGGCACCGACCGCCAGGGCAACCCGGTCATCCCGGGCACCGCAATCCGCTTCGGCGCGGTCGACTCGCCGGTCGGCGCGCCGGGCACGCCGAACGACAACCAGTTCCTCATCTCGGGCCTCGACGGCAACCCGCAGGAAGGCGGCGGCACGTTCACCGCGCCGACCGGCCACTTCAACTCGGCCGGCGGTGGCGCGGGCCCGGGCGATGCGCTGATCGTGTTCGGCAAGGCCGTGCAGGGCAACGAAGACCTCGAGAGCGCGGTCACGGTGCAGCGCATCAACAGCGCCACCAGCGCGACGGTGCTGCCGGTGTTCAACAAGAACAACACGACCGGCACGACGGTCGATTCCGGCCCGGTGCTGCCGTACCTGTTCGGCCGTGCCCTGCACGGCAACATCACGGCCAGTGCGACGACCAACGAGATCGGCGTCGCGCATGCGACGTTGAACTACACGGTCAACACGGTGGGTGACTCGGTGGCCGTTTGGGCGCAGGGAGACGGCGTCGATCGCATCACGGGCGCGCCGCGTCGCGTCACCGACGCGGGCACGATGGCCTATCCGGGTGTCGCGCCGGCCTCGATCGTCGCGTTCCCGAATCCGCTGCTCGGCGACACCACCACGTCCGTGACGGTGTGCGTGGCGGATGCGCTCGGCATCCCGCTGCGCGGCGTGCGAATCGGCTTCCAGTTCACGCTGCCGGCCGGCACCGGTTCGATCGACGGCACGGCGGGTGCGGGCTTCTTCGATGACCTGACCGGTACCGACGGCTGCGCGGTCGGCACCGTCGTCACGTCGGGCCTGCCCGTCACCAGCGGCGACGGCAGCAGTGGCCAGGTCGTGTTCACGGGCGCCGGCGCGACCAGCGATCCGGTCGACATCGTCGTGCAGATCTCCGCGCTGCAGGTGAGCCCGAGCTCGGTGCTCATCAACTGTGCCGGCAGCCGCGACGTGCCGATCACGGTCAAGGCCGTCGGTCCCGACGGCAGCGGCCTGCCTGGCGTGGACATCGACGCGGCGTGCAGCGCGAGTGGTGGCGACGGCGCGGCACTCTCGCCGAATCCGACCACCGCCACGACCAACAACGGCGGCACCGCGGGCTTCATCGTCACTGCGACCGGCTTCATCGGCGCAGGCACGCCGCCGGCCGTCGGCACGGGCCAGTGCGTGTTCTCCGCCGCGGGCGACACTTCGCGCAGCGCGACCGTGACCTTCCGCGGGTCGCAGAGCGTGCCGAGCCCGGTGCCGGCGTGCGGACCGTAAGCACGCGGTAACGAGGTCGAAAGAAGGGCCGCAGCAATGCGGCCCTTTTTTTGTGTACGATCGGGCATTGCTTCGACGAAGCGGCCGCGCTGCATCCCAGGGGGGAGGACCGCGCATTGCAGCCTTATAGCGAGCTGTTCAAGGCCGGTGAACTCGTGTTCGCGGAAGGCGACGCGCCCACCTGCGCCTATCTGATCGAGGCCGGCCGTATCGAGATCAGCACGACCCAGCTCGGCGAGCCGCGCCTGCTCGCGGAGCTGGGCCCGGGCATGCTGCTCGGCGAAATGGCCGTGCTCGACGACTCCACCCGCACGGCGAGCGCGCGCGCGCTGACCGATTGCCGCCTGATCCCGATCGACAAGGCGCAATTCGCCGAACGCCTAGCCCATGCCGACCCGGTCGTGCGCGCGCTGCTGATGAGCCAGCTGACGCGGTATCGCTCGGCGCTCGCGCGGCTCACCGGCGAAGCCGACGGCTTCGACGCAGCGCCTACCATGCAACCGGACGACGCGTACGCGCTCGACAAGATCCGCCTCGAGAGCGACTTGCGCGCCGCGCTCGACCGCAAGGAACTCGAAGTGCGCCTGCAGCCGATCGAGGAGATCGTGAGTGGGCGCATCGCCGGCTACGAGGCGCTCGTGCGCTGGCAGCATCCCGAACGCGGCGCCGTCTCGCCGGCCGAGTTCATCCGCCTCGCCGAGGAAACCTCGCTGATCGTGCCGATCGGCGATTACGTGCTCGCGCGCGTCTGCGACATGCTGGTCGAGCTCCGCGAGCGCGGCCGCAAGCCACTGCCGTTCATCGCCGCCAACCTGTCCGGGCGGCAGATCGACGACCCCGGCCTCGTGCAGCGCATCCTCGACCTGCTGCACGCGCGTGACCTGCCGCCCGACAAGCTCAAGCTCGAAGTGACCGAGAGCCTGGTCATGGACCATGCGCGCATCGGCGACCTCATCGCGCATTGCCATTCGGTCGGCATGCCCGTGGCGCTCGACGACTTCGGCACGGGGTACTCGAACCTCGGCCCTTTGCTGACCCTGAACTTCGACCAGATCAAGCTCGACGCCAGCTTCATCAAGGCGCTCGACCGCCCGCGCGGGGTCGCGATGGTCGGCGTCATCGTCGGCATGGCCCGCGCGCTCGACTGCGACCTCGTCGCGGAAGGCGTCGAAACGCGCGAGCAGCGCGAGATCCTGCACCGTCTCGGCTGCCGCTACGCCCAGGGCTGGCTGGTCGGCAAGCCGCTCTCGCTCGGCGACGTGCTGGAGCACTAGCACCGCCGCGGAACGCTCCGCGCATGCCGGTGTAGCGATTCGCTAGCGGTTTCGTGATGCTCCGCGAAAACTATTCGCGCACCGTGTTGTCCGACCCTCCATCATCCCGTGCGATCATCGGGAACCCCGGATTCACAGCCCATGGACATGCCCGAACCCATCACGGCCGCCGCCGCATTCTCCGCCCTGCGGCGTGAACTCGCCGGTTGCATCATCGGCCAGGAGGCGCTCATCGACCGCCTGCTGATCGCCCTGCTTGCCGACGGCCACCTGCTCGTCGAAGGCGCGCCTGGACTCGCCAAGACGACCGCGATCAAGGAACTCGCCGCACGCATCGAGGCCGACTTCCACCGCGTGCAGTTCACCCCCGACCTGTTGCCGGCCGACCTCACCGGCACCGAGATCTACCGGCCGCAGACGACCAGCTTCGAGTTCCAGCGCGGTCCCATTTTCCACAACCTCATCCTCGCCGACGAGGTCAACCGCGCGCCGGCGAAGGTGCAGTCCGCGCTGCTCGAGGCGATGGGCGAGCGCCAGGTCACGGTCGGCCGCGACACCTACGCGCTGCCCGCGTTGTTCCTCGTCATGGCGACGCAGAACCCGATCGAGCAGGAAGGCACCTACCCGCTGCCGGAGGCGCAGCTGGACCGCTTCCTCCTGCATGTGCGCGTCGACTACCCCAAGGCCGCCGCCGAAGCGGCGATCCTGCAGCTCGCGCGCGACCGCGCGCGCGAGGCGCTCGTCGTGACCGCGCCGCCGCTGCGCCGGCTGACCCAGCAGCAGGTGTTCGCCGCGCGCCGCGAAGTGCTCTCGCTGCACCTCGCGCCGCAGCTCGAGACCTACCTCGTGCAGCTCGTGCTCGCCACGCGCGAGCCGGCCGCGTACGGCGCCGAGCTCGCCCGCTACGTCGCCTACGGGGCCAGCCCGCGCGGCACGATCGCGCTCGACCGCTGCGCGCGCGCGCATGCGTGGCTGTCCGGCCGCGACTACGTGACGCCGGAGGACGTGCACGCGATCGCCGCCGACGTGCTGCGCCATCGCGTGCTGCTCAGCTACGAAGCCGAGGCGGAAGGCGTCAGTGCCGAACGCGTCGTATCGATGCTGCTCGAACGCGTGCCGCTGCCCTGAGTCCGTCGCGCAGCGCGACCCGCGTCGCGCTGCCATGCCAGCCATGCCGTCCGCATCCGCCAACCGCTCCGTCCGCGTCGCCCTCGACGAACTGATCTCGCTCGCCGCGCTCGCCCACGGCGCCAGCCTCGTTCGCAACCGGCGCAGCCCGGCCCTGCGCAGCGGCACCAGCAGCTCGCGCTGGCGCGGTCGCGGCGTCGACTTCCGCGAGTCGCGCATCTACCAGCCCGGCGACGAGATCCGCCACATGGACTGGCGCGTGACCGCGCGCAGCGGCAAGCCGCACACCAAACTCTTCGAAGAAGAACGCGAACAGGGGCTGCTGCTCGCGATCGATCTCAATCCCGGCATGCACTTCGGCACGCGCGTGCGCTTCAAGAGCGTGCAGGCCGCGCGCGCGGCGGCGCTGCTCGCCTGGATGGCGTCGGCGGCGGGAGACCGCGTCGGGGCGCTCGGCTTCGGTGGCGGCGTCGACGGCGAAGTGAAGCCCGCCGGCGGGCGACGGGGCGTGCTGCGCGTGTTGCGCGCGTTGCGTGACTGGGACGCCGCAGCCGATGCCGGCCGGCAGGAACCCCTCTCGGGTGTGCTCGCGCGCGTGCGCCGGCTGCTGCGGCCGGGCATGCGCCTGGTCCTTCTCACCGATGGCTTCAGCGCCGACGCTGATGCCATGCCGCTGCTGCCGCAGCTCGCCGGGCGCCACGAGGTCACCATCGTGCTGCTGCGCGACGTACTCGAACTCGCGCCGCCGCCGCCCGGCCGCTATGCGATCCATCTCGGCGCCGCACGGCGCGTGCTCGACTTCGCCGACCCGCGCGTGCGCGGCAGCTGGACCGAACGCTTCTCCGCTTCGCGCGCACGCCTGCTCGAACAGGCACGCAGGCTCGGCATTCGCGTGATCGAACTCGACGGCCATGCCGACCTGCGGCGCGCGCTCGCGCCCCTGCTCGCGCGCAGCCGTCATTCGCCGGTGGTCGCATGAATCCCGCTGCCGGCCCCGAACTGCGCGACATCCACCTGCCGCCGCCGCCCGGCTGGTGGCCACCGGCGCCCGGCTGGTGGCTGCTCGCGCTGGTCGGGGTGGTCGTGCTCGTGCTCGCCGTACGCATGCTGTGGCGCCTCGAACGCGACCGGCGTTGGCGCGCGCGCGTGCGCGCGGAGCTCGAGCGCATCGCTGCCGCGCACGCGCGCGACGCGGATGCGCAGCAGCTGTCGATCGCCGTGTCGGCGCTGTTGCGGCGGGCGAGCCGCCTGCTCGCGCCGCACGCCGCCGCCTTGCAGGGCGAGGCCTGGCTCGAGTTCCTCGATGCACACCTGCCAGCGGGCGAGGCGGCCGCCGCTCCGTTCCGCCGTGGCGCGGGGCGCGCGCTGCTCGACGCGCCGTACCGGCGCGCCGACGATCCGGCCGTGGCCGTCGATGCACGGGCGCTGGTCGCGCTCGCACGCCGCTGGCTCGCGCATGCGCTGCGCGCGGAGGCAAGCCATGCTTGAGCTCGCATGGCCGTGGCTGCTCGTGCTGCTGCCGTTGCCGCTGCTCGCGGCACGCCTGCTGCCGCGCGCGCGCGGCATGTTCGGCACCGCGCTGCACCTGCCGCACCTCGGCGTCGCCCTGCCACAGCAGGCCGATGTGTCGCCGGTGCCGCGCCTGCGGCGTGTGTTCGCGCTGCTCGCGTGGGCGCTGCTCGTACTCGCCGCGGCGCGGCCGCAATGGCTGGGTCCCCGGGAGGACGTCGCGCGTTCGGGCCGCGACCTCCTGCTCGCGGTCGACACCTCCGGCAGCATGAGCATCGAGGACATGCAACTCGGCGGTTCCGCCGTGCCGCGCTTCGCGGCGATCCAGGCGATCGCGAGCGACTTCGTCGAGCGGCGCCGCGGCGATCGCGTCGGCCTGATCCTGTTCGGCACGCGTGCATACCTGCTCGTGCCGCTCACGTTCGACCTGCGCACGGTCGGCAAGCAGTTGCTCGATTCGACCATCGGCCTCGCCGGACGCGAAACCGCGATCGGCGACGCGGTCGGCCTTGCGGTCAAGCGCCTGCGCGCGCGACCGCAGGAGCAGCGCGTACTCGTGCTTCTCACCGACGGCGTCAATACCGCGGGCGAACTCACGCCGTCCAAGGCGATCGACCTCGCCGAAGCGAACCAGGTGCGCATCTACACGATCGGCATAGGCGCCGAGCAAATGCGCGTGGACAGCCTGTTCGGCAGCCGCATGGTCAATCCGTCGGCGGACCTCGACGAGGCGATGCTGACGAAGATGGCCGAGCGCACCGGCGGCCGCTACTTCCGCGCGCGCAACAGCGAGGAACTCGCCGACGTCTATCGCACGATCGACAAGCTGGAACCCGCGGCGGACGCGAAGCAGAGCCTGCGCCCGGTCGACGAGTGGTACTGGATGCCGCTCGCCGCGGCGTTCGCTGCCGCGGCGCTCGCCTTCGCCGTGCCCGCGTGGCGCCTGCGCGGCTTGCGCGGCGTACCTGCATGAGCCGCCCTGCATGAGCGCATTCGGCGACTTCCACTTCCTGCGCCCGGCGGCCCTGCTGCTGCTCCTCGCGCTCCCGCTGTGCTGGTACGCATGGCGGCACGGCCGCACCGATGCGGGCGCATGGCGCGGCGCGGTCGACGCGCACCTGTTGCCGCACCTGCTCGAACGCATCGATGGCGGCAGCGCGCGTGGCGGGCTCGTGCTCGCGGCATCGCTGTGGGCTCTCGCGACGCTCGCGCTCGCCGGCCCGGCGTGGGAACGCGAACCGATGCCGTTGTACCGCAACCAGGCGGCGCGCGTGCTCGTGCTGGAACTTGCGCCGAGCATGGCTGCGCAGGACGTGAAGCCGAGCCGGCTCGAACGCGCGCGCTACAAGCTCGACGACATCCTTTCGCGCAGCCGCGACTACCAGACCGCACTGCTCGCCTATGCCGGCGATGCGTTCGTCGCGGCACCGCTCACCGACGACGTCGAAACCGTGCGCAACCTCGTGGACTCGCTCGACCCGAGCACGATGCCGGTCGCCGGCAACGCGACCGGTCGCGCGATCGATGCGGCGGCGGCGCTGATCGAACAGGCAGGACTGCACCGGGGCGAGATCGTCCTGCTCGCCGACAGCGCGGGCAATGACGCGACGGCCGCGGCGCGACGCGCGCACGCGCGTGGCTACGACGTGTCGGTGCTCGGCCTCGGTACCGCCGCCGGGGCGCCGGTCGCGCTCGCGCAAGGCGACTTCCTCAAGGACGAGCAGGGCAACGTCGTGCTTTCACGCCTCGACGAGCCGGCGTTGCGCGCGGTCGCGACGGCCGGCGGCGGGCGCTACGCATCGTTGAGCGCGGACGGCTCGGATCTGGACGCCGTGCTCGCTTCGACGGTCGACGTCGACGCACGAGCGGGCCGCACCGACGGCGAAGCAGCGAGTGCGCGCTGGCGTGATCGCGGGCCTTGGCTGCTGCTCGCCGTGCTGCCGCTCGCGCTCGCGTCGTTCCGGCGCGGCTGGCTCATGGCCCTCGCGCTCGTCGTGCTCGCGTCGCCGCCGCACGCACGGGCCGCTGCGTTGAGCGGCCTCTGGCAGCGCGCGGACCAGCAGGCGGCGGCCGCGCTCGCCGCAGGCGATGCCAAGCGCGCCGCCGAAGTCGCCCCGACGCCCGAATGGCGCGGCAGCGCCGCTTATCGCAGTGGCGATTACGCGGCGGCGGAAAGCGCCTGGGCGCAAGCCAGCGACGCCGACGGTGCCTACAACCGCGGCAACGCGCTCGCCAGGCTCGGGCGCTACGAAGAAGCGCTCGCCGCATACGACGAAGCGTTGCAGCGCGAACCGGGCATGGCCGATGCCCAGGCGAACCGCAAGGCCGTCGAGGAGTTCCTGCGCCAGCGCAAGCAGCAGGACCCGAAGCAGGGGCAGCAGCAACCTCGACAAGGCCAGGACCCTTCGCGGCAGGACGGCGATCCGCAGCAGCAGGAGGGCGGGTCGAAGCCCGAAGACGGCGCGCAGAAGCCCGGTGAAGAGCAGGACGGATCCAGCGACGACACGCGCGAGCAGGGTGGGCCCAGGAACGACCGCGACACGCGCGAGGGCGAGCAAGGCGAGCAGCAGGGGCAGGGCGACCAGGCGAAGCAGGATGGCGACACTCGGCAGGACCAGCCCGGGCAGGCGCCGGACGAACAAGGTGCGCAGGACGGGTCTTCGCGCGCGGGGCGGCAGCAGGACGCGGGCGGCGCCAACGGCAAGCCGGGCGAGCAGAAGCCCGACGCGCAGCAACAGCAGGCGCTCAAGCAGGCCGTCGACCGCGCCCTCGCCGACAAGGATGCGGCGAGCGACGCGAGCGAGCCTGCCCATGGCGTGCAGGAAGCGCCCGAGGACGACGCGACGCGCGAGAAACGCCAGGCGCTCGAACACTGGCTCGAGCGCGTGCCCGACGATCCGGGCGGCTTGTTGCGGCGCAAGTTCCAGCTCGAATACCAGCGCCGCCAGCAACGCGGAGGAAACGGCGGATGAAAGCGATCGGATTCCGATGGTACGTACACGCCGCGCTCGCCCTGCTCGTCGTCGTCGCGCGCGCGCTGCATGCCGACGACAAGCCGGCGCTGCGCGCGTGGCTCGATCGCGACAGCATGCGGCTCGGCGAGACGGTGACCCTGAACATCGAGATCGACGGCGTCGGTGCGGCGTCGCCGGATTTCTCCGTGCTGGCCAAGGACTTCAACGTGCTCAACACGCAGTCCGGCCAGCAGGTGAACATCAGCAATGGCGCGCGCAGCGCGAAGACGCTGTGGGCGGTCGGCCTCGAACCCAAGCACGAGGGCACGATCACGATCCCCGCGCTCACGGTCGGCACGGCGCAGACCGCGCCGATCCGCCTCACCGTCGCACCCGCGCCGAGCGCGGCGCAGCAGGCCGGCGGCGACATCTTCCTCGAGGCGAGCGCGGAGCCGCTCGACCCGTACGTGCAGCAGCAGGTCCGCTACACGGTCAAGCTGTACTACGCGTTCGACCTCACCGACGGCAATCTTGCCGAGCCGAAGGCCGATGGACTCACCGCGCAACGGCTCGGCCAGGACAAGTCCTACGTCGCGAGCGTCGGTTCACGCCGCTACCACGTGCTGGAGCGCCATTACGCGCTGACTCCCGAACGCAGCGGCCCGATCGACATCCCCGCGCTCGCGTTCCGCGGCACCGTGCTCGACGCGGCCGATCCCGCGGCGTTCTTCGGCCGCGGACGCAGCGTGAGTGCGCGTTCGGACGCGGTGCACCTCGACGTGCGCGCGAAGCCGGCGAGCTGGACCGACGGCGCATGGTTGCCGGCCGCGTCGCTGCTGCTCAAGGACGAAGGCGAGCCGCCGGCGGAAGTGCACGTCGGCGAACCGGTCACGCGCACGATCCGCTTGCAGGCACAGGGGCTCGGTTACGAACAATTGCCCGAACTCGAACTCGCGGCGCCGGCCGGCGCGGAGATCTATCCGGACAAGGCCGACACGCGCACGCGCGACGACGGCGAATGGCTGTACGGCGAGCGCGTGCGAAAGTTCGCGTTCGTGCCCAATCGCGCCGGAACGCTCACCGTGCCCGGCCTCAGCGTGCGCTGGTGGGATACCGAGCACGATCGCGCCGAGGAGGCGACGCTTCCGCCGCGCACGATCACCGTGCTGCCGGCCGCGGGCGCCGCATCGACGCCCGCGCCGGCGACGCCGGCGGGCACGATTGCCCCGCCCAGGCCGGCGCCCGCTGCGCCCACGATCGACGCCGACCTGCATGCCGGGCTCTGGAAGATCCTTGCCGCGACCGCGTTCCTGCTCTGGCTCGCCACCCTGTTCGCATGGTGGGTTTCGCGACGCTTCGCGCGCGCACCTGCGCCGGTGCGCGGCACGCCGGGCGCCTCGGCCTCGGCCTCGGCGGCGCCGCGCGCGGACTTCCTGCGCGCCTGCGCGCTCGGCGACCTCGCCGGTGCGGAACGCGCGCTCGTCGCGTGGGCGCGCAGCGAGCGCGGCGATGTCCACAACCTCGGCCAGCTCGCCGCGGGGCTCGCCGATCCCGCGCAAGGCGACGTGCTGGCCGAGCTGCAACGCACGCGCTATGCAAGCGGCGCGGCCGCGGAAGGCCTCGCCGCGCGCCTGCAACGCGCGTTCCGCGGCGGCTTGCGCTGGCGCGTCGACGCCGCAGCGCCGCATCGCGAGGAAGCATTGCCGGCGCTCTATCCCGACCACGACTGACGCGCGATGGTGTGCCGCCTGCCGCTCGCGATCGCATGCACCAGCGTCGCGGCTGTGGCGCAGGCGGGCGGGCTGCCGTGGGAAGTCTGGGAATCGCCGGCGCGCCTCGCCGCGCTCGATGCGCGCGACGTCGTGCTCGAACGGTCGAGCCACTGCCTGGGCGGCTGCCGCTACGACCGCAGCAATGCGGGCGGCGAAGGGGCCACCGCGAACCCGTATCCGCTGCGCTGGCTGTATCGCGACGGCGACGAAGTCGTCGTGCTCGACGAGCGCGGTCCCGGTGCGCTCGCGCGCGTGTGGCTGACCAGCGGCTTCGGCACGTCGACCTGCATAGACCCGGCGATCCGGTTACGCCTGTATGTCGACGGTGCGGCGATGCCGGCCCTCGACACGCCGCTCGCGAGCGTATTCGACGGCTCGACCGTCCCGTTCACGCCACCGCTCACCCTCGGCCGCACGCAATCGAGCGGCGGCTACGTCAGCCACGTGCCGATCACCCACGCGCAGTCACTGCGCATCGCGCTCGCCGGCGCGGACGGCGACGGCATCAATCCATGCACGGGCACGACGCAGCGCCTGCTCTGGCTGCAGCTGCAGCATCATCGCCTCGCGCCGGGCACGCCGGTCACGAGCTTCGTCGCGGGCCATGACGAAGCCGCGTGGCGCGCGTTTCTCGCCCATGCTGGAGACGATCCGTGGAACGGCATGCTGCCGTTCGAAACGGCGACGACGAGCCTGGCCGCGGGTGAGGTCGCCGTCCTCGCCGCGCGCGGCGGACCGGGTTGGTTGCGCGGCATCCGCCTGCGCCTCCCGCGCAGCGCATACGCGCAGGTGAGCCTGCGCGTGAGCGTCGACGGCACGACTACGATCGACGCCCCGCTCGCCGACTTCTTCGCATCACCCATGGATGCGCAGTCGGCCGCGCGCGGCGTGCTCGTCGGCGAGGATGCAGGCGGCTGGTTGTACGCGTGGTTCCCGATACCGTTCCGCGAAGCGGTGTCGCTCGCGCTGGTCGCGGCGGCGAGCCTGCCGGCGACGGTCGCGATCGACAGCGCGCTCGCGTTCGATGCCGCGCCCGTGCCCGCCGACGCGGGGCGCTTCGAGGCGCACCTGCGCGACGCGTGCAGTGCCGCGCCTGCGCTCGTGCTCGACCACGCGACCGGCGCGGGCAAGATCGTCGGCGTCGCGGCGCGCTATCGCGCCGACGGCGCGGCGACGCGCGGTTACCTCGAAGGCGATGAGCGCGCGTACGTCGACGGCGCGCGCGCGCCGGCGTGGTACGGCACGGGTGTCGAGGACTTCTACGACGGCGGGTTCTATTTCGACCACGGCGCATTCGCCGGTTCACTTGCCGGCGCGCCCGTGGTCGATGCAGACGGCAGCGGCAGCACCGTGGCCTACCGTCTCATGCCGACGGCGCCGCTCACCTGGGCGAACGCCGTGCATTTCGAACAGGAAGCCGGCTACGCGCCGGCGATGCCGGTGCCCACGTGCATCCGCAGCGTCGTCTACGCATATCGTCGCGACACACCATTGCTGGTCGGCTACGACGCGTTCGAGATCGGCGACGCGGCAGCAGCCGCGGCGCACGCCTACGAGGCGCCGGCGGGCGCGGGCTGCGCGATGCTCGAGGCGACGTTCGAGGACGAGCCGCCGAGCACGCGCACGGCGCTCGCGTGCGCGTACGCGGGCGGCGCGAGCCGTTTCCATTTCCACGTCCCCGATGCGCAGCCGCCCCTGCGCTTGCGGCGCACGTTCGACGGGGGTGCGGGCACGCCGGGCGAGCAGGCGGGCTCGGCGGCCGCGACGATCCACGTCAATGGCGTGCCGGCCGGCGCGTTCTCGCCCGCCGCTGCCGATCCGTCGCGACGCTGGCAGCAGCAGGAAGCCCTGCTCGACGTGGCCGCAGGTGTCACCGACTTCGACATCGTCGTCGTGCCGGACATCCAGCCCTACGCGAACGTGTTCGCGGAGTCGCGCTGGGAGCTGCGCGGCGGCTGGAAGGACGCCATCTTCGCCGACGGCTTCGACGTGGCGGACTGAAACATCCGGACCCGGTGGTCCGCCACGCGCCTCGCGTGCAGCGCATGTGCGCCGATGTGCGCATGGACCCGCGTGATATCCGCGCCCTCCTTTTTGCGCTTTCCGGGATGGGACCGATGAGAGGGGCGGCATGGGGCCGCTCATCACGTCCGCAGCAGGAGGTTCGATGGATATTCAATCGTATGCGCACCGGCGTCGCGGGCCGGCGGCCATCTGTGCGATCGCGCTCGCCGCGTCCACCGCATTCGCCGCGCCGGCGGGCGGTGGCTTCGCGCTGCAGGGTGCGGTCATCGCGAGCGGCGGCGTGAGCCGCGCGTCGAATGCGTGCTTCGGCCTGTCGGCGACGATCGGCGAACCGACCGCCGGCGTCACGGCCGGCAATGGCGTCACGGTCGTTTCGGGCTTCTGGGCAGCGCCGGTCGAGCGACCCGACCAGCTGTTCCGCACGTCGTTCGAGAGGTGCGCGCCATGAGTGCAATCACCACGCGCCGCGTCGCGGCGATGCTTGCAGGATTCATCGGAGCAGGCGCGCAGGCGCAGGTCGCGCAGCTGCCCGACTTCACCTACCAGGGGCGGCTCGAGCAGGACGGCCAGCCGGCCAATGGATCGTACGACCTCGCCTTCACGCTCTACGATGCGGCGAGCGGCGGCAATGCGCTCGGCGCGCCGCAGCTCGAATCGCAGTTCCCGGTCGTCGACGGCTTGTTCACCGTCTCGCTCGCGTTCCCGGGCGTGTTCAGCGGCAACCAGACCTGGCTCGAGGTTAGCGTCAACGGACAAGCACTGCTGCCTCGCCAGGCCGTGGCGACGACCCCGGTCGCGCAGTATGCGCTCAGTGGCAATCCCGGCCCCGCCGGCGCAACCGGGCCGCAGGGCGAGCCGGGTCCCGCTGGCCCGCAGGGCGAGCCCGGGCCAGCCGGAGCCACCGGTCCGGCAGGGGCCATGGGCCCCACGGGCCCGGCAGGTCCCGCTGGCCCGCAGGGGCCCACCGGTCCGCAGGGTCCCCAGGGTGTACAGGGCGCGCAAGGCTCCGCGGGTGCGGCCGGCGTCGACGGTTTCAACGCACTGCTCGCGACGGCCGCCGAACCGGCTGGCGCCAACTGCGCTGCAGGCGGCACGCTCGTGCGCGTCGGACTGGACGCGAACCGCAACGGCGTGCTCGACGCCGGCGAAGTCAACGTCGCGCAGAACCGCTATGTCTGCAACGGTGCCCCGGCGCCGACCATCCCGCCCAACGGCAATTTCACCGCGATGCAGTACTTCGACGGTTACATCCTCACCTGCGATGCAAACCACCTCTCCGGCGACAACCAGTGCTTCAACGCGCGCCTGAATGGCCTGCCGATCAGCGCCGACCTCAGCAGCCGCGCCAGGCTGTGCAGCATGATCGGCCAATCGGGCTTCGGCGGCGTCGGCGTGAGCGTGACGTCGAACCAGTACTACCAGTGGAACGGCGGCGCCGGCCGTTGGGACCTCGTGCTCAACGCAACGCCGATCCAGCCGATCCAGGCGATCGACTGCGTGCTCTAGCGCTCGCCGCGCGGCGAGCGGCGCAATGCCCCGGCGCGCCGCGCGCGCCGGGGCGTTCGCGCGTCGCGGGGCCCGGTTGCACGATGCCGGCGCGCTGCCTACATTGCCTGTTCGACGCGGGCCGCGCGGCCTGGGGGACGCGGTGGAACAGGACATCACGCAGCTGCTGCACGCCTGGCATCGCGGCGATCGCGACGCGCTCGCGGTCGCGATGCCCCGCATCTACGAAGCGTTGCGGCGCAGCGCCGTGCAGCGGCTGCGCGGCGAGCGCGAGCAGACGCTCAATCCGACCGCGCTCGTGCACGAGGCATTGCTGCGCATGCTCGGCAACGACACCGATTTCGTCAGCCGCGCGCACTTCCTCGGCATCGCTGCGTTGCACATGCGCTCGATCCTCATCGACCACGCACGCGCGCGGCAAGCGGCCAAGCGCGGTGGCGGCGCCCTGCACGTGACGCTCGGCGCTACCGCCGAGGGCGCGAGCGAGGCCGGCGGCGTGCTCGACCTGCTCGCGCTCGACCAGGCGCTCACCCGGCTCGCCGACCATGACGCCCGCGCGGCGCGCGTGATGGAGATGAGCTGCTTCGCCGGCATGGAACAGGACGAGATCGCCGCCGCGGTCGGCGTATCGGTGCCGACCGTCGCGCGCGACATGCGCTTCGCTCGCGCATGGCTCAACCGGGAGCTCGCGGCGTGACGGCAAGCGCGCGCGTGGACTTCGTCGAAGTCCGCCGCGTGTTCGACCTCGTCTGCGACCTCGCGCCCGACGCACGCCACCGTTGCTACGAAGCCGAGCGCGCCGACGCGGCGACGATCCGCGAAGTCGAATCCCTGCTCGAATGCGAGGCTGGCGACACGCAGCTGCGCGCGCCGGTCATGCGGGCGCTCGGCGCGCTGCCCGAAACCGAGCTCGCCGAAGGCGACCGGCTCGGCGCCTGGCGCCTGCTGCGCCGGCTCGGCAGCGGCGGCATGGGCGCGGTCTACCTGGCCGAGCGCGCCGACGGCCATTTCGAGCAGCAGGCGGCGATCAAGCTCATCCGCGGCCTGCCCGGCAACGATACGCTCGTCCACTTCGCGCGCGAACGGCAGATCCTCGCGACCTTGCAGCACCCGCACATCGCCCGCCTGCTCGATGGCGGCGCGACACCGGGCGGCCAGCCGTACCTCGTCATGGAATACGTCGAGGGCGAGCCGATCGACCTCTACTGCGCCGCGCGCCGCCTCGACCTGCGCGACCGCCTCGTCCTGTTCCGCGCGGTGTGCGACGCGGTGCAGTTCGCGCACCAGCGCCTGATCGTGCACTGCGACCTCAAGCCGTCGAACGTGCTCGTGCGCACCGACGGCACGCCCGTGCTGCTCGACTTCGGCATCGCGCGCGCGCTCGACCGGCCGCGCGCGGCCGAGCCGGACGGCTATTTCACGCCCGGTTACGCGAGCCCGGAACAACTCGCCGGCGAGTCGCTCACGACCGCGAGCGACGTCTATGCGCTCGGCCTCGTGCTGTTCGAGCTCGTGACCGGGCGCAAGGCGCGCATCGACGCGCAGGATCGCACCGTCGCCGGACTGGCCGAAGCGAACGTGCGGCCGAGCGAGCTCGCCGCCGGCGTGCCATGGCGCGTCGCCGCCGACCTCGACGCGATCGTGTTGCGCGCGACGTCCGCGCAGGTCGCGGCGCGTTACGTCTCCGCGCAGGAACTGGGCGAGGACGTGCAGCGCTTCCTCGAACACCGCCCGGTGCACGCGCGCGCGCCGACGATGCGCTACCGCGCCGCGCGCCTGCTGCGCCGGCGCTGGCCGATCGCGCTCGCCGCGGCCAGCGCGGTACTCGTGCTCGGCGGCTTCACCTGGCGCCTCGCGCTCGAAAATGCGCGTGCACGCGCGGCCGAACAGGAGGCAAAGCGCCAGGCGGCCACCGCCGAGCGCGTCAGCGATTTCCTCGTCTCGGTGTTCGACACGTCCAATCCGCGCGTCAATGCGGAGCATCGCGACATCACCGCGCGCGAGGTCCTCGACGAGGGCGCGGCGCGCATCGAGCGCGAACTCGACGACGCGCCGCAGGTGAAGGCGCACCTGCTCGACACGCTCGCGACGGCGTACCGGCATCTGGGCCAGCCCACGCCGAGCATCGCCCTGTTCCGCACCGCGGCCGACCTCTACCTCGATCCCCGTGTCGGGGAGCCGCTCAAGGCCGCAGAAGCCCTGAGCCAGCTCGCGGTCGTCTACGCGAACAGTGCACATCCCGCGCCCGAGGTCGAGGCGGCCGCCCGGCGCGCGCTCGCCCTGCGCACCGAACATGCGCCCGACGATGCGCGCGCGCTCGCCGATTCCTGGAACACGCTCGGCCTCGCCTTCGAATCGCAGGATCGCTACGAGGAAGCCGATTCGGCGCTGCGCAAGGGGCTGGAGCTGCGGCGCACGCTGCCGGTCGACGTGCCGGGCGACGGCGTCGCATCGTCGCTGCACAACCTCGGACTGCTCGCCGCGAAGCGCGGCGACTACGCGCATGCGCTCGACTACTACCGCGAGGCGCTCGCGATCAAGCGCACGCAGTTCGGCGAACGCCATCCGGACTACCAGATCTCGCTGCAGGGCTACGCACGCGCACTGTCCGATTCCGGTCAACCCGCAGCGGCGGTCGCGCTGTTCGAGCGCAACATGCAGCTATGCGACGAACTGTACGGCGAGCGCAGCGCGAAATCGGCCGATGCACGCAACGTGCTCGGCTACACCTTGCAGGACCTCGGCCGCTTCGACGAGGCGATCGCGCGCTACCGTGAAGCCCTGCGCATCCACGCCGAGGTCTCCGGCAAGGACAGCGCGGCTTACGCGGTGCCGCTGAACAACCTCGCGACGGCGTACGAGGACCAGGGCGACTACGCAGCGGCGATACCGCTGTACGAGGAATCGCTCGAAACCCGCCGGCGCACCCTGCCCGACGGCGACCGCCTCGTGCTGCGCGCCGAGCACAACCTCGCGCGCGTGCTCGTACGCGCGGGCAAGCTGCGCGCGGCGCAGCCGGTGGTGGAGCGCGCGCTCGAAGGCACGCGCGCGCATTTCGGCGAGGACGACGTGAACACCGCCAAATGCGAACTCGTGCTCGGCGAATGGCAGCTCGCATCCGGCCGGACCGTGGACGCGGCGAAGACCGTGCAGGCGCTGCTGCATTCGCGCGCGACGCTCACGCCGCTCGTCCAGGCGCGACGTGAAGCGCTCGAGGCCGGCGTCGCACTCGCGACCGGCGATCAGGATTCGGTGCTGACGCACCGTCGCCGTGCGTTCGATCTCGTGCGCGCGAAATACGGCGACGCGCATCCGTACGTCGCGGAGTTCGCGCTCGCCTATGCCGCGGCGCTGGCGGATGCCGGTCGCGAAACCGAGGCGCGCGCGCTGGCGCAGTCGCTGCGCGCGATGATCGAATCGACGTTCGCCGAAGCCGCGCCCCTGCGTCACGAACTCGCGCGCTGGCGCTGAGCGCGCCGTCTCGCCACGCGCGTGAGATGCGCGCATGCCTTCCTGCGCTGGATGGATCGAGCGGCGGCCCCCGGCGGAGGCCCACCGCGGATCGATCGCCGCCGGCTACGGGAGAGAAATGATGGCTTCCTTTCACGCGCGCACGGCGAGGCCGTATCCCCGCTTCAACCGCGCGCGGCTGCACGCATCGGTGCGTATTCGCCGCATCCAACGGACGAGCGCACGAATCAAACAAAAAAAAACCGGCCCGCTTTCGCGGGCCGGTTGGCTGTGACGGCATCCGTGCCGTTGCACTCCCGTCGGAGAGCTGGATCAGAAGCGGTACTCGGCGCTGACCGAGACGACGTCCGGGTCGAACTTGAGGCCGTTCTTCTCGGCCTTGTAGTAGTCGTAGTTGAGGCCGACGCTGAAGTTGTTGCTGAAGTCGTAACCGAAGCCGGCGCCGGCGTACCACTTGTTGCTGTGGTCGTCGACGGCGACAGGCGTCGCGAGCGGGCCGTAGGTGCCCTGGAGGTCGGCGCGGAAGAAGCCGGCGCGGCCGCTGAGGTACCAGTTGTCGTTGATGTTGAAGTGGCCGTTCACGCCGAGGTTCCAACCCTTGATTTCGGCGTCGGCGAAGCCGGCCGGGCGGCCCTTGGGCGAGAAGTTGCCGAGGTCGGTGTAGCCGCCCTCGACGCCGAACAGGAAGTTCGGGGCGAGAGCCCAGCGATAACCGACGTTCGCGCCGAACGCGGTGTCGTCGTCATCGTACACGCCCTTGTCGAGGTTGGACTGGCCGACGTTGCCATTGATGAACCAGCCGTTGGTATCGGCAGCATGGGCCGGGAGGGCGGCCAAACCGGCCGTCGCGAAGGCAAGGGCGAGCAGGGTGTTCTTCATGATGTGTGACTCCAACTTGTTGGGGGTGGGCGTCCGCGGGGCGCGGTAGCCCGGTTCATTCGATGCTTCCTGTCGCTTGGGGGTTCACCCGTCGGCGGCGTGCGTATAGATGGGATTCAGGCCGACCATTTCAATACCGGTCGGTTTAGAATTCATTCATATCGCGACAACCCACTGATCCGCAGCGAAAAAATCGGCAGCCGGGCCGTCAGTGGCGAGGGGCGAGCGCGCGTTCCAGCAGGGCCGCCAGACGCGCCGCGGCCTGGCGCAGGCGTCGTTCGGCAAGCGGGCGCGCATGGCGCAGGTACGCCGCATCGATGCGGTGGCGGGACGGATAGACGCCTGCATCGCGCGTCGCGCGGCACGATTCTTCGGCCCATTCCGCCGCCTGGCCGCTGGCCGGGAACACGGGCGCGCGCGCGAGATCGGCCGCGCGTGCACGCCAGCCGCCGGGACTGTCGCCGAGCACGGGCGTGTCCCATACGGCATGCAGGTTCGTGCCTCCGCGGCGACCCTCGACGCGCACCTGGTAGCGGTTGCCACCTGCGTCGCGTCGATAACCGGCGTGCAGCGGTTGATGCACGTCGGCAACGAGGTGCACGAGCATGCGCAGTGCCTGCGCCCTCTGGTCGGGGCTGCGCGCACGATCGCCGAGGATGTGTGTGTAGCGCTGGATCGCCGCGACCGCGCAGCGGCCACCCGCGCAGTCGCGTGGCGCGTCGTAACGGCAGCTCGCGTCGGTGAAGTTCACGAAGTGCAGCTTCGACGTCGCGCGCCAGAGCGCCCGCCGTCGCCGATCGTCGCGCAGGTCGTCCGCCCACGTCGCGACGTCGGCGAGCGCCCGTGCGTGCGAGCGCGCGAGCAGCGGCTGCAAGGACGCACGCGCCGGCGCCGACAGTTGCCGTTCGGCGAGCGCGGCGACGATGCGATGTCCGGTGGGTCCCCAGGCGAGCGCATGCGTCGGCATGCATGCGAACAGCAGGACGAGGGCGAACCGACGCGCGTCAGTCCGCATCGAGGAACACGGGCAGGCGGAAATGGCGTCGACCGAGCGTATCCGGCGGCGGCAGGCGGCCGCCGCGGATGTTGAACTGGATCGCCGGCCAGAGCAGTTTCGGCACGGCGAGCGTGGCATCGCGCCGCTCGCGCATGCCGATGTAGTCGGACTCGGGCGTATCGCTGCGCAGATGCACGTTCGCCTGCTTCTCGTCACCGATGCGCACCTGCGCGACCGGCGCGGAGCCGGCCGCCGGATAGTCGTGGCAGAGGAACACGCGCGTCTCGTCCGGCAGTTCGTACAGGCGTCGGACCGAGCGGTACAGCGTCGCCGCACTGCCGCCGGGGAAATCGCAGCGGGCCGTGCCTGCGGGCGGCGCGAACATGGTGTCGCCGACGAAGAGGGCGTCGCCGACGAGGTAGGCGACGCTGTCGGGCGTATGCCCGGGCACCGCGATCACGCGGATGTCGAGCGCGCCGACGATGATGCTGTCGCCGTCGCGCAGCAGGCGGTCGAATGCGCGCCCGTCCGCGGCGAAATCGTCGCCGAGCGCGAGCAGTCGCTTGAACGTGCGCTGCACCTCGACGATGCCCGCGCCGATCGCCAGCGGCACGCCGAGCCGGTCGCGCAACCAGCCGCCCGCGGAGAGGTGGTCGGCGTGCGCATGCGTCTCGAGGATCGCGGCGGTCTCGAGGCCGAGCTCGCCCAACCGCGCGAGCAGTTCGTGCGCGGGCTTCGCATCGACACGGCCGGAGGCGACGTCGAAATCGAGCACCGGATCGATGATCGCCGCATGCCCGCCGGCGTCGGCGACGACATGCGTCCAGGTGCCGCTGGTGGCGTGATGAAAGCTGTGGACGACGGGAAGGTTCGACATCGGCGGATCCGGCTGGTCGGATGGAGGTTAACGCACGACATGAGTGGGGTACGCCGATGCTGGCGCAAAAGCGTGTAGGAATGCCACGCGCCCACGGTTTGGCCGTCGAAGGGGCCGGCCTCCCCGGCTGTCGTTGGCCGTCCAGACATCCTTCACGGAGAGGATCCACATGCTCGAGCAACGCCCGTCACGCGCAGGCCGCGTGCGGACGCCCGGTGGTCGCCGCGCCCGGTGGCTTCGGCGCCTCTGCAGCCTGCGACGCGCAGGCACCGCGTGCATCCGCGGCGGCGGACGCGACTGCGGAACGGTCGATACGCAACGCGCAGCAACGCCGGGTGCGGGCGGCCGGCGAGGTCGGAGTGCCGTTCGACGACGGCCTCGTCGGGGACGACCGAGCCGGGCGCTGCCGGTCCGGCCCGCGCAAATGGCTCCTTCGGAAGCGGCCCTGTGCCTGCCGGCGCGGGGCCGGTAGAATGCGCGTCCCGCATTCGTCCCCGGAGGAATCGATCCATGGCAGTCAAGGTCGCGATCAATGGCTACGGCCGCATCGGCCGCAACGTGCTGCGCGCGCTGTACGAGTCCAAGCGCACGAACGAGATCCAGATCGTCGCGGTCAACGACCTCGGCAATGCGGAGACGAACGCGCACCTGACCCAGTACGACACCGCGCACGGCAAGTTCCCGGGCGAGGTCGGCGTCGAAGGCGGCGATCTCGTCGTCAACGGCGACCGCATCAAGGTCTGCGCCGAGCGTGATCCGTCCAAGCTGCCGTGGAAGGACCTCGGCGTCGACATCGTGCTCGAGTGCACGGGCCTGTTCACGAGCAAGGCGAAGGCCAGCGCGCACCTCGCCGCCGGCGCGAAGAAGGTGATCATCTCGGCGCCCGGCGACAAGGACGTCGACGGCACGTTCGTCTACGGCGTCAACCACGAAGGCCTCAAGGGCAGCTACGAGGTCATCTCGAATGCCTCGTGCACGACCAACTGCCTCGCGCCGCTCGCCAAGGTGTTGCACGAGAAGATCGGCATCGCGCATGGCCTGATGACGACGATCCACGCCTACACCAACGACCAGGTGCTCACCGACGTCTATCACTCGGACCTGCGTCGCGCGCGTTCGGCGACGATGTCGCAGATCCCGACCAAGACCGGCGCCGCCGCCGCGGTCGGTCTCGTGCTGCCGGAACTCAACGGCAAGCTCGACGGCTTCGCGATGCGCGTGCCGACGATCAACGTGTCGGTGGTCGACCTCTCGTTCGTCGCCAAGCGCGCGACGACCAAGGAGGAAATCGACGCCGCGGTCAACGAAGCTGCCAACGGCAAGCTCAAGGGCGTGCTCGGCGTGAACACCAAGCCGCTCGTCTCGATCGACTTCAACCACAACCCGCTGTCGTCGATCTACGATTCGACGCAGACGCGCGTGATGGAAGGCACCCTCGTCAAGGTGCTGTCGTGGTACGACAACGAGTGGGGTTTCTCCAACCGCATGCTCGACATGACGCTCGCGTTCGCCAGCGCGAAGTAGGACCTCGTTCCGCTGGCAGCGGGACGCGCCGGGCGGCACGTGCATGGCGCGTGCCGCCGCCCCCGCGTCGCGACGGGACTCGCGCGTCCGCCCGAGCCGCGCGGCGACGCGCGAAGCCCTGATCGGCGGGGGCCTTGTTTCTGGCGTGTTCCGCGGAAACGTTCGTCTCGCCCATTGCGACCAGGCGTTCCAGAATCTGTCGCATGCTGCACACGTTCGCCGTCTCCAACTACCGCTCGCTGCGCGACCTCAAGTTCGCGCTGGCGCCGCTCACGGTCGTCACCGGTGCGAATGGCTGCGGCAAGTCGAACCTCTACCGTGCGCTGCGCCTGCTCGCGCAGGCCGCCGACGGCCGACTCGCCGAAGCGCTCGCACTCGAAGGCGGCATCCCCTCGGTGCAATGGGCCGGGCCGCCCGACATCCGCCAACAGGCGAAGCGCGGCGGGCCGGTCCGGGGCACGGCGAGGAAGGCGCCGCTGCGAGTGACGTTCGGTTTCGCCGCGGACGATGTCGCCTACGAGATCGCGCTCGGCCTGCCCACGCCGTCGCTGTCGCGCTTCGCCTTCGATCCGGAGATCAAGCACGAGATCGTCTGGCAACAACCGCCGCGGCGGCCGTCGAACACCTGGCTCGAACGCGAAGGCTTCGACGTGCGCGCGCGCGGCGCCGACGACAAGTGGGCACGGCTCGCATTCGCACCCGCACGCAACCAGTCGCTGCTCGCGGAACTCGGCGAGCCCGAGCGCTTCCCGGAATTGTTCGCATTGCGCGAGCGCCTGCGCGCGTGGCGCTTCTACGACGGCTTCCGCACCGACGCCGAGAGCCCGCTGCGCCAGCCGCGCGTGAGCGTGCGGACCGGCGCGCTCGCGCACGACGGCCGCGACATCGCCGCCGCATTGCAGACGATCCTGGAGATCGGCGACGGGCCGGCGCTGCAGGCCGCAATCGAAGACGCGTTCCCGGGTTCGTCGCTGGAAATCCTCGACGCCGGTGACGCGCGCCTGCAGGTCGGGCTGCGCGTCGAAGGCCTGCTGCGCCCGCTCTCCGCGGCGGAACTGTCCGATGGCACGCTGCGTTACCTATGCCTGCTCGCCGCGCTCATGAGCCCGCGACCGCCCGGACTGCTCGTGCTCAATGAACCGGAACAGAGCCTTCATCCGGACCTGCTGCGCCCGCTCGCGCGCCAGGTCGTGGCTGCGGCGAAACGCAGCCAGGTCTGGCTCATCAGCCACGCGCGCGCGCTCGTCGACGCGATCGAGGACACCGGCGGCGTGCCCCCGGTCGAGCTCGTGCGCGACCACGGCGAGACGCGCGTCGCGGGGCAGGGCCTGCTCGACGCGCCCGCGTGGCCGTAGGGCGGGACGCAGCCGCGCAGCGGCGAGTCCCACCGGCGATGCCCCGCGACGACCGCTCGCGTTCCGGCGTGTCCGCATCCATTCCCGTTTTCGCGCGCCACGTCCCACCGTACGGGGCCCTCGCGCCGATTCATACGCGAACGCGGCGCCACTCGCGCCGCAACAACCCATACAAAGCCGTGTCCTGCACGCCGCCGCCGACGCGCCAGCGCTCGCGCAGATAACCCTCGCGCACGAAGCCCGCGCGTTCGACCACGCGGCACGAGGCGAGATTGTCGGGATCGATGTCGGCCTCGATGCGTTCGAGCCCGAGGCCGTCGAACGCATGGCCGAGCGCGAGCTGCAGCATCCGGCCGGCCAGCCCGCGTCCCCAATACGCCGGCAGCAGCGCGTAGCCGATCACGCCGCGTTTGTGCTCGCGATCGACGCCGAACAGCGAACAGGTGCCGACGAGCGCGTCGTCGCCGGGCAGCGTCGCGACCCACGGATAGAACTCGCGTACACGGCGTTCCCGTCGCATGCGTTCGATGTGCCCGACCGCCTGCGCGCGTTCGGTCCACGCGGGAAAACTCCACCAGCGCATGACCTGCGCATCGGAATGCAAGGCGAACAGGCCATCGGCGTCGCGCGTCGCGAGCGCGCGCAGGCGCACGTGCTTGCCCTGGAGCTCGGGGATCGGGGTCTCCGTCGCGTCCATGCGAACCGGCTCAGTGCGCGACGAGCAACGGCAGGTCGCTGTGCTGGAACAGATGGCGCGTGGTGCCGCCGAGCACGAGTTCGGTGATGCGCGAATGGCCCCACGCGCCCATCACGACCAGGTCCGCATCCATCGCGTGCGCCGCGTCGAGCAGCGCCGCGCCCTGGTCCCTGCGCGCGGGGAACGCCGCGTAGTGCGCCGCGATGCCGTGGCGCTCGAGCCACGGGCGCAAGTCCAGTTTCGGCAGGAAGCGCAGGCCGAGCGGGTTCTCGACCGGTTCGCCCTCGAACACCTGCACGTGCTCGGCGCGCGCGAGCAGCGGCAGTGCGCCGCGGATCGCCAGCGCCGCTTCGCGGCTCTGGTTCCATGCGACCGCGATGCGCAGGCCGGCGCTCTCGGCGCGCACGCGCTCGGGCACGACCACCACCGGCGACGAGGCGCCGAACACCGTGCGCGAGACGAGCCCCCAGCCGGTCGGCGCGTCGGGGTTGAGCTGTGGTCGTTCGACCACGACGAGGTCGTGCCAACGCGATGCCTGGCAGAGCGACTCGACCACGTCGCCCTGGCTCGCGCTCCAGGCGCCCTGCAGCGCGTGCGCATCGAGCGCAGCCTGCCAGAACGGGCCGCGTTGCTGCGCGTCGCGCCAGGCGCCTTCGGCTTCGTTGACGTACAGCGCGACCGCTTCCGGCGACGCGAACGCGACTGGCGACAGCGGCACGACGTGCAGTCCGGTGGCGAAGGCGCGCAGGCGCTGCGCGAGCGAGAGGCCCACCGCGCCGGCGCTGCCGAGCGTGTCGGTGCGACGCATATGGATGAGGATGTCGAAGGGACACGTGACGGGTTCGGCCATGGCACGCTCCGGTGACGCGATGCGGATAGCTTACGGCGTCGCGCGCACGTCTGCGCGGATCGCGTGCGCGGCGGTATGCTTCCGGACAGCATCCTGCGATGAGGACCACCCATGAGGCCGACGACCATTCTTTTCGGTGCGCTGCTCGCGTTCGGCACGCCTGCGCACGCGCGCAAGGACCTCGACTGCGAAATGCGCTTCTCGCTCGCCGGCTGGTCGGCGTTCTACAAGACCGCCTCGGGCGAAGGGACCGTCACGTGCAGCGACGGCTCGACGCTGCGCGTCGTGATCGAGGCGAAGGGCGGCGGACTCACGTTCGGCAAGTCGGAGATCAGCGACGGTCGCGGCCGTTTCACCGAGGTCTACGACATCGAGGACGTGCTCGGCGCTTATGCGAGCGCCGGCGCGCACGCAGGTGCCGCGAAGGCGGCGGAGGCGCAGGTGCTCACCAAGGGGCCGGTGTCGCTTGCGCTGTCGGGCAAGGGCACGGGCTGGGATCTCGGCGTCGCGTTCGGCAAGTTCACGATACGCCGCCGCTGACGCGGCGTTGGCAGCCGGCCGTACGATGCGGTACGGTGCGCAGGTTGCGGCGCGCCATGCGCCGCGGGAGTGCGCGATGACGACATCGGTGGCACCGCGCTACAGCGGCAGCGAGGAAATCGCCTCGAGCCTCATCCATGGCATCGGCATCGTGCTCAGCATTGCCGGCCTCGCCGCGCTCGTCGCGTTCGCCGCACGCGACGGCGAGGCGCGGCACGTCGCCAGCGTCAGCGTGTATGGCGCGAGCCTGATCCTGCTCTACACCGCCTCGACGCTCTATCACGGCATTCCGTCGCCGCGTGCGAAGCCGGTGCTGCGCACGCTCGACCACGCGGCGATCTTCCTGCTCATCGCGGGCACCTACACGCCGTTCACGCTGATCAGCCTCGAGGGTGCCTGGGGCTGGTCTCTGTTCGTGTTCGTCTGGCTGCTCGCCTTCGCCGGCATCGGCCTCGAACTCGCCGGCGTGAAGAACCGCAAGGTGATGGCGGCACTGTACGTTTGCCTCGGCTGGATCGGCCTCGTCGCGATCAAGCCGCTGCTGGCGAGCATCGCCGCGCCTGGCCTGTGGCTGCTGTTCGGTGGTGGCGCGGCGTACACCCTCGGCGTGCCGTTCTACCTCAGCCGGCGCCTGCCTTACAGCCATGCGCTATGGCACCTGTTCGTATTGCTCGGCAGCGTGCTGCAGTTCTTCGCCGTGCTGTTCTACGTATTGCCGCCGGCGGCATGAGCAGGGAGTTGCGCACGCATCGCGGCGGCTGCCATTGTGGTCGCGTGCGTTTCGAGGTCGACGCGCCCGCGGTCATCGACGCGCTCGACTGCAACTGCATGATCTGCCGCATGAGCGGCTACCTGCACCTGATCGTGCCGGCCACGCGTTTCCGCCTGCTCGCGGGCGCCGACGCGCTCGTCGAATACACGTTCAATACCGGCACTGCGAAGCATCGCTTCTGCTCGCATTGCGGCATCAAGAGCTTCTACGTCCCGCGCTCGAATCCGGACGGCTTCGACGTCAATGTGCGCTGCCTCGACCCGGCGACGATCGAACGCGTCGACGTGACCGTGTTCGACGATACGCGCCGCGCCGAGAGCGAGGCGGCGATCGCGCATCTGTCGATGCAGGAGTAGCCATGTTGAAACACGAGGCACACGGAGCACACGGAGAAAATCAAGCCGGTCGATCCCGTCTCCAATTCGGCGCAGCGATGAAGGCGGGTGTCAGTCCCTGTTCCAAGTGCGATGCGACGCAGGACAATGTCGCTCTCGCGTGGCTCTTCCTCCGTACGCTCCGTGGTTCAATTCTTCAACCGCCGGGACGTCACGCGAGGAAGGCGAGGGCGAAGATGCCGAGCATCGCGAAGCAGATCGCGAGCTTGGCGATCGCGCCGACGAGGAAGCCGAGCCACGCGCCGACGCCGACGCCGGTCGCCTTGCGTAGCGTGCCGCCGGCGACGAGTTCGCCCGCGAGCGCGCCGACGAACGGGCCGAGCAGCAGGCCGGGCAGGCCGAAGAACAGGCCCAGCAGGGTGCCCAGCGCGGCGCCGATCACGGCGTAGCGGCTCGCCCCGACCTTCTTCGCGCCGAGCACGCCGGCGACGAAGTCGATGCCGAGCGCGAGCACGGTCAGCGCGCCGAGCACGAACAGCGTGAACACGCCCGCATGCGCGAAGTCGTCCGCCCACGCCGCGAGCAGCAGGCCGCAGAACACGAGCGGCACGCCCGGCAGCGCCGGCAACACGGTGCCGACGAGGCCGACGATGACGAGGATCGTGGCGAGGACATACCAGAGCGCGTGGAGATCCATTCGGCGATCCCATGGTGTGATGTCCGGCACTCTAGCGTAGCGGCGCACCGAGGGCGCAACCATCGCCAATCGGCGTGCCGCGCTCATTGCTGGTGGGAGCGGCTTCAGCCGCGATGCTCTTCAATCCTCAACCCTCAGCCATCAGCCCTCGGCCCTCGACAACCACCTCCACGCCTCCGTGCCCTCACCCCCGATCCAGCCGGAACCCGATCGGCACGACGCCCCACGCCGGCACCGCCTGGCCATCACGCAGCACCGGCCGGAAGTGCGCGCGCTGCACCGCCTCGCGCGCGGCGGTATCGAGGTCGGCGTGACCGGAGCTGCGGGCAATCTCGACGCGCTGCACCTTGCCGTCGGCGTCGACGAGCACGTTGAGGAGCACCTCGCCCTGCTGGCGCGAGCGCAAAGCGGTCGCCGGGTATCTGAGCTTCAGCGCGCCGTCGTAGGCGAGGCGACGCGATTCGCCGACCGCGCTGGCGGCGGCGACGCCGCTCGTCGCGGCCGGCGTGGCCGGATGCTCGGGAACGACGTCCACGGGGGCGGGCGCCGGAGGCGCTTCGATCACGCTGCGCGTCGGCGTGACGGGCGCAGGCGGTGGCGGCGCCGCGCGATGCACGGGCACACGCGGCGGCGGCTGCCGTTCCGGCGGGGGCGGCGGAAGCGGCGGTGGCTGTTCGATGAGGCTCGCTTCCACGCGGCGCGGTTCGATGCGCTCGACCTGCATTGCGAGCGGCACGGCAAGCGCGAGCGCCGCGACCGCGTGCATGAGGAAACTCGTCCCCAGTGCAGCGATGCGCTGCCAGTCGAGGTGCGGATGATGGACGGCTGCGCGGGTCGCCATGGTCGTGCCTCCTCCGGTGTGTGTGCGCAATCGGTAACGCGGCAGCAGGCGTGTCGGGGTTTGGAGGTGGGACAGCCGCGCTCGCCGGCACTCCCTGTGTCCGAGCACCTAGGGGGCCTTCGCATGAATCTGCATGATGTACGCGTCGCCGTTACGCCCGACGACCTCGCGCGTGTCGGCGCATTCCGCTACCGCATCTATGTCGAGGAGCAGCGGAAGTTCGCCGCGCACGCCGACCATGATGCGCGCACGCTGATCGAGCCGCTCGACCGCAAGGCGTCGAGCCTCGTCTACACCATCGAGCGTGGTGACGAAATCGTTGCGACGATGCGCGTCGAGTTCCTCGACGAAGAGGCGCAGGCGCGACACGCTGCCGCGTTCGCGGCCTTCGACTTCATCCCGCCTACGCAACTGATGCATTTCACGCGACTGATGATCGCGCCGGCGGCACGCAATTCGGACGCGATGCCGAAGCTGCTGTTCCTCGGCTTCGCCCTCGCGTTGCTCAAGGATCGCCGCTTCGGACTGCTGACGTGCAAGCCGGAGCTCGTGCCCGTGTTCGAACGTTATGCGTGCCTGCAGTACGCCGATGCCTACGTTGACGAGGAATGCGGCGAACAGGTGCCCATGGCGATCCTCGGCGAACCGCACTACCTGCGCGCATGTGGCGCTCCGCTCGCGGAGTGGCTGGTCCGCCATCGCACGGACAGTCCGTACTCGCAGCGCGTGCTCGAACGCATCGACGCCTGGCGCGCCGGCCGCCCGCGCGCGCGCGCCGCCCGTCGCCTGGTCGCGTGAGGACCTTCATGAACGCCCTCGACCATGCCGTCACCGATGCGCAGGAGCGGTTCGCCGCCATGCTGTCGCGCGCACTTGCCGACGCGCCGCTGAGCATCGTGCAGTACCAGCGCTACCTGTCGATGCAGTACCACCTCACGCGCGGCGTGCAGGGCTACTTCCTCCGCGCCGCGGCGCATCCGGGCCTGGCGCGTCGGCGCGCGCTGCGCCGGTTCCTGTTCGATTTCGCCGCCGAGGAAGAACACCACTACCTCGTCGCCGCCGCCGATCTCGAGCGCATGGGCTTGCCGTTGCTGCCCGAACCGCTCGACGTCACGCTCTGGCATGCGCATTTCCGGGCGGTCGTGGACGAGTGGCCGTTCCTGCGGCTCGGCGCGGCCTGCGTGCTGGAAAATCTCTCCGGCGGCGTGGCACGGGACGTGACACGCGCCGCGCTCATGGCGCCATTCCTCACGCGCGAGAACACGCGCTTCGTCGTACTCCACCTGCACGAGGCACAGCCGCACGGCGAACAGATCGTCGCGGCGCTGGAGGCTGCATCGCCGGACAGCGCCGAGATCGACGACATCGTGACGGGCGCGCGCCAAGCGACCGTGCTGTACCTCAGGATGATGGAGTGGGTGCTGTTTCCGGGTTCGCTCGCCACCTGCGCCGACGCGCCCGGGCGTACGCAGGCCGAAGCGTCGCGGCCGGAGCTCGTGACATGAGCCGACGACCGCCCCGTCTCCTTTGGCGTGTCGTGGCCGTTCTCGTGCTCGGCGCAGCAGTGCTGGCCGGCCTGGCCCACGTCGCTTCCGGCCAATTGCGCCGCGCGGTCGCCCAAAGCGTCGTCCCGGCGGGCGGCTGACGCCCGCGGCATTCTGCATTGCGGGGCCGGGTATTGTTGTATACCCTTGCGCCAACGGAGGGATCAGGGGGTCCCGATGTCTGCCGGCGAGGGTACTGCGACCGTCGACGTGCCAGGAGCGACCGATCTGGTCGCGCGCATCGCCGCGGGTGATCGCCGGGCAGAACACGATTTCATCCGCCAGTACGAGCGGGGCGTGCGCGCCCTCGTGCGCCGCCACTGTCGCCCCAACGACCCGATCGCCGACGACCTCGCCCAGGACGTGCTCGCGCGCGTGCTCGAACGCCTGCGCGCGGGCGCGATCCGCGACTCCGTTGCATTGCCCGCCTACGTGCAGGCGACGATCGTGCACACGACGAGCGCCGAATACCGCGCCCGCCGCGTGACCGAAGGTCCCGCAGTGCTCGACGACCTGCCCGCCTCGGACAACCCGGTCGAACGGCTCGACTCCGAACAGCTCGCTGCGCTGCTGCGCAAGGTGCTCGCGCAACTGCCCGTCGCGCGCGACCGCGAGATCCTCGTGCGCTTCTACCTCGACGAACAGGACAAGGACGAGGTCTGCCGCAGCCTCGGCATCGACGCGACGCATTTCCACCGCGTCGTGTTCCGCGCGCGCGAGCGCTTCCGCGACCTGCTCCACCGCGCCGGCCTGGGAGAACCCTGAGTGAGACACCCCGCACGCCAGTCGCTCCTGTCCCTGCATGAAGGGACTACGCGCACCGCCAGAAGGAGCTCCACGTGACCTCGGGCACGCCGACCCGCATGGCCGCCTGGCTCGAAAGCGCCTGGCTCGCCCGCTACCTCGATCGCCAGCTCGAAGGCGAGGAGCTGGCGTGGTTCGAGGCGTATTTGCTGGACAAGCCGGAACTGGTGGAGACGGTAGAGGTGGACGACGCGATGCGGGACAGCTTTGCGGGCGAGCCCGGCATCGCCCGCGGCGGGCATCGGCTTGATCGCGTCCGACGCCACACTCCGATATTTCCTCGTAGGATCGCAGCGGCCGCGACGGTCGTGGCGGCACTCGGGATGGGCTGGTTCGGCCGATCGGCGATCGGGCCAAAGCCCGGGATGGAGGCCGTGATCGCGGATCCGACGCGGATCGTCTACGACACGACACGAGGCTCGACGGGGTCGGTGGCCCAGCTTTCGCATGCCGCAAGCGCTTCGCCCTACGTACTGATCGAAGTCGCGATGCCGCCGAGCGCGCGGAATGTCGTGCTCGCGTTGGATGGGCAGCCAGACGTGTCGTTGGAGATTTCGCCGGATGGCTTCGTTAGCTTCCTGTTTCCACGCAATGCGATGGACCGCTCACGTCGCGCCGAGATTTCGTATCTGGATCATGGCGTGACACGACGACGCAGTATCGAAATCGCTTCCGGGAGAACGCCATGAACGCACGCATCATGGGTGTAGTTTTTTTGGGCGTGGCAATCCTTGTGGTCTGCGGGTGCCGGGACCGGATGGCTGGGGAGAAAGCCCGGCCCGGCATGGGAGGGCTCACCACATTCGATAGCAAGTGCCGTGAGCTCAACACCGTTCCGGCCCCCGCCGGGAGTCTCGTCACGTTCCCAAGGAAGTGCGCCGCCGCAGTGCATGGTTTGCGCAAGAAAGTAAACATCTTTTTTTTCGATTCAGGTCATTCCGTTATTTATGCCACGGGCCAAGACGTTCCGCTTTCCGCAGTTCGCGATGGGAAGGGTGAGTGCGCCCAGGTTGATCTGTTCTCAGTCGACGACAAGTTGAAGGTCACGAGAAAGGATAATGGCGAGTGGACGATGCAGCTCGGTCTGGTCAAGAAAGGGGCGCATATCGAGCGTGAGATGGTCGAGGGCAAGGGCCCGGGGGGGACGACCGGTTGGCTTCAGCCCAAGGCGATGCGGGACGGAGAGGGGAGCGCTACCAAGGATCCGAACAACTACGATTATTACGTCATGCTTCGAGACAACAGCGCAGATCCGACGCTCGCCAAGGTGACGAAGCACTATCGCGTCGAGGCGTTTCCGGCGTCCAGTTGGGATGGTTCAAATTGCAAAACCGCGTGCGATTGTGAGCGGCCCGAACATTCCGAGCTGAGCGACCGCGTCGAGAATACGAACGGCGAGGGCCAGACACACAGTGGCGAGGGTGACGAACGTCACTGATGCGCGCGCCGGGCGCCCGACGGGCCGCTGCCCTGTGGTTCATCCGCAGCGCGACCCTTGTCGCCGGATTCGCAGCACTCGAGCGCGCGGAATGCGCTCGGATCGATCCGTCGTGTGACCAGGTTCGCGTAGCGGACCTTCCGCCGGTCGGGGAAGCGTTGGAAGTGCATTCGACGTCGTCGGGGTGGCTGGAGATCGATGAACTCGGTCAGCAACTTGTCGTGAGCCATCCATCATCGGGCATGGTGGTCGAACTCCCGATGCCACTCCGTCATGGCCTCCGGCTGCTGCGAAGCGATGCGGGCGCGCCAGTAGTCATTCGCCGCCTGGAACCCGATTCGGCGCGCGGAAGCGTACGCATCGCAACGTATTGCGAGCAGTCACCCTTTCCGGCCGGCGAATTGCGCTGGATGGAGCGAGCCACGCTGCTCGCCCGGAGGATCGAGACGCCCACTATTGCGAGCGAACTGTCGCGCACGCTCACCGAGGCGGTCGAGCTTGCCGCAACTGCACCCAATCCGCTGCTGCGCGCCTTCGGATTGCATCTTTCGGCGCAGGCGATGGCGGTCAACGGGCGCCACGCGGACAGTATCCAAGCCTTCGAACGGGCGGAGGCTGCCTGGAACGTGGCGGGGCAGCCGCGTCGCGCACTTGCAGCCCGGGTCGGCAGGGCCGAAGCCGAATTCCGCGTGGGCCATTTCGGCGAAGCGCTGGCGATCGCGGACGCGAACCGCATTGCGATTACGGTGGAGACGGCATATTTCGTCACTCGCCTTCGCAATACAAGGTGCCTCGCGCTCGCTGCGCTCGGACGAACTCCGGCTGCGCTGAAGTGCCATGCATCGACGGTCGCGGCATATGCACGCCAAGACGAGCGCTCCGAATACGCGCTCGCCCTCCAGACGTACGCCGGTGCATTGTACGACGCGGGTCGCATCAGTGAAGCGTCGCGCATGGTCCGAGACGGCCTCGCGACCGTGACCGGGCCGGATGCCCCGCTCAATCGCGGTCGCCTCCTGTTACTCGCCGCACGTATCGCTCTCCAACGAGGGGACATTGCCCGATCCTTGACGGATACCAGGGCAGCGATCGACGAGTTCGAAACGGCGAAGGTGGTGCGCTGGAAGGCCAACGCGCTGCTACGGCTCGTCGACTTGTATCGACGCCTCGGCGCCGTGACGGAAGCGAGAGCGATGTTGGCGCAGGCTGTGCCACTCCTTTCATGGAGGGATTCGCGCGTTCGCCTGTTCCAGGCGATTCGATCCGCCGCGGAGCTCGAGCGCGAGGCTGGTCATCCGCTCGTGGCGCGCGCTTTGGCAACGGTTTCAGTCGATGGTTATGCCGCGCTGGAGATGCCGGTGGAACTCGATGAGACGCGACTCCTGTGCGCCGAGCTCGACCTCGACCGAGGAGCGTTCGATGCCGTCGACCGGGCGATCGCCGCGGCCAGCCCGACGCCGATGACCGCGAGTCACTGGTCCTTGCTGTCGATTGATCTCGACATGAGACGGAACAGGCTTGGCGAGGCGCAGGATCGATTGTCTCGGCTCCGTTCCGCACCGCTCGGGTTCACCGACTGGGTGCGCTTCATGCTCGTTGACGCGCGGCGCCGGAGCGGTATCGGCGACGTGACATCTGCGCGACGGATGTTGACCGCTGCGCTGCGGCGGATCGAAACCCTCGCGCGGGCTTCGAAGAACCCGCTACTCGCGCGAGCGATACGTCGACAGGCGCATCCGCTCCGAACCGCGGCCATCGACATCGCGTTCGCCGCCGACGAAGGGAGCCTCGCTCCGTCGCTGGCGATGTGGATGCCGGGACTCGACACCGCGGACGCACGCCTTGCACGGATTGGGCATGGTGAGGAGCTGTCCGCGTTCGAGGCTGCTGTCGCCAGGGAGCTGTTGACGCGGGAAGACGTCGAGCGCAGCCGAGCCAGCTCGGATGCGCAGCGCATGCTGTTGCCGCTCCTGACCGAGCGCTACGCCGACGATGCGCAACTCGTCGCGCCCGGCTCGATTGGGTTGGTATCCATTCAACGGTCCCTCGGCCCGGATGAAGCGCTCGTCACATGGTTCGAGGGCTCGCGCAATGCGCGCTTGCTCTGGCTCACCCGCGACACCGCGCGGACATTCGAGACAGCCGATCCCCTGGCGGTGCATTCTTCGATCGTCGCCTTGACGGCCCTGCTTCACTCGCCCGAAACGCCGCTTCACGAGATCGACGCGGCCAGCCGCAGGTTGTCGGAGCAGTTGCTTGCGCGCGTCGACCTGCCTGCACCGCCCGCTCGGTTGTACGTATTGCAGGATAGTCCGCTTTCGGACGTGGAGTGGCCGCTTCTCTCATGGCCGAAAACGGAGACGCAGTTGTTGGATACCACCACAGTGTCCTACGTGCACCTGCAGTCCAACGGAGCTGCAGTGCGAGGTGCGCCGGGACAGGCCTACGTTTTCACAGCGGCAATGGATGCATCCGAAGCGGGGATGCCAGTCCTGGCCTCTGTTGCGGAAGAGGTGGAGGGCCTCTCGGCGATTCTGCGGGATTCAGGACGAGCGCTGGCACAGGGGCGTGGTTCGGGGGCCGGCTTGCGGGCTGCGTTGGCGCAACCAGGGGCGTGGGTGCACGTCGCTGCACACGGTACCTCGCAGCCGGCGCGCATCGGCTACTCCGGGATATGGTTCGAATCGGGTGCGCGGGACGGAAAGCCCGAGTTCGTCAGCTGGCTTGACATCCTGGGGCGGCCCGTTCGCGCGGATCTCGTTGTGTTGAATACCTGCGAGCTGGGGAAAGGTCTGGCCGGCGGCGACGGGAATCCAAGTTTTGCTTCCGCACTGTCGATAGCGGGGGCAGGTGAGGTCGTTGCCGACGATTGGGCGATGAGCGATGCGTCGGCGGCCCAATGGGCGGCCGCATTCTATGCAGCGATGACCGTTACGCCGCCTCCGGACGCCGCTCTCGCACTGCGCATGACACAGCGCAGCCTGCGCGCACGACGCGCGTTCCGTCACCCCTACTACTGGGCCGGCCTGCGCGTCATCGAGCGCAAGCCCGTGCGTTCGCCCGAGCACAAACATTCAAACGAGGTGAATCATGAATACGAAGGGATCGCATTGGCTCATTGACTACCGCGGTATGACGGGGGATGGCGACCTGGGCTACCTGATCAGCGCGCGAGCGCTCGTTGGCACGTATCGCTCGCACAACAACGTGGCTGCCCTCGTCCGGCAGATGGAGGCCATCGTCGAAAAGGTCGACCGGCCCATCATCAACATCGTCGGCCACGGGCAACCGGGTCTGGTGGGAGCCGGCTGTGGCAATTCCATCGCCGGACCAGAATTCTATCTGGCCGGTGATCTATCTGACTATTTCGCACCCATTCACGGCAAAGTCGAAGCGATCATCTTTTGGGGATGCGACATCGGCGCGGAGCGACCCGGGGCGGAATTCCTGCAGGACATGGCGCGCGGGACTCGGGCGCTGTGCATGGCCCAGACCGGGCTCGTATGTTGCTGCCCCGATCGGGGATTCTTCCTGCCCGAAAAAACGCCTTGGCAGGTCGCGCTTCCTTATGGCAAGGACGTCGAATGCCCACAGCTGATCAAACGCCCGCCGCGCCACAGAGACAAGGGGCGTCCAGTTTCCCTGATCGGCGACGACGGAACACCGGTCGACGCATCGTGCCTCGAATCCGCGGAGTTTGACGAAGGGGGATCCAGCGACCTCGCACGCAAGATCATCATCCAAGCGGAGTCCGATTCCACGTTGGACACGCAGTGCAAGCTCGGCGCTTTCGTCACGCGCAAGATATGCGCCCGATTCGATAAAATCGCTACCGCACGCAAATTCAACATCCTCAACCATCGCATACTCGAGGACGTGCATTCGGGGCAGTATTACTTCCTTTCGCCGGAGATCACCGAGGCACTCCTCTAGGCGTCCGTGGCCAGCGAGCAATCCCCTGAGCATGGTTGGCGGGGCGTGGCCAATCGCCCGCGGGGAATGGATGCTTCAATGGCACAGAAAGCCTCGTTCGGGCATGATTCGAGTAGGACGCACGGTCGCCCCTGTCCGCTGCGCGCGCGACACTCAAACTTTCCCCACAACCGGCACCAAGGCGCCGGTCACAGGCGATGCCGCGTCCGACACGAGGAACAGGATCACATCCGCCAATTGCTCCGGCCTCACCCACTTGCCGAAATCCGCGTTCGGCATGTCGGCGCGGTTCGGCGGCGTGTCGATGATGCTCGGCAGGATCGCATTGACGGTGATGTTGGCGTCCTTGAGTTCCTCGGCGAGGGCCTCGGTGAGGCGCATGACGCCGGCTTTCGACGCGGTGTACGCGCCCATGCCGGCGGCGGCCCTGGTCGCCGCGTTCGCGCCGATGTTGATGATGCGGCCGGCATTGCTCTTGCGCAGGTGCGGCAGCGCGGCCTTGCTCGCGGCGGCGGCGGTGCGCACGTTGATGCGGTAGAGCAGGTCCCAGGTATCGAGGCTGCCGTCGGCGAGGGTTTCCCAGCGGAACGCGCCGGCGATGTTGACGAGTGCGTCGAGGCCACCGAGGGCGGTCGCGGCGGCGTCGATTGCCTTGCGAGCGCCCTCGCCGTCGGCGATGTCGGCGCCGGCGATCGTGGCGATGCCGGCGTCGGCGAGGCTGCCGGGCGCCGCGTCGGCGCGGTCGATCGCGGCGACGTGCGCGCCTGCGGCGGCGGCCACGCGCGCAACGGCTGCGCCGAGCGTGCCGAAGCCGCCGGTGATCGCGATGCGCTTGCCTTGCACGTTCATGAAACCTCCTGCGTCGAATCCGGAACGAACATGATAGTCGAGCGCGCCCTCCTGCGGCGCCGCAGCAGCGCGGCGTGCACGGTTAAGGCGCGATTGAGGCGGGCGGGACTAGCGTGGAAGCGCGAGTTCCGCTCGGACATACGCCGTCCCGGCGAAGGAGGCCACGATGAGATTCCGCCAGGTTTTTTGCGCACCTGACTACGCCACGGCACAGGCCGCCATGCTCGCGGCGCGCGCGGCCGGCGCCGACGATGAGGACATCTCGCTGATCGCGCGCGCCGACATTGAAATGGAGCGCCTGCCGAACGAGCGCCTCGACACCTCGACCGACATGCTGCCGTCGGCGCTCCGCGGTGCGGGCCTCGGCGCGGCGCTCGGCATCTTCGGCGCGCTCATCGCGCTGCTGATTCCGGCCGTCGACATGAATTTCGCGGGCGCATGCCTCGTCGTCGTCGTCGGCGCCATGGTGGGCGCGTGGAGCGCGGCGCTGGTCGGCTCGACCGTGCCCAACCACGTACGGCGCAAGTTCGAGCGCGAGATCGACGAGGGCAACATCCTCGTCGTGGTCGACGACCAGCGCGAGCACGAAGCGCAGGTACGCGAGGCCGTGCGCCATGCGGGCGCGACGCCACTGCCGTTCCATGATGCCTCCGTGCTGAGCTGATCCCGCTCCCGAAGCGGCTTCGATCGACTTCCCGCGACGCGGGTCCGGTGGGACAGATGAAGCCGTCCCCGCTCCCTTCCGCTTACGGAACGTGAGACAGCGCACACGGGCAGGCTCAACCAGGCTTCGGCGCTCATGGCGCGCCGTGTCGTCGACCACGATCATCTTCGCGCCCGGTGGCTGTCATCTCGCCATTCGCGACCAGGCGCAGGTGGACCCGATCGTCGCGTCGGATGCGCCGTTTCGCAAAGGCGTACCGCTGACGCCGCAGCGGACGCAGCGCTGCAGCGCGAGATCGCCCGGCATCAGGCCGACATCGCGAAGGCGCGTACGGAACAGGAGGCGGAAGCGACTCCGGCGCCCCGTCGGCGAGCAAGCCGGCTGCCGGCATCGCGTTCGGCATCCAGGCATGCAAGCCGATCAGGATCGCGACCGTGCAGTGACGCGATCCCTCACGCCGCGCGTGAACGCGCGATCGCGCCGCGCACGAGGCGCGCGAGCACGCGCTCGCGAACGGACGCGGGCCGGGCGAGGGCGAGGCGTTCGAGCAACGGGGCGTCGTCCGCGCGCCCACGCGGGGCCAGCAGCGCCGTGACGAGCGAGGGCCAGCGGCGCGGATCCCCGGCACGCGTTTTGAGCCACATCAGCGCCGGCAACACGCGTCGCTCGATGTCGTCGAAGTCGCTGCCGAATGGGAACGTCGGCAGCAGTCCCGCGGCTTTCGTTGCACGCAGGCGTCCGGCGAGCGCTTCGGGCGTGTTCGCGCGCCAGGCGTCCGGCACGCGGAAATCGCGCGGCAGCTTGCCGTCGCGCACTGCGGTCGCGGCGAGCTCGTCGATGAAGCGCGCGTCGGCGATCGCGAGCATCGCGCGCACGCAGGCCTCGTCGGAGCGCCCGCGCAGATCGGCGATGCCGTACTCGGTCACGTAGAGATCGCGCAGGTGGCGCGGGATCGTCGTGTGGCCGTAGCTCCAGCGGATGTTCGATTCGAGCCGGCGCCCGTTCCTGCGAGTCGCGCGCAGCAGCAGCACCGAGCGTCCGCCCGCGATCGCGTGCGCCATCGCGACGAAGTTGTACTGCCCGCCAACACCGCTGACCACGCGGCCATCCTCGAGCGCGTCGGACGTCGCCGCGCCGAGCACGGTCGCCATCATGCAGGTGTTGAAGAACCGCGCGTGGCGTCGCTGCAGCGCGTCGAGCTGCTCGCGTCCGCCGTAGAGCTGGTTGACGTCCGACACCGCGCTCATGACGAGTCCGGCGTAGTCGTCGCCGGCGAGCGCGCGCAGCCACGCGTAGAAGTCCTTCGAGCCGAGATAGAACGCACCCTTGAGGTAATGGCCGCCGCGCAGTCGCTCCGGATCCACTTCGCGCCCGTCGGCAAGCGCGCGCTCCACGTCGATGTCGTCGTGCACGCGGCGCACGAGAATGCCGGCTTTGCGCAGGTGCATGAAGCCGTCCATGATCATCTCGCTCGCGCCGTACAGGCCGTGCTCGAAGGGCGCGAGCCCGCCCCAGCGCGCGACGAGCGGGTCGTCGCCTGCATCGCCGCCGCGCAGCGCCGCGATGGCGTTGCGGTAGTCGTCGTTGCGTTGCTGGCGCAGCAGCAGCGCCTGCACGATCGCGTCGGACAGGGCACCGATGCCGATCTGCAAGGTGCCGCCGTCGCGCACGAGCGTGCTCGCGTGCAGGCCGATCGCGTATTCGGCGAGGTCGACCGCGTTGCGCGGTAGCGCGAACAGCGGCTGCGCGGGCGTGCTGCCGTCGACGAGGCCGTCGAAGAACGCGGCGTCGACTTCGGCGGCGCCACCGAGGAAGGGCAGGTCCGGGTGCACGACGCCGATCACGAGCGGCCGCGGGCCGCCGTTCGCGGCGATCGCCTCGAGCACGTCGAGCGTCACGTCCGGATTGCATGAGAGGCTGTAGCGCGTATCCGGTCCGTCGCCGCGCGCGGCGACGAGCTGGACGATCGCATGCAGTCCGGCGCGCTCGGCGAGGTCGCGCGCGACCGATGTGTAGTTGATGCTCGCGTAATCGCGCTGCGCGCGCGGCGCATGCATCATCGCGCCGGACTGGAAGTAGAACTCCTCGATGCGCACGTTCGCAGGTACCCGATCCGCCTTCATGTCGGCGACGTAGTCGAGTCGCGGGTAGTCCGCACCGAACTGGCGCGCGAGGAATGGCTCGAGGAAGCGGCGCTCGAGCTCGCTGCCCGCCTCCGGCAGGTCGAGCGACAATGCGGTGTAGAGCGTAAGGCGCCGCGCCGGCTCGGCCTTGAAGCGCGCGTAGAGCGCATTGAGCAGGTGGTTCGGCTTGCCGAGCCCCAGCGGTGTCGCAACCGCGACGTCCGCCCCGCCACGCTCGAGGATGCGCGCGATCGCCGCATCGATCGTCATCGCCGTCGTCATCCGCTTCGTCCATTGCGCCGTTACGCGCAGCGTAGCGCAAGCGTCGCGGCGCGTCTTCGCCGCGCGGAAAAGACGTGCGATCCCACGTGTCGCCAATGCATGCGGCCGCGCAGGGCGTTTCGGTGCATTTCGTTTGCGGCCCGATGAATGCGAGCTGCAAGGCGCCCGGACCTATTCAGTGCTGGGCGTGTCGCGACCCGTGATGCTGCAGGCACTCGCCCCGAAAGGCGAGTCCAACCACCACAGGAGATGACATCATGGGTCAGCAGAACAGCCCGCAGCAGAATGATCAGCGCCAGCAGGGGCAAGGCCAGCAGAACCAGGGCCAGTACGGCCAGGGTCAGGGCCAGCGCACCGACGACGACGCGAACCAGCGTTCGACCCAGCAGCAGGGCCGCGAGGGCGGCTCCAACAACAACATGGGCGACGAGGAAGGCGAAGGCCGGCGCATGCGCGACCAGGGCGACGTCGAAGGCAACCGCGGCAGCCGCGGCGACCAGGCGAACACCCGCTGATGCAACGATGGGAGGGCCTCGGCCCTCCCATCTCTTTCATCGATGCACTAACGCAGCGCCCGACATTGGGCGCATCCGGCCTCATCCCGGATGGCGCTCGGGATCGTGGCCGTAGGTGTACTCGTGCTCGATCGAACCGTCGGCGCGGTGGACGACGAGTTGCGCGTCCTGGCCGACGTCCTGCAGTTCATGCCCGCGCTTCTGCCCCGCGGCTTCCGCTTCGGCCTTCGTGTCGAACGCGACGAGCGTGCGACCGCGCGCCTGCAGGTGCCAGCGCCCGTCATTTATCCGGTGTACGAGGTGCATCACGTAGCGAGCCATCTCGTTCTCCCTTCACGGTCGGCGAGGTCGTCGTAACCGAACGGGACCCAGCGGTCGACGACGCCGTGCGTGTCGTAGACGATGAGCTCGCACTGGCGACCCTGTGCGAGCAATTCGTTGCCGCGCGCCATCGCGGCCAGTTCTGCTTCGATTTCCTGCGGGAACTTCGCGATCGAAGCGCCGTCGACTTCGATGTGCCAGAGGCCGTCGTCCTCCCGCTGCGCGACGTGCATGACGTGCCGAGCCATTGCGTTCTCCTGTGTCCGGGAGACCGATCAGAACAGGATCGTGCTGAACACCGGCGCGCTCGCGCATGCGACGTTCATCGTCGGGATAGCCGCCACGGGTGTTGCCGCACGCGTGATGTGGCGGCCGACCAACGCAGGTTCAGTCCCGGACGCTATGCTCAAGCCATGGCCACACGCCGGCCGCCGTCCCCTCCATCCGCGCCCTGCCTCATGAAGATCGCGACGTACAACATCAACGGCATCCGCTCACGCCTCGGCAACCTGCTTGCATGGCTCGAGCGCGAACGACCTGATGTCGCCTGCCTGCAGGAACTCAAGGCGCCCGATGCGATGTTCCCGGCGAAGGCGCTCGCCGAGGCCGGCTACGAGGCGGCGTGGGTCGGCCAGAGCGCATGGAACGGCGTCGCGATCCTCGCCCGGGGCGTGCGACCGGTCGTGAGCCGGCGCGGATTGCCCGGCGACGCCGCCGACGTGCAGAGCCGCTACATCGAAGCCGCCGTCGACGGCATCGTCATCGGCTGCCTCTACCTGCCCAACGGCAACCCGCAACCGGGGCCGAAGTTCGATTACAAGCTCGCCTGGTTCGAACGCCTGATCGCGCACGCGGCCGTGCTGCAGGCGAGTCGCCATCCCGTCCTGCTCGCCGGCGACTTCAACGTCGTGCCGACCGACTTCGACATCTACAACACGCGCTCGTGGCTCAAGGACGCCCTGCTGCAGCCGCAATCGCGCGCGTGCTACGCGAAGCTGCTCGCGCAGGGCTGGACCGACGCACTGCGCACGATCCATCCCGACGAGCGCATCTACACGTTCTGGGACTACTTCCGCCGCCACTGGGAGACGAACTCCGGCCTGCGCATCGACCACCTGCTGCTCAACAAGCGTCTCGCTCCGCGACTCGTCGACGCCGGCGTCGACCGCTGGGTTCGCGGCGAGAAAGGTGCAAGCGACCATGCGCCGACGTGGATCGTGCTCGATGCTGGCCGATCCCGGCCGCGGCGCCGCACCAGCGGCGCATGACGCGTGGGGGAGGGACTTCGATGGGCGCCGGCGTCAGTGGACGAACGTCGACGGGTTCCGGCGCGTGCATTTTCTCGCCGGTTTCGCTGGCGGCGGCGGGAGCGGACCGATCACCTTCGCCAGTTCGTTGCGATTGAGGTCGCCGTCGAATTGGGCGATCAGTTCGCAGATGGCCAGGTCGCCGATCCGCCAGCCGAGCGGCAACGGGTACTTCACATGGTTCAGGCCGAGGTGCGCGTAGTCGTAGCGGTCCGGCTCGCCGGTGGCGCTGCGCTCGAGCATCTTGCGCGCGTAGGCAGCGCGCGACTCGCGCGTCTCGAACAGGGCGACCAGCGGAGGCGCAACCTCGCCGAGTGCGGGCTTGGCGGGCACCTGCGTATCCGGCGGAATACCTGCATTGCCCGTATGGATCGCATCCAGTGGGTCCTGTGCATCATCGCGCGCGCGGCCGAGATCCGGGTCGTTGCTGATATGGATGAATGCGATCCGGCGGCCCTTCCATTGGTCAGCCGACACGTGCTCGAAAATGCGCGCGAGGTCGGCCAACGTCGTCGCGCCGGAGTTTTCGAAGTAGCCGCCGTCGACGAGCTGGCGAACCCGGCCGTTCCGGGCCGGCAACGAACCTGCCGGACTGATGTAGGTGAACCGGGCGCTGTTGTGGACCGCGCCTAGCAACGTCGGCTGCTGATTGTGCAGCCAAGCGTCGAGCCCCCGGGCGCCGGGGAACTCGCTGTCCTGCAGGATGACCCCGCTTTGCAGGACGCGGTGGCCGCTGCGCACTTCGGTCGAATTGAGTACGAGGACCGGTACCCACGGATGCGCGCGCATCGTGGAGGGGGATGCATACAGTCGCGAGAACGCGAATCCCGGGGAGAACGGATTCGTGAGCGCGTCGTCGACCTGCAGGCCGAACGCGTCGGCGAATGCATCGGCGAAGGCGTTCTCCAGTGCACGGCCACGGTCGGGCAGCTCCACGCGTGGCAGCAGGCGTTGCAACTGGTCGCTCGTGAACATCGCGGCCAGCGTCGGCGAGATGAAGTCGCGCGTGAGCATGTAGACGAGCCGGCACTCGAGTTCTGCGCCCTGGGGAGCGTTCGGCATCTCATGCGTGCAGTCCGCGGAAGACTTCGCAGGCGTCAGCCCGGGCGTGTCGAGCACGTACTGTCCCGCGACGAAGGCCGCGACGCCCAGGCTGCCGCCGGAGACGCCGCTCGCCGCGACAAGGCAGTCGGACAGGCGGTGGCCCGAGGCCAGCAGGATGCGATTGATCTTCGCCAGCACCAGGGCGGTCCACGCCGCCGCACGTATGCCGCCGCCTTCGGCCGAAACGAAGTAGGCACGATCGCAGGTGGTCGTGCTGGCCCACGTGTCGAACGCATGCTCGATCGACGATGTCGGTTGGCCCGGCACGAGCTGGATCTTGTGGTTGTCGATCGCCCCGCTCATCTGCCAGGCGGTTGCCCACACGAGCAGGAGCGTGAATGCCGGCACGTCCCATCGCCTGGACCAGAGCACCAGCGGCGTCGTCGCCGCGATGAACAATGCGGCGAGCAGCATCAAGGTCGCGAGCGGCCCGAGGCGCCCCGCGACGGCAGCGGTCGCGGCCGGGTAGATCCACGCCAAAGCGTTCACCAGCACGAAGACCCCGACCGAAACGGCCGCGAACACGCGCGTGGGCCGCGGCCATCGCTCGATCCGATGCACTTCGCCCTCGACCGGCACGATGTCGTCGCGGAAGCGCCGGTACACGTTGCGTCGCAGCCATGTGAACACGAAGACGAAGGCGCCGGCGCCGACCACGGCCAGGGCGCACAACGCCCGCGTTCCCGGTTCACCGTGCGCGTTGATGAAGCCGAAGGCGACGATGACGGTGATCGCCAGCGCCAGCCCGCGTGGCGTCCATGCGCGGAACAGCGGATTGGCGTGCGCGAACCCGGCATGCGTCCGCACGACGTCGAAGCGCAATACGGTCCGCGCCGAGTACCACACGCAACCGGCGAGGACGATGGAGGCCGCGACCATGCACGACAACTCTTTCGCGAAGTGTCCCCCGTCCGCCGCCGCGACGCTGACCGAGAACAACTCATGGATCTGGTCGACCTTGCGCGTCAGCAGGATCGCCCCGAGCACGATCAGCAACGGCACGCGGATGGGAGCGGCATGCCGCAGCAGGCGGCGCACGCCATCCCAGCCCGCCCCCAGCCACTGCCAGACCACGGTGGCGTTCATGTGCACCGTCCTCATGGCGACGCTCCCAGGCGTACGTCCTTCGCGGAGTCGGCGTCATGCAGGCGCAAGGCGGCGAGGCAGTCGGGATCGCTGTGCAGGAACAGCCTGGCGCGGTCCACCGCCTTGCGTGCCTTGCGCGTCGTGATGCACACGTCCTGGACCTGCAGCGCGCGCTCGGAACGCCTGTTGGCGCGCATGTATTCGTCGACGAAGTGGCCGAACCCGTCGACGGCGCGCTGCAGCTGCGGCACCTGCAGCGTCGCCTTGATCCCTTCGGGAACGACGGCTTCGACCCGCCCGCCAACCTCGAGCCTGGCGGAGCGCAGGTCGCGCAGCCGCGCCGACAGGTCGTGCATCGCGGCCGTGAAGTGCGTGAATGCGTCGCGCGTCGCGGCGTCCATCGACACCGCGCCATTGACCGACACGGGCTCGAGGCGGATGGGATCGACCTTGATCGCCACGGGCTGGATTGGCGCGGCCGCGACGCTTTCGCCAGCGAGCACCACCTCGGCTGCGCAGTGCTGCAGTGCCGGCATGAAATCGATGCGTCGCACCTGGTCCGTGGAGACGATCAGTCGATGGCCGGGCTCGATGGCCATCGCTTCACGGCCCTGCATCACCCGGCAGGCCGTAGGTGCAGCCGGCGAACAGTCGAGCCGCCACCACGAGGTGCCCAACGCAGACGGGCTCAGCATGTTGCCGCAATCGGAGGCGACATCGCTGGGCGCGTTCCGGTTGCAGGAAGCGAGCACGGCCAATGTGGCGATCAATGCCGCCGCGACCAGGGTCCGCGCACGCGGCATCGACGCGCTTTGGCCATTCAACGCAGCATGGAGAAGTCGCCCGCTGCCCACGCAGATGGCGGCGAGCAGCAGCGGCACGAGGATGGCGACGGCCGCGGCCATCACGACCAGCGTGGGGTCGAAGCCGATCAGCAGCTCCCACGACCACCACGGCCCCGGCGGGAGGTCCCAGGACGAGCGTGCAAGCCGCAGCGCCGCGAAGGTACAAACGCAAACGATCACGACCCGCAAGGGGCTGCCCGCAATGAACGCCGCCAGATCCGCGAGCAGCGTCAGCGCGGCGAGCATCCGCGTTGCGTAGATGGGATGGGAGGGGCGCGGCAATGCCGCATGGGCTTCGGCCAGGTACTTGGCCAGTCGCGCCGGGTACAAAGGAAGCCCGGAAAGCCGCTCGAGGCGTTCGTCCATTTTTCGCATCCTCCGCGTGCCTGGATCGACGAACGGAAGGAGGCGGCACAGGCGGGCGTGTCCCACGCGCCCGTGCATGCGATACAGCGCGGGAAGAGTGGCGAAACCTGGAACGGTACGCGCCGGTGGAGGGACCGGTGCGTCGGGACGCTGCGCGTGCTCCGCAATGCGGAGGGCTTCGCGCTCGAACTGGCCGACCGGCATACGAAGAAGGCGACGTCCTGCGTAGCGGTCGGGTCCGGAGTTCGATCGTAGCGGCTTTCGCCGCAACGGCTCGCATGCGCAGCCGGCGTCAGCCGCCCAGGGCCCCCTGCGGTCGCTCCTCGTTGCAGCCCTGCATGACGGGGCGCGCTGCTCCGTCGTTGGCGACGCGAGGCGACGTGCGCCGGTTGGGCGCGCGACCCATGCCTGGCAGGAACGCCAGCGATGCTCCTGTTTCCCGCAGGAACGATACGGCACGCAGGGAGTTCGCGGACGACCCTTATCTCATGCAATGCGTGGCGGCGCACTGGATGCAGGGATCGGTTTCCGGCAGGACAATCCAAGTCCATGCGGAATGGGAAGGGAGTACTTCTGGCACGCTCCGCCGCACGAGATCGGATCTAGTTTTCCCGCGCATCGACATCGCGATCCGTTGCGGGAGGGCGACATGCCAACCATGGACCGTCGACATTTCCTGAAGCTCTCGGTCGCGCTCGGCGCTGCGCTCGCCTGGGGTTGCACGCCGGTGCGGCCGTCGTCGAGCGGATGGCGCGAGCGGCGCGACCTGTATCCGCAAGGCGTCGCGTCGGGCGATCCGGACGACAACAGCGTGTTGTTATGGACGAGGCGCCCGTATGCGGACGGACGTGACAGCGCGACCTTGCGTGTCGAAGTCGCGGAGGATCCCGAATTCACGCGCGTGATCGCGAAGGCCACCGCGCGCGTGCAGGTCGCGTCCGACTGGACCTGCCGCGTGCTCGTCGCCCACCTGCAGCCGGCGCGCGAATACTGGTACCGCTTCGTCGACGAGGATGGCGCCGGCAGCCGCATCGGCCGCACGATCACCGCGCCGCATCCGGACGATGCGCGGCCGGCGCGCTTCGCCTTCGTCAGTTGCCAGGATGTGTGCGAAGGCTACCTCAACGCGTACCGGCGCATGATCTTCGAGGACGAGCGCGCCGCGCCGGACGAGCGTATCGGTTTCGTGCTGCATCTCGGCGACTTCATCTACGAAGTCGTGCAGTATCCGGACCAGGTCAAGGATGGCCACCGCTACGATCGCCTCATCACGTTCCCGATCAAGTATCCGAAAGGCAAGCCGGTCGCCAGGAACCGCTTCTGGGTGCCGGACTCGCTCGAGGACTATCGCGTCGCCTACCACGCCTACCTGCAGGAACCGGACCTGCAGGACGCACGCGCGCGCTGGCCGTTCGTCGCGATCTGGGACAACCACGAATTCTCCTGGCAGGGCTGGCAGTCGATCCAGGAATTCCCCGGTACGGAAGGCTGGGTGCCGGCACAGACGCTCAAGGTCGCCGCGAACCAGGCGTGGTTCGAATACCAGCCGGCGCGCGTGTTGCCGCCGGGCTCGTCGCTCGACGCGTTCGATGCACCTCGCGTGGTCGACACCCCGGTGACGGAGTTCGACGACGACGGCCTCGGCACGGAAGCCAACAACCGCGCCGCGGTCGACAGCCTCATCGCGTATCGCGCCCTGCGCTGGGGCCGGCACATCGACCTCTTCCTCACCGACCAGCACAGCTTCCGCTCGCGCGATCCCGGCAACCACGACGAGATCAACCCGCTGTTCGAGGACGACAAGCTCGGTTTCGTCCCCGAGGAACTGTGGGCGCAGCTCGACGCGGGCCGCGCGTATGCCGACGGCCATCCGCCCGCACGGTTGTCCCTCGGCGACAAGAGCGTCGCCAACTACCGCGCGAAGGAAGCGCCGCAGACGATCCTCGGCGCGAAGCAGAAGGCGTGGTTCCTCGAGAGCCTGCGCAACGCGAGTGCGACCTGGAAGATCTGGGGCAATTCGCTCGGCACGCCGGATTGGCGCGTCGACCCACAAAATCTTCCCGCCGAGCTGGGACCGTGGAAGGGCGCGGGTTACGGCCTCATGGCCGCGAGCGACTGGGGTGGCACGTACCACGAGCGTGCGGAGATTTTCGATACCGTGCGCGACGCGGGCCTCACGGGTTTCGCGATCGTCTCCGGTGATCGCCACAGCTTCTGGGCCGGCTACGCCGCGAAGGCGTTGCCACCCGCTGCATTCGAGCCTGTCGGCGTCACCTTCGTCGGCGGCTCGCTCTGCTCGCCGGGCATGGCCGAAGCGAACGAGCACAACCTCAAGCCCGACAACCCGCTGCGTCCCATCTACATCGCCAACCCGGACGGAGGGCCATCGCAACACACCGTCAATCTCACGCTTCGTCACGGCGTGCGTTCGGCGCTGGAATACGCGAAGGGTGGCGACCTCGAGAAGGCACGCGCCGTGCGCAATCCCGAACTCGCGCCGCACCTCACCTTCGTCGACATGGCCGGCCACGGCTATGCCACCGTGCGCGTCGATGCGGCTGTGCTTGTGACCGAGTTCGTCTGCGTGCCGCGGCCGGTCGAGCGGAGCAAGAGTCCCGACGGCGGGCCGCTGCGCTATCGCGTTCGCCACGAGGTGCCGCTGTGGAAAGCGGGTGAGAGGCCGCTGATGCGGCAGGTCGTCGTGGAAGGCGACGCAGGTTTGTCGACCTGACGCCCGGCAGGGTGCTCGCCGCCGGTTATGCGCACGTGAGGCGGTGGGCGAATGGCCGTGGCTCGCGGTGCTCGCGGGACGCGGCCGTACCCACGAAATATGCCGGTTACACTTTCTTCACGCACCGCGCGTATGATGGTCGCCACTTCCTGCCTCGGTGCGAAGCGATGGGACGTCCCCGATCACGGGTCCCAGCGCGCACGATGAGCTAAGACAGTCAGCTCGTTCCCCGGTAGCCGCTATTCCAGCCCGATCTGATCCAGCGGGCCTACGGGAACCATCATGAGCAACCTGTGCGGCTCCAACGGCAGTTGGACCGTCGTCGCCACAGTGGAAATCGAAGACGATGAGCCCATCGTCCGTACGCTTCCGCGCGCGACGCCGAGCTTCCGCTTCGAACGCGCCTCCACGGCGCCGAAAGGCTTCGTGTGGATCGACATCCACGTCGACTTCGGCCTCGGTGCGGCGCACGCCACCCACGTCGCGCGCACCGTCGTCGATGAACTCGCGGGTTGCGGATTCCGCACCTTCCGCATTGTCGCCGGCGCGGCCTATCTCGAACTCGCCCGGCGTCCGGCCACGAAAGAAGCGTGAGCCGTGCGTACCGATGATCCACTCGCGCTCCGCTACGCCATGCACGTCGTGCATCGCGGCGACGGACGATGGCATGTGGAAGAAGCAGGCCAGCATTCGATCGGCGCGTTCGCGACGAAGGACGAGGCACAAACCGCAGCCCACATGCGCGCGACGCGCATGCACGAAGACGGACGGGATGTCCAGGTCGTGCTGCACGGTGAGGACGGTTCGATCGAGGCCGAGCACCGGTACGAACCGGAGCGCCTGCGCCGCTCGGCGTGACCCATCCCCCAGCGTCTCGATGCACCGGGGCGCGACGGTCGCGCACAGGGTGCGCTCCTGCAGAGGGTATCGCGTGCCGCGCGGGTACATGGAGCGGGAACGCAGTCGCGATGCAACGATGCGCGACGTTCGCGACGGTGCGCCTACATGAGGGGTCATCCGCACGGCGGCATGGAGCGGGGTCTCATGCGCCGCGCGGAATGGCGTGCGAGCGTGGCGAACGAGGCATGGCGTGCATGCCCATCGACGCGACGAAGCAGGACGACGCCGCAGCGTCAACGCGGATATTCCCTCACGCCCATCGCACGCACGCCGTTTGAAACCGCGGTCCGGGCGCGTGCATCGGTGCGACGCGCCATGCGTTGAAAGGGGGAAAATCCCTCAAGCATCACGCGATGCCGAACCATGTGACGGTGCGCACACTTCCTTGCCTCGCCGTTCATGAATACTCAATTTGCGTTGTATAGGAGTATTAAAGATCGGCGCTGTCGCTGGGAAGCGACGGAATGGCGCCGCAGTCCGACACGCAATCACCGGGCTGGACCCACGCCGCTCGCGAGCAGCGGCGACGGTCCGGTATTGCCGAAACAACATGGGGAAGCACATGGGCGAGGAAAAGGGCAGCGCGAACGACGGTTCGCGCCGGGGCACCATGGCACCGTCGCGGGATCGCGCATCGGTTCGCGGGCAGCGGAGCGTCCATCAACCACTGGCTGCGCTGCTGGCCGCCGTCTTGCTTCTCGCGGCGTCCGCCGCGCAGGCCGCGGTCACGGTGAACAAGACGTTCTCGCCACCGTCGATGACGGTCAACGGCACGTCGACGATCACGATCACGCTCGGCAACACGGGAACTTCGCCCGCGACCGCAGCGGCCGTGACCGACACCCTGCCCGGTGGTCTCGTCGTGGCCTCGCCGAGCAACGTCGCGACGACGTGCGGCGGCACCGCGACGGCAGCAGCGGGCGGCAGTACGATCGTGTTGGGCGGCGGCACGATCCCGCCGAACGGCGGCACATGCGCGATCACCGCGACCGTCACCGGCAGCTCGTTCGGCAGCTACACCAACACGATTCCCGCCGGCGGCGTGACGAGTTCGCAAGGCAGCAACGGCGCCGCGGCGTCGGCGACGCTCGCCGTACTCGCGCCGCAGCCGGTCACCGGCAGCTACGCGATCAGCTGGCCGGCCGGCTTCGGCGGCCGCCTCAAGGGCAACGGCCCGCCGGCGTCGATGACGCTCACGCTCAACAATGCGAACACGATTGCGCTCACGAACGCCGCCCTGACGTTCTCGCTCGCCCAGCCGACGCTCGGCTTCGCGACGCCGGCGAACACGAGCACGACCTGCGGCAGCGGCACCGTCTCGGTCAACGCGGCCGCCGGTACCGCAACGCTCAGCGGCGGCACGATCCCGGCCAACGGCAACTGCACGATCAAGTTCGACATGATCGCCGCGCAGCCCAATGTCTATTTCTTCGCCAACGCAGGCATCACGATGCCTGTCGGCACGATCACCGACGACCAGGGCATCTCGAACGCGGCTGCCATCAATGCGTCGATTGCCGTCCAGACGGGGTCGCGCGTCGACAAGGCATTCCTGCCCGCGTCGATCACCAGCGGCGGCACGTCGACGCTGACACTGACGATCCACAACCTCAACTTCTCACCGCTCTCGCCGATAGATCTCACCGACACGTTCCCGAACATCGCCGCCGGCGCGATGACGGTCGCGCCGGTGCCGAATGCCTCGACGACCTGCGGCGGCACGCTCACCGCCGCGCCCGGCGCGGGCAGCCTGCAACTCGCGGGTGGCGCGTTGCCGTCGGTAGCGCAGAACGCCAACGGCTCGGTTACGTGCACGGTCAGCGTCGACGTCGTCGGCACCAACAACGGCACGACGGCGATCAATCTCACCAATTCGATCCCGGCCGGCAGCTTCGGCGGCGTCGGCCATCCCGCGGTGAACACCAACCTCAACGTCACGCCGAACCAGGTGCTGTTCGGCTCGAACAAGGTCATCGCCAACGAGTACTACGCGGGCTCGCTGATCGGCACACCCGGCACGATCCATGCGATGAGCATCCGCCTCGTCAATCCGGCGAGCTCGCCGCTCACGGTGACGTCGCTGCTCGACGACCTCACCACGATGGGCGTCGGCTTCACGGTGGCCGATCCCCCGGCGACGACGACGTGCGCCGGCGGCACGGTGACCGCGCCGGTCGGCGGCACGACGATCTCGATGTCCGGTGGCGTCGTGCCGCCCGGCGACGGCACCACGCCGGGCATGTGCACGATCGACACGGCCGTCTACATCCCGATGCTGCCGTCGTCGCTCGGCAGCCACACCAACCGCATCCCGGCCGGCAACATCGTCACCAACATGGGCAGCAACGCGACGGCGATCACCTACGGCATCGGCATCGTCACGCCGGTCGGGATCGGCAAATCGTTCAGCCCGGTCGCCGTGAATCCCGGCGGCATGTCGACGCTCACGATCAACCTCAACCGCATGGTGAGGGGCAACGCGACCGGCGTCGATCCGATCACCAATCTCAGCGACACCGACGTCCTGCCCGCGGGCATGATCATCGACACGCCCTCCGGGCTCGTCACCACATGCGACAGCGGTACCGTTTCCGCGCCGGCTGGCGGATCCACGATCGCGTTTTCCGGCATCGACCTCGACGCAGGTGAAAACTGCACGATCAAGGTCAACGTGCGCGTGCCTCTCGGCACGCCGCCGGGGACGCTGCAGAACCTCATACCCGCGGAGTCGGCGACGACCAACGAGGGCTTCACCAACAGCAGCCGGCCGACGTCGGCGGGCGCGTGGGGCAACGGGCAGGCGGCGGCGAACCTCACCGTCGCCAGCGCGAACGTCACGCTCAACAAGACGTTCACGCCCGCGACGGTCGCGGTCGGCGCGACGAGCCAGCTCGCAATCAGCTTCGTCAACACCAACCCGGGCAACATCGCCCTCAACCAGGCCGCGCTCACCGACGCGCTGCCGCTCGGCATGATGGTCGCGACGCCTCCCGCCGCCTCGTTCACCGGCTCCGGCTGCGCGGGCACCGTGAGCGCCGTCGCGGGCTCGACCAGCGTCGGCCTATCCAATGCGACGATCAGCGCAGGCTCCACCTGCTCGCTCAAGGTCAATGTCGTGGGCACCGCGGCCGGCAACCTCATCAACACGATCCCGGCCGGCGCGCTCACCTCGCAGCAGGGCGTGACGAATGCGTTGCCGGCGACGGCCACGCTGCAGGCAACCGGTAGCGCCGACCTGTCGGTCACCAAGACCGACGGCGCGACGGACATCGCGACCGGCACGACGACGACGTACACGGTCGCCGTCGCCAACGCCGGCCCCAACAACGTGATCGCCGCCACCGTCGCCGACACGCCGCCCGCAGGCATGACGTTCACCGGCTGGACCTGCAATGCGAGCCCGGGTGCGAGCTGCGGTGCCGCCTCCGGCACGGGTGCGATCAACGACACGATCAATATCAACGTCGGCAGCACCGTCACCTATACGGTGACGGCGCAGCTCGCGGCGAACTTCGCGGGTTCCTCGATCGCCAACACGGCGACGATCACGCCGCCGGGCATCGTCTCCGACCCGGCCCAGGCCAACAACGCGGCGACCGACACCGACACCGTCGTGCCGGGCGTCGTGCTTGCCCTGACCAAGACCGACGGCAGCACGACCTACACGCCGGGTGGCACGGCGACCTACACGGTCACCGTCGGCAACACCGGCGCGGCGAATGCGACCCAGGTCAACGTCAGCGACACCTTGCCGAACGGCGTCACGCTCGCGGGCACCGTCACCTGCGCGCCGGCCGGTACGGCGACGTGCGGCACGGTCACGGGTGGCGCGGGGCAGGGCAGCTTCGGTGCCACGAACGCGACGATCGCGGGCGGCGCCGGCAACACGCTCACCTTCAGCGCGCCGGTCACGTTCGCCTCGAGCCTCGCGATGAATCCGCTCGTCAACACGGTCAACGCGACCGACGTGCCGAGTGGCGCGACCGGTTCGGCGAGCGACAGCGACACGCTCGACGCGAGCGCGAACGTGTCGATCGTCAAGACCGGCAGCACGAGCATCGTGCCGGGCGGTCCGATCAGCTACACGCTGACGATCACCAACGCGGGCCCGTCGGCCGCGAACGGCGCCACGTTCAACGACCCGCTGCCCGCGTCGCTCACCGGCGCCAGCGCGACCTGCGGCAACGCCACGGGCGGCGCCGTCTGTCCGGGCGTGGTCTCCGTCACGGGCAACATCGTCAGCGGCACGATCCCGACCTTGCCGTCGGGTGGCTCGCTCGTCATCACGATCAACGGCACGACCTCGCCGGCGACAAACGCGCCCTTGTCGAACACGGCCACCGTCGCGCCGCCCGCGGGCACGAACGATCCCGTGCCCGGCAACAACACGAGCACGGTGACGACGTCGATCAAGCCGCTCGTACGCATCGACAAGAGCGTCGACGCGACCACGGTGATCCCGGGCGATGTCGTCACCTACACGGTCGGCGTGACCAACACCGGCCCGGTCGACGCGATCGACACGCTCGTCACCGATGCGATGCCGAACGGCATCGATACCTGGTCGTGGACCTGCGTCGCCAGCGGCGGCGCGACCTGCCCGGCGGCGTCGGGCACGGCTGCCCTCAACGAGACGATCCCGTCATTGCCACCGGGTGGCAGCGTGGTCTACACGATCGTCGCGACGGTGAGCACGACGCCACCCGCGAGCATCAACAACACCGCGACCGCGACGCCACCGGACGGTGCGTGCGCGCCCGCGAACACGCCGCCGCCGTGCTCGGCGTCGGCGAGCCTGCCGCCGGTACCGCAGATCGGCGTGAGCAAGACCGCCGACACGACCACGGTGACGCCGGGCGGCACGATCCATTACACGATCGTCGTCAGCAACACCGGCGTGCTCGCCGCCGACGGCACGACCGTCGACGACCCGTTGCCGGCCGGCATCGCGAGCCAGGCCTGGACCTGCAGCGCGAGCGGCGGCGCCACGTGCACGAGTGCGTCGGGCACGGGTGCGATCAGCGACGTCATCACGACGTTCCCCGCCGGCGGTTTCGTCACCTATGACGTCACCGCGACGGTCGCGCCGAGCCCGCCCGCGATCGTCAGCAACACGGTCACGGTCGCGCCCGTCGATGCCGACAGCGTCTGCACGCCGGGCAACACGCCGGGGCCGTGCGTCGCGACCGCGAACGTGACATCGAACCCGCAAGTGAGCATCACCAAGACCGCCGACACCAGCGTGCTCATGCCGGGCGGCAGCGTGACCTACACGATCACGGTGACCAACACCGGAGCGGCCGACGCCGACGGCACCACGGTCGAGGATCCGGTGCCGGCTGGCATCGCGAGCCAGGCGTGGACCTGCGCCGCGAACGCGGGCGCCGTGTGCGCAGCGAGCGGCAATGGTGCGATCAGCGACACGCTTGCCGCGTTCCCGCCGGGCAGCTTCGTCACCTACACGATCGTCGCGACGATCGCCGACGATCCGCCGGCGACGATCACCAACACCGCGACGGCCAATCCGCCACCGGGCAGCCTCTGCACGCCGGGCAACACGGCCGCACCATGCGATGCGCAGGTGAGCGGCGGCGCCGTGCCGCAGTTGAGCGTGACCAAGACGTCGGACACGACCGGCCCGCTCACCCCGGGTGGTACGGTCACCTACACGATCACCGCGACCAACAGCGGCAGCGCGGATGCGGCCGGCACGCTTGTCACCGATACGCTGCCACCTGGCATCGCGTCGGCGACGTGGACGTGCAGCGCGAGCGGCGGTGCCGCCTGTCCGAACGCATCGGGCACCGGTTCGGTCAACGAGACGATCGCGGCCTTTCCGTCGGGTGCTAGCCTCGTCTACACGATCGTCGCGACGATCGACGACGACCCGACGGCCTCGACCATCAATAACGTCGCGAGCGTGATGCCGCCGGCGGGCGTATGCCTGCCCGGCAACACCGCGCCGCCGTGCACGGCGACGGTCGGCAACCCGGTCGGGCCGCGCATCGGCATCCAGAAGGTCGCCGACGATCCTTCGTACGTCGCGGGCGGCACCCTGAGCTGGACCGTGACAGTGGCGAACTACGGCACCGCGAACGCCGACGGCACCCTCGTCAACGACCCGCTGCCCGCCGGCATCGTCTCGAGCGCCTGGACGTGCATCGCGGCCACGGGTGCCGTGTGCGCGAACACGACCGGCACGGGCCCGATCAATGAAACGGTTCCGACGATGCCGCCGGGCACCTCGGTCGTCTTCATCGTGACCGGCACGGTCGCGACGCCGGCACCGACGAGCATCACCAACATCGCGACGGCGACGCCGACGACCGGCGGCACCTGCGTGCCCGGCAACACGCCGCCGCCGTGCACGTCGACGGTCACGACGCAGTCCGCTGCCGCCGTCGCGATCAGCAAGTCGGTTGCCGACGCGAACGGCAACGGCATCGCCGAACCGGGCGAGACGCTCGACTACACGATCACGCTCGCGAACCCGGGCGGCAGTGACGCGACCGCGTTCGGCGTCACCGACGCACTCGATCCGAACACGAGCTTCGCCTCGGCCGACAACGGCGGCGCGTTCGCCGGCGGCGTGGTCACGTGGAGCAACCTCACCGTGCCCGCGGGCGGCAACCTCGTGCTGCACCTCGCCGCGACGGTCGACTCGCCGCTCGCGAACGGCGTCGCGCGGATCGCCAACGTCGCCTACGAAACCGGCGCGACGCCACCCACGTGTCCGCCCGCGGGCCCGCAGTGCGCGGTGTTGCCGACGCCGGGTTCGGTCACGCTGGTGAAGTCCGTGCTCGACGCGAACGGCAACGGCATCGCCGAGCCCGGCGAGGCGCTGAGTTACTCCATCGTGCTGAGCAACTCCGGCGGCAGTGACGTCGCGGGCTATGCGGTCCGCGACACGCTCGATGCGAACACGGTCTTCGTCTCCGCCGACAACGGCGGCACGCAGTCCGCTGGCGTCGTGACGTGGGAGGATCTCGTGATTCCCGCGGGCGGCAGCCTCGAGCTCTCGGTCGTCGCGACCGTCGTCGACACGCTCCCCGATGGCGTCGATGCGATCGCCAACGTCGCCTACCAGACCGGCGCCACGCCGCCCGCGTGCCCGCCGGCCGGTCCGCAGTGCGCGGTGCTGCCGGTGCCAGGCGCCGTGACGATCGCGAAGTCGGTCGCCGACGATTCGGGCAACGGCCTCGCCGAGCCCGGCGAGACGCTCGTCTACGCGATCACGCTCAGCAACACCGGCACGACCGATCGCACCGGCTACGGCGTGCTCGACCCGCTCGACCCGAATCTCGTGTTCACGAGCGCCGACCACGGCGGCACGTTCGCGGGCGGCATCGTGAGCTGGTCCGGCCTCACCGTGCCGGCCGGCGGCAACCTCACGCTCACGCTGGTCGCGACGGTCGCGAACCCGTTGCCGCCTGGCGTCACGCAGATCGGCAACTTCGCGTACGAAGCCGGCGGGACGCCGCCGCTCTGCGGCACCACGCCGATGCCCGCCAACTGCGCCGCGATTGCCGTGGCACCGCCAGGCGCGATCACGATCAGCAAGTCGGTCGATGATGCGTCGAACAACGGCAGCGTCGAACCCGGCGAGTCGCTCACCTACACGATCACGCTGGCGAACAGCGGCGGCGCGGTGACCGGCTTCGGCGTCACCGACCCGCTCGATCCGAACCTCGTGTTCGTGTCGGCGGACAACGGCGGCGTGTACGCGGGCAACAGCGTGACGTGGAGCAATCTCGCGATCCCCGCCAACGGCAGCCTCACGCTCGTCGTCACGGTCACGGCCGTCGATCCGATCCCGGACGGCGTCACGCTGATCCGCAACGTCGCCTACGAAACCGGCACCACGCCCGCCGACTGCGGCCTCACGCCGACACCCGCGAGCTGCGCGGTGATCGCGGTGACGCCGCAGGCCGGCATGGCGCAATTGCTGATCCAGAAGAGCGCGAACACGGCGACGACCACGCCAGGCGGCACCGTCACCTACACGGTCGCGGTCAGCAACGTCGGCATCGCGGCTGCGACCAACACGGTGATCACCGATCCACTGCCCGCCGGCATCGGGAGCTTCGCATGGACGTGCACGGCCACGGGCGGCGCCACCTGCCCGAACGCGACCGGCACCGGCGCACTCGCCGAAATCATCGCAACGCTCCCCGCCGGCGCCGGCGTGACCTACACGATCACCGCCGTGCTCTTGATGACGCCACCCGCGAGCATCGTCAACGTCGCCGACGCCTCCTCGAGCGGCACGAGCGTCTGCGCGCCGTCGGGTTCGCCGCCGCCGTGCACCTCGCAAGCCACCGTCACCGTCACGCCGGTCGGCCCCGGCCAGGAGCCCATCCCGACGCCGATCGACAGCCGCTGGATGCTGCTGCTCATGACGCTCGCATTGGTCGGCGCGGCGGCGCATGCAAGGCGCAAGGCCTGAGTGAAGTCGTGGAAGCCGGAAGCCTTCGGGTCCTCCCGAAGGCTTCCGGCCTTTCCACTCCTTCGCGCATTCCACGACTTCCGTTCGCCCTGGGCGCACGCCGCTGGCGCGGAGTCGAAGGGCCATGCGCCGCACGCTTCACGAAGTCGCGGGCGTTCGACTACGCTCGCTGCGCGAGCTCCGCTCAACGCGAACGCAAAAAGGCGCCAGGGTGTCCGGATGCCCTGAGATTCGTAGGGCGGATCAAGGCGCGAGAGCGCCGGATCCGCCGCTGCGCGACTTGATCCGGCCTACGAGCTCATGCGTGTGTCGGCCGTCGCGGCGGTCCGGGCTTTGGCATTCTTCATTCTTCGAGCGAGGTCCGTCATCTTCATCGAAATGAGCCGCGTCCACAGTGCTGAGGCGCGCGTCGGGGCGAATGGCTCGGGTAGGCGACTTCGTTCCGAGGAGCTTCACGCTGCCCTTGTCGGGTTTGACGATGCCGAAGCTGCGCTTGGTGGCCTTGTTCTGCTCGTGCAGCGCCTCGCGCGTCGGCACGACGAACGGCTTCCACAGCCGCACCTTGGCCTCGTCGCTGAGATCGGGCCTCGATGCCCCGGCGCACATCCTTGTGCGCCAAGGCGATCCTTCGTCAGCGCCACGTACTACGCTGTGGCGCCCGATACAGCTTTCCCTGCGCTAGGGTTCATCCCTGGCGTAATCCGGCAGGGGCAGCACATCCACCCGTTCCTGGGGCGGCGGGGAGACGCTCTCCAGCTCCAAGGACACGCCGCTGAAGACACCTACGCCGCCGGAAAATTCCGCCGAGCCTTTGCTGACATTGAGCGTGGGAGGCGCGGTGGCGCCGGCTGGTGCCGGCCGCGTGGGCACCGACCAGGGTAGCTGGCCGCGGATGCGATCGACGAGGCTTCCCGACAATTGCGGGCGCGTTATGTAGGTCCTGGCACCACGGATCAGGCCCGTCGGGCCGTCCCAAGTTGTTACGCTCGTCCCGCCCTTGTAGTGAAGATCGCCCCAAGGGGTCTCGAGGGGAATGTCCGGGCCTTCGATCCGGTATTCGTAAGTGCGGCTGCGGCGTGGTTCGCCGGGGCGCTCGGAAGCACTGATCGAGATCGAGCCCGCATGCACATTCTTGCTTCCGGCCGGGGTCTTGATCTTGTAGCCGAGGACCACGCCCGCCGTGCCGCGAACACGAATCCGCTTGTTGGCCAACAAGGAAGAAGTGCTGCTCAGTCGAACGATGGGCACATGTTGACGAGTCTTGTCGGGATCGTCGCCAAAGGGGTCGCGTCCGTCCGGATCGGTGAGGGTGTAGGGATTGTTGAGCGCATAGGCGTACCGGTTGAAGAGACGTCCCGTGCTGGCATCGGCGGCGACCGGATCGACCGACAGGAACGTCCCGATCGTGGGGTCGTAGTAGCGCTGCTGCATATAGGTCAGTCCGGTGGCCCCATCCATGACGTGGCCGGTATAGCCCAGCCCACTATAGGTGGGCTTCCCGATCACGGCGCCGAAGGGATCGTAGTCGTTGTTCTGCACCAGCAGGCCCGCTTCATTGGTCTTCGCGACAGCGCTGCCCAGGGCGTCGGTGTGCTGGTAGGTCGTGGCGATCACCGCGTTGCCCGGCCACTGGCGATCCACGGTGGCGACGAGTTGCCCGCCGAGGTAGATGTTCTCGTGCGTTTTCTGGTTGCTGTAGCCCGGTGCGTTCCAGTCGCTCCAGAAGCGCAGCGTGCCGCCGCGGTCGTACTGCCAGGCGGTGGTGGCGCTGCCGTTCGCGGCGGCGGTCAGCATGCGTCGGCCCAGCGCGTCGTAGCCGTAGTTTTCCTTGCCGGCTACGCTGCGCAGGCGGTTGCCGTAGTCGAAGGAATAGGCCTGGGCATTCTTGGCGGCGAGGTTGCCCTGGGCGTCGAAGGCGAAGGTCTGTACCTCGGCACCGGAGCTGTCCTGGATGGCCTTGAGCCGGTAGGTCGTCGGATCGTAGACGTAGGCCGCGTAGTCCTTGACCCCGCCGAGCTTCCAGGACGTGAGGTTGTCCAGCGCATCGTAGGTGAAGCGGTGCACGCCCTCGCCGGCGAAGACGGTGGAATCGGACGAGAGCAGGCGATCCAGGCCGTCGTAGTTCATCACCCAGAAATTCTGGCCGCCGTTGCCCAGGCTGGTGATGGATTTGACGTTGGCGTTCGCGTCGTAGCTGTAGACGTAGTCGGCGATGCCGCCCGTGCTGATCCGCGACGGCAGCTGGCGGGTGTTCTGGGTCATGCTCTAGACCAGGCCGTTGCCGTAGTTGAACTGCTGCAGGGCGCCGTTGGGGTAGTAACGCGCATCGCTGGCGAAGGAGCCGGCTCGCGTCGGCTGCCCGAGCGCATTGGGCGCGTAGGCGATGCTGAGCCCGGTCGGATAGGACTGCGATGCCAGATGGCCCAGCGCGTCGTAGTCGTAGCCGATGGTCCAGCCGGCCGGGTTGCCGTTCCAGGCCAGCGTCTCGGCAACGAGCAGGCCGCGCCGGTTGTAGGCATACGTGGTCGACACCGCACCGGCGCCGTTGCTCGCGTTGGACGCGGTGGCGCGCGCGGGCAGTCCGGCGGGCGTGTAGGTCCACGTCTGGTCGCCCTGCCCGTCGGGGAAGGCGAGCGTGAGCAGCCGGTTGCGCGCGTCGTAGCTGCGCACCACTCGGCGGCCGGCATTCCAGGCTTCGGCTTGCTGGCAGGTGGTGGAGTCGGCGAACGCGGCGGGCAGGCCGCTCGCGCTCCAGTTGAGGTTGCCCGCGGCGTCGTAGCCCATGACCGTCACGCCCGTTTCCGGCTCGATCGTCTTGCACAGCTGCGCATTGCCGTCGTAGACGTAGCGGCGGGTTTCGTGCAAGGCGTCGTCCGCGCTGCGTTGGGTCAGGGCGCGCGGCCAGCCGAACTTCGGATGACGGTCGATGGCGATCGTCTTGCCCTCCGGCATCTGGATGGAAACCGGCAGGTCGTAGAGCGGTTCGTCCCAGGCGAGGTACGCGGTGAGCGTCGTGGTGCCGCGCGCATCGGTCGTGCGCGTGCGCAAGCCGCCGAGGTATTGGGTCGTGGTGACCAGCGGTTGCGAAGCATCCAGCTCATTGTCGCTCTCGGTGCGGATCGTGCGGCCGAGCGCATCGAAACGGGTGCGGTTGCCCGGCAGGGCGTCGAGATAGCTGCCGACTCCGCGCTGCGCAAAGGACGTGAAGTCCAGCCGTCCCATGGCGTCGTAGCGCTTCACCGTCTGGGACACGGTGCCGACGGGGTCGGTCGCGTCCAGGCTTTCCTCCAGCACGGGGCGCCACTGGGCGTCCAGGTAGGTGTTGACGTGGTGGTTGCCTTCGGTGCGTTGGACGCGCCAGTGTCCGGCGGCCAGGCCGTGCTCCTCGACCGGGATCTGCTCGATCGCCTGGGTGACGGGCGTCCAGCGGGACGCATCGCACACACCGTTCTGGGTCTCGGACGGATAGACGATGCCGGTGGTGCGGCCCATTGCGTCGTAGCTGTAGCAGGTCTTGGCGCCGGTCTCGTCGCTCACCGCGCGGATCCAGCCGTTGGCGTCGATCTCGGCGCTCACGCTGGAGCCGGAGGGCGATTCCGGGGTCGCCGGGAACACGACGATGCGCGGCAGGCCGCGGTAGTGGTCGAGCAGCGTGGTGACGTTGCCGTTGCCGTCGGCGACCGTGGCGAGCAGGCCTGCGGCGGTGTAGGTCAGGGCCTGCTGCAGCCTGCCGAAAGCATAATTCTTGACGGGTAGCGCCTGAGCATTGAACTCGGTCTCGGAGACGATGACGCTGCCCGCACTGTTGCTGGCGTTGACGTCGGTCGACGGCACGTACTGGCGCCGAACCTGACCCAGCACCCAAAGCGGCAGGTTGTCGTAGTACTCCGTGACGTCCTCGTGGGAATAACCCAGGGAGTTGCTCTTGACCACGCGCACAGGGCGGGCGTACGCGTCGAAGGACTGCACGCTGCGCGAGAATTGATCGCCGTCGCGCGAGATCACGCTGGCGCTGAGCGGGCGGTTCTTCTCGGTCACCAGGCGGTTGTTGCGCACATTGGGGTCGATGCCGACGGCATCCGGAAAGGGCTGCCCCGTCGCGCTGGCAAGATAGGTGTTGGTGACAGATTGCACCACGCTGCCGCCGCTGAGCGTCTCCACCTTGAGCAGCTGCCCGGCGTTGTGCCAGTAGTCGTTGCCGAAGGTCGAGCGCGTCACCGTGCCGTCGGGCGCGGTCACTTCGGTCGTGACAGTGCTGTCGCAGTTGGCCGCGGCAAAGCTGCAGTCGTCCACGTAGCCGGTCGCGTTCCAGCTCCACTTGGGGAAATAGGCATATGTCCAGGACGAGGGGCTCAAGCCCGGACCGCTGATCTGCTTGCTCGTCAGCGAAGCGGTTTTGTACACCATGACGAGCTCGCTCAATTCCGCCACCTGTGGCTTGTCGGGATCGGGCTGGTAACAGCCGCCGGGCGTGCGATCGGTGCCGTGCATCATCGAGCGGAAGCTGAAGACGCCTACCGCGCCGGTCGGGTGGCCGATGGTCACGTCCGCGGTGGCTTGGCCGGGCACGTGCGGTTCGCAATCCGCCCACAGGATGTGCTGGTTGTCCGGATGCAGCATCGTATACAAGTCGCCGTACTGGAACGTCCAGCGGCTGTTGTCGGGCAGGGTCACGGAGGTCAACGCCGTGCCGTCGGTGCCGCCGTACTCGTAGCGCCACGTCCGGCCGTTGTGCACGACGCTGCTGACCTTGCCGTTGGTTCCGTAGGCCAGGGTGATGGCGTTGCCGTCGCTGGCGGTGATCGCGCGCAGACGGCGGGGATTGGCCGGGTCGTAGTCATAGGTGACGGTGTTGCCGAACCGGTCCTCCACCTTGGTCGCGTGCAGTGAATATTCGCGCCGGTTGACGACGATCTCCTCACGACAGAAATTCACCTCGCGCGAGCCGCCGCTCAAGGCCCCGCCGTCCATGCGGTTGAGTCGCCAGTGTCCGTTCGGGTCGTTGGGGTCGCTGGGGTCGTTGGGCCCGAAGGTCCAGTAGCTCCAGGACCAGTTGGCGACGTTGTATTCGTTGTAGTACGCCACCTTGCAATGCTTGTCCTTGAGGGCGGCGACCTTGCGCGAACTCATCCAGTCGAAGGTGTACTTGGTGCCGTCGGGCAGCGACACCTTGAAGCCCTCGCCGGAACCGTTCTTCAACGTCGGCACGCAGGACACGCGCCAGTCGCCGCGGGTCGTGCCGACGTAAGTCTGGCCGTCGTCGGGGCGGGGGCGGTCGGCAGGCAGCGCCAGCAAGGGATACTTGCCATGCCCCGGGATGCTGATTTCGTTCCCGTGCCAGTACTGTTCGGGCAGATAGGTGATCTGCCAGTTGCTGAAGGCGCTGGGTACGCCGGGCGGCGTATAGCCGGAACTGCAGCGCGAGGCCGGCGTATTGCTGGCGACGACCCAGCCGGTGCGTTCGTCGAAGGTGCCGTGGATCACCGGCACGTCCAGCTTCCAGTTGCCGAACAGCTCGCCGTCGACTTCGGGGTTCACATACTTGTCGGTGTCGGCGGCGTTCACGCCCAGCGTGCGCGTCACCGCGAGCGGCAGGCCGCTCTGGGTACGTCCGGCGACATCGGTCGTGCTGAAGACGGTGACACCGTCCTTCAGGTTGACCGATTCGCCGAACAGGTCGGGGCCGAAGGCCGTCGGGGATTGAGCGGCGGAAACGGCGTTTGCGTATTCATCGCGAACGCTCGTGGCGGTCTGGGCCTGGGCCTGGACCACCGACAGCACCAGTGCGGCATGCACCAGCAGTCGTCTTGGTTTCATGCGGGTCCTCGTTGAGTTCAGTGGCTTCGCGTCGCCGTAGGGGGGCGCGCGTGCGACGCGATCGCGTTGCAGCGGCGCAGGCCCTCGGGACGGCAGCACGCTACCGCTGCGCAATTGCGGCGTCGGCACGGTGAGGAAATTTCGCGGTAACCAAGCGGTAACGCGGGGCGATGATGGCGCGGCGCGGCCTCGCGAAGCGCGCAGGGTTGCGCCATCGCACCCGCCGTGCCGAGGCCTGTCCGCGCGACGGGTCTCGCGAGGCGGCCAGAATGACGATGCCCGGCACGGCGCCGGGCATCGGATCGATCGACGGGCGGCGCCCTCCGTTGCAGCGGTTCGGGCCCACTCCGTTCAAAGCGCCGCCATGCCAACTGTCCGTTGCCCGTCCGTATCGGCGCGGGCGGGAGCGCGACGCCGGACCGGGCGTCGCAGCCTGGCCGGCGGTATGCCGCAGTGTGGAGATGGCGGCGTCGCCGTCACTCGAAGCCGTCGTTGAAGATCGTGTCCTCGAAGATCGCCAAGCCGTAGTTGCCCACGGCGACCGCGCCGCCCTTGCGCAAGCTGAGCGCGGTCACCTCGCGCCCGTCCGGGTCGCAGTACGCGGGCGTCCACGACGCCCCGGCGTTGCGGGTTTCCTGGATGCATCCGGTCTGCGTGGCCGCGAACCAGCGCTGCGCGTCGCGCATGGCCAGATCGTTGACGTAGGTGCCCGTCGGCAGTGCGCCTGCCTGCTGCCAGCTCGCGCCGCCGTCGGCGGTGACGTAGACCTCCGCCGCGATCGTCACCGCGGCGCCGTGCAGGGCATCGCGGAAATCGACCGCGGTGATGTGGCCGTGGGTGAAGGGCAGCAAGCTCCAGTTCTCGCCGCCGTCCTCGGTGCGCACCACGCTGCCCTGGTCGAGCGCTTCGGTGGTGATGCCGCCGGTGGCGTAGCCGGTGGTGGCGGTGGGGAAGTGCAGCTCCTCGAGGTAGACGTCGCTCTGCGCAGGGAAGCGCACGCGCCAGGTGACGCCGCCGTCGGTGCTGCGCGAGAGCGCGCCGCCGTGCAGTGCAACCATCTGCGGGCCGTCGATGTACGCGTCCTGCACGCCGCCGCCGTTGGCGCCGAGCTGGCCCAGCTCCTGCCACGATGCGCCCGCGTCCGTGCTGCGGTACAGGCCTTCGCGCGCGAGGTACCACTCGCTCGCACTCGTCGCGTGCGCGAACGCCAGCGACTGCTGCAGGCCGGTGGGGAACGCCGTCCATGTGAGGCCGCCGTCGCTGGTGCTCATGGCCGCGCTGAAGGCGCACGAGGCCAGGCCGTGGCGCGCGTCGGCGAAATCCACGTCGGTTGCCCAGCAGGTGCCCGCGACCGGGGCGACCAGCCAGCTCGTGCCGACGGCGCGGCCGTCGCCAGCGACGACCTTCGAGGCTACCGTCTGGGCGAGGATGGGACAGACCGCCCAGGCCAGGACGGCGGCGGCGAGGACGCGAACGGGTACTGCGATGGCCATGAACTCTTTCTCCCTGCGGCGGTGATGCCCGGCGCCACGGCCGTGTTGGCCGCGCTGTGGCGGGCGACGGCATGCTAGGCAGCGGCCGCCGCCGCGTCGGCACGGCGGGACAACCGCGCGGTAACGGATCGGTAACGGCGGCCGGACAGCGCGGCCGCGAGCATCGCGGACGCGCGCGGGAGTTCGCATTGGTCGGCGCGGCGGCGCATGCAAGGCGCAAGGCCTGAGTGAAGTCGTGGAAGCTGGAAGCCTTCGGGTCCTCCCGAAGGCTTCCGGCCTTTCCACTCCTTCGCCCATTCCACGACTTCCGTTCGCCCTGGGCGCACGCCGCTGGCGCGGAGTCGAAGGGCCATGCGCCGCACGCTTCACGAAGTCGCGGGCGTTTCGACTACGCGCGCTGCGCGCGCTCCGCTCAACGCGAACGGGTTGGGGGGATCACTTCATCACCGTTCGCCCTGAGCGCAGCGCCGCAGGCGCGGAGTCGAAGGGCCATGCGCCGCACGCTTCACGAAGTCGCGGGCGTTTCGACTACGTGCGCTGCGCGCGCTCCGCTCAACGCGAACGGGTTGGGGGGATCACTTCATCACCGTTCGCCCTGGGCGCAGCGCCGCAGGCGCGGAGTCGAAGGGCCATGCGCCGCACGCTTCACGAAGTCGCGGGCGTTTCGACTGCGCGCGCTCCGCGCGCTCCGCTCAACGCGAACGGCGTGGTGCGGCTGTCCGCGCAGCTGCGCGATCCGTTCGACCTGAGGACGAGCGAACGCCGCGTACGACTTGTCCACGAACTCCTGTAGGACATTTCCTACACAATCGCGCAACCAATTGTCCGGGCAAAAATCCAGCAAGGCAGCAACAGCGACGCGATGCGTGCACACGCAGCGCCGATCTGCTAAGCCTTCGCATGCCAGACGGCGCGGGGTACGCGACGGGATCTACAGGGGATTTCATGAACACGGTCGGCGGTGCTGTTCGCACCGACGCATTCGCCCGCGGCGACCGCCTGGCGGATGCGCCATGTCATGCGCAACCCGTGCGCGAAGTCCCCGTCGTGCCAGCGCACCGAACGCGTCCGCATCGTCCACGGTGACACCGGAGATAGCACATGGCCACGAAGAGGAAATCATCGGCGAAGAATCGAAGGGTCGCAGCCTCCGAGCCCGTGCCCGGTCGGCCCGGCATGACGAGAAAGCCACCCTCGGCGATGATCTACGCGTTGGGAGATTCCTGGTTCAAGTACCCGACGCTGTTCGACCTGCCCGCACCCATCAACCTGATCCGGGCGCTGGAGGCACTCCCGCAGCCGGGCGGGAAGAGGTATTGCATCCTCGACCGCGGCAAGGCCGGTGCGACGTCGGAAGAGCTCACGACCGGCGACTATTTCGAGCAGCTCTCCCGCGCGATCCGGCAAAGCAAGTGGGACTTCCTGCTGTTGTCGATGGGCGGCAACGACTTCGTCGGCACCACCGAAATCGACGGCAAGCGCCACACCCGGTTCGGCGACTACATCGTGAAGTATTCCGGGCAGACGTCGGGCAGGGACCTGCTGAACCAGGTAGCGGTGTCCGCGCAGATGGACAAGACGCTCGAGAACTACCGGAAAGTGTTTCGCCTCTGCGAGCAAAGCTCGGCCAACAAGGGCATCAAGATCGTCACCCACGTCTACGATTTCCTGGTTCCCGACAAGCGCGGAGCGCGCCTGCTCGATCGGTGGCAGGTGAGCGGGCCGTGGATGTACGACGACCTGGTCCGGAACAAGGTTCCTCCCGACCTTCGGCCGGAGGTGCCGCGTGCGCTGCTGGAGCAGTTCGCCGCCCGTCTCACGACCCTTGCGGACGACCTCAACGCGCACACGCAGACGAATGTGCGCCTGCTGATCGCGCAAACCCAGGGCGTACTGACGCCCATCGGCGACCCGACCCTGTGGATCAACGAGATCCACCCGAGGAACAAGGGCTACCAGAAGCTCATCCTGAAGTTCGACGAAATCATGGCGCCGATCCGCGATGCACTGAGGCCGGCTGCCTGGCGCGTCTGGTCGAAGTGAGGAGAGTTCAACGCCCACGCAGGAGGCATCTCATTACTGTGCGCCCGAGCGCAGCATTCCGGGCGCGGAGTCGAAGGGCCGGGCCGCATGTTCCCCGCGGTCGGGGGCGCTTCGACTACGCTCGCTGCGCGAGCTTCGCTCGACGCGAACGGAACGGGGAACCGCGAGCTTCGCTCAATGCGAAAGGATGGGCGGGAGCGCGACCTCCCTCAGCCTGATCGGCAGGGGGAGCACCTCATCACCGTTCGCCCTGAGCGCAGCGCCGCAGGCGCGGAGTCGAAGGGCCATGTGTCGCACGCTCGACGCGGTCGTGGGTGTCTGGACGCGTCCGCGGCATGCCGCGAAAGCCAACAATCCACTTCCCGACCCGCCCGCCCGCATAATGGCCCTTTGATGCAGGGGCAGGGGAGATCCATGAAGCAAGGATGTTGGCGCGCGTCCATGTGCGCGGTGGCGGTGTGGCTGGCGATTCTTGCCGCCGTCGTGGGTGGGAATGCGCGGGCGGCGGAGTACACGATCGCCCCGACGCCCGCGTGGGTGCGGCCGGTGGCGGTACCGGAGCAGCCCGTCATCCGCCAGGAACAGCTCGTCGACGGCGCTTTCCACCTGCTCATCGACGCGCAACTGCGCGCGACCGGAGGCGAGCCCGCGCAGTATCGTCGCTATGCCGTGAAGGCGCTGAACGCGTCGGGCGTGGAGTCGATCGCGAACATCCAGATCGGCTTCGACCCCGCGTACCAGACCCTCGTGCTGCACTCGATCGACGTGATCCGCGACGGCGTTGCCACGTCGCGCCTGCGCACTGCGCAGGTGCGCCTGCTGCAACGCGAGGCCGGGCTCGAAGAGCGCATCTACGACGGCCGCAAGAGCGCGAGCATCTTCCTCGAGGACGTGCGCGTCGGCGACGTCGTCGACTACGCCTACTCCGTGCGCGGCAGCAACCCCGTGTTCGGCGGGCGGCCGTTCGGCGTTTCCATGCTGCGTTACACCGAGCCGGTCGGGCGCATCCACCAGCGCCTGCTGTTCGACCGCGCGCATCCGCCCATCGTGCGCACGCGCAACACGGACCTCGTGCCGACCACGCGCGACGTCGGCGACACGCGCGAGGTGGAGTGGTCGATCGACGACGTCGAGCCGCTGGTGGTCGAATCCGACGCGCCGGCGTGGTACGACCCCTACCCGATGGTGCAGTGGAGCGCGTACCCGGACTGGGCGGCGGTCGTCCAATGGGCGCTGCCGCTGTATGCGCAACGACAGCCGCCCGGCGCGGCGCTGCGCGCGGAGGTGGATCGCATCGCCGCCGCGCACGCCACGCCGGCCGCGCGCGCGATGGCCGCGCTGCAGTTCGTGCAGGGCGAGATCCGCTATCTCGGCGTGGAGATCGGCGTCAATTCGCACGCGCCGAACCCGCCCGACCTCGTGCTCAAGCGCCGCTTCGGCGACTGCAAGGACAAGGCCGTGCTGCTCGTCGCCATGCTGCGCGCCTTGCACGTCGAAGCGACGCCGGCACTGGTCAATACCTCGATCGACAAGGCGATCGAGGGGCGCCTGCCGCAACCGTACGCGTTCGATCATGTCATCACGCGCGTGCGCGTGGATGGCAAGGACTACTGGCTCGATCCCACGCGTCCGCGCCAGGACGGTGCCGGCCTGGACCAGGTGCACCAGCCCGACTTCGGGCGTGCGCTGCTCGTCGCGCCGGGCACCACCGGCCTCGTGCCGATGGACAACCCGTCGCAGGCGGCCGCACGCACGCTGGTGGCCGTGGTGATCGACGCACGCAAGGGTTTCGACCAGCCGGTCGAGTACACCGTCACCACCACCTCGCGCGGTGGCCACGCCGAGTACAAGCGCAACCTGTACCGCACGAACCCGAGCGCGGACATGCAGAAGAATGCGCTCAACTTCTACGCGCGCAGCTATCCGCACATCGAACTCGCCGCGCCGATGGAGACGCACGACGATGCCGCCGAGAACGCATACACGGTGGTGGAGCACTACACGCTCGGCGGCCTCCCGCACGCGTCGGCCGACGGCCGCACGATGACGGCCGAATTCAGCTTCCCCGATACGGAAAGCCTGCTGCAGGATCCCGATTCCACCATCCGTCATGCACCGCTCGGGCGAGCCCATCCATTCGAGGCGACCACCACGACGGAGATCCTCCTGCCGATGAGGACTTCGGTCGCGGAGCGCTCATCGCACGTCGACGACCCGGCGTTCCTGTTCGAGCGGTCCATCACCCTGCCGGACGACCACCGCGTCCTCATCACCGACCATTACGTCGCACGCGCCGACCACGTCGCGGTCGACGACATCGCCGGCTACGTCGCCCACCTGCGCGAGGCGCGCGAGGGTCTCGGCTACGCACTGAAATGGTCCGTGGCGAAGGCCTCGGGCGCGCCGCCGCCGATCAACTGGACGGTGTGGCTGTTCACGCTGGCCACGATCATCGCCGCCTTCATCGGCGCGGTTTACCTCTATCGCTGGGATCCCGCGCCGATGGCGATCGAGCGCCGCGGTGGCCCGGTCGGCCTCGGCGGCTGGCTCGTGCTGCCCATCCTGGGCCTTGTCGCGGTCCCGGTGGCCGACCTCGCAATACTGCGGACCCTGCTCCACATCGACGCGGATGCCTGGTCCACGCTCACCGACCCCGCCTCGCCGAGTTACCACGCCTTGTGGGCACCGGTGATCCTGTACGAGTGTGCAGCAGAGGTCATGCGCAGCGCGTTCTGCGTGCTGCTGCTCGTGCTGCTCCTCAAGCGCCGCACGAGCCTGCCGCGGCTGATGATTGCCCTGCTGTGGCTGCAACTGCTCGCCACCCTCGTCGACAGCGCGCTGTCCGCGCCCGTGCTGGCCGCGAAAGACGCGCAAGGCGCCGGCTTCGAAGCCGCACGCATGCTCATCGCGGCCATGATCTGGACCGCGTATTTCAACAACTCGCAACGGGTGAGGGCGACCTTCGTGCGGCGTTACCGCGCGAGTGCCGCGACGGAGGCGATGCCGCTGGTGCCGCCGGCCGACACGCCAGTCGATGCCGACAGCCCCGCAGCGACGCCACTCGCCGCGGCCACGTCCACCGCGCCGTAGGCGAGCGCAGCCCGCATCCACTGCCCTCCCTGCAAGGGGAGGGCAGTGGATGCGCCTCACCCCTGCACATCATGCCGCCGCAACTGCGCATCCACCGTCCGGATGCGCTGCTTCGACAACGGCGAGTCGCGCAACTGCGCAGCGCGGGTGTACGCGCGTTTCGCATCCGTGTTCTGGCCGGTGACGGACAACACGTCGCCCTTCAGGTTGAGGCCTTCCGGCGCGAGCGCCGGTACTTCGCCGAGGCGTTCGGAGAGCGCGGACCAGTGCGCGGCGTTCCCCGCGGTGATGTACGCCCATGTCTTCGGCTCGCCGGACGCGGGCGGGTCCGGGATGCGCTCCGCCTGCCAGTCGAAGACCTTGAGCGCACCCGACTGCGTCGCGACGGTGTCCGCGACCGCGATGGCCGCCGGTGATTTCGCGAGGCTCGGCGACACCGCTTCGGTCTTGCGCAACGCGCTCGTCGCGAGCGCGGGCCAGCCGACCTCCGCGAGGGCATCCGCGGTGATCACCCATTGCGCGCCCTCGGGCAACTCGCCGATGCGGGCGGCCGCGGCCCTGCGCGCGGCGTCGGCGACGCGCGTGCGCTGCTCGTCCTCGCCGAGCCGCTTGAGCTCGTCGACGGTGCCGGCCGACGCGAGGTAGTCGGAAATGCCGGCCGACATCGTCTCGACCAGCGCACGCTGTTGCCGTTCCACCGCCTGCACGTCCGGCACGTTCACGATGACCGTGCGGTCGGGCAACGGCCGCGCGCGAATCACGAGGCTGTACTGCGGATCGATCTTGCCGTGCAGCAGCGCGAAGCTGACGGTGTCCGTCTGGCCCGGCTCGATCGTGGCCTGCTCGGCCGGCCACACGAGCAGGCGCTGGCTCGAGATCTCGCGGATCTCGTACGCTAGGCGGCGCGCACCCGTGTTGCGCAGGCGTGCGGAATTGCGCGCATCCGCGTCGGCCAGCGTATAGGCCCAGTGGTCGCCGTCCTGGCGGAAGTCCGGCATGTCGAGCAGGGCCTGGTCGGCGGACACCGGCGCATAGGTGTTGATCGCATTGACCAGCGCGATCACCGACGGATGGTCCGGCCGGTCCGGCTTCACCAGCGTGAGATGGTTGGCGCCCTCGATCGCATCGGGCGTGCCGTCGCACAGGCGCGTCGCGCTCGACCACGCCACGATCATCTGCCCGTACGTGGGGCTCTTCTCGTACGCGCACGCGACGTGCGGGCGATCGCCGGGCGCAAGGCGCCGCCAGTCCTCGTCCAGCAGCTTCAGGAAGTCGTTGCCATTGGCCATGAACATCTGCCTGATCGCCGGGTTGTCGACCACGTACTGCGCGACGGCCGTGATCTGCGAACCCTCCGTAGGCGTCGCGAACAGGAACACCAGCGGCACCTTCGCGCGATGCTGCGGCTGGTTGATCACCTCGCGCAGCGTGACGAGCCCGCCCATGCTGTGCGCGACGAACACGACCGAGTCGTAGTCCCACACGTGGTTGAACGCGAGGTAGCTCTCCATCTTGTTCGCCGCCTCGCGGATGTCGAGCGAGCCGCCACCCCACATCGTGGAGGTGAAGCCGAACGCGAACAGGTCGAGCTTGCCCTGCATGCCTGGCGCGGACGCGAGCAGGTCGAAGAACGTCCGCCCGTTGTCGTTCGCCCAGGTGCCGTTGGTGTCGCCGAAGATGCCGTGCACGAACACCACCGCGGTGCGCGCATGCGGCGCCGCCTGGCACACCCAGTGCGGATCTTTCGTCGCCCCCGCGTTGTTGCAGGGCCGATCACTCGCGACCGGCAAGGAGGGTGTGGCCGGCGTAGCGGCCGGCGCGGGCGGCGGCGGGGTCCGGTCGCACGCCGTCACCGATGCCGCGGACGCAAGGGCAGTGAACAAACGAAGAAGCGACGCGCGATGCAGTTCCATCGGAGACCTCCTCGAGCGTGGATGGCCATTTCCGGAATGACTGGAGCGATGCGATCTTCCATTGGATCGCGGCGTGGGCGGCAGCTGCGGCGAAAGTGCCGATAGCGCCCTCGAAACCGGAAGGCGCCCCGACCTTCCCGCCGACCACGCGTCCAACAGCGCCACGCTACCACGGAGCGCACGCCGGGTACGGTGGTGCGCGTACGAATCGGCAATGCCGTCGTGTACGAAAATTCGCACAGCACGGCGGCCCAACGTTGGGAATCGCAGTCCACTCGCAGGGCGCAAAGGCTGGCTGTTGGGCTGGTCACCGTGCTTTCGATGCGGGCGTTCGTGGCGGACCGCTTTCCCGGGCGGCTTTGGTCACACGAGGCTCCCTCCTCGAGTGAGTCGGAGCGCCCATCGCTCCCGTGCGATCACGTAAACGTTTGCATGGGCATTCTCCTTCACTTCCTGTAGGAAATTGTCAATCCATTTGTAGTCAATACGCTGAAAAGAACAAAAGACAACGTGACCCGTCTTGAAATTGCGGCGGACGACGTGTGAGCATCGCGTTGACTTCGGGGGAAGTCGGCCCGGCCTGGATTTCTACTGCGCTTCTGCTCGCGCTCGCCGTGGCCATCGGGAACGGGGGGGGGGCTATGCGGCGCAATCAGAAATGCGGGCTCATCACTGCTGTGCTATTTGCCTGCGCGGCGAAGGCTGTTGCAGCCGGAAATGAAGGCGCAACTCTGCTTGCGGCAAGCGCCGTGGATGTGCAAGCCATCGTCGTGCGCGACGGGACAGGGCGAGTACATCGCTACTCCAAAGGCGATTCCATTGCTGGCTCGGGCTGGCGACTGGTCTCCGTCCAGCCCGACGGAGCGGACTTCGAAAGTGTCTTGCCGCGGAGTGGTGTTCGCGCCCGCATGCGCGTTGCCACGGGTGCGCCCATACGGCTTCGGCTGCCACCGACCGCAGAGCTTCCGCCAATCCCTATTGGCCAAGCACAGCCGACATCGATGGAGAAGCGGGCGCGGTAACCGACAGTCCAGGGAGGGAGCGTGCGTAACCATCATCGTCAAAGCACTGGCTGGAAGCGGCGGGCCGCGATCGCGTGGTTCTTCTCGCTTGCCGCGTGCTGCCCCTTTGCGCGCGCGATGCCGGACCTGCAGGATTGCGACGAATTCGTCCGACCGGCGGCCGCCAAATCCGCGGCGGAACCCGCGCTGGTTGCCGCGTCGGAGGACATCGGCAACGTCACCGTGATGGAGGTCGGCGGCAGCTACGATCGCGGAATGGATGAGCCACGCCGACAGGTGGCCACGCAGTTCTTTGCGAATCATCCCGATCAGTACGACTTTCTGATTGCCTTCACCACGTTCGAATTCGAAACGCAAGGCGCGCTCGCGTTCTACAACCATATTCGGAATGACACGGCCGGCATCGGCCGAACGATGTTCGACTACAGCAATGACTTCGGAAGCGCAGGCCGCCTGCAGGGCTATGTCGACATGGCGGCCATGGGGCGCTACAGCTTCGCGAGTGGATCGCCGCAATACCACGAAGTAGTCGACACGCTGGCACACGAAGTCATGCACCGCTGGGGCGCCGCGGTGCGTTTCATGGATGCCGGTGGCAGTGAAAGCGCGGACCTCATCGGGAATGCGGGCTCGCATTGGAGCTACTACCTGGATTCCGACGGCTCCGTCATGTACGGAAACGACTGGCAAATCCAGCCTGATGGAAGTTTCCGGAGCGTCGACGTCAGGCACCGTTACAGTCCGCTCGACCTCTACCTGGCCGGCTGGGCTGCTGCGTCGGAGGTTCCACCGTTCACCCTCATTCGCAATGGCAGTGGTGCGAGCGCAACGGATCTTCCTCGGCTCGGTGCCACGACCGACGGCAGCGCTGAAGCCGTCACGATCGAGCAGATCGTCGCGGCCAACGGCCCGCGCGCGCCTTCTGCGGCGAGTGCGCAGCGGGATTTCAACGCGGCGCTGATCCTGCTCAAACGGCCCGGTGAATCAGTCCCTGCCGAACGCCTCCTGGAGCTCGAACGCTTCCGGATCCGCTTCCAGCAACAGCTGGCGGAGATGACCGACGGACGCGCAGCGGTGCACATGTTTACCCAGCAGCGCGGAGCCGGTACGGCGCTTCCTGCAATCCTGCAGGGAAGCGGTGCGACCTCCACGCCGGGCGGCGTAGCTGCAGCGCTTGCATGGCTGGAGGCGCATCAGGCTCAGGATGGCCATTGGCAGGACCGGGCAGCCACGGCGATGCGCGACACGGTTGCCGCCCTGCGCGCGCTCGAAGAGCTGGACCCGGCATATCCGGGATTGTCGCGCGCGCGTGCGTGGATCTCTGAACACGCGCCCGCAAACGTCGACCAGCGCGCGTGGAAGCTCATGGGATCGGATGGGAATTTCGACGCCGAGGATCTCGTGCGCGCGCAGGATGCGCAAGGCGGCTTCGCCATAGAGGAAGGATGGGTAGCCGACAACGTCGATACGGGGATGGTGGCGCTGGCGCTCGCCAATCAGGGTCAAGAGCCGCTGGCGGTGGCGGCGGCGTTGCAGCATCTCGGTATGCGACAGAATGTCGATGGGAGCGTGGGCATCGGCAGTGGCACTGTCGGCCGCATGCGGCCCACGTTGAGCGCAGCCAGTCTCTGGGCAAGACAGGGCGACGATGGCAGTACACAGAGGCTTGCCGCGGCGAGTCAATGGATTGGTGCGCGGCTCCTCTCGCCGCAACCGGCGCTCGTTGACACCGTGGATGCCTATGCTCTCGTGGGTCGCTTGCCACTCGCGCCGTCGGCAAGTGCAACGGCACGCCAGTATGTGCGCAGCCAGCAGCAAATCGATGGCGATTGGGGCGGCAGCATCTATCTGACGGCGACCGCGGCGCTGGCCTACGCGCGCGACCAGCGCCCCAATCTGGCGCTGTCGGGCGTTCCGACATTGTCGCCTTCGCAGCCGTACGATGGCGAACACGCAATCCTTCGTGCCGGGATCACCAACTCCGGCAATGTCCCGGTGGACGCGACGGTGCTGCGGTGGTTCGACGGTGACCCCGACTCAGGCGGGGCGCAGATCGGTGGTGACGTAGCCGTGCCCGGACTTGCAGCGGGCTCCAGCACCACGATCAGTACGGATTGGGATACACGCAACCTCGCCGGAGTGCACGAGCTCTGGGTGATCCTGGATGCCACCGCAATCGCGATCGAAGCGAGCGAGCTGGACAATCGGAGTCATCTCACCGCGACCGTCCTCCCGCCATCGACTGCCCCCGACCTTGCGCTGCAGCGCGCCGAGATCACGCTTGACCCCGCAGTGGTCACGACATTGCCGCAGCCAGTCCACCTGTCGGGATCGGTGCACAACATAGGCGGCGAAGACGCAGGTGAGGCGGTCGTCCGCTTGTATGCGAGGCCGGACTTGACGCATGCGTTGGCGCAGACGACGGTTTCCGTCCGTGCGCGGGGGACAACGACGTTCGCGCTCGACTTCGAGGTCAGCGTGGCGGCAACGACCAATCTGGTGTTGCGCGTCGACCCGGACGATGCCATCGCCGAAGCGAGTGAGAGCAACAACGATGTCGATCTTGCGCTGCCATATGGCCCATCCATCGATCTCGAAGTCGCGCCGGCAGACTTGACGCTGCTGACCGCACAGCCGCTGGTGGGGCACGAGGTGGAGTTCGATGTCATTGCCCGCAATCGCGGCACCGTCGACACGCCACCGGCACTGTTGCAGGTGACGGTGACGCAGGGCGGGACGGTGACGACGATCTTCGATACACCGCTGCAGGTCGGTGCGGGCCAGAGCGTGCATCGACGCGTCACATGGACGGCCGGCGAGGTCGGCGCGGCGCAGCTGCATGCTGCGCTGGACCCATTGAATCAGATTGCTGAAACCGAAGAAGGAAACAACTCCGCCGAGCTCGGCTTCGATGTCGGCGCCGTCGAGCAGGCCGACCTGACGTTCGAGAGTGGGAGTTTCGAGCTTGCGCCGGATCCGGCGCTCGAAGGCCAGCCGTTCACGGCGACGCTCGGCGTTCGGAATCTCAGCACGGTCGCGACCGGGGAATTCCGCGTGTCCCTGTACGCAACCGACCCGCTGGCTGGTGGCATTCCCATCGCCAGCACGGTGATCCCGTCTTTGGCCGGCTTGGGCCGCATGACCGCCACAATGGTCGTTCCCGACCTCGCCCTGCGTGGTGATCAGCGCATGTTCGCCATGATCGACGCCGGCGGCCAGGTGGCGGAAATCGACGAAAACAACAACGTCGTCGTACGGCCCCTGCGTGTTCGAACGAAGCCCGATCTCGCGATCACCGTGGCGGACATCTTGCTGTCGCCGCCGCTGCCGGTGCCTGGGCAAAGCGTGCAGGCAAGCGTGACGGTGCGCAACCTCGGTGACCAGGATGCGCACGACGTGACGGTGCGCTTGCTCGAGGGCGATGGGGAGGAAGCCGTAGCGGTAGGGGCCGACAAGGTGGTCGGGCTCATAGCGGGGGGAGCGACGACCACGCTCACGTGGAACTGGACCCTCGGGCTCGCGCCGTCCTCGCACGCCGTCATGGTCACGGCGGACCCGGACGATCACGTGCGCGAGGGCAGCGATGCGAACAACACGGCCGTACTGCCATTCGACGTGCAGAACGGCGACTTCTTCGCTACCGAGCGCTACATCTCGCCGAACGGGGACGGCATACGGGATGCAGTGGATTTCGTCTTCAACGCCGGCGTGCCGGGCCAGGTCGAAGTAGACGTCGTCAATGCCGTCAACGACGTCATACGCCGTTTCACCGGCGTGGCGCTCAACTCGGAGTCCCGTGGGCAAGTCCTTTGGGATGGTCGCGATCAGCGTGGGCGCGTCGTCCCGGATGGCGACTACCGCTTCGTCGTGGTGGGCGGCAGTACGCAGGAAGCCGTACTCGTAACCGTGGACAACAACCAGTCGTCGCTGCTCGGGGCAGTGGGTACGCCGCACGGCGTCTACACGGAGCTGCCTCGGGGGATGCTTGCCCGCATTCCGCCGGCATCGAGTCCGCTTCACGACCAGGTGTTCGGATTGTGGCGTGCGAACGCGCAATCACCCGTCGGTGTTTACAGGAGCGACACGGTCTACGCGTCCGCCGTACCCGTGATTTCCGGAGCATGGGTTCGCGCGTTCGGCATCGCGAATGGCGTGTCCGTGGAACTTGTCGACTTCGCGTTCAGCCAGGACGGGAGTGACATCGTTGCGGTCCTGCGCGGCAATCATGCGGGGCACGCCACGCTGTGGGTCGTCCACTCGCCTGTCGACCAGACGGATGCACCGGTGTTGCTGGCCGAATTCCCCGATGTCTATGCCTTCAACGTGCTCGGATATTTCGATGCGACGAGTGTTGCCGTCGGTCCGGATCGAAGCGGCATGCTCGACGTGATCGACGTGGACAGCCACGTGGTTACGCCGTTGCGCAACCTCCAAGGCGAGGTGGGAGGCGGTGCGTTCAAAGTCGTCCCGCTTGGTCTCTTGCGGTCGTCTTTCGGGCCACCCGACACCTTCATTCCTCGCGATCCGGCCAAGCCTGTGATCGAGCTGCAGTACGGGGAGCATGCATCCGACGAAGAATTCGACGCGGAACTGTCGCCGACATTGCAGTCCATTGCCGTGCACAGGCGGAATTCCCGCGACGTCATCGAGTTGGTGGATCTTGCAAGCGGCGCGCGAAGGGCGCTCGTGGACGAACCGGCTGACTACGTCCATGGCGGGTTCTCCGGCCAGTCGGCAGGCATCTCGCATCTCGGGATGGGTTGGCTGGACAGTCGTGAGCAACTGGTGATCGCTAACGCGTCGACCCGGCGTCTGTCGATCTATTCACCGAGTGGCCAGCGCTTGTCGGAGCGTACGCTGCCCGATTTGCAGAGGATCGGACCTTACTCGCCCTCCGGGAACGAGGGATCGCCAGTACCGTTCGATTCGTCCAACGTCGTGGCGGCGTCTTATCCCAGGTTGGCAGGGGAACCGTGTGCCCGGGAACTCGATGCGAGAGTCGAACACAGGATCCTCGACCGCGCCCGCAATCGCCTGTATCTCTCGTACGGCGAGATCGCTGCCCGCGACGAGCCCATCGAGGGCTGGGTCCTCGTCCAGCATCCCGGCATTCGCGCCTATGCCCAGATGGATGCGGACGACGGCGATGTCGACGTCGTCCAGCGCGGCACACTGCTGCCATTGCAGTCCGTCCCGGACCAAGCCGTCTACCCCTTGCTCGAGCCCTGCGCTGGCGCTCCGGCACCCGATTGGCCCGAACTGATCTTGCGCGATGGGGCTCGCATTCGTACCGACGGGCTGGTCCAGACGCTCGACCGGGGCGTGCTGCAGGAGGATTGGCCGTCGGATGACGCCAGCGTGCGTGCACTCTGGGGCGATGAATCGCGAGCGCTCCTGGATGGCGATCGGATGTTCACTACGCTGCAGAACCTTCACGCCGTGTTGCACGCGCGGACGCTGGGGCGGGGGATAGAACTCACCGGCATCGCCGCTGATCGGAACTTCGCGAGCTATCGGCTGGAGTGGGCGCCGATCGAGGACCAGAGCGCGTCAGCTTGGCAGGCCTTGTCCCCGGCGACGTCCGATGAAGTTCTAAAGGACGAGTTCCTGACTTGGGTTCCGCCTCAGCCCGGTACCTTCGTCATTCGACTCGTCGTCATGGACAAGGCGGGAAACAGCGTCTCGACCCTGGCGACGGCGTCGTCTTTCGACAGCTCGGCCATCGACAACTTTTCGTTGGCGCCGCGCTACTTCTCGCCGAACGGCGATGGTGTCAACGACATCGCAGTCGCCAAGTACCGCGTGCGCCAGCCGGTAACACTGGCCATACGCATCACCGATGCAACCGGCGCCATCGTGCGCACGGTGGATCTAACCTACGGCACCGCGGATCTGGGAGCGCAGGAATTTCATTGGGACGGTCGCGACGATGCGGGACACGCACTGCCCGACGGGCGCTATCGGCTCAACGCTGATGGCTTCGCTGCGTGGCTGACGCTCGACACTCTTCCTCCGGAACTCGGCGGCGACGTTCCACCGGCCTACGTGCGCGACGTCACGCATGTGGACGTTCGTCCGATGGTGCGCATGGCGACGCGTGACGCCAATGCGGTGCACCTTGTGCTCGAATCAAGGACGGGCGACGACGGCGTATGGTCGGTTGTCGCCGAACGCAACAACGCTTCTCTTGATCCGTCGAGGAGTCCAACGGACCCCAACAACTGGGAAAAACGCGAGCTCCCTGCCTCGAACTACACAGCACGCCGGTTCCGCCTGTCGGCTACCGATCCCGCCGGAAATGTCCGAAACCAGGAAATCGGCCGCGCGGAGGATGTCCTCGTGCTCAGGACGGTGGGGCCGGAATACTACCCGTCGTTCTATTACACGCCTCCGCCTTTCGACGCCGTGCCCGACATGCGGGATTGGCGACCGCGATCCGTCCAGCGTGACAGCGATGACGACTACCTCTCTGCCGCGGCTCTCGTGGCTGGTCTCGTTCGTATCGCCGTCGAGACTGCCGATGCCGACTCGCCGCAGCAGTGGGCCGAGCGCAACGTCTACCCCTTGGCTGACGAGTTCTGCCCTGGGTCGGGCTTTTGCCTGAAGCCGCTCGCCGATGAGTTGCGTGTTCCGCTCGATCTTGGCGCCGTTCCGCAGGGCGCACGTCTGCTAGTCCGCCTGCGTGGCGAAAGGGAAGACGGCAGCAGGGTATATTCGAACCAAGGGCTTGTTCAGGTCGGCGGCATCGATCCGCCGACGTGCAGCCTGGCGGCAGATGGCACGCGAAGCGTGCGAAGCGTCGAGTACGCGGACGGCGCCCTCGTCGAAGCGATCCTGCACTACATCGAAGGTGGCAACGAGCACACCGTTGCGGCCTCGCACCTCTACGATGACGAGGTGTTCTTCGATGCTCCTTGGGGCGCTACAGCGATTGGCGCCGCCTGGGTCACAGGAACGGACGCGGCCGGTTTCTCCTACCGCTCGCCCGACGCAGCGCTCGCGTGCTCGGTTCCGCCTGATGGCTGGCTGATCGAAATGAGCCCGGCGCCGGTAGTCGTGGACAACTGCGATGGGTTGCCGAGCAACAAGATCAGCGTAGGACTTCGTATCGAAAAGTTGCCACAAGGCGTCCCCGGTGAACCGGAGCCTTTGCACGTCCGCGTCAGCTATGTCGATGGACTGTCGGGATCGCGCGTCGTCTTGCGCGAAATCGACGGATCGCAGCCGTTGGATGAAACCGATGTCATCGCGACGGATGGATGGCCTGAAGGCGAGCACCAGGCGAGGATGGACATTGACTACGTCGATGGGTCCTCGCGATCAAAAACCATCTCGCTCCCGGTGACGCGACAGCCTCCATCGACCACCATCGTCACGCCACGCAGCGGCGAGCGCGTGTGTGCGATGCAGGAATCCTTGCCGGGAGATCCGCCGCAGCAATCGATTCCCGTCAGCATCGACCTACATTCCACGTTGCCCGGCAGCTATCGCCTACTGCTCGGGAGTGGGGCGTCTCCTTCGTTGTTCACCTGTTACCTTGCCAAGGGCGAGTCGTATTCATACTCCGATATGGAGCTTTGCCCGGCATATTCCTTGATCAACGGCTTCACCCTGCGCTCGCTGGATGGGGGCGCCGCAAATGTGAAGGGTGACCTCACCGCCTATGACGGCACAGCCACCATCCAGGTGAAGGGTTTGGGCTGGTCGGGGGGAACCGTCTGCACGCAGCGCACGTTCAACATGGATTCCGTTGCCGAGATGGTCGAGCGCGCTTCTCCGCACACGATACTGGAACTCATGCAGGCGTCCGAGCCGATCGTAGGCATATCGGCAAGCGGCCAGCAAGGATCATTCTTCCTGCGCGCAGACGAGCCGGTTCGCGTCGATGCAACATTGCATCGAGCGCATATCGATCCGGCGACAAATACCCTCATCCTCGACGCCCAAAGCCTCGGAACCTTGTGGCACCAGGACTCCGCCTTCGGCGACATCGACATCCACTGGGACGGCGTCATCGAAGGCCAGCCGGCAGCGGATGGACTGTACGGTATCGCGATCGATGCCGAGGACGACTGCGCCCACATCACTCGCGTCGTCTACGGCGCGCTCGTTGATTCGACGCCGCCGGATGTGGGCCTGACGGCGCCTGCGCCAGGCACCACGGTCACCTCGGCCGTGGTGGGACTGGTGGGCAGCGTCCAGGACAATGTTCGCTTGGCTTCCTGGCGCCTCGAAGTCGCAACGGCCGAATCCCCCGAACGCTGGCAGGAGATCGCGAGCGGATCATCGCCGGTTCCTGGGCCTGAGGTCCTGAAGAACTGGGCTCGCGGGTCGCTCGCAGGGCCGGTAGACATCCGTTTCACGGCAATCGACGCGATGGGCAATCGCGCGGAGACGCATTTGCCGCTGGTACTCGGCGATCCGCCTGTCCTCATCGGCGGTGCCCAGCTGCAGCCGATGCTCTACTCGCCCAATGGTGATGGTGTGCTGGATTCGACGCGCCTGCAGCTGGACCTGCTGCGAGCGGCCATCGTGGATGTGCGCGTGTTCGATCCGTCGGACCATCTGGTCGCGAGCCTGTATTCCGGGCCGCAGGTTGCGGGCAGCGCCGGATACACATGGAACGGTCTGGATGCGCTGGGGCATGTCGTGGCCGACGGCGTCTACGCAATTCGCGTCGATGCGCACGACGGCGTGGGGCCCGGTGAAACCCAAAGTCTGGCGGTCATCGTCGACGCCACGCCGCCGCTCGTCGACGTGCGGCGACCAACCGGCGCCTATGCATCGCCTGCCTCGGCCGTCGAACTGCGCTTCGAAGATGCCCACTTCACGCAATACGAGGCACGTCTCACACGTTTGTCGGATGGCGCGCAGGTCGCCTCCCAGGCGGGTGCCCAGCCCGGCGACGCGGTTCTGACGACGCTGGCGCGCTTCGACGAAGGTCGCTATTCATTGCATGCGGAGGCGCAAGACGGAGCGGGCAACAGGACCTCTCGAGATGTGCAGTTCGATGTGGACGCCGTGCAACCCACTGTCACGCTCGAGACGCCGGCAGAGGGGGCGCTGATCCCGTCGACGACCGCCACGTCGGTTGTGGGCAGCATCGAGGATGCACACCTGGCGTCCTATTCGCTCGCCGTCGCGCCGGAGCAGGGTGATGCGTGGACGGAGCTATCGAGCGGAACGGCCAGTGTTCCGCACGGCGAACTGATCGCATGGCGCCCGGAGCTGCCGGACAGTCGCTACCGGCTCCGTTTGCGTGCAATCGACGAAGCAGGCAACGCGACTGAGGTCGTGCACGGGATCGAAATCGACGGCACTCCGCCCGTCGCGGTGATCACCGCCCCGAACGATGGAGGGTTCCTGGGCAGCAACGGCAACGTCGACGGCACCGCGACAGACGCGCATTTTGCCGGCTACCGCCTCAGTGTGGTTCCTGCCACCCAGGCCGCGGGTGGACAGTGGTCAGACATCTACAGCAGCACCACGCCTGTCGACGCGGGTCGCCTCGCGACGTTGAGCCTCGATCTCCCCGAGAACGACTATGTGCTGCGTCTCGTAGCGACCGATCGTGCGGGCCTCGTTTCCACCCAGCAGGTTCGCGTGCGAATCGATGCGACACCGCCTCCGGCACCGATCGGCTTGACCGGTCGCGTGGACAACAATCGGGACGTCATACTCGACTGGAGCGCGGTGGCGGCGGCGGACCTGTCGGGCTACCTCGTTTACCGGGACGGTCTGCGCATCACGCCTGCTTCCGTGTCCGGTACGCATCATGTGGATGTCGATGTCCCTGAAGGCTTCCCGCGCTATCAGGTCCGTGCGGTCGATGCCGCCGGCAATGAAAGCGCCCCCAGCAATACCGTCGCGTTGCTGGTCGACCGCACGCCACCCACAGCGCAGATCAACCATCCTGGCCCCGGTGAGCGCGTGCGCGGCATTTACGAAATCGTCGGCACGGCCTCGAGCAGCGACGATTTCAAGACTTACCGCATCACTGCGCAGGCGACGAATCGTCCGGCGGAAGCCGTAGCGATCGCGAACGGCACGTTGGCGGTCCAAGGTGGCCTGCTCGCCGCCTGGAACACGCGCTCGCCGGAATTCCAGCAGGACGACATGGTGCACCTGCGCCTCGACGCCGAGGACACGCGCGGCAATGTTGCGACCGCGACTGCCGACGTGGTCATCGACAACGCTCCGCCGGCCGCGCCGACGGGGCTCGTAGCCAGCATCGTCGGTGCGGATGCGCAAACGCACTGGGACTCGAACGGTGAAGCCGACCTTCTCGGCTATCTGCTGTATCGCGACAACCAACTCGTCAATGCGACCGGGCCGAACGTCCCGGCCGACCTGCGCCCGTTCGCGCTCGCGGATGTCGCCTATGTCGATGCGCATATTGCGGATGGCCGTCACACGTACGTCGTGTATGCGATCGACCGTGCCGGCAACGTGAGCCCGCCGTCATCGCCGGTGATGCTGGATCCGCTCGACAATGCGCCACCGTCGATGACGATCGAATCTCCCGCGGACGGCACGCATTTCGAGGCGTCGGTGACCGTCCTCGCAACCAGTCGCGATACCGACATCACGGAAGTTCGCTATTCGTATCGTGCCGAGGGCGCGGGCGATTGGACCGAATTGGGCGCGCCGCTTACATCTGCGCCGTATCGCATCATCTGGCAACCGGCATCGGATGTCGCGCACGGCAACTATGAAGTCCGCGCCGTCGCGCGCGATGCGGGCGGCCGCGTCGATCCGACGCCGCCGGTCGTGCATCTGGTCTATGCGGACATGACCGCTCCGCCGGCACCGACGAGCCTCGTCGCGCACGCCGATGGTGCCGTGGCCAGGCTCGCCTGGAGCGCGAGCGCGGCGCCGGACCTTGCGGGCTACCGGATCTACCGCGACGGATATGAGGTCGGCACGCTCGACGCGGGGTCGACTGCGTTCGACGATGCCGGCCTCGGGGACGCGCACTACACGTATTCCGTGGTGGCCTATGACAGCAGTGGCAACACATCGGCCTCATCGAACGAGGCGGCAGTCGACGTATTCGGCATCGATTTGGAACAACCCTTCTCACCGACGAAACTTGCTGCCATCGATCTGCGCGGCTGCAGCGCACGCGCCGGCCGAGTCGAACTCCACGTCGAAACGCCGCAAGGCATATCGGACGCAGCGCCAAGCGAGACGTCGACCGCTGGCGTGGTCGCGTTTCCTGGATACGCCCTCGAGCGGGGCAGCAATCACTTCACGATGCGCGTGACCGATCACGCCGGGAACGTCAGTCGCCCCGCCGACGTGTGGGTGGATCGCGGATCGGCGCCTGCCGTGCCGACGGGTGTCGTCGCAACCGTCGACGATCACCGCGTCGAGCTCGGCTGGACGGCGAACTCTGAAACCGATTTGCTCGGCTACCGGGTATTCCGCAATGGCCAGCCACTGGAAGCGGATCGCCTGCTCGGTGAGCTGCCCACCCCGGCCAGTGACGTGGGCGACGCTGCTGCCGCGGTCGACGGCAACCCGCAGAGTTCCTGGGTGGCATCCGTCATCGACGGCGATGCCGAAGCTTCCGATGATCCCACGATCGAGTTCGCGTGGGTCGAACCGCGCATCGTCGTCGGCGCCGATCTCGCCTGGTCGATATTCACCGTGAGCGGCAATTTCGACATGCAAGCCTGGTCCGGGCATGCCTGGATCCAGGTCGCGAGCATGCGCGGGACGCGACAGTCGGATCAGCAGGTCGAATTCGTGCAGCCGTACCGCACTACCCGCATCCGTATCGTGGCGCATTCGACGATGACCGGCACGCTCGGTTACCAGGCCGTCCAGTTGGCCGAGATCCACTTCCGCGAACGCCCGGTTCAGGGTGCGACCAGCATCGCCGACACCGTCACGGATGGCGCTTGGCGGTACTCCGTCTCCGCGCTGAGCACCCTGGCCTTCGAGAGCAATTCCTCGGAACCAGTCACGGCTGGCGCCGGCGACGTACAAGGGCCTGAACCCGTCATGCTCAGCGGTGACCTCGACGGCAATGCCGCGAACCTCAGCTGGACCGCGAGCAGTTCGGTCGACGTTGCGAGGTACAGCCTCGAGCGCGACGGCGAGCCCATCGCTACGGTTGCTGCGGACGAACCGCGCATGTACGTGGACACGGGCCTCCTGCTGGGCGCGCATGAATATGTGGTCCGCGCGTACGATGCCTTCGAAAACGAGGGGCCCCCGTCGAATACGCTCGTCCTGACCGTTCTGGGTGAAGGGCCCGGCGTGCCGCTCGGGGTGACCGTCACGGCGCCGGCAACCGGTGGTGAGCTCGATATCCAGTGGCAGCCAGGCGGCGGAGTGGCCGCGGCAGAATTCGTCGTCCGTCGCGCCTTGCTCGCTGCCGGGCCATTCGAACCCGTCGCCGATGTCGATTCCACGGAGTATCGCGACGCACCACTCACGGATGGCACGACGTACTACTACACCGTCGAGGCCGTCGATGCCGTAGGCAATTTCAGTGGGCCGAGCGAACCGGTGAGCGGAACGCCGCGTGATCGCGTCGCGCCCGAACCACCGGTGCTGACCTACCCGACCGCCGCCGATGCACCACTGACGATGCGCGCGGAAGCGTCGGACGTATGTGGCGAAGCCGAATCAGGCGCTGCGATCGAACTCGAGAGGAATTCGCTGGGTGTCGCATCGACGGTGGCTGCAGCGGCCTATGCTGCGGGCTCGACGACGTCCTCGAACACGATCGCGCTGATGCCCGCCCCGTCCGGCGCTCGCGTCGTGGCAATCGATGATTTCGGCGTGATTCGAATCCAGGACATCGACAACGGGGTCGCGTCGTACGCCTCCGAACCGGGGACGCGGTTGCAAAGCTGGGTATCGCGCGGCGAGGCGCTCTACTATGTATCTTCGTCGGGTCAGTATGTCCGCTGGGAGCCCGGCAGCGCACCCGAACCGCTCGGGGTGCCGATCAGCGCGCCCTCTGCGTTCTCCGTCAATCCACGGGGCACCGCCTATCTGATCGTCGGTGACGACGGGCAGACGGGCGAACATGGCGTGTGGCTGGTCGACGCGGTCGGCGGCCCACGCCGGCGCATCGACATCGATGCCGACTCGGTGAGCCGCGTGTCGCCACCGAACTGGTCTCCGGACGGCGCATACGTACTGGTGGTCGATACGGGTGGAACGCTGCGCCTAGTCGACGCAACCAGCGGCGCGGTCGCAACCGTGTTGCCGCTCGGTGGCGAGGGTGCTACGGCATGGAGCGACCGGTCGCACTTCACCTATGCACGCATGAACGCATACGGTGGCGACGATCTGCAGGTATTCGACATCGCCACCGGCGCGGACGAGCTGCTGCTGACGCGCTACGCTCCGATCGTCGCTCTCGCGTCGTCTCCATCCGGCAGTGTCATCGCCATCCTCGATGACTTCGGCATCGATCTCGTGGACACCGTCGCCGGCTACACGACTCCGCTCGATTCGGCCGCGAGCTACAGAACGATGCTTTCCTGGACCGCGTCCGGACGAATCTTCGCAGGCACGAGCGACCGGTTGGACTACTTCGACCTTCCGGGATGGTTCTGCGCGCGTCGCGTGCCGCTGATGGCGACCAACGTATTCGTCGCGCGTGCTACCGACCCGACAGGAAATCGTGGCTTCGGTTCGCTTCCAATCGAGGTCGATGCGCCTGTGGGGGAACTGCCTGATCTTGCAGTGAGCGAGGGCGACGTGTTCATCGTTCCGGCTACTGGCACGACCAGTGACAGCTATGCAGCGGTCGTTACCGTACACAATCTCGGCTCGATCGACGTCGAGCATCCCTCGCTGGCTGCCACCTTGATCTCGCCCGACGGGCGACGTACGGCGCTCGCCGCTCCGCCCTTGGGCCCGCTGGCGGCGGGCCAGACGCGATCGCTGACATACCCGATCGGAATGCTCGCGTCCGCCGGAAGCTGGCGCGTGGATGTCGCCGTCGATCCGGATTTGTCGGTGCGCGAAAGCAACGAAAGCAACAACACGGCGTCGGCCGCCTTCACGGTGAGCGCCGATGGCGCCCCGGTGCTCGATCTCGCGTTGGGCCGCGCGGTCTTTGCTCCGGGCGAGGCAGTCGTGGGCGACGTCGGTGCGACCGGCACCGGCCTACCATTCACGGGCCGCGTGCACCTCGACGTGCTCGACTCCGGCGGTGCCATCGTCACGGATCTGGGCGACTTCGCCATCGAGGCGCTCGGCTTCAACCAGCATTGGCACAGCGCGATCGCCTGGGACGCACATGGCATCCTTGCAGGCGACTACCGCATGCGCTCCCGCCTGTTCGACCAGGCTGGCCTGGCACTCGACGAGCGGTCAGTGGCGTTCTCCATAAGCGTGCTTCGCCACGTGGTGATCGGGCTCGTTCCCGATGCAGCGACGCAGATTGCGGGGCGCGATGTCGTCGTCCGCACGAATGTCGTCTATACGGACGGCAACGCGATCATCGATGGTGCTCTGCTGCGCCTCGTGGCGCTGGATGCCGGTGGGGTTGAACAATGGCGCCACGAGCAGGTGCTGGGTTCACTGCTCCCGGGCTATGAGCTGTCGCGAGAGGACGAGTGGCCGACGACGGGCCTCTCGGAGGGTGTCTACACGCTGCGACTGAGTCTGGCCGCGCCAGGTTACGAAGCGTCCGTGGATGCAAGTGTCACGTTGTCGGCAGCAGAACCTGCCGTCACCTTGGCTGGAAGCATTGCCTTCGAGCCCGGGACCACGCTCATCGCCGGTGAAGGCGCCTTGATGCGCACCCGTGTTTCCAATTCGGGAACCAGCGCATTGGCTGGCGTGCAAACGCGGGTGCGCATATCCGCTGAGCCGGGGCACGCCCTCGTAAGCGAGATCACCGATGCGTTCGATCTCGGCGCCGGCGAGAGTCATGATGCAGTGTCGGCGTTGAGTGCGCCGCCGCTCGCGCTTGCATCACATGCAGCGATCCTCGAAGCACGCCTGCCGTCCGATCCGATCGGCCAATGGCGCCTGCTCGCGCGCCGAAGTTTCGCGGTCGTCGACGGCCTCCCACCCTCGATAACGGTACTCGCGCCCGTGGCGGCCAGCCTGCAGCCTGCTGTCGTGCCCTTCGTCGCTCGAATCGTCGATCAGCATTCGGGCATATCGCGAGCCGAACTGCGCGTCGACGGCGGCACGTGGCAGCCGGTCAGCGCCGGCCCGGATGGCGCGTACTCGCGTGGGCTTGCCGGACTCGTCGACGGCGGCCACACGATCAGCGTGCGCGCGCGCGATGGTTGGGGCAACGAAACGCAGACGCCGCCGCTGCCTTTCGAAGTCGACGCTTCATCGCCCGTCATCACGATATCCGGTGTCGCCGATGGCGTCTCGTACGGCCAGGCCGTCATTCCTGACGTCACGATCGAGGACCTTCATCTCGCGGAAAGCGAGATCCGCCTCGACGGCGCGGTATTCGTTCCCGGTACTGCCGTCGGTGAGGATGGCAGCCACGTACTGATGGTGCGCGCGGGCGATTCCGCAGGCAACCGCAGCCAGCGCGTGGTGCGCTTCACCATAGATCGCTCGGCGCCCGCCGTCGTCATCGTTGCGCCTGCGGACGGGGCTGTCATCAACGCGCCTTCGGTGGACGTCGATGTCATGACGGAGGCATTCGCCATCACCCGCTTGGGGACGGGAACGTACGAGATCGAACAAGCCGCCGATGACGAGGGGTATGTCCACTTTGCGGGCGTGCCATTGCTCGTTGGCTCGAACAGAATATCGGCCACTGCGCGCGATGCAGCAGGCAACGTGGGTGCGCCGGCCGCGATCACTGTCGTCTACGACCCGATGGTCATCGGGCCCCTGACCGGCAGCCTGCAACCTCCCGGCGCCCAGCTGCCTTGGGGCACGCCGCTCGGCCTGCACGTCGACGTGCAGAACCCGAATGCCGTCGCGGCCGCCGCGCAGCACCTGCGGGTTCGCGTGGCATCAGGCGCGGACACGCTCGCCGAGCACGTGTTCACGCACGACTTCGCGGCTCATGAAACGTATGCGGTCGACGTCCAGTTCGACAGCGGCGGCTGGCCACTGGCCGTGCTTGCACTGCGGCTCGAATTGCAGCAGGGGGCGGACTGGCTGTTGCTCGACGGCCGTTCGATCGAAGTGGTCGACCGCACGGCTCCGCTCGTCGAACTGCTGTCGCCGGTCGAAGCCGATGTATTGCGCTCACCCACGACATTGCGCGCGACGGCAAGTGACGAGCTCAGCGGCATCTCCGAGGTTGAAGCCAGCCTGGACGGAGGCGTCTGGAGCCTGCTCGTCGAAACATCTCCCGGAGTGTTCGAATCCGCGCCGATGGCGCTCGGCGACGGCGACCATGAGGCGATGCTTCGTGCGCACGACGGCGCCGGCAACCCCGGCGAGCGCGGACCCGTGCATTTCGCGATCGATACGCAGCCGCCGCTCATCAATGTCGCAGGGGTCGGTGACGGCGACCTGCTCGCGCATGCGGTAACTCCAGTCATCACGATCTCCGACGCGCATCTGTTCACGAGCGATGTGCGCCTCGATGATCAGCCGTACGTCTCTGGCACCGTGATAGCGGCGAGTGGTGAGCATCGGATCGACGTCCTCGCCACCGACAGCGCCGGCAATGCAGCGACGGAGACGATCTCGTTCATCCTCGATCTCGATGTGCCGTCGGTGGCCTTCATTTCCCCGGCCCCGGGCGCCGTCGTGGCGGTGCCGGCGGTCGATGTGATCGGCGAAACCGAATCCTTGGCGCAAGTGCACCTTTCAGTCGGTTCGTTTGGCGTGGACACGTACGCCGACGCCGAGGGCCGCTTCAGTGTGCTGGCCGTCCCGCTGCAGGTGGGCGCCAATACCATACTTGCTCACGCGACCGATCGCGCGGGCAACGTGGGATCCGATGCGGCGCTCGAAGTGATCTTCCGTCAGCCTGCCGAGGCCGCGGTGACAGGATTCATCCTTCCGTTCGATGCGTCGTGGCCGCAGGCGGTGCCGGTGCTTGCCAGCTACGTCGTACGCAACACGGGAGGACTGGACCTGGCCGCCTTGCCATTACGCTTCGAATTGCGCGCGACAGCTGGCGGCGACGTGCTGGTGGAAGACGCCTTCCAGATCGATTTGCCCGTTGGCGCCGAGATTGCCGGTACGCGCGTGCTTCGCACAACGGCGTTGCCGAGCGACACCTATTCACTGACCTTGCAGGCACTGCTGCCGGCGCCGACCGGACCGACCGCTCTCGATACGGAGATGTTGACGCTGGCGATGACGGCATGCAGTCGTGGTGACGCGCTATTCGCCGACGGCTTCGATGGCGCCGGTGTCATTCGCGATGGCCAGATCTTCTGCGACGGCTTCGATCCTCTGGACACAGTGCTCGCACGAGGCAATGCACCATGGCTCGGTGCATTGGCGTGGCTTGACCTACCCCCGAAGGCAATGCTCGCCGATGCCGATGCCGATGCAGGCCGCGACTGGGCTCATGCCCCAGCGCGGAAAGGCACGCGATTCGTGCCTCGCGGCATGTCGGCGGATCGAGGGCCATCGATGATCCGATCGCCTTCCAGGGCACCCCGGCGCCGGTACGAGTGGTACGCGTTCGTCGAGGAGCGCCATCGCATGCCGCAGGTGCGACCTGCCGGCATGCGCGCGCTGGATCAGCAGAAGGAACTGCACTGATGCACATTCGACTGAAATTGCATTCGCTTGCAGGCATGCGCACGCGACGGGCCTTGGTCGTCGCTACGGCGATGTTCTTTGTGGCGCCGATGACCCCCGCCGATGCAGGGACCGCCGCCCCGCAGCCAGCAGCGGCTGTGGTCGCGCCGGTGCGCGACGCGAGTGCCGGGGTTCCGGCCGACCGGCGTGCCATCGATGCCTTGCTCGCGGGAAGGGATGCGCGCGCGGCAGTCGCGGAAGCGCTTGCCATGGGCATGGCGCCGGCGCCCTCGAAGAAACACATCGCCGCCGGAACCGCGTTCATGGCTTACGCGGCAGCCGTTCGCAGCGCGCGCGACCTGGCCACCCGTACACAGTCGGCATGGCCCGCGGAACGCGCGGGCACCGTCGCGGCATCGCTATCGTCTGCGCTCGCCGACGTCGAGGCGAAGCGCCTGCTCGTGGATGCCCGGCTCGAGCAGATCGATCGGCTGGTCGATGCTCCCGGGCAACCCGCGATCGCGCATGAGCGCTGGCTCGTGCACCGTGAGCGGATCGTCGGAGCGTTGGATCGCATCGAGGCTGCGGCGCAGGATGCCTCGCGCGCACTCGCGCGAGGCGTGACGTCGGACGCAGCCATCGACGCATTCGGCGAGGCGGCCAGCGCGGCGATCGGTGACACGCCGATCTATGGCGCGGCAACGCTACCCGTCTTCAGGCCCCGGCTGGCATCGAGATCGCCTGAGCTTACGCCGGCGGTCACGCCGAGTTACGCGGACGCGAATGATCTCCAGCCGGCGCCAGAGGACTACGCGGCAACCGAGGATGCTCCCCTTTCGCCGACGATCCTCGCGCAGGCCGAGGCGTTGGGACACGACTACGCGCGGATCTTCGATTTCGTTCGCAGCGTCGTGCGCACGCAATGGTATTCCGGCGCGCAGAAGGGCGCCGAAGCAACGTTGCGCTCGCACGCGGGCAACGACGTCGATCAAGCCAGCCTCCTGATCGCCCTGTTGCGCGCCAGTGGTGCGCCCGCGCGCTACGTGCGTGGCGTTATCGACGTACCGGTCGGCGACCTCGCCGTGATGCTCGGCGTGCGCACCGATGACGTCGGCCGGGCACTCGGCGCGGCTGGCGTGCCCAATCGTCCGCTGGTGAGCGGCGGCCGCATCGCGGCTTTCGCGATCGAGCAGGTGTTCGTCTCGGCGTGGGTGCCATACGGAAACTATCGCGGCACTTCTGCAGACCTCGACGGAAGGACGTGGATTCCGTTGATGCCGGCGATCAAGCCGCACGACTACGTTCCCGCAGGGGGCGCGCTCGCTCGCATCGGCTTGTCGCCCGATGAATTCATCGGTGACTATCTCTCCCGGTCACAGGCATCGTCTCCGCTGGACTTGTTGCGCCAGCAGGTGAGCGATCGCCTCTCGCAACTGACACCTCCGGTGGCATATGGAGACCAGTTGTCGCGCCGGGACGTGGACGCACCCGGGCTTGAACTCCTTCCGGCCAGTTTGCCGGTACCGAGCGAAGTGGTCACCGGCGAGTTTTCAAGGCTGCCGGAAGCGTTGCGCCAGCATGCGCGCATCGTCGTGCGTGCAGGGATGGGCGAAGGCGCTGCCGTGGTGTTCGATCGCACGCTGCCCATGGCGCAGTTGCTCGACCGACGCGTCACGCTCTCGTATCAGCCGGCGTCGATCGATGACGGCCGCATCGCCGATCGATATGGAGGCGTTGGAGGGACGCCTCCCTACTTGATCCACCTGCGCCCGGTGCTCAACGTGGCAGGCCAGCCGGCTGCTGTCGGCGACGGCGAGCTCGAAGGCGGCGCCGCGCATCGCATCGAGATTGCGTTCGATGGGCCAGGCGGCACGGTCCATGCGGGACAGCAATTGATCGCCGGCGGCATCAGTGCGCTCGTGTTCGACGCGCAGGACGGTCAGCCGCCCGAGCAGGCGGACGGCGACGTGCTGGTCGGCGAAAGCGAAGCGAAGGCGGCGCGCGTCTTGGCGAACCTCGGCGCTCGCTACATGTCGCAATGGGATCGTGCGGACGACGAGCTCGCCAACCTGGTCGGCGTGAGCGTGATGCAGCCATTTCCCTCGCTTGCGCTCGTCATCAACCAGTACGCGGTAGAGCGGATAGGCGGCGTCGTCGATGCACTGGAGTGGCGAGGCGTCGGCATCGATGCGGCCTTGCGGCCGCGCGAGCCCATCGCGCAGACGGCCGACGCCGCTGCCGCGGCAAACTGGATGGCGCTGGCAGCGCTGCAGGGTTCGGTGCTCGAGCACCAGGTGTTCGAGCAGCAGTGGGCAGTCGACAGCATCTCGGCCGACAAGGGCCTGGCCGTTGCGCGGGAGCAGGGCGTGCCCGTCCTCACCCTCACGCAGGCGAGCGGCACGTCGGGCGTGAACCAGCCGTCCGAAGTGCTCACAGCGATCGCGGGCTGGCTCGCGCTCGGCTACGTGGTCGACGTGCCGCGAGACCCCATCACGTACGAGGCCTGGACCGGTGCAGTCTGGCGAGTCCGTTCCTTGTCGAGTGGTGAAGCGGGCTACTTCATCGCCGGGGCGTTGGCGGGAGGGTCAACGGCCATGCCGCCGGAGCTGTGGTACTTCGGTGATCTCGTCGAGTGGTTGTCCAACCCCTACAGCGAGGATCCGTCCGATGATCCGATGAGTGGCGTCGCGGTCTCGCTGGACGCCACCTCGCAGGGCCAGCAAGGCGTGGTCGACACCGAAACCGCGAAGCCGCTCTACGTGTTCGTGCAGGACCAGGGCGGCAGGCCCGTCGTGGGTGCGCCGGTTCATTTCGTACGCACGGCGGGTTCGGGCAAACTGCTCGACGCCAATTCCCTGCCGGTCGATGCGTTGATCGTCCCGACGGACCGGCATGGCGTAGCCACGGCGCGCTATCGATTCGGCCAGAGGCAGGTCGACAATGGCAACTTCCTCGTCCTGCCGGATCGGCCGCATCCGCAGTGGGTGGAAATCCAGCAGATCGATGTCTTCGCCGACTCCAATCTCGGACCGTTGCGCGCTGGCGAGCCGTATCGCGCCTACGCGCTGCCCGACCAGCCGGCAACCATCGACCTGCAGGGTCGAACCCAGGATCAACTCAATCCCGGCGTGGGCTACGACTACGCGAACGTATTCGTCAAGGATCGCTTCGGCAACGGGATCGCGAATGTCCCTGTGAGCGTGGAGGTGGCGACGCAGTATGCGCCGCTGTCGTGTACGGCCGAGCCTACGCCGGTCGACGTGATCGACGCGACGCTGTTCACTGCGGGCCAATGCCCCCAGGATCTCTTGCAGCTGACCGGCAACGGATGCGCGACGCCGGCGCTGTCGCTCGTCTCGGAATCATTCGGCAGCACGTTCTTCGTCGTACCGCCCGCGACGGCGTTGGCGACTCTGACGATTACGGCCTCCGGTGCGGGAACCACGGCGGCGATGCAACTTTCGACGTACGCGGGCTTCGATCCCTGCCGCAACACGAGCATGTCCCTTGCGGTGGCTTGGACCTACGCCCCGCGCCTGGGCGCTTTGCCGCAGGCGAGCAGCACATATGTCGAGCCGCTCGATGCCGCGCCGCCAGGTGACATCCTTCAACAACGCACCGACTTCTGGGAGGCCGACCTCGTTCGCGGCACGCACGCGGGCGTGCTCTGGCGGCCCATCGAGGGAGCGAGGTTCAGTGCGCAACTGACCAATGGCGTCCTCGAGGACGCACACGAGACCACTGCCGGAAGTTACCTCGTCGACCTGCGTGCCGGCACGCCGGGCAGGATTCACGGCCAGATCTGGGCGAATCGCTCGACGAATGCGGGTGCGCCGACGCTGGTCGCCACTCCGGCGGTACCACGAGACGGCACCGACCTGACCTACGGCTGGGCAGTGGATCTCCGACCGCCGACAGTCGCCCCCATGCCAGTCCCGTTGACCCCGTTCGGCGTCACCGACACACCGATGCACTTGGCCGACGCTGGTTTGCCGGGTGAGTACGTCGCCTCACCGGCGAGCATCGAATTCCTGCAGGGCGACGAAGTGCAGTTCGCATGCAGCGCGCCCGCGCTCGCACTCGGCAACCATACGTGCGACGTTCCGCGCGGCATGAGCATCGATCCGGACAAGCACTACAGCATCCGTACCGTACTCAACGACGGCACGCCATTCCGGTTGGAATCTACGCGGACACCGGTTCTGTTCGGCAGTGACATCGTCGCTGGTTACGGCATGCTGCCGCATGTCGACGCCGGTTCACCGCCCTCGCCGGGTGGCCCGCCCGACGCCGCCGATGAACTCGCGCTCGTCCAGGGACGCTTCCCGACGGCGCTTTCCATGCGTGACAGCATCGATGTTCCGAGTGGCTACGCCTGCATGGGCAATGCGCGCTTCGCCTACGTTCTTGCCCGGGACGCGACCATCACCTTGACATTCAGCGGTGTGCGGCCTGACGGCAGCACCGGAACGGTTGCATGGACGGCACTCGATGGCGTCATGAAGGCGCGCGGCTTCAACGACGTCGCGATCACGTCTTACAACCTCCCCCTGGGCGACTACAAATACGTACTCACGGCCGTCGCCGCGGATGGCACGACGGAGAGCTACGCCGGCGTGCTGGCGCATCACATCGAGCATCGCGACGCGCTTCCTCTTGCGCATTCCCTGGTCAAAGGCGTCGATGTATTTTCCGGCGGAGCGGTCGTGCCCGAGGAGGACATCGCCGTTGGTGGGCGCGGCCCTGGGCTGCGCCTGACCCGCACTTACTCCTCCTTGGCTGGCGACGAGCGCACCCCATTCGGTCGCGGCTGGTCGTCCGATCTGGATGCGCAGGTCGTCGTCGACGAATGCAATACCCGCATCGTGACCGGTACTGCGGGTCAAGGCCAGCGGTTCGCCCCGGTGAGCACTGCAGAGGGCGCAACCACGTTCGAGGCAATCGGCGGATATCACGGCATTCTCGTGCAACGCGGCGAGGCATACGACTTCTACGCAAAGGACGGTACCCGCTACCACTTCGCCCAGCCCGACGTACGCGGCCCGCGACTCAGCTACGTCCAGGACCCAAATGGCAATCGCATCGGTTATCGATACGACGTCAGCCAGGGCGCTCCGCGCGTCCAGCGCATCGAGGATGCAGCTGGGCGGTACATCGATCTCGTCTACGAGGTCAAACATGTGCAGTCGCAGGTCTCCGGTTTCACGATCGATGAAACATTCCCGGTCGTCAGCATGGCGAAGGGGTCCGGGGGCCTCATCCTGCGCTACGACTACGATGAGGCCGGCAACCTCGTGCGCGCAGTTCGCGCTGACGGCGGGGGGCTTGGCACCCGGACGCGCGAGTACGCCTATTCCGATCTTGGCGGCGAGTACGGGGCCGGCCCGGGTGGCCAGCTTCTCTACTACCGCTACGGATTTCGCCTCGTGGAGGCGAAGAATGCGGAAGACCAGGCCTCACGTCGATATGCATACACCCGCGGCTTCACTTCGGTCGACATCGGCGATGGCCACACGCTGATCGAGCCCGTCCAGCGGGTGATGAGCCTGACCGAGCCAGATCAGGGCGTAACCACATTCACCTATCCCGAGGTAAGAGGCACCGGCCCTGTCACGACCAACATCACCGACCCTCGTGGCAAGCCCATCCAGTACGCACTCAATCGCTATGGCGCCGCCGAATCGGTGACGGACGCGGCGGGGACCACCACGACGACCTGGGACCTCGCGCACCGCCAGCCGGCGAGCATCACCGACGCCGTCGGTACCACGACGAGCTACACCTATGACGCCGCCGGCAACAAGACGTCGGAAACCATTCAGCACGCATCCGGCGTGATCCATCGCGGCTGGACGTACGAGCCGGAGTCCGCATTCGTCGTTGTTCACATCCGCGATCGCGTCGCCGTCGCCACCGACGGTCGTGGTCTCGCGACGACGTACGCGTACGACGAGCGCGGCAACCGTGTTGCGACCACACGCGGCGGCGTCACGGAGCGAGACGGCTACGACGCCAACGGTGACCATTCCAGCCACATCGACGGCTTGGGTCACGCGTGGCTGTGGCGCTACGACGTCTACGGTACGGAGCGGGAAATGGAAGATCCGCTGCATCACGTCGTCGCCAGCGTGTTCGACGAACGAGGGCGGCGCACCAGCGTCATCGATGCGAATGGCCATCGCACCAGCTGGTCGTACGACGCCATGGATCGCGTCCTGCGTACCACGCTGCCGGCGACCGAGGCGGGCACTGCGACGGAGGTCGTTTCCTACGATGACGCTGCGGACACGCACACGGACACCAACGCCAATGGCCACTCCACCGTGTCCTCGTTCGATGCGATGGGTCGATTGATCCGCGTGCGCCGTCATGATGGCAGCCAGCGTAGCCTCGACTACGACAAGAACGGCAATCTCGTGCGCGAAACGGACTTCGAGAACCACGTCACGACGCATGTCTATGACGACGCGAACCGGCGCACCGGGACGCATGAGCCGGAAGGTCGTACGACGCTGCGCACTTACGATGCAGTCGGCCACGTATTGACCGTGACGATCGGCGAGGGTGCCGACGCATCCGGCCAAACGCGCCAGACGACCTATCGGTACGACCATCCTCTCTACCTGCGCACGCTGGTGAGTCGTCGCCTCGACGCAGCGACCACCGCGGATGAGCACAGTGAGTACGATGCCAACGGCAACCCTGTCCGGGTCGTCGATGCGCTCAACCGCGCGACCCTGTTCCACTATGACGATCGCGACCGGCGCGACCGCGAAGAGGCATCACTTGGCAGGGTCATGACCACGGTCTACGACGATGCCGACCGCATCGTCTCACAGACCCTCGCCGGGCCCGGCCTCGTGCCTCAAGTGCGCCGGCGCGAATACGACGACGCCAACCGCATGGTCGCGGCAGTCGATGCGGAGGGAGGTCGGCGTACGACGGGCTACGATGCAAAGGGCAACGTGACGAACCGCAGTGACGCGCGCGGCAACATCACGCGCTATGAATACGATGCCCGCGACCGCATGGTGCGCGAAGTCGGACCGGTTGAAGGGCAGCTCACGACGAGCGCATACGACCTCGCCGGCAACAAGATTCGCGAAACGTGGGCAAACGGCAACGTTCGTACGCTGACCTACGATGCCCTGGAGCGACACACGGCAACGAACGACAGCGTCGGGCCGGTCGAATCATTCACCTATACGGCCAACGACGACGTGGCAACGCATACCGACGCGAATGGTCATGTGACGACGAACCACTATGACGGCCTGCGCCGCCTCATAGGGCAGGATCTGCCGCCGGTAGATGGCCAGCCGCGGGTCGTGCAAAGGGTGCTCGATGTCCATGGGGATGTCGTATCTGAAATCGACCCCGGTGGTCACTCGACCACGCACGTCTACGACGCGCTCGGCCGCAGGATTTCGACGACCTTGCCCGCGATCGACGGCGAGCCGGCCGCAATACTGGAAACGGGATACGACCTGGTCGGCAATGTCACGACGGAAACCGACGCGCGTGGCAATACGACCTCATACTCCTATGACGACCTTGATCATCGAACTGCCCAGATCGACCCGCCCACACCGGACGCATCAGGGGCCCCGGGCGCCATCGACGGCCGCTTCACGCAGCACTGGACGTACGATGCCGCAGGAAACGTCCTGACGCACGCGGATCGACGCGGCATCGTTACGGCAACGGCATACGACCGCGAAAACCGCGTGCGCACGGTGACGCGTGACGGCCTCGTCACGAGCACGCGCACCTACGACGCTGACGGTCGTATCAAGACCGATACGGACGCGCTTGGCCGCGTCACGACCGATACGTACGACGCGGCGGGGCGAAAGATCAAGGAAGAGCGTCCGCTCGGCTTCGTGCGGTCATGGACGTACGATCCGATCGGCGACGTGCGCACCGAGACCGATGCGGACGGCCGCACGACGGCGAGGACGTACACGCCACGCCGGTTCCTCGAGACGGAAACCAACGCTGCGGGTGAAACGACGACGTACGGATACGACGCAGAAGGCCACCGCACGTCGATGCGCCGGCCGCTTGGCGACACGCATACATGGAAGTATGCCTACGACGAGGGCGATCGCCTCGTCCGCGTAACCGACCCGATCGGCACCTTGAGCGGTGCAAGCACGACATTCGGCTACGACCTCGATGGCAATCTGACGTCGCAAACCGATGCCAATGGAAATACGACGACCTTCGCGTTCGATGCGCGGCATCGCCGAACGGGCCTGACATATCCCCCGACGGGCACGGGCGCAGCGTCGGTGCATTGGACGTACGACGCCGACGGCAACCTCGCCACGCGGACGACGCCGAACGGCAGGACCATCATCACCACGTTCGATGCGCTGGACCGCGAGACCTCGGAAACCGTCTCCGCGCCACTGCCGACCGAGATCGCCAGCACGATCTGGCATCGGGACGGCAATGGCAACGTGACGGCGATCGACGAGACGATCAACGGCACGCCGCGGCATGCAACGCGCCACTACGACGCCTTCGACCGCATCGACGCGGACACCGATGTCCACGGCAAGAGTCTGGTGTATGCCTACGACGCCGTCGGCAACCGCACCCAGCTCGCCAGCGACGGCCAGACCACGCAGTGGAGCTACGACGCCCTGAATCGCAACGACGCGGTCACCGTGCCGGGGCAGGGCACGACCACACTGGCCTATTTCCCGAGCGGCAAGCCGCGCGAGGTCACGCGCCCCGATGGCAGCACGAGCACGACGGCATATGACGCAGCCGGTCGAGTGGCGTCGATCGTCCATGCCAAGGCAGGCAGCGAGATTGCCCACGAGGCGTACACGTACGACGCCAACGGCAATCGGATCGAGCAGAAGGAAGCCAACGGCGCGGTGACGCAGAACGTCGAGCAGGTGACGACCTATGCCTATGACGAAGCGGATCGCCTGACGGACACGACGACGCCGGACCGCGCCACGCATTATGTGCTCGATCCGACCGGCAATCGCACGCACGAGACGATCCGCGATGCGGGCAATGCCGTCATCGGCGACAGTACGTTGGCCTACAACGCCCGAGGCCAGCTCACGACACGCGACGACACGGCCACGAGCCTGCACGTCGAGCTGACCTGGGACGCCGACGGCAACACGCGAACCGAGACGGACGCATCGGGTACGCGCACGTTCACCTACGATGCGCGCGACCGGCTGATGACGCTGGAGCAGCCGAACGCCCCGCCACTCGGCTTCGACTACCAGACCGACGGCCTGCGCATCGCCAAGCGCCAGGGCAGCCAGGAGACCCGCTACCAGTACGACCAGCAGAGCCTGCTGGCCGAAACCAACAGCATCGGCAACCCCCTCAGCCGCTATCACTACAGCGCCACCCAGCTGATCAGCCGCACCGAGGCCGGCAGCACGCCGACCCAGCGCCACTACCTGCTCGACAGCCTCGCCACGCCGATCGCGCTGCTGACCCAGCAAGGCGCGATCAGCAGCCGCACGAAATACGACGCCTGGGGCGAGATCGTCACCCAGCAGGACAGCGCCGGCACCGTCACCGCATCCAACACCGACGGCACCACCGCCGACCTCACGCGCACCGACCGGCAACCGATCGGATTCACCGGCTACCTGACCGACCAGGAAAGCGGCCTGTACTACGCCAAGGCGCGCTACTACGACCCGCGGATCGCGCGGTTCACGTCCGAAGACCCGGAAGAAGGCAAGGCGATGCAGCCGCCGAGCCTGCACCGATACCTGTATGCGTACGCGAATCCGACCATGTACATCGATCCCACAGGAAGGATCGCCGCGCTAGTGAATGGCGCGGACATGCTGTCGTCCTGGAACGAGTCACTCCGCGACCTAGCCGCACGGCAGGAGCACAACAAGGTCGGAAACACGCTAAGTCTACTCGGGCCTGGGATCGGGCGAGGTTTCCTCTCCCTGACCGAGGGAGGGCTGCGCGCTGTGAACGCGCTGGTCAACGTTGGCGTACTCGCCAGCGCGACCGTCGCCAGCGCGATCGGCTTCAATCCAACCTACGCGGATGGCCCAGCAAGGGAGCTGATGGGCTCGGAGCAGGCGGTTCGTCAAACGGCTGCATATCTCCGTGACGACGGCCTGTTCAGGACATACGATCGAGCGGTAGCCGACACTACGGAGGCATTCTCGGGCGATCCGGCGGCAATAAGCGATGTCGGCGCTACACTCACGACGTTGGCGGCACCGACGCGGGTCGCCAGCATTGCAGTCGACTCAAGCATCGTCCATGGTACGGCCGCCGTGGGTCGGTTCACCGAGAAGGTGGTGATCGGTGAGGCTGCTGACGGCGTGGGCTTTTCCGCGGTGGATCTGGGGGTTGTCAATGACCTCGAGTACGGATTCTCGAGGGGTGGGCATGAGCCGGTTTCTCACAAGCCATATGTATCGCAAGCTGGTGCTGAATCACATTCGCTTGCAGGTGTTGCAAACAGCGCAGCCTCGCCGTTTAAACTCGGAACGGCATTTGAAGATGCTGGTGTAGCGCGTGCTTCCGCTGAAGCCTTTGAACAGCGCCAAATGTCACGCCGGCTGTCGGTTCGTGCGTTTAACGACAACGGCAATCTGCTCCCGGGTCGAACCCAGCTCGATGCTGCGGGTATTCGAGCGGATACTGGCGAATTTGGGGCGCTGGAATTCAAGCTTTCCGAAAACGCACCCTTTACGACTCGTCAGCTTGAACACTTCCCGTACTTACAAAGAAACGGTGGTGTCGTAGTGGGCAACAATGGACGGGCAATTGGTTTGCCAGCCGGCTCGGTGCTTGAGCCGTTTAGCATTGGAAGAGTGACGGGCCCTGGCCTGCCTGCTCCGGAAAATTGGTGGATGCATCTGTATGAATAACGCTGAAAAAGTTCTCGTCGAGCAGTTGGCACCAGCTTTGACTGGTGCCGGGTTTAAGTGGCTAAAAGCACGTGAAATGTTCGTTCGAAAGGAGCCCTACGGCTTCTCGAATCTGTCGTGGACCTCTCACTCGACAAATGATGAGGGGGGCAGGCTCGAGCTTGGCCCAGTCTTGGGTGTCCGCCACGATATGGTTGAGGATGTGGTGAATGAGCTCGGCCTGGTCTATGGGGACGGTAATAAAAAGTTCACTACAACGGTTACTCGAGGGCTTGGCCTTTTCCCCTTTAGCGAAGGCAGGGACGACAAGCAGTACATTCGTCTAGCCTCCGCTGATGCAGACATTAGGCGTGCTGCTTCCAACATCGCAGCCATGCTCGATGGCGAAGGGGAAAAGTTCTTTAAGCAATACTCGTCTTTGCTGGAATGCTCGCGTGGGTTAAACCACCCGATTGAGTCGAAGACGCACTCGCTATGCAACAACTTCCCTCGAAGGGCGTATTATGGGGTGGCGGCCGCCTTTTTTGCAGAGAACAGTCGGGTGCCAGAGTTGGTTCGCCAATACCTTGAATTTGCCAAGGGTGTGCAGCCGAATCAGTACGACCAAATCTCTAAGCGGCTGGATCAATTGCTCGCTATTGCGCAGTCCAAACGGTAAGACTGTCGTTCTTCTCTAGCTGCATAAGCTCACCCACCGCCCGGCACAGCCTGGCGGTGTTGTTTTTGCGCGGCGATGTGGGTCTGTCGTAAGCGTCCGCCCACCGGTCCTTCCCCCGTAGAGTGAGTCCACGGATTCCTGGAAACTCTCCCTGAGGTGAACCGCCCCGGGATTCGTGGAGGCTCCAACTCTTGAGAGAATGGAGCCATGAACACGTCGAAGAAGTTTAGCCCCGAGGTCCGCGAGCGAGCGGTGCGGATGGTGCTGGAGCAGCGCGGAGAGTACCC
>NZ_SLWQ01000008.1 GCF_004342425.1 Dokdonella fugitiva | reverse complement strand
CGGTGTCTGGATGGTGCGCGGCACCACGACGAGCGGTGGGGCCACGTGCGCCGGCGCGGCCGTGGCATGGCTGAGCGCGAGCCCGGCCAACGGCTTGGTCGCGGGCGGTGCGAACACCAACGTGACGATCACGGCCAATCCGTCGGCCGACGGCCTGGCGCCGGGTTCGTACACGGCGATGCTGTGCGTGGCGACGAACGATCCCGCCCACGCGTTGATCGGAGTGCCGGTAGCGCTGACGGTCACGCCGGCGCCGGTGGTGCCGTGCTCGGCCGCGGACACGATCTTCTGTGACGGGTTCGACCCGGCGGCAGGTCCGTTCACGCAGCCGATCCAGGATCCGAGCTTCGAGGAGACGACCGACGACGCCAGCAGCAACCCGTACTGGGACGGCAGCGACAGCAACGCGCCGGGTGACACGCCGTTCTGGAGCAACCTGGCTCGCACGGGTAACTTTGCGGCTTGGGGTGGCGGCTGGCGCGGTCCGGGCACGCAGGAATGGTCGCAGACGGTGACGATCGCGAGCGGCGGCCCGCGTTGGCTCAACTACTGGCGCAACGTGACGCTCGCGCCGAACGGCACGGCTACGCTGGCGATCGCGGTCGACGGCACCGTGGTCTCGACGACGGACATCGTCGCGAATGGCACGGATGCCGACTGGACGAACGTGTCGGTGGACTTGGGCGCGTACGCCGACAACGGCACCCACGAGGTGAAGTTCACCTACACGGCCACCGGTTCGGAAGACGGCAACTGCTTCGTCGACGACATCACGATTGACGAGCAGCAGGGTTCGACGCGCTGAGCGTTGCGGCCCTATTGATACTTGAGAGGCCTCCCTTCTGGGAGGCCTCTTCTTTTTTCTCCGCCCACCTGCGAAGGCAAGAGGCACCGCCCCGCCTACTTCACTTCCCTTCGATGCCGCGCAAAGTGCTCTCGCGCAGCGCGGCGTCATTGCGGAATTCCGCTCGCCCAGCGGCGAGCCGCTGCGCTCGCGAGGCCGTTTCCGCAGCCGCCCGCCGGTTCAAGAGAGAGCCGCGCCCCTGCCGTCGCAGACACGCGCGGATTCCGCCGCCGCGTCCGCGGCCTGACCACATGGCCGCCGCGGCACGCGCGTCGCTCGATCGCGCACGCGATATGTGATCACCGACACACCGCGCCGCACAGCTGAACGAACCGAGTTGTTGCGGCCGGAAGCGAGGCATATAGTCCTGTGACTACTCGGTAGCGCAGGAGAAGATGATCGCGGCTCATCGCGCAGCCGCTCCATTCAAATGTCAGCCAGGAGCGTCGAGGAGGCGCAACCAGCGCCTTCACGTGAACTCATCAGCGGACACCCTGAACGTCCGCCCGTCTCATAAGCCTGTATGGGGATCGACCGATGAGAAAATCGAAGAGTCTGTTTTCGAGCAAGGTCACCATGGCGTTGGGAATTGCCGGCCTGATCGGCCTGCAAGGCCTGGCGCTCGCAGCAGGTGGCATTCACGCCAAAAGCGGCAGCCAGATGCCTGCCCCGCACGCCCAACCCAATGGCAAGAGTCTTCGCAAAGGCGTGGTCAAGGTGGCCGCCACCGGGCATTCGCCCGAAGGTTCGCCATTCCAGCTCACCGTGGGCCTGACACCGGGCGGCGACGGCACCACGTGTGGCACGGATTCGTCGGTCGTCGTCAACGTGGGTGACACGATCGACTTCTGCTACACCGTCACCAACGACTCCACCACGGCGATGGCGTACAGTACGCTGGTCGACAGCGTGGACGGCCCCATCTTCACGAACATGCCGACCGCGATTCCGGCCGGTGGCGGCACCTTCGTCTTCCACCGCAGCGTCACGGCGACCGTGAGCAACACCTACTCCGGCACCTGGACTTCGCGCGATCTCCTGCCGGGCTACACGCCCGACGACACGGTCGCGGCAGCCTTCGTCGACATCACGAGCACGGGCACGGGCCTCGGCCTCGCGGACGACGGAGAAGTCGGGATCACGATTCCGTTCTCGTTCTCCTTCTACGGCGTCCCGTCGAACCAGCTGTGCATCGCCAACAATGGTGTCATCGTATTCGGCGTCTCGACCTGCGATGTCGCTTTCTCCAATACGGCGTTGCCAGGTACCTTCGGAGGCGCTGCCATCGCGCCGTTCTGGGATGATTTCTACCAGCCTTCGGGCAACGTCTATTGGGCGGTGCAGGGGACGTCCCCTAATCGCACGGTGATCATCGAATGGGATCGTGCGCACTACAACGTGGGAGCCGAAACCTCGGGTCGCGCGCAAGTGGAAGCGATCCTCGGCGAGGACGGCTCGATCTCCTTCCAGTACCAGAACACGGCGTTCGGAACGCCGTCGTCGTTCGACCACGGGATCAGCGCGACGATCGGCCTGCAGAACGCCGACGCCTCGCTAGTCAACCAGTACTCGTTCAACACGGTACTCCCGCACCCCGATCCCTCGTCGATCGTATGGACCGCCGGAGCGGCGACCGTACTCACGGCTACGGCGGGCGTCAGCCTCGACGTCGGTGCGCCGGTGATCGGCGTGACGCCGACCGAGATCACGGCCGACGCACCATCGGGCAGCAGCACGCCGGTGACGCAGAATCTTTCGATCGCCAATACCGGTGATCGCGATCTCACTTGGTCGATCACCGAAGCGGCGGGTGACGGGGCAGCGCCGGCGCCGGCACCGCAGGTACCCAGCAATGCGCAGAAGCCCGATCGCGTCGTGACGCTGACCGGCGCCGACCGCGAAGACCTCTATGCACAGCGCAAGCTCGCCGCGAGCCAAGGCCATGCCGTGCAGGCCGACATCCGCCAGGGCGCGCCGCGCGTTTCCCGCGACGTGGTCACTCCCTCCGGCGTCGACTGCGGGCCGAGCGTGCAGGGCATGATCGTGCACGACGATGGCACGGCGGAGAACGGCTACAGCGGCAATCCGGGCACGGTATCCTCGTTCATCGCCGTCGACCGCTTCACGCCGTCCTCGTACCCCGCCACGTTCACGACCGTGTGCACGTCGTTCGTCACGAACGCGGGCGCGACCAGCGTGAGCTATGAAGTCGTCGTGTACGACGACGATGGCGCCGGTGGCGGCCCGGGCACCGAGCTCGGCGCGGTTGCGACCACGGGCACGGTGTCGGGTGCCATCGGTTCGCTCGTGTTCAACAGCGTCGACATTTCGGCGCTTGGCCTGAACATCCCGAGCGGCAGCGTCTACATCGGCGTGCGCTTCAATCCGCAGACGCAAACCGGCACCTACATCGCGTCCGACGAGTCGGGTACCAATCCGCCGGCAGGCGGTTACGTATCCTTCGACACGGGCTCTGGTCCCGCGTTCGCGCCGACAGCCGATTCGTTCGAGGACTACACCGCGTTGTTCGTCCGGGCGATTGAAGGCACCAGCGGCTGCGTCGAGCCGCAGGACGTGCCGTGGCTGTCGGTGGCGCCGGCCAGCGGCACGGTCACTACCGGAGCTGCGCCGGCCACGGCAGTCGTCACGATGGACCCGAGCGGCCTCTCCGATGGTCTTTACACCGCCAATGTGTGCGTCGCGAGCAATGATCCCGCCCATGCAATGACGCCCGTCCCCGTGTCATTCACGGTCGGCGACGTCGACCCCGCGGCCACCGTCGCGCCGGGTAGCTTCATGTTCTCGCTCGAGACCAACCACACCGACAGCGACACGCTGACGATCACCAACTCGGGTGATGTGGGGAGCCACCTCACGTACACGATCACGGAAGCGAGCGGCGCCTGCACGACGCCGTCGGATCAGCCGTGGCTGAGCGCGAGCCCGACGTCAGGCAGCGTTCCGGTCGGTACTCCAGCATCGGTTACCGTGTCGGTCGACAGCACCGGCCTCGCGAACGGGAGCTACTCGGGCAATCTGTGCTTGACGACGAACGATGCGGCGCAGCCGACGATCACGGTGCCGGTCACGCTCGAGGTGACGCCGCCGGACCTCATCTTCAGGGATGGCTTCGACGGTGCGGTCGAGTTCACGCAGCCGATCCAGGATCCGAGCTTCGAGGAGACGACCGACGACGCCAGCAGCAACCCGTACTGGGACGGCAGCGACAGCAACGCGCCGGGTGACACGCCGTTCTGGAGCAACCTGGCTCGCACGGGTAACTTTGCGGCTTGGGGTGGCGGCTGGCGCGGTCCGGGCACGCAGGAATGGTCGCAGACGGTGACGATCGCGAGCGGCGGCCCGCGTTGGCTCAACTACTGGCGCAACGTGACGCTCGCGCCGAACGGCACGGCTACGCTGGCGATCGCGGTCGACGGCACCGTGGTCTCGACGACGGACATCGTCGCGAATGGCACGGACGCCGACTGGACGAACGTGTCGGTGGACTTGGGCGCGTACGCGGACAACGGCGCCCACGAGGTGAAGTTCACCTACACGGCCACCGGTTCGGAAGACGGCAACTGCTTCGTCGACGACATCACGATTGACGAGCAGCAGGGTTCGACGCGCTGAGCATTGCGTCAATTGTGACACCTGAGAGGCCTCCCTTCGGGGAGGCCTCTTTTTCGTGCTTCACCCACGGGCCGGAACGAAGCGGCCTGGCGTCGTGCGCCTCCTGGCATGGCCCGGTGAGCCGCTGCGTGAAACGCGTGGGGTTACGCGGTGGTTTCGATCCGCTCGACGCGCTGCAGTCCGCGCGGCAACAGTGAGCCGCGCGTGGCGCGGTTGCCGCCGTACTCGACGAGGTCGTTCCACTTGAGCGTGAGCTTGCGCTGGCCGGCATAGAGGGTGACCTCGCCGCGTCCTTCGGCAACCACCGCGACGCCCGCGACGCGCTCGCCGCCGGAGAGTTTCGCCTTCGGGATCTCGATGAGCTTGTTGCCCTTGCCGCCCTTGTCGAGCTCGGGCAGCTCGGCGACCGAGAACATCAGGAGGTGGCCCGCATTGGTCGCGACGACGATGCGGTCGCGCGCGGAATCGGCGACGAGCGCTGGCGCGAGCACGCGCGCGCCGTCGTCGATGTTGAGCACCTGCTTGCCGCCCTTCTTGTTGGCGAGCAGGGCCTCGAACTTCGTGACGAAGCCGTAGCCGAAATCGGAGGCGAGCACGAGCCGCGTCGCCGGGTCGGCGATCGCGACCGCGTCGAAACGAGCCCCGGCGGGCAGCGAGAAACGCCCCGTCAGCGGTTCGCCGTTGCCGCGCGCGGACGGCAGCGTGTGCGCGGGCGTCGAGTAGCTGCGCCCGGTCGAATCGATGAATGCGGCTTGCTGCGTCGTGCGTCCGCGCGCGCTCGCGAGGTACGTGTCGCCCTCGCGGTAACCGAGTTCGCTCGCGTCGACGTCGTGGCCCTTCGCGGCGCGAACCCAGCCTTTCGCCGACAGCACGACCGTGACCGGCTCGCTCGCGACCAGCGCGGTCTCGTCGAGCGCCTGCGCGGCCGCGCGCTCGACCAGCGGCGAGCGGCGCGCGTCGCCGTACTTCTTCGCGTCGTCCTTGAGTTCGTCCTTGATCAGCGTCTTGAGGCGTGCCTTGGAATTGAGGATCACGTTGATGCGCGCGCGCTCCTCCTCGAGCTGGTCGCGTTCCTCGTTGATCTTCATCTCCTCGAGTCGCGCGAGCTGGCGCAGGCGCGTCTCGAGGATGTAGTCAGCCTGCTCCTCGCTCAGGCGGAAGCGCGCGATGAGCGCTGGCCTCGGCTCTTCCTCGGTGCGGATGATGCGGATCACCTCGTCGAGGTTGAGGTAGGCGATGCGCAGGCCTTCGAGCAGGTGCAGGCGGCGCTCGACCTTGGCCAGGCGATGCTGCAGGCGCTTGGTCACCGTTTCGGAACGGAAGCGCAGCCATTCGACGAGGATCTGCTTGAGGTTCTTGACCTGCGGCTTGCCGTCGAGGCCGATCATGTTGAGGTTGACGCGGTAGCTCTTCTCGAGGTCCGTCGTCGCGTTGAGGTGCTGCATCATCTCGTCGAGATCGATGCGGTTGCTGCGCGGGATCAGGACGATGCGGATCGGGTTCTCGTGGTCCGACTCGTCGCGGATGTCCTCGAGCATCGGCAGCTTCTTCGCGCGCATCTGGTTGGCGATCTGCTCGACGATCTTCGACGGCGACACCTGGTACGGCAGCGCGGTGACGACGGCGTTGCCATCCTCCTTCTTCCACACCGCGCGGGCGCGCACCGAGCCGTTGCCGGTCGCGTACATCGCGGCCAGTTCGCTCGCCGGCGTGATGATTTCCGCCGCGGTCGGGAAGTCCGGTCCCCTCACGTGTTCGCACAGCTGGGCGATGCTCGCCTCGGGCTCGTCGAGCAGGCGGATGCACGCGCTCGCGATCTCGCGCAGGTTGTGCGGCGGGATGTCGGTCGCCATGCCGACCGCGATGCCGGTCGAGCCATTGAGCAATACGTGCGGCACCCTCGACGGCAGCCACGATGGTTCCTTCAGCGTGCCGTCGAAATTCGGCACCCAGTCGACGGTGCCCTGGCCCAGTTCCTCGAGCAGGAGTTCGGCGATCGGCGTGAGCTTCGATTCGGTGTAGCGCATCGCCGCGAACGATTTCGGGTCTTCCTGCGAGCCGAAGTTGCCCTGGCCGTCGATGAGCGGGTAGCGGTACGAGAACGGCTGCGCCATCAGCACCATCGCCTCGTAGCAGGCGCTGTCGCCATGCGGATGGAACTTGCCGATCACGTCACCGACCGTGCGTGCCGACTTCTTCGGCTTCGCCGCGGCGTCGAGGCCGAGCTCGCTCATCGCGTAGACGATGCGGCGCTGCACGGGCTTGAGGCCGTCGCCGACGAACGGCAGGGCGCGGTCGAGCACGACGTACATCGAGTAGTCGAGGTAGGCGCGCTCGGCGTAGTCCTTCAGTGGGATCTGTTCGTGGGTCGCTTGCAGGTTCATCGATGAAAATCCGGGGAAAACAATGCGCCGCCCGAGCTTCCGGCGGCCAGCCGCGCATTGTGCCGCAAGCGCGGCGACGCAGGTAGCGCGGCAGGCAGGGCCTCGCGCGGGCGCGGCCCGGGCACCCGCGGCGACAAGCATTGCCCGATCGAGCCGGGCCGCGTCGCAAGCCCGGCTCGAATCCGTTTCTCTTCATGAGGACGATAACCGCGTGCTATGGCGCGATAACGCCGCTCGATGACGAGTCGCGCGGTGCATCGCACGATCACATTCATTCATTGGAGTGCCGGCGTCCATGCCGCTACGGTGCGCCGCCCAGGATGACGGAGGATGCGAGATGAGGTATCGGATCGTTCAGACACGCGGACGAAGGCGGACGCTGCTGGCGCCGCTGGTCACGCTGCTCGGCGCGACGGTCGCCGCGCCGTCGATGGCGGCGGTGTTCTGCGTCGACTCGGAGGCGAGTGCGCAAGCCGCGCTGGATGCGGCGCGCGTGAATGGCCAGGCCGACAGCATCAAGTTCGTATCCGGCGTGTACGCGCTCACGTCCGGCCTCGACTATGCGACCAACCAAGCGGGCAGCGACCACAAGGCGCTCGTCCTCAGCGGTGGCTTCAACGCCGGCTGCACGGCACGCACGGGCGCGACGTTCCTCGACGGCCAGGAACAGGTACAGCCGCTGCGGCTTTCCTTCACCGGCGCCGACGCCGTTACCCTCGACCACTTGACCCTGTTTCGCGGCATGACCGAAGCGGGCTCGTACTACGGCGGCAACCTGCAGGTGTACATGTACGACCAGGCCGGCGGCGCCAAACTCACGATCGACGCGGTGCGCTTCCTGTACGGCAATGCGGAGGTGAACACGGGCGGCCTCTACGTGACCGGTTGGGGCACGGTCGTCGTGACCAACAGCCTGTTCGCCGGCAATGCGGCCGGCCAGTCGCCGGCCGCGTCGATCAACCTGAACGGCCCGTTGCACTTCACCAGCAACACCGTGACCGGCAACATCGTTGAAGGAGCCGAGGCGCGCCCGATCTTCTACGCCAACGCGCTCGGCGCCTCGCACTTCTGGTTCAGCGACAACATCTTCTGGGGCAACGACAACGCGCAGTACGATCTCTCCCTCTACGACGAGGGAACGTACGACCTCGTCTCCAACGACATCGGCTCGTATTCCGCCGTTCCGCTCGGCGCGGCCAGCGGCGGCAACGTTTCGGTCGACCCGCAGTTCGACGGCTGCGGCTTCCTGTGTTTCGACAAGCCACTCAAGCGCACGTCGCCGCTCGTCGACGCCGGCAACGATGCGCCACCCGGCGGACTCCCCGCCACGGACGCGCTCGGCGTGCCGCGCGTCGTCGGTCCGCACGTGGACATCGGCGCCTACGAACTCGACCGCCTGTTCGCGGACGGTTTCCAGTCCACGGCCTTTCCGTTCCAGCCGCGCCCGCTGCCGCCCCTCGTCACGGGAGCAAACCGGTCTTCCCCGTTCGGGGGATAGGTTGGGTGATGGTGTCCGGGACGCGAGCCGCGACGGGCATGCAGGCGGATCCGCCGCTGCGCGGCTGGATCCGGCCCGCGCGTGACCGCCTTCGGCGGATTTCGGAGCCTCGACCGAACGACGTCGCGCCGGGTCAGGTGTTGCCGCGCCGTTGCGCCATCAAGCGCCGGTTCGCCGCGATGAGCGCATCATCGGCGACAGCCTTGCCTTCGTGGCCGAGCTGGTAGGCGTCGTAATGGCGCGCGCATTCGCGCGTGAGCGTGTCGATGACCGCGCGGTGCAGCTTCGTGTAGTACGGCTGGGCGTGGTAGTGCAGGAACACCGGGACCTCGTACGGGCGGAAGCCGGGCACCATGCGCACGTGGTGTTCGGGGCGGATCAGGTGCAGCGGCACCACTGCGCGGCCGATGCCTTCGGACACGGCGTCGATGAGGCCGTAGATGTCGTCGAAGTACGCCCGTAGCATCTTCGGCACGGTCGCCCCGGTCTGGATCAGGAAGAAGCGCTCGGTGAAGTTGTCACGCGGTTCGTGGTCGACGTAGCAGTCCTCGCGCCCCTCGTAACGCGCCGACTCGATCAGCACGTTGCGCTCGATGCCGAGCTGCACGTTCTCGATGCCCATGCGCTCGCACTCGGACAAGGACACGCTGAAGTCGACCTTGCCCTCGATCAGCAGGTCCTGCAGCTCGTGCACCTCGGCCTTGATGAACTGGCAGGACAGGCGTGGGTGTTCGCGCAGCAGGCCGCCGATCGCGGGGATCAGCACCGAGCGCAGGCATGAGGAGAACGAAACCAGCCGGAAGAAGCCCGAGATGCCGCCGGCGGCGCCGACGAGGCTGTCGAGCAGTTCCTCTTCCTGGCGTTCAATCGAGGCGGCGTGACGCTGCAGGATGCGTCCCGACTCGGTGAGCTCGAGCCCGCCGCGCAGGCGCACGAACAGCACCTGGCCGAGCGTCTCCTCGAGGTTCTGGATGCGCTTGGTCAGGGCCGGTTGGGTGATGTGCAGGCGCTCGGCCGCGCGCGAGAAATTGAGTTCCCGCGCGAGCATCATGAACGACTCGATCTGCGTCGACGACAGCCGTGTACCCATCCGCGCCTCCCCGGGGGCCGGTGCCAGTATAACCCTGCGTTATCCGGCGATTACCGCGCCTTATCGCGATAAGCAGCCGGCATCGGCCGATCCACATCTTTCATTGGAACCGGCGTGGATGGCCCTTTAGCGTGCGCTCCGTCGTGGACCGGTGCGTGTCCGATCCATCGCCGGAATCCGTTTCGACAGGATGGGGCCGGCCGCGGCCCGTCCGGTAGCGCCCCGCAAGGGTGTTTGGAAGACACGGGAGGAGTTGACGCCATGAACAGCATCCTGCGCCTGTTGCCCGCCGGCCTCGCGTTCGCGACCGGGCTTGCCCTCGCCGACGGGTCCGGTACGCTCTACGAGGGCGGCAAGCCGATCGCGCTGAAGCATGCCTACGCGTACCGCATGCCCGATCCGTTCGACAAGGACAAGCAGATCACGCGCATCGTGTTCGCCGACAAGCCGATCGACGACGCCGCGCTCGCGGGCGCGAGCGATCGCGACGGCGCCATCGACGACCAGCTGCGCGAGGCCACCCGCGTCGACCTCAACCTCGAGCCCGACGGCAGCGTGCAGAACGTCAACACGCGCATCGGCTATTCGAGCGGCTCGCAGAGCGGCAGCGGCTGGTACACGCTGTCGCTGAAGCGCAACGACGACCAGCGCGTCGAGGGCAGCTTCCGCAGCAACGACGAGGAAGACAAGAACATCGGTCGCTACTACGACCTCGTGTTCGCGCTGGACCTCCCCGGCGCGCCCGACCCCGGCGCCGTGCTGCCCGCGGACGGCGGCGAGCCGGGCAAGGCCTACCTCGCCCATCTCGCGTCGCTGCGCAAGGGCGACATCGACGCGCTCGCGAAATCGATGACGAAGGCGCGCGCGGACGAACTGCTCGCGCACCGCAACGACGCGGAGTTCAAGATGATGTTCGGCTTCATCCAGGGCCAGGCCCTGCGCGAGCCGAAGTACGTCAAGGGCAACGCCAGGGGCGATCGCGCGACGCTCGAATACACCGGCAAGGACGCCGACGGCAATGCGGTCACGAACACGGTGTCCATGCTGCGCGAAGGCGGCGCGTGGAAGGTCGAGAAGGAATCCTCGAAGACGACGTTGCAGTAGTACCGAAGTGGCAAGCCCGCCCGCGGCGCGGGGCCGCGGGCGTCATCATGTTGGATAACGGGAGAGAGTCATGAGCTGGACAGAGTTGCTGTTTTCGTTCCGTGGCCGCATCGGCCGCGCGCCGTACTGGTACTTCGTGCTCGTGGTCACCGTGCTGTACGGTGCGTTCTTCGCCTATGCCGGCGCATCGATGTTCAATGCGGCGAGCCTCGGCGATGCGAACGCGTTGTCGTCCGGCGGCGGCGCAATGACGATCGTGCCGGTCGTGTCGCTGCTGCTGCTCTGGCCGAGCCTCGCGATCTGCGCCAAGCGCTGGCATGACGTCGACAAGTCGGCGTGGTGGATCCTGATCGCGCTCGTGCCGGTCGTCGGCGGCCTCATCGCGCTGGTCTTCAACGGCTTCATCCCCGGCACGCCGGGGCCGAACCGCTTCGGCAACCCGCCGGGCCGCACGCTCGCCGCCGCCTGAGGGTGGAGCGCGACGGTCGCAGGGATCGCGGCCGCCGTTTCAGCGTTGCGCGAGCCGCGCACGGAGAGCGCGGTGATAGGGAAGGGCGGCGTCGAGCAGCGGCTCGACGCCGTCGCGCAGCATGCGGGCCTCGTCCGCCTTGCCCTCGGCAGTGAGGGCCTCGGCCAAGGCCACGTTCGCTTCGAGCATGCGTGGATGCGCTGCCGCATGCACGGTGGCGCGCAGCTTCAGCGTTTCGCGCAACAGGCTTTCGGCCTCCTGCGGCTTGCCGAGGGCCAGGTCGGCACGGGCGAGCGCGTACAGCGCAAACCCGAGTTTCGGATGGCCGGGCGGGTACGCCTTGCGCGCGTAATCGAGCGCCGAGCGGGCGGTCGCCGCCGCCGTGGTCGCATCGCCGACGCCGAGCTGCACTTCCGCCAGGCACGCGAGTGCGAGCGGTCGTGAGACATCGGTTTCGGGCACCGATGCCGCGAGCGTCGTCGCCTCGACGAGCAGAGGCAATGCCTCGCCGTCGCGACCTTCGATGTGCAGCACCTCGCCGAGCGAGGCCTGCAGGCGTTTCAGCCTGGCGGTGTCGTCGGGTTGCTGATCCTGCTGGATCGCGATCGCCTCGCGCAGCACGCGCTCGGCCTCGCCGTCGCGCCCGAGCAGCAGGAGTACGTCGCCGAGTTCGTTGCGCGCGCCCTGGTCGGCCACGCTGCGCGGCCCTTGCGCCTGTTCGCCGAGCGCGAGCGAGCGCCGCAGCGTTTCCTCCGCATCGGCGAAACGGCCCACTTGTGCATAGTCCATCGCCAGCGCCAGATAATGCGTCGCGAGCTCGCGCGGGGTGGTCACGCCCGGGCGCGCCGCGCGCGCGGCGAGCGCTTCGCGCTCCGGCAGCGCCTCGAGGTAGCGTCCGCGTCGCTCCATCATCGTGATGAGGTTGCGCTCGGCCGAAAGGGTCTTCTGGTGCGTTTCACCGACGAGCTTGCGGAAGATGCGCACCGCGTCGCGCAGCGCATCCTCGGCTGCCGCAAGTCCTTCCTTGCGCCAGGAGAGCACCAGCGCGAGTTCGTTGAGCGCGTGCGCGACCTCGAAGCCGTCGTCGCCGTACACTGCGCGGTAGCCTTCCACGCCCTTGCGCGAGGCGCGCTCCGCTTCGTCGAGTTCGCCGCGCACGGCGAGCGTATAGCCGAGCAGCAGCCACAGCTCGGCGACCGAATCGTCATGGTCGCCGAGCGCGGCGCTGTCGCGCGCTACCGCTTCGCGCAGGAACTTTTCCGTTTCGGCCGCATCGCCCTTGCCGTCGAGCGCCTGCGCGATCGAGATGTCGACTTCGGCGATCGTCTTCGCTTGCGTGTCCGGTTCGCCGCGGTACAACGCGAGGCTTTCGCGCGCGTGCGCGAGGGCGTCGTCGAACCGGGCGACCACCGCTTCCCACTGCGTGAGCGCGAGCAGCACGCGGGCGCGGACGCCGGTGGGCATCGACGGCGCGTCCGCGAGTTGCCGCGCGCGTTCGAGTGCGCGCCCCGCGCTGTCCGGGTCGCTGAGGGCGAGGTAGAGCTCGCCGAGCTGGGCCAGCACTTCGGCCTGCAGCTCGGGCTGGCCGGCGAATCCATCGGCGAGGCGCTCGCCCTTCTCGAGCAACTGGTGCGGCGTGATCGGCTCGCCGCCGTTTTCGTCGGGACTCGCCTGGCGGATCACGTCGGAAAGGAACTGCTGCATCGCCTCGGCGCGCCGCGCCTGGGCCAGCGCGCGCCGCGCTTCGTCGGCACGCGCGCGCGCCTGCCACAGTGCGATCGTGGTGGCGGCGACGAGCGCCAGCACGGCGATCGCGGCGATCGAGACCGCGAGCCGGTTGCGGCGCACGAAGCGGCCGAGGGCGTAGGCGAGGCCCGGCCGCGCGAGCGTGAGCGGGCGATGCCCGAGCCAGCGCGCGAGGTCCTCGCGGAGCAGTTCGACCGAGCCGTAGCGCCGGTCCGGCGACGGCTCGAGTGCGTGCGCGATGATGCGGCCGAGGTCGCCGCGCAGCAGGCGGGCGACCGTCCTGCCGTCGGGGCCCGTTTCCGCTTCGCGCGTGTCGGTGCTCGCCTGGCGCGCGAGTTCGGCGGTCGTCCAGTCCGTCGCGCGTTCGCGCGCGGCGGCCGGCAGGCGATGGCCGACGACGAGTTCGTACAACAGCAGTCCGAGCGCGTAGACGTCGGTCGCCGTGGTGACGCGCTCGCCGCGCAGTTGCTCCGGCGCGGCGTATTCGGGCGTGAACACGCGCGTCGCCGGCGTCTTCTCGTCGCTCGGGTCGAGTACCTGGGCGATGCCGAAGTCGAGCAGCTTTGCGACGCCGGCGCGGCTCAGGTAGACGTTGGACGGCTTGAGGTCGCGATGCACGACGAGTTGCGCGTGGGCATGCGCGACGGCGGCGCAGACCTGGTCGAACAGGGCGACGCGCGCGCGGACATCGAGCGCGCGCCGTTCGCAGCCTTCGAGCAGCGGCTCGCCGTCGACGTACTCCATGGCGAGCCAGGCGCGGCCGTCGTCGGTGCCGGCGTCGACGAACGCGGTGATGTTCGGGTGGGCGAGAGCGGCGAGGATGCGCCGCTCGCGTGCGGCGAGCCGTGGCGCGGACGCGACGCGGTCGAGCAGCTTGAGCGCGACGCGCTGGGTGAAATCGGCGCCGTGGCGTTCGGCGAGGTAGACCGTGCCCATGCCGCCTTCGCCGAGTCGCCGCAGCAGGCGGAACGGACCGACGGCCGCGGGCATTTCCGACTCGCCGGCGAACAGGCGATCGAAATCGCCGGACAGGCGCTCGGTCGCCGCGCCGGCGTCGTCCATCAGCGTGCGCACCGCGTGGGCGAGCTCGGCGTCCCCGGCGGCGATGCGCGCGAGCTCGGCCGCGCGCCCGTCGTCGTCGAGCGCTTCCAGTCGGGCGAGCAGGCGGCGCACTTCGCGCCAGCGTTCCGGTGCGAACAACGGCTCGCCCGGAGGCGTATTCACGGCGAGCCACCGAGCGCGAGGCGCAGGTAGTTGCGCGCGAGGTCGAGGTCGCGATGCACGGTGCGTTCGGTGACGCCGCGCAGGTCGGCGATCTGTTTGGCGGAAAGGCCGCCGAACATGCGCCAGGTGAAGGTCTCGGCGAGTTCGGCGTCCTGGCGTTCGAGCACGCCGAGGGCCTGGTCGATCGCGAGCGCGCGCTGCGCGTCGGCGTGCATGTCCGGCAGGCCGTCGTCGAGTTCGGTGCGGACGAGGTCGCCGCCGCGTTTCTCGGCGAGCCGCTCGCGCGCGTAGTCGACCACGGTCTGGCGCATGGCGCGCGCGGCGAGATTGAAGAAATGGCGGCGGTCGTTGATCGACTCGAGCCGGCCACGGGCGAGCTTGAGGAAGGCTTCGTTGACGAGCGCGGTCGGCGTCAGCGTCGCCTGCGCACCGGCGCGGCCGAGCTGGCGCGCGGCGATGCGGCGCAGTTCGGCATAGATCTCGGCATAGGCGCGACCGCCGGCATCGCGGTCGCCGCTGCCCGCCGCACGCAGCCATTCGGTGAGTGGCGACTGCTCTTCGGTCACGTCGGCTCGTTCCCCGCGCGCGAGCGGCACGCTGCGCTGGCCGAAGCATAGCGCATCGATCGCGCGTCGACGTGTCTGGGACGCCGCGGCCTCCCGTTTCCCTCCGATAGAGGCCATGGGAGCACGGGCATGGGCATGTGCATGGGCGGAGCATTCCGCCAGCCGGGCATGATCGCCGCGGCGATCGTGGCGAGGGCGAGGGCGGCATTACGCGGCGTGGGCGTGATCGGCGCCTCGGCGATCATCCTCGGGCTGCTGCACGCGGGCCACGCGTCGGCCGCGATCGAGCAATGCGTCGGTACCGTCGACGAGCTGGCCACCGCGCTCGTGCTGGCGACCGCGCCGACCGGGCAGACCTTCGTGATCAAGCTCAAGCAGGGCGTCTACCACGTCGGTGGTTCCTTCCTTGCGCAGTGGCACGAGTACCACGCGATGCAGTTGCTCGGCGGCTACGACGCCGACTGCTCGGGACGCGCCGTCCGGCCGTCCAACACGGTCATCGACGGCGACGGCGGCGGGCTCGAAGGCCTGCGCATGCACGGCGACCTGCGCATCGAAGGCCTGCGCTTCCAGCACGTGGGCGGCAACCGCGAGTTGTTCATCGATACCTGGGACGGCACCGAGGATTTGGACATCTCGATCTTCAGCAACGAATTCCTCGGCATCGGCGTGTTCACGAGCTGCTACGACTGCGACGGCGTCGAAGTGCAGTTCGTCAACAACCTCGTCAGCGGCGCGCCGAGCGACGGCTTCGGCGCGCTCGAAGGCTACAGCGACGACGTTTACGTCTATGCAGCCAACAACACGATCGTCGGCAGCGGCGAGCGCGGCATCCATGTCCAGAGCGACGGCATCAACACGTTCGCCGACAACGTGGTGTGGAACAACCCGACGCGCGACATCTGGGTCGACGGCGACACCGACGGCAACCCGGGCAGCGCACGCTACTACGACAACCTGTACGGCGATCGTTACGGCGACGAAGCGCCCGGATCGTACGGCACGCTGCACTCCGACCCGCTGTTCGTCGGCGCGGGCAATTTCCGCCTGCAGCCGGCGTCGCCCGGCGTCAATTCCGGCGCGGTGGTCAACCCGGTCGCGAGCGTCGACCTCGACGGGCACGCGCGCGTGATCGGCTCCGCGCCTGATCGCGGTGCCTACGAGGCGCAGGTCGACGACACGATACCGGCGACGCTCACCGTGACGACCACGGCGGACGGCGGCGCCGGTTCGCTGCGCCAGGCGATCCTCGATGCGAACGCGAACCCGGACTATTCGTTCATCAACTTCGCCATCCCCGGTGCCTGCCCGCACGTCATCGCGCCGTCGAGTGCGCTGCCGGCCATCACCCAGGGCGCGCGCATCGACGCCTACAGCCAGCCCGGCAGCGCGGCCAACACGCGCACGTTCGGCGACGACGCGGTGCGCTGCGTGATCCTCGACGGCGGCAACGTGATCGCGACCGGCCTCGACTTCACCGGCGCCACCACGACGCAGTTCTGGCTCCAGGGCATCGCGATCGGCGGCTTCACCGGGTCCGGCCTGCGCCTGTCGGGCGGCACCGATGATCTGGTCTGGGGCAACCAGTTCGGCGGCAAGGTCGGCAACCTCATGCTCGCCGGCAACGGCACCGGCATCACCCTGGATGTGTTCGCGCATTCCGCGTCGATCGGCGGCGAGGCAGCCGTGCAGCGCAACGTCATCGCGGGATCCCCCGGCACCGGCATTTCGGTTCGCTCGACGGGATTGTTCTCCTCGACCGGCAACGAGATCGTCGGCAACCTCATCGGCGCCTGGGGCACTGGCGCGACTGCGGCAGGCAACCAGGTCGGCATCCGGCTCGCGACCTCGGGCAACGTCGTGCGCGACAACGTGATCGTCGACAACACGCTCGATGGCGTGCAGCTGGCCGGTGCCGGCGCCACCGGCAACACGGTCGATCACAACCGCATCGGCCGGACGCAGACCCTGTGCATTCCCGTTCCCGTGCCGTTCTGCTTCCCCGACGCCGCACCGAACCAGCGGTACGGCATCCGTTTCGAGGGCGGCGCGCACGACAACGTCGCCTCGGGCAACTCGGTGTGGAACAGCGGCCAGATGGGCATCTCGGTGGGCGGCACGGGCAAGGGCAACCGCCTGTCGGCGAATTCCGTATATGCGAGCCGGTTCTACGGCATCGACCTCGACGGCTCGGGCCTGAACGACAACGACGCGGACGCGGGCGCCGCGAACCTGCCCGATCGCGGCCTCAACTACCCGGCCATCGCACGCGCATACGGGGGCTCCCGCATCGGCTGGGTGGAAGGCTCGCTCGCATCGATCCCCGATTCGTACCAGATCCAGGTGTTCACCTCGGCGACCGCCGACAACGAGCCGAACGGCGAGGGCGAGGTCTACCTGCGCACCGGCATCGCGACCATCTTCGACGCGCCGCCGGGGCAGAACGGCAACACGAACTTCCGAATCGCGTTCGCGAGTCCCGACGTGGCGCTCGCCGGCCGGCGCATCGCGCTCACCGCGATCGATTCGGCGGGAAACACTTCGGAATTTTCCTTCAGCGCGCCCTACCTGTGCGACGTGATCTTCAGGAACGGCGTGGATGACGCGGAGGGTGACGCCTGTGCGCAATGATCCCGAGCAATGGCACCCGGCGCCGCTCGCCCTCGCCCTCGCCGCCGGATTGGCCGCGGGCACTGCGGGGGCGGCCACCTTCACCGTCGTCAATGTCGACGACAGCGGGACGGGCTCGCTGCGCGCGGCAATCAGCGACGCGAACGCCGCGGGCGGCAGCAACACGATCACCTTCGCCATCCCCGGCGACGGTCCTCACGTGATCGCGCTGGCGAGTCCGCTGCCGGCCGTGGGCGGCACCCTCACCGTCGACGGTTACAGCCAGCCGGGCAGCGTGCCGAACACACGCTCGCCCGACCAGGGCGGGCTCGACGCGCAACTGATGATCGAACTCGTCGGCAGCGGCAGCCACGGCTTCACGATCCAGGGCGGGCAGGTCTCGCTGACGCTGCAGGGGCTCGCGATGCACGGCTTCAGCGACGCGATCATCGGCAACAACGGCGGGCCCAATGCATCGCATCTCACGCTCTACGGCAACTACATCGGCACGCAGGTCGACGGCAGCGCGCTGCCGTCGGTCGGCAACACCGGCAGTGCGGTGCGCTGCGGTTTCAGCAGCGCACAGGTCGGCGGCACGCAGCCGTGGCAGCGCAACCTGCTGTCCGGCAACGGCGGCGCGGGCGTGCTGGCCAATGGGCCGGTCGTCGTCGAAGGCAACCTCATCGGCACCGATGCGAGCGGCACGCTCGCCATTCCGAACGGGATGGCGAACAACTGGGGCGGCATCATCGTCGGGTCGCGCACGGGCGTGCGCATCGGCGGCACCGATGCAGCCGCACGCAACGTGATCTCGGGCAATCGCCCCATCGGCATCGGCCTGTGGGCGAGCTTCGGGCCGGGCGGATCCGTCGGCAGCTTCGAGATCAAGGGCAACTACATCGGCACCGACTGGAGCGGCCGGCAGCCATTGCCGAACGGCTTCCCGCAGTTGGGCGCGGCGCAGGCCGGCGGCGGCATCCAGGTGCAGGGCGGCGACGGCAGCGCCTTGCCGATCGGCGGGTTCGGCGAGGGCGAAGCGAACCTCATCGCGTTCAATACGGGCGCCGGCATCATCGCCGGCACGAACGTGTCCACGGCGGCGTTCGACAGCCGCGCGAACCTCGTCCACCACAATCGTGGCGCCGGCCGCGCGAACATCGACATCGGGCCGCCCGGCCCGACACCGAACGACTCCGGTGACGCCGACACGGGCAGCAACGGCGTGCAGAACGCGCCGGAGATCATCGCCGCGAGCCAGAGCGGCAACCAGTTGACCGTGACGTATCGCGTCGACAGCGACGTCGCGAACGCGACCTATCCACTGCGCGTCGATTTCCATGCCGACGTAGCCGGTGGCGCGGGCGCATGGCTGACCCAGGACAGTTACCCCGAGGCGAGTGCGCAGCAGCAGCGCACCGTCACCTTGCTCGTTCCCGCGGGCATGCGTGCGATCCCGTTCGTCGCGACCGCGACGGACGCCGGCGGGCGCACCAGCGAGCTGTCGACGGCGTTCGACGTGATCTTCGAGGACGGTTTCGAATGACGCCGCTTCAGCGCGGCGCGAGATAGCCGCCGCGCACGCCGCGCGGCGACAGCACGATCTGCCAGAGCTGGTTGCGGCGCGCGCGGAACGTCGCCGCCGAAGCGGAAAGGTAGTAGCGCCACATGCGGCGGAAACGCTCGTCGTAGCGCGCCTGCAGGCGCGGCCAGGCGACGTCGAAATTCGCGCGCCATGCCATCAGCGTGCGGTCGTAGTCGGCGCCGAAGTTGTGCCAGTCCTCGATCACGAACAGGTCCTCGACCGCCTGGGTGATCTGCGCGGCCGACGGGATCATCGAGTTGGGGAAGATGTACTTCTCGATCCACGGGTCGGTGTGGTTGGTCGACACGTTGGAGCCGATCGTGTGCAGCACGAACAGGCCGTCGTCGGCGAGGCAGCGGCGCACGACCTCGAGATAGCGGCGGTAGTTCTTCACGCCGACGTGCTCGAACATGCCGATCGAGAAGATGCGGTCGAAGCGCTCGTCGAGCGCGTGGTAGTCCTGCACGCGGATCTCGACCGGCAGGCCGGCGCAGATCTCCGTCGCGAGCTCGGCCTGCTCGTGCGAAATGGTCACGCCGACCCCGCCCACGCCGTAGCGTTCCGCGGCGTACCTGAGTGCCTCGCCCCAGCCGCAGCCGATGTCGAGCACGCGCATGCCGCGCTCGACGCCGAGTTTGCGCAGCACGAGGTCGAGCTTGGCGAGCTGCGCGGCATCGAGGCCGATCGCGTCGTTCCAGTAGCCGCAGCTGTAGACGAGCCGCCGGCCGAGCATCGCGCGGAACAGGTCGTTGCCGAGGTCGTAGTGGCGTTCGCCGACCTCGTAGGCCCGCTTGCCGCGCTGCGGGTTGGCGATGCGCGCCTTGAGGAACAGCCAGGCATCGTCGAGCGTGGCGACGCGCTCGTCGAGGCGCGCGTCGAGCAGGCGGAAGAGGAAGCCGTCGAGCGAATCGGCGTCCCACCAGCCTTCCATGTACGCCTCGCCGAGGCCCAGCGAACCATGCGCGAGGACGCGCGCGTAGAGGCGGTCGTCGTGCACGGTGAGGTCGGTGGGCGCGGGGCCGCCGATGCGCACGCCGGCCGCTTCCAGCAGGGAGGCGATGCGTTGTTGCGCGCGTGCGTTGCTCATGCTCGATCAGGTTGGCCGCGACCTCGACGCGAAATCAGGACATGCCGCGCCTGAATCAACCCCGACCGTTCAGCCACGCAGGAACAGGCGCACGAGCCCGAAGCCGGCCAGGGTCATCGCGATCGATCCGGCCACGTGCGCGCCGATGATCGCCGCTGCCCAGCCCCATTGCGCGCGCAGCATGAGATTGGTCGTCTCGGCCGAGAACGACGAGAACGTCGTGAGGCCGCCGAGGAAACCGGTCGTGAGCGCGAGGCGCCAGGCGAGCGGCACGGTGTCGAAATGCGCGAACAGGCCCATCGCCAAGCCCATGACCAGTCCGCCCGCGAGGTTCGCCACCAGCGTGCCGAGCGGGATGTGCGGCAGCAGCGGGTTCAGCGCGAGGCCGAGCAACCAGCGCACGACCGCGCCGGCGAAGGCGCCGAAGCCTACGGCGAAGACGGAAGCGGCATTCATGCGTGGCGTTGATGCTCCTGTCGTGGGGGCTTCGCGGCATGCGGGTGCGGATCGTAGCAGGCACAGGACGCCTGCTGCGTCTCATCCCGGCGGCGTAGTGCTTGCGTCCGGGGGCGGATCTGGTGTAAATCCCAAGGATTGTCCGCTCCGCCTGCGGGCGTACTGCGGTGCTCCCGCAGCAGGAACTTCAGGCGGGCGCTTCTCGGGGCGCGCTTCCACTGGACTCCTTCCGCTCGAAACCACTGGGGAAATCATGCGAGTTTGCCATCGACTGCGGGCCTTCGTCGGCCTCGCCGTACTACTTTCAACGGCGATTCCCGTGCTCGCGCACGCGCGCATCGTCACGATCGAGATCAACCAGGCCAAGGGCGTCGACACGAACGTCGATTATGCGCGCCTGGTCGAATACGGGCCCTGGGACGACCGCAACTACGCGCTCACCCAGGCCGATCTCGCCTACCTGCCGAAGGAAGAAACCGAGGCGCGCGATCCGCTGCCTGCGTTCTTCCGCGTCTGGATACGCAAGACGGCGATCGCCGAGGGGCATCCGCTGCCGACCAGTGGCCCGGCGCAGTATCCGCGCAGCGCGGTGAACACGTTCCTGCAGCGCTTCGAGGGCATCCAGATCGACGGCCACATCTACCGTGGCATCAACCGCATCGATGGCAACCGCTTCGAGGTCTTCGACGAGGAAGAGCTCGAGGAGATGGGCGAGAACTGGCCGAGGTTCGTGACCGGTGAAGTGAAGATCACCACGCCGGTCGGTGCCGAGGAAACCGCGATCGCGGTCAATCCCGTCGACACCAACTTCGTCATCGCGGGCAGCAACGGCCCCGGCAGTGGCCAGAAGATGTGGCGCTCGACCGACGGCGGCGCGACCTGGAGCACCGCGATCAGCCTGCCGGGCAATACCTGCTGCGACGCCACGGTCGGTTGGTCCACCGACGGCCAGATCGCCTACACGGCGTCGCTGGTGAACTGCGGTGCCAGCTGCGGCGTCGACTTCTTCCGCTCGCTCGACAAGGGCGCGACCTGGACGCGCAGCGCCGGCCTCGTCTCCAGCGGCTCCGACAAGGAATACCTGCACGTCGATTCCTATCCGGGATCGCCGTACAAGGACAACATCTACGTGTCCTGGCACCAGGCCAACGTGCAGAAGTTCGCGCGTTCGACCGACAAGGGCCTGACGTTCAGCACGCCGCTCACGCTCGACACCGCCTTCAAGGGCATCGGTAGCGACATCACCACCGACAAGCAGGGCAACGTCTATTACTTCTTCCCGTCCACAACGGGCAGCAACATCCGCGTGGTCAAGTCGACCGACGGTGGCGCGACGTTCGCGTCCAGCGGCGTCACGGTGGCCAATACCGTCGCCTCGTTCGACTTCCCGCTGCCGTCGATGTCGACGCGCAACGCGTTCATCTACGTGGCGGCCGACACCGATCTCAGCAATGGCCCGTACGGCAACAGCATCTACGTCGCCTGGCCGGACACCTACAATGCGGAGAGCGGTACCGCGGCGAACAACCATGCGCGCGTGCAGGTTGCCTATTCGCGCGACGGTGGCGCGACCTGGAACGTCACGACGCCGCACCCGACCTCGGACGGCCAGACCGTCGACCGCTACCAGCAGTGGCTCAAGGTCGACGACTGGGGCCGCGTCCACGTCGTCTACTACGACACCCGCCACAGCAGCAACCGCACCGGCGTCGACCTCTACTACTCGGTCTCGCTCGACGGCGCCCAGACCTGGGAAACGCCGCGCCGCCTGACCACCGTGACGTCGCCGAAGATCAATACGTCCATGGAATGGGGCGACTACAACGGCATGGACATGGCGATGAACGACATCATCGCCATCTACACCGACAACCGCGCCGTCAACAACGGCGACGTGTGGGGCGTCGGTGGCTTCGCCGACGCGCCCGAGCCGGACTATCGCCTCGGCGTGCCGACGACGACGCAGTACGCCTGCGCCGGCAGCGCGATCGATCCGGTTTCGGTCGGCGTGAATTCGCTCGCGGGCTACTCGGGCACGGTCACGCTGAGCCTGCCGGGCCTCGACGGCTCGGCGTTCACGGGTGGCCTGTTCGCTCCGAATCCGGTCACGCCGCCGACCAATGGCGGCACCACGTCGGTGCTGACGCTCGGCACGCAGCCGGGTGCCGCAACGGGTACCTACACGGTCACCGTGCGTGGCACCGACAACCAGGCTCCCCCGGTGGTCAAGGACGTGAGCTTCGCCGTGCAGATCGCCGCCGGCCAGCCGGGCACGCCATCGCCATCCCTGCCCGCGAATGGCGCGACCGGCACGCCGCGCCAGCCGGTGTTCACCTGGGGCGCCGATCCGGTCGCCGTCGGCTATACGATCGAGATCGCGACGGACGCCGCGTTCACGACCATCGTCGACACCGGCACGCCGACCGCGGCGACCTACACGCCGACGAACCCGCTGCAGCCGTTGACGACCTACTACTGGCGCGTGCGCTCCAACAGCCCGTGCGGCAACAGCACGACGTCGCAGGTGTTCTCGTTCACGACCGGCGTGACGTTCCCCGAGCCGTACTGCAGCGTCGCGTTCCCGAACAACGTCGAGCCGATCACGCACGTGCTCGTCGCGGGCATCGACAAGACCACGAGCCCGATCCTGAACGGCACTCCGGCGCTCGAGGACTTCACCGCGACCGTCGGCAACGTCGCCGCCGGCTCGACCGCGTCGATCAAGGTCGAAGGCAACACGGACGGCAACTTCACGACCTACATCTCGGCGTACATCGACTGGAACCACAACGGCACGTTCGATGCGGGCGAGGGTACCAATGTCGGCTCGATCACCAATTCGACCGGCACCGACGGCAAGCAGGCGGTCGGCACGATCACGGTGCCTTCGGGCGCGCTGTCCGGCGCGACGCGCATGCGCGTGATCAAGAAGTACTCGAGCTCGGTCAACTATCCGGGCGCGTGCAACACCGATGGCTACGGCCAGGCCGAGGACTACACGATCACGGTGGGCGGCGATCCGGCCTACACGGTCGGCGGCACGGTCGGCGGCCTCACCGGCAGCGGCCTCGTGCTCTCGCTCAATGCGGGCGCGCAGACGGTTCCGGTCGCCACCAATGGCGCGTTCACGTTCCCGACCGGCCTCGCCAACGGTGCGGCGTACGCGGTCACCGTCGGCACGCAGCCGGCCGGCCAGACCTGCTCGGTCGCCAACGGCAGCGGCACGATCAGCGGTGCGAACGTCACCAATGTCACCGTCACCTGCGCGGCGACGCCGACCTACACGATCGGCGGCAACGTCGGCGGTCTCACCGGCAGCGGCCTCGTGCTCTCGCTCAATGCGGGTGCGCAGACGCTTCCGGTTGCCGCGAACGGCGCGTTCACGTTCCCGACCGGCCTCGCCGATGGTGCGGCGTACGCGGTCACGGTCGGCACGCAGCCGGCGGGCCAGACCTGCTCGGTCGCCAATGGCAGCGGCACGGTATCGGCCGCGAACGTGACGGATGTCGGCGTCGCCTGCGTCGACGACGTCGACGACACGATCTTCGCCGACGGGTTCGACGAGCTGTAAATCCGCGCACCAGCGCGTTTCTACCGGGGCCGGTCGTGCGACCGGCCCTTTTTTTTCGCCGCGCCGGGTTGACGGCGTGGTGCTCGCCGCCGAGGCGAGCGGAGCAGCGCGCGACACGACTGCCTGGCCTCCGTGAGGGCGGCGCCGTCTCACGGACCATGCCTCAAGCCAGGCTGGCACGGAGCATCGCCACCAACGCCCCGCACTTCCTGTAGCATGCCCGGCCGCCCCGTCGACGAGCCATGAACGCTTCGATCGCTCCACGCCGCCGCCTGCTCGCGCCGTTGCTCGCCGCGCTGGCGATGTTCGGCCCGTTCTCGATCGACACGATCTTCCCGGCATTCCCGGCGATCGGGGCCGACCTGCATGCGAGCCCGTTCGCGATGCAGCAGACGATCAGCGTGTACATGGTTGCTTATGCGCTGATGTCGCTGCTGCACGGGCCGTTCTCCGATGCGCTCGGTCGCCGCCGCGTGATCCTCGCCGGCGTGCTCGTGTTCGCGTTCGCTTCGCTCGGCTGCGCGTTCTCGAACTCCATCGGCGAGCTGCTCGCGTTCCGTGCGCTGCAAGGCATGTCGGCGGGGGCGGGGCTGATCGTCGGCCGCGCGATCATCCGCGACTGTTTCGACGGCGTCGAAGCACAGAAACTGATGTCGACGGTATCGATGATCTTCGGCATCGCGCCGGCGATGGCGCCGATCGTTGGCGGTTGGGTCATCGCGTTCGCGCGTTGGCCCATGATCTTCGCGCTGCTCGCCGCGTTCGCGACGGCGCTGTGGCTTGCCTGCCTCGCGTTGCTGCCCGAGACGCACCAGCGCGAGCGGCGCGTCCCGTTGTCACTGCGCGAACTCGCCACGACCTACCGCCTGATCGGTCGCGACCGCGCTTTCGTGCCGCTCGTGCTGGCCGGCTCGCTCAACTTCAATGCGCTGTGGGTGTACATCTCGTCCGCGCCGGCCTTCGTGCTCGACCTGCTGAAGCTCGACGCGCAGCATTTCGCGTGGCTGTTCGTTCCGGCGATCAGCGGCATGATGACCGGAGCATTCCTTTCCGGTCGCCTCGCTGGCCGGCTCTCGCCGGCGACGACGGTGCGGCTCGGCTACGCGATCATGCTCGGCGCATCGACGCTCAACCTCCTGTGCGCGTGGTGGCTGCCGCAGCCGCGCGTCCCATGGTCGGTGATCCCGATCGGCCTGCACGCGATCGGCATCGGCATGAATTTCCCGACGCTGACCCTGCTCCTGCTCGACCGCTTCCCGCACCATCGCGGCGCCGCGTCGTCGGTGCAGGCCTTCATCAGCCTCGTCATCAGCGCCACGATCGCCGGTGTGCTTGCGCCGGTGCTGTCGGCGAACCCGGTGCGGCTCGCGCTCGGTGCGCTGCTGGCGACGCTGCTCGGCTTCGCAGGCTGGCACGTGTACCGCTCGCTGACGCGGCGCGAGCGCGCGGCGGCCTGACGCGGGGCGGCGCGCACGCGCCGGGCGGGTTATTCCGTCGGTGCCGGGGCGGCCTGGCCGCCGCCAGCGAGGATCGCGCGCAGCACCGCGAAGACTTCGTCCTTGCTGCCGGTCACGTTGATCTGCGCCTCGCGCTGGATCCCGGTGCCGATATTGACCGAGTAGCCGATGCCGAGGTCATTGCCGTCCTCGTCGATCCGCGCATAGGTTTCGGGCCGGCTGATGTAGACGATCGCGCCGGCGTCGACGAAACGGCCATCGGGGAGCTTGATCCAGCGTTGCATTGGGGGGACCGTGGTTCGGGATTCGGGATTCGGGATTCGGGATTCGGGATTCGGGATTCGGGATTCGCGAAAGCGGCAACCCGTGGTGGAGTCTAGCAAATTTGGTGATTCGTGATTTGTGATTCGCGATTCGTGATTCGGTCTCGGTACGGAGCTGGACGCTACGGGCATTTCGCTTTCGACAATCCCCAATCCCAATCAATCCGAATCCCGAATCACCAATCCCGAATCCCCAATCCCCGCCGTCTCACTGCCAGCCGCAGCTCTTGCCCTTGTTCTGCTCCTGCAGCCACGCGTACAGCGGTGCGAAGTAGTCGATGATCGCGCTCGCGTCCATCTCCTCCTTGCCCGTGAGTTCCTTCAGCGTCTGCTGCCACGGCTGCTGCGCGCCCTGCGAAAGCATCTTCCAGTACTTCGCGCCCGCTTCCTTGTTGCCGTAGATGGAGCATTGCGACAGCGGGCCCTTGTAGCCGGACGCGTCGCACAGCGAACGGTAGAACTGGAACTGCAGGATGTCGGCGAGGAAGTAGCGCATGTACGGCACGTTCGTCGGCACGTGGTTCTTCGCGCCCGGATCGAAGTCGCCGGGTGCAGCCGCGACCGGCGAAGACAGGCCCTGGTACTTGCGACGCAGCTGCCACCAGCCTTCGTTGTACTTGTCGGCCGCGATCGAACCGTCGAACACGCCCCAGCGCCACTTGTCGATGAGCAGGCCGAACGGCAGGAACGCGACCTTCTCGAGCGCGAGCTTCATCTGCGCGTTGAGCACCGCCTTGTCGTCGCTGCCGGCCTTGCCGGCGAGGCCGATCTGCGCGAGGTAGGCCGGCGTGATGTTGAGCCGGATGGTGTCGCCGATCGCCTCGTGGAAGCCGTCGTTGGCACCGCCCTGGAAGATCGGCGGCAGGTCCTTGTACGCCACGTAGTAATAGATGTGGCCCATCTCGTGGTAGATCGTGTACTGGTCTTCCTCGGTCGGCTTGATGCACATCTTGATGCGCATGTCGCTGCTGCCGAGGTCCATCGGCCAGGCGCTCGCATGGCAGAGCGCATCGCGGTCGCGCGGGCGCAGCAGCATCGACTTCTCGTAGAACGACGCCGGCAGCGACGGGAAGCCGATCGAGGTGTAGAAGTCCTCCGAGCGACGCACCATCGACACGGCGCTCTTCATGTCCGCGTCGTGCTCGAGCGCGGCGAGGTCGAGCGGCGTCGGCTTGCCCTTGAACGCCTTGCGCAGCGCTTCGAGCTGCGCCTTGCGCTGCGCCTCGAGATGTTCGTTGACGTCGAGGTCGCCGACGCCCGGGTACGGTTGCAGCAGGGGGTAGAGGTTGGACCAGTCCTGCGCCCACATGTTGCCGGTGATGTGCGCCGGGATCGTGCCGTCCTTCGGCATGCGATCGCCGTACTTCTCGGCGAGCCTGTTGCGCGCATAGCACTGCAGCTGGCCGTACAGGGGTTGCACCTGGCCCCACAGGCGGTCGGTCTCCTGCGCGAACGCGGCTGGCGGCATGTCGTAGCCCGCGCGCCACATCGTGCCGACATTGTCGTAGCCGAGGTCGCGCGCGCCTTCGTTGAGGAGTTCGGCGAAGCGCTGGTAATCCTTGAGCATGCCGCGCCCGACGCGATGCCAGCCGCTCCATGCGTCGAGCGCATGGTCCCAGTCGCGATCGGTCGCGAGCACTTCGGACAACTGGTCGAGGTTGCGACAGCTCGCCGGGTCCTTCTCGTCCTTGCAGTACTTGCCGGAGCCGTAGGCCGCGGTCAGTTTCGAGGCGAGGTTGGTCGCCTCGGTCAGGTGCGCCGGGTCCTTCGGCGCCGGCATCGCGGTCTGCAGCTTGAGCAGGTCGAGTGCACGGCGGTCCTTCGGGTCGATGCCCGCGACGTGGTCGAAGCGGCGCGACTCGTCGATCTTCCCTGAAAGCCACTTCAGCATCGTCTCGTTCGCGCGCGCGGTGAGCATTTCCGTGTCGCCGGTGATGTAGGTCTCGGCGACCCACTCGGCGGCATTGGCGACGAGATACTGCGCCTTGTACTCGGCGTTCATCGCCTCGACGAACGCATGCGCGTCGGCGGCGGTGGGGACGGGCGGCGATTTCGGCTTCTCCGCGGCCGGCAGGCCAGGCGACAGCAGTGCGAGGGAAAGGCCAACGAGCGATGCCGGCAGGGTGCGCATCGGGATACTCCGGGCGGACGGGATGCGTCGCAGGCTAGTGGCAGGCCCGGGCCCGCGCAAGCTGCGCCGCGGCGGCGATTTGTATTCGCGCGCGAATGTAAATACGATGCTGGTCGTACATCGGCGGGCATGGCCGGCGGAGTCCGATCGCATGAATGCGCTGTCGCAAGTCCGGCTCGAGGCCGGGCGTTTCCTCGAGGTGGGTGCGCACATCCTCGATACGGACACGCTGCGGCTCGTCACGTCGCCGGAGGTCAAGCTGCCGCCGAAGGCGGTGGCCGTGCTCGTGCGGCTCGCCTATGCGGGCGGCCGGACGCTCGGCCGCGACGAACTGCTCGACGACGTCTGGCGCGGCACCTGCCCGACGCCCGACGTGCTGACCCAGGCGATCAAGGACCTGCGGCGCGCGCTCGGCGACGACCCACAGGCGCCGCAGTACATCGAAACGGTGCCGCGGCTCGGGTATCGACTGGTGGCAGCCGCGCGATTCCTCGATGCATGGCCTCTGCCATCCGCACCGGCGGCTGCCGTGGCGCCGCCGCCGGCGGACCCCGCCGCGCGCACGCGCTTCGACGCGACGGCGATGCTGCTTTGTACCGTCGCCCTCGTCCTCGCCGTCGCCGCACTCGTGCGCACGTTCGTGCCACCCCCGCTGCCGAAGGTGCTGCGCTGGCAGGTCGACGAGCAACGCAGCCTGACGTCCGAGCCGGGGCCGGAGAGCTTCCCGCGCATCTCGCCCGACGGCAGCCGGATCGCCTATTCGATCGGCGACCCGGCGACGCATTCGACGCGCATCGTGCAGAAGGCGCTCGACGCGTCCGGCGCCGTGCGCCTCAGCGCGAGCGAAGACGGCAACGAGTACTACCCGGTGTGGTCGCCCGACGGCCGCGCGGTCGCGTTCATGCGCTTCTCGGGCGAACACTGCCGGCTCGTCGTGGTGCCGCCGCTGGGCGGTTCCGAACGCGTCGTCGACGACGAATGCTACGCGGGTCTCGTCAATCCGTTTGCCTGGACCCCGGACGGCAAGGGCCTGGTCAGTACGGCACCGTCGCAGGACGGCGTCGACGACATGAGCATCGTCTCATGGCCGATCGACGGCGGCCACGGACAGCGGCTCGAATACTCGCACGCGCTCAACGACACCGACCTCGACGCGCGCTATTCGCCCGACGGTCGCTGGATCGCCTTCCGCCGCGGAGCCAACCCCAACAGCGACCTGTTCCTCGTCTCCGCGGCAGGCGGCGAAGTGCGCCAGCTGACGCGCCTGGCCACGCGCATCCGCGGCTACGACTGGGTGCGCGACGGCAGCGCGCTCGTGTTCTCGTCCGGGCAGGGGGGCCAGCAGGCGCTGTACGTCGTCGATATCGCGGACGGCCGCATCGATGCGCTCGGCGTGCAGCCGGCGGAGTTTCCCAGCGCCGCACGCGCGACGGACACGGTCGTCTACGAGATCCCGCGCGTGCGCCAGCAGCTCTCGCGGATCGACGTCGATGCGCCCGCCAGTGCGGTCGACCTCGTGCCGTCGACGGGCAGCGACGGTGCACCCGCCGCGTCGCCGGTCAACGACGACGTGGTCTTCGTATCCGATCGCAGCGGCTCGCAGGAGCTCTGGATCCTGCCGCGCGGCGCGCGCGAGGCCCATGCACTCACCGCGTTGCCCGAGCCGACCCTGCTGCATCCGACCTGGCGAGCCGACGGCACGCGCGTGCTGGTCACCGCGCGTGGCCCGTTCGGCGGGCGGCTGATCGAAGTCGAGGTCGCGTCGCGCATCGTGCACGCGCTGACCGACGTCGCCGACGAGGACGTGCGCAGCGGGACCTACGGCCGCGGCGAGGGGACGTTCGTCGCGGTCGTCAACGCACGTGAACGACGCAGCGAGCTCATCGAGTTCGACTCGGTCGGCGGGCGCGAGGCGAACCGGCGCGTACTCGCCCAGGATGTCGGCCGCGCGGATTTCGACCCGGACAGCGGGGTGATCCACTTCACCCGGATCACCGCGCCGGGGCTGTTCCGCCTCGACCCTGCCAGCGGCGAGGAAACCGAGGTCACGCGCGAGCTGTCGCCGTCGCACCTCGACGGCTGGCGCGTGCACGGCGGCGAGCTCTACTACATCGCGCTGAAGGCGGCCGGTCCCAGCGAGCTCATGGCGCGTCCGCTCGCGGGCGGCGAGCCCCGGACCGTGCTCTCGCTGCCGACCCAGATCGCCGATCTCGCGTTCAGTGTTGGCCATGACGGGCGCAGCATCTATGTCGCGCGGGTCGTTGCCGAAGACACCGACGTCGGCGCGGTACGCCTGCGCCGCGACGCCATCGACTAGCCGATCCCCACCCCCGCCACGAGCACATGCGCCCAGGCGTTGCGGTCGCGCGACGAAGCGTGAGCGGGCCGCGCCTGCCGTCGCATGCACCGTCCAGGACGCAGCGGATTCACCACGAATTCGTCGCTGCACGGCCACGCTTCGGCGAAAAGTCGGCGACGCTTCCTGACTCTGCCGCGTATTGACGCTACTACGGGCCACACGGGCCCTCACGACAGGTGGCGCAATGCGGATCGAGTACGAACGACTGGCGAACGGTGGCAGGCTGGATCTGGGTGGTGGCGATGGCGCGGGCGCGTCGTCGCTGCTGCGCGTGGTGGTCGGCGCCGGGCGAGGCTGCGTGATGCAGGGTACGGCGCCGGCGGCGATGGTGCTCGTGCCCCTGCGCGGACGCCTGCAGCTCGCCGAAGGCGACAACCTGCACACCTTGCTGCCCGGCGAGCTGCTCGTCGTCGAACAGGGCCAACGCGTGCAGGCGATAGGACGCGGCGCGGCGCTGTGGGTGGCGCTCGGCTGCGGCAGCGGCGCATGGCGTCGTTGCGCCGGTGCGGACATGCCGTCCGACCCGGTGTTGCTGCCGGCGTTGCACCCGGCCAGCCGCGCACTGCGCTCGACCGTGATCGAACTCGCGCGCGTCGCGTCGCACGGCAACGCGGCGACGCTCGCGCTGGCCAACTTCGTCGCAGCGATGACCGAATTGCAGGCCGGGTTCGAGCCGTTCATCGAACGCTGCCCGGGGCGCACCGCGTCGCAGCGACGCAGCGTGTTCCTGCGCCTGCAGCGCGTACGCAACGTGATGGCGGCCAACTGCCACCTCGATCTCGACATCGCCGGTTTCGCGCGCATGGCGAGCTATTCGCCGTGCCATTTCATCCGCACTTTCAGCAGCGTCTTCGGCGAGACGCCGCATGCGGTACTCGTCGAGCAGCGCCTGCGCCGCGCGCACCGCCTCATCAACGCGAGTGCCCTGGCGATCACCGAAGTCGCGCGCGTGAGCGGGTTCGAAGACCGCTGCGCATTCGCGCGTTCGTTCAAGCGTCGCTTCGGCATCACCGCGAGCGGCCTGCGCGAACAGGGCCGCGCCGCCGCGTGACGACGGTTGCGCGCCGGGCGCGCGACGGACGGCGCGAGCGTGTCCGGCGGTTGCGGATTCGTTGCTCAATTTCTGCAACCTAACCTGAAAAGACAGGCCAAGGCTCCGTCTTCACGTTTTCCTAATGTTCGCGAAGGCCGACGGTTTCTCCGGCGGCGCGGGGACACTACGAGAACAGAGGAGAACACCATGCGACACATGCAGCTTCGACAGGCGATCCGGCGCGCGCTCGTCGTGATGCCGGGATACGCGCGACCGTTCGGCGTAGCATCGCTTGCCGCGGCGGCCGGCCTCGGTGCGATGGCGACGGCGCACGCGCAGAGCGCCGACGACAGCCAGAAGCTCGAGACGATCACGGTGACGGGTTCGAACATCCGTCGCGTCGATATCGAAACGTCCAACCCGGTCGTCACCATCGATCGCGCCGCGATCGAGAAGACCGGCAAGCTGACCCTGGGCGACCTCGTCCAGCAGCTCCCGGCCGTCACTGGCCCGAACACCAACCCGCAGGTCAACAACTCCGGCGGCACCGGCTTCTCGAGTATCGGCCTGCGCGGCCTCGGCTCGCCGCGTACCCTCGTGCTGATCAACGGCCACCGTTACCTGTCCGGCGATCCGAACGCGATCCCGGCGAACATGATCGAGCGCATCGAAGTGCTGACCGACGGCGCGTCGTCGGTGTACGGCTCCGACGCGATCGCGGGCGTCGTCAACTTCATCCTGCGCAGCGACTACCAGGGTGCGGAGTTCTCGGCCGACTATGGCATCTCCGACCGTGACGACGGCGCCTCGAAGGGCTACTCCTTCACGTTCGGCCAGAGCTCCGACAAGGGCTCGATCATGGCCGGCGTCAACTACAAGAAGATCGATGGCGTGTTGTCCGGACACCGCGAGTTCTCGAAGAACGCGGTGTCGCGCCTCGGCTCGACGAGCAGCCCGATCGGCACGTTTGTCGGCGGCTCGTCCTCGTCGCCGTTCGGCCACGTGCAGATCCCCGCGGGCATGGCCGACCTGTTCCCGGGCTGCAGCTCGGGCTTCCTCGCGCGCAATCCCGGCGCGAGCGGCCTCAACGTAGCGACCGACTACCACTGCTATCGCAACAACGCGGGTCCGGACGGTCCGAGCGACAAGTACAACTACGCGACGGTCAACCTCGTGATGACGCCGCAGGAACGCTCGGGCCTGTTCCTCAACGGCAACTACAAGCTGACCGACAGCATCGACGCGTACCTGTCGGTGATGCACAACAAGACCTCGGCATCGTTCCAGCTCGCACCGGCGGTGTACGGCACGCCGTACGGCACCGTGATCTCGGCCGACAGCTACTACAACCCGTTCGGCGTCGACTTCGCGCCGGGTGCGAACTCGTTCACCGCGCGCCTGTCTTCGCTCGGCAACCGCCGCGCGTCCAACGGCACCGCCAACGACCAGCTGTCGACCGGCTTCAAGGGTTCGTTCTCGATCTGGAACGACCAGCAGTGGAACTGGGAACTCGGCTTCGACTACGGCCACGTGCATCTGAGCACGACGACGTACGGTCTGCCGAACATGACCGTGCTCAACCAGGCGACGGGTCCGTCGTTCCTCGGCGACGACGGCGTCGTGCATTGCGGCACCGGCCCCGACGACATCATCGATGGCTGCACGCCGTTCAATCCGTTCAACCTCGACGATCCGAACAGCATCGCCGTGCTGCGCGCCGCGGCTTCGCCGGGCGTGAACAACTTCATGACCAAGGAAACGGTCAAGCGCCTCGATCTCAACGGCGGCCTGTTCGACCTGCCGGCCGGCGCGATGCAACTCGCGGTCGGCTACAACTACCGCACCGAGTACACGCACTCGAACGTCGACACCGGCCTCATCGTCGACTTCAACGGCAACTGCACGCTCGGCAGCCAATGCGGCTCGGCACTGCAGGGCGGCTACAACGTGAAGGAAGCCTACGCCGAGCTGTTCGTGCCGATCGTCAAGGACCTGCCGTTCCTGCACGCGCTGAACCTGACCGTCGGTGACCGCTGGTCGAAGTACTCGACTTTCGGCAGCACGAACAACACGAAGATCGCGCTCGAGTACCGCCCGATCGAAGACCTGCTGTTGCGCGGCACGATGTCCAAGGTGTTCCGCGCACCGACCGTCGCCAACATCTTCGGCGGCGCCGGCAGCGATGCGCCGAAGATCTCGCGCGATCCGTGCGACGGTTACACCGGTGGTGGCAACCCGGCCTGCGTCAACGTGCCGACCGACGGCAGCTTCCGCAACCAGAACGTCGCGCAGGCCCTGCAGCTCAATGCGATCCTGTCGGGCGCGGCGTATGCCGGTTTCCCGATCGGCCCTGAGAAGGGCAAGTCGTTCGACTTCGGCATCGTCTACGACCCGCATTGGCTCGAAGGCCTGTCGGTCAGCGCCGACCTCTGGCGCCTGTACCTCAACGACAACATCACGACCGTGCGCGCGCAGAGCGTGATCGACCTCTGCGCTGCAGGCCAGACCGCCTACTGCCCGCTCATCCGTCGCTATGCGAGCGGCCCGAACCAGGGCCAGATCCAGACCCTCATCGAGCCGACCGGCAACCTCGGTCGCGTGGACGTGGGTGGCGTCGACTTCGCGCTGAACTACCGCCTGCCGGAGTTCTCGTTCGGGCGCTTCAACGTCGGCGTCAACGCGACCTACCTGAAGAACTACGACCTGCAGACGGCGCCTGGCCTCGAGGGCGGCTCGACGTACCACTACGCCGGCCACTTCATGAACTACGGTTCTGCGCAGGCGGGCGCGTGCCCGGGTGCTGGCGGTGGCGTCTGCCTGTTCCCGCGCTGGCGTGCGCAGAGCTCGGTCGGCTGGCAGATGGGTCCGTTCGACGCGTCGTGGGCGATGCGTTACATCCATCGCTTCCGCATGGGTTCGGCCTCGCCGTCGCAGGACACGCATCCGTACGGCACGGGCAATCCGTCGCTGGATGGCCTGTACACCGATTACGGCTCGACCGTCTACCACGACATCCAGTTCGGCTACAACCTCGAGTCGCTCAACACGCGCTTCGACATCGGCGTGAACAACGTCGGCGACAAGCAGCCGCCGTTCCTGTACGCGAACAACACCTTGAACGCGAACACGGACCCGAGCGACTTCGACCTGCTGGGCCGCTACTACTGGGGCCGCATCACCGTGAAGTTCTGAGCTGACGCTTCCTGAGGGCGTCCTGGCCGCGCGGTTCGCCGCGCGGCCTTTTTTCTTGGTTTGCGCGCCACGGTGCAAGGGCTTCCTTCGCACGACGCGGCAAATGCCGACATTCCGGCGGAAGCCGTGGGCTGTGCTCGGCGCGAACGGAATCCTGCCGTGCGCCGGCCGGCGAAGCTCCCACAGACACCGAGCGCTTTTGACTTGCGAACCGGCTTGTCGTGGGTTCTGCTTGGGCCGCGCCGCTCTCGACGGGCGTTCGTAGAACCCGGTGGGCTCGCGGTCGCGCGTCCTGCATGCGCGGGGCGTTCCCGCCGCTGTTGTCCCACTCCCGCGGGACGAGAGCCGCGGACGCCCGGCGAAGAATCCTTCAGCCCGCGAGCCGCTCGAGGAATGCCTGCCGCCACGCCGCGATGTCGTTGCGCGACACGCGCTCGAACATCGCCGCCCAGCGTTCGCGCCGTTCGGCGAGCGGCATCGACAGCGCGTGTTCGAGGCTCTCGACGATGTCTTCCGGATCGAGTGGATTGATGATGATCGCTTCGGCGAGCTCGTCGGCCGCGCCGGCGAAGCTGGACAGCACGAGCACGCCCGGGTCTTCGGGCGGTTGCGATGCGACGTATTCCTTCGCGACGAGGTTCATTCCATCGCGCAGAGGCGTGACGAGGCCGATGTCGGCGACGCGGTAGAAGCCGGCGAGCGTGCCCTGGGTGAAGCTGCGGTTGACGTAGCGGATCGGCACCCAATCGGGTTCCGCGTAGCGGCCGTTGGTCGCGCCGGCGAGGCGTTCGAGGCGCGAACGCAGGTCGCGGTATTCCTGCACCTGTTCGCGCGACGGCGGCGCGATCTGCAGGAACGACACGCGCGCGCGCCACGCGGCGTGGCGGGCGAGGAAGCGTCCGAATGCCTCGAAGCGTTGCGGCAGGCCCTTCGAATAGTCGAGGCGGTCGACGCCGATCACGAGCTTGCGGCCCTCGAGGCTGCGCACGAGCCGCGCCGTCGCCGGGCTGCCGGCCGCCTTGCGTGCCTGCTCGGCGACCTTCACCGCGTCGATGCCGATCGGGAACGCGGCGATCTCGAAGCGCCGGCCGTCGGGCAGCTCGACGTTGCCGTCGGCGCCCGTCGACGCGTCGCGCTCGCGGAAATAGGCGAGCAGCGCATCGCGGTCGCGCCAGGTCTGCAGTCCTACGAGGTCGTACGCGGCGAGCTTGGGGAACAACTGTTCGTGATGCGGCAGCACCGCGAGCAGCGCCGGCGGCGGCACCGGGACGTGCAGGAAGAAGCCGATGCGCGCGCCGACGCCGAGCGCGCGCAGTTCCGCACCGAGCGGAATGAGGTGGTAGTCATGGATCCAGACCACGTCGTCGTCGCGCAGCAGCGGCGCGAGTTGGCGCGCGAAGGCCGCGTTGACGCGCTGGTAGCCGGCGAAATCGCCGCGATGGTAGTCGAGCAGCGACGGACGGAAATGCAGCAGCGGCCACAGCGTGCGATTGGCGAAGCCGAGGTAGTACTCGTCGTGGTCGCTGCGCGTGAGGTCGACGAGGGCGTAATCGATGCGTCCGGCGCGCTCCATGCGCGGCGTGGCGTCCGCCTCGTCGACGATGCGACCGCTCCAGCCGAACCAGAGGCCGCCGCACTGCTCGAGCGCCGCCTGCATCGCCGAAGCGAGCCCGCCCGCGCGCGCCTCGCGCGGTTGGGCGACGCGGTTGGAGACGACGACGAGCCGGTTCACAGCAGGCTCTCCCAGCTGCGCGACAGGCGCGAGGCCGCGTTGATGAGACCGACCAGCGAATAGGTCTGCGGGAAGTTGCCCCACAACTCGCCGGTTTCCGGGTGCACGTCTTCGGACAGCAGGCCGAGCGGGTTGCGTCGCGCGAGCAACTGCTCGAACAACGCGCGCGCCTCGTCGGCGCGGCCGATCGCGGCGAGCGCCTCGACGTACCAGAAACTGCAGATGGTGAAGCTCGTCTCCGGCATGCCGAAATCGTCGGCGGTCGCGTAGCGGTAGACGTAGTCGCCGCGGCGCAGTTCACGCCCGATCGCCTCGACCGTGGCCACGTATCGCGCATCCCGCGCATCGACGAAATGCAGGTCGGCGAGCAGCAGCAGGCTCGCGTCGAGACGCTCGCTGTCGAACGCATCGACGAACCAGCCGTGGCGCGGGTGCACCGCGCGCGCGAGCACGAGTTCGCGCACGCGCTGCGCGCGCTCGGCCCAGAACGCGGCGCGGCCGCCTACGCCGAGGTGGGTGGCGATGCGCGCGAGCCGGTCGCACGCCGCCCACGACATCACGGCGGAATAGGTGTGCACGTGCGAGCGGCCACGGAACTCCCACAGTCCCGCGTCGGGCTGGTCGTGCACGCGCCAGGCGGCCTCGCCGGCGGCCTCGAGGCGCGTGAACGCGCCGGCATCGCCGGGCGACTCGAGGCGGCGATCGAAGAACAACTGCACCGCGGCGAGCACGACGCTGCCGGGCACGTCGTTCTGCAACTGCCGCCAGGCGTCGTTGCCGATGCGCACCGGGCCCATGCCGCGGTAGCCGGCGAGATGGTCGGCCTCGCGTTCGAGCAGCTCGCGTTCGAAATGGATGCCGTAGACGGGACCGAGGTCGCCATCCGCGCCGGCGGCGAGGTTGTAGAGGTAGCGCAGGTACTCTTCCATGCTGCGCGTCGCGCCGAGGCGGTTGAGCGCGCGCACGACGAACGCGGCATCGCGCAGCCAGCAGTAGCGGTAGTCCCAGTTGCGCACGGTGTGCGGCGCTTCGGGTATCGATGTCGTCATCGCGGCGACGATCGCGCCCGTGCCTTCGTACTGGCAGAGTTTCAGGGTGATCGCCGCGCGGATCACCGCCTCCTGCCACTCCGCCGGGATCGACAGGTAGCGCACCCACTCGCGCCAGTAGTCGAGCGTCGCCTCGTAGGCCGAACGCGCGAGCTTGGCCGGTGATTCGGTCAGCGTCTCGTCGGGGCCGAGCAGCAGGTGGATTTCGCGGTCGAGCAGGAATGGCAGCTCGTCGCGCAGCATCGGCAGCGGCGCATCCGTGGTCGCGCGCAGCACGGTGCCGTCGTCGAGGAGGAAGCGGATGTGGTTGGAACCGGAGGTGCGTTCCGGCGCGCGCGCGCCGTACCCGGTCAGTGGCCGCAATCGCAGGGTGATGCGTGGCGTGCCGGCGAGCGGACGCACCGTGCGCACGATCGCCATCGGATGGAACACTCGCCCGTACTGCTTGTAGCGCGGTGCGAAGTCGGTGATCTCGATCGCGCTGCCGTCCTCGGCGTCGAGGCGCGTGACGAGGATCGCCGAATTGTCGACGTAGCGCTGGTTGGAGCGGCGTTCGCCTTCGAGCGCGACGTCGAACCAGCCGGCATCGCCGGTGCGCGGCGACAGCAGCGAGCAGAACGCGGGGTCGCCGTCGAATGCGGGCAGGCAGCACCAGACGATGCGGCCGCGCGCGTCGACGAGCGCGCCGAGCGTGCCGTTGCCGATCACGCCGAGGTCGAGGCTCGCCGCCTTGCCGTCGCTCATGCGCTCGCCTCCGGTGAATGGGCCGCGAGCGCGGCAAGCCAGCGGTGCACGGCCGCGGGGTCGGCGAGCGCGTAGCGCGCGCGCGTCGGTCGTCGCGCACCGACGATGATGCCGTAACCGCCGGCGCGCTCCGCCGCGTCGAATGCGTGTTCGTCGGTGAGGTCGTCACCGATCATCCAGGGCGTGCGTCCTGCGAAGGGCGGGTGCTGCATGAGCCCGCGCAATGCATCGCCCTTGTCGGCGCCGGCGCCGCGCAGCTCGACGACGCAATCGCCGTGCTGCAGCCGGTATCCGCTGCCGCCTGCGCGCACGAGCCGTTGCGCCGTTTCTTCGACGACCGCCTCCATCGAAGGTGCGGCGCGCCAGTGCAGCGCGATCGCGTCGGGCTTGTGTTCGATGACGACGCCGGGCACTTCGGCGAGCAGCGCGGCGGCGTACGCGCGCAATGCGCTCATGCCGTGCGAGTCGCGCACCGCACGCACGACCGTGCCGCCACCACGGCGCAGCTCGGCACCGTGCGAACCGGCGGCGGCGAGTTGCGGCAGTCCGAGCAATTCGTCGATGCGTTGCAGTGAACGGCCGCTCAGCACGGCCAGTGCGCCGCCGAGCGAATGCTCGACGCGTTCGAGCAGCGCAGGCAAGGCGGCATCGACGACGACGCCATCGGGACGTGGCGCGAATTCGAGCAGCGTTCCGTCGACGTCGAGGAACAGCGCGATCGCGGAAGGCACCGCGGGTAGCGGTGGCACGGGCAGGGCGGTGGTGGTTTCCGTCGCGAGAATCATCGTCCCGGTGGCCCCGTCGCATCGGGGCAGGCGTCTCTCCGTGGCAAGAGGCCGAGTCTGGTGCGTGCCAGATGTATCGAAGCTGACGCGCGACGCGGTGCGGCGCGCGAATCCGATCAGGATCGACCAAGAGGAGGCCGGGGTCAAGACTCAAGATCGGAGACTGAAACACGAAGCACACGAAGGAAAGCAGTCTGGAAGGCTGAAGCTCGAAACAACGAGCACGCAGAATGCAGAAGCGGAAGCGGGACGCTTTTCTTCCGTGTGCTCCGTGTTTCAGGCTTTCGGCGATTCCGCCCGGATCGGTCAGTCCGCGGGCGGCAGGAGTCCGCGGGCGGCGAGCCATTCGCGGGCGTCGTCGGCGTCGTGTTCGAACCAGGCGCGCGTGCTGCCGAGGCGGAAGCTGTAGCCCCATGCGTCCATGTCCGCCATGAGCCGCTCGCGGCCGACGCCTGCGAGAGTGTCGGCGAGGAGGATCTGCAGGTAGCAGGTCGCGTCTTCCTCGGCCTGGGAATCGGAGGCATCGGTATGGATCGACGCGCGCCGTTCGGCGGGTGCGACCATCAGATGGCAGGCCTCGTGCAACAGCGAATGCACCGGCGTATCCACGCGCGCGTAGACCTCGTGCGCGATCACCCCTGCTTCGCTGTCGCCCCAGTAGCTGCCAGGGATGGGCTCGCCCGCGGCGACTTCGACCAGGACCAGGCCATGGCGCGCAAGCAACGCGCGCGGTGCGGCGAAGCCGATGTCGGCGAGCGTGAGCACGGAGGTGGCGCTGCCGTGCGGCGCGGCACCCTCGGCGGGCATCGCTCCGGCTGCGGTCACGTCTCGCCGGTGGCCGGCGCCGGCGGCGCGACGTGCTTCTCCGGCAGCGCGACCGTCAGCTCGAGCACTTCGCCTTCGCCTTCGTGGGTGACGTGGATGTCGATCGCGTCCGGATCGACGTTGACGTACTTGCGGATCACCTCGAGCAGTTCGCGGCGCAGCATCGGCAGGTAGTCGGGGCGGCCGTTCGCCGCGCGCTCCTGCATGACGATGATGCGCAGCCGTTCGGCGGCGACCGATGCGGTGTTCTTCGGGCGCGAGCGGAATAAGTCGAACAGTCCCATGGCTCAGCTCCCGAAGATGCGCGCGAGGAAACCCTTTTTCGTCGCGTCGATGAAGCGCATCGGCCGATCCTCGCCGCACAGCCGCGCGACCGCGTCGGCGTACGCCTGGCCCGCATCCGAACCTTCGTCGAGGATCACGGGCACGCCGGCGTTCGACGCGGTCAGCACGCCCGGTGATTCGGGGATCACGCCGAGCACTTCGATGCCGAGGATGTCCTTGACGTCGGCGATGCCCATCATGTCGCCGTTGGCGACGCGCTCGGGGTTGTAGCGCGTGAGCAGCAGGTGCTGCTCGACGCCGCCGCCACCCTGTTCGGCACGCCGCGTCTTGCTCGCCAGCAGGCCGAGGATGCGGTCGGAGTCGCGCACGCTGGATACTTCCGGATTGACCACGACGATCGCGCGATCGGCGAAGTACATCGCGAGGCTCGCGCCCTTCTCGATGCCGGCCGGCGAGTCGCAGATCACGTAGTCGAAGCCGTCCTCGGTGAGCTCGTTGAGCACGCGTTCGACGCCTTCCTTGCTCAGCGCGTCCTTGTCGCGCGTCTGCGAGGCGGCGAGCACGTGCAGCGAATCGATGCGCTTGTCCTTGATGAGCGCCTGCTTGAGCGTGCACTCGCCCTGGATCACGTTGACGAAGTCGTACACCACGCGCCGCTCGCAACCCATGATGAGGTCGAGGTTGCGCAGGCCGACGTCGAAGTCGATGACCGCGACCTTCTTGCCGCGCTTGGCGAGGCCGACAGCGAGCGAGGCGCTCGTCGTGGTCTTGCCGACGCCGCCCTTCCCGGACGTGACGACGATGATCTCAGTCAATGGCGTATCTCCCTGGGTTCGTGATTGGTGATTCGTGATTGGTGAGTGGTGAAAAACGGTTCGCGGAGTGGATCACCGCCGTGCTTTTGCGAATCACGAATCACGAATCACGAATCACAGCTTCTTCAACATCAGCTTGTCGCCTTCCAGCCAGCATTGCACGCTTTGCCCGCGCAGGTCCTTCGGGATGTCCTCGAACACGCGATACTGGCCCGCGATCGAAACGAGTTCGGCGTGGAATTCCTGGCAGAAGATGCGTGCGGCCTCGTCGCCCTGGGCGCCGGCGAGCGCGCGCCCCCGCAGGGCGCCGTAGACGTGGATGGAGCCGTCCGCGATGACCTCGGCGCCATTGCCGACGAGCGCCGTCAGGATGAGGTCGCGCCCACGTGCGTAGACCTGCTGGCCGGAACGGACCGGCTTGTCGTGCAGGAGGCCGCCCAAGCCCGCGCTCGCATTCATGCCCGCAGGCGCGGCCGCACGCGGTTCGGCGACGGGCTCGCGCGAGGGCGGCGGTGGCGTCGCGCGGGCCTGCGCTTCCGCGGCCGGCTCGCCGGCGCGTTCGTACGACGCGCGGAACTTCGCGATCACCGGGATGCCCAGTTCCTGCGCGATGCGTTCGTTCTCGCTCGTGCCGTACGACAGGCCGACCGGCAGCATGCCCGACGCGCGGATCCGCTCGAGCAGGTCGCGCACGACCTCGACGTCGGGCAGGCTCGGCAGGTGGCTGAGGTCGAGCACGACCGGCGCGCGAAGGAACAGCTTCCCGGCGTTCTCGACCTTGCCGCGCAACTCGGCCGCGAGCGCGTCGGGGTCGAGACGCTTCAGCTTGAGGTTGGCGATGCCGACCTGGCCGAACTTGATCTCGGCGACCGGCTCGAGGCTGGCGAGTTCCGCCGCGGTCATCGCCACGGTCATGCGCCGCCGGCGGCACGCGCGCCGCGCACCGCCACGTTCGGGCGAACCCGCTCGCCGAGCCACGGCAGGTCGGGCAGGCGCCCGGTCGGGCCGTGCAGGTAGGTGTCGCGCACGAACGGGTAGCTGCACAGGGTCTTGGCGAGCAGGGCGACACGACGGCCGTTGCTCGGCATCGTCTGCTGGCCGACCTCGAGGAAACCCCAGGTGCCGTGGAACAGCAGTGACACGTCGTCACGCGGCTCGAGGAACACCTCGCAGGCGAGCTGCGGCACGTGCGTTTCGGCGTAGCTCGTCACGTCCGCGTAGAACACGCGGCCGAGGCCGAGGCCGCGGTACGGGCGCGCGACGACGATGCGGTCGATGTAGACGAATTCCGGGTAGTGCGCGCGGAACCAGAGGAAATTCGGGCTCGCGTAACGCGCGTCCTCGCGCAGCGCGATGAGGAAACCGGCGATGTGCCCGTCGACTTCGGCGACGCGGAAGTAGCTCGCTTCCTCGTACAGCCCGCGCAGACCGGCGACATCCAGCGGCAGGATCGTGGAACCGGCGGCGTTGTTGAGTGCGAGCACCGAATCCAGATCGTGCGGTTGCACGTCGCGGATGCTTAGGGCCATTGCTTGCTCCGTGGGGGATGGCGTGGGGCGTGCGACTCCAGGGCCGCGGCCACCGGCGCCGATTATCGCATGGGCCCGCGATGCGGTCATGGCGCGGTGCGGGCGCGTTGGTTAGGGAATCGTTAGCGGCCCTGCAGCAGCGGCAGCAGCGGCGAATGGCGGCCGCGGGCCGACAATGACTTCCGGGCAGGTCGGCTACCGGCGCGCCGGCATATCATGAGGGCATGTCCTGGCCGCAGTTCAACCACATCCAGCTGCTCCGCTACGCGGGACTGTTCCAGTACGCGAGCGTCGGCACGCCGTTCCTGCGCTACCAGACCGTCGTCGAGGATCTCGCGCAGAAGCAGCTGCCGGGCAGCTACGTGCACCTGTGGCTCGCCTGCTACATCGTGTTCGGCGTCGTCTACTGGTACCTCACGCACGACCTCGGCGACCGCCGCCGCACGCCGCTGCGGCGCGCGTTGCAGATCGGCCTGCTGGTCGTGCTCAACGGCATGGCGGTCGCCATCGGCTGGTTCAGCCAGAGCGGCATCTCGGCGCTGCTGCTCGCGGTCGTCGCGGTCGTCCTGCCGTGGCTGTTGCCGTTGCGCATCGGCATCGCCTGGATGGTCCTGCAGAACTTCTCGCTCGTGCCCGTGTTCGCGAGCATCCGCGAACCGGCCTTCAGCCTCAGTGACGCGTTCCTGCAGTCGAGCCTCTATTCGGGCTTCATCGTGCTCGCGTTCGTCACCGCGCTGGTGACCAAGCAGCAGGTCGAGGCGCGCGAGGAACAGCGCCGCCTCAATTCCGAGCTGCGCGCGACGCGCACCCTGCTCGCCGAATCGAGCCGCCTCGCCGAACGCATGCGCATCTCGCGCGAGCTGCACGACCTCGTCGGCCACCACCTGACCGCGCTCAGTCTCAACCTCGAGGTGGCGAGCCACCTCGTGCAGGGGCAGGCGCAGGAGCACGTGCGCCAGGCGCAGTCGGTCGCCAGGCTGCTGCTCAGCGACGTGCGCGAGGTGGTCAGCCAGCTGCGCGAGGGCGACAGCATCGATCTCACCCAGGCACTGCGCAACCTCACCGAAGGCGTGCCCGGCCTCGCGATCCACCTCGAGCTGCCGCCGCGCTTCAGCGTCGACGATCCCAAGCGCGCGCAGGTGCTCCTGCGTTGCGCGCAGGAGATCATCACCAATACCGTGCGCCATGCCGGAGCACGCAACCTGTGGCTGACCTTCGAGCGCAGTGCGGACCGCCAGATGGCGATCCACGCGCGCGACGACGGCCAGGGCGCGAGCGAACTGCGGCAGGGCAACGGCCTCACCGGCATGCGCGAGCGCCTCGCGCAGTTCGGCGGGCGCGTCGACATCGTCACCGGCAAGGGGCGGGGCTTCGCCCTCGATGCCCTGCTGCCACTGGAGGGAACCTCGTGATCCAAGTCTGCCTGGTCGACGACCAGACCCTGGTGCGCCAGGGCATCCGCTCGCTGCTCGAGCTGTCCGATTCGATCCGCGTCATCGCCGAGGCCGGCGACGGCGCGCAGGCGGTCGAAACCATCCCGCGCGTGAAGCCGGACGTGGTCCTGCTCGACATGCGCATGCCGGGGATGTCCGGCCTCGACGTGCTCAATGCGCTCGCGGCGAAGAACCAGCTGCCGCCGACGATCATCCTGACCACGTTCGACGACGACCAGCTCGTGCTCGCCGGCCTCAAGGCCGGTGCACGCGGCTACCTGCTCAAGGACGTCTCCCTCGACCAGCTCGTCGACGCCGTCAGGACCGTCGCCGACGGCGGCTCGCTGGTCGCGCCGATGGTCACGCAGCGCCTGCTCAGCGGGCTCGAGCGGATGCACAACGAGTTCACGAGCCTGGACCGGCCCGACCCGCTGACCGAGCGGGAAACCGAGATCCTGAGACTCATGGCCGGCGGCTACAGCAACAAGGAGATCGCCAATTCGCTCGGCGTCGCCGAGGGAACGGTGAAGAATCATGTCTCCAACATCCTGTCCAAGCTCGGCGTGCGCGACCGTACGCGCGCGGTCCTGAAGGCGTTCGAACTCGGTATCGTCTGAGGCGCCGTCCGGCGCAAGTGCCGTCGTGGCGTGTTGCGCCGATTGCGCTCTTGGGCCGCCGGGCGCGCGCCCGGCCGCCGCATTGGCGGGCGAAAGCGCGCGCCGGGGCACGCCGGCGGGGCGCGCGGTGCCGGCGCGCCGCCGCCGCGGCCGCGCCGGGGTCGTAGCGCATGCGCCCCGGACTCCAGTACCATCCGTTCCTTGTCCCGCCAGCGCGGGACCGTGCATGCGCGGGCACAAGGGGACGGCGTGGCCGAATCCGGTCGGGCGTCGCTCGCCGCGCGTGCAGCCAATGGCTGGGTTCTGGAGATACCTCGGATGATTCGTATTTTCGAAATTCTGATCGCTCTGCTGATCGTGTTCCTGCTCGCCGTCCTGGTCGGCGTGGTGCTGCCGGATCACGGCCACATCGAGCGTACCGTCGAGGTGCCGAGCCCGCTGCGGCAGGTCTACGACTCGGTCAACTCGTTCCGCCGCTTCCCCCAGTGGACCGGCATGCGCGCGTTCGACCCGAACATCAAGATGACGCTCTCCGGCCCGGAAGCCGGCGTCGGCGCGAAGGTGAGCTGGACCAGTGCCTCGCCGAAGGTGCGTGACGGCTCGCTCACGATCACCAAGACCGAGCAGGACAGCAGCGTCGAGATGGCGCTGGACAACGACTGGATCGGCACCAACCGCACCTACAAGATCACGCTGCAGCCGACCGCGAACGGCAAGACGGTCAAGGTCACCGAGTCCTACGACGTCGACTACGGCTGGAACCTCGTGCACCGCTTCGGCGGCCTCTACATCAACGGCGAACCGTCGGCGATCGTGCAGGGCAACCTCGCCAGCCTGTCGGCGATGCTCGCCGGCTTCCCGAACACCGACTACAAGGACCAGAAGATCGACGTCGTCAACGTCGAGGCCAAGCCGGTGTTCCTCGTCAACACGAAGGCCAAGCGCTCGCTCGAGGAAGTGGCCGACGCGACGAGCACGGCCATGACCGAGATCGAAGAGGCGCTCAAGAAGGCCGGCCTCACCGCCGCGGGCCCGCGCATGACGATCACGACCGAGTGGGGCGAAGAAGACTACACCTTCAGCGTCGCCGTGCCGGTCAGCGCGACCTCGTTCACGCTCGACGGGCAGACCTACAACATCGAGACGCCGGTGCCGAACCAGAGCGACGAAGGCGTCGACGAGAGCGGCCAGCCGAAGACCTACGGCCCGGGCGAGAAGGACAACAAGGGCTACCTCGTGGTCGACGGCAACGTGCGCGCGGCGCTGTGGTACCAGGGCACGGCGCTCTACACCGAGTACACGGGCAGCGCGGCGCAGTTGCCGCTGATCCGCCTCAACCAGAAGGCGTACGCGGAGACGCACGGCTACCGTTACAGCGAAGGTGGCGTCGGTCGCTTCTGGGACGAGTTCATGTCCGAGCCCGACACGCCGGTCGACCAGGAGGTCTATCGCGTGTACCTGCCGATCACGCGCTGAGCACGATCGCAGCGAACGATGAAGGGCGGCTTCGGCCGCCCTTTTCATTGGAGCCGCGGGGCGGGACGCGGCCGCATGGCGGCGGGTCCCTCCGCACGCCGCGGCGGCAACACGACGCCTACCCGGCGTCATTTCCGCGAAAGCCGGAAGCCTTTTTCTTTTCGCTCTTCTGGCGGCTTCAAGAGCAGAGCGCGATGGATTCCCGCTTTCGCGGAATGACGGCCGCGTGCCTGGAAGTCGTCCGTGCGCCGCCGGGGGCGGGCAGGGCACCAGGTGGGCCGCCAAGCCCACACCGCACGAAGCGCAGGCAATGCCTGAGATACGGTGACGTGAGCGCTCAGTCGAGCGGCGCGCCGTACCGCACCTCGAGCACGACGAACGAACGACGTCCCCCCGGCAATTCCGCTTCGAACTCGTCGTCTGCGCGCCGCTTCAGCGCCGCGCGCGCGAGCGGCGAGTCGATGCTGATCCAGCCGCGCGCGGCGTCGGTCTCGTCCGGACCGACGATGCGATAGGCGTGTTCGTGGCCATCCTCGTCCTCGAGGCGCAGCCAGGCGCCGAAAAACACCGCGCCGCGATCAGTGGGGGGCGTATCGACGACGCGCAGGTGTTCCAGCCGCTTGCCGAGGTAACGCACGCGCCGATCGATCTCGCCGAGCTGCTTCTTGCGGTAGGTGTATTCCGCGTTCTCGGACCGGTCGCCTTCGGCGGCGGCGGCGGCGAGCGCGCGCACGACTTCGGGTCGGCGCACGCGCCAGAGTTCGTCGAGTTCGGCCTTGAGGCGCGCATGACCCTCGGGCGTGATCATCGCGGTCGAAGCCGGTGCGGGTGGTCGCCATCGGCTCATTGCAGTGTCGTCCCGTGCAAAACGCGAACGTTACCATCGCCGCATCCGCGTGCCACGGGGTGCGGCGTTAGAATCGCCGTTCGTCTGTTCGGGAAGGGGCCGCGGTGTGTTGATCCTGCCATTGCACCGCGCGCCGACCCGCGCCAACTTCCCCTGGGTCACGCTCGCGCTGGTCCTCGTCAATGCGTTCGTGTTCCTCGCCCTGCAGCAGCGCGACGACGCGCGGCAGGCGCACGCGCTCGACACCTACATGGAGCGTGGCCTGCCGCAATGGGAGTTCCCTGCCTATCGGGACTGGCTTGCACGCCACGTCGACGATCGACGCCGCGGCATGTTCGAGCGGCTGGCGTCCGACGGGCGCGATCCGCGCCGGGCGGCCGCGGTGCTGCAATCGGACGATGCCTTCGTCGCCGCATTGCACGACGGCACGGCGTTCGCGGCCGACGCGAGAGGCATCGACGAGTGGCGCGAGGCGCGTGCCGAATTCGACCGGCTATGGGACCGCTCCTTCACCGAGCGCTGGAAGCTGCGCCAGTCGGAAATCGCGCCCGCGCGCATCCTCGGTTCGATGTTCCTGCACGGCAGCATCGGCCACCTGCTCGGCAACATGCTCTTCCTTGCGCTGCTCGGCCTGCTCGTCGAAGGCGCGCTCGGCCATGGCCTGTTCCTCGCCGTCTACCTGCTCGGTGGCGCCGGCGCCGCACTCGCGAGCCTCGCCTGGCACTGGGGCGAGTCGGGTTCGCTGGTCGGCGCATCGGGCGCGATCGCCTCGCTGATGGGCGCGTACTGCGTGCTCTGGGGCAGGCGCAAGGTGCGCTTCTTCTGGTGGTTCTTCGTCGTGTTCGACTACGTCAAGGCACCGGCGCTCGTGCTGCTGCCCGCATGGCTCGGCTGGGAAGTGCTGCAACTCGCGTTCGTGCACGGCTCCAATGTCGCGTTCGAGGCGCATGCGGGCGGCATCGTCTGCGGCGCCGTGCTGGCGCTCGCAGTGCGCCGGCTCGGCTGGGAGCGCGTCGAGTTCCTCGACGAGGATGCGATCGCCGAAGCGGCGGACGCGGACGATGCGCTGCTCGCGCAGGCGCAGGCGCACGTCGGCCGACTCGAGATCGGCGCGGCGCGCGCCTTGCTCGAGCCGCTTGCGGGGCGGCGTCCGGACGACCTCGCGGTACGCGTCGCGTTGTACCGCTGCGCGCGTTACGAACCGGGCATGCCGCGGCTCGACGATGCGGCGCGCGCGGTGCTCGGCCTCGCGCTGCGGGCGGCAGCCGACCTGCGCGAACAGAAGGCCGTTTACGACGACTACGTGAAGGCGGCCCCGGGCCGTGGCCTGCCGCTGGCGCCGGTACGGCAGGTCGCGCTCGCGCGCTGCTGGCCGACGATCGGTGCGGGTGCCGCCGCGGTCGAATTGCTCGGCGGGCTGGCCGCGCGTGCGCCGGCGACGCCCGGCCTCGCGGCGGCGATGCTGCAGGTCGCACGCGACCTGCACGAACGCCGTGAAAACGGACCCGCGCGCGCGGCGCTCGCGCAGGTCGCCACCCTCTGGCCGGGTTCGGCCGAAGCGGACAAGGCCAGGCTGCTCCTCGCTGCCGGAGCCTGAGCGGTCACGCCCGCGCCGGCGGCGCGCCGAGCGTGTCGAGGAAGCGACGGTAGGCACCCACCTCGCCAGTGAGCGCCTGCGGAAACGCCTGCAGCACGCGGTCGAGCAGAGCGCGTGCGGTGTCGTCCTTGCCCATGCGCTCGGCCAGCAGCTTGGCGGCGAGCAGGCAGTTCGCGGGTACGTCGCGGTGCTTCGGATGGCTCTTGTACCAGCTCGAGACGAGCCGCAGCGCGACCTGGCTCTGGCCCGCCTCGACGGCGGTGCGCGCGATGCGCGCGACGTCGTCGGGATCGGCGGGCTGGAACGCGGGATCGATCTCCTGACAATCGCGCACGACGTCGACCGCGCGGCGGTCCTTGTCCTGCGCGACGAGCACCGCGACCCATTCGCGGCCGTGCCGGAGCAACTCGTCGTGCCGGCCGAGAACGCCGAGCACCTTGCGGTACTGCACGTGGACCGCCTCGGTGCCGCCGCGTGCGCGCAGCTGGCCGCCGAGCAGCTCCGCCGCGGCCTCGGGCTGGCCATCGCGCACGTGTCGCGCGGCTTCGTCTAGCAGGTCCTGGTCCGGGTCGCGCAGGCGCGGCGCGAGCGGGGTGGTCTTCGCCGCGGGTTCGTAGCCGATCTCGTCGTGGTACTGGTAGATCAGGTAACCCATGAGGTGGAACGTCGCGACGACCACGTAGTTGGTGATGAAATGGAACACCAGCGTCGAGATGACCGGCGGCAGCATCGGCACCACGAGCGCCTGCGCGTAGTGCTGGCTGAAGTTGAACACCGCGTACAGCGCGGCCACCGCGATGTAGGGCCAGCCGAAGCGGCCCATGATCTCGAGCCAGGTGAGCGGATTGAGCGCATGGCCGAGGTTCTGCTCCATCGCCAGCGACATGATCGCGCCCGGTAGCGCGATGGCGAGGAAGATCGCCACGAGCGCACCGCCGACCGGCCCGAGCAGCACGAAGCCGGCCACGTTGAAGGCGAAGAACGCGACCTGCAGCCAGATCTGCGACCAGCCGAGGTTGTCCTCCACGGATACCGCGACCTCGGGCGGTTCGAGGCGGCCGTCCGCGGTCGCACGCAGGCATTCGAAGGCATACTTGTACAGGCCGACCCAGATCAGGAGCTGGAACAGCCAGCCGATGAAGCCGAGCGGCAGGAAACCGATGAGCTGGCAGAGGGCGAGCACGACGATCGTCGTGAGTGCGCCCGAGCGCGTCGGGTACAGCGAGATCTCGCGCAGGCGATTCCAGAACGGAACGATGCGGTCGTGCGCGGGCGGTACGCCGGGGCGGTGCGACGTCGCCATGCTCAGCGCCTCATCAACGAGCCGAGCACGCCACGCAGCAGCGAGCGACCGAGCTGGCCGGCCGCGTTGCGCACGGCGGACTTCGCGAACGCCTCGATCATGCCCTGGCGGCGCTTGGTGCCGAACACCATGTCCTTCGCCGCCTGCGTCCAGCCGCTGCCTTCGTCGGGCTGCGCCTTGCCGCCCTTCGTCGCGGCGGGCGCCGACGCAGCCTCCTGTTCGGCGCGTTGCGACAGCTTCTCGAACGCCGATTCGCGATCGACCATGGTGTCGTACTTCGTGCCGATCGGCGAGCGCGAGCGGATCATCGCGCGCTCGGCGTCGGTGATGGTGCCGATGCGACAGCCGGGCGACGAAACCAGCGCGCGTTCGACCGGCATCGGTATGCCGCCGGCCTGCAAGGTCGAGACGAGTGCCTCGCCGACGCCCAGTTGGGTGATCGCCTGCGCGACGTCGATCTTCGGGTTCGGCGCGAACGTCTCCGCCGCGGCCTTGACCGCCTTCTGGTCGCGCGGCGTGAACGCGCGCAACGCATGCTGGATGCGGTTGCCCATCTGGCCGAGGACGACGTCGGGCACGTCGTCGGGATTCTGCGAGCAGAAGTAGACGCCGACGCCCTTCGAGCGGATCAGGCGCACGACCTGTTCGACCCGCTGGCGCAGCGCGGCAGGCGCATCGTCGAACAGCAGGTGCGCCTCGTCGAAGAAGAACACGAGCTTGGGCTGGTCGAGGTCGCCGACTTCCGGCAGCTTCTCGAACAGTTCGGAGAGCATCCACAAGAGGAACGTGGTGTACAGCTTCGGCTTGAGGATGAGCTGGTCGGCGGCGAGGATGTTGACGATGCCGCGACCGGACATGTCCTGGCGCATGAAGTCGGCGAGGTCGAGCGCGGGTTCGCCGAAGAACTGGTCGCCTCCCGCCTGCTCGAGCGAGAGCAGCGCGCGCTGGATCGCCGCGATCGACTGCGTCGAGACGAGACCGTAGTGCTGCGACAGTTCCTTCGCGTTGTCGGCGGCGAACGACAGCAGTGTGCGCAGGTCCTTGAGGTCGAGCAGCAGCAGGCCGTCGTCGTCGGCGGCCTTGAACACGATCTCGAGCACGCCTGATTGCGTGTCGTTGAGTTCGAGCAGGCGCGCGAGCAGGTTGGGGCCCATCTCCGACACGGTCGTGCGCACCGGGTGGCCGAGCTTGCCCCAGATGTCCCAGAACACGACCGGACTCGCGCTCGGCGCCCAGTCGATGCCGAGCTTGTCGATGCGCGCCTTCAGCTTGTCGTTCATCGCGCCGGGCTGCGACAGCCCGGCGAGGTCGCCCTTGACGTCGGCGAGGAACACCGGCACGCCGAGCTTCGAAAAGCCTTCCGCCATGAGCATCAGCGACACGGATTTGCCGGTGCCGGTCGCGCCGGCGACCATGCCGTGGCGGTTCGCGTACTTGGCGAGCAGGAACACGTCCTTGTCGCCCTTGCCGATCAGGATGTCGCTCAAGAGATTCTCCCCGGATGCACGCCACGCGTAGCCATGACGGCCGATTGTAGCGACGAATCGCGCCGACGCAGCGGCGCATCGCGTCGGCGCGCGGGTTGCCGCAGCTGGCGCATGGGGTTAACTTGCGGCGTTTCCACGTACGGCTGCACGCCCATGCTTCGACATCGCACCTTCTGCATCGCCGCCGCCGCGGCAGCCCTCGCGGCGTGCGCCGGCAACGCACCGCGTGGCGGCCCGGGCGCGGCGCAGGCGAAGGCCGACGACGAATCGAACGCGCTCTACCAGCGACTCGACGAGGACAGCCGGCGCTACGAAGCCGGGCTCGCGCTCGCGCGCTCGGGCGAGACCGCGCGCGCGCAGGCCGAGATGAAGGCGGCGCTCGACGACCTGCGTGCCGCGGCGACGCAGTGCGCGCAGGTCAAGGAGTGCGATGAGCAGCGCTTCGTCGCGGGCTTCGATTCGCTGCTGCGCGCGGGCATAGGCAGTCCTTCCGACCTCGCGGTCGAAGGCGACACCAGCGCCACCACGCCGGAAGCGACCGGGGAAGTCGGCGAAGGTTCGCCGGTGGTGACCGCGCTGCCACAGCTCGGCCGCTCGGTGACCCTGCTCAAGGGACGCGAACTCGGCGACATCATCGCGCTCAACGGGCCGGTCAAGGCCGCGCTGGAGGAATGGCTCACGCAGTACCGGCCGAACCTGATGACGGCGTACGAGAACTACCAGTACCTGCGCTACCAGATGTGGCCCGAATACGAGAAGGCGGGCCTGCCCGAAGCCCTGCTGTTCGGCATGCTCGCCAAGGAATCCGGCGGCAAGGTGCATGCGGTGTCGCGCTCGGGCGCATCGGGCCCGCTGCAGTTCATGTATGCGACGGGCCTGCGCTTCGGCCTCACCACGGTCGACGGTTTCGACCGGCGTTTCGATCCGCGCCTCGCCGCGCGCGCGAATGCCGCCTACGTCAACGAGCAGCTCGCGATCTTCAACAACAACCTCGAACTCGTGATCGGCGCGTACAACGGCGGCGAAGGCGCGATGCAGCGGCGTGCGGGCCGGGGCGAGAATGCGTCGGGGTTCTGGAGCCCGGAGGTCTACGGCAGCATCTCGCAGGAGACGCGCGAATACGTGCCGATGGTGCTCGCGGCGGCATGGTTGTTCATGCACCCGGAACGCTACAACCTCGAATTCCCGAAGATCGCGGCCAAGCCGGGCAGCATCACGCTGAAGCGGCCGGCGTCGATCGCCGAACTCACCGTCTGCCTCGGCCAGGACGGCAATGCCCACGACGGCTGGTTCCGCACCTTGCGCAACCTCAACCCACAGCTCGATCCGCAGCAGCAGGAGCCGGTCGGCGCGCGGCTCGTCGTGCCGCAGCGGCTGGAGAAGGTGTACGAACGCGACTGCGCGGCTGGCCGGTGGCCGGAGCTCGCCGCGGAACTGCACGAGGCGATCGTGCCTGCACCGCCGCCGGTCGCACTCGCGCAATCACGTTCGCCGGGGAAGGCGCGGGCGAAGGACCGGACGTACATCGTGCGCAAGGGCGACACGCTCGCGGCGATCGCGCGTCGCAGCGGCCATTGCGGCATCCGCGAGATCGCCGCGGCGAACGGCCTGCGCGGACCGCACTATCCGATCAAGCCGGGGCAGGCGCTGAAGGTGCCGGAGTGCCCGCGCTGAAGGAACGGCGGAGTTGGCGCTTCCGTGCGCCAGGTCCCGTCCTGTGAATCGTCGATGCGAATTGCGGTCCGTCCGTGGACCGCACCAGTCCACCCGGCAGCATCATCCCGATGCCTGCGAGCCGGGTTGCTCCGGCCCTGCGGAAACGGATGGCCCTGTGCGGCATCCGTTCCGCCTGCACGCCGGCGTGACGTGCACGTGTGAATCAGGCGGCTTCGGCGCCTTCGATCATCCAGCGGCTGAGGTCGTCGGCCGGCACGCCTTCCTTGAGCGAGCGCAGGCAGCGCATCGCCTGGCGGTGCAGTTCCTGCTGCTCGCCGAACGGCGAATCCTTCGTCTCGTGGAAGACGACGGTAAGCCACAGGGCGACGCCGCGTAGGCGCACCTGGAGATTGTCCGAGCGCAGGCGCTCGAGGCCGATATCGGTGCCGCTGCCCCAGGGCCGGTATTTTTCTTCCGGCGGGGTCGCGTAGAGATGCGGGAATTCGCTCTTCGAGGCGCTCGTGAACTCGCGCAGGGCGATCCCGGCGAGCTGCCGGCGAGCTGCCGGCGGCAACAGTTCGAGCGTCTTGTTGATCTCCCGGAACTGCCGGCGCAGCTGCATCGCGCGGCTGAGGGCGATCAAACGGGTCATGATCTGCATGGCTTTTTCCCCCTGCCCATCCCTGGGGCCAATCTGGATGGTTCGTCGAATCCGTGGCGCCGATACTAGGCGAGGTCTACCCCATGAGACCGCCCAGTGCGTCACAAATTGCCCAATCGCGTCACATTGTGACTGATGTGCGGGGGCTTGGGAAGAGGGATTTCAACCCATGCCGGGGAGGAGATTCGCTCCCGCGAGCGATCCGATCGGCTCGCCGACGCGTACCGCCTGCTCCGGCGACAGGGCGGGATCAAGCGTCGCGGCCGCAGGCAGCAGCACGATCGCCGTCGAACCCATGTTGAAACGGCCCATCTCCACACCGCGCGCGAGGCGGACGCCGCGGCTGCGCCAGTCGCGCCGCGTGATGCGCGAGGCATAGGGCGGCACCTCGACGCCGCCCCAGACGGTTTCGATGCCGGAGACGAGCATCGCGCCGACGAGCACCACCGCGAACGGCCCGTTTGCGCCGCGGAAATGGCAGACAAGGCGCTCGTTGCGCGCGAACAGGCGCGGCACCGCCGCGACCGCGAACGACGCCACGCTGAACAGGCGGCCGGGCACGTGCACGGTCTCGAGCAGTTCGCCCGCGAGCGGCATGTGCACGCGGTGGTAGTCGCGCGGCGACAGGTAGACGGTCGCGAAGCGGCCGTCCGCGTACGGCGCTGCGGCCGCCTCGTCGCCCAGCAGTTCGGCGACGCTGAAATCCTGCCCCTTGGCCTGGAACACGCGGCCGGCGCGGATCGGTCCGGCCTGGCTGATGCGACCGTCGGCGGGGCAGAGGACCGCATCGGCAGCCTCGGCCTGCGGGCGCGCGCCGGGCTTGAGCGCGCGCGTGAAGAACGCGTTGAAGTGCGCGTATGCGGCCGGATCGGGTTGTTCGGCTTCGCCGAGGTCGACGCGATAGGCCTTGACGATGCGCCGGATCAGGAAGTCCTTCCACGGCGCGAACGTCCAGCGCGTGCCCCACAGCACGAGGCGCGACAGGAAGCGATGCGGCAGCACGTATTGCAGGGCGACGGACGCGCGCATCAGCGTGTTCCCGCGAGCGCGACGAGGTCCGCCGCGATCTTCGCCGCGTCGAACGGCGGCCGCATCACGCCGGCCTGGTGGCCCTCGGGATCGATGAGCACGGCCGACGCGCTGTGGTCGACCTCGTAGGTGCCGTCCCTGGGTTCGCCGCGCGCGTAGACGAGCCCGAGCGCGTGGGTGAGGCGCGTCAGCTGCTCGTCGCTGCCGCTCGCGGCGACGAAGTCCGGATCGAAAAAGCCGACGTAGCGCGCGAGCTGGGCCGGCGTGTCGCGTTGCGGGTCGACCGAAACGAAGTCGAAGCGCACGCGCTGCTTCGTCGCCGCCGGCAGGCGCTTCCACACCTGCTTGAAATCCGACAGCGTCGTCGGGCAGACGTCGGGGCAATTCGTGTAGCCGAAGAACACGATCGTCCAGCGTCCCTTCCAGTCGTCGAGCCTGAGCTTGCCGCCGTCGCTGCGATCGAGTTCGAACGCGGGCAGTTCGCGCGGCGCGGGATACATCACGACGGTCGCGAGGGCAGGGCCTCGTGCCGGCGCGAGCACGCGCATGCCGAGCCAGAGGCCGGCGGCGGCGGCGAAGGCGGCGATGATGATGAGCCAGTTCGCGGAAATGCGACCGGCGTTGCGAAGGCGGGCCATCCGCCGATTATACGGGCGCCGGGCACCGTACGCGGCGGCCCGCGCGCGCGCGATGCGGCCGCGTATCGCGGGGCCGCGGCGGCGCATGCCCTATACTGCTCGACCCTTCGAATTGGCGGACGCCAACGTGACGCAGGAACTCGCGACGATCGTCGATTTCATCCGCTACGGCGCGAGCCGCTTCGGCGCCGCCGGCCTCACCTTCGGCCACAGCTACGACAACGCGCTCGACGAGGCCACCCACCTCGTGCTGCACGCGCTGCACCTGCCGCATGACCTTTCGCCCGCCTACGGCCAGGCGAAGCTCACCGCAGCGGAGAAGCACGCCGTGCTCGCGCTGATCGACCGCCGCGTCGACGAGCATCGCCCGGTCGCCTACCTGACCGGCGAGGCGTGGTTCGCCGGCCTCAAGTTCAAGTCGGACGGACGCGCCCTGGTGCCGCGCTCGCCGATCGCCGAGCTGATCCAGGGCGGCTTCTCGCCGTGGCTCGACGAGCGCCACGTCGAGCGCGCGCTCGACCTGTGCACGGGTTCGGGCTGCATCGGCATCGCGATGGCCGCGCACAACCCGGACTGGCAGGTCGATCTCGCCGACATCAGCGACGATGCGCTCGCGCTCGCGCGCGAGAACGTCGAATTCCAGGACGTCGGCGAGCGCGTGCGCGTGATCAAGTCGGACCTGTTCGCCAGCTTCGCCGGCGAGCGCTACGACCTCATCGTGAGCAATCCGCCGTACGTGACCGAACAGGAATTCGCCGCACTGCCGCCCGAGTACGGCCACGAGCCGAAACTAGGCTTGACCGCGGGCCACGACGGGCTCGATTTCGCATTGCGCATCCTCGCGGCGGCACCGGACCATCTCACCGAGGACGGCGTGCTCATCGTCGAGGTCGGCGAGAGCGAACGCGCGCTCGTCGCGACGTTGCCGAACGTGCCGTTCAACTGGATCGAGTTCAACGTCGGCCAGATGGGCGTTTTCCTGCTCGACCGGCGCGACCTCGTCGAGCATGCCGCGGAGATCCATCGCGCGGCGAGTGCGCGCAAGTAGGGGGGGCGGACCTCCGTCGCTCCGGGTCACGCCGGCCCCGGCGTCGTGGTCAGCGAGCGCCTTGGTCGGGTATTGGAAGGCGCGCCCCTCCAGACGCGCAAGATGGTTTACCGCTTTCGCGCAATGACGTCGCGGAGTTCGCGATCCGCATCACGACCAGCCAGCAGCGAACCACATGTCCAGCAATTCCTTCGGCAAGCTCCTGACGGTGACGACCTTCGGTGAAAGCCACGGCCCGGCGATCGGCTGCGTCGTCGACGGCTGCCCGCCGGGGCTCGCGCTCGCGCCGGAGGAATTCCGCGCCGACCTCGAGCGGCGCGCGACCGGGCGCAGCCGCTTCACGTCGCAGCGGCACGAGGCCGACGAGGTCGAGATCCTCTCGGGCGTGTATCAGGGCCGCACGACCGGCACGCCGATCGCGCTCGTGATCCGCAACACCGACCAGCGTTCGAAGGACTACGGCGACCTGCTCGATACGTTCCGTCCCGGCCACGCCGACTACACCTACTGGCAGAAGTACGGCATCCGCGACCCGCGCGGAGGCGGTCGTTCGTCCGCGCGCGAGACGACGATGCGCGTCGCCGCCGCGGTGATCGCCAAGAAGTGGCTCGCCGAGCGCCACGGCGTGCGCGTGCGCGGCCATCTCGTACAGATCGGCGACCTCGTGCCGCGCGCGTTCGACTGGGACGCGGTCGAGACCAATCCGTTCTTCTGGCCCGACGCCGCGATGGTCGAGGAACTCGAGGCGTACGTGAATGCACTGCGCAAGTCCGGCGACTCGGTCGGTGCGCGCGTCACCGTCGTCGCCGACGGCGTGCCGGCGGGCTGGGGCGAGCCGATCTACGGCAAGCTCGACGGCGAGCTTGCCGCCGCGCTGATGTCCATCAACGCGGTCAAGGGCGTCGAGATCGGCGACGGCTTCGCCGCGGTCGCCCAGCGCGGCAGCGCGCATCGCGACGAGATCACGCCGCAGGGGTTCCTCTCCAACCATGCCGGCGGCATCCTCGGCGGCATCTCGACCGGGCAGGCGCTGGTTGCGTCGATCGCGTTGAAGCCGACCTCGAGCATCCTCGTCCCGGGCCGCAGCGTGAACCTCGCCGGCGAGCCGGTCGAAGTCGTCACCAAGGGCCGCCACGATCCCTGCGTGGGCATCCGCGCGACTCCGATCGCCGAGGCGATGGTCGCGCTCGTGCTGATGGACCAGGCGCTGCGCCATCGCGCGCAGTGCGGCGACGTGGGGGCGGTCGAGCCGCGCGTGCCGGGTCGCGTGGAATGAGCGCGCGACCACGCGTCTGGGTGACCCAGCCGGTCTTCGGCGACATCCTGGCGCGCCTCGAGCGCCATTTCGACGTGTGCGTCGAAGCCGAGGTCGCGCCGCGCAGCGCGGACGAGCTGCGCGCCGGCCTGCGCGACGTCGACGGCGCGCTGGTGTTCATTCCCGACCGCATCGACGCGGCGGTGATCGCCGGTGCGAAACGCCTGCGCGCGATCGCCAATGTCGGCGTCGGCTACGACAACCTCGACGTCGCGGCGCTCACCGCCGCGGGCATCGTCGCCACGAACACGCCCGACGTGCTCACCGAGACGACCGCGGATTTCGCCTGGGCGCTGCTGCTCGCGACCGCACGGCGCGTGACCGAAGCCGAACGCTGGCTGCGCGAAGGCCGCTGGACGACGTGGTCGTTCGAACTCATGCTCGGCCGCGACGTGCACGGCAGCACGCTCGGCATCCTCGGCATGGGGCGCATCGGCCAGGCGATCGCGCGCCGCGCGCGCGGCTTCGGCATGCGCGTGCTCTACCACAACCGCTCGCGCCTGGCGCCGGACGTCGAGCGCGACTGCGCGGCGGCCCATGTCGCCATGAACGAGCTGCTCGTGCACAGCGACCATCTCGTGCTCGCGCTGCCGCATTCGGCACAGACCCATCATGCGATCGGCGCGACCGAACTCGCGCGCATGAAACCGGGCGCGACGCTCGTGAACATCGCGCGCGGCGGCATCGTCGACGACGCCGCTCTCGCCGACGCGCTCGCCGCCGGGCGCATCGCCGCGGCCGGGCTGGACGTCTACGAGGGCGAGCCGGCGGTGCATCCGCGCCTGCTCGCCTGCCGCAACGTCGTGCTCACGCCGCACATCGCCAGCGCGAGCGAGGCGACGCGGCGCGCGATGGTCGCGCTCGCGGTCGACAACCTGACCGCGGCGCTCGGCGCCGGACCCCATGCGGGCCGGCCGGCGAACCCGCTTAATGCCGACGCGTCATTGGCGCGCGACGGCCGTTCCGCGTGATGCTCGAACCCCTTTCCGTTAAGCCCAGCACCGGCATCGACCATGACGAAGAGCACGACCACGTACAACATTGCCATCGCCGGCGCGACCGGCGCCGTGGGCGAGACCCTGCTGTCGATCCTCAAGGAACGCGATTTCCCGGTCGGCGAACTCGTGCCGCTGGCCAGCGAGCGTTCGGCCGGCGGCAAGGTGTCGTTCGGCAGCCGCGAACTCGTCGTGCGCAACCTCGCCGACTACGATTTCAACGGCATCGACATCGCCTTCTTCTCGGCCGGCGGCTCGGTTTCGCGCGTGCATGCGCCGCGTGCGGCGGCTGCCGGCGCCGTCGTCATCGACAACACGTCGGAGTTCCGCTACCAGGACGACGTCCCGCTCGTCGTCGCCGAGGTCAATCCGCACGCGATCGCGCAGTACGTCAACCGCGGCATCATCGCCAACCCGAACTGCTCGACGATGCAGATGCTCGTCGCGCTCGCGCCGATCCATCGCGCGGTCGGCATCGAGCGGATCAACGTCGCGACCTACCAGTCGGTGTCGGGCGCCGGGCGTTCGGGCATGGAGGAACTCGGCCGGCAGACCGCCGCGCTGCTGAACTTCCAGGATGCCGCACCTGCGAAGTTCCAGGCGCAGATCGCCTTCAACCTCATTCCGCAGATCGACGACTTCCAGGACAACGGCTACACCAGGGAAGAAATGAAGATGGTGTGGGAGACGCGCAAGATCCTCGAGGACGCGTCGATCCGGGTGAATCCCACCGCCGTGCGCGTGCCGGTGTTCTACGGCCATTCCGAGGCGGTGCACATCGAGACGCGCAAGAAGATCGATGCGGAGCGTGCGCGCGAGCTGCTGCGCGCCGCCCCGGGCGTCGTCGTCGTCGACGAGCACAGGCCGGGTGGCTACCCGACGCCGGTGCAGCACGCGGCGGGCAAGGACGAGGTGTTCGTCGGCCGCATCCGCGAGGACATCTCGCATCCGCGCGGCCTCGATCTGTGGGTCGTGTCCGACAACATCCGCAAGGGCGCCGCGCTCAATGCCGTGCAGGTCGCCGAGCTGCTCGCCAAAAACCATCTGTGACGGCCCTCGGTGTTTGCGAAATGGTATGTGTGATCTATAGTTACGATTGTGTTATAAGCCCGTTTCGAGATGGCCCGAAACGGGTCCCTACGCCTCCGGGGGGCATGCCTAGATGAAACGACCGCTGCAACTATCGCTTGCGATCGCGCTCGCGTTGGGCGGAACGAACGCGCTCGCGCTGGGCCTCGGCCCCGTCCATGTGAAATCCAAGCTCAATCAGCCGCTTGACGCCGAGATCCCGGTGATCCAGGGCACGGCCGGCGAAGCGGAGGGCTTGCTCGTGAGCCTCGCCGCCGCGGAGGATTTCGAGCGCGTGGGCATCTCGCGCAGCCACCTCAACGTGCCGCTCGACTTCTCGGTCGGCAAGAGTGCGAGCGGCCAGGTCGTCATCCGCGTGACGAGCAAGGAACCCGTGCACGACAGCTACCTCGACTTCCTCGTCGAGGCGAACTGGCCGAAGGGACGCCTGTTGCGCGAATACACCGTGCTGCTCGACCCGCCGGTGACCGCGCCTTCGCGCAGCGCCCCGGCAGCGGTCGCAGCCGCGCCGACGCCGGCCACGCGCGCGCCCGCGACGCCGCGGCGCGAGAAGGAACCGGTCGCCGCGGCGGAGAAGCCGCCCGTCGCCGAGAAACCGGCCGCGACGCCGCGCGAGAAGCCCGCGCCGGTCGCTGCCGCGCCGCGCAAGGTGCTGGAAGGCGAATACGGCCCGGTCAAGGAAGGCGAAACGCTGTCCGGCATCGCGCGCGCCGCGCGCCCGGACGGTGGCGTCAACCTCGACCAGATGATGCTCGCGCTGCTCAAGAACAATCCGGACGCGTTCTACAAGGACAACATCAACGCGCTCAAGCGGGGAGCGATCCTGCGCATCCCGAGCGCCGACGAGGCGAAGGCGATCGGCTCGGCGAGCGAGGCGGCCGCGCAGGTCCGCGCGCAAGTCGAGGACTGGCGCGGTGGCCGCGCGGCGCCGACGCGCGTCGCGTCGAGCAGCGAAGCGCCGGCACCCGTGACGGCGGCACCGAAGGAAACGAAGCTTGCCAAGACCAGCACGGCTGGCGCCGAGGCCAGGGGCGGTGGCGAGCGCCTCGAACTCGTGCCGCCGAAGTCGGGCAAGGGCAGCGTCGCGATGGCCGACCAGCCCGGCAGCGGCAGCGGCGCGGCGGCGAACGCCGAAGCCAAGCGCGAACTCGCGCGCACGAAGGAAGCCCTTGCCGCGCGCGAACTGGAAGCGACCGAATTGAAGTCGCGCGTGAAGGAACTCGAGGACCTCAAGGGCAAGAACGACCGCCTGATCAGCCTCAAGGACTCCGAGATCGCCGACCTGCAGCAGAAGCTCAAGGAATTGCAGGCCAAGGCCGACGCCGCCGCGAAGAACGCGGGCAAGCCGGCCGGCACCACGACGGCGACGCCGGTCGCGGCGACGGCGCCGACGACTCCGGCGTCGAGCGCCAAGGACACGGCGATCGACAAGAAGGACATCTGGGGCGATGCCGGCAAGGCGACCACGCCCGGTACCGACGTCGCGAAGACCGACACGCACGCGGCGACGCCGTTGACGACGAGCACGGCGTCGCCTGCGGCGCCCGCATCGTCTCCGTCGGCGCCGGCGTCGGGTTCGACGCCCCCCGCATCGACGCCTGATGCGACGACCGCGGCGGTGCCCGCGACGGCCACGTCGACCGCGGACGGCAAGACCACGCCGGCGTCGACGCCGGCGCCCAGCGCATCGACGACGCCCGCTTCGACGCCGCCGACGGCTGCGCCGGCCAGTGGCGCGACGGTGACGCCGTTGCCGGCCACGCCGCCGACCACGGCGACGACCGGGACTTCGGCCAAGCCGACGCCCGCCTCGACGGCGAAGAAGCCGGCCCCTGCGACGCAGCCGGAGCCGGCCTGGTACGACGCGCCATGGGTCAAGCCCGCGGCTCTCGGCGGCGGCGTGCTGCTCGTGCTGCTCGGCCTCTTCGGCATGCGCAAGCGCAAGGCGGTGCCGGCCGACACGAACGGCAACCGGCCCTCGATCGCCGACGCCTTCGGCGACTCGCCGGTCGGCGGCGGCGCGACCAGCGACGTGATGGAGGCGGAAGCCACCGCGCTGCGCGAGCAGATCGAGCGCGAGCCGGGCAACGTCGGCCTGTACCTGGAATTGCTGAGCCTCTACTACGCCGAGCGCGACGTGGCCCGGTTCGAGGACACGGCGGCCGAAATGCACGCCTATGTCACCGATCCGAACCAGCCGGAATGGCAGGAGGCGCAGGCGATGGGGCAGGAGCTCGCGCCGCACAATCCGTTGTTCGCGACGAGCCATGCATACGATTCGGGGTCCGCATTCGCCGACACCGCGGAGCGCCCGGCGCTCGACACCGACGATTACGGCTTCGGCCACGCGGACACGCCGGTCGCGCCCGCGACCGCGGCGGGCACGCAGGCAGAGGACGACTACGGCTTCGGCTTCGCCGATGCGCCGCCGGCCACGCATGCGCACACGCCGCCACCGCCACCGGCTGCGGACGCGTTCACGTTCGACGACCTGCCGCCGCTGGAGGCGCCGGCGACCAAGGTGCCCGAACCGGCGCCCATGCCCGCTGCGAAGGAGCCCGCGCCCGCGATGAAGGAAACGACCCTGGACGACGATTTCTTCGCCGGCGAGGACGCGATCGGGACCAAGCTCGATCTCGCCAAGGCCTACATGGACATGGGCGATCCGGACGGTGCACGCTCGATGCTCGAGGAAGTGGTCGCCGAAGGCAACGACGCGCAGAAGGCCGAAGCGCATCGCCTGATCTCGGAACTGCGCTAGAGCCGTGATTCGGGATTGGTGATTCGTGATTCGTTAGAACCACGGACCCGCATTCATCCAAGGGGAGCCGGGCGAGCCCGGCTCCCCTTTTTTCGATCAGCGGCCGGTCCCCGCGAACACTGCACGCAGCGATATCTACGCTCTTCCGAATCACCATCACGAATCACCAATCACCAATCACCAATCACGGCTTCTCATGCGCCTCGCCCTCGGCATCGAATACGACGGCACCGACTTCTCGGGCTGGCAGCGCCTGTCGCACGGGCGCAGCGTCCAGGGCGAGGTAGAAGCGGCCCTTTCGTTCGTCGCGGCGCACCCGGTCGAAGTGACGTGCGCCGGGCGCACCGACGCCGGCGTGCACGCGCGCTGCCAGGTCGTGCACTTCGACACCGACGCGACGCGCAGCCAGCGCGCCTGGGTGCTCGGCGCAAATTCACGGCTCGCGCGCGACGTCGCCGTGCTGTGGGCGCGGCCGGTCGCGGACGGCTTCCATGCGCGCTTCGGCGCCCGCGCGCGGCGTTACCGCTACACGATCCTCAACCGCACCGTGCGCGCGGCGCTCGCCGCGCGCTTCGTGACCTGGGAACGCGTTCCGCTCGACGTCGCGGCGATGCACCGCGCGGCGCAGGTGCTCGTCGGCGAGCATGATTTCAGCGCATTCCGCACCGTCGCGTGCCAGGCGAATTCGCCGATGCGCAACGTGCACGCGATCGCCGTCGCGCGCGACGGCGACGAAGTCGCGATCGACATCGAGGCGAATGCGTTCCTCCATCACATGGTGCGCAACATCGTCGGCTCGCTGCTGCCGATCGGCCGCGGCGAGCGCAGCGAGGCGTGGCTCGCCGAGTTGCTGCAGGGGCGCGACCGCAGCGTCGCGGGCCCTACCGCGCCGGCGTCGGGGCTGACGTTCCTCGCGCCATGCTACCCCGCAGAATGGAATCTTCCTCCCGAGGTGACCCGTTGAGCACGCGCATCAAGTTCTGTGGCATCACGCGTCCGCAGGATGCGCGGCTCGCGGTCGATCTCGGCATCGAGGCGATCGGCCTCGTGTTCACGCGACGCAGCCAGCGTTTCATCGGCATCAGCCAGGCGCGCGAGATCCGCCGCATGCTGCCGCCGTTCATGATGGCGGTCGCGCTGTTCATGGACGACGATCCGGGCTGGATCGAGGAAGTGATCGCCGGCGTGCAACCCGACCTGCTGCAGTTCCACGGCGCCGAGCCGGGCTCGTTCGCGTCGAGCTTCTCGCGCCGCTACGTCAAGGCGGTGCCGATGGCATCGGTCGACGATGCGGTCGCGTACGTCGGCCTGCATCCCGCGGCGAGCGGCTTCCTGCTCGACAGCCATGCGCTCGGTGCGCTCGGTGGCACTGGCGAGACCTTCGATTGGCGGCGCGCGCCGCGCCTCGGCCGATCGACGATCCTCGCCGGTGGCCTCACCGCCGACAATGTGGCGCAGGCAATCGCGCTCGTGCGACCCTATGCGGTCGACGTGTCGAGCGGCATCGAGACCGCTCCCGGCATCAAGGATCCCGCGCGCATGCGCCGCTTCGTCGAGGCGGTGCGCAACGCGGACGCGGCCATCGGCAAGTGAGAGCCATGCAAAGGATCGAAGACTACTCGATGTATCCCGACGCGCGCGGCCGCTTCGGCGACTACGGCGGTTCGTTCGTCGCGGAGACGCTGATCGCGCCGCTGGCGGAACTCGATGCGGCCTACCGGCGCCTGCGCACGGACACCGCGTTCATCGCCGAGTTCGAGCGCGACCTCAAGTATTACGTCGGTCGCCCGTCGCCGATCTACCATGCCGAGCGCCTGTCGCGCGAAGTCGGCGGCGCGCAGATCCTGCTCAAGCGCGAGGACCTCAACCACACCGGCGCGCACAAGATCAACAATACGATCGGCCAGGCGCTGGTCGCGCGCCACATGGGCAAGCGCCGCATCATCGCCGAGACCGGCGCGGGCCAGCACGGCGTCGCGACCGCGACCGTGTGCGCGCGCTTCGGCCTCGGTTGCGTCGTCTACATGGGCGCGACCGACATCGAGCGGCAGAAGATCAACGTCTACCGCATGAAGCTGCTCGGCGCCGAAGTCGTGCCGGTCACGTCGGGTTCGAAGACGCTCAAGGACGCGCTCAACGAAGCGATGCGCGACTGGGTGACCAACGTCGCCGACACGTTCTACATCATCGGCACGGTCGCAGGCCCGCATCCGTACCCGCAGATGGTGCGCGACTTCAACGCGGTGGTCGGTCGCGAGGCGCGCGCGCAGATGCTCGAGCAGTACGGCCGGCTGCCCGACGTCATCACCGCCTGCGTCGGCGGCGGCTCCAACGCGATCGGCCTGTTCCATGCATTCCTCAACGACCGCGACGTGCGCATCGTCGGCGCCGAAGCCGCGGGCGAAGGCATCGCGACGGGACACCACGCCGCGTCGCTCGCCGCGGGCAGGCCGGGCGTGCTGCACGGAAACCGCACCTACGTGCTGTGCGACGACGACGGCCAGATCACCGAAACGCATTCGGTCTCGGCCGGCCTCGACTATCCGGGTGTCGGCCCCGAACACGCCTTCCTCAAGGACAGTGGTCGCGCCGACTACGTCGGCGTCACCGACGACGAAGCGCTCGCCGCGTTCCACCGCCTCGCGCGCAGCGAAGGCATTCTCGCCGCGCTCGAATCGAGCCACGCGGTCGCGCAGGCGATCAAGCTCGCGCGCGAGCTGCCGCACGATCGCCTCGTCCTGTGCAACCTGTCCGGGCGCGGCGACAAGGACGTGCATACGATCGCCGCGCGCGAGGGGATTTCGCTGTGAGCCGCATCGATGCCCGATTCGTCGAGCTTGCCGCGCGCGAGCGGACCGGCCTCATTCCGTTCTTCACCGCAGGTGATCCGTCACCGGAGGCGGTGGTACCGGTCATGCACGCGCTGGTCGAGGCGGGCGCCGACCTCATCGAGCTCGGCGTGCCGTTTTCCGACCCGATGGCGGATGGTCCGGTCATCCAGCACGCCAGCGAGCGTGCGCTCGCCAAGGGCGTCGGGCTTGCGCGCATCTTCGACTGGGTGCGCGAGTTCCGCCTGCGCGACACGGCGACGCCGGTCGTGCTCATGGGCTACATGAACCCGGTCGAGATCCACGGCGCCGCGCGCTTCGCCGCGGACGCGGTCGCGGCCGGCGTCGACGGCGTGCTGCTGGTGGACTGCCCGGTCGAGGAGATCGCCGCGGCCGCGCCCTTGCGCGACGCGGGCCTGGCCCAGATCTTCCTGGCGGCCCCGACCACCACCGGGGAGCGCCTCGCGCGAGTCTGCGCGGCTGCGCGGGGTTTCCTATACTACGTGTCCTTCGCCGGCATCACCGGCGCGGACCGACTCAGCACCGGCGACGTGCGAGAGCGCGTCGCGGCGATCCGGCGCCAGGCGAGCACGCCGGTCGCGGTCGGCTTCGGCGTCCGCGACGCGGCGTCGGCGGCGGCGATCGGCGAGTTCGCCGACGCGGTGGTGATCGGCAGCGCACTGGTCGAGCGGCTCGCCGGTGCGGCGCATGCGGACGAGGCCGCCGAACGCGCCCGCGCGTTCCTCTCCCCGATCCGCGCCGCCCTGGACAGGCGGACCTAGGTTTTTTGCTCCACTCGAGATGTCCGGCATGGATGCCGGTCTGTCTTCGTCGTCATGGAGGACGACAAGAATCCCCTCGGCATGGATGCCGGTTTGATCTTTGCCGTCACGGAAGACGGCCGAGGATGACCTATGAACTGGTTGCAGAAATTGGTCGGCCCACGCGCGCGCTCGTCGACCACCGGCAAGGGCAAGGTGCCTGAAGGCCTGTGGGAGAAGTGCGACGGTTGCGGCGCCGTGCTGTACAAGCCGGAGCTCGAAGCCGCGCTGATGGTGTGTCCCAAGTGCGGCCACCACCATGCGATCCGCGCGCGCGTGCGCCTCGCCGCGTTCTTCGACGAAGGCAGCACGCAGGAACTGGATGCCGGCCTCGAGCCGACCGATCCGCTGAAGTTCCGCGATTCGAAGAAGTACAAGGATCGCATCGCCGCGGCGCAGAAGCAGACCGGCGAGAAGGACGCGCTCGTGTCGATGCGCGGCACGCTCAAGGGCAATCCGCTCGCCGCGTGCGCGTTCGAGTTCTCCTACATGGGCGGCTCGATGGGCTCGGTGGTCGGCGAGAAGTTCACGCGCGCGGCCGAGCTCGCGCTGGCCGAGCGCGTGCCGCTCGTCTGCTTCTCGGCGACCGGCGGCGCGCGCATGCAGGAAGGCCTGTTCTCGCTGATGCAGATGGCGAAGACGTCGGCGGCGCTCGCGCGCATGCGCAATGCGGGCGTGCCGTTCGTGTCGGTGCTCACGCATCCGACCACCGGCGGTGTTTCGGCGAGCCTCGGCATGCTCGGTGACGTCAATGTCGGCGAGCCGAAGGCGCTGATCGGCTTCGCCGGCCCGCGCGTGATCGAGCAGACCGTGCGCGAGACCCTGCCCGAAGGCTTCCAGCGCTCGGAATTCCTGCTCGAACACGGCGCGATCGACCTCATCGTCGACCGCCGCGACATGCGCGACAAGCTCGCCGCCGTGCTCGCGCTGCTCATGCGCCAGCCGAAGGCGGCCGCCTGAGCGTGCGACGGGCGCGCCCCCTGCGCGCGCTGCTGTGGGCGTTGCTCGCGGGCATCCCGTCCGTCGCCGCCACCGCGGCGCCGGCGCCGCGCCGCGTACTGTTCGTCGGCAACAGCCTCGTCTACTACAACGACCTGCCGCGCATGACCGCGGCGCTCGCCGCCGCCGGCGACGTCGTGCTCGATACCTCGATGATCGCCGGCGCGGGCACGACGATGCGCGAGCACCTCGATCGCGGCACGATGCAGCAGGAACTCGCGCGTACGCACTACGACGCGGTCGTGCTGCAGGATCGCGGCGGCTATCCGCTGTGCGGTCGCGAGGACCGCGAGTGCGCCGGTTCCACCGCGGCGATGTGCGAAGCCGCGGCGCTCGTGCGCAAGGCCGGCGCCCGACCGGTCTGGTTCGGAACTTGGCAGGGGGCCGCCGACGCGCAGGCCGCGCTCAGCAAGGCCGGTGCGCGCGCGGCGAAGGACTGCGACATGCCATTCGCCGACGTCGGCGCGGCGATGCAGCGCTTCATCGCGCGCAGCCGCGTGCGTCCATGGCTCGACGACGGCCATCCCGATACGGCGGGATCCTGGGTCGCCGCGGCCGTGCTTGCGCGGGCGATCACGGACGAGCGTGCCCATGTGCCCGATCCGTTGCCGGAAACCTGCCGCGTGCGCTGGCAGGACGCACATCCGGACGAGGGCAGCCTCGCTTCGTCGCAATCCGCGCCTGCGCAGGAATGCGCGCCGCCGTCGCCGGCGGTCCTGCGCGGCGCGGTCGACGCGGCGAACCGGTCGCGTTGAGCCCGGCAACGCGAGCCACGCGTCGCGAGAGCATCGCGGCCTCCGCCCCACACAAGCGCGGCGCATATCACCATCGGGGGCGGTCTGCCATGCACGTCGGCCGCGACCGTCCGTGTCGGCGACCCGGCGATTGCTCGCAATGGCTCAGCGCGCGGCGATGTCCGCGCTGCACACGAAGCGGATCGCGTCGAGGCGCGGCGCGGCGGTCGCGAGTGCGTGGCGCAGGTCGTCGAGTTCCTTCGCGATCGCGGCGATCTCCCCTTCGCGCACCGACGGATTGACCTTCGCCAGCGCGGCGAGGCGCGCCTGCTCCGCCTCGAGTTCGCGCTGCGCCGCGGCGAGTGCGTGGCCGACTTCGGTCGCGGCGAGGCGCCGCGCTTCGGTCTCGCAGGCCGCGAGCATCGGCGGCACGAGCTTGGCGAGCAACGGGCGATGGCGCGCGGCGTCGATCGGCTGCTCGCGCGCGCGCGCGAGGCTCGTCGTGTTCGGCACGTAGTCGGTGCGAGCATTGAGGCGCGTGTCGACGACCGTGCGCAGCGGCAGCGGCGGGAGGAAACGGCGCACGTCGAGCGCGCGGTCCGCGACGCACTCGAGCGTGAACACGCATTCGAGCAGCGCCGTGCGCGGCGGCAGTGCCGCGTCCATGAGGATCGCCGCATTGCCCTGTTCGCTCTCGAGAAGCAGGTCGAGCGCGCCGATGACGAGCGGATGGTCGAGCCGCAGCAGCGGCAGTTCCTCGCGCGCGAGCGCGGTCGCGCGGTCGAACGTGACCTGCTGCGGCCCATCCTTCAGGCCGGGGAAGCCGTCGGTGCTGAGGTACTCGGGATCGAGCACGACCGTGCGCGGTCCGGTTTCCTCGGCGTCGATGCCGAACTGCTCGAACAGCGCGAGGATGAATTCGTCGGCGCCCACGTCGGCGTCCTGTTCGCGCAAGGCGTCAGCAAGCGGCAGTTCGCGCGCCTGGCGCTCGGTCGCGAGCTCGAGCAGGCGATCGCGCCCGGCCTGCACGATGGCGGACAGCTCGCGGTGCGTTGCCGCGGTCTCGCCGATCAGCGCGTCGATCTCGACGTCCGGGTCCTCGCCGCCGAGCGCGTGCCGCTCCGCCTCGGCGAGAAGGCGCGTGCCGAAGCGGCGCAGGATCTCGCGGCCGTCGGACGGGCTGCCGTGCAGGGCGTCGAGGCCTTCGTGGTACCAGCGCAACAATGCGTGCTGCGCGGTACCGTGGAACGCGGCGGCGTGGATCTCGATGTCGTGGCGCTGGCCGATGCGGTCGAGGCGGCCGATGCGCTGCTCGAGCAGGTCCGGGTCGAGCGGCAGGTCCCACAGCACGAGGTGGTGGGCGAACTGGAAGTTGCGACCTTCCGAGCCGATCTCCGAACACAGCAGCACGCGCGCGCCGTCGCCCTCGGCGAAGAACGCCGCGTTGCGATCGCGCTGCAGGATGCTCATCCCTTCGTGGAAGCGCGCGACCTTGGCGCCACTGCGCGTGCGCAATGCTTCTTCGAGCGCGAGCACCTTCGCCTGCGTGCGGCAGATCAGCAGCAGCTTGGCCGGGGCGAGCCGGTCGATCAACGCGACCAGCCACGGCAGGCGCGGGTCGTTCGCGTAGTCGATCTCGCCGGCGGGCGGATGGGCCTGCGCGTCGGCGTGGAATTCCGCGAGCAGGCGCTGGCGCGCGGCGTCGTCGAGTTCGGCACCGTCGAACACGTCGATGCGCGCGACGCGCCTGGGAAAGCCGCCGATCTGCGCGCGGCGGTTGCGGAACATCACGCGGCCGGTGCCGTGGCGGTCGATCAGCGCGTCGAGCAGCAGCGGCGCGGTCGCCGCGCGGTCCTCGTCGTAGCGTGCGAGCAGGCGCGCGAGTTCCGCGTCGCCGGAGAAGCGTGCCGGGAGCGCGTTGCGCACGCCGGCGTCGAGCGGCGCCGCCTCGAGCAGGCTCGTCGCGACCGCCGACAGCGCGGCATAGCCGTCGGACTCGGCGGTGAAGCTTTCCAGGTCGGTGTAGCGCGCGGGATCGAGCAGGCGCAGGCGCGCGAAGTGGCCGCTGCGGCCGAGCTGCTGCGGCGTCGCGGTGAGCAGCACGAGCCCCGGCGCGCGCGCGGCGAGGCGTTCGACCAGCGCATAGGCGGGGCTGGCCGCGTCCGGGGACCACTCGAGGTGGTGTGCTTCGTCGACGACGACGAGATCCCAGTCGGCTGCGACCACCTGCGCCGCGCGCTTCGGGGCATCCGCGAGCCAGTCGACGTCGGCGATCACGCATTGCTCGTCGTCGAACGGATTGCGCGCGCCATCGGCGACTTCGATCGCCTCGCAACGTTCCTCGTCGTAGAGCGCGAACGGCAGGTTGAAACGGCGTAGCAGTTCGACGAACCACTGCGCGGTGAGGCTCGGCGGGGCGAGCACGAGCACGCGCGCGACGCGCCCGCTGGCGAGCAGGCGGGCGATCACCATGCCGGCCTCGATCGTCTTGCCGAGGCCGACTTCGTCGGCGAGCAGCGCGCGTGGCGGCCTGCGTTGCGCGACGATCGCGGCGACGCGCAACTGGTGCGCGATGAGGTCGATGCGCGCGCTGGCGAGGCCCCATGCCGGCGAGCGCATCGCGGCGGCGCGGCGGCGCAGCGCCGCGAGGCGGAAATCGAAGCGGTCCGGTGCATCGACGCGCGTCGACAGCAGGCGCTCGTCCGCGCGCGACACCGGCTGCGCATCGTCGAGCTCGGACTCGGCGAGGGCGCGCGTGCCATTGTGGTAGGTGAGCAGGCCGCCCGCCTCGCTGACGCGTTCGACGACGAAGGCCTGTTTCTGGCCGCTGACCTTCTGGCCGACGCGGAACTCCGCGCGCGCGAGCGGCGCCGCCTGCTTGGCGTAGTGGCGCAGCACGCCCGCGGTCGCGAACAGCACCTGCACCGTGCGGCCGTCCAGGCGCACGACGGTGCCGAGGCCGAGTTCGGGCTCGGCGTTTGAAATCCAGCGTTGACCGGGAACGAAAGCCATGGACGGAGCAGCGCAAAGGGAGTGCGATTATCGCGGCCGCGGCCCGCGAAGCATAGTCTCCCGGCGCTTTCCGGCACGGCAACGTGCCGCAGCGCCGCACCGGTCCCGCCCCGTCGACACAAGCGCCGGCAGCAGGATTTGCGGCGTTGCAGTGCTCGCGGCGCGGCCCGGTCGCCGTTACCCGGCGTGCCGGAGCCCGGGCCACGTTCAGCGGCCGGGCAGGGGATCGAAACCGTCGGCGAAGATGAGATCCTTGACCGTCGGTGTCGCGTAGGCGACGAACACGCCGCTGCCCCATTCGACCGAGTTGTCGCCCTGCGGATACACGCCGGCGACGAACGCGATGTCGCCGCGCGCATTGATCGACGGGCGCCCGGAGAACACGGGCGAACTGTCGTGCTGGCCGAGTTGCGCCGGTCCCTGGTCGGTCATGACGACGTCGCCGTTGCCGACGACGCGCAGCAGCGTCTGGCCGTCGCCGAGGTAGATCGCCTGGCCCTGCGCGTCGCGCGCGCGGAACGCCACCCAGCCCGCGCTGTTGATCGCGGGCGGGAACGAGTCGAGTTCGAGGATCGTGCCCGCCGGATCGACCGCGGCGATCTCGGTCGTCGTCGTGCCGTCGCTGCGCAGCACGACGCGGCGGTTGTCGGCGGCGCGCGTCGCGATGACGGCGATCGTGCCGTCGTCGGCGAGCGCGAGGCTGTTGTCGAACTTGGAATAGGGCGATGTGGCGTCGGTCGCCTGGTTCGCGAGCAGGCGCCGTGAGCCGCCGTCGCTCGCGAAGGTGCGGATCTCGACCTCGGTGAACTGGTCCGCCGACGTCGCGACCTTCGCCGCGATCGTGCCGGCCACGTTGAACGACGGGGTGTAGAGGTAGGTGTACGGGCTGCCCGGCGAGACCGCGGCGTCGCGGGCGTAGATGGTGGTCGTGCCGCCGAGTCGCGCCGCGTAGGCGCGGCCGCCCGAGAAGCTCGCCTGGAAGCCGATGGCGCCGCTCGCGTTGACGCACGGCGCCTGGTAGGAATTCGGAATCACCGGCAGGGTGTTCACCGCGCTGGCGCTGCCGGTAGCGGCATCGTAGAGGTACAGCGCGTTGCCGGAACCGGTCGCCGAAATCGTGAATGCGATGTCGCCCGCGTCGTTGATGCAGGCGTCGTTGTCGATGAGCGCGTCGATGTCCCCGACGTAGACGAGGCCGCCGTCGCCATGCGCGCCGAGCCAGACGCCGGGCCGCGACAAGCCCGGATCGCCCGCGTCGGGCACGACCTGGACGCGGAACGCGACCTCGGCGTTCGCGTTGATCGACGCGCTGATGCTGTTGAACGAGGAGCCCGGCGGCAGGTTCCAGCCCTTGTCGTTGACGAGCAGGTTGCTGCGCGCCTGCAGCTCGATGGTTTCATAGGACGGAAGCGCCGCCTGCAGGCCGGGCGCGGCGAACAGCGTGATGATCGCGAGATGACATGCCTTCATCGTGGATGACCCAGGGGTGAAGCGCCGCTGTCCGGCGCGTCCGCGACCATAGCGGATCGGGCACGAAGAATCCGTTAGACCAGCCTGAACGGTTCGCGTCGCGCGGGCGTGCGCGGATCGCGATCCCAGCCGTATTCGCGCAGATCGACGTGCAGCTGGCGGAACATCGCACCCGAGGGCAGCGCTACGACGGGTACCAGAAAAAAAACGGCCGCGCTCGCGCGCGGCCGTCGTGGACATCGCGGTCAGCCGCGTGCCATCACCAGATCTTCACCTGCGTATCCGCGCCACGCACCATCGCGTCGCCCGCCTTGCACGAGAACGCCTGCGCGAACGCAGGCATGTTCGACGGCGCGCCGATCGCGCGGTACTTCGCCGGCGCGTGCGGGTCGGCGTTGAGCAGCACTTCCTGGCGCTTGGGCAGGATGCTGCCGCGCCAGATGCGCGCGAAGTTGAGGAAGAAGCGCTGCTGCGGCGTGTAGCCGTCGATCTTCTTCGCCGCTTCCGCCGGGCTCTGCTTCAGCGCCATCTGCAGCGCATCGTAGGCAACGTTGATGCCGCCGAGGTCGGCGATGTTCTCGCCGAGCGTGAGCTGGCCATTGACGTGCTTGCCCGGCAGCGGCTCGTAGCCGTCGAACTGCGCGACGAGCTTGGCGGTGCGCGCGTCGAACTTCTCGCGGTCCTCCTTCGTCCACCAGTTGGCATTGTTGCCCTGCGCGTCGAACTGGCTGCCTTCGTCGTCGTAGCCGTGCGTCGCCTCGTGGCCGATCACCGCGCCGATGCCGCCGTAGTTGATCGCGTCGTCGGCATTGGCGTCGAAGAACGGCGGCTGCAGGATCGCGGCCGGGAAGTTGATCGTGTTGTCGGTCGGGTTGTAGTAGGCATTGACCGTCTGCGGCGTCATGCCCCACTCGAGGCGATCGGTCGGCTTGCCGGCCTTGGCGATCTCGTAGTCGTAGTTGAACTTGCTCGCGGCGAGCACGTTGGCGTAGTAGTCATCGGCCTTCACCTCGAGGCCGGACCACTCGCGCCACTTGTCCGGATAGCCGATCTTCGGCAGGAACGTGGACCACTTCTCGAGCGCCTTCTGCTTGGTCGCTTCGCTCATCCAGTCGAGGTTCTCGATGCGCGTCTTCAGCGCTGCACTCACGTTGTTGACGAGCTCGAGCGCGCGCTTCTTCGACTCCGGCGGGAAGGTCTTCTCGACGTAGAGCTGGCCCAGCGCCATGCCCATCGCGTCGTTGATCGTCGACAGCACGCGCTTCCAGCGCGGTTCCTGCTCCTTCTGGCCGTTGAGCGTCTTGTTGTAGAACGCGAAGTGCGCCTCGGCGAACGGCTTGGACAGGTACGGCGAGGCGGAGTCGATCGCGTGGAAGCGCAGGTAGGTGCGCCACTCCCCAGCCGGCACGTCGGCGATCATCTTGTCGACTTCGGCGAAGAAGCCCGGCTGCGACAGCGAGAAGCCGCCCTGGATGTCGGCGTGCTGCGCGACGAAGAACTTCGTCCAGGAGAAGTTCGGACTCGCCTTGTCCGCTTCGGCGAGCGTGACGAAGTGGTACTGGTTCTCCGGCTTGCGCAGCTCGACCGGCGCGAGCGAGGCCTTGGCCAGGCGCGTTTCGAACGCGAGCACCTGCTCGGCCGCCTTCTTCGCCGCGTCCGGCTTGTCGCCGGCGAGCTCGAGCACCCTGGCGACGTGCGCCTGGTAGGCGGCGCGCAGTTCCGCGTAGTCCGGCTTGGTGTAGTACTCCGACGTCGGCAGGCCGATGCCGCCCTGGGCGACGTAGGCGATCTGGATCTTCGAGTTCTTGAAGTCCGGCGACGTGAAGATCGCGAACAGGCCGTTCTGGCCGCGCGACGACGAATCGTTGATGTAGGCGGCGATATCCGCCGGCGTCTTCAGCGCGTCGATCTTGGCGATCTCGGGCTTCACCGGCGCAAGGCCCGCCTTCTCGATCGCGCCTTCGGCCATGCCGGAGCGGTAGAACCAGCCGATCTTCTGCTGGATCGAACCGGCCTCGGCCTTGTTCGCGCCGAGCGCGGCCGCTTCGACGATGGCGCGCTGGGTCTGCAGGCTGTGTTCGCGCAGCTGGTCGAACGCGCCCCAGCGCGTGCGGTCGGACGGGATCGGATTGGCGGCGACCCACTTCGCATTGACGAAGCCGTTGAAGTCGGCGCACGGCGCGATCTTCGCGTCGAGTTCGTTGACGTCGAACGAGGGCGCACTCGATGCCGCGATCGCGGTGGTGGAAAGCGCGGCGAAGATCGCCGTCGCGAGGGTCTTGTTCAGCTGCTTGCGCATGTTTCTCTTCTCCAAGGACATTCGTCGCCGCGACGCCGGCCGCGGCATGTTGTTCACCAGATGTCGACGCGGCGTGCGGCGTCGCGCACCATCGGATCACCGGCCTTGCACGCGAACGCCCGGGCGAACGCGGCCATGTTGCTCACCGGCCCGTTGACGCGGTACTTCGCCGGCGCGTGTTCGTTCGACTGCACCTGCAGGCGCAGCGCTTCGGGGCGTTGCTGCGTGCGCCACGCCTGCGCGAACGCGAGGAAGAAGCGTTGCGTGCCGTCGAGGCCGTCGCGCTTCGCATTCGCCTTGCCGTCGTCGGTGAGCTTCCACGCATCCCAGGCGACCTCGAGACCGCCGAGGTCGGCGATGTTCTCGCCGAGCGTGAGCTTGCCGTTGATGTGCAGGTCGTCGATCGGCACGTAGGCGTCGAACTGCTCGACGAGCCTGCCGGTGCGCGCGACGAAGCGCTCGCGGTCCTGCTTCGTCCACCAGTCGCGCAGGTTGCCCTGTGCGTCGAACTGGCTGCCCTCGTCGTCGAAACCGTGCAGCATCTCGTGGCCGATCACCGAGCCGATGCCGCCGTAGTTCACCGCATCGTCCATCTGCGCGTCGAAGTAGGGTGGCAACAGTTGCGCGGCGGGGAAAACGATCTCGTTCTGCTGCGGGTCGTAGTACGCGTTGACCGTCTGCGGCAGCATGCCCCACTCGCTGCGGTCGACCGGCTTGTCGATCTTCGCGGCGAGGCGCTTGGCCTCGAATGCCGCGGCGGCGCGCACGTTGGCGAAATGGTCGCCACGGCGGACCGTGAGCGCGGAGTAGTCGCGCCAGACGTCGGGGTAGCCGACCTTCGGCACCAGCGTGTCGAGCTTGGCGTAGGCGGCCTTCTTGGTTTCCTCGCCCATCCAGTCGAGCTTGGCGAGGCGTGCGCGCAGCGCGACGGCGAGGTTCTTCACCAGCCCCTGCGCGCGTTGCTTGGCCTCGGGAGGAAACACCTTGGCGACATAGGTCTCGCCGACGGCGAAGCCGAGCGCGTCATTGGTCGCGTCGATCGCCCGCTTCCAGCGCGGCTTGAGTTCCTGCGTGCCACGCAGCGTGCGGCCGTGGAAGTCGAAGTCGGCATCGACGAACGCCTTGCTCAGGGACGGCGCGGCGAAATCGACGAGGTGCCAGCGCAGGTACGCCTGCCAGTGCGACACCGGCACCTTGGCGAGCGCGCCGTCCATTGCCGCGAAGAACTTCGGGTGCGGCAGCGAGAAGCGCGTGACGTCCGCGCGGCCGATCTCCTTGTAGAACGTGGTCCAGGAAAAATGCGGCGTCTGCGCGTCGGCCTGCGCGAGCGTGGCGATGCGGTAGTAGGTCTGCGGATCACGCATCGCGACGCGGTCGAGCGAGGCGCGCGCGAGCGTCGTCTCGAGGTCGACGACCCAGCCCGCTTCGGCCTCGGCGTTCGCGTCGCCGACCAGCGCGAGCATGCGCGCGACGTGTGCGCGGTACTTGCCGAGCAGTTCCTTCGATTTCGCGTCGGTGCGGGTGTAGTAGTCGCGATCGGGCAGGCCGAGGCCGCCCTGGATCGCGTAGCCGATCATGCGGTTCGCGTCCTTCATGTCGGACTGCGGGCCGAAGTCGAACAGCACCGGGATGCCTTGCGCGTGCCAGCTGCGCACGAGCGCGGCGACGTCGGCGCCGGTCTTCAGCGCCGCGATGCGCGCGAGGTCCGGCTTGATCGGCCCGTAACCGGCGGCCTCGGCCGCGGCCTCGTCCATCGCCGAGGCGTAGAAGTCGCCGACCTTCTGCGTCGTGCTGCCCGCCTCGCCCGGGTGCGCGGCGGCATCTTCGAGCACGCCGCGCAGGAGCGCCAGGTTGCGCTCGCGCAGTTCGTCGTCGAGGCTCCAGCGGCTGTATTCGGCGGGGATCGGGTTCGACGCGAGCCAGCCGCCGTTGGCGTGCTGGAAGAAGTCGCTGCACGCAGGCGTCGCCACGTCCATGTTCTGCGCGTCGAGGCCACGCTCGTTGGTATGGGCGTGCGCGCCCGCCGTCCCCAGGGCGAGGGCGGCGGCCAGCACGCGGATCCTGCATGCAGGCATGCGTCGCTCCGGTACGGGGAAAGGCAGTCAGGCTAGGGTGCCGACCGCAGGATCGCCTAGTGTCTAAGGTCACTGCGGCGGGCGGCGCGCACTTTACAATGGTTTACGCGCCGGGTCCGGCCGACCGCCGGTTTCGGCGCCGCCGGAGGGCAGGGCCAAGCCGGTTCCGTCTCGGCCTGCGACTGGACGGGGGATCCCGCTCGCGCGGAAGAGCAGAGCCTGAAAACACGAAGGACACGAAGGAAAAACCGATGATCCGGATTAAAACCCGGAGCACACGAGGAAGAGCTTTTCAAACGAGAGGGATCGTGCCTTTCTCTGCGCGCTCGGTGTCTCGAGCTTTCCCCTTTCCTTCGTCTCCTAGGTGTTTCAGTCCTTTCCTGACGGGCGCGGGGATGCAGCCTCAGCCGGGGCGTGACGCGGTTTGCGGCCCAGTTCGAACGGCAGCGGGTCGGGGCCGGCGGCGCCGGCGGACAGGATGAACGCCATGGCCTGGTCGACGCTCCAGTCGGTCGCGACGAGGCGGTCGAGCGGCACGATCTCGAGGTAGCCGCCGGTCGGGTTCGGTGTCGTCGGCACGTAGACGGCGGCGAACTCGATACCGCTGGCGTCGCGGAACACGCGCGTGACGAAACCGATCGACTTCAGTTCCGGCGAAGGGAAGTCGATGAGCACGACGCGCTGCGTCCCACTCGGTTTGTGCTGCAGCATCGTCATGAGCTTCTTCGCGCCGCCGTAGATGCTGTGCGCGACCGGGATGCGCTCGATGACGCTCTCGAACGCGCCGATGAGGCGCTGGCCGAACACCCGGTTGGCGGCGAAGCCGGTCACGTACAGCGCGACCACCGTCACGATGAACGCGAGCAGCGACATGAGCCATTCCTGGTGCAGGCGGCCGAGCGTGTCCGGGAATGCCTCGAACAATGCCGACACCCACGGCAGGTTGAACTGCGACAGCAGCGAAAAGATCGACTTGAAGACGATCCAGGTCAACCAGACCGGGATGAAGGTGAGAAGGCCGGTGAGCAGGTAGCGCTGGACGTAGAGCGGTCGCATGATGGAGGCGCGGTCGGTGTCAGGATGGAGCGTAGCGGATCGGCGCGTGCGGCGCGCCGCGCGGATGCTTCACTGCGCCGCGTCCACGGCGGGCAGCTCGCGCACGAGGCGGAAGCCGACGTTCGCGTAGCCGACGTCGGCCGGCGCGCTGTCGATGCGGTCGAGGTTCGATTCCTCGTCGTCGTCGCGCCACGACAGGCCGCGGAAGCGGTGTTCGCCGCAATCCTCGCCGCCGCGGCCGCGATTCGCACACACGTCGACCCATTCGCTGACGTTGCCGGCGAGATCGTGCAGGCCCGGCGCGCTCGTGCCGAAGCGGCCGACCGGCGCCGTGTGCTCGTATCCGTCGTTGCAGCCACGCCGTGCCTCGATGTTCGCCGCGCGACAGCCCTTGCCACTGCCGGCGGCGCGCGCCGCCGCGAGCCATTCGTTCGAACTCGGCAGGCGATAGCGTGCGCCGGTCCGTTCGCCGAGCCAGCGTGCATAGGCGTTCGCGTCCGCCCAGCTCACGCAGACGACGGGGTGGTCGTCCCCCTGCTCGAAGCCGGGGTGGCGCCAGTCGATCCCGCGCGAGGCGACGAGCGCGATGAGGTTCTGCGATGCGCGGCAGCGTGCCACCGGCCGGCCGGCCGCCCTGGCGAAGGCGGCGTATGCACCGCGCGTGACTTCGTCGACCGACATCGCGATCGACGGCGTTGAGCCGCGCGTGGCCGGCATGACGACCATCTCGGGGCCGCCATCGTCGCGGATCACGGCGCCGACGCGCAGGCGCGCCTTCGACTGGGCGAGCGCCGCCTCGATCGCCTTCGCCTGCGCCGCATCGACGCGGGCCAGCGCGGGCAGCAGCGGCTTGAGCGCGTGCAGCGCACTCGGGTCGAGCGGATCCCGGGTGCGCGCGCGGCGCTGCTCGACTGCGTCATGGACGGCCTTCGCGAACGCGGCGTGCGCCTCCGCGACCACCGCACCGGCGCGCGACGCGAGCCCGTCGGCCTGGTCGATCGCGTGCGTCGCCTCGGTCGCGTGGTCGTCGGCGATCGCCTGGCGGGCCTGCGCGCCGAGTCGTTCGAAGATGCGCGCGAGGCCCTTGCGTGCATCGTCCTGTTGCGGTTCGGCCGCGAGCACCGCGAGGTATTCGTCGGCCGCGCTCGCCCCGGCCGGTTCGACCAGGCGGTTGATCGACATGAGGTCGTCGGCTTGCTGCAGGTGCTGCGCGCGTGCACCCGCCAGCGGATCGGCATCGCGCGCGGCGACCGCCGCGGGCGTGCCGGCGGCGCCGCCCGCGTGCAAAGCGGTGCGCTGGGCGACGTGCGGCGACAGCGCGACCAGCGCGACCAGGGTCGCCGCCATGAGCCCGCCGAGCGCGAGCGCGCGGCGGCGACGCGGGATCGCGACGATGCGTTCGACCAGCGCCTTGAAGCGGCGGCCCAGGCCGCTGGGCGTGGTCGCGCGCATGCGGCGTGCGACGATGTCGAGCGCGGCGAGCATTTCCTCGGCGCTCTGGAAACGCGCGTCGGGATGCTTGGCCAGGGCCTTGTCGATGAGCGGCTGCCAGATGCGCCGCGTGACCGGCAGGCGCGGCACCGGCTTCTCGATGTGGGCGAGCGCGACCGCGAGCGCATCGCCGCCCTGGAACGGCATTTCGCCGGTGAGCAGTTCGTAGCAGAGGACGCCGAGGCTGTAGAAGTCCGAGCGGCCGTCGATCGGCTGGCCGCGCGCCTGCTCCGGGCTCATGTAGCCGGACGAACCGATCGTCGCGCCCTCGCGCGTGACGCGCTGCTGCTTGGATCCGGTGAGCGCGATGCCGAAGTCGGCGAGCATCGGCCGGTCGAGCTTGTCGAACAGCACGTTCTCCGGCTTGACGTCGCGGTGGACGATGCCGTGGTCGTGCGCGCAGCCGAGCGCCTCGACCAGCGCGCGCATGACCGCGAGGATGCGTTCGGGATCGTCGCGGATGTTGCGCGTCGACAGGTCGCCGTTCGAAAGGTACGGCATCGTGTAGTAGATCTGGCCGGTCGAGGTGCGACCGACGTCATGGATCTGCACGATGTGCGGGTGGTCCAGGCGCGCGATCGTGCGCGCCTCGTTTTCGAAACGGCGCACGAGTTCGTCGCCGGAGTGGTCGTTCGCCAGCACCTTGATCGCGACGAGTCGCGACAGCGATTCCTGGCTGGCGAGATAGACGGTCGCCATGCCGCCCACGCCGAGACGGCCGATCAGCCGATAGCCCGGAATCGTGAACGGTTGCTTGAGGTAGGTCATGGCAATCGCATGGCGTCAGGGCCACAATTCTAGCGAACCGGCGGCGGCGCCGCGCATCGCGCCGCCGGAAAACGCGGCGCGCGCCACATTATCGAGGCTGCGACCGCTGCGCCGGTGCCCCTTGCTGGACGTGGACGAACGGACCGGTGAACGACGACGACCCACCCGCGCCTGAAGCGAGGACCGGTGCGCCGCCACTCGCGGTCGCCCTCGTCGGCTTGCCCGGCGCGGGCAAGAGCACGGTCGCGCGCGCGTTGGTGGCCGAACTCGGCCTGCGCCGCGTCTGCCGCGACGAAGTCCGCGCGGCGATGTTCCCGCAATGCGAGTACAGCTTCATCGAGAAGCGCGCGGCCTATCGCGGCGTGCTGCTCGCGATCGAGATCAACGCCCTGCTCGGCGCGTCGAGCGTGATCGACGGCATGACGTTCTCGCGGCGCGAGGACTACGAACGTCTGCGCGAGCTCGCGCACCGGCAGCGCTTCTCCGCGATGGCCCTCGTGCTCGAATGCACGCCGGCGCTCGCGCGCCGCCGCGTCGCCGACGACGTGCTGCGGCGCGCGCACCCGGCGCGTGACCGCAGCCCCGAACTCGTCGACGCGGTGGCGGCGCGATTCGACGCGCCACCCGCCGATGCGGTGCGCATCGATGCATCATTGCCGGCCGACGCGATGTGCCGCCGCGCCGTCGACGCGGTGCGCGCGCGCCTGAGCGGCGCGCCGGCCTGACGTCAACCGCCGGCGGGCGCCTGCGCCGCGGCCGGCGCCGGTGTGAACGCGACTTCGCGTAGCGCTTCATCCGGCAGGGCGTAGGCACTCGCGAGCAGTTCGCCCTCGTGGATGATCTCCGGGAACAGCACGCCGGGCAGCGCCTGCACCGCGAAGATCTCCTGCACGCCACCGGTGAACTTGAGCAGCGCGATGGTCTTGCCCGTGCCGATGTGCACGGCCCAGACGCCGCTCTGGCGGTCGCGGTTGTCCTCGGTGATCTCGATGTCGGTGAACGCGTTCGTCTCGCGCAGCTGCGACAGGCCGATGAAGGCGATCGGGCCGAGGAAGTCCAGCCCGCGGGCGAAGCCGGGCACGCTCGCGAAATCGGTCTTCGCGCCGGTCTTCGGGTCGATCGTGACGAGCTTGCCGCGGCCGGACTCGAGCACCCACAGGCGCTCGTCGTACCAGCGCGGCGAATGCGGCATCGACAGGCCGCGCGCGATCACCTTGTTGCCGGCCATGTCGAACAGCACGCCACCGTCGCGCTTGTTGACGCGCCAGCCCTGCGGCTCGTTGGTTTCGCCGAGCGCGGTGAGGTAGCGCGGACGGCCGTCGCGCATCGCCAGGCCGTTGAGGTGGCAGCGGTCCTCGGGTGCGTAATGCGTGACGCAGGACGGGCGCCAGCGCGGCACGAAACTCGATTTGGTGTCGAGCGTGCACAGGCACGAGAACAGCGTGTTCACGAACCAGAGGTCGCCGTGCTTGTCCCAGGCCATCTCGTGGATGTCGATCGCGCCGGTGAGGTGCACGCGGCGCGCCATGTAGACGGCATCGTGGCGCGGCGGGTCCTGCAGGCGCCTGGCTACCGCCGGCATGTTGCGGAACTCGGCGATCTCGAGCGCGGTGCCGAGCGCGAGGCGCTGGTTGTCCGCGGCCATGCCCATCGGCCGCACGAAGTTGCGGAAATGCGTGTTGATGCTGGCGCCGTCGGGCCGCAGGATCACGAGCTTGCCGGCCTGGTAGGTGCTGACCACGAGGCAGCCGCCGAGCTGGCGCAGCAGGTCCGGGAAGTTCGTCGTGTGCACGCTGCCGAGCACCTCGGCGACGGAGGGCGCGGGCGTGGCGTCGGCGTGGGCGGCGGGGGTGTCGTAGCTGGTCATGGCGGGTCGGCGTTTGCGGGGATGGGATCGTGCCACACGCGGCGCGGGCTGCGCGCCCTCATGCCTTGGCCGGCGGATCCTTCAGGCGCGCGCCCTTGAAGTACAGCGCGCGCAGGTCCAGTCCGCGATCGCTGCGGCCGAGGTAGACGAAGCGTGGATTGAACCACGTCGCCATGCGGCCGCGTTCGCGGAAACGATCGTTCTCGAGCTCGAGCAGCACGCCGATGCACGGATGGTCGTGCGCGCGCGCATGCTCCTCGAGCAGCACGCAGGAGCGCTTGAGCAGCGACATCACGAGCGGGCTGGCGCGCCAGCGTGCGCCGACGAACGTGCGCCAGTAGTACATCGGCTGGCCGAGGCGTGGCGGCGTCACGGGCACCGCGGTGCACACGCCGGCGACTTCGCCGTCATGCGTGCGCGCGTGCATGACCACCTGCGTGAGGCGCTGCTGGATCGCAGCGTCGTCGTTGAGCGCGCCTTCGCGGCGCCAGAACGCGGCGATCGCCACCTTGGCGTCCTCGTCGACGAGGGGCCAATGCACGATGAACTCGAAGCGGCGCTCGGCTGCCGCGGAAGAGGTGGGGTTCGCTTCGTCGATGGTCATGGTGCGACGTCCTCCCTGGGTACGCAGCGTGATCCCGGTGCGGCCGGGTGGGCATCTCCGCCGCGCCGCGCCGTCGCTGAAGATTACATCGGAGGACGCCGGCTACGCGCCCCTCGGCCTCGCCGATGCCGGGCCGCCCCGCTTGCGGTCCGCCTCAGGTCCCGGCCTTGCGCCGCACGTAGATCTGCTTGCGCACGCGCGCGACGACCTCGCCATCGGCCGTGCACACCGAGGTCTCGCACCAGCGCAGGTACTTCGCGCCACCCGCCGTCGCACTGCGGATCTCCTCGAGCAGGGCGTCGTCGACGTGGAACTCGGCGTACACGCTCTCGCGCCCGGGCGCGACGAACTCGATCTCGGCCGCCTTGTCCCAGACGATGTAGTCGCGCCCGAGGCCGCGCATGACGAGGATCATCCAGAACGGATCGGTCATCGCGAACAGGCTGCCGCCGAACTGCGTGCCGACCGCATTGCGGTTGTACCAATGAAGGCGCAACGTCACCCGCGCGCTGCGCCAGTCCGCGCCGATGTCGAGCACGCGGATCCCCGCGAACAGGAACGGCGGCCACAGGTTCATGCCCAGGCGCAGCGCGCGCGGCGTCATCGTCGTCGGTTTCATGCGGGCGATGGTCCCGAGGGGCGTTCCAGAGATTGAAACACGAAGGACACGGTTCACGCGAAGCAAGCAAGGACTCCGAGCTTGAAACACCGGGTGCACGGAATACCGGAGGAAAGCTGTTCTTCGCGTTTCATCTCCTGCTTCCGCGTCGAGTTCCTTGCCGCGGGCGTACCCGCGTCGTAGTATCCGCGCCGCGCTCCTGCTGCGGGCTGCCGTAAGCGTTCACGTCAATCAACGCGCCAACGTCTCCGGTGTTGCCGGATTCATCGTGGTTCCGCCCGAAGGCGGACACGAGGCGCCTTCGCTTGACCGGAAAATCCACAAGGACATCCATGAACGCTGCTTCCCCTCCGCCGGCCGTGCCGGTTTCATTCGCCGCGTTGCGGCACCGCGGTTTCCGTGCGTACTTCCTGTTGTCGGCCCTCGCGATGATGGCCGACAACATCGAGCACGTGATCAGCTACTGGGTCATCCACGAGCGCTTCGATTCGCCCGCGCTCGGAGGCTTCGCGGTCGTCTCGCATTGGCTGCCGTTCCTGCTGCTGTCGGTGTATTCGGGTGCGCTCGCCGATCGCGTCGATCCGCGCCGGATGATCCAGCTCGGCATGGCGCTGTTCGCGGGCGTGTCGGTCGCCTGGGGCGTGCTGTTCGTGACCGGGGCGCTGCAGGTCTGGCATGCCGCCGCGCTGCTCGTCGTGCACGGCATGGCAGGCGTGCTGTGGGGGCCGCCGTCGCAGTTGCTGTTGCACGACATCGTCGGTCGCGAGCACCTGCAGAGCGCGGTGCGGCTCAACGCGACCGCGCGCCAGCTCGGCATGCTCATGGGCCCCGGCATCGGCGGCGCGCTGCTGCTCTGGCTCGGCCCCGAACGCGGCATCCTCGTCAATGCGCTGCTCTACCTGCCGTTCATCGCCTGGCTCGCGGCAGCGCCTTACGGACCGAAGTTCCGCGCCGCCGGCGCCGCGGTGGCGACGCGTGCGGTGCGCACGCTCGGCGACATCGGGCGTGCGCTGCGCGAGATCTCGCATCATCGCGTGATCCTCGCGATGACGCTGCTGGCCGGGCTTGCCTCGCTGTTCGTCGGCAACGCCTACCAGGCGCAGATGCCGGGCTTCGCGCACGACCTTGGCCAGGCCAAGGCGGACTTCTACTACAGCCTGCTGCTCGGCGCCGACGCGGCCGGTGCGCTCACCGCCGGCATCGTGCTCGAAAGCCGCGGCCTGCTGCAGCCGCGCGCACGCACGGCCTGCCTGCTCGCGATGGCCTGGTGCGTCGCGCTCGGCTGCTTCGCGCTGACGCGCAGCTACACGCTGGCGATCCCGCTGCTGTTCGTCGCGGGCTTCGTCGAGCTGTCCTTCAACGCGATGGCGCAGACGCTCGTGCAGCTCGATGCACCGCCGGAGATGCGTGGTCGCGCGATCGGCGTGTTCACGATGTTCGCGCTCGGCATGCGCACCTTCAGCGGCATCACGGTCGGGCTCGCCGGCGCGAGCATCGGCATCCACGGATCGCTCGCGGCGAGTGCCGCGGTGCTGTTCATCGCGATCGGCCTGCTGCTGCGCGTGATGCTGCGGGGCTCGTCCGTGTAGCGGAGGCACTCGTCCGGCTCTTCGCGGCGCGCCGTGGTCGGCGCGCCGCATTCCTGTCTCCGTCATCCCGCCGAAAGCCGGGATCCAGTGCCTGGCGACATCGCCGCGCCGGTGCACGCCGCTCAGTGCGTGTCGTACTGCGCCCGCAGCACCACGTCGCTGAACGGTTGCGTCGCCTGCAGCGCGATGTAGTACCAGCCCGCCGTCGGCGTGGCGACACTCACGCTTTCCTCGTTGCCGGGCTGGGTGGAGGCGACGTCGTAGTCGCTGCTGCTCGGCCAGTTGCCGGCGCTGACGAACAGGTCGGCATTGCCGCTGCCGCCGCTCGTCGTGACGACGAGGTTGCTCGCGCCGGCCGGCACGGCGAGTGCGTAGTAGCGGTACCAGCCCGGATTCGCCTGCGCGATGCCGCTGCGGATGCAACCGTTGCCGAGGGTCTGGTCGCTGCCACCGACGATCGGGCATTCGGTCGGCGGCTGCGAAGGCGCGCCGTCGAAGCCGCTGGCGAAGATCGCGTCCGTCGGCGCGCCGCCGCAGGACGAAGTGTCGCCATCGTGCGTCGCATAGCAATCGATCCAGGCGCGGAAGTCCGCGTCGTAGGCCGTGCGGAACGCGTCGAGCCACGGCCGGTAGCCGGCGTACGCGTCGACCGGACGCGACACCGTCGCGTACAACGTCGTGATGTCGTCGGGATGGCGCTCGAACATGTAGCGCACGGCCATGTAGCCCCAGGCATACGTGCGGTCGTAGTCGGTGCTGTATTCGGTGTCGAACAGCTGCGACAGCGCCCATCGGTCAGGCGTGCCTTGCGCGTCGGCGAGCGCGTTGCCGTACACGAGCCCGCGGAAGGTGTAGGACACGTATTCGGCGAAGCCTTCGACGTACCAGATCGCCGATGCCGGCGCGGCCTGCGGCAGGTCGCCGAATCCGCCCCACCAGTTGTAGCGGCCGTCGAGGTAGTGGATGTACTCGTGGGTGAGGTTCCACACGTCGAACGTGGGGCGCAGCCATTCGGCCTCGTAGCAGAGGAAGCGCGGCTGGTTCGACGGATCGGACGGGTCGCCTTCGAGGTAGATGCCGCCATTGTTGGTGTCGTTGCCGAACAGGACGCCGGAGTAGGTGCCGTAGTCGCCACTCGAGTGGAAGATGACCATCTCGAGCTGCGTGTTGTGGTCGTCCGGCACCGGCGTGTCGGTCTGGCCCGGCAGCGTGTCGTGGAAGTACGTCTCCTCGGCGCCGACGCGGTTGCACACCCAGTCGAGCTGCTGCGAGGTCAGGGCCTGGCTGCGCACCTTCAGGGTGGGGCTGCACTCGCGTGCGTTCGCCGGCGGCAGGATGATCGGCTCGATCGTGCCGGCGAGGTCGCAGGTGCCGAAGTAGCTGCAGTGCGCATGGTCGAACCAGTCCGCGGTCGAGGCGGTGTTGACGTAGATCGCCGCGCCCGGGCTCGCGCTGCTCGCCAGCGGGAATTCGTCGAGCACGTACTTCACGCGCGGGTGCAGCGCATCGTGGAATTGGAAGCCGCCGGAGGCGTTCGGGTACTGCAGGAAGCGCGCGAGTTCCATGCCTGCGTCGACGAGCAGGTATTCGCGATCGGTGCCGACGTCGCTGGCCTTGTTGTCGGCGATGAAGCCCTGCAGGGTGGCGGTGATGGCGCTGCCTGCCTGGGTGACGACCCAGGCGCGGAAATCGTCGTTGCCGTGGCCGCGGAACAACACGTTGAACACGTTGAACGTCGCGGCCTTCATCCAGTACATCGAGGCCATGGCCGGCCCGTCGTAGCGCTCGAGGATGCCCTGCAGCGCGCCGGTCTGGAGCTGGTGCGCGTTCTCGCCCGCGCTGTCGATCAGGGTGACGAATTCGGCGAGCACCGCGCCGTGGTCCTCGTCGACGTCGGCGAAGTGGGGATTGGCGACGAACGCGTCGAGCGCCGGGCGGATCGCGTTGGCGAGCGCGGTGCCGTACGCGCCGACCGCCGCCGGATCGTTCCACTGCACGTAGTAGCCGGCGCGCAGGAACATGATGAGCTGCAGCATGCGCGCGCCGTTGTCGCCGGGATAGGCCGGAGCGTCGGCGAGTATCGCGTTCGCGATCGTGACCATCTTGGCTTCGTCGAAGGTCTGGCCCGCCACCGTGCCGGTCAGGTCGAACAGCGGATACAGGCAGCCGGCGAGGTCCGAGGCCTTGACGGCACCCACCAGCGCCGCGCCGCCCAGGTTCGCGTAGTCGGGACAGCCACCGCCGGCGGCACGGCGCGAGGGCTCGCCGAGCGGTGCGCGCCGGTCGAATGCACCCGTGTCGTAATCGACGTAACGCTGCTCGCGCAGCGGATGGATCGGCGCGACGTGGCCGGCATCGATGCGGCGGGCTTGCACGTGGGGCGCGCGAGCATCGGCGAGCGGACTGCCTTGCGGCGGCAGCGCCGCGTTGCGGTCTGCGCCCGCCTGGGCGATCGCGCACCACAGGCAGAGGGCGGACGCGGCACTGGCTTGCAACAGGCGATGGAATGGCGACATGCTGGATTCCTCGGTTCGTGCGCGTGCTTCGATGCGCGGGGCTGCCGTGCCGCGTCCGGCGCGAAGGGGCGCTGGAGGCGGTGACGACGCAGGCATGCTAGGAACGCCCGGGCGCCACCGTCTTGTCACATCGGCGCGCGCGTGCCGCGGGAATTGCATAATCGATACAGCGGGGTGGCCGGGCGATGGGCATCGACAGGGGGGCTTGGCGCGACCGCTTCCTCGCCAGCATCGCCTCGCCGGACTACATCGAGGCACTGTTCGACCGCCTGCCCGACATCGTGTTCTCGATGAAGGACCGCGACGGCCGCTACGTGCTGATGAGCGAAGCCTGCGTGCAGCGTTGCGGGCTCAGGAGCAAGCGCGACGCGATCGGCAAGACCGCCTTCGACCTGTTCCCGCGCGCGATGGCGGAGCGCTACGCACGCCAGGACGACCGCGTGTTCCGCTCGGGCCGGCCGATCGCGGACAACCTCGACCTGACGGTGTATCGCGACGGCAGCACCGGCTGGTGCCTGACCACGAAGGAAGCGCTGCGGGACCGCTCGGGCGCGGTGATCGGGCTCGCCTGCATCTCCAAGGACCTCGCCGAGCCGAGTCGCAGCGGCATCGTCGACGCCCGTTTCGCCGATGCGGTCGACTTCATGCTCGAACACTACGATCGGCCGCTGCGTGTCGAGCAGCTCGCGCGCCGCGCCGGGGTGTCGGTGGCGCAGTTCGAAAGGCGCATGAAGAAGATCTTCCAGCTGTCCGCGTCGCAGCACCTCATCAAGACGCGCATCGGCCACGCGGCGCGCCTGCTCGCCGAAGGCACGGTGGCAATCGCGGCGATCGCGCAGCAGACGGGGTTTTCCGACCAGAGCGCGCTGTCGCGGCAGTTCCGCCAGGTGACAGGGTTCGCGCCGCGGGAGTATCGGGCGTTGATTCGACGGACGGCCGAGGGCTGAATGCCGAATTGAAGGGCATCGCGGTTATTCCGCCGCCCTGCGCGCGTACCGGCCTACACGGTGTACGTGGACCGGCTGTGGGAGCGCACCCTGGTCGACGGCGGCACGCGCTGCGCGCGTACCGCCCTACGCGCGTACCGCCCTACGTGCGACGCGTCAGAACAGCAGCGAGGACATGCGCCGGCGATACGTGCCGACGAGGTCGGCGTCGTCGAGCACGCTGAATGCGGCGACCAGGCGCTTCTTGGCCTGGCCATCGTTCCAGCCGCGGTCGGCCTGCAGGATCGCGAGGAACTGGTCGAGTCCCGCGGCCGCTTCGCCGTCGATGAGCAGGCGCACGCCGAGCAGGTCGCGTGCGGCGTGGTCGTTCGGATCGCGCTCGATGCGCGCGCGCAGTTCGGCCGCGCCGGGCGCGCCTTCGAGCGAACGGGCGAATTCGAGCTGGCCGCGCAGGCGCCGCGCGCGGTCGTCGTTGGCGAGGTTGGCGGGCAGGCTGTCGAGTTCGGCTTCGGCCGCGGCCGCGTTGCCGACCTGCATCTGCGCAACGGCGAGTTCGAGCTTGAGCTCGGCCTTGTCGGGCTCGGCGGCGATCGCCTGCTGGATGCGCGCGATCGCCTGTTCCGGCGTTTCGTCGCGCGCGGGCGCCGCGGCGCCTTCCGGTGCAGCCTCGTTCGGCTGCACGTGGCGCGCGAGGAACTCGCGGATCGCGCCTTCGGGCAGCGCGCCGGTGAACGCGTCGACGAGCTGGCCCTCGCGGATCAGCACGACGGTCGGGATGCTGCGCACGCCGAACGACGCGGCGAGCGCCTGTTCCTTGTCGCAGTCGATCTTGGCGAGGCGCACGGCGCCGTTGAACTCGCCGACGACCTTTTCGAGCAGCGGGCCGAGCACCTTGCACGGGCCGCACCACGTCGCCCACAGGTCGACCAGGATCGGCTGATCGAACGACGCGTCGAGCACTTCGGTCTGGAAGTTGGCTTCGGTCGCGTCGAACACGTAGGGAGAGGGCGCAGTGGCGGACATTCGGTGGCTCCTGATCGGGTCGGTCGCAGATTGTGCCAGCGGCCATGAATCGCAAGTTGGGGTAAAAAATACTTGACATCGCCTGACGAAAATGTAATGTGTAAGTTACATGATGTCTGCTGGAGATGACGCATGTCGCTGCCTCGCCTCGGCTTCATCGGTCTCGCCGTCGTCGCCGCACTGGCGACCTGGCTGCTGCTCGCGGGGCCGGCGCGCGTGTTCGGCATCGAAGCCGGCAACGCTGGCATGGTCCTGCTCATGGCGGTCGGTTGGGGTTCGCTCCACGCGATCTCGCGCATCCCCGACGGGGGCATCGGCGAGTCGATGTCGCCGGGCGAATGGCGCGCCTGGCTCGGCCTCGCCTTCACGCTCGTGATCGCGGCGTACGCGATCGTGCATGCGCCGGTGTTCCACGGGCCACCGCTGTGGCACAACCCGGATGCGAACCGCATCGGTCGCAACATCGTCATGCTGCTCGTCGCCTGGATGCTCCTCGCGCGCGTGCTCGATGCGCGTTGGCGCCGCGGCGTGCGGCAGGACGAACGCGATCGCGAGATCGAGGCGCGCGGCGCGGGCGCGGCGCGCCTCGCGCTCGTCGTGATCCTCGTCGGCTACGCATTGCTGCTGTCGTTCTCGCCGACGGAACGGCTCGAATGGGCGGTCCCGCCGCTGCTCGGCCACCTGCTCGTCCTCGCGCTGATCGTGTCGTGCGCGTTCGAGTATCTCGTCGTCGGCCTCGGCTACTGGCGCGACCGGCGCTGACAGCGATGGGCAACGGCACGCCGGTCACCAATGCGATCCGCCGCCTGCGCTTCGAGCGCGGCGAGATGACCCAGCAGGCGCTCGCCGACGCCTGCGGCGTCACGCGCCAGACCGTGATCGCGCTCGAAGCGGGCCGCTACGCGCCGTCGCTCGAACTCGCGTTCCGCATCGCGCATGCGCTGGAAGTGCGGATCGAGGAGGTGTTCCAGTGGGCGGGCGAGTCCTAGGCGCGACTGCGGCAGCCTCGTGGGAGCAACTGTCTTCGCCGGTCGACACTTCGAGAATTCCGTTCGCGCCGGGCGCAGCCCGCGAAGGGGGCGGAGTCGAAGCGCGACCGGACCTCATGGTGTGTCGGCGAGCGAAGCAATTGCCCCCACAGGACGTTTGCGACGGTCGCGGAATGAGCGGAATCAGGGCGCCGCCGCGCCCGTGCCCTTGTAGACGACTCCTTCCTTCATCACGAACGTCACCTTCTGCATGCGCATGATGTCGTCGAGCGGGCTGCCGTCGACGGCGATCACGTCGGCGAACTTGCCGGCCTCGACGCTGCCCAGGTCCTTGGTCTTGTGCAGCAGTTCGGCCGCGTGCGTCGTCGCCGCCTGCAGCACGAACATCGCCGGCATGCCGGCCTCGACCATGTACTGGAATTCCTTCGCGTTCTGTCCATGCGGATAGACCGCCGCGTCGGTGCCGAACGCGATCTTCACGCCGGCCTTGTATGCGCGCGCCGCGGTCCGCTGGATCAGCGGTCCGACCTGCTTCGCCTTCGCGGCGACCTGGGGCGGGTAATAACCGGGCACGTTCGCCTTCTCCTCGACGTACTTGCCCGCGATGATCGTCGGCACGTACCAGGTGCCGTGTTCCTTCATGAGCTTGATGTCGGCATCGTCCATGAAGGTGCCGTGCTCGATCGAATCGACGCCGCCGACGATCGCGCGGCGGATGCCTTCGGCGCCGTGCGCATGCGCGGCGACGGTGAAGCCGTAGTCGTGCGCGGCGGCGACGACCGCCTTCACCTCCTCGAGCGTCATCTGCGCGTTGTCGACGCTGCTGCTCTCGTCGAGCACCCCGCCCGAGGGCATGATCTTGATGAGGTCGTCACCGTCCTTGTAGTGCTGGCGCACCGCCTTCCAGGCGTCGTCGACGCCGTTGATGATGCCCTGCTTCGCGCCGGGATCGCCGGCGAGGTCCTTGCGGTAGCCGTCGGTCCCGTCGGCATGGCCGCCGGTCGAGCCGATCGCGACGCCCGCGGTGAAGATGCGCGGGCCGGGCACGATGCCGGCGTCGATCGCATTGCGCAGCGCGACCGATTCGCCCTCGTTGTCGCCGAGGTTGCGCACCGTCGTGAAGCCCGCCTCGAGCGTGCGCCGCGCGTAGACGGTCGAGCGGATCGCGTAGTCGGCGACGTTCCAGCGGAACTGGTCGGTGTAGCCGGTCGGGCTCGTTTCGCCGGTGAGGTGGGTGTGGCTGTCGATGAGGCCGGGCAGGCAGGTCGCGTCGCCGAGTTCGATCGTCGTGGCGCCGCTGATCTCGACGCGGCCGGGCTTCACCTCGCGGATGCGCTTGCCGTCGACGACGATGCTGGTCTCGCCGAGCACCTTGCCCGCGGCGGTGTCGACGAGGTGGCCGCAGTGCAAGACGGACGCAACCGGTTCGTCGGCGGCGAACGCCGGCGAGGCGAGAACGGCGAGAACCGCGAGCGACAGTACGCGCATGCCCATGATGACCCCTTCGCTTCGATGTGGAAGGGCGATCCTAGCGCGCGGCTGCGCGTTTGGAACGCCGCCCTGCATCGAAACGTCGCGCAGCGCGGATCCGCCGCATCGCGGACCCGCGCCACGTCGCGCTCAGATGGGGCCGTCGAAGCCGTTGGCGAAGATCGTGTCGTCCGCGCAGCCGAGCACGACGTGCGCGAGTTTGCCGATCAGGGCGAGGTCGCCGCCTTCCTGCACGGGTACGTACGATCGACTCGCGACCAGGCTCGCCTGCATGGACAGGGCGTCGCCGCGGGCGGTGGTTTTCGTGACGACCGGGCGCAGGCTCGCATGCATCGTGTAGCGGCGTGCCGCATCGCCGGCGCCCGCTGGCGATGCGACGGCGAGCAGTGCAAGTGCGGCGAGCACGGGCCCGCCACGGATGACCGGGGTGGAGGTGGCCATGGTCAGTCCCCCTTGCGGCCTTCGAGGCGTTCGATGCGCGCGACGATGCGCTCGAGCGAACCGCGCAGGTCCGCGTTCTCGCGGCGCAGCACTTCGTTCTCGCGCTCGACCTTCTTGTTGAGGCCCTGGATCGCCGCGAACGCGATGCCGCTCTCGTCGACCGTGGTGATGTGTGTCTCGTCATTGCCGAGGCCGAAGGCCGCCGCGAATTCCTCGGCCACCGGTCCCATGTGCCGGCCTTCGCCGTGCGATCCCTTGTAGAACCACGTCTGCACCGGCAGCGCGACGAGCTTGCCGAGCACGTCGACGGTGTCCACCTTCTGGAACGCTTCCTTGAAGCTGCGGCTGGATGCATTGGTCCAGACGCCGCCGGCGGTGAGATAGGCGCCGTTGCCGGTCTGGGCGTTGTGGCCCACGTTGAAGACGCCCGGGCCGTTCGCGCCGTTGAACTGGAACACGCCGTAGCCGCCGAACGCGGTCGAGTAGTTGATGTACATCAGCGAGTGGTAAGTGAGCACGTTGTTGTCGTCGTGCAGCCCGTTCAACTGGAAATAGCCGCCCGGGATCGCGCTGAAGTTGAACCCGTTGTAGCCGGTCGCCGTGGTCGAGGTCTCGAACGTGAGATCGGCATTGGCGCCCGGCAGGTGCGCCGAAGGCGCGATCGTCAGTTCATCGCGCAGGGCGTTGTTGTCGGGTGCGTGGCTGGTATTGATGCCAACGCCGTTCTGCGCGACGAGGATGACCTGGTTGGGGCCCGTATCGCGGATGTTGGTGCCGAATGTCGCGTCGTTGCGACCGCCCGTGACGATCGAACCCTCGAAGTTCGTGCCGGCGTTGTAGCCGATCGCGGTGGAATACGCGCCCACTGCGGCGTACGGGAATGAAAGGCGGCTGGATCCATTCGTGCCGAAGATCGCGACGGTGCCGCCGTTGGACTTCACGACGAGGTCGGTCGCATCCGACGTACCGAGATAGCTGCCGGACGGATTCCCGGCATTGCCGTCGAGTGCCCACGAACCGGGGCAACCGCCATCCGGCGCGACCGGCGATCGCGCATCGAGCGCGACGAACGAGCCGCCGCCCGCGGATTTCACGGCGACGCCGACCCAGCCCTGCGTGGCGAGGCTCATCGGTCCGAAATCGACGCTCGTGCTGAAGTTGCCATCCTTGACGTCGACACCGTAGAGGGTGACCGGGCCTGCGAGCACATGGCCGCCGTCCTGCGCCGAATAGAGCGTGAGTTGCAGGTCGTAGCGGCCGTTGGCGGGCTCCCCGGCATCCTGCAGGCTGCCGTGGTAGGTGAAACCGTCCGCATGGGCGATCGACGCGCCCATCCCCGTTCCGAGCGCCACGGCCAGCGCGACGCACACCGTCAAGCGGTTCATACGATTTTCCTCGCTGCGGATGATCAGGGGTCGTTCCCCGTCTGCCCTTACGCCGGCCGGCGGCGCGAGCCGCCATCGGTGGCGCCAGCGAGTCCGGCGGGCGGCGCCTTTCCTCGATTGCTGCGCTGCGTTAGGCTCGTCGTCCTTTCATCCGCGAACCGAAGCGGCACGACGCCGCGCGAGCATCCATGGCGATCCAGGAAAACTACGAACCCAAGGCGGTCGAAGCGGCCGCGCAGGCCTACTGGAGCGCGACGCGCGCCTTCGAGGTCAAGGAAGATCCGTCGAAGCCGAAGTTCTTCTGCCTGTCGATGCTGCCGTACCCTTCCGGCGCGCTGCACATGGGCCACGTGCGCAATTACACGATCGGCGACGTGATCAGCCGCTACCAGCGCATGAACGGCCGCGACGTGCTGCAGCCGATGGGTTGGGACGCATTCGGGCTGCCGGCCGAGAACGCCGCGATCAAGAACAACACCGCGCCGGCGAAGTGGACCTACGCCAACATCGAGCACATGCGTGCCCAGCTCGCCACGCTCGGCTACGCGATCGACTGGTCGCGTGAATTCGCGACCTGCCGGCCCGAGTACTACGTGCACGAGCAGCGCATGTTCGTGCGCCTGTTCAAGAAGGGCCTCGCGTACCGCAGGCAGTCGGTCGTCAACTGGGACCCGGTCGACCAGACCGTGCTCGCCAACGAGCAGGTCATCGACGGCCGCGGCTGGCGCACGGGTGCGCTGGTCGAGAAGCGCGAGATCCCGCAGTGGTTCCTCAAGATCACCGACTACGCGCAGGAACTGCTCGACGGCCTCGACCGCCTGCCGGGCTGGCCGGATGCGGTCAAGACCATGCAGCGCAACTGGATCGGCCGTTCCGAGGGCCTCGAGATCGCGTTCGCGGTCGAGGGCGAGGAAGAACCGCTGACCGTGTTCACGACGCGCCCGGACACGCTGATGGGCGTGACCTACCTCGCGATCGCGGCCGAGCATCCGCTCGCGCTGAAGGCGGCGCAGCACAAGCCGCTCGTCGCCGCGTTCATCGAGGACTGCCGCCATGGCGGCACCGCCGAGGCGGACATCGAGACCGCCGAGAAGAAGGGCATCGACACCGGCCTCACCGCGATCCATCCGGTGACCGGCGAGCGCGTGCCGGTGTGGATCGCCAATTTCGTGCTGATGGGCTACGGCACCGGCGCGGTCATGGCGGTGCCTGCGCACGACCAGCGCGACTGGGAATTCGCGACCAAGTACGACCTGCTGATCAAGATGGTCGTGGTCAGCGACGCGGTGCGCGACGCGATCCGCGCGCTCGGTGACGACGCCGCACGCAACACCGACCCGATGTCCGCCGCGCTCGGCGAGAGCCGCGCGATCGACGTCTACGAGCCGGCCGCGGCGGAGAGCATCGTCGAGCAGTTCGAGCGCGACATCATCGAGAAGGGTGCCTACACCGGGTACGGCACGCTGGTGAATTCAGGCGAATACGACGGGCTCGACTACCGCGGCGCGTTCGACGCGCTCGCCGCGCGCTTCGAGCGCGAAGGCAGGGGCGCGCGCCGCGTCAACTGGCGCCTGCGCGACTGGGGCGTCTCGCGCCAGCGCTACTGGGGCTGCCCGATCCCGATCATCTACTGCCCCAAGTGCGACGCCGTGCCGGTGCCGGAAGAGCAGCTCCCGGTCGTGCTGCCCGAGGACGTGCAGTTCATGGGCGTGCAGTCGCCGATCAAGGCCGATCCCGAATGGCGCCGGACGACCTGTCCGCAGTGCGGCGGCCCGGCCGAGCGCGAGACCGACACGTTCGACACGTTCATGGAGTCGAGCTGGTACTACGCGCGCTACACGAGCCCGGGCGCGACCGACATGGTCGACGCGCGCGCGAACCACTGGCTGCCGGTCGACCAGTACATCGGCGGCATCGAGCACGCGATCCTGCACCTGCTCTACTTCCGCTTCTACCACAAGCTGCTGCGTGACGCGGGCCTCGTCCATTCGGACGAACCGGCGACCAATCTCCTCTGCCAGGGCATGGTCATCGCCGAGACGTTCTATCGCGACAACGCGGACGGCTCCAGGGAGTGGATCAACCCCGCCGACGTCGAGATCCAGCGCGACGAGCGCGCGCGCGTGGTCGGCGCGCTGCTGAAGGCCGATGGCCAGCCGGTGAAGATCGGCGCCACCGAGAAGATGTCGAAGTCGAAGAACAACGGCGTCGACCCGCAATCGATGGTCGGCAAGTACGGCGCCGACACCGTGCGCCTGTTCTCGATGTTCGCCGCCCCGCCGGACCAGTCGCTGGAGTGGAACGAGGCCGGCGTCGAGGGCATGGCGCGCTTCCTGCGCCGTTTCTGGCGCGAGGTCGTCTCGCACGTCCAGCAAGGCCCCGCGCCCGCGCTCGATCCCGCGGCGCTCGATGCGAGGCAGAAGACGTTGCGCCGGCAGGTGCACGAGGCGATCCAGAAGGTGTCCGACGACATCGGCCGCCGCTATTCCTTCAACACCGCGATCGCGGCCCTGATGGAGCTGCTCAACGCGGTCGCGAAGTTCGACGACGCGAGCGGGCAGGGCCGCGCGGTGCGCCACGAGGCGCTCGAGTCGATGGTGCTGCTGATGAATCCCGTCACGCCGCACGTCTCGCATGCGCTGTGGCAGGCGCTCGGCCACGGCGAGACGCTGATCGAGGACCAGCCGTGGCCGAAGGCCGACCCGGCCGCGCTCGTGCGCGATGCGGTCACGCTCGCGGTGCAGGTCAACGGCAAGCTGCGCGCGACGATCGAGGTCGCGGTGTCGGCCGGCAAGGACGAGATCGAGCGCCTCGCGCTGGCCGAGCCTAAGGTCGCCGAGTACACCGGGGGGCAGGCGCCGAAGAAGGTCATCGTCGTGCCCGGCAAGATCGTCAACATCGTCGTCTGACCCGCGATCACCGGAGGCGACGCCCGCGCGAGCGGGCGTCGCCGTCGCTTCGTGCCTGCCACGCGGAGCGGGCGTTCGCACAGGAAACCGCCGTGACCGTACCCGTCCTCCATTGCCATCGTGAATCGGGCCACAGCTACAAGGTCGCGCTGGCACTGCGCCTCATGGCCGTGCCGTTCGAGCAGCGGGCGGTCGACCTCAATGCGCCGCGCGAGCAGCGCGACGAAGCGTTCCGAGCGGTATCGCTGTTCGGCGAAGTGCCCGTACTCGTCGACGAGGACGGCCTCGCGGTGTGCCAGTCCAACGTGATCCTCGACCACGCCGCGCGCCGCTACGGCAAGCTCGACGGGCGCACGCCCGCGCAGCGCACGCGCGTGCGCGAATGGCTCGCGTGGGAGGCGAACCGCCTCGCGATGAGCTTCCCGCACCTGCGTTTCTCGCGCCGTTTCACGCGCGCCGACCCCGCGCTGGAGGCGTGGTGGGCGCAGCGCATGCACGCGGATTTCGACCGGCTCGAACTGGAACTGCAGGCGCGCCCGTTCGTCGCCGGCGACGCGCCGACGATCGCCGACATCTCATGCTGCGGCTACCTGTTCTGGACCGACCAGGCCGGCGTCGACCTCGCGCCGTGGCCCGCGCTGGTCGCCTGGCTCGAGCGCATCCGCTCGCTGCCGGGCTGGCTCGCACCGTATGATCTGCTCGTCGCCAGCCCTCCGATTGCCGCCGGAACCCGCACATGACCCTGCGTCGCACGCCGTTCGCCCTCGTCGCCCTGCTCGCCCTGCTCGCCCTGCCGCTCGCCGCGTGCGGTTTCCACCTTCGCCGCGAGGCCGAGCTGCCACCGAGCATGAAGCGCGTGCACATCCGGATCGCCGACGCGTCGAGCGCGCTGGCGAAGGGCCTCGCCAAGGCATTGCCGCGCTCGGGCAGCGAAGTCGTCGATACGGAGGGCCCCGACGTCGCCACGCTGCGCTTCGATGCGAACACGTTCTCGACCGACGTGCTTTCGGTCGGCGGCAACGCGCGAGCGACCGAATACGCGTTGCGCTACCACGTCGAATTCGAGGTGCTCGATGGCACGGGCAGCGTGATCGTCCCGAAGCAGACGATCGAACTCAGCCGCGATTTCACCTTCGATGCAAGCCAGGCACTCGGCGTCGCCGCGCAGACCGACCTGCTCACGAAGGAGCTGCAGCAGGACATGGTGCAGACCGTGCTGCGCCGCCTCGAGGCGCGCACGCAGGCGGCGCACTGACGCCGCTGTCGGAGGCCGGAAGGCGCGATGCTTTTCCGGGAGTGGGGTGATTGATCGGCGGCACGCGCTGCGCGCGTACCGCCCTACGGGCATCGCGGCTTGCGCCGCTCCCACGGATGAAGTCCGTGCGCTCGCCCGCGGATCGGGGCATGTAGAATCGACCCATGTCGACGACGCTCGCCGCCCTGCGCCGCCAGTTGGCCGGCCCCGGACTCAAACCCGTCTACCTCATCGCCGGCGCCGAACCGTTGCTCGTGATCGAGGCGGCCGATGCGCTGCGCGCGCGCGCGAAGGAACTCGGCTATCTCGAGCGCGAAGTGCTCGACGTCGAGGCGGGTTTCGACTGGAACCGGCTCGGTGACGCGGCGCGTTCGATGTCGCTGTTCGCGAGCCGCCGCCTGATCGACCTGCGCCTGCCGAGCGGCCGTCCCGGCAAGGACGGTGCCGCGGCGCTCGTCGACTACTGCGCGGCACCGCCACCCGACACCGTGTTGCTGGTCACCGCGAACGACTGGAGCCGCAAGCACGAAGGTGCTTGGACGGCGGCGGTCGAGCGCGCGGGCGTGCTGGTCGCGGTGTGGCCGCTCAAGCGCGAGGAGCTGCCGGACTGGATCGGCGCACGCGCCGCGTCACGCGGCCTGCGCCTGTCGATCGACGCGATCGCGCTGCTCGCCGATCGCGTCGAAGGCAACCTGCTCGCCGCCGCGCAGGAGATCGACAAGCTGGCCCTGTTGCACGCGGGGCAGGCGGTCGACGCCGACACGCTCGAGGCGAGCGTCGCCGACGACGCGCGCTACGACGTGTTCCGCCTCGCCGATGCGGCGATCGCCGGCGACGCCGCGCGCGCGCTGCACATCGTCGCGGGCCTGCGCGCCGAGGGCGAGGAACTCGTTCCATTGCTCGGCTGGCTGCTCACGCAGCTGCGCATCCTGCTGCGCCTCGCGTCCGCGCCCAACGTCGATGCCGCGCTGCGCAGCGAGCGCATCTGGCCGCAGGCGCGCGAAGGCGTGTTCCGCCGCGCGCTGAAGAATTCCGACCGCTCGCACTGGGAACGTTGCCTCGAGCAGGCCGGGCGCATCGACCGCATCGTCAAAGGCCGTGACGAACTGCAGCCGATCTACGCCGCCCTAGGCAAGCTGCCCGACCTCACCGCCTGGCGCGAGGCGAACGGCTGGCGCGAACTCGAGCGCCTGGTCGCCGCGATCGCCGGCACGCGGCGCGCCGCCTTCCTGCTCGAACGCGCATGACCGTGCGACCCATCGAGCGGCATCGCGGAGCGGAGGGGCCCTGATGCGACCGCTCGCGCTTTTCGGCGGCACCTTCGATCCGATCCACAATGCGCACCTGCGCGTGGCCTGGGAAGCCTCCGAACTGCTCGACGCCGACGTGCGCCTGCTGCCGGCGAGCGTGCCGCCGCACCGCGACCAGCCGCGCGCGAGCGCGGAGCAGCGCGCGGCGCTCGTGCGCGCCGCGCTCGCCGGGCAGCAGCGGCTCGTGCTCGACGCGCGCGAACTGCAGCGCGAGGGGCCTTCGTACACCATCGACACGCTGGCCGAAGTGCGCGCGGAGATCGGCGCCGAACGGCCACTCGTCCTGCTCGTCGGCGCCGATGCATTCGCCGGCTTCGCCGACTGGCATCGCTGGCGTGAACTGTTCGACTTCGCGCACATCGGCGTGCTGACGCGGCCTGGCCACGAAGGCGGCACTTTGCCGACCGAGCTGCGCACCAAGATCGCCTCGCGCCGCTGCGCCGACGCGGCGAGCCTGCGCGAGTCGCCGGCCGGGCGCGTGCTGCCGATCGCGGTGACCCCACTGGAGATTTCCGCGAGCCAGGTCCGCGCGCTGCTCGCAGCGGGGCGCGATCCGCGCTGGCTCGTTCCCGACGCGCTGTTCGCCGACTCGCGCCTGCTCGCGCCGTATCGCCAGCGCTGACACCGCTGGCCGAGCGTCGTCCGCACCGGCGCGCGCCGGCGTGGCCGTCAGAGCGTGCAGCCGGCCGGGACCGGGGCGAGGCGCGCGAGGTCGAGCGTGCCGGAGAGGCCGGCATGCGGGCCGGCGGTAAAGGTGTAGTCCATCGTCAACGACGTGCAGCTGTTGAAGACGAGGCTGGCCGTGCCGACGCGCGTCGTGGTGGTGTCGGCGTGCTGGTCGAACAGGCCGCCGGTGGACTCATAGATGCCGACGTCCTCGACGTGGGTGAAGCCGGGGCTGACCGCGGCCTGGAGGGTGTACCAGCTCTGCGCGGGCGCCCCCGCATCGGCGGCGGCGTTCGGCAGGTAGGTGTACCAGGCGGCGAACAGGACGCCCTGGGTGGCGTTGACGTCGAAGACGAGGCCCTGGCCGCTGCTGGCCGGGTCGTACCAGGTGCCGCCGAGCAGGTAGTTGCCGGGGTTGCCGGGCGTGCTGCCTCTGGGCGTGCAGGCGAGGTTGCCGAGCAGGCGGGTGAGCGGGATCGTGCCGTGGCGGCCGGAGCCGTCGGTGAAGCTGTAGTCGAGGCTTGCGTGGTCGCAGTCGTCGAAGTGGAAGGTGACTTCGCCGACCGGGTGGGTGGTGGTGGCCTGGGCGGAATCGAAGCTGCCGCCGAGGGTCTGGTAGACGGCCATGGTGGCGGAGTCGTCGTTGCCGACCTGGCCCTGGACGGTGTACCAGCGCAGGCCGCCGGCGGCAGTGGTGTCGAAGGTGAACCAGCCGCCGAAGAGCAGGCCGGTGCCGGCGGCGTAGAAGTCGGGGAAGACGTCCATGACGACGCCCTGCGACTCGGTCGCGGCATTGGCCCAGGAACCGGCGATGCCGTGCTGGTTCATCGGGAACGCGGGCGGCGCCGTGCCTTCGACGGTGATCGTGCCGGTCATGCCCATGCCTTGATGGACTTCGCAGTGGTAGCCGTACGTGCCCGGCGTATCGAAGCGTACCGACGCATGCCATTGGGCATTGCTCGGATTGCCGTTACCGCCGCTGCCGTCGCAGCCCTGCGCGCAGCGGAACGAACCATCATCCGCGGCGACGTTGTGCGCGCCCCCGAGATTGTCGAAGACGATCGTGTCGCCGGCCCGGATCGTGAGCTGGCGCGGACTGAAGCTGAGGTCGGCGTAGTAGTAGCCGTTGCTGTAGGACTGCCCGCCGACGCTCACGTGGTGCTCGGTCGCGGTCGCGGGCAGGGCGGTCAGCAGGAGCAGGCACGCGAGGCCGCGGCCGGGAATGTTGCGCATGGCTGTCTCCACGAAGCGGGGAACCATCGTGGAGTGGGTACCGCGTGCGCGGCGCCCGGTTGCAGCGGCGCCATCCCTTTACAACAGGCGCTGCCAGTAGCCGACGTCGATCCAGCGGTCGAACTTGCGACCCACCTCGGCGAAGCGGCCGATCGCATGGAACCCGGCCTTTTCGTGCAGCGCGATGCTGGCCGCGTTCGGCAACGCGATGCCGCCGATGACGGCGTGCGCGCCGCACGCGTGCAGTGCCTCGATGAGCGCGCGGCAGAGCGGCAGGCCGAGGCCGCGCCCGGTGCGCCCGTGCGCGAGGTAGATCGTGCTTTCGACCGTGTGGCGGTACGCGCTGCGTGCCTTCCATGGCCCCGCGTACGCATAGCCGGCGACCTCGCCATCGCACTCGCTGACGAGCCAGGGCAGGCCGCGCGCTTCGACGTCGGCGATGCGCCTTTCCATCTCGTGCGCGTCGACGCCCGCTTCTTCGAACGTGACGTGGGTCGAGCGCACGTAGTGGTCGTAGACCGCCGCGATTGCCGCCGCATCGGCGCGCGTCGCGCGGCGGATCAGCGCGGCGGCCGGAGGCTCACTTGGGCCGCCGCTTCGCATCGTGGCCCCTGTGCGCGTCGTGGCGCTTCGGTGGCGCGAAGCCGCTGCGCCCGAACGACGGCGGCTTGCGTGGCTTCGGCTTGCGCGCGTGTTCGCCGTCGCCCTCGCCGCCACGCGTGATGCGCAGCTGCTGCCCGGACACCCACACCTTCTTGAGATGCCTGAATATCTCCGCGGGCATGCCCGCGGGCAGGTCGACGAAGCTGTGGTCGTCGTGGATGTCGACGCGGCCGATGTGCTTGCTGTCGAGACCGGCCTCGTTGGCGATCGCGCCGACGATGTTGCCCGGCTTCACGCCGTGGTCGTGGCCGACCTCGATGCGGAACGTCTCGAACCCTTCCTCGGGCACGTGCGAGCCGGCTTCACGCGGCGCGCGGCGGGGCGCGGCCTCGCGTTCCGCGCGTGGTGCAGGGCGCTCGCCGCGCGCTTCACGCGGCGCGTGCGCGTCGCCATGGTCGCGCGCCGGCCGCTCGTCGTGCCGGCGATGCTCGCGCGTGTCGCGCGGTGCTGCACGATCGTCGCCGGGACGCAATGCGCCCGCGCGCGGTTTCGTCGACTCCCCATCGCGGCGATGCTCGCGTTCGGAACGCGCGTCGCGCGGCGCGCGTTCGCGGCTGCCGCGTTCGAACGCGCGCTCCATCCGCGGCGGCGGCGCCAGCAGCAACGGCTGGTCGCCCTGCACGAGCCGCGCGAGCGCGGCCGCAATCTCGACCGCAGGCACGTTGTGCTCCTGCTCGAACGCCTCGACCAGCTGGCGGAACACGCCGAGGTCGTCGCTGCCGAGCGCGTCGGCGATGCGCTGCTTGAACTTGGTGATGCGCTGGTCGTTGACCGCCTCGACGCTCGGCAACTGCATCTCGGCGATCGGCTGGCGCGTGGCGCGCTCGATCGCCATCAGCATGCGCTTCTCGCGCGGCGCGACGAACAGGATCGCCTCGCCGCTGCGCCCGGCGCGGCCGGTGCGGCCGATGCGGTGCACGTAGGCTTCGGTGTCGGTCGGGATGTCGTAGTTGAGCACGTGGCTGATGCGCTCGACGTCGAGGCCGCGCGCGGCGACGTCGGTCGCGACGAGGATGTCGAGCTTGCCGTCCTTGAGCTGCTGGATCAGCCGCTCGCGTTGCGCCTGGACGACGTCGCCGTTGATCGCGGCCGCGTCGAAACCGCGCGCCTTGAGCTTGCCGGCGAGTTCCTCCGTCGCGGACTTGGTGCGCGCGAAGATGATCATCGCCTCGAACGGCTCGGCCTCGAGGATGCGCGTGAGCGCGTCGAGTTTCTGCACGCCGCTCACGTACCAGTAGCGCTGGCGGATGTTCGCCGCGGTGGTCGTCTTCGCGGCGATGCGCACTTCGACCGGCTCGCGCAGGTAGGTCTGGGCGATGCGCCGGATCGGCGGCGGCATCGTCGCCGAGAACAGCGCGACCTGGCGCGTCTCGGGCGTCTTCTGCAGCACCTTCTCGACGTCGTCGATGAAGCCCATGCGCAGCATCTCGTCCGCTTCGTCGAGCACGAGCGTGGTGAGCTGCGACAGGTCGAGCGAACCGCGCTCGAGATGGTCGATCACGCGTCCCGGCGTGCCGACGACGACGTGCACCCCGCGCTTGAGCCCGCCGAGCTGCGGGCCGTAGCTCTGCCCGCCGTAGATCGGCAGCACGTGGAAGCCGGGCAACTGCGCCGCGTAGCGCTGGAACGCCTCGGCGACCTGGATCGCGAGTTCGCGCGTCGGCGCGAGCACGAGCGCCTGCGGCCTGGTCTTCGCAAGGTCGATGCGCGAGAGCACCGGCAGCGCGAACGCGGCCGTCTTGCCGGTGCCGGTCTGTGCCTGGCCGAGCACGTCGCGGCCTTCGAGCAGCGGCGGGATCGTCGCGGCCTGGATCGGCGACGGCGTTTCGTAACCAACCTCGTCGAGCGCGGCAAGCAGCGGCGCGGCCAGGCCGAGGTCGCGGAACGGGGGAGGCGTAGTGGTGGTTTCGCGGTCGGCGTTCGACATGCGCTTGCAGCGGCCGCGCCGCGAGGAGGGGGCGGCTTAGTGTACCGCACCGTGTTCGCTGCCCGCGCGGCACGCATGAGCTGGCTCGCGTACCTGGGCGCCGGATGAACGCGCCTCGGATTCGTGCCTGCAGGCGCCGGCTCGACCGTCACATGCGGGCGCCCCCCAACCGGTTGCGCAGGCGCCTGCGACTGATTGCGCCTATACTGCGGCCGCGCCGCTGGTGGCGCCCGGATCACGAAGAGGTCACGTCCACTTGGCTACGTCGGAAACGCGCGCCCGGCCGCGCAAGGCCGGAACCCCCAAGGCCGCCAAGGCCCCTGCATCGCGCAGCAAGTCCGCCGCCGCGACGAAGTCGCCGGCGAAGAAGGCGCCCGCCACCAAGGGCCCGGCAAAGAAGGCTCCCGCGAAGAAGTCGCCGCCGAAGAAGGCCGCTGCGACGAAACGGGCTGCAACGCCCCGGCTGCCGAGCGCGAAAGCCGCCGCCAAGGCGGGCCCGGGCAAGGCGGCGAAGCCGAAAGTCGCCAAGGTGCTCGATGCGGCCGCGCGCCTGCGCAAGGTCGTGCTCGATGCGCTCGACGACCTCAAGGCGAAGGACATCGCCGAAATCGACGTGCGCGGCAAGAGCGGCGTCACCGACCTGCTCGTGATCGCGAGCGGCACCTCGTCGCGCCATGTGAAGTCGATTGCCGACGAAGTCGTGAAGAAGGCCAAGCAGGCCGGCAACCCGCCGATCGGCGTCGAAGGCCAGCGCGAAGCCGAATGGGTGCTGGTCGACCTCGGCGACGTGATCGTGCACGTGATGCTGCCGCGCACGCGCGAGTTCTACGGCCTCGAGCGACTGTGGACCGTCGGCGACAGCCAACCGGAAATGCTCGCGGGCTGATCCTGGCAGGGGCATCATCACTGTGCAGGAGCGGCTTCGGCCGCGATGCTCCACCGCCAACGGCCACACGCCTTCGTCCAGCGATGAAAGCCCGCCTCATCTCCGTCGGCGAACGCATGCCCGCCTGGGTCGCCGACGGCGTCGCGGAATACCGCAAGCGCCTTTCGCGTGACCTGCCGCTCGAACTCGTCGAGATCGAGCTCGGCAACCGCGGCAAGGGCCGCGACCCCGCGCGCGCGATCGCCGACGAAGGCGCCGCCGTGCTCGCCGCGCTGCCGAAGGACGCGCACGTGGTCGCCCTCGACGGTCGCGGCAAGCCGTGGACGAGCGAACAGCTCGCGCAGCAACTCGACGCCTGGCGCATGCATGGCCGCGACCTCGCCCTGCTCATCGGCGGTCCCGACGGCCACGCCGCCGACGTGCTCGCGCGCGCGAACCAGGCCTGGTCGCTCGGCCCGCTCACCCTGCCGCACATGCTCGTGCGACTCGTCGTCGTCGAGCAGTTGTATCGCGCGGTGTCGATCAGCGCGGGGCATCCGTACCACCGCGCGTAATGGTAACGTACGCCGGTTCCGGCGCGCCGCGCGTTGCAGGGGCGTACGTCAGTGATCCACATCCTGAGCGTCGAGGACCACCCCGTTTTCCGGGAAGGCCTCGCCATGATCATCGACGCGCTGCCGGACATGCGCATCGTTGCGCAGGCCGCGAACGCGGCCGAAGCGATCGCCGGCTATCGCACCCACCGACCGGACGTGACGCTGATGGACGTGCGCCTGCCGGGCGTCAACGGCATCGATGCGCTGGTCGCCATCAGGGGTGAATTCCCCGATGCACGCATCATCATGCTCACCACGTCGGACTCCGACGGCGAGATCCAGCGCGCGTTGCGCGCCGGCGCCGCGGCGTACGTGCTCAAGAGCATGCCGAGGAACGAATTGCTCGAAATCATCCGCTGCGTGCACGACGGCAAGAAGCGCGTCCCCGCGGAGGTGGCCGCGCGGCTGGCGGAGCACCTCGGCGACGACGACCTGACTCCGCGCGAATTCGAAGTGTTGCAGCTGATCGGCGGCGGCTTGCGCAACAAGCAGATCGCCGATCGCCTCGCCATTTCCGAAACCACGATCAACTTCCACATCCGGAACCTGCTCGACAAGCTGCAGGCGAACGATCGCACGCACGCGGTCGTCATCGCGCTCAAGCGCGGACTCATCGAACTGTAGGCGTGCCTCGGTCGCCATACGTACGGAGCCATCGGATGGATCGGACACGTGGGCGAAGATTCCGGGGCCGGGAACGCGCGTGTCGCGCCGCAAGCCTGGTGGTGATGCTCGCCGTCGCGCAACTCACGCCTTCATCGAACGCGTGGGCACTCGACCCCGAGCGCCTGTTGTCCCAGTACGGCCATGTGGCCTGGCGCCTGCGCGATGGCGAGCTGCCGGCCCCGGCCTACCCGATCGCGCAGACCCGCGACGGTTACCTGTGGATCGGAACGCAGGCGGGCGTGCTGCGTTTCGACGGCGTGCGCTTCACCCCGCTCGATCGCCTCTCCACCACGCCGTTGCCGGCGAAGTTCATCACGGCGCTGCACGGAGTGCGCGATGGCAGCTTGTGGATCGCCAGCACGCAGGGACTCAGCCACTGGCACGGCAATGTGCTCACGACCATTCCCGGCATGGGTGCACCGAGCTCGCTGCTCGAAGACCGTAGCGGGACGATATGGGCCACGATCGAGGGAAACCGCGACGGTTCGCGGCACCTGTCGTTGTGTTCCGTCGAGGCGGATTCCGCGCGGTGTTTCGCGCGCGAGGACGGCATCGTTTTCAGCCATGGCGAAGTCGGCGCCGGCTCGTTGTACGAGGACGCCGCAGGCGCGTTCTGGTTCGCGACCGAATGGTCGGTCGCGCGCTGGCGGAAGGGAACGCAAGCGCAGGTCTTGCCCGTCCCGGCGAAGATCGAAGCCGCGACACCGGGCCGCATCGTCTTCGCCATGGCCGGCGGCACGCCATGGGTCGGCGTCGACGCGCGCGGGCAAGGACTCGGCCTGCAGCGGGTGGAGGGCGATGCCGTCAAGCCCGTGGAGGTACCGTTGCGGGGTTCGGAGGTCTCCGTACAGGCCTTGTTCGCGGATCGCGCCGGCGTGCTCTGGGTCGGCACGCTGGACGACGGCATCTATCGCATTCGCGGCGACAAGGTGGATCACATCCGCGCGGTGGATGGATTGTCCAGCGATTGCATCTACTGGTTTTTCGAAGACGCCGCCGGCGACCTGTGGGTATCGACCTCGGAGGGTGTCGACCGCTTCCGCGACCTGCCGGTGTCGACGTTCTCCAAGCGCGAAGGGCGCAGTTCCGATGAAGCCGACTCGGTCCTCGCCACGCGTGACGGGCGTGTATGGGCCGGCTCCAGCAATGCACTCGACATCCTCGACCACGGCGTGTTCACGTCGTACAAGGCCGGCGCGGGCCTGCCCGGACACCAGGTGACGTCGATGCTCGAAGACCACGTGGGCCAGGTATGGATCGGCATCGACGCCGGCCTGACCGTGTTCGACGACGGTCGCTTCACGCCCGTGAATGCGGCGGATGGCCAACCGATGGGACCGATCGCGTCGCTCGCCGAGGATCGGCAGGGAAATGTCTGGGCGCGCTTCCAGAAGAAGCTCGTGCGCATCCGCGACCGCCGCGTGCAGGAGGAATTCGCGGTCGGCGCCGCCACGCTCACGGCGGACCGGATCGCCGGCGTATGGGCCGCTTCCGCGGACGGCGCGCTCGCGCATTTCCACGACGGCACGGTCGACCGGTTCACGCTCGCACGCAAGGCCCATCGCATGCGCCAGGCCGTCACGAGTGGCAGCGGCGCCTTGCTGTTCGCCACCGATGCCGGCGTATTCGGCTGGCATGACGGCAGGCAGCGCGTGCTCGGTGCGCAGAACGGCCTGCCGTGCGAGTTCTCCACGGAACTGGCGTTCGACGACGCCGGCGATCTGTGGGTATTCACCGAGTGCGGCCTGCTGCGCATCGCGGCAGCCGACCTCGATCGCTGGTGGGCGGACGGCAGCACCGTCGTGACGCCGCGCGTCCTCGATGCGCTCGACGGCGTCCGCGTCGGCCGGCCCGCGTTTCGCGCGTTGTCGCTCGCGCCGGACGGCAGGCTCTGGCTCGGCAATTCGGTGAACCTGCAAATGCTCGATCCGGCGGAACTCCGGCGCACCCCGGCGCCCGCCATGCAGGTGCTGATAGAGAACACGGGCGCCGATCGACGCGATTTCGGCAGCGGCCTGGATATCGCGCTTCCGCCCAATCCGCGCGAGGTGCGGATCGACTACACCGCGGCGGGCCTCGGCGTGCCGCAGCGTGCGCGCTTCCGCTATCGGCTCGAAGGGCGCGACGACGACTGGAACGAGGCCGGCGCGCGGCGCCAGGCGTTCTACAGCGACCTGCCGCCGGCGACGTACCGGTTTCGTGTCGCCGCGAGCAGCGATGGCGTGTCGTGGACCGAGGCCGAACCGCTGTCGTTGCGCGTCGATGCGACGTGGCACCAGATGCCGCAGGTGCGACTGCTCGGCGTGCTGGCCGGCATGGCCATCCTCGCGGCGCTCTATCGCATGCGCGTGCGCCGGGTCGCCACCGCGCTCAAGGCGCGTTTCGACGAACGCCTCGCCGAGCGCACGCGCCTCGCGCGCGAACTGCACGACACGCTGCTGCAGACGATCCAGAGCAGCAAGATGGTCGCTGACGATGCCCTCGACCACGTCGACGACAAGGAGCGCATGGCACACGCGATGGGGCGCCTGTCGGAGTGGCTCGGTGCTGCCGTGAGGGAAGGGCGCGAGGCGCTGCACACGCTGCGTGCTTCGACGACGCAGACCAACGACCTCGCCGCGAGCCTGCGTCGCGCCGCCGACGAATGCTGCGCGCGCGCAGGCATGCAATTGCGCTTCGAGGTGCTGGGCGCGCCACGGGAGATGCACCCGATCGTGCGCGACGAGATCTATCGCATCGGCTATGAAGCCATCCGCAACGCGTGCGCGCATTCGCGGGGCACGCAGCTCGACGTCGGCCTCGCCTATCCGGGCGACCTGCGCATCGTCGTGCGCGACGACGGCATCGGCTTCGATCCGGTGAGCCGCCCGGGCCATTTCGGCGTCGAAGGCATGCGCGAACGCGCGGCGCGGATCGGCGCGCAGCTGCGGATCGAGCGCGCGGCGGCGGTGGGAACCGAGGTGACGCTCGTCGTTCCCGCTGCGGCGGCCTACCGCGGCAGCGGCGCGCGACCGCGCGGCCTGCGCGGCAGGTGGCGGCGCCTTCGGGGTCGCGACGCCCGTCACGAGTGATGCACCGCGCGTCCCTGTAGAAAACTGCAGGTCGCCACTCCTTGCGATGCAGGGCGCGCCGTCGCGGCCGTCTTCCTACCCTCTGCGACGAGCTTCGCGCGACGTTCCGCTTCGCGCGCAGCGCACGTCACTGGCCAGAGGAGCAGGCGTCATGGGCATTCGCAATTCGCTGTGTGGATTCATTTGGCTCGTCGGCGCGGTCGTCGCGTCCGCCGCACCTTCATGGGCGGGTACGTTCGAGTTTCCCGCCGGCTTTCGCACGCAGGACATCGCCAGCAATGGAACGACCCTGCATGTGCGCGTCGGCGGCTCGGGCCCGGCGGTCGTGCTGCTGCACGGCTATGGCGAAACCGGCGACATGTGGGCGCCGCTCGCCGCGGAACTCGCGCGCGACCACACCGTGCTGGTACCGGATCTGCGCGGCATGGGGCTCTCCGCGACCGCGCTGGACGGCTTCGGCAAGAAGAACCAGGCCGAGGACATCGCCGGCGTGATGGACGCCTTGCATGTCGATCGCGCCGATGTCGTCGCGCACGACATCGGCAACATGGTCGCGTTCGCGTTCGCGATGAGTCATCCGGGACGCACCGCGCGCCTCGTGGTGATGGATGCGCCCGTGCCCGGCGTGGGCCCGTGGGACGAGATCCTGAAGAATCCGCTGCTGTGGCACTTCCGCTTCGGCGGTCCCGACATGGAGCGCCTGGTGGCCGGGCGCGAGCGCATCTACCTCGATCGCTTCTGGAACGAATTCTCGGCCGATCCGGCGCACTTCCCCGAGGCGGCGCGTCGCCACTACGCAACGCTGTACGCGCAGCCGGGCCGCATGCACGCCGGCTTCCGCCAGTTCGCCGCGTTCGACCAGGACGCGATCGACAATCGCGCGGCATTGGCGAACGGGCGCCTGCAGATGCCGCTGCTGGCCGTCGGTGGCGATCATTCGTTCGGCGCGACGATGGCGTTCGTGATGCGTTTCGCCGCGGACGACGTACGCCAGGCGGTGATCAGCGGTGCCGGCCACTGGCTCATGGAGGAACAACCCGCGGCGACCGTCGCCGCGATCCGCGCATTCCTCGATGCGACGGCGCCACTCGCGCCGACGCGACTGACGGCCGACGAGGTGGAACGCCATGCCCGCGGCGGCGCCGGGGCCGGCACCTCCGGGCTCGAGGGCATCCAGACCACCGTGCTGTCCGGCGATCCTGCAGGCGCGGGTCCCTATGCCATCGAGATCCGCGTTCCGCCGCACCAGCGCATCGCCGCGCACAGCCACCGCGACGATCGGACCGCGCTCGTCGTTTCCGGCGAATGGCATTTCGGTTATGGCGACCAGGCCGGCGCGGCGACCGCGCGGACGCTGGGTCCGGGCAGCTTCTACACCGAGCCCGCGGGGCAGGCGCATTTCGCCTACACCGGCGACCTGCCGACCGTCGTCTACATCACCGGCGTCGGACCGACCGATACGCGCTACTCCAGGGATGTCGCCGCGATCGCCGGGGAGGCGCAGCCATGACGTCGTACAAGGCCATCCGCGACCCCGTCGCCGACCATCTCCTCACGCCGCAGAACGCCGCGCTCGTGATCATCGATTTCCAGCCCGTGCAGGTCGCATCGATCCAGTCGCGTTCCAAGCGCGAGCTCGTCGCGAACATCACGGCACTCGCGCGCATCGGCAAGCTGTACGGATTGCCGGTGGTGCTCTCCACGGTCAACGTGGGCACCGGACGCAACCAGCCGACCATCCACCAGATCACCGACGTGCTGGCGGATGTCCAGCCGATCGATCGCACGTCGATCAATGCCTGGGAAGACGAGGACTTCGTGCGCGCGGTGAAGGCTACGGACCGCCGCAAGCTCGTCATGGCCGCGCTCTGGACGGAAGTGTGCCTCGTGCACCCGGCGCTCGATGCATTGCGGGACGGCTTCGACGTGCACGCGGTGATCGACTGCGTCGGCGGGACATCGCCGGAAGCGCATGCACTTGCCGTGCAGCGGCTGGTCCAGGCCGGCGCCAAGCCGATCGGCTGGGTGCAGCTCATCTGCGAGCTGCAGCGCGACTGGAATCGGGCAGCGACCACGGCCGGTTTCGCCGACATCCTGTTCGCGGTTGAAGGCCACTGAGACGTGGCGACAGCGGCCATGCGGCCACGACCTTCCACGCATTCGCACGACGGAGCACCCATGAACACGATCACCACCAACGACGGCACGCGGATCTACTACAAGGATTGGGGGGCGGGGCAGCCCATCGTCTTCAGCCATGGCTGGCCGCTCAGCGCCGACGCGTTCGAGGACCAGATGTTCTTCCTCGCCTCGCATGGTTACCGCTGCATCGCCCATGATCGCCGCGGGCACGGCCGCTCGTCGCAGCCCTGGGACGGCAACGATCTGGATACCTACGCCGACGATCTCGCCGAGCTCGTGAACGCACTCGATCTCGACAAGGTAATCCACGTCGGGCATTCGACCGGCGGCGGCGAAGTCGTGCGCTACATGGCCCGCCACGGCACGCAGCGCGTGGCGAAGGCCGTGCTGATCGGCGCGATCCCGCCCGTGATGGTGAGGTCCGGATCCAATCCCGGCGGCCTGCCGATCGAGGTCTTCGACCAGATCCGCGCGAACGTGTTGGCCGATCGCTCGCAATTCTGGAAGGACCTGAGCATTCCATTCTACGGTTACAACCGTCCAGGCACGAAGGCCTCGGAGGGCGTGCGCGAATCCTTCTGGCGCCAGGGCATGATGGCCGGATTCCCCGCTTCGTACTTCTGCATCAAGGCGTTTTCGGAGACCGACCTGACGGAGGACCTGAAGAAGGTCGACGTGCCGACGTTGATATTGCACGGCGACGACGACCAGATCGTGCCGTACGCCGACTCCGCCGTGCTGTCCGCCAGGATCATCAGGAACGCCACCCTGAAGTTGTACAAGGGCGCCCCGCACGGCATGTGCACGACGCTCAAGGAGCGCGTCAACGCGGACCTGCTCGAGTTCATCAAGGGCTGAAGCCACCGCGCGCCGCCAGGGAAGCCCCGCAGGCGAGCTTCCCTGGCGAGGCCTGCGCCGGTGCACATGACCGCGGCGCCTCGCGTAGCATCCGGTCGACAGCCTTCGCGACCGGATGTGTCCATGCCTGCATTTTTCCGCGATACCCCACGCGCGATCGCGCACGTCCTCGTCGCAGTGGCGTTCGCCGCCACCGCCGCGTGTGCCGCGACGCGCAATCGTTCGCCCGCGCAGGCCGCGCCTGCGGCCGCCTTCCGCGGCACGATCGCGCTCGATGTCGACCTCACCGACATGCGTCGGCGCATCGTCGCGGTGCGCGAGCGCATGCCCGTGCAGCATGCCGGAAGGACCGTGCTGTTCTATCCCCAATGGGACGCCGCGAGCCATGCGCCATCGATCTCCGCGCATCGCCTCGCCGGGCTCGCGGTCAGCGCCGACGGCGTGGCGCTGACGTGGCGGCGCGATCCTGCGCGCGTGCATGCGTTCGAGATCGACGTGCCGGCCGGCGCGAAGGAACTCGAGGCGCGCTTCCAGTACCTCGCGCCGCTCGGCCACGAGGCTTCGGCGACCGTGTTCGACGGTTTCATCGGGCTGTCGTGGAACCGCGTGCTGGTCTATCCGGACGGCTGGCCCGCACGGCAGATCCCGGTGCAGGCAACGATCACGCTGCCCGAAGGCATGTCGGCGGCGACGACGCTGCAAGGCGGGCGCGAGGGTTCGGCCGTGCGGTTCGCGCCCGTGTCGCTCGATCGCCTGATCGACTCTCCGGTATTCGCGTCGCGCCATGTGCAGACGCGCGCGATCGCCGGCGGCGCCGCGCCCGTCCGCGCGCAGTGGATCGCCGTGGACGCCGCGTCGGTCGAACGCGCGGCCGAGCTCGACCGGCCGCTGCGCGCGGTCGTCGACGAAGTCGGCGCGCTGTTCGGCCCGTCGCCGTTCGCGCATTACGACTTCCTGTTCGGGCTCGACGATCGCCTGCCGGGCCCCGGCGGCATCGAGCATGCGGACTCCGGCGAAGTGTTCCTGCCGACGGATTTCCTCGCGCACCGCGACGCTGCGGTACCGTGGATCGACGTGATCCCGCACGAATTCATCCACGCCTGGAACGGCCTCTGGCGCGTTCCCGCCGACATGGCGACGGCGACGCCGAACGAGCCGGCCACGGGCACGCTGCTCTGGCTCTACGAGGGACAGACCGAGTTCTGGTCGCGCATCGTCGCCGCGCGTGCGGGCCTGCGCAGCGTGCAGCAGACGCTCGACGCACTCGCACTCGACGCCGCCGTCGTGCACTCACGCGCAGGCCGCCGCTGGAAATCGCTCGCCGACAGCAGCAACGACCCGTTGATCCAGAGCGGTCGCGCCGACTGGCGCGACTGGCAGCGACGCGAGGACTACTACGTCGAAGGCGTGCTGTTCTGGCTCGACATCGACGCACGCCTGCGCCGCTGCAGTGACGGCGCGAAAGGCATCGACGATTTCGCCGCTGCGTTCTTCAGCGCCGCGAACCGCGAACACGGCGAGCGATACCGCACCTACACCGAACGCGACGTCGTCGCCACACTCGACGGCCTCTGCGCGGCGGACTGGTCGGCGATCCTGCACCGCAAGCTCGATGCGCACGATGACGAGGGCGTGCTCGACGGCCTCGCCGCGCATGGCTGGCGCCTCGTGTTTCGCGATACGCCGAGCGCGTATTTCCGCCTCGCCGAAGCGGCCGACGGCGTGCGCGACCTCACCTGGTCGATCGGCCTCACGATCACGCCCTCGGGCCAGGTGAAATCCGTCGCCTGGAACGGCGCCGCCTTCGCCGCAGGGATCGTCCCCGGCGCACGCGTGAAGACCATCGACGGCGCGCCGTTCACGCCGGAAGCGCTCGACCAGGCGATCGCATCGCGTATGCGGTTGCGCATGGGCATCACCTTCGACGGCGGCGAGTTCGCTGCCGACATCGACGCGAGGACGGGACATCGATATCCGCATCTCGAACGCATCCCGGGTGCGCCCGAGACATTGTCGGCGCTGCTGGCAAGGCGTAGCGGCGATGCCGATCTGGCATCGAGATGAGTTCGCCGGCCCGCGGTTGACCGGAGCGGCGTGCGTACGCATCCTACCCGGTGCATGCTCGGTCGCTACGGTGCCGTGGAGAGCAGAATGGATTCCCGCTTTCGCGGGAATGACGACGTGGTGGCCCGGGGTTCGCCGAACCACGGGCATATCGGGGATGGCACGTGATCGAACTTCCGGTGCGGGACCCATGCGACCTCTGCGAAGGCATGGCTGGCCGCGAAGAACGATGGGCCGTCATCGACGAAGGCGAGCACACGCTGACCGTGCTCAATCCATGGCAGTTCGAAACCGGCCAGTGCTGCGTCATCACGCGCCGGCACGTCGCGACCTTGCTCGATCTTTCGCGCGATGAATGCGTGGCCATCATGCTCCACGCCCAGCGTGTCGCACATGCGCTCGCGCATGCGTACCAGCCACTCGGCATCCTCACGTTCCAGAACAACGGCGTCTACAGCGGGCAGGAGACGCCGCATTTCCATTTCCACGTCGTACCGCGCCAGAAGGGCAGCGACTGGGGCATCGGCCCGCCGCAACTCGCGACGTTCGACGGCGCCGGACGCGAACGCGGCACGGCGCACGATCCGGGCGGCGACGCGGCGCGCCGCGAGCGGGTCCGCGTTTCCGCTGCGCAGATGGCGCAGACCGCAGCGCTGATCCGCGCGCACCTGCCCGAGTAATGCCTCGAGCAGCGTCGCGGCTGAAACCGCGATGCTCTCCCTCGCACGGCGCTGCTCCGAGGCGCGACGGTCGCGCGCGGGGTGCGCTCCTGCACGTGCGTGCGCCGCGCGTGTGTGGGAGCGACGGAACCCGCGATGCTCTTCAGCCCTCAGCCCTCAGACCAAGCATCGCGGCGCAGCGTCGCCCTCGCGCAATCAATCGAACCCGTCGGCAAAGATGACGTCGGCAGTCACCAGCAGGCGCGTCGCGGCGAAGTCGACGAGTGGCGACGCACTCGTCCGTTGCGCACGCCCGCCGGCGACGATGTTGCCGTCGGGCTGCAGCAACAGCGTGCCGATCTCGCTGTACGGGCCGTCGGGCGCGAGGTCGGCGTCGTAGATGCCGGCCGCTGCGAAATGGGTGTCGAGCGCACCGTCGGCGGTGCTGCGTACGGCGAAGAAGTTCTCCTTGCCGCTCGTGTAGTAGGCGACCGACGCGACGAGCTTGCCATCGGACTGCATGACCAGGCCGGTCACGTTCGCGGTCTCCGCGGCGGGCAGGATCGATGGCTTGAAGTAGCCGGGGTTGGCGATGTCGCCGAAGGTGGCATCGGTGGAACCATCGGTGGCGACGCGGCCGAGTACGAGCCCCGTGATGTTCTCGCCGGTGTTGTGGTAGCCCGCGAACGCGATGCGGCCGTCGGCGAGTGGCGCGAGGCGCTCGACCGCGTTGACGATCGACGTCTCGGACGGATCGTGGAACACGCGCCAGCCGACCGATGCGAAGGACGTGTCGAAACTGCCATCCGCGTCGAGGCGCGCGAGCGCATAGTCGGTGCCGAGGCCCGATCCGTTCGCCTCGAAGCCGCCACCGACGACGATCTTGTCGCCCTCGACGATCGCAAGGTCGTGCACGTAGCCGGACGAGGCGGCGTCCGTCCACGCGATCGGGGCGACGCCCGCGTCGCCGAACGTGGCGTCGTACGCGCCGGTGCCGTCGAAGCGCACGATCGTGCTCGTCGAGACGAACGTGCCGCCGTCGAAATGTTCGCCGCCGACGACGACGCGCTGCTGGCTGTCGAGCCTGACCACATGCAGGTAATGCGACGGCAGCAGCACGATGCCGCCGCCACCGAAGCTGCCGTCGAGATCGCCGCTCGCGGTGAGCTTGACGACGTAACCCATCAGCGGGCCGTTGACCATCGCGGTGCCGACCGCGACATAGGAGCCGTCGGCAAAGCGCGCGATCGACTCGATCCCCTGCATGCGCTGGCCCGCCGCGAGATCGGGCAGCTCGACGAGTCCGGGGATGGCGGTGTTGCCGAAACCGGCGTCGGGGCTGCCGTCCGCATTGAGGCGCAGCAGCATGCCGCGGATCTGCGGCTCGAAGAACGGCGCGGGCGGGATGATCTTGTTGCGCGCGCCGGCGAACAGCAGTTTGCCGTCGGGTAACGCGATCGATTCGCGCGGATAGATTTCGCGCGCGGCGACGTCGTCGACGGCGACGTAGGAGACGCCGCCGCTGCCGAAGCCGGGGTCGGGGTCGCCATCGGCGGCGAAGCAGGGGAGGGTGAAGCTCGTCGCCAGTACGGCGGCGTAGGGAAGCAAGGGTCGCAGCACGTTCGCATCTCCGTTCAGGCATCGGATCGACGAGCCTCGAGCGTGCGCGTGCGACCATGCGCGCGCATGCGCGTTCGATCACGATCCGATGCGTTCTGCATGAGGACGCGCGCGCGGGTCGCTGCGTCGCCGCGTGCGCGCGCGGTGGCGCCGCGTGCTGGCGGATCAGCGCGGCTTCAGGCGGCGCACCGCGCGCACCTTGCCGCTGTCGCCGCCGCCGCAGTAGAAGCGGTCGTTGCCGTCGTACTCCAGCCCGGAGACGAGCACGCCGGGCGGCAGCGCGAGGCTTTCCACGACTTCTCCGGTGGCGGCGTCCAGATGGCGCAGCTCGCTTTCATCGCCCTCCCAGGTCGCATGCCAGAGGTCGCCGTCGACCCAGGTGACGCCGGTGACGAAGCGGTTCGATTCGATCGTGCGCAGCACGGCGCCGGTATCCGGGTCGATCTGGTGGATGCGCCGCCCGCGGTAGTCGCCGACCCAGAGCGAGCCTTCGGCCCAGGCAAGCCCGGAGTCGCCGCCGCCGGCGGGCGCCGGGATCGTCGCGAGCACGTCGCCGCTGTGCGGGTCGATCTTGCGGATCACCGCTTCGGCGATCTGGTAGAGATGGCGCCCGTCGAACGCGGTGCCCGCATGGGCGGCGACGTCGATCGAGCGCACCGTTTCGCCACTGGCGGGATCGAATGCGCGCAGCTGCCCGCCGCCGGCGAGCCAGACACGCTCGCCGTCGTAGCTGACGCCGCCGACGTTCTTTACGCCGGGGAAGGGTCCGTACTCGCGGATGACTTCGGCCCGCGCCTTCTTCATGTTCATCTCCGGATGGGGGTTGCTGGAAAACCGTACCTGTCGCCATTCACGAAGCGAGCCCACACGCCAAGCGAGCGATGCGGATGGATGCTAGTCGCCGCCAGGCGCCGCCGTGAGTAACAACAGTGTCGGGAATCCCGGTACCGGCGGCGTCATCCAGCGCCGCGCGCGGCCGTGGCCGACCGGTTGCACATGGCGATCGGCAGCGAGCGTATCGAGCGCGCGTTGCACGGTGCGCGCGCTCACGCCGAGTGCGAGCGCGAGCGCCGAGCTCGACCAGGCCTCGCCGTCGGCGAGCAGGGCGAGCACGTCCGCGTGCGCGAGGTCGAGCGGCGGCAGCAGCACCACGACGGCGCGAGCGCGCGACGGCACGAGCGCGAAACCGCCCTTCGTCGCCGTGATGTCGGCGAGGCCGCGCAGTGCCGCGCGCAACCGCCCGATCTCGACGCGCAAGCGTGCGCGGTGCGACTCGTCGCCATGGCGCGTGCGGAACACGCGTTCGATCAGCGCGGTCCGTGCGACGTCGCCGGGCCAGGCTTGAGCGAGTTCGCGTGCGAGCGCGAACAGCACCGGCCGCGTCGCGAGCGGCACGCGGGTCGGTGCTGCGCGCACGACGTGGCGGCAGGCGTCGACGACGAAGGCGTCCGACGCCTGCAGCGCCTCGACTTCGGCGAGCCGCAGGACGCGTTCGTTGCCGTTCGCGACGAGGCGCGCGGCGGGTTCGTCGAGCAGGCGCGCGGTCGCGTCGATCTCGGCCACGAGCGCAGCGATGCGCGCCTCGCGCGCCGCGGCCGCCGCGCGCGCGAGCGCCGCGCGCGCTACCCCGGTGCGCACGCACCGCAACGCGATGCCGGCGACGACGTGTTCGTGGGCCGCGCGCAGCGCCGGCGTGAGCGCGTCGGAATCGACGGCGTCGAGGCGGCGTTCCGCTTCGTCGACGCGACCGAGCAGGACGAGGCGGCGGATCGCCAGATGATGCGCGTGCGCGGCGTTGGCGCGGTCGCCGTGGCGCTCGAGCACCGCACGCGCGACGTCGAGCGTCTTCGTGTCGCCGCCGAGATCACGCGAGACGAGTGCGATCTCCGCTTCGGCGACGACGCAGCGCGCCCGCGCGACCGCTTCGCGCGGCCCGAATGCGCGGTGCGCCGCGCGCAGCAGCGCCTTCGCCCGCGGGAAATCGCCGAGCTGCGCGAGCGCGAGGCCGCGCAGCGCGAGCGCGTGCGCATCATCGCGCAGCGCGACGCGCTTGAGCGCGCCGAGTGGATCACCGGACGCGAGCGAGCGCGCCGCCGCCGTGATCAGCGAATCCATCCGAATCCCGCCACGATTGTCACTCCCTGCCTCGCCGTCGCCGCGTCCAATCTACCGCACGAACGGCAGCCGTCGTGGCGAGCCGGAATGGAGGAGATGGACCATGAGCCCGATGCACACGATCGGCACGCGCGAACAGTGGCTCGCCGCACGCCTCGACCTGCTCGCCGCCGAGAAGGAACACACGCGCCGCAGCGACGAACTCGCGCTACGGCGCCAGGCGCTGCCGTGGGTGCGCCTCGACAAGGCGTACACGCTCGAAACCGACGCGGGCAAGGTGCCGCTCGCCGCGCTGTTCGAGGGGCGTTCGCAATTGCTCGCCTATCACTTCATGTTCGGCCCCGACTACGACGTGGGTTGCCCGTCGTGTTCGATGATCGCCGACGGCTTCGACGGTTTCGCGGTGCATCTCGCGCACCACGACACGATGCTGTGGGCGGTGTCGCGCGCACCGCTGGCGAAGTTGCAGGCGTTCAAGCGCCGCATGGGCTGGCGCTTTCCGTGGGCGTCGTCGTCCGGTAGTGATTTCAACGCCGACTTCGGCGTGCTGTTCACCGAGCAGCAACAACGCGATGGCGGCATCGAGTACAACTGGCGGCGCGAAGCGCCGCTGCCGCCGTCGGCGCGTGGCGAGGGCGGCGTGGTCGGGCAGGTGGCCGCGTCGACCGGCACCGATGCCGCGACGTTCACGCGCGAACGCCCGGGCATGAGCGCGTTCGTGCTCGAGGATGGCGTCGTGTATCACACGTATTCGACCTACGCGCGCGGCCTCGATGGCCTCTGGGGTGCGTACCAGTGGCTCGACCGTGCGCCGAAGGGACGCAACGAGTCGGGCATGTGGTGGCGCCATCGCGACGCGTATGGCGCGCCCGCTCCGGCGCAGGCGGCGACGTGCTGCGGCTGACGCGCGCGATCGCCGGCGCCGACCGGGATGCACCGCAGTGCGCGCATCCCGGTCGCGCCGGAATGCGGTTCGCCGCCGGCATCGCACTGCTGTTCGCGGCGGCCGTCGCGGTGACGGTGCTGGGCTGCGCGGCGATGGCCGCGCAGGCCCAGCCGATGCCGGGCGGCTGGGCGCTGTCGACGGCGGCGATGCCGATGTGCGGGCAGGGCGTGCCCGGCGCCGTGCACGCGTTCGCCGTGATGTGGCTCGCGATGATGGTCGCGATGATGCTGCCGTCGCTCGCGCCGACGCTGTGGCGCTACCGTTCGATGCTCGATTGCGCACGCGTGCGCCATGCGGATCGCCGCGTCGCGGTCGCTGCCGCGGGCTACTTCGCGACGTGGCTGCTCGTCGGCATCGCATTGGGCGTGCTCGGCGACGCCGCGGGCGCCGCGCTGTTGCGGCGTCCCGCGTGGTCGGGCGCGATGCCCGTCGTGGGCGGCGCCGTGGTGCTGCTCGCCGGCGTGGCACAGTTCAGCGGATGGAAGCAGCGTCACCTCGCGTGGTGCACGGCTGCGTTCACGCCGGACGATTGCGTCGTGCGCGTGCTCGATGCCTGGCGCAGCGGCGTGCGACTCGGGCTCCATTGCAATGCCGCGTGTGCGAACCTCACCGCGGTGCTGCTCGTGTTCGGGCTGATGGATCTGCGGGCGATGCTACTCGTGACCGCGGCGATCACGGCCGAGCGGCTCGCGCCGTGCGCGGCGCAGGCCCGAAAGGGCGTGGGCATCGCGCTTGTCGGCGTCGGCGCGGGGCTGCTCGTGCAAGCGCTGCGCTGAGGCGTAGCCCGGTACGGGCACCATGCCGCGGCAGATGGGAGCGCACCCTGCGTGCGACCGGTCATGTCGGGCTACCGCGAACGGAAGCGGGGCGTCGCGCTGCGGTTCGGGCGAGCCTCCGGCTCAGGGCTCGTGCGGCTCCAGCAGGAGCAGCGGGTCGACGCGCACGTCGAACCAGTTCATGCCCCAGTGCACGTGCGGTCCGGTCGCACGGCCGGTCATGCCGGCGGCGCCGATGACGTCGCCTTGCGCGATGCGCTGGCCGACCTTCACGTCGATGCGCGAGAGGTGCAGGAAGTTCGAGCTCACGCCGTGGCCGTGGTCGATCAGGACGGTGCCGCCGGTGAGATAGAGGTCGGGGTCGGCGAAGGTGACGACGCCGGCGGCGGGCGCTTTCACCGGCGTGCCTTGCGGCACGGCGATGTCCATGCCCGAATGCGGCGACTTGGGCACGTCCTTGCCGTCGACGACGTAGACGCGCTGGTTGCCGAAGCGGCCGCTGATGCGTCCTTCGACGGGCCACGTGAACGCTTGCGCGTAGTCCTCGCGCGCATCGTCGCGCCGGCGCGCGGCGACCACCCGCGCCTGTTCGCGCTGGATGCGCGCGGCGATCTCCGGTGGTGGCTCGACCGTCTTTGGCGGCACGCCTTCGATGCGCTCGATCGGCCAGTCGCGTGGCGTCACCGGGATGGCGATGCGCTCGCGCTGGCCGTCGCGTTCGGTGACCTCGATCGTGACGGGCCCCTGCTCGTCGCGTCCGACGCCGAATACGATCCCGCCGCGCGGGCCCACGCGCAGCACATGGCCGGCGACGCGTACCTTCGCATGCGGATTGACGGTCGCGCGCACGAGCGCGCCTTGCGAAACCTGGTCGGGAAAGGGAGCCGCACCGGCGACGTGCGCGAGGACGGCGGCGGCGAGGAGCACCGCGGCGCGCGTGGCCGACGCCATCATCGTGCGGGAGCGGCGGAAGCCGCGATGCTCTTCATTCCGCCCGGCGAAAGCGTCGCGGCTGAAGCCGTTCCCCCGGGGAACGACGGGAGCATTTGCGGCTGCGGCGTGCGTCACCGCGCGAACTCCAGGCGCATGCCGCGCACGTCGTCGTCGAGCCGGCCTTCGTGCCACGCGAGCCGGCCATTGACCCAGGTCGCGGCGATGCTCGAGCGGAACGTATGGCCTTCGAACGGCGTCCACGAACATTTCGACAGCACTTCGGCTGCCGTCACGGTGTGCGGCCTGGCGGGATCGACCAGCACGAGGTCGGCATGGAACCCTTCGCGCAGGAAGCCGCGTTCCTTCACGTCGAACAAGGTCGCCGGCGCATGCATCGCCGCATCGACCACGCGCTCGAGCGTGAGCACGCCGTCGAACACGCGCTCGATCGCGCACTGCAGCGCGTACTGCACGAGCGGCAGACCGGACGGCGCACGCGGGTACTGGTTCGATTTTTCGGTCACGAGGTGCGGTGCGTGGTCGGTGGCGAGCACGTCGATGCGGCCTTCGGCGAGCGCACGCGTGATCGCCTCGCGGTCCTGCGCGGTCTTCACCGCGGGGTTGCACTTGATCAGCGTGCCGAGGCGCGCGTAGTCGGCGTCGCAAAAATGCAGGAAATGCACGCAGGTTTCCGCGGTGATGCGCTTGCCGGCGACCGGGCCGGGCTCGAACAGCGCGCATTCGTCCGCGGTGGAGATGTGCAGCACGTGCAGGCGCGTGCCGTGCTTCCTCGCGAGCGAGAGCGCGAGCCGGGTGGACTTGATGCACGCCTCGCGCGAGCGGATCAGCGGATGCTGCGCGACCGGGATGTCGTCGCCCCAGCGTGCCTTCGCCGCCTCTTCGTTGGCGGTGATCGTCGGTGTGTCCTCGCAGTGCGTGATGATCGGCACCGGGCAGTCGCGGAAGATCGCATCGAGCGTGGCCGGGTCGTCGACGAGCATGTTGCCGGTCGATGCGCCCATGAACACCTTGAGGCCGGGCGCGGACTTCGGGTCGAGCGCGCGGATCTCGTCGAGGTTGTCGTTGGTCGCGCCGAGGTAGAACGCGTAGTTCACGCGTGACACCTCGGCCGCGCGTGCGTATTTCGCCTCGAGCGCGGCGCGGTCGGTCGCCGGTGGCTTGGTGTTCGGCATCTCCATGAAGCTCGTGATGCCGCCGGCGACGCAGGCGCGCGATTCGGAAGCGATGTCGGCCTTGTGCGTGAGCCCCGGCTCGCGGAAGTGGACCTGGTCGTCGATCATGCCGGGCAGCAGCCAGCGGCCGTTCGCGTCGAACACGCGCTCGCCCGCGCGTGCCGCGAGGCGGCCGCCGATCTGCTCGATGCGGCCGCCGGCGATGCGCACGTCGGCATGGAAGCGGCGGCCTTCGTTGACGAGTTCGGCGTTGGTGATCAGCCAGTCAGTCATGCTCATGCTCATGATCCTGTTCGTGCGGGGGGCGTCGCGGCCAGAAGCGGAATTCCAGCGGCACCGGGTCGGAACCGCCGCGGCACAGGGGCTGGCAGCGGATGATGCGGCAAAAGGCGAGCCAGCCGCCACGCAGCGTGCCGAAGCGCGCGATCGCCACGCGCGCGTAATCCGAGCAACTCGGATGGAAGCGGCAGCGCGTGCCGAGCAACGGGCTCAACCAACGCTTGTAACAACGCAGCAGGATGATCGCGGGGCGGGACATGGGCGCGCACCGGAAGGCGCGCGCAATCGCACGCCACGGCACGGATTTTCGGCGGTTGCCGGGGGGTAGGACTTAGGCTATAACACGCGACCGCCGAGTCACAAGGTAGGCTTAGGAATGGCGAAGAGCAAAGCAGATCCGCGCAAGAGCACCAAGGCGGCGAAACCCGTCGCGCGCAAGGGTGCGGCGGCGTCACGCAAGGTTCCCGCCAAGCCGGTGGCGAAGGCGAAAGCGGCAGCACCGAAAAAGGCGGCCAAGCCGGTCGCCAAGGCCGCGCCGGCGCGCAAGCCGGCCGCCAAGCCGGTCGGCAAGGCTGCTGCGAAGAAGCCCGTGCCGGCGAAGAAGGCCGCGCCGCCCGCGAAGGCGAAACCGGCCGCCAAACCTGCCAGGCCGGCAGCCAAACCGGCCGCGAAGCCGGCCGCGAAGCCGGCAGCGAAGCCGGCGCCGGTGGCCAAACCGTCCAAACCCGCGCCGGCCGTGGCCGCATCGAAACCGAAGACCGCGAGCAGCAATGCCGCCGAGAACCCCAGGAATTTCGTGACTACCAGCAAGCCGCAAACCGCCGCAAAGAGCAGCAAGAAGGCCGAGGCCAACGCCGTCGACAACGGCGTCACCATGCAGGACGGCCGCTACGCGCTGCCGACCACCGTGACCATCGACCTCCCGAACGGTTACAAGCCGTCGCCGAAGGAGGAGTACATGGGGCCGCGACAGTTGCAGTATTTCCGCAACAAGCTGTCGAAGTGGCGCGAGGAGCTCGTCGAGGAGAGCCGGCAGACGATCGAGAGCCTGCGCGACGAAGTGCGCGACGTCGGCGACGAAGCCGAGCGCGCGACGCGCGAGACCGAGAACTCGCTCGAGCTGCGCACGCGCGACCGCTACCGCAAGCTCATCGCGAAGATCGACAAGGCGCTCAAGCGCATCGAGGAAGGCCGCTACGGCTACTGCGAGGAGACCGATGAGGAAATCGGCATCGAGCGCCTCGAAGCGCGCCCGATCGCCACGCTCAGCCTCGATGCGCAGGAGCGCTGGGAGCATCGCCAGAAGCAGATGGGCGACTGAGCGCAGGGAATAGGGGAATGGGGAATAGGGAATCGAGAATGCATGCTGTCCGGCGCACACCGACTGTCTCGCGCGGGAGTTCCGGCACGCTGGTCCGATCGCCTCTGCCGTTCCCCATTCCCCACTCCCCATTCCCGTGAGTACCCGCCGCTACTTCGGCACCGACGGCATCCGCGGCCGCGTCGGCGAGTGGCCGATCACGGCCGAGTTCATGCTCAAGCTCGGCCGCGCGGTCGGCAGCGTGCTCGCCGCGCGCGGGCAGGCGGTCAATGTCGTCATCGGCAAGGACACGCGCGTGTCCGGCTACATGTTCGAGTCGGCGCTCGAGGCCGGCCTCGTCGCGGCCGGCGCGGGCGTGAGCCTGCTCGGGCCCATGCCCACGCCCGCGGTCGCCTACCTCACGCGTTCGCTGCGCGCGAGCGCGGGCATCGTGATCAGCGCCTCGCACAACCCGCACCACGACAACGGCATCAAGTTCTTCTCGGCCGAAGGCGAGAAGCTCGACGACGACGTCGAGGCCGCGATCGAAGCTGAGCTCGACGCACCGTTCACGACGGTCGCCTCCGAATCCATCGGCAAGGTCGTGCGCGTGCGCGACGCGGTGGTGCGCTACGCCGAATTCTGCAAGGGCACGGTGCCGCCGACGCTGAACCTGCGCGGCCTCGCGATCGTGCTCGACTGCGCGCACGGCGCGACGTACCAGATCGCGCCCACCGTGTTCAGCGAACTCGGCGCGAAGGTCACCGCGATCGGTGCGCAACCCGACGGCCTCAACATCAACCGCGACGTCGGGTCGACCCATCCGGAAGCGCTGCAGCGCGCGGTGGTCGCGAGCGGCGCCGATCTCGGCATCGCCTTCGACGGCGACGGCGATCGCGTGCAGATGGTCGATCGCCACGGTGCGCTCGTCGACGGTGACCAGCTCCTGTACGTCCTCGCCGCCGACTGGCACGCGAGCGGGCGCCTGCGGGGCCCGCTGGTCGGCACGCTCATGAGCAACTACGGGCTCGAACGCGCGATGAATGAACTCGGCGTGCCGTTCATCCGTGCCAACGTCGGCGACCGCTACGTGCTGCAGCAGCTCAAGCAGCACCAGGGCGTGCTCGGCGGCGAGACGTCCGGCCACATCCTCACGCTCGACCGCGCGAGCAGCGGCGACGCGATCGTCAGTGCGCTGCAGGTGCTCGACGTGCTCCGCCGCAGCGGCCGCAGCCTCGACGAGGCGGTCGCCGGCATGCGCAAGGTCGCGCAGACGACGGTGAACGTGCGCGTGAGCGGCGGCGCCGCGGCGCTCGTCGCCGATGCGGGCGTGCAGGCGGCGTACGAGCGCGTGCGCGCCGAGCTCGAAGGGCAGGGGCGCGTCGTGCTGCGCCCGTCCGGCACCGAACCGCTCGTGCGCGTGACGGTCGAGGCCGGCGACGCCGGCCTCGTCGAGCGGCTCGCCGCCGAGCTCGCCGACGCCGTAAAATCCGCGGCATCCACGACGACGACGGCCTGACGCCATGAGTTCGCGCATCCCGACCCTCGACATCCGCCGCTACAGCGAGCCGTCCAGCAGCAGCGATCGCGATGCGTTCGTCGCCGAGCTCGGCGCCGCCTACCGCGAGTGGGGTTTCGCGGGCATCCGCAACCACGGCATCCCGCAGTCGCTCATCGACGGCGCCTACGACGCGTTCAAGGCGTTCTTCGCGCTGCCGGCGGACGTGAAGATGAAGTACCACGTCAAGGGCGGCGGCGGCGCGCGCGGCTACACGCCGTTCGGCGTCGAGACCGCGAAGGATTCGAAGTACCCGGACCTCAAGGAGTTCTGGCACATCGGTCGCGAGATCCCGCGCGACTCGAAGTACGCCGACGTGATGGCGCCGAACCTGTGGCCGACCGAAGTCGCCGGCTTCCAGCGCTACGGCTACGGCCTGTTCGAGGCGCTCGACGCGCTCGGGTCGCGCGTGCTGCGCGCGCTGGCGTTGCACATCGAGCTGCCGGAAACCTACTTCGACGACAAGACCAACTTCGGCAATTCGATCCTGCGCCCGATCCATTATCCGCCGATCACCACGCCCGACGTGCCGAACGTGCGCGCCGGCGCGCACGAGGACATCAACCTCATCACGCTGCTGGTCGGCGCGAGCGCGCAGGGCCTCGAGGTGAAGTCGCGCAAGGGCGAGTGGGTGCCGTTCACCGCGGATGCCGACACCATCGTCGTCAACATCGGCGACATGCTGCAGCGCCTGACCAACCATGTCTATCCCTCGACGACGCACCGCGTCGTCAACCCGCCCGGCGAGGAAGCGCGCAAGCCGCGTTATTCGGTGCCGTTCTTCCTCCACCCGAATCCCGACTTCATCATCGACGCGTTGCCTTCGTGCATCAGCGCCGGCAACCCGAACCGCTATCCGAAGCCGATCAGCGCGCACGAGTACCTGCAGGAGCGCTTGCGCGAGATCAAGCTGATCTGAGGCGGTGCGACGCTCGTGCCGGCGGACTGCGGGCCGGCTGGCGCTTTTTTTTCCACCGGTCGTGATGCATGGGCGGGCCGGCCGCGGCCTACGAACGGAATCCGAAGCGCGCGATCCGAACCGGTCGAATGAGCAGCCCTCAGCCCCCAGCTCCCAGCCCCCGAGTCGTCCCCATCGCACTGATCGTCGCCGCGATCGTGTGCGTGCTCGAGCCCGGCGTGCACGGTGACTGGGGCCGCGACGACTACTTCCAGCTCGCCTTCGCACGCCTCGTCGGCTCGCCGTGGCCGCTGTTCGCGCACGACCATTTCCCGGTGCCGGGTTCGGTGTTCCGTCCGCTCGGCTTCGCCTCGATGTGGCTCGGCGTGCAGCTGTTCGGCAGCGACTACGCGGCGCATGCGTGGTCCGACGTCGCGCTGCACGCGGCCGTCGCGCTCGCGCTGTTCGCGCTCCTGCGCCGGTTGCGCATCGCGCCGTGGCCGGCCGCGCTCGCGACGCTCGCGTTCGCGCTGCATCCGGCGGCGACGGGCCCGGCGCTCTGGTGGTCGGCGCGCTTCGACCTGCTCGCGACGCTGTTCGTGCTGCTCGCGCTCGTCGCTGCGGTGGAGTATCGCGACCACGGCGATCGCCGCTGGCTCGCCGCTGCGCTGCTCGCCGCGCTCGCGGCGATGCTGTCCAAGGAGATCGGCCTCGTCGCCGTCGCCGCAGCGGGCGTGCTGTGGTTGCGGCAGGCGCTCACCGTGACTGCGCAGCGGCGCCGCGCGTTGTTCGCGTGCGTGGGGGCCGCGTTGTGCGCGGCGGTCTACTTCGGCTGGCGTGCGCGCGTGCTCGGCACGGCGGCGAGCGGCATCACCGGCACGACGCCGCTCGGCGAGGCGATCCTCGCGGGCATCGGTACGTGGCTGCAGCAGGCGCCGGGCTACCTCACGTTCTGGCCGCGCCTCGACGGGTTCGCGCGCGGCGCGCTGGTCGTGCTTGCGCTGGCATCGCTGCCGGCGCTGCGCGGCACCCGCCTGCCGGGCCGCGACGACGTCGCGACCGTGCTGTGCGGACTCGTCCTGCTGGTGTCGCCCGCGCTGCTGCAGGCGCCGGTCGCCGCGCTCAACGCGCATCCGCTCGGCACCGGCGAGTCGGCGATCGAGGCGGCGATGCAGTCGCGCCTGTACTACCTCGGCATCGCCGGTGGTGCGATCGTGCTCGCGACCGCGCTCGATCGTGCGTGGCGCACGCGCTTCGCCGCGTACGGCCCGCTGCTCGGCGCGATCGCGGCGGGCGTGCTGGTCGCATTCGGCGTGACCGCACGACGCGACGCGCAAGCCTTCACCGAAGGATCGGTGCGCAATGCCGCGGTCGCGCATGCGGCGGTCGACGCGGTCGATGCGCTCGCCTTGCCCACCACGCCGTGCCACGTCGTGTTCCTCGGCATCGATCCTGCGCCCGAATGGAGCGTTTACGTGTCGATGGATAGCGTCGTGAAGGCGCTCGACGCGGACCTCGCGCGCGTGGCGCCGTGCTGGTTCCATGCGAACTATCCGACCTGGTTCTTCCTGATGCCGGCGTCGGTCGACGCCTCCGCGGCGCTGCCATACCGCCCGCTGCAGGACGAGGGTCGCACGGTGCCGTGGCTGCACGTCGGCGGCGCGACGATCGCCTATCTCGACGCGCACGTCGCCGCCGACGCCGATGCGCGAGCGCGCTACCTGCGCTGGAACGGCCGCGGATTCGACGAGGTCGGCGCCGACGCGGCGGCGCTACCGGCCGGTTCCGGCCCGCCGTAGCCGCGTCTGCGGCTCGGGCCGCGCGTCAGGTCGAATCGCGGAAGTTCTTGCCGCCGCCGGCGACGAGGCGCTCGCCGAGGCGGTCCGGCAACAGCTTGACCAGCGCCTTGATCGCGCGGTTGACGCGGCCGCTGACGCGGATCGATTCGCCACGCTCGACCGCGGCGAGCGCGTCGCTCACGACCGCACCGGCGTCCATCCACATCCAGCGCGGCATGCCCTTCATCTGCTCGCGCGTGCCGGTGACGTCGTGGAATTCCGAATGGGTGAAGCCGGGGCAGCAGGCGAGCACATGCACGCCGTAGGCGCGGTTCTCCAGTGACAACGCCTGCGAGAACTTGATCAGGTACGCCTTCGACGCGGCATACAGCGTGTGGCCGGCAGGGGCAGGGACGAGCCCGGCGAGCGAGGCGACATTGATGATGCGGCCGCGGCCGCGTTCGCGCATTGCCGGCAGGAAGCGGTGGCACAGCTCGGCCGGCGCGGTCATGAGCACCTGGATGAAATCGGCATGCGTCTGCCACGGGCGCGACAGGAACGAGCCGGTCACGCCGTAGCCGGCATTGTTCACGAGCACGTCGATGGCGAGGCCGCGTCGCGCGCATTCCTCGTGCAGCCAGGCTGGCGCGCGCGGGTCGGCGAGATCGGCGGGCAGGCAAGCGACGTCGACGCCGTGTCGTTCGCGCAGTTGCGCGGCGAGTGCCTCGAGCCGCTCGGTGCGACGTGCGGTGAGCACGAGGCCGCAGCCGCTCGCGGCCAGCTGGCGCGCGAATTCGGCGCCGATGCCGGCGGATGCGCCGGTGACCAGGGCATGCAGTGACGACATCGGTGATCCTCGATCGGGTGTGACGAGCGTAGTCGCAAACCGGGCGGATTGCGCGCCGGTCGCCGAATGGCCGCGTGCGGGCGCTCGGCTGCGCCCGCCGCGTGCGCTTCGCCCGGCACTGCACGATCCGTTCGCCCCGGGCGCAGCGCCGCAGGCACGAGGGGCCCGGCGCGGGGGCTTCGAGGTCCAGGATTCACGCCAGCGGGCAGCGCGGAGTTGTCGGTCTCTGGACCGGCCGCTATCCTTGCGCGCCTTCGCAACCCCGGACTGCCCATGCGTCGCCCGCTCGTCGCCGGAAACTGGAAAATGCACGGTTCGCGCGCGATGGCCGGCGAGCTGGTCGGCCGCATCGTGTTCGCGCGACCGACCGGGGCCGAAGTCGCCGTGCTGCCGCCGTTCCCGTACCTGGACGGCCTGATCGGCGCGCAGCGCGACAGCGGCATCGCCTTCGGCGCGCAGGATCTCAGCGAACATGCGCAGGGTGCCTATACCGGCGAAGTCTCCGGCGCGATGCTGCGCGACATCGGCTGCACCTACGTGCTGGTCGGCCATTCCGAGCGCCGCCAGTACCACGCGGAGAGCGATGCGCTCGTCGCCGCCAAGTTCGTCGCGGCGCAGAAGGCGGGCCTCGTTCCGATCCTCTGCGTCGGCGAGACCCTCGCCGAACGCGAGGGCGGCACCACCGAGGCGGTGATCGCGCGCCAGCTCGAGGCGGTCGTGCGGGCCGCCGGCGTTGGCGCGTTCGCGCAGGCGGTGGTCGCCTACGAGCCGGTCTGGGCGATCGGCACGGGCCGGACGGCCACGCCGGACCAGGCCCAGGCTGTGCATGCATTCATACGTGGCACAATCCGCGAACAGGATGCTACAATCGCCAACTCGCTGCGGCTCCTGTACGGCGGCAGCGTCAAACCCGCCAATGCGGCCGAGTTGTTCGGCCAGCCCGATGTGGATGGCGGATTGATCGGCGGTGCATCGCTGGTGGCGGAGGATTTCCTCGCCATTTGCGCGGCCGCCGCAACGTGAAGAGCGACTGATGCTGTCGATTGTTGCCAACGTCTTCTATGTGCTGATCGCGATCGCCATGATCGTCCTGATCCTCTTGCAGCGCGGCGCTGGCGCCGCGGCAGGGTCGGGCTTCGGTGGCGGCGCGTCGGCAACCGTCTTCGGTGCGCGCGGTTCGGCGAATTTCCTTTCGCGCAGCACGGCGGTACTCGCGGGTTTGTTCTTCCTGCTCAGCCTCGGCATGGGTATTTACCTGGGTCGCACCGGCACGGCCGTGAGTGCCGCCGACGACCTCGGCGTCATGGCCGGTGTCGCCGCCCCGGCGAAACCGGAAGCCGCCCCGGCTCCGGCCGCGGGCAGCGACGTGCCGGCTCCGACCGCTCCGGCGGTCGCGGCCGACACGCCGGCGCCGACGGCAGCGACTCCGGAACAGCCCGCGACGGCTGCCGACAAGCCGGCTGCACCGGCGACCAAGCAAGAGGGGAAGGACGGAAAGTAAGCAGTGCCCAGGTGGCGGAATTGGTAGACGCACTACCTTGAGGTGGTAGCGGGGAAACCCGTGGAGGTTCGAGTCCTCTCTTGGGCACCACTCGATTCGACCGGCGGCTGTGGATGCAACGTCCACAGCCGCCGTGCCGGATCTTCTTTACCGTCGTCGCGCCGGCAGCGCCGTCGCGATCGCTGATGCGCCCCCGGCGCGGAGGTGTCGTGTGCTGACCGAGTATTTCCCGGTCCTGTTGTTCCTCGCGGTCTCCGCCGTGATCGGCATCGCGCTGATCGTCATCGGCAACCTGCTCGGCCCGCGCAAGCCCACTGCGGAAAAAGCCTCGCCGTACGAATGCGGTTTCGAGGCGTTCGAGGACGCGCGCATGCGTTTCGACGTGCGCTATTACCTCATCGCGATCCTGTTCATCATCTTCGACCTGGAAATCGCCTTCGTGTTTCCGTGGGCGACCGTGTTCGGCAAGCTCGGCGTGGTCGGGTTGGTCGAGATGGGCATGTTCCTGCTGCTGCTGGTGATCGGTTTCGTCTATGTATGGAAGAAAGGAGCGCTGGAATGGGAGTGATCGATCGCATCGGCGAGTCGATGCACAATCCGGCGCCGGTCAATGTCGTCGACGACATCCTGCGCCCCGGTGACGACAATCCGCTGATCCAGCGCGGCTTCGCCACCGCGCGCCTCGACGAGCTCGTCAACTGGGCGCGCACCGGCTCGATGTGGCCGATGACGTTCGGCCTCGCCTGCTGCGCGGTCGAGATGATGCACGCGGGCGCCGCGCGCCTCGACCTCGACCGCTACGGCGTGATCTTCCGCCCGAGCCCGCGCCAGTCCGACGTGATGATCGTCGCCGGCACGCTCGTCAACAAGATGGCGCCCGCGCTGCGCAAGGTCTACGACCAGATGCCCGACCCGAAGTGGGTCATCTCGATGGGCAGTTGCGCGAACGGCGGCGGCTACTACCACTACTCGTACGCGGTCGTGCGCGGCTGCGACCGGATCGTGCCCGTCGACGTCTACGTGCCCGGCTGTCCGCCGACGGCCGAAGCGCTGATCCACGGCATCCTGCAGCTGCAGAAGAAGATCCGCCGCACCAACACGATCGCGCGCTAGCGGAAACTCCGGACATGAGCGAAACAACGGCAGTCAGCGGCCGCTCCGCCTTCGTGCAGCAGCTCGAGGCGAAGCTCGGCCAGAAACTCGTGCGCATCGACGAGGCGCGCGGCGAAACCACGATCGGAGTGCTGCCGGAGAACTGGCTCGCGGTCGCGGCGATGCTGCGCGACGACGCCGACCTCCACTTCGAGCAGCTCGTCGACCTCTGCGGCGTCGACTACCTGTCCTACGGCCAGTCCGAGTGGGACACCGACGATGCGTCCTGGACCGGCTTCTCGCGCGGCGTGGAAGGCGAAGGCCCCGGACGTTTCGCCTGGGCCAACCGCCCGCATCCGGCGCGCATCCCGCATCGCTTCGGCGTGGTCGTCCATCTGTTGTCGCTGCGTCACAATCGCCGACTGCGCGTGCGCGCGCACTGCAGCGACGACGACCTGCCGGGCCTGCCGTCGCTGATCGGCATCTGGCCGAGCGCCGACTGGTTCGAGCGCGAGGCGTTCGACCTCTACGGCATCGTGTTCGAAGGCCATCCGGACCTGCGCCGCATCCTCACCGACTACGGCTTCGTCGGCCACCCGTTCCGCAAGGACTTCCCGCTGATCGGCAATGTGGAAGTGCGCTACGACCCGGAGAAGAAGCGCGTCGTGTACGAACCGGTGACTTCGGTCGAGCCGCGCGTGCTCGTGCCGCGCACGATCCGCGACGACTCGCGCTACGAACAGGCGCGCGCCGAAGCCGCCGCGGAGCGCAAGAAGTGAGCGCGACCATGGCAAAGGCAGAAGCCCTCGACACGAAGGACACGAAGGAAAAGCATGAGAAGGGCTTTTTCTTGATTCCTTCGTGTCCTTCGTGTCCTTCGTGTTTCAATCTTTCTTGATGTAGTTCGGGTCACTTCGACATGCAGGAAATCAAGAACTACACGATGAACTTCGGCCCGCAGCATCCGGCTGCGCACGGCGTCCTGCGCCTGGTGCTGGAGATGGACGGCGAGACGGTGGTGCGCGCGGATCCGCACATCGGCCTGCTGCATCGTGCGACCGAGAAGCTGGCGGAGTCCAAGCCGTTCAACCAGTCGATCGGCTACATGGACCGGCTCGACTACGTCTCGATGATGTGCAACGAGCACGCGTACGTGCGCGCGATCGAGAACCTGCTCGGCATCGAGGCGCCGGAACGCGCGCAGTGGATCCGCACGATGTTCGACGAGATCACGCGCATCCTGAACCACCTCATGTGGATCGGCTCGAACGCGCTCGACCTCGGTGCGATGGCGGTGTTCCTGTACGCGTTCCGCGAGCGCGAGGAACTCATGGACTGCTACGAGGCGGTCAGCGGCGCGCGCATGCACGCGACCTACTACCGCCCGGGTGGTGTCTACCGCGACCTGCCGGAAGTAATGCCGAAGTACGGTGAGTCGAAGTGGCACAAAGGCAAGGACCTCGAGCGCCTCAACCAGTGGCGCGGCGGCTCGATGCTCGACTTCCTCGACGCGTTCTGCGCCGACTTCCCGCGCCGCGTCGACGAATACGAGGAACTCCTCACCGACAACCGCATCTGGAAGCAGCGCACCGTCGACATCGGCGTCGTCTCGCCCGAGCAGGCGCTCGCCTGGGGCATGAGCGGGCCGATGCTGCGCGGCTCGGGCATCGAGTGGGACCTGCGCAAGAAGCAGCCGTACGCGAAGTACGCCGAGGTCGATTTCGACGTCCCGGTGGGCGTGAAGGGCGACTGCTACGACCGTTACCTCGTGCGCGTCGAGGAGATGCGCCAGTCGAACCGCATCATCCAGCAGTGCGTGAAGTGGCTGCGTGCCAACCCGGGGCCGGTGATGGTGCGCAACTACAAGGTCGTGCCGCCTTCGCGTGTCGAGATGAAGGACGACATGGAAGCGCTGATCCACCACTTCAAGCTGTTCAGTGAAGGCTACGCGGTGCCGGCCGGCGAAACCTACGCCGCGGTCGAGGCGCCGAAGGGCGAGTTCGGCATCTACCTCGTCTCGGACGGCGCGAACAAGCCTTTCCGCCTGAAATGCCGCGCGCCGAGCTTCGTGCACCTGTCGTCGATGGACGCGATCGTGCGCGGCTACATGCTGCCCGACGTCGTCGCGATGATCGGCACCTACGACGTCGTTTTTGGAGAAGTCGACCGATGAAGGGCGGTGATTGGGGATTCGTGATTCGCGATTCGCTCCGACGAACGGGCGCGCGCGCCAAGCGTGGCCCCATTCGACTGTCGGCCGCGGCTCATCGATCGCCTTTCCCGATCACGAATCACGAATCACGAATCACGGCGCGTCCCGCATGAAAGCAACAGGCACCTACGAAGCCGTCCGCGACGTGGACCCGAACATGGTCCTCACCGAGCAGACGCGCCACCACATCGACCACTGGGTCGCGAAGTTCCCGCCCGATCGCAAACGCTCGGCGCTGATCCAGGGCCTGTGGGCCGCGCAGGAACAGAACGGCGGGCACCTCACGGATGAGCTCATCACCGCGGTGACAAAGTACCTCGGCCTGCCGCAGGTCTGGGGATACGAGGTCGCGACGTTCTACTCGATGTTCGAGACCAACCCCGTCGGTCGCCACAACGTGGCGATCTGCACCAACATCTCGTGCTGGCTCAATGGCGCGGAAGACATCGTGCGCCACTGCGAGGCGAAGTACGGCATCAAGCTCGGCGAGAGCAGCAAGGACGGACGCATCTACCTCAAGAAGGAGGAAGAGTGCCTCGCCGCCTGCTGCGGCGCGCCGATGATGGTCGTGAACGGCCACTACCACGAGAACCTGACGATCGAGAAGGTCGACCGGATCCTCGACGAACTGAAATAGGACATGCAGGAGCGGCTCCGGCCGCGATGCTTTTTCCGGACGATCGGAAATTCGAATCGCGGCCGAAACCCCTCCTGCAGGACACGAAGCGAAGCACACCATGGCATACGGTCCCGCACCGCAGGAACACCAGGTCGTCTACACCACGCTGCATTTCGAGCAGCCGTGGACGCTCGACAATTACCTGAAGGTCGACGGCTACAAGGCGTGGAAGAAGATCCTCGCCGAGAAGCCCGACCCGGCGTCGATCATCGACGAGGTGAAGAAGAGCGGCCTGCGCGGCCGCGGCGGCGCGGGCTTCCCGACCGGGCTCAAGTGGTCGTTCATGCCGAAGGGCACGATGCAGAAGTACATCCTCTGCAACTCGGACGAATCCGAGCCGGGCACGTGCAAGGACCGCGACATCCTGCGCTTCAACCCGCACGCGGTCGTCGAGGGCCTCGCGATCGCCTGCTATGCGACCGGTTCGACCATCGCCTACAACTACCTGCGCGGCGAATTCCACCACGAGCCGTTCGAGCACATCGAGCAGGCGGTGAAGGACGCGTATGCGGCGGGCCTGCTCGGCAAGAACATCCAGGGCAGCGGCATCGACGTCGACATCTTCAATGCACTCGGCGCAGGGGCGTACATCTGCGGCGAAGAGACCGCGCTGATGGAATCGCTCGAGGGCAAGAAGGGCCAGCCGCGCTTCAAGCCGCCGTTCCCGGCCAATTTCGGCCTGTACGGCCGGCCGACGACGATCAACAACACCGAGACCTACGCCTCGGTGCCGGCGATCCTCAACAAGGGGGCGGACTGGTTCCTCAACCTCGGCAAGCCGAACAACGGCGGCCCGAAGATCTTTTCCGTGTCCGGCCACGTCAACAAGCCTGGCAATTACGAAATCCGCCTCGGCACGCCGTTCAAGGACCTGCTCGAGATGGCCGGCGGCGTGCGCAATGGCCGCAAGCTCAAGGCGGTCATCCCGGGCGGGTCATCGATGCCGGTGCTGCCGGGCGAGACGATGATGGAGCTGACGATGGATTACGACGCGATCCAGAAGGCCGGTTCGGGCCTCGGTTCCGGCGCGGTCATCGTCATGGACGAAACGACCTGCATGGTGCGCGCGTGCCAGCGCATCGCGCGCTTCTACTACGCCGAGTCGTGCGGCCAGTGCACGCCATGCCGCGAAGGCACCGGCTGGATGTACCGCATGCTCACGCGCATCGTCGAAGGCAAGGCCGAGCTCGGCGACCTCGACGTGCTCAAGGCCGCCGCCGGCCAGATCGAGGGCCACACGATCTGCGCGTTCGGCGAGGCTGCCGCATGGCCGGTGCAGGGCATGCTGCGCCACTACTGGCACGAATTCGAATACTTCATCCGCAACGGCCGCTCGATCGTCGACGCGCCGGTCGAGGCCGCGGCATGAATCGCGTACGAGATTTCGACGCGAAGCACGCGATGAACACGGGGTCGAGCCGTTGCTTTCCCCGCGTGCACGGCGTGCTCCGTGGTTCAAGCTTCGAGGCTTCAGCATGAGCGCCCAACCTGCCGCACCCGGCGTGCCGCCGGACCACGTCACGATCGAGATCGACGGCCGGTCGATGGTCGTGCCGAAGAATTCCATGATCATCGCGGCCGCCGACAAGGCCGGCATCGCGATCCCGCGCTTCTGCTATCACGAGAAGCTGCCGATCGCCGCGAACTGCCGCATGTGCATGGTCGAAGTCGAGATGGGCGGCAAGCCGATGCCCAAGCCGCAGCCGGCATGCGCGACGCCCGTCGCCGACGGCATGAAGATCCACACGCAGTCGCAGCGCGCGCTCTCCGCGCAACGCAACGTGATGGAGTTCCTGCTCATCAACCATCCGCTCGACTGCCCGATCTGCGACCAGGGTGGCGAATGCGAATTGCAGGACCTGTCGGTGGGCTACGGCCGCTCCGTGTCGCGCTTCGTCGAGAAGAAGCGCGTCATCCCGGACGAGGACCTCGGCCCGCTGGTCGAAACCGAGATGACACGCTGCATCCAGTGCACGCGCTGCGTGCGCGTGATGGCCGACATCGCCGGCACCTACGAGCTCGGCGGCATGGAGCGCGGCGAGCGCCTGCAGATCGGCACCTACGTCGGCAAGCCGCTCATGAGCGAGCTGTCCGGCAACGTCATCGACGTCTGCCCGGTCGGCGCGCTGACTAACAAGCCGTTCCGCTTCCGCGCGCGCCCGTGGGAACTGATCGCGCGCGAATCGATCGGCTACCACGATGCGCTCGGCACCAACCTGTGGCTGCACACGCGTCGCGGCGAGGTGCTGCGCGCAGTACCACGCGACAACGAGGCGATCAACGAGTGCTGGGCCTCGGATCGCGACCGCTATGCGAACCATGGCCTGCGCGCCAAGGATCGTGCGCAGAAGCCGATGATCCGTCGCAACGGCGAACTGGTCGAGGCGAGCTGGGCCGAGGCGCTCGCGTTCGTCGCCGACCACCTGCGCGATGCGCGTGGCGACGTCGGCGCGCTGGTCGCGCCGCTCACGTCGAGCGAAGAGGGCTTCCTGCTCGGTCGCCTGCTGCGCGGCATCGGCAGCGACCACATCGACCATCGCCTGCGCACGCTCGATTTCGCCGACGCGCCGGTCGCGACGCCGTTCGAAATGCCGGTCGCGGCGATCGAGAAGGCGAAGGCCGTCCTGCTGGTCGGCTGCAATCCGCGCCACGAAGTGCCGCTGCTCGCACAGCGCCTGCGCAAGGCCGTGCGCGCCGGTGCGAAGGTGCATGCGATCAATCCGGTCGACTTCGATTTCAATTTCGAGCTTGCCGGCAAGACGATCGTCACGCCGTCGGCGATGCTCGACGCGCTGCTCGGCCTCGCCAAGGCCGCCAACGACGCCGGCCACCTGCCGGAGTCGTCCGCGCTCGCGCAGTCGATCGCGGGCCTCACGGCCAACGCGAATGCACAGGCGCTGCTCAAGCTTCTCGCCGATGCGCCGGAGTCGGTCATCATCCTCGGCGAGACCGCGCTCAACCATCCGAACGCGTCGTCGCTGCGAGCGGCCGCGCGCTTCGTCGCCAGGGTCACGCAGTCGGCGGTCGACGAGATCCCCGGCGGCGCGAATGCGATCGGCCTCGCGCGCGCCGGCGCGCAGCCGCGCCAGGGCGGCCGTGACGCGGGCGCGCTGCTCGCCAATCCACCCAAGCACCTCGTCGTCTACCACACCGGTTCGCAGGACACGAGCGCGCCCGCCGCGTTCGACCGCGCGCGCACCGAGGCGCAGTTCTGCGTCTACATCGGCGCGTACGCGTGCAACGGCGTGCAGCGCACGGCGCATGCGGTGCTCCCGATCGGCCTGCCGCCGGAGATCGACGGCAGCTACACCAACCTCGACGGCACCACCCAGGTGCTCGCCGCCGCGGCGAAGCTGCCGGGCGATGCACGCCCGGGCTGGAAGGTGCTGCGCGCGCTCGGCGCCGCACTGTCGGTGCCCGGCTTCGAATTCACCGAGATCGGCGAAGTGCGCGCCCAGATGGCCGCGGACGGCGCGTCGCCGGCCACCGCGACGAACGCGCTGCGCCCGCGCGTCGAACCTGCGCATGGCCGCCTCGTGCGCATCGCGACCACCGCGATCTACGCCACCGATGCGGTCGTGCGTCGCTCGCCGCCGCTGCAGGCGCATCCGCTCGCGCGCCCCGCGGTCGTGACGCTGCATCCGGAAGACGCGCTCGCCCTCGGCCTCGGCGCCGGATCCACCGCGCGCGTGTCCGGCGCCGAACTGCCGGTCGAGCTGTCGACCCGCGTGCCGCGCGGCGGTGCGTGGATCGAGGCCGGCCTCAAGGGCTCGTCGCATTTGCCGCCGCACGGCGCTTCCCTCGACATCACGAAGGCCTGACGACGCATGGACTCGATCACCGCCGCGTTCCACTGGTTCGTGTCGACGTTCCCGACGCTGTCGATGGCGCTCGGCCTGTTGTTGCTGCCGCTCGTGCCGCTGATCATCGGCGTCGCGATGTACGTGTGGTGGGAACGCAAGGTCATCGGCTGGATGCACGTGCGCATGGGGCCGAACAAGGTCGGCCCGTTCGGCCTCGCGCAGACGTTCGCCGACGTGTTCAAGCTGCTGCTCAAGGAAGTCGTCTATCCGGCGAACTCCAACAAGGCGCTGTTCCTGCTCGCGCCGCTGTGGGCGCTGATTCCGTCGTTCGCGGCGTGGGCGGTGATCCCCATCGGCCCGAACGTCGCCTGGTCGAACGCGAACGCAGGCCTCCTGTTCCTGCTCGCGATGACCTCGATGGGCGTGTACGGCATCATCATCGCCGGCTGGGCGTCGAACTCGCGTTACGCGATGCTAGGCGCGATGCGCTCGGCCGCGCAGGTGGTCAGCTACGAGATCGCGATGGGTTTCTCGCTGGTCAGCGTGCTGATCCTCGCGGGCAGCCTCAATCTCAGCGACATCGTGCAGGCGCAGGCCGGCGGCAAGGGACTGTTCGACTGGTTCTGGCTGCCCCTGCTGCCGATGTTCGTCATCTACTTCGTCTCGGGCGTCGCCGAGACGAACCGTGCGCCGTTCGACGTCGCCGAAGGCGAGTCGGAGATCGTCGCGGGCTTCCACGTCGAGTACTCGGGTGCGCCGTTCGCGGTGTTCTTCCTGACCGAATACGCGAACATGATCCTCGTGTCGTTCCTTGCGCCGATCCTGTTCCTTGGCGGCTGGTTGTCGCCATTCCCGGCATCGTGGGGACTTCTCGGCGAACCCGGCTGGTGGTGGTTGTGCGCCAAGGCGTTTTTCTTCGCGACCGCCTACGTCTGGTTCCGCGCGAGCTTCCCGCGCTACCGCTACGACCAGATCATGCGGCTCGGCTGGAAGGTGTTCATCCCGATCACGATCGTGTGGGTGTTCGTGGCGGGTTGCATGAAGTACTTCGGCTGGGTCACGACGGGCGCCTGAGGCGATAGGCAATGAATCGAGTCACGAGCTACCTCAAGAGTCTGATGCTGCTGGAGCTGCTGGCCGGCCTCGGGCTGACGTTCAAGTACCTGTGGCGCCCGAAGTACACGGTGCGCTACCCGATGGAACACATCCCGAAGTCGAACCGCTTCCGCGGGCTGCACGCGCTGCGCCGCTACCCGAACGGCGAGGAGCGCTGCATCGCGTGCAAGCTGTGCGAGGCGGTGTGCCCGGCGCTCGCGATCACGATCGACTCGGCGCCGCGCGAGGACGGCACGCGCCGCACGACGCGTTACGACATCGACCTGTTCAAGTGCATCTTCTGCGGCTTCTGCGAGGAAAGCTGCCCGGTGGATTCGATCGTCGAGACGTCGATCCACGAATACCACTTCGAAAAGCGCGGCGAGAACATCGTGACCAAGCCGCAGTTGCTCGCGATCGGCGACCGCTTCGAGAAGGAGATCGCGGCCGCGCGCGCGCAGGACGCGGCGTTCCGCTGACGGATACCGACCCATGAGCTTCCAGCTGATCTGCTTCTACGCCTTCGCCGCGGTCACCGTGGGCGCCGCGCTCGCCGTGATCTCGGTGCGCAGCCCCGTGCACGCCGCGCTATGCCTCGTGCTCACGTTCTTCTCGACCGCCTGCACGTGGCTGCTCGCCGACGCCGAGTTCCTCGCGATCGCGCTCGTGCTCGTCTACGTCGGCGCGGTGATGGTGCTGTTCCTGTTCGTCGTGATGATGCTCGACCTCGACCTCGACCCGCTGCGCGAAGGCTTCGTGCGCGCGCTGCCGGTCGGCCTCGTCGTCGCGGTCGTCATGCTGGTCGAGATGCTCGGCCTGATCGGCGTGCGCACGATGCAGCTGCCGGCGCCGCCGGAACCCGCCGCCGCCGCCGGCATGTCGAACACGTCCTGGCTCGCGAACGCGCTGTTCAGCCAGTTCCTGTTGCCGTTCGAAGTGGCCGCGCTGATCCTGACCGTCGCGATCGTCGCCGCGATCCCGCTTACCCTGCGCCACCGCGTCGGCGTGCGCACGCAGGACCCGGGCCGGCAGGTCAGGGTGAAGGCGCGCGATCGCGTGCGCATCGTCAAGATGGCCGCGGAGAAGCCTGCCATGCCCGCCGACGCCGGGGAGACCACGCCGTGATCACGCTCGCGCACTTCCTCACGCTCGGCGCGGTGCTGTTCTGCATCGCCGTCGCCGGCATCTTCATCAACCGCAAGAACGTCATCACGCTGCTGATGGCGATCGAGCTGATGCTGCTCGCGGTCAACACCAACTTCGTCGCGTTCTCGCGCTTCCTCGGCGATCCGTCGGGGCAGGTGTTCGTGTTCTTCATCCTCACGGTCGCCGCGGCCGAGTCGGCGATCGGCCTCGCGATCCTCGTCGTGCTGTTCCGCAACCGCGCGACGATCAACGTCACCGAAATCGATTCGATGAAGGGCTGATCGACGATGCTCTCGAAAACCATCCTGCTCGTCATCGTCCTCGCGCCGCTGTTCGGCGCGCTCGTCGCGGGCCTGCTGTGCAACCAGGTCGGCCGCAAGGGCGCCGCCGGCGTCACGATCGCGGGCGTGCTGCTCTCGTGCGCCCTGTCGTTCCACGTGCTCTACCAGCTCGTCTGGGGCGGCGCGGCGACGTTCAACGAAAACCTCTACACCTGGTTCCAGGTCGGGTCCATCGGCGCGCACGTCGGCTTCCTCGTCGATCGCCTCACGGCGATGATGATGGTCGTCGTCACCTTCGTCTCGCTGATGGTGCACGTCTACACGATCGGCTACATGGCCGAGGACGACGGCTTCCAGCGCTTCTTCAGCTACATCGCGCTGTTCACGTTCTCGATGCTCATGCTGGTCATGAGCAACAACTTCCTGCAGCTGTTCTTCGGCTGGGAAGCGGTCGGCCTCGTCTCGTACCTGCTGATCGGTTTCTGGTTCAAGCGCCCGAGCGCGATCTTCGCCAACATGAAGGCGTTCCTCGTCAATCGCGTCGGCGACTTCGGCTTCCTGCTCGGCATCGCCGGCGTGCTGTTCTGGTTCGGCTCGCTCGATTACTCGCAGGTGTTCGCGGCGACCGCGTCCGACCTCGTCGCCTCGCGCACGGTCGAGATCTTCGCCGGCCATCCGTGGCACGTCGCTACGATCGTCTGCATCTGCCTGTTCATCGGCGCGATGGGCAAGTCGGCGCAAGTGCCGCTGCACGTCTGGCTGCCGGATTCGATGGAAGGCCCGACGCCGATCTCCGCGCTGATCCACGCCGCGACGATGGTGACCGCGGGCATCTTCATGGTCGCGCGCATGTCGCCGATCTTCGAGCTCAGCGAGACGGCGTTGTCGTTCGTGCTGGTGATCGGCGCGACCACCGCGCTGTTCACAGGCTTGATCGGCATCGTGCAGAACGACATCAAGCGCGTCGTCGCCTATTCGACGCTGTCGCAGCTCGGCTACATGACCGTCGCGCTCGGCGTCTCGGCGTACGCCGGCGGCGTCTACCACCTCATGACGCATGCGTTCTTCAAGGCTCTGCTGTTCCTCGGCGCGGGCTCGGTCATCGTCGCGATGCACCACGAGCAGGACATGCGCTACATGGGCGGGTTGCGCAAGTACATGCCGGTCACCTGGATCACGATGTGGCTCGGCTCGCTCGCGCTCGCGGGCACGCCCGGTTTCGCCGGCTTCTTCTCCAAGGACGCGATCATCGAGGCGGTCGGCGAGTCGCACCGCTGGGGTTCTGGCTACGCGTATTTCTGCGTGATGGCCGGCGTATTCGTGACCGCGCTGTACAGCTTCCGCCTGCTCTACAAGACGTTCCACGGCAAGGAGCGCTTCGTCGTCGAGGCGCCCCATCACGGCCACGGCCATCACGACGCGCACCATGACGACCATGGCCACCATGAGCCGGGTCATCTCGCGCATGCGCCGCACGAATCGCCGTGGGTCATCACCCTGCCGCTCGTGCTGCTCGCGATCCCGTCGGTCATCGTCGGCTGGTTCACGATCGGGCCGATGCTGTTCGGTGGCTGGTTCGGCGATGCGATCCGCGTGAGCGGCGAGGAAGGGCGTGACGTGCTCGGCGAGATCGGGCGCGAGTTCCACGGCCCGCTTGCGATGATGCTGCACGGCTTCACGCAGGCGCCGTTCTGGCTCGCCTTCGCCGGTTTCGCGGTCGCGACCTGGATCTGGCTGCTCAACCCCGGCGTGACCGAGCGCTTCAAGAACGCGCTGCGCCCGCTCTACACGATGCTGAACAACAAGTACTGGGTCGACGAGCTTTACCAGGCGGTGTTCGCGCGCGGCGGCATCGCGCTCGGCCGCGGCCTGTGGAAGGGCGGCGACGCCGGCCTCATCGACGGCGTCGCAGTGAACGGCTCGGCCGCGCTGGTCGATCGCGTTGCCGCGACCGTGCGCTGGCTGCAGTCCGGCTACCTCTACCACTATGCCTTCGCCATGATCCTCGGCCTGATCGCGCTGCTCGGTGGCGTGTGGTGGGTCACCCACCTGGCGCCCTGATCGACGGACTGACACGACCATGCATCTTCCGCATCTTCTGAGTCTCCTGATCTGGCTGCCGGTGCTCGGCGCGATCGCCGTGCTCGTGTTCGGCCGGCAAGCGAATACCGCGCGCTGGCTCGCCCTGCTGACCGCCGTCGCTACGTTCCTGCTGTCGATCCCGTTGTGGACAGGTTACGTGCCGGCGACGCCCGGCATGCAGTTCGTCGAGACGCTGGCGTGGATCCCCGCGCTCAACGCCAACTACGCGCTCGGCGTCGACGGCATCGCGATCGCGCTGATCGTGCTGACCACGTTCACCAGCGTGCTCGTCATCCTCGGCGCGTGGGGCCCGATCGAGGAGCGCGTGTCGCAGTACATGGCCGCGATGCTCGCGCTCGAGGGCCTGCTCGTCGGCGTGTTCGCGGCGACCGACGCGCTGCTGTTCTACGTGTTCTTCGAAGGCATGCTGATCCCGATGTTCATCCTCATCGGCATCTGGGGCGGCCCGCGGCGCGTCTACGCGACGCTCAAGTTCTTCATCTACACGTTCCTCGGCTCGATCTTCATGCTGGTGGGCCTGATCTACCTGCACATGAAGACCGGCCAGTTCTCGCTCGACGCGTTCGCGCACGCCGGCCTCGGAGCGAGGGAGCAGGCGTGGCTGTTCTTCGCGTTCCTGATCGCGTTCGCGATCAAGGTGCCGATGTGGCCGGTGCACACCTGGTTGCCGGACGCGCACGTCGAGGCGCCGACCGGCGGCTCGGTGATCCTGGCCGCGATCATGCTGAAGGTCGGCGGTTACGGTTTCGTGCGCTTCTCGCTGCCGATCACGCCGGACGCGTCGCAGGAATACGCCTGGGTCGTCATCGCGATGTCGCTGATCGCCGTCGTCTACATCGGCTACGTCGCGCTGGTGCAGGAGGACATGAAGAAGCTCGTCGCGTATTCGTCGATCGCGCACATGGGCTTCGTCACGCTCGGCCTGTTCGTCGCGCTCGCGCTCGCGCGCGTCAACGCCAATCCGGACGGCGCGCGTCTCGCGGTGCAGGGCGCGATGGTGCAGATGATCTCGCACGGCTTCGTCTCCGGCGCGATGTTCTCCTGCATCGGCGTCATGTACGACCGCCTGCACACGCGCATGATCGAGGACTACGGCGGCATCGTGAACGTGATGCCGTGGTTCGCCGCGTTCATGGTGCTGTTCGCGATGGCCAACTGCGGCCTGCCGGGCACCTCGGGCTTCGTCGGCGAGTTCATGGTCATCCTCGCCGCGTTCCAGGACAGCCCGCTGATCGCCGCGGTCGCCGCCTTCACGCTGATCATCGGCGCGGCCTACACGCTGTGGCTGGTCAAGCGCGTCGTGTTCGGCGAGGTCGGCAACGACAAGGTCGCGAAGATGAAGGACCTCGACCTGCGCGAATGGATCGTGCTCGGCGCGTTCGCCGCCGGCGTGCTCGCGGTCGGCGTGTACCCCAAGCCGCTGACCGACCTCATGGAACCTGCCGTGCAGCAGCTCGTGCAGCAGCTCGTCCTGGCCAAGATGTGAGCCACCCGACATGATCCAGTTCAACCCCGCCGATCTCGCGACGATGCTGCCCGAGCTGTTCCTGCTCGGTGCGACCTGCGCGATCCTGCTGATCGACCTGTTCCTCAAGCCGGCGCAGCGCGACGTCACGCACTGGCTTTCGCTCACCGCGCTGCTCGTCGCAGGCGTGCTGGTCTGGCGCGGCGCTCCGGAGCAGGGCACCAGCATCGCCGCCTTCAACGGCATGTTCCTGCGCGACGGCGTGGCCACCGTGCTCAAGGTGTTCGTGCTGCTGACGACGGGCCTCGTGTTCCTCTACAGCCGCGACTACCTGCGCCAGCGCAAGCTGTTCGTCGGCGAGTTCTACCTGCTACTCCTGTTCGCGACGCTCGGCATGATGCTGCTCGTCTCGGCCGGCAACCTCGTCACGGTCTACCTCGGCCTCGAGCTGCTGACCCTGAGCTCGTACGCGCTGGTCGCGCTCAATCGCGATTCGGCGGTGTCGAGCGAGGCGGCGATCAAGTACTTCGTGCTCGGCGCGCTCGCCTCGGGCCTGCTGCTCTACGGCATGTCGATGATCTACGGCGCGACCGGCACGCTCGACCTCGCGAAGATCCACGCGGTCGCCGATTTCTCGGCCGACAGCCCGCACCGCATGCTGCTCGCATTCGGCCTCGTGTTCCTCGTCGTCGGCTCGGCCTTCAAGCTCGGCGCGGCGCCGTTCCACATGTGGCTGCCGGACGTCTACCAGGGCGCGCCGACCGCGGTCACGCTGTTCGTCGGCTCGGCCTCCAAGCTTGCCGCATTCGGCATGACCTGGCGCCTGCTCGACGGCGCGATGGGCGGCATGAACGCGCACTGGACGCAGATGCTCGGCGTGCTCGCGGTGCTGTCGCTGGCCGTGGGCAACGTGTTCGCGATCGCGCAGACCAACCTCAAGCGCATGCTCGCTTACTCGACGATCTCGCACGTCGGCTTCCTGCTGCTCGGCTTCGTCAACGGCAGCGCGTCCGGCTACGCGGCGGCGATGTTCTACATGATCAGCTACGCGCTGATGGCGGCGGTCGCGTTCGGCATGATCATGCTGCTCGCGCGCGCCGGCTTCGAGGCGGAAGAGATCGACGACTTCAAGGGCCTCAACCAGCGCAACCCGTGGTATGCGGGCGTGATGGCGATCGCGATGTTCTCGCTGGCCGGCGTGCCGCCGCTGTTCGGCTTCTTCGCCAAGCTCATGGTGCTCAAGGCGGTCATCGACGCGGGCCAGATGTGGCTGGCGATCGTCGCGATCGTGTTCGCGATCATCGGCCTCTACTACTACCTGCGCGTCGTCAAGGTCATGTACTTCGACGAGCCGCACGACAAGGCCGCGCTGGAACTCCCGCGCGACCGTGGCTTCCGCTGGGTGCTGTCGCTGAACGGCCTCGCCTTGCTCGCACTCGGCGTCTTCTGGGGGCCGCTGCTGGACTGGTGCAACAGCGCGCTCATGGTCGGCGCGCGCTGATCGCGTGCTGAACGACGGCGGGCGCGCGGGCCGTCTTCGCAACATCGGGGTTGCCGTCACGGGGCGTTCCCGCTACACTGCGTAGCTCGGTGCGGGGTGGAGCAGTCTGGCAGCTCGTCGGGCTCATAACCCGAAGGTCGTAGGTTCAAATCCTACCCCCGCTACCAGTTTCAAGAGGTCCAAGGAAAAGGCCGCCTCGAGCGGCTTTTTTTCTGGCCAGGCGCAGGATGCGCCGGCCGCCTTCGGGCGGTATCCGCCGATGTTGGATGCGACACAACGGCGAACTACGGAATGGGCCTCGTGCCCATTTTTTGTTTGTGTTTTTGCTTTTCCCGCAATGGCGGCCGAATGGACGCCCTTGCCTCTGGCGGTCAGGGACGATCGCGACGGATGCCATGACCAACGACGAACTGAGCCAGCTGCTGGAACCCGCGATCGCCGACCTCGGCCTCGAGCTGGTCGGCATCGAGTTCAGCCCGAACGCGGGTGGAAGCCTGCTGCGCGTCTACATCGACGAACCCGAGCAGGGCGTCACGATCGACGACTGCGAGCGGGCCAGCCGCGAGATCTCCGCCCTCCTCGACGTCAACGATCCGGTCGCGGGACGCTACACGCTCGAAGTCTCGTCGCCGGGTCTGGAGCGCCCGCTGTTCACGCCGGCGCATTTCGAGCGCTTCCGCGGCGAACAGGTCAAGATCAGCGTGAACCTGCCGCTCGATGGCCGGCGCCGGTTCCAGGGCCGGATCGAAGCCGTCGACGAGGAGCGCGTCACGATCGAGCAGGACGGCAAGCCGGTCGATATCGCGCATGCGAACATCGCCAAGGCGCGCCTCGTGCCCGACTATGTCGCGCTCGGGCTCGCCCCGGCCAAGCCGGGCAAGCCGGAGCAGGCGGCGCATCCGAAGCGGAAGAAGAAGTGATGGTCGCCCGGGGCTGGGCCCGGGCGGGAACGTAAGGCCCGGTCGACAGGGTCGGACGAAGCGGTAACAAACAGGATTGAAGTCGTCGTTCGGGCGGTAGCGATGCCGTTCGGATGGCGCAGATGGAGCCCCCTTGAGTCAAGGGGGCGGCCCGTCCGCAGGACGGGCGGGGTTGTGGAAGCAATACCGAAGTAGCCAACGGAGCGTAAGGCCCGGTCGACAGGGTCGGACGAAGCGGTAACAAACAGGATTGAAGTCGTCGTTCGGGCGGTAGCGATGCCGTTCCGAGGAGCCCAACAATGAGCAAAGATCTGCTGCTGGTCGTCGATGCGGTCGCCAACGAGAAGGGCGTTCCGAGAGGCGTCATTTTCGAAGCGATGGAGGCCGCGCTGGCGTCCGCCGCGAAGAAGCGCTACGCCGAGGAAGACGTCGCCGTGCGCGTCTCGATCGATCGCGACACCGGTGATTACGAGACGTTCCGCCGCTGGGAGGTCGTCGCCGACGACGTGGTGATGGAGTCGCCCGACCGGCAGATCCGCCTGATGGACGCGATCGAGGAGGTCGAGGGCATCGAGGTCGGCGAGTACATCGAGCAGCAGATCGAAAACCCCGATTTCGGGCGCATTTCCGCCCAGGCGGCCAAGCAGGTCATCGTTCAGCGCGTGCGTGAAGCCGAGCGTGCGCTGGTCGTCGACGCCTACAAGGATCGCGTCGGCGAACTCATCACCGGCATCGTCAAGCGCGTGGAGCGCGGCAGCATCTACCTCGACCTCGGCGGCAACGCCGAAGCATTCGTGCCGCGCGACCGCAGCATCCCGCGCGAGGCGGTGCGCACGGGCGATCGCCTGCGCGGCTACCTGTACGAGGTCAAGTCCGAGCCGCGCGGCCCGCAGCTGTTCGTGTCGCGCACCGCGCCGGAGTTGATGATGGAACTGTTCAAGCTCGAAGTGCCGGAAGTCGGCCAGGGCTTGGTCGAGATCAAGGCCTGTGCGCGCGACCCGGGCGACCGCGCCAAGATCGCCGTGCTCGCGCACGATCATCGCACCGACCCGATCGGCGCCTGCATCGGCATGCGCGGTTCGCGCGTGCAGGCGGTGTCGAACGAGCTCAACGGCGAGCGCATCGACATCGTGCTCTGGAACGACAACCCGGCGCAGTTCGTCATCAATGCGATGGCGCCGGCGGAGGTGCAGTCGATCATCGTCGACGAGGAAAAGCACTCGATGGACATCGCGGTCGCCGAGGACAAGCTGTCGCAGGCGATCGGCCGCGGCGGCCAGAACGTGCGCCTCGCCAGCAAGCTCAGCGGCTGGCAGCTCAACGTGATGACCGCCGACCAGGTGCGCCAGAAGAGCGAGGCCGAGCAGGCCGTCGCGCGCGAACTGTTCATCGCCAAGCTCGAGGTGGACGGGGAGATCGCGCAGATCCTCGTGCAGGAAGGTTTCTCCACGGTCGAGGAAATCGCCTACGTGCCGACCGCCGAGCTGCTCGGCATCGAGGGCTTCGACGAGGACATCGTCGAGGAACTGCGCGCGCGTGCGCGCGACGCGCTGCTCACCGACGCGCTCGCGGTCGAGGAAGGCATCGAGGAGCACAAGCCTGCCGACGACCTGCTCGCGGTCGAGGGGATGGACGAGGCACTCGCGTTCGAACTCGCTTCGCACGGCGTCGTCACGCGCGAGAATCTCGCCGACCTCGCCACCGACGAGTTCATGGAACTGGGCATCGAAGGGATCGACGAGGACCAGGCGGCGGCGCTGATCATGGCCGCTCGCGAGGGCGCCGCCGCGTAACCGGCGACGCAAGGGCGGTGCGCTCCGCGCATCGTCGGCAATACACGAACACGGACGGCGCCGGTGCGAGGCGCCCCCGGCTGGAACCACCCCCGCACGCGTCGCAGGGCCACGGAGTACCAAATCGATGTCGGACGTCACGATCAAACAACTGGCCAAGGTCCTCGGCACACCGGTCGACAAGCTGCTCGCGCAGCTGGGCGAAGCGGGCATGAAGTTCTCCGATCCCGACCAGGTCATCAGCAGCACCGAAAAAGTGAAGCTGCTCGGCTTCCTGCGCCGCACGCACGGCAAGAAGGAAGAGGCGCCGGTGGAAGCGGCTTCGTCGCCGCGGCAGATCACGCTCAAGCGGCGCACGGTCAGCGAAATCACCGTGGTCCCGGGCCAGCGCGGCGCGAGCGCGAAGACGGTCAACGTCGAGGTGCGCCAGAAGCGCACCTACGTCAAGCGCAGCACGGTCGAAGAAGCGCAGCAGGTCGATCCCGAGCGCGAAGAGGCCCTGCGCAAGCTCGGCGAATCGCAGCTCAAGCGTGAGGCGGAAGACCGCGCGCGCGCCGAGGCCGATCGCCGCCGCCAGGAAGAAGACGCGAAGATGCGCGCGGCCGAGGAAGCCCGCCGCGCCGCCGCGGAGGAAGAAGCGCGCCGGCGCGCCGAGGAAGAGACGAAGACCGAGTCCCCGGCGTCTCCTGCGGAGCCGGCGGCCGCCGCGCCGCGCGAAGCCGCGGTGGAGCGCCCGCGCCCGGAACGCGCCCCCGGGAGCGGCGCACCTGCCGACGCGCCGCACCGCCACAAGCCCAAGCACGGTTCGCACCGCATGCGCGACGACGGCGGCAGCGACGACAGCGGTCCGCGCTACTTCGGCAACGAGCTGCACCTCTCGCGCGAGGGCGCTGCGCGCCGCACCGGGCGCAAGCGCCCGAAGACGCGACAGGTGGAGCAGTCGCGCAGCGGCCCCGCGCACGCATTTTCCCGCCCGACCGCCCCGGTCGTGCGCGAGATCTCGGTCGGCGAGTCGATCACCGTCGCCGATTTCGCCGCGAAGCTCGCCGTCAAGGGCGCCGACGTGGTCAAGGCATTGTTCAAGATGGGAGTGATGGTGACGATCAACCAGGCGATCGACCACGACACCGCGGTGCTGGTCGCCGAGGAACTCGGCCACAAGGTCGTCGCGGCCGAGGACACGAGTGCCGAGACCACCCTGCTCGCGCAGCAGGCCGGCGACGAGGGCGAGAAGCAGACGCGCCCGCCCGTGGTCACGATCATGGGCCACGTCGACCACGGCAAGACCTCGCTGCTCGACTACATCCGCCGCACCAAGGTCGCCGCAGGCGAAGCGGGCGGCATCACGCAGCACATCGGCGCCTACCACGTCGACACGCCGAAGGGCGTCATCACGTTCCTCGACACGCCCGGCCACGCCGCGTTCTCGTCGATGCGCGCGCGTGGCGCGCAGTCGACCGACATCGTCGTGCTGGTCGTCGCCGCCGACGACGGCGTGATGCCGCAGACGGTCGAAGCGATCCAGCACGCGCGTGCGGCGAAGGTTCCGCTGATCGTCGCGATGAACAAGATGGACAAGACCGACGCGAATCCGGACACGGTCAAGCAGGGACTCGTCCAGCACGAGGTCGTGCCCGAGGAATGGGGTGGCGACGTGCAGTTCGTGCCGGTGTCGGCGAAGACCGGCATGGGCGTCGACGCGCTGCTCGACGCGATCTCGGTGCAGGCTGAAGTCATGGACCTCACCGCGGTGCCGGATGGCCGCGCGAGCGGCGCGGTGATCGAATCGAGCCTCGACAAGGGCCGCGGCCCGGTCGCCACGGTGCTCGTGCAGCAGGGCCTGCTCAAGCGCGGCGACTTCGTCGTCTGCGGCGTAGAGTACGGCCGCGTGCGTGCGCTGTTCGACGAGACCGGCCGCCAGGTCGAATCGGCCGGCCCGTCGATCCCGGTGCAGGTGCTCGGCCTCTCGGGCGTGCCGGAGGCGGGCGACGATTTCGTCGTCGTCGCCGACGAACGCCTGGCCAAGGACGTCGCCCAGCAGCGCCAGCACAAGCGCCGCGAGTCGCGCCTGGTCAAGCAGGCCGGCAACCGCATGGAAGACATCATGGCGCAGATGGGCGAGGGCACGGGCCAGCTGAGCCTCAACCTCGTCGTCAAGGCCGACGTGCAGGGTTCGGCCGAGGCGCTGCGCGAATCGCTGACAGCGATCACCACCGACAAGATCCGCGTCAACGTGATCGCGTCCGGCGTCGGCGGCATCACCGAATCCGATGCCACGCTCGCCGCGGCGTCGAAGGCGGTGATCATCGGCTTCAACGTGCGTGCCGATGCTTCCGCGCGACGCATCATCGAGGCCAACGGCCTGGACCTGCGCTACTTCTCGATCATCTACGACGTCATCGACCAGGTGAAGCAGGTCGCGACGGGCATGCTCGGCAAGGAAGTGCGCGAGGAGATCATCGGCGTCGCGCAGGTGCGCGAGGTGTTCCGCAGCTCGAAGTTCGGCGCGGTCGCCGGCTGCATGGTCATCGAAGGCACGGTCAAGCGGCACAAGCCGATCCGCGTGCTGCGCGACAACACGGTCATCTTCCAGGGCGAACTCGAGTCGCTGCGCCGCTTCAAGGAGAACGTCGAGGAGGTGCGCAACGGCACCGAGTGCGGCATCGGCGTGAAGCAGTACAACGACGTCAAGCCGGGTGACCAGATCGAGTGCTTCGAGCGCATCGAGGTGCAGCGGACGCTGTGACTGCCGGGAATGGGGAATCGGGAATGGGGAATCGCTTGAAGCAGATTCCGCACTCCACCTCCCCATTCCGGTAGATGGTTTCGGTTTTTTTGCCATTCCCGATTCTCCATTCCCGATTCCCGGCCATGCCCGCCAAATCCTTCAATCGCTCCGATCGCGTCTCGGCCGAACTGCGCCGCGAGATCGCGTTGCTCGTGCACGGCGCCGTGCGTGAGCATGCGTTGCCGTCGGTGAGCGTGTCCGACGTCGAGGTCACCAAGGATCTCGACGTCGCGACCGTGTTCGTCACCGCCCTGCTCGGCGAGCAGGGGCCCGAAGCGGTCGCCGCGCTCAACGAGCTCGCGAAGGAGTTCCGCCGCGAGCTGTCGCGCACGATGAAGTTGCGGCGCGTGCCGGAGCTGCGCTTCCGCTACGACGATTCGGTCGACCGCGGCGAGCGCATCGAGACGCTGCTGCGCGGCGGTTCCTGACCGGCGCGAGCCGCAGCGGGGGAGATCGTGTGATGGTGAAGCCCGTCTGGCGGGACGTGCATGGCATCCTGCTGCTGGACAAATCGGCCGGCCTGAGTTCGAACCAGGCCCTGCAGAAGGCGCGGCGCCTATTCCGCGCCGACAAGGCCGGGCACACCGGCAGCCTCGACCCGCTCGCGACCGGACTGCTCCCGGTCTGTTTCGGCGAAGCCACCAAGATCGCGGGGCTGCTGCTCGGGGCGCGCAAGGCCTATGCGGCCGAATGCGCCCTCGGCGTGAGCACGACCACCGACGACGCCGAAGGCGAGGTGCTCGAACGGCGCGTCGTGCCCCCGCTCGACGACGAGGCGATCCGTCGTGCCGCGGCGGGCCTGACCGGTCGCATCACCCAGGTGCCGCCGGTCTATTCGGCGCTCAAGCAGGGCGGCGAACCGTTGTACCGGCGCGCGCGCCGTGGCGAGGACGTCGTCGCGCCGGCGCGCGAGGTCGCGGTGTACCGCTTCGACCTGCTCGGGCGCGCGGGCGACCGCCTGCGACTTGAAGTCGAATGTGGCTCGGGCACCTACGTGCGCAGCCTCGTGCGCGATCTCGGCGAGCGGCTCGGCTGCGGCGCGCACGTGACCGCCCTGCGCCGGCTGTGGGTCGAACCGTTCATGCAGCCGCGGATGTTCACGCTGGAACGACTCGAGGCGCTGGCTGCCGAAGGCGAGGCCGCGCTCGACGCCTGCCTGTTGCCGCTCGAACGAGGCCTCGCCGCGTTGCCGCAGCTCGCCGTCTCGGCGACCGAGGCGATCCTGCTCGGCCAGGGGCGGCGTCCGGTCCGGCCGGGTGCAACCGCGGTCCCGCTCGCCTGCGCGATCGACCCGACGGGCCGGCTGGTCGCGCTCGTGGCGATCGGGGACGGCGGCGAGATGCGGGTGCTGCGCGGGTTCAATGCCGTCACGGCGCCACGTTCCCCGGTCTGAACCCGCCGGCGGGCTGCGGCGGCAGGGAGGACCGCAGCGCGGGACGGGACTTCGCATTGAAGTCGCCCGCCATTCGCGCGGGAATCGGGTTAGAATAGGGAGCTTAGTTTCGTCCCGGCGCGAGCCGGGGTTCCTGACGCGGTTTGCGCTCGTGCCGAATGCCCGGGCTGATCCGCGCCGTATGTTCCATCAAAAAGGCAGACACCATGTCCCTCTCCGTTGAACAAACCAGCAAGATCATTGCCGATTTCGGTCGTGGCAAGAACGATACCGGCTCGCCGGAAGTGCAGGTCGCTCTGCTGTCCGCACGCATCGAGCACCTGTCCAAGCACTTCGCCGACCACGACAAGGATCATCATTCGCGTCGCGGCCTGCTCAAGATGGTGAACCAGCGCCGCAGCCTGCTGGCCTACCTCAAGAAGGCGGACGCCGAGCGTTACAAGTCGCTCATCGAGCGTTTGGGTCTTCGCCGCTAAGCGCGTACATGCGACTCCGACATTACGTCGATAGTGGATGCGGGGCCGCTCGTTTGTTTGTGCGTTCGTCCATGAACGCCGCCCCACCGGGCCGTTCCATGGGCGAATGCGTTGCACGCAACATGAAATTCCAGAGCGGCCATCCATGGCCGCACTCTTCAAGTGAAGCACGAGCGCGTTCCATGGGGAATGCGCCTTCCAGACAGGACTAACAACGTGGCGAAAGTAACCAAGTCGTTCCAGTACGGCGCGCATACGGTCACGCTGGAGACGGGCGAAATCGCCCGCCAGGCGACCGGCGCGGTCATGGTCAGCATGGGCGGCACCGTCGTCCTCGTGACCGCGGTCGCGGCGCCGAAGGCACGCGAGGGGCAGGACTTCTTCCCGCTCACCGTCGACTACGTCGAGAAGTTTTACTCGGCCGGTCGCATCCCGGGTGGCTTCTTCAAGCGCGAAGGCCGTCCGACCGAGAAGGAAACACTCACCTCGCGCCTGATCGACCGCCCGGTGCGCCCGCTCTTCCCGGAGGAGTTCCGCAACGAAGTGCAGGTCATCGCGCAGGTGCTCTCGCTCAATCCCGAGATCGACGGCGACATCCCCGCGATGATCGGCGCGTCGGCCGCGCTCAGCCTGGCCGGCATCCCGTTCAAGGGTCCGATCGGCGCCGCGCGCGTCGGCTACGCCAACGGCAAGTACCTGCTCAACCCGACCACGACCGAAACGAAGGCCTCCGACCTCGACCTCGTCGTCGCCGGCACCGCCAATGCGGTACTCATGGTGGAGTCCGAAGCCAAGCTGCTCAGCGAAGATGTCATGCTCGGTGCGGTCATGTTCGGCCACCAGCAGATGCAGGTCGTCATCCGCGCGATCGCCGAACTGGCGACCGAGGCCGCCAAGCCGTCGTGGGACTGGCAGCCGCCGCCGCGCAACGATGCGCTCGTCGCCGCGCTCAAGGCCGCGGTCGGCACCAAGCTCGCCGAAGCCTTCCAGGTGCGCGACAAGCTGCAGCGCCGCGATGCGATCGCCGCGATCAAGGCCGACGTGCTCGAGTCGCTCAAGGCCGAAGCCGAGCAGAAGGGCTGGGCCGCGGCGGACCTCGCCAAGGAGTTCGCCGAACTCGAATACCGCACCATGCGCGACAGCGTGCTCAACACCAAGGTGCGCATCGACGGCCGCAACCTCGACGACGTGCGCCCGATCACCGTGCGCGTCGGCGTGTTGCCGCGCACGCACGGCTCGGCGCTGTTCACGCGTGGCGAAACGCAGGCGATCGTCGTCTGCACGCTCGGCACCACGCGTGACGCGCAGATCATCGACGCGCCGGAAGGCGAGTCGAAGGATCCGTTCCTGTTCCACTACAACTTCCCGCCGTTCTCGGTCGGTGAAGCGGGCCGCTTCGGCGCGCCGAAGCGACGCGAGATCGGCCATGGCCGCCTCGCCAAGCGCGGCGTGCAGGCGGTCAAGCCCGGGATCGACGAGTTCCCGTACGTGCTGCGCGTCGTCTCGGAGATCACCGAGTCGAACGGTTCGTCGTCGATGGCGTCGGTGTGCGGCTCCTCGCTCGCGATGATGGATGCGGGCGTGCCGCTGAAGGCGCCGGTCGCCGGCATCGCGATGGGCCTGGTCAAGGAAGGCTCGAACTTCGTCGTCCTGTCCGACATCCTCGGTGACGAGGACCATCTCGGCGACATGGATTTCAAGGTCGCCGGTTCCGCCGACGGCATCTCCGCGCTGCAGATGGACATCAAGATCGATGGCATCACCGAGGAGATCATGAAGGTCGCCCTCGAGCAGGCCAAGCGCGGTCGCCTGCACATCCTCGGCGAGATGAACAAGGTCATCAGCACGCCCCGCGCGGAAATGAGCGAGTACGCGCCGCGCCTGATCACGATGAAGATCCACCCGGACAAGATCCGCGAAGTGATCGGCAAGGGCGGCGCGACGATCCGCTCGATCACCGACGAGACCGGCGCGACGATCGACATCAACGACGACGGCACCGTGATCATCGCCTCGGTCAACCGCGATGCGGGCGAAGCGGCGAAGAAGCGCATCGAGCAGATTGTCTCCGACGTCGAGCCGGGCCGCATCTACGAGGGCAAGGTCGCCAAGCTGATGGACTTCGGCGCGTTCGTGACGATCCTGCCGGGCAAGGACGGCCTCGTACACGTGTCGCAGATCTCCAACGAGCGCGTCGAGAAGGTTTCCGACAAGCTCAAGGAAGGCGACATCGTCAAGGTCAAGGTGCTCGAAGTCGACAAGCAGGGCCGCATCCGCCTGTCGATGAAGGCGGTGGCCGAGGAAGAAGGCGCGGCCTGATCATCGGTTCCATTCGTACCGGAAAAGGCGGGCCTCGTGCCCGCCTTTTTCGTTCCTGCGTCGGCGATCACGCGCGGAGGGGCGCCAGCCGCGGCCGCGCTCCCTCGATCGTCGAGCAAGCGCGCCCGCACGTGCCTGCTAGACTTCATCCCGTGAGGAGTTGCCGTGATGACTGCATCGATGCGCCATGAGGATTTCGCTGCGCTGGCCGGCCGCCCGTGCCGGCTGATCGCGCAACCGGAGGACGGCGGCGGCGAACGCGCGGGCGTGCTCAGCGACGTCGAGGAGCGCCGCGAACGGCAGGGCTACGAGCAGTTCGCGCTGTTGTTCCGTGCCGACGGCGCGCCGCAGCAGGGGTTGTACGACGTCGTGTTCGACGGTGAACCCGTGCGCCAGATCTTCCTCGTGCCGATCGGCATCGAGGGCGGGCAGGTCGTGTACGAGGCGTGTTTCAACCGCGCGATCGGCGCGGCCTGATCAGACCTGGCTGAAGACGACCTGGTAGCTGCGCTTGTCGCCGAGGATCGGCGACATGAACGCACTGAAGGCGGGCCTGCCCGCGGTGCTGAACTCGTAGATGCCTTCCTCGAGCGCGGACGGTTGCTCGCTGCGGAACACGAGCGTGAAGCAGCGTTCGCGCGCGCGCTTCTCGTCGGCATGGCCTTGCGCGTTCTTCAGCGGGACGACACGCGCCAGGCGCAGGTCCGCCGAGGCGCCGTCGCGCACGAGCTTGAAGGGCCGCCCGACCATGGGCGCGAATGCGGACACGCTGAAGTCGGCTGCTGCGGGCGCCGACGCCGGGGCGGCGGCCAGCACCTCGCCTGCCTTGCCGAGCGACAACGCGACCGATGCGGCACCGAGCTGGAGCAGGAAACGGCGGCGCTGCGGCATGGTGTTCGACTCCCCTTGAACGCCGTCGAGTCTAATCCGCCCCGGCGCAGCCGCGCAATCGCGCGCGCTTGAGTTGGCGCCTGCACAGCGCCTACCATGCACGGGTTCGGACGTTCTGCCGGGCAGTGGCACAGGGGACAATACCGATGACGACGCCGTTCATGAGCGAGATCCGCATGTTCCCGTTCGACTTCGCTCCGCGCGGCTGGGCGATGTGCAACGGACAGATCCTGCCGATCAACCAGAACGCGGCACTGTTCTCCCTGCTCGGGACGATCTACGGCGGCAACGGGACGACGAACTTCGCCCTGCCGAACATGCAATCGCGCGTGCCCATGCACGCGGGGCAAGGCCCCGGCCTCACCTCCCGGTCGCTCGGCGAGCTCGGCGGCACCGAATCGCACGCGTTGACAATCAACGAAATTCCGTCGCATCAGCATGGACTGGCCGCCACGAGCGCAGTCCCGTTGGGCGGGCCATCCAATGCGTTGCTGGCCACGCCGGCGACGACCAAGCCCTACCGTGCAGGTGCTACGCAGACGTTTTCCGCCACCCTGACAGGGGGCAGCGGGAGCGGCGCACCGCATTCCAACCTGCAGCCGTACCTGACCCTCAATTTCGCGATCGCCCTGGTGGGCGTCTTCCCGTCCCGCAACTGAGCACGCGCCATGTCCCAACCTTTCCTCGGTGAAATCCGCATGGTCGGCTTTTCGTTCACGCCAGCCGGGTGGGCGGCCTGCAACGGCCAGCTGCTTGCGATATCGGAGTATGACGCACTGTTCGCGCTGATCGGCACCACTTATGGTGGGGACGGCCAGACGACGTTCGCACTGCCCGACCTGCGTGGCCGCCTGCCGCTGCATCGCGGCACCGGGGCAGGGCTGTCGTCCTACACGCTCGGCGAGAGGGCCGGTGTCGAGACGGTTACGCTGTCGGTGCCGCAGATGCCGCCTCACCAGCACTCCCTCAACGTCGCGCGCGACGGCACGCGCACGAACTTGCCCGGAGGGAACATGCTCGGTTCCGGCGAGGCGGACGTGTACACGCACGACACGGGCAATCCGGTGCAGATGGCGTCGCAGCAGGTCACGTCCGTGGGCGGCAACCAGCCGCATCCGAACATGCACCCGTTCCTCTGCATCAATTTCGTGATCGCCCTCTACGGCGTCTTTCCTTCCCGCAACTGAGCGCCGGCCATGACCCAGCCCTTCCTCGGTGAAATCCGCATTTTCGGTTGCACGTTCGCCCCGCGCCGGTGGGCCACGTGCAGCGGCCAGGTCATGTCGATCAGCCAGAACAGCGCGTTGTTCTCCCTGCTCGGCACGTACTACGGCGGCAATGGCACGAGCACGTTCGCCTTGCCCGACCTGCGGTCGCGCTCGCCGATGCACCAGGGCCAGGGGCCGGGCCTGACGCCGCGCGACATCGGCGAGCGCGGCGGCAGCGAGAGCGTCACGCTCACCTTGCAGCAGGTGCCGGGACATACCCATCAGCTCCGCGCGCAGGGCTCGCGCGCCGACCGCGCGAATGCGGAGAACTCGTCGTTCGCACAGGGCGCGGAGAGCATCTACGCCAGTGGCCTCGGCCCGACCACGTCGCTGTCGCCGCAAAGCATGGGACTGGCAGGCAATGGCTTTGCGCACAACAACATGCAGCCCTATGCCGTGGTCAATTTCTGCATTGCCCTCGAAGGCATCTTCCCCGCGCGCAATTGAGGCCGGCATGTCCGAACCGTCCATCGGCGAAACCCACATGTCCGGTACCGGCGTCGTGCCATGCAGCGAGGTCGGACCGTGTCCCGCGGTCGATCCGTGCGCCGCGGCCGTGCGCGTCCTCCCGGTTCGCCCGTGAGCAGAGCCGACGCGCCATTGCCGCCGGACCCCGTCCTGCGCGAGCTGCGCGCCGATGACGATGCCTTGCTCTATCGCATCTACGCGGGCACGCGCATCGAGGAACTCGCCCCGCTCGGCTGGAGCGAGGCGCAGCTGGAGTCCTTCCTCCGCATGCAGCACGTGGCGCAACACACCGACTACTGGCGCAACTACGACACGTCGCGCTTCCGCGTCGTGACCTGCGACGGGCAGGACGTCGGGCGACTCTACGTCGAACGTCGGCCCGGCGCGCTCGACATCATCGACATCGCGTTGCTGCCGGAGCATCGCGGCCGCGGCATCGGCACGCGCCTGCTCGAGGCACTCGCGTGCGAGGCGGATGCGGATGCGCTCACGATGCAGATCCACGTCGAGCACGCCAATCCGGCGCAGCGTCTGTATCTGCGTCACGGCTTCGAGTTCGTCGACGAAGGCGGTCCGGTCTACCGATTGATGGAACGCCGGCCGCGTGCACCGCGCGCGGAAAAGGCGGCTTGAACAGGGGCAAGCACTCATGAATCGCACATTGGATCGAACCCGCCTCGTGCGGATGGCCGCAAACCTGGCGCTGCTGCTCGGCGCCGGACCGTTGCTGGCCGGCACGGTCACGACGACCGCGGACAGCGGTGCGGGCAGCCTGCGCGCCGTCGTCGCCGCCGGTGGCACGGTCACGTTCGGCGTGAGCGGCACGATCATCCTGACCTCGGGCGCGATCGCGATCCCGAGCGGCACTACGATCACTGGACCCGGCGCGAACCAGCTGACCGTCGACGGCAGCAACGCCGGTCGCATCTTCACGGTCGCGGCCGGGGCTTCGGCCAACGTGTCGGGCCTCACGCTCACGCACGGCTCGGCCGGCTCGGGTGGACGCGGCGGCGCGATCCAGAACCTCGGTTGGCTCACGCTCGACGGCGTGGTGCTCACGGCGAACAGCGCCGGTGATGCGGGCGGTGCGGTCTACAACGCAGGCTCGCTCACGCTGCGCGCGAGCACGCTCAACGGCAACGCGGTGACGGATTCGGGTTGCGCGGGTGGCGGGGCGATCCGCAGCGAAACGAACGGGTCGAGCCTGGTGATCGTCAACAGCACGATCACCGCGAACACGGCCAATGCCTGCAGCGGTGGCGGCGTCAGCTTCAACGACGGCACGGCCTCGATCCGCCAGAGCACGATCACCTCGAACAGCGCGGGCGAGAGTGGTGGCAACGTCTACAAGGGTAGCGCCGCGGCCGTGCTCGATCTTTCGGGTAGCGTCGTCAGTGGCGGCAGCACCGGCGGCGGCACGCCGACCAATCCGGACCTGCACGGTGCGTTCGGCGGTGGGCTCGTTTCGGCCGGCCACAACCTCGTGCGCACGCGCGGCGACGGCACCGGCTATGTCGCCAGCGACCTCGCCAACGGCACCGACACGCTGCTCGGCGCGCTTGCCAACAACGGCGGCACCACGCCGACCCAGCTGCCGCAACCGACCAGCCCCTTGCTCGAACAGGGCGGCGGCTCGTGCGAGACGACCGACCAGCGCGGTTTCACGCGCCCGCAAGGCATCAACTGCGACATCGGCGCGGTCGAGTACCGCCAGGCCCCGCTGACCGTGACGATCGATGGCGGTGGCAGCGCGTCCGCCGCGGCGACGCCGGCGCCGACGATCGGCAGCATCAGCAACTGCACCGGCAGCTGCACGGCGTACTACGACGGCGAAGTGCAGCCGACCGTGACTCTCACCGCGACGCCGAATGCGGGCTGGCTGTTCAGCGGATGGAGCGGTGCCTGTGTCGGCGGTGCGAACCCGACGACGACCGTCGCGATGACGGGCGCGCGCACCTGCGTCGCGACGTTCGCGCCGGCGACCTTCGTCGTGACGCCGAGCGTCGGCAGCGGCAACGGCACGATCTCGCCATCGACGCCGCAGGTCGTCACGAACGGCTTGACGACGAGCTTCACGCTGAGTCCGGCGGCCAACTATCACATCGCCGGCGTCGGCGGCACCTGCGGTGGCAACCTGGCCGGCAATACGTTCACGACCAATGCGGTCGTCGCCAATTGCACGGTCGTCGCGAACTTCGCCATCGACACGCACGTGGTGGTGCCGAGCGTTTCCGGCGGCAACGGCTCGATCAGCCCGGCGGTGCCGGTCACGGTCGACCATGGGTCCGCCACGAGCTTCACGCTGGCACCGGCCGCGAACTACCACGTCGCCAATGTCACCGGTACCTGCGGCGGCAGCCTCGCCGGCAACGTGTACACGACCAGCGCGATCGTCGCCGACTGCACGGTCATCGCGAGCTTCGCGATCGACACGCACACGGTGGCGCCGAGCGTGTCCGGCGGCAACGGCACGATCAGCCCGTCGACGGCGCAGACGGTGAACCACGGCGCGACGACGAGCTTCACGCTGACGCCCGCGGCGAACTACCACGTCGGCAACGTCACCGGCACGTGTGGCGGCAGCCTCGCCGGCAACGTGTACACGACCAGCGCCGTCGTCGCCGACTGCACGGTCATCGCGAGCTTCGCGATCGACACGCACACGGTGACGCCGAGCGTGAACGGCGGCAACGGTACGATCAGCCCCTCGACGGTGCAGACGGTGAACCACGGCGCGACGACGAGCTTCACGCTGGCGCCCGCGGCGAACTACCACGTCGGCAACGTCACCGGTACGTGTGGTGGCAGCCTCGCCGGTAACGTCTATACGACGAATGCGGTCAACGCGGACTGCACGGTCATCGCGAGCTTCGCGATCGACACGCACACCGTGAGCCCGAGCGTGACGGGCGGCAACGGCACGATCAGTCCGTCGACGCCGCAGACGGTGGACCACGGCGCGACGACATCGTTCACGCTGGCACCCGCAGCCAACTACCACGTGGGTAGCGTGACGGGTACCTGCGGCGGCTCGCTCACGGGCAACGTCTACACGACCAACGCTGTCGTCGCCGACTGCACGGTGATCGCGAGCTTCGCGATCGACACGCATACGGTCTCGCCGAGCGTGGACGGCGGCAACGGCACGATCAGCCCGTCGACGCCGCAGACGGTCGACCACGGCGCGACGACGTCGTTCACGCTGGCGCCCGACCCGAACTACCACATCGTGACCCCGGTCGGCGGCACCTGCGGCGGCACGCTCGCGGGCAACGTCTACACGACGAACGCAGTGAACGCCGACTGCACGGTGGTCGCGACCTTCGCGATCGACACGCACACGGTGACGCCGAGCGTGGGCAGCGGCAGCGGCACGATCAGCCCGTCGACGCCGCAGTCCGTCGACCATGGCGCGACGACGAGCTTCACGCTCACGCCCGCATCGAGCCATCACCTCGTCGACGTCGCCGGCACCTGCGGGGGCAGCCTCGCGGGCGATGTCTACACCACCGACGCCGTCGTCGCCGACTGCACGGTGATCGCGAACTTCGGGATCGACACGCACACGATCGGCGGCAACGTCTCCGGCCTGATCGGCTCCGGTCTCGTGCTGCGCCTGAACGGCGCGAACGACCTGCCGATCCCGGGTAACGGTTCGTTCGTGTTCCCGCAGGCGCTCGACGACCTCACCGCCTACGAAGTCACCGTCGGCCAGCAGCCTAACGGTCCGACCCAGCTGTGTTCGGTCACGGGCGGCAACGGCACGCTGGCGGGCGCGGACATCACCGACGTCGCCGTGACCTGCGCGCCGCCGGTGCCGCATCTCACGGTGAGCGTCACCGACAATCGCGACTACGTGCGTTACGGCACGCTGCTCACCTACCTCGTGCGCGTGACCAACGACGGCGAAGGCACCGCGACCGGCGTCAGCGTGACGAACGTGTCGCCGCCGCAGATCGACACGGTTTCGACGAGCTGGGCCTGCCACGGTGCCGGTGGCGGCGCGGTCTGCCAGGCGAGCGGCTCGGGTGCGTTGAACGATACCGGTGTCGCCCTGCCGCCTGGCCGCACGCTGACCTGGGTCGTCACCGCGCCGGTGCGCGTGGATGCGCCCATCGGCGTGATCGACTACACCGTCGACGTCGGCGGCCCGTCACCCGCGAGCGCGACCGATCACGACACGATCGTGATCTTCCGCACCGGCATGGACGTGCCGTACGGCGACGGCGCGGAAACCGACGCGGCCGGCGAGGACGCGCTTGCCTGCGGCACGGCGGGCGGCGAAGCACGACGCTTCGACCTGGCCACGACGCACGTGTTCACCCTGGCGCGGACGGCGCCGGTGGCGGGGATGGACGTCGTCCTCATCGCGCGTGGCGAGGCCTCGAGCGGTATCCGCGTCGAGCGCCTCGATATCGATGCAATACCCGAGCTGCGCCTGGTCGCGACCGCCCGCGACGGCACCGAACGGGCGACGGCGTGGGTACCGGTACCTGCCGGCGCCGTGCTCGCGCTCGGCATCGCGACCAGTGCCGACCGTTCGATGCTGCTGCTCGAAGGCGCGCAGGCGCCGCTCGAATTGCCGCTGCCCGCCGGCCTCTCGCCGGCGAGCCTCACGCTGGCCTCGCCGCGCGGCTGCGAAGAATGAGCCATGCGCCGCCGGAGCGATCGCTCCGGCGGCACCGTGGTCAGTACCCGCCCGCAGCCGGCATCGCGTCCAGCTTCACCATCCGCCGCAGCTTTTCGCCGTTGCGCACGAGCGTGAGCGTGATCGTGCGACCGGCGCTGCGCTGGAGCTGCTGCTGGAAATCCGCGCGGCCGGCGACCGGCTTGCCGTCGACAGCGAGCACGTAGTCGCCGCCGAGGAGGTTCGCGCGCGACGCCGGCGTGCCCCCGACGACGGTGCCGATCGCGACGCCCTGCGCGCCGAGCGCCTCGCGCTCGCGCTCGCGCAGGTCGCGGAACGATGCACCGAACGGCAAGCGGAAGCGCACGTAGTAGTCGGCGATCCACGCCGCGTCGGCCGTGCTCGCGGGCGGCGCGAGCAGCACGCGTTCGGCGCCGTTCGCCGCTGCCTGGCGCCGCGCCTCCGCGCGTGCGTCTTCCTCGCGGTCGCGCCCGATGCGCTCGACCGGGAAATGGCCGCGTCCGATGCGCACGTAACCCTGAGCCGAGAGGCGTGCGTCCTCGCCATCGCGTGCGGCTTCGATCGCCGCCTGCCCGGGCGGTGGCGCGGCGCGCATGCGCGCGACGGTCCGGGCGTCGCGGCCAGGCAGGGCGTCGTAGCGGATGTCCGCGCCGGATGGTTCGCTCCCCGGCGTGCCGGGCGGTGCGTGGGAAGGCGCGACGGCGCAGCCGGCGAGGGCGAGCGCGGCGAACAGGGCGAGGCGACGGAACATGGCGGGGTCCGGTGGCAGGGGAAGTTCGATTCTCGCCCCGAGCCGGCGCCGGTCAAGGCGTCGACGCACGCGCGTTTGCTACGATTCATCAACGTGCGATCGGAAGCATGCCATGCCGATGCTGCGCATCTACTTTCGCGTGATCGCGTTGCTCGCGCCGGAGAAGTGGCTCGCGGTGACGCTCGCGCTGGCCAACCTTGCGCTCGCCGGCGTGTACTTCCTCGAGCCGTGGTTGTTCGGCAAGGTCGTCGACGCGCTCGCGGCGCCGGAGAAGCAGGGCGCATGGCGCCTGATCTGGGCCTGGGCCGGAGCGGGGCTCGGCGGCGTCGCGGCGAGCGTATGGGTGTCGCTGTATGCCCGACCGGCTTGCGCATCGCCGCCGCCAGGCCGCGATCGCGAGCTTCTTCGAGCACGCGATCGCCTTGCCGCTCTCGTTCCACGGGCAGCACCACACCGGTCGCCTGCTGCGCATCATGCACGCGGGCAGCGGCAACCTGTTCGGCCTCTGGCTCGGCTTCTTCCGCGAGCATCTCGCGACCTTGCTGTCGATCGTCGTGATGGTGCCGCTCGCATTGCGCATCAACTGGAAGCTCGCGTTGCTGATGATCATGCTCATGGCCAGCTTCGCCGTGTTCAATGCGATCGCGATGCGCAGGACGCACAAGGCACAGGGCGAGGTCGAGCAACTGCATCACGCGATCTCCGAGCGCGCGGGCGACGTGTTCGGCAACGTGCTGGTCGTGCAGAGTTTCACGCGGCTCGGCGCCGAAGTCGCGGCGATCCGCGACCTGATGCGGCGCGCGCTCGCCGCGCAATACCCGGTGCTGCGCGGCTGGGCCTGGCTGTCGGTCGCCAACCGCGCCGCGAGCACGCTGACGATCGTCGCGATCTTCGCGCTCGGCACGTCGCTCAACCTCAAGGGCGAGGTCACGGTCGGCGCGATCGTCAGTTTCGTCGGTTTCGCGATGATGCTCATCGGCCGGCTCGAGCAGTTCGCCGGCTTCGTCTCGGGCCTGTTTTTCCAGACGCACTCCCTCGGCGATTTCTTCGCCGTGCTCGACACGCCGGCGACGCTGCACGAACAGCCGGGCGCGCCCGACCTGCCGCCCGTCCGCGGCGAGGTCGCGTTCGAAAACGTGTCGTTCGGCTACGACGCATCGCATCCGGCGCTCAAGCACCTTTCGTTCCGCGTGCGCGCCGGCGGCACGGTCGCGCTCGTCGGTCCCACCGGTGCGGGCAAGACCACGGCACTCAGCCTGCTCTGCCGCGCGTACGATCCGAGCGAGGGGCGCATCGCCATCGACGGCATCGACATCCGCAGCCTGAGCCTGCATTCGCTGCGCAACGCGATCGGGTCGTGTTCCAGGACCCCGGCCTGTTCTACCGCTCGATCGCCGACAACCTGCGCATCGGTGATCCCGATGCGACGCAGGAGCAGATCGAGGCCGCCGCTCGCGCGGCCGAGGCGCACGACTTCATCGTCGTCAAGCCCGAAGGCTATGCGACCCTCGTCGCCGAACGCGGCCGCTCCTTGTCGGGCGGCGAGCGCCAGCGCCTGTCGATTGCACGCGCGATGCTCAAGGGCGCGCCGATCCTCATCCTCGACGAGGCGACCAGCGCGCTCGACAACGCGACCGAGGCACGCATCCAGCGCGCGCTCGGCACGCTCACGCGCAATCGCACCACGTTCGTGATCGCGCACCGCCTCTCGACCGTGCGCAACGCGGACATCATCCTCGTGCTCAAGGACGGCGAGCTCGCCGAGCACGGGCGTTACGACGAACTCGTCGCGCTGGGCGGCCTGTTCGCCGAACTCGACGGGCAGGGCCAGTTCGTCGCCGACGCCGATGACGCGCCGATCTTCGCCGAGGACGAAGGCGACTGAGCCTCGGTCAATCCGGTCGGGCGGCGAGCAATGCGCGCAGGCGGTCGACGTGGTGGCCGTAGAGGTATGCCCGCGCGGTGTTCGCCCGCAGCGGTTCGCGTACCTGCTCGGCGCTGAGCGTGCGCACGCCGCGCGTCGACTCGTGGAAGCGCAGGCTGCGCTCGTCGAACGGCAGCGAGCAGAACTCGAGCAGGCGGCGGATATGCTGGTCCGGCGCCGCCGTGAGCTGCTCGTGCGACACCGCGAGGATCGCGCCGTCGTGCAGTGCGCGCCAGTGGCCCATGGCGGCGTCGTAGTCGTGCCAGAAGCGTGCGAGATCGTCGATGTCGTAGGCGAAGCCGAGGTCGCGCGCGAACATCTGCCGGTAACAGGCGATGCAGGTCTCGAGCGGATCGCGACGGCAATCGACGAAGCGCGCGCCCGGCAGCATGCGCCGGAGGGCGCCGAGGTAGAGCCAGTTCAGCAGGCCCTTGTCGGTGAACACGCGCCGGCCGGCGCGCGCCGTGTCGATGCGACCGAGGTAGTCGTCGCCGAGACGCGCCCAGTCCGCGTCGCCCGCATCGGCGACCCACGCCGGGAAATCGCGCTCGCGACGCTCCGATTCCTCGCGGATGATCGTCGGCAGGTCGAGCCGTTCGCCGCCCGCGGACACCTCCGGATGCGCGGCCAGGATCTGCTCGACGATCGACGAGCCGCTGCGCGGCAGGCCGACGATGAAAACGAGCCCGGCGCCGCGCTCGCCGTCGCCGGCCGGCATGCCCGCGAATGCGGCGGTCGTCGCGCGGACGTGCCCGGACATCTTCGCGCCGTCCCAATGCTGGTGCTTGCGCCAGGTCGCATTGGCCGATTCCAGCACGGGCCACGCATCGGCATGCCGCCCGCGTGCCTCGTACGCGCGCGCGAGCGCGAAGCCGATCGACGCACGCGCGTGGTCGGGCAGGTCGGCGCGAGCGTGCAGGCGTTCGATCGCCGCGACATCGTCGTCGTCGAACGGCGGTTCGCGCAGGTTGGACAGGCCGTACCACGCGGCGACCGTGTCCGGTGCGTCGGCGAGTACGCGGCGGTACTGCGCGATCGCCTCGTCGGTGCGGCCGAGCATGAAGTGCGTGCGCGCGAGCGCGAGCCGTGCCGGCACCAGCGCCGGTCGCTGGTCGAGGACATCGCGCAGGACGGCCGCGGCGGCCTCGATGTCGTCCGCGCGCTCGAGCATCTGCGCGAGGGCGAGCGCGTGGCCGTGGTTGGCGGGCTCCGCGGCGACGCAGCGACGCAGCAACCCGATCGCTTCGTCGAAGCGGTTGCGCTCGGCCAGCGCATGCGCAAGGTTGCCGAGCACGAGTGTGTCCGCGGGCCGCGCCGCGGCCGCCTCGCGCAGCAGGGCGATCGCGTCCTCGGCGCGCCCCTGCAGGCGAGCGATCGCAGCGAACAGGCGCAGCGATTCGGGGTGCTTCGGGGCGAGCGCGTGCAGCGCGGTCGCGCGCTGCAGGGTCGTCGCCGCGTCGCGGCGTTGCAGTGCGGCAGTCGCTTCCTGCAGCAACTGGCAGGCCATGCCGGAGAGGCCGTCGAGTCGTTCGATCATGTGCGGGCCGTACGGGAAAACGTGCATTAGACCATGCCGGGGCGGATGCATGACTTCCGGCCCGTCCGCTAGTGCGAACTGAACACTATAGTCCACCTGAGCCTATACGGAGGTGAAGGTCAGGGCATGGTCGCCACCGAAACCCATCTGTGGAAGTTCCACAAGGAGCTGAGCGCGGGCATCGTCTCGCTCGTGCTGCTCGCGGTGCTCGCGCGGGCGCGGGCGCCGATGTACGGCTACCAGATCGCCAAGCAGCTCGACGAGACCGGCGAGGGCGTGCTCAGCGGCAAGCAGAGCGCGCTCTACCCCGTGCTTCGCAACCTCGACGCGGCCGGGCTGCTCGCCAGCGAAGTGGAACCCTCGGTCGCGGGGCCGCCGCGCCGCTACTACCGCATCACGCCGCTCGGGCGCCGCGTCCTCGATGAATGGAGCTACGCGTGGACCGCGACCCGCGATTTCGTCGACACCGTGCTGGAGGGCACATGAGCACGCCACGTACGATCAGGGAATACCTCGAGCAGCTGCGCGCCGCGCTCGGCGGCGCCGACCCGGCGCTGATCCAGGACGCGCTCTACGACGCCGAGGACCACCTGCGCTCCGAACTCGCCGAGAACCCCGGCAGGTCCGAGGCGGAGGTGCTCGCGAAGATCGCCAACAGCTACGGCGCGCCCGAAGAGGTCGCGGCGATCTACGTCGACAAGGAGCAGGTCGTGCAGCAGGCGCTGCGCCAGCCGTCGCCACCGCCGCGCCGCAGCGCGCTCGGTCGCTTCTTCGGCGTCGCCGCCGACCCGCGCGCGTACGCGGCGCTGTTCTACATGCTGCTTTCGCTCGCGACCGGCATCTTCTACTTCACGTGGGCGGTGACCGGCCTGTCGCTCTCGCTCGGTCTTTCGATCCTCATCTTCGGCATCGCGTTCGCGGTACTGTTCTTCGGTACCGTGCGCGTACTCGCCCTGGTCGAGGGACGCATCGTCGAGGTCATGCTCGGCGAGCGCATGCCGCGCCGGCCGCCGTACACGGATCGCGAGCTGTCGTGGCGCGCGCGCATCGGCGCGATGTTCACCGATCCGCGCACGTGGTCGACGCTGCTGTACATGGTGCTGATGCTCCCGCTCGGCATCGTCTACTTCACGCTCGCGGTGGTCGGCATCAGCCTGTCCGTGGGCCTCGTCGCGGGACCGTTCGCGCTGCTGCTGGCGCAGTTCGGCCTCATCGAGGGCGGCATTTACCTCGACGGCCGATCGATCGTGCCGCCGATCGTGATGATGCCGCTCGCGCTGCTGCTCGGCATCGTGCTGCCGTTCGCGGTGTTGCATCTCGCGCGCGGCGTCGGCCGCCTGCAGGGTGCGCTCGCCAAGCACCTGCTGGTGAAGTCGTCGGCGTCGTGACGGGCCGCCGGGCCGGCGCGCGCGTGCCGGCTCAGGCCTTGATGGTGCCGAGGATGACGTCGCGCGCGCGCAGGCGGCGCAGGATCGCGGCACCGGACGATGCCAGTGCCGCATCGCCCGCGCGGCCGAGTTCGACCAGCAGGTCGTCGATGCAGGCTGCGCCCGGGCGATCGCGATTCGCGCCGAGGCGTTCGACGAGCATCGCCGACAGCGCGTCGATCTCGATGAAGCGCACCTCGTCGTCGCGGTCGCGCACGAGCAGCAGCAGGACCGGCTGCGGTGCGGGTTCCGCGGGCACGAAATCCGGCCCGATCCGGTGCACCGGCCAGCGGTAGGCGAGCACGCGCGCGACCGGCGACAGCACGGGCACGCCGGCGAGGACATCACCGTCTGGGTCGCAGTCGATCGCGCCAGGGTCCGCCTCGTCGAGGCTGAGCGCGAGTTCGCTCCATTCGTAGTGCGCCAGTTCGACCAGGAACGGCGGATCGCCTGCGCCCGCCTCCGCGCGTGTTTCGAGATGACGGATGAATTCGCGCGCGATCTCGGTGAACAGCGGCGTGTGCGTACGATGGTCGCGATAGAACGCGCGCACGCGCTCGATCCAGGCCGCATCGTCGTGCAGGCGGCGGATCACCGGGAAGTTCGCCGCGAGCAGGTTCGACACGTTGTTGAAGAACAGCTCGGTGTAGATCGCCATCCGCCGCGCCTCGACGTCCGCGGGCGCGGGTGCGTGGCGCGGATCGCGGATGTGCGCGGCGAACGCGTACTGCGTCGCGCGCAAGCCGGCATCAGGCGCTGCGGACATCGCGCGTCGCGCTCCCGTGGTCGGCCTGGATCGCATGGATCATGCGCACTTCGCCGAGCAGTTCGGCGAGCGGCGGGAAATTGAAGTCGCGTTCGACCAGGGTCGGCCGCACGCCGAAATTGCGGTAGGCGCGCGCGAGCAGCTGCCAGACCGGATCGATGATTGCCGCGCCGTGCGTGTCGACGAGCAGGTCCGGCGCTTCGACGTAGTGGCCGGCGACGTGGATGTAGGCGATGCGTTCACCGGGCAGCGCATCGAGGAACGCGGCCGCGTCGTAGCCGTGATTGACGCTGTTGACGTGGATGTTGTTGACGTCGAGCAGCAGGTCGCAGTCCGCTTCGCGCAGCACCGCGTTGACGAAGTCGATCTCCGTCATCGCCGGCGATGGCGCGGCGTAGTACGAGACGTTTTCGACCGCGATGCGCTGGCCGAGCACCTCCTGCGCCTGGCGGATGCGCGCGGACACGTGGCGCACCGCTTCCTCGGTGAACGGGATCGGCATGAGGTCGTAGAGGTGGCCGTCGTCGGAGCAATACGAGAGGTGCTCGGAATAGAGCGCGATGCCGTGCGTGTCGAGCAGCCGGCGGATGCGCGCGAGCAGCGTTTCGTCGAGCGGTTCCGGACCGCCAAGCGAGAGCGACAGGCCATGGCAGACGAAGGCATGGCGCTCGGTCAGCGCGCGCAGGATGCGGCCGAGCTTGCCGCCGACGCCGATCCAGTTCTCGGGCGCGATCTCGAGGAAATCGATCGCGCGCTCGCCGGCCTCGGCGGTCGCGAGGTGTTCCTGCAGCGGGCCCAGCAGGGCCCGCCGCAGGCCGAGTCCTGCACCGTGCAGCGCGGGACTACGGAAGGACATTTCAGCGGGCGCCGCCGCAGCTGCCCTCGGCGTCCTTGTGGCCGCCACACGAGCCCTCGGCGGACTTCTTGTCGCCGCCGCAGGAGCCTTCCGCCTTCTTCTTGTCGCCGCCGCACGAACCCTCGGCCTTCTTCTTGTCGCCGCCGCACGAGCCCTCGTGGCCCTTCTTCTTCATCGCGGCGTGGTGCGCGTCCATTTCGGCCTTGTCGATGAAGCCGTCGCCATTGGTGTCGGCTTCCTTGAAGTGCTGTTCGAGATTGGCGGTCTTCATCGCCTTCATCTCGTCCATCGACACCTTGCCGTCCTTGTTGCTGTCCATCTTCTCGATGCCGCACTTGCCTTCGCCACACTTGCCTTCGCCCGCGGCCGCGAGCATGTAGCCGGTCGCAAGGTCGCTGGCCTGGAACGCCGGGCTGGCCGCGGCGAGCTGGCTCAGCGAGAGCGAACCGATGAACGCTGCGCCGATCGCGACGCCGAGGGTATTGCCGATCTTGCTGGACATTCGAGTGATCTCCATGGTGGATGATGGGCGCGAGCCCGTTGATTGCGCCGAGCGTCCGGCGACTGGCCTCTCTACGTTAGCGCGTTTGCGTCAACGCGGCGTATTCGACCCGCAACGGTCGCTTTCGATGCCACGCTTCGCCGCTGGCGGCGAACGCTTCGTCGATTGCTGCACTGCAATGGTCGCGTACGGCGAACAGGACCGTGGTCGCGGGCGCTTCCTTGCACGACGCGCCGACGATGCAGTGCAGCATCATCGTCGCCGGTCGGGTGGAGAGACCGGAAGCCGCCGCCATTCCTTTCGTCAGCGCAGTACGCGCAGCCGCACCTGCGCCCAGGCGCCGCCGTCGGCGAGCGCCGTGATCGTCTGCGGGCCGGTCTGCTCGAATGCGTGCGCGAACACGCCGGCACCTTGCGTGCTGCCGGCGAGACGGCCGTTGACGAGCCATTGCACCTCGCCCGTCGCACCGAGCGCGCGCAGATGCAGGGTCGCCGGCGTGCTGCTGTTGGGCGCGCGCGCGATCGCAGCGTCGGGGCCGATGCCGTCGATGCGCAGCGGCAGGGTCGTGCCGAGGCCGTCGTCGGCGCAGCCACGCGCGAGCGCGGGCAGGCTCGCGCGCCGGCGCAGGTCGCGCGACAGCCATGGATAGGCGAGGGCAGGCCAGCGCGCGACCTCGATCTCGCGCATGTGCTTGCGCGTGCAGCCGGGGCCGAGGCGCTCGCCCGTGGCCGCGTCGATGCGCAGGTGGAGAAGGCCCGCGCTCCAGCTCGTCGCGTCGCGTTCGGCGAGCGTCGGTGGCACCACGCCATCGAGCACCCAGGCCGTATGCTTCTGGTGACACAGCTCCGGGTGCGCGGGATCGAAGGCGAGCCCGAGCGGCCAGCACACCTCGCGCTGGCTCACGCTCGGCGGTGGTGGCGAAGGCGCGGCGGCGATCGCGTTGCGCGGCAGGCTGTCGACGACCTGGAACATCAGCGGCAAGGCGGTCACGGCGCCGTACTGGCCCGGCAGCGGCGTGCCGTCGGGGCGGCCTATCCACACTGCGACCGTGTACGCGCGCGTCGCGCCGACCGCCCATGCGTCGCGATAGCCGTAGCTCGTGCCGGTCTTCCATGCCACGCGCGGTCGCGTGCCGGGATCGAACGTGCCCGGCGCATAGCCCGGGCGCGGGTTCGCCTCGAGGATGTCGCGCACGATCCAGGCCGCGCCTTCGGAGAGGATGCGCCGGTCGATCGTCGCGTCGTCGCGCGCGTAGCGCACGCGACCGGCGACGCCGCCACGGTTGAACGCCGTGTAGGCGCCGACGAGATCCTCCATGCGCACGCCGGTGCCGCCGAGGATCACCGACATATTCGGTTCGGCGCCGCGCGGCAGGCGCAGGTCGAGCCCGGCATTGGCGAGGCGTGCGGCGAAACGCGCCGGGCCGATGCGGTCGACGAGATCGACTGCGGGCACGTTGAGCGACAGGCGCAACGCTTCGGCGGCGCCGATCGGCCCGTTGTAGGCGAGGTCGAAGTTGCCCGGCCGGTAGCCGCCGAACGACTGCGGCGCGTCGACGAGCAGGCTTTCCGAGTCGATCAATCCATCGTCGAGCGCGAGGCCGTAGAGGAACGGCTTGAGCGTCGACCCCGGCGAGCGCCACGCGCGCACCATGTCGACGTGGCCGAGCCGCTGCTCGTCGCCGAATTCGGCCGAGCCGACATAGGCGCGTGCTTCGAGCGTACGGTTGTCGACGACGAGCAGGGCGGCCGAGGTGCGTTCGGGCAGGCGCCCGAGGTAGTCGCTCACGCGGGCCTCGAGCGCGCGTTGCAACTCGGCGTCGATCGTCGTCGTGATGCGCCGTTCGCGCGGTCGTTCCGCGTGCAGGCGTTCGGCCAGCAGCGCCGCGCTCAGCGGCGGCTGCAGTGCGCGCGCGGCGACCGACTCGACGCGTGCATCGTCCACCTCCGCGCGCGTCCACACGCCGAGGTCGGCCATGCGCGCGAGCACCTTGTCGCGGGCGGCGCGCGCGGCATCGGGGTTGCGGTCGGGCCGCAGCCGGCTCGGCATCTGCGGCAGCACCGCGAGCAGCGCGGCCTCCGCGCGCGAGAGGCGCGAGGCAGGCTTGCCGAGGTAAGCCCACGACGCGGCCTCGACGCCTTCGATCGTGCCGCCGAACGGCGCGCGTTCGAGATAGAGCGCGAGGATCCGGCGCTTGGAGAGGTGCGCCTCGAGCTGCAGCGCACGCGCGATCTGGCGCAGCTTGCCGAGCGTGCTGTGCGGCGTGCCGTCGAGGATGCGCGCGACCTGCATGGTCAGCGTCGAGCCGCCGGAAACGAGGCGCCCGTGCACGATCCATTGCGCGAACGCGCGCGCGAGCGCGAGCGGATTGACGCCGGGGTGGCGCCAGAACCAGCGGTCCTCGTAGGTGAGCAGCGCCTGGATGTAGAGCGGCGAGACGTCTTCGACGGCGACCGGATAGCGCCAGACGCCGTCGCGGTCCGGAAACGCGCGCAGCGGCGTGCCGTCACGTGCGAGCACGACCGTGCTGCCGCGCGAACCGTCGGGCAGCGGCAGCGGGAACAGGCGGTCGAGCACGACGGCGAGCACCAACAGGCACAGGAGCAGGGTGGCCGCACCGCGGAGTAGCTTGACGATGCGCGTCTTCATCGACCCCGTTGCGTGTTTGCCCGGCGACCGGCCATCCCACGGCCCTCCACCTTCGAATGGTCTCGAAGGGGAAGGGCAGCGGGACGTCGTGCGATGGGACGTTACGGCTCGATCACCTTCAGCGTCGCCGGCGTGCTCTTGCCGATGCCGCGCACCTGCGGCATGTACATGTCCTCGACCAGCGGCGGCGGTACCTGGAACGTGCCCGGCGTCACCGCGCGCACGAGGTAGAACACGTGCGCGGTCTGGCCCTTGCCGAGGTTGAGCGCGGCGACGTAGCGATCATCGCGGAACTCCTCATGGCGCACGTCCGCGGCCTGCGCGCGATCGGTGATCGAGATGCCGTCGACGACGACGTCGGCCCATTGCTTGGCGTCGGTGAGGTTGAAATTCTCGATCTCGAGGCCACCGGGCAGCAGGTCGACCAGCAGCGCATCCGGCATCGCCTCGCGCGCCTCGAGCCTGAGGCCGACGATGAGGCTGTCGCCCTCCTTGAGCGGAGCGGGTTCCCACGGCTTGCCGTCGAGCGTGTAGAACTGGCGCTGGATCGACACGTAGTGGTCATCCGGCGCGGGCGCCGTCTTCGGCACGCCGGCGACGTCGGTGCTCGCGTACAGCGGCAGGTCGCCCTGCGGCGTGAAGCGCACGCCCGCGGCGAGGTCGGCACCGCCGAACTGTCGGCTCCACAGGCGGTCGGGGCTGATTTCGCTCGTGTTCGCGCCGATCGCGAGCGTGCCGGAGACGACCTTGTCGCCGTCCTTGATCAGCGTCTTGCCGAGGCGGGCGATCGCGATCTGTTCCTGCGTGCTGAGCCAGAGCCAGCGATGCCCGGACCGGCGCTGCTGGGCGTCGGCCTGGTGTTCTTCGTTGGTGAGCGAGCGCGCGACGTCGAAGATGCGGCCGTCGTATTCCGGCCTGGACAGGCCGTAGCGGTGCGCGAGCGCGAGCATGAGCGAGGTGTCGCGCAGGTTCGAGCCGTAGTCGCCGAGGTACCACGGCCGTTCGACCTTCATCGCGAATGCATCGGCGATCGCCTTCTGCGCGCGCGGCTCGTCGCCCATGAGCTTGAGCGCGATCGCGAGGTGCACGAGCGGCAGTGCGGTCACCGACTTGCCCTTGTCGTTGTCGTAGAGCGCACGCAGGGTGCCGAGCGGCGCGCGGTTCACGCGCGCGAGTACGTAGCCCGAATACGCCTCGTTGGCGAAGCGCAGGTGGTCGCCGTGCTCGTAGCCGTAGAACGGATGGCCGCCCGAGAGCAGGTCGTCGTTGAGCCGCTTGAGCGCCTTCTGCAGCATCTCGTCGGGCACGAGGAAGCCTTCGTCGCGCGCATCCTCGAGGAACTCGACCACGTACGGCGTGATGTATTCGTTGACGTAGCTGTCGCCGCCCCACATCGAGAAGTGGCCGGACGGGATCTGCATCGAGGCGATGCGGCCGATCGCGCCGTCGACGCGCTGCTTGCGCTGGTCGGGCGGCAGGCCGTCGGTGTGCAGGTTTTCCGCCGTCTTGTCGTCGAGCAGCAGCGCGCCGTAGCCCTTGCTCGTGGTCTGCTCGATGCAGCCGTACGGATACTTGAGGAGATCCTGCAGTGCCGCCGCGAACGGCAGCGGCGGCAGGCTCGACACGGTCAGGCGCGCGGCCACCGAGTCGGCGATGAGACCCTCGATCGACTCGCTGCCGAGCGTCACCGGCGCGAGCGTCTCGAGCGAACGTGCGCTCGAGCGCATCACGCCCGGCCAGGCCGCGCGCACGACCATCTCGAAATGGCGGTCGATCCTGATCTCGCCGCTCGACGCCTGCACGTTGATCCTGCCGACGCCGTACCCGTCGAGCGCGGCGAGCGGGAACTCCAGCGTCGTCTTCGCGCCGTCGGCGAGCTTGACCTTGCGCTCGCCCTTGTCGATCGCGAGCGGCTTGTGCGTCGACACCTTGACCGCGAATTCGCGTTCGCTGCCGGAGAAGTTCTGCAGGTCCAGCGTCAGCGCCGACCTGTCGCCGGGCGCGAGCACGCGCGGCGTCGAGATCTCCGCGACCAGCGGCGCGCGCACGATCGTCTCGGTGTCCGCACCGCCGTACTGGCTCTCGCCGAACACCTGCGCGACGATGCGCACGGTGCCGTTGAAGTCGGGCATCTTCAGCGCGACCTTCGCCTCGCCTCTGGCGTCGAGCGCGACGACGCCGGAGAAGAGGTCGACGGTCAGCACCTTGGCAGTCGGGCGGCGCGCCTGCGGCAATGCGCCGAGCGCCATGTCGCCGCCGTAGCGCAGCTTGGCCGTGTTGCCGTCGAAGCTCTCGATCACGCGCCCGTACAGGTCGTAGGCGTCGATGCCGAGCGCGCGCTGGGCGAAGAACCACGCGTTTGCGTCCGGACGCGCGAAGCGCGTGATGTTGAGGATGCCGACGTCGACCGCGGACACGGTCACGTACGCCTTCTTCCCGGCGAGCGCAGGGGCCTTCACCGCGACCGGCAGGTCCGTCTCCGGCTTCATCTGCTTGGGCGCGTCGATCGCGACGTCGATCTTGCGGTTGGCGCGATCCATCGGCACCCAGGCTTCGCCGACCGCGCGCGCGGGCGTGATCTTGTCCACGGCGGAGCCGCCGCGGAACACCAGCGCGGTCACGTAGACGTCGTGGCGCTCGAACTCCTTCGTCACCGGGATCTCGAACACCGCGCCCGGCTGGGCGTCGATGTTCTTCGAATAGATGAGATGGTCCGATTCGACCAGCAGCAGGCCTGGCCCGCCCTGGGGCGGCGTGATCGTGACCTTGAGCGTGTCGCCTTCGTGGTAGCTCGGCTTGTCGAGCGCGAGCTTGACCTTGTCCGGGCGCGCCTCCTTGCCGCGGTTGTCGTCGTTCCAGCTCCAGCCGGCGAAGAACGGCAGGCGCGTGGTGAGGCCGGTCGCGGGATCGAGTATCTCGATGCGGTAGTTGCCCCAGTCGACCGGCACGTCGAACTTCGCGACCTTGCCGGCTTCGACGTCGATGTCGCGCTTCTCGCTGTCCTCGTAACGCTGCACGTATTCGAAGTGCCAGCCGCTGTCCTTGTCGAAGGTCCAGTGGTAATCGCGGTGCTCGCGCACGAGCGTCAGCTTGAGGCGCTGGCCGGCGAGGAGGTCGCCGGCGGCATTGCTGCGGATCAGCTCGAAGCCGGCGCGGCCGCGCGCGTCGGAACCTTGCGCGAGGTCGAACAGCGGGCGTATGCCAACCAGTGCATCGGCGGGCCACACGGTGCGCTTGAGCGTGCGCGTGACGGTGCGCCCGCCGCTCTCGTAGACGCTGCCCGAGAGCAGGGCGGCGAGCGGCGTCGCCGGTTTGGCGCCCTCGGGGATCTCGATGTCCTGTTCGAGCTTGCCGTCCTCGTCGAGCGCGTCATCGACGACGTCCCTGGCTTCCTTCGGCAGGTCGACGGTCGGGTCGCCGAAGAAGAAGTCCTTGTGCGCATCGACCGGATGCTGGTCGGCCGCGACGGTCAGCCGCGCGGTGAAGCGGTTGCCCGCCGCGGGTGCGCCGTAGAGGTAGTCGCCTTCGACCGCGAGCTTGAGTGGCTCGCCGGGCTTGAGCACGGCCTGCTCGCTGGTGAGGTCGAGCTTGAGGCGTTCGGGCAGGAACTCCTCGATGCGGAACGTGAGGCCCTGCGTGACCTGGCTCGATTTGGGATCGGTGCGGAACTCGACCTGCCAGCGCCCGGTCGGCGCGTCGACCGGGATCTCGCGCGACCACTCGAAATAGTTGAGGTCCTTCGGTTCGAGTTTCGTCTCGGCGTAGGTGCGCCCGTCGGGTTGCTTGAGCGTGATGAACAAGGGTTGCGGCTTGATCAGGTTGCCGTCGTAGTCGCGCAGCAGCGCCGACAGCGCGATCGTCTCGCCCGGGCGGTAGAGGTCGCGGTCCGACCACGCGAACACGTCGAACCAGGCCTGCTTGCGGCCGGCGACGGCGAAGTCGGACAGGTCGAGCGCGGGCTGGTTGAACGGCAGCAGCGAGACGTCGTTGCCGCTCCTGGCGACGAGTACCTGGTCGGCCTTGAGCGCGTAGGCGAGCTGGGCGTTGCCGTTGCCGTCGGTCTTGCCGGCGACGATCGATTCACCCTTGCCGTCGAGCACGGACAGTTCCACGCCGGCGAGCGGCGCACCGCTCTTCAGCGAGGCGGCGTGCACGAACAGCGTCTCGGCGTAGGCGCGCGTGTGCAGGCCGATGTCGCTGACGAAGAAGAAGCTCGTCTCGTACTCGTCGTTGAACGTGCCCGCGCGCTTCATGACCGCGAAGTACAGGCCCGGCTTGGACAGTTCGGCGATCGACTGGATCGGCAGGTAGTTCACCGCGCGCTCGTTGTCCTTGCCGGCGAGCGCGAAGCGGTTCGCATAGACCGAGTCGGCGATCTGCGCGAGCGGCGAGCCTTCGCGGCCCCAGCCGTAGCGCGGATCGAGTTCGTACGAGCTGCGCTTGCCGTTCTTCTGGTAGGCGGCGAAGAAGTTCGCGACTTCGTCGTCGCGCACGCGCAGGAACTCGACGTCGACGTCCTTGACGTTGACGGAGATCACCGGCAGGCCGCGCGTCTCGCGCGCGGGCAGCACGTTGCCCTGCGACGCGAACGCCGCATTCGGTTCCATCGGGCCGGTATAGATGTCCTTGGCCACTTCGCTGCCGAGCAGCTTGCCGTCGGCGGCCGCGAGCTCGCCCTTGACCTTGACCGCGTAGCTCTGGTCGGCCTGCACGAACGGGAAATGCAGCGTCTTGCCGTCATCGTCGAGCGACCAGCTGCCTTGCACGGCCGCGCCCTTCGCATCGGTCACCGCGACGAGCGTGTCGAACGCCTGCGTGCCGACCAGTGGCTGGCTGAATTCGAGCGCGAGCGCGAGCTGGCCGTCGTGCTGCTCGGCGCGCGCCGATGCGAGCGCGAAGCCCTCGACCTTGGCCGGCTTGGCCGCCTCGGCGGCGATCGGTTTCCTGCCTTGCACTTCCGGCACCTGGTCGGCGGGTCGGTTGCAGGCGGCGAGGCTGGCGGCGACGAGCAGGGCCGTGCCGACGAGTCGCAGGCGCGACGCGGGCGAACGCAGATCCATTGAGAACTCCCCCCGGTGGATGGCTCGGCAAGTATACGCAGCGGATTATGGCCGGACCGGGGCGATGGCGGGCGCCTTGCGGTCGACATCGCGGCCGTGTGCGGCTGCGCGGGGCGGATGCGACGGGCTTCGCGCGGCAGGCGTGAACCGCCGCACGCATGCCGCCGCGGTGCAAGCCGCGGTGCAGCACGCGACCCGGTCGCGGCGACGCTATGATCACGGGCGCGCCACCGCCGCGGCGCAGGTCCGGCATACGCGCCCGACCGCGCCGGTTCCACGCATGCCATCGCCGATCACCTATCTCTTCGACGACTTCCGCCTCGACCGCTCCGCGCGCGAATTGCGCCGCGGCGGCGTGCCGGTGAACGTGCCGACGCGCGTGTTCGACTGCCTGCTGTACCTGATCGAGAACCGCGAGCGCGCGGTCGGCCGCGATGAACTGGTCGCGGCGTTGTGGGGGCGCGTCGACGTGTCAGACGCCCAGCTTGGCCAGATCGTGCTGCGCGCGCGCCGCGCGATCGGCGACGACGGCAACGACCAGCGCTACATCCGCACGATGCCGAAGTTCGGCTACCGCTGGCAGGCCGAGGTGCGCACGCTGTCCGCGCCGACGCCCGGCGGCGCCGCGGACGCGCCGGCCGACGCGACGCCGGCAGCGCCCGCGACGGACACGGCGCGCCAGGCTGCGGCGCCGGCGGCGCCGCGCAGCAGGCACGGGCGGCCGGTCCTGGTCGCCATCGTGCTCATCGTGCTCGCCGCGGCCGCCGTCGCATGGGCCCTGCGGCATCCATCCACGCCGGCACGCGCCGACGCGTCGCCCGGCGCGCTGGTACGACCGCTCGACGTCACCGCCACGCCACCGCAGGACTGGTTGCGCCTCGGCGGCATGGACGCGCTGGCGACGCGCCTGCGCGCGGGCGGCCTGCGCGTGCCACCGAGCGAGGCCGTGCTCGCGGCGTTGCATGCGGATGCGGACGATGCGCGCCTGCGCGCGGCCACCGGCGTCGATCTCCTCGTCGACGGCGCGGCGACGGTCACTGCGCAGGGCTGGCACGTCGTCCTGCACGCGCGTCCGGCGCAAGGCGAGCCGACCGTCGTCGAAGCGGACGGACGCGACGCATTGCCGACCCTGCGTGCGGCCGGCGACCGCCTGCTGGTCCGGCTAGGCCGGCTCGCACCGGACGAAGCCGGTCCCGATGCCGCGCTCGACGAAACCTTGCAGCGCGCCAACGCCGCGATGCTCGCCAACCAGCTCGAGGTCGCGCGCGCGATCCTGTTGCGGGCGCCCGCGCTCGTGCAGGCGGAACCGCAACTGCGCTACCGACTCGCCCAGGTCGACTTCCGCGCCGGCAACCTCGATGCGGTCGCCAAGGCGCTGACCTCGCTGCTCGAGGACGAGCCGGCGGCGAAGGATCCCGCGTTGCGCGCGGGCGCGCTGACCGGGCTCGGCACGATCCATCTCAATCGCGGCGACTACGCCGAGTCCGAGCGCGACTTTTCGGCGGCGATCAGCGAGGTGGAGGCCTGGCACCGGCCGCTCGAGCTCGGCCAGGCCTACAGCGGGCGCGGCGCCGCGCGAGCGGCACAGGGACGCTATGCCGAGGCCTTGCAGGATCTCGCACGCGCGCGCATCGAGTTGCAGCAGGCCGGCGACATCCCCGGCCAGGGACGCATCGACATGGTCGCCGGCGAACTCGAACTTGCGCGCGGGCGCGTCGACGCGGCACAGCCCGTGCTCGAGCGCGCGGTCGCGGTGTTCGAGCGGTTCGACGCGGTCAACGAACACCTGCATACGCTCTCGATGCTGTTCGCCTGCCGCGAACGCCTGCTCGACCACGCCGGCGCGCTCGCGCTCAGCGATCGCGCCTGGGCCCTGCGCGCGCGCGTGCGCGACCCGCAACTGCGCATGCAGATGCTCGCCGACCGCATCGACGTGCTGTACGCACTCGGCCGCCTCGCCGAGGCGGGCGCGCTCCTCGGCGAAGCCGCGCAGGAGCCCGCGCCGCGCAATCCGGAGTCGGGCTTGCGCATCGCGCGCGCGCGCGCCTCGATCGCGCTCGACGAAGCGCGCTGGCAGGACGCGGAGTCGATCGCCTCGAACGCGCTCGCGGGCGAGCGCACGCCGGATCTCGCGCCGCTGCGCGCATGGTTCCATGCCGCGCGCAGCCGCGCGCTGGTCGCCCTCGGTCGTGCGGAGCAGGCCGCGTTCGCACCCGAGGCGGCGCCGGCGGACGCGCGCAGCCTCGCCTGGGAGACGCTCGCCGGGGCACTCGTCGATGCCGCCGCGGGTCGACGCGACGCGGCCGACGCCGCGTTCGCACGCGCGCTCGCGCACGCCGACGCGGGCGGCGTCGCCGATGACCTCGTCGCGGCCGTCGATGCCTACGGCCGCTGGCTGCTCGCGCTCGGGCGCGATGCCGATGCCCAGGCGACCATCGGCCGCGTCGCCGGCTGGGCCGATCGCGACTATCGCTGCGCATTGCTGCAACTCGAACTGTTCCGCCACCTGCGCGCCGCCGCGCCCTGGTACCGCGCGCTCGCGCAGGCGGAGAAACTCGCCGGCGAACGCGTGATCCCGCCCGTGCTGCGCCGTCCGCCCGACGCGTGAGGACCAGCACGCGGAGAGGCCTGCGCGGCCGCGAGAACGGGAGCGAGGCGAGCAGGAGCGGGAAGAGCAGGAGCTGAAGCGGGCCGCCCCGTCGTCGCCCCGATCGCCACCGCCGTCATTGCCCGGTCGCCGTCCACCGCGACGCCATTCCCGCGAAAGCGGGAATCCATTTTGCTCTTGCTTCCGATGTGCTCTTCGGTGCACCGAAACAGGAATCCCGCCTTTCGCGGGAATTACGGCGAAGTTGCTCGCCGCCGAGGCGAGCGGAACCTGGCGATAGCAAGAATTCGCACACGGGCGGCCGCCCGGGGCGGCAATCCCGCAACACCCGCATCGCTTTCGGGATTCACATTCCCATTCGCCGAATTCCGCGAAGAACAAAAATTTTTTCGTAACGCGAATGCAACGGCTTTCGAGTGCCAGCCCGCGCCGGCGGCGCGATCGTCGCTGCCTTGCCGCCGGCGGGAGCTCCCCGTTGCGATCCAACGCCCGCCGGCGGCTCCTTTCCATGATCCCGGAGGAACGATGCCGCATCATCCTGCCCGCCGCGCACGACGCCCCGTACTCGTGCGCGGACTCGCGCTCCTGGCCGCGCTGGCCACCTCGATCGCTTCGGCCGGCACGGTCCCCGTGCATGGCGCCATCATCGCCGGCAATGGCGGCTGGACGCAGCAGGCGAAGCTGCTCGCCGACGTCGCCGCGAACAACGACTACGCCGGCCGTGCGGTCGCCCTCGACGGTGACACGGCCGTGGTCGGCGCCGCCGGCGCCGATGTCGGCGGCAACGACGGCCAGGGCGCCGCGTTCGTCTACGTGCGCAGCGGCGGTACCTGGACGCAGCAGGCGCGCCTCGTCGCCGACGACGGCGTCGCCGGCGACGAGTTCGGCTTCGCGCTCGCCATCTCCGGCGACCGCATCGTCGTCGGCGCGCGCTTCGCCGCGATCGGTGGCGTCGCCGGGCAAGGCGCGGCCTACGTCTTCGAGCGCAACGGCACGATCTGGACGCAGCAGGCCAAGCTCGCCGCCACCGACGGCGCCGCCTTCGACGGCTACGGCAACTCGGTCTCGATCGACGGCGACACGATCGTGATCGGCGCGCAGAATGCCGCGGTGGGCGGCAACACGAGCCAGGGCGCCGCATACGTATATGCGTTCGACGGCGGCTGGAACTTCCAGTCGAAACTCGCCGCGTCCGACGGCGAAGCCTGGGTGCAGTTCGGTCGCGCCGTGTCGGTGCGCGGCGACAGCGTGCTGGTAGGCGCGGTGTCGGCGACGGTGGGCACGAACCAGGGCCAGGGCGCCGCGTACGTCTACACGCGCGACGGCGCAAACTGGAGCGAGCGCGCGCGCCTCGTCGCGAGCGACGGCGAACCCTGGGATGGCTTCGGCGGTGCCGTCGCGCTCGACGCGGGCCAGGCGATCATCGGCGCCTCCTCGAACGGCATGGCGGGCCAGGGCGCGGCGTACGTGTTCGTCGGCGGCGGCGCGGACTGGAGCGAGCAGGGCAAGCTCGTCGCGAGCGATGCGTTCAACGGCGACAGCTTCGGCACCTCGGTCGCGCTGTCCGGCGGCATCGCGATCGCCGGCTCGCTGTTCTCCGATCTTCCCGGCGTGCAGAACGCGGGCGCCGCGTACGTCTACACGCGCAGCGGTGGCACCTGGACGCAGCAGGCGAAGCTCGTCGCCGCGGACGCTTCGGATGGCGCGGACTTCGGCATCGGCGTCGCGCTCGACGGCAGCACCGCGGTGATCGGCGCGGAGTTCGCGAGTGGTGCCGATGGCTGGTCGGGTGCCGGCTATGCGTTCGAGTCCAGCGCAGGGACGTGTCCGACGCCGCTCGTCGAAGCCTTCGATGGCGTCACTGCACCGGCGCTGCCCTCCGGCTGGAGTGTCGACGCGGTGCAGGGTTCCAACACCTGGCTCACGGTCGCGGAAGGCGACACGCCGCCGAACGCGGTGTTCGCCAACGATCCGCCATCGCCATCCGACACGATGCTCGAAGCGCCCGTGTTCGTGCCGCAGGCAGGCGCGACGCTCGCGTTCCGCCAGCGTTACGACCTCGAATCGACCTACGACGGTGGCGTGCTCGAGATCGCGATCGGCAGCGGGCCCTGGCTCGATTTCGTCGAGGCGGGTGGCAGCTTCGACGAAGGCGGCTATTCGGACACGATGATCGGCACCAGCGCGATCGCCGGCCGCGCGGCGTGGACCGGCGACAGCGGCGGCTGGATCGATACGCGCGCGAATTTCCCGCCCGCGATCGGCCAGCCGGTGCGGCTGCGCTGGCGCATCGCCAGCGACGTCAGTGCGTCGCGCAGCGGCTGGTGGATCGACGGCGTTTCGTTCGGCTGCAGCGACGCGTCCCAGGCGATCGCGCAGGTTTCGCCGCTGCAGTTCGCCTTCACGCTGGACACGGGTACCAGCGCATCCGATACGCTGCACATCGGCAATGCCGGCGATGCGGGCAGCATGCTCTCGTTCGCGATCGGCGAGAGCGAAGCCGATTGCAGCACGGCGGCCGACGTGCCGTGGCTCGCGGTCACGCCTTCCGGCGGCGACGTCGGCGCCGGGGACGGCACGGACGTCGTGGTCGGCATCGACGCGAGCGGACTTGCCGCGGGCACCCACACGGCGACGTTGTGCGTCGGGACATCGGACGCGTCGCACGCGACGGTCGCCGTGCCGATCACATTGGACGTCGGCAACCCCGACCTCATCTTCGCCGACGGATTCGAGACGACGCCATGAACATCCCCCGCACCCAATCGTTTCCTGCCGCGCTGCTGTTGGCGCTCGCCGCCACGCCGGTTCTCGCGGGCACGCCCGGGATCGAACTCACGCTGACGCTGTCGGTCGACACGACGCCGGGCAGCTGCGGCGACCAGTCGAGCCTCAGCGTGATGACCGGCACCGAGGTCAACTACTGCTACACGCTCACCAACGGCACCGGCGAGACGCTCGCGTTCGTGACCGCCGAGCAGGACGACATCGGCCGCTTCAAGATCCTCGAACCGCAGACGATCGCACCCGGCGGCACGTATCGCTACAACCGCACCGCGCCCGCGCTCGAATCACGCACGGTGCAGACGCACTGGACCGCGTTCCCGGTCGCGCCCGACTACACGATGGCGCAGAACGATCCCGACCAGGTGTTCGGCGACGGCTTCGACGGCGATACCGGCATCCCGCGGTACGCGTTCGTCGACATCTCCGGGAGCGGAACGCCACTCGCCATCGATCCTTCGCGCAACGCCGCCGCGCCGATATCGATCGGCTTCCCGTTCACGTACTACGGGATCACCGCGGACGCCGTCGCCGCAGGCATCAATGGCGGCGTGCTGTTCGGCATCGACGCGGGCTACCTGCCGTATTCACCGACGCCGCTGCCGTCGACGACCCTGGGACCGGCGCTGCTGCCGTGGTGGGACACGTTCTTCCAGTCGCCGGGCACCGTCTACGCGCAGACGCTCGGCGAGGCACCCACGCGCCGCTTCGTCGTCGAGTGGAAGGACAACGTGCACTTCCCGGCGACACCCGACGGCGCGACGTACGAACTCGTGCTGCACGAGGCCGACGGTTCGATCGATTTCCAATACCAGGACACGTCGTTCGGCGACGCGCAGTACGACCATGGCCTGTGGGCGACCGCGGGACTCAACTCGGGCGCGCAACCCGCGCGGACATACTCGCGCAACGCCGCGCGCCTGCAGGATGGCCTCGTCGTGCGGTTCACGCCGACCGCGGTCGCGTCGTACGCGGCGTCGGCGAGCGCCGAGCTCACCGTCGGCAAGCCGATCATCCAGGTCACGCCGGCGGCGATCTCGGCGAGCGCGAACGCGGGATCGACGACGACCGCGATGCTCGCGGTCGGCAACATCGGCACCTTGCCGCTCGGCTGGGGCATGGGCGCCGCGGCGACCGGTGCGCCCGTGCGCGCTGCGTCGCCGCGTCCGGGCCCGCTCGGCGCGAGCCTGCCCGCGTACGCGTTCGACCAGTGGCCGACGGATCCGCCGCTGGTCACGTTCGACGTGCTGCATCCCGACCCGATCGTGCCCGTGTTCTACGGCATGCGCCGCATCGCCGCGGCCGACTTCGCCGGCAACGACTTCGGCACGCTCTACGCGATCGACTTCTGGCAGGAGGAACTGCTCGCGGTGCAGACGACCGACTGCGCCTGCATCGACCAGTTCGTGCACATCGGCTGGACGCCGCCCGCGCCCGAGGAGGACTGGATGGGCATGCACTACGACGCCACCAGCAACCGCTTCTGGGGCGTGTCGTTCGGCGGCCTGCAGCGGCGCACCTCGCACCTGTTGCGCATCGATCCGGCGACGGGCGCATCGACGGTCGTCGGGGCGATCGGCGGCATCGACGACCCGCAGTACGGCACCCAGGTGAAGACGATCGCGGTGAGCCCCGAGGGCCTGCTCTACGGCATCGATTCGGTCACGAACAGCCTCATCACGATCGACCGCAACAGCGCGCGTGCGAGCGTGATCGGCCCGCTCGGATTCCAGGTCGCCGGCGCCGACATGGATTTCGACGACGCGACCGGCACGCTCTACCTGCTCGCCGGCGACGCCGCGCAGCAGGCCGAGAGCGTCTACACGGTCGACACCGGCACCGGGCATGCGACGCCGGTCGACGTCGTCGGCCCCGACGGACGCTCGAACGGCCTCAGTGCGTTCGCGATCGCGAGCCTCGGCCCGTGCAACGTGCGCGACGCGGTGCCGTGGCTGCACTGGGACGTCGGCGGCGGTTCGGCGATGCCGGGCCAGGCGAACGACGTCACGCTCACGCTGGACGCGACCTCGCTCGACACGGGCACCTACACGGCGGACCTGTGCATCGACAACGGCGACAACGCGCATCCGCGCGTGATCGTCCCGGTGACCTTCGAGGTCACCGCGCCCTGACGCCCGGACGGGTTTTCGATGCGGCGATGGTGGCCTGGAACACGAAGCAGCCGAGCACACGAGGGAAGCGAAGCATCGCGACGATGCACTTTCTTCGTGTGCCCGGCGCGTTCGGTGCGATCGGCCGCCGCTCGTCACGACTGCCGCGAAGGCCTCACGGCGGATCCTTGTCGAACACGCGCACGCCGGGTGGCAGCGCCACCCAGGCGTGGCGGCGGCTGTCGTGAACGGATGCGCGTGGCGCGGGAAAGGCCGGGTCGGCGAATGCGCCGACCGCGACAGACACCGAGCGCGCTTCGCAGCCTTCCTCCGTGTGGAACAGGTTCGTGCCGCAGACAGGGCAGAACCGGAAGCGGAAGCGCGCGCCCTGGTCGCCCTGGCGCAGGTACTCGGTGGCTTGGCCGCTGACGCGGTACGGTGGCGCGAACGAGGCGAGCGCAGCGAACACGCTGCCGGTGCGCTGCTGGCAGGCAAGGCAGTGGCAGAGGCCGACGCCGAGCGGCTCGCCGTCGACTTCGATGCGGAGCTGGCCGCAACTGCAGGACGCACTGCGCATGACGCTATCTCGGAGCGATTTCGAGCTGCGTCCCGTGGACCGGCATCGGCGCGTCCGACGCGTGCAGGCGGTGGTATTCGGCGACCATCTCGCCGTTCGCGATGACGGGGGCGGCGGTGACGAATCCGGCGGCCGGCAAGCCAAGGACGATGCTTCGCATGGAGCCTCCAGGGCGTCGGGTTGCGCGGGTGCCGACGATCAGGTGATCGAGCCGATCGCGAGCGCGGCGAGGTAGAGTGTGCAGGCGGAGAACGCGAGGATGCGCGGCCAGGTGCGCGTGGCCGCGTTCTTCGCGAGCGACCACGCCGCGAGCGGGACCAGCAGTGCGAGCAGCACGCTCGCCGCGACGACCGTCCAGGCGCCGATGTTCCACGCGACGAGGTTGCGCGGAAACTGGAACAGCAGCACGAGTGCGCCGATCGCGAGCACGAGCGGCGAGACGAGCAGGGACGTGGGAACGTGGAGGAAGCGGGAGCCGGTCATCGCGTTCGACCCTTCGGGTGCGATGCGGCGATGGTAGCGCGATGCAGCGCGACCGTCAGGCATGACTTCCGGTATGGATCGGTGCCTCAGCCGCGCTCGAGCCACTCGACGCGCGACGAGCCGTAGCGGCTCTGCGCGAGCAATTCCTGCACCGCCGGCAGCCATTGCGCGATGGCTTCGTCGAACCGCCAGGGCGGGTTGACGATGGCAAGGCCACAGCCGTTGAGGCGCAGGCCCGAGTTGTCCGGGTGCAGCAGCAGTTCGGCGACGAGTACGTCCGCGCGGCCTGCGTGTTCGCGCAGCCAGCGATGGAACGGCACGATCGTCTCGCGCAGCTTGATCGGGTACCACACGGCGTACGTGGCGTTGGGCCAGCGCGTCCACGCGTTCGCGAGCGCCTGCCCGACCAGCTCGAACTCCGCGCCCTGCGCTTCGAACGGCGGGTCGATGAGCACGAGCCCGCGCTTCTGCGCCGGTGGCAACAGCGCCTTCAGCGCGGCATAACCATCACGCTGGTGGATCGCGAAGCGCGTGTCGCCGGCGAGTGCATCGCGCAGCGCAGCGGCTTCTTCCTGGTGCAATTCGCACAGGATCGCCCGGTCGCTCTCGCGCAGCAGGCGTTGAGCGATCAGCGGTGAACCGGGATAGAACGCAAGGCCGGCCGCGTTCGCCGGCTGGAATGCCTGCACGAGGTCGACGTAGCGCTGCAGCGCAGCCGGCAGGCCGCCCGCGCCGAGCAGGCGCTGGATGCCGCTCGCGTGCTCCTGCGTCCTGCGCGCCTGCTCACCGTGCATGTCGTACAGCGCACGACCCGCATGGGTATCGAAGTAGCACAATGCGGCGGGCTTGGCCTGCAACGCGTCGAGCAGGCCGACCAGCGCGGCGTGCTTGAACACGTCGGCGAAGTTGCCGGCGTGGAACCCATGGCGATAGTTCATCGTGCGAGCCGGGCTTCAGGGAGAGGGCTTTGCGGGGCTGGCAGGGGCGCGTACCATTCTCGCCCGTGACGCAGTTTTTCGCCAGCCGCCGGCCACGCACGCCCCGCTTCGCGCGCCTTCGCGCGGTGCGCGTGCTCGCCTGCCTGCTCGCGATTTCGCTCGTGTTCGGCGGATATTTCGCCGCTGCGGCGCCGCTGCACGCGGCGATGGCGGCTGCGTCGACCGGCGCCGACGGCTGCGGCCATGACGGCATGGTGATGCCGGCCAAGCACGGCCACGCGTCCGATGCCTGCTGTCGCGTCGCCTGCGCGTGCGCATTCGCGCACGCGGTCGACGTCGCGCCGCTCGCGTGCACGCACGCCGCGCCCGCATCGGCGTCGCTCGCCCGCGCGCCGGATGCGCGCGCGCCCCGCGTCGTCAATCCGCCCCCGCTGCGGCCACCGATCGCCTGAGTCCGGAACGGGAGGAAGCGCGAGACGCTTCGTCGCGCGCGCATGTTTTCCTCGCGCGGCAGGTTGCCGCGCGTATCGATCGGATCCATGCCATGAAATTGCTTTCCGCCGGCGGACGCCGGCTTCCCGTGCTGCCGTCGCGGCGGCGCTTCGTGCGGGGCGTCGCCAGCGGCGCCTTGCTCGCCGCGTACGGCTTCGCCCCGCTGCGTGCGCGCAGCGCGCAGGGCGTGCTGTCGGGCACGCGCTTCGACCTCGAGATCGGCGCGACGACGGTCGACTTCACCGGCCACGCGCGTCGCGCCGTCGTCGTCGACGGCCGCCTGCCCGGACCCCTCCTGCGCTGGCGCGAGGGAGACACGGTGACCCTGCACGTGCGCAACACGCTCGCCGAGCGCAGCTCGATCCACTGGCACGGCATCGTGCTGCCGGCCGACATGGATGGCGTGCCCGGGCTGTCCTTCATGGGCATCGAAGCGGGCGGCAGCTACACCTACCGCTTCAGGGTGAACCAGGCCGGCACCTACTGGTACCACAGCCATTCGCGTTTCCAGGAACAGCTCGGCCTGTACGGCCCGATCGTCGTCGAACCGCGCGCCGGCGAGCGCTTCCCGGCGGAGCGCGAGCACGTCGTGCTGCTGTCGGACTGGACCGACGTCGACCCGGAGCACATCTACGCGACGCTGAAGAAGCGCAGTGACTATTACAACTTCGCCAAGCCGACCGCGGGCGACTTCCTGCGCGATGCGCGCGCGCAAGGGGTGTCCGCGGCGCTCGCCGCGCGACGCATGTGGAACGAGATGCGCATGAATCCGAGCGACCTCGCCGACGTCTCGGGCCACGTCTACACCTTCCTGATGAACGGCACGACGCCCGCGTCGAACTGGACCGGCCTGTTCGAACGCGGCGAGCGCGTGCGCCTGCGCTTCGTCAACGGCGCGGCGATGACGTTCTTCGACGTGCGCATCCCGGGCTTGAAGCTTCGCGTCGTCGCGCACGATGGCCAGGACGTCGAACCCGTCACCGTCGACGAATTCCGCATCGCCCCGGCTGAAACCTGCGACGTGATCGTCGAACCCCGCGACGAGGCCTACACGATCTTCGCGCAGGCGATGGACCGCTCCGGCTACGCGCGCGGCACGCTCGCGCCGCGCGCCGGCATGGTGGCCGAGGTGCCGGCGCTCGACGCGCGCGTGCTGCTCGCGATGGGCGACATGATGGGAACGATGGATCACGGCATGCCCGGCGTGAAGGGGATGGAAGGCGGCTGCGGCGCGTCGATGCCTGGCATGGATCATGCGGCGATGGGCCACGGCGGCAGTGCCACGATGCACCACGCGCCGGCGGAGTACGGCCCGTTCGTGGACATGCGCGTCGACGCGCCACGCACGAACCTCGATGACCCCGGCGTCGGCCTGCGCGACAACGGTCGGCGCGTGCTCACCTATGCGGACCTCCGTTCCGTCACGGCGCCGATTTCGCCCGACGTCGGCCGCGAGATCGAGCTGCACCTGACCGGGCACATGGAACGCTACGTCTGGAGCTTCGACGGCAGGAAATTCTCCGACGCCGAGCCGCTGCGCCTCGCGCACGGCGAGCGCGTGCGCATCGTGCTCGTCAACGACACGATGATGACGCATCCGATCCACCTGCACGGCATGTGGAGCGAGCTCGAGTCACCCGCCGGCGAATTCCTCGCGCGCAAGCACACGCTCGTCGTGCAGCCCGCGCAGAAGATCGCCTATCGCGTCAGCGCCGACGCGATCGGGCGCTGGGCGTACCACTGCCATCTGCTCTACCACATGGAAGCGGGCATGTTCCGCGAGGTGGTGGTCGCATGAGGCCGCTTCGTCCCCTTTTCGCGCTGGCGGCTGCGTTCGCCACGACGGCCACCGCGCATGCGCAGGATGTACACGCCGCGCACGCGGCGCACGGCACGCACGACGCGCACGACACGCACGACACGCACGACACGCACGAGGTCCCGCCTGCCGATCATCCCGGCACGCAGCGCGAACGCATCGAGGCTGCGTCGCAGGAGCATCCGCAGCACGCAATCCCCGATGCGCGACCGCCTTCCGGCCATGTCGCGCCGCCGCCACCGCAGCACGTGATGGGCGCGATGTCGCCAGCGCGGATGATCGACGTGATGGGCATGGACGATCGCGCCCGTTGGGGACGCGCCGTGTTCGATCGTCTCGAACACGGCGATGGCCGCGCACTCGGCTGGAGCCTGCGCGCGGACTACGGCGGCGACGTCGATCGCGTTCAGCTGCGCAGCGAAGGCGAACACGCAGACGGGCGGACGGCGCACGGCGACGTGGAATTGCTGTGGAGCCACGCGGTCGCGTCGTACTGGAATTCGCAGCTCGGCGTGCGCCACGACGTCGGCGAAGGCGCGGACCGCGACTGGCTCGCGTTCGGCGTGCAGGGACTCGCGCCCTATTGGCTGGAAGTCGCCGCGACCGCCTACGTCGGCTCGCGCGGCCGCACCGCGCTCCGGATCGAGGCCGAGTACGAGGCCCTGCTGACGCAGCGCTGGGTGCTGCAACCGCGCATCGAGCTCGACGCCTACGGCAAGGACGATCCGGCGGCACGCACCGGTTCCGGACTCGCCGATGCGGCGGTCGGCCTGCGCCTGCGCTACGAGGTCACGCGTGGTCTTGCGCCGTACGTCGGCGTGGAATGGTCCCGACGCTTCGGCCGCAGCGCGCACTACGCGCATGCCGACGGCAACGACGCCGACGACGCGCGCTGGGTCGCGGGCGTGCGCCTCGCGTTCTAGCCGCCCTGCTGCAGTTGCTCGAGCAGCCGTTCCGGCGACACCGTGGCGGGCGGTGCTGCGATCTCGATCGGGGTGTAGTCGGGCGGCAAGCGGAACGTCGATGCGTCGATCGCGACGGCGGTGCGGATGTGCAGCCGCGCGCGGCCGCTGGCGGTGCCGTCGCGATAGCAGACGCGCTCGAGGCTGACCGATGGCGGCCTCGCGCGCTCCTGTGCCGCGTCCGGCTGCAGGCTCGAGATGCCCGCGCCGAGCCCTGCGCCGACCTTGGCGATGCGCGCGAGGCGTCGCGCGGCGCGCGGCTCGAGCGCGAGCGATTCGATCGTCGCATAGCAGTCCTCGCGCAGCACGGTGTCCCCGCGCAGGATCCGTTCGCGGATGCAGGCGCGACCGTCGATCGTCTCCGTGGTTGCGGCGCGTTCGGTCTTCGTCGTCGACCATTTCACCGACGCATCGGCACGCGCCGCTGCCGTGCGGCCCGCGTCCGCGAAGGGGCGGCCGCCGCGTTGCCGCAAGGCCTCGCCGATCGCACTCGTGCGATTCCCCGCAACCGGAGGCGTGGACGCCATCTTCCGCGCGCAGCGCAGCGCCGCGTCGGCATAGTCCGGATCGGTCATGCCCATCGCCGCCATCTCGGGGCAGGCCGCGACCTGGGCCTGGCGGTGCGCCTCGATGAGCTGCGCACTGCTCGAACCGGTGAGCGCCTGCGTCTGCTTGTCCGCGTGCAGCAGCACGCTACGGCCGACGTCACTGGTGAAGTCGACCGCGTCGTCGTCCGATTCGAGCGTCATGTAGTCGCGCGTGTCGTGCATCAGCTGGTGCATGAGCTGTTCGTCGTCGTCGAACAGCGTCGACATCGACGAGCCGTCGACGTCGATGTCGATGCGCGCCTGCAGGCCGTCCAGCGCCATGCGCTCGAACTCGGTCGGGCATGGCCCCTCGCGCGTGTATTCGAGCAGCGTGGCCGCGCCGGCGGGGCAGGCGAGCAGCAGTACGAGCGCGCAGGCGGCAATGGTCGCCGCACGCGCGGGCCGCGGAGGGGAGTCGTTCATCGCGTGCCTCCCTCGAGCCGGATCGCCTTGCGCGTGCCTTCGAGTCGCCGCTGTTCCTTGCCGGCATACCCGGCGAGGCAGGCATCGCGCGTGACCATCGTGCATTCGAGGTAGTCGATCGCCTCGATGATCGCTGCACGCACGACCTTGGCGAGCGCTTCGCTGTGCAGCGCCTCGTAGCCGAATCCCGCGCCGCCGGCAGCGAGGGTCACGGATGATGCGGTGCGTGTCGTGCGGCCTTCGATCGTGCGAGCCTGCGCGATCTCGCCGGTGCTCGTGTCCACCACGCGCAGGTCGATCGCGAGGTAGGCGGTACTCGATTCGCGCGAGCCGCCGAGGCCGCCGAAGAAGCCGCGCGCCTTCTTCTTCTCGACGCCTTCCTCGAACGCGGTCACCGTGCCCATGACGAGGTAGTCCGCGCCCGTCAGCTGGCCGATGCGCGCGCCGTCGCCCGGGCGCAGGCGGCCGGAAGCGGCGAGGTCCTGTTCCTCGAGGATTGCCTGAAGGCGGCGGCGTTCGACCACGATGAAGGCCGGGCGTGCGGCCAGTTCGTTGGTCAGGATGTTGGTGAGCACGCGGCCGATGCCGCCCTGGAACGGCAGGGCGCCGGTCTCGTCCTGGAACTTCAGCACGCCGAGCACCGGCTTTTCGCCATCGGCGGCGCGGCAGGTCGCCGGCACCGACAGCAGCGCCGCTCCTGTCGCCAGCAGGCAGGCGAGCAGGCCGCGCACCGCCCGGTGTGGGATCCATCCTTTGCCGTTCATGAGTTTGCGCTCGCCGTGTCGGCTCCGCACCGATCTTCCTTCCAGTACGGAGCAGGGCGCTGAAACCCATCACGCGAAATCCACGCCCACGGGCATGGCTCGCATGGCCCGCACGGCGCGCGGGGCCGTGCGCAGCCCGTTCAGGGACACGGCGATGGATCGAAGCCGTCGTCGAAGATGTGATCGGCGCCCGCCTGCAGTTCGAACGCGCCGATGTCGGGCGCGGCGCCCGCGTTGCGCACGAAGGGGATGCCGCGCTGGTCGACGTCGAGGTCGAGCGGATTGGCGCCGGCGTCGACCGCGGGGCTGCAGGCGAGCAGTGCATGCGTCGCCGTGGCGCCACCGTTGTCGGCGAGTGGCGACAGCAGCGGGTCGATGCCGAGCGTGTCCACCGGCAAGATCACGTCGGCGCCGGCCTGCATCACGATGTCGTGGTCGCCGAGGAGCGTGGCATCGCCCGGATCGAAGACGACCTTCGCTACGTCCGCCGCCATCGGAGCGACGTTGTTTGCGAACAGCGAACTCGACGCGATCGCCCCGTGCACGGCGTTGATCGCGATGCCGCCGCCGGACGTCGTCGCGGAATTGAACGCGATCGTGGCGTTGTACACGATCGCGCTGCCCGTGATCGAAACGAGGCCGCCACCGAAGCCGATGCCTCCGCCCGTGGAGCCTCCGACGGCGGAGTTTCCCGACACCGTCGAATCGACCAGCGAGATCGTGGTGTCGACGTTGCCGGGCGCGTAGGTGGCCAAGCCGCCGCCAGCGGCATTGCCGGAGGAGGCAGCATCGAGTGCGACGACGTTGTCGCGTACCGTGCTGCCCCGGCTGTAGATCGACCCGAATGCATTGGCGCCGCCACCATTGATGGAGCAGCTCTCGCAGTTGGACGTCGCGGTGTTTCCGCTCACCGTGCTGTGATGGAACACGAGCGAACGATCGAAGTCGTCGTCGCCGTAGTAGCCGAGATTGATGCCACCGCCGTACGCCCACGAGGTCCCGGAGTGGACGGTATTGCCCGTGATCATGCTGTAGCGCACGCTGGCGGAGGTGCCGGCCTGCAGGCCCCCGCCATAAGCGACGCGGGTCGTCGACGTCGCATGGTTGTCGGCAACGGTCGTCGCGAGATCGAGCATGGCCGTGTTGGAAACGTACGCACCGCCGCCGCCGACGAAGCCGCCCTGCGAGGTCGCCTGGTTGCCGCTGATCCGGCTTCCCGACATCGCGCTGAGATCGCCGCCGACGTAAGCGCCGCCGCCGATGGCGCCCGCGGTACCGGTGGCGGTGTTGCCGCTGATCGTGCTATGGACCATCGTCAGGTTGCCGATGACGTCCACGCCGCCGCCATACGCGTATGCGTTCGAGCCGTCGCCGGCCGTGCAGCCGGTGATCGTGCTCGCGTCCATGAGCAGGTTGCCGCTCGTGAAGAGGCAGCCGCCATATCCGCTCGCGTCCATGCCGTTGCGGATCGTGAGGCCCGTGAGGCAGAGGCCGATGCCTTGGTGATGGAGCACCTGCGACGCGCCATTGCCGTCGATGGCCAGCAGCGTTTCACCGGGACCGTCCAGTTCGAGCGCGGACGCGGACGTGGCCAGCACGCCGGTCTCGAGAGTGATCGTGCCGCAGGTCAGCGTCGTCAGATCGATCGTGTCGCCGGCGGCAGCCAGTCCGATGGCTTCGCGCAGGCTGCCGGGGCCGGCATCGTCGCACGTGGTGACCGCCAGCGTCGCGCCGCCCCGCGGCAGCCGGCTCGTGCCGATCGCGAGCTGCGCGCGTGTACGGTTGTGGCTGCCGATCCGTGACGAATGAGCCGGCGGGATCGCGGCACGATCGAAGGCGGGTTGCACGCGCGCACGCTCACCATCGCCACCGAGCGCGAGGCCCGCGCAGGCGGTGCCGAGTACGGCGAGGACGCAGCGGGCGAGCGGGTTCAGCGCCGTGTCAGGGCGCACGATCGGGCGATGCTGCATGACGTGGCTCCGGCGGCGGCGGTGGCGCGCCGCAAACCTAGCAGCGCGTCGTGCGGCGCGCAAATGTGGAGTTGCGCGGCCGTGCGGTATCATCGGACATGGCACGCAAGACCGCCTCCGGCCGCTCCCTCTTCGAAGACAGCGCGGGCCTGCGCCCGCTCGCTGAACGCATGCGCCCGCGCTCGCTCGACGAGGTCGTCGGCCAGCCGCGGCTGCTCGCGCCGAACACGCCGCTGCGGCGGGCAATCGAGTCCGGCCATGTCCACTCGATGATCCTGTGGGGGCCGCCCGGTTGCGGCAAGACCACGCTCGCGTTGCTGCTCGCCAAGTACGCCGACGCCGAGTTCCGCGCGATATCGGCGGTGATGTCCGGCCTGCCGGACGTGCGCGCCGCGCTTGCCGAAGCCGAGGCGCGCTACGCGCAGGGCATCCGCACCGTGTTGTTCGTCGACGAGGTACACCGCTTCAACAAGGTGCAGCAGGATGCGTTCCTGCCGTACATCGAGCGTGGCGTGATCGTGTTCGTCGGCGCGACCACCGAAAACCCGTCGTTCGAGCTCAATTCCGCGCTGCTCTCGCGCTGCCGCGTGCACGTGCTCGACGCGGTGCCGGCCGAGGCGATCGTCGCCGCGCTCGAGCGTGCGCTCGCCGACGCCGAACGCGGGCTCGGCGCGACCGCGCTGCGCGTAGACGAGGATGCGCTCGAGGCGATGGCGCGTGCGGCCGATGGCGACGTGCGCCGCGCGCTCACCTTCCTCGAGATCGCGGCCGAACTCGCCCACGACGGCGTCGTCGACGCGGCGACGCTCGAGCAGGTGCTCGCCGACCGCACGCGCCGCTTCGACAAGGGCGGCGAGCAGTTCTACGACCAGATCTCGGCGCTGCACAAGTCGGTGCGTTCGTCCGATCCCGACGCCGCGCTGTACTGGCTCGCGCGCATGCTCGACGGCGGCGTCGACCGCGCCTACCTCGCGCGGCGCATGACGCGCATGGCGGTCGAGGACATCGGCCTCGCCGATCCGCGCGCGTGGCGGATGGCGCTCGACGCCTGGGAAACCTACGATCGCCTCGGCAGCCCCGAAGGCGAACTCGGCCTCGCCGAACTCGCGCTCTACCTCGCGGTCGCGCCGAAGAGCAATGCGGCGTATGCCGCGTTCAACGACGTACGTGGCGTCGTGCGCGAGACGGGAACACTCGAGGTGCCGATGCACCTGCGCAATGCGCCGACCAAGCTCATGAAAGGCCTCGGCTACGGCGCCGGCTACCAGTACGACCACGCCGTCGAAGGCGGCGTCGCGCTCGACCAGCAATGCCTGCCGGATGCGCTCGCCGGCAGCACGTTCTACGAACCGACCGAGCGCGGCCTCGAAGGCAAGTTCCGCGACAAGCTCGATGCATTGCGCGCGGCGCGACGCAAGGCGCGCGGCGGAGCGTAGCGCGACGCCATCCTCGAAAGCCGGCAGGAGCGCACCTGTGCGCGACCGCGGCGTCAGCTTGATCCACGCCTGCGATTTCGTGTGGGCTTGGGAATGGCTGTCCGTCGCGATTGGGTGAGAGCGCCGGCTGAAGGCCCTCCCGCCGGAAGCAGGCGCTTCATCGTGGGAGCAAGCGTCTTCGCCCGCCCACGCACCACAAGATCCGTCCGCGCTGAGCGCAGCCCGCGAAGCGGCCGGAGTCGAAGCGCCCGCCGTCGAGGCAACGACCCCTCGATTCCGGCTTGCGGCCTGCGCCCGGGACGAACGGATGAACTCCCATCGCACGCGCAGTGGAACTGCAGAAGCCCACCTGTGGGCGACCGTTCGCGGCGATGCACCGAGGCGCGACGGTCACGCACAGGGTGCTCCTACAGGGGATATGCACCGCGTTCGCGTGGGAGCGGTTTCCGCCGCGATGCCCTGCGGCCCTCAGCCCTCACTCCCGACACTCGCATCGATGAGCCGCTCCGCCACCGCCGCGAGCGATCGCGCCGGACCGCCCTTGCCGAACAGCTGTCCGCTCGCGAACGCGCCTTCGAGCAGCAGCAGCAGGCCGTCGCCGAGCGTCTGTGGGTCGAACGCGCCCATCTGCCTGGCCATCGCGACGAGGCGCTCGCGCAGCGCGCGCTTGTGTGCCTCGGCGACCTTGCGCGCAGGATGGCCGGGCTCGGGGTATTCGACCGCGGCATTGGTCAGGCCGCAGCCGCGATAGCCGGTCTTCGTCGCTCGCTGAGCGAGGCTCGTGAAATAGGCGAGCAACTGCGCGCGCGGGTCGCCCGGGTGCATGGCCGCATCGGCGTCGAAGCGTTCCCAGAACGCCGCTTCGTAGTCTTCGAGATAGGCGGCAGCGAGCTCGTCCTTGGAGGCGAAGCTGCGATACAGGCTCGGCTTGGTCACGCCGGCGCGGCTGACGATCTCGTCGACGCCGATCGCGCGGATGCCCTCGCGATAGAACAGTTCGCGCGCACTCTCGCGGATGCGGTCGGCCGCGCGCGACGGCGCGGCGGCGGGCTTCGGGCGGGCGGGGCTGGATCGGGACGGGCGATTCTTCATGGCGGCGGTTGACGTGGTGACGTACCGGTAAGTAACATTCGAGTCCTCTCGGACGTACCGGTCAGTAACACCCATGATAGCTGTCGCGCGCCGGCTTGGCCAGAACTACGCATTCGTCGCCACCGCGGTGGTGTTCCTGTCGCTGCTCGTCGCCGCCGGCCTGCGCGCCACGCCCGGTGTACTGATCGTGCCGCTCGAGCGCGCATTCGGCTGGAGCCGCGACGTGATTTCGCTGTCGGCGGCGATCGGCATCTTCCTCTACGGGCTCACCGGCCCGTTCGCGGCCGCGCTGATGCAGCGCCTCGGCATCCGCACCGTGCTCGTCGCGGCGCTTGCCCTGATGGCGGTGTCGAGCGCGGCGAGCGCGTTCATGACCTCGCCGCTGCACCTGGTGCTGACCTGGGGCGTGTTCACCGGCATCGGCACCGGTTGCGTCGCGGTCGTGCTCGGCGCCGCGGTGGTCAACCGCTGGTTCGTCGAACGACGCGGGCTCATGATGGGCCTGCTGACCGCGAGCGCGGCGACCGGGACGCTCGTGTTCCTGCCGCTGCTCGCCGCGCTCGCGCAGCACGAGGGCTGGCGCACCGTCGTCGTGACCGTCGCGCTCGCCTGCGCACTGCTGGTGCCGCTCGCGCTGTGGCTGCTGCCCGAACATCCTGCCGACGTCGGCCTGCGGCCGTATGGCGCGCCCGCAGACGCGCCGGTCGCGCGCGCGCCAGCGCCTTCGGGCAGCCTGTTGCAGGCGACCTTCGGCACGCTCGCGCGCGCGTCGCGCGATCGCAACTTCTGGTTCCTGTCCGGCACGTTCTTCATCTGCGGCTTCACCACCAACGGCCTCGTCGGCACGCACTTCATCGCGATGTGCAGCGACCGTGGCCTTGGCGAAGTTCAGGCGGCCGGCCTGCTCGCCGCGATGGGCGCATTCGACCTCGTCGGCACGACCTTGTCGGGCTGGCTCACCGACCGCTACGACGCGCGCAAGCTGCTGTTCGCGTATTACGGCCTGCGCGGGCTGTCGCTCGTGTTCCTGCCGTTCTCGGATTTCTCGTTCTACAGCCTCGGCGTGTTCACGGTGTTCTACGGCCTCGACTGGATCGCGACCGTGCCGCCGACCCTGCGCCTCGCCAACGAGGCATTCGGCGAGCGCGATGCGCCGGTCGTGTTCGGCTGGATCGTCGCCGGCCACCAGCTCGGTGCCGCCTGCGCGGCGTTCTTCGCCGGCGCGATGCGCACGATCCAGGGCGACTACTTCTACGCATTCATCGTCGCCGGCGCGACCGGCGTGGTCGCGGCGGTCCTCGCGCTGCAGGTGCGCGCGCGCCGCGGCGGCGCCGGGCTCGCGACGGCCTGACGCGTTCGACGCGCTTCCATTTCCGAGCGCGCATTACGTAATAATCGCGGCGTCCCCGGGGGAGGAGCCGCGAGCATGGCCGTGCAGGAACCGAAGCAATGATCCGCGGCATCCGCTCGTTGCCGCGCACGGTCTGGCTGGTCAGCCTCATCAGCCTCGTCAACGATGCGGCGAGCGACATGATCTATCCGCTCGTGCCGCTCTACCTCGCCTCCGTGCTGATGGCCGGGCCGAAGGCGCTCGGCCTCATCGAAGGCATTGCGGAGGCCGTGTCGAGCGTGCTCAAGCTGTTTGCCGGCGCGCTCGCCGACCGCAGCGGCAAGGTGCGCGCCTGGGTCATCGCGGGCTATGGCATCGCGGGTTTCGCGCGCCCGCTGATCGGCGTAGTGACGAGCTGGCCCGGCCTGCTCGCCTGCCGCTTCGCCGATCGCGTCGGCAAGGGCCTGCGCTCTGCGCCGCGCGACGCGCTGATCAGCCTCAGCGTCGAGGCGCACCAGCGCGGACTCGCGTTCGGCTTCCATCGCGCGATGGACAACGTCGGCGCGGTGGTCGGTCCGCTCGCGGCGGCCGCGCTGCTCGCGGCGGACGTCGGCCTGCGCAACGTGTTCCTGCTCGCGGTGATACCGGCCGTCGTCGTGCTCGTGCTCGCGTTCGCCGTGCCCGAGCCGGAACGCCCGGCCGCGTCGCCGAAGGAACCGCTGCGCTGGAAGCTGGCCGACCTGCCGGCGCCGTTCCGTCGTTATCTCGTCGCGCTCGCGCTGTTCACGCTCGGCAACTCGTCGAACATGTTCCTGCTGCTGCGCGCGAACGAACTCGGCGCGAGCGCCACGCGCACGACCCTGATGTGGGCGCTGTATTCGCTCGTCGCGGCGCTGCTGTCGACGCCGCTGTCGGCGCTGTCGGACCGCTGGGGCAGGGCGCGCGTGCTCACCGTCGCCTGGCTCGCGTATGCGATCGCCTATCTCGCGATCGGCCTGCTGCCGGTCGCGGACTGGGCGCTGTGGGTCGCGTTCGCCGGCTACGGCGCGGTCACTGCGGCGCTCGAAGGCACCGAAAAGGCGCTCGTCGCCGACCTCGTGCCGCGCGCGCGCATCGGCAGCGCCTACGGCTGGTACAACCTCGTCGCCGGCCTGCTGCTGCTGCCGGCGTCACTGCTGTTCGGCGAGATCTGGTCCGGCGTGTCGCCGTTCGCCGCGTTCGCGTTCGGCGCGGCCTGCGCGTTCGCGGGCGTCGTGGTGCTGCGCGCGTGGGTCGGGCCGACCGGGCGAGCCGCGGATTGAAGGGCTTTCCCTTATAATTCGCGGCTTTCCCCACGTCCCGGAACGCCCATGCTCGACCCCGCCCTGCTGCGCGGCCACCTCGCCGATACCGCCCGGCGCCTCGCCACGCGCGGCTACACGCTCGATACCGCCGCGTTCGAGGCGATCGAGGCCGAACGCAAGCGCGTGCAGACCGAGACGCAGGAGCTGCAGAACCTGCGCAACACGCGTTCCAAGGCGATCGGCCAGGCGAAGGCGAAGGGCGAGGACACGACGGCCCTGATGGCCGAGGTCGTCGGCATCGGCGATCGGCTCAAGGCGAACGAGCAGGCGCTCGCCGAGGTGCAGGAGCGCCTCGCCGCGCTTTCGCTCGGCATCCCGAACCTGCCACACGAATCGGTGCCCGAGGGCAGCGACGAGTCGGCCAATGCCGAGCAGCACCGCTGGGGCACGCCGCGCGCGTTCGACTTCGCGGTGAAGGACCATGTCGAACTCGGCGCGCACAAGGGCTGGCTCGACGGCGATGCGGGCGCGAAGCTCTCCGGCGCGCGCTTCACCGTGTTGCGTGGCGAACTCGCGCGCCTGCACCGCGCGCTCGCGCAGTTCATGCTCGACCTGCACACGCAGGAGCACGGCTATCTCGAATGCAACGTGCCGCTGATCGTCAATGCGGACGCGATGCACGGCACCGGCCAGTTGCCGAAATTCGAGGAAGACCTGTTCGCGACCGAGGTCGGCGAAACCAGGCGTTACCTGATTCCGACCGCCGAGGTTTCGCTGACCAACATCGTTCGCGACGAGATCGTCGAGGCCGACGCGCTGCCGCTGCGCATGGCCGCGCATTCGCTGTGCTTCCGCGCCGAAGCCGGCTCGCACGGGCGCGACACGCGCGGCATGATCCGCCAGCACCAGTTCGAGAAGGTCGAGCTGGTCAGCATCGCGAAGCCGTCGGAGAGCTTCGACGAACACGAGCGCATGACGCGCTGCGCCGAAGTCGTGCTCGAGCGGCTCGGCCTGCCGTACCGGCGCATGCTGCTGTGCACGGGCGACATGGGCTTCACCGCGACCAAGACCTATGACCTCGAAGTCTGGCTGCCGTCGCAGGCCACCTATCGCGAGATTTCCTCGTGCTCGAACTGCGTCGACTTCCAGGCGCGCCGCATGCAGGCGCGCTGGCGCAATCCGGACACCGGCAAGCCCGAGCTCGTGCACACGCTCAACGGCTCGGGCGTCGCGGTCGGCCGCGCGCTGATCGCGGTGATGGAGAACTACCAGAATGCCGACGGTTCGATCACCGTGCCCGAGGCGCTGCGCCGCTACATGGGCGGCACCGAACGCATCGCGTGATCCCGACACGGGTCCGCGGCGGCGCAGGGCGACGCCGCGGACCACGGTTGCCCGTACTCAATGCCCGGGCAGCTTGATCACCTTGAGCTTCTGGCGGATCAGCGGGTCGGGATCCGGCAGTGGCGGCACCGGGATCTGCCGTTCGCGCAGCAGCTCGCGGTAGCGATCGGGCAACACGTAGAAGCGCCGGGCCGCATCGACCCACGCGGTCGCGATGCCGACGTTGTTGCTGCCGTACTTGATCCACATGTAGCCGCGCTCGCTGCCGTAGCCGCCGGTCTCGCCCCAGTTCGTGCCCCACGAATTGCGGATCAGCCATGCGCCCTTCCGGTCGTCCCAGCCGACGATCACGATGCCATGGTTGATCCACGAATAGGCCTGGTTCGACGAGAAGATGCCGCCCGTGTAGGCCTGGAACTGCGCGTCGGCCATCACCGCGGTCGCGAGCGGGCCGTGCTCGCACAGCGCCTGCTTGATCGCGGAGGGCGATGGCGCCTTGGTCCAGTCGGCGGTATTGACGAAGCCCCAGGCAGTAGCCCGATAGGGCGTCGCAATGTTCGCCGGACACGCCTGCGCGTCGTTGCCGGTGAACGGATCGGCCGTTTCCGACGCGGTGCCGTGCGTGACGAGGAAGTCGTACACCGGTCCCCACCAGCCGCCGCTGCACGAACCGGCATTGGCGCAGTTCAGCACGTACTGTTCGGACGTGTCGACGAGCGCGTTGTTGCGGATCGCGTAGCTCGCCTCGTACGAACCCATCGCGGTGAAGTCCCAGCACGTGCCGCAGATCTGCGCCTTCACCGGCGTGACCTTGCCGACCTTGCGCCAGTCCCAGCTGCCTGCGTTCGCGTTGCAGGCGAGGCGGAATTTCAGTCGATCGAGGAGGTGCGGGTTGAGGCGCGCCACTTCCTCGAAGCGCTCATGGTCGATGCGCGCGAGTTCCGCGCCCGCTTGCGCGATCTTCAAGGCATCCGGCGGCAGCTCGCGCGGGATCTTCGTCGCGGCGAGCATCTCCAGCGGCACGTCGAGCGCGCTGGTGTAGCCGACCTTGTAGGCGAGGTGCTCGCGCCGGATGAGTTCGTTCGACGCGGCGAGCTGCTCCCGTACCGCGGCCGGTGCGCGGCGCAGGTCGGGCTTCTTCGCGAGCGTCGCGCGCATCTCCTCGCGCGATGGCGGATCCTGGGCGAATGCGCTGCCCGCGGCGAGAATCGCGATCGCGGTGGCGATGACCTGGACGACGTGGCGATGCATGGTCTCCTCCTTGTTGACGCGTCGGTAGTCGCACGGCCTCCCGGCCTATGGCTGCTCCGCCCCGTGCGGGCGTTGGTCGTCGTCGCCTGCCGCGTGGATGCGCAGCGTGACGTGCCAGCGCCTCGCAGGCGCTTCGTCCGGCATCCACGAGCGGCGATAGTCGAATTCCAGTTCGGCCGTGCCGCCTGCGAGCGGCGTCACGTCGAACACCTGGCGTTCCTCGCCGCCGGGCCGGTCGGCACCCTGCAACGGGCGTTCGCTCAGCGCGACCCGCGGCGCGGGCCGCGCGATCCAGCGGTAGCCCGTGCCGAGCTGCGCGTGCAGCGTGATCGAGACGCGCTCGCCGATGCGGACGTCGAACGTGCGATTCGCATCCTTTTCGGAGAGTTCGCGCAGCGGCGCCATGGCGAGGCAGGCGGCCAGCAGCGACGCCCAGGGAATGACGTGATCGATCATCGGCGATGCCGTCCACTCCTCCCACGACGCGCGTGAGTGTGCCACCGCGATGCATGGCGGGCAGCCGCGTGTCCGGGCTTCGATGCTGAGCCGCGCTGCGCACGCGCCGCGCCTGCGATGCGCGCGGGCGTGCGCACGTACGATTGCAGCCGGCCTGAGGGAATGTGTTCAGCGCGGCTGGCCGAGCAGCGCGGATCCTGGCCCCATTCTTCCGGTGCCGAAACCGTAGCCCGCAGTGCAACCGCGACGAACCTGCGCGAGCTGCCTATGCGTCGGCGGCGCAGGCCGCGGCGCGTGACAGCAGCATGGCGCGTTCGCGTTCGTTCCGCGTGAGTGACGCGGCGCGTTCGAACTCGCCGCGTGCCTCGGCGTGGCGGCCGAGCTTGGCGAGGAAGTCGCCGCGCACGCTCGGCAGGAGATGGTAGTTCTGCAGCAAGGACTCGCCGGCGAGCGCATCGACGATCGCGAGGCCTTCGGCGGGGCCGCTGGCCATCGCGACCGCGACGGCGCGATTGAGTTCGACGACCGGCGACGGCGTGACGCCGGCGAGCACGGCGTACAGCGAGGCGATGCGCGCCCAGTCGGTTTCATCGGCGACGCGCGCACGCGCATGGCAGGCCGCGATCGCGGCCTGCAGCGCGTACGGGCCGAGTGCTCCGCCGAGCTTGTCCGCGCGCGCCAGCGCAGCAAGGCCGCGCTGGATCGCGAGGCGGTCCCACAGCGTGCGGTTCTGTTCGAGCAGAAGGATCGGCTCGCCGTTCGGGCCGATGCGCGCGCGTGACCGCGAGGCCTGGATTTCCATCAATGCGACGAGGCCGTGCACTTCGGCCTGCTCCGGCATCAGTCCCTGCAGCACGCGACCGAGGCGCAATGCGTCCTCGCACAGCGCCGGTCGCATCCAGTCGTCGCCGGCGGTCGCCGAATAGCCTTCGTTGAACACGAGGTAGATCACCTCGAGCACGGCGGCCAGGCGTTCGGCGAGCTCGGGTCCGCGCGGTACTTCGAACGGCACGTCCGCCGCCGCGAGCGTCTTCTTCGCGCGCACGATGCGCTGCGCGATCGTCGCTTCCGGCACGAGGAACGCGCGCGCGATCTCGTCGGTGGCGAGGCCACCGAGCACGCGCAGGGTGAGCGCTACGCGCGCTTCCCTGGACAGCACGGGATGGCAGGACGTGAACACGAGGCGCAGCAGGTCGTCGCCGATGTCGTCATCGAGCGCATCGGCGATATCGGCGTGGCCTTCCTCCTGTTCGGCGACGAGATCGTGCCCGAGCTGTTCGTGCTTGCGCTGCTGCAGCTGCTGGCGGCGCATCTGGTCGATCGCGCGGCGTTTCGCGGTCGCCATGAGCCAGGCCGCGGGATTGTCGGGCATGCCGGCGTCGGGCCAGTTTTCCAGCGCGGCGACGAGCGCGTCCTGCGCGAGTTCCTCGGCGAGGCCGATGTCGCGCACCATGCGCGTGAGGCTCGCGATGAGCTTGGGCGACTCGATGCGCCAGATCGCATCGACCGCGCGGTGGATGGAATCGGTCGGCATGGCCGCCGATCACACCATCTCCGAGCGAGCCGCACAAGCGCCACGGTTGCGCGACCGCGCATCGATCGGCGCCGCACGGCGATCGCCGTTGCGCGACGAGCGAATGGCCGGCTCATCGCAGCGGCCGCGGGGGGCCGGCGTTCATGTCCGCGCGCCGCCCGCGTCGGCATCGGGGGCGAAATCCTCTGCCTCGAACAGCGGGCGGATCTCGATCTCCGACTCGCCCTGCTCGAACGGGTTGGGGCAACGCCGCACCCATTCGATCGCCTCGTCGAGCGAACGCACCTGCCACAACCAGAAGCCGGCGACGAGCTCCTTCGCTTCGGCGAACGGGCCGTCCACGACGGTGCGCGCCTTGCCGGAAAAGCGCACGCGCGCGCCGGCCGAGCTCGGCCTGAGGCCGTCGGCAGCGAGCAGGATGCCGGCCTTGGCCAGTTCCTCGTTGAAGCGGCCCATCGCCGCCAGCAGCGCCGCGCTCGGCGGGTCGCCGCGCTCGGATGCTTCGGTCGCCCGTACCATGACCATGACGCGCATCATCGCCTCCTCGTTCGCCGGCCCTTCAGCGGCTTTCATCGTGGACGACGAACCGGAGGGCGGCTAATCGACATGCCGGCGCCGCGGCCCGCGTGCATCGAGGCGCACAAGCGCCGCCTCCGCCGCTGCGCGACTGATCCGGCCTGCACTGCCTGGCGGCCTCGAGCGCAAGAGCACATGGATCCCGCCTTCGCGGGAACGACGGTAGCCTGTTGAAGCCCTCGGCCCTCGGCCCTCAGTCCCCGGCCCTCGCGCCACACCAGCACCGCACCACGCGCAGGTCCCCGTCGAGCTCGACGAGATCGGCACGCAGCCCTGCCGCAATGCGGCCGCGCTCGGCGGCGATGCCGAGGAATTCGGCGGGCCAGGTCGAGGCCATGCGCAGCGCGTCCTCGAGCGGCACGCCGAGTGTCGCGACGGTATTGCGGACGGCGCTCGCCATGTCGAGCGCCGAGCCGGCGAGCACGCCATCGGGTGTCTCGCAGCGGCCGTCGCGGCAGCGGATCGCCACGCCGGCGAGTTCGTAGGTATCCGTGTCGGCACCGACCGGCGGCATCGCGTCGGTCACGAGCAGGAGCTTGCCGCGCGGTTTCGCCGCGAGCGCGACCCGCAGCGATGCCGGATGCACGTGATGGCCGTCGACGATGAGGCCGCACCAGCTCGCGCGATCCTCGAGCGCGGCGCCGACGACGCCGGGCGCGCGCCCCTGCAGCGGCGACATCGCGTTGTAGAGATGGGTGAAGCCACGCGCGCCCGCATCGAGCGCGGCGCGCGCCTGCGCATAGTCCGCCTCGGTATGGCCGATGCAGACGATCACGCCGCGCGCGGCGAGTTCGCGCACGCGCGCGGGCGGCACCTGGTCGGGCGCGAGCGTGAGCACGGTAACTCCGTGGCGCAGCGAGCAGACGAGTTCGAGTTCGGCGTCGTCGAGCGCGCGGAACTTCGCCGCGTCGTGTGCGCCGCGCCGCGCGGGCGCGATGTACGGGCCTTCGAGGTGGATGCCGAGCACGCCGGGCACGCCCGCATCGATTGCTGCGTCGACCGCGGCGATCGCCGCGCGCATCGTCGCCGCGTCGTCGCTGATCAGGGTCGGCAGGAAGCCGGTCGTGCCGTAGCGCCTGTGCGCGGCGCCGATGCGGCGGAGCGTCTGCAACGTCGGCGCGTCGTTGAATAGCACGCCGCCCCCGCCGTTGACCTGCACGTCGATGAAGCCGGGGACGAGCCAATGGCCGCCGAGGTCGATGGGGTCTGCTGCCGCGCGCAGGCCGCGCGCCGGTTCGAGCGCGAGGATGCGATCGTCCTCGACGACGACCGCGAGATCGTCGCGGAAGCCGTCGTCGACGAGCACGCGGCCATTGACGAATGCGGTCGCCATCAGCGCGTCTCGGTGACCTTGCGCAGGTGCGGCGGCGCGTCGGGATCGCGGCCACGGCGCAGCGCGAGCGCATTGATCGCGCCGTAGCAGCGGTGCACCGCGAGCAGCGGTGCGCAGGCGGGATCCCCGGTCGCGGCGAACGGCAGCTCGCCGCCGTCGGGCGCGGCGACCCACACGCGTGCGTCGCGTTCGCGGAAACGCCCGGCGACGGCCATCGTGCCTTCGTAGCTGTCGTCGTGCTGGGCGAAGAAGAGCACCGGGAAGCCGCGCTCGACGAGGGTCATCGGCCCGTGCTGCACTTCGGCGGCGCTGAACGCTTCCGCGTGCAGGCCGCAGGTCTCCTTGAACTTGAGCGCGACTTCCTGCGCGGCGGACAGGCCGAAGCCGCGACCGACGACGAACAGGTTGCGTGCCTCGGCGAGACCGTCGACGAGCGCGGACCAGTCGTTGTGCCAGCCGGCTTCGAGTGCGTCCGGCACCTGCGCGAGTGCATCGCGCAGGCGCGTGTCGCCGGTCCATTCGGCGACGAGGTGGAGCAGGGCGGACAGCGAGCAGAGGTAACTCTTGGTCGCCGCGACGCTGAGTTCCGGGCCCGCATGCAGCGGCACGACGACGTCGGCGGCGGCGGCGAGCGGTGACTCGACGACATTGACCATCGCGACCACGCGTGCGCCCGCCTCGCGCGCCGCGCTCGCCTGGGCGACGAGGTCGGGGCTCTTGCCCGACTGCGAGATCGCGAGGAACAGCGCGCCATCGAGTGCGGTGCGCGCCGCGTAGACCGACTGCACCGAAGGCGCGGCCGAGGTCGTCGCCACGCCGAGGCGCGTTTCGACCAGATACTTCGCGAACGTCGCCGCGTTGTCGGAACTGCCGCGCGCGCCGGTCGCGACGAGCGACGGGCGCTCGCGCCGCAGCCGCGCCGCGAGTTCACCGATCACGCCGCGGTTCGCCTCGAGCTGGCGCGCGATCGCCGCCGCTGATTCGCGTACCTCGCGATACATGCGGGTCGATTCGGCGGCGGCAGTGGTATCGGGCATGGTGTCCTCGGGCACGGCGCTCATGGCGCGGTCGTGCGCACGCGTGCGGTCGAGTCGCGGATCACGAGCTGCGGGCTGAAGCCGCGGTTGAGATGGATGACGCCGCTGCCGGCAGGCTTGAGTTCGGCGATGAGGCGCAGCGCTGCATGGCGCGCGATGTCCTCGGTCGCCTGCTTGGCGGTGGTCAGCGCCGGCCACGACTGCCGCGAGAACGGGCTGTCCTCGAAGCCGGCGATCGACAGTTCGTACGGCACGTCGATGCCGTTCGCCTTCGCCGCGGCGAGCACGCCCGCGGCGATCTCGTCGTTGGAACCGAAGATCGCGGTCGGTGGTTCGCGCAGCGCGAACAGCCGCCGCGCGCCGCGGAAGCCGTCGTCGAACGAGTAGTCGCCGGGGATCACCAGCTTCTTGTCGAGCGGGATGCCGTAGTCCTTGAGCGCCGACTCGTAGCCCTTGAAGCGCTCCGGGCTCGAGCGATGCTCGGCACCGCCCCAGAGGAAGCCGATGCGCTGGTGGCCGAGCTGGATCAGGTGTTCGGTGATGTCGTAGGCCGCGTCGCGGTCGTCGACGTAGACGCAGGGATAGCCGTCGGCCGGGTCTTCGGCGGCGGAGATGATGCGCACGAAGCGGATGCCGTGCTCGGCGAGGTAGCGGATGAGTTCCATGCGCTCGGACATCGGCGGCGCGAGCACGAGGCCGGCGAGGCGCGCGTGGCCGACCAGCTCGCGCAGCTCGTCGGCGAGGTCGGGCGCGTTGGAGTCGCATGGATGGATCTGCAGGCCGAAATCCTGGTCGCGGCAGGCGGCGAGCACGCCGTTCTGCACGCTGATCACGTAGTAGGGGTTCGGGTTGTCGTAGACGAGGCCGAGCGCGTGCGAGGTCGCGCCGCGCAGGTTGCGCGCGGCCTGGTCCGGCGCGTAGTCGAGTTCGTCGATCGCGCGCTGCACGCGCTCGCGCGTGTCGTCGCGCACCGACGCCTCGCCGTTGATCACGCGCGATACCGTCTTCAGCGACACGCCGGCATGGCGCGCCACGTCCCTGATCGTCGGTCGACTCATCGCTGTCCGCTCCGTTGGGCGAAGCGGCATCGTAGCTGCAAACGCATCGTCAATCCGTCCGTCCGACGCGGTGGCCGAGCACCGCGTAGTAGAGGATGTAGAGGTAGCACGGCACCATGATCGCCGCGAACGCGAACTGGAAGTCGACGTGCTCGCGCAGGATCGCGAACGTCTGCGGCACGAGCGCGCCGCCGGCGATGCCCATGATCAGCAGCGCGGAGCCGATCTCGGTCAGCCGGCCGAGTCCCTTGATTGCGAGCGGGAAGATCGCCGGCCACATCATCGCGTTGGCGAAACCGAGCGCCGCGACCATCCCGACCGAGACGTAGCCGCTGGTGAAGTACGCGCCGAGCGCGAGCAGCACGCCGAGCGCGGCCGAGCCCGCGAGGTAGCGCGACTGCGAGACGTGGCGCGGAATCGCGACGAGCCCGGCGACGTAGCCGGCGAGCATCGCGCTCAGGGTGAACGAGGTGAAGAACTTCGTTTCGTCGGGCGGCAGGCCGAAGCCGCGGCCGTAGGTGCCGATCGCGTCGCCCGCCATCACCTCGACGCCGACGTAGAGGAACAGGCAGAGCACGCCGAGCCAGAGGTGCGGATAGGCGCGCAGCCCGGCGCCGCGCGCCTGCGCGGCGGACGCGTTCGCCTCGGCCGCGCGCACTTCCGGCAGCGGCGAGCGCACGATCCACGTGCCGAGCGCGGCCAGCACGAGCGCCATGCCGAGATAGGGCAGGTGCACGCGCGCGGCGAACGCATCGAGCAGTGCGTTGCGCGCGGCCGGATCGGCCGCCTGCACCTGCGCCTTGAGGTCGCCGAGCCCGTGCAGCACGAACATGCCGAGGGCGAACGGCGCGAGGATGCCGGCGACCTTGTTGCAGATGCCCATGAAGGCGATGCGCTGCGCCGCGCTTTCGATCGGGCCGAGGATGCTGATGTACGGGTTCGCCGCGGTCTGCAGCAGGGCGAGGCCCGCGCCGATCACGAACAGGCCACCGAGCGCACCCGGGTACCAGCGCTGGACCGCGAACTGGCCGAACGCGAGCGCGCCGAGTGCCATCACGAACAGGCCGATCGCCATGCCGCGCTTCATGCCAGTGCGGCGCAGGATCGCCGCCGCCGGCAGGGCGAGGAAGAAGTACGAGAGATAGAACGCCATCAGCACGAGGAACGCGTTGACGGTGTCGAGCTCGAAGGCGAGTTCGACGAACTGGATCAGCGGCCCGTTCATCCAGGTCACGAAGCCGAAGATGAAGAACAGCAGGCCGATGACCAGCATCGGCGCGTGCCGGCCCGGTACGGACGTGTTCGCGGCAGTGGCGGCCATCGAGACCCTCCTGTGGCCCTGACCGGTATGGCCTGGGCGTATTAACGTTGTCATCCCGTGTCGCAGCCGGGCCGCACGGGTACTCGTCACGACATTTGCAGCGCGGCGTACGGAGTCCCCGCCGCCTCCCGCGTGGCTGCCGATGGTAGCCATGCGCGTCTCCGGGTTCATTTTGCAGTGCAAGTTGACAACGTTGTCAAGCGCACCGAGACTGCGCCCCGACCGCGGCAGGCGCCCATCGCCGGCCCGCCGCACCAGTTTCGGGGAAAGGGGTGGACGAGAACCGCTATCGCATCGCATCGCGCGCCGCCGGCCAGCCGCTCATCGCGGCGGACGTCGGTGGCACCCATGCCCGCGTCGCCTCGATCGTGCCGGTCGCCGACGAGCGGGGCAGCGCGTTCGCGATCGGCGACTACTGCAAGTACGCCTGTGCCGACTTCCCGAGCCTCGCCGCGATCGTCGAGTCGTTCCGCGCGAGCTACGTGCGCACGCCGGTCTCGTCCGCCGCACTCGCGATCGCCGGCTTCGTCGTCGACGACGCGGTCGTCAACGTGAACCTGCCGTGGCCGGTGTCGATTTCCGACCTGCGCACGCGCCTCGGTCTCGACGACCTCGCCGTCGTCAACGACTTCAAGGCGGTCGCCTATGCGGTCGGCCACGTCGATGATGCGAGCGCGCTCCTGCTCGGTGGCCCGGCTGAACACCGGCCCGGGCCGATGCTCGTGGTCGGACCCGGCACCGGGCTCGGCGGAGCCGTGCACATCGCCCAGGACGGGCGTCCGGTGATCCTCGCGACCGAGGTCGGACAGGCGACGCTCGCCGCGACCACCGAACTCGAATTCGACGTGCTGCGCGAACTGCGCAAGCGCAGCCCGCGCGTGCTGATCGAACACGTGCTGTCCGGCACCGGGCTCACCAACCTGCATGCGGCGATCCGCGCCCTGCGCGGCGCGCAGCCGCTCGCGCAGACGCCGGCGCAGATCAGCGCCGCGGCGCTCGCCGGCAGCGATGCGCTCGCGACGGAAACGGTCGAGGTGTTCTGCGGCTGGTTCGGCAGCGTGCTCGGCGACCTCGCGCTGCTGTACGGCGCGGAGGGCGGCATCTATCTCGCCGGCGGCGTGCTGCCGCAGATGAAGGAGCTGCTCGTGCGCAGCCGCTTCATCGAGCGTTTCCTCGACAAGGGCGCGATGCGCGAAGCGCTCGCGCGCACTTCGATTCGTCTGGTCGACCACGCGCAGCTCGGTGTCATCGGCGCAGCGAGCTGGTACTTCGACCGCGACGACGGCGGCCGCCGCGCGGCGGCGGAACGGATTGGGACGAAAGCGACGACGGACTGACACGAGCCGGCGAGCGGCGCGCAGCGAACGCGTCCGCGGACCTACACCACTGGAGGAGGGGTTCACCGTGAAGAGCAGGACATACCGAAAGACGATGCTGTCGGCGAGCATCCTCGCCGCCTTCGCGTTCGCCGCCGCGGCGCACGCGGCGGAATCCGCCACGGCCGCCGACGCGTCCACGGACGCCGCGGCCGACGGCCACGCCGGCGCTGCGCAGGACGACACGCGCGCGCAGGAAATGGACGCGATCGTCGTGCACGGCATCCGCGAGAGCCTCAAGGCCTCGCTCGACACCAAGCGCGACGCGAATGCGATCGTCGATGCGATCACCGCCGAGGACATCGGCAAGTTCCCGAACACGAACGTCGCCGAGGCGATGGTGATGATCCCCGGCGTCACCCTCGACCGGCGCTTCGGCCAGGGCGAGCGCGTCAGTATCGACGGCACCGACCCGAGCCTCAACCTGTCGTTCATCGACGGCCACCCGGTCTCGCAGGCGATCTGGCTGTACGGCGAACAGCCGAACCGCGGCTTCGACTACACCCTGCTCGCGCCGGAAATCCTCGGCCGCCTCGAAGTCTACAAGTCGTCCGAAGCGCGCCTGCCCGAGGGCAGCCTCGGCGGCACGGTCATGATGCACACGCGGCTGCCGCTCGACCTCGACGCGAACTCGATCGCGGGCTCGATCGGCTACAACTACAACGACCAGGCCGAGGACGGCAAGCCGAACGCGTCGGTGCTGTACAGCTGGAAGAATGACCAGAGCACGTTCGGCTTCAACATCGCCGCGCAGCACTATGAGGAATCGGTCGACCGCCAGGGCATCGAGATCTTCGGTTACCACCCGGTGTCGGAGTACGCCGCGAACAGCCCGGCCATCGCCGCGCAGGTCGCGAGCGGCTCGCTCGACGCGAACGCGCTCGTGCCCGACGAAATCAACGCGGCGTACTTCCAGCAGACGCGCAAGCGCAACAGCGCGGTCGTCAACCTGCAGTTCAAGCCGGACGAGCGTTTCGACGCGACCTTGAGCGGCATGTACATCAAGGAAAGCTTCGACAACTACAACCAGTCGGTCTACAACTTCCTGCACTGGAACGCCGCGACGATGGCGGCGGTCGACAGCTTCACGCAGGGCGACCACGGCCTCGTCACCGGCGGGCATTCCGCGGGCGAGGGCGCCGGCATCATCTACGACAACCAGCTCCGATCGTCGGAAGTGACGACCAAGGGCCTCGACCTGCGCGGTGCCTATCACGGCGAAGGCTGGAACCTCTCGGGCCAGATCGGCACGAGCAAGTCGGACAACCCGAAGATCAGCCAGTACCTGCTCGAGCCGGTCTACTTCGGCGGCTTCAGCTGGGACGACCGCCACGGCTACTCGTTCGACGACCCGGCCGCGGGCCGCGATCCCGCCAACTGGGGCGGCGGCTGGCTCGGCAACAACGGCGTGTTCATGGCGCACGCGAAGGACCATTACGGCCAGCTCGATTTCAGCAAGGACTTCGGCGGCAGCTGGATCAACCGCCTGCTCGTCGGCGTGCGCTACGCCAAGCACGACGAGAACTACGGCCTCAACGTCTACGGCGGCGTCACGCCCGGCACGCTCGCCGACGTCGGCACGATCTCGCCGACCGACATCCTCGACGAGTTCTCCGGCTTCTCGCCCGACCAGGCGCGTCACCTGCAGGTGGGTGAACGCAACATCCTCGACTGGATCCGCAACAGCAACCTCGACTTCGCGCACCCGGACCCGGGCAGCTACCTCAACAACACCTGGGCGCTGACGCAGAAGAACTCGGCTGCCTACGCCCAGCTCGACTTCGGCAACGATGCGTGGCGCGGCAACGTCGGCGTGCGTTATGTGCACACCGAGCAGGAAGGCTCCGGCTACAACCTGCCGGGCAGCGTCGCCCCGGTGCTGCCGGCGTTGCCGGGCTGGTACCAGACCAAGAAGTCGTCGATCAACAACTGGCTGCCGTCGTTCAACGTCGCCTTCGACGCGGCGCCGGACGTCGTGCTGCGCCTGTCCGGGGCCGAGGTGATCGCCTGGGCGCCGTACAACCAGATGGTCAACAACACCTTCCTCAACGACACCGTGCTCACCGGCAGCGGCGGCAACGCCGACCTCGAGCCGTACAAGTCGGTCAACTTCAACCTGTCGGCCGAGTGGTATTTCGCCGAGCAGTCGGTGATCGCGGCCTCGATCTTCTTCAAGCACGTGCTCAACTACATCGACACCATCCCGTCGCCCGAGCGCCATTACAACTCGATCCGCGACACCGATCCGACGCAGTGGGACTCGCTCGTCGGCAGCCATGGCTGCACCGCCGACGGCTTCTGCGACTACAGCATCTCGCGTCCGCGCAACGCCGGCACGGCGAAGATCAAGGGCTTCACGCTCACCTACCAGCAGGCGTTCGGCAGCACCGGCTTCGGCATGGTCGCGAATTACACGTATGCCGACGGCGAGACGAGCCAGGGCACGCCGATGCCGTACCAGTCGGAGAACTCGGTGAGCGTCGGTCCGTACTACGAGAACGGCCCGTTCAGCGCGCGCATCAACTACAACTGGCGCGACCACTACCTCGCCGGCGGTTACGTCGCCGGCGCGCCGCCGGCGGTCGTCGACGACTACGCCGACCTCGGCCTCAGCCTCGGCTGGAAGTTCAACCAGAACTTCTCGGTCACGTTCGACGCGATGAACCTGCTCAACGAGAAGTACCACCAGTACGCGGTCGGCAACGAGGACCAGCTGTTCGGCGAATACACGACCGGCCGGCGCTACATGGCGAACCTGCGCTTCAACTTCTGACGACTCCAACGTGCGACATTGCGGGCCGGCTCACCCCGGCCCGTCTTTTTTTGCGGGAAAGGGGCAGGGAGGGGCCCGGTCGGGGACGAAGGTCCGAGGTTCCGCCGGGTCCGTTCCCGCTCGAGCCACAGCGGATTCATTGCAGGAGGTTCTTGCGCATGCACCGATGGTCGATGTTCGGATTGCTGCTCGTCGCCGCGTGCGCAAGCCACCCCGCGCCGCCTCGCACGTCGTCGACGCTGCCGCCGCTGCTGCCGTGGCCGGCGCGGGTCGAGGCCGGACACGGCCGTTACGTCGTGCACGACGGCGCGAAGCTCGACGCCGCGGGTGGTGACGAGGCAGGCGCGATCGCGCGCGGATTCGCCGCGCGCATCGCCGGCGATCGTGGCCTGCGTCTCGACGTCGCCCCGGGGGACGTCCGCGACGCGGGCATCGTATTCGCGCTGCGCCCCGACGATGCCTCGCTACCGGAAGGCGAGGGCTATCGCCTCGTCGTCGACGCGACGCACGTCGAACTCACCGCACGCGAGGCGCGCGGCCTGTTCCGCGGCAGCACCACGTTGTGGCAGTTGCTGACGCCGACGATGGCGCCGGCGACGGCAATCGACGTCCCGGCCGTGCGCATCGAGGACCATCCGCGCTTCGCCTGGCGCGGCGCGATGCTCGACTCCGCGCGCCACTTCCAGCCCCCCGAATTCGTCAAGCGCTTCATCGACGAAATCGCACTCGCCAAGCTCGACGTGCTGCACTGGCACCTCACCGACGACCAGGGCTGGCGCATCGAGATCAAGCGCCATCCGCGCCTCACCGAAATCGGCGCGTGGCGCCGCCCCGCCGGCGCGGCCGGCACCGATGCCGACGGCAAGCCGGTGCGCTATGGCGGCTTCTACACGCAGGACGAGATCCGCGACATCGTGCGCCATGCGGCCGAGCGCTACGTGACGATCGTGCCCGAGATCGACATGCCGGGGCACATGCAGGCGGCGATCGCCGCATACCCGGAACTCGGCGCCTCGCGCGACGAGCCGGTCGTCTCGCCGGACTGGGGCGTGCACAGCTACCTGCTCGCCGTAGACGAAACGACGATCGCGTTCATGCAGGACGTGCTCGACGAAGTCGTCGACCTGTTCCCGTCGACGTACATCCACATCGGCGGCGACGAGGCCGTCAAGGACCAGTGGAAGGCATCGCCTGCGGTCCAGGCACGCATGCGCGAGCTCGGCCTCGCCGACGAGAACGCGCTGCAGGGCTGGTTCATCGCGCGCATGCAGCGTCATCTCGCCGCGCGCGGCCGCAAGCTGATCGGCTGGGACGAGATCCTCGAAGGCGGCGTGCCCACCGATGCGGCCGTGATGTCGTGGCGCGGCACGAAGGGCGGCATCGAGGCCGCGAACGCCGGCCATCGGGTCGTGATGGCGCCGTCGCCGGACCTCTATCTCGACCACCTGCAGAGCGACGCCGCCGACGAACCGTCGGGCCGGCCCGACCTGCGCACGCTCGCCGACATCTACGCCTTCGACGCGACGGCCGGCATGGACGCGTCGGCCGCAGGCCGCGTGCTCGGGGCGCAGGCGAACCTGTGGACCGAGCACATGCGCACGACCGCGATGGTCGAGCATGCGGCGTTCCCGCGCCTGGCCGCGCTCGCCGAAACGCTGTGGTCGCCGCGCGAATCGCGCGACTGGCGCGGTTTCATCACGCGACTCGTGCCGCAGATGGAGCGTTGGCGCGCGCACGGTATCGCCGCGGCTCGGAGCGCGTTCGAGGTGAGATTCTCCGACACGCCACAAGGCGTCGTACTCTCGAACCAGGCCGGCTTGCCGATGCGTTACACGCTCGACGGCAGCGAACCGAATGCGCAGGCGGAGCGTTACGCGGGCGCGCTCGCCGTGCCGGCAGGCGCGACGGTTCGCGCGGCCGCGTGGCTCGAGGGCCGTCGCATTGGCCCGGTCGCCAGCCGCGAGCCCGGCGCGCAACGCCGGCGCGCGAGCAATGAACTCGCGCAATGCAGCGGCAAGCTCGTGCTGCGCATCGAGGACGATGCGCCGCCGCAAGGGCCGCGCGCGTTCTTCGATGTCGACCTGTTCGACCCGTGCTGGACGTGGCCGCATGCGCCGCTCGATGCCGCCACGCGCATCCGTGTCGCGGTCGGCCAGTTGCCTTACAACTTCCAGCTCGCCGCCGACGTCGTGAACATCGTGCCGCGTCCCGCACCGGCGACGCCGGCCGGGGAACTGCTCGTGCGTGACGGCTGCGCGGGCGAGCCGCTCGCGACATTGCCGCTCGAGCATGCGCGCGCGCAGCCCGGCGTGACCGTGCTCGAGGCCGGGTTGCCGTCGCTGCCGGGCGTGCACGACCTCTGCTTCATGTTCAGCGGCGAGGGCCGCGATCCGCTGTGGGCGATCGATGCGATCGAGCTGTTGCCGCGATGAAGCGCCGCGGACGTGGCTCAGAACCCGCCGCCCGCATCGAGCCACGCCTGTTCCTCGGCCGTGCTGGCGCGGCCGAGCGCGGCATTGCGATGCGGGAAGCGGCCGAAGCGCACGATCACGTCACGATGCGCGGTCGCGTACTTCAGGTAGTAGTCGTCGCCCATCGCGGTGAACAACGCGAGCGAGCGGTCCTGGTCGGCGAGTGACTCGGAGTGCTCGAACGGCATGTAGAAGAACAGGCGCAGCTCGCCATCGACCGCGCGGTCGTGCCCGGCGTCCACCGCCGCGGCCGCCACCGTGCGCGCGAGGCCGTCGGTCGCGAATGCATGCGCGCTGTTGCGGAACAGGTTGCGCGGGACCTGGTCGAGCAGCAGCACGAGCGCGAGCGAGCCCTCGGCGCTTGCGCGCCAGGCGTCGAGCTCGCGCCGTGCCGCCGCGTGGTGCGCGGCGGCGTAGCGCTCGCGCAGTGCTGCGTCGAACGCGTCGTCGCGGGCGAACCACCGGGACGGGCCGGCCTGCTTCCAGAATGCGACGAGATCGGCGGGGTCGATGTGCACGCGGCGGACGCGGTCGGTGGGTGGTCCTGCGAATCTACCTTCCTTGCCGCGTGCAAGCCAGCCATGCCGGGCGGGCTGTCGCCAACGGTGAGACGCGGGGCATCGACCCTCGACGGCCCGACGAAGAGGAGGCCGTCAATGCAATCGGATACGATATCGCCGCGTCGCGTCCCGCTCGCCCTGCCCGGCTCACGCCGCGTCGAACATTGCTATGCCGTGCACGGCAAGGGCGGGTGCGAAACGGCGCGCAGCGCGCGGGTGGAGCTCGTGCTCGTCGACGAAGCCCGTGACGTCTGGAACGTACTCGGATTCCACGCCGGAGCGGATCGCTTCGCGAGCGACGCGGTCGACTGCGATGGGAACTGGCGCGTGCTCGGCTGGCGCATGGCCGACGGCACGCGGCCGTTCGGCGACTATGACGTGGTCGACCCCGAACTCGCGCAACTGGACCAACTGCCCCGCGCGGCCCATCCACGCGTGCTGCGCGCATGCACGGGCGACGATGCGAGCTGACGGCTACGGCGCCAAGCCGCGCGGCCAAGCCCGTCAGCCGATGATCCAATCCTTGCTGCGGCTGTCGCTGAGGAACGCGATGTCCTCGACGAGGTCGGGATACGACTGACCGAGCGTGAACGTGCCGGCGATCCAGTGCAACGGAATGCCGTCGGTGTGGTCGGGCTGGTCGACGTAGACCACGCCGTCATCGGCGGCGAACACGGTGCGATCGCCTTTCGCGAGCTGGTCGTGCACGCGTTGCGCGAGCACGGCTGCGCCTTCGGAGAGCCGGCCGATGCGCAGCGCGCCTCGCCCCTGGGTGCGGATACGGTGCATGGATGTTCCTCCGTCGTCAGTCGGGTGCGTTTTGCGCGGCCGCGAGATCGATCCACTCACGTCCCGCGACCAGCCGGTAGAGCGGAAGCTGCGCGCGCCCGAGTTCGTCGACGAGTCGCGAAGCGAGGTGGATCGCGCGGCGCTCGCCGATGCTGAAATCGATGTAGCCGTCGTACCACTGGAAGCCCGCGGGAGAGCGCGTCGCCTGTTCGATCCGGCATGCGCCGTGCTCGTCCCCGGGCCAGAAGCGCGCGACGAATGCATTGACCGCGGATTGCGCGTCGCTGTCCGCCTCGAATACGACGACCTGCTGCCAGCCGGCTTTGGTGTTCATGGCGATGCCCACGATGACTTCCCTGACGGATGCCCGCGGCGCAGGCTTCCCGAGGCATGGACCGTACGCCTCGCCCGTCAGCTCATCAATGGGAAAAAAATTCCCACGCTGCAGCGCTTGAAAACGCGCATGAACGCGCCGAGAACGCGCCCCGGCGATGAATCATCGATGAGTCGTGCGCATGTCGTTCATGCACGCCTCGGCAGCAGGACGCCAACGTGAGCGGGCAGTCCAACGTTCACGGAGCGGGCGATGAAGACGAAGACGTGGCACATCACGGCGCGCAACGAGCGCGACTGGCACATCGAGGAAAAGGGAGAGCTGCTGATCCGCTTCGACTACCGCGACGACGCGATACGCGAAGCGGCGCGTCGCGCGCAGGCGCACGAGGCGGAGGGCGAGCAGGCGCACCTGGTGATCCACCGGCTGGACGGTTCGATCGAACGCGAACTGCACTTCGGCCGTCCGTCGTTCCGGCCGCGTCCGTAGGACGGCAGACGAGGCCGCCGCGCGCGGCCTCGTGCTTGCGCAGTCAGGTCGGGCGTGCGCGCGCGAGCGTCACGCGGTGCGCCGCGCCGGGTCGCCCATCCGGGCATGAAGGCGCGGTGGCCAAGCCGAGTGCCTGCGGCCACGACGCGGGTGCCGAGTCGTCCGCCAGTCCGAACGAATCCGGCTCCGCATCATCAGGCGCGGGCGCGAACTCCGCGGCGAGGTCGCCCGGCGCGCTCTCGGCGAGCATGCCGATGAGTTGCCAGTTGAGATGATCCCTCGCTTCGGCGAGCGCGACGCATTCGGCGGCGACGAGCTGCGTGGCGGCGTGGTCGCCGTTGGCCGCAGCCATTTCGATCGCTGCGACGAGCGCGGCGCCCTGGCGCGGGACGGCATCGCGTGCAGGTGAGGTCGCGTCGGGGTCCAAGCCGAGCGCGGGGAGTAGGTCGCACAGGATGCGCGCGTGAAGGCGCGTCTCCTCGAGCTGCGTACTCCACTCCCGCTGCACCTGCTCGTCGACCGCGACGCCCATGGCGGCTTCGTAGACCCCGATCGTGCTGCGCTCTGCTTCGAGCGCGTGCAACAGGAGCCGGCGGACCTGCGCACGATCGATGGGCTGGCGATGCATCGGAGGACGCTCCATGGCGGACAAGGCCGTCCATCATCGGTGCACGCACTGCAATCGCGGGTGAATCGTCACGCGTTTGCTGAATGAATCGCTTGGGGTACCGGCGCAGGTTCGGCGTTCAGTCACGTGCGCGGGCGGACGCTCCATGCCGCAGTCGCATTCCGTCATAGGAGGAGAACGTCATGCCACGTGGCGACAAGTCCAGCTACAGCTCGAAGCAGAAGCGGCAAGCCGAGCATATCGAGGAAGGTTACGAGAAGCGCGGGGTATCGAAGAAGACCGCACAGAAGCGCGCGTGGGCGACGGTCAACAAGCAGACCGGCGGCGCGCGTGGCAAAAGTGCGGGCAAGAAGTCGGCGAAGAAGACGTCGGCGAAGAAGACATCCGCGAGCAAGTCGGCCAGGAAGACATCCGGCCGGAAATCGGCGAAGAAGACGTCGGCGCGGAAGTCGCCGGCGAAGAAGAGTTCGACGAAGAAGAGTTCGACGCGCAAGCGCGCGGCAAGCAAGCGCCCGGCCCCGGCGAGGCGAGCGACGAAGAAGTCGGCCGGCCGGCGCAGTTCATCGAGCCGCTCGGCGGCGGCGAAGAAGGCCGCGCGCACGCGCGCGCAACCGGCGCCGTGGCGCCTGATCCCGTGATCCCGGAAGGAGAATCCTCATGCTGCGTGCGATCGTGCTCGTCCTGCTGATCCTGCTCATCCTCGGCGCGTTGCCCGTGTGGCCCTACAGCTCGGGCTGGGGCTATTACCCGAGTGGAGGCGGCCTGCTGCTCCTGATCATCCTGCTCGTGCTGCTGTTCCGTTAGCCACGGGGCGTGCCATGCCGGCGGTGGGCGCCGCGGTCCTCGCGATCGATCTCATCAATCCGTTCGATTTCCCGGGCGCTGCCCCGCTGCTGCGCGAGACGCGGCGCGTGTTGCCGAACATGCGCCGCGTACTGCGGCGCGCGCGCACCGCCGGCGTGCCGGTCATCTACTGCAACGACAACTTCGGGCAATGGCGCTCGGACTTCCGCAGCAACGTCGACCTGTGCGCGGGCGAGGGGGCCGTCGGCGCCACGCTCGTGCGCGAGATCGTGCCATCGCCGCTCGACTATTTCGTGCTCAAGCCCAAGCACTCGGCGTTCTTCGAAACGCCACTACGCATCCTGTTGAACCAGCTCGGCGTGAAGCGTGTCGCGCTCATCGGTATCGCCGCGGATTCCTGCGTGCTCAACACTGCGCTGGATGCACACATCCGCGAATACGAAGTCGCCGTCGTGCGCGATGCGGTTGCCTCGGCGACGAGCGCGCGGACGCGCCGGGCGCTCGACCTGCTGCGCACCGATCGACCGATTCGCGTGGTCGCGACACGCGCTGCATTGCGGTGGCTGGGCGCCTAGCTTCCGGTTTGCCGGTGCGGCGCGTCGACCGGCTTGGACTGGGGCGAGTCCTTCTGGCGCAGGAAAACCGACAGCACGACGAGCGACAGCACGGCGAGGAACTCGCTCTGCCAGTTCTGCATCGATTCGAACCAGAACTGCGCGCCCGAGACGTGCTCCAGCAGGGTTTCCGGTGGCCTCCCCGAGGCGACGCGCTCGGCGGCTTCGCGCTTCCAGCTGCCGATCGCATGACCGGTGAACGCGATCGCGAACAGGGTGAACATCGCGATCGACAGGGATCGCTCGTAGATTGCGCGCCACGCGCCGCCGGCACGCGCGGGCCACGGCGTCGGCCCCGCGTCGATCTCCTCGTGTTCCTCGGATGGATCCAGCGGGCGCGACTCCGCCGAGCCGCGCTGGCGCAGATGCACGGTGAGCAGCACGTACATGCCCATCTGCAGGAACTCGCTTTCCCAATTCTCCATCAGCGCCGAAAGGAAATGGCCGCTGCGCAGGTACGCGCCCAGACCGAGCGTGCCGGCCCCCTCGCGCAGCAGCTCTTCATTGTAGGCGGCGTGGCCGAACAATACCTGCGCGACGAGGCAGGCGGCGAAGATCGCCATGAGAATCAACGATAGACCGTTCGCTCGCAGCATCGTGGCCACGCCGCCGAAGATGAGCCATCGTTTGCCGCCGACGATGAATCGGCGCTAAGCCGTGCTGGGATGGGTTCATGCTGTGCTTTACGACGCAAGCCTAGGGTCGACGCCCTCGCCTTGGAGACCCGCCATGCCAGCCCATCGTCCCCTCGCCCTCGTCACGGGCGCCTCATCAGGAATCGGATTCGAACTCGCCAAACTCGCGGCGCAGGATGGCCACGATCTCGTCGTCGCCGCGGACACGCCGCTCGAGGAGGCCGTGCGCGAACTGGAGGGTTTCGGCACACAGGTGTTCGCGGCTCACGTCGACCTCTCGACCCAGGAAGGCGTCGAACACTTCCTTTCGCTCGCCACCGACCGCCGCGTCGACGCGCTGTTCGCGAACGCCGGCCACGGACTCGGCCAGGCCTTCCTCGACCAGGCGTTCGACGAGATCATGCACGTCGTCAATACGAACATTTCCGGCACGCTCTATCTGCTGCATCGCGTCGGTCGCGGCATGCGCGAGCAGGGCGGCGGGCGGATCCTCGTCACCGGTTCCATCGCGGGGTACCAGCCGGGCAGTTACCAGGCCGTGTACAACGCGTCGAAGGCATTCGTCGACTCGTTCGCGCTCGCATTGCGCGACGAGCTCAAGGAAACCGGCGTCACCGTCTCCTGCCTCATGCCGGGCGTGACCGATACAGACTTCTTCGAGCGCGCCGGCCTGCTCGACACGAAGATGGCGAACGGCAAGAAGATGGATCCCGCGATCGTCGCCAAGGTCGGCTACGACGCCATGATGGACGGCGAGGCCGACGTGATCGCAGGCTGGAAGAACAAGATCGAGGCCGCGCTCGCCAACATCACGCCGGGCGAACATCTCGCCGCGCAGCACGGCAAGGTCGCCAGGCCCGGCAGCGCGAATACGCGGCACTGACGCCGGCACGCGCGCAAGCCGATGGACGGCTGGTTCGACCTCTCGATGCCGTGGTGGGCCTTCGCCGTGCGCGGAGCGCTCGCCTACCTCGGCCTGCTGCTGCTCATGCGTCTCGCCGGAAAGCACGCGTTCGGCGAAATGTCGCCGTTCGACATCGTCGTACTGATCCTCGTCGGCGGCACCCTGCGCAGCGCGATCGTCGGCGACGACAGGTCCGTGCTCGGGCCGTTCATCGCGATCGGCTCGATCCTCGTCGTCGACACGGTGCTTGCGCACCTCGCAGCGCACAGCGTCGCGTGCAATCGCCTGATCGAGGGCAGGGCGGCCCTGCTCGCGAGGGCCGGCGCCGTGATCCCGGGTAGCCTCGAGCGTCATCGCGTGGCGCGCGCGGCATTCGAGCGCGGACTGAGATCGCGAGGCATCCGTTCGGTCGAAGAGGTCGCCGAGGCGCGCCTGGAAGCGGATGGCCGCATGTCCTTCATCAAGGGAGCATCCCATGAACGCGAAACATCGTGACGACGAAACGGTCAGCCCGCACCGCGACGCGGGCATGAATGATCCCGAGCCTTCCGTTTCCGACGGTCGGCGCACCGGTCGCAAGGAGCCGGGCAAGTCGGAGGAGTTCAGCGAGGACGAGGACGACGACGAGCGCTGAGCACGCGTTGCGCGCCGCCCGGTGCGGCGCGCGGCACGCGGTGCCGGGCCGCATGCTCAACCGGGCTCGCGTTCGGGATGATCGTAGCCGTACGCGTGTTTGTGCTCCACCGCACCGTCCTGGCCGTGGACCACGAGTTCGGCGACGCCGCCGTCGTCGACGACCCTGCGCCCGCGCGCTGCGCCCGCGCGTTCGCCTTCCTCGCGCGAGCCGAACGTCGCGACCGAGTGTCCGTCGTACTTGAGGTGCCACAAGCCGTCACCGGCTTCGTGGACGAGGTGCATCACGTAGCGTGGCATCATGGCGCTGCCCTCCGGTTCATAGCACGTCGCAGCAAAACAGGCGCGGGCTGAATGCAGCGCGAAGCATGCGCGAGGCTAGGTCGCGCGACGCGCATCCGGCCAATGCACGAGGATGCCGATCGCCGCGAGGCGCGGGGCGGCGCTCGCGCGCAGGTCGTCGGCGATGTCGTGGACGCGGATGCCCGGCGAATAGATGCCGACGATCTCGTCCATCGCGTGGTCCGCGGCGTAGACCGTCGGTTGCGCGTACACGTTGCCGTCCGGGTCGATGAACACGGTCGTCGGCACGCGGTACTCCTTGACGGCCTTGAATGCTTCCTCGGCGAGGCGCTGCGGTTCGGCGGAAATCTCCCCGAGTTTCCGCGGCGATACGAGCTCGTCGATGATGTCGTGCATGCGTGTTCCCCTGTGCCTTTTGCGGCGGAGGCGAACGTAGCCGGCTTGCGCACGGCACCGCAACGGGAAAGTTTTACTCATTCAGTAGGCGGAGCGGTTCGGGCCGCTGCGTCCGCCCGGCCGCTGACATCGCGCTGATGATTCTTGAACACGTTCGTTACACGCACTCGGGGATGCTCCGGTCCCTGAAGAACCCGGACCGGAGGAGACCCATGCAACCAGAATGGCGCCCGATCGGCATCGTCGAGACCCCGATCACCAATCCCCTCGTCAAGCTCGCGTGCGACGCTGCGCCGATGCGGTACCGCGCTTCGCTCCGGTCGAACAGCGCATCGACGTCGCGTTGGGAACTGTCCGTGAATTTCGCGCGCGGGGAATCGCGCGGCGCCGCGGCTGCGCGCGCGCTGATGCACACGCTCTGCGTGCTCGCCTCGTCGCAGCGCTTTCCGCTCACGATCATCGATGGCAAGCATTGGCTCGACGAGGGGGCGCCGTCGGTGCACTGAGCGGGCGACCCATCGGCAGCGCGTTCCGTCTCAGCCTGCGCGACGCGGCTGCACGAGCTTCTCGCGCATGGACAGACAGCGAGATCCGCGGTGGGAGCCCCGTACGGGCGATGTGATCTGGTTCCGCTATCCGCGCAACCGCGCCTGGCAGTGCGCGATCGTCGATCGCGTGGCGGACGGGCGCGTGTATTACACGCGATCGGCCGTGGGCGTCGGTCGCGGCGAACCCGTCTGGATCGACCTCGACGGCTGGCGGCAGCGTGCGTGGCGTTCGCGGCTGCGCTTCCCACTCGGCGAGCGGATCGCGAGTTGAGCGCACGCCGCAACCGGGTGGAGCGCCGGGTTACATTTTCTTCACGCGGCAGCGCGTAGGGTGCGAGTCGCAATCCATCTGCCTCGGCGCGAAGCAGCGGGGCATGTCGATCACGGGTCCCGCTGCGCACGATGAGCTACGACAGTCAGCTCGTTCCCCGGTAGTCGAAACTCCTGCCCGACCTTGATCTTCGCGGGCCACCGGGAAGAACCCATCATGAACAGCCCATCACCGCATCTGAGCGGATGGACCGTCGTTGCCACCGTCGAAGTCGCGGACACCGAAGCGATCACGCAGTTTCTTCCACGCGAGGCGGCGGAGTACCGCTTCGTGCGCGCCGCGGCATCCCCGCAGGGCTACATCTGGATCGACATCCAGGTCGATTTCGGTGCCGGCGTGGAGCATGCATCGCGCATCGCACGCACCGTCCTCGGCGAACTCGAAGGCTGCGGCCTGACCGACTTCCGCATCATCGCCGGCCGTGCCTACCTGGCCCTCACCAGCCTCGCCCCCGCTTAGCGCGGCAGCGCTTCGCGCGGCCGGCGTGCCGACGCGCGAGCGCGCAGGTCAGGCAGACGCGGGAGCGCAGACGTGCTGCTCCGGACCGGATCGGATCGGATGCAGCAGTACGGAAGTGTCATGCCGAAGGTGGGACTCGAACCCACACGCTTTTGAGGGCGGCGGATTTTGAGTCCGCTGCGTCTACCGATTCCGCCACTTCGGCACGGGCCGCGCGGATGGGTCGCGCGGGGCCGCGCAGTATACGGCAAAGCGGTCAGTGCGTGGCGTCGAGGGCGAGCTGGCACTCGTCGCAGCGGTACCAGCCGGCGCCGGTCGGGTAGAACTTGAGGCAGTTCTCCAGCGAGCGGCGGTAGATGTGCAGCGACACCGCGTTCGCCTCGTCGCTCGGGTTGAGGATCGTGTGGTATTCGTGCGGCGGAATCAGGCTGCCGGCGGAGCCGGCGCCCGCATTCATCGTGCCGCGTGGCTCGAAGCGGTAGCGGCCGTCGCGCGATTCGACGAGCTCGTATGGCGTGATCTCGAGGAAACCCTGCCAGACGCCCTCGACACACCACTGGCCGGCATGGTCGTGGATCGGCGTGCCCTGGCCCGGGCCCCAGGTCATCGCGACCACGCTGTAGCCATGCTCCTCGCTGCGGTAGAGCTCGCGCCGGGCGTAGTGGTCGTCCTCGCGCTCGAACACGCAGGCGGGGAGCTGCACGTTCGGGTCGCGGATGAGCTTGCACAGCGCATGGCGCAGCGCATCGGTCGTGGCTGTCTCGTCGGGCAGCACGACGGCGGCGTCGATCGCGGCGATGAGCTGGCGGGCGCCGGGGAATTCGAGCGAAAGCATGGCATGTACCCGGAGACGGGGCGTCGGAACGGTGCGCGGATTCTAACAGGCTGTCGATCGGCGCGGTCCCGCGCGTCGCCCGCACGCGGGAGCAGGGCCGCGCAGGTGCGCGACCGGAACCGGCGCGCCGGGGCGGTTCCCGGCGCCCGTGGCCGCGCGACGCGGCGTCCGCGGTCAGCGCAACGTGATGATGTGGACCGGCATGTCATGGGTAGCCAATGTGGCGCCGGTCGTGTTGCACGCGCGGATCTTCACCATGCCGGCGCTCGGCGAATTCAGCGCGACGAGATCATGCCCTGCGGCATCGTCGCACCCGCCTGAATCGCGAAAAACGGAATGTCGCCGGCCTGTACGCCGGGCACGCTGGCGTTGTAGTCGTTGCAATCGTGCGCGCTGACCGTGAGGGTGATGGCCCCGTTGGCGTAGCCGCCAGCGATCCTGCCGCGCGTGACGCTGTCGTTCGCGAGCTGCGCCGTGCCGACCGCGCCGTTCGCCAGCTCGCTCGATCCGACCGCGCCGCTGGCGATCTCGCTCGATCCGACCGCGTCCGTCGCGATCTTGAAGGCGGTGACCGCGTTGTCGGCCATCTTCGCATTGGTCACGGCGCCGCCCGCCAGCTCGGCACTGCCGACAGCGCCAGCAGCGATCGAAGGGTTCGGATACGTGCCGGTGAGATCACCGCCGGCAGGGGCCGTGGTGCCACTCAGCGTGAACTGCGCGACCGGCGTGGTCGCGATCGGTTGGCGCGGCAGCATCGGTACGCCGTCCACCGATACCTGCAGGTACAGCTGGGTGCCGCTGAATGCGCCCGGAAAAGCGAGCGAGATGCTGAAGAGGCCGTCGTCGACGGGGTAGTCCGCTTCATCGATCGCGGGGCCGACCTGGTTGCCGCCATTCTCCGCGTCGTAAAGCGCGAAACTCAGGTCGAAGGTGCCGTTGGCCGGGGCGCCGTTCTGCTGCAGCCGGCCTTGGTAGATGAAGTCCGGCAATTGCGGCTCGGCGAATGCGGTCGTGCCCGCGAGCGCGAGCGCGATGAGCAGCGCCTCGGACGCCTGTCGCACGCGTGCGCGCAGGCGCGTCGGGTAGAGCATCGATCGGTTCATTGGCAGGCCTCGAAGCCGGTGTCGAAGAGGGAGTCGCGCTGCAGGCTGCCCGGGCCGGCCCAGTAGCCGGCGTGCAGCGAGAAGGCGGCGCCACCGGAGACGCCGACTGCGGGCTCGCCGATGCTGCCTTCGAGGACGCGGCAGCCGCCCGGTGAGCGGCTGGTGCCGCCGCCGCCCGCGATCGCATACGCGACGATCTGTGCCGTGGCAATGCCGCAGCCGAGCAGGCCGAGGAGGGTGGCGGCCGCGACGTGACGGCGCCGGAGGCGGGTGGCAGGTGGACGGTGCGAACGCATGGCAGGTTCCGGCAGCCGGACGATGGCGCCGCGCATTTCGCCGGCAGCCATGCACGCCCACGCAAATGCGCGACCGGAAGGGCCACGCGAACCGGCGTGCGTCGAAGCCGCGCGGACGGGGCTGCGGTCAGCGGTCGAGGAAGCCCGCGATGGCCGCGCCGAAGCGCGCGATGTCGACGAGGAACGCGTCGTGCCCCTGCGGGCTGTCGAGCGCGACGAATTCGACTTCGGTGCCGCCGGCACGCAGGCCGTCGGCGATCTGTTCCTGCTGCGACAGCGGGAAGAGGATGTCGGTCTCGACGCCGATTACCAGCGCGCGCTCCACGTCGAGGCGTTTCAGCACGGATTCGACGCTGCCGGGGCCGGGCGCCGCCGCGTGCTCGGCGAGATCGAACCAGTCGCTCGCGCGCGAGAGATAGAGATAGCTGTTCGGATCGAAACCGCGCACGAAACGGCGTGCATGGCCGGCGAGGTAGGACTCGACCTGGAATTCGAAGCCGAACGGGTCGTCGTCGCGCTGGTCCGCCTGGAGCCGGATGCGCGCGAAGCGCCCGACCCATTCCATCGCGGACCGATAGGTGATCACGCCGAGCTTGCGCGCGATCGACATGCCCGCTTCGGGGTAGTGCTCGTCGTCGTAACGGCCCTGGTTCCAGTTCGGATCGAGGCGGATCGCTTCGCGTTGCAGCGAGCGGATCGCGATCGCGAACGGCTGCGCCTGCGGCGCGGTCGAGATGCTGATGTGGCGGCGCGCGCTGCCCGGGTGCTGCGCGAGGTAGGCGAGCGCGGTCATGCCGCCCATCGAGTTGCCGAGCAGGCAATCGAGGCGCGCGATGCCGAGGCTGCGCACGAGCTCGAATGCGGCGTTGGCGGCGTCCTCGAGCGTGAGTTCGGGAAAGTCGAGGCGATACGCTTCGCCGGTCGCCGGATTCACGTCGGCCGGACCGGTCGAACCCTTGCAGCTGCCGAGCGTGTTCACGCAGATCACGAACCAGCGGTTCGTATCGATGTACTTGCCCGGGCCGATCATCTCCTCCCACCAGCCGGGCGAAGGGTCCTGCGCATTCGATGCCGCGTGCGCGCTCGGCGACAGGCCGGTGAGGACCAGCAGCGCGTTGTCGCGCGTGGCGGACGGCGCGCCCCAGGTCTCGTAGGCGAGGCGCGCGCCGACGAGTTCGCCGCCGCGCTTCATGCGGAACGGCGAGGGCAGGGCGAACCACTGGCGGGCGTCGGACATGCGGCACACAACGACGGAACGGACCGCGCAATGTAGCGGCGGGGGCCGCGCCCGCCAAGTCGGGCGCCGCTCAGACAACGCTCGCTAGCATCGCAACACCCTTCCAGGCCGAACGAGGACCGATGCCGACCCGCCAACCCCACGTGCTGGTTTCGACCACGGCCACGCGCCGCGCGGGTGCGCCGCATGGCCGGGACTGAGCCTCGCCCCGAGGCCTCGGCGCGGCCGCGCCGCATCCGCATCGCGCGCGCGTTGCTGGTCGCGGCTTTGATCGCCGTGTTGCTGCCGCTCATGCTGCTTGCGTTCATCGTGATGTTCGACTGGAACCGCGCCAAGCCGTGGCTCGCCACGCGGGCGAGCGCGGCGCTCGGTCGCGCGGTGGCGATCGACGGTGACTTCGACGTGGCCTGGCAATGGCGCCGCGGCGACGGCGACGACGCGGCCTGGTCCCCGGGCTTGCGCCTGCGCGCATCCGGCGTGCGCGTCGCCAATGCGGACTGGGCGCGCACGCCGTCTGCGGCGTCCTTCGAGCGCCTCGAGGTGGACGTGCGTGCCCTGCCGCTGCTCTGGCATCGCATCGATATGCCCACGGTTCGTGTCGCCGGTCCCTACATCGACGTCGAACGCCGCGCCGACGGCAGCGACAACTGGAGTTTCGAATCCGCCGGCAGCGGCCCGCACGCGTGGAGCGTCGAACTCGGCGACGTCGTATTCGACGCCGGCGAAGTCGACGTGCGCGATGCGCAGCGCGAGCTCGACGTACACGCGACGATCGAGCCGCTCGCCGCGCCGATCGCATTCGGCGAGCGCGTCGAAGGCGACGACCCGAGCACGCGCCGCGACGTGATCCAGCGCGTCGGGCGGGCGGCGGCGCAGCGCCTGCGCGACGCCGCGGCCGAGCGCGAGCAGCGGCGTGCCGAGCGCGGTCGCCCGGTAAAGCCGCCGCCGTATCGCTTCGGCTTCACGGCGAAGGGCACGCTCGCCGGCATGGACGTGTCGGGCAAGGGCCGCTTCGGCGGCGTGCTCGCGCTGCGCGAACCGGAACCGTTCCCGTTGCGCGCCGACATCGACGTCGGTTCGACGCAGATCGCGTTGACCGGCACCATCACCGACCCGACGAGTGCCGACGCGGTCGACATGCGCCTGTGGATCAGCGGGCGCAACCTCGCGGATCTCTACGACATCCTCGGCATTCCACTGCCGAAATCGCCGCCGTACGCGACGGTCGGCCGGCTCGCCGGACATTTTCGTCCGAACCGGACCTCGCTGCGCTACGAGGATTTCAGCGCGCGCGTCGGCGGCAGCGATCTGGCTGGAACGCTCACCTATCGTTCCGGCGAGCCACGTCCGACCCTGAGCGGCGACGTCGACTCGACGCTGCTGCGCCTGCGCGACCTCGGCGCCGTGGTCGGCGCCGGCAGCGCCGAGGACCGTGCCGCGCGCGGTGACCGCGCCGCACAGCCGGCCGGCCGCGTGCTGCCGACCGAGCCGTTCGACGTCGAGCACTGGCACGCAGCCGACGCCGACGTGCATTTCAGCGGCAAGCGCGTGATCCGCAACGAGGAACAGCCGATCAGCGACGTCGACACGCGCATCCGCATGCAGGACGGCGTGCTCACGCTCGAACCGCTGCGCTTCGGCATGGCCGGCGGTCGCGTCGACGGTCGTGTACGCATCGATTCGGGGCCGCACCCAGCGAAGGGCTCGGTGAAACTCGCCGCGCGCAAGCTCGCGCTGGCGCGCCTGTTCGAGGCGAGCGACGGTCTTTCGAAGAGCCTCGGCCAGGTCAACGGCGACATCGAACTCGACGGCGCCGGCAATTCGATCGCGGCCATCCTCGGCAGCGCCGACGGTTCGCTCAAGGTCGTCATGGCCGACGGCGAGGTCAGCGAGTCGACGATCGAGAAGGCAGGCCTCAACGTGCTCAACACGTTCTTCGCCAAGCTGCGCGGCGACCCGCCCGTGCATATCGATTGCGCAGCGGCCGTGTTCACGGTCGAGGACGGTCGTGCGGTCGCCGACCTGTTCGTGTTCGACACCGAGAACGCGCGCATCGACATTGAGGGCGCCATCGACCTCGGCGACGAAAAGCTCGACCTCGTGTTGCGCCCGCGCGCGAGCGGCTTGCGCATGCTCACCCTGCGCTCGCCGTTGCGCGTCGCGGGCACCTTCGAGCACGTCGACGTCAGCGTCGAGAAGAAGCAGCTGCTGCTGCGCGTCGGCGCGGCGATCGGCCTCGGTGTCGCGGCCGCGCCGGCGGCCGCGGTCGTGCCGCTGATCGCACCCGGCAGCGACGAGGAGAAGCAGTGCGCGCCGCTGCTGGCGGAGGTTGGCAGGAAGGGCGCGAAGCCGGAAGCGAAACCGCGCGCGAAGGCGGCGACGAAGGCCGCAACGAAAGCGAAAGGCGCGCGCAAGTGACGATCGCGCGCGGGCATCCTTGACGCGTCCGCGTCGTGCTCGGGTAGGATGGGCACGGGGAGGGACGCCGGCCCGGCGTCCGACGGACACGTGCGCGTGCCGAGCATCTATCAGCTGAAACCGGCCTTCCAGGGGCTGCTGCGTCCGCTCGTGAACGCGCTCGCGCGCGGCGGCGTCACCGCGAACCAGGTGACCGTGCTCGCGGTCGTGCTGTGCGCGGCGGTCGGCGCCGCGCTCGCGCTCGTCGACGATCCGCGCATCCTGCTGCTGCTGCCGGTCGCGCTGTTCCTGCGCATGGCGCTCAACGCGATCGACGGCATGCTCGCGCGCGAGCACGCGCAACAGTCGAAGCTCGGCGCGATCCTCAACGAACTCGGCGACGTCGTCGGCGACGCCGCGATGTACCTGCCGCTCGCACTGCGCCCGGGCTTCCCGGCCGCGGCGATCGTCGTGTTCGTCCTGATCGGCGTCATCGTGGAGATGGCCGGCGTGATCGGCGTGCAGATCGGCGCGAGCCGCCGCTACGACGGCTTCGGCAAGAGCGATCGCGCGTCCGTCGTCGGTGCGATCGGCCTCGTCTACGGCTTCGGCTGGGCGCCGCTCGCTTGGCTCGCCTGGCCGTTCTGGATCGCGACCGCGCTCGGTGCGTGCGCGATCGCCACGCGCGCGCGCCGCGCCCTTGCCGAGGTGCGTACGAAAGGAGACGCCGCTTGAACCTCGCCTCGCTGCATCTCTGGATCCCGCCGAGCGTGCTCTGGACGTTCGGCGCGATCGTCGCGCTGCTCGTCGTCGCGACCATCGTCGTCGCGCTGATGCGCCGCGGCGACGCGGGCAGTCACGTCGAACTCGCCGCGCGCGTGAACTCGTGGTGGGTACTCGTCGGCGTGTTCGCGGTCGCGCTGCTGTTCCGACGCGGCATCGCGATCGGCTTCTTCGCGGTGCTCTCGTTCCTCGCGCTCAAGGAATACCTGTCGCTGATCCCGACGCGACGCGCCGACCGGCGCGTGCTGTTCTGGGCTTACCTCTGCGTGCCGATCCAGTACTGGTGGGTTTGGCAGCAGTGGTACCACATGTTCCTCATCTTCATCCCGGTATGGGCGTTCCTGTTCATCGCGATGCGCATGGTGCTGCGCGGTGAGACGAAGGACTTCCTGCGCGCGGCCGGGACGATCCACTGGGGCCTCATGACGATGGTGTTCGGCCTCAGCCATCTCGCCTACCTGCTCGTGCTGCCCGACGGCGCGCCCGCACGCGGGGCGCACGGCGCCGCGCTGCTGCTGTTCGTGGTGCTGCTCACCGAACTCAACGACGTGCTGCAGTACATCTGGGGCCGCACGCTCGGCCGACGCAAGGTCATGGAATCGGTGAGCCCGAAGAAGACCGTCGAGGGCCTCGTCGGCGGTGCGCTCACGACCACGCTCGTCGCATTCCTGCTCGCGCCCGTACTGACGCCGCTCACGCGTCCCGATTCGATCGCGATCGGCCTCATGATCGGCTTCGGCGGCTTCCTCGGCGACGTGACGATCTCGGCGGTCAAGCGCGACATCGGCGTCAAGGACACCGGCACGATGATCCCGGGTCACGGTGGCATCCTCGACCGCATCGACAGCCTGCTGTTCACGGCGCCGCTGTTCTTCCATTTCATGGCGTTCTTCTATTTTTGAGATTTCGGGCGGCGCCTGTCACAACGGGCGTCATTCCCGCGAAAGCGGGAATCCATTTTGATTTTCGGGCAAGCAGATGGCTCCCGCTGTCGCGGGAATGACATTCGCACTGCACGGCGTGCGCAGGGTGATCGTGACGATGGGATATCTATTGCGCTTGTTCTTCTACGGCGTACTCGTACGCCTCGTCGTGCTGTTCGTGCTAGGCCTCAACGTGCGCCACCGCGAGCGCCTGCCCGTCCGAGGGCCGGCGATCCTCGCCGCCAACCACAACAGCCACCTCGACGCGATGGCGATGATCAGCCTGCTGCCGCTGCGCCTGCTGCCGAAGGTGCGCCCGGTCGCCGCCGCCGACTACTTCCTGCGCAACAAGCTGCTCGCATGGTTCGCGCTCAACGTCGTCGGCATCGTGCCGCTCAACCGCCAGCGCACGCACGAGAAGGAAGACCTGCTCGCGCCGATCGCCGCAGCGCTCGAACGCGGAGAGATCCTCGTGTTCTTCCCGGAAGGTTCGCGCGGCGAACCCGAGCAGCTCGCCGAATTCAAGACCGGCCTCGCGCGCATCGCCGAACGCCGTCCCGACGTGCCGGTGATCCCGGTCTACACCTACGGCCTCGGCAAGGCACTGCCGAAGGGCGAGTGGATGATCGTGCCGTTCTTCGTCGACATCTTCGTCGGCGAACCGCTGCATTTCGACGGCGACCGCTTCGCGTACATGGATCGCTATCGCCACGCGATGGCGGAGCTCGCGCTCGAGGAGAAGCATGCGGATTGGACCTGAGGAAGGCCGGGGGGGAGTCCTGCAATGACGCAGCGTAGGAAAGTCCGCTCTGGCCTCGCTCGCTATCCGAACATCCGGAACAGCGGGTAGCATCCGATGAACGTGAACACGAGCATTGGAGCGATCAGTCCGCCGCGCAGCGGGTGGCGTTGGTAGGAGAGCCGCCCAAGCCGACGAACAGCAGATAGAGCAATGCAAGCGGGCTCGCGAAGATCATGACGATCGGCCAGAGGTTGCTCTGATTGTGCCAGGCGCTGACGGTGACCACCGCCACCCCGATCATGAACGGAAGCGGGAGCAGCGCCGCATACCGGACCGCACCCTTGAGCGTCGCGACGGTGAGCACTTGCAAGACGACGTAGGCGGCGAAAGTCGAACCCCAGCCGAAAAGGAAGAACGACATCCAGCTCATGGTCGTTCACGCGACGACGGTATGAGAGAGCCTGCTTGGCGCAGGGGAATGCCCGGGGTGACGGTGGACCTTCCGTCACCCTGCGTCACTGGATTCGATTGCGGCAAGTTCATTCTGTCCTACGACTTTGGTGCCCGGCTGCTCAAGTTGCACAGACATGAATCACCCGCTTGACGCGGCAGAACTGCCGGGGCCTAACGCTTGAGCTAAGCGGCCGCTGCCGCGTACTGCATGATAGCGCGAGTACCCGTCGCACCGGTCCGCTTGAGTGATCGAATGGACTCCCCTCGTGTCGCCACACGGCTTCGATGAGCCAGACTGAAAGGTTTAGCCTTCAGGACACGGGATCGCGAGAGGAGTCCGC
>NZ_SLWQ01000007.1 GCF_004342425.1 Dokdonella fugitiva | reverse complement strand
ACCGCAAGGCCGAATACACGACTGCAACCGCACCGCTTGCCAAAGCGAACTCACTCGGTCACTTGCAAGGGGAGTCCATACATGAATTGTTAGGCGTCACGCGAACAGCTTGTTTGGAAACGAGTTGTGAGGAATGGTGCCCTTTAGAGAGCCGGCCGATCCCCGAGCACGACAGCTAGAGTTTGGCGGAACAGTAATGGTGATGCTCTGGCTTGCTGCGCTACCGACATCGATAAGCGTATTGATCTCATCCTCAGTCAATGCGCAGACCGTAGAGCGTGCGCACACAAGGCACACAAAGACATCAGACTTTGATGCCATGGCAGCCTTGATAGCCTTGAGCTCTTGAGGCTGAAAAACGAATTGCCAAGAGCCGTTGCCCGTCTTGCGGTATTTGATAAAAACTTCGCGGTCAGTATTGACCATGTAGTGTCCGTAATGCTCCGAGCAGCGATTGAGCGCCTTGAACGACTTGTGCTCAACGATTTGCGTGAGCGCGATGCCGTGATACTGATCTTGTTCTTGTACCTTCATGTGAGCCTCCCTGTTGATGGTTGTGACGCCTAACTACAATTAGACCCCGCAAGCGGAGCGTTGCACGGCATCGTGATGGTTGACGGGCGGCCGGTCAAGCCGTTTTCCTACGCGCAATCAATCACCTGGCCGATCGCGGGCAGCTGGCTGCAGCAACGACACTGCCGCGCAACATCCACGAGCTGAGGGCGTAATGGATTACGCATTCGGAAACAGGGGCGTAACGGGTGGCTCGATGCCATCGCGGGCGCCGCGCCTGTTGGATGACGTTCGACGCAGGATGCGGCTCAAACACTACAGCTTGCGCACGGAGCAGGCATATCTGGGGTGGATCCGCCGATTCATCCTAGCCAATGGCAAGCAGCATCCGCGCGGACTCGGTGCCGCGGAGGTGGAGGCGTTCCTCACTTCGCTGGCGACGGAAGGTGGCGTCGCGGCGGGCACTCAGAACCAGGCGCTGTCGGCCATCCTATTCCTGTATCGGGAGGTGCTGCGCATCGACCTGCCATGCTCAACAACGTCGTGCGCGCGAAGCGTCCGCGTCGTCTGCCCGTGGTGCTGTCGAAGGACGAAGTAAGCCGGTTGCTCGCGGTGATGGACGGGCGCACCTGGTTGCTCGCGAGCCTGCTCTACGGTACGGGCATGCGGCTGATGGAATGCCTGCGCCTGCGCGTGAAGGACATCGACTTCGCGCGCAATGAGATCCTCGTGCGCGACGGCAAGGGCGGCAAGGACCGTCGCACGGTGCTGCCGCGCTCGCTGATCGAATCGCTTCAGCGCGAGATCGAGCGTTCTCGCCGATTGCACGCCTTGGACCTTGCCGACGGTCGCGGCTCAACGCGACTTCCGCATGCATTGGCGCGCAAGTACCCGCGGGCGGCCTGCGAGTTCGGCTGGCAGTTCGTCTTCGCAGCGGCGCAACGATCGCGCGATCCGCTCGATGGCACGGAGAGGCGCCATCATCTCGACGACGCGGTCCTCGCGCGCGCGCTCGCCCGTGCACGCCAGGTCGCCGGGATCACGAAACCGCTCAGCGCCCATTCGCTGCGGCACAGCTTTGCGACGCACCTGCTCGAAGGCGGCTACGACCTGCGCACGATCCAGGAATTGCTCGGCCACAAGGACGTGTCGACGACGCAGATCTACACGCACGTGTTGAATCGCGGTGGACGCGGCGTCGTCAGTCCGCTGGATTGAGTGGCTCGTCCACGAAACGACCGGCGCAGCGTATCGGGTGCGGATCGGCTGCGCGAATTTCCGACATCGCGCTTCGTCATCGGCGGGATGGCAGAGCGATCCGCCGGAGCGCATCCCCGCGCTGACGGTGCACTGCGCGCGATCCATCGCGCGCACCCTTCGGGTCTTTTCTCGCGACTCCCGCCGGCGCCGAGGGACCTGGTAGAGCGGAGCAGGAGCGAGCGAGCAGGAGCAACTCACGCTCGTTGTTTCGGCGAAAGCCGGGGGCCAGCGTCTTCGGCTCGACCCGGCAGCGTCGTGGCGTCAGAGGTCGCCGTGGATCGCCTGCAGCGCGGCGAGTGCCGCGAGCCCGGCGGTCTCCGTGCGCAGGATGCGCGGGCCGAGGCGCAGGCCGCGGAAACCCGCCTGCGCGAGCGTCGCGAGATCGTGTTCGGACAGCCCGCCTTCCGGGCCGACGACCAGCGTTGCACGCGTGCCCGGGTCGAGCGTGCGTGCGTCGGCGTCGCCGCGCGGGTCGAGCGCGAGGCGCAGCCCGGCTTCTTCGCCGAGAGAGGCGGCCCAGTCGCCGAGCTTCATCGGTTCTGCGAGTTCGGGCAGGCGGTTGCGGCCGCACTGTTCGCAGGCGGAGGCGAGCACGGCTTCCCAGTGAGCGACGCGCCGCTCGGCGCGTTCGGCGTCGAGCTTCACCTCGGTGCGGTCGGTCACGAGTGGCACGATGCGTGCGACGCCGAGTTCGGTCGCCTTCTGCAGGATCCAGTCCATCTTCTCGCCGCGCGCGACGCCCTGGCCGAGCGTGATGCGCAGCGGGCTCTCGCGGTCCGCGCTCGCCACGGGCTCGAGCACGCGCGCGCTGACCGCGCGCTTGGCGAGTGAAGCGATCTCGCCCGAGAACTCGCAGCCGTCGCCGTTGAACAGGCGCAACGGATGGCCGCGATCGAGGCGCAGCACGCGCGCGATGTGTTCGCCCGCCTGCACCGGCAAATCCACCTCGCGACCGGGATGCAGCGGTTGCGGAACGTAGATACGGGGAATGCGCATGGAATTTCCGGAACGTGAAACGGGCGAAAGCGTGGATGCTCACCATACCCACGCTGAATGTCCACAGTACCGCGCGAGGCGGGCCGCCGATAGTCCGCGCTCGAAGGCCTCGTGGCGGAGTACATTGCGGCGATGGAGCGTTGCAGTGATGGAACGCGTTCTCCCCGAAGCGGCCGAGGAGCGACATGATGGCTGTCTTGGCGTGCTGCCTCTGGTGGTTCCTGTTCGGCCTGCTGCTCGGCTGGCTCGGGAACTGGTTGCTGCAGCGACATGTGCGACGCACCTCGGCCCCGGTGCCGCCTGCCGTCGCCGCGCCGTTGCCGGAACCAACGCCGTCGCCGGCACCGCCGCCCCCGATCGACGAGCCGCCCGCATCGCATGCGCCGGTATCGCATGCGCGCCTCATCGACGTCGGCGCCGCGCGCGCGGCCGGATTCAACCTGCGGCACGCCGACGACCTCACGATCATCGAAGGCATCGGCCCCAAGCTCGACGAACTGCTGCGCTCGCACGGCGTGAACGGCTTCGCCGCGCTCGCCGCACTCGATCCCGAGCGCATGAACGCGATCCTCGAACAGGGCGGTCCGTACTTCCGTTTCGCCAATCCGTCGACCTGGGCACGCCAGGCCGCGCTCGCGGCCGACAACCGCTGGAGCGAACTCAAGGCGCTGCAGGAAGAACTCATCGGTGGCATCGATCCGGAGGTCGGCCCGTGACCGCGCCCGCGCCGCACGACCTTCGCGCCGAGCGCAGCCACGCGCGCTGGACCTGGACCATCGCCGGCGTGCTGATCGTGCTGCTGCTCGTACTCTGGGCACTCGGCCGCGGCCCGGGCGGCGCCGCGGCGTGCTGCGCGGTCCCCGCGATCCACGCCTCGTCCGCCGAGCCGTCGTCGGATCGCGCACCGGACGCCGAGCCCGTGGTCAAATCCTGAGGGCCCAACCCGTGGTCACACGCCTGCGTGAAGGCTCCATGCGAACGAGCTCGTCGCGTTCGAGATCGCCGCACGACGCTACGCTGTATTCGAGCATCGCGGCCACGTGTCGGCGATTCACGACACCAATGCCGCGATCGGGACGACGCACTGCCAGCGAGCGGCCTGCGCGTCGCGGATGCACGATCCTCGAACCCCATTGCGAGACGTTCCGTCCGCGTACGGGCGAAGGAGGGTTTCCCTCTGGATTCCGCTCGACGAACGAGCCTCTCTGCACCCGACCCCATCATCGGAGGAGCGACATGGCGACATCGACAGCCGACGCCGGCGATGCGAACCGCCGCACGATCGCAGGCTACGAGAACTGCGCGCGAGATTACGCCGCCGCGGTGGAGCGCGTTCCTGCCGGTGTCGGCGAGGCCGCGCTGCGTCGCCTTGCCGATGGCCTGTCGCGCGGAGCGCGCGCGCTCGAGATCGGCTCCGGTCCCGGCTGGGATGCGGACTTCCTCGAGACGCTCGGCGTCGCGGTCGATCGCACCGATGCAGCCGGCGCGTTCCGCGCGTTCCACGCCGAGCGCGGTCACGCGGTGGCGGCGCTCGACGTAGTCGAGGACGCGCTGCCGGGCCCGTACGACGCGGTCGTCGCGCTATGCGTGCTGCAGCATGTCGAGCGCGCACGCTTCGACGAGGTGCTGCGCAAGATCGCCGGCGCGTTGCATCCGGGCGGGCTCTTCCTTGCGTCCTTGCGCGAAGGCGAGGGTGAGGACTGGGAACATGGCGAGTCGGGCGACTACCGCCTAGTGCTCTGCGCCGCGGACGAAGGAGATCGGATCGATCGGCGGAGGAAGCGTCGCGTAGTTCTAATCCGAGGCGATCGCGGAGGATTCAAACGGATAATTCCTCCGTCCCCTTTGTTTCTTCCGTCCCCTTTGATTTGAAGGATTCAAACGGATAGTTCCTCCGTCCCCTTTGTTCCCGGACTGTCCGAGAAACTCGGGGTGATCCACTCCGTCCCCATTGGTGCGAGGGGTAGAAAGCTAAACGGAACTCCTAGTTCTCCTTACACAACTTCTTGACGCGAGCACTATCCACTGACCAGCCTCCAAGATCGATGACATCACTTGGTACGCCAAATCCTGGTGGATAGCTGTACTCCCAAATTAGGTCAGCGGCACGACCGGCAAGTGCCTCGTCGATATCGCCAAACATTTCAGAGAGTTTCACATAATGCGTGACCTTCGACCTCGCACCCAGCCAAATTTTGGCTTGAGCTGGCCTCTTGCGGTTGCTCTCCTTAACCGCATCCCCTGCAAGAAGACTATCGCGCGATCCCTTGAAGACAAGCCGCAAGCTCATCCCGTTGCCTTTGTAGTTCCAAGGCGCGAAGGAATCCGGAATACCCACACGCCGATCCGTCAAATTTTCAATTCCAAATTCCATAGCCGGTCTATTCTCAAAACACGACATGTATACAGAAACACTGAGCCGACGACCATCAGCCGCCATCAGGCCGATGGCCACCAGCTTCGAGAGCCCTACCAATACGGCCGTCATTTTGTTGGCCTCTGGTCCATACAGTCAGGCGTATGATTGTAGTCGCCCCTCGCAACACAGGGAAGCAGCCTTTTCTTGATATCGTTGGCTCTATCCTCGCAGACATTGTAGCAATTCGCGTCGGTCGCATGGTTGTATGGATTAGGCATGAGACATTTCAACTCATCATTGAACGCGTTATTTTCGCTGGTCATGTGATCACTCGATGTCAGGAATATCATCGTAACGTCCTTACCCTGATTCCCCTTACACGCGTCCGCCCCGCAGTCGTCCTTGTGCCTTCGGAGTCAGGTCGCCTGTGGCGCGTTGTAGTCGTTGTAGATTCGCGAACCAGCGTCGAAGGCTACGACATTGAGCAATGGGCTTCTCATCTCAAGCGCGGCGTGCTGGTTGAAATCACGAATCCCTCTGGCGTGCATCTCGTGCATCACGCTGATCTGGACTAAGACTTCGAGCTCTTGCGTCGCGCAACGGTCTAACTATGTGTGTATAGACTCCCCTTGCAAGTGACCGAGTGATTTCGCTTCTGGCAAGCGGTGCGGTTGCAGTCGTGTATTCGGCCTTCGGGTGAGTGTCGTGGATCGGGTCCGGCTCGCTCAGCGCAGCGCGACGTCGATGCCCTCCGCCGCAACCGCGACCATCCGGTCGATCTCCTCCGGCGTGATGCAGTACGGCGGCATGAAGTAGACGACGTTGCCGAGCGGGCGCAGCAGCATTTCGTGGGCGAGACCGTGGCGGTATACGCGCAGGCCGCGGCGTTCGGCGGCGGGGAAGGGTTCGCGCGTGCGCTTGTCCTTGACCAGCTCGATCGCGGCGATCATGCCGCTGCGGCGCACGTCGGCGACGTGTGGGTGGTCGGCGAGCGGTGCGAGGCGCGCGTCGAGGTGCGCGGCGAGTGCGCGGTTGCGTTCGAGCACGGGTTCGTCGCGCAGTACCGCGAGTGTCGCGAGCGCGGCGCGGCAGGCAATCGGGTTGCCGGTGTAGCTGTGCGAATGCAGGAACGCCTTGCCGGCGGAGTATTCGGCGTAGAACGCGTCGTAGACATGCGCCGTCGTCAGCACCGCGGACAGCGGCAGCGTGCCACCCGTGAGGCCCTTCGAGAGGCAGAGGAAATCCGGCACGATGCCGCCCTGTTCGCACGCGAACAGCGTGCCGGTGCGGCCGAAGCCGACCGCGATCTCGTCGGCGATCAGGTGGATGTCGAACTCGTCGCAGAGCGCGCGCAGGCCGGTGAGGTACGACGCATCGTGCATGCGCATGCCGCCCGCGCACTGCACGAGCGGTTCGACGATGATCGCGCAGCATTCGTGCGCGTGGCGCTCGAGGATCGCGCGCAGTTCATCGAGGCGGCGCCTGGCGCACGCGGCGGCGCTTTCGCCGGGTTCGGCCTCGTACGCATCCGGTGACGGCGCGAAGATCGGTTCGAGCAACAGCGGCGCGTAGGTGTGCCGGTACAGCGCGACGTCGGTGACCGACAATGCGCCGAGCGTCTCGCCGTGATAGCCGCCGGTGAGCGCGATGAAGCGCGTGCGCTCGCCGCGGCCGCGGTTGCGCCAGTAGTGGAACGAGAGCTTGAGTGCGACTTCGATCGCGCTGGAGCCGTTGTCGGCGTAGAAGACGCGCTGCAGGGAGCGATCGCCATCGATGGCGACGGGCGGATGTCCCGCCCCGACGTCATGCCCGCGAAAGCGGGCATCCATGGTGCTATGCGGATCCCCTGGAAAATGGATTCCCGCTTCCGCGGGAATGACGCCGTGGGTTTGCGAGTGCCGGTGCAGCGACGACACGCTCGCGGGCGAGCCGTTACCCCGCGGCGCGATGCGCACGAGTTCCTCGGCCAGCTGCACCGCCGGCTCGTGCGTGAAGCCCGCGAGCATCACGTGGTCGATGCGGTCGAGCTGGTCCTTGAGCGCGGCGACGATGCGCGGATGGCGATGGCCGAGCAGGCAGGTCCACCACGAGCTCACCGCGTCGAGCCAGCGGCGGCCGTCGTGGCCGTACAGCCACGCGCCTTCGGCACGCGCGATCGGCAGCATCGGCAGGGTTTCGTGGTCGTGCATCTGCGTGCACGGATGCCAGACCACGGCGAGGTCGCGCGCGGCGAGTTCGGAGGCGTAGAGCGTCATGACTGCTATGATCCGGGCGGACCCCTTCGCCCACAAGCTCGCCATGCCACACAGCCCCCAGCCCCCAGCCGCCAGCCCCCGTGCAGCGCGCGGCTTCACCCTCATCGAGATCCTCGTCGTGGTCGTGATCCTCGGCATCCTCGCCGCGATCGTCGTGCCGCGCGTGATGGAGCGCCCGGGCGAAGCGCGCGTCACGCGTGCGCGCCAGGACATCCAGGGCATCGTCACCGCGCTCAGCATGTACAAGCTCGACAACTACGCCTATCCGAGTACGGAGCAGGGCCTCGACGCGCTCGTAACGAAACCCTCGGGCCAGCCCGATGCGCCGAACTGGAAAGGTCCGTATCTCGAGCATGCGCCGAAGGACCCTTGGGGCCACCCCTACCAGTACGCGCAGCCCGGCCAGCACGGCAGCATCGACGTCTACAGCCTCGGCGCCGACGGCAAGCCGGGTGGCGACGGGGAGGCGGCGGATGTGGGGAATTGGGAATAGGAAGGCAGGGAATGGGGAATGGGGAATAGGGAATGGTCCAAGCCGAGCGCGGTGGCCGATCGTCCCGTGCCCTTCGACGCCCGCCACCATGTGGGCTGTGGCCCCGACCACTTGCCATTCCCCATGCCCCATTCCCGAGCCTTGGGCTTCACCCTCATCGAAGTCCTCGTCGTCGTCGTCATCGTCGCGGTGCTCGCGACGGCGCTCGTGCTCGCGGTCGGTGGCGGCAGCGAGCGCAAGCTCGCCGGGGAGTCGGAGCGGTTCCAGGCATTGCTCGGCCATGCCTGCGAGGAGGCGCAGCTCGGCGGGCGCGAGATCGGCGTGGTGCTCGGTGGAGATGGTTATGCGTTCCTGCGCCTGGACGGATCGCAATGGCGCCCGTTCGCGCGCGACGACGAATTGCGCGCGCGTGCCTGGCCAGCCGGCCTCGCCTTCGAGTTGCGTCGCGACGGTCGCATCGTCGAAGGCGCGGGCGGTGAACGCGCAGTGCCGCAACTCGTCTGCTTCTCGTCCGGCGAACTCACGCCGTTCACGTTGACGCTGTCGCTCGGCGACGCCGCATCGCGGCGCATCGACGGCGACGAGGACGGCGACGTGCGCATCCGGTCGATCGAGGCGCCGCGATGAGGCGCGCGCGCGGCTTCACCCTCGTCGAAGTGCTCGTCGCGCTCGCGGTCGTCGCGATCGCATTGCTCGCGCTCACACGCGCGGCGAGCGTGCAGGTGCAGTCGTTCGATGGCCAGCGCGAGCGCACGCTGGCGGGCTGGGTCGCCGCCAACGTGCTCACCGAGACGCGCCTCGCGAGCGCATTCCCGGCGACCGGCCGCAGCGACGGCCATGTGACGTTCGCCGGGCGCGACTGGCGCTGGGTGCGCGACGTGCAGGCGACCGCCGATGCCGAGATCCGCCGCATCGACGTGCAGGTCTTCGCGGGTGCCGCGTCCGAACCGTCGGCGAGCCTGAGCGGCTTCGCCGGCACGGCGTTGGGGCCATGAAGGCGGGGGAAAGGGGAATGGTTCAACCCGCTCCGATGACCGTCGCGGCGACGGACCGGCCCGTACCCCGCGACGCCCGTGTCCGGGCGCAGCGCTGCTTCGACCATTCCCCATTCCCCATTCCCCACTCCCGCACACCGGGCTTCAGCCTGATCGAACTCCTCGTCGCGCTCGCCGTGTTCGCCGCGCTCGCGGCGGCCGCGTACGGCGGACTCGGCGCGATCGCGCGCACGCGTGGTGTGCTCGCGGTACAGCAGGACCGCTTCGCGGCGATCGCGCGCACGGTGGCTTCGCTCGAGCGCGACCTGCGCCAGGCCGTCGCGCGCCCGGTGATCGGCAACGAAGGCGCCATGCAGCCGGCGCTGGTCGGCAGCGCGGGCGCGATCGAGCTGTCGCGCCTCGGTTACGCGAACCCGCTCGCCGAATCGCGCAGCAACGTCGAGCGTGTCGTCTACACGGACGAACGCGGTACCGTGCGCCGCGGCCGCTACCTCGTGCTCGACCGCGCGCCGAATTCGCTGCCGCTGCAGCGCGACCTGCTCGCGCGCGCGGGCGAGCTGCGCTTTCGCTACTACGGCTGCGACGGCGCGTGGCGGGATGCCTGGCCGCCACGCGAACCACTTGCCTGCCAGGCGGATGCGCAAGCGCAGGGCCAGCTGCCGCGCGCGGTCGAGTTCCGCTTCGCACCCGAAGGGCTCGGCGAGATCCGCCGTATCGTAGAATTGCCCTCGCCATGGCCGGCCAGGGCCGTCGCGGCGCCCGGCGATGGCGATGCGCCCCCGCCTGGCCGCGGCGGGCGCGAGCAAGCGGCGAGCAGGGGGGGCGCGTGATCGCCCGCTCGCGCCAACGCGGCGTCGCGCTGCTCGTCGCGCTGCTCGTCGTCGCGATCGCGGTGATCCTGGTCGCCGCGTTGCTCGACCGCGGCGAGCTCGCGTTCGCGCGCACGCGCAACAGCCTGCGCGAGCAGCAGGCGGAGGCGTATTCGCTCGGCCTCGAAACCTACGCGGCGCAGGTGCTCATCGCGGCGAGCAACGAGGTGGACTCGAATGTGAGCCCGTGGGCGATGCCATTGCCGCCGCAGGACGTGCCCGGCGGCGTGATCCGCGCAACGATGCGTGACATCGACGGCTGCTTCAACCTCAACAACCTCGCGCCGCCCGCGCTCGGCGGAAACCCCGCGCTGTGGGCGCCGACGTTCGGCGGCCTGCTCGCCGCGCTCGCGCTCGATCCGGGGATCGCCGCGGCAGTCCAGGGCTGGCTCGATCCCGAGCAGGCAGAGGTCGCCGAGTCCGCGCGCTACCTCGCGCAATCGGTGCCGTACCGCGCCCATGGCGGCGTGTTCGCGCACGTGTCGGAACTGCGCCTCGTGCGTGGCGTCGATGCGGGCGCGTACGCCAAGCTCGCGCCGCACGTGTGCGCGCTGCCGCCCGGCACCGCGATCAACGTGAACACCGCAAGCGCGCCCGTGCTGCAGGCGCTGCTGCAGGACGCGACACCCGCGGTCGCGCAGTCGTTATGGCAGGACGGCAGGGCACTGAACCAGACCGTCTCGCAGTTCACCGGCCAACTCGCGCCGCTCGGCGTGAGCCTGCGCAGCCCGGCGCCGCCGATCGACGTGCACAGCCGCTATTTCCTCGCCCGCGGCGACATCGTGCTCGACGGCGTGCCGTACACGTTCTTCAGCGTGATCGAGCGCGGCCAGGGCCGCGGGGTGCGCGTGCTCGCGCGCAGCCGCGGCGCCGACGACGCGCTCGTCGCCGCCGCTCCGGTGCGCGCCGAAGCGGACATCGGTGGCGACGCGGGAACGCCGCCGCGCTGAGCGCGCGGCGGCGGTCGCGCTTCGACTACAATCGCCGCGTTTGCCGCCACGCCTCCCTCCATGTCCGACCGCCTGCTGCTGCGCCTCGCCCCCGACGGCGGCCTGACCTGGTTGCGCCAGTCAGGCGCGCGCGCGACCGCGTCGGTGGCCGGCGCGCCGCCGGCCGACGTGCTCGCGCGCGCCGACGAGATCGTCGTGCTCGTGCCGGCCGAGGAGGTGCTGCTCACCGAGGTGACGCTCAGCGCGCGCAACCGCGCGCAGCTCATGCAGGCGCTGCCGTTCGCGGTCGAGGAACAGTTGCTGGCGCCGGTCGAGGAACTGCATTTCGCCGCCGCCCGCCCGGTCGAGGGCAAGCTCGGCGTCGCGGTCGTCGCCAGGGCGGTGTTGCGCGGCTGGCTCGAACGGCTCGACGCGGCCGGCGTGCGCGCCGATGCGCTCGTCCCCGAATCGCTCGCGGTGCGCGCGGCCGGCCCGCAGGCGTGCGTGATGCTCGAGGAAGCGCGCGCGGTCACGCGCCTCGCGCCGTGGTCCGCATTCGCCTGCAGCCTCGCCGAGCTGCCGGGCTGGCTCGCGCTCGCCGGGCCGAGGCACGCGCTCGAAGTGTTCGATTTCCGCGCCGGCGCGCCGCTCGCGTTGCCGCAGCACGTGCAGGCGTATCACGCGCGCCAGCACGATCCGCTCGCGTTCCTTGCCGGCGGGCTGGCGCAACTGCCGTTGAACCTGCTCGACGGCGAGTTCGCGCCGAACCACCGTGGCGCGCGCGGCCAGCGCTGGTGGCGCATCGCGGCGGCACTCGCCGCGGCGGTGGTGGTGCTCGCACTGGCCGGGCTCGGCGCCGACGTCTGGCGCCTGTCGCGCGAATCCGCGCGCCTCGAGGCGCAGTCCCGCGATGCGCTGCACGAAGCGTTCCCGGACCTCGATGCGAACCAGCTCGCACGCCTGAGTCCCGGGCAGCTCATGCGTGGCCGGCTCGAACACGAGCACGGCAGCGTGCAGGCGAACGGGCTGCTGCGCCTGCTCGACCAGCTCGGCCCCGTGCTCGGCAACGGCAGCACGCGCACCCAGCTGCGCGGGCTCGAATATCGCAACGGCGTGCTCGAGATCGCGCTGCACGCGGCCGACACCGGCTCGCTCGACTCGGTGCGCGAGCAGGTCGCGACACTGGGCCTCGCGGCCGAGCTGACCGCCGCCAATGCCGCGCAGGACGGTGTCGATGGTCGCGTGCGCATCGAAGGCGCCGCGGGCCGCGGAGGTGCGCCATGATCGGCGCATGGTGGCATGGGCTCGCCGCGCAGGAGCGACGCGTGCTCGTCGTCGGCGGCATCGTCGCCGCGTTGTTGCTCGGCTGGGCGCTGCTGTGGCATCCGCTCGCGCAGCGGCGCGCCGAGCTCGAACGCGAGCTGGATCGGCAGCGCGAGGAGCTCGCGTTCGTCCAGGCCGGCGCGCAGGAGATCGCGCGCCGGCGCGCGACCGGCGTGCAAGCCGGCGCCCAGCGCGCGGGCAAGTCGCTGCTCGCGCTCGCCGATGCGACGGCGCGCAGCGGTGGCCTCGGCGATGCGCTGCGGCGGGTCGAACCGGCCGGCGCGAGAACGGTCAAGCTCGCGTTCGAATCGGCGCGCTTCGACGTGCTCGTCGCCTGGATCGAAGCGCTTGCGACCAGCTACGGCGTGGAAGCGGTCGAGCTGTCGGTCGACCGCGCCGATGGCGTCGGTTTCGTCAACGCGCGCGTCACCCTGCAGGACGCACCGTGAGGCGTGCGCGGCCCCCGGCATCGTTTGAACATCTTCTTCACGCCATGCTAAGAAGCGCGCCGGCACGCTGCGAGCCGCGACGCCGCCGGCCCGTCCACGACCTCCGCGATCCCGACCTGCCATGCGCCTGCTGAAAACCCTCGTCATCCTCGTCGTCGTCGCCCTCGTCATCGGCGCCATCTGCCTGTGGCGCCTGCCGGCGGACGTCGGCTACCGCTACGGTGCCCGCTATTTCGGGCCGCTCAGCCTGGCCGGCGTCAGCGGCACGGTCTGGGACGGCCACGCCGACGGCGTGAGCCTGTTCGGCAATGACCTGGGTGAACTCGACTGGACCGCGCGCAAGCAGCCGCTGCTGCGCGGCGATCTCGTCACGGACATCCGCATCAAGGGCGGCGACATCGACATCGGCGGCGTGCTCACGCGACGCAGCAATGGCGCGATCGAGGCCGAAGGCCTGCGCTTCAGCGTGCCGGCGTCGCGCTTCGAACCGCTGTTCGACGGCAAGCTGCGCCTGCTCGGCACGGTCAGCGGCGTGCTCGACGGGGCGACCTGGTGGAACGCGAGCCTGTCCGGCGCGTCCGGCAGCGCGCGCTGGAGCGAGGTCGGCGCGGTCGGCGAGGTCGAGGCGCATTTCACCGACGTGCTGGTCGATTTCGCCTCGCAGCCGGACGGCAGCGTGAGCGGCACCGTGCACGACGACGGCCGCGGCAACATCGCCGTCGAGGGCCGCTTCGTGCTGCGCCCGCCGATGCTCGACGGTGAAGCGACGCTGCGTGCGCGCAACGGCGACGCACAGGCACTGGAGACGCTGCGCCACATCGGCGAGCCGCAACCCGACGGCAGCTCGCATGTCGTCGTGCACGGCGGCATGCTGCGGCTGCCGTGAGCGCGCCGCTCGACGAGGCCTTCATCGCGCGCGCGCTCGCCGCCGCGCACCGCGCCGCGGATGCGGCCGCGGCCGTGATCGCGCCGCGCTGGCGCGCACGCGATTTTTCCGTCGAGACCAAGAGCGACGCGACGCCGGTGACCGAAGCCGACCGCGAGGCCGAGGCGGCGATCAAGCGCGTGCTGCGCGACGCGTTCCCGACGCACGCATTCCACGGCGAGGAAGAGGGGCTCGAAGGCGACGGCGAGCTGGTCTGGCTCATCGATCCGATTGACGGCACCAAGGCGTTCGTGCGCGGCTACCCGATGTTCTCGACGCAGATCGCGCTCATGCATGCCGGCGAGCTCGTGCTCGGCGTGTCGGCCGCTCCCGAATACGGTGAACGCGCCTGGGCCGCGCGTGGCGGCGGTGCGTTCCTGCGCGACGCGCGCGGCGAGCGGCGCCTCCGCGTCGCCGATACGCAGGCATTCGACGCGAAGGCGGCGATCTCGACCGGCAACCTCAAGTCGCTCGCGGCGTCGCCCGCGCGCTGGGCCGCGTACGCCGACCTCGTCCGCCGCGTCGGCCGCATCCGCGGTTACGGCGATTTCCTGCACTACCACCTGCTCGCCCGCGGTGCGATCGACCTCGTGATCGAGTCCGACCTCAACATCCTCGACATCGCCCCGCTCGTCGTGATCGTGCGCGAAGCGGGGGGCATCTTCACCGACCTCGACGGCCACCCGATCGGCCTCCACACCCGTAGCGCACTGGCGGCCACGCCCGCGCTGCACGCCCGGGCGCTCGCCGCCTTCAACGCCTAGCCGCAGGGAAGCCGCAGGTCGGAAGCTTCGGACACGAAGAAGAGCAAGCCGTCGGAAGATTGAAACATGGCACACGCGGAGGGAGCGCTTCCAACCAGGAAAGGGCTTCTTGCCCTGCGTTCTCCGTCTGCTCCCTGTTTCAGGCTTTTCCCTGATTTCCTTCGTGGCCTGCGTGTCCTTCGTGTTTCAGGCTTCGGCCTATTTGGGCCGACAGAAGGCGGCCGAAGCGGCGGCGCGATACAATCGGCGGATGCGAACGCCCCCGAAGATTCTCGCCACGCGTGTCGTCGACCGCAGCCGGTTCCTGCGTGCGGAGCAGGTCGACCTCGAGTTCTCCAATGGCGAGCGGCGCACGTTCGAGCGCCTGCAGAGTTCGGGGCTCGGGGCTGTCATTATCGTGCCGATGCTCGACGACGACACCGTGCTGCTCGTGCGCGAGTACGCGGTCGGCGTCGACCACTACGAGCTCGGCCTCGCCAAGGGGCGGCTCGATCGCGACGAGACGGCGGAGCAGGGCGCCAATCGCGAGCTCAAGGAGGAGATCGGCTACGGTGCGCGCGAGCTGCACATCCTCGGCACGCTGTCGGTCTCGCCCGGCTACATGACGGCGATGACGCACGTCGTCCTGGCGCGCGACCTGCACGAGGAGCGGTTGCCCGGCGACGAGCCCGAGCCGCTCGAAGTCGTGCCGTGGAAACTGTCCGAACTGCATCGCCTGCTCGGCAGCCCGGAAGTCACCGACGGTCGCTCGATCGCGGCGCTGTTCATGGCGCGCGAATACCTCGCCGGCCGTTACCGGCCGCAGCCATGAGCCGCGACCTCGATCATCTCGCGCGTGCCGCCGGCGCGATCGCCGAACGCGCCGCCACGGCGATCCTCGACGTCTATGACTCCGACTTCGCGGTCGAGCACAAGGACGACCGCTCGCCGCTGACCGCGGCCGACCTCGCCGCGCACCGCGTGATCGTCGACGCGCTGCGCGCGCTCACGCCCGACCTGCCGGTGCTGTCGGAGGAATCGTCCGCGCTGCCATGGTCCGAGCGATCACGCTGGACGCGCTACTGGCTCGTCGATCCGCTCGACGGCACGCGCGAGTTCATCAAGCGCAACGGCGAGTTCACCGTCAACATCGCGCTCATCGACGACCATCGCCCGGTGCTCGGCGTGGTGCAGGTGCCCGTCGGCGGCGATCTCGCCTGCGCCTGGGAAGGCGGCGGCGCCTGGCTGTCGGTGCGCGGCGGGAAGGCGCGCCGCCTCGGCACGCGCCGGCGCGCCTCGCCTCTCGTCGTCGCGGGCAGCCGCTCGCATGCTTCCGAACACGAGGCGCAACTGCTCGCGCGGCTCGGGCCCTGCGCGAAGCTGCCGCTCGGCTCGTCGCTGAAGTTCATGCGCATCGCTGCGGCCGAGGCGGATCTCTACCTGCGCCTCGGCCCGACCTCCGAATGGGACACCGCGGCCGGCCAGTGCGTGCTCGAGCAGGCCGGCGGCGCGGTGCTCGATTTCGCCGGCGAGCCGTTCCGCTACAACACGCGCGAGTCGCTGCTCAATCCGGATTTCTTCGCGGTCGGCGATCGCGACGCGGACTGGTCCGCGCTGCTCGCCCGGCCCTGACGCCACCGTAGGGATCCAGCCGAAGGCGGATCCGGCCTTCGCGCCTCGATCCGCCCTGAGGTTTTGCCCCAGCCCCCAGCCGCCGCCAATGCCCACCACCAACGACCTCCTCGCCATCATGGCGCGCCTGCGCAGCCGCGACGGCGGCTGCCCGTGGGACCTCGAGCAGACCTTCGAGACGATCGCGCCGTACACGATCGAGGAAGCCTACGAGGTTGCCGACGCGATCGACCGCAAGGACTATGCGCATCTGCGCGACGAACTCGGCGACCTGTTGCTGCAGGTCGTGTTCCATGCGCGCATGGCCGAGGAGGCGGGCCACTTCGCGTTCGCGGACGTCGTCGACGCGATCTGCGACAAGATGCTGCGCCGGCATCCGCACGTGTTCGGCGATGCGCGCGTCGACTCTGCCCAGGCGCAGACCGCGAGCTGGGAAGCGCTCAAGGCGAAGGAGCGCGCCGCCGCCGGCGACGCGGACGACAGCGCGCTCGCCGGCGTCCCGCGCGGCATGCCCGAATGGCAACGCGCGCTCAAGCTGCAGCAGAAGGCCGCGCGCGTCGGATTCGACTGGCCCGACGTCGGGCCGGTGTTCGACAAGTTGCACGAGGAGATCGAGGAGGTGCGCGCCGAATTCGCCGCCGGCGCGGACCCCGCGCGCCTCGCCGACGAGATCGGCGACGTGCTGTTCGTCTGCGTCAATCTCGCGCGCCATGCGCAGGTCGACGTGTCGCAGGCGCTGCGTCATGCCAACGCGAAGTTCGAGCGTCGCTTCCGGCGCATGGAGTCACTGGCCGCGCAGGATGGGACGCGCCTCGCCGCGCTCGGCCTCGACGCGCAGGACGCCTACTGGGCGCGCGCGAAGGCCGAGGAACGCTGAGGGCGGGCGCTCATTCGGCCGCGCGACCCGCGGGCATGCCCGTGCGTGCCGGCGGGTGCGGTAGCATCGAGTGTCGCCGCCGCGCGCCGTCACATTCCTTTCTCGCGAGGTAGCTGCCATGAAGCGTGTCACGGGCATCGGTGGAATCTTCTTCAAGGCGAAGGACCCGAAGGCGCTCGGCGCCTGGTACAAGACCTACCTGGGCGTCGACGTGCAGGACTGGGGTGGCGCCTCGTTCCGCTGGAACGGACCGGACAACCCGCAGGGCGCGGGCACGACGGTGTGGAGTCCGTTCGCCGCCGACACGACGTATTTCGCGCCGAGCACGGCGCCGTTCATGATCAACTACCGCGTCGACGACCTGCACGCGCTGCTCGCGGTGCTGCGCGACGAAGGCGTGCTGGCCGAGGGCGAGGTGCAGGAGTCCGAGTACGGAAAGTTCGCCTGGATCGTCGATCCGGAAGGAAACAAGATCGAGCTGTGGCAGGCACCGGCGGGCCAGTGAGGCGGCGCGCGTGCACAGACGGTCGCGGCGACGCTCAGGCGTCGTTCGTGACGGGGTCGAGCGCGCGCAACTGTTCCGGCGTGCCGATGTTGAGCCAACAGCCGTCGTAGCGCTCGCCGGCGAGCCGGCCCTCGCGCATCGCGCGCTTGTACATCGGCAGCAGCTTGAAGCGCGCCGCGGTCTCGCCGGCGACGAGCGCGGGGCGATAGACGCCGATGTTGCCGAACGTGAGTCGCTCGCCGACGCCTTCGTCGTTGAGCCGCCCGCGGTCGAGGCAGAAGTCGCCGCGCGGATGGAAATCGGGGTTGGGCACCATGACCAGATGGGCGAGCCCGTCGGGTTCGCGCGGCAGGCGCGCGTAGTCGTAGTCGCTGACGATATCCGCACTGACGCCGATGAAGGGTTCGTCGCCGAGCAGGGCGAGCGCATGCCTGATGCCGCCGCCGGTTTCGAGCGGGCTCGGTCCTTCGTAGCTGTAGAGGATGCGCAGGCCCCAGCGCGCGCCGTCGCCGAGCGTGGCGGGGAACTGCTCGGCGAGATGGGACGTGTTGACGACGACCTCGCGCACGCCCGCGGCCGCGAGTTTCTCGAGGTGGCGTTCGATCAGCGTGCGCCCGCCCGCGCGCAGCAACGGCTTGGGCGTCGCATCGGTGAGAGGTCGCATGCGTTCGCCGCGCCCCGCGGCGAAGATCATCGCGCGGCGGATCGTCATGCGTCGGGCTCGCGCGGACGGGTGATGTCGCGTTCGCCGAGCGCGCGCTCGAGCAGGGCTACGAACGCCGCGAGTTCGGGATAGCCGTGCGCGACCTGGGCCACGTAGCGCCAGACCAGCGGCAGGTCGCCGAGGTACTGCGCCTTGCCGTCGCGGTACCAGAGCCGGCAGAACAGGCCGAGCACCTTGACATGGCGCTGCAGGCCGACGAGGTCGAACCAGCGGCGGAAGCGCGCGCCGTCGACCTCGATGCCGATCAGGTGCGCGTGGCGCAGGCGCTCGCGGTAGGCGGCGACCCATCCGGCGATGCGCTCCTGCGGCCACTCGATGTAGCAGTCGCGCAGCAGCGAGGCGAGGTCGTAGGTGATCGGCCCGGCGACGGCGCCCTGGAAATCGACGATGCCCGGACTCGTCAGCAAGTGAAGTCCGCCAACCGCGTGCGTATCGGCCGCCTCCCCGCACACGAGCAGGTTGCGGCTGTGATAGTCGCGGTGCATGAACGTGCGCGGTTGTTCCAGTGCCGCGTGCGCGAGGAACGTGAATGCCGCTTCGATCACGTCCCATTCCTCGCATTCGGGCGCGTAGCCGAGGTGCCGCTGCAGGAACCACTCCGGCAGCAGCTCCATTTCCGTGACGAGACGGCCGCGGTCGAACGCCGGCAAGCCGCTCGTGTCGACGTGCACCTGCATGCGCAACAGTGCATCGAACGCGTCGCCGTAGAGGCGGTCGGCGCTGTGCGCGTCGAGTTCGGGCAGGTAGGTGCGCGTGCCGAGATCCTCCATGAGCACGAAACCCTCGGCGCGGTCGACCGCGAGCACTTCGGGGGCGTGCAGGCCGGCCGCGCGCAGGCGCGCACCGACGTCGAGCCAGGCCTCGAGTTCGGCGGCGTCGTGCGGTGCATCCATGAGGATGCGCGCCGGCGCGCCGGGCGAATGCACGCGCCAGTAGCTGCGCGTGCTCGCGTCGGCCGACGCGGGTTCGATCGAGGCGTCGGCGGCGAGCGCAGCTTCGGCGAAGCGTCGGCGGGCGTCGGCTCGGGGATCGCGGGTCACGGTGGGTCCTGTGCGGCGAAGGCGCTGCAGTCTAGCAAGCGCGCCGCGCGACGCGCGTCACGGCAGCTCGCTGCCGTCGCGGAACACCTCGTCGCCGATCTCGACCGGGACGCACGCGGCCAGCGGCTGCGCGCGCACGAGCGCATCGATGTCGACGATCGCATCATGCGACTGCTCGCCCATAGCCGGCCAGGTCGTCGCCTGCTGCTCGACCATGATGACCCCGTAGAAGCCGCCGTCGAAGTCGACCCAGGGCGCGTAACCGAACTTGCCGATGCTCGAGATCGCCGGCCGCGCGGGCGGCGGCGGGAAGGTCTCTATCCAGGCGCCGATGCCGTAGGCATGCCGTCCGTCCGCGCCGGGCGGCGAGTAGGCGAGCGCCGCGCCGGCGGTCTGGTCGCTGGCGAGCGTTGCGATCGCCTGCGGCGAGAGGATGCGCCAGCCGTTGCCGACGCCATCGCCGAGCAGCATCGCGAGCACGCGCGCGTAGTCGGGCAGGCTCGCCTCGGCGCCGCCGGCGATGCGGTAGTTCGCGGTCGGGCCGAGTCCCTGCCAGTCGATGCCCGTTGCGCCGAGCGGCGCGCCGACGTGCGCCTGCCAGCCGGCCTGCCAGTCCTCGCCGCCACGCACCTCGGCGACTTCGCCGCCCACCTGCATCGAGATGCCGCCATAGGCGAACCAGGCGCCGGGCGGCGGGAACGGCATCTCGACGTGGGCGGCGATCCACGCGACGTCCTCGGCGAGCGTGACCGGCAGCGCGAGCACGAGGCTGTCGGAATCGTCACCGTAGCCGGCCGTGTGCGAGAACATCTGGCGCATCGTCATCGTTCCCCCGAGGCCAGTGAACGCCGGCAGGTAGCCGGACACCGGCGCATCGAGCGCGATCGCGCCGCGATCGACCAGCTGCATGATGCGCACGCCCGCGAGCAGCTTCGATGCGGACGCCACGGGCACGCGCACGCTGTCGTCGTAGGCGGACGGGCCGCCGCCCGCGTGCAGGTACTGCTTGAACACGAGGCCGCGCGGGGTGCCGATCGCGATGCCCGCGTCGGCGACGCCGGCGCCCTGCACGAGCTGCTGCACGCGCGTGGAGACCGCCGTGAAATCGCATCCCCCCGCGGTCGCGGCGGGCGCGGCGACGACCATGGCGAGCAAGGCTAGGCAGCTGCGCATGGCGATCCTTCGTCGTGGGGTTGCCACGTTGAACGCGGCCGGGCGGGCCGCGTTGACAGGACGGTTTGACCCTGCCGGCCTTAAACAGTACTATTTCGGTACTGATTAACTCCGCCACGCCGCCATGCTCCGCGTCAGCAAGCTCACCGATTACGCGACGGTCGTCATGACCTGCCTCGCCGGCGCCGGCGACGGCGTGCTGAGCGCGCAGGTGCTCGCCGAACGTGCGCGGCTCGAACTGCCGACCGTGAGCAAGCTGCTCAAGCAGCTCGCGCAGGCCGGGCTGGTCACGTCCGCGCGCGGCATCAACGGCGGCTATCGCCTTGCGCGCGCGCCCGAGCGCATCACGATCGCCGACATCGTCACCGCGATGGAAGGGCCGATCGGCATGACCGAGTGCAGCGCCCATGCCGGCGTCTGCGGGCACGAGTCGCATTGCGGCGTGCGCGTGAACTGGCAGCGCATCAACCACGCGATCGCCAGCGCACTCGAAAGCGTCACGCTCGCCGACATGCTCAAGCCGCCACCGCGGCGCGCGGGGACGATCCCGCTGCGCGTCGCGACGGCATGAGTGCGGCGGCGAACGGAATCAGCCTCACGAACCCAGCAACAGGCAGCCCGATGGCCACCCAGACTCCGACCGCAATCGAGATCGAACGCACGCGCGAGCCGAACGGCAACGCGGCGGTCGAGGCGGCGCTCAATCGCCGCTACGAGGCCGGCTTCGTCACCGACATCGAGAGCGAGAGCCTGCCGCCGGGGCTCGACGAAGGCGTCGTGCGGGCGATTTCCGCGCGCAAGAACGAACCGGAATGGATGACCGAGTGGCGCCTCGCCGCTTTCCGCCACTGGCTCACGATGACGCCGCCGCACTGGGCCAAGCTCGAGATCGACCCGATCGATTTCCAGGCCATCAGCTATTTCTCGCAGCCGAAGAACCGCCCCAAGTCGCTCGACGAGGTGGATCCCAAGCTGCTCGAGACCTACGACAAGCTCGGCGTGCCGCTGCACGAACGCGCGCGCCTCGCCGGCGTGGCGGTCGACGCGGTGTTCGATTCGGTCTCGGTCGGCACGACCTTCCGCAAGGAGCTCGCCGCCGCCGGCGTGATCTTCTGCTCGATCTCCGAAGCGGTGCGCGAGCATCCCGAACTCGTGCGCAAGTACCTCGGCAGCGTCGTGCCGACCGGCGACAACTACTTCGCCGCGCTCAACTCGGCGGTGTTCTCCGACGGCTCGTTCGTGTTCGTGCCCAGGGGCGTGCGCTGCCCGATGGAACTGTCGACGTACTTCCGCATCAACGCGCGCGACACCGGCCAGTTCGAGCGCACCCTGCTCATCGCCGAGGAAGGCGCGAGCGTGTCCTACCTCGAAGGCTGCACGGCACCGATGCGCGACGAGAACCAGCTGCACGCGGCGGTGGTCGAGCTCGTCGCGCTCGACGACGCCTCGATCAAGTATTCGACCGTGCAGAACTGGTATCCCGGCGACGAGAACGGCGTCGGCGGCATCTACAACTTCGTGACCAAGCGCGGCGACTGCCGCGGCGCGCGTTCTAAGATCTCCTGGACCCAGGTCGAGACCGGTTCGGCGATCACCTGGAAGTACCCGAGCTGCGTGCTGCGCGGCGACGACTCGGTCGGCGAGTTCAATTCGGTCGCGCTCACGCACCACCGACAGCAGGCCGACACCGGCACCAAGATGATCCACATCGGCCGCAACACGAAGTCGAAGATCGTCTCGAAAGGGATCAGCGCCGGGCGCGGGCAGAACACCTATCGCGGCCTGGTCAAGGTCGAGAAGGGCGCCGACGGCGCGCGCAACCACACGCAGTGCGATTCGCTGCTGATCGGCAAGAAGTGCGGCGCGCACACGTTCCCGTACATCGAGGTCAAGAACCCTGGCGCGATCGTCGAACACGAAGCGACGACGTCGAAGATTTCCGAGGACCAGCTGTTCTATTGCCGCAGCCGCGGCATCGGCGAGGAGGACGCGGTGTCGATGATCGTCGACGGGTTCTGCAAGCAGGTGTTCAAGGAGTTGCCGATGGAATTCGCCGTCGAAGCGAAGAAGCTGCTCGAGGTTTCCCTCGAAGGAGCGGTCGGGTGAAGCGCCTGGCCGTGTTCTTCTTCGCGCTCGCGACCGTCGCCGCGCACGCCGCGGGCGCCGGCGACGAGCGCTACCTCCCGGACATCCGCGGCCGCCTCCGCGGCGTGAGCGCGTACCCGCCGACCAATGTCTGCCTGCGTCACAGCGGCTCGGAAGCCACGCAGTGTGCCTACACCGACATGGAAGGGCGTTTCTACATTCCCTCGTTCGGTTCGGTGCGTTCCAGGGCGGAGACGGAAGGCGACGACACGCCCGGCGGCTATCCCGAGTTCTGGCTCGAGCTCGGCACGCGCACCGGCGTCGTCACGCGCCTGCATTCCGTGCGACTCGGCGATCGCCGTGCCGAGCTGCACCTGGAGTGCAACCTGGAGCGGACGGCGGATCCGTGCGAGGCGAAGAACCCCGGATGAACACCGCCCTCCGCCACCACTGGGACGCCGTCTACCGCACGCGGGCGGACACGCAGACGAGCTGGCACTGCGCGCATCTGGACACGTCGCTGCGCCTGCTCGACGCGCTCGGACTCGATGCCGGCGCGCCGGTCATCGACGTCGGCGGCGGCCGCTCGACCTTCGTCGACGACCTGCTCGCGCGCGGCCTGCGCGAGGTGAGCGTGCTCGACGTCGCCGGCGAAGCCCTCGCACAGGCGCGCGCGCGGCTCGGTGCGAGCGCCGCGCAGGTGCACTGGATCGCCGGCGATGCGACCACGGTCGAACTGCCCGCGGCGCATTTCGCGGCGTGGCACGACCGCGCGGTATTCCACTTTCTCGTCGATGCGGACGCGCGCAGGCGCTACGCCACGACGCTCGCATGCACGGTGCGTCCGGGCGGGCACGCGATCATCGCGACGTTCGCGCCCGACGGCCCGGAGCGTTGCAGCGGATTGCCGGTGCGTCGGTACGACGCCGCCGCGCTCGCCGCCGATTTCACACCGGCGTTCTCGCTCGTCGCAGCCGAGCGCGACCTCCACCGTACGCCCGCAGGCGGCGAGCAGGCGTTCACCTACGTGCTGTTGCGCCGGGCAGGCGCCTGAAACCAGGACATCCGATGCTGAAGATCGACGACCTCCATGTCCGCGTCGCGGGCAAGGAAATCCTCAAGGGCCTCTCGCTCGAGGTCGCCGCGGGCGAAGTGCACGCGATCATGGGACCGAACGGCGCCGGCAAGTCGACGCTCGGCAACGTGCTCGCCGGGCGCGAGGGCTACGAGGTGACCGCGGGCACGATCGAATACCGGGGACGCGACCTGCTCGCGCTCGAGCCCGAGGAGCGCGCGGCCGAAGGCGTGTTCCTCGCGTTCCAGTACCCGGTCGAGATCCCCGGGGTCAACAACACCTATTTCCTGCGCGCCGCGCTCAACGCGCAGCGCAGGCATCGCGGCGAGCCCGAGCTCGACTCGATGCAGTTCCTCAAGAAGGTACGCGAGAAGCTCGCGGTACTGCATCTCAAGGACGAACTGCTGCACCGCGCGGTCAACGAGGGCTTCTCCGGCGGCGAGAAGAAGCGCAACGAAATCTTCCAGCTCGCGCTGCTCGAGCCGCGCCTGGCGATCCTCGACGAGACCGACTCGGGCCTCGACATCGACGCGCTGCGCATGGTCGCCGACGGCGTCAACGCGATGCGCGATCCCGGGCGCGCATTCCTCGTCGTCACGCACTACCAGCGCCTGCTCGAGTACATCGTGCCCGACGTCGTGCACGTGCTCGCCGATGGACGCATCGTCGAGAGCGGCGACAAGTCGCTCGCGCTCAAGCTCGAGGAGCACGGCTATGCGTGGATCGCCGGGCGCCACGCGCCCGCGCCCGAGGGTGCGGGAGCCGCCGGATGAGCGCGCTGCTCGATTCGCTGCTCGGCGAGCGCGCCGCGCCGGCAGCGCTGGCCGGCGTGCGCGACGCCGCGATCGCGGCCCTGCGCGACCGCGGCCTGCCCGGGCCGCGTGACGAGGCGTGGAAGTACACGAGCCTGCGCGCGCTGGAGCAGCGCCGCTACGTCGACGGTGATTGCGGCGCGCGCACGCGCCCGGTCGACGTCGCGTTCCTGCCCGGACCGTTCGCGGCGCGCCTCGTGTTCGTGAACGGCCTCCATCGCGAGGGCCTGTCCGCGGCCGGCGCCGTCACCGGGCTTGCGATCGAGCGCCTCGGTTCGCGTCCGGACGAACTGGCCGCGCTGCTGCGTTCGCCGCCGCCGGCTGACGCCTTCGGCGAACTCAACGCCGCGCTCGCGCTCGACGGCGTGCGCGTGCGCGTCGCCGCGGGCGCGCGCATCGAGGCGCCGGTGCAGATCGTCCACGTCGGCGCACCGGCGGACGGCGACGTCGCGTGGAGCCTGCGCGTGCAGGTCGAGCTCGGCGCGGGCGCGCAGCTGCGTCTGGTCGAACACCACGTCGGCAGCGCGTCGAACGCGAATCTCGCCAGCATCGTCACGGCGTACCGGCTCGGGGCCGGCGCGCGCCTCGAGCTCGTGCAACTGCAGGACGCCGCGGACGGTGGCACGCTCGTCCGTCGCAGCGACGCCATGCTCGAGGCGGAGGCGGCGCTCGACCTGCACACGATCGAAGTGGGCGCGCAGCTCGCGCGCCACGATCTCGTCGTCGGCCTCGCCGGGCGCGGCGCGCGCTTCCGTTCGCGCGGCGTATTCGCCTTGCACGGCCGGCAGCACGTCGACACCCGCCTCGCGGTCACCCACCTCGCGCGCGACACCGCCTGCGACATCGCCTGGCGCGGCGTCGCCGACCAGCGCTCGCGCGGCGTGTTCCACGGCGCGATCACCGTCGCCGCCGGCGCGGACGGCGCCGACGCGCAGCTCGCCAACAAGAACCTGTTGCTCTCCGCGCAGGCGGAGATCGACACCCAGCCCGTGCTCGAGATCCATGCCGACGAGGTCAAGGCGGCGCACGGCGCGACCGTCGGCCAGCTCGACGAGCGTGCGCTGTTCTACCTGCGCTCGCGCGGCCTGCCACTCGATCTCGCCCGGCGCGTGCTCGTCGCCGCGTTCTGCGGCGCGGTGCTCGACGGCCTCGAGCCGGCCCTGCGCGCGCACGTCGACGCGCTGCTCGCCACGCGCCTGCCGCAGGCGGAGGTGCTGTCATGAACAACCTGCAAGGCCACGTGCTCGATGTCGCGCGCGTGCGCGAGGACTTCCCGCTGCTCGCGCGAACCGTGCACGGCAAGCCGCTCGTCTACTTCGACAGCGCGAACACCGCGCAGAAGCCACGCGTCGTGATCGATGCGGTGGACCGCTACTACCGCGAGTTCAACGCCAATGTCGCGCGCGCCGTGCACCAGCTCGGCGAGGAAGCGACCGCGGCCTACGAGGGTGCGCGCGACAAGCTCGCGCGTTTCCTCGGCGCGCCGTCGCGCGACGAGATCGTGCTGACCAGCGGCACGACCCAGGCGATCAACCTCGTCGCCTACAGCTGGGCGCTTCCCCGCCTGCGGCCCGGCGACGAGATCCTCGTCACGACGATGGAGCACCACGCGAACATCGTGCCGTGGCAGCTCGTCTGCGAGCGCACCGGCGCGCGCCTCAGGGTCGCGCCGATCAGCGAGCGCGGCGAACTCGTCGTCGAGCGCTTCGTCGAGGCGCTCACGCCCGCGGTAAAGCTCGCCGCGGTCGCGCACGTGTCGAACGTGCTCGGCACGATCAATCCGGTGGCCGAACTCGCGCGCGCGACGCGCAGGCGCGGCATCCCGCTGCTCGTCGACGGCTCGCAGGCGGCGCCGCACCTCGCGGTCGACCTGCGCACGCTCGGTTGCGACTTCTACGCGATGACCGGCCACAAGCTGTTCGGGCCGACCGGTACCGGCGCGCTGTGGGCCAGGCGCGAGATCCTGCACGACATGCCGCCGTTCTTCGGTGGCGGCGAGATGATCCGCGAGGTGCGCTTCGAGGGCACCACGTTCGCCGACCCACCGCATCGCTTCGAGGCGGGCACGCCGAACATCTCGGGCTTCGTCGGGCTCGGCGCGGCGATCGACTACCTCGGCGGGCTCGACCATGCCGCGCTCGTGGCGCACGAGCGGGCGCTGCTCGACCACCTCACCGACACGCTGCGTGCGGTGCCCGGCGTGCGCCTGTTCGGCGAAGCCGCGCACAAGGTGCCGGTGGTATCGTTCCTCGTCGATGGCGCGCACGCGCACGACCTCGCGACCTTGCTCGACCACGAAGGCATCGCGCTGCGTTCGGGCCATCACTGCGCCCATCCGCTGATGCAGTTCTTCGGCGTGCCGGCGACGCTGCGCGCGTCGCTCGCGTTCTACAACACGCACGAGGAAATCGAGCGCTTCGTCGCCGCGCTCGCGCGCGTGCGCACGCTGCTGGCCTGATCGATGGACGACGCCGGTCCACTGTACCCGCAGCTCGTGCTCGAGCATCGCCGCAACCCGCGCAACCGCGGGCGGCTGGACGCGTGCACGCACGCGGCCGACGGCGTGAATCCGCTCTGCGGCGACCGCCTGCGCATCGAGTTGCGCTGTGTCGACGGGCGCATCGCCGAGCTGCGCCATTCGGGCGAAGCCTGTGCGGTCACGGTCGCGACCGCCTCGATGCTCGGCGAACTCGTCGAAGGCCTCGACGCCGCGGCGGTTGAGGTGCTCGGCGGGCGCTTCGCCGCCTATATCGAGGGCCGCGGCGACGCGGCCGGCCTCGAGGCGCTCGCGGCAATGGCCGGTTTGCAGCAGCATCCCGCGCGGCGAAAATGCGCGCTGCTGCCATGGGCGACGCTGCGCGCCGCACTGGCCGGCTCGACCGCCGCGACCACTGAAACGGAGATCCGGATGCACGCCCGTACCGCCATCGCACCGTTCGCGTTCCGCGCAGCGACCGACGCCGACGTCGAGGCCGTCGTCGATCTCGTGCAGTCGGCTTATCGCGGCGAAGGCAGCAAGCAGGGCTGGACCACCGAAGCGGACATGCTCGACGGCCGGCGCACCGACGCGGCGGGTGTCGCCGCGCTGCTCGCCGCGCCGCACAGCAAGGTCCTGCTCGCCGAATCGGCCGATGGCCTGCTCGCCTGCGCGCACGTCGAACGGCAAGGCGACGCGGCCTATTTCGGCATGTTCTCGGTTCGCCCGCGCTTGCAGGGGGGCGGCATCGGCCGCGCGGTACTCGCCGAAGCAGAACGCATCGCGCGCGAGGAGTGGGCGTGCCGCGAGATGCAGATGACCGTGATCTCGATCCGCGACGAACTCATCGCCTGGTACGAACGCCGCGGCTACCGCCGCACCGGCCAGTACAAGCCGTTCCCGTACGGCGACGAGCGCTTCGGCATCCCGAAGCGCGACGACCTGCGCTTCGAGTTGCTCGTGAAGGCACTTTAGGTTCGAGGGCGCCGCAAAGCCTGAAACACGAGGCACTCGGAGCCCACAGAACAGAAGGCGGAGTTCCAAGCTTCCTTCGTGTGCTTCCGTGTTTCATCTTCGATTCCCGATCCGGCCACGGAGCGACAAGCGATGAATTGGGTGCGTGTGTGTACGACCGCCGAGCTGCTGCCCGGTGAGTATCGCGTGGTGTGGGATGGCGACACGCCGATCGCAGTGTTCAACCTCGACGGCGACTACTACGCGATCGAGGACGTCTGCACGCATGACGGCGGCGAGCTTACCGGCGGTGTCATCGAAGGGCGCGAGATCGAATGCCCCCGCCACGGCGCGCGCTTCGACATCACGAGTGGCGCCGCCCTGTGCCCGCCCGCGTACGAACCCACCGCGAAGTTCCCGGTCAAGGTCGAAGCCGGCGCCGTCTGGACGCGCGATGACCGGAGTTGAGGATTCGGGAGCTCACGCCTGAAACACGAAGGGAAGCAAGGCTCCCGGAGAATCAAGCCGACGCTTTTCCCGATCCTGCTTTCCTTCGTGTCCCGGGCTTCGGGTCTCGATGACGGGATCACTTCGCAACCGCGGCGAAGCGGAGCGTCGCGCGCAGGCCGCGGCCGTCGCGGCCGCGGCCGAACATGACGGCGGCGCCGTGGCTGTCGGCGATGCGGCGGACGATGGCGAGGCCGAGCCCGGAGCCTTCGCGGCGACTCTCGGGCGGACGGAAGAAACGTTCGCCGAGGCGCGGCCACCATTCCTCGGCGACGCCGGGGCCGGAATCCTCGACCGCGAGCACGATCGTGCGCAGTTCGCATTCGAGCGATACCGTGACCGAGCCGTTTTCGCCGGCGTAGGTGAGCGCATTGTCGACGAGGTTGACGAGTGCTTCGCGCAGCATCACCGCGTCGCCGGCGACGTCGGCGCCGTGCAGCGGGCCCTCGTAGCCGAGGTCGATGCGCGCGGCGAGCGCGTCGGGCACGCGCTCGGCGACATGCTCGCGCGCGAGGCGGGCGAGGTCGACGGTGCTCCATTCGATGCGGTTCTCGCCGGTCTGCGCGCGCGCGAGCGCGAGCAGCTGCCCGGCGGCGCGGCCGGCGCCCGCGGACAGGCGCTCGACGTGCACGAGCGCGTCGCGCACGCTGTCGGGCCGGGGATCGCCGAGCGCGCGCTCGGCCTGCAGGCGCAGGCCGGCGAGCGGCGTGCGCAACTGGTGCGCGGCGTCGGCGATGAAGCGTTCCTGCAGCTCGAGCAGCTCGCGCAGGCGCGCGAGCAGGGCGTCGATCGTCTGCGTGAGCGGTCGGATCTCGAGCGGCACTTCGCGCTGGTCCAGCGGCGACAGGTCGCGCGCGCGACGCTGCGCGAGCTGCTCGACGAGCGGATCGAGCAGGCGCAGGCCGCGCGTGACGCCGAACCACACCAGCACGAGCACCAGCGCGATCAGCAGAAGCACGATCGGCAGCGTGCCGACGAGGATCTCGCGCGCGAGCGCGTGGCGCTCGCCGAGCGTCTCGGCGACGGACACGATGATCGCGTCGCTGCCGTCCTCGCCCGCGAGGGCGAGCGAGGCGATGCGCAGGGGGCGGCCGTCGGCGACGATCGAATCGAGCCGCGGCGGCGCGCCGATCGCCGGCACCGGCGCCGGCACGGGCAGGTCGAAGTTCGACGCGAGCACGCCGTGGCGCAGGCTGCGCACGGCGTACCAGGTCGGCTCCGCCGACTCGTACTCCATGAGGATGCGCACCTGCGGGCTCAGCTCGTCGTGGCCGGAGTCGCTGCGGATGAGGCGTTCGAGTGCACGCGCGCCGTCGGCGAGCGAGCGGTCGTAGCTGATGTTCGCGTAGTGCAGCGCGAGCACGTAGATGAGCACGCCGCTGCCGAGCCACGCCAGCGCCATCGGCACGACGAGGATCGTCAGCAGGCGCCGGCGCAGGCTGGTAGGGCGGGGCGCGCGCGTCATCGCGGTCCGATCATGCGCAGGCGCTCGCTCACCCGCCCGCCCCGTCGCCCGCTTCGAGCAGGTAGCCGAGCCCGCGCACGGTGCGGATGCGCACGCCGCTGCCGTCGAGCTTGCGGCGCAGGCGGTACACCGCGATGTCCAGGCCGTTGTCGGTGAGCGTCGTGTCCCAGCTGCACAGCGCTTCGATCAATTGCTCGCGACTCATCACGCGGTCGAGCCGCGAGGCGAGCGCCTCGAGCAGGCCGAACTCGCGCGGCGTGAGTTCGAGCGCCGTGTCGTCGACCTGCGCGCGCCGGCGCGGCAGGTCCAGGCGCATGCGGCCGAGCTGCAGCTCCGGCACGCCCTGGGTCGTGCGCCGGCGCAGCAGCGCGCGGGCGCGCGCTTCGAACTCGCGCAGCGCGAACGGCTTGACGAGGTAGTCGTCGGCGCCGAGGTCGAGCGTGCGCACGCGTTCCTCGAGTTCCTCGCGCGCGGTCGCGACGAGCACCGGCACCGCGTCGGCGCGGCTGCGCAGACGGCGCAGCAACTCGACGCCGTCGACGTCGGGCAGGCCGAGATCGAGCACGACGAGATCATAGGGATGATCGCGCAACGCCGCGTCGGCCTGGCGCCCGTTGTCGAGCCGGTCGACCGCATGGCCGGCATGGGCCAGCGCGGCGCCGATCGCATCGGCGATCGCGGCATCGTCTTCGATGATCAGGATGCGCATGGGTGCATTCTAGGAAAAAGCGGAAGACCGAAACGCGAAGGGCACGAAGGAGGAGCAGCAGGAAGAGATTGAAACACGGAGCCCACGGAGCAAGCGACGCGTTCCCGATCGGTCCTAGCGCTCGTTCGCGCGGATGCGCCGCGTTGCCGCGGCCGGCGACGGCCGGCGCTCGTGCGGCGAATGCGCAGGTGGCGCCGCCGCGGCCTGCGCCGGGCGTGGCCGCACGATCGCATCGAACGGCACGACGTCGGCGCCCGGATCGAACCGGCACGGCCCGTCGGCGAGGTCACCCGCGACGAGCGTCTCGCACTGCTGCTGCAGGTCGGCGACCTGCGCGTTTTCGCCGCTCCGTCGAAGGCTTTGCTGAATACCGCTAATAATATTGAGAACGATTCGCATTTGTGATCCAATCGGGGCTTGCCCTTGCGTGGATCCGGTCGTGCGTCCTTCGTTGCTCAAACGCGTGCTGTTTCGGCTGCACTGGCTGGCTGGTATCAGTGCCGGGCTCGTGCTGGGTGCGGTGGGGCTCACGGGCGGGCTGCTCGGGCTCGAGCAGCCGGTGCTGGCGTGGCTCAACCCGGCGTTGCACGTCGATGCGGCCGGGCGCGCGTTGCAGACGCCGGATCGCTGGATCGAGGCGGCACGTGCGGCGATGCCCGGGTATACGGTGCGCAGCGTTTCCTGGGAGGGGCCGGATCATGCGGTCGGCGTGCGCCTCGCGCGCGCGGGCGCGCGGCCGACCGAGGTCGCGCTCGATCCGTACTCGGGCGCCGTGCTCGGCGCGGAGCGTGGCAAGGCGTTCTTCGCCTCGGCGGAGCGGATCCATCGCAATCTCGCCGCGGGTCCCGTCGGCAAGCAGATCGTCGGCGCGAGCACCGCGCTCATGTTCGTGTTCATCGCGACCGGCATCTACCTGCGCTGGCCGCGTCGCGCGCGTTCGCCCTCGGCGTGGCTGCGCATGAACACTGCCGCGAAAGGGCGCGGATTCTGGTGGCAGTTGCACGCGGTCGTCGGCACCTGGTTGCTGGTCCCGTACCTGCTCGCCGCAGCGACCGGCCTCTGGTGGTCGTACGACTTCTATCGCAACGCGCTCAACGGGCTCGCCGGCGTGCCCGCGCCGCAGCGTCGTGCGCCCGCGGGCGACGCTCCAGTCGCGGCCTCGCTCGATGCGGCCTGGGCTGCGTTCCAGCGCGAAGCGCCGGAGGCGACGCGCGCGAACATCGCGACGACGACCGCCGCCGATGGCGCGCTCGAGATCCGCTACCAGACCGCGGCGAGCCCGCACGATCGCGCCTGGGACAGCCTCAAGCTCGATCCCGCCGACGGCAGCGTGCGCACGCGCGAGGCGTACGCGGACCAGCCACGCGGCCGTCGTTTCATCGCGTCGTTGTTCCCGTTGCATTCGGGCAGCTGGTTCGGCGTGCCCGGGCGGATCGTCGCCGCGGGGGCCGCGTTGCTCATGCCGTTGTTCGCGCTGAGCGGCCTGTGGATGTGGGTGCTGCGCCGGCGCAACGCCGCGCTGCGTCGCAGGGCTGCGAGCGCGCAGGCATCGCTCGAGGTTCGCACCGCATAGCGCTGCAGCCGGCGAGGTCCGTGCCTGCCACGGCAGAGCCTCGTGGACCGCCTCGTGCCTTCCCGTCGAATTGCGTTCCGGTACCGATGCATTCGAGCGTCGTGCAGCGCTGCAGCGGATCGGACGCGCTTCACCGGCACCGACGGTCGGGACAGGCGGGCCCTGCGTGCGCGGCCCGCAGGACGCCTGCGGTGCGGCTCACGTTTCGGACCACTCGCGCAACAGGTTGTGATAGACGTTGGTCAGGCGCAGCACCGCAGCGGTGTCGGCGCCGCTGCGCGTGAGTGCCTGGATCGACGTATCGAGTTCGAACAGCGCGAGTCGATGCCGATCCTCGCGCACGAGGCTCTGCACCCAGAAGAACGCCGCGATGCGCGCGCCGCGCGTGACCGGCGCGACGCGGTGCAGGCTGCTCGATGGATACAGGATCAGGTCGCCCGCGGGCAGCTTCACCTCGTGCTCGCCGTAGGTGTCGCTGATCACGAGTTCGCCGCCGTCGTATTCGTCCGGCTCGGCGAGGAACAGCGTGCAGGAGACGTCGCTGCGCATCTGCTCGCCGCCGGGCAGGGCCATCACCGCACCGTCGACGTGGAAGCCGTAATGGCCTCCGCCCTCGTACCGGTTGAAGCGCGGATGCAGCGTGCGCCGCGGCAGCGCCGCGGCATGGAAGAGCGCGCTCGCCGCGAGCGCATCGAGCACGATCGCGCCGAGGCGCTGGCGCAGCGGCGAAGCGTCCGGCAACTGGAGGTTGCGCTTCACGCGCGCACCCTGGTCGCCGACGGTTTCGCGACCATCGGTCCATTCGGCCCGATCGAGCTCGGCGCGCAGGTGCGCGATGCGCGGGGCGTCGAGGATGGCGGGGATGTGCAGCAGCATGGGATGCGTCCACGCGATGCGGGCCTCCATTCTCGCATCGTCGCCGTCGACGGTGGCTTCCTGCCAGCGTCGCGCGGGCCGCCGGGCGGCCGGCGCGCGAGGATCAGAAGCGGAAGGAAGCGGTGAGCATCGCCGAGCGCGGCGCGCCCGGATTGTAGCGATAGCCGCTCTTGTTGATCGCGGCCACGTAGTCCCTGTCGAACAGGTTGTACACGTTGAGCTGCAGGTCGAAGTGCTCGTTGACCGGATAGCTCGCCATCGCGTCGAACACCCACCAGGCATCGACCTTGGTCGGCGTACCGATCGCGCCGTCGTTGCCGCGCTTCATCTCGCCGGTGTAGCGCGCGCCGCCGCCGAGCACGAGGCCGAACGGCGTCCTGTACGTCGTCCACGCCGTGAACGCGGCGTCGGGCGTGTAGGCGAGGTCGTCGGACCCGTCCTGCGAGACGTGGCCGCCCTTCTCGACGGTCGCGTCCATCGACGTGTAACCGGCGGAGATGCTCCACGCTTCGCTGATCCTGCCGACGAGGCCGAGCTCGACGCCTTCGACACGCTTCTTGCCGACCTGGTAGTAGAGCTGGTCGACCGGGTCCTGCACGATCTCGTTGCTGATGTCGGTGCGGTACAGCGCGGCGGTCAGCAGCAGCTTCGCGTCGAACAGTTCCCACTTCGTGCCGAGTTCGCCGGTCTTCGCCTTCTGCGGATCGAAGATCGGGTTGTCGAGGCTGCTCGCGGAGGTGCTGAACGCGAGCGAATTGCCGCCCGGCGGCTGCTGCGAAACACCGTAATTGAGGTAGACGCTGCTGTCGGCGGTCGGCTTGTAGAGAAGGCCCGCCTTCCAGTTGAACAGCGTGCCCGACTTGTCGGCATTCGCACCCGGGACGATCGTGCCGGCGGGCAGGCTGCCGCACGCGGTCACGCCGCTCGTGGTGCAGACGACCGCGCTGCGGTAGTCGGTGTCGTAGTGGTCGAGCCGCACGCCGGCGTTCGCCTGCCAGCGTTCGTCGAAGGTGATCGTGTCGAACAGGTAGGCCGCTTCGGTGTCGGTGCGGCCGTCACCGTAGGCGCCGTTCCGGCCCCAGACGAGGCCGCCGACGTGCGCGTCGGGCCGGTACAGGTTCGCAGCGGGCCAGGTGCTGCCATTCAATGCGCCGAGGCCGGTCGAGATCGCGTCCTCGCGCGTGAACTCGACGCCGGTGCTGACGTCGTTGCCGACGCGGCCGAACTCCGAATGGACGCGCAGGTTGGTCTGGTTGGTGAGGATGCGGTTGGTCAGGTCCTTGAAGTTCGGATTGCTGCGCTTGAGCGTCCACGTCGACGGATCGGTGATATCGGGCGTGGCAAGGTTCGCCGCGGTCGCGGTGAACGAGGTGATGAGGTACTGCTGGTGCGTGCGACCCCAGCGCGTCGTGTTGACGAGCTTCAGGTCGTCGCTGAAGTCGTGCTCGACGAGCAGCGTGGCCATGTCGGTCTTGCTGTCGTCGTGGTCGTCGCGCGTGCCGTAGAAGTTGTACGGATCGACGCGCGGCGCGGCGCCGATCCCGGGCCGGGTCGGGTCCGGCGACGTGTAGCCCGGCAGGCCGATGGTCGGGATCGCACCATCAGGCACGTTGTCTTGCTTCAGGTGCAGCAGGTCCAGGAAGACGCGCGTCGGCGTGCCGAGCCCGAACGCGAACGTCGGCGCGATGCCCCAACGGTCGCGCTCGACCTCGTGGCGGCCCGGCACGCCACTGTCCTGCGCCATCACGTTCAACCGGAACGCCGCGCCGTCGAGGCCGTCGATGCGCGTGTTCCAGTCGGCGGTGGCGCGCTTCTGGTTGCCGCTGCCGTAGGCGACCGTGCCGCCGATGCGCTCGGCCAGCAGCGGCTGCTTGCTGACGAGGTTGATCGAGCCGCTCGGCGCGGTGCGGCCGTAATCGCTGCCGGACGGACCCTTGGTGACTTCGATCTGGTCGACGTTGAAGGTATCGCGCGAGATGCCGCCGAGGTCGCGCACGCCGTCGACGTAGATGCTGCCGGAGCTGTCGAAACCGCGCATGTAGACCGTGTCGCCGGTCGACGTGTTGCCGTTCTCGCCGGCGTAGAAGGTGCCGACGCCCGCGCTGTTGCGCAGTGCCTCGGTGAGGGTCGTCGCCGCCTGCTCCTGGATCAGGTCCGCGGCGATGATCTGGATCGTCTGCGTCGTGTCGACGAGCGGCTTGAGGTACTTCGGGCCGGCCATCGTGTCGACCTTGTAGCCTTCGACGGCGTGGCCTTCGACGTTGATCGTCGGCAGGCTGTTGGCTCCCGCCGCGTCGGCGAGGGCATCGGCGTCGGCATCGGCGGCGTGCAGTGGTGACATCGCGAGCGCGATGCCCGTGGCGAGGGTGGCGGCGGTGGTGCGTGGACCGCAGGCGACGGGATGCTTGCGGCTCTTGATGTACGACATGGACAGCTCCGTTCCGTGCATGGCCGCGCGCGGCAGCAGGGCCACGCGTGGCGGAGGGTTCCAGACGGCTGCCGCCGGGTACGGCTCCCGCGGAGCCCGCGGGCAACCAGCGGGCGTCCGGAGCTCCCCCTCTGGGTGGCGTCCGATCCCACGAATTAGAACCTAAATGAGAATGATTAGCAATAAACGCAACAGCCATGGAGCGCACCCCGTGCGCGACCGCAGGCCGCCGCACGTCGGTCGCCCACAGGGTTGGGCTCCTGCAATGGATTCGCGGGCGCAGCGTTGGACTCGCAGGCCGCCGAACCGCACCTCGGTCGCCCGCGCAGTGGGCTCGTGCAGCGAGTCAGCGCGAGGCCGCGAGGAACTTCACGAGCACGAGCTCGCCACTGCCTTCGAGCACGAGGCGGTGACCGCCTTCGCGGAAATCGGCGAGCAGCGATGCGCCCGCTTCCAGCGTGATCGCATCCGCCTCGCCGCGTGCGCTCGCATGGCCGGCGAACACGTGCACGAACCACTCGGCGTCGCGCTCGGGAAAGATCACCATCGGCCCTACCAGCGGCCGCGCGATCACTTCGGCACGGACCGCGTCGCGGCGCGCCATCACGTTGAAGTCGCGCGTCGGGCCGGCGACGAGGCGGCAGTCCACCTTCGCCTCGCCGGCGAAATGCACGCGCTCGAAGCGCTGCACGAGCCGGCGCGGTGGCGCATCGTCGATGTCGAGCTCGATGCCGTTGCCGTCGAGCAGGAGCAGGTCGCGATCGACGCCGGGGAAGGACGAGAACGGGCCGTCGCTCTCGATCTCGGCGATGCTGATGCGCCAGCGGAAGTCGTCGCCGCCGCTGCGCGCGATCTCGGTGGTCCAGCCACCGTCATTCTTCCAGCGCGTGCGCTGGCAGGACGACGACGGGATTCGCAGCAAGGGACTCATGCGGTTTCCGGTCACGGGAGAGTGCCCGCACTGTAACGCGATCGCGCAGACGGCTCGCCGGGCGGGTCCTGCAGGGGCCTCACGGGTGCCACCCGATGGGCGCGCCGCCCGCCGCGTCCGATTTCGCGCACGGCGGCCCGCATGCGGAAAAAACGCCCCTGATGTCCGCCGCGGTCAGCGATCCGGATGGTAGCTGTAGACGAGCGTCGCGTGGCCGAGGAAATCGATCGTCGTCGCCTGGCGGCCGCCGAGGCGGCGCGCAACGCGCTCGGATGCGCTGTTCTCGGCGCGTATGAGGCTGATCGCGCGCGACGCGTGCAAGGTCCCGAAGGCGAAGTCGAGCGATGCGCGCGCCGCTTCGGTCGCGTAGCCCTTGCGCCGGTGTGCGGGCACGAGCATCCAGCCGAGTTCGAGGTCGGGCCAGCCTTCCGGGAAGTGCAGGCCGACGCGGCCGACGAACTCGCCGCTGTCGCGCAGTTCGACCGCCCACATGCCGCAGCCGCGCAGCGCCCAGTGGCCGAGCAGCATCGCCATCGAGCGCCAGGCATTCATGCGGTCGAGCGGCTGGCCGTCACCGACGAAGCGCGTGCTGCTCGCATCGGCGAGCATCGCCGCGTATGCCTCGAAATGGCGTTCGCCGAGCGCGCACAGGCGCAGGCGTTCGGTCACGAGCGTGGGAATCTCGATCATCGGTTCAGGCGAGCAGTGCGGCGAGCGCGGCCGTGGAAGCGCGCAGGCTCTGTTGCCAGTCGTAGCCGACGATGCGCTCGCCGGTCCGCGCGTCGCGGAACTCCTCTTCCTGGCCGGGCGCGAGGAGGTGGCGATAGTCGACCGTGACTTCGGTGCCCGCGGCGAGGTCCGCCGCGGCGAACACGAAACCGAGGTGCCACAGCCCGCTCGGCTCGAATGCATGGTTGATGTAGCACTCGTCCGGCCACTCGGGCGTGACGGTGTAGCGGTCCTCGAACCAGCGCACCGTCGCCGGCAACAGGCGCGCGGCGTCGGGCAGGGCGTGGATCTCGTCGAACGTGTAGACGCGCGCAATCGCGTCGGGCGCGGTGATGAGGCGCCCGCGCGCGACCGGCTCGTCGAGGAACAAGCCCTGTCCTGCGCCCGTGATCAGAGACGGGCCGATGTGGTAGCGGGGGAGGATCATCGCGTGCGACCGCCGTTCGGCGGGGCGCGAGTCTAGCAGAGTGCCGGCGGCGTGCCGCGTGCCATCGCGCGATCCGCGGCCACGCGCCCCGCTAGGGGCCGCGGAACATCGGTCGCGGCGACTCCGGCGTGCTGCCGACGATCACGATCGCATCGCGGTTCGCCTCGATCGTCTTGCTGCCGATGCCCTTGACCTTGCGCAGGTCCTCGACGCGCGCGAACGGCCCGTTCGCCTTGCGGTAGGCGACGATCGCCTCGGCCTTGACCAGACCGACCCCGCTGAGCGACTCGGCCAGCGTCTTCGCATCGGCATGGTTGATGTCCACCTGCGCGAACGCGACCGCCGGCAGGAGCAGGCAGCACAGGCAGAACAGGAACCGGCGGAACAGCTTCATCGATGCGGTGTGGCGACAGCCGCGCAGGGTGGCGCGATGGGGGCCAGTCTAGGAGAGCCCCGGGCGCGGAGGGAGTGTCGCGGCGCACGTGGCGCTGTAGGCGAGGCGCGATCGTTCGCGTAGGAAATTTCCTACACCATGCGGTTCAGTCCGCATCGAGCGGCACGCCGAGGCCGCGCTTGAGCGTGCCGAGCACGACGCGCGTGCGATAGCGGCGCACGTTGGTGTTCTCGGCGAGCAGGCGCTGCATGAAGGCTTCGTAGGCGTCGACGTCGCGCGCGGTCACGACGAGCACGTAGTCCTCGTCGCCGGTGACGTACCACGCTTCCTGGATCGCCGCCTCGCGCTCGAGCCAGCGCTTGAGGCCCGCCACGAGTTCGCTGCGATCGCCGTCGACGACGAGGTCGGCGATCATCGTCAGCGGCCGGCCGACGCTGCGCGCGTCGACGATCGCGATGTCGCCGGTGATGACGCCTTCGTCGCGCAGGCGCGCGACGCGGCGCTGCACGGCCGAAGCGGACAGGCCGATCTCCGCGCCGATCGTCTCGGCCGGCAGGCGCGCGTCGCGCTGGAGCAGGGCGAGGATCCTGCGGTCGAGTTTGTCGAGGGTTGCGGGCATCGTGCGTCGAAGCTCGGGAACGCGCGCGGAAGCCGCGCGACCGCGCCGGCATACGCGGCCGCGCCGCGCGGGCGGACTCTAGCATGGTCGCCGTGTTCGACGACCCGCGGCGTGCCGCACGACCGATGACCCCATTGCTTGCCATCGAAGCCATCGAGGCCGCGCGCGGCCACATCGACCCGGCCCATCTCGATACGCCCGTCGCGACGAGCGCGGCGCTCGACGCCGCGCTCGGTTGCCACCTGCTCGCGAAGATCGAGACCGCCAATCCGATCGGCTCGTTCAAGGCGCGCGGCGCCGACGCGTTCGTCGCCACCGCGCTCGCGCCCGGCGAGGCCGTCGCGTGCGCTTCCGCCGGCAACTTCGGCCAGGGCCTCGCACGGGCGTGCGCGCGGCGTGGCCACGCCTGCACGGTGTTCGTGTCGCGCCACGCCAATCCGCTCAAGGTCGAGGCCTTGCGGCGCTTCGGCGCCGACGTGCATGTCGCCGGCGAGGATTTCGACGCAGCCAAGGATGCAGCGCGCGTGTACGCCGGCATGCACGGGCTGCGCTTCGTCGAGGACGGCGCCGAGCCCGCGATCGCCGAAGGCGCCGGCACGATCGGGCTCGAACTCGCGCCCGGCCACGCGTTCGACGCGATCACCGTGCCGCTCGGCAACGGCGCGCTGCTCGCCGGCGTCGGCAGCGCGTTGCGCCTTCGAGCACCGCGGGTCGAGATCGTCGCGGTGGTCGCGCGCGCCGCGCCGGCGATGCAGCGCTCGCTGGTCGAAGGACGCGTGGTGCGGACGGACGACGCGCCGACGATCGCCGACGGCATCGCCGTGCGCGTGCCGATCGCACGCACGCTCGGCCTGCTGCGCCGCTGCTGCGACGACGTCGTCGACGTCTCCGAGCAGCATCTCGTCGATGCGATCGTGCTGCTGCATCGCCATCTCGGTCTCGTCGCCGAACCCGCGGGTGCGGCAGGCGTCGCCGCCGTGCTCGCGCGGCCGCGGCGCTACGCCGGTCGCCGCGTCGCGACGATCGTCTGCGGCGCCAACCTCGCCGCGCCGTTGCGCGCGCAACTGCTCGGCGCATGACCCATCCATACGGAAGCCCCGCCATGATGAAACTGCTCTGCCAATCGCATTCGCCCTACGCGCGCAAGGTGCTCGTCGCGGCGCATGAGCTCGGCCTTGCCGGCGAGCTCGACGTCGTCCACCACGAGACGAGCCCGCTGCTCGCCAACGATGCGGTCTTCGCGTGCAATCCGCTCGGCAAGGTGCCCGTGCTCGTGCTCGACGACGGCTTCGTGCTGTTCGACTCGGACGTCATCTGCGCCTGGCTCGACGACCTGCATGGCGGTGCGCGGCTCGTTCCCGCCGACGCGCCACGGCGCTGGCGCGCGCTGCGCCTGCAGGCGCTCGCGCAGGGGATCGCCGATGCCGGCATCGCGGTGCGCTGGGAAACCGAGCGGCGTCCGCCCGGGCTGCGCTGGGACGAACTGCGCGACGGCCACCTGCGCAAGATCGCCGCCGCCTGCGACCTGCTCGAGCGCGAGCTCGACGATGGCGGCGACGCACCCGACATCGGCGCGATCGCGATCGCTACGGCGCTCAGCTGGATCGACTTCCGCGGCGTATACGCATTCCGCGACGGCCGCCCGCGCCTAGCCGCGTGGTACGCGCGCGTCGACGCGCGACCGTCGATGCGCGCAACGACGCTGTCCGGCGACACGCAGGACGGCTGAGACGACTCCCTACCCGTACTGGAGCATCCATCATGCATTCGTCCGGCAAGGACCTCCTGTTCATGCACGGCCACATCGTCGATGCCGATCTCGCGCGCCGCCTTGCCGGGGCCGGCCAGCCGGTCCCGTCGACGCCGCGCGCCCGATTCCCCTCGTGGCTTCGGCGCTTCGCGGACCTGCTCGGCTGGCTCGGCTGCGGGGCCGTGCGCGCCTGGCCGAACTGAGCGCGGCCCGGGCGCCGGCGGGCGCGGCACGCGAAGATGACGCGCCGATCCGCTACGATTCACGGCTCGCGAATGCCCGGTACGACGCCGGGCTGCGGTCGCCGTGCCGCGCGCGCCATGTCCAGCGAACAAGGTGACCAGATGGATTCCAACGCACTCAGCGGTTTCGTCGGCGGCCTCTGGGACGAGCAGATCGTCCCGCAGCTCACCGAGTACATCCGCATCCCGAACAAGTCGCCGATGTTCGACGCGCAGTGGGCCGAGCACGGCTACATGGACCAGGCGGTCGCGCTGATGGAAGCGTGGGCGAAGGCGCAGCCGATTCCCGGCATGCAGCTCGAAGTGGTGCGCCTCCCCGGCCGCACGCCGCTGATCTTCATCGAGATCCCGGGGCAGGGCGAGGACACCGTGCTGCTCTATGGGCATCTCGACAAGCAGCCGGAGATGACCGGCTGGTCCGCGCATCTCGGGCCGTGGAAGCCCGTGCTCGACGGCGACCGCCTGTACGGCCGTGGCGGTGCCGACGACGGCTATGCGATCTTCGGTTCGCTCGCCGCGATCATGGCGCTGCAGGCGCAGGGCATCCCGCACGCGCGTTGCGTGGTGATGATCGAGGCGTGCGAGGAATCGGGCAGCTACGACCTGCCGTACTACGTCGACCATCTCGCCGCACGCATCGGCAAGCCGTCGCTGATCGTCTGCCTCGATTCGGGTTGCGGCAACTACGACCAGCTCTGGCTCACCACCTCGCTGCGCGGCCTCACCGGCGGCAACCTCACCGTGAAGGTGCTCGAGGAAGGCGTGCACTCCGGCGATGCCTCGGGCGTCGTCGCGTCGAGCTTCCGCATCCTGCGCCAGGTGCTGTCGCGCCTCGAGGACGAGACGAGCGGCCGCATCAAGCCGCAGGAACTGCACGTGGAGATCCCGGCGCAGCGCGTCGCGCAGGCGCAGCGCACCGCACAGATCCTCGGCGACGCGGTGTACTCGAAGTTCCCGCTCGTCGACGGCATGCAGCCGATGAACGCCGACCTCGCCGAGCTCGTGCTCAACCGCACCTGGCGCCCGGCGCTGTCGGTGACAGGCATCGGCGGCCTGCCCGCGCTCGATTCGGCCGGCAACGTGCTGCGACCGTACACGGCGGTCAAGCTGTCGCTGCGCGTGCCGCCGACGCTGGATGCGGCGAAGGGCGGCGAATTCCTCAAGCGCCTGCTCGAGTCCGATCCGCCGTACGGCGCCAAGGTCACGTTCGACCTCGAGAAGGCCGGCAGCGGCTGGGAAGCGCCGGCGCTCGCGCCGTGGCTCGAAGCTGCGGTGGACGCCGCGTCGCAGCAGTTCTTCGGCGCGCCGGTCGCCTACAACGGCGAAGGCGGCTCGATCCCGTTCATGGGCATGCTCGGCGAGAAGTTCCCCGGCGCGCAGTTCATGATCACCGGCGTGCTCGGCCCGCATTCGAACGCGCACGGCCCGAACGAGTTCCTGCACGTGCCCACGGGCAAGCGCATGTCGATGTGCGTCGCCAAGGTCGTTGCCGACCACTACGTCGCGAGTACCCAGGGCCTCACCCGCGGCGTCGCCGCAAGCCACGCGCACACGGTCAAGGGCGAAGACGGCTGCTGCGACTGACGGTGCTTCGTCGGGCGGTTGCAGGGCCTTGCTCCTGATCCCTGGAATCCCGTCAGCGCCTCGACAGGACGCGGCCGCATCGGTGCCATCGCGCGCCCGCGTTCGCGCCGATGGGGGCGTGAAGCTGTCGTCCATGGAGATTGCCATGACCGTGACCGTGACCGTGCGCGCTGCGCGTACCTACGACGCCGGAGCGATCGCCGAACTGTGCGGGGAACTCGGCTACGCGTCGACGCGCCAGCAGGTGGTTTGCCGGCTCGCCGCGATCGAGGCCGAAGGGCAGGGCTGCGTGCTGGTCGCCGAAGACGCGGCCGGCATGCTGGTCGGCTGGCTGCACGTGGGCCAGGCCGCGTCGCTGACCGACGACGTCGAAGGCGAGATCCGCGGGCTGGTCGTGCGCGAAGGCTCGCGCGGTGCCGGGGTCGGTGCGCGGCTCGTCGAAGCCGCCGAGCAGTGGGCGCGCGCCCATGGCTGCGCGCGCATGCGCGTACGCAGCCGCCTCGAGCGCGAACGTGCGCATCGCTTCTACGAACGCTTCGGCTACGCGCGGCGCAAGACCCAGGTCGTGTTCGACCGGCCGCTCGGCTGATTCAGCGCGAGCGCGCCTGCGTGGCCATGTGCACTGCGAGACCGCCGAGCACGCTGCCCATGAACCAGCGCTGGAGCCTGAGCCAGGCCGGGCGGCGGGCGAGGAAGCCGGAGATCGAACCGGCCAGCACGACGACGCTGCCATTGACGAGCATGCTGATCGCGATCTGGATCGCGCAGAGCAGCAGCGACTGCGCGAGCACGTGGCCTGCGGCCGGATCGATGAACTGCGGCAGCAGTGAAAGGTAGAGCAAGGCGGCCTTCGGGTTCAGCAGGTTCGTCATGAAGCCCATCGTGACGAGCTTGCGGCGCGAATCTTTCGGCAGCTCGCGCGGCGCGAACGGCGAATGGCCGCCGGGCTTGAGCGCCTGCCAGGCAAGCCAGCCGAGGTAGAGCGCGCCGCCGAAGCGCAGCACGTCGTAGGCGAGCGGCACGGCGAACAGCAGCGCGGTGACGCCGAACGCGGCGAGCAGCGCATAGACGACGAAACCGAGCGCGGTGCCGGCGAGCGAGGTGAGGCCCGCGGCAGGGCCCTGGCTGATCGAGCGCGAGGTGAGATAGATCATGTTCGGCCCTGGCGAGAGTGCCATGCCGAGGCAGAGCAGGCTGAAACCGAGTGTCGCGTGCGGCAGCGTCATGGACGGCTCCACTGGGAAGCGCGCAGTCTGCCGGAGACGCGCAGCGCGCGACAGGTCCATTTCGACGGTGCCATCGCGCGATTTGGGCGAGAATCGGTGCCTTCGGTTACCTTCGAACGCCAGCCATGCCCATTCCAGCCTTGATCGCGATCACGCGTGACGTCAGCCCGAGCCTCGCCGCCTGCGAACTGTCCTTCGTCGAACGCGCGCCGATCGACCTCGACCGCGCGATCGAACAACATCGCGCCTACCGCGCCGCACTCGCGACGCTCGGCTGCGAGGTGCACGACCTGCCCGCGCAGCCGCAATGCCCCGACGCGGTGTTCGTCGAGGACGTCGCGGTCGTCGTCGACGAGGTTGCCGTGATGACGCGCCCAGGGGCCGAGTCGCGCCGCGGCGAAGGCGCGACCGTGGCGCCGCTGCTCGCGCGCTGGCGCACCCTGCGCGCGATCGAAGCGCCCGGGACGCTCGACGGCGGCGACGTGCTGCGCATCGGCAAGCGCGTCTACGTCGGCCAATCCGCGCGCAGCAATGCGGACGGCATCGCGCAATTGCGCGCGTTGCTCGCGCCCCACGGCTACCTGGTGCAGGGCGTGCCGATCCGCGGCTGCCTGCATCTCAAATCCGCGGTCACCGCGCTCGCCGACGACGCCGTGCTCCTGCAGCCGGCGTGGGTCGACCGCGAGGCCTTCGCCGGTTTTCGCCTCGTCGAGGTCGACGCCGCCGAGGAGCATGCGGCGAACGTGCTGCGCATCGGCGAGCGCGTGGTCTCGCCCGCGTGCTTCCCGCGCACGCATGCACGCATCCGCGCCGCAGGCATCGAGGTCGTCGCCGTCGACGTGTCGGAGTTGCAGAAGGCTGAAGGAGCAGTCACGTGTTGCAGCCTCGTGTTCGAGACGGGGCCGTGACCGGCGCACACCGGCAGGAGCGCGCCCTGGACGACCGGTGACGCGGCGAGGGTCGATGGTGCGGTCGCGCACGGGGTGCGCTCCTGGAGATGGAGAACCGTGGATCGAGGCGCGCCGATGCCGGATCCGCCGCCGCACGGCTCGGTCCGGCTTACGCATCCTTCCCAGCTCTCAGCCCTGTAGCGGCTTCGGTCGCGATGCCCCAGGCCCTGGCCCCAACCGAACCGCCTCGAGCGCCCCATACGACGCCTCCATCCAGCGCGCCGCAACCTCGCGCAACGCCTCCGTCACCGCCGCGTTCTTGCGGGCGCGATCGTCGGCGAAGGCTTCGTAAGGGCGCTTCGCATGGCGCTCGAAGGTCGCCGCGTAGCGCTGCGCATCCACGCCCGTCGGATCGAGCCCGAACAGGCGCGGGATGCGCGACCGCAATGCGTCCGACGAGGGATCGAGGAGCTCGGCGTAGTTCACGAGGCGTTCCGCCTCGGCATGCGGCACGACGGCCGCGCAGATCGAGCCGAGCACGCGGGCTGCGTGTTCGATCGGTCGGATTTCGACGCCGGGCGCCGGCGGCGCGAGCCAGGCCTCGGGCAGCATGCCCGGCACGACGTGGCGGCCCGCTTCGCGTGCGTGCGAGACGAGCACTTCGAGCGGCGCGCGATAAGCGAACAGCCATGGCACGCCGGGCAGCAGCGTGCCCAGCGCACCGAGCGCGAGCGCATGCCACGCGTCGAGCTTGATCACGACGCGCGCATCATCGCCCGCAGGCTGGCGCAACGCGGCGAGCACGCCGCGGAACGCGCGCGCGCCGGGATCCATGCCGGACAGTGCCGCCATCAGCGCCGTGTCGAGCAGACCCGGCTCGCTGATCACGCGCGTGCCCGGCCAGGCTTTCAGCGCTTGCGCGATCAGCGTCGAACCGCAGCGCGATTCGTGCAGGACCAGCCCGGTGAGCGGCAACGCGTCGGCCTCGAGTTCGGCGACGAATCCGGGCGTGAGCGGCGTGCGCTGCGCGAACCAGCGGTTGAACGGGCGATAGCGCAGCGCAGCGACGACTTCTTCATGGAACGGTCGGTCCGCCACCGTGCCGCAGCCCCAGACGATTTCGGCGCCGTCGGCACCCCACTCGAGCGCGAGCGGCTGCCAGCCGCGGCGCTGCCCGGATGGCCACGCCCGGTTCGGCGGGCACGGCGGAGCTGCGCGCTCGAATGCGAGGGCTGCCAGCACATCGGCGTCGTCCGCATGTCCGCGCCGGGCATTCGCCGCGAGCAAGGCGACGCGGAAGTCGTCCGGAGAGGCGATCGACGCGAGCTCGGCGGCCGTTCCCGGATCCTGCAGCATCCAGGCGGCGCAGCGGGCGAGGGCGTCGGCAGGAATCATGTCGGGCATCCGTGGATCATAACCGCCTCGTCCTCGCGGGCGGCTCAGCGTTTCCCCACGGCAACGGCGCGTCGCGGCGGTGGCGACTACCGCGTCGGGCCCGGCGGCCCTATGTTGGTGGCAGGAGAAGGCCGCCCGTCCGGGCGAGCCGTCGGAGATCGGGATGAAGAAGGTTCTTGCCGTGCAGGCCGCGCCGCGGCCGCACTGGGTTGGCGACGGGTTTCCCGCGCGCTCGATGTTTTCGTACAACAGCCACGGCCAGGCGTTGAGCCCGTTCCTGCTGCTCGACTACGCGGGGCCGATGGCGTTCGAGCCGGCGGCGCGACCGCGCGGCGTCGGCGAGCATCCGCACCGCGGCTTCGAGACGGTCACGATCGTCTACGAAGGCGAGGTCGCGCACCGCGATTCGACTGGCGCGGGCGGGCGCATCGGCCCGGGCGACGTGCAGTGGATGACGGCGGCATCGGGCATCCTGCACGAGGAGTTCCACTCCGAGGCGTTCACGCGCAGCGGCGGCCTGCTCGAGATGGTGCAGCTGTGGGTCAACCTGCCGGCGAAGGACAAGATGTCCGCGCCCGGGTACCAGACCCTGCTCGACGCGGAGATTCCGCGCGTCGCGCTGCCCGGCGATGCCGGCAGCGTGCGCGTGATCGCGGGTGAGTACGCAGGCCAGCGCGGCCCCGCGCGCACGTTCACGCCGGTCGACGTCTGGGATGTGCGCCTCGCCGCTGGCCGTCGCGCGGCGTTCGAGCTGCATGACGGCCACACGACCGCGCTCGTCGTGCTGCACGGCACCGTGCTCGTCAACGGCAGCGAGATCGCGCGCGAGGCGCAGCTCGTCGTGCTCGATCGCGCGGGTTCGACGATCGAGGTCGAGGCGAACGGCGATGCGACGTTGCTGCTGCTCGCGGGCGAACCGATCGACGAGCCGATCGCCGGTTACGGCCCGTTCGTGATGAACAGCGCCGAGGAGATCCAGCAGGCGATCGACGACTTCAACAGCGGTCGCTCGGCCGCATCGCGCAGCCTGCGTGAGTCGAACCGCGCCCGTCGCCGCTCGCGCGGCGCGGGCGCATCGCCTCAGCCCTTGGCGAACGAATCGCGCAAGGTGACCGTGCGATTGAACACCGGCTTCGCGTCGGCGTGGTCGGCGAGGTCGGCGACGAAATAGCCGAGGCGTTCGAACTGCAGCACGTGCTCGCGCTGCGCCGCGGCGCCGGCCGGTTCGATCCACGCCTGCACGACGCGCTTGGAATCGCGGTTGATGTGGTCGGCGTAGGTCTTGCCATCGCTCGTGTCGTCGGGGTCGGCGACCGTGAAGAGGCGCTCGTACAGTCGCACTTCGGCGGCGACCGCATGCTTCGCGCTGACCCAGTGGATCGTGCCCTTGACCTTGCGGTCGGCGCCCGGCATGCCGGCGCGCGTGTCGGCATCGAGCGTGCAGCGGACCTCGGTCACGCGGCCGTCGGCGTCCCTGGCGACGTCGGTGCAGCGCACGATGCCGACGCCACGCAGGCGCACTTCGCCGCCCGGGACGAGGCGGTGGAAGCCCTTCGGCGGCACTTCGAAGAAGTCGTCGCGCTCGATCCAGAGTTCGCGCGAGAACGGCACGCGGCGCGTGCCGAAATCGGGGTTCTTCGGATGGTTGGCGAACTCGATCGTTTCCTCGTGCGCGGCACCGAGGTTGGTGATCACGAGCTTGAGCGGGTCGAGCACGGCCATGCGGCGCGGCGCGTTCGCGTCGAGCACTTCGCGCACGCAGCCTTCGAGCACGCTGAACTCGATCACCGAGTTCTGCTTGGTCACGCCCGCGCGCTCCCAGAACGCGCGGATCGCCGCCGGCGGGAAGCCGCGGCGGCGCAGGCCCGCGAGGGTCGGCATGCGCGGATCGTCCCAGCCGTCGACGAGGCCGTCGGCGACGAGGGCCATGAGCTTGCGCTTGCTCATGACCGTGTAGTCGAGGTTGCCGCGCGCGAATTCGATCTGCTGCGGGCGGCTCGGCGGGCCGGCAAGGCCGGCGCGGCGCATCGGCTCGACGATCTCCGGCATCGACGGCAGGTCGAGCTGGTCGAGGCACCAGTCGTACAGCGGGCGATGGTCCTCGAACTCCAGCGTGCACAGCGAATGCGTGATGCCTTCGACCGCGTCCGACACGCAGTGCGCGTAGTCGTACATGGGGTAGATCGGCCATGTGTCGCCGGTGTTCTGATGCGTGACCTTGCGGATGCGGTACAGCGTGGGGTCGCGCAGGTTGATGTTGCCCGACGCCATGTCGATCTTCGCGCGCAAGGTGCGTGCGCCGTCGGCGAATTCGCCCGCGCGCATGCGGCGGAACAGGTCGAGGTTCTCCTCGACGCTGCGCTCGCGCCACGGCGAGTTGCGGCCGGGTTCGGTCAAGGTGCCGCGGTACTCGCGCACCTCGTCCGCGCTGAGGTCGCAGACGAACGCCTTGCCGTCGCGGATGAGCTTCTCGGCGCAGAGGTAGAGGATCTCGAAGTAGTCCGAGGCGTGGTGCAGCGAATCCCATTCGAAGCCGAGCCAGCGCACGTCGGCCTGGATCGCGTCGACGTACTCGACGTCTTCCCTGGCCGGGTTGGTGTCGTCGAAACGCAGGTTGCAACGGCCGCCGAAATCGGCCGCGATGCCGAAATTGAGGCAGATCGACTTGGCATGGCCGAGGTGCAGGTAACCATTGGGCTCGGGCGGGAAGCGCGTCTTCACGCGGCCGCCGTGCTTGCCGACCGCGCGGTCGGCGACGACGATCTGGCGGATGAAATTGCCCGCGGCGGGCGCGGCGGTGGTGGCGTCGGTCATGCGTCAGCGCCGCGGCTGCGCGGCGTCCGGTTGAAGGTAAACCACCAGTCTAGCAGGGTGTCGCCAGCCTGCGTTTGCCGCGCCAGCGGAGCGATCGCGCGCGGCGGATGCGGTCGCCGGCCCGCTCAGACCTCGGCGAGGCTGGCGCTGCGCACGCCGGGCAGGGTGCGCAGGCGCAGGCGCACCGGGCCGCGCACGTCGCGGATGTCGACCACGCTCTCGTGCTGGGTCGCCTCGATCAGCCCGCGCTCGACCAGCGCGACCGCGACCGTGCGCACCGGGCGCATGAGGTCCTGCCAGCGCCAGCCGAGGCGCGTGCCGAGCAGGTGCGCCGCCTCGCTCGGGCAGATGCTGCGCCCCGGCCCCCGCTCGTGGAGCAGTTCCATGAGGCATTCACGGATGCGCTCGGCCAGCAGGTCGTCGTGGAACGGCAGGTTCATCCCGTGCTCTGCACCGGCTGCACGCCCGCGGGTCGTCGGGGTCGCGGGCCGGTGGCAATGGCCGGCATAATAGCCACATGGCCGCGATGGCACGTGGCGCAGTGCACCAGCGCCACGCAAGTTCACATCGCAGGCATCCGGCCTTCACGCCGCACGGCCGGGCGGCGGTTCCACGGGACGCGAATGAAGATCGTCTATCGGGCCGAGAACATCATCGACGCGAACCTCGTCAAGGGCGCGCTCGAACTCGAGGGCATTGCCGCCTTCGTCAGCGGCGAATACCTCACCGGCGCCGTCGGCGAACTTCCCGTCTGGAACCTCGTCGCGGTCATGGTCGCCGACCTCGACGTCGAACGCGCCGCGCCTATCGCCGGCCGCATCGACCTCGCCCTGCGCGAACGCCGCGCGCAGCACGACGGCCTCGCCGGCGGGGCAATGCCGGCCTGAGCGCCGTCTCCACTCCCACTTTCCGGAACAAGTCCGCATGTCCACCCGGCCGTTGCTGATCATCGGCAACAAGAACTATTCGTCCTGGTCGCTCAGGCCCTGGTTGCTGCTGCGCCATCACGGCATCGCGTTCGACGAACACCGGCTGCTGCTCGACACGCCGGAGTTCGCGCGCGAGATCGGCGACTGGTCGCCCAATCGCAGCGTCCCCGCGCTGCGCCACGGCGGGCTCACCGTGTGGGACTCGATCGCGATCTGCGAGTACGTGAACGAGACGTTCCTCGATGGCGCCGGCTGGCCGCGCGACGCGGCGGCGCGCGCGGTCGCGCGCTCGGTCGCGGCCGAGATGCACTCGGGCTTCCGCGCGCTGCGCACGCGCATGCCGATGAATGCGCGGCGGCGCGTGGCGGACTTCGCCTACGGCGACGACGTGCGCGCCGAAATCGCGCGCGTGTTCGCGATCTGGCACGATTGCCGCGTGCGCTTCGGCGCGGGCGGTCCGTTCCTGTTCGGCGGATTCTCGATCGCCGATGCGATGTATGCACCGGTGGTGCTGCGCTTCCTCACCTACGGCGTCGCGATCGAGCCCGCGCTGCGGCCGTGGGTCGACGCGTTGCTCGCACTGCCGGCGATGCAGGAGTGGCTGCGCGACGGCGCGGCCGAGAGCGAAGTCCTCGCGGCGACCGAGGCGGTCGCCTGATGCACGGCACCCACGAGCTGCCGCGCCGCGCGCTGCTGCAGATGATCGTCGGCGCGGTCGCGATCAGCACGACGAGCCTGTTCGTCAAGATCGCCCATGTCGGCCCGACGATGTCGGGCTTCTATCGCATGGGGTTCGGCGGTCTCATGCTGCTCGGCGGCCTCGTCGCGCTCGGCCAGTGGCGGCGGCTGCGCCTCGCCGAGGTCGGCTGGCTGCTCGTTCCGGGCGCCGCGTTCGCGATCGATCTCGTCATGTGGCACCGGAGCATCCTCTACGTCGGCCCGGGGCTCGCGACCCTGCTCGGCAACTTCCAGGTGTTCCTGATGGCGCTCGCCGGATGGCTCATCTATCGCGAACGGCTCGGCTGGCATTTCCTCGCCGGCATCGTGCTCGCATTCGTCGGGCTGTACCTCCTGGTCGGTCTCGACTGGTCGGCGGTCGGCGCGCAGTATCGTCTCGGCGTCGTACTCGGCGCCGTCACCGGCGTCGCCTACGCGGTGTACATGCTGTCGACGCGGCACGCGCAGCGCGCGGGGCACGTGAAGCTCGCGCCGGCGCAACTGCTGTGCGTAAGTTCGTTGCTCAGCGCGGTCGTGCTCGGTGTCGTCGCCGCGGCGGAAGGCGAGTCGTTCGTGATCCCCGACGCGCAGAGCTGGTCCGCGCTGCTCGGTCTCGCCTTCTTCGGCCAGGTATTCGGCTGGGTCCTGCTCACGCGCGCGATGCCGCAACTGCCGGCGTCGACGATCGGCCTGCTGCTCCTGCTGCAACCCGCGCTCAGCTTCATCCTCGACGTGCTGCTGTTCGCGCGCCCGACGCGCACGCTCGACTGGGTCGGCGTCGCGCTGTCCCTGCTCGGCATCTTCATCGGCTCGTACCGCTCCGCAGCCCGCGCCCCCACCGCACGGCACATGCCCGCCTAGGGCGGTACGCGCAACGCGCGTGCCGCCGCAACCTCGCGGTGTGTTCGAACAGGGCGACGTGGCGCGGCGGGACTCGCCGCTGCGCGGCTCGACCCGCCCTACATGGTTACCGATGCGCACATGCCCGCGTAGGGCGGTACGCGCAACGCGCGTGCCGCCGCAACCCCGCGGTGCGTTCGAACAGCGCGACGTGGCGCGGCGGGACTCGCCGCTTCGCGGCTCGACCCGCCCTACAGGTTTGCCGATGCGCACACGCCCGCGTAGGGCGGTACGCGCAACGCGCGTGCCGCCGCAACCTCGCGGTGTGTTCGAACAGGGCGACGTGGGGCGGCGGGACTCGCCGCTTCGCGGCTCGGCCCGCCCTACGTGGTTACCGATGCGCACATGCCCGCGTAGGGCGGTACGCGCAGCGCGCGTGCCGCCGCAACCCCGCGGTGCGTTCGAACAGCGCGACGTGGCGCGGCGGGACTCGCCGCTTCGCGGCTCGACCCGCCCTACGTGGTTACCGATGCGCACATGCACGCGTAGGGCGGTACGCGCAGCGCGCGTGCCGCCGCAACCCCGCGGTGCGCACGCACATCGCGGCGGCCGCGGCGGGACTCGCCGCTGCGCGGCTCGACCCGCCCTACATGGTTACCGATGCGCACATGCCCGGTAGGGCGGTACGCGCGGAGCGCGTGCCGCCGCGCCGTGCATCACGGCTCGGAGTCATCGCGCTTTCGGCACGCGATTCGTGCATGCGCGATGTATCGCCGGATCGACGAATACGGCCAGTCGATCGCGTCCCGCACGAAACCATGCTTCACGGGATTGCGGTGCACGTAGTCCGCGTGCGTCTCGAAATCGCGTTCGTCGCGGATCGCGTGTTCCCAGAACCGTGGTTGCCAAACCTGGCCGAGCGCGGGTTCCACTCGCCGAACCGCACGGGAGAATCGCTCCTTGATGAGCTTCCACCGCCCGGAGAAATCGCAATCGCCGGGCGGCAGCGTCCAGATCGCGTGCAGGTGCTCAGGCAGCAGGACGATCGCTCGCGTTTCGAAAGGATGGCCGCGTGCCGTCTCGGCGTATGCGGCGCGCAGCAGATCGATGTGTGACAACAGCAGCGTGAGCCGGCGATCGGCGAGCGCGACCGTGAAGAAGTACGTGCCGCCGGGTATCAGCGCGCGTCGATAGTTCGGCATGGGGCGACCTTGCGCGATGCCGGAGGAAGAAACAGCCGACCATCCTCGCAAGGGCTCGTACGAAATCGCGGACAAAGGCGATACGCGCAAGCGCGCACTTCCGCGATCGCGCAATGCATTCGATCATCGCGGCGTGGCGCGGCGGGGCTCGCCGCTGCGCGGCTCGACCCGCCCTACGTGGTTACCGATGCGCACATGCCCGCGTAGGGCGGTACGCGCAACGCGCGTGCCGCCGCAACCTCGCGGTGTGTTCGAACAGGGCGACGTGGCGCGGCGGGACTCGCCGCTGCGCGGCTCGACCCGCCCTACAGGTTTGCCGATGCGCGTAGGGCGGTACGCGCAACGCGCGTGCCGCCGCAACCCCGCGGTGCGCACGCACATTGCGGCGGGACGCGGCGGGACTCGCCGCTTCGCGGCTCGACCCGCCCTACAGGTTTGCCGATGCGCGTAGGGCGGTACGCGCAACGCGCGTGCCGCCGCAAACCCGCGGTGCGCACGCACATTGCGGCGGTGCGCGGCGGGACTCGCCGCTTCGCGGCTCGACCCGCCCTACGTGGTTACCGATGCGCACATGCCCGCGTAGGGCGGTACGCGCAACGCGCGTGCCGCCGCAATCACGCGATGCGTTCGAACATCGCGGCGTGCACGGCGGGACTCGCCGCTGGCGGCTCGACCCGCCCTACATGCGCGATCCTTACCGTGGCCACAACCACGCGAACGCCGCCGCGGTCGCGAGTGCGTAGAGGATGCCGTCGAGCGTGTCCTTGGCGACGGCGCCCCAGGGCTGGCCCCACCAGATGCCCTGGATGAACGCGCCGAAGCCGTAGGCCATGAACGCCGCGGTGCCGGTCACGCGGAAGACGAGTGCGAACGGGCTGCCGGCGGCGAGCGTGTGCGCGCCGAGGTAGGCGCAGAACAGCGCGATCACGAGACAGAGCACGAACCATTGCAGCAGCGGCTTGCCCATGCCCGGCTCGGCGCCGGCGCGCAGGATGAACTTGCCGGTCGGTCCCTCGCGGAACTTCGCGAGCATCTCGGGCTTGGCGAAATCCTTCATGTCCTTGCAGTACGGCAGCATGTGGATGCCCGGCGTCGGGTTGCCCTTGCGGATGGCGGCGAGCACTTCGTCTTCGTTGCCGAAGCCGCGGTAGTCGGACAGGTGCCACTTGAAAACCATGTGGACGAGGCTGCTCACGACGAACACGGCCACGGCGGCGACGAGGATCGGAAGCCACAGCTGCACGAGCGAAATCGTCATTGCGTAACTCCCCGGGTGGAGGTGACGGAAGCGTCGCGCGCACGCGGGCGCGCGACGATGGTACGGGTAGCGATGCGCGGCCGGCGCGGATCAGTCCTCGTCCGGACGCGGCTTGTACGCCTCGGTGAGCTGCTTCTGCACCTGCGGAGGCACCGGCTCGTAGTGGCTGAACTCGATCGCGTAGCGGCCCTGGCCGCCGGTCATCGCCTTGAGTTCGGTCTGGTAGTCGGTGACCTCGGCGAGCGGCACCTGCGCCTTGATGATGATCTCGCCGCCGCGCAGCGAATCGGTGCCGTTGATGCGCGCGCGCTTGCCGGCGAGGCCGCCGGTGACGTCGCCCATGTGCGCGTTCGGCACGGTCACGTCGAGGTTGACGATCGGCTCGAGCACCTGCGGCCGCGCCTTCGCGATCGCGTCGAGGAACGCCTTCTTGCCGGCGGCGATGAACGCGACTTCCTTCGAGTCGACCGCGTGGTATTTCCCGTCGTAGACGGTCACCTTGACGTCCTGCAACTGGTAGCCGGCGATCGCGCCGTGCTCGAGCACCTGGCGCACGCCCTTCTCGATCGCGGGCAGGAACTGGCCGGGGATCGTGCCGCCCTTGATCTCGTCGGCGAACTCGAAGCCGGCGCCGCGCGGCAGCGGCTCGATGCGCAGGAACACTTCGCCGAACTGGCCGGCGCCTCCGGTCTGCTTCTTGTGCCGGTGATGGCCTTCGGCCTTGGCGGCGACCGTTTCGCGGTAGGCGATGCGTGGCGGCCGCGTCGTCACCTCGACGCCGTAGCGCTCCTTCATGCGATCGAGCATGAGCTTCAAATGCAGGTCGGAGAGGCCGCGGATGATCGTTTCGTTGAGTTCCTTGTTGTGCTCGACGCGGAAGCACGGGTCTTCCTCGCTGAGCCGCGCGAGCGCCGAACTCAGCTTCTGCTCCTGGCCCTTGTGCGCGGGCTGCACGGCGAGGCCGAACATCGGTTGCGGGAAGTCGAGCGGCTTGAGGTGGATCTGGTCCTCGTCGTGCGAATCGTGCAGCACCGCGTCGAAATGGATCTCCTCGACCTTCGCGATCGCGGCGATGTCACCGGGGATCGCCTGCTCGATCTCGACGTGGTCCTTGCCCTTGAGCTTGAACAGGTGGCCGACCTTGAACGGCTTCTTGCCGTCGTCGATGAACAGCTGCGTGTCCTTCCTCACCGTGCCCTGGTAGACGCGGAACACGCTGAGCTTGCCGACGAAGGGGTCATTGACGATCTTGAACACGTCGGCGATCACGTGCTTCCTCGGGTCCGGCTCGGCCTCGATGCGCTGCGCGTCGGCGCCGCGGCCCTTCTCGAACGGCGGCGGATTGCCTTCCTTCGGGTTCGGCAGCAACTTTTCCGCGAGCTGCAGCAGCTCCCTGACGCCGGCGCCGCTGCGCGCGGACACGAAGCAGATCGGCACGAGATGGCCTTCGCGCAGGCACTGCTCGAACGCGTCGTGCAGTTCCTGGCCGGACAGGCCGGCCTCGCCGTCGTCGAGGTAGTGGCCCATCACCGTCTCGTTGACCTCGACTACCTGGTCGATGATGTGCTGGTGCGCGTCGGCGACCGAGGAGAAGTCGACGCCGTCGCCCTGCGGCTGGAAGAAGCAGTCGACCACCGTCGTGCCCTTGCCAGCGGGCAGGTTGATCGGCAGGCACTCGCTGCCGAATTCGTCGCGCAGCATCTCGACCACGCCCTCGAGGTCGACGCCTTCGTGGTCGATCTTGTTGACGATGAGTACGCGGCACAGGCCGCGCTCCTTCGCGCGCTCCATCAGGCGACGCGTCGAATGCGCGACGCCGCTGGTCGCGTCGATGACGATCGCGCAGGTTTCCACCGCGGCGAGCGCCGACAGCGTGGGGCCGCGGAATTCCGGGAATCCGGGCGTGTCGACGAGGTTGACGTGCACTTCACCGGCATCGATCGAGGCGATCGAGGCCGCCATCGAATGCTTGCGCTCCCTTTCCATCGGGTCGTGGTCGGACACGGTCGTGCCCTTTTCGACGGAGCCTGCCGTCTGGATCGCGCCGCCGGCATGCAGCAGGGCTTCGAACAGCGTGGTTTTGCCGGCGCCCGCTTGGCCTGCGAGCGCGATGTTCCGGATGCCATCGGTGGTATACGACATGAGCAGGCCTCCTGTTGGTGCGCAGGCGAATCCATCGTGGATCCGCCGCGCTCGCCGGCCGGCGCATGGCCGGCACGGCACCGCCGCGCACCGGCGCCCGCCGGTCGCGGCGTGGGGGCCTCCTGCCCCCGGACGACCGCGCCCGAAACGGCGCGGCTCGAAGGCCGTCATGGTCGTCCGCACGACGTCGCGGCAGGACGGGCTGCACGCCATGCGGACGGTCATGGCGGAAGGCGTCGCGCGTCGGCGCGGCGCCGGCATAGACTTGACCTATCGTGGGACAGGGTCAAGTCGCAATGCGTGATGAACCGGGCAGCCCTGGTCGCGTCGTCTGCGTGCATGGCGCGGGCGGCGGCGGCTGGGAATGGGGCATTTGGGCACGCGGCCTGTCGATCGCGGGATTCGACGTGCTCGCGCCCGACCTCAAGCCCGCAGCCGGCGGCCTCGCGGCGACGCACCTGGACGACTACTGCCGCCAGGTCGCCGCATGGAGCCGCTCCGCGCGCGGCGCCCATCTCGTCGGCGCCAGCCTCGGTGGACTGCTTGCGCTCGCGGTCGCGCGCGCCGTGCGTGCGCGCGCGCTCGTGCTGGTCAACCCGATGCCGGGCGCGGGCCTGCCCGCGCGTGAAGAGCGCTCGCCGCCGGTGATCCCCTGGCGCAGCGCGCGCACGCTGCGCTCGACCCAGCAGGCGATGCCCGATGCGGACGATGCCGCGCGCCTGTATGCCTATCGCCGCTGGCGCGACGAGTCGGGCGCGGTGCTCGACGAGGCGCGCGCAGGCCTCGTCGTCGATCCGCCGGATTGCCCGGTGCTCGTCGTCGCGAGCGAGCACGATCTCGACGTGCCGGCCGAGTCGAGCCGTGCGCTCGCCGCGACGCTCGGCGCCGATTTCGAATGCATCCCCGGCGCGAGCCACGTCGGGCCACTGCTCGGCCGCAGCGCCGCGCGCACGGCCGAGCGCGTCGCGCAATGGTTGCGCACGCACCGGCGCACCGGCGCCGACGCGCGCGGGTGAGCGGTCGCCGCGCGCGCAGCGGCCGCGAGGCGGCGACGCAACCGGTGTTTAACCTCGCTTTAGCGCGGCGTCATTATCCTGCCGCGACGCATCCGGGCATCGACTCTTGACCTCGCAGCATCCTTCATCGCCGACGCCGATGCTGCCGCGCGCGGATCGCCGGCCGCCGACCCTGCACGAACCCGCACGCCTGCGCTTCGCGGGCGACGGACTGCCATGGCAGCGCAGCCTGCGCTGGGAGCTGCGGCCACGCCGCGACCGGCGCCTGCTCCTGCTCGGCGGGCTCATCGCGTTCGTGGTCACCCTTGTCGAAATCGTCGGCTTCGGCCTCGGCATGCGACCGTACCGCCATGCGCACCGCGCGCCGCAGGTCATCACGGTCAACCTCGTCGAACCACCGTGGGAGATGCCACCGCCTCCGCCCGAACCCGAACCGCCGATCGTCGCGCGGCCGAGCCGGATCGCGATTTCACCGCCCGAGGTGAAGGTGAAGGCACCGCCGCCGCGTCCCGAAGAATCGAGCGATGCGATGCGCGCGCGCATCGGCGAAGGCGGTGCAGTGGCCATGCCGCAGCTTTTCAATCCGGACGGTTCGATCCGCCTCGGCGGCAGTGCCACGCCGACCTTGCCGCAGGCGCCGAAGACCGAGCGCGAGGCGGCGCGGCAGGCGTGGGAGAAGATCGCCGAGCGCGGCAATCCCTTGCACTGCAAGAAGACGCGCTTCTCGCAGGCGTTCGCGCCGGACCAGTCACTCGGCGACAAGGTCGCCGGCAAGTACCTCAAGTGGGTCGGTCTCGCCGACCCGCAGGCGATCCGCCATCGCGCCGAGCAGCGTGCCGAGTCCGGCGGCTGCGAACCCGCCGACTAGGGCCACGCGCAGGGCGCTGCCATCGCTTGCGCATGCCCGTCACGCCGACGATCGCGGGGCGGCGGACCGCGCCTCTCGCGGCGACGTCGGCGCCGTGCGATCGGTTATCCTCGCCGCCCACCACCTCGGGAACGACCGCGCCGCATGCACGACCACGACGACGTCGCCTTGTGCGTGGATCTCGACGGCACGCTCGTCCACACCGACCTGCTGCACGAATCCGTGCTAGCGCTGCTGCGGCGCAATCCGCTGCTGCTGTTGCTGCTGCCGCTGTGGTTGCTGGGTGGCAAGGCGCGGCTCAAGCGCGAGGTCGCGCGCCGCACGCAGGTCGACGTGACCCTGCTGCCGTACGACGCGCGCGTGCTCGCGCTGCTGCGCGAAGCCGGCTCGCGGCCGCGCGTGCTGTGCAGCGCGTCGGACCAGGCCATCGTCGACGCGGTCGCCGCGCACGTCGGCGGCTTCGACGCGGCGCTCGGCAGCGACGGCGAAACCAACCTCGGCGGCGCTCGCAAGGCGCAGGTACTCGTCGCGCGGTACGGCGAGCGCGGCTTCGACTACGTCGGCGACGCCGCCGCGGACCTGCCGGTATGGGCCCGTGCGCGCCGCGCGATCACCGCCAACGCGTCGCCGCGCGTGCTCGCCCGCCTGCGCCGGATGCGCGCGCCCGATGCGGTGATCGAGCGCCGCGCAGGCGCGTGGCGCGCGGCGGTACGCGCATTGCGCCCGCACCAGTGGTCGAAGAACCTGCTCGTGTTCGTCGCCGCGGTCGCCGCGCATCGCATCTTCGAGCCGGCCGCCCTGTACGCGGCCACGCTCGCATTCGTCGCGTTCTGCCTGTGCGCGTCGGGTGCGTACGTGTTCAACGACCTCGTCGATCTCGACGCCGACCGCCGCCATCCGCGCAAGCGCGCGCGGCCATTCGCGGCGGGGCGCCTGCCGGTAGCCGGCGGGCTCGCCGCCGCGCTGCTGCTCGTGCTCGCCGCGTTCGCGCTCGCTTCGCTGCTGCCGCCGCGCTTCGTGCTCGTGCTCGGCCTGTACGCGGCGACGACGTTGGCCTATTCACTGCTGCTCAAGCGCATCGTGCTCGTCGACGTGGTCGTGCTCGCCGCCTTGTACACGCTGCGCATCGTCGCCGGCGCGGTCGCGATTCCGGTCGAGGCATCGGGCTGGTTCCTCGCCTTCGCGATGTGCCTGTTCCTCAGCCTGGCCCTGGTCAAGCGCTACGCCGAGGTCCATCGCATCGCCGCGAGCGCGCAGCAGAACGTCGCCGGCCGTGGCTATCGCACCGCCCATCTCGCCTGGATCGGCGGCTTCGGTGCCGTCGCCGCGGGCACGAGCCTGCTCGTGCTCGCGCTCTACGTCGACAGCACGAAGAGCGCCGCCCTGTATCGCCAGCCGCACTGGCTGTGGCTGCTGCTGCCGCTGCTCGGGGCATGGTTGTGGCGCGTATGGTCACTCGCGCGGCGCGGGCGCATGCACGAGGACCCGGTCGTGTTCGCGCTGACCGACGTGCCGAGCCTCGCCGTGCTCGCCGGGTTCATCGCCACGGTCGCGATGGCGGCCTGAGCGCGGGCCGCAGGGCGAGTCGAAGGGCCGTGCCACGGGCGCGTTTCGACCGCGCTCGCTGCGCGAGCTTCGCTCAGCGCGAACGGAACGTCGTGGTGTGCTCGCGAGCGAAGACGGTTGCTCCCACGAACAGCGCGCGTCTCAGAGCATCCGCATGAGTTCGGGCATCAGCGGCAGCTTGCGCACGCGCACCGTGGTCGCGGCGTAGACCGCGTTGGCGAGCGCCGGGGCGACGCTCGGCACGCCCATCTCGCCGGCGCCGACCGGGTCCGCGTCGGACGGCACGATCTCGACTTCGACGTGGCGTGGCGCCTGCGCCATGCGCAGCAGCGGATAGTCGGGAAAGTTGTGCTGCTGCACCTGGCCGTCCTTGACCGTGATCGCGAGGTGCAGCGCGGTCGACAGGCCGTCGATCGTGCCGCCCATCATCTGCGCCTCGACGCCGAGCGGGTTGATGACGCGGCCGACGTCGACGACGCAGACCGCGCGGTGGATGCGCAATTCGCGTCCCTCGACCGACACTTCGAAGGCGTGCGCGGTGTAGCCGCCGAACGTGAAGTGGCAGGCGATGCCGATGCCGTGGCCGTCGTCGCGTCGCTCGCCCCAGCCGATCTTCGCCGCGCAGCGGCGCAGCACTTCGGCGAGGCGGCCGGTGTCGAACTCGGGGCCGCCGTGGCCGGAGTAGGGGATCCTGCGCGGCTCGCCGAGCATCGCCAGGCGCAGCTTCACTGCGTCCTGCTTGCTCGCGATCGCGATCTCGTCGATGAAGCTCTGCACCGCGAACGCATGGAACGTGTGCAGCGGCGCGCGCCACCAGCCGCGCGGCATGCCCGACTCGACCGCGAAGAAGGTCTTCTCGAGGTTGCCGACGAGGCCGGCCGGGAAGTCGTCGGCCTCGAGGCAGCCGGTATTGATCGGGCGCTTGCGGCCACCGCCTTCGCGGTAGGGCCGGGGCGTCGCCGCGCAGCGATGGACCCAGCTGTTGACCTGCTTCCTGCGGTCGAGCGTGGCGAACAGCGCGTGCACGCCGTACGGGCGGTAGAAGTCGTGCTGGAGGTCGTCCTCGCGCGTCCACATGAGCTTGACCGGCCGGCCCGCCGCCTTCGCGACGAGCACGGCTTCCGCGACGTAGTCGTTCTCGAGGCGCCGGCCGAAGCCGCCGCCCGCGCGCGTCATGCGGATTTCGATGTCCTTGCGCGCGAGGCCGGTCATGCGCGCGATCATCGCCGACGCGCCGCCCGGGCTCTGCAGCGAGGCGACCAGTCGCGCGCTGTCCTGCTTGATTTCGATCAGCGCGGCTGGCGGTTCCATCGTCGCGTGCGCGAGGAACGGCACCTCGTAGCGTGCCTCGACCACGTTGCGCGCCTGCTTGCGTGCCTTGGCGAGGTCGCCGTCGCGGCGCACGCTGGTGCCGCCCTCGTCGCGGTCGAGCAGTTCGTTCGCGCGCGCGGCGAGGGCGCTGCTCGATTCGGCGCTCCACGGTCCCTGCTTCCATTTCACCTCGAGCAGTTCGCGCCCCTTGAGCGCGGCCCAGGTGTGCTCGGCGAGCACGGCCACGCCGCTCGCGAGCGGGCCGTCGAATGGCTCGCCCGGCTTCGGGCCGTCGATCGCGATCACGTCGACGACGCCGGCGACCTTGCGCGTCTCGCGGTCGTCGAACGATTCGAGCGTGCCGTCGAGATACGGGCAGCGCAGGATCACCGCGACGAGCGCGTCCGCGGCGTACTCGTCGATGCCGAAGCGGCTGCGCCCGATGACGATGTCGCGCGCGTCGACCACGCGCGTCGGCGTGCCGATGATGTGGAACTGCTCCGGCTTCTTCAGCGCGACCGGCTGCTCGGGCGGCGCGATCGCCGCCGCGCTGCGCGCGAGCGCGCCATAGGTGAGCTTGCGCCCGTCGGGGGCGAGGACCTCGCCCGATGCGGTGCGCAATTGCCCGGCCGGCAGGCTCCATTCCTTCGCGGCGGCCTGCACGAGCAGCCAGCGCGCGGTCGCGCCGGCGAGGCGCAGGTCCTTCCAGCCGTCCGACACGCTCGTGCTGCCGCCCGCGCCCTGGTCGCCGTAGCGGTTCGACGGGCCCTTGTCGGTCTCGACGTAGCCGTACGGCAGTTGCACGACGCGCACCTGCGACCAATCGACGTCGAGTTCCTCCGCGACGAGCATCGGCAGCGAGGTCATGACGCCTTGGCCGATCTCGCAGCCGCGCGCACCGATCACGATGTGGTTGTCGCGCTCGATGCGCACGAAGGGCCCGAGTTCGGTGAGATCGTCGCCGAGCAGTTCGGGCGGCACGCCCGGCGTCGGTGCCGCGACGGCATGGCGGAAGCCGACGACGAGCGCGCCGGCGGTGCCCAGCGAGATCGCGAGGAAGCGGCGCCGGCCCGCGTCGACGCGCGCGCTCACTTGCGTTCCCCCTGCATGAGTTCGGCCGCGCGCAGGATCGCCTTGCGGATGCGCGGATAGGTGCCGCAGCGGCAGAGGTTGCCGATCGACGCGATGTCGTCGTCGCCCGGCCTCGGCTTGCGCTTGAGCAGGTCGACCGCGGCCATGATCTGCCCGGCCTGGCAGTAGCCGCACTGCGCGACGTCCTCCTCGATCCACGCCTGCTGCACCGGATGCAGCGCCTCGCCCTCGAGGCCTTCGATGGTGGTGATCCGGTGCGTCGCCGCGGCGCTCATCGGCAGCACGCACGCGCGCATCGCCTTGCCGTCGAACAGCACCGTGCACGCGCCGCAGTTGCCGATGCCGCAGCCGAACTTCGTGCCGGTCAGGCGCAGGGTGTCGCGCAGGAACCAGAGCAGCGGCATCGTCGGGTCGCCGTCGTGGAAATACGGCTTGCCGTTGATCGTGACCTGCAGCGGTTCCCGCGGGCGCACGGGGCGCTTGGCGGGATCGGCCGCGGCGGCGTGGGCGGAATCGGCGGCGTGAGGGGGCTGCTCGGGCATCGTGCGTCTCCGTACCGCGCGGGAGCGTGTCCGCGCGCGTGTGATCGTCGCATTGTCGCACGGCGTTTCGCGCCTGCCGAGCATCGCTCCGGCGCAGCGAGCACCACGCTCGTCGCATCGGGTGGAGCGCGGAGGGCGGCTCGGGCGGGTGCGACGGGTCGAGCGCGAAGCGCGAGTCCCGCCGCGTCTCGCAAACCCTCGGCGGCACGCGCTTGCGCGCGTACCGCCCTACCGGGGCAGCAGGCGCCAGATGAAATAGACCGGCAACCCCGCGAGCGTGATCAGTGCACCCCAGCCGGCGTCGCCCGGGTGCTGCCAGATCGTCGTGCCGACGACGCCGGCGACGACGACGAGGAACACGATCGGCAGCAGCGGGTACCACGGCGTGCGGAACGTCACTGCATCGGTCGACGGATGGCGGCGGTACCAGAACAGCGTGGCGACGACCGCGGCCATGCCGAGCCAGTCGCCGACCGTGGAGTAGTTGAGCAGCTGGTCGAACGTGCCGGTCAGCGCGAGCACGCAGGCGGCGAATGCGAGCAGCAGCAGGGCGACGTTCGGCGAGCGCCAGCGTGGGTGCAGGCGGCCGGCGGAGCGGAAGAACACGCCGTCCGCGCCCATGACCTGGAACACGCGCGCGGCGCCGATCATCGAGATGTTGACGAAGCCGAGCGTCGAGATCGCGATGCCCGCGGCGATCACGCGCGCACCGGTTTCACCGAAGCCGTGGCGCATGACGTCGGCGGCCGGCGCCTTGCTCGCGGCGAGGCCGTCATGGCCGAGCACGGCGAGGTAGGCGAGGTTCGCGAGCAGGTAACAGAGGGCGACGAGCAGCATGCCGTAGATCAGTGCGCGCGGGATCGTGCGTTGCGGTTCGCGCACCTCGCCGGCGATGTCGTTGACGTAGTACCAGCCGCCGTACGAGAACAGCACCGGCATCAGCGCGCCGGCGAACGCGAACGGGCTGACCGGCCCCGCGGGTGCCGCCGGCGGAGGCGCGCCACGCACGGACAGGCCCACCGCGATGAGGATCGCGATCGCGGCGAGCTTGAGCACGGTCAGGACATTCTGCGTCAACGAGCCGGCACGGATGCCGAACCAGTTGATGCCGGCGAGGAATACGATCGTCGCGACCGCGTACGGCCGCGGATCGGCGAGCGTGACCCCGGCGGCCGCGGCGGCGTACTCGACGAACACGGTCGAGACCGCGGCGATGCTGCCGGAGTGGTTCACGACGAGCAGGTTCCAGCCGTAGACGAACGCGACGACGAGGCCGAACGCGTCACGCAAGTTCACATAGCCGCCGCCCGCGTTCGGCCGGCGCGTGCCCAGTTCCGCATAGCAGAGTGCGCCGATCAGTGCGATGACGCCGCCGACGCCCCAGGCGAGCAGCTGTTCGCCCGCCGAGCCGGTCTGGCGCGCGATCGACGCGGGCGTCAGGAAGATGCCCGAGCCGATGATGCCGCCGACCACGACCATCGCGGCGTCCCAGGCGTTCAGGCGGCGCGCGTAACCGACGGGGTGTGCCGTGGATCCGGCCGGAGCCGTGTCGTTCATGCCATGAGCCTCGTCGTGCCGGGGGCGTCGGCGGATCATGCCCGAGTCGCGCGCGATCGTCTGCCGTCGTTCGGGTCGGATGACCCGGCCCGCAACCCGTCATGCCGCGGCGCAATCCGGTTGACGCGGTCGGTCCGAGGTCCTAGATTGCCGCCCGCCTCCGGTCCCGGCAGCCTTGGCCCCGGACGGAGCGATCTCCCGCACACGGAAGCGATGCCCCGAGGGCGCCGGCGACGGCGGCCTCGGAGACATCAGGGGCTCGCATTGCATGTGGTGTTCTTGAAGGGGCGTGATCCGCGGGGAACACTTTTTCTTTTCATCGCACGCGTCGGTCGGCGCGTGCCAGGCGGCGCACACCGCCATCATCACCGGGAACTGCAATGAACGTGAACTCGATGCGCTGGGCCGTCTGCCTGATGCTCGGCATGCTGGCCACGCTGCCTGCGGCGGCGCGCGCCGGAGAAGAGGGTGAACACGACGACGCGACCGCGCGTCGCCGCGCGATGGCGCAGTGGTACAACGACGATTTCGCGGCGGGCGATGCCGGCCTCAGTCGCAAGCAGGTGCTGTTCTCGCCCGCGTACGAGCGCTTCCTCAACGAAGTGGCCAAGCGCGAGCGCGAACGGCACGCGGTGCTCATGCCGGCGAGCGGTACCTCCAACCCCGTCATCGATTCGCTCGCGCCGTTCGTCGCCGCGGCGAACGGCAGCTGGACCAACATCGGCCCGACCAGCGCGAACTTCGCGCAGAACGGCGGCACGCTCAACGTGACCGATGCAGGTCGCGTCAACGCGATCGTCACCGATCCTGCGAATGCAAACGTCGTCTACGTCGCCTTCTCCGGCGGCGGCGTCTGGAAGTCCACCGACGGTGGCCAGACCTGGGCGGCGAAGACCGAGACGCTCGGTTCGCTCTCGGTCGGTTCGCTCGAAATGGCGCCCGATGATGCCGATACCCTTTACCTCGGGCTCGGCGATCCGTTCGACGGCACCGGCATGGGCCTGGTCAAGTCGACCAACGGCGGAGACGACTGGAGCAACGTCGTCTATCTCGGCGACTCGACGATCATTCCCGACATCGAAGTCGCGCGCAGCGACAGCAACATCGTCCTTGCCGCGACCAATGCCGGCTTGTATCGCTCGACCAACGGTGGCGCGAGCTTCGGCAAGGTCACGATCGATCCGGCGTCGCCGACCGGCGATCCGTACGTGTGGACGATCACCTGGGGTGGCGGCACGACCTTCGTGCTGAGCCTCGAAGCCGACCCCGGCAACGCCAACTACCAGACCAACGGCCAGATCTGGCGCTCCACCGACAATGGCGCGACCTGGACGCGCTCGAGCGGCATCACCGACACCAACGGCATCACGCGCCTGGCCGTCGCTGCGGCGCCGTCCGACCGCAACATCATGTACGTCGAGGCGGCGAACAACAATTCCTACCTCGGTTCGGCGACCGACCTCGCCAACTTCTTCAAGTCCACCGACAACGGCGTGACCTGGACCGGCATCGGCAAGACCGGCGCGACGTACAAGACGTACACGAACACCAACAGCGAGTCGTCGTCGGTCAACACGCTGCTGAACGGCCAGGGCTGGTACAACCAGCTCGTGCTGGTCGATCCCGCGAACCCGAACGTCGCGTACTTCGGCGGCGCACTGCTCGCCGCGAAGACCGCCGACGGCGGCGCGACCTATTCGCAGGTGAGCAACTGGCTGGCGCGCTTCAGCCTGCCCTACGTGCATGCCGACTTCCATGCCGGCCACATCGCCGCGAACGGCGCGATCTACTTCGGCACCGACGGCGGCATCTTCCGCTCGATCAACAACGGCGCCAGCTTCACCGACACGCTCAACAAGGGCATCGCCTCGCACCTGATCTACCAGGTCGGTTCCTCGATCGCGAACCGCGATGCCGTGATCGCCGGCCTGCAGGACAACGGCACGCGCGTGCGCGTGGGCAACACGGCGGTGTTCAACCAGATCATCGGCGGCGACGGATTCGGCTGCAACGTCAACCGCTCCAATGCCAACCAGATGCTCGGCAGCCTCTACTACAGCCGCATCTACAAGAGCACCAACGGTGGCACGAGCTTCTCGAGCGCCTGCAGCGGCATCAGTGAATGCAACAACCCGAACACGGCGCCTTTCACCACGCGCATCGCCGAGTGGAAGGGCGACGCGACCGGCAACACCGTGTTCACCTTCAGCAACACCAAGGTCTACAAGAGCACGAACTATGCCGGGTCGTGGACCGCGCTCGGCACCAGCGGCTTGCCGACCAGCAACTTCGGGATCCGCAACATCGGCGTCGCGCGCAGCAGCGTGAACACCGTCGGCGTCGTCGCCACCTCGGGCCGCGCCTACATCACCACCAACGGCACGAACTGGACGCAGGTGGGCAATACCACGACGTTGCCGGGCAACGGGCTCAGCCTGTCGGCGATCAGCTTCGATCCGGCCAATGCGTCGATCGTCTACATCGCGTCCGTCGCGCCGGATGCCGCATCGAACCATCTGTGGCGCTCGACCAACGGTGGCAGCAGCTGGACCGCCATCGACGGCAACGCGTCGGGCTTCCCGCACGGCATCCCGGTGAACGACATCGTCGTCGACCCGCAGACGTCGAGCACGCTGTACGCGGCGACGCACCTCGGCGTGTACGTCTCCGACGACAGCGGCGCGACCTGGACGCGCTACGGCGCCGGCATGCCGCTCGTGAACGTCACCGGTCTCTACGTCGCCGAGGATCGCAGCCTCGTGCGCGCCGCGACGTTCGGCCGCTCCGCGTGGGAGTTCGTGCCCGAGGGCAACGTCGCGCCCATCGCCGATTTCAGCTTCACCACCAGTGGCCTTACCGCGAACTTCACCGATGCGTCGACCGACAGCGACGGCACGATCGCCACGCGTTCGTGGAACTTCGGTGATGGCAGCCCGCCCTCGACGGCGACCAACCCGAGCCACACCTATGCGACGGGCGGTTCGTACACCGTCACGCTCACCGTCACCGACGACGACAGTGCCAGCGGCAGCACCAGCAAGACCGTCGTGGTGACGGCGCCCACGTTCACGGTCACGCCGACTTCGAGCGGCAATGGCACGATCTCGCCCGACACGCCGCAGACGGTCGCGAGCGGCGCGACCACGGCGTTCGTGCTGACGCCGGCGGCCGGTTACCACGTCGCCCCGGTCACGGGTTCCTGCCCGGCCGGCACGTTGAACGGCACGACCTACACGACCGGTGCGATCAGTGCGAACTGCAGCGTGATCGCGAACTTCGCGCCGAACGTCGCCGACCATCTCGTGCTCGGCGCGGTCGCGGACGTGGAGCAGGGCGGTGGCATGGGTCCGGTGACGGTGTCGATCGTCGACGCTGGCGGCAACGTCGTTACCACCGATTCGACCTCGCAGGTCACGCTCTCGACCGCCGCATGCGGCGGCTCGATCGTGCTCGGCCAGGCGACGGCGAGCCAGGGCGTCGCGAGCTTCCCGGCCAACGTGGCGAAGCGCTTCTACACGCTCGCGACCGGCAAGGTGTTGGGAGCGCAGAGCGGAAACCTCACCGGCAGCACGACGTTCGATGTCGTCGTCGGTGGCGAGTTCCTGTTTGCCGACGACTTCGAGGACTGCCGCCTCTGAGCGGTCGTCGCTGCAAGGGCGTCGCGGCGCGCAAGCCGTTCGACGCCCCGGCCCGGCGGACGCCTGTCCGCCGGCTGCATTCGTCCGGAGCCGGCCGCGCAGCGGCGGCACGCCTTGATCCGTCCCACGGTGCTCCATCTCCAGGAGAGCACCCTGTGCGCGACCGCAACATCCACCCTCGCCGCGTCATCGGTCGCCCACAGGGTGGAGTCCTACCATGCGCAGGGGTGGCATCGGTCGGGCGCGTGTAGTCGATGCCGCGCGCCGGCGACATGATATTCGTTCATAAGCGGTCCGATCGCGCCACCCCGAGCCGTGCCACCGGCCCCGCAATCGCCGGCAAATCGGCATGATGCCGGCGCCCGGCCCGCGCGCCGCCCGCAAAATGCCACGCCATTGCGTTCTGCTGCGCTGCACGAAAGAATCCGCACGCTGCCGATCCGCATGAAGGACGCCGCTTGAGTCCCGCATCCGCGCCCGTCGTGGCGCCCGTCACCGTCCGTCCCTGGGTCGTCGCCAAGTTCGGCGGCACCAGCGTCTCCACGCGCCCGCGCTGGGAGACGATCGCGCGCATCGCCGCGGCTCACCATGCGCGCGGGCGCAACGTGCTCATCGTCGTATCCGCACTGTCGGGCATCACCGACATGCTCAAGCGGATCGCCGAAGCGCGCACCGACACGATGGCGTGCCGCGAGGCGCAGGTCGGCATTGTCGAACGGCACAACGCGTTGCTGCGCGATCTCGAACTGCCGGTGCGCAACGCGCTCGACGGCTGGCTCGCGCGGCTCGACCAGCTCATCGTCGATCCGCGCCGCGAATCGGCCGCGCTCGACTGGCAGGCGGAGACGTACGCTCTCGGCGAGCTCATGTCGAGCACGCTCGGCGTCGCCTTCCTCGGCACGCAGGGGCTCGAGGCGCGCTGGCTCGATGCGCGCGAGCACCTGCTCGCGCAGCCGCTGGCGAACGCGGGCGCATGGGCGCGCCACCTGTCGGCGAACGTGCCGGCCGTGCCCGATCCCGCGTTCGCCGCCGCGCTCGCCGCGCGCGGCGAGGTGTTCATCACGCAGGGCTTCATCGCGCGCGACGGCGACGGCCGCACGGTGCTGCTCGGCCGCGGCGGTTCGGACACCTCGGCCGGCTACTTCGGCGCGATGCTCAAGGCCGAGTGTGTCGAGATCTGGACCGACGTGCCGGGCATGTTCAGCGCGAACCCGCGTATCGTGCCCGACGCGCGCCTGCTCGCGCGGCTCGACTACGAAGAAGCGCAGGAAATCGCGACGACCGGCGCGAAGGTGCTGCATCCGCGCTCGCTCGGCCCGCTGCGCCGTGCCGGCGTGCCGCTGGTGATCAAGGACACCAACCGGCCGCAGCTCGCCGGCACCGAGATCCGCGCGGTCGCGGCCGACGCGGCGCCGTGCGTGAAGGCGATCAGCGCGCGCAAGGGCGTCACGCTGGTATCGATGGAGACGATCGGCATGTGGCAACAGGTCGGCTTCCTCGCCGACGTGTTCGCCGAGTTCAAGCGCCATGGCCTCTCGGTCGACCTCATCGGCTCGGCCGAGACGAACGTGACGGTGTCGCTCGATCCGACCGAAAACCTCGTCGATTCGGACGTGCTCTCCGCGCTCGCGACCGACCTCGCGAAGATCTGTCGCGTCAAGGTGATCGCGCCATGCGCGGCGATCACGCTCGTCGGGCGCGGCATGCGCGCGCAGCTGCATCGTCTCTCCGGCGTGCTCGCCGAGTTCGGCGCGCTCGACGTGCACCTGATCAGCCAGTCCTCGAACAACCTCAACCTCACCTTCGTCGTCGACGAATCGCTCGCCGACGAGCTCATCCCGCGCCTGCATGCGCTGCTGATCCGCGCCGACGCGCTGCGTGTCGAGGATGGCGCGGTGTTCGGGCCGAGCTGGCGCGAGCTCGGCGAGCCCGCGGCGGCGAAGCGCGAATCGTGGTGGCGGCGCGAACGCGATGCGCTGCTGAAGCTTGCCAGCGAAGCGTCGCCGCGCTACGTCTATTCGCTCGACGCGGTGCGCGCGCAGGCGCGCGCGCTGCGTGCGCTCGGCGCGGTCGACCGCTGGCACTACGCGCTCAAGGCGAATCCGCATCCTGCGATCCTGCGCGTGCTGCACGAGGAAGGCTTCGCGTTCGAATGCGTCTCGCTCGCCGAAGTCGAGGCCGTGCGTGCGGCGTTGCCGCAGCTCGCCGCCGAACGCATCCTCTTCACGCCGAACTTCGCGCCGCGCGCGGAATACGCCGCCGCGCTCGCGCTCGGCGTGCGCATGACGCTCGACGCGCTGCACCCGCTCGAGCACTGGGGCGAGCTGTTCGAAGGCCGCGAGCTGCACCTGCGCGTCGACCTCGGCAGCGGCCGCGGCCACCACGACAAGGTGCGCACCGGCGGCGACGCGTCGAAGTTCGGCGTCGCGCTCGACCAGGTCGACGCGTTCCGCGCGCTCGCGCGCGAGTGCGGCGCGCGCATCACCGGCCTGCATGCGCACCTCGGCTCGGGCATCCTCGACGCCGGCCACTGGCGTTCCGTGTACGGCCAGCTCGCGAGCCTCGCCGAAGGCTTCAGCCGGATCGAGTCGCTCGACATCGGCGGCGGCCTCGGCGTGCCGTCGCGTCCCGACGAAAGCGCGCTCGACCTCGCCGCGCTCGGCGAGTCGCTCGCCGAGGTGAAGCGCGCGTATCCGCAGTTTGCGCTGTGGATGGAGCCGGGCCGCTACCTCGTCGCCGACGCGGGCGTGCTGCTCGCGCGCGTGACGCAGGCCAAGCGCAAGGGCGGCGTGCATTACGTCGGCGTCGACACCGGCATGAACTCGCTGATCCGCCCCGCGCTGTACGATGCCTGGCACGAGATCGTGAACCTCAGCCGCCTCGACGACGCGCCCGCGACGATGGTGCAGGTCGTCGGCCCGATCTGCGAAAGCGGCGACGTGCTCGGCGCGAACCGCCGCCTGCCCGAGTGCCGCGAGGGTGACGTGCTGCTGGTCGCGCAGGCGGGCGCCTACGGGGCCGTGATGGGCTCGCGCTACAACCTGCGCGAGCCGGCCGCGGAGGTGGTGTTGTAATGGACCGGCGCTGCCTGCTTTTACCCTCTCCCCGCCGGGGAGAGGGCAGGGTGAGGGGGTGGCCGTGGTGAAGCGTCTCAATGTTGAACGAGCGCGTGCGCTGCGTGTCGCGCAGACCGACGCAGAGCGCGCCCTGTGGCGTCGTTTGCGGAACCGCGCTTTGCTCGATTGGAAGTTTCGCCGACAGCATGAAATCGGTCCTTATATCGTCGATTTCGTCTGTACCGATGCAGGCTTGATCGTGGAACTCGACGGCGGTCAGCATCTCGAGCAGGTCGAGGAGGACGCGGCGCGCACTCGATGGCTTCAGCGCTCCGGTTATTGTGTGCTGCGATTCTGGAATGATGACGTGTTGAAGAACATCGACGTTGTGCTGGAGCAGATCCTGAAGGCGTTGGCGGCGGAACGGCGGGGTTCCGGCGAACCGGATGTCGCGCTCCGCACGTCCCCTCACCCCGGCCCTCTCCCCGGCGGGGAGAGGGGGAGAAGCGCATGACCGCCGCCGACCCGCGCACCGCACGCGCGTTCCGCTTCGTCCGCCGCGGCTACGCCGACGGCGTCGCCGAACTCGCCTACGCGTTCGACGACGGCGACGAACTGGTCGAGCGCATCGTGTTCCCGGACGCGCCCGCGATCGACCCTGCGCGTGCCCAGGCGCTCGATGCGGCGCTCGACCTGCTGCATTTCATCGCCGGCGTCAGCTACTACAAGGCGGGCGTGCCGGGCGAGTTGCGCGTCGGGGCGCGCAAGCCCGACGTGGCGACCGCGGCGTTCCTCGATGCGCTCTACCTGCACGGGCTCGGCGAGTTCGCGTACCACAACAAGCTCGACCTGCGCGGACGCATCCGCTTTCCCGTGGGAGCGGCTTCAGCCGCGACGCTTTCGGACGCATCGGGCAGGAGCATCGCGGCTGAAGCCGCTCCCACGGAAGCGGGGCATGTGGTGGGACGCACGCTCGTGCCGATCGGCGGCGGCAAGGACTCGCTCGTCAGCGTCGAGATCCTCAAGGCCGCCGGCGTCGACGCCACCGCGACGTGGGTCGGCAACTCGCCGCTGATCGCCGCGTGCGCAGCGCGCACGGGCCTGCCGTTGCTCAACATCCGGCGCGAGCTGTCGCCACTGCTGTTCGAGTACAACAGGCAGGGTGCGTACAACGGGCACATCCCGGTCACCGCGATCAATTCGGCGATTCTCGCCGTCGCCGCGGTGCTGTACGGCTACGACGCGATCGCGTTCTCCAACGAGCGCTCGGCATCGAGCGCGACGCTCGAATACGATGGCCAGCCGGTCAACCACCAGTGGAGCAAGGGCTGGGAGTTCGAACGCGCTTTCCACGAGCGCCTGCACGCGCTCGTCTCGCCCACGCTGGACTATTACTCGCTGCTGCGTCCGCTGTCCGAACTCGCGGTGGCCGAACGCTTCGCGCGCAGCGCGCGCTACGACGACGTGTTCTCGAGCTGCAACCGCAACTTCCGCATCCTCGGCCCCAAGCCGGCCGACCGCTGGTGCGGACAGTGCCCGAAATGCCATTTCGTGTTCCTCGCGCTCGCACCGTTCATGCCCAAGCCGCGCCTGCTCGCGATCTTCGGGCGCAACCTGCTCGACGACGAATCGCTCGCGCCCGCGTTCGACGCGCTGATGGAATTCCGCGACCACAAGCCATTCGAATGCGTCGGCGAGGGCGGCGAGTCGCGGGCGGCGATGCATGCGCTCGCGCAGCGCGCGGAGTGGCGCGAGGATGCGCTCGTCGCGCGCTTCGTCGACGAGGTCCTGCCCCAGCTCGATGCGGCGTCGCTCGCGCTCGCGCCGCTGCTCGCGCCGGCGGGCGAGTCGCGCATTCCGCCGGCGCTGCTCGCGCACGTCCAACGGCGTCCGACCGATGCGCTTCGCTGATCTCGCCGGCAAGCGCGTCGCGGTCTGGGGCTTCGGCCGCGAGGGCCATGCCGCGCTCGCCGCGCTGCAGTTGCGCCTGCCGGGCCGGCCGGTCACGCTGTTCTGCAACGAAGCCGAGGCGCTGTACGGGCACGCGGCGCATCCGGCCGTGCACGTCGTAACCGAGGCACCGGGCGCGGCCGCATTGTCGAATTACGACGTCGTGATCAAGTCGCCGGGCATCGGCGCCTACCGTGCCGAGATCCTCGACGCGCAGCACAACGGCACGCATTTCACCTCGGGCACCGCGCTCTGGTTCGCCGAAAACCCCGACGCGCGCGTGATCGCCGTGACGGGCACCAAGGGCAAGAGCACGGTCAGCGCGCTCGTCGCGCACCTGTTGCGATCGCTCGGCCGGCGCGTCGCCCTTGCCGGCAACATCGGCCTGCCGCTGCTCGAGCTGCTCGATCCGCCGGTGTCGCCGGACTGGTGGGTGGTGGAACTGTCGAGTTTCCAGACACGCGAGGCAGGGTCGCTCGCGGTCGCGCTCGTCAACAACATCCACGAAGAACACCTCGACTGGCACGGCACGCGCGAGCGCTACGTCGCCGACAAGCTCGCGCTCGCCGGGCGCGCACGCACGCTCGTCGCGAACGCGCGCCAGGACGAACTGGTCGCGCGCACGTCGGCGCATGGCGATCGACGCCTGTTCGGCGACGCGCGCGGTTGGCACGTCGACGGCGAAGCGATCGCATGCGGCGACGCGCGCGTGTTCGACCTCGAGAAGTCGCTGTTGCCGGGCGCGCACAATGCGCTCAATGCCTGCGCCGCGCTCGCGGTAATCGAGGCGGCGGGCGAGGACGCCGTTGCCGCTGCGTCCGCGATCGGGTCGTTCCGTCCGTTGCCGCATCGGCTGCAGGCGCTCGGCGTGCGCGACGGCATCGATTACGTCGACGACAGCATCGCGACGACGCCGCAGGCGACGCTCGAGGCGCTCGCGAGCCTGCGTGGCCGCCCGGTGAGCGTGCTCGTCGGCGGGCATGACCGCGGCCTCGACTGGCACGCGTTCGCCGATGCGGTGCGCTGCGAGCCGCCGCATGCGATCGTCACGATGGGCGCGAACGGCGCGCGCATCGCCGCATTGCTGCGCGAGACCGGCGGCGCGTACGCGCTGTCTTCGGCAGCGACGCTCGCCGACGCGTTCGCGCTCGCGCGTGCGGCGACGGCGCGGGGCGGCGTCGTGCTGCTGTCGCCCGGCGCGCCGAGCTTCGACCAGTTCAAGGACTACGCCGAACGCGGCTGCGCCTTCGCGCGCCTCGCCGGCTTCGACCCCGCGGCGATCGGTCGCATCGAAGGTCTCGGCATCGCGTAGGGCGGCTCGGGGGAGGGGGCGAGGGCCGGGGCTGAAGAGCATCGCGCCTTCCGGCGCTCCCGCACGAGCGCGCGCTGGCTTCGGGAGCGGCTTCAGCCGCGATGCCCTTGGCCCTCGGCTCATGCGATCATCGCGCCATGAATCGTTACCTCGTGCTCGTCATGCGCAATCCCGGTTTCGATACCGGCCTCGTCCCTGCGCATCGTGATTTCCTCGCCGGATTGCGCGCGCAGCAGCGCGTCGAGCTTGCGGGTGGCTTCGGCGACGCGAGTGGCGGCGCCTACCTGCTGCGCGCCGCGTCGCTCGCCGACGCGCGCGCGATCGCCGAGCGCGATCCGTTGCACATCGAGCGCGCCTCGACCGTGACCGTCCACGAGTGGAACGCGACATGACGGAGCAGGCGGATCGCGTCTGGGACCTGCCGACGCGGGCGTTCCACTGGCTGCTCGTCGCGCTCGTCGCGCTGCAGTATGCGAGCGGCGAATTCGGTTTCCCGTCGATGCGCTGGCACTACCTCGGCGGCTACGCGACGCTCGCGCTGGTGCTGTTCCGCGTGCTGTGGGGGTTCTTCGGTTCCCAGACGAGCCGTTTCGGCGACTTCGTGCGCGGCCCGCGCGCGGTGCTCGCCTACCTCGCGGGGCTGGGCCGTGCCGAGGCACCGCGGCGTGCCGGGCACAATCCACTCGGCGGCTGGTCGGTCGTCGCGATGCTCGCGTCGATCGCCGTGCAGGCGACGACCGGCCTGTTCGCGAGCGACGACATCAGCGAGGAGGGTCCGCTCGTCGCGCGCGTGTCCGCCGCGACGGTCGATCTCATGACGCGCGTGCACGCGTGGAACCGCTACGTGCTGCTCGCGCTCGTCGTGGTGCACCTCGGGGCGATCGCCGCGTACGCGCTGCGCGGCACGAACCTCGTCGCGCCGATGTGGTCGGGTCGTGCGCGCGACGTCGATGCACGCGCGCTGCGCTTCGCCACGCCCTGGCTCGCGCTCATGCTCGCCGTGCTTGCCGCGGCGGTCGTATGGGCGCTGGTCGCGTGGGGCGAGGCCGGGTGACGCCGCATGTCCGCGCGTCCGTGCGCGGAATGCGTGGTATCGATCAGCCCTCGTAGCCGTCGGCGAAGATCGTGTCGTTCGCGTAGAAATACGCCGCGCCCTGGTACTGCGCGATGCTGCCGTCGGCATCGGCGCCGATGAGCACGGTCACGCCGTCGGTCGAGACGTCCCAGCCGTACGAGTCACCGTCGCTGCCGCTGCCGCCGGCGAGCGTCTGCGCGAGCGACCAGCCCGAGCCGCTCGTCGTGTAGAGGCCGACGTGCCCCGCCTTCGGCGGCGGCGGCGTGCTGCCCGGCTCGTCGTTGTAGCTCCACATGCCGACGAGCGCGACGCCGCCGCGCAGCGACACCGACTGGCCGAACTGGTCGTAGGCCTCGCCGGCGTCGTCGACGAGTTTCTGCGCCTGCACGAACGAACCGCCACTGCCGTCGAAGACGTACGCGGCGCCCTGGTGCACGTTGCCGCCGACCATCGCCGCGGGCGCGCCGACGAGCAGGTCCGTGCCGGACAGGGAGAGCGCATAGCCGAACTGGTCACCGTCGGCGCCGTCCGCCGCGACGATCTTCTGCGTCTCGGTGAACATGCCGCCGTCGTTCGTGTAGACGTAGGCCGAGCCGGTCGGATACTCGCCGGACGACGAGAAGTCGGCGCCTGGCGCGCCGATGACGACGGTGCTGCCGTCGCTCGCGATCGCACCGCCGTAGTAGTGATCGTCCATGTTCACGCCGTCGCTGGCGCGGATCGTCTGCACGAGCGACCATGTGCCGCCGCTTTCGGCGAACGCATGCACGGCGCCGCGGCCGCCTTCGGTGGTCATGTTGTAGGACGGTTCGCCGATGAGCACGACGTCGCCGGAGAGGGCGACGGCGCGGCCGAACCAGGTCAGCGTGATCGGCACCGGGGGGGCGAAGTCCTGCACTTGCGACCAGGTGCCGTCGTCGCCGCGCGCGAACAGGTAGGCGCCACCGGCCGGACCGGCCATCGGGTTGAACGTCTCCGGCGCGCCGACGAGCAGCTTGTCGCCGGACTGCGACAGCGACAGCGACCAGCCGAAGAAGTCGGACCAGTTCGGCGGCGTGCTCGGTGGCGGCGTCGCGCTGATCTTCTGCGTCTCGACCCAGTTGGCGCCGTCGAGATGGTAGACGTACACCGCGCCGGCGCGCGCCAGCGGCGCGGGCGCGCTGACGAACGCCGTGTCACCGGCGACGAGCACGCGGAAGCCGTAGAGGTCGCCCGCGCCACCGTCGGCCGGGGCGATCTTCTGCTCGATCCAGGCCGACGCGGTACCGGGCGCTGCCGTCCCGGCTCGCGCCATCGCCGGCAACGGCAGTGCGCCGTGCGCGAGCCCCGGGTAGTGCATGGCGTCGCTCGCCTGCCACAGGCGCGGCGGCGCCGCGGACGCCGGCTGCGTGAACATGCCTGCCAGTGCAAGCAGGAGGGCGCCTGCGGGCGCCCGGTACGGTTGACTCGTGAGCATCGATGCTTCCCCTCTCGTGGATGTCGCCGCGCGCACCCGCGAGGCACCGGCACGGTGCGCGGCGCGCGTGGACGGACGGTCGTCGCCGTCGGCTCGATGGTTCGCCCGGGCGGGGGAAAGCGCACTACAAAAGGGTGATGAATCCGTTTATTTCACGTATCGCTCGCATCGAATCGGGCACGTGGGCCCGCCGGCGCGGCTTCGCCGCGGCGGGGGCTTGTCGTCCCGCCGGAGAGCGCCGGTGCCCGGCGACTTCGATCCCGGCTCCATGGCGCGCAGGCACCCTTGCCGGGTGCGGCGACGTGCGGGCGTCGGCGGGGCGCAATGCGGCGCCTTCGCCTCACTCCTCGTTGCGGTACTTCTCGTGGCAGGCCTTGCATGCGCCCGCGGTCTGCTTGAACTGGTCCTTCATCTTCGCCTCGTCGCCCGACTTCGCCACCTCGGCGAGCAGTCTGGACTGCTTCACGAGTTCGTCCATCTTCGCCTTGAAGTCGTCCATGTTCTTCCAGATCTCGGGCTTCGCATCGGTTTTGGCACCGGCGTCGGAGCCCTCGGGGAAGCCTTCGAGCAACTGCGGCGCGATCTGCGCGACGCGCTCGGCGCGGCGCGCGAACTCGGCCGCATCCCACGGCGTCTTGCCGCGCACCATCTGCGCCATCGGTCCGAAGTTCCAGCCGAGCATCGTGTACCCGGCCTGGCGATAGGCGATCGCCGACTCGGGCTTGACCGCGGCGGTGGCGACCGCGGCGAGGCCGGCACCGGCGGCGAGGATGGCAAGGATCAGGCGGGGACGACGCATCGGCGGCTCCGTGGATGGGGGAAGACCCAGTGTAGCAGCGGCCCCGCGCCGACCGGCTTAAAATGGGCGTCCCTTCCGTCGCCGAGGATCCGATCATGCTCCGTTCACTGCTCGCAGTCGCCACCGCATGCCTGTTCGCCGCGCCACTGCACGCGGCGATGGTGTCCCGCACGATCGACTACGACGTCGGCGGCAAGAAGATGCAGAGCGTGCTCGTCTACGACGACGCGGCGAACACGCCGCGCCCGGGCATCGTGATGACGCCGGATTGGCTCGGCATCACGCCGGACAACCTCGATCTCGCCAGGCAGATCGCCGGCAAGGACTACGTGATCCTCGTCGCCGACGTCTACGGCCGCGATGCGCGGCCCAAGGATGCGAAGGAAGCGGGCGCCGCGACCGAGGCGATGTACAAGGACCGCTCCGTGCTGCGCGCGCGTATCGGCGCCGCACTCGCCCAACTGAAGGCACAGGCCGGCAAGGCGCCGCTCGACGGCAGGCATTGGGGCGCGATCGGCTTCTGTTTCGGCGGCGCGACCACGCTCGACCTCGCGCGCAGCGGCGCCGACGTGCAGGGCGTCGTCTCGTTCCACGGCAACCTGTCCACCGACGATCCGGCGCTCGCGAAGAACATCAAGGCGAAGGTGCTCGTGCTGCACGGCGCGGACGACAAGTTCGAATCGCCCGAGCAGATCGCCGGCTTCCAGCAGGAGATGCGCGGCGCCGAGGTCGACTGGCAGTTCATCGCCTTCGGCGGCGCGGTGCACTGCTTCGCGATCCCCGGCGCGCACGGCCAGATCCCCGGCTGCTCCTACGACGAGCGCACGGCCAAGCGCGCGTTCCGCCAGATGCACGCATTCTTCGACGAGGTGTTCGCCGGCTGACGCCGGTAGGGCGGAAAGATCGAAACACGGGCACACGGAGACGAGCGATCGGGATTGATTCCTCCGTGTGCCCTGTGTGCTCCGCGTCGAAAGCTCTGCTTCGCCACGGCTCCGCCCGCGTCGGGCAAAGCTCGCGCGGCGAGGCCAGTCGAGACGCGCCCGCGGCACGCCTTCGACTCCGGCCCTGCGGGCCTGCGCTCGGGGCGAACGGATGAACTCTCGTCACATGCGCTTCAACGGCAGGAGCCCACCCTGTGGGCGACCGCGGCGTGCGATGCACCGAGGCGCGACGGTCGCGCACAGGGTGCACTCCTACAGGTGATATACGCCGCGTTTGTGCGGGCGGAAGGCGCGATGCGCTTCAGCCCCCAAGCCCCTCACTTCGTCCGATCCACCGCATACTCCGCGAGCACCGCCAGCGCATCGCGCGCATCGGAGTGTGGCAGCGCCGTCAGCGCGTCGCGGGCGGAATCGGCGTAGGCGTGCGCGCGCTGGCGCGAAGCGTCGAGTGCGTCGGTGGCATGGATTGCGGCGAGCACGTCGTCGAGGGCGTCGAGGCCGCCGGCGCGGATCGCGCGCCTGAGCATGTCGGCCTGGCCCGGCGCGCTGCGCTCGATCGCGATGATCAGCGGCAGGGTCGGCTTGCCCTCGGCGAGGTCGTCGCCGATGTTCTTGCCGAGCGTGCCCGCGTCGGAGGCGTAGTCGAGCACGTCGTCGGCGATCTGGAACGCGAAGCCGAGGTCGAGGCCGTAGCGCGCGAGCGCTTCCTCCTCGGCCGCCGGCACGCCGGCGAGCACGCCGCCGAGGCGCGTCGCCGCGGCGAACAGTACGGCGGTCTTGCGTTCGATCACGTCGAGGTAGGCCTGCTCGTGCGTGTCGGGGTTGCCGATGTTGAGCAGCTGCAGCACCTCGCCCTCGGCGATGCGGTTGGTGGTGTCGGCGAGGATGCGCATGACGCGCATGCTGTCCAGTTCCACCATCATCTGGAACGAACGCGAGTAGAGGAAGTCGCCGACCAGCACGCTTGCTGCGTTGCCCCATACCGCGTTCGCGGTCTTGCGGCCGCGGCGCAGGTCCGACTCGTCGACGACGTCGTCGTGCAGCAGGGTCGAGGTGTGGATGAACTCGATCAGCGCGGCGAGTTGCAGGTGGTCGCGCCCGGCATACCCCGCCGCGTGCGCGGCGATGAGGTGCAGCATCGGCCGCAGGCGCTTGCCGCCACCACCGATGATGTACTCGGCGATCTGGTTGATCAGCACGACGTCGGATGCGAGACGGGCGCGGATGAGGTCGTTGACCGCCGCCATGTCGCTGGCAGCGAAGGCCTGGACGTCGGCCAGGCGCGCGATGTGCGGCGCGGCGGGGAGCGGGGCGGCAGAACTCAAGGCAGGGCCTGTGTGGCGGACCGGGTGGCCTGCAAGTATAGCGGGCGGCCGGCGCCGGCCGTCGGTGCCTGCGGACGGCGAGCCGCGGCGCGGACTTACGCGAGCATGCGGCCGATGCCGGCGGCTCCGGTCGCGCTCGGTGTTATCCTCGGTCCTTTCCGGACGCTATACGAACAGAGGAATCGCTCCATGGCACGCGGCATCAACAAGGTCATCCTGGTCGGCAACCTCGGTGCGGACCCCGAAACGCGCTACACCGCCAACGGCAGCGCGATCACCTCGATCCGCATCGCGACCTCGGAAAGCTGGAAGGACAAGCAGACAGGCGAGCAGCAGGAGCGCACCGAGTGGCACCGCGTGAAGTTCTTCGGCCGCCTCGCCGAGATCGCGGGCGAGTACCTCAAGAAGGGGCGCCAGGTCTACGTCGAAGGTTCGCTGCGCACCGACAAGTACACTGACAAGGACGGCGTCGAGCGCTATTCGACCGACATCATCGCCAATGAAATGCAGATGCTCGGCGGCCCGGGCGGCGGCGGTGGCGGCGGTGAAGGCGGCGGTTACGGCGGCGGTGGTGGAGGCGGCGGCTACGGCGGTGGCGGCGGTGGCGGCTACAGCCGCGATCGCGGCGGCGAGCGCTCGTCGTCGTCGCGCGGCGCACCGCCTGCCGCGGCACCGCGCCAGTCCGCACCGCCGGCCGACAGCGGTTTCGAGGATGATGATATTCCGTTCTGAACCGGACTTTGTCGCGCGCTGGCTCGCGGTCGGCGGACTCGCCCGATCGCGGGGCGCCGCGAACACGGTGGTCTCGAACGGCAATCCGTGCGCTCGGTTATCGAGAAGGTTGCGTTCCCTCGTCGTTTGATCCATGGCGCGATGAATCGACACGCATGGCGCGAGTGCGCCCGTGCACGGGCTGTCGCCGCATGGTTTCAGGAAGACGTCTTTCTTTCGTGCGCGACCAGAAAGGATTCGATTTGCGGCAGCAGGTCGGAGCCGCCGTCGCGCTGGCGGACGCGCTCGTACAGCGCATGCAAGATGTTCAAGCCTTCTTGTCGGCGGCGGCCTTGCAGCACGTAGACGGTGCCGCGCACGAAATCCACCGTGTCGTCGGCGTCGCTGCGTGCTTCGGCGTTGCGCACCGCTTCGGCCGAGGCGTCGCCCAGCTTTCCGAGCGCTTCGTCGTAGCGGCCGGCGTCCGCGAGCGCTCGGGCCAGTCCGACGCGGAATGCCTGCGCAGCCGGGTTGCCCGCACCGAATTGCGCAGCGAGGCCGGCTTCTGCATGCCCGAGATGGGTGATCGCATCCGTGAGATGGCCGCAATCGTATTCGACGAAGCCGAGATTGCCGGTTTCGATGAGTGCGCCCTGGTCCGTCGGCGGGCGCACTCCATCGTAGCGCCGCACGATGTCTTTCGCGGTCGCGAGCGCGGGTTCGCATCGGTGCAGGTCCTGGTAGATGCTCGACAGGACGCTCAACACGTCGATGACGTGGAAGTGATCGGGTCCGAGTCCCTGCTTGGTCAGCTCGACGGCGGCTTCCGCCTCGGTCCGGGCTTCTTCCAGTCGTGACTGATTGCGCAGCACGCGCGCGAGTTCCTTGCGCATCCCGCCGATGGCCGCCTTGCCGACGCGCTGTTCGGCAAGAATGGGGTCGCCGAGCATCTGCTGGCGGATGACGCCTTCGGCTGCCGCAAGTTGGCCCTCGCGCAGATAACCGTCCGCCAGCCGCGAGCGGATCGGCAATGCGAGCGAGGCATCCTCCGGCCAGTATTTGCGCTGCAACGCGTCGGCGATCGCGTACTCGCGCAGCGTGCCCTTCGCATCGAAGCGCTGGTTGGCGAGCATGCCGCGTGCGAGCGCCGCGTGGAGCGCCAGGTCGGGATCGCCTGCAGCGCGATCGCCTGCAGCGTGATCGGCGGCTTCGAGTGCGCGATCGGCGGCGGCGTAGTCATGGCGCAGCGCGAGCATGCGCACTTCGTCGTAATCCACGCGAGCGACCGCATTCGCGGCGTCGGGCGCCGAAGCGTAGGCGGCGGCCGCGCGGCGATAATTTTCCGTGGCGAGATCGGCATGTCCGAATCCGGCCTGAGCGCGACCGAGCGCTTCATAGATCGCGCCGCGGATCGCGGGGTCGTCGGCAAAGCGGTCGGTCAGGCGGGCCTCCGCGCGGCGCAGCAACTCCGCGATCGTGGGATCGCCGTTGTAGTAGGCATTGCCGGGATCGGCGGCGCCGAGGAGATCCTCGCTGAGGAATTTCTGGATTGCGTTCGAGCGCGAGGTTTCGCGCTCCGCGCGCAGTCGCGCGGCATCGGCGCGCTGGTAGAGGATAGCCGCGATGCCCAGGCCAAGCGCGAGCACCCCGACCAACGCAGCCACCCATGGCCGTCGCGCGCGCGCGCGATCGAGCGCCTGCCTGGCTAGGCGCTCGCCATGGCGAGTCGCGGCGACCTGCTCGCGTTCGGCATGTCGTTCGGGCAGGCGGCGCAGCCGGTCGGCGAGATCGGCGGCACTGGCAAGCCGGCGCGCCGGCTCGCCGTCGGTTGCGCGCGCGATGTCCTCGCGCAGCAGCGCATCGTCGATGTCGCGCTCCCAACCCGATGTCAGCGGTTTGCGCAGATCGCCGACCGCGATCTGGTACAGCAGCAGGCCGAGCGCGTAGACGTCGCTGCGCACGGTCGGCTGGCCGCCCGCGATGACCTCCGGCGCCAGGTAGAGCGGCGTGCCTGAATTCGGCGAGATCGCCTGGGTATGCGTCAGCCCGAGTGCAGTGATGCCGAGTTGGTCGAGGCGTTCGGGATGCAGCAGCCGTCCGCTGCCGAAGTCCGTCAGCAGGACCTGCCAGGCGCCTTCGTTTTTCCGTCGCACGAGCAGGTTCGCGGGCTTGAGATCCTTGTGCAGCACGCCGACGCCGTGCGCATCGGCGAGCGTGTCGGCGATCGGCAGGAAGAACGCGATGCGTTGCGCGATCGTCCACTGCGAAAGATCGGGCTCGTCCGCCGACCATGCGACGAGGTCGCGTCCACCGTATTCCTCTTCGAGGTAGAACGGTTCGTCGGCGAAGTTCCAGTCGATGACGCGCACGAAACCCTCGCGCTCGCCGAGCGATTCGCGCAGCACGCGCGAGAGTGTCGCTTCGCGCTTGAGCGCGGAAAGACGTGTCGCATCGGACGCGAACTTGTAGACGCGCGCCTCATGTGTCTTGTCGTGGCGCGCCAGCCAGACTTCGCTGCCGAGCGTCCGGCCGAGTTGCGACTCGAAGCGGAAGCGCTCTCTTCCCGGCACGGCTTCGCCGGCGCGGAACGCGAGTTCGCTGGTCATCAGCCGACCGACCGCGACCCGTTCCACCGGTGCGACCAGCCGATAGCCGAGGCGCGGCACGGTGACGATCGGCTCTCCGTCGGACTCGCCGAAGGCGCGACGCAGTTTCCCGATCGCGGTCGCAATGACGTGCTCTACCGTCGGCCGCCCATCCCAGACCGCGTCCAGCAGTTCCTGTTTGGTGACGACTTCACCGGCATGCTGCAGCAGCAGTGCGAGCACCTGCAGTGGTCGAGGTTCCATGGCGACGGCGGCGCCGTCGACGCGCAATTCCATCTGCGCCTCGTCGAATTCGACTCGGCCGAAACGCCATCGATGCAGCAATCGAGCGCTCGGCGCGGCGTCCGCCGATCTCATCACGGTGAGCGCTCCATGTGCGTTACTCCCCCTGGGGACTGCCGAACCTTACAAACTGTTTCCGCATCCACGCAAGTCCGCGCGAGCACGCTCTTCCCGGCAATCGGCGCGGTCTTGAAGATTCCTTGAAGGCTCCGTGAGGACGCGCAGCGCGAACGAGGTGAGCATCAGGGGGCGAATTGCGGCTCCGGACCATCGCGCCGGAAAGGCGTCAAAACCGCACGCCCGTTGTCACGGTCTGACGGCCATGCGTCGCAAGGGATTCGAGGACCGTACAGCGATGGAATTGCATCGGTTTGGCTGGCATGCGATGTGCTTGCTACTTCAGGGATTCCGAACGAGTCAGGTGCCAGCTGGCGCCGTTCGTGCGGAGGGGAACCAGAATCGGGGGGCTATGATGGATCTTGGTAGAAGTGGATTGCGCGTACTTCTCGCGCTGATGCCGATGTGGCCGGCGGTCGGTTCGGCGGCGACACTGTCGGCAGGCGGAGACCATACCTGCGCGATCGATGTCGACGACGGTCATGTGCGCTGCTGGGGGCGGGGCAACTCGGGGCAGCTCGGCGACGGCTATTCGATCCTGCTCGACCGCGCAGCACCGGTCGAGGTCGACACGTCCGAAGAGCGCCTTCGCTCCGTCGCTTCTGGCGGGAGCCATAGCTGCGGACTTACTACGTCGGGTGGCGTGCGATGCTGGGGCCTCAATTCGAGTGGTCAGCTCGGTGATGGCACCATGCTCTATCGGGCGGTGCCGACGCCAGTGACGGGACTCTCCAGCGGTGTGAAAGCTCTAGCGGTGTGAAAGCTCTGGCGCTCGGTACGTCGCACACTTGCGCGCTGATGCAGACCGGTGGCGTCAAATGCTGGGGTGAAAGCGACAACGGCCGCCTCGGCACAGGTCAGACATCGGACCAGCCCGTACCGGGCGATGTGCTTGGTCTAGCCGGCGCCATCGCTATCGGCGCAGGCGAGGAGCACGGCTGTGCACTCATCAGCGGCGGCCAGATGAAGTGCTGGGGTCGCAATAATGCAGGGCAGATCGGCGACGGCACGACGACGACGCGGACGACGCCGGTTGCGGTGACGGTCAGCGGAAGCGTTTCCGCGATCGCGGTCGGCGGCTATCACACGTGCGCTTTGACCTCGACTGGCGGCATGCAGTGCTGGGGCCGCAACAGCTCGGGACAACTCGGGGACGGCACCAATTCCAGTCGCAGCCTGCCGGTCGCCGTCGACGGGCTTGCCAGCGGCGTGACCCGCATTGCAGCAGGGGGTGACCATACTTGCGCACTCGCGGCCGGTCAGGTGTTGAAGTGCTGGGGCGAAAACGGAAGCGGGCAGGTCGGCGACGGCACGACGGCCGACTTCAACCGGCCGACCAATGTCAGCGGCATGAATGGCGCAATCGTCGAAATGTCGCTCGGCGACAACAATAGTTGTGTTCGGAGTAGCTACAACAGGATCCTGTGCTGGGGCAATACCGACTATGGCAAGAGCGGCAACGGCAATACGATCCATTGGAATCTGGAAGCCATCCTTCGCCCCTGGATCGTTTCGGGATTGACATCGGCGCCGGTGCGCCTGGCATTGCGCCGGAATACGAGTTGCGCGGCGACCGAAGCCGGCGGGGCGATGTGCTGGGGAGTGAACGACTACGGTCAAGTGGGCAACGGTGCACAGACGACGAGCGGCGGCGGCATCGATTCGTCCGGCGCCAGCGACGTGTACGGACTGGAAAGCGGCGTGCTGGATGTCGCGGCAGGCGAGCAGCACGCGTGCGCGGCGAAGGCGGACGGAACCGTCTGGTGCTGGGGCCGCAACAACTACCACCAGCTCGCCGACGGTACGACGATCGCGCGCAACACGCCGGTGCCGGTGCTGGGTGCCAGCGACGCCGTCGCAGTCACCGCAGGCTTGTCCTTCACCTGCGCATTGACGTCCGCAGGGGCTGTCATGTGCTGGGGTCGCAACGACTCGGGCCAGCTCGGCGATGGCAGCCTCGAGGATCGCGATCACGCGGTCGCGGTGGTCGGGCTCGATCACGCTGTCGTATCCATCAGCGCGGGCGAACGGCACATCTGCGCATTGCTGGATGATGGCGGCGTGAAGTGCTGGGGACGCAATTTCCGCGGTCAGGTCGGCGACGGCAGCACGACGGACCGCTACCTGCCGACGGCGATCGACGATTCCGGAACCCCTTACGCGGCGATTTCCGCTGGCGGTGAACACACCTGCGGCATGACGACGGCCGGCGCTGCGAAGTGCTGGGGCTACAACCCTTACGGCGAGCTCGGCGACGGCACGCAGGTCCAGCGTACGGCGCCGGTCAGCGTGGACGGTCTCGCATCCGGTGTCACGGCGATCGGTGCGGGCGGCTACCACAGCTGTGCGGTCAAGGACGGCCTGCTGAAATGCTGGGGCCACAACAACAACTATCAGGTCGGTGACGGAACCTTGGCGACGCGCATCCTGCCGGTCGACGTTGTCGGCCTGGGCGGAACGGTCGTTGCAATCGCCCTCGGCTACGACGGTTCATGCGTGCGCCTTGCCGACGGTCGTGCCAGGTGCTGGGGATCCGACTACTCCGGGCAGCTCGGCGACGGCTCGATCGGCAACAACATGACGGCGCCGGTCGACATCGGTCGGTGGTTTCGCACCGACGTCATCTTCCGCGATGGCTTCGATTGACCACGAGCACTGGACATTTTCGAGGTGACGCATGAACCGACGCATTCAATCGCAGGTACTCGTTCTGCTTGCGGTTTCAGGGACTGCAATGACCGGCACGGCGCGGGCACAAGGGCGTCTCGACGAGCTGGCCCGATACGGTGGCTCGTATTCGACCGATTGCGCCAATCCGCATGCGGTGCGCGTCCGGATACTGCCGACCGGAATCGTGCTCGAGCGGGATTCACGCCGGATGCAGTCGGGCGGCGTGCAGCCCGTGTATTCGACGTTCGGCAACACGGAGCCGCCGCAGGGGTTCGAGGTGGAGTTCATGTCGGACCGGCTTGATTTCCATGTCTACCGGGATCGCCTTGGACTCTACGTCGAGGATGGCGGCAGCCATCCGGATGCGCAGGCAATCCTCGCTGGCGACCGGCGCAAACTCCGTGATTGCGACAGCGCAAAGCGACGCAAGCCGGAGATGCCTACGGCGCCGCCGTCGGCGGCACCGGGATCGCAGGAACCGATCGGCTCGAGCTGGCAACTGATGGCGAGCGATCCACGCTTCAAGCGCGCCTATCACGCGGCACTGGGAGCCTACCGGAAAGTCTCCTGGCTCGCGGACATGGGGCAGAACACCGATTTCGGGACGACGCGCATCGGCAATGTCGAGTATCTCGTGGTCGGCGCGTGTCAGCCGCACAACTGTGCGGACAACCATGTGCGAACGCTCTACGACCGTGCGCGCGGGACGGTCTACGGTGCCGTGTACCTGGAGGGGCGACCACCCCATGCGATCGGCAATCCGCCGTCAGGCGTCATGGCGGAACTGCATCGCCTGGAGGCAAAGGATCAAGCCCGACTCTACGGACGCCCGCGATGACAACACTCCGCGACTGAACCGGCTCGGAGAGGGAAGGCCGCAGCGAAGCGTCGACGCCGCAGGCGCAGTGCCGATTGTGCGCGGGCGCGAAGGCGGCGGACCCGGCATCGTTCACGCCACGGAGGCCCTATTCGCAGTCGTCGTCGTGGATCGCATCCGCAATTCCGGGCGAGCGCCCGAAGGGGGAGGACCATGGTGGAACAATCACAGCCGATGCGCGGAACCATCTCGAGGGTCCCGGCAGACGGCATGCAGGGTGTCATTGCGAACGACGGCGGACAGTGGTCGTTCGAACTCGAACGCACGTGGCAATCGCCGGGTGCGCCCATGCCTGGCCAGGCCGTCGAGTTCACGACCGACGCGCAAGGTGTCGTCACGCGCGTCGTCGCCGTCACCGCATCGCAGCTCGCTGCCGAGAAGTTGCGCCAGGCGACCGGCGCCGCGGCTGAGTGGGCCCAGGGTCCCGGCAAGGAGAAGCTGATGCAGGCGACGGACGCCGCAGCCAAGTGGGCAAAGGGCCCCGGACGCGAGAAGCTCGGCAAGGGATTCACCGCGATCAAGAAGGCCGAGCTGGAAGCGCCACAGATCGCGCGTGACGGCCACAATTTCGTCTATGGCAAGACGACCGTCGAGTTCAGCATATTGACCGGCGAGGTCATGAGCTCGGACAAGTACAGCGAAACGCACGTCCATGGCGGTGGTGGCGGCGGCTATGTCACGACCGGTGCGCTCGGTCACGTGCACGGCAGCACCAGCCCGGTGCGGATCAGCTCGACGGTCGACAGGACGCACGAGTTCTGGTTGCGCGCCGGCGACGGCACGGAGCATGCGGTGCGGCTCGCGCATCACGACATTCCGTTGCGTGCCGGTCAGAAAGTTTCCCTGATCTCGTTCCGCAGCGCGGGTGCGTCCAACGGATGGTATTCCGCGTTGGTGAACCACAGTGCAGGCCGGCACTGGCATCTGTTTCGCGGACAGGGCATCAACAAGAAGCTCGGCGTCGAACGCTACACAGGCATGTCCATCCTGATCGCTGCGGGAATTTATCTGCTCATCAACACCGTTCTCGTCAGTCCGCTGTTCTTGCTTTTCGCGAAAATGGGCTGGACGTCGGCCGCAGCGGCCATGGGCGGCATCTCGCTCGTGGCCGTAGTGCTGGCGATCGCCTACGTGATCTACCGATTCTTCCGCAGGTCCGGGCGCATCGCCAAGGTCGGCGCCAGGCTGGACGAGCATCAGGAAGCGTTGATCCGAGAAGCTTATGCGAAAGGATGACGCGAGCGCGCGTTGTTCGGAGTTCCGTGACCCTGAGTGCGCGTTGCCGAGGAGCAAATAAAAAAATGGCACGATGCCTAATCTTCACGAGCGCCGAGCGTTCGGGGTGGGCATCAGGAGGGGTTCGATGGCATCGGGCATCGGCGAACACCGGCTGGCAGGCGTGATGTTCCTGCTGGCGCCGATCGCGTCCGCCGCGGCGGACGCCTCGGACATCATCTTTTCCGGCGGGTTCGAATGGGTCTGCTCACCGCAGCTCGCACTGCCCGACGGCATGCGCACGTGGCAGCCCGTCGGCAACATCAGCTATGGCTCCGATACGACGCACGTCCGCCCGAACGTGAACATTACCGAATGGGACAATCTGTGGGGGTTTTCCTCGGTCATCGATTCCGTGCCGGTGTCATGGCCGGGCTTCAGCGACGCGCCTGCGCCGACGCTGCGCAATTTCGGCAAATGGAACTACGTGGCAGCACATTTCCGCACGCCGGCAGCGCCGGGAAATCTTTCGGGTCGGTTCGGTTATTCCGAAGTGCCGTCATCGCCGCCTGCCCGTGTCACCATGGCGATCAGCAGCGCCTGCGGAGATTTCGCGGCGCATCTGCCGACGCCAGGTTGCCTGAAGGCGGACGTCGAGGCGGGTAATGCGCTCGTCTTCTGGCATTTCTCGACGACCGCACCGGATACCGCGTGCCCGCTGCAACCCGGCGCCGACTACTACGTGAACATCATGATCGCGAACCCCGAAAGTGTCGTGCCGCAAGCCGTCGTGGTGGGCATGAATTCGGTATGGCAGCCCTGAAGCGCGCACGTTGGCGTCCAGCCGGGGAAAGCCGGCAGGTCTCCCGGCCCCGCGGCGGAACGCGCAAGCCGCATGGATGGCTCAGCGACATCGGCTAGGGCGGGCTGCTCGTGATGGACGGCAAGGATCCGCCGCGAGTCGGGGCGGACGCCGCGAGAGCCATCGTTGCCGGCGGCCGCATGGGCCGCCCTGCATCGTGGCGAGGTGGAACGGAAAGGGACGCCGAATGTGCTTCGACGGCCCCGTTCCGTGCCGATGGGTTGCGGATGATGAAGGTAGCGCGAGCCCGCGGCTCCGCCCGGCGCTACAACGGACTGCCGCCGAACTTGTGCGTGTACTGCACGTAGACGGTGCGGCCGACCGCGTCGAACCACGAGATGTCGTAGTACGGATACGCGGTGTAGGTCGGGTCGTGCGGCGGCATCTTGTTGAAGAGGTTCGTCACCGCGAGCGAGAGGCGCGCGTGGTCGCCGAACGTGTACTGCGCGGACGCATTGAAGCGGTAGGTCGGCGCGATCGTCGGGCCCGGATCCCCGTCTTCCCAGACCTGGTCGTACGACCAGCCGTTCGGCAGGCGGCCGAGGCGTTCGCCGTGCAGGGTCGCCGACCATGCGTCCTTTTCCCAGGTCACGCTCGCGCTCGTCTTCGTGCGCGGGATGTCGAAGCCGCTGTTGACCTCGAATTCGTCCTCGACGCGATCGCCCTTGTACTGCTGGAAGTCGTGGCGCTTGACCCAGGTGTGGTTCGCCGACAGCGTGAAGCGGCCGACCGACGTGTCGAAGCGGTAGCGCGCCGAAAGGTCGGCGCCGCTCGTCGTTTCGCGCGCGACGTTGATCGGATTGACGTAGATGCCGTAGAGCGAACCGTTGCTGCTGCGCGTGATGCGCGCGAGTGCATCGACGCAGGTCGGCGAGTTGATGTCGAGGTCACCGAGGCGGCACGACGCCTCGTCGCGCAGGATCGAGTCGACGCTCATGTCCTGCACCTGGTTGCGCATGTCGATGTCGAACCAGTCGAGCGAGAGGTCGAGGCCGTCGAGCGGGGACCAGACGAAGCCCGCGGTCCATGACTTGCTCGTTTCCGGGTCGAGCTTGCGATTGCCCGCGCGCGTGCGGATCAGGCCTTCGGAATATTCCTCGCAGTCATCGGCGTCGTCGTTGAGGCAGTTGTAGTAGTCGATGCCCGAGGTTTCGTCGTTGCCGACGCCGGCGTAGACGTAGTGCAGGTCCGGGGCGCGGAACGCGGTGCCGTACGAGCCGCGCACGAGCAGGCTGTCGATCGGCCGCCACTCGAGGCCGGTGCTCCAGGTCGCCTTGCCGATCTCGTGGCCGGAGTAGCGGTACTGGTCGTAGCGGCCGGCGAGGCTGAGGTTGAGCGTGTCGACCACGGGCATGCGCAGTTCGCCCGCGCCGGCCCAGCGGTTGCGGCTGCCGTGGCCGTCGGAATCGCGCCAGCTGTAGTAGTAGTACTCGGTCGCGAGCGGATCGGGATTGAGGTCGTACGCCTGCCGGCCGACTTCGAGCGTGCCGGAAAATCCCGCGTCGCCGCCGGGCAGCGCGAACAGGTCGATCGTGCTCGCGGTGAACGCGGCGGTGCTCGTTTCCGATTCCGGATGGTAGACCGTGCGCGCGGCGATCGAGTCGTACTCGGCGCGCGTGAGCGGCGTGTACAGGCGCGTCGGGTCGGCATCGAAGATCGGCAGGCCGTCGTCGTCCTCGCCGACCGGCTCGCCGAGGAACAGCGCGTTCGCGCGCGCGGCGACGATCTGCGGCCAGCTGATCGTCGCGTCGTAGCGCGAATGGCTCAGCGACGCCTCGTAGTTCCACGACTCGCCGAACGTGCCCTTGAAGCCGGTGGTGATGCCGAACGTGCGCTGCGTCGTCTCGATCATGCCGCGATTCAGGCCGCCCATTTCCTCGGGCGAGAACTGGCGCTGCCAGTATTCGATGCCGCCGGTCGCCTGGTTGTTGAAATAGCCTTCCTCGTTGCCGTCCGGCGCCATGTAGCTCCACGAGGTGACGTCGCGGAAGATGTCGACCGTGTGGTGGCCCGCCTGCAGGTCGGCGAACCATTCGCTGCCGTTGCCGAACGCGTACGACAGCGACGCGTAGCCGTTGATGCCGCGCCGCTTGCTGAGGATCGTGCCGTAACCGATCGACTTGTCGCTGCCGCAGTAGTAGCCGGGGCCGTAGTCGTCGAGGTCGGGATCGTACGGACCCCAGCCCGGGCGCGAGGCATGGTAGGTGCTGCCGCGGTTCTGGCCGGCGAGCGCCGCGCAGGTCGCCGCGCCGGGGTCGAGGTAGGTGTCGGTGTCGTCGGTGCGCAGGTACGCGCGGCGCGCCGCGCGCGAACTCGCGGTCGGCGCGTCGAGCGTCGAATCCTGGATGTCGCGGTCGTACGCCCACAGCGGGTTCTGCGAGGTGAACTCGAGGCTGTAGACCCCGCTGAAGTCGCCGTGTTCGAAGCCGCTGACGATGCTCGCGTCGAACGAGGAACCGCCGCCTTCGGTGGTCGTGCCCGCGCGCACGTCGAGGACGGTGCCATCGATGCGCTTCTTCAGGATGAAGTTGACGACGCCCGAGATCGCGTCCGAGCCGTAGATCGCCGACGCACTACCGGTGAGAACCTCGATGCGGTCGATCATCCCGATCGGGATGTTGGAGATGTCGGTGAAGTTGCTGCGCCCCTTGAACGGCATCGGGAAGTCGGCGATGCGGCGGCCGTTGACGAGCACGAGCGTGTGGTTGGGCCCGAGGCCCCGAAGGTCCACCTGTTGTGCGCCGGGCGAGAAGTCGGCGCCGCTCGCCGACTGCTGGCTCTGCGTCTCGCCGCCGTTCTGGGTCATCGCGCGCAGCACGTCGGGCACGGTGGTGAAGCCGTTCGCCTTGATTTCCTCGGCGGTGATCACGGTGATCGGCGCGGGACCTTCGATCTGCGCGCGCGGGATGCGCGAGCCGGTGACCTGCAGGGTTTCGAACTTCGTCACCGGCTTGTCGTCCGGTGGCGGATTCGCCGGCGTGCTCTTCGGCTGCGCGGCCGGCGCCGCCGGACGTTCCGCCGCGGCCTGGTCGCGTTCGATCAGCACGGCGCCCGACGCATCGCGGGTCGCGCTGAACCCGCTGCCGCGCAGCAGGCTCTCCAGCGCCTGTTCGGTCGAGGTCGCGCCATGCACGCCCGCGGTGTGCACGCCCTTGAGCTGGTCGGCGCGATAGACGAGCTGGGTGCCCGACTGGCGCGCGAGCGTGTTCAACGCAGTCGCGAGGTCGCCGGCCGGCACGTCGATCGTGGAGGAAGAGGAGACCTGCGCCTGCGCGAGCGCGGTGGAGCAGGCGAGACTGAGCAGCAGCATACGCAACGGACGACGCATCGACGACACTCCCCTGGGCGCTCGGGACGGCGCCTTCTTCGACAGCAGGACGAACGAGCGAACCGATTCCCCCATCGGCGGCACGCGCGGAGCCGACCCCGTGATCAGCGCGCGTGCAGCACGATCCGGTCCGGCAGCCGCTCGGCGCGCACGGGGAAGCCCATTTCGACCAGCCTCACGAAGCTGTCGAGGTTCGCCCAGCGGAAGTTGCCGCCGATGCGCAGCTCGCCGACCGTGGCGTCGGCGAGTTCGAGCTTGCGCGTGTTGAAGCGATTGAACTCGGCCGCCGCACTCGCCAGCGTGGCGTCGTCGAAGGTGAGGAAACCGCTACGCCATTCGAGGTAGCGTTCCGCTTCGGCGACCGGCAGCGAGCGCACGAACACGCCGTTGCGCCCCGCGGTCGCGACGCTGCCCGCGGGCAGCAGCGACACCGGCGTGGCGCGGCCATCGGCGCCCGGTGGCGCGTCGAGGCGCACCTTGCCCTCGGTGACGACGACGCGCACGTCCTGCGCATCGCTGCGCACCGAGAAGCGCGTGCCGACGGCGGTCACGTGGCGCCCGCCGGCCGTCACGACGAACGGCCGGCCGGTGTCGTGCGCGACGTCGAAATACGCTTCGCCCTCGAGCAGTTCGACGTCACGCTCGCCGCGCGTCATGCGCACGTGCACGCGGCTGCCGCTGCTCAGCACCGCGCTGCTGCCGTCGGCCAGCGTCACCGCCTGCACCTGCCCGACCGTGCTCGCATAGTCCGCCTCGGATCGGCCGCCCAACCGCCAGCCGAGCCACAGCGCGGAAGCGGTCGCGGCCAGCGCGAAGCCGGCGGCGAGTGCGTATCGCCAGCGGCGCCCCGGCTGCGGCGCGCGCGCACGCGCTGCGCGCACGTACGCCGCGGGCGCGACGGGCCCGAGCGTCCATGCACCGCGGGGCGGTACGGTGCCACCGGGCAGCCCGGCGGCGAGCGCCTGCAAACGCCCCGCTTCGCGCCATGCCGACTCGAGGCGCAGGAACTCGACGCGATGACGCGTCGATGCACGCAGCCATTCCTCGAGCGCGCGTTCATCGTGCGCGCTCCAGTCGCCGCGGTCGCGGCGCGCGAGCCACTCGGCGGCTGCGTGCTCAATCCGCCTGCTGTCGTGCATCGTCCTCGTCCTCTTCGCTGGCCGTCCATGCCCGGAGCGCGCCGCCGCGCGGCTCGCCGCCGTACAGGTGATCGGCGATCAGGCGCATTCCCTTGGCCAGGTGCTTTTCCACCGTCTTGCCGCTGATGCCCAGGCGCTCGGCCACGTCCTTCTGCGGCAGTTCCTCGACGCGCCGCAGCCATACGACTTCGCGGCAGCGGTCGGGCAGGCGGTCGAGCGCTTCGGCGAGCCGCTTGAGCGCCTGGCGCGCGCCGGCCCAGCGCTCGGGCGAGACGTCGTCGACGAGATAGACGTTCGAGGGCTCGAAATCACCCACCGGCTCGATCGACACGACGCGGCCGCGCCGCGCGCGATCGGTCATCAGATGGCGCGCGGTCGCGAACAGGAACGCCTGCGACGACGCCGGACGACTGCGCGCAGCGGCCTCGTACACGCGCGCGTAGACCTCCTGGCGCAGGTCGTGCAGCTCGTCGCGCTGCGGCCAGCAGCGCTGCAGGTAGTGCACGAGCGCGCGTTCGTGCACGAGGATCTCGCGGGCGAACCAGTCGTCGAGGTCGGTGGGCATGGGCTCACTCTAGCAAGGACGACGGGATGCAGGGCATGCATGGTGTACGCCTCGTGGGGCTTGGCACCCGTGGCACGTTGGCGGCCCTTGGCGCACCACATGGCCGTCATTCCCGCGAAAGCGGGAATCCATTGTGCTCTTGCTGTCGATGCGCATGGCTTCCATTGCTGGAACGCGGCGCTGTCGCACGATTCCGCTCGCCTCGGCGGCGAGCGGGTGTCTTCTCTTTGCTTGCCCAAAGAGAAGGCACCAAGAGAAAGGGCACCCCGCGTCGCCGCCCGCGAGGCTGCGCCTCGCGGGTCCGCGGTCGTCGGCCGGTTGCGCCGACAGCGCATCCTGCGCTGACGGCGCAATGCGCGCGATCCCTCGCGCGCACCCTTCGGGCTTTTTCGGCCGACGCCCGCCGGCGCCGAGGGGACCCGGTGGAGCAAAGCAAGAGCACGAAGAGCACGAGCACCAAGAGCCTCCCTCTTCGTCGTCCCGGCGAATGCCGGGACCCAGCGTCTGCTTCGGACGCCGGAACGAACCGCTGGATTCCGCCTTTAGCCGGAACGACGGCACATCTTTTTGCCCGCTGCGGAGGCGACGGAACCTCGCGATGACGCCGCGTTCTGCGATGCAAGCCCCGCAGCGATCGGCGCACCGGGCTGCGTACGTGATAATCCGCCCGGTGGGCCGAGCTGCCACTCCGAAATGGGGGAACCTGGCTCGCGGTTCGTCTAATGAAACGGCAGCGATCGGCTGCGCGTTGAAAAGGGGAGTGGCGGCATGGTGCACGTGACGGCCGGGTACCGATGGATCGCGGGCTTGCTGCTCGCCTGCATGTTCGCGGCGACGGCGCATGCCGGCGCGCACTACGATCGCTACGTGCTCGGCGACCCCGCGGCGAAGACGCCCGGTCGCGTACAGCCCGGCCTGCTGCTCATGGGCGGCGGTGACCGCAACTTCGATGCCCTGCGCTGGTTCATGCAGCGCGCCGGCAACGGCCACATCGTCGTGCTGCGCGCCTCGCAGGCCGGCGAGATCGGCGAGGAGTTCTACAACGACGTCGGCGGCATCGCCTCGGTCGAGACGTTCGTGTTCAAGGATCGCGAAGCGTCGAGCGATCGGGCGATCCTGCGCAGCCTCGCGCGCGCCGACGGCATCTTCATCGGCGGCGGCGACCAGTCGCGCTACGTGCGCTACTGGCGTGGCACCCCGGTCGCAAAGGCGCTCGACGCGCACGTGCACGCGGGCAAGCCGCTCGGCGGCACCAGTGCGGGCCTCGCGATGCTCGGCGAATACCTCTACGGCGCGATGGACGGCGGCAGCCAGATCAGCCCGCGCGCGCTCGCCGACCCGCTCGGCCCGGAGAACACGATCGAGGCGGATTTCCTCCACCTCGAGCGCCTGAAGGGCATCGTCACCGACACGCATTTCAGCGAACGCAACCGCCTCGGGCGGCTCGTCGCCTTCGTCGCCAAGGCGGAGTCCATCGCGGGTCATCCGCTGCTCGGCCTCGGCGTCGATGAAGACGCCGCGGTCGCGGTCGACGGTGACGGCACCGCGCGCGTGTACGCGACCGCGCCCGGCGCGGGCGCGACCGTCGTGAAAGGCGGCTTCGTTGCACAGGCCGAGGACAAGCCGATGCAGCAGGCGCGCATCGACACGATCGGCGTAGGCACCGCGTCGCTGCTGCATTTGCCCGAGGGGCGCGTCGACAAGCCGATGTTCGAGCGCCGTTACGCCGTGCGCGACGGCATCCTCGTCTCGATGGGCTCGCCGATGCTGGTGATCCACGGCGGCGCCGGCGTCGAACGCAAGGAGATGACGGCGGCCGACGAAACCGCCGCACGCAGCGCGCTCGAAGCCGCGCTGCGCGCCGGTCATGCCGAGCTCGAGGCGGGCAAGCCCGCCGTCGAAGCGGTGACCGCGGCGATCCGCGTGCTCGAGGACGCGCCGCAGTTCAACGCGGGTCGCGGTGCGGTGTTCAACCACGACGGCCGCAACGAACTCGACTCGTCCATCATGGACGGCGCGAGCGGCAAGGCCGGCGCGGTCGCCGGCGTGCACCGCGTGAAGAACCCGATCCTGCTCGCGCGCACGGTCATGGACAAGTCGCGTCACGTGATGATGGTCGGCGACGGTGCCGAGGCATTCGCGAAGGAGCAAGGCATCACGCTCGTCGATCCCAAGTACTTCCGCACCGAGAAGCGCTGGGAACAGTTGCAGAAGGCACTGCGCGACGAGAAGGCCGGCGTCGCGTTGCTCGACATCGGCCGCAACTACTTCGGCACCGTCGGCGCACTCGCGCTCGACGCCGAAGGCCATCTCGCCGCGGGCACCTCGACCGGTGGCATGACCAACAAGCGCTACGGACGCGTCGGCGATTCGCCGATCATCGGCGCGGGCACCTGGGCCGACGAACGCTGCGCGGTGTCGGGCACGGGCTGGGGTGAGTTCTACATCCGCGACGCGGCCGCGCACGAGATCTGCGCGCGCGTGCGCCTGTCCGGCGAATCGATCGCACGCGCCGCGCGCGAGGTCATCAACGGCGAGATCCCGAAGGCCGGGGGTGACGGCGGCGCGATCGTGCTCGGCAGCGACGGTTCGTTCGCATTCCCGTTCAACACCGAAGGCATGTACCGCGGCTGGATCGGCGCCGACGGCGAACCGCACGTGGCGATCTACGCACAGGACGCGCTGCGCGGCGACGAGCATTGAGACGGCGCGCCGCGCGCGTCCGAACGCAGCGGCGGTCGCGCAAAAAAAACGCCCCGCAGTGTCCGGCGTCTCGCGACGTGCGGCTGCGGGGCAGTGATCGGCGGCCACGGGGAACGGGACCGCCGATGTGGGGGGCGGTGCCATGCATGTGCACCGCGCGCCCGGGGGAACTGGTCAGCTCACGTCCTCCTTCCGTACCGGCCAACCTGGAGGTCTCCCAGACTTGGTCGGATCGCGAGCTGGACGTGGACGATAGGAGGCAGTCCCCGCACGTGCGGTGAATGCGCACGCAGGGATGCGGCGCATGTTCAGGTGAGGTTCGCGGTCTGGCTGCGCGCGGGCCGAGCGAGGGGCGGTCACCATGGGCGCGGACCTGTGCGCGACGCCGGCATCGGCCGCCGGCGGCATTCGCCCACAGGTGGGCTCTACTGACCGGCATCCCCGATTCGCGTTCCCCGCCCCCTGCCGCTACGATAGGAATGGGCCGTTCGCGGCCCTTTTTTCCCCTCGCGGACCCCTGGATCGGATGAAAACCCTGCTCGTCACCGGCGGCGCCGGCTTCATCGGCGGCAACTTCGTGCTCGGTACCCTGGCCCGGGGCGGCTGGCGCATCGTCAACCTCGACGCGCTCACCTATGCGGGCAATCGCGACACGCTCGCCGACGTCGAGGGGCGCGACGACTATGCGTTCGTGCACGGCGACATCGGCGACGCGGCGCTCGTCAAGCGCCTGTTCGCCGAACACGCGCCCGACGCGATCGTCAATTTCGCCGCCGAATCGCACGTCGACCGCTCGATCGACGGCCCGGCCGCGTTCGTGCAGACCAATGTCGTCGGCACGCTCAACCTGCTCGAATGCGCGCTCGCCTACTGGCGCGCGCTGCCGCTCGAGCGCCAGGACGGCTTCCGCTTCCTGCACGTGTCGACCGACGAGGTGTACGGCTCGCTCGGCCCGGTCGGCCGCTTCAGCGAGGAATCGCCGTACCAGCCCAACTCGCCGTACTCGGCGTCGAAGGCGGCGTCCGACCACCTCGTGCGCGCGTTCCATCACACGTACGGGCTGCCTGTGCTCACGACGAACTGCTCGAACAACTACGGCCCGTTCCAGTTCCCCGAGAAGCTCATCCCGCTGATGATCCAGAAGGCGCTCGCGGGCGAGCCGTTGCCGGTGTACGGCGATGGCCGCAACGTGCGCGACTGGCTCTACGTCGGCGACCACTGCGCGGCGATCCGCCGCGTGCTCGAGATCGGTCGCGTCGGCGAGGTCTACAACGTCGGCGGCGACGCCGAGCGCGAGAACATCCACGTCGTGAAGACGATCTGCGCGCTGCTCGACGAACGCCGCCCGCTCGCCGACGGCCGCAGGCGCGAATCGCTGATCACCTACGTCAAGGACCGGCCCGGCCACGACCGCCGCTACGCGATCGACGCCTCGAAGATCAAGCGCGACCTCGGCTGGCGCCAGACCGAATCGTTCGAATCCGGCCTCGCGCGCACGGTCGACTGGTACCTCGACCATCAGGACTGGGTCGGGCGCGTCCTCGACGGCAGCTACCGGATGGAACGATTGGGCGTTTGAGGTTCAAGAGCGGAAAGATTGAAACACGAAGGACACGAACGAAAGCAGATCAAGAGATTGAAACACGGAGCACACGGAGCAAACGGAGAAAGCAAAGCAAAGAAGAGCTTTTCACGTTGAGACTTTTCCTCCGTGTGCTCCGTGTTTCAGGCTTTTTCACGGATTCTGCTTTTCCTTCGTGTCCTTCGTGTTTCAATCGTCTGCTCTTGCTTTTCGGAGAATCGGAGTAAAAAGACAATGACGACGAGGCGCGGGATCATCCTCGCGGGCGGTTCGGGCACGCGGCTCTACCCGGTGACGCAGGCGGTCAGCAAGCAGCTGCTGCCGGTGTACGACAAGCCGATGATCTACTACCCGCTGTCGACGCTCATGCTCGCCGGCATCCGCGACGTGCTCGTGATCAACACGCCGCACGAGCAGGCCTTGTTCCAGCGCCTGCTCGGCGACGGTTCGCAATGGGGCATTTCGATCCGCTATGCGGTGCAGGCGTCGCCCGACGGGCTCGCGCAGGCGTTCCTGATCGGACGCGAGTTCGTCGCGGGGGAGCCCTCCTGCCTCGTGCTCGGCGACAACATCTTCTACGGCCACGGCTTCACCGAGCAGCTCGCGCGCGCGGCTTCGCGCCGGCAGGGGGCGACCGTGTTCGGTTACTGGGTGCGCGATCCGGAGCGCTACGGCGTCGCCGAGTTCGACGCGAGCGGCCGCGTGATCGGGCTCGAAGAAAAGCCCGCGCAGCCACGTTCGAACTGGGCGGTGACCGGACTCTACTTCTACGACGGCGACGTCTGCGACCATGCGGCCGCGCTGAAGCCCTCGCCGCGCGGCGAACTCGAGATCACCGACCTCAACCGCCGTTATCTCGACGCCGGACAGCTCATGCTCGAGAAACTCGGTCGCGGTTATGCGTGGCTCGACACCGGCACGCACGAATCGCTCGTGCAGGCCTCCAACTACGTCGAGACGATCGAGAACCGGCAAGGGCTCAAGGTCTGCTGCCCTGAGGAGATCGCATTCCAGCAAGGCTGGATCGATGCCGAGCAGGTGCTGCGCCTCGCCGCGCCGCTGGCCAAGAACGGCTACGGGCAATACCTGCAGGCGATGGTCAAACAGGGCCGAATCTCTTGAAAATCATCAAGACCGAACTCCCTGGCTGCGTCGTGATCGAGCCGGCCGTGCACGGCGATGCGCGCGGCTATTTCTACGAGAGCTTCAACCAGCAGCGTTTCGCCGATGCGGGCTTCACGCTGCAGTTCGTGCAGTCGAACGTGTCGCGCTCCGCGCGCGGCGTGCTGCGCGGCCTGCACTACCAGTGGCCGAACCCGCAAGGCAAGCTCGTGAGCGTGCTCGAAGGGGAGGTCTACGACGTCGCGGTCGACATCCGCGTCGGCTCGCCGACGTTCGGCCGCTGGGCCGCGGCGATCCTGTCGGCGGACAACAAGCGCCATTTCTGGGTGCCGGAAGGCTTCGCGCACGGCTTCGCCGTGCTCTCCGAGTACGCGACCTTCGTCTATCAGTGCACCGCGCTGTACGACCGCGCGAGCGACGCCGGCATCCGCTGGAACGACGCCGCGCTCGCGATCGACTGGCCGATCGCCGAACCCTCGTTGTCGGACAAGGACATGAAGGCACCGTTCCTCGCCGACGTCCCGCGCGACAGGCTGCCGACGTACCCGTGAGAAGCGGGGGAAGCCGCGACGCCATTTCTTGAGGCGGAGGGCCGAAGCACCGCGCAGAAGGCCAGGCACCTCATGGGTGCGACTTCATTCGCGATGCCCGATGAGCCTCGGGCGTGCGCCGGGCCAACGCGGTGCACTAGGATGCGCGGATGAACATCTCCCCTGACCGCGTCCTGCTGCTCGGCGCCAATGGCCAGGTCGGGCGCGAGCTGCAGCGCGCGCTGGCGGGGCGCGACGTCGTCTTTGCGACGCGCGCAGGCACGCTCGCCGACGGCACGCCGTGCCTCGCGGGCGATCTCGCCGACGCGGCCTCACTCGCGCGCGCGCTCGACGAGGCGGGGGCGGAGACGATCGTCAACGCGGCCGCGTACACCGCGGTCGATCGCGCCGAAGACGAGCCGGAGCTCGCCGATCGCATCAACCATCGCGCGGTCGGCGAGATCGGTGCGTGGGCCGCGGCGCACGATGCGCACGTCGTGCACTACTCCACCGACTACGTGTTCGACGGCCACGGCATCCCGGGTGCGGACGGTTCGCCGCGCGCCTATCGCGAGGATGATGCGACCGCGCCGCTCGGCACGTACGGGCGCAGCAAGCTCGCCGGCGAGCAGGCACTCGCGGCGAGCGGTGCGTCGCATCGGATTTTCCGCACGGCCTGGGTGTACGCCTCGCACGGCCACAACTTCCTGCGCACGATGCTGCGCCTCGCGGCCGAGCGCGAGGAGTTGCGCGTGGTCGCCGACCAGATCGGGGCGCCGACGCCGGCGCGGTGGATCGCGGACGTGACCGCGGGCGTCACGACGTCGAGCCCTGCGTCGTCGGGCCTCGGCGGCGTGTTCAATCTGGTCGCCGCCGGGCGGTGCAGCTGGTACGACTTCGCCAGTGCGATCGTCGAGGGGGCGGCCGCGCGGGAGCTGATTGCGCGGGCGCCACGGGTCGTGCCGATCGCCACGGCGGATTTCCCGACCCGGGCGCGCCGGCCGGCCTGGTCCGTGCTCGACGGCGCCCGGCTGGAAGCCGCATTCGGGCTACAATTGCCGGATTGGCGCGCGGGTCTGGACCAGGTCCTCGACGAACTCGCGGCCGCCGGCCCGGCGTGACGCGTCGCGGCCGGGCTTGAAGCGCCGGCCGCCTGCCGGTGCAGGAGTTCGCACACCATGCTCGTCCCCGTGATCCTGTCCGGCGGTGCCGGCACCCGCCTCTGGCCCGTCTCGCGCAGTGCCTACCCGAAACCGTTCATGCGCATGGGCGATGGGGAGTCGCTGCTCAAGAAGACGCTCGACCGCGCCTTGCGCTGCGCCGACGACGGCACCGTGCTCACGGTGACCGGCCGCGATTACTACTTCCTCACGCGCGACGAGTACGCGCAGCACGAAGGCGCGAACCTCGACACCTTGCCGTTCCTGCTCGAACCCGCGGGCCGCAACACCGCGCCGGCGGTCGTGCTCGCCGCGCTGCACGCGCGCGACCGCGTCGGCGCAGACGCAACCCTGCTGATCCTGCCGGCCGACCACCTGATCCGCGACCTCGACGCATTCGTCGCCGATGCGCGGCGCGCCGCGGCGCTCGCCGCCGATGGCTGGCTCGTCACGTTCGGCATCCGCCCGACGCATCCGGAGACGGGTTTCGGTTACATCCGCATGGGCGAGGCGATCGCCGGACGCGACGGTCGCGGCGTCGCCGCGTTCGTCGAGAAGCCGAACCTGCAGACCGCGGAGAGCTACGTCGCCTCGGGCGACTACGTGTGGAACTCGGGCATGTTCTGCTTCCGCGCCGACGCGCTGCTCGCGGTCGCGTCGGAAGTCTGCCCCGACGTGCTGAAGGCGGCCGAGGCCTGCCATGCGCACGCGATGAACCACGAAAGCCCGATCGAGTTCGACCGCGAGGCGTTCCTCGCCCAGCCGGACATCTCGATCGACTACGCGATCATGGAACGCGCGCCGAAGGTCGCGGTCGTGCCGGCCTCGTTCGACTGGAGCGACATCGGCTCGTGGAAGGCGATGAGCGACCTCGAAGCGGAGGCCGACGACCAGGGCAACCGCGTGCGCGGCCAGGCGATCGTCGTCGAGAGCACCAACTGCTACATCCAGTCCGACGCACGCATGGTCGCCGCGGTCGGCGTGCAGGACCTCGTCATCGTCGATACCGGCGACGCCGTGCTCGTCTCGCACCGCGAGCGCGCGCAGCAGGTCAAGCTCGTGGTCGAGCGCCTGCGCGCGACCAACCACGCGGCCGCCAACGTGCACCAGACCGTGCACCGCCCGTGGGGCAGCTACACCGTGCTCGAGGACGCCGACGACTGCAAGGTCAAGCGCCTCACCGTGAAGCCCGGCCACGTGCTGTCGCTGCAGCTGCACCATCGCCGCAGCGAGCACTGGACCGTGGTCGAGGGCACCGCCAAGGTGCGCGTCGGCGAGGAGGAATTCCTGCTCCAGCGCAACCAATCCACCTACATCCCGATGAACACCGTGCATCGGCTCGAGAACCCGACCGACCGCGACATCCACCTCATCGAGGTGCAATGCGGCGACTACTTCGGCGAGGACGACATCGTGCGCCTTGAGGACCGCTACGGCCGCGCGCAGGCGGCGGCGAAGTAGCGAAGCGTGCCATGGTACGACCCGCCGCCCCGCGCGGCTGTGGTAGAAACGGAAGTGTCCGGCCCGCACGGGGGCGCATCGCGCGGCGTGGCCGGAAAGTGAACACAGGGAGAGGATCGATGACGACACGCCATCCGGGGATGTTCGCCGCGCTCGCGGCATGGGCTGCGGCCGCGGGGTCGGTGCATGCCGCGGATGGCGCGGCGCCGGCGCCCGTCCCGTACGCGGACCTCGCGCGCCATGAGCAGTTCCGCGAGGTGAAGATCTCGCCCAACGGCGATTACCTCGCCGCAGCCGCGGTCGTCGACGACAAGACCGTGCTGTCGCTGATCCGCCTGTCGGACATGAAGGGCGTCAACCTGCGCCCGCGCGACTCGCGCGAACTCGCCTCGTTCTGGTGGGTCGCTCCCGGGCGCGTGATGTACACGATCGGCGAGCGCGCCGGCGCGCTCGAGACGCCGGTGCCGACCGGCGAACTCTACGCGGTCAATGCCGACGGCACCGGCGACGGCGTGCTGTTCGGCTATCGCGCCGGCAACCAGGGCGCGACGCACATCGCGCACGCGACCAGCCGGCGCGCCTACGCGACGCTGGTCGACCCGCTGCGCGACGATCCCAAGCGCGCGCTCATCGCCGCGTATTCGTTCAACAGCACCAACGGCGTGTTCCCGACGGTCGAGAAGATCGACCTCTACACCGGCGTGACGATGCCGGTGACGACCTCGCCGCTGCGCGATGCGGATTTCATCACCGACCACCACGGCATCGTGCGCTTCGCGTTCGGCACCGACGTCGACCAGGCGCGCAAGGTCTGGTACCGCGCCGGCGACGACGCGAAGTGGGAACTGGTGTTCGACGAGAACAAGGACCACCAGCGCCTGCGGCCGCTCGGCTTCAACCGCAAGGAGGACAAGGTCTACTTCGACTGCGCCGGCAGCAAGGGCGTCGGCGGCGTCTGCATCTGGGACGTCGACTCGCGCAAGCTGTCGACGTTGTGGAGCGGCACGGTCAGCGGCCCGCTTGAACTCGTGCCCTCCGCCGACGACAAGGACGCGATCGCGCTGCGCACGATGCCCGACCGCACCGCGACGACGCTCATCGACGCGCAGGCGCCCGAGGCGAAGCTGCTCGCGGGCCTCCTGCAGCAGTTCCCCGGCGAGGACGTGCGCATCACCAGCGCGACGCTCGACGGCAGCAAGATCGTGTTCGCGGTCAGCAGCGACCGCAACCCGGGCCAGTTCTTCCTCTACGACGAGAAGGCGCGCAAGGCGAGCTTCCTGCTCGCGAACCGGCCCTGGATCAAGCCCGAGCAGATGGGCACGATGGAACCGATCACGCTGAAGGCGCGCGATGGCCTCGAGCTGCACGGCTACCTCACGCGTCCGCCCGGCAAGGAGCAGGCGAAGAACCTGCCGCTGGTCGTATACGTGCACGGCGGCCCGTACGGCGTCCGCGACCAGTGGGAGTTCGATCCCTACGTGCAGGTGCTCGCGACGCGCGGCTACGCGGTGCTGCAGGTCAACTTCCGCGGTTCGGGCAACTACGGCAACGCCTTCCTCACCGCGGGCTACCGCGAATGGGGCGGCAAGATGCAGGACGACGTCACCGACGCGACGCGCTGGGCGATCGGGCAGGGCATCGCCGATCCCAAGCGGCTGTGCATCTTCGGTGGCAGCTACGGCGGCTATGCGGCACTGGAAGGCGCGGTGAAGGAACCAGACCTGTACCGGTGCGCGATCGGCTACGTCGGCGTGTACGACCTGCGCCTCATGTACACGCGCGGCGACATCCCGCAGTCCTCGTGGGGCGAGAACTACCTGAAGCTCGTGCTCGGCGAGGACAGCGAGCAGCTGTGGGACCGCTCGCCCGCCGCGCACGCGGACCGCATCAAGGCCAGGGTGATGCTCGTCGTCGGCGGCCAGGACTGGCGCGTGCCGCCGGTGCAGGGCGAGGCGATGCGTTCGGCACTCAACAAGGCGAACATTCCCTACGAATGGCTGTACCAGCGCACCGAAGGCCACGGCTTCTACGACGAGGACCACGCCGAGGACCTTTTCAAGAAGCTCGTCGCGTTCCTCGACAAGGCGATCGGCCCGCAGGCGGCGGGCGAAGCGGTCGCCGCGGAATGACGGCGTCGGGCCGGAGCTGATCCGGCGCCGTTCTCCGGTCATCTCGCCCTTGTTCTTCGCGGTGCCCAAGCAGCATCGCGCGCTAACGCACGCGTGCAGCGCGCGGCGCGCACGGCCGCCGGGGTGCTTTTCAACCCCGCTCGTCCCCTGCACGCGTTCCCGTGTCGCGAGGATGTCGCGGAACCGCCCGTTTCCGCGTTACCCATATCAGTTCCCCTGGCACGGATACCGGAACATGCTCGCAGCGATCGAGTTCGACGAATGGCCGGAAGCGGCCCATACCCCCGCCAAGGCACCACGATCGACCCATCCGCTCGGCGTGTTCGATCTGCATGAATGCGGCGCGTGGGTGGACACCCTGCGCGCGCTGCGCGCCTTGCCGAACCGCGCGACCGCGAACCACGCCACCGCATCGGCGATGCGCCGCCCGCTGGAAACGAGCGAAGACGAAGAACGCTGAGCACCCCCGTCGCGGCCGGCCTCATGGATGCGAGGCCGGCCGCGGCCGACGGCATGCCGTGGTCGCGCCGCGGATCGTCCCCATCATGGTCCCCGGGGCGGGAACGCCCTCCGCTTCGAGCCTGCTCGTCCGTCATTCCCGCGAACGCGGGACATGCGGAAGCGCGGTTCCGGAGAGCGAGGGCAGCGATCAATCCACTTTGCGTTCGGGTCACGATGCCGCAACCTGCGCGCGTGTCCGCGCGCGGCTCCGCACAGCGATCAGAGGCTGTCGAAAAAGATCAGGTCGCTCTGCAGGCGCACGAGCAATCCGGAGAATCCGCCGATCGTGCCGGACTCGTCATCGACGAAGCCCGCCGCCACGACGCGCCCATCGCTCAGCGCCAGTGCGGAGAACCACTGCGACGGATGTTGCGCATCCGCGAGGGGGATGATGGTCGAGCCGCCATCGGCGAAGCTCGCATCGACCTGGCCTTGCGTGTCGAGACGGGCGACGGTCGCGTACTTGTGATCGTCCGCATCGAACGCGACGCCTGCGAGCACGACCTTGCCATCATCCTGGCGGATGGCCGCCGATTCGAACGAGGTGTCCGGTACGCCGGCGGGCGAAAAGCCGATGTCGGTGGCACCCTGGTCGCCATAGGTCGTATCGACCGATCCATCTTCCTGCAGGCGCACGGCCGTGCTGTTGGCGAATGGCGAGGCGAGGCTGTTGCGGCCGCCGGCCACGACGATCTTGCCGTCGCGCTGCAGGACCAGCGCATTGCCGAATGCGCCGTAGTGCAACGCGTCGTTTCCGGCACGCACCTGGCCGTCGTTGCCGAACGCCGAATCGGGTTGCCCGTCCGGGAGCAGGCGAACGACACCGATCGCGCTGGCACCGCCGGCGTCGGCGGTGCCGGCGACGACGATCCGTTGCTGGTCATCCACGGCGATCGCCTCCGCCTGATCCTGCGACGTGGTGCCGACGAACGAGACGGTTACCTGTGCGTCCGTGCCGAATTCCGGATCGGGCGTGCCGTCGGCAAGTATGCGCAGGACGCTGAAGTCGTATGGGTGCGCTGCCAAGCTCATGCCGGCGAGGAGGATCTTGCCGTCGCCCTGCAAGGCCATGGCATTCACGATATGGCGCAGTGCATAGATGCGCTTGCCGGCGCCATCGCCGAAATCCGGGTCGGGCGCACCATCGTGCGTGAGGCGTGCTGCGGCGGGCGCGTAGAGGGAACCGGCGGGTATCGCCGGCGAGCGCACGTAGCCTGCCACGACGATGCGGCCATCCGGTTGCACGGCGATGCCCGTGCATGTGTCGTCCGCCGGGTCGAAGACGACATGGGTCACGCCTTGGTCGCCGAAGGTCGGGTCGAGCGTGCCGTCGGCGCGGAATTGCATGACGACGAAGCCCTCGCCCGGGCCGGTGAAGCCGTCGTCACCGCAGGTCAGGATGCGGCCGTCCGGCCGAATCGCGACCGCGTCCACGACGTAGCCGGTCGTGCCCGAAGCGGCGTAACCGCCGATACCGAAGCCGGGATCCGGATCGCCGTCGGCCGCATGCGCGCTGGCGAAGCCGAGCAGTGTAGTGGACAGGAGCAGGGGGAGATGGCGATCCGATCGCATTGGGGGGAGCTCCGTCGCAAGGGCGGACATCCTAGCACCCGGCAGGCCAAACCATCCAGGGCGTCGTACGAATATTATCGTTGATTGCGTCGGTCGCTGGTGCTACGGTCGTCCCACGCCATGATGATCGGGGGATTTCGATGGACATGCGTGCCGTGGCATTCGTTGGTCTCACCATCGCCTTCGCGGCGATTCTCCCCGCGCAGGCGGCGACCCAGCTCCAGTTCGCGGGCAGTTACAGCATGCGCCCGCCGAGCTACGACTCCGAGGACAACACCGACCGTCCGGCCAACGAAACCTGGGGCACGCCCGAGGACGCGGCGCGGCCGGGCAAGAAGTTCTTCCTCACCGGCGCCTACGCGTACCGCAACGGCGAATACAAATACGCGGTCGACATGTACGAAGTGGCGGCGTCGTGGGGTTACAAGCCGGCGCAATACAACCTTGCCGTGATGTACATCAAGGGCGACGGCATCCCGGTCGATCGTCCGCGCGCGATGGCCTGGGCCGCGCTCGCCGCCGAACGCGGAGACCCGACCTACGTGCAGGCGCGCGAAGCGATCTACGCCGATCTCGGCAAGGATGAATGGGAACAGGCGAACGCGATCTGGCGCGAGCTCAAGAAGACCTACGGCGACGAGGTCGCGCTCGCCCGTGCGAAGGCGCGTTGGGCGCAGGTGCGCGCGTCGATGACGGGTTCGCGCGTCGGCGCCGTCGGGCCATTGATGATCGGCTCGGCGAATTCGGGCGGACGCATGACCGCACTCGTTTCGCCCCTGACTACCACGATCGGGCGACCCGGCACGCCGAGCACGCCCCCTCCGGGGAAATCCATCGTCAACGGCTTCGCGACCGCCGCCTTCGGCGTACTCGGTGGTGGTGGCGAGGACGGCTCCGTCGCGTATCGACAACTGTGGCAATCGGACAATCCCTACGATCCGAAGTTCGAATGGCACCCGGCGACCGGCATCTCCCACGTCGGCCCGATCCAGCCGATCGACGGTCGCCACGACACCTCGCCCGTCGACGCGTCGCCATCGTCCGACGAGTGATCGCAGCGAACACTGCAGGAGCGCGCCCAGCGAGTGTGCTCCTGCAACGGGACAGGAACGGATCGTCGTAGGAGCGCACCCCGTGCGCGACCGCAGCACCGATCCTGCCTCGCGCGCGATCGCCGATTTCCTACACCACGCCGCGACGATTCCCGATCGTCGGCACACGCAGCGGCGCGCACCGTGGCGCGCACACATGCCATTGCGGACGCACCGCCGACGCCGGTGGGACAGCAGCGCGCGAACCGGCTCCTGAAGCAGCGTCCGCATCGCGATCACGGGGAACACGCATGAAACTCGAATGCACGGCCAGCGCCCTCAATATCCGCACCGAACCCCACGGCACCGTCATCGGCGAGATGCGCAGCGGTGATCTGTTCGACGTCGCCACCGCCAACAGCTATCAGGAATGGGTCAGTGGCACCGTTGCAAGCGGCGTCAGCGCCGGCAAGCAAGGCTCGGTGCGGCGCAAGTGGCTCGTGCAGGCGTTCGACGACGTGCCCGCGTTGTCGCGGGTCGACCGTCGCCGCGCCGCGCGCATCGTCGCCGATCGCACCCGCGAGTTCGACGCGATCACCTACCGCCTCGGCGAAAAGGCGAAGACCTGGAGGGACCTCGCGCGCAACGGTTACGTCGACTGCTCCGGCTGGATCTACCTCGTCGCCAAGGATCTCATCGGCGCCTACGCCACCCAGGTCGCCGCGCCCGCGTTGTTCACCTATTCCGACGAACAGATCTGCAACGTCGGCCGCAAGACCGGCGCGATCATCTCCGGCCGCTACCTGCGCGACGAGCACTTCGTGCCCGGCGTGCTCATCGGCATCGATTTCGCCGAGTATTCATGGGACCGCAATCGCCCGCTCGACATCGACCACATCATCGTCGTCGGCAGCGACGCCGACGGCCCGTTCGTCTCTCAGAGCTCGAGCAGCGGCGCCGGCGTCAACCGCGTCCCGCTCGACAAATGGCTCACGAGCCAGCGCAGCCTCATCGACGCCGGGCGCGTGCACCTCGTGGACCTGCTCGCGACGCCGTAACCGGAGTGCCACCTGCAGGAGCGCCGGAAGGCGCGATGCGCTTGCGGGCAGCACATTCCGGGTGAGCATGCCCGTGTTGCGGCCTGCGTTCAGGGCGAATGGATGAACTCCCGTCACACGCGCGGTGCAACGGCAGGAGCCCACCCTGTGGCGACCGCAGCGTCGCAGTGTGCCGAGGTGCGACGGTCGCGCACAGGGTGCTCCTCCTACAGGTGATATGCGCCGCGTTTGTGCGGGAGCGACGGGAGTCGCGATGCTCTTGGCAACGGATCAATGCAAAGCATCGCGGCTCCCACCGCCAGGCGCACCTCAGCGCGCGTTGCCCACCACGAGGTTGTCGAACACGCCCCAGACGTACTCGCCGTCGTCGCCGGGGAGCGGGGTGCCGAACGTGATTGCGTGGATCGGGCGGGTCGAGACGAAGCCGCGGAAGTCCTGCTGGCTCGTCGCGACGAAGGTCTCGACGGTGCCGTCGTCGAGTTCGATGCGGATCGTCGTCGGCGGCTGCATGTTCATCTCGATCACGGTCGGGTTCTGGAACATCTGACCCCAGACGTTGCCGCCGATCGCGGTGACCGACGTGCCGGTGAACGTGATCGTGAGCCTTGAGGTGTCGCCGGGGGAGACCGTGGACAGTTCGCCCGCGCCATCGAACAGGTAGAAGTCGCCGATGTCGTAGCCCGGCCCGGCGGTGACGGCGTACGGATACGCGTTGCCGAAGTGCAGCGGTCCGTGCACGTAGCCGGTGCGCAGCGCGGTGAACGCGTTCGTCTCGTAGCCGGGCGCGACGGTGGCGAGGAAGGCGTCGCGGTCGTCGAACGTGCGCAAGGCCTGGCTGCACCTGCCGTCGGCGTCGTCCTCGAAACCATTGGCGAACACGCGATCGGCGGCGGCGCACGGCGTCGCGTTCACGTGAAGGCCGAGCGGGATCACGCGCATCGGTTGCGCGGCGTCGTTGCTCGCGATGCAGAGCGTGGCGCCGTAGTCGCCCGCGGCGAGCGTTCCCGTATCGAACGTGAGCGCGACGTCGTCGTGCGCGCCGGCAGCGACGGTGCCGCTCATGGGTGCGACCGCGAGCCACGGCTGCGTGACGGGCACGCCGCAGTCGGGCGGCGTGACGCCGTCGCTTGCGGCGGTCGTGATCGTGTAGGCGAGCGTGCCCGCGCCGGTGTTGCCGATCGCGAGCACCTGCACGTTTGCGACGCCACCGTCGACGGCGAGCGCGAGTTTCGACGCGGTCGCGACGACCGGCTGGGGCGGCGCGCCTTCGTCGGCGAGCGTGAGCACGAGGTCAGCCTCGTTCGGCGGGTCGCCGTTGCCGTCGCCGAGCGCGTGCACGGTGAGCGGCAGATCGCCGCTGTAGGCGGCCGGCACGTCGAGGTCGACGATGACGATCTGCTCTTCGCCCGGGTCGGGCGATCCGGCGAAGCTGCCGCAGCCGTCGAGCGCGGGCCAGCCGAGCTGGTACCAGCCGCCGGTGCCCGTGCCCATGCCATCGACGAGCGGATGCACGTCCGAGCAGAACGTGAAGGTGTTGCGCTTGCGCACGGCGGACAGCGTCACGCCCGGCGGGAGCTCGAATGTGAGTGCGTCGACGCCGGCGAACGCGTCCGAGACGACATGCAGGTCGAGCAAAAAGCTGTTGACGCGCCCGCGCGCATACGTCGTCGGCGTGCTCGTGCCATCGAGCGCGATGTCGGCATGGGCGAGCGGCACGAACGCACAGGCGAGGACGCCGGCGAAGGTCGTGGCGCGCAGCAGGTTCGAGGCGATCATGGTGCGGCGCTCCCGATGACGAGGTTGTCGAGCGTGGGCCAGCGATCCTGCGATTCGCCGGGCACGGGCGGGTCGATTTCCGGCGCGTCGACGAACAGGCCCGCGATCGGCGCGTTCGCGACGAAGCCGCGGAAGTCGTCCGGGCCGCTCGTGTCGACGGTTTCGCTCGCGCCGATCGTGCCGTCCTGCATGAGCACGGTGAGCACGACCTGGCCGGAGGTCGGCTGCAGCGAGAAATCCGACGGCCACACGTTGGCGCCGATCGCGGTGAACGGCGGGTCGAAGATCGAAGTCGCGACCGAGATCGGGTCGTCGACGCGGTCGGTCGAGATGAAGCCGGCGCCGTCGTAGAGCGGGTGCGTCGCGAACACGCCGGTGAAGACGATGTAGTGCCAGGCGTCGGCGCCGTCCGTGTATTCGATCGGCTGGCTCGTGCCCGGCGCGATTTCGCTGAAGTCGTGCGCGGCGTAGCCGGGCGCGAGTGCGGCGAGGAACGCGGCGCGGTCGGTATAGACGGTAACCGGGCTGCCGCCGCGGATCGTGTCGCTGCCGCTCGCGAAGACGCGGTCGAGCACGCCGACGGGGAGGTTTTCGCGCGGCGCCGCGGCGCCGGAGCGCGAGGTCGTCGAGGCACTCGCCGCGCTCGCCGCGAGGGCGAGCAGGGCCAGGGTGGGTAGCCGGGTGGCAGTCATCGGATCGGTTTCCTGGGATGAGCGGGCGCTTGCGCGCGGCCGCGGACACGGCCGCGGGATATCGGCGCGCACTTGACGACGGATCGGCGGGCAGGTCCATTCGGACGGCCTTACGATCGCCTTCCACGCGGCTTCCGTTGCGGTTTTTCTCGAAATTTCGCGTAGTTGGCGCGGGCAGGAAGAAGGGAAGGGCACGCGTGCAATCGACGGACAGCCTTGCGAACCTCCTTCGCTCGCACGCGGTCAATTACCCCCGTCCCCTTTTCCGGCTCCTCGCGGGATCGGTGCAACCGTGAGCTCGGCCGGGATTTCGCGCTCGCCGGCCAGTTCGCGCGCTGCGGCGAGCGCGTTGCGCCAGCCGGCCGGTTCGCCGAGTGCGTGCGCGAGGCGCAGCTGGAGGAGGGCGCAGTCGTAGTCGTCGGCGGCCCAGGCACCGACGCGGCCGGCCAGCGCGGCAGCGTCGCCGAGCCGCCCTTGCGCGATCAACGCGGTCGCCCATGACTGGATCACCATCGCCATCGTGCGCGGCGTGCCGTCCGCATCGGCGAGGTCGAGCGCCTGGTGCCAGGCGCGGTCGGCGTCGTCGGTGTGGCCGAGCGCGAATGCGCGTTCGGCTTCGGCGAGGCGGCGGTACGGCGCGCCCGCGCGCGAGCCGGCGTCGGTGCGCGTCGACGGCGCGATCGCGGCGCCCGGCGTCGCCACCGTCGGGGGTATCGCGCGCTGGCGCCAGAGGTTCGCCTTCGCCTGCAGGGTGTCGTCGGCGTCTTCGGGCATGAGTGTGGCTGGGAGGGGACCGGCCTCGCGCGCCGCGTCCTCGCGGCGGCCTTCGGCGAGCGCGAGTTCGACGCGAAGCACGCGCATGCGCAGGTCGTCGCGCGACAGCGCGAGGTAACCCTGGTCGCCCGCTTCCGCCGCGGCCAGCGCGGCGTGCACCGCGCGCAACTCGCCGCAGGCGAGCAGGATGCGCGCGCGCATGAGCGTGAGCACGCGCAGCAGCAGCGGGTCGCCGCCGCCCGCGGCGAGCGCCGTGGTGCGATCGATGGTCGCGAGTGCCGCGTGGTTCTGCAACTGGTCGAGCTGCACGTCCTGCAGGCCGATCAGCGCGCTCTTCAGCGGGCGCATCGCGGCGAACGCCTCGAACTGGCGCGCGGCCGCCTCGTAGCGCGGCATCGCCTGCGCGGCGGCGCCCCGCGCGGAATCGAGCAGCGCCCATTCGAGGTCGGCGCGCGCGACAGCGAGGCGGTCGCCGCTCTGTGCGAGTACGACGCGCGCGCGGCCGAGGTCGTCGGCGGCCGCCGCGTAATCGTTGGCGATCGTGCTCGATGCGCCGCGACCGAGATAGGCTTCGCCGAGCGCATGTTCGTAGTTGCTGGCGCCATGCGCGGCGAGCGCGCCGTCGAAGTCCGCGCGCGCTTCCTGCGCGCGGCCGAGGCGGATGCGCCCGCTGCCGCGCGTGATGAACACGCGCATGCGCAGGTAGGCGTCGTCGCTGGTCGGCTTGCGCTCGAGCAACTGCGTGAGTTCCTGCTCGGCGACATCGTAGTGGCCGAGGCGCTGTTCGACCTGCGCGTGCAGCAGGCGCGTCTCGCCGTCGTCGCGTTGCGCGTCGGGGATCGATTCGAGCGTCGCCTTCGCGCTCGCCGGATCGTCGGCGAGCAGCGCGGCGCGCACGCGCTGCAGGCGTTCGGCCGAAGCCGCGTCGGCGGGCTCGGCCGGCACGCCGCGACCGAGCGCGACGATGAGCTGGTCGCTCGCGCGGCGCAGCGCGCCGACGAGGTCGTTGTCGGTCGCGCTCGCCTGCGCGTCGCGCGTGCCGTCGAGCGCGCCGTGCAGCACGACGTTCCACGCGGCATGATCGCGCATGACGCGGCCGTCGACGACGAGGCCGATGCCCGCATCGCGGCGCAACCGCGCCGCCGCACCGTCGGCATCGGCCTTGCCCGCGGTGAGCACGCCGAGCGTCGCTTCGCTCGGCAGCACCGCGAGCTGCGCGCGGCGCAGGCGGTCGGCGACGAGGTCCATGCCGCCGAGGCGCACCCAGGCGACGTCGGGGCCGCTGCCGACCTCGAGCGGTCGCACGGCGACGTGCAATGTCGCGTCGGCGCCGGCGGAAGCCGGTGCGATCGTTTCGGCGCGGTGGCGCAGGAACAGCGCGGTCGCGATCGAAACGAGCGCGAGCAGCATGAGCACGCCGCGAAAAAGGGGGCGGCGAAAAAGGGGACGGAGGTAATTGACGGATGCGGCGAACGGGCGTCTGTTCCCGCCTTCCGGTCCGTCAATTACCTCCGTCCCCTTTTTCTCGCCTTCCGGTTCGTCAATTGCCTCCGTCCCATTTTTCGCGCTCGTCGCGTCGGCGGGGGCGTCGGTCGCGCGCGAACCCGGGATCGTCGCGCCCGCATCGCCGTTCGCCTCGACGGTCGTCGCGACGACCCAGCGATAACCGAAGCCGGCGATCGTGCGGATCGCTTCCTGGCGGTCGGCGCTGTCGCCGACGAGCCGGCGCGCGCGCAGGATGAGCTGGAACAGCTGCGTGTCGGAGACGTTGTCGCGCCGCCACACCGCAGCGATGAGTTCCGACTGCGGCACCGCGCGTTCGCGATGCTCGATGAGGTATGCGAGGCACGCGAACACGCGCGCGGGCACGTCGATCGGCTCGTCTCCGCGCCGCAGCTCCCGCTTTACCGTGTCGAGCCTGAATTCGCCGAAGCGGAAGACCGCGTTGAGCATCGTCGCTTGCGTTTGCCGGTGCCCCGCGCGTATTGCCTGGGGCAGCCGCGCCGCGAGGGCGAGCGGCGATTATAGCGGTGCGACTCGCGTGTGCGGGGCGGTGGGACTCGCGTCGAAGCGGATCGCGCACGCCTCGCGCGCTGCGTCCCACCGTGAGCGTCACATCAGCCGAGTCACCTTCGCGACGACGCGGTAGCTGCCGTCGGCCTGCTTGTCGCCGGCCGCGAGGCTCAGGCGCCATTGGCCACCGCGTTCGGCGGTGTATTCCCAGGCGAGCTGTTTCGCATCGGGCAGGTCGAGGACGTGCAGCGCCTTGTCGTCGACGGCGAGCGCGCGGACGTGGGCGACGAATGCGGCCGGGTCCATCGGCGATTCGACGCGGTAGGCGGTTTCCCAGTACTTCGTGTCGCCGAGCGAACTCAGCTGGGTGACCTTGGTGCCGTGGTCGAACGCGAGCGGCTTCTCCGGCATGCGCATGAACTGGTCGGCCATGAGGCCGCGGATGAAGCCGCCGTCGGGCGACCACGCGTATTCGAGGTGCATCGCGACCGAGCGCGCGGCCTCGGTGCCGCGCACGTTGGCGACGACGTGCAGCGCGGTGTCGATGCCCGAGGCGAGGCCGGCCGAGGTGACGAGCTTGCCTGCCTGCACCCAGCGCTGGTCGCGCACGACGGTCACCTTCGGATAGTTCTTCGCCATGTGGTTGAAGTGGGCGTGGAACGTCGTCGCCTTCTGGCCGTCGAGCAGGCCGGTGTTGGCGAGGATGTCCGAACCGGTGCACACGCTCATGACCTGTGTCGCGGACGCTGCGTTCTTCAGCAGCCACGCGCGCGTCGCCTCGTCCTTCGCCGCGGCCTCGACGTCGCCGCCGGGCACGAGGATGATGTCGGCCGCGGGCGCGTCGGCGAAGGAATGGTCGACGTTGACGCTGAGGTCCATCGCGGTCTTCACCGCCTTGCCGTCGCGCGAGACGGTGTGCACGTCGAAGCCGGCCTGGCCGAACACTTCGTACGGGCCGGCGAAATCGATGATCTCGACGCCGTCGAACATCAGGATCGCGACGCGCGTCTTCGCCGGCGAAGGTTCGGCGTGGGTAGGCACGAGCGGGAGCAGCAGGATCGCGAGCAGCCAGCGCAGCGGTTTCATGGACGTCTCCAGGGGCGGGTGGCGCACAGTGTGGTGCGCGGCAACGCGACCGTGGGGACGAACAGCCGACGATTCCGGCCATTCGACCACGACCAACCACGCGGGTCGTTCAAATTCCCCTTTTCGCTCGTTGCGCTTCCCGTATCATGCGATCCACGGTGCGGCTTGGACGCGCACTGGCACGCGAAGGGGGTATGGATGAGCGGTGACGATTTCGTGCGCGCGGCGTCGCGATTCCTGACGCACCCTCATCCCGTTGCCGATCGACGCCGGCGTGTGCAATGCGATCGGCGCGGAGGGCGTCTCGGGCATCGCTTATCTGCCGGTCGGCACGGCGTTGTATCGAAGTGACGGCACGCCTGCCGGAACCTATCTGATCGGTGGCACTCCCCCCTTGGCCAGGTATTGGAGCACCCGCTCGCACGGCATGAGCATCCTCGGCCGCTGGCTCGTGTTCGTCGGGCTCGACGCCGCGGAGCGCGGCGTGCTCTGGCGGCTGGACCTGGATCCGATTTTCACGAACGGGTTCGATGGCGCGCCGACGCCCTGAACGAACCTGGAGGCGGCGGCCCGTCGAACGACGTCGACGGCGCGCTTCGCATGACGACTTCCGTCCTCGTTTCCAGATGGCGTCATGCCAGCGACGCGGGCGTCCGTTCGAACAGCGTCAGTGGCCGAAGCGCTCGCGGTAATCGTTCGGCGACGCACCATAGCGCGTGCGGAACGCGCGCCGGAACGCATCGGCGCTGGCGAAGCCGATCGTCGCCGCGATGCGGTCGATCGCGAGCGTGCCGGAGGTGAGCAGCACGCAGGCACGTTCGAGACGCAGGCGCTCGACGTAGCGCGCGGGCGTCGAGTCGAACGTGTCGGCGAAGAGGCGGCTGAAGTGGCGCGGGCTCATCGCCATGCGCTCGGCGAGGCGAGATGGTCGACGAGCCAGTCGACGAGCGTGCGCAGGCGGCCGCTGCCGCGCGTCTGCGCGTCGAGTGGCGCGGAGAACTGTGCCTGGTTGCCGGGCCGCTTCATGTACATCACGAGTTCGCGCGCCACCGCGAGCGCGACCGCGGCGCCATGGTCGTCCTCGACCAGCGACAGCGCGAGATCGAGCCCCGCGGTGAGTCCGCCCGAGGTGTGGAAGCGGCCGTCGTGGAGGAACAGGTGGTCGGCTTCGACGCGGAGCTGCGGATGGCGCGCCTGCACGTCCGCGGCGTGCGCCCAATGCGTGGTCACGCGGCGGCCGTCGACGAGGCCGGTCGCGGCGAGGATGTAGAGCCCGGTGCAGACGGAGACGACGCGGCGCGCGCCTGCCGCGCACGTGCGGATCCAGTCGAGCAGCGCGACGTCGCCGTTCACGACGCGGCTGCCCGCGCCGCCCGGAATCACGAGCGTGTCGAGCGGGGGCGCATCGACGAGCGTCGTGTCGGGCACGATCGTGACATGCCCTTCGGTGCGCACCGGCCGTGCGTCGCGGCCGATCGTGCACGGCGCATACACCGGCGCGCGTCCGCCGGCACGCGCGTTCGCGACCGCGAACACGTCCATCGGCCCGGTCACGTCGAGCGACTGCACGCCGTCGTAGACCAGCACGCCGATCGTCGCCACGTCGCCGTCCACGTCGCAGTCCGTCAGCGGACGCCGTGCATCCAGCGCTTGATCAGCGGCGTCAGCAGCAACACGAGGATGCCGGAGCCGATGCCGATCTTCGCCGAGAACACGAACAGCGCGTCGTACTTGGCGAGCGCATCGGCGACGTCGAGCGTGCCGCCTTCGGGGATTTCGATCGAGGACAGCTTGCCGAGCGCGGCGGCGAGCACTTCGGAGTAGGAAGTGCCGAGGAACCAGCCGCCCATCATGAGGCTCGTCACGCGCGGCACGCTGAGTTCGGTGACCGCGGAAAGGCCGATCGGCGAGAGCAGCATCTCGCCGACTTCGAGCACGAAGTAGGCGAATACGAACCACCCGATGCTCGTCAGTCCGTTCGCCTCCGGGTGGCGCGCGCTCCAGACGAGCACGAGGAACGCGACGCCGGCGAGGATGAGTCCGTATCCCGACTTCGCCGGCTTGCTCGGGTTCCAGCCCGCGCGCTCGAGTCTAGGCCACAGCCATGCGAAGATCGGCGCGAGCGCGAGGATGAAGAACGAGCCGAGCGAGGTGAGTTCGCTCGCGCTCCATTCGGCACCGAGCGCGCGGTGGTTCATCACGCGATCGGAGAACAGCACCCACGAGCCGTAGGTCTGCTCGTAGATCGTGAAGAACACGAGGCAGAACGCGATGAACGCGAGCACGACGAACATCTGCTCGCGCTCGGTCTTCGTGCAGCGCGCGAACATGAACCAGAGGATGCCGCCGAGCAGGCAGATGCCGATGAGATGCATGCCGAGCAGCACCGGGCTCGGTTCGAACCAGCCCGGGATGATCGCGAGGAACAGCGAGTGCGCCTGGATAAGGCCCCAGATGACGACGAGGCCGGCGATCGAGGCGAGGTAGATGAGGTGTTCGCGCGTGAGCGGGCCGAACACGCGTGCGCGCAGGCGCGCGGGGTCGGGCGGCTCGGCGTGGCCGAGCAGGTATTTCTGGCCGTAGAGGAAGTTGGCGAGGCCGGCGAGCATGCCGATGCCGGCGGCGCCGAAGCCCCAGCCCCAGCCGTAGGTTTCGCCGAGCCAGCCGCAGAGGATGCCGGAGAACGTGCCACCGAGGTTGATGCCGGCATAGAACAGCGTGAAGCCCGATTCGCGGCGCGGGTCGTTGTCGCCGTAGAGCTTGCCGACGATCGTGGAGATGTTCGGCTTGAGGAAGCCGACGCCGAGGATGATCAGCGCGAGGGAGAAATAGAACACCTGCAGTGCATGCGTGTCGCGCACGACCGTGCCGTTCACGCTGGTCGCCGGATGGCCTTCGATCGCCATGCCGAGATGGCCGAGCACGAGCAGGATGCCGCCGAAAACCACCGCCTTGCGCATGCCGAGCCAGCGATCGGCGAGCAGGCCGCCGATCACCGGCGTCGCGTAGACGAGGCCGCCGTAGGCGCCGACGAGGTTGTAGCCGTTGTCGTCCGTGAACAGGTGGTATTTGACGAGGTAGAGCAGCAACAGCGCCTTCATGCCGTAGAACGAAAAGCGCTCCCACATCTCGGTGAGGAAGCAGACGTAGAGGCCTTTCGGGTGGCCGAGGAATTCGGTGCCGCGATGGTGCGGCAGGGTGGCGGTCGACATGCTGGACCCGGCGGGGGAAGTGGCGGGAGTATAGGGCCGAGGGCTGATGGCCGAGTGCGAAAAGCGAACGGCCGAAAAGCGGACGGCGGACAAGCATCGCGGCTCCCGCCGCTTCCACGGAGCGGCATGACCGGCTCGTGGGAGCAGGCACAAGCCGCGATGCGCTTCATCGACCCACGAAGCAAGGCGCGTCTTCCGTGAGCCCGCGCTGTGGGCGACCGCAGCGCCGACATGCACCGAGGCGCGGGCGGTCGCGCACAGGGTGCGCCTGCAGGCAATCGCGAAACGCTATTCCCGCCTTCGGCGCTCAGCGGTCAACGGCTCCCACGCCGGGATCACCGGCGATCGTGATGCTCGCTCCGGTCGTGGCCGCCCCGGTGTCCCGAATCATGACGGCCCGAGTCGCGCCGCCCCGAGTCGTGCCGTCCCGAGTCGTGCCGTCCCGAGTCGTGTCGTCCGGATTGGTGGTGCGAACCGTAGCCGCGGTCGTGCGACACGCGTGGCGCGGAATGCCCCACGTGCGCGGGACCGTGCGATCCGTAACCGGGACGTGGCGAACCGTGCCGCGCGCCATGCACGACGCCACCGTGGCGGTAGCCGGGCGGCCGCGGCGGTGCGCGATGCGTGAAGTGACGGTGCTCCCAGCGATGGCGATCGCGGTACCAGCTGCGGCCGTGATAGTGGCTGCCCCAGTACGCGCCGAGTGCGAACGTGACGATCGGGATGCCGATGCGCGCGCCGTAGTCGGCGACGTAGACGCGCCGGCCACCGTAGTCCTGTTCGATGTAGGTGCCGGCGACCCAGCCGCGCTCGGGGCCCGCGATGACGTCGCACCATTCCCAGCCGTCGATGCAGCCCTGGATCGAAACAGCGACGCCCGCCGGCAGCATCGTGATCGCCGGATAGTCGATGTCGGGGCCGGCGCGCAGGTTCACGTTCGCGGTGACGTAGCCGTCGTACGCGTGCGCGGCGAGCGGGGTGAGCAGGGCGAGGCATGCGCTCGCAAGGCGGGTCGTGATCTTCATGGGGCACCTCGTGCGATATCCACGCCCGGTGTACACGCAATCGGCGCGAAAGGCCATGATCGCCGCGGCAGCCATTCAGCGTAGCCATAGGCAGGGCGGGTACGCGCGGCGTCACCGGCGCGCTGGTGCGACGACGCCGCAGGCGCCGGTCGACCAGCGTCATCGACCCGCGCCTGCGTGCCGCGAACGGGTTACTTCTTCGTGCGCTGCGCCGGCACGAACACTTCGCGCACCGCCTTGGCGAGCTGGTCCGGCGGCAGCAGGCCCTGGTCGAGGAGGAAGTTGTTGTAGGCCATGCGATCGAACTTCGCGCCGAGTGCGAGTTCCGTTTCCATGCGCAGCTGCATGATGCGGCTGTAGCCGTAGAAGTACGCGCCGGCCTGGCCCGGCATGTTGAACGTGTAGCGATCCAGTTCCTGGCGCGCCATCGGTTCGGACAGGGCGACGTCCTGGGTGAGCACCTGGCCCGCGCGTTCGCGGTCGATCAGGCCGAGGTTGAGCATCGGATCGAGCATCGCGCGCGCGGCGCGCAGCAGGCGCAGCTGCAACGCGATGAGCTGGCCGTCGAGCGGTTCGTACGGAACCATCTCCGCTTCCGCATACAGCGCCCAGCCTTCGACGTTGACGCTGTTGAACGCGAACAGCGTGCGCGCGAGCGAGACGCCGCGTTCGACCATCGCGGTGAACTGCAGCTCGTGGCCGGGGCGGCCTTCGTGCGCGGTGAGCGTCCAGCCGCCGGCTTCGTAGGTGAAGTCGTCGTAGGCGGCGCCCTTGCCGTCCTTGCCCTCGGACGCGGGATTGCCGAGCGGCAGCACGAACTGTCCCTGCTGGCCGCTGTTGCCGATCAGCGGCGCGGGCAGGAAGTGCGGCGCGGGCTGCGAGGCCGATTCGGCCGGCGAGGCGAGACGCATGACCATCGGCCGGTTCGGCAGGTCGACGACGCGGTGCGCGGCGATCTGTTTCTCGAGCTCGGGCATGACGGTCTTGCGGTAATAGTTTTCGATCGAGGACTTGTCGAGCTGCTTCTTCTTGAGCTCGTGGATGACTTCGCGGTAATCCTCCGCGTGCAGGCCCTTCGCCCTGGCGACGAGCGGCGCGAGCTGCTGCATCGTCGCGCGCGTCTCCATGAACTCGAGCTCGGCGCGCTGGATGAGTTCCTGCGGCGTGATGTCGATGCCGACCTGCTTGAGCTGGAACGCATAGAGCTCCGGCGGCAGGCGCGTGTCGGTGCGCGCGCTCGGCAGCACCGTGCCGCGCATCCAGTCGGCGTACTCCTTCATCTGCTTGTCGAGCGCGGCGAGCGCGGCGTCGCTGCCTTCGATCTTGTACTTGCCGAACAGGTCGCGGATGCCCTGGGTGTAGGTCTCGGCATTGCGCAGCGCCTGCTCGACTTCGAGCCTGGTCGGCTTGACCAGCGCCGTGTTCGATGCGCGCTCCTCGTAGCGCTGCCGTGCGAGCGTGGTGATCGGCGTCGTGCCCGGCTTGAGGCCGACGTAGGCCTCGAGGCGCGCGAGTGCATGCGCGCGGCGCTCCGGCGCGACCTGGTCCTGCAGCAGTCCCTGCTCGCCCTGGAACACGAGCTGGCCGACGTCGGCGAACGGCACCATCAGCTTGTCGTTGAGTTCGCTGCCTTCGATCTGCCGATCGGCCGCACCGATCATGATGCCGATGTCCTGGCGGACGTTCGGGTTCTCTTCGGTCTCGAGGTCCTTCTCGAGCGTTTCCTTCGCGCCGCGCATGGCCGTGCGCAGGCGCTCGCCGTTGTTCGGCTTCAAGTCGGCGACGCGGTCGTCGTAGCCGGGCAGGCCGAAGAACGAGGCGAATTCGGGCGCGAACTCCGCCTGCGCCCTGAGCAGCGGTTGCGCGACTTCGTTGCTGCGCTTCACCCAGGCCGGGTTCGGCCGCACGGGCGAGGCGGTGGCGCCTTCGGGCTTCTTCGCGTCGGCCGCGAGCAGGTCGGGAGCCGCGAGGGCGAGGCAGGCGAGCGCGCAGGCGCTGGACAGGAGCAGGCGACGCATGGGGATCTCCTCGAATTGGGCACGGCCGCGGACGGGTGCGTGCCACGGAATGGAATGGGTGATGCGGCGGGAGGCACCTCTCGACCCTCGTCGTCCCGGCGCCGGGACCCGGTGCCGTTGCTGTCCGGGTGACCGAAGACGCTGGATCTCCGCTTTCGCGGGACGACGGGATTTTTCCCCGGGCGCACGAAAGGCTGACGCTAGCGCGCCGGGCCGCGCGCCGCAATGTGCACATCGTCATTGCCGCGGTGCAGGTGGCCGGGACCGGGCGCAGGCCGTACCATCGGCGGTCCTTTCGCCATGCCGGAGAAACCGATGAAGCCCGTCCTTGCCGCGGCGATCGCCGCGGCCGTCGCCCTCCCTGCCGCCGCTTCCGCGGCGTCGCATCCGTTCGACGTGCACGACCTCGTGATGATGGATCGCGTGAGCGACCCGGCCTTGTCGCCGGACGGCACGCGCGTCGCCTTCAGCGTGCGCGAAACCGACTACGAGGCGAACAAGGGCAGGAACGGCATCTGGACCGTGCCGTACGCGGGTGGCGCGCCGCAGCGCCTGACCGACAAGGCGCTCAATGCGAGCAGTGCGCGCTGGTCCAGCGACGGCAAGGCGCTGTACTTCCTCGCGCCGAAGGACGGCACGAGCCAGCTCTGGCGCATCGATGCGAACGGCGGCGCGGCGACGCAGGCCACTTCGCTGCCGCTCGACGTCAACAACTTCCGCCTGTCGCCGGACGGCAAGCGCGTGCTGCTTTCGCTCGACGTCTTCAACGACTGCGCGGACGACGCCGACGTCGTCGCCTGCACGCAGAAGAAGCTCGACGCGCGCAAGGCCGACAAGGCGAGCGGCACCGTGTACGACTCGATCTTCGTGCGCCATTGGGACACGTGGGCCGACGGCCGTCGCTCGCAACTGTTCGTCGCCGACCTCGGCGCGGACGGCAAGCCGGGCAAGCTCGAGCTGCTGACCCGCGGCATCGACGGCGACGTGCCGTCCAAGCCGTTCGGCGACGACAGCGAATACATGTTCTCGCCGGACGGCAAGACCGTGTACTTCAACGCGCGCATCGCCGGCAAGAGCGAGCCGTGGTCGACGAATTTCGATATTTTCTCGGTGGCGGTGGAGGGCGCGCACGCGCCGAAGAACCTCACTGCAGACAACCCGGCCTGGGACGGGTACCCGCTGCCGTCGGCGGATGGCAGGACGCTGTACTGGCTCGCGATGAAGCGCGCCGGCTTCGAGGCCGACCGCTTCGGCATCTGGGCCCTCGATCTCGCCAGCGGTGCCAAGCGCGAGATCGACCCGCAGTGGGACCGCTCGGCTTCCGGCCTCAGGGAATCGGCCGACGGCAAGACGCTCTACACCGCGACCGACGACTGGGGCGACCACGCGCTGTTCGCGGTCGACGTCGCGAGCGGCAAGGCGAGCAAGCTCGTCGCCGACGGCAGCATCGCCGGCTTCGACCTCGGCGCGAAAGGCCTCGTGCTCGCGCGCAACGACTTCAAGCGGCCGAACGATCTCTACACCGCGCGCGCGGACGGCAAGAACCTGCGCCAGATCACGCATTTCAACGCCGACCGCCTCAAGGACATCCGGTTCGGCGACACCGAGTTCTTCACCTTCAAGGGCTACGGCGGCGACACCGTGCAGGGCTACGTGACCAAGCCGGTCGACTACAGGAAAGGCGCGAAGTATCCGGTCGCGTTCATCGTGCACGGCGGCCCGCAGGGCGCGATGACGAACGACTTCCACTACCGCTGGAACCCGCAGACCTACGCGGGCCAGGGCTTCGCGGTCGTCACGATCAACTTCCACGGTTCGACCGGCTACGGCCAGGCGTTCACCGACAGGATCTCGGGCGACTGGGGCGGCGCGCCGCTCGACGACCTCAAGGCCGGCTGGGCCGCGGCGCAGCAGAAGTACGCCTTCCTCGACGGCAACCGCGCCTGCGCGCTCGGCGCGTCGTACGGCGGCTACATGATGTACTGGATGGCCGGCGTGTGGAACGAACCGTGGAAGTGCATCGTCTCGCACGATGGCGTGTTCGACAGCCGCATGATGAGCTACTCGACCGAGGAGCTGTGGTTCGACGAGTGGGAACACGCGGGCAAGACGCAGTACGAAGACCCGGCCGGCTACGAGAAGTACAACCCGGTCAACCACGTCAAGGACTGGCGCGTGCCGATGCTCGTCGTGCACAGCGACCAGGATTTCCGCATCCCGCTCGAACAGGGCCTTGCCGCATTCACCGCGCTGCAGCGTCGCGGCATCCCGAGCGAGTTCCTGCGCTTCCCGGACGAGAACCACTGGGTGCTCAAGCCGCACAACAGCGTGCTCTGGCACGACACCGTGAATGCGTGGCTCAAGCGCTGGACCGCGCAGGACGCGCAGCAGTGATGATGGGCGTGCGCCGGCCGGTCGCCATCAGGCCGATCGGCGCACGCGGCATCGGGGTGCCGGCGATCGGCGGCCTTGCCTGGATGAGGTGACTTCCAGGACCGGCACGTCGATTCCCTTTGCTGACTTTTTGCCGAGGCGCGAGGCTGCTCGACGTGCGATGATCCGCGCGGGGACCGCGCACATCGCGCGAGGGAAAGGGGAGCATCACCATGGCCATATCCACGACCGTCCAAGCCGCGCTCGCGTTCGCACTGGCTTGGGCCGCTCCGTCCGCACACGCGACGATCTTCCCGGTCACCGGAACGATTGCCGTGAACGGCTCGTCGGCACCCTTGCCGGCCGGCGGCACGTTCGGCGATGCGGTTTACGACGCGAACACGGGGACACTGTCGGACGGCGCGTTCGCGTTCCCCGACGCGAGCACCATCGTACCGATTCAGGGGGTCGGCAACGTCACCGTCAACTACCGCTTCAGCCAGACCAACACGTCGTCCGCGGCGGTAGCTGCCGACGGCGTGGCCGCGATGACGGTCGTGCATGCGAAGCTGCAGATCCTTTCGACCTCGCCGCCGCTGCCCGTGACGCCGTGCGTGTTCGAGCCGATCGATCTTGAACTCGCCGGAACCGGCTCCGCCAGTGGTCTTGACCTTGCCGATGCGTCGTTCACGGTGCCGCCGACGGCGTCGTCCTGTGGCGGTTTCGCCAGCCAGATCAACGCGGCCCTCGCCGGCAGCAACAACAGCCTCACCGTGCACATCAGCGGCAACTTCACGCCGCCGATGCCGGATGACGACACGATCTTCGCCGACGGGTTCGACGACAATTGACGAAGCGTTCGCGTGCGTCCTGGCCACCCCGGCCGAAGGGCATCGCGGCTGAAGGCGCAGGTGTACGAGCGCATCCTGTGCGCGACCGCCACGCGTCGGCACGCCGCGACGTCGCCCACGGGAGGACCCCGCGAAACACACTCACGCGCGGACTGCATGACCTCGCGTGTCACCCGCCGCGCAGCGAATGCCGTCGCGCGAGCTCGCCGACGACATCGGCGAGCGTGAGTCCGGCGCCGCGCAGCAGCACGAGCAGGTGGAACACGAGGTCGGCGGCCTCGCCACGCAGGCCGGAGAGGTCGCCGGTCGCCGCAGCGAGCGCGACTTCGACGCCTTCCTCGCCGACCTTCTGCGCGCGTCGTGCCGGCGTGCCGGCGAGCAGCTTGGCGACGTAGCTCGATGCGGGGTCCGTGCCCGCACGCGCGGCGATCAGCGCTTCGAGTTCGTTGAGCCATGGGTGCGCGGGTGCGTCGCCGTCGAAGCAGCTCGGCGTGCCGCGGTGGCAAGTCGGCCCCGCCGGCACCGCCTGCGCGAGCAGCGCGTCGCCGTCGCAGTCGGCGGCGAGCGAGACGAGCGCAAGCACGTGGCCGGAGCTCTCGCCCTTGCGCCACAGGCGCTGCTTCGAACGCGACCAGAAATGCACTTCGCCGGTCGCGAGCGTGCGCTCGAGCGCGCTGCGGTCGGTATAGCCGAGCATGAGCACGCGGCCGTCGTGCGCATGCTGCACGACGACGGGGAGCAGGCCGTCGCCCTTGCTCCAGTCGAGCGCAGCGGCGTCGAACGCGACGGCCGTCATGGCCGCACCACGATGCCGCGCGCGGCGAGGTAGCGCTTGAGATCGCCGATGCGGATCTCGCCGGCGTGGAACACGCTCGCGGCGAGCGCGGCGTCGACGCCGCAGCGCTCGAACACCTCGCCGAAGTGCTCGACCGCGCCCGCGCCGCCGGAGGCGACGAGCGGCAGGTCCGTCGCCGCGCGCACCGCATCGAGCAGCATGTGCGCGTAGCCTGAGCGCACGCCGTCGTTGCGGATCGCGTTGAGCACGATCTCGCCCGCGCCGCGCGCGTCGACTTCGCGCACCCAGGCGAGCAGGTCCCGGCCGCTGTCGCTCGCCTGCTCGGGCTTGCCGCTGTCGGCGACGACGCGCCAGGTGCCATGGTCGTCGGCTTGCGCGTCGACGTCGATGCCGACGACGACGCACTGGCTGCCGAAGCGCGCCGCGAGCTCGTCGACGAGCGCGGGCCGCGCGAGCGCGGGGCTGTTGATCGATACCTTGTCCGCACCCGCGGCGAGCACCGCTTCGGCGTCGGCGACCGAGCGGATGCCGCCGGCGACGCAGAAGGGAATGTCGAGCTCGCGCGCGACGCGTTCGACCCAGGCGACGCCGACGCGGCGCCGTTCCGGGCTCGCGGTGATGTCGTAGAACACGAGCTCGTCCGCGCCGTCGGCGGCGTAGCGGCGCGCGAGCTCGATGACGTCACCGACGACGCGATGGTCGCGGAAGCGCACGCCCTTGACGACCGCGCCGTCGGCGACGTCGAGGCAGGGGATCAGGCGGCGCGCGAGCACAGGGCCTCCAGCGGCAGGCTGCCTTCGAGCAGCGCAGTGCCGGCGACGCACGCGGCGACGCCCGTGCCGCGCAGCGCGGTGACGTCGGCGAGGTCGCGCACGCCGCCCGAGGCGATCCACGCGAACGACGGCCAGCGCGCGGCGAGCAGGCGGTACAGCGCGAGGTTCGGCCCCGCCGCCATGCCGTCGTGCGCGACATCCGTGGTCAGCACGTGGCGCAGGCCCGCATCCGCGAAGCGTTGCAGCAGCGCGGCGTAGTCGCCGTCGTCGGTCGACTGCCATGCGTCGACCGCGGGGCGCCAGCGGCCGTCCTCGCCGAGACGCAGGTCGAGCGCGAGGCAGAGGCGTCCGGCGCCGAACACGTGCAGCCAATCGACGAATGCATCGGGCGTGCGCACCGCGACGCTGCCGACGACGACGCGCTCGACGCCGGCATCGAGCAGGCGTTGCACGTCGCCCCGCGTGCGCACGCCGCCGCCGGCCTGCACGCGCAGTCCGCTGCCGGCGACGCGCGCGATCGAGGCGAGCTGCAGCGGCTGCGCCGCGCGCGCGCCGTCGAGGTCGACCAGGTGCAGCCAGTCGGCGCCCGCGCGCGCGTAGCGCGTGGCGAGCTCGAGCGGATCGTGCGCGAAGACGCGCGCCTGCGCGAAGTCGCCCTGGCGCAGGCGCACGACGCGGCCGTCGCGCAGGTCGATCGCCGGAATGATGTTCATAGCGCGAAGAAGTTCGTCAGCAGGCGGCGACCGGCCGCAGCGGATTTCTCGGGATGGAACTGCGCGCCGTGCACGTGGCCGCGTGCGACCACGGCGGCGAACGGCGCGCCGTGCGCGGCCGCGGCGAGCGTCGTTTCGCCCTCGTCCGCGGCATAGCCGTGCACGAAGTAGAACCAGTCGTCGCGGCCGATGCCGCGCAGCAATGGATGGTCGGCGACGCGCGGCGCGAGCGTGTTCCAGCCCATGTGCGGCCAGCGCGGCGCGGCGGGCAGGCGTCGCACGCGCCCGCGCAGCAGTCCCAGGCCTTCGACGTCGCCTTCGGCGGAGTGCTCGTAGAGCAGCTGCATGCCGAGACAGACGCCGAGCAGGGGCCGGCGCAGTTCGCGCAACGCACGATCGAGGCTGCGTGTGCGCAGTGCCTCCATCGCCTGCGCCGCGGCGCCGACGCCGGGCAGGATCACGTGCGTTGCCGCGGCGACGCGCGCGGGGTCGTCCGACAGCTCGGCGTCGACGCCGACGCGGCGACAGGCTTCGCGCAGCGAACCGTAGTTGGCGCCGCCGGCGGCGACGATGAGCGCTCGCACGCTCATGCGGCCGCACCCGCGAGCACGCCCTTGCTGCTCGGCACGGCGACGCCGCCGTCGCGGCGGATCGCCTGGCGCAGGGCGCGCCCGACCACTTTGAAGCACGCCTCGACCATGTGGTGCGCGTCGTCGCCGCGCACGGCCAGGTGCAGGTTCGCGCCGAGCGCATCGGCGAGGCTGCGGAAGAAGTGCGGCACGAGCGCGCTCGGCAGCGCGCCGACGCGTTCGGCGGGGAACGCGCCTTCGAACACGAAGTATGGGCGGCCGGACAGGTCGAGCGCGGCGTGCGCGAGCGCGTCGTCCATCGGCACGACGAAGCCGAGCGCGCGCTGCAGCGGCAGGCCCTCCGGCGCGTGGCCGTAGCGGCCGATGCCGCGGCGCTCGCCGAGCGCTTCGCGCAGCGCCTGGCCGAGCGCGAGCGCGCAGTCCTCGACCGTGTGGTGCTCGTCGACGCCGAGGTCGCCGTCGCAGCGCAGGCGCAGCGCGAAACCGCCGTGCACGCCGAGCTGTTCGATCATGTGATCGAGGAAGCCGATGCCGCTGTGCACGGCGGGCCGCGCGGCGTCGTCGAGGTCGACCTCGACCGCGATGCGCGTCTCGCGCGTCGTGCGCTCGATGCGCGCGCGACGCGGCGCGTCGAGCAAGGTCGTGGCGATCGCGGCCCAGCCGGCATCGGCGCCGATGCGCAGCCCGCGCACGCCGATGTTGCGCGCGAACTCGAGGTCGCTGTCGCGATCGCCGATCACCGCGCTGCGCGCGCGGTCGAGCACGCCGTGGCCGAGGTAGTGGCGCACGAGGCCGAGGCCGGGCTTGCGCGTCGGCGCGTGCTCGTGCGCGAAGCTGCGGTCGACGAGCACCTCGCGGAACACGATGCCTTCGCCGGCGAGGATCTCCAGCAGCAGGCGTTGCGGCCCGGCGAACGCTTCCTCGGGGAAGGCCGGCGTGCCGAGGCCGTCCTGGTTGGTGACCATGACGAGCTCGTAGCCGGCGTCGACGAGGCGGCGCAGCGCGCCGATCGCGCCCGGCAGCAGCCGGAACTTCTCGTAGCCGTCGATCTGCTCGTCCGCCGGCTCCTCGATCAGCGTGCCGTCGCGATCGACGAACAGGATCTTCGCGGGTGCGCTCATCGGCGGGCTCCGCCGAGCGCGGCGAGCAGCGCATCGTTCTCGTCCGGGCGCCCGATCGTGATGCGCAGGCAGTTGGCGAGCCCCGGCTGCGCCGAGAAGTCGCGCACGAGGATGCCTGCACCGAGCAGGCGCGCGAACGCCTCGCGTGCGTCGGCGAAGCGCACGAGCAGGAAGTTGCCGGCCGACGGCCACACCGTGCGCACGCCGCCGGCGACCGCGAGCGCCACGGCGATGCGTTCGCGTTCGGCGACGAGCGTCGCGATGCGTGCGCGCGTGCGGGCGAGCGTGGCAGGTTCGAGCGCGGCCGACGCGGCGCGCACGCTGCCGCTCGGCAGCGGGTACGGCGCGGCGATGCGCGCGACGAGGTCGACGACCTCCGGATGCGCGAGCAGCGCGCCGACGCGCGCGCCGGCGAGTGCGTGCGCCTTCGACAACGTGCGCAGCACGGCGACGTTCGAATGGCGCGCGAGCAGCGCGCTCGCGCTGGCGACGCCGGCGAACTCCACGTAGGCCTCGTCGACGAGCAGCAGCGCGCGGCCGTCGAGCGCGCGGGCGAGCCGCTCGAGCGCGTCGCCGTGGTAGAGCGTGCCGCTCGGGTTGTTCGGCGAGCAGACGATCACGAGCTTGGTGTCGTCGTCGGCGAGCGCGAGCAGGTGATCCGTGTCGAGCGCGAAGCCGTCGTCGGCGGACAGGGCGAGCGTGCGGAACGCCGCTCCCTGCAACGCGGCGCCGACGCGGTACATGCCGAAGGTCGGCGCGAACGCGACGACGTTGTCGCGTCCGGCGCGGCAGAATGCGCGCAGCAGCAGGTCGATCGCCTCGTCGCTGCCGCGGCCGAGCCAGAGCGAGGCGGCGTCGACGCCGTACAGCGCCGCGAGCCGCGCGCGCAATGCATCCGGTTGTGGCTGCGGGTAGCGGTTGAGGCCGGCGTCGGTGCAACCGTCGTCGGCGCTGTCCCACGGCGACTCGTTCGCGTCGAGCCGCACGCGGGCGTCGAAGCCGGCGCGTCGCGCCGAGGCGTACGGCGCGAACGCGACGAGTTCGGGCCGCGCCCGTTCGAGCATGCTCATGCGTCGCCTCCGGCGCCGAGCGCGGCGCTGCCGCGGTCGAGCGCGGCGAGGCGCAGGTCGACCGCGCGCGCGTGCGCCTCGAGCGCTTCGGCGCGCGCGAGTCGCGCGGCGTCCGGGCCGATCGCGCGCAGGCCCGCGCTCGACGCCTCCTGCACGTAGACGCGGCGCAGGAAGCTCTCGACGCCGACGCCGCTGAACGCGCGCGCGAAGCCGAGTGTCGGCAGCACGTGGTTCGGTCCCGCGCAGTAGTCGCCGAGCGTTTCCGGCGACCAGCCGCCCAGGAAGATGCTGCCCGCGTTGGCGATCATCGGCAGCAGCGCGCGCGCGTCGCGCGTGTTGACGATGAGGTGCTCGGGCGCGTAGCGCTCGGCGATCTCGATCGCGCAGTCGAGGTCGGGCACGCGGATCAGGCGCGCGTGCGCGAGCGCGGCGCGCGCGATGGCGGCGCGCGGGAGGCTCGCGAGCTGGATCTCGAGCGCGTGCAGGACCGCATCGAGCAGGCGCTGGCTCGGGCTCGCGAGCAGCACCTGCGAATCGGCGCCGTGCTCGGCCTGGGCGAGCAGGTCGGCCGCGACGAACGCGGGATCGGCCGCGTCGTCGGCGATCACGAGCACCTCGGACGGGCCGGCCGGCATGTCGATCGCCGCGCCGTCGGGGTCGGCAGCGACCTCGAGCTTGGCGGTCGTGACCCAGCTGTTGCCGGGCCCGAACAGCTTCGCGCAGCGCGGCACCGATTCGGTGCCGTAGGCGAGCGCGGCGATCGCCTGCGCGCCGCCGAGCTTGAACACGCGCTCGATGCCGCACAGGCGCGCCGCGACGAGGATCGCCGGATCGGCGCTGCCGTCCGCGCGCGGCGGCGTCGCGAGCAGGATTTCGCCGCAGCCGGCCACGCGTGCAGGCACGCCGAGCATCCACACGGTCGACGGCAGCGGTGCGCTGCCGGCCGGCGCGTACAGGCCGACGCGGCCGATCGGCCGCCACAGCTGCTCGCAGCGCATGCCGGGCGCGGTGTCGAGCGCGAACGGCCGCGGCTTCTGCGCCGCGTGGAACGCCTCGACGCGGGCGACCGCGCGGCGCATCGCCGCGCGCGCGCCGGCGTCGACCGCCCGCTCGGCTGCGGTGAACTCGGCGGCGCCGACTTCGAACGTCGCCAGTTCGCAGCGGTCCAGGCGCAGGCCGATCTCGCGCAGCGCGGCGTCGCCGCGCGCGCGCACGGCGGCGATGATCGCGCGCACGTCGGCGAGCTGGCCGGCGTCGTGCAGGCGCGGCGGCCGTGCCAGGATATTAATGCGTTGGCATGTGTCGAGCGCCGACCAGTCGGCGCAGCGCGGCAAGGGGTTCATGCGAGCATTCGTTCCACATTGAGCACCATCACGCCGCGCGCGCCGAGGCGCTTGAGTTCCTCGAGGTGCTGCCAGTCGAGGCTCGCGTTGCACAGCGCCTGCATGGCGACGTCGTCGGGGCGGCCGTCGAGGCCGAGCACGCTCGGCGCTTCGCGCGAGGGCAGCAGGCGCGTGATCGCCGGCAGCGCGGCGCGCGGCGCCTGCAGCATGAGCAGGCGCGCGCCCGCACCGGACAGCGCGCCGGCGATGCGCGCGACGAGTCGCTCCAGCATCTGCGTCGCGGCGGCGCTGCGCGGGCGCGGGCTCGACGCGAGCACGGCCTGGCTGTGCATGACCGTGGCGATCTCGTGCAACTGGTTCGCGGCGAGCGTGGCACCGCTCGACACGAGGTCGCAGATCGCATGCGCCTTGCCGAGTCGCGGCGCGATCTCCACCGAGCCGGTGAGCAGCACGACCTCGGCCTCGATGCCTTGCGTGCGCAGCCAGTCGGCGAGCAGCGCCGGGTAGGAGGTGGCGATGCGCAGGCCGCCGAGGTCGCGCGGCACATCGATCGCGCTGCCGTCGGGCACGGCGATCGCGAGGCGGCAACCGCCGAAGCCGAGGTCGAGCAGCCGCGTGGGCGTGGTCGCCGTGTCGCCGGCGAGGCGCTGTTCGTCGAGCACGTTGCGCCCGACCATGCCGAGTTCGCAGCTGCCCTCGACGAGCAGGCCGGGAATGTCGTCGTCGCGCACGAGGAGCACGTCGACCGGCAGGTTTTCGCCGTACAGGAACAGCTTGTCGCGGCTCGCGCGGAACGCGAGTCCGGCGCGGCGCAGCAGGTCGAGCGACGCCTCCGACAAGCGCCCCGACTTCTGTACGGCGATGCGCAGGCGCTCGCGACCGTCGTTCATCGCGTGCTCCTCGCTGCCTTGCGCGGCTTCGCCGCGCGTGCCGCCGCGATCGCATAGCCGCCGGCCCCCTGGTCGAGGCAGCGCGCGACGCGACCGATCGTCGTGATGCTCACCGCGGTCGCCTCGTGGATCTGCCAGTACGGCTCCCCGGCGAGCAGGTGCGGCACGACGCTCCAGCGGTCGCGCATCGCCTCGCGCTCGGCCGGCGTGCACAGGTCGTCGAGGAAGGCGCGCATCTCTTCCACGCTGCGCAGCGACAGCAAGGCCTCGCACAACGAGCGTTCGGCACGCCCGGGGTCGATCTCGGGCTCGATCTGGCGTCGTTTCATCGCGTCAATGTATTAGCGCGTTAGTATGTTGGTGGCCATGCTAGCGGATGGCGTGCTGCAGTGCAACCGTGCGCGTCGCGACTTCCCGGCGGGCGGCCGGGCGCAGGGTTTCGTTCCTGCCGAGCCAGCTGCGAGGCGACCGCGCCGGTGCGGCCGCCGCGCGTGGACATCATCAGGGATGACGGCCCTTCGACTCCGGCCTTCCGCTCAGGGCGAAGGGATGTCGCACCTGGCGCCGCTTCGGTGGAAGCGGATGCTTGCCCGAACGCGTGGCGGATCGACGCGGAAGGACAGCGCGCGTGTTGGCGCCCGTGCTGCCTGCTCGTCGCAGCGGCGCACGCAGCCGACGACGTCCGTCGCCCCGGCGAATGCCGCGACCTTGGCGGAGCGCCCCAGCGTCTTCGGCCTGGCACGGGCACGATGGACTCCCGCTTTCGCGGCAATGGCGGCGGTGCGTCGAGGAGCAATGCGCCCGCCGGAAAAACGGACCGGCCGCGCCCACGGGGGAGAGGGCGGGCGCGGCCGGTCCCATCGACGGTGCCGGGGAGTTATCGCGTTCCGTCGAAACCGTTGGCGAAGATGCGGTCGGCGCTGTCGTTGGTGAGGCGCAGGACCGCGAGTTCGTACAGTGGCGAGGCGCGCTCCGCCATGCCGGCGACGATCACGCGGCCCTGTGCGTCGAGCGCGAGCGCGGACGGGTCGCTGAAGATGCCGCCGGGCGCCATGTCGACGCTCGCGATGCCGGCGTCGCCGAAGCTCGCATCGAGCATGCCGTCGGGCGTGAAGCGGAACGCGAGAAAGCTCGACTCGGGGCCGACGTAGCTGATCGCCGCGACGAGGTTGCCATCGGCCTGGCGCACCAGGCCCGTCGCGTAGCGCGTGAATGCACCCGGCGCGATCGCGACCGGCTGGAAGCCGTCGCCGTGGCTGCCGAAGCTCCCGTCCATCATGCCATCGGCGCCGATGCCGCCGAGCACGGTTTCGAAGCTCGTGTTGCCCTGGCCGTCATCGACCTGGTAGTGGCCCACGAAGACGGCACCACCCTCCGCGGTCGGCAGCAGGCGATCGATGCCGTCGATGGTCGTGAACGCTTCGCCCGTGTCGTCCGGGCGATGGAACACGCGCCAGCCGGTGCCGGCGAACGTGGTGTCGAACGCACCGGTCGCATCGAGGCGCGCGATCGCGAAGTCCGAGCCGAAGCCCTGGCCGTAGACCTCGTAGTTGCCGCCGACGAGGATGCCGTCGCCGGCGGTGATGCCGAGCGTGCTGAGATAGCCGCCGCGGCTCTCGCCGGCCGCGTCCCAGTCGATGACGACACCGCCACCGGTGCCGAAGCCCGCGTCGGGCGCGCCGTCGGCGTCGAAGCGCGCGACATAGCTGTGCGAGACGCTGTCGATCGCCTTTTCGCCGGCGACCACGAAGCGGCCCTGGCTGTCGACCGCGAGTGTGTGCACGTACATGTCGGGCACGAGCTGGACGCCGTCGGCGCCGAACGTCGTGTCCATCGTGCCTTCCGCGTCGAGCTTGACGAGGAAGCCGCGCAGCGGACCGAACGCGGACGCGGTGCCGGCGACGACGATCGAGCCGTCGTCGAGGCGCACCATCGCCTCGATGATCTGCATGCCTGCGCCGGTCTCGGGCACGAGGTCGGGCAGCACGAGCAAGCCGGGGATGCCTTCGATGTTGCCGAAGCTCGCATCCGGCGTGCCGTCGGCGTTCAGGCGCGCGAGCATCGCGCGCATGTGCGGGTCGAACGGGCTCGACGGGATGAACTTGTTGCGCTCGCCGGCGACGAGGATCTTGCCGTCGGGCAAGCCGAGCGCCGCGTACGGGCGCAGCTCGCGGGCCTCGATGTCGTCGGGGGTGATGTAGGCGGCGCCGGCGACCCCGAAGGTCGGATCGGGCAGGCCGTCCGCGGCGAGCGCGGGGATCGTGAACAGCGAGGCGAACAGCAGCAGGGCGCCCGTGTGGCTGCGGCGGGGAAACGACATCGGGATCTCCGTACGTGGGGATGGCGATGCGCCGAGCATGCGAAGGCGCGGGCCGCGGCGCATGCGCGGAACGTCATGGCGGCATTAGGCGCGCATCAACGCGCGGCCAAGCGGTTGATTCGGCGCGGGTTCGCGCGCGAGGCAGGTGCCGCCGGGCCGCATGGCGGCGGCCGGTCCGCAGGCCTCAGCGCGAGGCGGCGACCGTCGGCGGCGATGCCAGCGCGAGCGGGATGCGCCGTTCGCCCGCGAGTGCCTGCGCGCGGGCGAGCGCGTTGCGCCAAAGCGCCTCGTCGCCTTTCGACTGCTGCACGCGTACCTGCAGCAAGGCGCTGCCGAAGTCACGCGCGGCGAAGCCGGCCACGCGCTCGGCCAGCGCCGCGGCGCGCGCCGGGTCGCCGCGCTCGATCAGCCAGCCCGCATAGGCGGTCGCGACCTCGCGCAGGTCGAGGGGGATGCGCAGCGCATCAGCCTCGCCGAGCGCGCGCGCATACCAGGTGCCTGCGGCTTCGTCGTCGCTGGTCGTGCGGGCCTGGGCGAAGTCGGCGTACATGCGCGCGGCAGGACTGCCGGCGCGGCTCGCGAACGTCGCCAGTTCGGCGGCGGCAGCCGTCGCCGCGGCACGGTCGCCGCGGCCGAGCAGGGCTTCGATGCGCAGCATGTGCACGCGCGCGTGTTCGCGCTGGTCGTCGACGGCGGTGAACAGGGCGAGCGACTGCGCCGCTTCGTCCGCGGCATGGGCGGCGTCACCGCGCTCGAGCGCGAGGTGCCCCGCGAGCGCGTGCGCGCGCGCCTGCGCGGCGCGATTGCCCTCGCGCACGGCGGCGTCGAGCACGGCCGCGAGGCGCGGGTCGATTTCCTGCTCGCGGCCGTTCGCGAACAGCACGAACAACGTCGTGAGCTCGGCGTCGCGCTGGCGCGCGGGGTCGGATACCTGCGCCGCGACGTCGCGCACGCGCGGCTCGAGCGCAAGCGCGGCGTCAGGCTGCAACAGCGCGACGCGCAGTTCGGCGACCGCGGTCAGTGCATTGAGTTCGGCCGCATGCACGCCGAACGTCGCGAAGCGGTCGGCGGCGCGCTGGAACACCGGTTCGGCCTCGGCGTAGCGCTCGCGGCGCATGTCGAGCGCGGCGAGGTTGGAGTCCACCAGCGCCAGCGCGAGCAGGTTGCCGCTGCTCTCGAACGCGGTGCGCGCCTCGGCGAACGCCTGCAGCGCGAGTTCGGTCTGGTCCATCGCGCCGGCGACGTTGGCGCGGCCGTTGAGTGCCTTGCCCAGCGCGTCGGGCGCGCCTTGGCCACGCAGCAGGGCGATCGCCTCGTCGAAGCGGCCGGCGGCGGCGACGTTGTTGCCGCGCATCGCCGCGATCACGCCGAGGTTGCTCAGCGCGCGCGCGTGCAGCACGCGGTCCTGCTCGACCGAGACGTCGCGTGCGATCGCCGTGAACGCGGCTTCGGCGGCGTCGAAGTCGCCGGCCTGGTAGTCGATCTGCGCGAGGCGCAGGCGCAGTTCCGGCTGTGCGCGCTGGTCGGCCGGCGCGCGCGCGAGCAGGGCGCGCGCATCGTCGAGGCGGTCGCTGAGGGTCGCCGCCTCGGCCTGCTGCAGCAGGGCGTCGAGCGCGGAGCGGTCACCGGGCGTGGCGGCGGCCACGGCGAGCGGCACGTAGCCGAGGCGGCGCGCGAGGTCGTCGGCCGCGATGCGCGCGGCGACGAGCGCATCGTCCGCTTCGCCGTTGCCGTCGGCGGCCGGCGTGCGGCCGAGCACGGTGTGCACGCGCACGCGCCAGTAGTGCTCGACGCGCTCGGCGTGCGCCTCGACGACGAGGCTGGCTCCTGCCGCGCGGGCGAGTTCGGCGGCGCTGCCGCCGCCGGTCCTGCGCGCCGCGCCGGTCAGTACGACGACGTTGTCGCTCGGCACGACCGGCAGGCCCGCGCTGCGCAGGCGGGCGGCGATGTGGTCCATGAGGCCGAGCCGGATCCAGTCGGCGCCTTCCGCCGCGGTGACTTCGACCGGCAGCACGAGCGCGATCGTCGTCGCGGCAGGCGCATGTGGCGCCGGCGCGCGCGCGAGGCGCGTGTTCCACCAGGCGACGCCGGAAAGCAGGGCGAGCACGAGCACGCCGGCGGCAGCGGCGACCGTGACGCCCCTGCGCGATCCGGTCCGGGCGGGTGCAGGTTCCATCGCCGGCGCGGTGGCTTCGGCGATCGCGCCGGCGGGTTGCGCTTCGACGCTCGTGGCGGAGGCGACCGGCGGGGCCGGTTCCTCGTCGGTCGCGACGGTCGGCGCGACCCAGTGGTAACCGAAGCGCACGACCGTGCGGATGTAGTGTTGTTCCTTGCCGGTGTCGTCGAAGGCGCGGCGCATCGCGAGCACGGTCTGCGCCAGCAGGCCATCGCTGATCTCCGCCTTGCCCCAGACGGCGGCGATGAGTTCGTCGCGCCCGACCGCGCGGTCGCGCTGCTCGACGAGGTAGACGATGCAGTCGAATGCGCGTGGCGGCACCGACAGCTGGACGTCGCCGCGCCACAACTCGCGGCGCGCAGGGAGCAGGCGGAACTCGCCGAATCGATAGGTGCGGCTCATCCGCGCGATATGCGTACGCCGGGGCCGCGATGTCAACCGTGGCCGACGGCACGCGCAGGCGGCCGCCCGCTTCGCGCAGCCCGCGCAACGCGGCTCAGGCGAAATCGGCGAGCAGCGCCTCGCGCTGGCGCGCGTCGAGCGGGGTGGCGCCGCGGTAGTGCGGATGGTCGACTTCGAGGCGCACCGCCGCGCCCGCGCGCCAGGCGGCGATCGCGGCCGGCGTGAGCTCGAAGCGCAGGAAGTGCACCGCGGCGGTCTTCGACTCGTTGCTGCGCTCGAGGTCCTCGTCGGCGACCGTGGTCGCCGGTTCGGTACCCTCGACGACGAGGCGGATGTCGTGCTCGATGCCGCGCAACCGCTCGAGCTCGCGCCGGCGCTGCTCGACGTCGTCGTATTCGATGAGCAAGGTCGCCTTGAGGTTGGCGCCGTCAGGGATCAGCGGGTTGTACGCGGCCAGTTCGTCGGCGATGCCGTCGGCTTCGAAGATGCGCTCGATGCGCAGCATCTCCTGTACCTGGTACTGCACGGTCAGGCGATCCTCGAACACGAGGGTCAGGTGCGCACCGAGGTGGATCGTGCGCGGCTTCTTGTGCGCGAGCACGCGCGCGCGGAACGCGGCGCGCTCGCGCGCGTAGTCCTCGAGTTTCCACAGGTCGGCGGGGACGAGCTTGTTCATGGGTGAAGGGGCCTACGCCGTCGTGACCATTGAAGAAAGGATTGAAACGCGAAGCACGTCGCGTACACGAGGAAGGCAACGGCACGGAATCGGCAAGGCTCCTTCGTGTGCCCGGTGTGCTTCTTGTTTCAGGCTTCGAGGCTCTTCCTTCATGCCGTCAGATCCCGTAAGCGAGGCGCAGCAGGCCGAGCGGGCTCTCGGCGCGCGGGGAATCGCCGAGGCCGTGCGCGAGGTGCGAGCCGGCCATCGGGCAGTCGCTGGCGAAGTGGTCGGGCGCGGCCTGGGTGATGCGCGCCTCCACCGGCCTGGCGATCTTGCGCGAGATCGCGTAGGTCGCGCGCTTGACGCCGTAGGTGCCGTCGTGGCCGGAGCAGCGCTCGATCACGGTCACCTCGGTGCCCGGCACGAGCGCGAGCACGTCGCGCGTCTTCGGGCCGATGTTCTGCACGCGCTGGTGACACGGCGCGTGCCAGGCGACCTTGCCGAGCGGGTTGCGGAAGTCCGTCTTGAGCAGGCCCGCCTGGTGGCGGTGCCAGAGGTATTCGAACGGATCGAACATGTGCCGCCGCACGAGCTGCACGTCCTCGTCGTCGGGGAACATCAGCGGCAGCTCCTGCTTGAACATGAGCACGCACGACGGGATCGCCGCGCTGATGTCCCAGCCCTCGCGCACCGCCGCCGCGAGCAGCGGCACGTTCCTGCGCATGTACTTCTCGACGCTGTCGAGGTCGCCGAGTTCGAGCTTGGGCATGCCGCAGCAGACCTCGCGCTCGACCAGCTTCACCCCGATGCCGTTGTGGGCGAGCACGGCGGCGAGGTCCTCGACCGCCTGCGGTTGCGACACGTTGCAGTAGCAGGTCGCGAACAACACGACCTTGCCGCGGGTGCGACCCGCCGGCGTCGCCGCCGCGGTGCCGCCATCGAGCGCGCGCAGCCGCCGGCGCGCGGTGTCGGAATGGAACGTCGGCAGGCGCGCGTCGGGATGCACGCCGAGCGCCTTGTCGAGCAGCTTGCGCGTGGGCGCGGCGCGATTGCTCGCGTTCACGATGTCGACGACGAGCGGGATCGAGGCGATCCTGCCGACCGCGGTCGTGCTCGACAGCAGTTTCGAACCGAGCGAGGTCGCGCCCTCGCGGTGGCGCACCGCCTTCGCGCGCAGCATCAGGTGCGGGAAATCGACGTTCCACGGATGCGGCGGGACGTACGGGCACTTGGTCTGGTAGCAGAGGTCGCAGAGATAACACTGCTCGACGACCTTCGCGTAGTCGCTCTTGGCGACGCCATCCACTTCCATCGTCGGCGATGCGTCGACGAGGTCGAACAGCGTCGGGAACGCCTGGCACAGGCTCACGCAGCGGCGGCAGCCGTGGCAGATGTCGAACACGCGCTCGAGCTCGGCGTCGAGCGCGGCCTGGTCGTAGAACGCGGGATTCTTCCAGTCCAGCGGATGGCGCGTCGGCGCGTCGAGGCTGCCCTCGCGCGGTGCACCGGACGCGGTGCGGTCATCGGCCATGCAGGGCTCCGGATGTATGCATGCGGGAGCGACGGTCGGGCGGATCGAGGCGCGCAGCGCCGGATCTGCCGCAGGCGTGGCTCATGCGTTCATGAGCAAGTCGCGACGCCGCGGCCCGAGAGAGCGCCGGAAGGCGCGATGCCGGCATCGCGGCTGGAGCCGCTCCCACGGGCCGCGTTGGACCGCTCAGCCGCCGACTTCGCCGAGCGCCTTGGTGAAGCGGTTGGCGTGCGAGCGCTCGGCTTTCGCGAGTGTCTCGAACCAGTCGGCGATTTCCTCGAAGCCTTCCTCGCGCGCGGCCTTGGCCATGCCAGGGTACATGTCGGTGTACTCGTGGGTCTCGCCCGCGATCGCGGTCTTGAGGTTGTTCACGGTGCTGCCGAACGGCAGGCCGGTCGCAGGGTCGCCGACCGCCTCGAGGTATTCGAGATGGCCGTGCGCGTGGCCGGTCTCGCCTTCGGCGGTGGAACGGAACACCGCGGCGACGTCGTTGTGGCCTTCGACGTCGGCCTTCTGGGCGAAGTAGAGATAGCGGCGGTTGGCCTGCGATTCGCCGGCGAACGCGGCCTTGAGGTTTTCTTCGGTGCGGCTGCCTTTCAGGTTGCTCATGATGCACCTCGTGGTGGAGGGGACGAAAGACCTTCCGGTGGCACGTGCCCCGACGTTAGCACCGTCGCCGCGCCCCGTTAAATCGACGGATGCGATGACGATGATAGACGCGGGCTATCAGCGATGCAGGTCGCCCGCGGCTTCCGGCTGGTAGTGGATCGCGTCGACGCGCAACGTCATGCGACGCCCTCCCGGCATCGGCCACTGCATCGTCTGGCCGATGCGCAGGCCGAGGATCGCGCTGCCGACCGGCGCGAGCACCGACACGCGCCCGGCGTCGCCGTCGGCGTCGCGCGGGTAGACGAGGGTGAGCTCGTAGGCGTCGCCGCTGTCGACGTCGACGGCGCGCACGCGCGAGTTCATCGTGACGACGTCGGCGGGCATCTGCGCGGGCGCGACCACGTCGGCCCGCGCGAGCTCGCCGCGCAGCGCGCTCGCGCTGGCGTGATCGCGGAAGGCCGGCGCATCGAGCACCGCTTCGATGCGTTCGAAGTCGAGGCTGGAGACGAGGATCGGGGGTGTCGGGGACATCGGTTCCAAGGCGAACTCCATCGTGGTGGGCGCGCGACGCGGCGCCCGCATCCACGAACCGTAGTCCAACGCGCAGGCATTCTCAAACCGGCGCCGTCATCGGTGCGCGGTGGTTCGCCGCTGCTTGCGTGCCGGCGCCGGCGCGCGCGCATCGAGCAGCTCGCGCGGCAGCGAGCGGATGACGCCGGCGAGCCGCTCGAGGAAGGCGCCGAGGGCGGAACTCTTGCGCCACACCATGGCGATGCGCCGGCTCGGCGGATCGCCGCGGAACGGCACGAGGTGCACGTTCGCCGACGGCGCGATCGGCGGCTGCACCGCGAGGCTCGGCAGCAGCGTGATGCCGACGCCCGCGGCGACCATCTGGCGCAGGGTCTCCAGGCTCGTCGCGCGGAAGCCGCTGCGTTCGTTCGCACCGGCGAGATGGCAGACCTCGAGCGCCTGGTCGCGCAGGCAATGGCCGTCCTCGAGCAGCAGCAGGTTCTGGTCGGCGAGCTCGTCGAGCTCGAGGCTCGCGTGCTTCGCGAGCGGATGCGTCTCCGGCACCGCCAGCACGAAGTCCTCCTCGAACAGGAACTCCTGGTGCAGCTGATCGTCGTGGATCGGCAGGGCGAGGATGCCGGCATCGAGGCGGCCTTCGCGCAGCAGGCGCAGCACGACCTCGGTCTTCTCCTCGGTCAGGAGCAGTTCGAGGCGCGGGAAACGCTCGCGGATGCGCGGCACGACGTGCGGCAGCAGGTAGGGCCCGAGCGTGGGGAAGATGCCGAGCCGCACGGTCCCCGATTCGGGGTCGAGCGTGCGGCGCGCGATCGCGCGGATCTGCTCGACCTCGTTGAGCACCTCGCGCGCGCGCTGCGCGATCTCGCGGCCGACCTCGGTCAGCAGCACCTTGCGCGGCGTGCGTTCGACCAGCGCGACGCCGAGTTCCTCCTCGAGCTTGCGGATCTGCGTCGACAGGGTCGGCTGGCTCACGAACGTGGCTTCGGCGGCACGGCCGAAATGGCGATGTTCGGCGAGCGAAACGAGGTAGCGGAGGTCGCGCAGGTTCATGGCGGCAGCGCTGCAAGGGCGACGCTGGCGATTGAATCACTCTATCGATAACATATCAACAATCGATTTGAATGATCGATTGGCGGAGCCTATTCTTGTCCCCGCTGGCGCGATTGCTTGCGCCACCCCGTATCAACCCCATCGTCTTTGAAACCACTCCAAGGAGAGTTCCAGCATGCTGACCGTTGGCGACAAGTTCCCCGAATTCAACCTCAAGGCCACCGTTTCGACCGAGAGCATCGAGAAGGCGTTCGCGCCGATCACCAACACGACGTACAAGGGCAAGTGGCTGCTCGTGTTCTTCTACCCGAAGGATTTCACCTTCGTCTGCCCGACCGAAATCAAGGGTTTCGGCGACCTGAACAGCCAGTTCGCCGACCGCGACTGCCAGGTCCTCGCCGCGAGCACCGACAGCGAGTTCGTGCACCTGGCGTGGCGCAAGGACCACAAGGACCTGCGCGACCTGCCGTTCCCGATGCTCGCCGACACGGCCAAGCGCCTCTCGACCGCGCTCGGCATCCTCGACGAGGAAGAGGGCGTGGCCAAGCGCGCGACGTTCCTGGTCGATCCGGAAGGCGTGATCCGCTTCGCCTACGTGACCGACGGCAGCGTCGGCCGCAACCCGCAGGAAGTGCTGCGCGTGCTCGACGCGCTGCAGACCGACGAGCTGTGCCCGTGCAACTGGAAGCAGGGCGAAGAGACGCTGAAAGTCGCCTGATCCACCGCGTCGCGATGCCGCCCGGCATCGCACGCGACGCGAAGGCCCGGCTTTTCGCGTCCGGCGTTCGACCCGCCTCGCGCTCTCCCTCCCTCTCCGCGCGAGGCGGTTCCCGGGCGGCGGTGCCGCCGCCCGGCTTCTTCTTTCCGGCGGTGCGTCGCCGCGCCGGCGCGGCGCCCGCGCCATCCCCGAACCGTACGAAACGCGCGGCGTGGCCGCGCGACCACAGGAGTCCATCATGAGCCTCGAATCGATCCGCGACCAGTTGCCCGACTATGCCAAGGACCTGCGCCTCAACCTCGATGCGGTACTCGGCGAAACCGGCTCGCCCGGCCTCACCGCCAAGCAGATCGCGATCGTCGCGATCGCCAGCGCGATTTCCGCGCGCCACGAGCCGCTGACGCAAGCGGTCGTCGAGAAGTTCGCCGGCACGCTCAGCGAGGCCGAAGCGAACGGCGCCCGCGCGGCCGCCGCGATCATGGCGATGAACAACGTCTACTACCGTTTCACCCACCTCGTCGGCAACGAGGAATACGCGACCATGCGCGCGGGCCTGCGCATGAACGTGATGGCCAACCCCGGCTGCGAGAAGGTCGATTTCGAACTCGCCTCGCTCGCGGTGTCGGCGGTCAACGGTTGCGGCATGTGCATGGAGTCGCACGAGAAGACGCTGCAGAAGCACGGCGTGTCCGCGCAGGCGATCCAGAGCGCGGTGCGCATCGCGGCGGTGCTGCATGCGGTCGGCGTGATCGCCGAGCAGGCACGCGCGGCCGCGCCCGCGCTCGCCGCGGCGGCCTGATCCTCCCCACGGCGTCGCTCAGGCGCTGCGGCGCCGTTCCGTTTCGCCCCGGCGCGGGGCGCGCGCGCCGATCGCCGCGCGCGCGGCCGGCGCGCGGCGCAACGGCGCGCAGCGGGCGAGCGCACGCGCCATGCGTTCGACGGCCTGGTGCAGCTCGGCCTCGTCGTGCCAGCTGAAGGCGAGGCGCATCGCCTGCAGCTCGCGGCCGCGGAAGTCGTATGGCGTTGCGGCGGCGAACTGCACGCCTTCATGCACGCCCTCGCGCACCCACGCGTCGAGATCGATCGCAGCGTCGACGCGTACCCACAACGCGAGGCCGCCTTCGGCGACGCGGAAGTCCAGCGCGCCGCCGAGCCGGTGCCGCAGCGCGTCGGCGAGCGCATCGCGGCGGGCGATGAACGCGCGCTTGAGGCGGCGCACGTGGCGCAGCAGTTCGCCGTCCTCGAACAGCTCCGCGATCGCGCCCTCGAGCGCGGCGTCGCAGCGCGGATCGGTCGCCGCGCGCAGCCGTGCGATACGCTCGAACACCGGCGCCGGCGCGACCACGAAGCCCGTGCCGATGCCGGGCGCGAGCAGGTTCGCGAGCGAACCGATGTAGACGACGTTGCCACCGCCCGCGCCTGCGGCGAGCGGCAGCACCGGCTTGCCCGCGTAGTGGAACTCGTGGTCGTAGTCGTCCTCGACGATCGCGACGCGATGGCGCAGCGCGAGTCCGGCGAGCCGCGCGCGCCGCGCCGCCGACATCACCGCGGTGGTCGGGAACTGGTGATGCGGCGTGAGGAACACCGCGCGCACGCGCGTGCGTTCGAGCAGCGCAGCGAGTGCATCGACGCGCAGGCCTTCGTCATCGAGCGGCAGCGGCACGAGCTCGGCCCCGGCGAGGCGCAATGCGTTCCATGCCGGCGGATAGCCGAGTTCCTCGACCGCGACGACGTCGCCGGGCGATACGAGCGCGCGCGCGACGAGGTCGATGCCCTGTTCGATGCTGCGCGTGACCATCGTGTTCGCCGCCGTCGCGGGCAGTCCGCGCGCGCGCGCGAGCATGTCGGCGAGCGCGTCGCGCAGGCGCGCGTGGCCGCACGGTCCGCCCGCGCCGGGCGCGGCGCGACCGCGCGCTTCGATCGCGCGGCGGAATGCGCGGGCGAGTGCGCGCGCGGGAAACAGGCGTGGGTCGGGGGCGCCGCCGGCGAGCAGCAGCGTACCCGGCGCCGGCGTGGCCGGCGCGACGAGCCGGTCCGGCGCCGCCGGCGCGAGCGCGAAGGTCGGAGCCGCCGGCGGGGGCTGCGCGAACGGTCGCACGCGCGCGAGCGGCGTCGCCGCGGTCACGAAGGTGCCGCCGCCGACGCGCGTGCGCACGCTGCCCTGCGCGGCGAGTTCCTCGTAGGCCGCGACGACCGTGTTGCGGTTGAGACCGAGCTGGGCGGCGAGTCCGCGCGTGCCCGGCAGGGCGTCGTCGGCGCGCAGGCGGCCGCGGCGGATGTCCTCGGCGATCGCGTCGGCGAGCTGCAGGAACAGCGGCTGCCCGCTGTGCGGATCGAGCGAAACGGCGAGCTCCCAGTGCCTCATGCGGTCAGGACGCCGCCGCCGCCCCGATCGTCGCAACCGCCGGCAGCATGACGTTCCGCCCATGCCGGCGACCCGGCCGGCATGGTCAAGTGGCGGCTTCATGCCGCGGGCAGGGGTCCGCGGCGAAACCCTCGCGGAGACGCACCGATGCGAACGAGCATCCTGATCCTGTCCTGCCTGTTCGCCTGCGGTGCCGCCGGGGCCAAGGACGACGGCGTGCCGACCGGCAAGCTGCCGGCCGACACGGCGCCGCTGCACTACGCGCTGCACCTGACGATCGATCCGCGCCGTGACCGCTTCGACGGCGAGGCGCGCATCCGCGTCAGGCTCGCCAAGGCGAGCGACCACGTCTGGCTGCACGCACAGCAGATGGACATCCGCGCCGTGCGCGCGACCGACGCCGCGGGCGCGGCGGTCGAGGCGAAGGCTGTCACGCACGGCGATACAGGCGTGCTCGAAGTGCGCTTCGCGCATCGCCTGCCCGCGCAGGAGGTCGAGCTCGCGTTCGATTACGACGCGCCGTTCAACGGCCAGCTCGAAGGCGTGTACAAGGTCAAGGTCGGCGACGATGCCTACGCGGTCACGCAGATGGAACCGGTCAGCGCGCGCCTCGCATTCCCCGGCTTCGACGAGCCGCGCTTCAAGGTGCCGTTCGATCTCGCGCTGACCGTGCCGGTGCAGGACGTCGCGGTCGCCAATACGCGGCCCGTGCGCGAGGAGAAGTCCGCCGACGCGAAGTGGAAGACGATCGCCTACGCGACCACGCCGCCGCTGCCGACCTACCTGGTCGCGTTCGCGGTCGGCCCGTGGGACGTCGCCGAGGCCGCGCCCATCCCGCCGAACGCGGTGCGCAAGAACGCGCTGCCGCTGCGCGCGATCGGTCCGCGCGGCAGCAAGGACAAGCTCGCCTGGGCGCTCGAGGTCGCGCCGGCGATCGTGAAGTTCTACGAGGACTACACCGCGCAGCCGTATCCGTTCGACAAGCTCGACCTGCTCGGCGCGCCGGATTTCTCCGCCGGCGCGATGGAGAACGCAGGCCTCATCATCTACCGCGACGCGTACCTCCTCACCGACGCGCAGTCGGCCGCGGACCACTACCGCAGCGTGTTCAACATCGAGGCGCACGAGATCGCCCACCAGTGGTACGGCGACCTCGTGACCGTGCCGTGGTGGGACGACATCTGGCTCAACGAGGCGTACGCGACCTGGGGCCAGGCGAAGGCGACCTCGGCGCTGCGGCCCGAATACCACGCCGACCTCGAGGCGCTCGAAAGCCGCCTCTACGCGATGGCGAACGACAGCCTGCTCAGCACGCGCAAGATCCGCCAGCCGATCCTCGGCCGCGGCGACATCGAGACCGCGTTCGACAGCATCACCTACCAGAAGGGCGCGGCGGTGCTCGCGATGTTCGAGACATGGGTCGGCGACGAACGCTTCCGCAAGGGCATGCGCGCCTACCTCGCGCGACGCGCGTTCGGCAGCGGCAGCTCGGACGACCTCATCGAGACGCTCGCCGAAGCGAGCGGCAAGGGCGAGACGTTCGCCAAGGCGATGCGCAGCTTCCTCGACCAGCCGGGCGTGCCGCTGGTGCGCAGCGAACTCGCCTGCGAAGCGGGCAAGGCGACGCTCACGCTCGCGCAGTCGCGCTACCTGCCGTACCAGGTGATGTCGAAGGACGCGCCGCGCTGGGGCGTGCCGGTCTGCGCGCGCTTCGGCCACGGCGGCGGCTCGGACACGCAGTGCTTCCTGCTCGAGCAGGCCGAGCAGCGCTTCGACGTCGCCGGCGCGTGCCCGGACTGGTACCTGCCCAATGCCGATGCGCGCGGCTATTACCGCTTCGATCTCGCCGCGGCCGACCTCGCCCGCCTCGGCGGCGCCGTCGCGACGCTTTCGGCGCCCGAACAACTCGTCTATGCCGATGCGATCGACAGCGGTTTCCGCCGCGGCAGCGTGGCCGCGGGCACCCTGCTCGACGCAATGCCCGCGCTCGCGGCCGCGCAGATGCCGCAGGTCGCGACCGCGCTGCTGCGCCGCTACGAATGGATCCGCGAGCACGTCGCCGACGCGTCGACGCGACCCGCGCTCGATGCCTGGGTCACGCGCCTGTACGCGCCGCGCCTCGCCAGGCTCGGCTGGCATCGCAAGGACGGCGAGCCCGGGACCGACACCGCACTGCGCACGCGCATCGCCGAGTTCCTCGCGATGGTCGTGCGCGACCCGGGCACGCGCGCCGAACTCGCCACGCAGGGTCGTGCCGCGCTCGGCCTCGATACCGGCAGCAAGCCCGATCTTTCGCGCGCCGACGCCGACCTGCGCGTGACCGCGCTCAAGGTGACCGTGCAGGATGGCGGCCAGGCCGCGTTCGACGCCGCGCAGGCCGCATTCGAGGCGAGCCGCGACACGACCGAACGCTACGCACTGCTCGCCGCGCTCGGCGCGACGCGCGATCCCGCGCTCGGCGAACGCGCGCGCGATTACGGCCTCGGTGCGGCGGTGCAGATCGGCGAGATGGGGCGCCTCTACGAAGCGCAGGCGGACGAGCCGGAGAACCGCGCCGCGCTGTGGCAGTGGCTTACCCGGCATTTCGAGGCGTACCGCAAGCGCCTGCCGCCGTTCGCGCAGGCGTGGCTGCCGAAGACGTTCGCGCCCGGCCGCTGCAGCGCCGCGGAGGCCGACGAGATGTCCGCGTTCCTTGCACCGCGCGTGAAGGAACTCATCGGCGGCGACCGCGGCCTCGGCCAGACACTCGAAGGCATCCGTCAATGCGGCGCGCTGCGCGAACACGTCGACCGCAAGGCGCTCGCCGAGTGGGTCGCGGGGCACGCGGCGAAGTAGGGCTTCGGAAACGCGCTGCGGTTCCGGATGGTCGAGGCCGCGGCAAGCGCCAGGGCAGAGCCGCAGCCTCCGATGCGAAGCGCACGAAGGAGAAGCGGAAGACGAAGAGTGCTCCGCTCGGGACGGACCGGTGTGATGAATTCGTCGCCCCGGCGAAAGCCGGCACCCCGCGCCTCGCCAGCGCTGGTTCCATCGAAGCGGGCGAGACTGGCGCCTGCTGCCGGCGCGGCCGGTCGTAACGTGATGATGCGGCAACACCCGAGTCGCCGCGCTCGCCGAGTACGACCACGATGGATCCGACCACCCCACCGACTCCGCCTCCCAACCTTCGCACGCTCAGCCGCGAAGCGTGCATCGCCGCCCTGTCGCTGTGCCTCGTCTTCGTCGCCGCACCCGTGGGCGCGGAAAGCGGCGAGGACTACGCGCGCGAAGCCGGCGCGGCACGCCTCGGCACGCGCGCGCCCGCCGCGCGCATGACGACGATCGACGGCGACACGATCGACCTCGCCGCATTGCGGGGCCACAAGGCCGTCTACCTCAAGTTCTGGGCGACCTGGTGCTCGCCATGCCGGGAACAGATGCCGCATTTCGAACGCGTGCAGCAGGGGGCTGGCGAAGACCTCGCCGTCGTCGCGGTCAACCTCGGCTTCGACGACACGCCGGAGCAGGTGCGCGCTTTCCGCGACGAATACGGACTCACGATGCCGATCGTGCGCGACGAGGACGGCCGGCTCGCCGGGCTGTTCGGCGTGCGCGTGACGCCACAGCATGTCGTCATCGGTCGCGACGGCGTGATCCGCCACGTCGGCCATCTCGCCGATGGGCGCGTCGACGCCGCGCTCGCCGAGGCACGTCGCGCGCCGGCCGGCGCGGTCGTCGAGAACGCGGACGCCGCGACGGATGCGCCGCCCGCCCTGCGCGTCGGTGACGTCGTGCCACCGACGCGGGTGCGCGCGCTCGGCGGCGACGAGGTCGCGCTTGCCGATCCCGAACGCCGGCGCCGCAGCGTGCTCGCGTTCCTCTCGCCCTGGTGCGAGGAGTATTTCGAGAAGACGCGGCCGGCCTCTTCGGCGCGCTGTCGCGCGCTGCGCGAACAGCTAGCGGGACTCGGTGCGGACACCGGCGAGCGCTGGCTCGGCGTCGCCTCCGCCCTGTGGGCGTCGGAACAGGACCTGCGCGAATGGCGCGACCGCGCCCATGTCGCGGTGCCACTCGTGTTCGACCGCGACGGCGCGCTGTTCCGCCGTTTCGGCATCTCGCGCGTGCCGTGCGTCGTCGTGCTGGATGCCGATGGGCGCGTCGAGCGGCGCATCGACTTCGAGCGTGACGACCTGCACGACGCGCTGCGCATGGGACTCATGCCGTGACCATGGCGGATGCTCCCATGAAGTCGACGTGGCACCCGGGCATGGGCGACCCACGCCATCGCGTTCGCATGGGCGCGCACTACAATGCGGATTCGTCCGTGACGGGCAGGGCGCGCTCGTTGCGCCCGGCCATGCAGGATGCCGCCTCGCGCGGCGATGGAGGTTCGATGTCGAAGGTCGTTTCACCGGCGGCGGTCGCCGCCGGCCTCACCGAATTGTGGTCGCCGCGCGTGGTCGCGTCGCTCGATGACTCCTACGTCAAGGTCGCCAAGGTGCACGGCACGTTCGGCTGGCACGCGCACGACGACGAGGACGAGCTGTTCTACGTCCTCGCCGGGCACCTGCGCATCGAAATGGCCGACGGTGCGGTCGAGCTCGACGCGGGCGATGCCTACGTCGTGCCCAAGGGCGTGCGCCACAATCCCGTCGCCGAGCAGGAGTGCCTCGTCATGCTGATCGAGCGCAAGACGACTCTGCACACCGGCTCGGAAATCAACGAGCACACGCGCAGCCTCGCCGACCAGTTGCGCGCGGTCTGAAGATTGCGCGCTCGTTCGCAGGCGTCGGTGTGCGCCGTGGTTGCCGCGCTCAGCGCACGCCGGTGCAGTCGAACGGCAGCATCACGTGCAACCCGTGCAGGTGTTCGCCGAACCACGGGCCTGCGAGCGTGAGCAATGCGCTGGCGAGCAGGGCCGCGGCGGCCGCGCGCCGGCCGCCGCGATGTGCGCCGAGCCGCGCGAAACGCTCTGCGCCGAACGCGGCCGCGAGCAGGGCCGGCGCGGTGCCGAGGCCGAACAGCAGCATCGTCGCGGCGCCGCGCGCGGCCCCGAGCTGCAGCGCGGCGATCAGCAACACGGTGTAGACGAAGCCGCACGGCATCCAGCCCCAGATCATGCCGAACGCGAACGCGCGCGGCAGGCTCGCGACCGGCAGCAGGCGGCGGCCGAGCGGGGCGAGGTGCGGCCAGAGACGCCGGCCGATGCCGAAGCCGGGGTCGCGCAGCCAGCCGGATGCGACGAGTGCGCCGAGCAGCAGCGCCGCCGCGCTCAATGCGCGCAGCGCGCGGCGCACGGACTCGACGTCGAGCAGCGCGATGAGGCCGCCCAACACGCCGCCGAGCAGCAGCCCGGTGAGCGCGTACGACGTGATGCGGCCGAGCTGGTAGGCGGCAAGCAGTCCCGGACGTGGCCGGCCGTCGGCGCGCTTCGCGGTCGCGATGCCGAGCGCAGCCGAGATGCCGCCGCACATGACGAGGCAGTGGCCGCTGGCGGCGAGACCGAGCAGGAGCGCGCCGGTGTAGGTGAGGAGGGCGGTCATGGGGCGGCTTGGCGAGGGCTGGGGGCCGAGGGCCGAGGGCTGGGTGAGGCTTCGCGTTCGCTGTCGCGCGGACGCGGTGCCGGTGCCTGGGCCGCGGCACTCGAAGGCGCCGGGGCACGGTGTTCGCCGGGACGACGAAGATGGTCGGCGGGGGCCTCGCCGGCGGCGTGCGGATCGTCGAGCAGCGGGAGCAGCTTCGGTGTGTCGAGGTCGTCGAACTGGTCGTGGTCGACGGCCCAGAAGAACGCGATGCCGGCACCGAGCGCGAGCAGGATCGACAGCGGGATCAGCACGAGCAGGACGTTCATGCGAGTGCCTCGTGCGGGTGCGGGAGCGCGGGCTTCGCACGGCGGCGGCGACCGATGCGCGTCGCATTCACCACGACGGCGAGCGAACTCGCCGACATGCCGAGCGCGGCGAGCCACGGCGGCACGAGGCCGAGCGCGCCGAATGGCACCGCGACGACGTTGTAGGCGAGCGCCCAGCGCTGGTTGAGGCGCAGCACGCGCATCGTCTCGCGCGCGATCGTGACCGCTTCCGGCAGCGCGCCGAGGTCGGCGCGCGCGAGCACGACGTCGCTCGAGGCCTGCGCGAGGTCGCTGCCGCTGCCGATCGCGACCGCGACGTCGGCCCCGGCGAGCACCGGGGCATCATTGATGCCGTCGCCGACCGCGATCAGGCGCGCGCCGTGTGCGCGCAGCGCGCGCAGGCGCTCGAGCTTGTCGGCCGGCGACTGCCGCGCGCGCCACTGCGCGACGCCGAGGCGCCGCGCGAGCGCGGCGACCTTCGAGGCCGCGTCGCCGCTGGCGATCTCGACGGCGAGGCCTGCACCAGTGAGTGCGTCGATCGCGTCGTGCGCGCCCGGGCGCAGGTGTTCGCCGATCCGGAAGGTAGCGACGAGGCCGTCGTCATCGGCGAGCACCACGGCGTCGTCGTGGGTGGTCGCGCCGTCGCCGTCGGTTCCCGGCATGCGCGCGGATGACGAACGAGGGTCCAGCGCGAAGTCGGCGCGACCGAGGCGCAGTTCGCGTCCGCCGATGCGGCCGCGCAGTCCGAGCCCGGCGACTTCTTCGACCTCGCATGCGACAGCCGGTCCGGCATGGGCGTCGTTGCCGGCCGCGGCGATGATCGCGCGCGAGACGGGATGGTGGCTGTGGCGTGCGAGCGCGGCCGCGAGTGCGAGTGCGTCGGCGCCGGCCGAAGTGCGCGCGTCGATGCGCTCGACGGCGACGCCGGGTTCGGTCAGCGTGCCGGTCTTGTCGAACACGACATGGGTCGCGCCGGCGAGCGTCTCGATCGCATCGGGATGCACGACGAGCACGCCGCGGCGCGCGAGCAGCGCGAGCGCGCGCGTGAGCGCGGCCGGCACCGCGAGCGCGAACGCGCACGGGCACGACACGACGAGCACGGCAAGCGTCGCGGCGAACGCGCGCGTCGGTTCGACCATGCTCCAGCCGGCCGCGGTGAGCGCCGCGAGCGCGAGCACGCGCGCGACGAAGCGCGCCGCGGCGCGTTCGCCCGCGCGCGCGAGGCGCGGGCGCTCGGCCTGCGCGCGCGAGACGAGCGCGACGATGCCGGCGAGCGCCGTATCGGCGCCGACGCGCTCGACGCGCAGCCGCGCCGGGCCCTCGACGACGATGCTGCCGGCGACGAGCGTGTCGCCGTCGCGCCGCGCGACTGGCGCGGATTCGCCGGAGAGGAGCGCCTCGTCGACGCGGCAGGCGGCGCCGACGAGCACGCCGTCGGCAGGCACCGCGAGGCCGCTCGCGACGCGGACGTGGTCGCCGGGGTGGAGTTCCGCCGCGGCGATCCGCTCGGTTGAACCGTCGGCGAGGATGCGCTCCGCGAACGCGGGCGTCAGCCTGGCGAGCGCGTCGCCGAGATCGCCCGCGCGGTGGCGCGCATGCATCTCGAGCTGGCGACCGAGCAGCAGGAAGAACACGAACATGCTGACCGAGTCGAAGTACACCTCGCGTCCGCCGCGGACCGCCTCGACCACGCTGGCGGCGTAGATCAGCGCGAGCGCGAGCGATACCGGCACGTCCATCGACAGGTGGCGGGCGCGCAGCGCACGCCATGCGCCGGCGAAGAACGGTCGCGCCGCGTACAGCACGACCGGCGAGGCGACGAGCAGGCCGAGCCAGCGGAACAGGTCGCGCGTGCTCGCATCCATGCCGTCGAAGGCGCCGAGATAGAGCGCGCTCGCGTACATCATCGCCTGCATCGCGCCGAAGCCGGCGACGACGAGGCACTTGAGCGCGGCGCGCGATTCGGCGCGGCGGCTGTCGTCGAGCGCGCCCGCGTCGAGGGGCAGCGCGCGGTAGCCGGCGCGCTCGAAGGCATCGAGCACGCGCGCGAGTTCGCAGCGCGCATCGTCCCAGACGATGCGCGCACGGCGCGCGGCCGCGTTGACCACCACGCGTTCGACGCCGGGTAGCGAGCCGAGCATGCGTTCGATGAGCCAGACACAGGCCGCGCAGCGCACGCCGTCGACGAGCACGAGCGCCTCGTGCCGGCCGTCGCCGAGGTCGCGCACGACGTGGCGCGCGAGGTCGGCGCGTCGCCACGTCGCCGCTTCGCCCATGCCGTCGCGCGGGCGCGCCGCGGGTTCGCTGCGCAGCCGGTAGTAGTCGGCGAGGCCGAGCTGGTCGATCCATTCGGCGGCGCCACGGCAACCGTGGCAACACACGGCGTGCGCGACACCGGCGACCGTCGCCTCGAGCGGTTCGCCCGCGGGCAAGGGTTCGCCGCAGTGCCAGCACGCGCCGGTCATGGCATCGGCGCCGGTGCGGGCGCGGCCGGCGGCGCCTCGCCGAGCGGCATCTTCATGAGCTCGCCGCCGGTCGGCAGCGCTTCGTCGGCATGGCGTGCGCCGAGCACGATCATGAGCACGCAGCCGCCGAGCGAGGCGGCGAACAGCAGTGCGCCGAGCCAGGCCACGGGCTGGCGATACCACGCCGAACCGGCGTGTTCAGCGCGTCGTGGTGTCGTGCGAGCGTGCATGGACCCAGGCCGCGATGAGGCGCGCCTCGGTGTCGTCGAGGCGCGTGCGCCAGGCGGGCATCGTGCCGCCGCGGCCGTCGCGGATCGTCTTCTCGATCGTCGCGAGGTCGCCGCCGTAGAGCCAGATGGCGTCGGTGAGGTTCGGCGCGCCGAGTGCGGTATTGCCGGTGCCGGTCGCGCCGTGGCAGGCCGAGCACACCGCGAACGTCGCCTTGCCGGCCGCGGCCTTCGTCGGCGAATGGTCGGCGCCGGAAAGGCTGAGTACGTAGTTGGCGACGTTCTCGATCGTCGCCGCGTCGAACGTGCCGCCGAACGGCGGCATCGTGCCGTGGCGGCCGTCCTGGATGCTCGCGAGGATCGCCGCACCGTCGCCGCCATAGAGCCAGTCGGCATCGACGAGGTTGGGCGCGCCGAGCAGCCGGTTGCCGTGGCCGTCGCGGCCGTGGCACGCGGCGCAGTTGTCGACGAACAGCCGTCCGCCCATGCGCGTCGCATCGGCATCGCCGGCGAGGCGCTCGACCGGCTGCCCGGCGAAGCGCTGCAGCAGCGGATCGAGGCGCGCGCGATTGGCGGCGACGTCCTGCGCGAGTTCGCCGTGCGCGGTCCAGCCCAGCATGCCCTTGTACGCGCCGAAGCCGGGATAGAGCGCGAGGTAGGCGAAGCCGACGACGAACATCGACGCGGACAGCACCACCCACCATAGCGGCAAGGTGCGCACGCCCTCGCGCAGCACGCCGTGCGCCCAGACGTGGCCGCTGGTGCCGTCCGGCTGCACCGGGATTTTCACGCGCTGTCCCCAGATGAACAGGAACAGCGTGATACCGAGGTTGAGAACGACCAGGAACATGATCCAGGCCGACCAGAACGGACTCATGGCGCTTCCTCGTCGTGCATGGGCAGGCGCGCGAGCGCGTCGTACTTGTTCCGGTGGCGCGCGTTCCACACCCAGATCCAGGTGCCGACGAAACTCAGCATCGTCGCCAGCGTCACCGCGCCGACGAGGTGTCCCCAGAATGGCGTGATGGTCATGGCGCGCTCCCTCCGGTCGCAGCGGCTGCCGTGTCCGCGGTCTTCGCGGCATTGTTGATGCCGAGGCCCTGCAGGTAGGCGATCAGCGCTTCCATCTCGGTGTGGCCACTCACGGCCGCCTGCGCGCCGGCAATGTCGGCGTCGGTGTACGGATCGCCGAGCATGCGCAGGGTGCGCATGCGTGCCTCGATGTCGGCAGGATCGAGCATCGCCTGCGACAGCCACGGGTAGGCTGGCATGTTCGATTCGGGCACGACCGAGCGCGGATCGCGCAGGTGCAGGCGTTGCCATTCGTCGGTGTACTTGCCGCCGACGCGCGCGAGATCGGGGCCGGTGCGCTTGGAGCCCCATTGGAACGGACGGTCGTAGACCGATTCGCCGGCGACCGAGAAATGGCCGTAGCGCTCGGTCTCGGCGCGCAGTGCGCGCACCATCTGCGAATGGCACAGGTAGCAGCCTTCGCGCACGTAGACGTCCTTGCCGGCGAGGCGCAGCGCGTCGTACGGCTTGACACCGTCGGCCGGCTGCACCGTATGCGCGGCCATGAATAGCGGCGTGATCTCGGCCAGGCCACCGATCGACACCATGATCGCGATGAGCACGCCGAGCAACCCGGCGTGCTTCTCGACCGCTTCGAAATATCTATACCCGCCCGCCATGTCTGTTGTCGCTCTTGGTTGAAGAGTGCGGCCATGGATGGCCGCTTCTGGACTGCCACCGTGAGATCACCATCATGATCCCGTCGATCCTTTGTGCCGGCGCGCACGGACGCGCGCACCAGCGACGAAGGCGCGCACTAGTACACCGGCAAGGGCGCCGGCACCTGGTGCGCCTCCGGCTCCGGAATCGGCACCGGGATCGGCGTGATCAGCCGTGCGCGCGCCTGCGCCGCGGTGTGCCAGAGGTTCCACGCCATCACGACCATGCCGCTGAGCACGAGCACGCCTCCGAGCCAGCGCACCGCGTACCACGGCTTGATCGCGATGAGGCTGTCGATGAAGGCGTAGGTGAGCGAGCCGTCCGCGTTCGTCGCGCGCCACATCAGGCCTTCGGTGACGCCCGCGGTCCACATCGCGACCACGTACAGCAGCAGGCCGGCCGTGTGCAGCCAGAAATGCAGTTCCATCGCGCGCACCGAGTGCATCGCCGGCCGGCCGAGCGCGCGGGGCGCCATCGCGTAGAGCGAGCCGATCGTGATCATCGCGACCCAGCCGATCGAACCCGAATGCACGTGCGCGACGGTCCAGTCGGTGTAGTGCGACAGCGAGTTCACCGTCTTGATCGCCATCATCGAGCCTTCGAAGGTCGAGGCGGCGTAGAACACCAGCGCGAGCACCATGAACTTCGCGGCCGGGTCGGTCTTGAGCCGGTGCCACGAGCCGTTGAACGTGAGCAGGCCGTTCGCCGCCGAACCCCAGCTCGGCATGAGCAGGATCAGCGAGAACGCCATGCCGACCGACTGCACCCAGTCGGGCAGCGCGGTGTACATGAGGTGGTGCGAGCCGGCCCACATGTAGACCGAGATCAGCGCCCAGAAGTTGACGATCGAGAAGCGGTAGCTCCAGAGCGGCTGCTGCGCCTGGCGCGGCACGAAGTAGTACATCATGCCGAGGAAGCCCGCGGTCAGGAAGAACGCGACCGCGTTGTGGCCGTACCACCACTGCACCATCGCGTCGACGACGCCGGAATAGACCGGGTAGGACTTCCACAGCGACACCGGCAGCGCGATGTTGTTGACGACGTGCAGCAGGCCGACCGCGATGATGAACGCGCCGTAGTACCAGTTGGCGACGTAGATGTGGCGGATGCGCCGGCGCGCGAGCGTGGCGAAGAACACCGTACCGAACGATACCCAGACGATCGCGACGAGGATGTCGATGAACCACTCCGGCTCGGCGTACTCCTTGCTCTGCGTGATGCCGAGCGGCATCGTCAGCATCGCGAGCACGCAGGCGAGCTGCCAGCCCCAGAACGTGAACCTGGCGAGGCGGCCGAGCGCGAGCCGCGTGTGGCCGGTGCGCTGCACGACGTAGTAGCAGGTGCCCATCAGCGCGGAGCCGCCGAACGCGAAGATCACGCCGAACGTATGGTCGGGACGCAGGCGGCTGAAGCTGAGCCAGGGGATGCCGAGGTTGAACACCGGCCATGCGAGCTCGGCCGCGATCCAGCAACCGATCGTCATGCCGATGATGCCCCACACCGCCGCCGCGAGCAGGAACAGGCGCACGATCTGGTCGTCGTAGGTTTCCGTCTTGGGCATCGCAGCCTCCAGCAAACGCGTATTGTCGACGGAGGCCGCCTCGGGCGATCGCGGCCTGCGTCAAGTCACCGCATGCCGGGCCTGCGGCAACCCGTCGCAGCCGTCGCGTCAGTCCTTCGCGAGCACGCGCTTGGCGGCGGCGACGAAATCGGGATCGGCTTCGCCGAGGCGATCGCTGCGCGCGACGACCCGGCCCTCGGCATCGAGCAGCACGAGCGCGCTCGAATGACTGAACTCGCGGTTCTCGAGTTGCTTGTACTGGATGCCGAGCAGCGCGGCGAGAGTGCGCACGTGCGCCTTGTCGGTGCGCGCGAGGCGCCAGCGCGACGTGTCGAGATGGCGCTTGTCGGCGACGCGCTTGAGCGCCTCGGGCGTGTCGTTGTCGGGATCGAGGCTGACAAGCAGCACGTCGATGCGCGCGCGCTCGGCCGGCGCAAGTTCGCGCTCGGTCTTGAGCAGCGTGTCGATGATCAGCGGGCAGACGTACTTGCACGAGGTGTAGAACATGCTGACGATGCGCGCGCGACCGCGGCCGTCCGCGTAGGTGAAGCCGCGAGCGTCCTGGTCGACGAGCGGCACCACGAGGTGATACGTCGAATCGCGCGGCGGCTCGGCCGCCTGCGCGCGCCCGACCACGAAGCCGAGGCCGAGCAGCGCGATGCAGAGCGCGACGAGGCGCAGGATCGAACGCAACCGCGGCACCGGTGCAGCGTCGCCATGCGTGTCGGTGGTGCCGCAAGCGAGGCAGGGCAGGGCCTCGCGCTCGCCGGGTTCTTGCGTCGGTTTCATGGTTTCACCGCAGGTTCGATGGAGCGTGCGCAGCGGAAGCCGAGGTTGGCGGTGGTGTCCGCCGCCTGCAGCGACGACAGCAGGGCGATGCGCATGAGCAGGGCGTAGTTGTCGCGGTCGCGCAGGCTGAGCGCGGCCGAGCCGCAGAACTTGAGCCGGTCGGGATCGTTCTGGTCGCGGCTGTCGGACGTGACCATCATCGACGCCTGGTCCTCGACCCATTCCCAGACGAGCCCGTGCAGGTCGCGCACGCCGTAGAGGTTCGGTGCGCCGCCGATCGCCGCGAGCGGCGCGTTCGACGGTTTCGCATACCAGTCGAGCAGTTGCTTGCGCCAGGCGGCGTCACCGCGTGCATCGGCGACGCTCGCGCTCGCCGCGGCGGCGCGTTCCCATTCGATCCAGCTCGGCAGGCGCGCCTGCTCCGATTCGCAGTAGGCCTGCGCGGCGAACCAGCTCACCTGGGTGACCGGCTGCGCCGGCAGCGCCTGTTCGCCGAGCGCATCGGCGGCCTGCCAATGCATGAGGTAGCGCGCATCGGCGAACACGCTCGGCACCTGGTCGCGGCGCCATTGGGGATGTGCCGTGACGAACGCGAGGAACTCGGCGTTCGTCACGGGTTCGACGCGCAGCGCGTACGCGGCGAGCGGCACCGGCTTCGCATCGGCTTCGGTTTCGATCACGCTGACGAAGTCCGTCGCGGGAATCGGCACATAGGCCGGCGCGGTGGCGCCGATGCACGGCGCCATCGCGAACGCCGCGGTCGCGGCGCCGGCGAGGACGGTCGTGCATCGACGGATGGCGCGCGCATTCATGCCGGCGGCCGCTCAGTGCTCCGCCGGCGCGGCCGCGGGCGGCGTCGCCCGCACCTTGGCCGCGTCTTCCTTGGTGACCTGGCCGCCCGGATTGCCCCAGCTGTTGAGCACGTAGGTCGCGATGTTGGCGACTTCGTCGTCGGTGAGCTGGGTCATGGGCGGCATCACCGAGTTGTACTCGGTGCCGTTCACCGTGACCTTGCCGCTGAGGCCGTGCAGCATGATCTCGACGATGCGCTTCGGCTCGGCGGCGAGCAGGCTCGACTTCGCCAGCGGCGGGAACACGTTCGCGAGGCCCTCGCCATTGGCCTGGTGGCAGACCGAGCACGTGCCGGTGAAGAGCACCTGGCCCGCCTTGATCTGGTCTTCCTTCGTCAGCGCGCCGCTCGCGGCCGCCTTCGCCGCGGCGGCGACGGGCTTGAGGTTCGGTTCCGAACGATCGCCGAGGTAGACCGAATCGACTTCCTTGCCCGAATAGATCGCCTTGTTCTCCGGCCCGTCGACCTTGAGGATCGCCAGCGCGCCCTTGTTGAACGCGCGGAAGATCGAGTGGTCGACCATCACGTAGCTGCCGGGCACCTCGGTGTGGAATTCGACGATCGCGGCGCCGCCGGCGGGGATCAGCGTGGTCTGCACGTTTTCCTGCGGATGCGTGCCGCCTTCCTGCTGCACGCGGTCGAAGATCTCGCCGATCACGTGGAAACTCGAGACGAGGTTCGGGCCGCCGTTGCCGACGAACAGGCGCACGGTCTCGTTGGTCTTCGCGGCGAGCGCCTTGTCGCCGGTCAGCGCGCCTTCGTGGCCGTTGAACAGCACGTAGGTCGGCGATTCGTCGATCGCCTTCTCCATGTCGAACGGCTGGTGGCCCTTCTCGCGGTACTTGCCGGTCGTGTAGAAGTCGCCCTGCATCACGTAGTACTCGTGGTCGACCTTCGGCAGCCCTTCGGGCGGCTCGACGAGGATCAGGCCGTACATGCCGTTGGCGACGTGCATGCCGACCGGCGCGGTCGCGCAGTGGTAGACGTAGATGCCCTGGTTGAGCGCCTTGAACGTGAACTGCGATTCGTGGCCGGGCGCGGTGAAACTCGAGGCGGCGCCGCCGCCGGGGCCGGTCACGCCATGCAGGTCGATGTTGTGCGGCATCTTGCTGTCGGGCGAGTTCTTGAGGTGGAACTCGACCGTGTCGCCCTGGCGCACGCGGATGAAGCTGCCGGGGACGGTGCCGCCGAAGGTCCAGAACGTGTAGGTGACGCCTTCGGAGATCGGCATCTCCTTCTCGATGACTTCGAGTTCGACGATCACTTTCGCCGGATGGTTGCGATTGGTCGGCGGCGGCACCTCGGGTGGACTCGTCAGCACCGCGTGCACCGGTTCGCCCTGCGGCGGGCCGAAATCGCCCTTGGCCGAGCCGCCGGTGGTGGCGACGGGAGGGGCGGCAGCGGCTTCATTCGTACCGGTCGAGCGACCGGTGCAGCCGGCCAGTACGGCGGCGCTGACGGCGACGGCGAGCAGCAAGCGTTTCATCGGAAATCCCCTCGGGCAGTGATCGGTTTCTCTACGGTGGCCAGCTTCTCCGACGCGAACACGGGGCGCCTTGATCGGGATCAAGGGCGGCTGTGTACAAGGATACTCTTCCTGCGACCGAACGTCGCAGCGGGGGTGCCCCGGCCCCTACGCGGACAGCGCCCAGGCGAGCAGCAGGGCGGCGTCGATCGCGAGCACGCCGCCGGCCAGCGGGCGGGCGAACGGCAGGCCACCGGCGGCGAACGCGGCGATGGCCTTGACGAGCGAATTGGCGACGAAGGCGAGCACGAGCCCGAGTGCGGCCTGCGCCATCGGCAGGGTCGCCGTCGCCGCGAGTTCGCCGAGCGACACCGTTGCCGCGTGCACGTCGGCGAGGCCGGTCGCCGCCGCGGCGATCAGCGCGCCGCGCTCGCCGATCCACGCATGCAGTGCGGCGGCGAGCAGCAACGCGGCGGCGACGATCGCCGCGAACAGCAACGCATGGCGCAGGTCGAACGGCCGCGATCGGGTGGTGGCAGGCGTGTCCTCGACGACCGCGCGGGCACGCGCGACGAAGACCGCGGCGAATGCCGCGGCGATCGCGCCGGCCGCGGCCAGCGCCGGCGCGAGCGCGAGCAGCAGCGGCGGCGACGTCGCCGCGAGGATGATGCCGATCTGCACCACGGTCGGCACGTTGGACAGCAGTGCGGCCGCGATCGCCGCGTCGCGTGCCTGCGGCGTCGCGGTCGCGCGCTGGCCCATGCTGCCGATCGTCGCCGTGCTCGAGACGAAGCCGCCGAGGAAGCCGGCGAGCAGCAGCCCGCGCCGCGCGCCGAGCAGGCGCAGCGCGACGTAGCCGGCCGCATTGATCGCCATCACGAGCACGACGAGCAGCCACAGCGTGCGTGGATTGAGCACGCCGAACGGATCGATCGCGCGGTCGGGCAGCAGCGGCAGCACGATCAGCGCGGAGGCGGCGAGCAGCAGCAGGTCGTCGAGCTCGGCGTCGCCGAGCGACTGGCGCGTGAAGCGATGCAGCCACGGCTTGCTCGCGAGCACGATCGCGACGAGCACGTACAGGCCGGCGGCGAGTTGCGCGCGCGTCGCGGCGAGCGCGCCGAGCAGGTAGACGACGAGCAGCGCGATCTCGCTGGTCAGGCCGGGATCGCGGCTGCGCGACTGCCGGTAGGCGAGGCCGGCGAACCCCGCGATCGCGAGGCCACCGAGCACGAGCGCCGCGTCGCCGAGCAGGGCGCAGACCGTGCCGCAGAGCGCCGCGAGCACGCAGGTGCGCGCGCCGATCGCATCGCGCTCGGCGCCCGTGCCCTTGCTGCGCTCGCGTTCGATGCCGACCAGCAGGCCACCGCCGAGCGCGGCGAGGAAGCCGTACAGGAGCGCGGTTGCGGGCATCGCCTGGCTCAGTGGACGAGTCGGCCGAGTATGCCCCAGGGGTCGTGCGCGCGCGCGATGGTCACGATGAACGCGAACACGAACAGCGCCGCGAAGTAGCTCGCCACCTGCACGCGGCGCGTGCGACCGCGCTTGAGCGCGAGCGTGCCGAGCACGATGTAGACGACGAGCAGCAGCACCTTGGCGGTGAGCCACGCGTGCACGAACGGATACTGGTGCAGGATCGTCACGAGCATGAGCGCGGCAGTCAGCAGCGTCGTGTCGATCGCATAGGAAAGCCAGCGCAGCGCGGCGTGTCGCGCGAGCGGCGAGCGCGCGAGCATGAGCATGCCTCGCAGCATGAACAGGGCGCCGGAGAGGATCACGGCGGTGACATGGACGAGCTTGATCTGGGGGTAGAACTCGATCACGTTCGAGGCTCGGTGGTCGGCGGAACTCGCCGCTACGCGGCTCGACCCGCCCTGCGGGACGAGGGCCGCGACGTTAGCATGGCGTCATTCCCGCGCAAGCGGCAACCCATTTTGCCTCTGCATCGCCGGCATCATCCCGGTTTGCCGTCGACGCGCGGCGTGAGGAAGATCCACGCCGATCGCACCACCCACGGCAGGAACGCGAGCAGCCAGCCGAACGCGGCGATCACGAGCCAGCGCGGCATGTCCGCCGAGAATTCCGCGTACAGGCGCACCAGCGCGACGACCTGCAGCAGGCAGAACGTGAGCCACGGGATGCGCCCCATCTCGAGCGGCCGGCCCGAATGGCCCTGCGTCACGCGAGTGACCATCGCGACGAGCATCGAGCCGAAGAAGCCGACCGTGAGCGCATGCGCCGGGGCGCGCGCGAACAGGAAGCCGTGATCGGTGAACGCGAGCAGGCTCTGCGCCGCATACAGCGCGAACGCGATCCAGAGCCAGGCGCCGGCGAGGTGCAGCACCGCGAGCAGGCCGGGGCGCAGGCACTTCCACGGTTGCCAGCCGAGCCAGTGCACGAGGAAGAACGCGGCGAGCGGCGCATCGGCGATCCACAGCAGGTCCTGGTGGTGGCCGAGGTCGAGCACGAGGTGCACGAGCAGCAGCGCCCACAGCAGCGGCAGGCTCCAGGCGGGCCGGAACGCGCGATAGCGCGGACCGACGACGTTGCCGCTGAAGAACGGGATCATGCGGTGGCAGACGGTGAAATACACCGGCAGCAGCAGGCCGAACGTGCCGAAGCGGATCGCGACGTAGGCGAACTGCCACGGCGCGCCGAGCGCGAACGCGCCGAACGCAGCGAGTCCGCACGCGCCGAGCACGAGTGCGACGTAGCACGACAGGGCGTGGCGGTCCTTCGCGCCGTTGCGCGCGAGCACGCCGCCGAGCGCGACGAGGCCGGCGAGCCAGCCGCCGAGCATGAGCGCGATGCCGGCGACGAGCAGCCACTTCGAACCGAGCAGGCCCGCGTGCGCGACGAGATAGCCGCCGAACACGCCGCCGAAGACCGGCACGTAGTGTCTTCGCGTCAGCGCAGGCTGCGCCATCCAGCGCGGGAACACCGTGAGCAGGAACCCGAAGATGAACGGCGCGAGCATGCCGTACTGCGCGAACACCGCATGCGCCCAGCCGGGCGGCACTGGTGCGGCGGGAAAGGCATGGCCGAAACGGGCTGCGGCGAGCCAGCATGCCCACCAGAGCATCGACACGATCACCGCGCTCGCGCCGGCGAAGAACATCAGGCGATGCGGCGCGCTCGCGAACACGGCGGGGAGGGCGGCGAGGGCCGCGCCGAGCGAGCGCGGATCCGCTGCGGCGTCGGCGTCGTTCGCGGCAGGCGCCGGTTCCACGCGCAGGGGAATGCCGCGCAGGCCGCCGGCCTCCTTCGCGCGATCGTTGCTGCGGGGTCTGTCCATGGCGCGATCGTCGTGCATCCGTGCGCCGCGCGCCTTGACCCAGGTCAGCGCGACGCGATCCAGCCTGCGCTGGGATGCGTGCATGAGCGTGCCCGGCGCCGCGAACATGCCCGAACTCGACCTGCGCGACCTCGCCGCGCCGGAGCCGTTGCTGCGAGCGCTCGAAGCGGCCGACGCGCTGGCACCGGGCGCATGCGTGTCGGTGCTGACGCCGCTGCTGCCGTATCCGCTGCTCGCCGTGCTCGTCGAGCGCGGCCTCGAGGCCGACGCGGAGGCGTTGCCGGAAGGCGGTGCGCGCGTGCGCATCGGGCGGCCGCGCGCATGACGCGGCTCGCGCTCGATGCCGCGCCCGCGGTGGACCTGCCGCGCCGCTTCCTGCTCGCCACGCCGCCCTGGGGCATGCTGGCGGGCGCACTGCTGATGGCGGCCGGGCCGGCCGTCGTCACGACGCGCTGGCATCCGGCCTTGCTCGCTGCGACGCATGCGTTCACGCTCGGCGTGTTCGGCAACCTGCTGTGCGGCAGCCTCCTGCAGTTCCTGCCGGCAGCCGCGGGCGTACGCGTGCGCGGCGGGCGGCACGCGGCGCGGTCGCTGCACGTACTGCTCAATGCCGGCGCGCTGCTGCTCGTCGCCGCATTGCATGGCGCATCGAACGCGCTGTTCGCGCCGGCGTCGATCGTGCTGCTGGGCGCGTTCGTCCTGTTCGCTGCGATGGCGGCGCCGGGATTGTTCGCCGCACGCGGGCAGCGACTGCTGCGCAACGGCCTCGGCCTCGCGCTCGTCGCCGCGACGGCCGCGGCAACGCTGGGCGCCGGCCTCGCGCTCGTGCTGGCGGGGCACGTCGTCCTGCCGTGGCCGCTGCCCGCCATGGCCGACGTGCATGCTTCAACGGGCGTGCTCGGCTGGCTGCTGCTCAGCATCGCCGCGGTCGGCCGGGTCGTGATGCCGATGTTCCAGGGCGCGGCGGTCCTGCCGGCGCGCGCGCTGGCGATGTGGCTCGGCGGCATCGCGATCGCCTTGCCGCTGGCGGCAGCTGCGCGGATGACGCGGGCGGACGATGCGCCGCTGCGCCTCGTGCTCGTCGTCGCCGCGATCGCGTTCGCGTTCGGCGTGCTGTCCCTGCAGGTGACCTCGCCGCATGCACGCAATGCACCGCTGCGTGCGGGCTGGCGTGCCGGCGCGATCGCGCTGGTCGCCGCCGCAGTCGCGCTCGCGGCCGGCGAGGGCGTGTTGGCGGGCGTGCTCGCGATTGCCGTCGCGCTGCCGTTCTTCGCCGTCGGCATGCAACTCGAGATCGTCGCGTTCCTCGGCTGGCTCGACCTCCATCGGCGCTGCGCGCGCGGCATCCGCCTGCCGCCGGTGCAGCGCCTGATGCCGCCCGCCGACAAATGGCGCGTGTTCGCCACGTTCCTCGTCGCCGCGACATTGCTGCCGGCGGCCGTATGCTGGCCGTCGCCGCATCTCGTGTGCGTGGCGGGTTTCGCCGTCGTCGTTGCACACGCGCTGCTCGGATGGACGTTGTGGCAGGTGCGCCGTCGCGGCACGCGCTTCCTTGCCGGCGTGGACGCGTGAAGCGACGCCACGCGCTCGCACTCGGTGCCCTGCGTGGCGCGATCGATCTCGCCGACGACGGCCTGATCGTGCTGCTCGCCGCACGCGCGCGCCTCGTCCGCGGCGTGGCGCGCATCAAGCGGTGCAGCGGACGCGCAGCCGCCGATGCCGCGCGAGAAGCGCGCGTGCAGGCGCGCGCACAGGCCCTCGCGCGTCGCCTCGCGGTGCCTGCGACGACCGCACGCGGCGTGCTCGACCTCGCGATCGCCGACGCGCGACGCGCGCAAGGCATGTCGGCTGACCTGGATCAAGGCGCACGGCAGGCGCCCGTGCCCATGATGCTGCCCATGGACCTCGCCACCGCCGCCAGCCCCGGTACCGATCGCCTGCTGCGCGTGCTGCCGCCACCGGCGCGCATTGCGCCACTGCTGCGACTGTTGCCGCGCAGCTGGTCACGGCGTGCGCTCGAGGCGGCGATGGCGCGCGTGTTGCAAGTGCCGCTGCGCGAGGGTGCGTTCGACTTCATGCGCGGCCGTAGACTCGGCGTGGAAGTCGCCGACCTCGGCCTCGCCTGGGTCATCGAACTGCACGACGGGCACCTGCGCACGACCGACGTGCCCGCCGAGGCGAGCGTGCGCGGCAGCGCGACCGACCTGTTGCTGCTGGCCAGTCGCCTGGAGGACGCCGACACGCTGTTCTTCCAGCGCCGGCTCGTCGTCACCGGCGACACCGAACTCGGCCTCACCGCGCGCAACCTGCTCGATCGCCTGCCGTGGGAGGGCGTGCCGCTCGGCCTGCGCATCGCGCTCGATCGGGGCGCGCGCCTCGCGCGGGCCGCGCGCGCCGCGCATCGCATGGAAGCCCGGTGACGCAGGCGCCACGGCACGGGCGCGCTTGATCTGCATCAAGGTGGCGACGCGCGCGAGCCGGGAGACTCGCGGACGGTTCCCCTGCCGGCCCGCCGTCCATGTCACGACCGTCCACGTTCGACCACGAGCAACTGCTCTCCTGCGCGCGAGGCGAGCTGTTCGGCGCCGGCAACGCGCGCCTGCCGGCGCCGCCGATGCTGATGTTCGATCGCGTGACCGCGATCGACGAGCACGGTGGCACGCACGGCAAGGGTTGCCTCGAAGCCGAACTCGACATCCACCCCGACCTCTGGTTCTTCGGCTGCCATTTCGAAGGTGATCCGGTCATGCCCGGTTGCCTCGGCCTCGACGCGATGTGGCAACTCGCCGGCTTCTTCCTGCCGTGGCTCGGCGAACCGGGGCGCGGTCGTGCGCTCGGCGTCGGCGAGGTGCGGTTCACCGGCCAGGTGCTGCGCCAGGCGCGCCTCGTGCGCTACGTCATCGACGTCACGCGACTCGTGCGCGGGCGCCTGCGCATGGTCGTCGCCGACGGCCGCACCTACGTCGACGATCGCCTCATCTACGTCGCCAGGGACCTGCGCGTGGGCCTGTTCACGTCGACGGAGGGATTCTGATGCGCCGCGTCGTCGTCACCGGCATGGGCATCGTCTCGTCGCTCGGTCACGCCGCGGCCGACGTCGCGCGCGCGCTGCGCGACGGCGTGAGCGGCCTGCGCGCGATGCCCGCCTACGCCGAGCTCGGCTTGCGCAGCCAGGTCGCCGGCGCGCCGGACATCGACCTCGACGCAACGATCGAGCGCAAGGCGCGCCGCTTCATGGGCGATGCCGCGGCCTACGCCTGGATCGCGATGCGCGACGCGATCGCCGACGCCGGGCTCGCGCTCGAGCGCATCCGCCACCCGCGCGTCGGCGTCGTCGCCGGCTCCGGCGGCGGCTCGGCGCAATGGCAGATCGAGACGGGCGACCTCGTGCGCACGAAAGGCGTGCGCCGCGTCGGGCCGTACATGGTGCCGCGCACGATGTGTTCCACCGTATCGGCGACGCTCGCCACCGCGTTCGGCATCCTCGGCGTGAGCTATTCGATCTCGGCGGCGTGCGCGACCTCGGCGCACTGCATCGGCGCCGCGGCCGACCTGATCCGGCACGGCGCGCAGGACATCGTGTTCGCCGGCGGCGGCGAGGAGCTGCATTGGGGCATGACCGCGCAGTTCGACGCGATGGGCGCGCTGTCGAGCGCCTGGAACGAAGCGCCGCATGCCGCTTCGCGGCCGTACGACGCCGGCCGCGACGGCTTCGTCATCGCCGCCGGCGGCGGCATGCTCGTGCTCGAGGACTACGAGCACGCGAAGGCGCGCGGTGCACGCATCCACGCCGAACTGGTCGGCTACGGCGTGACCTCCGACGGTACCGACATGGTCGCGCCGTCCGGTGAGGGCGCGGCGCGCTGCATGCGCATGGCGCTCGCCGCCGCACGTGCACCGATCGACTACGTCAACACGCACGGCACCGCGACGCCGCTTGGCGACATCGTCGAACTGGATGCGTTGCGGGCCGCGTTCGGCGCCGACGTGCCACCGCTGTCCTCGACCAAGGCGCTGAGCGGCCATTCGCTCGGCGCGGCGAGCGTGCACGAGGCGATCTACAGCCTCATCATGTTGCGCGAAGGCTTCATGGCGGGTTCGGCGAACATCGACGAACTGGACCCGCGCGCGCAGGGCTTCCCGGTCCTGCGCGAGAGCCGCGAGGCGCCGTTGCGTTCGGTCATGTCGAACAGCTTCGGTTTCGGCGGCACCAATGCGAGCCTGGTGTTCACGCGCGTGTAGCGCGATCGAGAGGAGGACCGATGGCCACGAACGCCCGCACCGACCGCTACGGCACGCTGTCGATCGCGATGCACTGGCTGATGCTCGCACTGCTGGTCGCGGTGTACGCGTGCATCGAACTGCGCGGCATCTATCCCAAGGGCAGCGCCGCGCGCGATGCGATGAAGACCTGGCACTTCATGCTCGGCCTGAGCGTGTTCGGACTCGTGTTCGTGCGCATGGCGATCCGCCTCGCGACGCCGTCGCCGCCGCCGCCGGCGATCGCCTGGCAACGGCTCGCCGCTTCCATCATGCACGTGTTGCTGTACGCCTTCCTCGTGCTGATGCCGCTGCTCGGCTGGCTCGCACTCAGCGCCGGCGGCAAGCCGATCCCGTTCTTCGGGCTGCAGCTGCCCGCGCTGGTCGCGCCGGACAAGGCGTTCGCGCACTCGGTCGAGGAAGTCCACGAAACGATAGGCACGATCGGCTACTGGCTCGTCGGCCTGCACGCGGCCGCCGCGCTCTACCATCACTACCTGCTGCGCGACGACACGCTGCTGCGCATGCTGCCGCGGCGCGCGCGCTGACGGCAGCCCGCATGGCGGCCGGCAGGCGGCGATCGATCATGCCGGCGCGTGTTCGCGCCGCATGCCTGCTTCGCCATGCCAGTAGCCGTTGCGCGCGCCGATCGGTGGCGGAGCACCCGGAGAGCGGCGCGCGGCGTCGAAATGCGCGACGACCTCGGCCATGCCATCGGCCTGCGGATACAGGCGCAGGACGCCGACGTCGAGCTCGCGCAGGCGCGGCAGCTCCGGGCCGAGGTCGGTGATCTCCTCGCCCTGCACCTGGATGCCGTTGATGCGCAGGAACGGCGTCCCCTCGCGCGTCGCGAGCGGCAGGCCGTCGGGATGGTCGATGCAGCGGAAACCGCAGCGGTCCTTCGGCAGGTCGAATGCGCGCGCGGTGAAGCAGCGCGCCGAGTACGCGAGCGGCAGGCGTCCCCAGGCGATGACTTCCAGTTGCGGCATCGCCAGGCCATCGGCCGAAGCCGCCTCGCGCAGTTCGCGCAGCAGCGCATGGCCCTGCTCGACGCCGGGCACCCAGCGGCACATGCCGTCCAGCGCGAGCAGGGCGAGTGCGCGGTGGTTGTAGACATTGAGCGTGGGGCCGCCGACGAACGGCACGTTCCGTTCCGCGCAGGCTTGCACCGCGGAAAAATCATTCGCCTCGATCATCGTGCCGCCCTCCGCGACGAGCCGTTCGAGCACGGCGAGGTCGGATTCCGCTTCGACCAGCGCGAGCGAGGACAGCACGACCTCCTTGCCCGCAGCGGCGAGTTCGCCCGCGAGCGCGATCCAGTCGCGCGTGCGCAGTTCGCGCCGCTTGCTGCAGACGGTTTCGCCGAGATGGACGATGTCGACTGGCCAGGTGGCCGCGGCGCGGTAGAACGCCAGCGTGCGTTCGCGCGGCCAGAAGTACTGCAGCGGACCGAGACTGAGCTTCATCGCGTCCTCAATGCCATGGGCGATGATACGGGCCGAGCGTCGTCTGGTGCCCTTCCGCATGGCGCGCGAGTTGTGCCTGCCACGTCGCGCGTACCTGCCAGTCGTGCGGTGCGGCGGCGTAGCGGTCGAGCGCGTCGCGCCAGGTGCGCGTGACCGAGGCGACGTAGGCGGCGCCGCGCTGGCGGCCCTCGATCTTCAGCGCAGCGACGCCGGCCTGCGCGAGTCGCGGCAGCAGTTCGAGCGTGTTGAGGCTGGTCGGTTCCTCGAGCGCATGGAACACCTCGCCGCGCACGTCGAAGCGGCCCTTGCAGACGGTCGGATAGCCGGCCGCTTCATCCGCCGCGAAACGATCGATCAGCACGCGCGCAAGCCGCACGCTGCGGCTGCCGTCCGCGTGCTCCTCCCAGCGCACGAAGTTCGCGGGCGAACAGACGCCATGCCGGTTCGGCGAGGCGCCCGTGACGTAGCTCGAGAGCTGGCAGCGGCCTTCGACCATGATGCAGAGGCTTCCGAACGCGAAGGTTTCGAGTGGCACCGGGCTCCGTTCGCACAGGCGTTCGACCTGCTGGATCGACAGCACGCGCGGCAGCACCGCGCGTGCGATACCGAAGCGCTCGTGCAGGTAGCGCAGCGCCGGTGCGCTCGTCGCCGAGGCCTGCACCGAAAGATGGCGTGGCAGCGCGGGATGCGTGCGCGCCGCGTAGTCGAGCACCGCCAGTTCGGCGACGATGATCGCATCGCAGCCGAGCGCGGCCGCGCGATCGACCGCGCCGCACCAGTGCGCGAGCCGCGCGCTGTCGGGGTAGGTGTTGAGCGCGAGGTAGACCTTGCGTCCGTGCGCATGAGCGTAGGAAATGCCGGCGCGCAGTTCGTCGTCGCCGAAGTTGAGGCCCGGGAATGCGCGTGCATTGGTCTGGTCGCGCAGGCCTGCATAGACCGCATCGGCGCCGGCATCGACCGCGGCCTCGAGGGCCGGCAGGTTGCCGGCGGGACATACGAGCTGCATGCACGGACTCGCTGCGACAGGGACCACGTGCATCGTGCGCAGGCCCGCCGGCGTCGTCCTTGATGCGGGTCAAGGCGTGCCGTTGGCGGACGTGGAACGCGTGCATCGCACCGATGTGCGGCGCGCGGGCAGCTGACGCCGATCAAGGCGCGGCGCGCCGTGCAGGCGCACCCTGACGCACGAACGGCGAGGTAGTGCAGATGAGCGAATACATCCAGGCATGGCAATGCATCGGTTGCGGCAAGATCGAAGCACCGCAGACCTGCATCGGCGTCTGCCGCGACCGCAAGGTGTACTTCATCGGCCGCGACGAACACGAGGCCGCCCTCGCCGAAATCGCGCGCCTGCGCGCGCAGCGCGACGCAGCGGCCGCCGCCTTGCTGCGCTTCGAACGCGCGACGCCGCGCGAAGGCGAGTGGCAGCGTTCCTACGAAGCGCTGCAGGCGCAGGTGCGGGAGGTGCGCGCGGTGCTCGGGGGAGAGGGCTGAGGGACACGGAGGAGCGCACCCCGTGCGCCCGCCACGCCCCGGCGCACGGCAGCGCAGCGGTCATGCCGGGCCCCCGCGCGAGGGCGAGCGTCGCGCCCGGCACCGCCTCGCCCTCACCCTCATCCCTGCTTCCCAGCCCTCAGCTTCGCCCACAATCCTTCCACCCTCCGCTCCACCTCCGCATCCGCCGCGATCGGCCGCCCCCACTCGCGCGTGGTCTCCCCCGGCCACTTGTTCGTCGCGTCGAGGCCGAGCTTGGAACCGAGCCCCGCGACGGGACTCGCGAAGTCGAGGTAGTCGATCGGCGTGTTCCCGACCAGCAACGCGTCGCGTGCAGGATCGACGCGCGTCGCGATCGCCCACAGCACCTGCGACCAGTCGCGTGCATCGATGTCGTCGTCGACGACGATCACGAACTTGGTGTAGGTGAACTGGCGCAGGTATGACCACACGCCCATCATCACGCGCCGCGCGTGGCCTGCGTACTGCTTGCGGATCGAGACGATCGCGATGCGGTACGAGCACGCTTCCGGCGGCAGGTGGAAGTCGACGATCTCGGGGAACACCGTCTGCAGGATTGGCACGAACACATCGCTGAGCGCGAGCGCGAGCACCGACGGTTCGTCGTGCGGCGCGCGGCCCATGTAGCTGCCGTGGTAGATCGCGTCGCGGCGCAGGCGCATCCGCTCGATCGTGAATACCGGGAAGTGGTCCTGCGCGTTGTAGTAGCCCGTGTGGTCGCCGAACGGCCCTTCCAGTGCGGTGTCGTCCGGGTGGACGAAGCCTTCGAGCACGATCTCGGCACCGGCCGGCGCGTCGAGGCCGGTGAGTTCGCTGTGCCACACGCGCGTGCGGCGCCCGCGCAGCAGGCCGGCGAACTCGTATTCGGACAAGGTGTCGGGCACCGGCGCGACCGCGGCGAGCACGGTGGCGGGGTCCGCGCCGATCGCGACGATCAGCGGGAACGGCCGCCCGGGGTGCGCGGCGCGCCAGTCGGCGTGATCGAGCGCGCCACCGCGATGCGGCAGCCAGCGCATGATGAGACGGTTGGGCCCGATCACCTGCTGGCGGTAGATCGCGACGTTCTGCCGGCGCCGTCGCGTGCCGCGCGTGACGACGAGGCCGAGCGTGACGAGGCGGCCGGCATCGCCGGGCCAGCAGTGTTGCACCGGAAGTCGCGCGAGATCGACGTCGCCGCCCTCGCGCACCTCGTCGAGGAAGGCCGCGTCGCGCACCGCCTGCGGCGCGACGTGCGCGAGCTGCGCGAACTCGGGCCATTGCGCGAGCGCATCGCGCAGGTTCGCCGGCCAGCGCGGTTCCTTCACCGCGGCGAGCAGGCGACCGAGTTCGCGCAGCGACGCGAGCGGCCGGCCACCGAGTGCGCGCTCGATGCGGCGGCGATGGCCGAACAGGTTGCCGAGCAGCGCATGCCCCGACCCGCGTGGTCGTTCCATCAGCAGCGCCGGGCCGTCGTCGCGCAATGCGCGCAGGCACAGCGCGGTCGATTCGAGGTACGGGTCCACCGCCGCGGCGACGCGCACGAGGTCGCGCTCGCGTTCGAGCGCGGCGAGGAACGAGCGCAGGTCGTGGAACGTCACGGCTCGCGCCAGCCGCCGTCGTCGATGCACGCGAGCAAGGCGGCGCGCCATGGCGCGGCGTCGAGCGCGCGCGCGGCGAGCCAGCCGGGGTCGAACAGCGTTTCGGCGTAGCGTTCGCCGCGGTCGCAGAGCAGGCTCACGATGCTGCCGCATTCGCCGCGCGCGCGCATCGCCGCGGCGAGTCGCAGGCAGGCGACGAAGTTCGTGCCCGACGAGCCGCCGTAGCGACGGCCGAGCAGCGCCTCGAGCAGGTGCATCGCGGCGATCGACGCGGCGTCCGGCACCTCGACGACGCGGTCGACGATGTCGAACAGGAAGCCCGGCTCGACGCGCGGCCGGCCGATGCCTTCGATGACGGTCGACCGGGTCGCGCATGCATCAGCGTCATGTGCGCGCCAGCCGCGTGCGAATGCGCCGCCGAGCGGCTCGGCCACGCACAGGCGCGTCGGCAGGCGACGGTAGCGCAGGTAGCGGCCGATCGTCGCCGACGTGCCGCCGGTGCCGGCGCCGCAGACGATCCACGCCGGGCGCGGATGCGGCTCGCGCGCGAGCTGGCCGAGGATCGACTCGGCGATGTTGTTGTTGCCGCGCCAGTCGGTCGCGCGTTCGGCGAGTCCGAACTGGTCGAGGTCGCAGGCGCCGGCCACCGCGTGCGCGCGTGCGCGCGTGCGCACGGTCGCGGGATCGTCGACGAGGTCGCAGGTGGCGCCGAGCGCTTCGACCGCACGGATCTTCGCCGGCGCGGTGCACGCGGGCATCACCGCGGTGAAGCACAGGCCGAGCAGGCGCGCGAACCACGCTTCCGCGATCGCGGTGCTGCCCGACGACGCATCGACGACCGCCTGGCCCTCGCGCAGGCGGCCGTTGCAGAGTGCGTACAGGTAGAGCGACCGCGCGAGGCGGTGCTTGAGGCTGCCAGTCGGATGCGCGGCCTCGTCCTTGAAGTAGACGTCGATGCCAGGGAACCCGGGCAGGTCGATCTTCAGGAGGTGCGTGTCGGCCGAGCGCGCGGCCTCGCGTTCGAGCGCATCGATCGCGCCGTGCACCCAGTCGCGGCCGGCATCGCTTGTCGCGCCGTTCATGCCGCGCGCTCCGTCGCGAGCAGCGTCGCGGTGCAGCGCACGAGGTAATCGAAATAGCGATCGATGTAGCTGATCCCGTTCTCGTCGTCGACGAGGTACGGGTTCATCAGCGTGTGGCGCAGGATCACGAGCGGCTCGTCCGCGGCCCCTTCGAGGCCGAGCGAACGGAAGATGCGCGTCGCCTCGGCTGCACCGAGCAGGTCGGGGCGCAGGGTCGTGGTCGAGCCGAAGAACTCCACCGCCTGCAGCGGGCGTTGCGGATCGCTGCGCAGCGCGGCGGAAAGCCGGTGCATGAACGCGTTCGCCGCGGCCGGGGAGGTGTTGCCGCGGGGATTGAGCGCGAGGCAGACAAGATTGCTGTCCGGTTCGAACGGGATGCGCGCGTGCAGGTGGCCGGCGACATCGTCCGTGAAGCGCAGCGCGCGCGCGTGGAACGCCTCGGCGGCGCGCACGGTCGCGCGCGACAGGCGCCCGAAGTGGCGATGATCGAGCGGCAGCACCTTGTGGGCGACGTAGACGCCGGCCGCGGCCGCGCCGGACTTGGAGCCTTCGACGACGAACTGGCCGAGCCTGCGCGCGCGCGTCGCGTAGTCCGTCGCCGCGTCGCCGTGGAACACGTAGTCGGCGCGTTCGGCGAGGAGCTCCATCGCACGGTGGTCGCGGCAGACGAACGCGCCGCTGCCGAATGGCAGGTAGCCGAGCTTGTGCGGATCGACCGTGACCGAGTCGGTGCCGCCGAGCGCGCCGAACGCGGCGTGCAGGGCGGGCGAGGGGAAATGGCTGAAGTCGTCGGCCACGTCCGCCTGTGGACGCAGCGACCCATCCTCGTTGCGGAACAGGGTCGCGAGATAGCCGCCCCAGGCCGCATCGACGTGCACCGCGAAGTCGAGCCCGCGCGCACGGCTGCGCTCGCGCGCGGCAAGCACGCCGTCGACCGGGTCGATCGTGCCGTACTCGGTGCTGCCGAGCACGGCGACCGTCATCAGCACGGGTTCGTGCGCACGCGTACATTGCTCGAGGCGTTCCTCGAGTGCATCGACGTCGAGCCGCATGCCGCGCGTAGGCAGCAGGTCGAGCTGGGCGCGGCCGAGGCCGAGCAGCTTCACGCCCTTGCTCCACGAATAGTGCGCCGTGATCGGCGCGAGCACGCGCGGCACGCGCAGCCCGGGATGCGCGGCGAGGAAGCCGGCGAGGCCGAGCGACTCGATGCGCAGCGCCTCGACCCGCGCATGCCAGTGCCTGCGCTCGGCCGGCGCGCGCATCGCGAGCCAGGCCAGCCACGCCTCGCGCAACGTGATGATCTCCGCCGAGGACAGGTTGAACGCGTGCCAGTCGTCGTCGGGCAAGGCGATGTCCGGCACGCCGGCCGCCCGCAACGCGACCGGGAACGCCTTCATCGCGAGCGCGAGGCGCAACGCCTGCACGTTCGCGGTGGTGCCGCCCGACGTGAGATGGCCGAACGCGCAGTCCGGTCGCGCCGTGTCGTGGACGTAACCGAGCATGCGCGCGAGCTGCAGGCCGACCTGCACCTCCATGTCGATCGTGACCGGCGCCGAATCCTCGCTCACGTTGTTCGGGTTGTAGGGCAGGGCGAGCATGTGCGCGGCGAGTCCGGGCAGCAGCAGGTCCGACGCCATGTGGCCGATGTAGCGCGGGCTGTGGAACGGCACCGAGCGCTTCAGCGCCGCCGACAGCTGGTGCAGCTCGCGCCGCATGCGCGCCTCGAACGCGAGGAATTCCGGATCCTGCGCGGCCCCGGTGCCGATCGCCGGCGGATCCTCCGGATGGAAGTTGCGCCGCCAGTAGACGTGGTCGCGCAGGAACTCGACCAGCAGCTTTTCGAGCAGCGCGTCGTTCTCGCCGTACGGACCGAGGAAGCAGGCGTCGAGCACGCGGTCGTGCGGATACGCCGCGGGAGTGTGCACGGAGATCATGGCGGTCGCTTCGGGAAGTCCGACGCGAGCATGCGCGGCGCCGGCGCTTGGCGCGTTGACCGGCGTCAAGTGCGCCAGGGCTCCGTTTCCCGCGAAGGGCGAGCACGCCATGCGGCGCGGTCCCCGCCCGGATCCGTGGCGCGTCGTGTTCAAAACGTCGTGCCGCATCGACATGTCGGGCCCCATATGTCGATGAGATGCCCTTTTTCGACATTTGGGTGCCTGGTGTCGACGCCTTCGACATGCCCCCGCCGCGTACCGAGAGACCGGGAAGATCGAGCACCGCGGAAAGAAGGGCGCGGCCTCGGCCGCGCCCAAAGGGCAAGTCCGGTGCAGGCGTCGTCAGATGCGGTCGTGCACCGCTTCGCCGATGCGTGCCGGAGCCTTGCGCGGCGCGATCCATAGCCGCAGCACGAACCAGCCGAACAGCAGCGCGCCGACGGCGAAGATCGTGTCGCCGGGCATGCGCAGCCAGATCAGGAGGTGCACGATCGCCTGGTCCATGAAGTGTTCCGAACGCGCGAACCAGTAGCCGTGGTCGAGCGCGGCCGACAGTTGCAGCACGCCGAGCGGCAGCAGGGTGAGAAGGGCCATCAGCGTGAGGCCGATGTTGAGTGACCAGAATGCGCCGCGCAGGCGTCCTTCGCTCCACGCCACGTCGGGCCTGAGGCCGCGCAGGCAGAACAGCATGAGGCCGAGGCCGAGCATGCCGTAGACGCCGAACAGCGCGGTGTGGCCGTGCAGCGGCGTGAGGTTGAGGCCCTGCATGTAGTACAGCGCGAGCGGCGTGTTGATGAGGAAGCCGAACAGGCCCGCGCCGACGAGGTTCCAGAACGACACCGCGAGGAAGAACATGATCGGCCAGCGGTAGCGCGCCATCCACGGCGTCGCGCGGCCGTGCGACCAGGTCTCGTACGCTTCCATGCCGATCAGCGCGAGCGGCACGACCTCGAGCGCGGAGAACGAGGCGCCGAGCGCGATCACCGCGGTCGTCGTGCCGGCGAAGTAGAGGTGATGGAACGTGCCGAGCACGCCGCCGGCCATGAACACGATCGTCGCGAACAGCACGTTGACGGTCGCGGTGCGCGCGCGCACGAGGCCGAGCTTGACGAACAGGAACGACATCACCGCGACCGCGAACACCTCGAAGAAGCCTTCGACCCACAGGTGCACGACCCACCAGCGCCAGTACTCGACGACCGCGATGTGCGTCTTCTCGCCCCACATGAGCCCGGCGGCGTAGAACGCGGCGATCGCGACCGTCGACAGGAACAGCAGGCCGACGATCGAGGCGAGATCGTCCTTGCGGCGCAGCGCGGGCCAGAGCGCACGGCCCATGAGCACGAGCCAGAGCACGAGCCCGACGAACAGGAACAATTGCCAGAAGCGGCCGAGGTCGACGTATTCCCAACCCTGGTGGCCGAACCAGAAATTGTTCGCGAGGCCGAGCTTCTGCATCACCGCGAACCATTGGCCGGCGAACGCGCCGACGACGATGACGAGCAGGCAGCACCAGAGGAAGTTGACGCCGAGGCGCTGGAACTTCGGTTCGTGGCCGGACACGGCCGGCGCGATGTAGAGGCCGGTGCCGAGCCACGCGGTCGCGATCCACAGCACGGCGAGTTCGGTGTGCCAGGATCGGGACAGCGAGTACGGCAGCGCTTCGGAGATCGCCATGCCGTAGAAGTCCTTCTCGACCTGGTAGTGCGCGGTGATCGCGCCGAGCAGGATCTGGGTGAGGAACAGCGCGATGACGACCCAGAAATATTTCGCGGTCGCGCGCATCGACGGCGTGACCTTGAGGCCCGCGAGCGGATCGGATGCGGGTGGCGCGAGGTGCGGCTCGTTGCGATGCCACACCGCGTAGTGCCAGGCGAGCAGGCCGATGCCGGCGATCATGAAGAGCACGCTGAACACGGTCCAGAGGAACGCACTCGAGGTCGGCGTGTTGCCGACCATCGGGTCGTACGGCCAGTTGCTCGTGTAGCTCATCGCCGCGCCCGGGCGCGTGGTCACGGCGGCCCAGCTGCTCCAGAAGAAGAATGCGGTGAGCTGGCGGCGGTGTTCGATCGTGTCGACCGTGCCGTCGCGCATCGCGTAGGTTTCGCGCAGTTTCGCCGTCGCGGGGTCGTTGCCGAACAGGCTCTCGTAGTGCGCGGCGACGTTGGAGACGGCGATCGCGCGATCGTCGGACACGGTGATCGTGCCGTTCGCCGCGTCGTAGGTATTGTTGCGCAGCTCCTTGCGCAGGCGCGCCTTGAGCGCTTCCTGGCGGCCTTCGTCGAGCGAGGCCCAGAGGGCGCCGTCGTCACGGCGGGCCCACAGGCCGAGCAGTTCGTCGGCTTCACGGTGCAGCCAGTCGGCGCTCCAGTCAGGCGCGATCAGCGCGCCGTGGCCCCAGATCGAGCCTAGCTGCTGGCCGCCGATGCTCTGCCAGACCTGCCGGCCGGCTTCGATGTCGGCGCGCGTGTACAGCACCTGGCCGCTCGGCGTGGCGACGCGCTCGGGCATGGGTGGCGCCTGGTGGTAGATCTCGCGGCCCATCCACAGCAGCACGGCGAACGTGACGCCGAGCAGGCTGCCGAGGGCGATCCATAGACGGGTCGTCGTGGACATCGCAACACTCCTCATAGGTGGCGTCGCGATCGTGGCGCCGGCGCACGGGGTCTGCCCTGACATGGATCAATCCGATCATCGCGACGGGCGTTGCGGCTTCCGCCGCTCCCGCACGAACGCGGCGCATATCACTTGCAGGAACGCACCCTGTGCGCGACCGTCGTGCCTCGGCGCACCGCGCCGCTGCGGTCGCCCACGGGGTGGGCTCCTGCCGTTGCACCGCGCTGCGGCGGGAGTTCATCCGTTCGCCCTGGGCGCAGACGGAGTCGAAGGACCATGGCTTCGACGGCGGGCGCTTCGACTTCGCCCACTTCGCGGGCTGCGTTCAGCGCGGACGGAAGTTTGCGGTCAGCGTTGCAGGATCGGTCGCGCGAGCGCGTACAACTCGGCCGGCTTGACGATCGCGACTTCGCGGCCGTCGACGCGGATGAGGCCGTGGTCCTGGAAGCGGCGCAGCACGCGGCTGACCGTTTCCGCGGCGAGGCGCAGGTAGTTGGCCATGTCGCCGCGCGACATCGCGAGGTGCAGCGCATTGACCGGGAAACCGCGGTCGGCGTAACGCTGGCCGAGGGTGACAAGGAACGCGGCGAGCCGTTCGTCGGCGGAGTAGTCGCCCGCGAGCAGGGCGTTGTCGCCGATGTCCTTGCTGAGCCGGCGGAACAGTTCCTGCTGGATCTCGGGGATGCGCGTCGCGAGCGTCGCCAGCGCGGGGAACGAGAAGCGGCACACTTCGACCGTGTCGAGCGCGACCGCGTCGCACGGGTAGGCTTCCGGGTGGATCGCATTGAGGCCGATCAGCTCGCCCGGCAGGTGGAAACCGAGCACGAGCTCGCGGCCTTCGAGGTCGACCAGACGCGTCTTCACCGTGCCGGAACGCACCGCGTAGATCGCGGTGAATGCATCGCCGGTGCGGAAGATCGCCTCGCCGGCGCGATACGGCCCGACATGCTCGACCAGGCAATGCAGGTCGTGCAAGGCGATCTTGTCGACGCCGCGCCCGACGCAGACCGCGCCGAACGCGCAGGTGGAGCAGAAGCGGTACTCGTCGCCGTCGTCGGCGATCGGGTTGGGTGCGGCGATGCGGCCGTCGCTGCGGTCCTGGCCCATCGAGGTACGCGTCCTCCACGCCGGTGCGTTCACACCGCGCGAGAGTAGCGGATTTGCGGATGCGCGGCGTAGGCGTCGAAGCATTGGGCGATGTTGCGCAGCAGGTAGCGGCCGCGCGCGGTCACCGAGATGCGCGCCGGCGTGCATTCGACGAGGCCGTCGTCGACGAGCGGTGCGAGCTGGGCGAGCGAGCCGGCGAAATAGCGCGGGAAATCGACCAGGTGGCGCGCCTCGAACGCGGCGACGTCGAGCTCCCCCGTGCACATGAGCTGCTGGATGAGGTCGGCGCGCACGATGTCGTCGTCGCCGAGGCGCAGGCCGCGCGCGACCGGCAGGCGGCCGTTGTCGAGCATCGCGTAGTAGCCGACGAGGTCCTTCGCGTTCTGGCTGAAGGTGTCGCCGACGTGGCTGATCGCGCTCATGCCGAAGCCGACGAGGTCGCAGGCGGCATGCGTCGAGTAGCCCTGGAAATTGCGCTGCAGCGTGCCCGCGGCGAGCGCCTGGGCGAGGTCGTCGCCGGGCAGCGCGAAATGGTCGACGCCGATGTGCACGTAGCCCGCCGTGGTCAGCGCCTCTACCGTCTGCTGCAGCAGCGTCAGGCGCGTGTTCGCGTCCGGCAGGTCGTACTTGTCGATCTGCCGCTGTGCCTTGAAGCGTTCCGGCAGGTGCGCGTAGCCGTAGGCGGCGATGCGCTCGGGGCGCAGCGCGACGACCTGTTCGAGCGTGCGCGCGAACGAGTCGGGCGTCTGTCGCGGCAGGCCGTAGATGAGGTCGATGTTGATCGAGCGCACGCCGCCCCGGCGCGCGCCGGCCATCACCGCGGCCGTTTCCTCGATGCCCTGGATGCGGTTGATCGCGCGCTGCACGTCGGGATCGAAGTCCTGCACGCCCAGCGAGACGCGGTTGATGCCGGCCGCGGCGACCTGGCGCGCGTAGTCCTCGTCGCAGAAGCGCGGGTCGATCTCGATGCCGAATTCGCGTCCGGCGTCGCGGCTGAAGGAGAAGTGGCGGCCGAGCGATTCGATCAGCTCGAGCAACTGCTCGACGTCGAGGAAGTTCGGCGTGCCGCCGCCGAAGTGCAACTGGGCGAGCGGCCGGTCGCGATCGAACCGCGGCGCGACGAGCTCGATCTCGCGGTACAGGCGCGGCAGGTACGACGCCGCCTTCGCCTTGTCGCGCGTGATGATGCGCGCGCAGCCGCAGTAGAAGCACGGCGACAGGCAGAACGGGATGTGCACGTAGGCCGACAGGTCGCGCGGGATCGGATCGCCGTTGGAGGCCTTGATCGCACGCAGCAGGTCGGCCTCGCCGAAACTGGCGCGGAAGTGCGGTGCGGTCGGGTAGGAGGTGTAGCGCGGCGCGCCGACGTCGTAGCGGGCGACGAGGTCGCGATCGAAGGTATCGGCAACGGGATGCAGGTTCATGGCGGCGATGATCCGCGATCCGCGCCGCGCCGCCTTGACGTCGATCAAGCCGCGCGCCGTCGCCTGCAGGCGGCGCGCGGCGGTGTTTCAGCCGAGGTAGATCGACGGCGTCGCGGCGAAACCGGCCTTCACGTGGCGTGCGGTGTCGTCGGCGAGCACTTCGGGCGCGCCGGCCTCGATCCCCGCGAGCACCGCGCGGGCGATGTCCTCGGGCTTCGCCTTCGGCGCCTCGACGCTCTTCACCATGTCGGTGTCGATGTAGCCCGCGTGCACGGCGACGACGAGCGTGCCCTGCGCGCGCAGTTCATGGCGCAGGCCATTGGTGAGCGCCCACGCGGCGGCCTTGGAGACCGAATATGCGCCCGACTGCGGCAGGCTGATCCAGCTGAGCGCGGACAGCATGTTGACGAGCGCGCCACCACCGTTGCGGCCGAGCACCGGCGCGAACGCGCGGCTGACACCGTGCATGCCGTGCAGGTTGGTATCGAGCACGCGACGCAGCGCCGCTTCGCCGTCGTCGGCGAGCAGCGGCGTGCCGCCGATGACGCCGGCGTTGTTGATGACGAGATCGACATCGGCGCATTCGCGCGCGGCGGCGGCGACCCGTGCCGCGTCGCCGACGTCGAGGCGCACCGGCACGACGCCGGCGAGCGTGACGGTGGAGGGGTCGCGCGCGGCCGCATAGACCTTGCGCGCGCCGGCGTCGAGGAGTGCCTTCGCATAGGCGAGGCCGAGGCCGCGGTTGGCGCCGGTGACGAATGCGGTACTGCCATGGATCTTCATCTGCATGTCCTTGGTGTGGAATGCGGCGCACGCGCGCCGCGGGGATCTCAGCGCGAGGCCTGCGTGTTGGCGGGCGCATCGAGCGTGACGGTGACCGTGCTCGACAATCCCGCGCGCAGGCGCGCGAGCGCGGGCTGGCCCGGATCGAAGCGGATGCGCACGGGCACGCGCTGCACGATCTTGGTGAAGTTGCCGGTGCCCGGTTCGAATGGCAGCAGCGAGAACTGCGAACCGGAGCCCGGCGCGAAACTCTCGATGCGGGCCGCGAGCGTTTCGCCGGGCAACGCGTCGACCGCGACGCGCGCGCGCTGGCCGACCATCATGCGCGCGGTCTGCGTCTCCTTGAAGTTCGCGACGACGTAGAGCGCCTCGAGCGGGACGATGGTCATGAGGCGCGAGCCCGGTTGCACGTAGTCGCCGGCTTCGACCTGGCGGTCACCGACGACGCCGTCGATCGGTGCGCGCACGAGCGCGTTGCGCTGGTCCTGCAGGGCGAGATCGAGCGCGGCCTGGGCGGTCGCGCGATTGGCCTCGGCCTGGGCGAGGTTCGCGCGCAGGCTCTCGCCACGCGCATCGGTCACCGCGGCCTGGTCGCGACTGGCCGCGAGCGCCGCGCGGCTGTGCTCGGCGTTCGCCTGCGCGGTGACTTCGGCCGCGCGATACTGGTCGACGTCGCGACGCGCGATCGCGCCGCTGCGCACGAGGTCGTCGTAGCGGCGCCGATCGGCCTCGGCGAGCGCGCGCTGCGCGTCGGACGAGCGGATCGAGGTCTGCGCCGCGCGCACGTTCGACGCGGCGAGGCGCAATTCGGCGTCGTGCGTCGTGAGCGCCGCGCGCGCCGCGGCGATCGTGGCATCGGCGTTCTGCACGCTCGCGCGCGCGGCGGCGACGCGCGCGTCGAATTCCTCCGCGTCGATGCGAATGAGCGGATCGCCCTTGCGCACGCGCTGGTCGTGTTGCACGAGCACTTCGGCGACGAGGCCGCGCACCTTCGGCGCGACCACCGAGCTGTCGGCCTGCAGGTAGGCGTTGTCGGTCGATTCGCTGCGGCGTGGCGCGTACAGCCAGAGCACGCCGGCGAGCGCGACCGCGAGGGCGATTGCCGCGGCGAGGAGCGGGCCGCGCGCGCGGCGCGGGGACGGGGAGGTCGTAGCGGTACTCATGGGGCCATCACCAGCAGGGTGGAGGTTGCACTTGCGTACGGCGCGCCGGGCGCATCGACGAGGCGCGCGATTGCGGCGCCAGACGTGCTCATGCGCGGGATGCGAGCCCGAAGCGCCGCTGCAGCTGGCGCTTCGACGCGGCGAGGATCGCGTCCGACCGCTTCGCGTCGGGTTCGACGCGTGCGAGCGCGAGCGCGCCGACGAGCTCGGCGACGAGCGAGCGCGCTTCGCTCTCGGGCTCGGGGCGCTCGAGTTCCTCGAGCATCTTCGCCAGGCGCGCGACGAGATGGCGTACGCCTTCGGCATAGACCCCGCGCGTTTCGTCGGTCAGGCGCGGCAGGTCCGACGACAGCGCGGCGATCGGGCAGCCGCTGCCGCGCGCGTCGCGGTGCTTCTTCGACAGATAGAACTCGATGTAGGCGCGCAGGCCGGTGCGGGCGTCGAGGCCTTGGGTTTCGCGCACGAAGCGCTCGCGCGCTTCCTCGAACATGTGGCCGATCGCGGCCGTGACGAGTTCGTCCTTGGAGGCGAAGTGCGCGTAGAAGCCGCCGTGGGTGAGGCCGGCCTCGGCCATCACCGCGGCGACGCCGACGCGCTCGGGGCCGGCCGCGCGGATCGCGCCGGCTGCCGCGTCGAGCACGCGCTCGCGCGTCTTCCGCTTGTGGTCGCTGTCGTAGCGCATGGGGCCACCTTGATCGTTGATATGATGATCATCATATAATCGCCGCCACTCCGTTTCAAGGCCCACCCCGATGACCCCTTCGACCACGTCCGCGCCGACCGCCGCGCCACCGTCGCCGGCCTCGCTGCCGCTCGCGCAGCGCTTCCTCATCTTCGGCGTGATGGCGTTCGGCCAGTTCATGGCGCTGATCGACATCCAGATCGTCGCCGCCTCGCTCAACGACGTGCAGGCGGGCCTGTCGGCCGGGCCCGACGAGATCAGCTGGGTGCAGACCGGCTACCTCATGGCCGAACTCGTGATGATTCCGTTCTCGGCCTTCCTCGCGCAGGCGCTGTCGACGCGCTGGCTGTTCGCGCTGTCGGCCGGCCTGTTCACGCTCGCGAGCGCGCTCTGCGGCGCGGCGTGGGACATCGAGTCGATGACCCTGTTCCGCGTGATCCAGGGCTTCGTCGGCGGCGCGATGATCCCGACCGTCTTCGCGACCGGCTTCGCGCTGTTCGACGGCAAGGAGCGTGCGTTGATCCCGGCGATCCTCGGCATGGTGTCGGTGCTCGCGCCGACGCTCGGGCCGACCGTCGGTGGCGTGCTCACCGAGGCATTCGGCTGGCGCTCGATCTTCTACGTGAACATCGTGCCCGGGATCGCGGTGACGGCGCTCACCGTGCTGTTCGTGCGCGTCGACAAGGCGGATCTTTCGATGCTGAGGCGCATCGACTACGTGCACCTCGTCGCGATGGCGGCGTTCCTCGGCGGGCTCGAATACGCGCTCGAGGAAGGGCCGCGCTACCAGTGGCTCGACGATCCGGTCGTCGCGACCGCGGCATGGCTGTCGCTGGTCGGCTTCGGCCTGTTCCTGGAGCGCTCGCTGCGCTCGCGCGCGCCGGTCGTTCGCCTTTCGCCGTTCCGCGAGCCGACGTTCGTGTTCGCCTGCCTGTTCAACCTCGTCGTCGGCTTCGGCCTCTACTCCTCGACCTACCTGATCCCGCTGTTCCTCGGCCGCGTGCGCGGCTACGACAGCCTGCAGATCGGCACGACCGTGTTCGTGACCGGCATCGCGCAGATCGTGAGCACGGTCATCGCCGCGCGCCTGTCGCAGCGCATCGATCCGCGCGCGATGATCGCAGTCGGCCTGCCGCTGTTCGCGGCGAGCCTGTGGCTCGCGTCCTACATGACGCCCGAGTGGGGCTTCGGCGCGCTGCTGCTGCCGCAGGCATTGCGTGGCCTCGCGATCATGCTGTGCATCGTGCCGAGCGTGACGCTCGCGCTCGGTGGCTTCGCCGGCGCCGAACTGCGCGCGGCATCGGGCCTGTTCAACCTCATGCGCAACCTCGGCGGTGCGATCGGCATCGCGGTCGTCAACACCTGGCTGCAGGACGAAGCGCGCATCCACGTCGCGCGCTTCGGCGAAAGCCTCGGCGAGGCCGCGCGCAGCGCGCCGGACACCGTCGCTGCGCTCGCCGGCCGCTTCGCCGCGGTGACCAGCGACGCCGCGCACGCCATGCTCTTAGCGCAGGGCGAGATCGCGCGCGTGGTCGCGCGCGCCTCGCTCACGCTCGCGTTCAACGACGTATTCCGCCTGATGGCGTGGATGTTCCTCGTCGCGCTCGTGCTGGTGCCGCTGTGCCGGCCGCCGCGCGTCGCGCCGGCGGCGCCGCCCGACGCGCACTGAACGGCGCGCCGGGCGCGCGGCTCACGCCGCGAGGCGGCACCCGCCCGCGATCGCCTCGTGCGCCGCGGCGACCGCGCGCTGCTTGCTCTCGGGCGACAGGTTCACGCCTTCGGCTCGCACGACTTCGATATCGGTGACGCCGAGGAAGCCGAACACCTTGCGCAGGTAGTCTTCCTGGAAGTCCATCGCTTCGGCCGGGCCCTCGCTGTAGATGCCGCCGCGCGCGGAGACGATGATGACGCGCTTGCCGCCGGCGAGGCCTTCGGGGCCGTTCGCGCCGTAGCGGAACGTCCTGCCGGCGACGGCGACGCGGTCGATCCATGCCTTCAGGGTGCTCGGGATCGAAAAGTTGTACATCGGCGCGCCGATGACGACGACGTCGGCGGCGAGGAACTCGTCGAGCATCGCGTTGCCTGCGCGCGCGGCGGGGTCGCTCGCGTCGGCGACCGGTGCCCAGTGCGGCAGCGGCTGCGCGGCGAGGTCGTGGTAGATGACCTCGGTACCGGGGTTGTTGCGCGTCCACGATTCGACCAGGGCGCGGCCGAGTTCGCGCGTGACCGAATGGGTGCCGAGGGCGCTGGAATCGACATGGAGCAGTTTCATGACGGGTATCCTTGGACCGCGGGAAGCGGTGCTTCCGACGCCTGGAACGATATGGCGTGGACAATCGCGTGATAAGTCCGCCAAAATGCGATGGTTCGTTCACCCAGGGAAACGATCATGACGACCGCCGACGGCGCGCTGCACGACCTCAACGACTTGCGCTTCTTCGCGGCGGTGGTCGAACACAAGGGCTTCTCGGCGGCCGGGCGCGCGCTCAACACGCCGAAGTCGCGGCTCAGCAAGCGCATCGCGCAACTCGAGGAACGCCTCGGCGTGCGGCTGCTGCAGCGGACCACGCGCCGCTTCGCGGTGACCGAGATCGGCGAGCGCTTCTACGCGCACTGCCGCGCCGCGCTCGAGGAAGCGCGCGCGGCGCAGGACGTCGTCGACGAACTTCGCGCGGAGCCGCGCGGCGTCGTGCGGCTGAGCTGCCCGGTGGCGCTCGTGCAGACGATCATCGGCCATGTGCTGCCGGATTTCCTCGAGGCGTATCCGAAGGTGCAGGTGCGCGTGCTGTCGAGCAATCGCCGCGTCGACGTGATCGGCGAGGGTTTCGACCTCGCGATCCGCGTGCGCGACAAGCTCGACACCGACGCCTCGCTGGTGCTGCGCACGTTCGGCCATTCGCGCGCGCTGCTGGTCGCCACGCCCGCGTTCCTCGACAGGAACGGGAGGCCCGCGCAGCCCGACGACCTCGAGCGCCTGCCGCTGTTGTCGATGCTCGAACACGACGGCGCGCAGATCCTCGAGCTGCACGGACCCGACGGCGCGAAGGCGAGCGTGGAGATGCAGGCGCGCGTCGTGTGCGGCGATTTCGCGCTGCTGTTCGAAGCGGCGCGGCGCGGGCAGGGGGTCGCGACCCTGCCCGAATTCGTCTGCGCGCCCGCCGTGGTCAAGGGCGAACTCGAAGTCGTGCTGCCGGACTGGGCGATGCCGCAGGGCGTCATGCATTTCGTCTACCCGAGCCGGCGTGGCCAGTTGCCCGGCGTGCGCGCGCTGGTCGAATTCCTTGCCGAGCGCCTGCCGTCGGCGGTGGAGCGCAAGCATGAGCAGTGTTGTGAGCCGAAGAAGCAGGGGCCGAGGGCCGAGGGCTGAGGACGGGGGAGCACGCGCTGGACGGTGCGCGTCGCCTATGATCGATGCCCGATTGCTCCGAGCCTGCCGATGAGCGAAATCCTCGTCCTTTACTACAGCCGCACCGGCAAGGTCGCGCAGCTCGCGCGGCTGGTCGCGCGCGGTGTCGAGGAAATCGATGGCATGCGCGCGCGCCTGCGCAGCGTGCCGCCGGTCGCGCCGGTTACCGAAACCGCGGCGCCGCCGGAGCCCGACGAGGGCGCGCCCTACGTCACGCGCGCGGACCTCGGCGAATGCGCGGGGCTCGTGCTCGGCAGCCCGACGCGTTTCGGCAACATGGCCGCGCCACTCAAGCATTTCCTCGACACGACCTCGGCCGAATGGGCCTCGGGTGCCCTGGTCGGCAAACCGGCCGGCGTGTTCACCTCGACGAGCACGATGCACGGCGGGCAGGAGTCGACCTTGCTGTCGATGATGTTGCCGCTGCTCCACCACGGCATGCTCGTCGTCGGCATCCCGTACACCGAAGCCGCGCTCAACCGCACGCGCGGTGGCGGCTCGCCGTACGGCGCGAGCCACGTCGCGGGAACCACGGGCGCGAATCCGATCGACGACGACGAACGCACGCTCGCGCGCGTGCTCGGCCGCCGCGTCGCCGACGTCGCCGCGAGGCTGGAGCGGGGCGCATGACGCCGCAGCGACTGGGTTTCGTCGCGTGGGCCGCACTCGTGTTGCTGCAGCCGCTCTGGTATTTCTGGCTCGCACCCCCCGCGAACGGCAAGCCGCTCCATGCGCTCGCGCTGACCCTGCCGCCGCTGCTGCTGCCGCTGTTCGCGCTCGCGCGGCCGCGTCGCGCCTTGTTGTGGATCGGCATCATCGCGCTGTTCTATTTCTGCCACGGTGTGGTCGCCGCCTGGGCGGTACCGGCCACGCGCGTACCGGCATTGCTCGAAGCCGCATGTTGCGTGGCGCTGATCGGGGCGATCGGCTGGGATACGCGGCAGCGCAAGCGGGCGGGCTGAGCGGCGGCAAGAAGCGATGTGCCGGCCGCTTTCAGGCCTTCCGTAGGGCGGTACGCGCGCAGCGCGTGCCGCCGTCCACCCGTCATGCACGCACATTGGCCAGTCAGCCTCCCTGCGCTAGGCTCGACGCATGCTGCTCGATCGCCTGCTCCGGCTCGTCCATTCGCGCTACGACCGCGATCGCGTCGTCGCGTTCCTCGACTTCACCTGGCGGCGCTTCCTCGAGGATCGTTGCCTGCAGACGGCCGGCGCGCTGTCGTTCACGACCGTGTTCGCGCTGGTGCCGCTGACCGCCGCGGTGCTCGGCGTGCTCGCCGCGTTCCCGGGGTTCGCCGGCTGGCGCGAGAAGCTCACGGTCTGGGTGTTCGAGAATTTCGTGCCCGCGGCGGGCAGCACGGTGCAGGGTTACCTCACCCAGTTCGCCGACAATGCGAGCCAGGCGACCGCGGTCGGCGTGCTCGTGCTGCTGTTCAGCGCGGTGTCGCTGATGATGAGCATCGAGGACGCGTTCAACCGCATCTGGCGCGTGCAGGTCGCGCGCCGCGCGGGCGCGCGCTTCGTCGTCTACTGGACCGCACTCTCGCTCGGCCCGCTGCTGCTCGTCGCCGCGCTCGCGATCAGCTCCTATGCATTCGCGCTGCCGTTCATCGACGCGGCGGAAGCGCAGTTCTCGATCAAGGCGCGCGTGCTCGCGGTGCTGCCGTTCCTGCTCGTCTGGAGCGCGCTGGTCGCCGCCTACTCGGTGATCCCGAACCGCAGCGTGCGCCTGCGCCACGCGCTGTTCGGGGCGTTGCTCGCGGCCGCGCTGTTCGAGCTCGCCAAGCGCGGCTTCGCGCTCTACGCGACGCGCTATGCGAGTTACCAGCAGGTGTACGGCGCGCTCGCGATGGTGCCGATCTTCATCTTCTGGATCTACCTGTCGTGGGCGATCGTGCTGCTCGGTGCATCGATCACCGCCTCGCTCAACGCGTTCGACTATCGCCCCGCATCGCAGCGCCTGCCGCGCGGGCACGAACTGACCGGACTCCTGCGCGTGCTCGGCCATTTCGTCGTCGCACAGCGCGAAGGCCGCGGCCTGCACAGCGCGCAACTGTGCGCGCTCGAGCCGTTCCTCACCGACGACCTGCTGCAACGCTACCTCGGCGACCTGCACCGCGTCGGCGTGATCCGTCGCGGCGAACTCGGCGAATGGATGGTCGTGCGCGACCTCGCCCAGGTGCGCCTGCTCGAGCTCGTCGACGAAGGCGGTTACCGCGTGCCGCTCGATGCCGACGGCCTCGACGGCCTCACGGCGCCGGCGGCGGCCTTGATCGCGCGCCTCGGCGGGCACATGCGCGAGGCACTCGGCCTGCCGTTGTCCGCGCTGTTCGCGCCGGATGTACCATCGCAGGCCGACATACCCGCACCGAAACCGGTGGAGCACGCATGACCTCCTTCATCCGCGCCTTCGCGCTCGCCTGCATCGCCGCCCTCGCGAGCGGCGTCGCGCATGCCGACGAGCCTCGCGTGACCAAGGCGAAGCCCGGCCTCTCGATCAGGACCCTCGACGGCGGGACGTTCGACCTGTCCGCGCAGCGCGGGCGCTGGGTCATCGTCAATTTCTGGGCGACCTGGTGTTCGCCGTGCATCAAGGAAATGCCCGACATTTCCGCCTACGTCGCCGCGCACGCGAGCGAGGTGAGCGCGATCGGCATCGCCTGGGAGGACACCGAGCGCGACGAGATCGACGCGTTCGTGAAACAGCATCCGGTCGTGTATCCGCTCGCCCAGGGCGACGTCTACGACCCGCTGCCCGACTTCGAAGTGCCGCGCAACCTGCCCGTCACCTACCTGATCGCGCCGGACGGCCGCGTCGCGAAGAAGTTCGTCGGGCCGATTACCGGCGACGAGCTCGACAGGATCGTCGCCGCCGGCAAGGCGGGGTAGGCGATGCCCGGCGCGCGCTTCCACGTGTCCGGCGTCGTGCAGGGCGTGTTCTTCCGCGCCTCGACGCAGGCGCGTGCGCGCGAACTCGGCCTCGCCGGCTGGGCGAAGAACCTCGCCGACGGCCGCGTCGAAGTCGTCGCCGGCGGCGATGCCGCGGCGCTCGACCAACTCGAACGCTGGCTGCAGCACGGTCCGCCGGGCGCACGCGTCGACGCGGTCGAGCGCGAGCCGTTCGACGTGCCGCCGGGCGACGGTTTCGCGCGGCTCTGACACGCGTGCGCCCGCGCCGACCCGAAGTGCGCGTGCGGCCGGTCGCGACGAGCGCGCCCGCGCCGCGCCATGGCCTCGCGCGCGTCGTCTCCAAGCTCGGCATCGCCTCGCGCACGCAGGCCGCGCGCTGGATCGCCGAGGGCCGCGTCACGGTCGATGGGCGCGTCGTGCGCGACGCCGAGCGGCCGACCGATGCCGCGCGCGAGCGCATCGCGATCGACGGCAGCGAGGTCGTGGCGAGCGAGCGCATCTACCTCGTGCTCAACAAGCCGCGCGGCGTCGTCACGACCGCAGCGGACGAGCGCGGCCGCGACACCGTCTACGCACTGCTCGAAGGTTCGGGCCTGCCCTGGCTCGCGCCGGTCGGCCGGCTCGATCGCGCCAGCGAGGGCCTGCTGCTGTTCAGCAACGACAGTACCTGGGCCGCCGCGATCACCGCGCCCGATTCGCACCTCGACAAGACCTACCACGTGCAGATCGACCGCCTGCCCGATGCCGCGCTGCTCGCTGCGATGCGCGCGGGCGTCGTCGACCGCGGCGAACGGCTCGCGGTCAAGGCGGTGCAGGAGCTGCGCCGCGGCGAGCGACATGCCTGGCTCGAGATCGTGCTCGACGAAGGCCGCAACCGGCAGATCCGCCGCGTGCTCGCCGCGCTCGGCGTCGGCGTGCTGCGGCTCGTACGCGTGGCGATAGGCCCGCTCGCGCTCGCCACGCTCGCCAAGGGCAGCTGGCGCCGGCTCGAGCCGCACGAAGTCGTCGCGCTCGCGCCACCGTCGACGCCCCCGGGCGCGTACTAAAATGTGCGGATGAACTACCGCTTCGGGCGCTGGCGCATTGCGCCGCAGGCCCGCGAACTCTGGCACGACGGGCAGCTGCAGCCGGTTGCACGGCGCGTGTTCGAATGCCTTGCCTACCTCATCGAACACCGCGAGCGCGCGGTCGGGCGCGACGAACTCGTCGCCGCGCTGTGGGGACGCGTCGACGTCGCCGACGTGCTGGTGAGCCAGCTCATCGCGCGCACGCGCCGCACGATCGGCGACGACGCGCAGTCGCAGCGCGCGATCCGCACCGTGCCAGGTTTCGGCTACCGCTGGGTGATGCCGCTCGACGAGGCGGACGCGGGCGCCGAAGTGGCCGCCGCGCCGGCGGTGGGTGCAGCCGACACGCACGCGGCGCCACCACCCGCAGCGGCGGGCGAGCGTCCGCAGTCACCCTCGCGTCGTCGCCGCGCCGGCGCGCTCGCCTCCGCCGCGCTCGCCGTCCTCGTCGTGGCCGGCGCGGGCGCGTGGTGGCTCGCGACGCAGCGTGCGCCCGCGCCGGTGGCGGCGGCCGCCGCGCATGACGCGGTCGTCCTCGTGCTGCCGTTCGAGGTCTCCGCCGCGCGCGAGCAGGGCTGGCTGCGCCTCGGCGCGATGGATCTCGTCGCCGAGCGCCTGCGCGCGGCGCAGCTGCCGGTGCCGGCGAGCGAAAGCGTCGTCGCCGCGCTGCACGCCCATGCGGATGCCGATACCGTGAGCGGCGAGCAGGACGCGGTCGACGCATTCAAGCCGCAGCTCGTCGTGCGCGGCCGCGTGCGGCAATCGAGCGAAGGCTGGCAGGTCGAGCTCGAAGCGCTCGACGACCGCGGCACGAGCCATCGCGTGAGCGCGACGCGCGCGCAGCCGACCGAGGCCGCGCGCCAGGCGAGCGGCATGCTGCTCGCGGCGCTCGGTCATCGCGGCCCGGCCGACGAGGAGGGCGGCGCCGATCCGCTCGACGATCGCCTGCAGCGCGTGCAGGCGGCGATCCTCGGCAACGAGTACGGCCTCGCGCGCGAACTGCTCGAGCAGGCGTCGCCGGCGGAGCAGGGCGACCCGCGCCTGCGCTATAACGCGGCGAAGGTCGAGTTCAACCTCGGCCACCTCGACCAGGCCGACGCGATCCTGCGCGCGCTGCTCGCGGACCCGGCGACGTTGCCGTTCGAGCTGCGCACGAACGTGCTCGTCTCGCGCGGCATGCTGGCGATGCGCCGCGGCGATTGCGCGGCGGCCGAGCCGTGGTACGACGCGGCGGTGCGCATCGCCGAGCCCGACGGCAAGCCGCTCGCGCAAGGCAATGCGCTCGCCGGGCGCGGACTCGCGCGCGCCTGCCTGCGCCGCTTCGACGATGCCTCGAACGACCTCGGCCTCGCGCGCGCGCGCATGGCCGCGGCCGGCGATGCGCTCGGCCTCGCGCGCGTCGACAACTACCTCGGCCTGCTCGACGCCGATCGTCGCCGCCTCGCCGACGCGCTGGTCGACTTCCGCGCCGCGGCCACGACGTTCGAGCGCTTCGGCGTCGTCGATGCGCAGCGCGCGGTGCTCAACGGCCAGCTCGAAGTGCAGGCCGACCTGTTGCAGCATGCCGACGCGCTCGCGACCAGCGAGCGGCTGTGGGCGCTGCGTGCGCAGGTCGCCGACCCGGGCCAGCGCCTCGCGCTCGCCGCCAACCGCGCGCGCGCGCTCATCGACGTCGGCCGGCTGCAGGCCGCCGCGCAGGTGCTCGCCGCGACCGCCGACGACCTCGCGGCGGCGACGCAGTCGGGTTACGGCCACTACGTGCACGCGCAAAGCGCCCGCCTCGCGGAACTCCTCGGCGACCGCGAGCGTGCGATCGCCGAAGCGCGCCTCGCGCTGGCGGCATGGCCGAAGCAGCCCGACGAACCCTTGCGCGAGCGTACGGTGTGGCTGCTCGTGCGCGCAGGTGCGGACGAGCCCGCCGGCAGCGCGATCGAGGATACGTCGCCGTATGCGGCGCTCGTGCTCGCGACCCGGGGACGCGCGCGCAATGACGCGGCGACGGCGACGCGCCAGTACGAGCGCGCGCTGGCCGCCGCGGAGCAGGGTGGCGTGCCCGCGACGGTCGCCGATGCCGCGATCGCCTACGCGGGCTGGCTGCTCGAGCACGGCGACACGCGTCGCGCAGCCGAGGTCGGCGGACGCGTCGCGCGCTGGGCCGACCGCGACTTCGCCTGCGCCGAGCTGCAGGTCGCGCTGTACCAGGCGCTCGGCCGCGAGGACCTGCGCGTCGACGCGCTGCGCCAGGCCGATGCCCTCGCCGGCGAGCGGCAGGTGAGCGCGGCCCTGCGCGACGCGGCCGTGTCGCCCGTGCGCTCCTGAGCGCAAGTGCGCCAAGGCGCTGATCGCATTGGTGTTCTATCGCTCCGCTAGCGGCCTGCTAGCGGTTTGCTAGCGGCTGCGAATGGCGCCCGCATGGCGCTCATGCAGGCTCGGGCCTTCGTCACGCGACCGTCATCGCCCTGTCGTCGCACTGACGCCATCCCTGTCGAGGTGTCCCGATGCCCGCTCGTTCCGCCAACTGGTTGTTGCTGTTCACCGCTTCCGGACTCGCCGCACTCGCCGGCGTCCGTTCCGCCGCCGCCGTCGAGGCGCCATCGCTGCAGCGCGTCGGCGTGCATGCGCCGGCATCCTGCAGCGACGGGCTCTGCGTCGAGGTCGGCGTCGCCCTCGCCGATCCCGGGCAGCCCGACGCATGCAGCACGCAGACGAGCATCGTCGCCGACGTCGGCGACCAGCTCGCCTGGTGCTACACGCTGACCAATTCGACCGACCACACGCTGTCCTGGCACACGCTGTCCGATTCGCTGCATGGCGACCTGTTCGCCCAGCTGCACCAGGACATCGCGCCGGGAGAAAGCTGGCGCTACATCAAGCTCGAAGTCGCCGGCAGCGTCGTCGACGGCGACGTCGCCGCGAGCTGGACCGCGAGCAGCACGCGTCCCGACTACGCCGTCGACGACGGCGTAGCGTTCGCCTACGTCGACGCGAGCGATGGTACCCTGCTCGACCTTGCCGGCGGTTTTTCGCACGCACGCTCGGCACTCGTGCAGGTGCCGTTCCCGGTCGACCTGTTCGGCACGCGCAGCGACATGCTCTGCATCGGCGCGAATGGGGCGATCCAGCCGGGCAGCACGCCGTGCGCGATCCCGATGACCTACGCGTTCCCGTCCACCTACGTCACCTCGGCGATCGCGCCCGCATGGAGCGGCTATGCCGACGGCGTCGGCAGCGTCCATACCAAGGTGCTCGGCAGCACGCCCGGCCAGCGCCGCTTCGTCGTCGAATGGAAGGACCTCGCGCTCGACTGGCCGGCGATGCCGGGCTTCACGTTCGAGGTCGTCATCGACGAGGCGGGCGGTTACCTGTTCCAGTACCTGTCGATGGGTTCGGGCACGGGTGACTCCGGCGATGCCGGCGGCCAGGCCATCGCCGGGCTGCAGGCGGATGGCACCACCGCGCAGGCCTACTCGAGCTTCGCGCCCACGCTGACGCCCGGCAAGGCCGTGCAGTGGACGCTGCAATCGCCGGCCGACGCGCTGACCGCATCGGCGAGCGTGCATGCCGACGTCGGCGCGCCTCGCCTCGTGCTGCCGGTCGCGCAATTGAATGCGTTCGCCGCGAGCGGCATCAGCGTGAGCCAGCCGATCGTGATCGGCAACGACGGCAACCGCACGCTCGAATGGAGCGCGGGCGAATACCCGGCCTCGTCGGTCGCCGCGCGTCCGCGTCGCACGGTCGCGCGAACGGCGTTCGATGCCTCGGCGTTGCAGCGCCACCCGGAGAGGACCGCGGGCCGGGCCTCGCGCGCATCGACGGCGGGCGTGCTCGGTGGCACCGGCCTGCCGGCGTACGCGGTGCAGCTCGACACGACCACGGGCGCACAGGACTACATCGGCTTCGACCTGTTCGCGCCCGACGCGGGCAATGCGCACGTGATCCTGCCGGACATCGATCTCGCCGGCATGAACGTCGCCGGTGGCGACTTCGTCGACAACGACTTCAGCCGCGAGTGGATGCTCGACTACTACTACGACGAGCTGTACACGCTCGACACCGGCGACGGCACGAAGACCCTGGTCGGCTGGCCCGTGCCGCAGCAGATCCAGCCGGGCGAGCAATGGTGGGGCGCCGCATGGGATCCCGCGAGCGGCGTGCTGTACGCGGTGACGAACTCCAACAACGGCTGGTCGGGCCTGTACACGATCGACCGGCAGAGTGCGGTCGCGACCTTCATCGGCAAGATCGACACCGGTACTTCGACCGTCATCGCCGACATCGCAATCGACCAGTCGGGCGCGATGTACGGCCTCGACACGCTCAACGACACGCTCGTCGCGATCGACAAGGCGAGCGGCGAGGCGAGCGTGGTCGGCCCGCTCGGCGTCGACGCGAAGTTCGCGCAGGGCATCAAGTTCGACCGCTCGACCGGCATCCTTTACTGGACCTCGTACGACGCGAGCGGCGCCGCCGCGGTGGCGACGATCGATCCGGTCACGGGCACGCCGACGCCGCTCGTGCCGTCCGGCGACGAGCGCCAGCTGTTCGCGCTCGCGATCGCAAGGGCCGGAGGCGACTGCACGCAGCCGCTCGATGCGCCGTGGCTCAGCCTCTCGACCGCGAGCGGCACGCTCGCGCCGGGGGCGCCGTTCGGCGTCTACGACGTCACGTTCGACGCGACGATGCTGGCACCGGGCGACTACGAGGCGTCGATCTGCGTGTTCAGCAACGATCCGGCGCGCCGCACGCAGCCGGTGATCGTGCCGGTGCATTTCAACGTCGTGCCGGCAGCCGACGACGAGCTGTTCGCCGACGGCTTCGACGGTTGACCGCTTCCGCTGCGCGGCGCCGCCCTCTCGGCGTCGCGTAGGTGCCAGGCCTGGCTGCGCCGACTCCCTCCGCCAGCCGCCGAAGCACTGCGCCCGCGTTCGCGCGGGCGCGCGCCTTTCAGACGATCACCTCGCGGAACAGGCGCGCGAAGTTCGCGCCGAGCACCTTCTCGATGCGCGCATCGGAGTGGCCGCGCCGTGACAGCAGCAAAGCGAGGCGCTCGAAGCGCGACGGCGTGTTGAGGTCGGGCGCGAACGTGTACGAGTCGGCGCGTTCGCCCGGTGCCGCGATGCCGCGCCGCGCGCGCTCGGCGATCTCGGCGGCGAACTGCTTGCGGTAGTCCTCGGTGATCTCCACGCCCGAGGTCGTGCCGTCGGTGCCGATGCCGACGTGGTCTTCGCCGCACACGTCGAGCGCATGTTCGAGATGGCGGATCACGTCGTCGGCCACCACCTGGCCCTGCCGGCGCAGGTACGGCATGACGTAGATGCCGGCCACGCCGCCGCGCTCGGCGAGCAGGCGCAGTTCCTCGTCGCGCTTGTTGCGCGGCGCATCGGTGAGCGCGGCGCAACCGGTATGGGTGATCGCGACCGGACGCTTGGACTGCAGGATGCCTTCGCGCGTCGTGCGCTGGCCGCAATGGCTGAGGTCGGCCAGGGTGCCGCGTTCGTTCAGGCGTGCGAGGAGCTCGAGGCCGAAGCGGCTGAGCCCGGCGTTGCCCGGTTCCATGCAGCCGTCGCCGACGAGGTTGCGGCGGTTGTAGGTGAGCTGGACGATGCGCACGCCGAGGTCGTGGAACAGGTCGACCCGCTCGAGGTCCTCGCCGTACATGGTCGTGTCCTGGAAGCCGAACACGACGCCGAGGCGGCCGCTGCGCTTGGCGTCGTCGAGCTGGGCGCCGCGCACGACCTTGAGCAGCACGTCGGGGTGCGCGGCGACCTGCGCGTCCCAGAACGCGATGTTGCGCAGCGTCTTCTCGAAGTCGTCGGCATAACTGCCGACCGATCCGACCGTGAAGTTGATCGCGGTGACGCCACCGGCGCGGATGTCGGCGAGCTCGCGCGCGTCGAGCCCGTCGCCGTCGGGCCGGCCGGGCGAACCGCAGGCATCGACGACGATCGCATCGCGGTAGCGTGGCCACGACGTCGCCTCCTCCGCGGCGGATGCGCCGCGCCAGGCGACCGCGGCGGCGCCCGCGGCACAGGCGGCGAGGAAGGTGCGGCGGGCAGGGGAGTCGGGCATGGATACCTCGCGGGATCGGAGGAGCAGGGATGGCGCGGCCCCGCACGAGCGCGGCGTGGGGCCGCCTTCAGGATTCTTCATTCGCATTTCAGGCACTTCATCGCGGGGCGCGCTGGACTGCGCCGGCCAATCCGGTCACTGGAGGAGTATATGCAGATACGCCCGCTCGCCCGCCTGCTCGCCACCTTCGCCCTCGCCGGCGGCATCGGCATCGCCCGTGCCGCTGCGCACGCCATGCCCGAGCGCACCGACGACGGCTGGCCGGTCGCCGATGCGCAGGCCCTCGGCTGGAACACCGGCGTGCTCGCCGGCCTCGAGGCGAAGATCGCCGACGGGACCTGGAAGGGCATCACGAGCCTCGTCGTCGCCGACCACGGCCGGCTCGTGCACGAGGCGTACTTCAACGGCGGCAGCCGCGACACGCTCAACGACATGCGCTCGGCGACGAAGACGCTGACCGCCCTGCTCGCCGGCGCGGCGATCGAGCGCGGCCTGGTTCCTGACGTGCATGCGAAGGTCTACCCGTACTTCGCCGACCGCAAGCCGTACCTGCATCCGGATGCACGCAAGGAGGCGTTCACGCTCGAGGACCTGCTGACGATGAGTTCGCTGTGGGAGTGCGACGACGACAACGCGTTCTCGAGTGGCAACGAGGAACGCATGTACGTGACCGAAGACTGGCTGCGCTTCGCGCTCGACCTGCCGATCAAGGGCTTCGCGCCATGGATGAAGAAGCCGGCGGAAAGTCCCTACGGCCGCGCGTTCGCCTATTGCACGGCCGGCGCCTATGTCGCCGGTGCGCTGGTCGAGCGCGCCGCGGGCCGCCATCTCGATGCGTTCTCGGCCGAGGTACTCGAGCGCCCGCTCGGCATCGCGCGCATGCAATGGAACTTCGCGCCCGAAGGCATCGCGATGGGCGGCGGCGGTACGCGCCTGCGCTCCCGCGACGCGGCGAAGATCGGCCAGTTGCTCGCCGCGCAGGGTGAGTGGCAGGGGCGGCGGGTGATCGCGAAAGCGTGGATCGCCGCGATGCTCGCGCCGCACGCGCAGGCGCGCGACGACGCCGAGTACGGCTATCTCGTCTGGCGCCTGCATTTCGCGCATGGCGGCCGCGACCAGCCGGCCTGGGCGATGTCCGGCAATGGCGGCAACTACGTGTTCGTGGTACCCGAGCGTCAGCTCGTCGCCGTCGTCACGAGCAGCGCCTACAACCAGCGTTACGCGCATGCGCAGTCGCAGCAGATCTTCCGCGAGGTCGTGCTCGAAGCGATGCCGGCCGCGCCACCGAAGGCCCCGGTCTACGCCGACCGGCGCGAAGACGAAGGCTGAGGGCCGAGGGGCCGAGGGCTCGACGAGCTACTTCGCGTCGGCGATGCCGGCGGGCAGGCCTTCGGCGAGCACCGCGTCGCGTTCGCGCGCGACCGCGCGGCCGATCGCATCGAGCGTCGCGGCGAAGCGCGGTTCCGCCGCAAGCGCGCGGAACAGGGCCGAGGTCTGCAGGTAGGCGCGATCGCGGTAGCCGGCATCGACCGCGCGCTGCACGGCATCGAGGGCGGCCGCGCTCGAACCGCGGGCGAGCTCGAGCACGGCGACGTCGAGCCAGCCGTCGGGCCATTCACCGCCGTGGTCGAGCGAAGCGTGCAGTTCGTCCACGCGCGTGGCGATCCAAGCCGCGTCGGCCGGCGTGGGCGCGTGCAGCGCCGCAAGCAGCGCCGCACGGCCGTCATGCGGTCGCATCGCCGCCGCGCGCTCGAACGCTTCGCCGGCTGCGGCGCGATCGCCGCGCAGCAGGGCGAGTTCACCTTCGAGCAGCGCGAGGTCGGGATGGCGCGGGCGCTGCCGCGCCTGCTCCAGCGCCGCGCTGGATTCGGCGAGCCGGCCCTGCAGGAACAGGCAGCGCGGGTAGTCGACGTTGCCGAAGACGTTGTCGGGATAGAGGCGGAACACGCGTTCGTAGCGGCGTTCGGCGGCGGCGGTGAAACCGAGCAGCTCGAGCACGCGCGCGATCTGCAGGTCGAGGAAGCGCGGCCGCATCGCGCCTTCCTGCGAGCGCAGGTCCGCGCGCAGCGCGTCGGCGAGCCGGCCTTTCGCGGCGTAGAGGTTCGCCGCCGAGGCGAGGCTGTCGGCGCGTGCCTGCGGATCGAGCGCGACCGCGCGCTCGTAGTCGGCGATCGCCGCGTCGATCTCGCCGCGGCAGTCGTGCGCGTAACCGGCCGCCGCGCGCGCGAGGCTGTTGCGAGGCTGCTCCGCGATGACATCCTGCGCCAGCGCGAGCGCGCGTTCGCTCCAGTCCGGCCCGCGGTTGTAGAGGCAGACGCGCGCGCCGTAGGCGAAGGCGAGGCCGAGGCGCGCATCGGTGTCCGCGGGCGCCTCGCGCAGCACTTCCTCGTACAGCGCGATCGCGCGTTCGTTGTCGTCGTCCTGGCCGATGCCGGCGTAGTAGCGCGCGCGCTGCAGACGCTCGTCCTGCGCGGCGGCAGGCGCATCCGGCGCGGACGCGATGCGCCACGTCGCGAACGCGGCGGCGAGCGTGGCAAGTGCGAGTGCGACGAGCGCGCCGACGCGGCGCGAACGCATGCGCCGCGGAGGGACTTCGTCGGCGAGCGCCTGTGGCGGCGCGCAGAGCTGGTAGCCGCGGCCGCGCACCGAGCGCACGTAGCGCGGATTGCGACCGTCGTCGCCGAGCGCCTGGCGCAGCAGCTTCACGCGCTGGGTGACGGTTTCCTCGTTGACCACCGCGGGTGCCCACACCGCGGCGATGAGTTCGTCGAACGAGACGACGCGCGTGCCGCAGCCGAGCAGGAACGCGAGCAGGTCGAAACTGAGTCCGCCGACGTCGAGTCGGGTGCCGCCCCGCGCGACATGGCGGCGCGCGAGGTCGATCTCGAGGTCGAGCAGGCGATGGCGGCCCGCGCCGCCTGCCGGCGGCGCCTCGCTCATCCCTCGAGCACGCCGAGCTTGCGGCCGACGCGCACGAATGCATCGACCGCGCGGTCGATCTGCTCGCGCGTGTGCGCCGCGCTCATCTGCGTGCGGATGCGCGCCTGGCCCTGCGGCACGACCGGGTAGAAGAAGCCGATCACGTAGATGCCCTCGTCGAGCAGTTCCTTCGCGAACGCCTGCGCGAGCCTCGCGTCGTGCAGCATCACCGGTGCGATCGGATGCGTGCCCGGGCGGATCTCGAAGCCGGCCTCGCTCATGCGGCGGCGGAAGTACAACGCGTTGTCGTTGACCTTGTCGCGCAGGCTCGTGCTCGAGGAGAGCATCTCGAACACCTTGATCGAGGCGGCGACGAGGGGCGGCGGCAGCGTGTTGGAGAACAGGTACGGGCGCGAACGCTGGCGCAGCAGGTCGATGATTTCCTTGCGGCCGGTGGTGAAGCCGCCGGAACCGCCGCCGAGCGCCTTGCCGAGCGTGGAGGTGAACACGTCCACTTCGTCCATCACGCCGTGCAGTTCCGCCGAGCCGCGGCCGGTCGGGCCGACGAAGCCGGTCGCGTGCGAGTCGTCGACCATCAGCAGCGCGCCGTACTTCTTCTTCAGCGCGACGATCTCGTCGAGCTTGGCGATGTAGCCATCCATCGAGAACACGCCGTCGGTCGCGATCAGGCGCGTGCGCTTGCCCTGCGTCTGGGCCAGGTGCTTCTCGAGCTCGGCCATGTCGCCGTTGGCGTAGCGGCGCCGCTCGGCCTTGCACAGGCGGATGCCGTCGATGATCGAGGCGTGGTTGAGCGCATCGGAAATGACCGCGTCCTCGTCGGACAGGATCGTTTCGAACAGGCCGCCGTTGGCGTCGAAGCAGCTCGTGTAGAGGATCGTGTCGTCGGTCCCGAAGAATTTCGAGATCGTCGCCTCGAGCTGCTTGTGCAGGTCCTGCGTGCCGCAGATGAAGCGCACCGAGGCGAGGCCGAAGCCGTGCGTGTCGAGCGCATGCTTGGCCGCGGCGATGACGTCCGGGTGGTCGGCGAGGCCGAGGTAGTTGTTGGCGCAGAAGTTCAGCACTTCGCGGCCGTCGTCGGTGCGGATCGCGGCCGACTGCGGCGTGGTGATGACGCGCTCGGTCTTGTACAGGCCCTGGTCGCGGATCGATTCGAGTTCGGCGGCGAGGCGGCCGCGTGCGGCGGAGTCCATGGAGACGGTGGTTCCGGGGCAGGAGGGGACGGCTATGGTAGCGCAGCACCGCGTCGCGACGCGGCGGCGCGACGGTCGCGAGCGCGCCCTGCGAGGCGCCGCGGTTGCCGCTGGTGCGGCGCGGGTCTAGGCTGCACGAGCGGCAGCGGGGTCGCCGCGGACCTGTCATCCATCCTGGGAGGGGATTCAATGGTCATCAAGCGCATCGGCGTACTCAAGGCAGGCGTGATCCAGGCCAGCATCATGGCCTTGTTCGGCCTCATCATCGGCCTGTGCTTCCTGCTGTTCGGCACGATGCTCGCCGGCCTCACCGGCGGCTCCGACGGCACGGCGGCGGCGGGCGCACTCGGCATGCTCGGCGGCATCGGCATGGTGATCTTCCTGCCGATCATGTACGGCGTGACGGGATTCCTCGCCGGCGTGATCGGCGCGGCGGTCTACAACCTCGTCGCCGGCATGGTCGGCGGCCTCGAGATCGAAGTCGAATGAGTGTCGCGCGGGATGGCGGCACGATGCCGTCATCCCGCACGCAGCGCCCTAGTCGACGTCGACCGGAGACGGTTCGCCGCTGCGCGCATACGGCGGCGCGCCCGCGCGGCGCACGCCGATCACGATGTTCCAGCCGCGCTCGGTGAGCGCACGGCGCGCGGCCAGGCTCGCGTCGCCGCCGATCAGCACGGTCTTGTTCTTCACGCGGAATTCGGGCCGGTCGAGGAAGCGTTCGACGTCGGTGGTCGCGCTGAGGCGATCGACCGGCAACGGCAGCACGAGTTCGCCATTCGCGGCCTTGTAGGCCAGCCCCGCACCGACGCGCTGCAGCGTGCCCTGTTTCGCGCGCGCGCCGAGATGCGCATCGAGCAGGCGCAGTGCATTGACGAGAAAGCGCGCTTCGAGGTCGGAATCTGCGGTCATTCCGAGCTCGAGCACGTCGTCGCAACCCTGCGCGGGTTGCAGCGCATCGAGCGCGTCGGCGAACGCGGTCTGCAGCGTCGGCGAGAACGCGCCGCGGCGCAGGAACTGGCGGATCAGCAGTTCGTCGCGGCAATGGCGCTGCAGGCGCTCGCGATTGCGCGCGCGCAGGTCGTCCGGCGCGAGTTTCCAGACGATGCTGTTGACGCGCAGGCCCTGCGCGAGCACGCCGGCACCGACGCCGCCGATCGTGCCGAGCGCGCCGCCGGCGCCGAAATCGCCGGCGCTGCCGACCCAGGCGAGTGCGGACAGCCGCTCCTGCGCGTAGGGATTGCGCGTGTAGGGGTCGATGCCGAGGCGCTGCGCGATCTCGCGCTTGGCCTTGCCGTACTTCACCTGGCGCTTGAACTCGCGGCCGGCCTCGCGCGCGATCGAGGAGTACCAGTGCTTCTTGCGCGGCGGCTCGCCGGCAGCATCGTCGCGTCCGTCCGTCATCGGGCCGTCGTCGTCTGGATACGGGTCGCCTTCGTTGCCGAACCGGCGCGCGACGCGGTCGGATGCGCTCTGCGCCTGCGTGCCGATCTTCGCGAGGCGCTCGCTGAAATAGCGCGCGACGCCTGCGGGAATGCCGGTCACGCTGTCGATCGGGTGCAGCACGACGTTGGCGAGCGCCTTCGCCGTCGTGCCGATGCGATCGCCGGCCGCGCGCAGGAAGGCCTCCGAACGCGTGACCTTCTCGAGTGCCTCGAGCGCCGGCAACTCCGCTTCGCGTTCGGCGAGGATCTCGACGCTGTCCGCCTGCAGCGGACCGTACGGCGTGTCCAGCGTGAAGCGCGCCATGTAACCGCGCAGTTCGACGTGCGGATCGACGCTGAAGCCCGGGCCCGAGAGCAGGGCCGGTTGCACGAGGCTGGCGGCGTCGACGACCGGCTCCTCCTCGGCCGCGCCGGCGAGGGTGGCCGCGAGCGGGAGCAGGCAGCACGGCATGCGCAGCAGCGCGCGGCGAAGCGACGTCGCCTTCATGCGGGCCGTGGCGGGTGGGGGATGTTCATGCGCGGATGCACGGCTCGCGCAATGCGGCGACGCGATCAGCCGCCGCTGAAGGCACCGTAGCTGCGCAGGCGCTGGTAGCGCTTGTCGAGCAGGGCGGGGATCTGCAGCGTGCCGAGCTCGTCGAGCTGGTTCAGCAGCACCGCCTTGAGGCGCACCGCCATGCCGCGCGGATTGCGATGCGCGCCGCCGAGCGGTTCGCGCACGACCTTGTCGACGAGGCCGAGTTCGAGCAGGCGTGGCGCGGTCATGCCGAGGGCCTCGGCCGCGTCCTTGGCGCGTTCGGCGGTCTTCCACAGGATCGATGCGCAACCTTCCGGCGTGATCACCGAATACGTGCTGTACTCGAGCATGTTGGTACGGTCGCCGACACCGATCGCGAGGGCTCCGCCCGAACCGCCTTCGCCGACGACGGTGCAAACGATCGGCACCTCGAGGCGGGCCATTTCGAGCAGGTTGCGCGCGATCGCCTCGCTCTGCCCGCGTTCCTCCGCACCGACGCCGGGATAGGCGCCCGGCGTGTCGATGAAGGTGAGGATCGGCAGGCGGAAGCGTTCGGCCATCTGCATGAGGCGCAGCGCCTTGCGATAGCCCTCCGGCCGCGGCATGCCGAAGTTGCGGCGGATCTTCGACTTGGTGTCGCGCCCCTTCTGGTGGCCGATGATCATGACGCTGCGACCATCGATGCGGCCGAGGCCGCCGACGATCGCGGCATCGTCCGCGTAGGCGCGGTCGCCGGCGAGTTCGTGGAATTCCTCGCAGATCACGCCGACGTAGTCGAGCGTGTACGGGCGAGCCGGATGGCGCGACAGCTGGGCGACCTGCCAGGGCGTCAGGTTGCGGAAGATCTCGGCGGTCTTCGTCTTCAGCTTGTCCTGCAGCGTTGCGATCTCGTCCTCGATGTTGAATGCCTGGCCACGGCTGGCATGGCGCAGTTCCTGGATCTTGGCGTCCAGTTCGGCGATAGGCTGTTCGAAATCGAGGAAGTTCGGATTCATTCGCTGCAGTTCGCGCCAGGGCGGAGGCGCAAAGGGCGAAGTATAGCCGCTCGGACGGGTCCGGTCAGGAGCCGGTGCGGGCGGGCGTCGCCAGGCTGGCGGATGCACGCGGCTCGTAGCGGCAGGCCGGCAGCACGCGCGCGATGTCCGGATAGCTCGGCGTGCTGCACTCCCACCGCAGGGCCGTGCCGCTGGACGTCGGCGTGAAGCGGATCTCGCCGGCCGGCAGGCCGTGGCCGGCGCGCAACACCGCGACGTAGCGCCCATCCGCTTCGATGCGCACGCGCTCGAGCAGCTGGCCGCGGTATGCGTCGGGGTCGATGCCGCAGCTCGCGGGGGTGTCGGGCCAGCGACCTTGCGTGTAGTAGCACTCGGTCAAGGCGACGCGCACGCCGGTGGTCGCGGCGATGTCGCCGGCGAGGATCGCGTTCGCCTGCGGCAGCGCGGCGAGCATCGCATGGGTCGCGCCGTCGTCGCCGTCCACCGCGGCGCTCTCCGCCCTGACCGCGGGCGCCGGCAGGCGGGCCGGTCCGAAGGCGTGATCGTCGTGCGTGGACCGCGCGCGCCCACGCGGCGAATGCCACGCATCGTAGGCGGCGAGCAGGACGATGATCGCGACGAACGTCGCGGCGAACCGCAACGACAGCGATTTCATCGCCGGATCCCGTGGCCGGTAGCGGAGGAAGGCGTCGTCACGCCGGCCGGTCGGCGTGCTGCGGCAGGTCGTCGTGGATCTCGAACCAGTCGGCCTTGGACGCGACGAAGATGTGCGCGCCGGGACAGCGCGCCTGCGGCGTGTCGAGCGTACCCATACGCACGCGTACCTGGTTCACGCCGTCGCGGCGACTCGCCAGCGGCGAACCGCAACGCGTGCAGAACTCGCGCACGAGCATCGGGCTCGAGCGGTACCGGCCGATCGCATCGGCACCGGCGACGATCGCGAAGTCGTCGCCGTCGACGACGACGTTCGCCGCGAACGCCGAGCCGCTCGCCTTGCGGCAGCGCGAGCAATGGCAGAAGTATGCTGCGCCGAGATCGCCGCGGATCTCGTAGCGCACGGTACCGCACAGGCAACTGCCGCCATGCATGTCATGCTCCGCCTGGATGGGGCCGGGATGGGCGTAACGCCCGTCAGTGCGACGGCGTCGTCGCCGCCTCGTCCTTCGCCGGCGCGGCCTCGGACTTGGCCTGCTCCGCGTACGCCTGCGCGACGAAATCGAGCGCCGGGCAGGTCGCCGCATTCGCCGCGACCTCGGCGACGCCGGGGAAGATCGCCTGCGCTTCGGCGAAGGCGGCCTTGCCGGCCTCGGGCCTGGCGTCGACGACGATGGCCTGTGCCCAGCGCCGGTACAGCGCCGCGGCGAGCCAGTAGCGTGTCGCTTCCTGGTTCTCGAGGGCGAGTCCTGCGCGCGCACGCGCGATCGCCCCGTCGTAGTCCTCGCGCTGGCAGAGCAGGAACTGCGCGTATGCGGTGTGGCCGCGCGCCGAGCCGGGTTCGAGTGCGACGAGTCGCCGGAACATCGCGTCCGCGCGGTCGAGCTCGCCGGCGTCGAGATGGAACTCGATGAGTCCTTCCGTTGCGGCGAGGCGCGCCTTGAGCGGTGCCTTTTCGTCGTCGGCGACCTTGCGGTAGTGCTCGCCGGCCTCGATGAACTTGCCCTGGTCGAGCAAGAGGTCGGCCCAGTTGTTGTGCAGCCAGGGATCGTCGCTGCCGAGGCTTTCGGCCTTCTTCAGCGCGGCGATTGCGTCCTCCGGGCGCTTCATGAGCCGGTACAGCTGGCCGCGCAGCACGTACGCTGCCGCATAGGCGGGATCGCTCGCGATCGCCTTGCCGAGCGCTTCGTCCGCGGCTTCGAGCGCGCCGGGCGCGAAGTCGCCGCCGCCGACGTGTCCACTCATCATGCGATAGCGCGCGAGCTCGCGCCATGCGGGTGCATGATGCGGGTTCGCCGCGACGATGGCGTCGAGTTCAGTACGCGCCGTCTCGAGCGGGCTGGCGTCGTCGCCGCGATACGCATCGAGCAGGCCCGCGGCATGGCGCAGCGCCGCGGCGTCGGCCTCGGACAGCGCGGCCTTCGCGGCCGGTTCCGCGGTGGTGAGCGAACACGAAAGCAGCAGGGCGAGCGCGACGGCGACGCGGTTCATCGACAGTCCGTTGGGCAGGGCGGCGGGACGCGCATTCTAGCGCGCCCGCCGCCGGCTTCAGCGCGCCTTGCGCCTGCCTTCGGCGAGCGGGCGCACGTAGGTGAGCAGGCTCGCCAGCGTCTTGCCCGGCTCTTCCCACGGGATCATGTGCGCGGAGCGCTCGAACCACACCGCCTGCTTCGACGGCGCCTGCATCCGCTCGAGCCATGTCGCGGTCGGTGCCGAAGGCGTCGTGTAGTCGTGGCGGCCCATGAACATCACGATCGGGATCGGGAAGCGCCGCACGCCGGTGAAATCGACGGCGAGGAACTCGGGCAGGATGCGGCCGAGCGTGAACACGTTGCCGCGGTCGATCGCGCAGACCGCGTCCGCATCGTAGTCGGGCGACAGCAGTGCGCCGTCGAAGTAGTACTTCGATTCCTCGCGGAACGCGCTGAGCCCGCCGTAGTACTGCGCCCACTTGCGCGCGATGATGATCCGCTCGCGCGTGATCGGCTGGTCGCCCGGATACGGCGCGATCGATTCGAGTTCCTTCACCGCGGCGGTGTTGCCGTGCGCCTTCGCCTGCGCCAGGCCGTAGTCGAAGCTGATGCGCTCGTTCTCGCGCGTGTTCACGACCTGGCCGATGCCGACGTAGGCGTGGAACAGGTCGGGGCGCGCGAGCGCGGCCTTCGTCGCGACGATCGTGCCCCAGCTGTGCGCCATCAGCACGAGCTTGTCCTGGTGATAGCGCTTGCGCACGTATTCGGCGACTTCGATCGCGTCGTCGACGTAACGCTGGATGTGGATCGTGTCGGCGATCGACGCCGGGTCCACGGTCGCGTGGGTCCTGCCGGCGCCGCGCTGGTCCCAGTTGACGATCGTGAAGTACTCCTCCAGCGGTCGCTCGAACTGCCACAGCGTCGGCGTCACCGGCGCGGCGGGGCCGCCGTGCACGAACAGGATGACCGGATTGCGCCGGTCCTGGCCGCGCACGTGCAGCCACTGGTCGATGCCGCCGATCTTGGCCGCGTACGCCTCCTGCACGCCGTCGGGCGCGACGATGCGGTCGAGGTCGCGGATCACTTCGCGCGCCTTCGCGTACGGCGCGACGTCGGGGCAATCCTGCGCGCGCGCGGTCACGGACAGGACGAATGGCAGCAGCAGGGCCAACAGGGCTTTCACGGCGATGACCTCGATCATGGATCGCGCCGGCGAGCGACGCGCGCAAGCCTGCGATGGTAGCAACCGCCCGATGCCGCGCGCGACGTGGCGCGACGCTCGGCGCGCAGGTGGATTCTCGCGTGCCACGCGCCCCCGTTCGTCGAGGAACGGCATGAAGTCCTGGCCGTTCCACGCCGCGATGATCGCGATGCGGCGGCGCAGTTCCTGCCGGAAGTGCGGTTCGAGGTGGGGTCGTCGGTGGCGGGTACGCCGGGCCGGGATCGTCGAGATGGAGCAGGCCGTCGGCGCCATCGCCGACATGGGGTCCAGTCCGACGCCGGCTGCCGGTGCCGATGCGGGCGACCGTCGCGCTCCACGCGCGAGGCGGGAGCGCGGTGCGTGCCGCGTCGGCACGCACCGCCTTCATGTCGCGGTCAGTGCAACGTCCACACGAGGTTGACGCCGATCGAACGTTCCTGCGCGAACGTCGACAGTTCGTCGGCGGTCGCGTAGTAGTTCTCGTCGAACGCGTTGCGCAGGTAGAACTGCAGGTCGAGCCCGTCGCGCAGGCGCCAGCGCAGGTCGGCGTCGACGACGTCGACCGCGTCGCGTTCGACTTCCTCGAAGCCGGGACGGTCCATCTTCCAGCGATGGCTGTAACGCGCGCCGACGCTCCAGTCGCCGCGCGCGTAGCGCGCTTCGAGCTCGGCCGTCACCGGCGGGATGCCGTACAACGGGCGACCGGTCTCGTCGTGGCCGCGCACGACCGCCGCGCTCGCGCGCAGCGCGAGGCCCGGCGCCGGTGCCGCCCAGCCGAGCGCGACTTCGGCACCGTGCAAGGTGCCTTCGCCGACGTTGCCGTAGCCGTTGACATCGGGTGCGAGGTCGGTGAGCTGGATCAGGTCGTCGACGACGTTGCGCCACGCGTGCGCTTCCAAACTCCATGCATCGTCGTGCCAGGCGTAGCCGAGATCGACGCCGCGCGAACGTTCCGAACCGAGATTCGGGTTGCCGACGATCTCGCCCTGCGCGGTGACGCCGCTGTAGTAGCGTTCCTCGAGCGTGGGGAAGCGGTAGCCGGTCGACGCGTTGAACGTGATGCGGTGGCCGTCGGCGGGCGTCCATGCCGCGCCGGCCGTGAACGCGTGGTCGGCGTCGTCGACGCTGGCGCCGCGCTGCTCCTGCTCGACCCAGGTGCGGCGCGCGCCGAACTCGAGCGCGAGCGCATCGGACACGCGCCAGTCGCTCGTCGCGAACAGCGACCAGGCGTCTTCCTTCGCGTTGCGCAGGCTGTAACGCCGGTTGAGTGTCGAGCCCGACGCGTCGTAGGCGGTGACGTCACGCCGGCCGAGGTACTCGATGCCGACGTCGTTGCTGAAGGCGCCGGCGTCGAACGTCTGCTGCACGGTCATGCCGGCATCGACGCTGCTGACGGCGGCGAAGGTGTCGGGCGAGCCGGGACGGCGGTTCCAGGTACCGAGGTACTGGTCGTGCGCGTAGGCGCTCGCCTCGAAACCGCCGTCGTGGCGGATGCGCACGCGGCCGACCGTATGGCTGTCTTCCGGATAGGTCGTGTCACGCGTCGGATAGCGGCTGTTGGACTTGCCGATGTTCTCGGTGCGCGAGGGCAGCAGCAGCGCATCGACGTCGAACGCGCCGAAGCGCTCGCGGTATTGCAGGGTCGCGCTCTCGCGGCGGTAGCTCGTGTTGAGCGGTACGTCGTCGGGCGAGCGGCTGTCGCCGGCCTGGTGCCGCGCGGCGGCGAGCGAGAATCGGTCCGAGCCGAAACCGGCGACGACATTCGCTTCATCACCCGCGGTCGCATAGCCGGCCTGCAGGAACGAGGCATCGAACCAGCGCGGTTCGATCGAGATCGCGCCGCCGAGTGCGCCCGGTCCGTAATGGACCACCGCCGGGCCGCGCGTTACGCGGATGTCGCCGAGCAGGGCGGGTTCGACGAAGGAAATCGGCACGCCGGCGCGACGCTGCGCGCTGAGCGGCATGCCGCCGAGCAGGATCAGGATGCCGTTCGCGCCGCTGCCGCGGATCGAGAACGTCTCGAACAAGCCGTTCTGGCCGGTCGCGCCGACGCCCGGCACGCGCGTGACGAGGTCCTGCACGTCGGACGGTGCCGCGATCGCTTCGTCCCAGCGCACGACGTCGGTCGCGAGTGCGTCCGGGTCGTCGGCCGCGGTGCCCTTGGCGGTGACCAGCACGGTTTCGCCGTGCCATGCGTCCACGGTGTCGCGCCGCCGGCCGCGGCGGCCGTCCTGGTCCTCGTCGAGGTCCTCGTATTCGGCGAGGCTGTCGGGTTTTTCCTCCGCCAGCGCAGGTACGGTCGCGCAGGCGGCCACGCTCAAGGCGGCAGCGAAGGCGCTGCGCGTCAAGGTCTGCAACATGTCGATCCCCCAGAGATCGGCCTCGCCCGGATGGCGAGGTGTCCACCCAGTCTAGGAAGACCGGTCAGTGTGGAAATCAGCCATTGGACCCAGTCGAAATCAGCCTGCAGGCGTAGTGTGGCCTGGAGCCGCTCACCCGAACACGAGGTCCGCGGCGAGGACGCCGTCCAGCGCGCGCAGCGCATCGGCGAGCGCGGGATTGGCGCGCACCCGCCATTCGTTGCCGAGTTCGATCTCGGCCTGGCCGGTCGCATTGCGATAGCTCAGGCGCACGAGCGTGTGGCCGCCGCGGTGGCCCGCCAGCGCGCCGTGCAGGCGCGCGGCGAAGGTGCCGTCGACGCCATTGAGGCGCAGGCGCAGCACGCGTGCGCGGCGCTCGCAGGCCGCCTCGAGCGTGGCGACGTTCTGCACGCGCAACTGGTAGCCACCGGAGAAGTCGTCCATGCCGAGGCCACCTTGGAAGACGAGGATCGCGTCGCGCGTGAGCAGCGGCCCGAACTCGATCCAGGTCTCGCGGTAGAGCACGGCCTCGAACCGGCCCGATCCGTCCTCGACGGTGACGAACGCACGGTTGTCGCCCTGTTTGCGCAGCGCCACGACGGAACCGGCGAGCGTGAATGCCTGCAGGTCGGCGAAGCGGCTGCGGCCTTCGCGCGCCGGTGGCCGGTAGTGCTTGTCGATCTCGCCGATCGCGCAGGTCGTGATCGCGCCGAGCAGGTCGCGCCAGGCGTCGGTCGGATGCCCCGAGAGATAGTGGCCGAGCGTGTCGCGCTCGCCGGCGAGGCGCTGCGCGACCGGCCATTCGTCGACCTCGGGCAGGACGATCCGGGTCGGGCTGGCCGCCGTCGCCGCGCTGCCGAAGATGTCGAACTGGCCCGCTTCGGCGTTGCGCGCCTGCTGCTCGGCCGCGCGCATCGCCTCGGGCAGTTGCGCGGCGAGGCTCGCGCGGTTCTTCGCCAGCGCATCGAGCGAGCCGGACAGGATCAGCGCCTCGTAGACGCGCTTGTTGAGCTTGGTCGCGTCGACGCGCGCGCAGAGGTCGGCGAGGTCGGTGTACGGGCCGCGCCGGCGTGCCTCGACGATGCTCTCGACCGCGCCGCGGCCGACGCCCTTCACCGCGCCGAGGCCGTAGCGGATCGTCCTCGCGTCGGTCGCCTCGAACATGTAGTTCGACGCGTTGATGTCCGGCGGCAGCACCTCGAGGCCGAGCGCGCGCGCTTCGCCGAGGAAGTTCACCACCTTGTCGGTGTTGTCCATGTCCGAGGACAGCACCGCCGCCATGAACTCGGCCGGGTAGTGCGCCTTCAGCCATGCGGTCTGGTACGAGACGAGCGCGTACGCGGCGGCGTGCGACTTGTTGAAGCCGTAGCCGGCGAACTTCTCCATGAGGTCGAACACGGCGTCCGCCTTCGCCTCGGCGACGCCGTTGGCGGCCGCACCTTCGCGGAAGATTGCGCGGTGCCTGGCCATTTCCTCGACCTTCTTCTTGCCCATCGCGCGGCGCAACAGGTCGGCGCCGCCGAACGTGTAGCCGCCGACGATCTGCGCCATCTGCATGACCTGTTCCTGGTAGACCATGATGCCGTAGGTCTCTTTCAGGACAGGCTCGACGCGCGGGTCGGGATATTCGATCGGCTCGCGGCCGAGCTTGCGCGCGCAGTAACTCGGGATGAGGTCCATCGGGCCCGGGCGATACAGCGCACCGAGCGCGATGATGTCCTCGAAGCGGTCGGGCTTGGCGTCCTTGAGCGCGCCCTGCATGCCGCGTGATTCGAACTGGAACACCGCCACGGTCTGTGCCTTGCGCAGCAAGGCGAACACCGCCGGGTCGTCGAGCGGGATCGTCGCGATGTCGATCGGCGCTTCGCCGGCGAGCCTGCGCCGTGCATTGATCGCCTTCACCGCCCAGTCGATGATCGTGAGCGTGCGCAGGCCGAGGAAGTCGAACTTGACGAGGCCGACCGCCTCGACGTCGTCCTTGTCGTACTGCGTGACGACGCCGTCGCCGCCCTCGGAATAGAGCGGCGCGTACTCGTGCAGCGGGCCGGGCGCGATGACGACGCCGCCGGCGTGCTTGCCCGCGTTGCGCGTGAGGTCCTCGAGCTTGAGCGCGAGGTCGACCAGCTCGCGCGCTTCCTCGTCGCTCTCGTACAGCGCCTTGAACTCGGACACGACGCGGTCAGGTTCCTTGCGCGATTTCTCCGAGCGGCCGAGCGCGTCCTCGAGCGTGAGGTCGAGCGGCATCTTCGGGATCAGCTTGGCGATGCGGTCTACCTGGCCGTAGGGCATGCCGAGCACGCGGCCGGTGTCGCGCAGCACCGCCTTCGCGGCCATCGTGCCGTAGGTGATGATCTGGCTGACGCGGTCGCGGCCGTACTTGCGCGCGACGTAGTCGATCACCTCGTCGCGCCGGTCCATGCAGAAGTCGACGTCGAAGTCCGGCATCGACACGCGCTCGGGATTGAGGAAGCGTTCGAACAGCAGGCCGTAGCGCAGCGGATCGAGGTCGGTGATGCCGAGCGCGTAGGCGACCAGCGAGCCCGCGCCGGAGCCGCGGCCCGGGCCGACCGGGATGTCGTTCGACTTCGCCCAGTTGATGAAGTCGGCGACGATGAGGAAGTAGCCGGGAAACCCCATCTGCACGATCACGTCGAGCTCGCGATCGAGCCGGCGCACGTAGTCGTCGCGCGTGAAGCCGGGGGCTTCCGGCCGCGCCGCGAGGCGCCGCAGCAGGCCCTCGTGTGCCTGCGAACGGATGTAGCTGTCGAGCGTGTGCTCGGCCGGTACCGGGAACGCGGGCAGGAAGTAGGTGCCGAACGAGAGTTCGAGGTTGCAGCGCTTGGCCAGCTCGACCGTGTTCTCGAGCAGCTCCGGCAGGTCGGCGAAGGCCTGCGCCATCTCGCGCGGCGACTTCAGGTACTGCTCGGGCGTGTACTCGCGCGGCCGCTTGGGATCGGCCAGCACGCGGCCGGCGTGGATGCACACGCGCGCCTCGTGGGCCTCGAAGTCGTCGCGCACGAGGAAGCGCACGTCGTTGCTCGCGACCATCGGCAGGTCGAAGCGCGTGGCGAGGTCGAGCGCGCCGGCGAGGAAGGCGTCCTCGTGCGCGCGGTGCACGCGCGTCGCCTCGAGGTAGCAGCGCTCGGGGAAATGCGTGCGCCACCAGTCCGTGCGCGCGCGCGCCGCCTCGTCGCGGCCGGCGAGCAACAGGCGGCCGATGTCGCTGTCCTGCCCGGCGAGCACGATCAGCCCGTGGTTCGCCTCGGCCAGCCAGCCCGCCTCGACGAGCGCATGGTCGCCATGGCGGTTTTCCGCATAGGCGCGCGAAACCAGGCGCGACAGGTTGAGGTAGCCGGCGCGGTCCTGGCACAGCACGGTCACGCGCTGCGGGCGGGCGCGGTCGTCCGGGTCGGCGAGCCAGAGGTCGCAGCCCGCGATCGGCTTGATGCCGGCGCTTTCGGCCGCCTTGTAGAACTTCACCAGCGCGAACAGGTTGCTCTGGTCGGTCAGCGCGACCGCGGGCATGTCCGCCTGCGCGCATGCGGTGACGAGGTCACCGACGCGGATCGTCGAATCGGTCAGCGAATACTCGCTGTGGACGTGCAGGTGGACGAAACCGGGGGGCATGGGCGCAGCGGACGCGGGGATGGTCCAGCCTAGTCGCTGCCCCTGCCTGCGGCAAGGTTGACAAGGAGCCCGTGTATCGCGTCGCGACCGCGGGGCCGGTCAGTCCCCGACGATGCCGAGCCGGCCGAAGGCGTAGGCATGGAACGACGCGAGTACGGCCTTGTCGGCGCAGTCCTGGAATCGCCCCGCGCAGCGCTCGCGCAGGCGCGCGTTCGCCTCGAAGTAACTGCCGCGCGGGAGGCCCGCGGCGTCGAGCACGAGGCCGGCGAGATAGGCGATGTCGAGCGGTTGCCCCGGCTGCAGCGCCGCCACGCCGGCGATGTTGCTGTCGATGCGGTAGTAGGTGAGCGTGCCGGCGCGGTCGGCGAGCGCGGGCGGCAACGCGCTCGCGAGCGAAGCCTCGATGCCGTCGAACGACGGATGGTGGTCGCCGAAATGCGCGAACACGACCGGCCGCCCCGCGGCGAACAGGTAGTCGCGCAGCTTCGCCAGCGCCTGCTGCGACTGCTGCAGGCGGTAGAGGTAGGTGCCGATGTTGCGGTTCGCGCGCGCGTCGAGGCGTGGCGCGGGCGGCTCGTTCCACGGCGGCGGCAGCGCGTCGAGCGGTTGGTCGTGCGGGCCGTGTTGGCGCATCGTGAGCACCATGAGGAACAGCGGCCGGTCGTCTTCGGCGCGCAGCCGGCGGTGGATCGCCTCGACCCGGTCGACGAGTTCGATGTCGGTCGTCTCCCATTGCAGGCCCAGTTCCTGCGCGTCGTGGAATTCGTCGAAGCCGTAATCCCTGTATGCCTCGGCGGCGCGCACGAAGCGCCGCGGCATCGGATAGATCGCGACGGTGCGATAGCCGAGCGCCCTGAGATGGCGCGGCAGGCTCTCGTGCAGGCGTGGTGCGAGGTTGTACGGTGCGTACAGGCCGGCCGGGCCGAACAGCGTGTGCGGCAGGCCGGCGAGGAACGCGAATTCGCTCGTCCAGGTGCCGCCCCCGTAGGTGTGCACGCGCAAGAGGCCGTGCGCGCGCGTCCAGGCGTCGGCGCCGAACAGGTCGAACTGGCAGCGCGGGCTCGTGCAGTCGGCCCACGAGCGCGGGTCGAGCGTGCTCTCCTCGAGCACCGCGACGAGGTCAGGGCGCGTCATCGCGGCGGCTTGCGCCGTGGCGCCTCCCCAGTCGTAGGCCGACGCGTCGCCATCATGTGCCGGCAAGCTCACACGCATGCGGCCGATCGAGCGCAGGAAGGTCGTCACCGGGTTGCGCTGGCCCTGTTCGAGGAAGTCCCATGCGGGCACCGCGTACACCTGCGCGAACGGGCCTTGCGGCCACGCCAGCGCGAGCAGCCCCGACAACGCGGCGAACGCCGACAAGCCGTGCACGCGCCGGCGCCCATGCCACCAGCCCGGCGATTCGAGTCGCCAGAGCGCGATCGCGAAGAGGGGAGCGACCAGCAGCACCGCGATGCATTTGCGCAGCATCGCCGGGTAGTGCTCGATCACCTCGCTGAACAAGGTATTGCCGAGGTAGCGCACGTCGGGTGCGAACAAGGGCTCGTGCAGGTAGGCGAGCTTGAGCGTGCTGACCAGCCAGATGGTTCCCGCCGCGGCGGCGGAGACGAGGAAGCCGAACGCGGCGCGCCCGCTCGCGACCGCGACGAAGGCGCCGAATGCGAGCATCAGCGAGATGCAATAGAGGCGCGCGGCGAGGTCCGCCTCGCTGCCGCAGATGCGGAACACGATCAGCGCGAATGCGCCGAAGCCGGACACCCGCGCGATCGCGCGCCACGCCGTCCTGTCGAACACCGTTGAAATCCCTTTCGCAATGGCCGTCGCCCTACGGACGGTCCACGCAAGTGTACCGTCGCAGTCGGTCGCACCGCGCAGATGCGGTTTGCGCAGACGCCGCCATGCAGGCCGGCGTGCGGACCTCAGTCGAAGCCGTCGGCGAGGATCGTGTCCGCGGCCTGCGTGTCGTTCACGAGTTCGAACAAGCCGCAGGCACCGGGCGCGTCGAACGGCGAGGCGGTGACGATCACCCAGTACGAGCCTTCGGGCAGCGGGTCGACCGATGCCGGCCTGCCGGCGTCGCCGGTCGCGATGCAGGTACCCGTGCCGCAATCACCCGCCGGCAGTACGCAGACCGACGGCGTGAACTGGCTGGCGAAGACGCCGAAGGTGACCGAACTCGGATGCTCGAGGGTGAAATCCAGCACCGCGCCCGGGCCGGACACGGCGCCGCCGTCGAACATCTGGCCACAGCTCGTCGTTTCGACCATGCCGCCCGGCGGCAAGGGCAGGGGCGAGCCACAGGTCTGTGCGAGCGTCGCACCGGCAAACGATCCGAACAGGCAGGCCGCCGCGAGGCGGCAGGTCATCGAGTGCACGCGAGTCATCTCACATCCCCTCCGGCCGCGGCGCGGCATGCGGAGCATTCTTCAGCCAGTGCACAAGGATACTCCGATCGCCTGCGGGTGCCAGCGCGCGGCCGCCATGCCGTTCAGGTATCGCCGGCCTGTCCGTTTCGCTGCGCAGCGCGCCGGGACGCGCGTCGCCCGCTGCGCCGAGGTCCGCATCCTTCCGAAATGCACCAGCCCCGCGGGAGCGGCTCAGAACAGTTCGGGTTCGAGCAGCCGGCGCACCGGCTCGAAGCCGCGCCGATGGATCGGGCAGGGGCCGAGGCGTTCGAGCGCGCCGAGATGCTCGGGCGTGGAATAGCCCTTGTGGCGCGCGAAGCCGTAGCCGGGATGGGCGCCGTCGAGTTCGCGCATGATGCGGTCGCGTTCGGTCTTGGCAAGGATCGAGGCGGCGCCGATCGCGGGCTCGGTCGCGTCGCCGTCGACAATTGCGCGGGCGCGGCAGGGCAGGTTCTTCGGCAGGCGGTTGCCGTCGATGAGGGCGAGCGCGGGCGCGGCCTGCAGCGCGCGCAGCGCGCGCTCCATGCCGACGAGGGTCGCGCCGAGGATGTTCAGGCGCTCGATCTCGTCGATGTCCACCGCGACCACCGACCAGGCCAGCGCCTGCGCGCGGATGCGCGGCGCGAGTTCGTCGCGCTGCGCCTCGCTCAGCACCTTGGAGTCGGCGAGGCCGTCGATCGGCCGGCGCGGATCGAGGATCACCGCGGCGACGACGACCGGCCCCGCGAGCGGGCCGCGCCCTGCCTCGTCGACGCCGGCGACGCGCCGGAAGCGCAGCCCGCTCATTCGTGCAACTCGCCGAGCGTGGCGAAGATGTAGTCGTGGTACGACGCGACCAACTTCGTGTCCTTGCAGTCGAGGTAACGGCCCTTGCAGCGTTCGCGCAGCAGCGTATTGGCCTGGTAGTACGCGTCCTTCGGCACCCCGGCGACGTCGAGCACGAGCGAGCCGAGGAACGAGATGTCCAGCACCGGGTAATCGTAGCGCTGGCGCACCGGGAAATTCGACTTGATCATGTAATAGGTCACCCAGTGCGCGATCGGTCCCGCCTCCTTCGGCACGTCCTTGGGGATCTCGTTGATCGCGCCGTCGAACGACGGCTGGTGGTCGCCGAAATGGGCGAGGACGGCGGGATGCTGGCCGTCGAGCAGGAATTTCTCCAGGTCGGCGAGCATCGCGTCGGACTGCCCGAGCCGCTCGAGGTAGTTGCCGAGGTTCATGTTGAGCCACTCGTCGAGCGCCTTCGGCTTGAACCTGCCGGGGAACAGCGGCTTGTCGTACGGTGGCGGCAGCTCGGCCAGCGGCGTCATGTGCGGGCCGTGCTGGTGGAGGGTCAGCATGAAGACGAACAGCGGCGTGTCGGGGTGCACGCGCTTCTCGTCCGCGTACACCCGCTCGAACACCTCGAGCAGGTCGGCGTCGTGGCTGGTCCAGCCGAGGCCGTATTCGGTGCCGTCGTAGAACGCGTCGAAGCCGTAGTAGTCGTAGGCATTGCGCGCATTGAGGAAGTCGCCACTCATCGGGTACAGCGCGACGGCGCGATAGCCGGCGCGCTTGAATGCATGCGGCAGCGTGTAGGCGACGCGCGGCGCGAGGTTGTACGGCGCATACAGGCCGGCGTTGCCGAACAGCGTGTGGGCGAGGCCGGTGAGCGCGGAGAATTCGCTCGTCCAGGTGCCGCCGCCGAACGTGTGCACGGTCATCGGCCCGTGCGCGCGCGTGCGCTTGTCCGCGTCGAACATGCGGCGGCGGCACTGCGGGATCGTGCACAGCTTGAGGATGCGCGGGTCGAACGTGCTCTCCTCGAGCACGAGCACGACGTCGGGCAGCTTAGGCGGCGCCTGCATCGGCCGCGCGAGTTTCCATTCGATGCTGCGGTCGACGTCGGGCGGGCTCTTCGGCTCGTTGATGACCGTGTCGTTGAACGAGGTGAAGAAGTCGGTGAGGAAGCTCTTGTCGTTGATCGCGATCCACATCGGCTTGCCGAATACGCCGTTGAACGGACCGTCCGGCGAAACGCACGCGACGAGCAGGCCGCAGGCGGCGAGCGTGCCCGCCATGCGCGCGGCGGCGCGCTGCGCGCGCGGGCGCGCGGCGAACAGCGCCGGGCGCTCGCCCATGAACGACAGCACGAGGAGCAGCGGCACCAGCAGGATCGCCGCGAGGCTGACGCCGAGCAGCAGCGGGTAGTGCGTGATGACCTCGATCGTGCCGCTGTTGACGAAGTACTGCAGGTCCGGCGCCAGCACCGGCGTCTGCAGGTAGAGGAACTTGAGGCGGCCGGCGACCTCCACCATGCCGAACAGCAGGCTCGCCAGCAGCAGCGAGAACGCGACGCGCGCGCTGGCGAAAGCCGCGGCCAGCACGCCGAGCGCGACGAGGGCGGAGGCGAACACCTTCTCGTCCACCGTGTTCTCGGCGAGCGGACCGAACACGACGAGCACGGCGAACGCGGCGAGCGCGAATGCGCGCAACCGTCGCGTGCGGCGGGGCGTGGGACTCGTCGTCATGCGGCGGCGGGAGGCATGCGCGGCATCCTGCGCATGCGTGCCGATGGCGTCAACCCGCGGTGCAGCGCGTCACGCGCCGACGAGCTCGGCGATCGCGGCAGCGGCACTGCGGCTCGCGTCGCGGCGCAAGGCGAGGTGCAGGCGGCGGTATTCGTCGAGCAGGCCCGGTTCGGGTGCGTGCCGCGCCAGGTGCGGCTGCAGTGCGTCGGCGAGTGCCGCAGGCGTGCACGCGTCCTGCATGAACTCCGGCGCGAGATCGCGGCCTGCGAGCACGTTCGGCAGCGCGTAGCGGTCGACCTTGAGCAGGCCCAGCCCCTTGACGATGCGGTAGGTCAGCGGCGCGATGCGGTAGGCGACGACCATCGGCCGCTTGGCGAGCATCGCCTCCAGTGTCGCCGTGCCGGAGGCGAGCAGGATCGCGTCGGCGGCGAGCATGGCGAGGCGGGAATCGGCCGCCGGCGACCGGGGGTCGACAGGGCCGTGCGCGGGACCGGGGGGCGCGAGGACGGTGATGCCCTGTGCCGCAGGATCGTCGATCGCCGCGTGCTGCAGGTGGGCGCGGATCGCGGCCTCGCACGCCGCATTGGCAGCGGGAATCACCACGCGCAGGTCCGGGAAGGTCGTGCGCAGCAAGGCTGCGGCCGCGAGGAAATCCGGCGCGAGGCGCGCGATTTCGCCGAGGCGGCTGCCCGGCAGCAGCGCGAGCACGCGCGCGTCGGGCGCGAGGCCGAGCGCCGCGCGCGCGCCGTCGCGGTCCGGCTCGAGCGGCATCGCGTCGGCGAGCGGGTGGCCGACGAAGCGCGCGTCGACGCCGTGCCGCGCGTAGATCGGCGGCTCCATCGGGAACAGGCACAGCACGCGGTCGGCGCTGCGGCCGATCCTGCGCGCGCGCCGTTCGCGCCACGCCCACACCGACGGGCTCACGTAGTGCACGGTGCGCACGCCGGCGCGCTTGAGCATGCGTTCGAGGCCGAGGTTGAAGTCGGGCGCGTCGATGCCGATGAACACGTCGGGCCGCCAGGCGAGCGTGCGCCGCAGCACGTCGCGGCGGATCGCGAGCAGGCCGGGCAGGTGCCGCAGCACTTCGACCAGCCCCATCACCGACAGCCGTTCGAGCGGATGCCACGATTCGAGCCCGGCCGCGATCATGCGCTCGCCGCCGATGCCGGCGAATTGCGCGTCGGGGAAGCGTTCGCGCAGCGCCTCGACGAGCCCGGCGCCGAGCAGGTCGCCGGAGGCTTCGCCGGCGACGAGCACGAAGCGCCGCGGCGTGGTCACCGTGCGAGCGCCCGCTCGCTGGCTTCGATGAAGGCGAGCATCTGGGCGACGTCGGTACTGTCCCTGGCCTGCTCGGCGAGCCGCGCGCGGGCTTCGGACAGCGGCGTGCCGCCGACGTAGATCGTGCGGTATGCGCGCTTGATCGCGGCGATGCGTTCGGCATCGAAACCGCGGCGCTTGAGCCCTTCGCTGTTGATCCCGCGCGGGCGGCCCTGCGTGTCGGCGTCGGCGGCGACCATCAGGAACGGCGGCACGTCGCCGCTGAGCAGCACGCCCATGCCGATGAACGCGTGCGCGCCGATGCGGCAGAACTGGTGCACGCCGACGAAGCCGCTCGCGATCACATGGTCGCCGACCTCGACGTGGCCGGCGATCGTCGCGTTGTTGGAGAACACGCAATGGTTGCCGACGCGGCAGTCGTGCGCGACGTGGCTGTAGGCGAGGAACCAGTTGTCGTCGCCGACGCGCGTGACGCCGCCGCCACCGGCGGTGCCGCGGTGCATCGTGACGAACTCGCGGATGTGGTTGCGGTCGCCGATGACGAGGTCGGACGCCTCGCCGGCGAACTTCTTGTCCTGCGGCGCAGCGCCGAGCGAGGCGAACTGGAAGATGCGGTTGTCGCGACCGATGCGCGTGCGCCCCTCGATCACGACGTGCGGGCCGACCGAGGTGCCGTCGCCGATCTCGACGTCCGCGCCGACGATGCTGTAGGCGCCGATCGCGACGCCGGCGCCGATGCGCGCGGACGGATCGACGATCGCGGTCGGATGGATCATCCGGCGGCGACCTCGGCGCAGAGCATCTCCGCTTCGGCGACGACCACGTCGTCGACCAGCGCGCGGCCCCAGAACTGGCTCATGTTGCGCATGCGGCGCTTGTGCTCGACCTCGAGGCGCAACTGGTCGCCCGGCACGACGGTGCGGTTGAAGCGCGCCTTGTCGACCTTGACGAGGTAGAAGATCGACGGCACGTCGGCGTTGTGCTGCGCCGACAGCTTGACCAGCATGCCCGCGGACTGCGCCATGGCCTCGATGATGAGCACGCCGGGCATGACCGGATGGCCGGGGAAATGGCCCTGGAAGAACGGCTCGTTGAACGTGACGTTCTTCAGCGCGGTGACGCGCGTGCCGTGTTCGAACGCGAGCACGCGATCGATCAGCAGGAACGGGTAGCGGTGCGGCAGCATCGCGGCGATCTGTTCGACGCCGAGCGGCAGCGTCACCGGTGCGGGGGGCATGTTCATGACTCGGGTTCCTTTGGCGCGGCACCGACGCGTCGCGCGATTTCGTCCAGGTGCTTGAAGCGTGCCGCATTCCGGCGCCATTGCCGGTTCGGCTGGATCGGCGTGCCGGACGAGTACTCGCCGGGTTCGCGGATCGAATGGGTGACCAGGCTCATCGCGGTCACCGTGACGCGGTCGGCCAGGGTCAAGTGGCCGAGTATGCCAGCACCGCCGCCCACCAGGCAGTAGCGACCGATGGTCGCGCTGCCGGCGACCGCGGCGCAACCGGCCAGGGCGCTGTGCGCGCCGATGCGCACGTTGTGCGCGATCTGGATCTGGTTGTCGAGGCGCACGTCGTCCTCGAGCACGGTGTCGCCGAGCGCGCCGCGGTCGATCGTCGTGTTCGCGCCGATCTCGCAATCGTCGCCGACGACGACGCCGCCGAGCTGGGGCACCTTGATCCAATGGTCGCGTTCGAACGCGAGGCCGAAACCGTCCGCGCCGAGGACGGCGCCGGGGTGGACCAGCACGCGCTTGCCGAGGCGCACGTCCTGAACCAGGGTCACGCGCGCGACGAGGCGCGACTGCGCGCCGACGCGGCAGTCGCGCCCGACCACGCAGTGCGGGCCGAGCACGGCGCCGTCCTCGACGACGGCGCCGTCTTCGATCACGCAGTACGGCCCGACCGATGCGCCCGCGGCGACCTGCGCGCCCGCCGCGACGATCGCGCTCGGGTGCACGCCGGGCTGCGCCGCCGGCGCGCGCTCGAACAACGCGGCGATCTTCGCGAACGCGACGTAGGGATCGGACGCGACGAGGCAGGCACGCGGGCAGGCGTCGGCGTCGGCGGCGCGCAGCACGACGGCGGCCGCGCCGACGCCGGCGAGCTGACCGCGGTAGCGCGGATTGGCGAGGAAGGTGATGCGCGTGGCACCTGCATTGGCGAGCGTATCGACGCCGTCGACGCGCAGCGCAGGGTCGCCGCGCAGCTCCAGGCCGAAGCGCTCGGCGATCGCGCCGAGCGTGTGCTGCGCCGGCGTCACGGCGTCGCGCCCCTGGCGCCCTCGCGGCGCAGGCGCTCGAGGATGCGGTCGGTGATATCGACGCGCGGGCTGGCATACACGACGGGGCTCGGCACGATCAGGTCGTAGCCCTGGTCGCGCGCGAATTCGACCACCGCTTCGTTGATCTCGCGCCAGCTCCGGTCGAGTTCCTGGTCGCTGCGCGTCTTGAGTTCGGCGCGCATCGCGTCGCGGCTGCGCTTGATCGAGCGGTCGAGCGCGTCGATCTCGCGTTGCAGCGCGTCGGCCTCGTCCTTGGCGAGCGTGGCCTGCTTGCGGTGAAGCTCCGCCAGGCGCTGTTCATCGGCCTTGAGAGCGGCGTCGCGCGTGGCGAACTCGCGCTCGAGCTTGCGCCGTCCCGCCACGACCTGGGGTGCGTTGTCGAGCAGTCGCTTCATGTCGACGTAGCCGATGCGGGTCGGGGCGGGCGCCTGCGCCGACGCGGCGCCCGCGAGCGCGAACAGCGGCACGAGCAGCAGCGCGAGCATCCGTCTCGCCGGTTGGGCTGGCTGCCTCACGCGCGTCTCCTCGTGTCGACGCCGTCCCTGCGACCTCAGAACGTGTTGCCGAAGGTGAACTGGATCGTCTCGGTATCGTCGCCGGGCTTCTTGCGGATCGGGCGGGCGATGTTGATGACGATCGGGCCGACCGGCGCACGCCAGGTGAACGAGAGGCCGGCGGACGCGCGCAGCTGGTCCGCGCTCCAGCTCTTGTAGACGCGGCATTCGGGCAGCTCGCACAGCTTGTTCTGGAACACGTTGCCGACGTCGATGAACGCGGACAGGCGCGTCGCGTCGCTGTTCTCCTTCACGAACGGCGTCGGGAAGATGACCTCGGCCGAGGCGACGAACTTGAGCGCGCCGCCGAGCGGCAGGCGGCAGTTCTTGTCGGTGACCGGGCAGCTGACTTGGTTGTACACCGCGAACGGGCCGAGCGTGTTGTCGCGGAAGCCGCGCACGTCGGTCACGCCGCCGGCGTAGAAGTTCTCGAAGAACGGCAGGCCCGAGATGTCGGCGCGGTAGCGCGGATGATCCGGCGACAGCACGCTCTTCGGATCCTTGTAGGTGTCGCCGTAGCCGACGCCGAAGTGGCCGAAGAAGGTCAGGCTGTCGGTCATGCGCAGGTACTGCGCGAAGCGGTAGTTGACCTTGTAGTACTGCACCGTCGAGCCGGGCAGGGTCATCTCCAGCGACACCGACTGCAGCGAGCCGCGGGTCGGGTTCCAGAAGCGGTTGCGCGTGTCGTGCGCCCACGACCACTGCATGTTCCAGGTGTGGAACGTGCTGTGGCCGAGGTTGTCGATGTAGTCGACGATCGCCTGCGGCGTGCCGAACAGCGTGCTGGCGATGATGTTGGTCTTGCTGAGGCCCATCTGCGCGTTGATCGAATCCGACTCGCTGATCGGCAGGCCGAGGTAGATGTCGAACGCGTCGGTGCTGGTCAGGTAGCTGGCGAGGTTGTTCTCGCTCGCGTCCAGCTTGGTGTGCTGGATGTCGTAGCCGATGCCGACGCCTTCGTCGGTCAGGTACGGCTCGAAGTAGGACAGCTGGTAGCGCTCGATGAAGTTGCTCTTCTGCGCATTGACCGAGATGCGGTCGCCGGTGCCGAAGAAGTTGTTCTGGGTGACGCCGATGCTGGCGATCAGGCCCTGCACCTGCGAGTAGCCGAGGCCGAAGGTGAACTGGCCGGAGTTCTGCTCCTCGACCGCCACCGTCACGTCGACCTGGTCGTCAGTGCCGGGCACCTTCGGCGTGTCGATCTCGACCTTGCTGAAGTAGCCGAGGCGCTGCAGGCGGATCTTCGAGCGGTCGATCGCCGCCTGCGAGTACCACGAGCCCTCGAGCTGGCGCATCTCGCGGCGCAGCACCTCGTCCTCGGTATGCTGGTTGCCCTTGAACACGACCTGGCGCACGTAGACGCGCTTGCCCGGGTTGATGAAGAAGTTGAGGCCGACCTCGCGCTTGTCCTTGTCGATGGCCGGGATCGGCTGCACGTCGGCGAACGCGTAGCCGATGTTCGACAGGGCCGACGTGATCGCGTCGACCGACCGCTCCACCTTGGCGCGCGAGAACACCTCGCCGGCCTTGATCTGCAGCATCTTGCGCAGGTCGTCCTCGTTGAGGATCAGCGCGCCGGTCAGCTTGATGTCGCTGACCGTGTACACCTCGCCTTCCTTGATGTTGGCGGTGACGTACATCTTGCGCTTGTCGGGGCTGATGCTGACCTGGGTCGACTCGACGCTGAAGTCGGCGTAGCCGCGGTCCATGTAGTAGGACTGCAGCTTCTCGAGGTCGCCGGACAGCTTCTCGCGCGAGTACTGGTCGTCCTTGGTGTACCAGGACGTCCAGTTGGAGGTGTTGGACTCGAAGTCGTCCTCGATCTGCTTGTCGGTGAAGACCGTGTTGCCGACGATGTTGAGGTGCTTGATCTTCGCCGCCTTGCCCTCGGCGACGTTGATCGCGACCTCGACGCGGTTGCGGTCGAGGTTGACCTTGGAGGTCTTGACCGAGACGTTGTACTTGCCGCGGTTGTAGTACTGGCGGGTCAGCTCGTCCTGCACCTCGGCGAGCTTGAGCGGGTCGAACGCCTCGCCCTCGGCGAGGCCGATGCCCTTGAGGCCCTTGAGCAGGTCGGCTTCCTGGATGTCCTTGTTGCCGCGGATCACGATCTTGGTGATCTGCGGGCGCTCCTTCACGGTGACGACCAGGATGTCGCCCTGGCGCGACAGCTGCACGTCGTTGAAGAAGCCCGTCTTGTACAGCGCGCGGATCGCCTGGTTGGCCCGCTCCGGGGTCAGCGCGTCGCCCTTCTCGACCGGCAGGTAGGTGAACACCGTGCCCGGCGCGATGCGCGCGAGGCCGTCGATGCGGATGTCGGAAATCGTGAAGGTGTCGAACGCCGAGGCATTCGCGGCGAAAAAGGCAAGCAGGAGCAGGGCGGCTGTACGCTTCATCGTCACTTCCGTCAGGGCGTCGTGGGGCCCGCGACGGGCGCAGTCGCGGCCTTGGTTTCGTTATGGGGCAGGCCCGCGGGTCAGGACACGTTCCGCAGGATGTCGTTGTACAGCGCCAGACCCATCAGGCCGACGAGCAGGACCAGCCCGACGTACTGGCCGGCGATCTGCACGCGGTCGCTGAGCGGGCTGCCCTTTATTGATTCGATAAGGTAATACAGCAGGCCGCCGCCGTCCAAGATCGGGATCGGCAGCAGGTTGAGGACCGCCAGGCTCAGCGAGATCGCCGCGAGGAAGGTCAGGAACCAGACGAGGCCGCCCTTCGCATTGCTGTCGGCGGCCTGCGCGATCGAGATCACGCCGCCAAGGTTCTTGACCGATGCCTGCCCGGTGACCATGCGGCCGAGCAGGCCGAGGAGGTCGTGGGTCTGGTTCCAGGTCTCGGAAAACGCCTTGCCGAGCGCCGCGACCGGCCCGTAGCGCAGGGTCGCGTCGAAGTTCGGTTCGACCGGCTGCACGCCGATGCCGACCAGCCAGCGCGGCTTGGCCGCGGCATCGGCCGGGTCGGGGTCGCCCTGCGCGGGCGTGACGGCGAACGAGCGCATGCCGCCGTCGCGCTCGACCGTGATATCGAGCGCGTGGCCGGCCGAGGCATGCTTCTGGATCGCGTCGGGCACGTCGCGCCAGTCCTTGATCGCGTCGCCGCCGATCGACAGGATGCGGTCGCCCGGGGCCAGTCCGGCCTTGGCCGCGGCGCCGTCGGCCGGCACGCTGCCGATCACCGGCGGGATCGGCTGGCGCGGCGGTGCGAGGCCGATCTCGACCGGCAGCTGGCGCTCGTCGACGTCGGCGGGGAGCTTCGACAGCGCGAGCGTGCGCTGGCGTGCGCTGCCGCCCGCATCCACGACGTCGACGACGACGTCGCGACGATCGATGCCTGCGCTCATGAGCGCGCCGAGCGCAGTGGTCCACGCGTCGACCGCGCGGCCGCCGACCGCGATGATGCGGTCGCCGGCCTGGAAGCCGGAACTCGCCGCGACGTGGTCGACGCTGCCGACGACCGGCTGGAAGTCCGGCCGGCCGATCACGAACACGAGCCACAACGCGGCGATCGTGAAGATGAAGTTGAACACCGGCCCGGCCGCGGTGATCGCCATGCGCGCGCCGACGGGCTTGCGGTCGAACGCGCCGCGCAGGCCCTCCGGGCCGACCGCGCCGTCCACTTCGCGCGTGTCGAGCATCTTGACGTAGCCGCCGAGCGGGATCGCCGCGATCACGAACTGGGTGCCGTGGCGGTCGAAGCGCGACCACAGCGCCGGGCCGAAGCCGACCGAGAACTTCAGCACCTTGACGCCGAGGCGGCGCGCAACGATGTAGTGGCCGTATTCGTGGAAGGTGATCAGCAGGCCGAGGGTGACGATCAGCCACCACACTGGACCCAGGACATGGCTCATGGGAATGCGTTCTGCGGGCTAGGCGGACAGGGCCGCGATCATACGTTGGGCATGCCGACGCGCAGTTAAATCGGCGTCAAGGATGGCCGTGAGGTCGGCGGGCGCCGCGGCGGGCGCCTCGGCGAGGCAGCGCTCGATCGTTTCGGCGATCGCGAGGAAGGGCAGGCGGCCGTCGAGGAAGGCAGCGACGGCTTCCTCGTTGGCCGCATTGAGCACGATCGTCGCCGCACCGCCCGCCGCGAGCGCGCGGTAGGCGAGCGCGAGGCAGCGGAACGTCGCGAGGTCCGGCGCCTCGAAGTCGAGCCGGCCGAGCCTGACGAGGTCGAGCGGTCCGACGCCGGCATCGATGCGTCCGGGCCAGGCCAGCGCATAGGCGATCGCGGTGCGCATGTCGGGGTTGCCGAGCTGGGCGAGCAGCGAGCCGTCGGCGTATTCGACCAGCGAATGGACGATGCTCTGCGGATGCACGACCACCTCGATGCGCTCGGCCGGTGCGCGGAACAGGTGGTGCGCCTCGATCACCTCGAGGCCCTTGTTCATGAGCGTGGCCGAGTCGACCGAGATCTTGCGCCCCATGCGCCAGTTCGGATGCGCGCAGGCCTGCTCGGGCGTGATCGAAGCGAGATCGGCGGCCGTGCGTCCGCGGAACGGACCGCCCGAGGCGGTGAGCAGGATGCGCTTCACGCCGGCCGAGTCGAGGTCGGCGTGGCCGCGCGGCAGGCACTGGAACACCGCGTTGTGCTCGGAGTCGAGCGGCAGCAGGGTACCGCCACCGTCATCCAGCGCCGCCGCGAGCAGGGCGCCGGCCATGACGACCGCTTCCTTGTTGGCGAGCAGCAGGCGCTTGCCCGCGCGCGCGGCGGCGAGCGTGGACTCGAGCCCGGCGGCGCCGACGATCGCGGCGACGACGGTGTCGCAGTGCGCGCCGGCCGCGGCGTCGACGAGCGCGTCGGCGCCGGCCCCGACGCGGCAGGCGAGGCCGCGTTCGCGCAGCCGTTCGCGCAGGTCGCGCTCGCAGGCCGGATCGGCGATCACCGCGAGTTCGGGGCGGAAGCGCGCGCAGAGGTCGGCCAGCGCGTCGACGCTGCGATGGGCGGCGAGCACGCCGATGCGGTAGCGGTCCGGGTGGCGCGCGACGACGTCGAGCGTACTCGCCCCGATCGAGCCGGTTGCGCCGAGCACCGCCAGCGTCTTCATGACGCGAGCAGCAGGTCGAGCACCGCCTTGCCGGCGACGAACACGGGCACCGCCGAGAACACGCTGTCGACGCGGTCGAGCAGGCCGCCATGGCCGGGGAACAGGGTGCCGGAGTCCTTCACGTTGGCCTGGCGCTTGAGCAGGCTCTCGATGAGGTCGCCGAGGATCGAGGCGAGGACGGTCAGCAGCGCGAGCGCGAGCAGCGCGAGCAGGGCCGCGTTGCGCTCGTCGAGCAGCCAGCCACCGACGAGGGCGACGGCGCCGGCGAGCACGAGCGCGCCATAGGCGCCCGCGCGCGTCTTGTTCGGGCTGATCCGCGGCGCGAGCTTGGTCGTGCCCCAGCGCCGGCCCGCGAAATAGGCGCCCGTGTCGGCGGCCCAGACGAGGATGATCACGAGCAGCGCCCAGTGGCGCCCGTGGTCGGCGCTGCCGTGCAGCTCGATGAAGGCGAGCCAGGCCGGCAGCACGGCGAGTTCCGCGGCGAGCAGTTTCAGCAGCGCGTTCTCGCGCGTCGGCGCGGCCGCATACGAGAAGTGGCGCAGCCACAGCAGCGACAGCAGCCACCACGCGACGCCGGCACCCACCACGTACCAGGCGAACGGCGTCGCGCGCGCGTGCCAGAGCAGGTAGAGCAGCAGCACGTTGGCGACGACGAAGGCGGCTCGGGCCGCGGTCGAGGCGATGCCGGCGAGGCGCGTCCATTCCCACATCGCCTGCAGCGACATCGCGGCGATGACCAGCGCGAAGCCGGCCGTCGGCAGCAGCAGGATCATCGCGACCGCGAGCGGGGCGAGGACGAGGGCGGTCAGGGTGCGTTGCTTGAGCATGCGCGTCTCAGCCTGCCGCGCGCATCTGGGCGGACGTGAGGCCGTAGCGACGCTCGCGCCGCGCGAATTCGGCGAGGGCCGCGTCGAGCAGGCCCGCGTCGACGTCGGGCCAGAGCGCGTCGGTGAAGTACAGCTCGGCGTAGGCGATCTGCCAGAGCAGGAAGTTGCTCACGCGCACCTCGCCGCCGGTGCGGATGAACAGGTCGACCGGCGGCTGGCCGTCGAGGCAGACGTGGCGCCCGAACAGCGTCTCGTCGATCGCGCCCGGATCGAGCTCGCCGCGCGCGGCGGAGTGCGCGAGCGTGCGCGCGGCCTGCACGATGTCCCAGCGACCACCGTAGTTCACCGCGACGTTGAGGCTGAGCGCGGTATTGCCGGCGGTGCGGCGCATCGCGTCCTGCATGCGCGCGGCGAGTTCCGGCGCGAACGCGCCGAGGTCGCCGATGAAGCTGATATGCACGCCGTTGCGGTGCAGCTCGTCCACTTCACGGTCGAGCGCATCGAGGAACAGCTGCATCAGCGCGCCGACTTCCTCGTCGGGGCGCTTCCAGTTCTCGCTCGAGAACGCGAACAGGGTCAGCGCCTCGATCCCCTTGCGGCGGCAGTATTCGACCGCTGCGCGCACCGCCTTCTGGCCTTCGCGGTGGCCGAAGCTGCGGGGCCGGTGGCGGCGTTCGGCCCAGCGGCCGTTGCCGTCCATGACGATCGCGATGTGGCGCGGCAGGCGCGGTCGGGAATCGGAATCCATGCGTCACATTGTAGGCGCGGCTCGGGCCGCGGGCTGCTGCAGTGCGTGAGCGCGAGTCGCGATCGTCGCGGCGCGCGCGACGGCACCCGGCTACATGGCCATCAATTCCTCTTCCTTCGCCTTCACCACGCCGTCGACGTCCTTGACGTACTTGTCGGTGTACTTCTGGATCTCTTCCTCGGCGCGGCGCTCGTCGTCCTCGCTGATCTTCTTGTCCTTGAGCAGTTCCTTGAGGTGGTGCAGCGCGTCGCGGCGCACGTTGCGCACCGCGACCTTGGCGTTCTCGCCCTCGTGCGCGACGTGCTTGGACAGCTCCTTGCGGCGCTCCTCGGTGAGCGGCGGCAGGTTGATGCGGATGACCTGGCCGACCGTGGTCGGCGTGAGGCCGAGGTCGGAGGCGAGGATCGCCTTCTCGACCGGGCCGACCATGTTCTTCTCGAACGGCGTGATCGTGATCGAGCGTGCATCGGCGATCGCGACGTTGGCAACCTGGGTGATCGGCGTGTCGGTGCCGTAGTAGGACACCTTGAGCGGCTCGATCAGCGCGGTGCTGGCGCGTCCGGTGCGCAGGCGCTGCAGTTCGTGCTTGAGCGCATCCACGCTCTTCTGCATGCGCGTCTGGGCGTCCTTCTTGATGTTGTCGAGCATGGCGCAGCCACCGTTTCCGTTGCGAGTGGCCGGCGAGTATAGCAGCGGCCGGCGCGCGCCCGTGGCCGCCGCGCGGCGCGCTCGCGCGCGGCGGTGCACCATCGGCGCCGGTCGCGCGCACAGCGCGTCGCGTGCGGCCGCAGCCGCGTGACTCGCTGCCGCGGCCGGGCCCGTCGCTGCGCGCGGCGCGCGCTCAGCGGGCGGCGATCGCGTCCGCGCCGCCGAACGTCGCGGCGATTTCACGCACCAGCTCGGCATAGCGCAGGTTCACGCGCTCGTAGGTCGTCGACGCCTCCGGATACGACGTGCGCGCGCCGAACAGCATGCCGATCTCGCGCGGGCTGAAGTGCAGGCGGATCCGCGCATGCAGGGCGGAACAGAGCGCGGACGAGGAAGGCGGGGTGCAGTCGACGTGGGGCGACTGCACGGTGACGGCTTCGAGCTGGCGCTGCGCATTGGCGGCGAGCGCGTTGCCGCACGCGCCCGCGGCGATCGTCGCGACGACGATGGCATGCAGGGTCTTCATGGCTTGCTCCTCGATCTTGCCGCAGGCAAGGCCGAGTCCCTGGCTGGCCCGTGGAACAGGGGGATGTCCGGGGTCCGTTCGGGCGGCGAAGGCGGCGTGCGCCTTCACCTTCAAGATGCGCGGCGAGGGCCGGAAGGTTGCGTGCCGGAAGTCGGGTCTGCGACGTGGCGACGCTCGCGGGCGCCGAAACGAAGGCGTGCGGAATCGGCGGTCAGCGTCCGCCGACGAGGGTGCCGATCGGCTCGCCGCGCATGATGCGCATGAGGTCGCCTTCGCGCGACATGTCGTAGATGCGCAGCGGGATGCGGTGGTCGCGGCAGAGCGCGATCGCGCTCGTATCCATGACCTGCAGGTTGCGCTGGATCACGTCCTCGTAGGACAGGCGCTCGTAGCGCGTCGCGGTCGGGTCCTTGGCCGGGTCGGCGCTGTACACGCCGTCGACCTTGGTCGCCTTCAGCAGCAGGTCGGCGCCGACCTCGATCGCGCGCAGCGCGGCGGCCGAGTCGGTGGTGAAGAACGGGTTGCCGGTGCCGGCCGCGAAGATCGCGATGCGGCCCTTCTCGAGATGGCGGATCGCACGGCGACGGATGAAGTCCTCGCACACCTCGTTGATCTTGATCGCCGACATCGTGCGCGCGTAGCCGCCCGCCTTCTCGATCGCGTCCTGCATCGCAAGCGCGTTCATGACCGTCGCGAGCATGCCCATGTGGTCGGCGGTGACGCGGTCCATGCCCGCGGCGGCGAGGCCGGCGCCACGGAAGATGTTGCCGCCGCCGATGACCACCCCGACCTGCACGCCGGCGCGTTGCACCTCGATGATCTCGCGCGCGAGCCGTTGCAGCACCTTGGGGTCGATGCCGTAGTCGGCCTCGCCCATGAGTGCTTCGCCGGACAGCTTGAGGAGGATGCGCTTGTACTTGATATCGGCGGGCATGGGCGATTCCGGCAGGCAAAACGGCGGCATTGTAACGGCACGGGTGTCGTGCATCACGCTTTTTCGCGCGGACGGTTCGCCGCGGCGGACCTGCGCGCGCCGACGCGCGCGCGCTAGAGTGCGCGCGACCCTTCCGCCGCGAGGCATCGTCGTGACCCTGCACCTGCTCGTGCTGCTGCTCGACCTTGCCGGCACGTTCGTGTTCGCGCTCAGCGGCGCGACCGCCGCGGTGCGCCGGCGCCTCGACCTGTTCGGCGTGCTCGTGCTCGCCTTCGTCGCGGCGAACTCGGGCGGCATCCTGCGCGACGTGTTGATCGGCGCGGTGCCGCCGGCTTCGATCAGCGACTGGCGTTACCTCGGCGCATCGGTACTCGCCGGCCTCGTCACGTTCCGCTGGGCGCCGGCGATCGAGCGCCTGAAGAATCCCGTGCGCCTGTTCGACGCGGCGGGCCTGGCGATGTTCGCCGTGGTCGGCGCGAACAAGGCGCTCGAACACGGCCTCGAGCCGCCGATGGCGGCCCTGCTCGGCATGCTGTCGGGCATCGGCGGCGGCATCGTCCGCGACGTCCTGCTGCGCGAGGTCCCGCTCGTGCTGCGCGCCGAGCTGTATGCGGTCGCCGCGCTTGCCGGCGCGCTCGTCGTCGTGACCGGCGAATGGCTCGCCTGGCCGACGAGCGCGACGATGGGCGCCGGCGCGCTGCTCTGCTTCGCCCTGCGCATGGCGGCGATCCGCCGCGGCTGGCGCCTGCCGGTCGCACGCGCCGGGGAAGACGCCGACGGCGCCTCGCGAATCGGCGGTGGACACGGCAACCATCCGCCGCGCACGCGCAACGATTCCGACGCTTGACGGCCGGCGGGGCAGGACCCAGAATACGCGGCTCGCCCGAATAGCTCAGCTGGTTAGAGCACTTGACTGTTAATCAGGGGGTCGTTGGTTCGAGTCCAACTTCGGGCGCCAGTCACGCGAAAGGCCTGCAGCGATGCAGGCCTTTCTTTTTTCCGGGTTCCGCTCCCTTCGACGAGACTGTCCGGCGCGCCTTCGCGCACCTCAGTTCGCCGCGGCGATGCAGCTTGCGGCCGCCTCGGGTGTCGCCTGGCCGTGGCGCACGCGGCCACTCGGGCCGACGACGATCGTCGACGCATCCTTCGTGCCCGCGGCGCGGTCGCAGACGGTCAGCGTGACGTTCGTTCCCGCCGCGCTGCCGTCCGGGCGGTAATTGATGCGCAGGCGCCCGACCGTGGCGAGGATGCCGACGCCGGTGTCGCGTGCCTGGTTGGTGGCGATGACGGGTTCGTTCGCGTCGTGGCGGCCGTCATGGTCGAGGTCGGCGAAGGTGAGCCAGCCCGCATGCCAGCGCGTGGTCGAGGCGCAGTCGACGAAGTCGCCGCTCGGGCAGGCGACCACGTGCAGGCCGCGGCTGACCGCCGCATGGCGCGCCTGGTTCAGCGAGAACTCGAGGTCGCTGCGCGCGACCTGCGCGCGCGTGCGACCGATCAGCTTGCCGAACGCGGGCAGCGCGATCGTCGCGAGCACGGCGACGAGCGCGAGCGCGACGAGGAGTTCGACCAGGGTGTAGCCGCGCTGGCGGCAGCAGGCGTCGTGCATCGTGGGCCTCCATGGCGAAAAGGGCCCGGCGATGCTAGGAACGCGCGCTTGCTTCGACGATCGCCGCCCTCATGTAGTTTCCGTAGGAAATCCGCGTGCCGCCCGGCGCGATCGTCGCGATGCCTGCGCCCCTATACTTTCCCGCCTGCGTGGAGGTCGCGATGATCGAACGTTTCCAGCTCGTGTCCCCGTTCAAGCCGTCGGGCGACCAGCCGAACGCGATCGCGCGCCTCGTCGAAGGCTTCGAGGCCGGCCTCGCGCAGCAGACGCTGCTCGGCGTGACCGGCTCGGGCAAGACGTTCACGATCGCCAACCTCGTCGAGCGCATCCAGAAGCCGACGCTGGTGATGGCGCCGAACAAGACGCTCGCGGCGCAGCTGTACGGCGAGTTCAAGGAGTTCTTCCCGCACAACGCGGTGGAGTACTTCGTGAGCTATTACGACTACTACCAGCCGGAAGCCTACGTCCCCTCGAGCGACACGTACATCGAGAAGGACGCGTCGATCAACGAGCACATCGAGCAGATGCGCCTCGCCGCGACCAAGGCGCTGCTGTCGCGCCCGGACGCGCTGATCGTCGCGACGGTATCGGCGATCTACGGCCTCGGCGACCCCGAGGACTACCTGCAGATGCGCCTGATCCTCGCGCGCGGCGAGCACATCGACCAGCGCAAGCTGATCCGGCACCTGACCGAGCTGCAGTACACGCGCGGCGACATGGAGCTGCGCCGCGGCACCTACCGCGTGCGCGGAGAGGTCATCGACGTGTTCCCCGCCGAATCGGACACCGAGGCGCTGCGCATCGAATTGTTCGACGGCGAGGTCGAGAACCTCTCGCTGTTCGACCCGCTCACGGGCGCGCTGCTGCGCAAGGTACCGCGCTACGTCGTCTACCCGAAGACGCACTACGCGACCACGCGCGAGAGCGTGCTCAACGCGATCGAGACGATCAAGGCCGAGCTCAAGGACCGGCTCGCCTACCTGTATTCGGTGAACAAGCTGGTCGAGGCGCAGCGCCTCGAGCAGCGCACGCGCTTCGACATCGAGATGATGGCCGAGGTCGGCTACTGCAATGGCATCGAGAACTACTCGCGCCATCTCACGCGGCGCCAGCCGGGCGAGCCGCCGCCGACGCTGTTCGACTACCTGCCGCCGGACGCGCTGCTCGTCGTCGACGAATCGCACGTGACGGTTCCGCAGATCGGCGCGATGTACAAGGGCGACCGTTCGCGCAAGGAGACGCTGGTCGAATTCGGCTTCCGCCTGCCGTCCGCGCTCGACAATCGGCCGCTCAAGTTCGCCGAGTGGGAGGAGCGCGAGCCGCGCACCGTGTTCGTATCGGCGACGCCCGGGCCGTACGAGATCGACAAGTCGCAGGGCAACGTGGTCGAACTCGTCGTGCGCCCGACCGGCCTGGTCGATCCGCGCGTGGAGATCCGGCCCGCACGCACCCAGGTCGACGACCTGCTCTCGGAGATCCACGAGCGCATCGCGCTCGGCGACCGCGTGCTCGTGACCACGCTGACCAAGCGCATGGCGGAGAACCTCACCGAGTACCTCGGCGACCACGGCATCCGCGTGCGCTACCTGCACTCGGACATCGAGACGGTGGAGCGCGTCGAGATCATCCGTGACCTGCGCCTGGGCAAGTTCGACGTGCTCGTCGGCATCAACCTGCTGCGCGAAGGCCTCGACATGCCCGAGGTGTCGCTGGTGGCGATCCTCGACGCCGACAAGGAAGGTTTCCTGCGCTCGACCGGTTCGCTGATCCAGACGATCGGGCGCGCCGCGCGCAACCTGCGCGGCACGGCGATCCTCTACGCCGACACCGTCACCCGATCGATGCAGGCGGCGATCGACGAGACCGACCGCCGGCGCGCCCGGCAGATCGAATACAACGAGGCGCACGGCATCGTGCCGACCTCGGTCGTGCGCAAGATCACCGACGTCATGGAAGGCGCGCGCGCCGAAGGCGATGCGGAGCAGGGGCGCGCCCGCGGTCGTGGCAGCCAGCGCAAGGTCGCCGAGGCGGCGCCGGATTACCGCCTGCTCACGCCGGAGCAGGTGGCGGCGAAGATCCGCCAGCTCGAGGCGCAGATGTACAAGCATGCGCAGGACCTCGAGTTCGAGGACGCGGCGCGCCTGCGCGACGAGATCCACCGCATTCGCGAACAGGGTCTCATCGGCTGATCCCATCCGCGTGGCAGGGTGCCACGCATGCCAGCGCGATCGACGCGGTGCGCGGCGACGGCGGCGCGGCGTGCGATCGGCCGGGGCGGCCCGGGACGCGCGATGGCGATGCGTGCATCGCGCCGCGAAAAACTGGTTGTCCTGCCGCAGGGCCTGTGCTACCTTGCGCGCCCCTCGCAGGCCACCGCCTGCGATGCGGGCGGTTAGCTCAGCGGTAGAGCACTACCTTGACATGGTAGGGGTCACAAGTTCGATCCTTGTACCGCCCACCAATTACTCGTGCCATCGTCCTGATGGCAGGAGCTGGAAGAAGGACCGGGCCATCCATGGCCGGACTTTGAACGTGAAGCATGAGCCGGCTTTCGAGCCGGAAGATCCGGGAGCCGTAGTTCGAAAGAACACGATCACCATGACGCGAACCTTCGACATCCTCGACTGAACATCCGCGCAAGGTATCCTGGAATGAACGAAGGGCGCCTTGGCGCCCTTTTTTCATGGCCGCAACGCCGCGCGTCGGCTTCGCAATCGGAAGAACTCCCATGATCAGCATCACGCTCCCGGACGGCAGCCAGAAGCAGTTCGACAACCCGCCCAGCGTGCACGACGTCGCCGCGTCGATCGGCGCCGGCCTCGCCAAGGCCGCGCTCGCCGGCAAGGTCGACGGCCAGCTCGTCGATACCAGCCGCGTCATCGACCACGACGCCCGCGTCGAGATCGTCACGGAGAAGAGCCCCGAGGCGCTCGAGATCATCCGCCACTCGACCGCGCACCTGCTGGCGCAGGCGGTGCAGCGACTGTTCCCGAACGCGCAGGTCACGATCGGCCCGGTCATCGACAACGGCTTCTACTACGACTTCGCGTTCGAGCGGCAGTTCACGCCCGACGACCTCGCCGCGATCGAGGCGGAGATGAAGAAGATCGCCGCCGAAGCCCTGCCGGTGTCGCGTTCGGTAATGCCGCGCGACGAGGCGGTCGCGTTCTTCCGCGCCAAGGGCGAGGAGTACAAGGCGCAGATCATCGAGGGCATCCCGGCGAACGAGCCGCTGTCGCTGTACGCGCAGGGCGAGTTCACCGACCTCTGCCGCGGCCCGCACGTGCCTAACACGAGCCGGCTGAAAAGCTTCAAGCTCATGAAGGTCGCCGGCGCGTACTGGCGCGGCGATTCCAACAACGAGATGCTCTCGCGCATCTACGGCACGGCCTGGCTCAACGACAAGGACCTCGCCGCCTACCTGCACCAGCTGGAAGAGGCGGAGAAGCGCGACCACCGCAAGATCGGCAAGCAGCTCGACCTGTTCCACCTGCAGGAAGAAGCGCCCGGCCTGGTGTTCTGGCACCCGAAGGGCTGGCAGATCTGGCAGGTCGTCGAGCAGCGCATGCGCAAGGTCTACCGCGAGAGCGGCTACCAGGAAGTGCGCTGCCCGCAGATCCTCGACGTCTCGCTGTGGAAGCGGTCCGGGCACTGGGACAACTACAAGGACAACATGTTCTTCACCGAGTCCGAGAAGCGGACCTACGCGGTGAAGCCGATGAACTGTCCCGGCCACGTGCAGGTGTTCAACTCGACCCTGCACAGCTACCGCGACCTGCCGATCCGCTACGGCGAATTCGGCGCCTGCCACCGCAACGAGCCGTCCGGCGCGCTGCACGGCATCCTGCGCGTGCGCGGCTTCACCCAGGACGACGGCCACATCTTCTGCACCGAGGACCAGATCGAAGCCGAGGTGACCGCGTTCCACCGCCAGGCGATGCAGGTCTATACCGAATTCGGCTTCAGCGACGTGCAGCTGAAGATCGCGCTGCGGCCGGAGCCGCGCCTCGGCGACGACGCGACCTGGGACAAGGCCGAGAACGCGCTCCGCTCGGCGCTGCGCGCGGCCGGGGTCGAATGGCAGGAGCTGCCCGGCGAGGGCGCGTTCTACGGCCCGAAGATCGAGTACCACCTCAAGGATGCGATCGGCCGTACCTGGCAGCTCGGCACGATGCAGGTCGATTTCATGATGCCCGGCCGCCTCGGCGCCGAATACGTCGACGAGCACAGCCAGAAGCGCCATCCGGTCATGCTGCACCGCGCGATCGTCGGCTCGATGGAGCGTTTCATCGGCATCCTGATCGAGAACCACGCCGGTGCGTTCCCGCCCTGGCTGGCGCCGGTGCAGGCGGTCGTCATGAATATCACCGACGCCCAGGCCCCGTACGTGAGCGAAGTGGCGCAAGCCCTTGTGGCGAAAGGTTTCCGGGTCGAGGCCGATTTGCGAAACGAGAAAATCGGCTATAAAATCCGCGAACACACGTTGGACAAGGTGCCCTACCTCCTCGTCGCGGGCGACCGGGAAAGGGAGGCGGGGGCCGTCGCTGTGCGTACGCGCGCGGGCGAGGACCTCGGTTCCATGCCGGTTTCCGCCTTCGTCGAACGTCTGGAGGCCGAGTGCGCCCGAACCTGAACGGGCGTGTCCGGGAACGATTCCCCTTGGAGGATTGACGTATCGCCACCGATAGCAAGCCGAACCGCAGGAACCACGAGATCCGTGTTCCGCGAGTCCGCGTGATTGGCCCCGAAGGGGAGCAGGTCGGCATCCTGTCCCGCGACGAAGCGCTCGCGATGGCGCAGGACGCGGGCTTGGATCTGGTCGAGATCCAGCCCAACGGCGACCCGCCGGTGTGCCGCATCATGGATTTCGGCAAGTTCAAGTTCGAGGCGCAGAAGAAGGCGCACGCGGCCAAGAAGAAGCAGAAGCAGGTCGAGATCAAGGAACTGAAGTTCCGCCCGGTCACCGACGTCGGCGACTACCAGATCAAGATGCGCAACCTGCGCCGCTTCCTGGAGGAGGGTGACAAGGTCAAGATCACGATCCGCTTCCGCGGTCGCGAGATGACCCACCAGGAACTGGGCGAGGCGATGGTGAAGAAGATCGCCGCCGAGATCGCCGAGGACGCGGTGATCGAGCAGTACCCGAGGATGGAAGGGCGCCTGATGGTCATGATGGTCGCCCCTAAGAAGAAGACCTGACCGAAAGACGTCAGCTGCAGGCCGCCGCGACCGTTCGAGAGGACGATACCGCACGGCACGACGCGTTCCCCTCGCCCCGCGACGGCTTCATCATCGTGGGGAGAGGGCAAAGGGTGAGGGGGCTTTTGCTCTCTCCCGGCAGAAATGGGCGAGGAAGCTGTTGCTCCCTCCCCGCAGGAGAAGACCCGGGATTCCGGGTCGCACACACCGGAACGAGCAGGACGGAAAGCGTGGCGAACGCCACCGCTCGCGCCAGTAACGAAAATCACCGAAGGAGTTGGGTCATGCCCAAGATGAAGACCAATCGGGCCGCCGCGAAGCGGTTCCGCAAGACCGCGACCGGCAAGTTCAAGTGCGGCCACGCGTTCAAGAGCCACATCCTCACGAAGAAGGCCACCAAGCGCAAGCGCGGCCTGCGTGCGACCAACCACGTGCGCAAGGAAGACGCCGGTCGCGTCTCCCGCATGCTGCCGTACGCGTAAGGAGGATCGACCATGGCACGAGTCAAGCGCGGCGTCATCGCCCACCGTCGTCACAAGAAGATCCTCGGCAAGGCCAAGGGTTACTACAACGCGCGTCGCAAGGTTTTCCGCGTCGCCAAGCAGGCGGTCACGAAGGCGCACCAGTACGCCTACATCGGCCGCAAGCAGAAGAAGCGCAACTTCCGCGCGCTGTGGATCGTCCGCATCAACGCGGGCGCGCGCCAGTTCGGCCTGTCCTACAGCCGCCTGATGAACGGCCTCAAGAAGGCCGGCATCACGCTCGATCGCAAGGTGCTCGCGGACATCGCCGCGCACGACATCAAGGCGTTCGGTGCGCTCGCGGAGAAGGCCAAGGCCAGCCTGGCGGCGTAGTTTTGCCATCATCCGCGAACGCGGGTCGCAGCGGTGGAACACCGCGCCGACGTTCCCCGCAGCGGACCGATAGCCGAAGCACACGCGGGGAGGAGGCCAGGGCCTCCTCCCCGTTTTCGTTTGTGTTCCACCCACGGGAACCCGATGGACGTACTTGAGGACATCCAGCGCGCGCTCGAGCAGATCGAGACCGCCGACACGCTCGAGGCACTCGATGCCCAGCGCGTCGCGCTGCTCGGCAAGAGCGGCGCGGTCACCGCCGCCTTGAAGGCGCTCGGCGCGCTGCCGCCGGAGGAGAAGAAGGCGCGTGGCGCCGAGGTCAACCGCGCGAAGGAGCGCATCGCCGACGCGATCGCCGCTCGCAAGGCGGCCCTCGAGCAGGCCGAGCTCGCGCGCCGCCTCGCCTCCGAACGCGTCGACGTGACGCTGCCGGGCCGGCGCGGCACGCGCGGCGGCCTGCACCCCATCACGCGCGCGCTCGATCGCGCGATCGAGATTTTCGCGCGCCTCGGCTACGAACTCGCCGATGGTCCCGAGATCGAGACCGACTGGTACAACTTCGAGGCGCTCAACTTCCCGCCCGACCATCCGGCGCGGACGATGCACGACACGTTCTGGTTCCCGGACGGCCGCCTGCTGCGCACGCACACCTCGCCCGTGCAGATCCGCGCGGCGACCGGTCGCACGCCGCCGATCCGCGTGATCTCGGTCGGCAAGGTCTACCGCAGCGATTCGGACCAGACCCATTCGCCGATGTTCCACCAGATCGAAGGCCTGCTCGTCGGCGAAGACGTGAGCTTCGCCGACCTCAAGGGCACGCTCGCCGAATTCGTGCGCGCGTTCTTCGAGCGCGACTTCGAGATGCGCTTCCGGCCGAGCTACTTCCCGTTCGTCGAACCCGGCGCGGAAGTGGACATCCGTTGGGACCGTGACGACGGCACGCAGTCGTGGCTCGAGGTGCTCGGCTGCGGCATGGTGCACCCGAACGTCCTGCGCAACTGCGGCATCGACCCGGAGCGCTACACCGGTTTCGCGTTCGGCATGGGCGGCGAGCGCTTCGCGATGCTGCGCTACGGCGTCAACGACCTGCGCCAGTTCTTCGACAACGACCTCAGGTTCCTCAGGCAATTCGCCTGAGGGCCGGGAATGGGGAATCGGGAATGGAGAATCGACAGGCCATCATCCCGGCTCCCGATTGCCCGCGTTGACCATTCCCGATTCCCCATTCCCCATTCCCGGCTCCGATCATGAAATTCAGCGAAAACTGGCTGCGCGAACTCGTCGACATCCCGGTCGACCGGGACGCGCTCATGCACCGCCTGACGATGGCCGGCCTCGAGGTCGAGGGCGTCGAAGCGCTCGGCGGCACGCTCGCCGGCGTCGTCGTCGGCGAGATCGTCGCCTGCACGCCGCATCCGAATGCGGATAAGCTGCGCGTGTGCGAGGTCGCCGCGGGCGGGAGCGCCCCGCTGGTGATCGTCTGCGGCGCGCCGAACGCGCGCACCGGCCTCAAGGCGCCGCTCGCGACGATCGGCACGACGATGCCGAACGGCATGGAGATCAAGCGCGCCGCGCTGCGCGGCGTCGAGTCGAACGGCATGCTCTGCTCGGCGAAGGAACTCGGCATCGACGCCGACGCGTCGGGCCTGATGGAACTGCCCGCCGGCGCGCCGGTCGGCACCCCGCTTGCGCAGTACCTCGGCCTGCCCGACGCGAGCATCGAGATCAAGCTCACGCCGAACCGGCCCGACTGCCTCAGCGTGCTCGGGCTCGCGCGCGACGCCTCGGCGCTGTTCGGCAGCGCGCTGCACGAGCCGGCCGGCGCGCCCGTCGCGGCCGTGGTCGATCGCACGCGCGCGGCGACGCTCGATGCCGGCGTCGACTGCCCGCGCTACTGCGGCCGCCTCATCGAGGGCATCGATGCAAGCGCGAAGACGCCGCTGTGGATGGCCGAGCGCCTGCGCCGCAGCGGCGTGCGTCCGGTCAGCGCGCTCGTGGACGTGACCCAGTACGTGATGCTCGAGCTCGGCCAGCCGATGCATGCGTACGACGATACGAAACTCGATGGGCCCATCTCGGTGCGCCGCGCGCGCGCGGGCGAGCGCGTGAAGTTGCTCGACGGCAGCGAACCCGCGCTCGACGACGCGTTCCTCGTCATCGCCGATCGCACCGGCCTGCACGGACTCGCCGGCATCATGGGCGGCCACGATTCGCGCGTGACCGATGCGACGACGACCGTGTTCCTCGAAGCGGCGCACTTCGCGCCGGGCGCGATCATGGGGCGCGCGCGCCGGCTCGGCCTGCACACCGACGCTTCGCATCGCTTCGAGCGCGGCGTCGATCCCGAGCTGCCGCGTCGCGCGATCGAGCGCGCGACCGCGCTGATCCTCGAAATCGCCGGCGGCCGCCCCGGGCCCGTGACCGAAACGGTGATCGCGGCGGACCTGCCCGCACGCGCCCCAGTCGCGCTCCGCCGCACCCGCCTCGCGCGCCTGCTCGGCATCGACATTGCCGACACGGAAGTCGAGCGCATCCTGCGCGCGCTCGGCATGCAGGTCGAGGCGACGGCCGAGGGCTGGCGCGCGACGCCGCCGAGCCATCGCTTCGACATCCAGATCGAGGAAGACCTCATCGAGGAAGTCGTGCGCGTGCACGGCTACGAACGCGTACCGACGCGTGCGCCGCGTGGCGAGCTGCTCGGGCCGAGCTTGCCCGAAACACGCCTGGAGGCGTCGCGCCTGCGCGCGCAACTCGTCGCGCGCGATTACGCCGAGGCGATCTGCTACGCGTTCGTGCCGCACGAGCTGCTGCGTACGTGGCAGCTCGACGAGGGCGCGGTCGCGCTCGCCAATCCGCTCTCCGCCGACCTAGGCGTCATGCGTACCTCGCTGCTGCCCGGCCTCGTCACCGCGCTCGCGGCCAACCGTCGCCGCCAGCAGCCGCGCGTGCGCCTGTTCGAGTTCGGACGGGTGTTCTCGGGCGGCACGGCTGCCGATCCGACGCCGGTCGAGCACGACCGGATCGCGGGCGTCGCCTGTGGCCGCGCGGTCGCCGAGAACTGGGCGAGCGAGGCGCGCGCCGTCGACTTCTTCGACGTCAAGGGCGATGCGGAGTCGCTGTTCGCGCTGACCAATGCCGCCGGTGCGTTCAGCTTCACGCCCGGCGGCCCGGCCTGGCTGCACCCGGGACAGGCGGCCGAAGTCCGTCGCGACGGCGCCGTGGTCGGCTGGATCGGCGCATTGCATCCGGACCTGCTCGCCAGGCTCGACCTCGACGAGGACGTGTTCGCGTTCGAATTCGACGTGGCCGCGGTGTCGCAGCGCGCGCTGCCGCGCGCCGAAGCGGTGTCGCGCTACCCCTCGGTGCGCCGCGACCTGTCCTTCGAATTGCCCGAAGCGGTGCCGTATGCGGCGGTCGAGGCCGCGATTCGTGATGCGGTTGGCGAAACGCTCACGCAGGTCGTCCTGTTCGATCGCTACGCGGGCCCGAACCTCGGCCACGATGTCAAAAGTCTCGCTATTGGCTTGATTTTGCAGGACCGTTCCCGCACCCTTACGGATCAGGACGCTGACCGCTGCACGGCTCTCGCGGTTGCCGCACTGGAATCGGTTTGCAAAGCAAAGTTGCGAGGGTAGGATGGCGTTGACGAAGGCGGAGATGGCCGAGCGCCTGTTTCTGGACGTCGGTCTCAACAAACGCGAAGCCAAGGAATTCGTCGACGCGTTCTTCGAAGTCGTACGCGATGCGCTTGAAAAAGGGGAGCAGGTGAAGCTGTCCGGTTTCGGCAACTTCGACCTGCGTTTCAAGAATCAGCGTCCAGGGCGTAACCCCAAGACCGGCGTGGAGATTCCGATTTCCGCGCGGCGGGTGGTGACGTTCCGTCCGGGACAGAAACTGAAGGTCCGGGTCGAAGCCTATGCTGGATCAGGGCAGCAATAGCGAACTTCCGGTCATCCCGGCGAAACGCTATTTCACCATTGGCGAGGTCAGCGAACTCTGTGCGGTCAAGCCGCACGTGTTGCGCTACTGGGAACAGGAGTTTCCCAACCTCAAGCCCGTGAAACGGCGTGGCAACCGCCGCTATTACCAGCGCCATGACGTGCTGATGATCCGCCAGATCCGGTCGCTGCTGTACGACCAGGGTTTCACGATCACCGGCGCACGCCAGCGCCTGGAAGGTTCGCAGGCACGCGTGGAGTCGAGCATTTCCAACCAGATCGTGCGTCAGGTGCGCATGGAGCTGGAAGAAGTGCTGCAGATCCTGCGTCGCTGAGCCCGCGAAGCATCTGCTAGAATCGTCGGCTCCCAAGCGGGCAGCGGCCGGATGCGGCCTCTCCTGCGGCAAGGCATCGTCGGGGCGTAGCGCAGCCTGGTAGCGCACCAGTCTGGGGGACTGGTGGTCGTCGGTTCGAATCCGGCCGCCCCGACCATTACTTTGCCCGCATCCTTGCGGGCTTCTTCGGCAGTTCTTCGGTCGCGGGTCGCCCTTCGGCTTCGGAGCGGCCAGAGCGCACGTCCCTGTGCGCACTCTTCATGAAGAGCAGGGTCGAGCGACCCAGCCGGAACCGCACATCGCATGAGCCAGCCACGTCGCACGCTGTATCCCGAGATCGAGCCGTACGACAGCGGTTTCCTGCAGGTGTCGCCGTTGCACCGGCTCTACTACGAGCAGTGCGGCAACCCCGCGGGCAAGCCGGTCGTGTTCCTGCACGGCGGGCCTGGCGCAGGCTGCAATGCGAAGTCGCGCCGTTTCTTCGATCCCGCGCACTATCGCATCGTGCTGTTCGACCAGCGCGGCTGCGGTCGCTCGACGCCGCATGCGGAACTCGCCGACAACACGACCTGGCACCTCGTCGCCGACGTCGAGCGGCTGCGCGAGCACCTCGGCATCGCGCGCTGGCAGGTGTTCGGCGGATCGTGGGGCTCGACGCTCGCACTCGCCTACGCGCAGACGCATGCGCCGCGCGTGACCGAGCTCGTGCTGCGCGGCATCTTCATGCTGCGCCGCTGGGAACTCGAATGGTTCTACCAGAAGGGTTGCGACGCGCTGTTCCCGGACGTCTGGGAGCACTACCTCGCGCCGATCCCCCCGGCCGAGCGCGGCGACCTCATGAGCGCCTATCACCGCCGCCTCACCAGTGCCGATCCGGCGGTGCGACTCGAAGCCGCGCGCGCGTGGTCGGTGTGGGAGGGCGCGACGAGCTTCCTGCTGCAGGATGCGAACCACATCGCTTCGAGCGGCGAGGACGAATTCGCGCTCGCGTTCGCACGCATCGAGAACCACTACTTCGTCAACGGCGGCTTCTTCGACGCCGATGACCAGTTGTTGCGCGACGCGCACCGCCTGCGGCACATCCCGGCCGTGATCGTGCAGGGCCGCTACGACGTCGTCTGCCCGATGCGCAGCGCCTGGGACCTGCATCGCGCCTGGCCGGAAGCCGACCTGCGCATCGTCCCCGACGCCGGCCATTCGGCGCTCGAGCCGGGCATCGTGCACGAACTCGTCGAAGCGACCGACCGCTTCCGCTGAAGCGGCGCCACGGGTGCGGCACGTCCCTGTGCCGGCCCTGTGGTCCCGTGTCGCCGGCGTGCTCCGCGGCCCACCGACGCCACCGGCGCGCCCGCCAATGCGCCGGATTGCAGCGATGCACGTCCGCCGCGGCGCGCCGTTCGTGCGCGAGCGGCCCGTCGCTCGCTGCCAGGCGGCTGCGGCGTCAGGTCGCGCTGGCCACCTCGCCCTCGCTTGCGCAATCGCGCACGAACGCCTTGCGTTCGCTGCCCTTGAGGCCTTTCTCCTTCGCCTGCGCCGAGCACGCCTTGCGCTTGAGCTGGGCCGTGCTCGGCGTGGCCTTGGCGGTGTCGTGCGCGGTCAGCGCGGTCGAGCCGCCCTTGAGGCAGGTGCTCATGAAGGCACGGCGTTCGTCGCCCTTGAGCGACTGCGACTTCGCTTCGGCATTGCAGCCCTTCATGCGCGCCTGCTGCGCGGTCAGCGGCTTTTCCGTCTTCGCGGGCGTCGCATCCGCCGCGGCGGCGGCGCGGGCGCTGCACGCGAACGCGAAGGCGATGACGAGAGCCGAAGACGCGATGTTCCTGATCTGCATGGTGACGCTCCTCCCTGATGGATGAATCCGCGACCGGTCCGATCGCGGTGCAGGCAGTGTGCGCGTGCGTGTGCAGGCCACACAGAGGAAGAAGCGGGACGCGGGTGCAGGCCGGCATCGCCGCCGGAGCGACGAAAGCGCCGGTCGACGTGTAGGAAAGGCCTGCAGCGCGCGGCGGGAAGCGGCTTGCGCCGCGCAGCGACGTCGCGGTCGCGGGATCGATGCGTGCGAAGGACGGCGCACGACCGCGCGATGGGCAGGGGGCGTCGGGCGCCCCCGAAACCTCGGAGCCGGGCTCGCGCCCGGCCCTCGGCACGCAGGCATGCGCGCGTGCGCGATTACTGCGCGGCGGCTTCCGGATGGCCCTTCAGGCAGTTGTTGCGGAAATCGGTGTAATCCTTGCCCTTGAGGCCCTTCGCCTTCGCATCCGCGTTGCAGGCCTTCATCTTTTCCTGCTGGGTCATCGGCGTGGCGGCGGCTGCACCGTCACCTTTCGAGCACGTGCTCATGAAGGTCTTGTACTCGGCTCCCTTGAGGCCCTTCGCTTTCGCTTGCTTGGCGCAAGCGCCGAACCGTTCCTGCTGGGGCGTGAGCGTCTTGCCCGCCTTCGCCGCATCCTGCGCGAACGCCGCGCCGGATCCGCTTGCAAACGCGAGCGCGAGGACCAGCAATGACGTCGTCTTCAGCTGCATGATGGTGCTCCTCTCCATGGGTGACCGCGCCCGGTCGGGTCACGGTGCGGCGCAGTCTACGCCGCGCACCCGGGCAGGGGAGGGGAAGGCAGGAAAATTTTCGATCGGCTTGCCGGCGGTTCAGGCGGCATGGCCGTGCGCCGGCGGCCCGGCGCAGGCGCCGGGCCGGGCATGGCGGATCAGGCGGCGGCGCGCGTGGCGTCCGCCTTGCGCGGACCCTCGAGCAGGGCGCGTCGCACGCCGTCGACGAGCAGGTCCACTTCCGCCGACGTGATGTCGAAGCGCGGCGTGAAGCGCAGCGAATTCGCGCCGCCATGGATCACGCCGAAGCCACGCTCGCGCATCCATTCCTCGGTACTCGCCGCGCCGTAGCACTTGAACTCCGGCGCGAGTTCGCACGAGAACAGCAGGCCCGTGCCCTGCACCTTGGTGATGTAGCCCGGGAGTTCGGCCTTGAGCTTTTCGAGCTTGGCGACGAACTCCTTGCCGCGCGCGCGGATGTTCTCGCGCAGCTCCGGCGTGAGCGCCTTGAGCACCGCGCAGGCGACGTCGAGCGCGCGCGGGTTCGCGGTCATCGTGTTGCCGTAGATGCCCTTGCGGTAGAGCTCCGACGCGCGCTCGTTGGTGGCGAGCACCGACAGCGGGTACTGGCCGGCGTTGAGTGCCTTGGAATAGGTTTCGAGGTCCGGCGCCTCGATGTTTTCGAAGCCGGGATAGTCGACGATCGACAGCACGCCATGCGCACGCAGGCCGGCCTGGATCGAATCGATCAGCAGCAGGCTGCCGTGCGCCTTGGTCAGCTCGCGCGCGGCGACGTAGAACTCCGGCGTGACGCCGCGGCCCGGATCGCCTTCGCCCATCACCGGTTCGATGAACACGGCTTCGATGAACCAGCCGTTCCGGTCGGCGTCGGCGAACACCTGCTTGAGCTGCTCGACGCTGTACGGTTCCACCGTGAGCAGGCTGGTTTCGTTGCGGAAGCTCGCGAGGTTCTGCTCGTAGGCCTTGCGCGAGGAGTCGGAATAGACCGCCGGGCGCTCGGTGCGGCCGTGGAACGCGCCCTTCACGGCGACGCGCTTGATCGTGCGGCCGGCATGGCGCGCACCCGGATCGGTCATGAGCTTGGCATTGACGTCGACGATGCGGCTCGCCAGCGACACCGACTCGGAGCCCGAGTTGAGGCACATGAACTTCGCATACGGGCAGCCGCCGCGGGTATGGCCGATCTCCTTGCGCAGCGCCTTGCCGAACTTCAGCTGCGACAGGTTGGGCGTCATCACGTTCGCCATCACCTGCGGGCGCGCGAGGACGCCGAGGATGTTCTTCGGCGCGTGGCCGAAGCCGAGCATGCCGTAGCCGCCCGCGTCGTAGATCACCGCGCCCTTGAGCGTGACGATCCAGGCGCCGTGCGCGGCGAGTGCGACGTACGGGTTGACGCCGTCTTCGGGGTAGAAGTTGACGAAGTCGGCCTGCGCCTGGCGGATCTGCTCGCTCTCGTCGAGGTGCAGGAACTCGGGCATGCACGAGCGCAGCGCGAGATGCGCGGCGTACGCCTCGTCGATCGCCTGCGTGAGTTCCGCATCGGCGGCCAGGAAGCGCTCGATGGCAGCGTCCGGCAGGCCGGTCGTGCGCACCGTCCCGTCGAATTCACGCATTTCCTTGAGCTTGGCCAGCATCGGATTCATTGCAACCTCCCGGAAAACGACACGTGCCCGCCCCTCGCGGGGAACGGGCACGACGCTTTTAATCTTTGATTGGAATGGAAAAAACGCCAAGCCGGGACTGTACCACAGGGGGCTGGGCCGCGGTACCCCGCCGGCCGGGCGCCGCGGCGCGTGACAAGCGTCATCCGAGGCGCCTGACGCCTGATTCTGTGGGGTTTTCCGCGTCCGGCCTAAAGTGGCCCCGAGACCGGAAAAGGGAGTGGTTCCATGCAGCAGGCGGAATCCGGCGCGGCCGTCGAATGGCGTGGCGTACGCAAGCGCTACGGCGGCACCGTCGCGCTCGACGGCATCGATCTCGAGGTACGGCGGGGCGAATTGCTCGCGCTGCTCGGCCCGAACGGCGCCGGCAAGAGCACGGCGATCGCCATCGCGCTCGGCCTGCTGCCCGCCGACGCCGGCGAGGCGCGCCTGTGCGGCCGCCCGCCGGCCGAACTGGACGCGCGCCGCGCCTGCGGCGTCATGCTGCAGTCGGCCGGCCTGCCCGATTCGCTGAAGGTGCGCGAGCTGCTCGAACTCACCTGCAGCTACTACGCCGCGCCACGCACGATCGCCGGATGCGCCGGCCTGGCCGGGCTCGACGGCCTGCTCGACCGCCGCTACGGCCGCCTGTCCGGCGGAGAGCAGCGCCGCGTGCAGTTCGCGCTCGCGATCTGCGGCAACCCGCGCCTGCTGTTCCTCGACGAGCCGACCACCGGCCTCGACCTTGATGCGCGCGGGCTGCTGTGGCGCGCGATCCGCGCGATGGTCGAGGCGGGCTGCGCCGTGGTGATGACCACGCACTACCTCGAGGAAGCCGAGGCGCTCGCCGACCGCGTCGCCGTGCTCGCCCGCGGTCGCATCGTCGCCTGCGGCAGCGTGCAGCAGGTCCGCGCGCGCGTTTCGCAGCGGCGCATCCGCTGCGTCAGCGTGCTCGACGCCGCGCGCGTCGGCGCCTGGCCCGAGGTGCGCAGCGTCTGTCGCGACGGCGACCGCATCGAGATCGTGACCGACCAGGCCGAGGTCGTCGTGCGCCAGCTGCTGTTCGAGGACAGCGGGCTCAGCCAGCTCGAAGTGCAGCGCGCCGGCCTCGCCGACGCCTTCGTCGAAATCACCCGCGAGGCCGCCTGATGGACGCTGCCACCCTCGACGTGCCGCGCGTCCCGCTGTGGCGCTGCCACCTGCTCGAAGCACGCAACGAGTTCCTGCGCCTGCTGCGCGCGCCCTCGTTCGCGCTGCCGACGCTGCTGTTCCCGCCGATGTTCTACCTGCTGTTCGCGGTGCTGTTCGAGCGCCGCGGGGGTTTCGAGGCCAACCTGTACCTGCTCGCGACCTACGGCGTGTTCGGCGTCATGAGCCCCGGCCTGTTCGGCTTCGGCGTCACCGTCGCGCTCGACCGCGAGCGTGGCTGGCTCGCGCTCAAGCGCGCGCTGCCGATGCCGCCAGGCGCCTACCTCGCGTCCAAGCTCGCCATGGCGATGCTGTTCGCGACGATCATCTTCGCGATCCTCGCCGTGCTCGCGATGGTGCTCGGCGGCGTGCGCCTGCCCGCGGGCGCATGGCTTTCGCTGTACGCGACCGAGCTTTTCGGTGTGTTGCCGTTCTGCGCGCTCGGCCTCTGGCTCGGCACCGTCGCGAGCGGGCAGGCGGCGCCCGCGATCGCCAATCTCCTCTACCTGCCGATGTCGTTCCTGTCGGGCTTGTGGATGCCGCTCACCGTGCTGCCTGCGTTCGTCGCCAAGATCGCGCCGCTGTGGCCGGCCTGGCATCTCGGCCGGCTCGCCCTCGCCGCGGTCGGCCAGGCGCCTGGCGAAGCGTTGCTGCCGCATGTGGCCGCACTCGCCGCGTTCGGGCTCGCCTTCGTCGCGCTGGCACGCCGGCGCCTCGCGCGTGGCTGAGGGGGATCCGATGCGCACGCTGCATGCCCGGCTGTTCGTGACCGCGGTGGTCTACGCGCTGATCGTCGTCGCCGGCGTGCTCGGCGCGCACGTCTGAAGCGGAGCGCGGCGTATCATGGCGGGCGATCGGTGGCGCGCGGGTGGCACGATGACGCGGAAGGCAACGCTCGAGTGGTTTCGCATGCGCCTGTCGCCGGACCTCGCCGAGCAGGGCTGGGCGCCGCTGTGGAGCCTGCTCTACCTCGGCTTCCTGTTCCTCAACTACAACGGCCGGCCGACCTCGACCTGGTTGCCGCCGACCGTGCTCAGCGTGTGCGTGTTCCTGCCGCTGTACTTCCGCGCATTGCAGGTGTGCGGGCGGCGCCGGCTCTACTACGGCGCGGCGATCGCCTTGCTCGGCTACGCGCTCATCGCGGTCAACACCGGCGCCAACACCTATCTCATCTATGCGGGGGCCTGCGCGAGTGCCGCGGGCATCAGCCTGCGTCGCCTCATCGAGATCATCGCCGGCGCGCTCGTCGTCTTCTCGCTCGAACTGTGGCTGCTTGGCTGGCCCGGCGAGTATATCGCGCTGTCGGTCACGATCACCGCGATGGTGGGCCTCGCGATCAGTGCGGCCAACCACTTCCACCACGAGAAGCGCCTGCGCCTGGCGGAGCTCAAGCTCAGCCATGACGAAGTGCGCCGGCTCGCCGCGCTCGCCGAACGCGAACGCATCGGTCGCGACCTGCACGACCTGCTCGGCCACACGCTGTCGCTGATCACGCTCAAGTCCGAACTCGCGGTCAAGCTGTTCGAGCGCGACGCGCAGGCGGCGCGGCGGGAGATCGCCGACGTCGAACGCGTCGCGCGCGACGCACTCGGCCAGGTGCGGCGCGCGGTGACCGGGATCCGCACCGCCGGCCTGTCGGCCGAGCTCGCCTCCGCGCGGCTGCTGCTCGAATCGAGCGACGTGCGGCTCGAATACGAACTGGCCGAAGCGCCGCTGCCGGCCGAGATCGAAACCGTGCTCGCGCTGACCGTGCGCGAGGCGGTCACGAACATCCAGCGCCACGCCCACGCGACGCGCGCGCGCGTGCAGGTGGGCGTCGAGGACGGCGTCGCGCACCTGGAGATCAGCGACGACGGCATCGGCGCGACGATCGTGCCCGGCAACGGCCTCGGCGGCATGCGCGAACGCCTCGCCCTGCTCGACGGGAGGCTCGAGATCCAGTCGGTGCGCGGCCGTGGCACCCGCGTCGCCGCCAGCGTGCCGTTGCCGCCGGCCGCGGCCGGCTCCATGGCTCCGGCCACCGCGACCTGAGACGCCCGCGCGCGGCGGTCGCGCCGCCGCATGCTGCTAGAGTGCACGGCCGCGGACGCCGTGTCCGCCCCGCATCGGAACCTGCCCGACCGTGATCCGCGTCCTCCTTGCCGAAGACCAGGCGCTCGTGCGCGGCGCGCTGTCCGCGCTGCTCAGGCTCGAATCCGACATCGACGTCATCGGCAGCGCAGCGGACGGCGAGGAGGCCTGGCGCGCGTTGCAGCAGCACAAGCCGGACGTGCTCGTCACCGACATCGAGATGCCCGGCCTCACCGGGCTCGAACTCGCGCAGCGCGTGCAACGGCACGAGCTCGCCTGCAAGGTCGTGATCGTGACGACGTTCGCGCGCCCGGGCTTCCTGCGCCGGGCGCTCGAGGCCGGCGTCGCGGGCTACCTGCTCAAGGACGCGCCGGCCGAGCAACTCGCCGAAGCACTGCGCAAGGTGCACCGGGGCGGGCGCGCGATCGATCCGCAGCTCGCAGTCGAGGCCTGGTCGGACGCCGACCCGCTCAACGACCGCGAGCGCCAGGTGCTGCGCCTCGCCGGCGAAGGCCTGTCCGCGGGCGACATCGCCGAGCGCCTCAACCTGTCCCAGGGCACGGTGCGCAACTACCTGTCCGAGGCGATCGGCAAGCTCGGCGTCGGCAACCGCATCGAGGCGTATCGGCTGGCGCGGCAGAAGGGGTGGCTGTGAGCGGGAATGGGGAATAGAGAATAGAGAATGGTTCACACCGTAGCCCCAATCGCTTCTACCATTCCCCATTCTCTGTTCCCCATCCCCGCTTTGAAAAAGTCCGACTTCCACTTCGACCTTCCGCCCGAACTGATCGCGCAGGCGCCCTTGCCCGAGCGCTCGGCGAGCCGGCTGCTCGTCGCGGATGCGCGCTCGCGGTCGCTCGCCGACCGGCGTTTCACCGACCTCGTCGAGCTGCTGCAGCCGGGCGACCTGCTCGTGTTCAACGACACGCGCGTGCTGCCCGCGCGCCTGTTCGGGCGCAAGCCGAGCGGCGGGCTCGTCGAGATCCTCATCGAGCGCGTGACGGGCACGCACGAGGCTCGCGCGCAGCTCGGCGTGAGCAAGAAGCCGAAGGCGGGCGGGCGCATCGTGCTCGCCGATGGCAGCGAAGCCAGCGTGCTCGGCCGCGACGGCGAATTCTTCCTGTTGCGCTTCGAAACCATGGAGCCGGTCGAAAAGGTGCTGCTGCGGCTCGGCCGCATGCCGCTGCCGCCGTACATCGATCGCGAAGCCGGCAGCGCCGACGACGAGCGCTACCAGACCGTGTTCGCGCGCCATGCGGGCGCCGTCGCGGCACCGACCGCGGGCCTGCATTTCGATGCCGGGCTGCTGCGCCGGCTGGAGGCGCGTGGCGTCGAATCCGGCTACGTGACCCTGCACGTCGGCGCGGGCACGTTCCAGCCGGTGCGCAGCGAGCGGCTCGAGGACCACGTGATGCATCGCGAGTGGCTCAACGTCGGCGCCGAGCTGGTCGAGAAGATCCGCCGCACGCGCGAGCGCGGCGGCCGTGTCGTCGCGGTCGGCACGACCGTCGTGCGCGCGCTCGAATCGTCGATGCACGACGGCCAGGTCGCGCCGTTCGCGGGCGAGACGCAGATCTTCATCATGCCCGGCTACCGCATCACGAGCATCGACGCGCTCGTGACCAACTTCCACCTGCCCGAATCGACCTTGCTCATGCTCGTCTCCGCGTTCGCCGGGCGCGAGTTCATGCTCGACGCCTACCGCCACGCGGTGGCCGAGCGCTATCGGTTCTTCTCCTACGGCGACGCGATGCTGATCCTGCCGCCGGGTGCGCCGGCATGAGCGCGATGCGTTTCGAACTCCTCGGCAGCGACGGCGCCGCCCGCCGCGGCCGACTCGCCTTTCCGCGCGGCACGATCGAAACGCCCGCGTTCATGCCGGTCGGCACCTACGGCTCGGTCAAGGCGATGTCGCCGCGCGACCTCCTCGACATCGGCGCTGAGATCATCCTCGGCAACACGTTCCACCTGTTCCTGCGCCCGGGCCTCGACGTCGTCGGCGAGTTCGGCGGGCTGCACCGCTTCATCGGCTGGAACAAGCCGATCCTGACCGATTCGGGCGGGTTCCAGGTGTTCAGCCTCGCGCACAAGCGCAAGATCACCGAACAGGGCGTCACGTTCGCCTCGCCGGTCGACGGCGCGAAGGTGTTCCTGTCACCCGAGGAGTCGATGCGCATCCAGCACGTGCTCGATTCCGAGATCGCGATGATCTTCGACGAGTGCACGCCGTACCCGGCGACGGAGAAGCAGGCGCGCGATTCGATGGAGCTGTCGTTGCGCTGGGCCGAACGTTCGCGCCGCGCGTTCGACGACCGCGGCAACCCCAATTCGCTGTTCGGCATCGTCCAGGGCGGCGTCTACCCGGAGCTGCGCCGGCGCTCCGCCGAAGCGCTGATCGACATCGGTTTCGACGGCTACGCGATCGGCGGCCTCGCCGTCGGCGAGCCCGAGCACGAGCGCAATGCGACGCTCGAGCGCGTCGAGCCTCTGTTGCCGCGCGATCGCCCGCGCTACCTCATGGGCGTGGGCCGGCCGGAAGACATCGTCGAGGCGGTGCGGCGCGGCGTCGACATGTTCGACTGCGTCATGCCGACGCGCAACGCGCGCAACGCGCACCTGTTCACGCGCCACGGCACCCTGCGCATCCGCAACGCCAAGTACGAGCGCGACACGCGTCCGCTCGACGAGGAATGCGCGTGCTACACCTGCCGCTCCGGCTTCAGCCGTGCCTACCTGCGCCACCTCGACCGCTGCGGCGAGATGCTCGGGCCGATGCTCGCGACGATCCACAACCTGCACTACTACCAGGAACTCATGGCCGGCCTGCGCTCGGCGATCGCCGAGCGCAGGCTCGGCGACTTCGTCGCGGCGTTCTACGCGGCGAGGTCGTAGCGCGCCGTCGCGCGAAGGCGGATCCGCCGCTGCGCGGCTTGATCCGCCCTGCCACCGGCCCATCCTCGGGCGACGCAGCGTCGCGATGCGTCGAGGCGCGACGGTCGCGCAGCACAGGGGGCGCCCTGCGGGCCGCTGCCCGCCCGGGCCCCGGCGGCATGCGGGATCCCGTTGATTTTGCGGCGCAATGCGCGAATCGCCCGGCACCATGGCATAATCCGCGGCCTTTTGGCGCGAAGTCTCCCCTGCGGGGCGGCGCGCCGGATTCCGAACCCAGCTGTTTCCGGAGCACCCATGGATTTCTTCATCGCCAGCGCACACGCCCAGGCGGCAACGGGCGGGGCGGCCGCCGCGCCGAACCCGATCATGTCGTTCCTGCCGCTCATCATCCTGTTCGGCGTCTTCTACTTCATGCTGATCCGGCCGCAGATGAAGCGTGCCAAGGAACAGCGCGCCATGATCTCCTCCCTCGGCAAGGGCGACGAAGTTCTCACCAACGGCGGCCTGCTCGGCCGCATCGAAGAGCTCGGCGAGCAGATCATCACGCTCGAGATCGCCGCCGGCGTCACCGTCAAGCTGCGTCGCGACGCCGTCTCCGCGGTGCTGCCGAAAGGCACGCTGAAGAGTGCATAGTTCCGTCCCTGGGTATGGGGCCCGGCCGGGCATCGGCCGGGGTGAAGCGCCGTGTAACGGATTTCAGAAATGAACGATTTTCCCCGTTGGAAGTATGCGATCGTCGTCGTCGTGCTGTTGCTCGGCGTGCTGTACGGCGTGCCGAACCTGTACGTGCAGCAGCCGGCCGTGCAGGTCAATCCGAATCGTGGCGCGACCATCGACCTTGCCCTGAAGGAAAAGGTGCAGGGCATGCTCGAGAAGGCCAAGATCCCGTTCGAGCGCATCGACCTCAACAACGACCAGCTCATGGTTCGCCTGCCGATCGGTGCGACCGACGAGCAGGGCAAGGCGCTCGAAGCTATCAAGGCCGAGCTCGGCGACCAGTACGTCGTCGCGCCGAACCTCGCCTCCACGGTACCGGGCTGGATGCGCGCGATCGGCGCGCGCGAAATGCCCAAGGGCCTCGACCTGCAGGGCGGCGTGCACTTCCTCATGGAAGTCGACGACAAGGACGTGCTCGAGAAGCAGCTGCAGCGCTATTCCGACGACATCCGCTCGGCGTTGCGCGACAAGAACATCCGTTACCAGTCGGTCGGTCGTGGCCCGCAGGGCGTCGTCGTGCAGCTGCGCAGCGCCGAGGACCGTGATGCCGCGCTGTCGACGATCCAGTCGAAGGTGCCCGATGTCGTCGTCTCCAATGGCGCGCAGGTCGGCGACTCGTACACGCTCAACGCGAGCGTCAAGCCGGAAAAAATCCGCGAGATCGCGCTCAACACGATCCGCCAGAACCAGGCCACCCTGAGCAACCGCATCAACGCGCTCGGCGTGGCCGAGCCGCTGATCCAGCAGCAGGGCGAGACGCGCATCGCGGTGGAGCTGCCGGGCGTGCAGGACACCGCCGAGGCGAAGAAGGTGCTCGGCGCGCAGGCGACGCTCGAATACCACGCGGTCGACACCGACGGTGACGCGTTCGAGGCGATGCGCAGCGGCATCGTGCCGCCCGATGACAAGCTCTACTACATGCGCCAGCGTGCGCCCGATGGCAGCAAGGTGCCGATCCTGCTCAAGAAGAAGATCATCGTCAGCGGTGACGAGATGGTCGACGCGTCGAGCCAGCCCGACCCGCAGTCCGGTTCGCCGGCGGTGTCGGTCGTGCTCAACGCGAACGGCGGCCGCAAGATGCTCGACTTCACGACGCAGAACGTCGGCAAGCCGATGGCCGTGCTGTTCATCGAGCGCACGCCGGAGACGAAGATCGTCGACGGCAAGGAAGTGCGCAGCACCAAGGTGACCGAGGAGGTCATCAGCAGCGCGCGCATCAACGGCGTGTTCTCGACCCGCTTCCAGACCACCGGCCTCGGCAGCAACAAGGAAGCGTCCGACCTCGCGCTGCTGCTGCGCTCCGGCTCGCTCGCCGCGCCGACCGACATCGTCGAGGAGCGCGTGATCGGCCCGAGCCTCGGCAAGGAGAACATCCAGAAGGGCATCTACGCGGTGCTGCTCGGCCTCGGCGCGGTGCTCGTGTTCATGGCGTTCTACTACTGGCTGTTCGGCCTCATCGCCGACCTCGCCCTGTTCTTCAACCTCGTGCTGCTGCTCGCGATCATGAGCGCGATCGGCGTGACGCTGACCATGCCCGGCATCGCCGGCATCGTGCTCACGCTCGGCATGGCGATCGACGCGAACGTGCTGATCTGCGAGCGCGTGCGCGAGGAACTGCGCAACGGCTCGACGCCGCTCGCCGCGATCCGCGCCGGCTACGACAAGGCGTGGGCGACGATCCTCGACGCCAACGTGACCCACCTGCTGGCCGCGCTGGCGCTGATGACGCTCGGCTCGGGTGCGATCCGCGGCTTCGGCGTGACCCTGTTCATCGGCATCCTCACCTCGATGTTCACCTCGGTCACCGTCACGCACGCGGTCACCAACCTCATCCACGGCGGCAAGAAGAAGCTCAAGGGCCTCTCCATCGGCAGCGGCTACACCCGCGGCGCGACCGCCTGACGGACGACATCCATGGAACTGTTCAATCCCAACAGCAAGATCGACTTCCTCGGCGGGCGCAAGGTCAGCATCGTCATCTCGGCGCTGCTGGTGCTCGCCTCGCTCGGCCTGCTCGCCACCCGCGGGCTCAACTACGCGCTCGACTTCACCGGCGGCGTGCTCGTCGAGGCGAAGTTCGAGGAACCGGTGCAGACCGACCAGGTGCGCGCCGCGCTCGAAGCGGGCGGTTTCCACAACGCGCAGGTGCAGAGCGTCGGCGGCACGCGCGAGGTGTCGATTCGCCTGCAGCCGACCGAGGAGCAGAAGGACGCCGAGGTCGTCGGCCGTGACGTCATCGCCGCGATCAAGCAGCAGCGCGCCGACGTGTCGCTCAAGCGCCACCCGGACCTCGTCGGTTCGTCGGTCGGCGCGGAGTTGCGCAACGACGGCATCGTCGCCGCCGTGTTCGTCATGCTCGGCATCATGATCTACATCGGCATCCGCTTCGAGAAGCGCTTCGCGATCGCGGCGATCGCCAGCGAAATCCACGACACGATCCTCACGCTCGGCTTCTTCTCGCTGACCCAGCTCGAGTTCGACCTGACCGTGCTCGCCGCGTTGCTCGCGGTGATCGGCTACTCGATCAACGACAAGGTGGTCGTGTTCGACCGCGTGCGCGAACTGTTCCGCCTGGCCCGCAAGGCCGAGCCGTACGAGATCCTCAACAAGGCGATCAACCAGACCCTGTCGCGTACGATCATGACGTCGCTGACCACGTCGCTGACGATGTTCGCGCTGTACTTCGTCGGTGGCCCGGCCGTGCACGGCTTCGGCCTGACCATGCTGGTCGGCATCGTCATCGGCACGCTGTCGTCGATCTTTTTCGCCAACCCGATCCTCTACTGGCTCGGCGTGTCGAAGACCGACCTCATGCCCGTCACGCGCGAAAACCCGGAACTCGCGCGCCGCCCGTGATGCCGCATTTTCGGCGGGCGTCCAAAGCCTGAACGCGGAGCACACGGAGGAAACGCCAGGGAACCCTTCCCTGTCGTCTCCGTGTGCTTGGTGTTTCAATCCTTCGATTTCTTCTTCGCGTCCGGCGCAGTTCGGGCGTCCGGCGAGGATTTCGGTATCCAGAGGCTCTCGTCGGCGAGATGCTCGCGTGCGGGTTTGCGCGCGAGCCTGGGCAGCTTGAGCGGTTTGTCGGGCCTGGCGCGTTCGGGCAGGCGTGCGAGCAGGTGGCGGATCACGTCGAGGCGGCCGCGGCGCTGGTCGTTGAAGTCGGCGACGAACCACGGCGCCCACGGCGTGTCGGTCGCAGCGATCATCGCGTCGCGCGCCGCGCCGTAGGCCGCGTACTGCGTGCGCGCCTCGAGGTCGACCGGCGAGATCTTGAAGCGCTTGAGCGGATCGCTCGCGCGCTCGGCGAAGCGCTGCTCCTGGTATTCCTGGTCGACCGCGAGCCAGTACTTGAGCAGGATCAGCCCGTCGTCGGTGACGAGTCTTTCGAACGCGGGACAGTCCTCGAGGAAGCGGCGATACTGCGCCGGCGTGCAGAAGCCCATCACGTGTTCGACGCCGGCGCGGTTGTACCAGCTGCGGTCGAACAGGACGAGCTCGCCGGCGGCCGGCAGGTGCTCGACGTAACGCTGGAAATACCATTGCGAGGATTCGCGCTCGGTCGGCTTGGGCAGCGCCACGACGCGCGTGTAGCGGGAGTTGAGCGGGGCGCTGATCGCCTTGATCACGCCGCCCTTGCCGGCAGCGTCGCGGCCCTCGAACACGAGCGCGACGCGCTTGCCGTTCGTGATGATCCAGCGCTGCAGGCTGACGAGGTCCTCGTAGAGGTCTTCGAGCGCGCGTTCGTAGGCCTTGCGCTTCAGTTCCTTCATCGCATCGCTCCGTCGTGGCGCGGCGCCGGCCCCGGCCGCGTCAGCGTTCGTGCAACCGTGGCAGCAGGCCGGCGAGGTTGCACGGCCGCGTGGTCGCGTCGAGCTGCGCGCGGATGAGCTTTTCCCAGGCCGTCCGGCAGGCCGAGGTCGAGCCGGGCAGGCAGAACACGAAGGTGTCGTTGGACAGCCCCGCGAACGCGCGCGACTGCATCGTCGAGGTGCCGATTTCGTCGTAGCTCAGCATGCGGAACATCTCGCCGAAACCCGGCATCTCCTTGTCGAGCAGGGGCCGGATCGCCTCGGGCGTCGAATCGCGCCCCGTGAAGCCGGTGCCACCGGTGACGAGCACGCCGCGCACGTCGGGGTCGGCGATCCACTGCGCGACGATCGCGCGGATGAGGTAACGGTCGTCGCGCACGATGCGCTTTTCGCGCAGCCGGTGGCCGGCCTGGCCGAGCGACAGCGCGAGATAGTCGCCGGACGTGTCGTTGTCGGGCGTGCGCGTATCCGACACGGTCAGCACGCAGAGGTCGAGCGCGACGAATTCGGCTTGGGCGGTCATGCGGGGCAGCGTAGCGCGTCGCAGGTTCAGTGCAAAGGCGCGGGCGCGAGGCCGGCGCGATGGCGTCCCGCCATGCGCGCGAGCAGCGCCGCGAAGTCGCGCGCGTAGCCGCGCATGTCGAACAGCCCGCCGGTTGCGCGGTGCGACGCGACTGCTTCGCGCAGTGCGCGCCGCGCGTCCGGGTCGTGGCCGAGCCGGACGGCCAGCGCGACGAATGCCGCGTCGTCCGCTGCATTCAGCTGCGCCAGGCCGAGGTGATGGTTGAGGCTCGCGGCGACCCGCGAAGCGAAGGTCGCACCCGGCACCGTGAGCACCGGGCAGCCGGCCCAGAGCGCGTCCGATGCGGTCGTGTGCGCGCCGTACGGCGCGGTGTCGAGGAAGAGGTCTGCATGCCGGTAGCGCGCAAGGTACGCGGCATGCTCGAGCTTCGGCGCGAAGACGAGCCGGCGCGCATCGACGCCGCGTCGTGCCGCCTCCACGCGCAGACGCTCGTCGGCGCCATCGCCCGCCGACAGCAACCAGAGCACCGAACCGGGCACCGCGCGCAGCACCGCGAGCATGCGCTCGAACGTCGCCGGATCGAGCTTCCAGCTGTTGTTGAGGCAGGCATACACGACACCCGTCGCCGGCAGGCCGCAGTCCTCGCGTGACGGTGGCGTGGCGACGTCGCGCGTCGAGTCCGAAGGCTGGAAGCAGCGCGGCAGCCACGCCACCGCTTCGGAGAACTGCGCGTGCAGGGATTCGGGCAGCACGATGCGGTCGGCGATCACGTAGTCGATCCACGGCGCGCCGAGCGTGCCGGGATAGGCGAGCCAGTTGACCTGCACCGGCGCCGGGCGCAGCGCGAGCGCCTCCGGCATCGCGCCGGCGCAATAGCCGTCGAGGTCGAGCAGCACGTCGAGGCGCTCGGCGTGGATCGCCTCGGCGAGCCCGGCCGAACTCACCGCGTGCACGTCGTGCCATGCATGCGCGGCCGCCTGCAGGCGCTGCTGCAGCACGCTGCCGTCGGCGGGTGCGGTCGAGAACAGATGCAGGGTGACGGCCTCGTCGCGCAGCGCCTCCAGGAACGCGACGACGAGCAAGGCGGTCGGATGGTGGCCGAAGCCGTTGGCGACGAAGCCGACCCGCAGCGGCGCGTGCGGATCCCCGGGCGCGTTCCGCCAGGCGTTGCGCGCGCGCAGTGCGCCGACGCGCCGCTCGATCGACGCCGCGTGCGTGCGCGCGCAGCGCAACTGCTCGGCGGCCGAGGCGGGCTCGGCGAGGAAACCGAACGGCGCGAGTCCGGGCGCGCCGGCGGCGACGCGCGCGCGCAAGCGCGCGGAGAGCGCATCGAGGTCGCGCCAGTCGCACAGCTGGCGGCGCAGGAAGACGAGCTGGCCGAGCGCCGCATCGAGCTGCGGATCGAGCGCGAGAGCGCGTGCGTGCGCCTCGGCCGCGCGCGCGAACTGCTTCTGTTCCTCCAGCATGAGGCCGCGCTGGTACGGGAAGCGTGCGTCCGCGGGCGCCGCGCATTCGCCCATCGCATAGGCCGCTTCGGCCTCCGCATGGCGCCGTTCTGCGGCGAGCGCGTGGCCGAGCACGAACAGCGCTTCGGGATGGCCGGGAGCGAGCGCGAGCGCATGGCGCGCGGCCGCTTCGCCGGCGGCATGGTCGCCGAGCGCGAGTTCCGCCGCGGCGAGATTGCACCAGGCGCCGAGGTGGCCGGGCTGGGCTTGGGTCGCCGCCGCGTACGCGTCGCGCGCACCGGCGAGATCGCCGGTCGCGCGGCGGGCGTTGCCGAGGCCGTTGAGCACCGCCGGATGCGCGGGTGCGAGCAGCAGCGCGGTTTCGAGCGCTTCGAGCGCGCGCGCGGAATCGCCCGCGGCGAGCCGCACGCTGGCGAGATTGCAGAGTACGTCGACCGAGCGTGGCGCGAGGGCGAGCGCGGCTTCGAGCGCGGCGATCGCCTCGGCGACGCGGCCGAGCTGGAACAGCGCGATGCCGTGCAGGCGCGCGGCTTCGGCATCGCGCGGTTCGCGGGCGCGCAACGGCGCTGCTTGCGCGGCGGCGAGGTCGGCGCGGCCGCCCGCGATGAGTTCGGCGATGCGGTCGAGGAGGGTGGCGAGGTCGTGCATGGGCGCGCATGGTCGCATGCCAGCGCAAGTCGCAGCCACGCTGCCGTGCGATCGCCGCGCGGAGCCGTGGCACCATGCGCACGATCCCGCACGATGCGGACACGGGGAACGTCTGACGCATGACAGCGGCACGGTGGCTCGCCTTCGCCTTCGCCTCGGCATGCTGCGTCTTCGCGGCCGGCGGGGTGCATGCGGCCGCGCGCGCGGGCGTGTACGCATCCGCCGGCAGCGCCGACGTCGCGTTGAACCCCGACGCGCTCGCGGCGATCGGCGTGCGCATCGAAGCGGTCGAGCGCGCGAGCCGTCACGCGGATGGCAAGGCCGGCGTCGCGCAGGAAACGGCGACGTTCGAGGCCGGCGGCGAAGACCGGCTCGAACTGCGCGTGCGCGACAGCGGATTGGCGGGGTTCGGTCCGGGCGCCCTGCGCTTTGCGGGCGGCTTCGTCTTCGCGTCGGGGGAGGCGCGCATCGACCTGCGCGGCTTCACCGTTCGCGCGCGCTCGCCCGGCGAAGGGACGGACGTCGCGCTCGCCGATGCCGGCGGCACGGCCTGGCTGGTGGCCGACCATGCGCACTACGACGTGACGACGCACGTGCCGGCGGAACTCTCGGTGCGACAGATGGACCTGCGCCTCGCGCCCGCGTTCGCCGCCGCGCTCGGCCGGCGCGACCTCGCCGGCCGCGTGATCGGCACGCTCGCGTTCCGTGCCGTGCTCGATGCGCGCGATGCGAAGGCGCTCGCGGGCGGCCGGTGCGAAGCGCCGTGGCCGGCACCGGGGCGGCGCACGAACATCCAGCTCAGCTACTCCAACCTCAGCGGCTTCTGGGATTCGATCTACGTGCCGCGCTGCGGCCTGCCGCCGCTGCCCGGCGCTGGCGCGTGCACCGCCGAAAGCACGAACGGCAAGGTCGTGATGAGCGCGGATGCGAGCCTGCGCAACGTCGGCGAGACCGCGGTCGCGTGGTACGCGCACTTCAGCGGCGAGCATCCGCCGTACGGCAACGACCAGCATCCGTTCCTCGTCTGGAACCTGTATCGCGTCGATCGCGACGGGCGCATCCGGCAGATCGGCGTTTCCGCCGCCAAGCATGCATTCTTCTCGATCAACGAGCGTTGCCGCTGCGCGGGCGGCAACGTGTTCTGGCCCGGTTGCGAGGACATCTATTCGGCGAGCAGCAACGACAACGGCAGTGGCAACGGCGAGCAGAACCTCGCGCCGCGCGCGGAGATCGTGCCGTTCACCGGCCAGTGGGCGCGTTGCGGCTCGGCCTGGGACCGCGACTGCGACGGCCGCATGGATCCCGGCAGCGGCGCGCAGGACCTGTACCGCTACCGCATGCTCGTCGACGAGAGCGACCTGCTGCCGCCGCTCGCGACGGGCGCACGCTACTTCTTCGAATACTGGTACGTCGTGCGCGACGACGCCGACGTCTACGACACGATGGGCCATCGCGAGATCCGCCCGCGCAAGACCGGCGCGGCATGGCAGGTGGACCTCGTCGATGCCGGCGCCGACGATCACGACTTCTTCCTCGGCCCGGTGGTGAACCGCTGGGTCGATCCCGCGCACGAGGATGCGACGCGCACGAACCGCGAACTGCAGACGCCGCTCGGCCGCGCGCGCGTCGCGGCCAAGGCGACCGACCTGGGCGGGGGGCGCTGGCGTTACGAGTACGCCGTCATGAACGTCGACTACGCGCTGGTGAGGTTCGATCCCGCGCACGCGCGCGAGCCGGACCTGAAACTGCTGGAAAGCCGAGGTTTCACCACGTTCAGCGTGCCCGTGCCGGACGGCGTCGCGGTCGAGTCGGCGCGGTCCGCCGATGCGGACGGCGACGGCGACGACGCCTGGCGCATGCGCGTCGCCGGGGGCGCAGTCACCTGGAACGCGCCCGCGTCGCGCAATTCGCTCGCCTGGGGCACCCTCCATCATTTCGAGTTCGTCGCGCGCCGCGCGCCGGCAATCGCGCCCGTCGTCGTCGCCACGAGCGGTGACCCGGTTCGCCATGCGGTGGACGCGGTCGTACCGGGGCGCTGAACGACCTGCGCCGTCGCCGGCGTCGCGTGAGCGCGGGCACGGTACCGCCGCGACGCTGTGCTAGCCTTCGAGACTTCCGCACCGCCATGAGGGAGATGGCATGAAGCCTGTGCGTACCTGGGGAGCCGGCATCGCGTTTGCGCTCGCATCGGCGTTCGCGATCGCCGCGCCGGCACCGCGGTCCACGGCCGACGGGCCCGAAGGCGCGTGGCTGGCCTGGGGCGGCCAGGCCTCGTTCGGGTTCAACCCCGATGCACTCGTGGCGCTCGACCTGCGCGTCGCGTCGGCGAGCATGGCGAGCGCGCGCGCCGCCGGCGTACCCGGCCGACGCTACGACACGACGACATTCCCGGCGCTCGATGCCGGTACGCTCGAGGTCATCCATCGCGGCCCCGCCATCGTCGCGATCGGTGGCGGTGAACTGCGCTTCGCCGGCGGCTTCGTGCTCGCCCATCCGGGCGGCTCGATCGACCTGCGTGGCTTCGCGCTGCGTGCCGACCCGGCCGCCCGCCTCGGCATCGCCGTCGTCGACGCGAGCGGGCGCGCGTGGTTCACCGCGGATCACGCGCACTACGGCTTCGACGAGCAGGGGCCCGGAACGTTCTCGATGTACAACATGAACCTGCGCCTCGCACGCGCGTTCGCCGAGGCGCTCGGGCGACCGGACCTGGTCGGTCATCCGGTCGGCACGCTCGAGTTCCGCGCGCAGGCGCAGATCGGCCGCGAGATGGCGCAGCCGCTGCCGGACGGCGGCGTTTGCAGCGCGCCGTTCCCGGAAGCGGGCCTCGTCACCGACATCGCGCTCATCTACGACGATGCGGCGGGCGGCTGGACCGGCCACGATGATTCGGTCTACGTGCGCCGCTGCGGCCTGCCGCCGCTGCCGGGCGGTGGCGCCTGCACGAGCAGCAGCACCAATGGCAAGGTCGTCATCGACCAGGATTCGAGCCTGCGCAACGTCGGCGACACCGGCGTCGCCTGGTACCAGAAGTTCACCAGCCCGTCGCCGCCCTACGGCAACGACCAGCATCCGTACCTGATCTGGAACCTCTATCGCATCGACGCCGATGGCCGCATCAAGCAGATCGGCGTGTCGGCGGTGAAGCATGCGTTCCTCACCATCAACTGGGCGCACGTCCCCGGCGAATGCGGCTGCGCCGAGGGCCACGTGATTTATCCCACCTGCGAGGACACCTACTCGCTGAGCAACAACGACAACAGCAGCAGCGGCGGCTCGCAGCAGCAGAATCTCGCACCGCGCAGCGAGGTGGTTCCATCGACCGCGGTCTGGGGGCGCTGCGGTTCGGTGTGGGACGCGAACTGCGATGGCCACATGGACAGCGGCAGCGGCGCGCAGAACCTCTACGACTACCGCATGCTCGTCGACGAGAGCGACATGCTCGCGCCACTGGCGACGGGCGCGCGTTACTTCTTCGAGTACTGGTACATCGTGCGCGACGACGAGAACATCTACAACACGATGGGCTACCGCGAGATCCAGCCGAACAAGAGCGGCGCGAACTGGCAGGTCAGCCTCGTCGGCGCGGGACAGCCCGACCACGACTTCTTCCTCGGACCGGTGGTCGATCGCTGGGTCGACCCGCAGGCGCCGGGCGCGAATGCGATGAACCGCGAACTGTCCACGCCGCTCGGGCGCGCGCGCATCGCGATGAAGGCGACCGACCTCGGTGGCGGCCAGTGGCGCTACGAGTACGCGGTCATGAATTTCGATTACGCGCACGTGCTCATCGATCCCGCGCACGCGACCGAGCCGAACGTGAAGCTGCTCGAGAACCACGGCTTCGCGCGCTTCCGCGTGCCGCTGCCGGCGAATGCGTCGGTGAGCGCGCCGCGCTTCGACGACGCCGACAATGACTCCGGCAACGACTGGTCGTTGTCCGGTGCCGGCGGCGCGCTGACCTGGAGCGCTCCGGCCGGCAACACGCTCGACTGGGGGCGCCTCTACCATTTCGAATTCGTGTCGGATGCGCCGCCGGCGGCGGCGACGCTCGGCCTGACCGGCGCGGCAACCGCGACCGAAGCGGAGATCGGCTATGCGCTCGATCTGCTCGGCCCGGCCACGATCGACGACACGATTTTCCGCAACGGCTTCGACTGAGCATGCTTGCCATGACCGGAACGGTTTCCCGACTCGCTCGCCGCGCGGCCATCGCGCTTTCCTTCCTCGTCGCGGGCGCGGCCGTCGCAGCGCCGGACGGCGCGCACGACTGGCTCGACGTCTCCAAGCGCCTCGCGCACCTCGGCGGCGGCGTGGACTTCACGCCGCATGGCACGCAACCGGGCCTGTTCAACGACCTCATCTACTCGGACAACTGCGCCGCCTGCCATCGCGGCACCAACACCGCCGGGCAGCCGACGCAGACGACGTTCCGGCCGTATTCGACCTGGGCCGGCTCGATGATGGCGAACGCGACGCGCGACCCGTTGTTCTGGGCCGCCCTCGACGTCGCCAACAACGACGTGCCCGGCGCGGGCGACTTCTGCCTGCGTTGCCATACGCCACGCGGCTGGTTCGGAGGGCACGTCGTGAAGGGCGCGTTCGGCGGCGCCAATGACGTCACGCTCGGCAGTGCCGGCTGCCTGCTGTCGGGTCGTTACGACTCCGCCGACGACCTCGATTCCGATTTCGGCGGCACGACCTGCCACTACTGCCATCGCCTCATGCCACAGGGGCCGCTCGGCGAACCCGGGTACATCGGCAACGCGAATGCGTGGCTCGACGACGGCGAGTGCGAGAACACGGGCGAGTTCGAACCGTGCCGGCGCGGTCCGTACACCTACACCGGCGACGGCTCGCAGCCGCCGCACGCATGGGTGCAGTCGGCGTACCACGCGCAGAGCGCGATCTGCGGCCTCTGCCACGACGTGAGCACGCCCGACACCTCGAGCGGGCCCTTGAAGACGCTCAAGCTCGCGAACGGAATCGACTCCGGCCTGCCGTTCCCGATCGAGCGCACGTTCTCCGAATGGCAGCAGAGCGCATTCGCGGACGTCGTCTTCCGCGACGGCCTCGATCCCGCCGTGACGGGGCAGGCATTCCCTGCGAAAGGAGCGGTGTGCCAGACCTGCCACATGCCGAGCAGCGAGGATCCGGATGCGAGTGCCTGCGTGTTCAGCGGGTTCCCGAGCCGCACGGGTAACCTGCCCGTGCACGCATTCGCGGGCGGCAATACCTGGGTGCCCGGCATCCTCAAGGGTCAATACGGCGCCGGCATCGTCGCCAATGGCGGCATCGATCGCTCCGAAGCGTTCGACCAGACGATTGCGTGGGCGAGGCAGATGCTCGCCGGCGCCGCCTCGCTGTCGACGACGATCCAGGGCTACACACCGCCGAGCGGGTCCACGCCCGGATCGCTCGCGGTACAGGTCAAGGTGACCAATCTGAGCGGCCACAAGCTGCCGAGCGGCTACTCCGAGGGACGCCGAATGTGGTTGAACCTCCAGGTGCGCGATGCCGCGAACGCGCTCGTGTTCGAGAGCGCCGCCTACGACGACACGAGTGCGATGCTCGCGCAGGATCCGCAGGCACGCGTCTACGAAGTCCTGCAAGGCATCTACAACCACAATGGTACGAATGCCTGCGATGTCGTGGACGGCGAGGGCAACGCAATGTTCCATTTCGTCCTGAATGACTGCATCGCCAAGGACACCCGCATTCCACCAGCCGGCTTCCGCCCGGCCACGAGCGGCGATCCGAACGGTTACACGCTGCGCCCGGTCGGTGCCACCTATCCGGAGACATCCCCGGGGTCGGGCATCCTCGTCAACTACGATTCCGCCAGCTACGCGATCACCGTGCCTGCTGGAACGAGCGGACCGCTGACCGTGACCGCGCGCCTGTACTACCAGACCGCGAGCCGCGACTACATCGAATTCCTGCGCGACCAGGCCGTCGAGAATGGAACCCCGGCGGAAAACACCCTGTGCGCGTCGGGGCCCGGGCGCCCGTTCGCGGTGGGACCCCAGGACCGCTCGCGCGGGGAGTACGCGTACCAGCTCTGGAACAACGCCGTGGACGACCCGCTGCAGCCGGGCTATGGAAAGTCGCCGCCGGAGCTCATGCAGTCGGCGAGCGCGACCACCCCTTGAGGTTGTCCGGCCGGGCGTGTTGCGTCGCGGCAATCCGCCGCGGCCGCACGTGCTAGATTCGGATTTTTGCCGCGGGAGCTGCGTCCGGTGGTCCGGTCGGAGCAGCGCGGCGGCAGGACGCTGCCGACACGGCATTGGGCTGGCACGTCCGCACCTGCGGGCGGCCGATCGTTGCTTTGGGGGCTCGATGAAGCGTCTATTCCTTTCCGTTTGCATCACCATGGCATGCCTGTCCGCCGCGCACGCGGGCCTGGCCGTCCGCACGGCGGATACCGATGTGATCGCGCCGCAGGCCTGGTCCGCCTGGGGCGGTTCGATGGGCGTGCGCTGGAATTACGACCTGATGGCCAACCTCGGCATACGCGTCGAATCGCGTTCGGGGCAGACCAGGCAAACCGACTTCCACGGCCACGAATGGTTCGGCTTGCGCGAAGCCGGCGGCCTCGTCTTCAGCGTGCGCGACGCGTCGCTGCAGAAATTCGAGGGCGGTTCGCTGTCGATCACGGGCGGCTACGTGCTGGCGCTTCCCGACGGCAGCCGCATCGATTTGCGCAACGCGACGTTGCGCGTGAACGCGAAGAACCCGCTCGTACTCGATCTCGTCTCCACCGACGGCAAGGTGTGGTTCCACGCCGATCGCATCATGTTCGAGCTGACCAACTCGAAACGCACCCTCACCGTGTACACGGCGGACCTGCGCATCACGAACGAACTCGCCAAACGCCTCCGCGCTCCCGTCGCCGAAGGCTGGTCGCTCGGTGATTTCGCGATGAGTACCGAGGTCACGATCGAAGGCAGCGGTGCGCAACCGAACCGCGTCTGCGAGCCCTACCCGTGGCCGGGCGTGGCCGTGCCGGGCGTGCCCGGCGCGACGTACCAGGCGGACCTGTTCATGCAGAACATCTCCATCCAGACGGCCGGCTGCCAGAATTGCAGCGGTCCGAACGGCACCGGCATCGCGGCCTTCGCGCCGTCGTCGACCCTGCGCAACAACGTCAATGACGGTACCGCGCAGCAGACGATTTCCGACCCGCTCGGCACGAGCTCGGCGCTGTACACGGCCGACGTCGCGTGGTTCACCAAGTTCAGCGGCAATCATCCGCCGTACAACAACGACCAGCACCCGTTCCTGATCTGGAACCTCTATCGCATCGATGCGAACGGAGCCATCTCGCAGATCGGCCGCTCCGGCGTGAAACATGCGTTCGTGTCCACCAACAGCGGCTGCACGAGCACCTGCGGCGTATTCGGCGGCAATGCTCTCGGCCTCGGCTGCAGCGACACCTATTCCAACAGCAACAACGACAGCCCGAGCAACATGGGCCCGCGCAGCGAGATCATCCCGGCGACCGGCCAATGGGGGCGTTGCGGCTCGATCTTCGACACCAATTGCGACGGGACGCAGAACAGCCCCAACAACACGTCGTGGACGCAGCGCATGAAGGTGCCCGAGAAGAAGCTCGCGCACACGAGCGGCGACGGTGCCAGCTTCCTGTTCGAGTCGTGGTACATCGTCCGCGACGACATCAACATCTACAACTCGATGGCGACCGAATCGGTGAACCCGCAATTCTCCGGCTCGATGTGGGCACTGACTGGGGCGTCCGGCTACCGGCTCGGTGGCGCGATCGACCGCTGGGTCGATCCGACCAACCCGGGGCCCAACGCGAGCACGTCCGAGCTCAGCGTCCCTGAAGGCCATGCCAAGGTGGCCGTGAAGGTGACCGCGCTAGGCAACGGCAAGTGGCGCTACAACTATGCCGTTATGAACTTCGACTTCGCGCGCGCCGAAACCCAGGGTTCCGAGCCGAACCTGCGCGTGCTCAGCAACAAGGGCTTCGACAGCTTCAGCATCCCGGTGCCGGCCGGCGTGTCGGTACTGTCGCCGGCGTCGGATGCGGGCGGCACCGAGGTGAACGGCAACTGGCGCGCGAAGATCGCCAATGGCCAGCTCACCTTCAGCAACGACGGCAGCCTCGGCGGCATCGGCACGCGCGACACGCCGTCGGCCTCGTTGCCGACACTGGACTGGGGAACGCTGTATTCGTTCTCGTTCATCGCGTCGGCGCCTCCTGCGAGTGGCAGCACGACGTTGCACGTCGCCACGACGGGTACGCCCTCGTCGTACGCCGTGTCGGCCTTGGTGCCGACGTCGCCCGTGCGATGAATGCCCCGCATCGTCGTCCGGGTCCGACGATGCGCGCCGAATGCGTGCCGCCCGTCTCGTCACGGGCGGCACCGGCGTACTACATTGGACGAATGACGCTCGCTCGGCGTCCTCGCGGTGCGGGCGTGGCCGCACGCACCGTAATCTGCCCTGGGGAAATGCCATGAATCACACCATTCCGATCGCCGTGCCCGATGCCTGCGCGGCGGCGAATGCGAAGCAGCCGCGCCGGCTCGCGCCGACCGGGCGGCGCATCCATGCTCGTTGAACGGCGTCTGCGTGCGTTCGCGCTGGGGTTGCTCGTCCTCTCCGCGGCGACGGTGGCGTCTGCGCTCGACTTCACGCCGCACGGCACGCAACCGGGGTTGCAATCGGCACTCGAAGACCCGAGCGGTTGCTCGTCCTGCCATCGCGGCAACAACGCGGCCACGCTGCCGTTCATGCCGCACTCGAGCTGGAGCGGCTCGATGATGGCCAACGCGACTCGCGATCCGCTGTTCTGGGCGGCGCTCGACGTCGCGAACGCCGACGCAGCGCGCATCGGCAAGCCAGGTGTCGGCGATTACTGCCTGCGTTGCCACGCGCCGCGTGGCTGGCTCGAGGGAAACGTCGTCAAGGGCGGCAGCGGCGGTTCGCTTGGCGAAGCGGGATGCCGCCTGCTCGGGAACTATGCCGCGCACGACGGCAAGTCGAACGATTACACCGGCGTCGACTGCCACTACTGCCATCGCGCGATGCCCGTGGGCCCGCAAGGGCAGGCGCTCCTGGTCGGCAACGCGAACGTGTGGATCGACGATGCGCTCACCTGCACCACGCCCGACGGCTCGATCTACGGCGGTCCATGCCGCCGCGGCCCATATTCGTACACGGGTCCGACCGATCCCTTGCAGCCGCCGCACGGCTGGACCTACTCCCGGCACCACGCCGATTCTGCCCTGTGCGGCAGTTGCCACGACGTGACGACGCCGGACACCGACGAAGGCCCGCTGCGCACGCTGATCCGCGCCGACGGAAGCGACGGCGGCAGGCCATTCCCGATTGAGCGCACCTACACTGAATGGACGCGCAGCCTGTTTGCCGAAGCGATCTTCCGCGACGGCATGGGCGACGCACCGGGCGGCGTGCCGGTCGTCGCGAAGGCGCAGCAGTGCCAGTCGTGCCATATGCGGGCATCCGACGATCCAAATGCGAAAGCGTGCCTGCAGAATCCGCCCGGCTCGCGCACGGGCAATCTTCCCGTGCATGAATTCGCCGGTGCGAACACCTGGGTGCCGTCGATCATCAAGGGCGAATACGCCGCATTGCTGGGCACGACCCAGCCCGGCGATTTCGATCGCACCATTGCCGCGGCGCAGGCGATGCTGCAGGGGAGCGCGACGGTCGCTGCGAGCGTCACCGCGTACCAGCCGCCCGCCGGCGCGGACGACGGCAGCCTGTCGCTGCGCGTAGACGTCACGAACCTCAGCGGACACAAGCTGCCGACAGGATATTCCGAGGGCCGGCGCATGTGGATTGACGTGCAGGTGCGCGACGCCACCGACCGGCTCGTCGCGCAGAGCGGCGCGTACGATGCGGCCACTGGGGAACTGGCAGAGGATGCGCAGGCGCGCGTCTACGAAATTCTGCAGGGCGTGTGGGACGCCGGTTCGCAGGCGTGCGTGTTCGAGGAAGGCGGGCGCCGCCAGTTCCATTTTGTGCTCAACAACTGCGTCGCCAAGGACAACCGCATTCCGCCCATCGGTTTCCGTGCGACGACTGTGGACGACCCCCTCGGCGAGGAAGCCGCGCCGGTCGCGGCGAACTATCCGGAAACCTCACCGGGCTCGGGCGTGCTCGTAAACGTCGACCGCGCCGACTATACGTTCGTGTTGCCGGCATCCGCGACGCCGCCGTTCATCGCGAGTGCCACCTTGTACTACCAGACGTCGAGCAAGGAGTACATCGAGTTCCTGCGCGACGAAGCGACCGACAACGCGACGCCCGCGGAGAATGCACTGTGCAGCGGAGGTCCTTCGCGCCCGTTTGCGGTAGGGCCGCAGGATCGATCGCGCGGCGAATTCGTCTGGCAACTGTGGAACAACACACCGGACGACCCAGGCCAGCCGGGCTACGGCAAGTCACCACCCGTCGCGGTCACCGCGGCGAGCGCGACCACGCAAGGGAAACGAGGGAAATACCGATGAACTGCAAGTTTGCCGCTGCCGCAGTGCTGGCGGGCCTGCTCGATGCGTGCGCAGCGACGACCGTGCCGCGTTCCGGCGCGCCGCAGCCAGGGTCGGAACGCCTGCGCGGCTACGTGATGAGCCGGCGCAACAGTGATTTCATCATGGTCGACGGCAAGGAACTGCGCCGTGAGGTCGAGTACGGTTGGGACTATGATCATGCGCTCGCGTTGCGCAAGGTCTTCGACTTGGACGGGCATCTGCTCGAAACTGCGGAACTCGCAGGCGCCGACCTCGGCCTCACCGAAGCGGAGCAGGCCCGTGCGCGCGCGTTGGTCGTCGCCGACGAGCGCCTGCATGCCCTGGTCGATCGTCCCGACGTCGTGATCTGGGCGGGAGGGTTCTCGTTCCGCAAGCCGGAAGGTCAGGACTGTGTGCGTGGATCGCGCTGCATCCACGTCATCGCCGCCGCGGACCACGGCACCACCGCGGTTGCCCATGCGATCGTCGATCTGCAAGGCGACCGCGTCGTCTATCCGTTCTACCAGCCGGCCGATGGCGAGCCGGGTCCGAAATTCCACGGGGAGTGATCATGATGCGTCGATGCAAGTTCGCACTGCTACCGTTGCTCGCGCTCGGCGGCTGGAACGTGGCCCATGCCGATTCTCCGACCTGTACGAGCCCCGAAACGCTCATGCGATGGCCTGCGGTGAATCCGATCTGGGAAATGTGCTGGCTGCCGCCGGACCAGAGCGCAGGCCCGCGCGGCTCCGGCATGGAACTGCGCAAGGTCTATTTCAAGGGCCACCTCGTGTTCGTGCGCGCGCACGCACCGATGCTGTTCGCGGAGTACATGAACGGCATGGGCGGAGATTGCTATCGCGACTGGAAGGACGACACTTCACCGGTGCTCGCCGACATCGCTGTACAATCGCATCTCGGCATCCCGGTGGATCCGCCCGCGGCGACCACCGCGTGCGACCGCTCGCAGGACCCCACCGCATCCTACGGCACGTGCCCATTCCAGCTGCCGGGATATCCCAATTCGAATGCGACCTGCGGTTCCGGCTTCGCCATCGAGGACAATGGCGACCACGTTGTTTTGACGACGCAGTACCGCGCCGACTGGTACATGTATGCATCGCGCTGGACGTTCTGGGACGACGGCCGGATCGAACCGTCGTTCGGCTTCGGCAACCGCAACGGCACGTACAATACCGTGACACATTGGCATCACAACTACTGGCGCATGGAGTTCGACATCGACGCCGGCCACAATACGATCAGCACCAACGGCGTCGACCAGGCCACCGAGTTCGCCGACCTGCGCAACCTGACCGGCGGTCCGGGTGGTGTTCCCAGGACCTGGGAAGTGCGCAATCCGGTGACGGGTAACGGTTACAAGATCGTGCCGGGCAGCGCCGACTACGACGTGCCGGCCAACGAGTCGGGCCGCGGCTTCCACACGGTCGACGTGATGGGCACGCGCCAGCACGACAACGAATACGGCGACAGTCCGAACTACGACCTGTTCGACTGCCAGATGGACAAGGATGCGCTCGTCAACGGCGAGAGCATCGCCGATACGAACATCGCTTTTTATTACCGCGTCGCGGTGCGCGACAGTACGGCCAATAGCTGGCCGCCGGGGTGTTCGGGTTCGAACTGCATTCCGCAGGATTCGATGGTCTGCAAGAAGGTGGGTCCCACGCTCGTCGCATTCGGCCCTTGGGTCGGCTCGAACCCGGGCCAGCCGGCGGCGACTGTCGCGCCCGGCAACGTCGAGGTCACGGTCGTGCAGGGCGGCAACGCGAACGACATGTTCGGCCTGACCAATTCCGGTGACGTCGGCAGCACGCTCACGTACACCATCGACACCGCGCCGATCAGTTGCGCGAACCCCGGCCCGGTCGCATGGCTGGCGCGTTCGCCCGACCAGGGTTCGGTCGCGGCCGGTGCGACGGCGACGATCACCGCGAGCGTCGATGCGGCCGGTCTCACGGCGGGCAGCTACACCGCGATGATCTGCGTGCACAGCAACGATCCCGCGCACGCGCTGATCGAAGTGCCGGTCACCGCCAACGTGCTGATCGACCCCGCCGACGTGATCTTCGCCGACATGTTCGAGCTGCCGTAAGCGTCCGGCGGGCGCCGCGATCGCGGCGCCCGCCGGACGCCTCGTGCCAGCGTCGGGTCGCACCGCGGTTGAGCGCGCCTCGCGCGTTCAACCGTCCTGCAGAAATGGCGGCGTCGGGCAGCCGGAGCGAAGCCTCGCATGAGCACGCCTTGTGCGCGACTGCAGGGCCGGATCCTCCACGCCGCACGGCGCACGCGTGGCCTCCACGCCGGCGCCACATTTCAACGGGGCGAGAACTCCAGCACGTGCTGCGCCGGGCCCGGCAGGAACGGCGTCGGTTTCCCCGCGGCCCAGTCCGCATGACCGGCGCCGTAGTACGGTGAGAGTGGATGGCCGCTCTGGCCGCCCGGCATCATGAAGTAGCCGTGCGCTTCGTCGCCGGGAGCGACGGCGAAGCGCTCGGAGGCGCCGAAGTCGGGCGCCTGCACGCGCGGCATGTGGCTGTCTCCCGGCAGTGCCTCGTACGGCATGTCGAGCCAGCGCGCGACGAACGCGGGCAGTCCGCGCGAGAGTGGGTGCGCGATGCGCGCGGTGTTGCGTTCGCCCCAGGTGCGCGCGGTGATGCCGCCCGGTTGCGCATCGAGTTTCCGCGCCGCGCGATCGAGCGCGGCGACCAGCAGCGCGTCCCAGTCGGCGTTGCCCGGCGGCAGCAGGTGCGCCGGTCGCTGGCCGAGCAGTTTCCACACCGCCTGTTCGGACTGCGGCAGCTTGGGCAGTGCGAAGTCGGGAAACTGCTTGCGCACCGCGCCGGCGAACCCGTCGAGCACCGCGTCGACGACCTCGCCGCGCCAGGCGCGCACGAGGCGATAGGCCACCGCATCGATCGAGGCGTGGCCGTTCCATCCGGCGAGGATCTGCTTCACCTTGTCGTGCAGCGCGGACGGCGGCGCGCGGTTGAGTTCGAGCGCGAGCAGGTCCTTCCAGCGCTCGAGGAACAGCGCGCGGTCGTCGAGCTGGATCTTCAGCATGTCCTCGACCTTGAAATGCTCGTGCGCGCGCAGCGTGTCGCGGATCTGCGCCGCACGCGCGCCGAGGTCGTAGCCGCCGTCGCCGACCCGCTCGAGCGCCGCGCCTTCCACCGAGCGCTGGTTCGCGCTCCAGATGCGCTTCCATGGCGGGTTGGCGACGAGCGGATGCAGGTCTTCGGCGAGCCAGCCGTCCCAGCCCGTACCGGGCGTGGACCAGTCCGCCGGCAGCAACGGGTCGAAGCCGCCGACGCGCCGGGGAATGCGGCCCGCGATCGTCCAGGCGATGCTGCCGGCCTTGTCGCCGACGATGAAGTTCTGCGGCGGGATGGCGCTCGCCTGCGCGACGCTGATCGCCTCGTCGATGTTGCGCGCCGCCTCGATGCGGATGAGCTCGACGTCGATCCCGCCCGGCTGCTGCGCGACCCAGGCGAGCGCGAGCGCGGTGCCGTCCACGTCCCTGGCGAGGATCGGTCCCCAGCGCGTCTCCTCGACTTCGATCGTCTCGTCGGCGGCGCCGTGCACGTGGATGCGCTCGGCGTGCTTCTCGGTCGTCGCCCAACCTTCCGGTACGCGATAACGCGAGGGATCGTTCGGGTCACGAACGACGCGCACCCAGTCGGCCGTGTCGGCATAGCTGTTGGTGAAGCCCCAGGCGACGAGCCCGTTGCTGCCGGCGATGATCGCGGGCGTGCCGGGCAGGCCGGCGCCGGTCACGTCGATCATCGCGCCGGTGCCGCGTGGATCGGGATAGACCACGCGCGTGCGGAACCAGAGGTTCGGCACGCGCAGGTCCAGGTGCATGTCGTTGGCGACGATCGCGGCGCCGTCGGCGAGCGAGCCCGCGACCGCGAACGCATTGCTGCCGGGCACGCGTGGGTCGGTCACGCCGTGGCTGCCGCGCAGCAGCGCCGGATCCAGCGAGCGCAGGTCGAGGTCGGTGGCGGGCGGAACCTCCGGCCACGACAACGGCGCGCCGGCGATCGGCGCGTCCCAGCCGCCGCCGCTCGCGCCGAGGAACGCGTAGGCCGACGCGGGCAGCGCGGCGTGCATGCGCATCAAGGCGAGCTCGCGCTTGTCCTCGGCGTCGTTGAGGGTGAAGGCCATCGCGGCGACGACGAGCAGGGTGTCTTCGCTGCGCCACGGCACTGGCGCATTGAACGTCGCGAGATACGCGAACGGCCGCACCGCGAGGTCGGCGAGTCCGGCGTTGATGCCGTCGCGGTAGGCGTCGAGTGCGTCGCGCTGCTGCGACGGCAGGGCGGCGAGCGCGCGCTCCATGCGCGCGCGCATGCGGTGCGCGCGCGCGGTGCGGTCGAGTGGCAATGCGGCCGGGCCGAACAGCTCGGCGAGTTCGCCGGCCGCGCGGCGGCGCAGCATATCCATCTCGAAGAAGCGCTCCTGTGCGTGCACGTAGCCGAGCGCCCAGTTCGCGTCGCGCCGGCTCTGCGCGCGCACGGTGACGGTACCGAGCGCGTCGCGCTCGACGCGCACCGTTTGCTGCAGTGCCGCGTCGCGCATGTCGCCTTCGTAGCGTGGCAGGCTGCCGCGCAGCAGCAACCAGCCTGCTAGCGGCAAGGCCAGCACGATTGCGGCGACGGCCAGCGACCGCCGAAGCAGCGAGCGTCTCGTTCGAGGCATGTGGCATCCTGGTCTGGTGGGCGCCGCATCCTAGTCGATCTGGCGTCGGTACGGGCGCGCATTGCTGACATGCAGCATGCGCGCTGGTTTGGTAAAGATGAGACGCAGTTGTGACGATCGTGTCACAGGCATATAGTCCGGAAGCCTCGCCGAACCATGTTCCGCGCGGTTGTCCGAGGATTCGAAATCGGTAGATGACGGCACCGTGCGAACGGCGCCGTCAACGGAGTTCGCTCCATGTGACTGGGGTCGCAGATGTTCCGATGCAGCGTTGTCTGGTCTCGCTTCAGCAGCAGGAAGTTGCTTCATCCAGGGGACGGGGATCCACTGTTGTTCCACAACGCTCGCCGGGAGCTTCGGCAGGCGCGTTTTTATGTGGCCGCCATTCAGGCGGCCGTCGATCTACGGGGGTATATCGCATGAGACGCTTGTTGAAATTGACTTTGGCCCTGGCGGCCACGGGGGGCACGTTCGCTACGGCCGCCGCCGTTGCGGTGCCAAGCGCGGCCGGACCGGCCGCCGACACGATCCGGTCGACGGCTGCGCGGATTGGCGTGCCGGCGAATACGCAGGCCTTGCCGCAGGTGCCGGAAGCGATTGCTCCGTATTGCGTCAACACGTACACCAGCAATGTCGAGCCGATCACGCTCGTCAAGATCAATGAAATCAACAACACGTCCGCCGGAGCGACCGGCGGCACGGCGCACGAAGACTTCACGGCGGTCGTCGGCACCCTGCGTCCGGGTGCGACCTACGCGATCACGATGAAGGCCAATACGGACGGCCCATTCTCGCACGGCAACGCGCTCTACGTGGACTGGAACCAGAATGGCGTCTTCACCGATGCCAATGAAGGCTACTGGATCGGAACCATCACCGACTCGACCGGCACGGATGCTCTGTCCGTCACGGCGCTGATCACTGTTCCGGCCGACGCCGTGCTCGGCAACACGCGCCTGCGTGCGATGACGGCGTACGACACTGTCGATCTTTCCGAACTCCCGCCGTGCCGCACCGGCGCCGGCTATGGCCAGTCCGAGGACTACACAGTCACGGTCGATACGAATGCCGTCGTTCCGGCGCTACCGCTGTCGGTCTCGGCGAGCTTCACGCCCGCCGCCGCCGCAGTGCCGACGAGCACCACGCTCGCGATAGCGGTCGGCAACATCAATACCGCCGCGACGCCGACGACGGCCGATTTCACCACGACCTTGCCGGCAGGCATGACGCTCGCGGCCAATGCCACGACGACCTGCCCAGGCACGTTGACCGGCTCGTCGGGCGACTCGGCGATCACCTTAGCGAGCGGCGCTGCCATTCCGCCCGGCGGGTGCACGATCAGCGCGAACGTGGCGGTGTCCGCGGCCGGCAACTACGCCGTTACAGCGGGTCCGATCACCACCGCCGAGGGCAACGCTTCCGCCGTTGCGAAGTTCTTCGGCTGGAACTTCACGCAGTCCACGTCGTACGACGTCGGCTTCGAAGCTCCCGACTACACCGTGGCCGCGATCAACGGCCAGCAAGGCTGGTCGGCGCGCGGCTCGAACGTCGCGACCACGGTACCGGCCAACGGCACGCAGCACTTCAGCCAGAACAGCGCCGCGTCCCCGAACACGAGCAACAATGCGCTTGCGATCTCGCCGCAGTTCCCGGTGGGTACCACGCGCTATGTCGCGGTCTCGGCGAACCTGCGCATGACGCATACGACCAACGGCGCCAGCTGGTACTTCCAGCCGCAGGATCCGGATGCGAGTTTGGTCACGACCTATGTCCGCTTCAACCGCACGGGCAACTCGATCGATTCAATTCTCTGGTCGGGGGGCACCGGCACGTTTACGCCGACCGGTGCGACGTTCACGCCCGGCACTTATTTCAACCTCAAGCTGCTCGTTGACCGCGCAACCAGTAACGTGCGCATCTGCAAGGATGGCGTGCAGATTTTCGAGACGACCGACGGCAGCGGTACCACGGGTGGCAACAACGTCAGCAACATGGTGTTCCAGCAGGTTACGGGCAGCGGCCAGACCGCCAACAACACCTTCTTCGCCGACGACCTCAACGTCACGTACACGCCGTCCTACAACTGCGACGGCTCGTTGCCGCAGCACACGGTGACCTCCAGCATCGGCACGCCAGCGGGTTCCATTTCCCCGCTCGGCGCGCAGTCGGTCAACGAGGGTGACTCGATCGCGTTCACGCTGACGCCGGATGCCGGCTTCCACATCGATACCGTGGGCGGCACGTGCGCGGGCTCGCTGGCGGGCGACACGTACACCGTCAGCAACGTCCTCGCCGACTGCGACGTTGTCGCGAACTTCGCAGCGGACATCGTCACGCATACCGTCACGGCCGTGGTGGGTACGGGCTCTGGCACGATCACGCCGCCGAGCGCGGTGGTGAACGACGGCGACACGACGGCGTTCACGGTGACGGCGGACGCGGGCTCGCACATCGACACGGTGACGGGTTGCGGGGGCACGCTGGCAGGCAATACGTACACGACGGGCGCGATCACGAGCGACTGCACGGTCACGGCGAACTTCGCGGTGAACACGACGCCGCAGCCGGCGTTCTTCAACGGTGCGTTGACGACGAGCAGCCCGACGTTCGCCAACCCGGGCGGCTCGACGTCGGGTACGGGCGTGCAGTACTACTGTGCGCAGGAGTTCACGGTGGACACC
>NZ_SLWQ01000006.1:238609-285813 GCF_004342425.1 Dokdonella fugitiva | reverse complement strand
CAGCCGACGCCCGCACCAGGCATTGGGAATGAAGACGCCGGACGAGGCGTTCAAATTAGCGGCGTGACCTGAGCAGAAACCGCTGGGTCATTACAGGTGTGACATATTGCGGCCTAAGGAAGGTCTGATCAAGTCACTCGCACGCCATCACTGAGAGCGGATCGTGGTGGCGGGCCGACGGAATGCACTCGACCACCGAAATAGTTCGGTTTCTCGCCGTTCGCGTTCCTTTTCTTGCCTCATTTTGCGAACTGCGGACGCAATGACCCTGTCATCGCCAATAGCCTTCGCCGCGCCATCCACAAATTCGACAGCGCGAACAGGGTGATGATGTGTGCGGTGTTCTTCGCCAACCCACGGAACCGCACCTTGACCAAGCCGAATTGGCGCTTGATCACCCGAAACGGGTGCTCGACCTTGGCACGAATACTCGCCTTGCGCTTCTCGATCTTCTCTGCGGTGCGTTTGGCCTGGCCTTCCGGCATGGCCTGGATCTTTCCGCGCTTGGCGGCAATTTCCCAACGCAGGTTCTTGCGCTCGACACGCTTGTCCGCTCCGGTGTAGCCGGCATCGGCGTACGCGACTTCTTCCTTGCCGTGCAGCAGTTCATCGACGACCGCCACGTCCGCTTCGTTCGCCGCAGTCGTCACCACGGTATGCACCAATCCCGACTCTGCATCGGCCCCAATGTGCGCCTTCATGCCAAAGTGCCACTGGTTGCCCTTCTTGGTCTGATGCATCTCCGGGTCGCGCTCGCCCTCGGCATTCTTGGTCGAACTCGGTGCCGCAATGATCGTCGCGTCCACGATGCTGCCACGCTTGAGCAGCAAGCCTTTCCGGCCCAGGTACTTGTTCACCCGCGCCAGAATCTCCGGCGCCAGCTCGTTCTGCTCCAGCAACCGGCGAAAGTTCAGGATCGTCGTCTCGTCCGGAATCGCCTGCGTCAAGGTCAGCCGCGCAAACTGCCGCATCGACGTGATCTCGTACAACGCTTCTTCCATCGCCGGATCGCTCAACCCGAACCAGTTCTGCATCAGGTGCACGCGCAGCATCGTCGCGATTGGATACGGATGCCGGCCGCGGCCTGCCACCGGATAGAACGGCTCGATCAGCGCCAACAACGAGCCCCAGGGAACGACTTGCTCCATCTCGGCCAGAAACTGTTCGCGCCGCGTGCGCTTCTTCTTGCCGCTGTATTCCGCATCCCCGAAGCTCATCTGATTCATCGCACGACCCTGGCTCGACGTTGAGCAGAAGTATACTATCCGTGCGCAGACTTGTTCAGACCTTCCCTAACTACAAATAGACCCCGAAAGCGGGGCGTTGCACGGCATCCTGCGCGTGTGCGGATACAGCGTCAACCCGTATTCTTACACAATGTCAGTAACTTGCGCGGTCGCGCCTGCCGTCCAGGGCGATCACACTCCGTCGCAACATCCCTGGCGCGAGGGCGTAATGGATTACGCATCCGGAAACGAGGGCGTAACGGGTGGCGGTGCCAGCGCGCGCGCCTCGCCTGATGGACGAAGTTCGGCGCAGGATCCGGCTCAAGCACTACAGCTTGCGCACCGAGCAGGCTTACGTGGGATGGATTCGGCGGTTCATCCTTGCCAACGGCAAGCGGCATCCGCGCGACCTCGGCGCGACGGCGGTGTAGGCGTTCCTGGGTGCACTCGCGAAGGACGGCGGCGTTGCGGCGGGGACGCAGAATCAGGCACTGTCGGCGATCCTGTTCCTGTATCGCGAGGTGCTGCGCCTCGATCTTCCGTGGTTGAGCAACGTGGTTCGCGCGAAGCGTCCGCGTCGCCTGCCGATGGTGCTGGCGAAAGACGAGGTGGTGCGGCTGCTCGCAGTAATGGAAGGCAGGACCTGGTTGATGGCGAGCCTGCTGTACGGCGCCGGCATGCGCCTGATGGAATGCCTGCGCCTGCGCGTGAAGGACGTCGATTTCGCCCGCAACGAAATCCTCGTGCGCGACGGTAAAGGCGGCAAGGATCGCCGCACGATGCTGCCGCGTTCGTTGGTCGAGCCGCTGCAGCGGGAGATCGAGCGGTCGTTGCGGCTGCACGCGGTGGATCTCGCCGCCGGCTTCGGCGCGACGCGCCTTCCGCACGCGTTAATGCGCAATATCCGGGCGCGGCGCGCGAGCCTGGTTGGCAGTTCGTGTTTGCGGCGACGCAGCGGTCGCGCGATCCGCTCGACGGCGCCGAGCGGCGTCATCACGTCGACGATGCCGTCCTCGCCCGTGCGCTCGCGCGCGCGCGTCGGGCTGCCGCGATCGCCAAACCGCTGAGTGCGCATGAGCTCCGCCACAGCTTCGCGACGCATCTGCTCGAAGCCGGCTACGGTCGGCGCACGATCCAGGAACTGCTCGGCCACAAGGACGTGTCGACGACGCAGATCTATACCCACGTGTTGAATCGGGGCGGGCGAGGCGTCGTCAGCCCCCTGGATTGATTCGCAGGGTGCGCAGCGGGTTCGCCACGGGCGACGGCACTCGTCTTCGAACGGATGCGTGGGGCGCGCGTGTCGAAGAAACACCCGGCACGTCAGCGGCCGCTCGATCGAGGTGTCCGGCCACTCCACGCATCCGTCGTTACCTTGGACGAACCGTCAGTCGCCGCTCCGCTTGACCGTCAGTTTCAGCCCGATGTCGCCGACATCGATGCTGGCTGGCACCCCCGGCCTGACGACGACCGTCGGCGCCATCATCCCGTGCGGTGAGTCCACCGTCGCAACGACTTCGATCTCGTTCGCGGCCAATTCCCTGACGGTGAATCCAAGCCTGTACGGATCCGCGCCGGACGCCTCCACGGACGCGGGTTCGCCTTCCCGCACCACGGCCGACGGTGCAGCAAATGCTTTGCCCTGGTGCGACAGCTCGGCCGACACCGCGAACAGGCCCGACGCATGCGCAGGGAACGATACGGACAAGGCAAGCAGCGGGATGGCGGAAAACATCGTTCGCATGTTCATGGTTCCTGAGCGGTGCGACCCCAGCGCCGCTGCCGCACGAAAGGTCGGAAATCTGCGTGCAGCCGCCGTGATCGAGCCCGTGACAGCATCGCTGGCACTCGCGCTACCCGATTGCATCGCGGCGATTGCACCAGGAAGAAGTTGCAGTCGCCTGGAAGTGTCCCTGGATGTCGCGTGGGCACCATCAGTATACCCATCGAGGGTCCTGAAGGTTCCCCGGGGAAAGCCGGCAAGGGTGCGAGAGGGGGATGACCAGTCAGGTTGTAGCCGACGGCGCCGTCTCGGCGCGGGCAGCGAGCAGGCGGAATGCCACGCCCGAACGGCGCATACGTGCGATGCGGGCGCGATCGAGACCGGCGACGCCATCTTCGCGAACGGCTTCAACTGATCGTCGATCCCGGTCGTGCGGCAGGGGAACGCTGCAACCCCCGCGGTCACGCGGGCAGCTCGCGCAGGCGATAGATGTACGCTTCGACGGGCGAGCCGTCGTCGAGCCGCGCGGTCGTTGGCACGCGTTCGTAACCTTTGCCCTCGAATGCGTCGAGGCGTTCCCAGTGCGCAGCGAGTTCCTCCGAACTGAAGACGAGGCCGCGCACGGGTTCGCCATGGTCGTCGAGCACGATGCCGGGAAAGCCGAGCGCCGCGCCCCAGCCTTCCGCGAGCAGGCGACCGTTCACGCTCGCGGGCTCCCAGGTGCCGCGCACGCCGGCGAGCACGTGCGCGTTCGGCTTGCCCGGCGCGAGGGTTCCGTAGACGAAAAGGCGCTCGATCATGGATGCAGCATGCGAACCGCGCCCGGCGATTGCAAGCCCGCGCATGGGCATGGATTCGATGACCATGGGTGAGACCGCGGCGTCGCGATGCACCGCGGCGCGATGGTCGCGCACAGGGGTGCGCTCCTGCACGGCGCCGGCCACCTCGCTTCGTGGCGAAAGGCCGTTGAGCGACGTCGCTAGTGGTCGCACGCCCGGTCGGTCAGAATGCCGCACCTCACCCGCGCCGGAGCCCCGTCATGAAACACCGCCTCGCCTTCGCCGTCCTCTGCGCGCTCGCGCCACTCGCCGCCATCGCCGCCGACGGCGCGCGCTACACGGCGATCTTCGGCGGCAAGAACGTCGGCCACGTGTTCGTGACGACCGAGGGCGACACCAGCACGGTCGACTACGACATCAAGAACAACGGCCGCGGCCCGACGATCGTGGAAACGCTCACCCTGGACGAAAGCGGCTTGCCGCGGGCATGGACGATCAAGGGCACGACCACGTTCGGCAGCAAGGTCGACGAGACCTTCGAACGCAGCGGCGCCGACGCGAGCTGGGTCGATTCGACCGGCAAGGGCACGGCCAGGGTCGACGCGCCGGCGGTCTACGTCGCGCAGAGCGCGAGCCCATGGTCGGACGAAGTGTATGCGCGCGCGTTGCTGAAGCGGCCGGATCTCGGCATGCCCGCATTGCCGGGCGGCACGTTGCGGCTCGAGAAGGGCGCCACCATCGACGTCGACGGTGCGGGGGGCAAGCTGCAGGTCACGCGTTACGATCTCTCCGGCATCGACACGCAGCCCGAGACGATGCTGCTCGATGCGAACGATCGCCTGTTCGCCGCGGTGTCACCGTCGTTCATCCTAGTGCGCGAAGGCTACGAGGCGGAGGAAGTGCGCCTGCGCAAGCTCGCCGCGGACTGGACCACCGAACGCTACGCGACGATCCAGCGCGAGATCGCGCATGCGTACGGCGCGCCGGTGCGCATCCGCAACGTGCGCGTGTTCGATCCCGTCACGGGCGCGCTCGGCGAGCCGGTGGCGGTGCTCGTCAACGGGCGCGAGATCGCCGCGATCGAGCCGCTCGACAGCCCGGCGACACCGGGCGAGGTCACGATCGACGGCGCCGGCGGCACGCTCGTCGCCGGCATGTTCGAGATGCATGCGCACCTCGGCCAGAACAGTGCCTTGCTGAACCTGCTCGCGGGCATCACGACCGTGCGCGACATGGGCAACGACAACGCCGTGCTCGACGCGCTCGTGCAGCGCATCGAGAAGGGCGAGACGGCCGGCCCGCACGTCGTGCGCTCGGGCTTCATCGAGGGCAAGAGCCCGTTCAGCGCGAACAACGGCTTCGTCGTCGACAGCCAGGACAAGGCGATCGACGCGGTACGCTGGTACGGCGCGCGCGGCTACTGGCAGATCAAGGTCTACAACAGCATGAACCCGGCGTGGGTGCCGGCGATCGTCGCCGAGGCGCACAAGCTCGGCATGCGCGTGACCGGCCACGTGCCCGCGTTCGCGACGGTGGACCAGATGATCGAGGCCGGCTACGACGAGACCACGCACATCAACCAGTTCGCGCTCGGTTGGGTCATCGGCCCCGGCGAGGATACGCGCACGCTGTTCCGCCTGACCGCGCTCAAGCGCCTGCCGGCGCTCGACCTCGACAGCGCGAAGGTCCAGCACACGATCGACCTCATGGTGAAAGGCAAGAAGGCGATCGACCCGACCCTCGGCATCCACGAAATGCTGCTGCTCAACCGCGACGGCCAGGTGCCGCCGGGGGCGGTCGACTACCTCGACCACCTCCCGGTCGGCGCCCGCCGCGACGCGATGAAGCAGCTCGCGGACACCTCGGCGCCGGGCGACGACGCGGCCTATCGCGGCGCGTTCGACAAGCTCATCGACGTCGTGCGCCGACTGCACGATCGCGGCGTGTTCATCGTGTTCGGCACCGACACGGGCGGTTCGTTCACCTACCACCGCGAGCTCGAGCTGTACCAGAAGGCCGGCATGACTGCGCCCGAGATCCTCAAGCGCGCGACGCTCGACAGTGCACGCTACCTCGGCCGCGACCAGCGCACGGGCTCGATCGCGAAGGGCAAGCTCGCCGATTTCTTCCTCGTGCCGGGCGATCCGACCAAGGACCTCAAGGCGATCAAGAAGATCGCGATGGTGGTCAAGGACGGCACGTTCTACTACCCGTCCGAGGCGTATCCGAAGTTCGGCATCGTGCCGTTCGTGCCTGCGCCGAAGGTGACGTTGCCGGCGCCGCCGCCGCCCGCGGCGAAGTAGCGCGCGACGAAGCCGTTCGCGACGAAGGGGTTCGCGACGAAGTGGTTCGCGCGGGCGAAGCGGCGCACCGGTGTTCGCCTCTCCCGCTCGCGGGAGAGGCCGACGCGCGCAGCGCGGCGGGTGAGGGGAATCGCGCGCGGCGTCCCGAGGTCGCGCCGTCGACGGTGACGCGCTCGAGGCTCGTGCTTCGTCATCGCCGGCGATTCGCCCGGCGTCGTCGTCGACAGGCTCGCGTACACCGGCAACAGCGAGCCCGTCGAGATCAGCGGCGACGCCGTGGTGCTGCTGTGCGACAGCACGTTCGCACAACGTCGCGCTCGACGGCGCCGACCAGCCGGGCGCGTTGTGGGTGCACGGCGCGGGTGCGATCGTCGGCATCGACCGCTCCACGTTCGAGCGCAACCGCGACACGGCCGACGCCGGCAGCGCGGTGGGCTATCGCGGCAGTCAGGCGCAGACGATCCTGCGCCTGCAATGCGGCGCTGGCTCACAGTCCCGCTCCGCGCGCGCGGCTAGGATCGCCGCACGATCGAACCGGGGAGGCGACGCGATGCGGGCAATCACGCAGGGAAGGGGCGTGCACGTCGTGCTGGCGCTGCTGGCGATGTTCGCCGGCGTGCGCGAGGCGCGCGCGTTCGACACGCTGTTCCGCAATGGCTTCGAGCATCCGCTCAATTACGATTCGCCGCTCGGCGCGAACCTCGACGGCGTGGTCGACTATTCGACCAGCTACAACTTCGTCGACGCGATGAAGCAGTCGCGCGCCTGGATCACCCAGGACACCACCGGCAGCGGCGTGTTCGACACCGGCGAGGAAGACTGCCTCGACCTCGATGCCAACGGCTACCTGCGCACGCTCGCGCCGGTGGCGAGCCGACCGGGATGCGCGGGTACGTCGTACAACGCGGTCGCGACCCTGTTCTTCTTCGGCGACTTTCCGGGCCACTATCCGAGTGGCCGCTACGTCGTCACCTACCAGGGTCACGGAACGATCAGCTACTTCTTCGCCGCGCATCGCAACGCGGCGCTGTCGACGCCTGGACGGGACGTGCTCGACGTCGACGCGGGATCGGGCGGCTGGATGATGCGCTTCGATGCGATCGACGCGGCGGACCCGCCGCGCGACATCCACGTCTGGATGCCCGGCTACGACGAGCACTCGGGTCCGTCGCAGCTGTTCCATCCGGATTTCCTGTCGCTGGTCCGACGCAACAAGGTGCTGCGCTTCATGGACTGGATGCAGACCAACAATTCCGCGCAGCAGGATTTCGTCGACCGCCCGATGCTCGACGACGTGCGCTGGACCGAGCACGGCGTGCCGCTCGAGATGATGGTCGAGCTCGCCAATCGCACCGACGCGCAGCCGTGGTTCAACGTGCCGCACCGCGCCACGGACGACTACATCACGCAGTTCGCCCTCCGCGTGAAGGCGCTGTTGCGACGCGACCTGCGCGTCTACGTCGAGTACTCCAACGAGGTGTGGAACGGCCAGTTCGGCCAGGGCGCGTACGTCGAGGCGATGGGCACGGCCGAGTATGGCAACGTCGGCTCCGGCTTCGATCGGCGTCTCAACTGGCACGGCGAACGCACCGCGCAGATGTGCGACCTGTGGAAGGCCGCGTGGGGCGGCGAAGCCTCGCGCGTGACCTGCGTGCTCGGCGCCCAGGCCGCGAACGCGTACACGCAGACGCAGTCGGCCGACTGCCCGCTGTGGAGCGGGGGTGCGCCGTGCAGCGCGCACGGCATCGATGCCGTGGCGATCGCGCCGTACTTCGGTGGCTACCTCGACGGCCCGGATACCGCGGCGACCGTGCAGGGCTGGACGACGACGACATTGTTCGCCGAGCTCACGAACGGGGGCCAGGTCGCGGGCGGCCCTCCCGGAGGTGCGCTGGCCGACGTGCGTGGCTGGATCGATGCGCACCACGGCGCCGCCGTCGCGCGCAGCCTGCGTCTGGTGAGCTACGAAGGCGGCCAGCATCTCGTCGGCATCCTCGGCGTCGAAAACAACGACGCGATCACCGCGTTGTTCACGTCGGCCAATCGCGACGCGCGCATGGGCGCCGCGTACGCGCAGCACCTCGTCGACTGGCGCGAGCACGGCGGCGAGTTGTTCATGAACTTCACGGCGTCGAGCGGTTACGGCAAGTTCGGCAGCTGGGGTGCGGTCGAATACCTCGATGCGCAGGACACGCCCAAGCAGCAGGCGCTGCTCGGCTTCATCGATGCGAATCCGTGCTGGTGGAGCGGCTGCACGCAATGATGCGAAACCGGGCGCGGGACCACGGACGGGTACGCCGGGCGGGCTGAAGGGCGGATCCCTGCCGCGCGTTCCGTCGCGCAGGGACGTCGTTCGTGCCGTCGCCACCGTCGCTCGTCGCACGCGGGTTCGTGCGCGAGCAAGGCGTCGCTAGGCTGCGCGTATCTCATCGAGGATGCTCGCATGCCGCCGTTAGTCGCCACCGCCGATACGCTCGAACCCGCCGAAGCCGTTGCGATGCCGCAAGCGCCAGCACGGGCGGGTGGCAGGGCCCTGCGCGGCGTCGCCGCGGCCTGGTGGGTGGTTGCAGTCGCGGGCCAGCTGCTGTTCGCGTTCTACATCGTGATGTTCTATGCGCGCAGCGCGCTCGCCGGCCGGCCGGAAGCGTGGAATGCGGTGGTCAAGGGCGCCTACGCGCCCGGCGACACGGTCGGCAACCTCGTGTTCGCGTCGCACCTCGTGTTCGCCCTCGCGGTCGTCGCGGGCGGCGCGCTGCAGCTCGTGCCGCGCATCCGCAGCCGGTGGCCTGCGGTGCATCGCTGGAACGGTCGCGTGTTCGCGACGGCGGGCGTCATCGCCGCACTCGGCGGCCTGTTCATGGTGTGGAGCCGTCCGAAGCCGGAGCAGTTCGTGCAGCACCTCGGCATCAGCCTCGACGCCGTGCTCATCCTCGCCTTCGCGTTCCTCGCCGTACGCGCCGCGCGCGCGCGGCGCTACGACGCGCATCGGCGCTGGGCGCTGCGCCTGTTCCTCGCGGTCGGCGGCGTCTGGTTCTTCCGCATCGGCCTGATGGCATGGATCGTCGCGAACCAGGGGCCGGCCGGCTTCGATCCGAAGACGTTCTCCGGACCGTTCCTGTCCTTCCTCGCGTTCGCGCAGTACCTCGTGCCGCTCGCGTTGCTCGAGCTTTACATCCGCGCGCAGCGCGGCAGCGCGCGCGTGCAGCTCGCGATGGCGTTCGGACTCGGCGCGGCGACGCTCGTGATGGCCGGCGGCATCGCGGCCGCGGGCGCGATCCTCTGGCTGCCGCGCATCTGATGCGCCGGCCGCGGCCGGCGCGGTGCCGCCGCCACGCGCGGGCCGGCTGCACTATGCTCGCGCCATGACCGCGACCGCGCCCATCGACGAGCCGCCTGCGCCGATCTTCGGCTGGCGGCGCGTGCGCGTCGTGCTGATCGCCGCCGCCGTGGTCAGCCTGCCGCTCGCGCCGGGGTGGCAGGTCTCGTACGCGATCCTCTACGGTCGCGTGTTCTTCATCGCGCTCGCGCTGTTGTGCGTGTTCGGCGTGTTCGAGCGCTGGCCGCCGCGCCTGCCGCGCTGGTTCGCGCGCTGGGCGCTGCAGGTGATCGCGGTCGCGCTCGCGGTGCCGTTCGTCGTCGCGATCGCGTACTGGCTGACCACGCTCGGCCTCGATCAGCCCTGGTACAAGGACAAGGATCGCCTCGGCGGCTACTCGGCGATGACGATGCTCGCCCTGCTCACCGCGCCGTGGATCGCGGTCGCCGCGCTGCTGCGGCAGATCAAGGAGGTCGCGCAGAAGCAGGCGCTCGCGTTCGAGCTCGAGCGCAGCGAGTACGAACGCCGCGCGCTCGACGCGCGCCTGCGCCTGCTGCAGGCGCAGGTCGAACCGCATTTCCTGTTCAACACGCTCGCCAACGTGCGCGAACTCGTCGATCGCGGCTCGCCGCAGGCATCGGGCGTGCTCGGCAGCCTGATCGCCTACCTGCGCGCCGCGGTGCCGCGCCTGCACGAACCGTCGACGACGCTCGGCCAGGAGATCGAACTCGTGCGCGCCTATCTCGAGGTCATGCACATGCGCATGCCGGACCGGCTGCAGTTCGCGCTCGATGTCGACCCGCTCGCGCGCGGGCTCGTGCTGCCGCCGATGAGCGTGCTCACGCTGGTCGAGAACGCGGTGCGCCACGGCATCGATCCGAGCGAAGAGGGCGGGCGCATCGACATCGAGGTGCGCCGTCGCGCCGATCGCTGCCTCGTGCGCGTGCGCGACACCGGCGTCGGCTTCGGCACTGGCGGCGACGGCCTCGGTACCGGGCTCGAAACCTTGCGCGAGCGGCTGCAGCTCGTGTTCGGCGAAGCGGCGCGCCTGCGCCTCGACGGCGTCGTGCCGCACGGCGTCGAAGCCGAGCTCGACCTGCCCGCGCGCGAGGCCGGCGTATGAACGGCCGCCCGACCGCGCTGATCGCCGAAGACGAACCGCTGCTGCGCGACGCACTCGCGCGCCAGCTCGCGCAGGCGTGGCCGGAACTCGAGATCGTCGCGCTCGCGCGCAACGGGCGCGAGGCGATCCGCCTGTTCGACGCGCGCCTGCCCGACGTCTGCTTCCTCGACGTGCACATGCCGGGGATCTCCGGCATCGAAGCCGCGCGCCACATCGGCCGCCGTGCGCACCTCGTGTTCGTGACCGCGTACGACCAGTACGCGGTGCAGGCATTCGCGCAGGGCGTGCTCGACTACCTCGTCAAGCCGGTCGAGATGGAGCGCCTCGCCGAGACCGTCGCACGCGTGCGCGAGCGCCTGCGCGCGGCACAGCCCGCGATCGATACGGAAGCCTTGCTGCAGCAGCTCGCCGCGCAGTTGCAGCGCGGCGCCGCGCCGGCACCGCTGCGCTGGATACGCGCGCAGGTCGGGCAGACCTTGCGGCTCATCGCGATCGACGACATCGACTACCTGCGTTCGGACACGAAGTACACGCTCGTCGCCTGGCGCGGCGACGACGGCCAGCCCGGCGAGGCGCTCGTGCGCACGCCGCTGAAGGAACTGCTCGCGCAGCTCGACCCAGCGCAGTTCGCCCAGGTGCATCGTTCCGTCGTCGTCAACCTGCGCGCGGTCAGCCACGTCACGCGCGGCGACAACGAGACCGCCGACGTGCACCTGCGCGGGCGCAAGGACGTGCTGCCGGTCAGCCGCAGCTACCTGCACCTGTTCCGCCAGATGTAGCAGGTCACATGTGGGAGCGGCGGAAGCCGCGATGCTTCTTCCTGGCCGGAACGAAGGGCATCGCGCCTTCCGGCGCTGCCACACATGCGCGCGGCGGTGCTCGAACGGAAGGCCCGCGCACGTGGGAGGTGGAAGCCCGCGATCGGGGCCGACGAACAACCGTCCGTGTCGTCGTTCGTCGCCTCCGCCTCGTGGTCCGTCACGTGCCTCCTTGTGGCGAGCGCGACCGCACCGGGCCCTGCAGCGGTCACGGTCGTGCAGGGGACGCATGAAAGCCATCCACATCATCGCCGGGCTGCTCGCGCTCCTCGCGGGCGCGGTCGCGCTGTACGCGACGAAGGGCGCGCCGCTGCATCGGCGCAGCGGCTGGGTGTTCGCGGTCGCGATGGCGACGATGACGACGACCGCGGCGGTGATCGCGCAGTTCTTCTCGCCGAACCGCGTCAACGTCGTCGCCGCGGTGCTCACGTTCTACCTCGTCGCGACCGGCGTGCTGGCCGTGCGCCGCACGGTGCCGCAGATGCGCGCACTCGCGACCGCGTTCATGCTCGTCGCGGTCGCGATCGGTGCGCACGCGCTCGCGCTCGGCGTCGAAGCCGTGTCGTCGACGGCGCATCGCGTCGACGGCATTCCCGCGCCGCCGTTGTTCATGTTCGGCAGCGTCGCGCTGCTCGCCGCGTTCGGCGACCTGCGCATGCTCCGCGCGGGCCGCATCGAAGGCGCTCGCCGGCTCGCGCGCCATCTCTGGCGCATGAGCTACGCGATGTGGATCGCCACGACCTCGGCCTTCCTCGGCCAGGCGAAGTTCATCCCCGAGCCGTTGCGCAAGCTGCCGCTGCTCGTCGCGCCGGTGCTGCTCGTGCTCGTCGTGATGGTCTATTGGCTCGTGAAGGTGCATCGCCGCCCGCGTGTCGCGGCGACCGTGCGCTGATCCGTCGTCATCGCACGCTGGCGCGTCTCGTCGCTGCGACGGCGGCGACGAGCATGAGCGTGAATCCGCTGGCGACCTCGAACAGGATCGTCGCGTTCGTCGCCAGCGTGTGCTCGGAACAGAGCGCGAGCGTGTAGTGAGCGAGTCCGTCGAGGCCGAGTGCACCGTACGCGCTCACGACCGCGAGGCCGAGCGCGTGCAGGCCGAGCCGCACGAGGCCGAGCCCGGCCACGCCGACGCCGGTGACCGCGAGCCAGGCGAAGTAAACCTTCTCGCGCGTGAGCCAGGCGGGCATGTTCGGGTAGATCGAAATGTACTCGGCGTTGTGCGCGAAGTGGGCGAGGCTCGCGACGAAGTAGACCGCGACGAGCACGACGAGCGCCCTCGACAGCGCGCTTCGCGTGCGTGCACTCCCGGCACGGACACCCATGACGCGTGCTGCTGGTGGTGGCATGACGGACATCTTCAGCTCAGGGTGAGCCGAGAGCTGAGGGCCGCAGCGGCGGCGCACAAGGGCCGGAACCGTATCGCGGACGCAGCGACGCAACGTCACGCCGCGATGAATCGCAGCGCCGAGCCGGCGAGGAACAGGCCGACGCCGAACACCGCATGCGTAACCAGGCTGCGCATGCGCGCGGCTCTCGGATCCGGCGTGCGCCACGCGGCGATGCCCGCGCCCATGCCGGGCTGCATGAGCAGGAACGGCGCGGCGACGCTGCCGATGCCGACCGCGAGCGCGGGCAGCACGGTCGGATCGCGCACCCAGCCCGGACCCGCGAGCACGAGCAGCAGGCCCGCGAACGCGATGCCGGTCGCGTAGTGCACCACCCAGCCGAGCGCGCGCTCCGCGCGAACCGCAGGGGTCTTTGCGATCGCTGCATGACGGAAGCGGCCGCGGCCCATGTGCGCGATCCAGCGCCCGACCAGCGCGTAGTCGGGCAGCGGCGTGCCGGACAGGCGCCGTCGCACGAGCGCGAACAGGTCCATGAACGCGGTCGCGGCGAAGCCGATCGGGACCGCGTGGACGAGGTACGCGACGACGGCGTTCATCGCGATCCTCCCGCGCCCGCCGCGGTGGTCGATCGCGCGACGATGCGCCAGCACGCGGCGTCGAAACGCACGTCGTCGCCATGCACGAACGGCGCGAACGCCTCGTGCGCGGCCGATACGATGCGTGCGCGCGTCGACGCGTCGACGTCCGCCAGCATGCGCCCGAGCGGTCCGAGCCGGGTGAAATAGCGCTCGAGCGATGCGGCCGGGAAGCGCATCGGCACATCGAGCGCGTCGATCGCCACGTCTGCCCAGCCGGCCCCGGCGAGGATGCGCGCGACGCGGTCGCGCTCGGCGAACGCGAACTGCCCCGGCGCGTGCGGATCGGCGACGGGCATCCGCGGCAGCCAGGGGCGTGCAGCGCGTTCGGCGGTCGTTATGAACGGGTTTTCGGCCGGGCTGCGCCAGACGTAGCCGCACAACGAAGCGTCGTGCGTCGCGGCGCGACGCAGGTTCGAGAATGCGGCGACCGGGTCGTCGAAGAACATGAGGCCGAAGCGCGACACGAGCAGGTCGTACGCGCCGGCGTCGAACGCGTGGCGTTGCGCGTCCGCGCAGACGAAGTCGGCGTTCGTGCCGGCATCCGCGCGAGCGCGCGCGGCGGTGATCAGCGGCTGCGAGATGTCGACGCCGGTGCCGCGGCCTCCGGCGGGCAGCGCGCGCGCGATCGCGAGCGTCGTCGCGCCGCTGCCGCAGCCGACATCGAGCACGCGGCGCGCGGATCGGCGGCGCGCGTCGTCGACGAGTCGGCGCTCGATCGGTTCGAACAGTGCGTCGAGCAGCGCCTGGGCGTCGACCCAGGCCTGTCCGGCACTGCCGTTCCACAGCGTGGCCTGGTCGATCGGTTCGGGGCGTTCGGGATGCATGGTCGGTCTCCGGTGCTTGCTTGCGCGAAGCGGTGAGCGCAAGGTACGACTTCAAGTCGACTTGAGGTCAAGCCCCATGCGCGAGCTGGACATCGGCGAGGTGTCGCGACGCTCGGGCGTGTCGGCGTCGGCGCTGCGTTACTACGAGGAGATCGGCCTGATCCGCCCGATCGGCCGGCGCGGCCTGCGCCGCCAGTACGACGAGGCCGTGCTCGAGCGGCTCGCGCTCGTCGCGCTCGGGCGCGCGGCGGGGTTTTCGCTCGAGGAGATCGCCTCGATCTTCGCGCAAGGGCGTCCGCGCATCGATCGCGCACGCCTGGCCGCGCGCGCCGACGAACTCGATGCCACGATCCGCACGCTCGCGGCGATGCGCGACGGCCTGCGCCACGCCGCTGCCTGCCGCGCGCCGAGCCATCTCGAATGCCCGACTTTCCGTCGCCTCATGCGGGCGGCCGTGGCGGGTGCATTCGAGCCGGTGATGGCGGCGCCGTCGCGTGCGGCGCCGAAACGTTCACGCGCTCGCAAGCGCGCCTAGTCCGGCGGCCAAGGGCGGTGCGCCGCAGCGCACGCCTCGACCGCCATGGCGCGTCAGGGTACGACCTGGTCGATCACGAGCGCGATCGGTTCCTTGCGCTGCACGTCCGTCGGCGGCGACAGTGCCTGCAGGTCGCCGCTTTGCGGCATCGCGTTGCCGGACTTCGACACGCGCGCACCGATGACGACCTGCGGGAACATCGAGAGCCTGAGGTTCGGCAGCATGCCGTTGCCCTCGTCGAGCGTGACCGTGAGCGGCAGCTGCGACGCCTTCAGGCGCTGGATCGCGAGCGGCATCGGCGGACCGCTAGCCGCGCGCGCGAACACGAACAGCGTCGCGGCGGGATCGAGGCGGTCGACCAGCTTCGGATCGAGTGCGACCTGGACGGTGAGCCTGGGCGCATTCGCCGTGGCCGTGCCGGAATCCGTGGCGGCAGCGGATGCGGCCGCGCCCGTGCCGTTGGTCGACGGCAGCGGCGCCGGCGCTTCCTTGCCGTCACGCCGCGCTTCGGCGAGCGCGATCTGTTCGCGCACGCTGTCGGCGACCGGGCCGGGGCCGAGCAACGGCAGCAGGTGGTTCCAGCGCGCGATGGCGGCATCGTAGCGGTCGGCCTGGAATTCGCTGATGCCTACCAGCCAGAGCGCGCGCTGGTTGTCCGGATCGGCCGCGAGCACGCCGTCGAGCAGGCTGCGCGCCTCGCCTTCGATGCGATGGCCGGGCGCGACGACCGCGAGCGCCTGCGCGTATTCGACGGTGATGCCGGTGTTGTCCTTGGCAAGCGCGTGGGCGCGGCGATAGGCATCGAGCGATTCCTGTGCGCGCCCGGTCGCCTGGTACGCGCGCGCGAGCAGGGCCCAACCCTCGACGTCGTCGGGTTGCTCCGCCAGGCGCGCAGCCAGCGCGGCGATCGCCTGGTCCATGTCGGCGGCGCGCTGGCCGTCGTTCGTGGCGAGGTTGGCCGGGTCGAGCGCCTGCGGCGTGCCGACGAGGCGATAGAGCAGCAGCGCGGACGCCGGCAGCAGCAGCGCGACCAGCAACAGCGCGGCGAAGGCGGCGCGCGACGGCCGCGCCGGGGCCTGCGCCGTCGAGGCGAGCGCGGCGCGCTTGCGCGCATGCTCGCCGGCGTCGATGACGCCGGCGGCGAGCGCCTCGTCGAGCGCGCGACGCTGGCGTTCCCCGAGTCCGCCGTCCGCGCCTGCACGCCGATGGCGCAGCAGCGGCACGAGCACGAAGGCGAGCGCGACGGCGATCATCGACGCCGCGCACAACACGAAGATCGCCATCACCAGTCGTCCTCGACGTCGCTCGACGCGCGCAGCGCCGGGGGTTGCACGGCGGCCGCGGCACGCGCACGGCGCCGTACGCTGAGCGCGACCGCGGTCGCGCCCGCGCCGAGCACGAGCAGCGGCCCGAACCACAGCAGGAACGTGCTGCCGCGCAGCGGCGGGTCGTACAGCACGAAATCGCTGTAGCGCGCGGTCAGCCACGCCTTGATCTCGTCGTCGCTCTTGCCTGCGCGCATCTGCTCGAACACGTCGCGACGCAGGTCGGCCGCGAGTGGCGCGCTCGAATCGTTGAGGCTTTCGTTCTGGCAGACGAGGCAGCGCAGCTGCTTGGTCAGGTTCTGGAAGCGCACCTCCTCGGCGCGATCCTTGAACGGTAGCGGGTCGATCGCGGCGTTTGCGGCCGAGGCGGCCAATGCCAGCGCGAGCGCGAGCAGCAGGCGCGTCATTTCGTCTCCTGCTGGAGCTTGGCGATGCGCGGCAGCAGCTCGGTCGCGATCACCTGCGGCGTGATCGGGCTGATGTACTTGTAGCGCACGATACCGTCCGCATCGACGAGGAACGTTTCGGGCGCGCCGGTCACGCCGAAGTCGATCGCGACGTCGCCGGGCAGGTCGGCGACGACGTCGTCGTAGGGGTTGCCGTATTGCGCGAGCCAGCGCTTCGCGTCCTCGGCCGGGTCCTTGTAGTTGAAGCCGACCAGGCGGATGCCGAGGCGCTTGCCTTCGCGCATGAGGATCGGGTGCTCGTCGCGGCAGGCGACGCACCAGCTCGCGAACACGTTGAGGAGGTACGGCTTGCCGGCGAGGTCCTTGCTGCCGAGCGACTTCGAGGGATCGTCGAGCAGCGGCAGCGAGAATGCCGGCGCGGGCTTGCCGATCAGCGGCGAGGGCACCTCGCGCAGGTCGTGCGTGCCACTCCACCAGACCCCGAAGCCGAGCAGTGCGAGCACGAGCAGGAAGCCCGCGAAGGGGAGCAGGCGCGTGGTCATGCGGGGGAGCCGGGAGAGGGGAGTGGGGAATGGGGAATGGGAGAATCCGGTTCGATGCGATCGCGCGCGCTCCCGGCTTCGCCGATTTTCGGGTCGCGCCCTGAAGCCCGCAGGCGTCGGTCGCTGGCGGCGAGCAGGCCGCCGAACATCATGAACAGCGCGCCCAGCCAGATCCAGCGCACGAACGGCTTGACGTAGACGCGCACCGCCCAGGCGCCGTCGTCGCCGACCGGTTCGCCGAGCGCGACGTAGATGTCGCGGAACAGGCCCGGGTCGATCGCCGATTCGGTCTGCGGCTGCTGGTTGCGCGCATAGATGCGTTTCTGCGGATGCAGGGTCGCGACGACCTTGTCGCCCTCGAGCACGCTGATCGTGCCCTGCTGGGCGCGGAAGTTCGGCCCCTGCGCGTCCTTCACGCCGTCGAAGCGGAACGCGAGCGCGCCGATCGTGACGCTCTGGTCCGGTGCGAGGCGCACGTCCTTCTCGACACTGGTCGCTTCCACCACAAGCACGCCGGCGAGGAACAGCGCGACGCCGAAATGCGCGCAGATCATGCCGAGCATCTCGGGCGTGTAGCGGCGCCCGCGCGGCGCGGTGCGCCAGCGGTGCAGCGCGTACAGCACGATGCCGAGGCCGACCCAGAGCGACGCGGCGACGCCCCAGTACGCGCGACCCCAGGCGGAGACATCGCCGCCGCGCAGCCACGCGGCGAGGAGCAGGGCGACGGGCAGCACGTAGAGCGACGGACGCAGGCGCGCGAACGCCGCCTTGAAGTCGCCGCTGCGCCACTTCACGAACGGCCCGAACGGCAGCAGCAGCACCACTGGCAGCATCAGCAGCACGAACATGAAGCCGAAGTAGGGCGGGCCGACCGAGATGCGGCCGAGGTCGAACGCGTCGCCGATCATCGGGAACAGCGTGCCGAGCAGCACCATCGCCGCGGCGACCGTGAACATGAGGTTGTTGACGAGCAGCAGGGTCTCGCGCGACGCCGCCGCGAACGGTTCGCCGCCGGCGACCTTCGGCGCGCGCAGCGCGTACAGCAGCAGCGAACCGCCGATCACGATCGCGAGGAACGAGAGGATGAACAGGCCGCGCTTCGGGTCCGCCGCGAACGAGTGCACGCTCGTCAGCACGCCCGAACGCACGAGGAAGGTGCCGAGCAGCGACAGCGAAAACGCGAAGATCGCGAGCAGCAGCGTCCATGCGCGGAACGAGCCGCGTTTCTCGGTCACGGCCTGCGAGTGGATGAGCGCGGTGCCGACCAGCCACGGCATGAACGAGGAGTTCTCGACCGGGTCCCAGAACCACCAGCCACCCCAGCCGAGCTCGTAGTACGCCCACCAGCTGCCGAGCGCGATGCCGAGGGTGAGGAACGACCACGCGACGTTCGTCCACGGTCGCGCCCAGCGCACCCAGGCGACGTCGAGGTTGCCGCCGAGCAGCGCCGCGATCGCGAACGCGAAGGCGACCGAGAAACCGACGAAACCCATGTAGAGCATCGGCGGATGCACGATCATGCCCGGATCCTGCAGCACCGGGTTGAGGTCGTTGCCGTCGGCCGGCACCGGCAGCGCGCGCAGGAACGGATTCGACGTCAGCACCATGAACAGCAGGAAGCCGAAGCTGACGAAGCCGAGCACGCCGAGCACGCGCGCGATGAAGTCGTCGGGCAGGCGCCGGCTGAACGCGGCGACAGCGACGGTCCAGAGGTTCAGCACCAGCACCCACAGCAGCATCGAGCCCTCGTGCGCGCCCCAGACTGCGGTGCAGCGGTAGTACCACGGCAGCAGCGAGTTCGAATTCTGCGCGACGTAGGCGACCGAGAAGTCCTGCGTGACGAACGCGTACGTGAGGATCGTGAACGCGAGCACGACGAACACGGCCTGGCCGGCGACCGCGGGCCGCGCGACCGCGATCAGCGCACGGTTACGAAGCTGTGCGCCGAGGATCGGCAGCACGCACTGCGCCGCCGAGAGCAGCAGGGCGAGGATCAGGGCGAATTGGCCGAGTTCGGGGATCATGCGGGCGACGAGGCGGCGAAACCGCAAGCTTACGCGACTTGCGCAGGGGACTGAACCGCGCCGGGCGCGGCATGAGGGCGCAGAGCGGCCCCGCGCGGGGGATTGTCCGTGTTTCCTCCGCGCGAACCTGCCGTTACCATGCCCGCCGCCTCAGGAGGCCCCGCATGCTCGCGTATTCCCACCGTCGCCGCGCGCATGGCGCGTGCATCTTCGTTCTCGCCGCATCCGCGGCGGTGCTTGCTCCCTGCGCGTCCGCGCACGATTTCTGCGTCGCCGACGCCGCCGGCCTGCAGCAGGCGCTCGCCGCGGTCTCCGACGGCGGCGCCTTCGTCGACGAGGACAGCACGATCCGCGTCGTCGCCGGCAGCTATGCGACCGGCGCCGCCACCGGCGATGCGCCGTTCACCTCGGTCGCGATGAGGACCACGCACGCATTGGCGATCGAAGGCGGCTACGACACCGGCTGCACCCAGCGGGCGTTCCCTGCCGCGGCGACCGTGCTCGACGGCCAGGAAGCGACCGGCGTGATGGTCCTCGGCCGCCCGAACGGCGCGCTGGCGGTGAGCCACCTCACGTTCACGCGCGGCAACGCCGACGTCGGCGTGGGATTGCAGGTCAACTACGATCTCTCACCGGCGCGACCCGTGAGCATCGACCACGTCATCGTGCGCGACAACCACGCGAGCGGGATGTCGGCCGGCGGCCTGTACGCAGTCGGTAGCGCGCCCGCAGCGAACGCAGTCGCGGTGCTGCTCGACGCGAGCCTGATCAGCGGCAACAGTGGCCGCTCCGGCGGCGGCGCCTATGTCATGGCGAACCAGGGCGTCGCGGCCGTGACCTTCACGACGATCGTCGGCAACAGCAGCACGGTGAATGGCGACGGCCTGCTGTGCGCGCACGGTCCCGGCAGCACTTGCTACCTGCGTGGCGTGGTCGCCTGGGGCAACGACACGTCGAGTGTCCACTTCATCTCCTACCGCGACAACATCGGTGTCTGCAACGACATCGACCTGCGCACGGGCTACCCGTTCTACGGCGAAGCCGACAACCGTTCGGTGGACCCCGGCTTCGTCGGCCCGGCCAACGGCGACTACCACCTGCGCGGCGATTCGCCGCTGTTGCGGGCCTGCCCATGGCCGGCCTACGGCGCGACGGATCTCGATGACCGCCCGTATCCGTCGTCGGGCCTCGCCGACCCCAGCTTCGGCGCCTACGGCGACACCGTGTTCGCCGACGGGTCCGAACCATGAGTCGCGCCACCATGACCTGCGACGTGCACGCATCGCCATGCCGGAGCTGCCGCATGCCCGCCCTTCCATCGCAACGCCCGTCCGTCCGTTTCGCCGCCGGCCTGCTCGTGCTGTGCGGGCTGCTCGCAAGCGTCGCGGCACAGGCGCGCGGTTTCTGCGTGGCCACCGCGGCCGAGCTGCAGCATGCGCTCGATCTCGCCTCCGACGGCGGCCCCTACGTCGACGAAAACGTGACGATCCAGATCGTCTCGGGCACGTACCTCACGCCGGGACAGGCGTTCACCTCCAAGGCACTCGAGACGACGAGCGGGCTGACGATCGAAGGCGGCTTCGCTCCCGGCTGCCCGGGCGTGGCGCGCGACGCGAGCACGACCGTGCTCGACGGACAAGGCGTGAACGGCGTGCTCATCCTGCGTCGCCCGCATGCCTGGACGACGGTGCGCCACCTGACCCTGCAGAACGGCAACAGCGACGTCGGCGCCGGCCTGCAGGTGAACTACGACGTCACGCCGACCGAGCGCGTCGCGGTCAACCACGTCATCGTGCGCGGCAACCACGCCAGCGGCGCGGGCGGCGGGATGTACCTGCGCGGCGCCGCACCGGCGGGCTTCCTCGGCGTCGACGTGCGCTGGGCGCTCGTCGTCGACAACGCCGCCGGCGACGACGGCGGGGCGATCAATGCATTGGCCACGTCGGGCGGCGCGAGGGTGGAGCGTTCGACGATCATCGGCAATTCCGCCGCTGGCAGTACCGTCGGCGGCGTCACATGCGGCTGCCCGCAGGCCTGCCTCATCAAGGCCGTGTACGCCTGGGGCAACAGCACGAGCAGCCTGCACCTGTTCGTGCCTTCCTCCGTCGCCTGCGTCGACGCCGACGTGCGCACCGGCGTGGCGCCCTATTACGAAAGCAGCAACCTTTCGGCCGAGCCGATTTTCGTCGACGCTGCCGGCGGTGACTACCGCGTGCGCACGGATTCGCCGGGCTTTCGCGCCTGCCTGGACCTGGTGCCTCAGGATGTCGACCTCGACGATGGCATCTACCAGACGCCCGGCACGTCGAGCCACATCCTGACCACGTTCGGCGCCTACGGCGACGTGCCGTTCGCCGACGCCTTCGACGGCTGAACGGCGCGGCGCCGGCGCATCGCGCGATGCGCTGCCGGCGGGTGGCCTAGTCGCGCAGGTCGACCACCGCGCACGGCGCGACGAGGCGGTCGATCACGGCCGCGGTCATCTCCGCGGTCGTCGCCGCGCGGTACGGCGACAGGTCGGCGGTGAACACGCCGGCATCGAGCGCATCCGACGCCGCGCGCTCGACGCGCACGGCCTCTTCCTCGAGCCCGAGCGAGTGGCGCAGCAGCAGTGCCGCGCTGAGGATCGCGCCGACCGGATTGGCAATGCCGCGCCCCGCGATATCGGGCGCCGAGCCGTGGATCGGTTCGTACAACCCCGCGCGGCCTTCGCCGAGGGAGGCCGACGGCAGCAGCCCCATCGAGCCAGCGAGCATCGACGCCTCGTCGGTGAGGATGTCGCCAAACATGTTCTCCGTGACGACGACGTCGAATGCACGCGGCTTGGCGAGCAGGTGCATCGCCATCGAATCGACGAGCTGGTGCTCGAGCACGACGTCGGGGAATTCCTCGCGCGCGACGCGCGTGGCGACGTCGCGCCAGAGGCGCGAGGTCTCGAGCACGTTCGCCTTGTCGACCGAAGTCACGTGCCGGCGCCGCGAGCGCGCGAGCGTGCACGCGCGCCGCACCACGCGCTCGATCTCGGCGACGCTGTACGCGCACAGGTCGCTCGCGCCGTCGCCGTCGCGCGTCTTGTCGCCGAAATAGATCCCGCCGGTGAGTTCGCGCACGACCACGAGGTCGACGCCGGCGAGCAGGTGCGGCTTGATCGGCGCCGCGCCGAGCGTCGCCGCATGGGGCTGCACCGGGCGCAGGTTCGCGTACAGGCCGAGGCCCTTGCGCAGCGTGAGCAGGCCCTGTTCCGGGCGCACCTTCGCGTTCGGGTCGGACCACTTCGGGCCGCCGACCGCGCCGAGCAGCACCGCGTCCGCCGCGCGGCATGCGGCGAGCGTGGTTGCCGGCAGCGGCTCGCCGCAGGCATCGATCGCGGTGCCGCCGATCGCATGTTCGTGCAGGTCGAAGCGATGGCCGTGCACGCGCGCGATTTCACGCAACACGGCGACCGCCGCGGCGGTGACCTCGGGGCCGATGCCGTCCCCGGGCAGTACGACGATGTCAGCATGCATGGGCGGGTTCCTCGTGGACGGGAAGGCGGGATTCCCAGGCGCTGATCGCGGCGTCCTGGCGCAGCAGGTAGCCGAGCGTGTCGACGCCCTCGAGCAGGCAGGTGTGCGCGAACGCGTCGAGCGGGAACGTGAACGCACGGCCGTCGGGCAGGGTGAGCGTGCGGGCGGCGATGTCGACGACGAGCTCGATGCCGGGGCGGGCGAGCAGTTCGTCGACGATCGCCTCGTCGAGCACGATCGGCAGCAGCCCGTTCTTCAGCGCATTGCTGCGGAAGATGTCGGCGATCTCGCTGCTCACGACCGCGCGCAGGCCGAGGTCGAGGAGCGCCCACGGCGCGTGCTCGCGCGACGAACCGCAACCGAAGTTGCGGCCGGCGACGAGGATCGCCGCGCCCGCATTGGCCGGGTCGGCGAACGGAAAATCCGGGTTCGGCGTGCCGTCCGCGCGCGTGCGCCAGTCGGCGAATGCGTGCCGGCCGAGGCCGCGTCGTTCGGTGGTGGTGAGAAAGCGTGCGGGAATGATCTGGTCGGTGTCGATGTTGCGCTGGGGCAGCACGACGGTTGTCGAGGCGAAGCGGTGGTTCATGTCGAAGCGTCCCGTTGTTGGCAGCCGTCATGCCCGCGAACGCGGGAACCCGATCCGGACCCGGAACAGCACCACGGATGTGCGCTTTCGCGGGCATGCGTCCGGTTCATGCTGCCTCCGTCGACAGGAATGCGCGCGGATCGGTGATCTCGCCGGTGACCGCGCACACCGCCGCGGTCAGCGGCGAAGCAAGCACGGTGCGCGCGCCCTTGCCCTGGCGGCCCTCGAAGTTGCGATTGCTCGTCGATACCGCGAGCTGTCCGGCGCCGACGACGTCACCGTTCATCGCGATGCACATCGAGCAACCTGGTTCGCGCCATTCCGCGCCCGCTGCGCGCACGATGCGATCGATGCCTTCGTCCTCGGCCGCGCGCTTGACGCGTTCGGAGCCCGGCACGACGAGCATGCGCACGCGCGGATGCACGCGGCGGCCCTGCAGCACGCGCGCGACTTCGCGCAGGTCGCCGATGCGCGCGTTGGTGCAGCTGCCGACGAAGACGACGTCGACCGTGCGCCCGGCGACCGCGGCGCCTTCGCTCCAGCCCATGTAGTCGCGCGCCTTGGCCGCGTCGGCATCGCGGGCCGGCGGGATGCGCGCGTCGATCGCCGCGACCTGGCCCGGATGCGTGCCCCAGCTCACGCTCGGGCGCACGTCGCGCGCGTCGATGCGCACCTCGGCGTCGTGGCGGGCGCCGGGGTCGCCGGCGAACGACCGCCAGTACGCGACCGCGCGCGCGAACGCCTCGCCCCGGGGTGCGCGTGGTGTCTTCGCGAGGTAGTCGAAGGTGACGTCGTCGGGCGCGATCAGGCCCGCGCGTGCGCCGGCTTCGATCGACATGTTGCAGATCGTCATGCGCTGTTCCATCGACAGCGCGCGGATCGTGCTGCCGCGGTACTCGATCACATGGCCGGTGCCGCCGTCGACGCCGATCACGCCGATCACGTGCAGGATGAGGTCCTTCGCGCCGACGCCGGGTGCGAGCGCGCCGTCGATGGTGATCGCGAGCGACCTGGGTTTGCGCTGCAGCAGGCATTGCGTCGCGAGCACGTGGGCGACCTCGCTGGTGCCGATGCCGAACGCGAGCGCACCGAACGCCCCATGCGTGGCGGTGTGGCTGTCGCCGCAGACGATCGTCATGCCCGGGCGGGTGAGCCCGAGCTCGGGCCCGACGACGTGCACGATGCCGCGTTCGCCGCCGTCGAAGTCGAACAGCTCGATGCCGTGCCGCGCGGCGTTGCGGCGCAACGCCTCGACTTGTGCCCGCGCATCGGCGCTCGCGTACGGCACCCGTCCGTCGGCATCGGCGGGCAGGGTCGGCGTCGAATGGTCGAGCGTCGCCTTCGTGCGTCCGGGCCGACGCACGCCGAGGCCGCGCGCATCGAGTTCGGCGAATGCCTGCGGCGAAGTCACCTCGTGCACGAGATGGAGATCCACGTAGAGCGTCGCGGGTGCCGCGTCGGTTTCCGGGACGACGACGTGCGCATCCCACAGTTTGTCGAACAGGGTTCTCGGTTGCATGGTCTTGGCCGATGGGAGGGAAGGGTCAGGCGACCGCAGCTACGCGTTGCGGCGCGCGCCGCGCGACGCGGTTGGCGACGTCGAGCCAGGCGAGCGCGCTCGCCTCGATGATGTCGGTGCTCGTGCCGGTGCCCGTCATCTCGACGCCGTCGCTGCGCGCGACGACGTTCGCCGTGCCCTGCGCATCGTCGCCGGTGGTCAGGCTCGACACGCTGTAGCTGTCCACGTCGAGCGCGACGCCGGTCGCGCGCGCGAGCGCGGCGAACAGCGCGTGCACCGGCCCGTCGCCGACCGCCGCTTCGCTGATCGACGTGCCATCGGGGGCGAGCAGCTCGACGCTCGCGGTCGGCAGGCTGCCGTCGCCGACGCCGGTGCTGACGTGCGCACGCGCGAGGCGGTGGCCGCGCGGGCGCTGCCGGTCGGCGTCGAGCGCGAGCGCCTCGATGTCCGCGTCGAACACTTCGCGCTTCTTCTCGGCGAGCGCCTTGAACGCGGCGAACACGGCATCGAGACGCGCCTCGTCGAGCACGTGGCCGAGCGTGCGCAGGCGATCGGCGAGCGCGGCGCGGCCGCTGTGGCGGCCGAGCACGATCTGCGACGCGGCCCAGCCGACGTCTTCCGGATGCATGATTTCGTAGGTGCCGCGGTGGCGCAGCATGCCGTGCTGGTGGATGCCCGACTCGTGCGCGAACGCATTGCGGCCGACGATGGCCTTGTTGCGCTGCACGGCCATGCCGGTCAGCCGCGACAGCAGGCGGGAGGCGGGCACGAGGCGGCGCGTGTCGATGCGCGTGTCCGCGCCGAACCAGGCGTTGCGCACCTTGAGTGCCATCACGAGTTCCTCCAGCGCGCAGTTGCCGGCGCGCTCGCCGATGCCGTTGATCGTGCATTCGACCTGGCGCGCGCCGCCTTCGATCGCGGCGAGCGAGTTCGCCACCGCCATGCCGAGGTCGTCGTGGCAGTGCGCGCTGAACACGACGTCGCGCGCGCCGGGCACGTTCGCGATGAGTCGCTCGAACAGCGCGCGCATCTCCCCCGGCGTCGTGTAGCCGAGCGTGTCGGGCACGTTGATCGTGGTCGCGCCGCTGGCGATCGCGACGCCGATGACCTCGGCGAGGAAGTCCTCCTCGGTGCGCGTGCCGTCCTCGGTCGAGAACTCGACGTCGTCGCAGCCACTGCGTGCTAGCGCGACCATGCGCGCGGTCGCGTCGAGCACGGCGGCCTTGTCCATGCGCAGCTTGTGCTCGCGATGCAAGGGGCTGGTGGAGATGAACACGTGCAGGCGCGGTTTCGCCGCGTGTTCGATCGCGCGCATCGACGCCTCGATGTCGGCGGGCAGGCAGCGCGACAGGACGCACAGGGTCGTCTCGCGCAGCTCGCGGGCGATCAGCGCGGTCGCCTCGCGGTCGGCCTGCGAGCTCGCGGGGAATCCCGTCTCGATGACGTCGACGCCGAGCTCGGCGAGCGCGCGCGCCATCACGAGCTTCTGCTGCGGCATCATGCTGCAGCCGGGCGACTGTTCACCGTCGCGCAGGGTCGTGTCGAAGATGCGTACGTGGGGCTCCGATGGCGCGTTCATGCGGTGAGTTCCTCGGGCAGGGGACGAAGGGGTGCGCGCGACGGCGCGGGTGCCGCGCGCGGTGTGTGGTCGCCGGTTTCGTCGTGGCGCCGACGGCGCGGACGCCGTGGCGGGCGCGGGCGCTCTTCGGCGAGCAGGCGCGCGAGCACGCCGGCGTCGACGTTGCCGCCGGAGACGATCGCGCACTTGCGCCGGCCGGCGACGCGGCGGCCGGCCGCGAGCGCGAGCGCGCCGGCGCCCTCGGCGATCACGTGTTCTTCCAGCGCGAGGCGCACGAGCGTCTCGCGCAGTTCCGCCTCGCGCACGATGACGATGTCGTCGAGCAGGTTGGCGAGCACGCGCCGCGTCAGCCGGCCCGCTTCCTTCACGCGCACGCCATCGGCGAGCGTCGGGAGGGGATCGCGGGCCTCTTCGCCGCGCAGCGCGCGCGCCATCGCGTCGACGCCTTCGACCTGGGCGCCGACCACGCGCAGGCGGCGCGTGCCGCGCAGTGATTTCAGGGCGAGTGCAATGCCCGCGGCGAGCCCGCCGCCGCCGATCGGCACGATCACGACGTCGGGCACGAGCGCGGCCAGTTCGAGGCCGACCGTGCCCTGGCCGGCGATCACGTCGGCGTCGTCGAACGCCGGCAGCAGGCGCCAGTCGTGCTGCGCCGCGAGCGCGGCCGCGAACGCCTTCGTCTCGTCGTAGCCGTCGCCGTGCAGGCGCACCGTCGCGCCCCAGTGCGCCACGCCCGCGACCTTGGTCGCGGGCGCGCAGCGTGGCATCACGGTGATTGCACGCGCGCCGAGCCGATGCGCCGCCCAGGCGAGGCCCTGCGCGTGGTTGCCGGCCGATGCGGCGATCGTCGCGCGCCGGTCGCCGCGTTCGCGCGCGGCGAGCAGCGCGTTGAGCGCGCCGCGTACCTTGTACGAGCCGGTGCGCTGCAGGTTCTCGAGCTTGAGCCAGCAGCCGAAGCGCTCGGCGTGGTGCAGCGGCGTCGGCGCCAGGTGCGCGCGCAGGCGCGCCTGCGCGACGAGCACGTCGGCGAAGCCGGGCACGCGTACGTCGGGTTCGATCGCGGCCATGGTCAGGCTGTCGCGAGCCATGCCGCCGGCATGGATTCGAGGCCGCGCACGAGGCGTGCGTAGAGCGCGGCGATTTCGCGCGTGACCGGTCCGACACCGTATTCGCGTTCTTCCAGCGCCGCAATCGGCGTGACTTCGGCTGCGGTGCCACAGACGAACACCTCGTCGGCGTCGCGCAGTTCGGCGAGGCTCATCGGTCGGCATTCGGCGCCGCAGGTCGCGACCAGCGTGTCGCGCGTGATGCCGGGCAACGCGTCGGCGTGCTCGACAGCGACGATGCGATCGCCGCTGACGGCGAACACGTTCGCGCCGGTGCACTCCACGACGAAACCGTCGTCGTCGACGAACAGCGCCTCGTCGCAACCGCGCGCCTTCGCCTCGCGCTTGGCGAGGATCGAGTTGACGTAGCCGCCACAGAGCTTGAGCGGGGGCAGGGCGCGCGCCGGGTTGCGCCGCCACCGCGACACGCCGAGGCGCGTGCGCGCGCCGCCGAGGTGCACCGGCGTCGGCGTCGTCGCGACCATGAAGTGTTGCGCATGGCCGGCGACGTCGAGGCCGAAGCTGCCCGCGCCCACCCAGGCGAGCGGCCGCACATAGGCATCACGGTGGCCGTTCGCGCGCAGCGTCCGCACCACCGCCTCGGCCGCCACGTCCGGATCGAACGCGATGCCGAGCAGGGTTGCGCCCTTGCGCATGCGCTCGAGGTGGTCGGCGAGGCGGAACACCGCCGCGCCGTCGCGTGTCGCGTAGGCGCGGATCCCTTCGAACACGCCGCTGCCGTAGTGCAGCGCATGGGTGGTCACGCCGACGCGCGGCCCGTCGGCATCGACGAGTTCGCCGTCGAACCATACGCGTGCGATCGCGGGTGAAGCCGCTTCCACGGGAGCCGCGCGGCTTCGTGGGGGCCGCCTCGATGCACCCCCTTCGCCCTCGAGCGGCAGCGTCGAGCCTCGTGGCGCTAAACCAGGGACGATCATGTCGGCGCGCGTCAGCACGGCGACACCTGCACCGCGAGGCAGTCGTAGAGCTTGGCGAGCTGGCCTTCGAGCACCTGCTCGCCGCGCTCGCCTTCGACCGTCATGCACAGGTGCCAGCGATCGCCGTCGGGCTGCGCTTCGCCGTCGACCGACAGCGGGCGGAAGCCGCGGCGTTCGGTCGCGCCGAGTACGCGCGCGAGCGCGCCTTCGGCATGGCGCAGGGTGAGATCAAGCCGGTAGCGCATGGGAGTCCTCCGTGGGTGTGGGTTCGGATCCGGTCGTCGCGAGCGGCAGCGATGCGACGTCATCGGCATCGAGCATCTGCGCGTTGTTGTGGTTCGGCGGCACGAGCGGCCAGACGTTCGCGCCCGTGTCGATCGCGACGTGCAGCAGCGCGGGCCCGCGCGCCGCGAGCAGCACTTCGAGCGCGGCGCCGACATCGCCGGCGCGTTCGACGCGCCGGGCCTCGATGCCGAACGCGCGCGCGACCGCGACGAAATCGGGGTTGTCCGACAGGTCGATCTCGCTGTAGCGGCGGTCGAAGAACAGTTCCTGCCACTGCCGCACCATGCCGAGCGCCCGGTTGTCGAGCAGCACGATCTTCACCGGCAGCCCGTAGCGGCGCAGCGTCGCCAGTTCCTGCACGTTCATGAGGAACGAGCCGTCGCCGCTGACGCAGATCACCTGCGCGCGCGGGTCCTGCATCTGCGCGCCGATCGCGGCCGGCAGGCCGAAGCCCATCGCGCCGAGCGCGCCGCTCGTGAGGTGCCGGCGCGGATCGTCGAAGCGCCAGTGTTGCGCGACCCACATCTGGTGCTGGCCGACGTCGCAGGCGACGATCGCCGACGGCGCGAGCGTGGACAGGCGTCGCAGCAGGCTCGGCGCGTGCACCGCGTCGCCGGGTGCGTCGTAGCGCGCGGCGTGCGCTCGCGCGCGCTGCTGGCACAGCGCGCGCCATTGTCGCCGCGCCTCGCCGTGGCGCGCGTGCAGCTGTGCGGCGCAGGGCAGAGTCAACGCCGCGAGCGTGCGGCGCAGGTCGCCGCGCACGCCGGCGTCGGCATGGCGCAGCTTGCCGATCTCGCCCGCATCGAGGTCCATGTGCACGACGCGGGCAAACGGTGCGAACTCGGCGAGCTTGCCGGTCGCGCGGTCGTCGAAACGCGCGCCGACGACGACGAGCACGTCGCATTCCTGCACGGCCGTGTTCGCCGCGCGACTGCCGTGCATGCCGAGCATGCCGAGGTTGAGCGGATGCTCCGACGGCAACGCGCCGAGTGCCTTGAGCGTGAGCACGGCCGGCATCTGCGTCGCGTCGACGAAGGTGCGGAAGTCGCGCACCGCGTCGCCGAGGACGATGCCGCCGCCGCCGTAGACGACGGGGCGCCGCGCCTGCGAGATCAGCGCGAGCGCTTCGTGCAGCGACGCATCGGCGGGGCGCGGCACCGCATCGACGGGCGAGGGCGCATGCGCGGGCAGGTGCGCGGCGCACGCGAGCTGCACGTCCTTGGGCAGGTCGATCAGCACCGGGCCCGGGCGGCCCGAGCGCGCGATGCGGAACGCTTCGCCGACGAGGCGCGGCAGCTCGTCGACACGGCGCGCGATGAAACCGTGCTTGACCATCGGCATGGTCATGCCGAACACGTCCAGTTCCTGGAACGCGTCGGTGCCCATGAGGCCCGTCGCGACCTGGCCGGTGATCACGACCATCGGCACCGAATCGAGCATCGCGTCGGCGATGCCGGTGACGAGGTTCGAGGCACCGGGTCCGGACGTGGCGACGCACACGCCGACGCGACCGCTCGCGCGCGCGTAGCCGTTAGCGGCGAACGCGGCGCCCTGCTCGTGGCGCACGAGCACGTGGCGCAGGGGCGCGCCGTGCAGCGCGTCGTAGAACGGCATGATCGCGCCGCCCGGATAACCGAACAGCGTATCCACGCCTTCGGCGACGAGCGCGTCGACGAGCCAGCACGCGCCGTTGCGCGCGCGCGTCGTCGCGCCGCTCTCCATCGGCTGCGCGGGCGCGTCCATCACGCGGCCTTGGTCTGCTGCGCCGGCGCGGCCGGCGCCGTCGACAGCCACTTCATGTTCGCGCGCAGCCGGCATCCGACCGCCTCGATCGGATGCTCGAGGTCGGCCTGCTTGAGTGCGCGGTAATTCGCGTTGCCGGCGGCGTACTCGGCGATCCACTGGCGCGCGAAGGTGCCGTCCTGGATCTCGGCGAGCACCTGCCTCATGCGTGCGCGCGTTTCGCCGTCGACGACCACGTCGCCGCGCGTGAGCGCGCCGTACTGCGCGGTCTCGCTGATGAACTCGTGCATGCGCGTGATGCCGCCTTCGTAGAACAGGTCGACGATGAGCTTGAGTTCGTGCAGGCACTCGTAATACGCGACTTCGGGCTGGTAGCCGGCGTCCACGAGCGTCTCCCAGCCGGCCTGCACGAGCCTGGTCGCGCCGCCGCAGAGCACCGCCTGCTCGCCGAACAGGTCGGTCTCGGTTTCCTCCTTGAACGTCGTGCGGATCGCGTTCTGCCGTGCTCCGCCGATGCCCGCGCAGTAGGCGAGCGCGCGTTCCTCCGCGCGCCCGCTGCGGTCCTGGTGCACCGCGTACACGCTTGGTACGCCGCGGCCGATCTCGTACTCGCGCCGCACGAGCGCGCCCGGTCCCTTCGGTGCGACGAGCACGACGTCGAGGTCGTCGCGTGGCGTGATCTGGCCGTAGTGGACGTTGAAGCCGTGCGCGAACAGCAGGCACGCACCGGGCGCGATGTTCGGCTCGATGACTTCGCCGTAGAGTTGCGGCTGCACCATGTCGGGCGTAAGCACGGCGACGAGGTCGGCGCCGCGCACGGCTTCGGCAGGCGACTTCACGGTGAAGCCGTCGCCTTTCGCCTTGGGCTCGGTCGGGCCGCCCGGGCGCAGGCCGACGGTGACGTCGAAGCCGGAGTCGCGCAGGTTGAGCGCGTGCGCGCGCCCCTGGCTGCCGTAGCCGATGATCGCGAGGGTGGGCTTGCGGGTGCTGTCCATGGTTGCGTCCTTGTGTAGGAATGGATATGTCGTGTCGCGCGGTGTCATGGGAGTGGCTCCAGCGGCGAGGCTTTCGCCGGGCGATCGCGGCTGAAGCCGCTCCCACGAGATGGATTCAATGCGGGCACATCAGGCAGGCTCCGCGACGAGCGTCGCTGCGATGCGCCGGGAAACATCGAGCGGACCGGGCGCCGTGACCGCGCCGCGCGCGGCCGAGCCGACGTCGCGCGCATACCGTGCGAGCACGCCGGTGGCCACGCGCGCCGCGATGCGCCGCGGTTCGCGCGTAGCGAGGTCGGCATCGACGTCGATGCGCCGCGTCGCGACGTCGATGCGGATGCGATCGCCTTCGCGCAGGCGCGCGATCGGGCCTCCACGCGCGGCTTCCGGCGCGACGTGGCCGACCATGAAACCGTGCGTTGCGCCGCTGAAGCGTCCGTCGGTGATGAGCGCGACGTCGTTGCCGAGGCCCTGGCCGACGAGCGCCGCGGTGACCGCGAGCATCTCGCGCATGCCGGGACCGCCGGCCGGGCCTTCGAAGCGGATCACGATGACGTCGCCGCCACGGATCGCGCGCGACTGCACCGCGGCGAACGCGGCTTCCTCGGAATCGAACACGCGCGCCGGGCCTTCGAAATGTTCGCGGCCGTGTCCGGCGAGCTTGACGATGCAGCCTTCCGGCGCGAGGTCGCCGTACAGGATCGACCAGCCGCCGCGCGGCTTGATCGGATCGGCCACGGGCCGCACGGCGTCCTGCGTGGCGTGCGCGGCAGCGGTCGCGTTCCATGCGTCGAGTTCGGCGAACAGCGAACGACCGCTCACCGTCGGGACGTCCTCGAGCAGGCCGGCGGCGCGCAGTTCGCGCGCGACGAGCGCGACTCCGCCGAACGCGAACAGCTCCGCCGCGGTGTAGCGGCCGCCGGGCTTGAGGTCGGCGATCACCGGCGTGCGCGCGGCGCGCTCGAATTCCTCGAGGTCGAACGGCACGCCCGCTTCGTGCGCGATGGCGAGCAGGTGCAGCGCCGCATTGGTCGAGCCGGCCGTGGCCGAGACCGCGCGCGCCGCATTGCGCAGCGAAGCGGGCGTGACGAGTTCGCGCGGCGCCGGCGCACCCGCGCGCAGGCGCTGCATCACGAGTTCGCCGCAGGCGCGCGCGACGGCGGGCTTGCCGGCATGCAGCGCGGGCACGTCGTTCGCGTGCAGCGGCGACAGGCCGAGGAAGGTCAATACCATCGCCATCGTGTTCGCGGTGAACTGGCCGCCGCAGGCGCCCGCGCCGGGGCAGGCGCGGGTTTCGATGCGCCGCAGCTCGGCGTCGTCGATATGGCCGGCGGCATGCGCGCCGACCGCCTCGAACACGTCCTGCACGGTGAGCATGCGCTCGGCGTCGTGCGCCACCGCGCAGCTGCCCGGCATGATCGTGCCGCCGTAGAGGATCACGCACGGGATGTCGAGCCGCGCAGCGGCCATCGCCGCGGCGGGAATCGTCTTGTCGCAGCCGACCAGCAGCACCATCGCATCGAGGCAATGACCGCGCACCGCGAGCTCGATCGAGTCGGCGATCGTCTCGCGCGAGACGAGCGAGGCGCGCATGCCTTCGCTGCCCATCGCGATGCCGTCGGTGACCGCGATCGTGTTGAACTCGATCGGTGTGCCGCCGCCATCGATGACGCCGCGACGCACGTGCTGCGCGAGATCGCGCAGGGTCAGGTTGCACGGCGAGACGTCCGACCACGTGTGCACGACCGCGACGAGCGGCCTCGCGATCGCCGCGTCGTCGAGTCCGGTCGCCCGCAGCATCGCGCGAGCGGGAGCGCGTGAAGGGCCTTGCTTGATCGCGTCGCTTTTCACGTTCCTGGTTTCCTCGAAGCGGAAACCCAGGGCCCAGAAAGCAAAAACCCCGCGCCTTTTCGGGCGCGGGGTCTTGGTTCTCTCGACCTGGGTCTGGTGGTGTTACTTACGCAAACCCGATTCCCGCGCGTGTGGTCACGGTAATAAGGACGAGTACGAGGACGAGCACCGCGGCGATGCGGTCGCGCAGCGCGAGCGCCACGTCGAAGGACGTGTCGTCGGGGAGCTGCGGCTGGCTGTTGCGCTGCGTCATGGTTCGAGCAAACCATGGCGCCGTGAATGTTGTCAACAGATTTTTTTGCATAAGGCGACGGCGCATGCGGCCGGCGTGCCGTCCGGCTCAGTCGGCGGGCGTGGCCGCCTGCGCCTGCTTCGCCTTTTCGATCGCGTCCTTCACTTCCTTGGGCATGTAGCTCTCGTCATGCTTGGCGAGTACTTCGGTGGCGACGAAATGGCCGTCCTTGAGCGTGCCGGTGGCGACGATGCTCTGCCCCTCGCGGAACAGGTCGGGCAGGATGCCGGTGTACTCGACCGGCATTTCCTTGAAGCGGTCGGTGACGATGAAATGCACCTCGAGCGAATCCTTCGCGCGCCGGATGGACTGTTCGAGCACGACGCCGCCGAGGCGGAAGCGCGCGCCGGCCGGCGCATGCCCGGCGGCGATCTCGCTCGGCGAATACAGGTACGTCATGTTCTGCTGCAATGCGAGCACGGTGAGGCCGGCCGCGACGCCGACGGCGGCGAGGATCAGCGAGACGACGATGAGGCGGCGCTTGCGGGTCGGGGTCATGCGGAAGGCTCGTTGCGTTGCTCGCGGCGCCGCAGGCGACCGCGCAGTTCGGTGAGTACGCGGCGGCGCGTCGCGCGCGGCGCCAGGGCCTCGATCGCGAGCACGACGAAGAACACCGCGTACGAACCCCAGACGTAGGCGCCGTAGCCGCCCATCGCGAGGAAATCGTTCATGCGCGCGCCTCCGTCTCGCCCAGCGCGATCGCGCGCACCCAGTCCTTGCCGCCGTCGAGTTCGAGCAGGCCGATGCGCGTGCGCGCGAGCACGCTGCCGAAGAACCAGACGTGCGTCGCGAGCGCCATCAGCAGCAGCGGCCATATCATCGACCCATCGATCTTCGACGGCCCCATCAGGCGCACGGTCGAGCCCTGGTGCAGGGTGTTCCACCAGTTGACCGAGAAATGCACGATCGGGATGTTGACGACGCCGATCAGCGCGAGGAAGCCGGCCGCGCGCGCGGCCTGGCGCCGATCCTCGATCGCCGCGTGCAGGCCGATCACGCCGAGGTAGAGGAACAGCAGCACGAGTTCGGAGGTCAGGCGCGCGTCCCAGGTCCACCATGTGCCCCACATCGGCTTGCCCCAGAGCGAGCCGGTGACGAGCGTGATGAAGGTGAACGCGGCGCCGACCGGCGCGGCGGCCATCGCCAGCACTTCGCTGAGCTTGATGCGCCAGACCAGCGCGATGAACGCGTTGGCGGCCATGAAGAAGTAGGCGAACAGCCCCATCCATGCGCAGGGCACGTGGATGAAGATGATGCGATAGGCATCGCCTTGCTGGTAGTCGCGCGGGGCGAGCACGAGGCCGCCGTACAGCGCGACGAGGCCGAGCACGAGGCCGAGGCCGTAGCACCACGGCATGATCCGTCCGGCGAGCCGGTACGCGGTCGGTGGCGAACCGGTCTTGTGGAACCAGAGGGTCAGCGCGTTCATGTCGGCGCGTTCATGAAAGGGAGATCCTGAGGGCGGCCGCGCACGCGAGCGGCGCGAGCACGAGCACGAGCACGAGCGCCGCGCCGAGCCAGAGCAGCGGCGCGGCGAACGGCAGGCCGGCCTGCGCCGCGTTGCAGGCCCCCGCGCCGAAGATCAGCACGGGCACGTACAGGGGCAGCACGAGCAGCGCGAGCAGCATACCAGAGCGGTGCATGCCGACCGTAAGCGCGACGCAGACTGCGCCGAGCAGGCTCAGCAGCGGCGTCGCGAGCAGCAGTGCGAGCGGCAGCAGGCCGCGCAGCGGCGCGGCGAGGTGCAGCAACTCGCCGAGCAGTGGCGAGACGACGATCAGCGGCAGCGCGGTGGTGAGCCAGTGCACCGCGATCTTGCATGCGAGCAGGAGCGACAGCGGATGCGGCGACAGCACGAGCTGTTCGAGTGAACCGTCCTCGTAGTCGCTGCGGAACAGCGTGTCGAGCGCGAGCAGGCCGGCGAGCAGGATCGCGACGAAGACCACGCCCGCGGCGATGCGGCGCAGCTGTTCCGGCTCGGGGCCGAGCGCGAGCGGGAACAACGCGACGACGATCAGCGCGAACAGGATCGGATTGGCGGCGTCGCCGCGCCGGCGCCAGACCAGCGTGAGGTCGCGCCGCACGAGCGCGGCGCAGGCGGCGAGGGTCGAGCCGGGTTTCATGCTTCGCCCCCGCTGTTCGAACGGTCCGCGGGAGCGGCTTCGGCCGCGAAGCCGTCGCGTATTTCCGGAACAGCAGCATCGCGGCTGAAGCCGCTCCCGCCAGCAGGTCCGCCGCCACCGGGATTCCCGCCGCGCAGCGCGATCCGCCGCGGCGTGCCCGAGGTGTACGCATAGGCGCCGTGCGAGGTGATCAGCGCCGCGCCGCCGCGGTTTGCGTGGTTCTCGAGCAGGCGGTTGACGAGCTGGATGCCGTCGCGGTCGAGGTTCGCGTACGGCTCGTCGAGCAGCCACAGGCCGACCGGCGCGAGCAGCACGCGCGCGAGCGCGACGCGCTTCTTCTGGCCTGCCGACAACGTGCGCGTCGGCACGTCGTCGTAGCCGGCGAGGCCGACCCCGGCGAGCGCCGTGGTCGGCGACAGGCCGCTGCGCAGCCCGAGCAGGCCCGCGGCGAAGCGCAGGTTCTCGATCGCGGTGAGTTCGGGCTTTAGGCCGTTCGCGTGCGACAGCAGCGCGACCTGCGGCGACAGGCGCGCGAGCGTCAGCGGTTCGCCGGCGAGGCGGATCTCGCCCGACGTCGGGGCGAGCAGGCCCGACAGCACGCGCAGCAGGGTGGTCTTGCCCGCGCCATTGTCGCCTTCGACGAGCACGACCTCGCCCGGGTGCAGGGCGAAGTCGAGCGGGCCGAAGATCGGCTCGTCATTGCGCGACAGCGCCAGTCCGCGCGCTTCGAGCAGGGCGGGGCGGTCGCGATGGTCCTCGGGCTGGCGCGGAGCGGGCGGCATGCCGCGCGCATGCTAGCGGCCCGTGGCCCGCAATGCCATGTGGCGCGATGTCCCAAGCGGGCGGCGCGGGGCGCAAGGCGCCGCGCCGCCGGGGCACGCTATTCACTCGAACGCATCGGCGAAGATCAGGTCCGACTGCAGCCGCGTGACGACGCCGTCCATGTCGCCGGTGTTGTCGCGCGAGGTGCCGACGAGCAACGGGCGGCTGCCGCCGTCGACGAGCACGTCGTCGAAGCCGCTGTCGGTACTGGCGCTGCCCGCGCCCGTGGGCGCCTGGTAGAAGCGCGTGGCGAGCAGGGCGGCGAAGTCGGCGTCCTCGGAACCGTCCGCGCGCAAGCGCGTCAGCATCGCGCTCGATTCGCTCGTGCTCGTGCTCGTGAAACGTCCGGACAGGAGGATGCTGTCGTCGCTGCGCACGGCCACGCGCGTGCGTGCCGTGCCATGGCCGGGATCGACGTCGGTGCTCGACAGCGCCGACACGTAGTTGTACGCGTAGGTCGGCGAGCCGCCGCCGACGAAGCTCGTGTCGAGGGCGAGCGTGGCCGGGTTGCCGCTGCCGTCGGCGAGCACGAGGATGCGGTTGGCGGCGATGCGCGTGCTCGCGACGCCTGCGAGCACGACGCGGCCGCCTGCGGCGAGCGCGGCGTCGGAGGCGAAGTCCGAGAGCGAGCCGTCGCCGGCAGCGACGTCGAACGCGAACGAGCCCGCATCGCTGTAGCTCGAATCGACCGTCAGCGACGGCTTGACGATGCGCGCGCCGAAGTCCGCATCGTCGGCGGCGACCAGCGTGCTGCCGACGACGAGGTAGTGGCCGTTCGGCAGGCGCAGCACCTTGGTGCCGACCGCCTTCTGGTTCTGCGCATAGCGTCCGGCGACGCGCGCATCGAGGCTGCCGTCCTCGCGCAGGCGGATCAGGCCCCAGCGCACGTCGTTGCCGTCGTTGGAGAAGATGCTGCCCGCGACGACGACCTTGCCGTCGGGATCGGTGGCCACCGAACGGGCGAGGTCCTGGTAGTAGGTCGGGATCGCGCCCGAGGTGTCGTCGAAGCCGATGCTGACGCCGCCGTCGCCGGCGAAACTCGTATCGTCGCTGCCGTCGGGGTTGAAGCGCACCACGCCGAAGTTCTCGGTCCCGCCCGGGCCGGGTGTCGTACCGACGACGACGATGCGCCCCTGCGCATCGATGGTCATGTCGGTGACCGTCTTGAGCGCCGCGTCCTTGAGCACCTGCCCGCTGCTGCCGAAGGCGGACACGCGGTGGCCGTTCGCGTCGAGCTTGAACAAGCCGATCTTCGCGCCATCGGTGCCGCCGGGGACGGACAGGCAGACGATGATGCTGCCATCCGCGTTGCGGGCGGCGGCGACGCCGTGTTCGTCCTGCGCGCCGAAATACAGGCGCTCCCAGCCGGGCAGCGCATTGCCGGTCGGCGCGAACGCGGGATCGATATCACCATCGCCGGCGCGCGCGGCGCAGGGCAGCAGCGCAGCGGCGGCAGCGGCGAGCGCCGCGGCGATGGGCAGGGCGGGGAGCAGAAGGCGGTGGAACGGCATGCGTGACCTCGCGATGGCGGATGTGCCGTGGGAGTACGCAAGGCGGCGCGGGATCGGGACATCGGCCGGGGCGCACGAAGAAGAACTTCTTCCCGATTCCCGCCGTTCTCCGTGTGCTCCGTGTTTCGGGCTCCTGCTTCAGGCACCCCGGCAGTGATCACGGCGCCCGGTCGGCCGGTTGCGCGCCCATGCTCGCCGCGAGCAGGTGGCGCGCGGCCTGCCAGTCGCGCTTGATCGTGCGTTCGTTGAGGCCTTCGAGTTCGGCGATCGCGGGGAAGGTGAGGCCGCCGAAGAAGTGCAGTTGCACGACGCGCGCGGCGCGCGCGTCGATCGCCTCGAGTTCGCCCAGCGCGCGGTCCAGCGCGAGTACCTCGAACGCTTCGGCGGGCGTGTCGGCCGCGTGGTCGTCGAGCGTCACCACGAGTGCGCCGCCACCACGCTTGTCGGCGGTGCTGCGGCGCGCGTGGTCGACCAGCACCTGGCGCATCGCCCGCGCCGCGAGCGCCATGAAATGGCGCCGGCTCTCCAGCCGCAGGCGCTCGCTGGCGACGAGCTTGACGTAGGTCTCGTGGACGAGCGCGGTGGTCGACAGCGTCGCGCCGGCACCGTCGCGCTGCCGATGCGCGCAGCGGCGCAACTCGTCGTAGAGCAGTTCGAACAGGCGATCGGTCGCGGCCTCATCGCCGACGTCGATGGCTTCGAGCAGTTGGATGGGGTGCGTGTCCATGCGATGCAATGGCGATCACGCGCACAGCATTGCAGCGCGATCGAGCCTGCGTCAATGCGAAGCGCGGCCCAGCGCCGCGCGCTGCGTGCGCAGTTCGGCGAGCTCGGGCAGCCAGGCGCGCCCAGCCGACAGGGCGGCGATCGCGGCATCGAGCTCGGCGCGCGCGGCATCGCGGTCGCTGCCGGCCAGCACGAGGCCGAGCACGCCGCGCGCGCGGGCGGTGCGCCAGTGTGCATCGCCCGCGTGCGCGGACAGCAGCACGACCGCCTCGCGCGCGACCGCGCGCGCGGTGGCGGGATCGTCGCGCACGATCGCGCGCGCGAGCGTCGCGGCCGCGTCGGCAGCGATTTCGTAGCCGGTCGGCGCGAGCGCGCGCAGCGCCTCGAGCGCTTCGCGTGCGTCGCGCGCGGCCGCGGCCGCGTCGCCGCTGCGGCGTTCGGCTTCCGCGCGCAGCGCGAGCAGGCGTTGCCGGTTCAGATCGCTCACCGGCCGCGTGCGTGCGATCGACCACGCCGGCTCGATCATCGCGAGCGCGTCGGCGGGGCGGTCCTGCAGCAGCAGGTTGTCGGCCAGCAGCGCGCGCGTCGCGACGACGCCGTCAGGGCCGGCCGCGTCGCGCCTGGCTTCGCGCGCGGCGAGCACGTGGCGAAGCTGCGCTTCCGCGTCCTGCAGCCGGCCGAGGCCGGACCAGACCGAGGCGAGGTTGGCGCGCCCGGACAAGGCGTACTCGTGGTCCGGCGCGAGGCGCCGTTCCCAGATCGCCAGTGCCTCGGAAAAATGCCGCGCCGCTTCATCGCTGTCGCCGGCGCGGTTGCAATCGTAACCCCAATTGTTGAGTTCGGCGGCGAGCAGCAGTTCGTCCGGCTGGGGTTGCCGGCGCAGGATGTCGACGAGTTCGACGTGCAGCGGCAGCGCCTCGCGCGCGCGACCGAGGTCGCCGAGGACGACCGCACGCATGCCGAGGCTGCGCGCCAGCTCGGGATGGTCGGGTGGCAGGATCCGCCGCCGCAACGCGAGCGCCTCGTCGGCGAGTGGCAGGGCTTCGTCGTTGCGCCCGAGCGCGTTGAGGATCGAAGCGAGGCCCTGCAGGTCATCACCGATGCGCGGATGGTCGTTGCCGAGGCGGGCACGGTCGCCATCGAGCACGCCGCGCGCGAGGGGCAGCGCCTCGTCGTACCGACCGACCGCGTACAGGGCGTCGGCATGATCGGCCTGCGCCTCCAGCGTCGCGGCGGCGGCAGGGCCGAAGCGCGCGCGGCGGTGCCGCCAGATTTCCCCGGTCAGCGCGAGCGCCTGCGTGCGTTCGCCGCGATCGGCGAGGATGACTGCGCGCACGCGCAGCAGCTCCGTGTCGTCACCGCCGGTATCATCGCCGCCCGGTTCGCGTTCGGCGCGCGCGAGTGCCTCATCGACCAGCGCGAGGGCCTGGTCGAGATCGCCGCTGCGGCGGCGCACGTCCGCGAGCAGGGCGAGCACCTGCGCGGTGCGCGGATCCTCGTTCGCCCTCATCCAGGCCAGCGCGCCGCGCAACTGCGATTCCGCCTCGCGGAAATTGCCGAGCGAGAGGTAGGCGCTGCCGAGCGTCGAGCGCAGCGAAGCCTGCGCCGCGGGATGTTCCGACAGCTCGCTGCCGATGCGCGTGCTGCCCGCGTCGAGGAGTTCCTTCGCGCCGACGTCGCGCCCGCGTGCGCGCGCCGGGTCGATGCTCGAGAAGATGCTCTCGAGGAAGCGGCTGACCGTTTCCGCGCGCGCCGCCTCGCCTTGCGCGATGCGCGACTGGCGGATCGCGATGCCGGCGCCGCCGAGGACGGCGATCGCGGCGAGCATCGACACGGCGACGAGCCAGCGATGACGCGCGACGAAACGACGCAGGCGATAGCCGCTGCTGTCGGGGCGGGCGAGGATCGGCCGGCCGGCGCGCCAGCGGCGCAGGTCGTCGGCGAAGGCTTCGACGGTCGCGTAGCGGCGTGCGGGATCGGCATCGGTGGCACGCGCGACGATGATGCCGGCATCGCCGGCGAGCATCTTCGGCGTGATCGCGGCGGGGCCGGACGCGCCGGCCCGCTCGCGCGCGGCGGCGAGGCGTCGGACCGGACGCGTCGTCGCGTCGTCGCCCGCGAGACGCGCGCCGGTGAGGAGTTCGTGCAGCAGCGCGCCGAGCTGGAAGATGTCGGTCGCGGTGGTCGCCGCAAGACCCTGCAACTGTTCGGGTGCCGCGTAGGCGCGCGAGACGAAGCGCGCCGCGGTTGCGGTGGCGTCGTCGCCGGTATCGGCCTCGAGCACGCGCGCAATGCCGAAATCGAGCAGGCGCGGCGAGCCGTCGGCGGCGACGATCACGTTGGCGGGCTTGATGTCGCGGTGCACGACGAGCCGCTGGTGCGCGTGCGCGACGGCCGCGCAGAGCGCGAGCACGAGCTCGACGCGCGCATCGAGGCCGCGATCCCCGCGCGCCGACCACGCCGGCAACGGCTCGCCGTCGATGTACTCCATGACGAGGTACGGACGCCCGTCGGCGGCGACGCCGCCGTCGAGCAGGCGCGCGATCGCCGGATGCGCGAGGCGCGCGAGGATGTGCCGCTCGCGCCGGAAGCGATCGAGCATCGCCTGCGAATCCATGCCGCGCTTGATGCGCTTGAGCGCGCCCTGCTGCACGTAGCCGTCACCTTCGCGTCGCACGCGGTAGACCGCGCCCATGCCGCCGCTGCCGACCAGGGCTTCGACCGTCCATGCGCCGATGTTCGATCCCGCCGGCAGGTCGTCCACCACGGCGTCGCCGACGAGGCGCGCGGCCAGTGCATCGACGCCGCGGTCGAGCACGTGCGCGCCGGACGCGCCGAGCAACGCCTGCACCGCCTCGGCGAGGGCGGCATCGCCGCCCGCCTGCCGTGCGATCCACGCGGGCCGGTCCGCTTCGTCGACGTCGAGCGCGCCGCGCAGCAGTTCGAAGGCGTGCCGCCGCCGATCGAAGCCGGCGTCGGCGTCGCCGGTCACGCTGCGTCCAGCGCCGACAGGCGTTCGCGCACGAGCCGGTCGGCGCGTTCGAGATCGACGTCGTCGATGCGATCGATGCCGGCGGTGAGTTCGTGCAGCAGCTGGTCCTGGATCGCGCCGCGCGCGAACGCCTGCGCGTACGGCATGCGCGTGAACGTGACCATCGAGTAGCGCGGCACGAAGCGCGCCGGATGGCGACCGGCGAGCACGCGGCCAAGTTCGCGTCGCAGCAGGAAGCCCGCGTCGGCGACCGAATCGCGCATCTCGACGTAGTTCTCGAGCGCCATCTTCGCGATCGCTTCCGCGTTCGGCCGCCGGCGCCGCTCGAATTCGGCGAACGTCCAGGCGAGATCATCGTCGTGTTCGTCGAGCAGCGCGGCGAGCTCGACCGCGTCCTCGAAGCCGCAGTTCATGCCCTGGCCGTGGAACGGCACGATCGCGTGCGCGGCATCGCCGAGCAGCAGCGCGCGGCCATCGAGATGCCAGCGGTCGAGGTAGAGCGTGGACAGCACGCCGACCGGATTCGCGCCGAAGTCCTGTTCGAGTTCGGGGATCAGCGGCAGCAGGTCGGTGAAATCGCGCTCGAACAGTGCGCGCGCGGCCGCGGGCGTCGCCACGGTCGCGAAGCTCGGATCGCCGGCATTGGGCAGGAACAGCGTGACGGTGAAGCTGCCTTCCGCATTCGGCAGCGCGATGCACATGTAGGCGCCGCGCGGCCAGATGTGGAGGGCGTTGGGTTCGAGGGCGAAGAGCGAGGGCCGAGGGCCGGGGGCCGAGGGCTGGAAACCCGGCGATTCCGCGGCAGTTCGGCCTTGCTCTTCAGCCCAGGGCCTCGGGCCCTCGGCCCTCGGCTCCGCCGCGGGAATCTCCAACTCCTTGTATCCATGCCCGAGTTCCTCGACGCGCTCGCCGAGCGCGCGGCGCGCGTTCATCGCGGCACGCACGGCCGAACCCGCGCCGTCGGCGCCGAGCACGTAGTCGCATGCATGTTCGTGCGTGGTGCCGGCGACGTCGTCGTGGAAGTGCAGGGTGACGCCGTCCGCGAACTCCGCACCGACGAGGCGGCGATCGAAATGGAAGCGCGCGCCGGCGCGCTCGGCGGCGTCGATGAGCGCGATGTTGAGGCGGCCGCGGCTGATCGACCAGATCACCTCGCTGTCGTCGCGACCGTAGCGCAGCAGTTCCGCATGGCCGTCGCGGTGATGAACCATGCGCCCGCGCATCATCACCGCGAGGCGCATGATCTCCCCGGTGAGCCCGGCCAGGCGCAGCCCATGCAGGCCACGCTCGGCGAGCGCGAGGTTGATCGAGCGGCCGCCTGCGTAGCCGGCCTTGCGCGGGTCGGGACGCCGCTCGAACACGTCGACCGAAAAACCGCGCTGCGCGAGCAGGGTCGCGAGCAGGGCGCCGACGAGCCCGCCGCCGACGATCGTGGTGCCGCGTGCGTTCATGCTGCCTCGCAAGGTCGTGCCGGAGCGCGCAACTTGCTCGATCGGCGGGTCGGAATGCAATCCCCCGGCGGGTCAGTCGACCGCTGCGGCGACATCCGTCGCAGCCGGCGCGACGCCGGCGGCCTGGCGCAAGCGGTCGAGGAAGCGGTCGTGGTAGCCGGACGCGTCGAGCTGCTGCAGCAGCGGCATCGCGTCGGCGGTGCGATCGACGCACAGCAGCAGCTTGGCCTCGCGCACGCGGTTGTAGATCAACGGCCGCTGCAGCAGTGGCTGCGCGCGGGCGAGCGCGTCGCCGCAAGTCCGGCGGGCGGCGTCCGCGCGACCGGCGAGCTGCTCGGCATCGGCGGCGGTGAGCGCGGCCTCGACGTAATTCGCGGCGGCGTCCTCGTCGCCGGGCGCGGCCGCGGCGACGGCGGCGAGCGCCTCGACGGCGGCGCGCGCGTCGGCGAGCCCGCGCTCGACGTCGCCGCTACCGACTTCGGCGAGGCCGATCATGCCCTGCATGCGCGGCACGTTGGCGGCGGCGAGCTTCGGCAGACGTGCGTACTGCGCGGCCGCTTCGCGCAGCAGCGGCAATGCCTCGGCATGGCGGCCGAGATTGTTCAGGGTACCGCCGAGCGCCTTGAGGTTGAGCGCGTACGACGGATACGGCTGGTCGCCGAACGCCTTGCGGTAGATCGCCAGGCTCGCCGCGAAATCGCGCCGCGCGCCTTCGAACTCGCCGAGCAGTGACTGCGCATTGGCGATGCTGAAGAGATCGCTCGCATACGAGGTGTGTTCGCCGAGGCCGAGGTCGAGGTAGATCTTCTCCGCCGCGCGCAGGCGCGTGAGCGCGGCGCGGAAGTTGCCGCGGTTGCGCTCGACGCCGGCCATCGTCTCGTATACCGCCGCGATCGAGGTCTGGTTGCCCTCGGGGTGCTCGCGCAGCATGCCGAGCGATTCCTCCAGCACGCGCATCGCGTCGTCCTCGCGCCCGAGGTAGATGTAGCTGACCGCGAGTTTCCACAACGCCTCGGCGTGGTCGTCGCCGCGCGGGGCGATCTCGGCGAGCGTGGCGACCGCTTCTTCGAGATGGTGCGCCGCGGGTTCGGCGTCGTGTTCGCCGTTGTAGGAGTTGCCGATCGCGATGCGTGCGCGCGCCGCGGCGAGGCTGTCGTCGCCGTGCAGCGCCTGCGCTTCGCGCAGGGCTTCATGGCCGAGTTCGAGCGCGCGCGGGTAGTGGCCGAGCGCGTCTTCGGTGTCCTGCAACGCGAGGCGCAGTTCGGCGCGTTCGTCGGAACCGCGCGGCAGCACGGTGTCGTCCGCGGCGAGGGCCCGTTGCAGCAGCGGCTGCGCCTGATCGAACAGGCCGAGCGCGAGATAGACCTGGCCGATCGCCGACAGCAGCGGCACCTGCACCTCGGGCTGCGTCGCGAAGCGCTCCTGCACGTTCGCCGCGCCGTGGTCGATCGCCTCGCGCACGGTCAGTCGCTCGCCGCGCGTGTGCTCGGGATCGGCCTGCTTGAACAGGTCGACGAGGAAACCGGTCACCGCGCGCGCGGTGGCGGCCTCGCGGTTCGCGCGCTGCGCCTCGAGGCTCACGCGGCGGATGCCCCAGGCGAGACCGACCACGAGTACCGACAGCAGCGCGAGCGCGGGCACGAGCCAGCGCCGGCGCCGGCGCCGCCTGAGCTCGCGCGCCCGCCGGCGATCCTCTTCCGCACGCTGCGCGCGTCGCTGCGGCAGCGCGCGCAGGCGTGCGGCGAGTTGTTCGAGGCTGCCGATGCGCGCGGACGGATCGCGCGCGATGAGGCCGGCGATGTCCTCGCGCAGCAGCGGATCGGTGACGTCGCGCTCCCAGCCGGGCGCGAGCGACTTGCCGAAATCGGCGCACACGACCTGGTAGAGCAGCACGCCGACCGCGTACGCGTCGGCATAGGTCGTCGCCTCGCGGCCCTCGATCTGCTCGGGCGCCATGTACATGCGCGTGCCGAGCGAGCGGCTGCTTTCGCCGAGTGCGAGCGCAGCGGTCATGCCGGTCGGCACGATGCCGCGGCCGTGGCGGTAGCGGCTGCCGGCGCTCAGGGTGGCGATGCCGAAGTCGGCGAGGCGCGCGTGCGGCTTGCCGTCCGCGCCGCGCGCGATCAGCACGTTGCCGGGCTTGACGTCCTTGTGCAGCACGCCGACCGCGTGTGCCGCGGCGAGTGCGTCGGCGACTTCGGCGACGAGGCCGATGCGCGTATCGGGCGAGATCGCGTCGAGGCCGCCGCTCGCCGCGGCCCAGCTGGCGAAGTCACCTGCAGGGTAGTACTCGGACTCGATGCAGTACGGTTCTTCGTCGAGGCGCCAGTCGATGATGCGCGCGATGTCGTCGCGCTCGCCGAGCGCGCCGCGCAGCAGGCGGAACAGGGTCACCTCGCGCTGCAGCGAGCGCAGGCGCCCGAGCTGGAAACAGAACTTGAAGACGCGCTCTTCGCCGCTCGCCGCGTGGCGCGCGAGCCAGGCGTCGCCGAAGCCGCCTTCACCGAGCTTGCGTTCGAGCACCCAGCCCGCGCGACCCGGGATTTCCTGTCCGGCGCCCGCACGCCAGCCGGTGAGCAGGTTGTCGTCGCGCAGGTGGCGCGCTTTCTCGACCTCCTGCGGTGGCGCGAGCGGCGCGCGGCCTTCGTGGCCGACCTCGTGGATGAGCAGTGCGTCGTCGACGCCCTTGAGCGTATACAGGCCGTGGCTGAGCCAACGCAGTCGCGCGGGCTCGCTGAACGCATCGCGCCGCGCGTACTGTGCTTCCTCGAATGCGTCGTGGGTGAGCAGGGTCTGCCCGGCGCCCGCGAGGTTGCACACGCGCGCGCAGATGGCCTTGGCGAGGCCTTCGACCTCGAGCGGCTTGGCACCGAGCGCAATGGCGTCCGGCGTGTTCTCGCGCGTGATCGCCTCGCCGCAGTGGATGCCCGCGCGCGCGCCGAGGCGGATGCCGTGGTCGCGCGCGAGCCCGGCGATGCGCGCATGCAGGTCGAGCGCGGTCGCGAGCGCGGCGACGGGGCCGGCGAAAAGGACGAGGAAGCCGTCGGTGTGGTCGATCTCGCGGCCACCGTAGGCGAGGAAGGTTTCCCGTGCGGCGTCGGCGAAGCGGGCGAGCACGACACCGGCTCGGCCGTCGCCGAGTGCCTGGATCAGCGCGGTACTGTCGACGAGGTCGACGCAAAGCAGGGTGACCCGGCCATCGGGCGCGGCATCGGTGGGATGCTTGGCTGGAGCCTGCATGACCGCCCTTGAACCCTCCGCGGGTGGCGCCATGGTAACGCTGCTGTCCGCGCGATGGCGCACGGGTGTCGCGCGACACCCGCACGGCCGCACGCGTCGCCTGCGATGGTGCGGCGCGTGGATGCACGCGGTACAGTCCGCTTTCCGGGGAAGCGGCGACGACGACCAGCGGTCACGGCCGCGCTGCGGGGAAGCACATGCGGATCAGTCTCGAACTCGAACCTGCCGACATCCAGCGTTTCCACGCCGCGCTGGCGCGGGCGCGCCGTGCCGCCGAATGCGCGGACGAATTCGAGGTCATCGAGGCGGCCAAGTACGCGCTCGATCACCTGAACACCGCCGACGTGCCTGCGTTCGTGCGCAAGCGCGTGGTCGAGGTGCAGAAACTCATCGTCATGCTCGAGGACGAGGCATGGGCACTGTCTGGGCCCGAGCGCGCCGACATCATCGAGACGCTGCTCTATTTCAGCGATCCCGACGACCTCATTCCTGACGAGATCGAGGTGATCGGCCTGCTCGACGACGCGATCATGCTCGAGCTGCTGCTGCAACGCATGCGCCACGTGCGCAAGGCCTATGCCGACTTCTGCAGCTTCCGCAGCGCGCTCGAGGCCGACGTCCGCGATGCCGAGGCGCGCCGCGTGCACGCGCGGGAACTGGCCACCCAACGTACCCAGCTGCAGGCCCGCATGCGCCGCGCGCGCCCGCGCGACGCGCGGCGGGAGGCTGGCACGAAAGCCTGACGCAGGCGCGGCGGGCTGTCCCTGATCGTAGGGCGGCTCAAGGTCGAAGGCCGGAGCCGCCGCGTGCCACGCGCGACCGAAGCGGCGGCACGCGCGTTGCGATGCGGAGGCTTGCAAAGCAGAAAAACATGGAAACATGCATCTTTCGCTCCGGCCAGGCGCTTCGGCGGCACGCGCTGCGCGCGTACCGCCCTACGCGAGATCGCGGCGCCCGGTCGAGCGCGTAGGGCGGGTCGAGCGCGCAGCGCGAGTCCCGCCGCGGCGATG
>NZ_SLWQ01000006.1:0-238511 GCF_004342425.1 Dokdonella fugitiva | reverse complement strand
TGCGGGGACGTGTAAAGCCAAAGCCCGGAAACGTGCATCTTTTCACTTTTGTCGAGCGCTTCGGCGGCACGCGCTGCGCGCGTACCGCCCTACGCGAGATCGCGGCGCCCGGTCGAGCGCGTAGGGCGGCTCGAGCGCGTAGGGCGGGTCGAGCGCGCAGCGCGAGTCCCGCCGCGGCGATGCGGGGACGTGTAAAGCCAAAGCCCGGAAACGTGCATCTTTTCACTTTTGTCGAGCGCTTCGGCGGCACGCGCTGCGCGCGTACCGCCCTACGCGGCATCGCGGCGCCCGGTCGAGCGCGTAGGGCGGCTCGAGCGCGTAGGGCGGGTCGAGCGCGCAGCGCGAGTCCCGCCGCGGCGATGCGGGCCAGGCGCTCCCGCGGGCACGCGCGGCGCACGTACCGCCCTACGCGCGCTTCTGCGCGCGTACGGTCCTACGTACGCGGGCGGCGCGCGACGATGACGAAGCTGTTGAACGGCGTGCGGCCCCAGAGCGGGTGCACGTCGACGGCGAGGCCGGCGTCGAGCAGGGGTTGTTCGATGTCCGCGCGCAGCGGGTAGTGCTTCGCCGGGCTGCGCATCCAGCGCACGGCGTACAGGAACCATTCCTCGACCACGGTCGCGCGGAAGCGCCAGCCGCGATCGCGCAGCACGCTGCGTACCACCAGCGCGGCTCCGGGCGCGATGCGGGCGGCTGCTTCGCGCAGCAGTGCGGACTGTTCGTCGCGCCCGAGGTAGTGCAGTACGTCGAGCAGCGCGACATGGCCGTGGAACGGCGGCAGCCGCTGCGCGATGCCGTCGTCGAACACGAGGTTCGCTTCGCCGTTCACGGCGCGGCGCGCTTCGGCGACCTTCGATGCGTCGAAGTCGACGCCGAGGTAGTCGCCGCGCCAGCCGCGTTCGCGCAGGTAGAAGCCGAGCAGGCCGAGTCCGCAGCCGATGTCGAGCAGCGGCTGCTCGCCGTCGACGACCTCTGCGACCGCGTCGTAAACCGGATCCATGCGCAGCTTCGCGCGCGCGTAGTCGCGATGCCAGGGGCGGCGATAGCGGCTGGCCACGCGGCGTGCGATGTCCCTGTCTGCAGCGTGCGGCATGCGGCCGGCGTCCTCGTGCTGGACGTGCGAGCGTAGCCGCACGTGCGCGCGGCGGGAAGCGCGGTGGACCCACGGGGCTGTGGTAGCGTTCAGCATCCTTCGTCCGGACGAGGTCGTCGATGAATTTCCTCGCGGTCCTGCGCGAACTCGATGCGCGCCAGCGCAAGGTGGTGCTGGCGAGCTTCCTCGGCTGGACGCTCGATGCGTTCGACTACTTCCTGCTCGTCTTCGTGATCCCCGAGGTTGCGCGCGAATTCCAGGTCGGCAAGACCGAGGTCGCATTCTCGCTCATGCTCACGCTGGCGATGCGGCCGCTCGGGGCATGGCTGTTCGGCCGGCTCGCCGACCGCTACGGGCGGCGCCCGGTGCTGATGGTCGACATCGTGCTGTTCGCCGTGCTCGAGGCGGCGTCGGCGTTCGCGCCGTCGCTCGCGGCGCTGCTGGTGATCCGCGCGCTGTTCGGCATCGCGATGGGCGGCGAGTGGGGCATCGGCGCATCGCTCGCGATGGAGTCGATCCCGCCGAAGGCGCGCGGCGCCGTGTCCGGGCTGTTGCAGGAAGGCTATGCCTGCGGCTACCTGCTCGGCGGCCTCGTCTACCTGCTGCTGTTCGACCATATCGGCTGGCGCGGCATGTTCGTCGTCGGCGCGCTGCCGGCGCTGCTCGTGCTGTACATCCGCCGCCACGTGCCCGAGTCGCCGGTGTGGACGGCCGCCGGCGGCGCGTCGGCCGCGGCGCGCCCGGGCTTCATCGCGACGATGCGCGGGCGCTGGGGCCTGTTCGCCTACCTCGTCGTGCTCATGATGTGCTTCAACCTGTTCAGCCACGGCTCGCAGGACCTGTACCCGACCTTCCTCAAGGAGCAGCACCACTTCGACACGCAGACGGTCGCCTGGCTCACGATCACGTTGAACCTCGGCGCGATCGTCGGCGGGCTGTTCTTCGGTTCCTGGTCCGAGCAGGTCGGGCGACGGCGCGCGATCGTGACCGCGGCGCTGCTCGCGTTGCCGGCAGTCCCGCTGTGGGCGTTCGGCGGCTCGGTGATCCTGCTCGGCGTCGGCGTGTTCCTGCTGCAGGTGATGGTGCAGGGCGCCTGGGGCGTGGTGCCGGTCCACCTCAACGAGTTGTCGCCCGACGCGGTGCGCGCAACCTTGCCCGGCTTCGCCTACCAGGGCGGCAATCTGCTCGCGTCGGCGACGGCGCCGTTCCTCAACTGGTTCGCCGACCAGCGCGGCGGCGACTACGGCTTCGCGATGGCGAGCTTCATCGCGGTGGTCGCCGTGCTCCTCGCGCTGGTGACGGCGTTCGGACCCGAGGCGCATGGCGCGCGCTTCGCCGCGAGGGCGCCCGCGGCTGAATGACGAGGCAGGCGCAACCTGCTATCCTCGCTCGCTTTTTTTCATACTGGAGCACGCGGGTGAACGTCGAGGCGAACAAGGTCGTTTCCTTCCATTACGTGGTCAGCGACGGCGGCGGCGAGCCGGTGGATTCGTCGCGCGAGCGCGGCGAGCCGCTGAGCGTGCTGATCGGCCACGGCAACATCATCCCCGGCCTCGAGAAGGCGCTGCTCGGCCGCGCCGTCGGCGACCGCTTCGAAGTCGTCGTGCAGCCGGCCGACGCCTACGGCGAGCGTCGCGCCAACTTCACGCAGCGCGTGCCGAAGAAATATTTCGAGCATCCCGAGCACCTCAAGCCGGGCATGAGCACCGTGCTCAACACGCGTGAAGCGGGCCCGCGCATGGTGGTCGTGCACAAGATCGGCTCGAGCGTGATCGACGTCGACCTCAACCATCCGCTCGCCGGCAAGACGCTCACGTTCGACGTCGAGATCACCGCCATCCGCGACGCGAGCGAGGAAGAAGTCGCGCATCGCCACGCGCATGGGGCGGGTGGGCACGAGCATTGATTTTCGGGATTGGTGATTGGGGATTCGTGATTCGGCAAAGCTGTCTCACAATCACCAATCACCAATCACCAATCACAATATCCGCTTCCCGTACACGAAGTGGTCCTTCCACCAGGCACCGTCGAGGCTGTCGAGGCGCACGGTGCCGCCACTGTTCGGCGCGTGCACGAAGCGGCGTTCGCCGACGTAGATGCCGACGTGGCCGATGTCGCGGCCGCTCTCGAAAAAGACGAGGTCGCCGGGCTGGAGCAGATCGATGGCGAGCTTGCGCCGGCCGAGTTCGCTCATCGCCGAGGACGTGCGCGGCAGCGAGACGCCCGCCGCGTCGCGGTAGACGTAGCCGACGAGGCCACTGCAGTCGAAACCGCTTTCGGGCGTGTTGCCACCCCAGCGGTACGGCGTGCCGACCAGGGCGATCGCGCGGAACAGCACCGCATTGGCCGCGCCGGCGCGCGGCGTTCCGGCGACCAATGGCGGTTCGCCGCGGCGCGGCAACGAGCCGCAGCCGGCGAGGCCAAGGGCGAGCGCGGAAACGGCGGCGAGGCGCAGGGACGGCGTCATGACACAACGCTCGCCGAAACGGCGGGACGCGTCAACGCGTGCCCGGTGGCTGCCGGGAATGGCGGGGACCCTTGGTCCGGGATTGACCGATTTTGTCGCCGCCCGGGTGCCGGACTCAGGCCGCGGTTACACAGAGTGTCAACTTCGGACGCGCGGGCGGGGCGGCGGGAGCCTCCGGCTCGGGGATCACGAGCAGCGAATGCAGGTCCTTCACCGTTTCCTCGAAACGCGTCAGGCGCTCGTTCGCCGCCTGCGCCACCGCATGCGGCACGCTGCCCGCGTCGAGCAGGCTGCGCACCATTTCGCGCTGCGGCTCGGCGAAATCCGGGTCCTGCATGGCTTCGTCGAGCGCGCAGATGAGCGCGGCGAGCCAGCCGGAATTCGGCGCCCGCAGGGCCAGCAGCAGTTCGTTCGTCGAGACCTTCATGTGCGGATTCCCCACCGGGCGGTATGCCCCTGCAGGGAAAACTGCACATTTGATGCCAGATTTCATCGTTCGCGCCGTGCACTGCGCCGACCTCCGCCTTGCGACGGAGCCGATTCGCGCCCGTCGCACGCGACGGCGGACCGCAACGCGCGCATGCGACGCAGCCCCGGCAGCGGGGCTCCCGTTGCGTCACGCCAGCGGATGCGCCGACGCGAGCGGCACTGCGCGCGCCGGATGCGCGACGCCGCGCAACGTCCCGCAACGTCGAACCGCACGATGCGCGCCACGGTCCGTACAATCGTCGCCATGACTGCTCGAACCTCGGACGTCGTGATCCTCGGCGGGGGCGTGATCGGCCTCGCCTGTGCCCACTACCTGCTGCGCGAGGGTCGCAGCGTGACCGTGCTCGAGCAGGGCACGGCCGGCTGCGCGAGTTCGCACGGCAACTGCGGCACGCTGACGCCGAGTCATGCCGGACCGCTCGCGGCGCCGGGCACGATCGCCCAGGCATTGCGCTGGCTGTTCAAGCCTGACGCGCCGCTGCGCATCCGCCCGCGCCTCGATCCCGCACTCGCGCGCTGGATGCTCGCCTTCGCGCGTCGCTGCAACGACGCCGACTGGACCCGGGCGACGCGCGCGAAGGCGCCGCTGCTGCTGCGCTCGCGCGCGCTGATCGAGGAACTCGTGCGTCTCGAAGCGCTCGATTGCGAATTCGAAGCGGGCGGCACGCTCAGCGTGTTCCGCGACGAGGCGAACTTCGCGCACGTGCGCGCGGTAGCCGAGCGCGTCGCCGCATTCGGCGTCGGCGTGGACGTCCTCGATGGCGCGGCGACGCTCGCGCGCGAGCCGGCGCTCAAACCCGGCGTCGTCGGCGGCTTGTTTTATCCTGGCGACGCATCGCTGCGACCGGACCGCTACGTGGGCGAACTCGCGCGCATCGTGCGCGCCGCGGGCGGGCGCATCGAGGAGGGCGCGCGCGTCGAGGACTTCGTGCTCGACGGTTCGCGCATCACCGAGGTCGTTGCGTCGAACGGCCGCCACGCGGGCCGCGACGTCGTGCTCGCGCTCGGTGCCTGGTCGCCGCTGCTCGCGCGCCGGCTCGGCCTGCGCATTCCGATCCAGCCGGGCAAGGGGTATTCGATCACCTACACGCGGCCGGCGCTGTGCCCGCGCGTGCCGATGACCCTGAAGGAACCGAGCGTGTGCGTGACCGCGTGGGGCTCGGGCTATCGCCTCGGCAGCACGATGGAATTCTCCGGCTACGACGAACGCCTCACGCGCGTGCGGCTCGATGCGCTGAGGCGTGGCGCGGGCGCGTTCCTGCGTGAGCCGGAAGGACCCGACGTGGTCGAGGAATGGTACGGTTGGCGCCCGATGATCCCCGACGACCTGCCCGTGATCGGCCGCGCGCCACGCATCGACAACCTCGTGCTCGCGACCGGGCATGGCATGCTCGGCGTCACGATGTCGGCCGGCACCGGCGTGCTCGTCGCCGAACTCGTCGCCGGCCGCACGCCCTCGCTCGACGTGGCGCCGTTCGCGCCGACCCGTTTCCACTGATTTCCGGAGCCCGCATGGAACGAACCACCCCGCTGCATCGACCCTGGCTGCGCGCGATCGCGCTGTCGCTCGCACTCGGTTGCTTCGCCGCGCAGGCCGACGAGAAACCGGGCGATCCGGTCGAGTTCCAGTGGGGCGTGAAGATCCCGTTGCGCGACGGCGTGCGTCTCAACGCGACGCTGTACAAGCCGCGCGAGCAGCCGGCGCCGCTGCCCTGCGTGTTCACGCTGACGCCGTACATCTCGCAGAGTTACCACGAGCGCGGCATGTATTTCGCCGCGCACGGCTACGTGTTCCTCACCGTCGACGTGCGCGGACGCGGCAATTCCGAAGGGGTGTTCACGCCGCTGCTGCAGGAGGCGAAAGACGGGCACGACGTGATCGAATGGCTCGCCGGGCAGTCGTATTGCAACGGCAAGGTCACGATGTGGGGCGGCTCCTACGCGGGCTACGACCAGTGGGCGAGCGCGAAGGAATTCCCGCCGCATCTCGCCACGATCGTGCCGGTCGCCTCGCCCAAGCCCGGCATCGACTACCCGATGCAGCACAACATGTTCTATTCCTACGACACGCAGTGGCTGACCCTCGTCAGCGGCCGCGCCTCGCAAGAAGGCATCTTCGGCGATGGCGCGTTCTGGGCGGCGCAGTTCCGCCGCTGGTTCGAGGCGCACGCGCCGTTCCGCGAACTCGACCGTTGGGTCGGCAATCCGTCGCCGCATTTCCAGGCCTGGCTCGATCATCCTACGCTCGATGCGTACTGGGACAGCTACAGCCCCACGCCCGAGCAGTACGCGAAGCTCTCGTTGCCGATCCTGTCGATCTCCGGCCAGTACGACGGCGACCAGCCGGGCGCACTCGCGTTCTATCGCGAGCACATGCAGTACGGCTCGGCACCGGCGAAGGACAACCACTACCTCGTCATCGGGCCGTGGGACCATGCCGGCACGCGCACGCCGAAGGCGGAAGTCGGCGGGCTCAAGTTCGGGCCGGCTTCGATGCTCGACATGAACGCCCTGCACAAGGACTGGTACGACTGGACGATGAAGGGCGCCGGCAAGCCGGCGTTCCTCAAGGACAAGGTCGCCTGGTACATGACCGGCGAGGAGGCATGGCGCTACTCGCCGAGCCTCGACGCGATCACCGCGCGCGGCGACACCTGGTACCTCGATTCGGTCGACGCGCGCGCGAACGACGTGTTCGCCTCCGGGGACCTCAAGCGCGACAAGCCACGCGGCGGCAAGCCGGACCGCTACGTCTACGATCCGCTCGACACGAGTTCGGTCGAATGGGAGCAGGAGGAGTCGCCGAACGGCCTGCTCGACCAGCGTGGCGCGATGCTCTACTCGGGCAAGGCGCTGTTCTACCACTCGCCGCTGTTCACCCGGGACACCGACATCGCCGGCTTCTTCAAGCTCGCTGCATGGATCTCGCTCGACCAGCCCGACACCGACATCATGGTCGGCATCACCGAGGTGAAAGCCGACGGCAGCAGCGTCTACCTCGCCGGTGATTCGCTGCGCGCGCGCTACCGCAAGAGCCTGCGCGAGGCCGAGCCGGTCAAGCCGGGCGTGATCGAACGCTACGACTTCTCGCGCTTCAGCTTCGTCGCGCGCCGCATCGCCAAGGGCAGCCGCCTGCGCCTCATGATCGCGCCGGTCAACTCGATGTACGCCGAAAAGAACTACAACGCCGGCGGCGTCGTCGCCGGGGAATCGGGCAAGGACGCACGCAAGGTCACCGTCACCCTCTACCACGACGCCGCGCACCCGAGCGCACTCACGGTGCCGATCGCGGCCGCGTCTTCGGTCGGCAACTAGCGGCGCGTCAAGCAGACGGACGAGCGAAGCAAAGCCAGAGCCTGCGCTTTCCTTCGGTTTCGTTTTGGTCGGCGCGCAGCGGTGGTAGACAGGCAGCCGGGTCCTTGATATCGGCGCGGTGGCCCCGACGTGCGGGCGCAGGTTGGTCGCGTGAGGCGAGAGCATGGCGAGCGGGCGGTACGATCTGGTGGTGCTCGGCGCGGGGTCGGCCGGCATCGCGATGGCGGTGCGTTCGGCGCGCCATGGCGCGAAGGTCGCGTTGCTCGAGCCCGGTGCGCTCGGTGGCACCTGCGTCAACGTCGGCTGCGTGCCGAAGAAGGCGATGTGGTTCGCGGCGGAGCTTGCCGAAGCACAGAAGATCGCGCGCGAGGTCGGTTTCGACGTGCAGCCGGGCGCGTTGCGCTGGCCGGACTTCGTTGCCCGTCGCAGCGCCTACATCGACAACATCCACGCCGCGTATCGCCGCCGCTTCGAGGACGTCGGCGTCGAGCTGATCGCGGAGCCCGGCCGCTTCCTCGCGGCCGACCGCATCGCCACCCCGACGCGCGAACTCGAGGCCGGGCGCGTGCTCATCGCGACTGGCGCGAAGTCGCTGCGCGAGCCGATTCCCGGCGGTGAACTCGGTATCGATTCCGACGGCTTCTTCGCCTTGCGTGCGGCGCCGCGCCGCGTCGCCATCGTCGGCAGCGGCTACATCGCGGTCGAACTCGCCGGCGTGCTGCGCGCGCTCGGCAGCGAGGTGACCGTGGTCGCGCGCGGCGAGCGCCTGCTCGCCGCGTTCGACCACGAACTCGGCGACGCGTTGGCCGCGGCGATGGCGAGGCGCGGCATCGAGCTCGCCTTCAGGCGCAAGACCGTGGCCGTCGAGGCGACGGGGCCGGGATACCTGCTGCGCTTCACCGACGGCAGCAGCGCCGGCGATTTCGACGAGTTGATCTGGGCCACCGGTCGCCACGCGGTGACGGCGGGGCTCGATCTCGAGCGTGCGGGCGTCGCGCTCGATGCGAAGGGTTTCGTGCAGGTCGACGACTGGCAGGACACGAATGTCGCCAATGTGCACGCGGTCGGCGACGTGACCGGCCGGCTCGCGCTCACCCCGGTCGCCGTCGCCGCGGCGCGACGCCTCGCCGACCGCGTCTTCGGCGGCAAGCCGGAGTCGAAGCTCGACTACGCCAACGTGCCCACCGTCGTGTTCGCGCACCCGCCGATCGGCTCGGTAGGGCTCGGCGAAGAGGCCGCGCGCGCGCAGCACGGCGATACGGCGGTCAAGGTGTATCGCAGCGAGTTCCGCCCGATGCTCACCGCGCTGGCGCGCGGCGAGGAGCGGACGCGCATGAAGCTCGTCTGCGTCGGAGAGGACGAGCGCGTCGTCGGCCTGCACATGATCGGCATCGGTGCCGACGAGATCCTGCAAGGCTTTGCAGTCGCGGTGAAGATGGGCGCGCGCAAGGCCGACTTCGACGCGACCGTCGCGATCCATCCGACCTCCGCGGAGGAATTCGTGCTCATGTAGGGGTGTTCCACGGAGCGCGCACACGACACTCGGTGAGGAGCACCCCGTGCGCGACCGTTGCGCCTCGGCGTGCTGCGACGCTGCGATCGCCCACAGGGCGGGCTCCTGCAGGCGATGCGCCCCGTTTCGCTGGTCGAGAGCATCGCGGCCTCCGCTGCTCCCACAAAACCGCCGGGTCGCCAGCAAGATGCGTGTTGGCCGAGGGCTGCAAGCCTGTCCAGCCTCCAGCCCTCAATGCGCCCGTGACGGCGACCCGCCGCCGCCGCCCTCGCCATCTCCCGCATAGATCTCCACCGCGAGCGCGAAGGTGCGTTGCTCGCCGGGCTTCATCGCGCCGACGCCGATCATCTTGCGGTCGATCTCCTCGCCGCGTTCGTTGCGGATCGACAGCACCATCGAATATTCCCAGGCCTCGGTGTCGGCGGGCTGGCGTACCGTGCCTTCGACGCGCAGCGCGGAGATCGCGTGCTGCGCGCGTGCGGCCGCGGCCGCGGGGTCGAAGCGCAGGTGATGCCGGCACGATGGGCAGACCGCGGCGCTGGCGAGGATCGTCGCCTTGCAATGCGGGCAGACACGCGTGACGCGCGGTCGGGGCGCATTCACGCGACGGCGTTCTCGGTGGCGTTGCGCGATGCCTTGGACGAGCCTTTCTCTTCCCAGCCGAACTCGACCTGGCCGCGCATGCGCGATCCCGCGGCGACGGTGAGCGATCCGGCCTTGAGGTCACCGACGAGCACGCCGCTCTGCAGCAGGTCGACCTGCGAAGCGGCTTCGATGTTGCCTTCCAGTTCACCGGCGACGGTCACCTTCTTCGCGCGCACGCCACCGGCGAGCTTGGCGTCCTTTTCGATCGTGAGGTCGCCCTGCACGTTGACATCGCCCTTGAAGCGACCGGCGATGCGCACATGACCCGAGCCTTCGATCTTGCCTTCGATCGTGATGTCGGACGCGATCAGCGATTCCTTCGCTTCGACGCGCTCGGCGCGATAGGCCGGCGACGGGCTCGCGTAATCGGCCACGGGAGCGGGTTCCTTGGTCGCGATCGGCGTCGGCTCGGGGGCAAAGCTGGGCGTTTCCTTCTTTGCCGACGGCTGCTGGTTGAAGATGGCCATGTGTTGCGCACTCCGCTTCAGGGGAGCCCCGAGGGTAGTCGGCAAGCCGATCCTGAACCTGTGATGTCACTCACGAAACGCGCGTTAACATTTTGAAGTATAACGAAATCTTTGCGCCCTTAACGAACCCGGTGATCATGCAACCGCAGTGCCATCGCCGCCCCCGCGGCACCGCGTGGAATGCGGTGCGGCACCTTCCTGGGCCGCACCGCCGGGGACCGGACCCAGGGGGTATCCGGCGGCATCCGGCCGTCGTCGGATGCACCGCGCGTCGTCCGACGACACGCGCCTTTTGCGGCAGCCCTCAGTGGAAGCGCGTTCGCGCCGGCGGCGTGTCGGCGCCGTCGGACCCTCCATTCGCGGCTGCGGGCAGCAGCGGATCGACGACGACCGTACCCTCGGGCGTCGGCGTGCTGCGCCATTCGAACTTCGGGTCGTACGGATTGTCGCTCTCGCGGAACTGGCGATAGGCGGTCGACCCGTCCTCGCTGCTGCCGCCGAGTACGCCGAAGGCGGAGCTCGCGAAGCCGTTGGCCTCCGAGCGACCCGATGGTGACAGGCGCACCGGTCGCACGCTGCTGCCCACGCTGCCGACCTTGAGGTTGCCCGGCGCGCCGACGCGCGAACCGGTCTGTTCCGCCTTCACCTGCGCCCAGCGCATCTTCGCCCGCGCGAGGGCGACGGCGTCACCGTACTTGGGCTTGAGTTCGCGCCATATCGCGTTCGCCTGCGCGAACTCGTCCTTGTCGAGGTCGGCGTAGAGGAGTTCGCGTGCCTGCACGTAGTCGGCGTCGCCGCGCTCGGCGGCGAGCGCGAACCATGCCATCGCGCGTGGGCGATCCACCGGCACGCCTTCGCCCTTGAGGTAGATCACGCCGAGGTTGTACTGCGCGGGCTTGTACGCCCACGATGCAGACACCTCGTACATGTTGATCGCGAAGGAGTAGTCCTTCCCGGCGATCGCGCGTACCGCGTCGAAGTAGAACTTCTCGCCGGGGCGGCCCTTGTCCTCGGGCGTCGCGTAGCGGCTGCTCGCGGGGCGCTCGACGTTGTGGCGCGAATCGTAGCGGGGAGGGAGGTCGTCCCCCGCCGCCGCGGCGGCGCTCAGCAGGATGGAACCGGACAGCCACATCGCACGAAGATTCATGGCGCAGCTCCACTGGGTGTTGGAACGAACCCTAGCGCGGCGCCGCCGCCTTGTCAACGAAAGTATTCGTACTACATTCTTCGTCGTAAGCCGCGTGGCGGCGGCGCGGCGATGCGGGCGCGCTCCTGGCGCACGACGTCGCGCAGCGCCCGGCGCCGTTTCCGGAGGTCGAACAGCCAGGCCGAGAGGATCGCCGCGGTTCCGCGAGAGGCAGCACGTCCCCTGACTTCCATGGTTCACATGCGGAATACGCCGAAGCGGCCGGGCTCGACGGGGGCGTTGAGGCTCGCCGACAGCGCGAGGCCGAGCACGCGGCGCGTATCGGCCGGGTCGATGATGCCGTCGTCCCACAGGCGCGCGGTCGCGTAATAGGGATGCCCCTGGCGTTCGTACTGCTCGCGGATCGGCGACTTGAACGCTTCTTCCTCTTCCTTCGACCAGGCCTTTCCGGCCGCCTCGAGGCCGTCGCGGCGGACGGTCGCGAGCACGCTCGCGGCCTGCTCGCCGCCCATCACGCTGATGCGTGCGTTCGGCCACATCCAGAGGAAGCGCGGCTGGTAGCCGCGGCCGCACATCGCGTAATTGCCGGCGCCGAAGCTTCCGCCGATGACGACGGTGAACTTGGGCACGTGCGAGCAGGCGACCGCGGTGACCATCTTCGCGCCGTCCTTGGCGATGCCGGCCTGTTCGTACTTCTTGCCGACCATGAAGCCGGTGATGTTCTGCAGGAACACCAGCGGCACGTTGCGCTGGTTGCACAATTCGATGAAATGCGCGCCCTTGAGCGCGCTCTCGGCGAACAGGATGCCGTTGTTGGCGACGATGCCGACCGGGTAGCCGTGCACGTGCGCGAAACCGGTGACGAGCGTCTTGCCGTAGCGCGCCTTGAACTCCTGCAGTTCCGAGCCGTCGACGATGCGCGCGATGACTTCTCGGATGTCGAACGGGATGCGCGTGTCGCGCGGCACGCAGCCATACAGTTCTTCCGCCGCGTAAAGCGGCTCGCGCGGCTCGCGCAGCGCGAGCGCGACGTCCTTGCGGCGGTTGAGGCTCGCGACGATGCCGCGGGCGATGTCGAGCGCGTGCGCGTCGTTCTCGGCGAAGTGGTCGGCGACGCCGGAGATCGAGGTGTGCACGTCGGCGCCGCCGAGCGTTTCGGCGTCGACGACTTCGCCGGTCGCCGCCTTCACCAGCGGTGGGCCGCCGAGGAAGATCGTGCCCTGTTCCTTGACGATGATCGTCTCGTCGCTCATCGCCGGCACGTACGCGCCCCCGGCGGTGCACGAACCCATCACGACGGCGATCTGCGGGATGCCGAGCGCGCTCATGCGCGCCTGGTTGTAGAAGATGCGGCCGAAGTGTTCCTTGTCCGGGAACACCTCGTCCTGCAGCGGCAGGAACGCGCCGCCCGAATCGACCAGATAGATGCAGGGCAGGCGGTTCTCGAGCGCGACTTCCTGCGCGCGCAGGTGCTTCTTCACCGTCATCGGGAAGTACGTGCCGCCCTTGACGGTCGCGTCATTGGCGATGACGAGCACTTCGATGCCGTGCACGCGGCCGATGCCGGTGATGAGCCCCGCGCAGGGCGCGGCGTCGTCGTACATGCCGTGCGCGGCGAGCGGCGACAGTTCGAGGAACGGCGAGCCGGAGTCGAGCAATGCGCGGATGCGTTCGCGCGGTAGCAGCTTGCCGCGCTCGGTATGCTTCGCGCGCGCCTTCTCGCCGCCGCCTTGCGCGGCCTTCGCCATCTGCGCGCGCAGGTCGTCGACGGTCGCGCGCAGATGCGCGGCATTCGCCTGGAATTCGGGGGAGCGGAGGTCGAGCTGCGAACGGATCTGCGGCATGGCATCGGCGCGGGAACGGAATCATGCGATGAAAGCACAGCGCAGGGGCGCAGGCCAGCCTTGTCGTTCGGGGGGCGAGGGCTGGCTGAGGGTGCGCTTGCAGGCGATACGCGCCGCGTTCGTGTGGGAGCGGCGGAAGCCGCGATCCTCTTGCAAGCGCGGGCACCACGGCGCAGTAGCGTTCGTCGCCATTGCGGCCGGCGCGAACGTGCAGGATGGATAAAGGCAAGCCGCGAAAACGCGACCGGCCGCGCGAGGCGGCCGGTGCGTGTCGATCGTCGCGCGCTGCAGCGCGCGCGGATCACTCCTTCTTCTTCGCGGCTTCCGCGGCGGCGTCCTTCGCGTCCTTCGCGGTCTCGGCGATCTCGTGGCCGACTTCCTTCGCGCCTTCCTTGACTTCGTGGCCGGCGGCCTTCATCGCCGCGCCGGTCGCCTCGGCGCCTTCCTTGATCATCGCGCCGGCGTTCGCGGCTGCTTCCTTGCTCGCCTCGACCGCCTTGGCGGCGGCGTCCTTCGCCTGCTCGGCGGCGCTGTTCGACGCGTCGGCGGCCTGGTTGGCTGCATCGGCGACCGTGGCATTGGCGGTCTCGGCCGCCTGCTTGGCGGCTTCCGTGGCCTGCTGGGCCGCGGCGGCGGTGGCGTCGGCGGCCTTCTTCGCCGCCGCCTGCGCGTCGGCGGCGGCCTGCTTGGCCGCGGCGGCCGCCTTGTCGGCCGCCTCCTGCGCCTGCTTCTGCGAATCGTCGCACGCGGCAAGCGCGGCGATCAGGGCCGTGCCGAGCGCGAGCTTCAGGATCTTGCTGGTCATCTGGTCTGCCTCCTCCCGTTGGCGGCCGTCGGCCTGCGTAGGCAGCCCCTGCGGCCCGAAGATGCGAACGCGATCGTCCGCGCGGTGTAACCGGCGGGATTCTAGCAGGGCATTCAGGTTCGTGAGCGCGGCCGGGCGGCGCCTGCCGCCCGGCCGCGGACGATCAAATCCGTTCGATCGCGATCGCGGTGGCTTCGCCGCCGCCGATGCACAGCGAGGCGACGCCGCGCTTGCCGCCCCGCGCGATCAGCGCGTGCAGCAGGGTGACGACGAGGCGCGCGCCCGATGCGCCGATCGGGTGGCCGAGCGCGGTCGCGCCGCCGTTGACGTTGAGCTTGTCGTGGCTGATGCCGAGGTCCTTCATCGGCGCCATCGCGACGACGGCGAACGCCTCGTTGACTTCGAACAGATCGACGTCGTCGACCTTCCAGCCGACCTTCTTCAGCAGCGCATCGATCGCGCCGACCGGCGCGGTCGTGAACCATTCCGGCGCCTGCGACAGCGTGGTGTGGCCGACAATGCGCGCGAGCGGCTTCAGGCCGCCACGGGTGGCGGCTTCCGCGCTCATGATCACGGTCGCGGCGGCGCCGTCGGAGATGCTCGACGAACTCGCCGCCGTCACCGTGCCGTCCTTGCGGAACGCGGGCTTGAGGGTCGGGATCTTCGCCGGATCGGACTTGCCCGGTTGCTCGTCGGTCGCGACTTCGATCTCACCCTTGCGCGTGGCGACCTTGACCGGAACGATTTCCGCGGCGAACGCGCCGGACGTGATCGCCGCCTGCGCTCGCCGCACCGACTCGATCGCGTACGCATCCTGCGCTTCGCGCGTGAAGCCGTACTTGTCGGCGGTCGCTTCGGCGAATACGCCCATCGCCTGGCCATCGTACGGGTTGGTCAGGCCGTCCCAGGCCATGTGATCGACGAGCTTGGCATCGCCGTAGCGCAGGCCGCCGCGCGCGGACACCATATGTGGCGCGTTGGTCATCGACTCCATGCCCCCCGCGACGACGATCTCGGCGGAACCCGCCTTGATGAGGTCGTGGGCGAGCATGATCGCCTTCATGCCCGAGCCGCAGACCTTGTTGATCGTGGTGCACCCGGTCGACTTGGGCAGGCCCGCCGCGAGCGAGGCCTGGCGCGCGGGCGCCTGGCCGAGGTTGGCCGGCAGCACGCAGCCCATGATGACTTCGGACACGTCGGCAGGCGCGACGCCGGCCTGTTCGATCGCGGCCTGGATCGCCGCGGCGCCGAGCGTCGGCGTCGGCACGCCGGTGAACTGGCCGAGCATGGAACCGATCGCGGTGCGCTTGGCGCCGACGATGACGATATCGGACATGGAAATCCTCCGGGACGGATGGGTCGGCACGTGGCCGGATGAGATCCCGATTATGCGCGTCCTGCTGCGCTGCGACAATTGCACGGCCTGCGCGCGATCCTTGTATTCGGCGCTCGTCGCGGGCTAGCCTCGCCCCAGGCATGACAGGGGGCGCCGCGCGGTGCGACGGGCAGCATGCTGGATCGCGATGGTCGTGCTGGCGGGCGCCGGCGCGATCGCGCATGCGCAGGGTCGCGACAACCACGGCGTCGAGCGCGTCCGCTTCCGCAACATCGGCGTCGAGCAGGGCCTGTCGCAGGCGAGCGGCATCGACGTCGCGCAGGACCGCCACGGGTTCATCTGGGTCGCCACCCAGGACGGCCTCGATCGCTTCGACGGCTACGGCTTCCGCGTCTACAAGCACGATCGCGGCGATCCTTCGTCTCTCGCCGCGAACAACCTGCACCGCCTGCTCGTCGATCGCCGCGGACGGTTGTGGATCGGCACGACCAGCGGCGGCCTCAGCCGCTACGACGAGCAACTCGACCGTTTCGACAACTTCGTGCCCGATGGCTCGCGCGAGGGCGCGATCGGCAGCGAGTACGTCAGCGCGCTGCTCGAGGACGCAACCGGCACGCTCTGGGTCGCCGCGCGCAACCATGGCCTGCAGCGTTTCGACGAAGCGCGCGGCGCGTTCGTGGAGTCGCCGTGCCGTGGCGATGCGCTGCTGCGGACGAATGCGCTCGCCGAGCGCGCGGACGGCCACCTGCTGGCCGGCACCATGGCCGGCCTGTTCGAATGCAATCCGGCCGACGGCACGCTGCGCGAGTGGATGCCGCGCTCCGGCACGCACCTCGTCGTGCGCACGATCGCTACCACCGAAACCGGCGAGGTCTGGCTCACCGCGACCAAGCAGGGCCTGTTCCACTTCGGCGCCGACGGCGAGGAGATCGAACACTACGACGCGCAGACCTCGCCGTCGCTCGACGACACCGACCTCACCGGGCTGCGCATCGATCGCAGCGGCGCGATCTGGTTCGGCAGCGAGAACGCCGGCCTCTCGCGCCTCAACCCGCGCACGCGGCGGCTGGAAACCTTCACCCACGCGCCCGAGCAACCGGGTTCGCTCGCCGGCAACCGCGCCTTCAGCGTGTTCGAGGACCGCGACGGCCAGATCTGGGTCGGCACCTGGAGCAACGGCATCAGCGTGTTCGACCCGCGGGCGGCGGGCTTCGTCTCCGTGCACACCGGCGGTGGCGGCCGCTCGCTGCCGGGCGCTTCGATCCTGTCGGTGCTCGCGGACGACGATGGCACGTTCTGGTTCAGCACGGCCGAGAACGGCGGCCTCAGCCATTTCGATCTCGAGGAGGGCCTGCTCGAACACTACGCCCACGACACGCGCGATCCGACCAGCCTCGCGCACAACTTCGTCGTCTCGACCGTGCGCGGACGAGACGGCTCGCTGTGGATCGCCACGCGCGGCGGCGGCCTCGATCGCCTGCGGCGGCAGGCGCACGCGTTCGAGCACTACCAGCACGATGCGGCCGATCCGCGCAGCATCGCCTCGAACAATCTCCTGCGCCTGTATCTGGACGCGGCGAACACGCTATGGATCGGCACCACCGACACGGGTGTCGATGCGCTCTGCGACGGGTGCAGCGAATTCCGCCACTACGCCCACGCCGAAGGCGTCGCGAACAGCCTCGCGCCCGGCGGCGTGTACGCGATCCTCGAGGCGCAGCATGGCCGGATCTGGCTCGGCACCGAACGCGGCGGCCTCGCCCTGCTCGATCCGGTCAGCGGCCACGTGCGCCATTTCGCGAGCGATCCTCGCAATCCGGCCTCGCTGCCGAGCAACACGGTGACCGACCTGCGCCGTGACCGCCGCGGCGAACTCTGGATCGGCACGCGCGGCGGTGGCCTCGCGCACCTGCTCGCGCTCGACCCGGCCGGTGCGCGCTTCGAGACGATCGACACGCATGCGGGCCTCGCCGCCGACGCGATCGGCGCACTGGCCGAGGATGCCCAGGGGCGCATCTGGATGAGCACGACGGTCGGCATCTCGCGCTACGACCCGCACGACCGCGGCATCGTCAACGTCGGGTCCGACCAGGGCGCCTCGGCGAGCGGCTACTTCATCGGCGCAGCCGACCAGGGCCGCGACGGGCGCATCGTGTTCGGCGGCGCGACGGTCGCGACGATCTTCGATCCCGCGCAGATCCCGGCGCTGCCGGTGCCCGAGCCGGTGCTGACCGAACTGCGCCTGTTCAACACGCCCGTGCTCCCGCGCTGGCGCGATCCGGACTCGCCGCTCGAGCAGGCGCCGTGGAGCGGCGGCAACGTGCGCCTCAACCACCATCAGAGCATGCTGTCGATCAACTACGGCGCGCCGTCCGCGTTCGCGCCGGCGGGCCTGCGTTTCGCCTATCGGCTCGATCCGCACGATGCGGACTGGATCGAAACCGATGCGAGCCTGCGCACGGCGACGTATACGCGCCTGCCGCCGGGCGACTACCGCTTCCGCGTGCGCGCGCGCTACCCGGGCCAGCCCTGGGGCGACGAGGAAGCGACGCTGTCACTGACCGTGCTGCCCGCGCCGTGGCTCTCGCCGGCGGCACTCGCCGCCTACGCGATCTGCGCGGCGATGCTGGCCGCGTTCGTCTGGCTGCGAGCGCGCCGCGCGCGGCGCGAACGCGACGCGGTGCAGGAAACCGTTCGGCAGTCGGAGGAGCGGCTCAAGCTCGCGCTCTGGGGCAGTGGCAGCGAATTGTGGGACATCGACCTCGCCACCGGGCGCATGCACCGCGACAACCAGCTCGAGCACCTCGCCGTCACGCACGAAGTCGGCGAGCACTCGCTGGCGACGTACCGGCCATTCGTGCATCCGGACGACCTCGAGCGCTTCGAGCGGGCGCTCGGCGCGCACCTGTCCGGGCGCGTGCCGACGTTCGAGGCTAGCTATCGCACGCAGGACACGCGGCACGACTGGGTGTGGGTGCTCACGCGCGGGCGCATCGTCGAACGCGACGAGGCCGGTGGCGCCAGGCGCATGAGCGGCACCACCTCCGACATCAACGCGCTCAACCAGGCGCTCGCCGCGCTGCGCGCGCTCAACGAGCAGCTCGAGTCGCGCGTCGAGCAGCGCACCGCGGCGCTGCAGAACGCGAACCTGGAGCTGCGCAGCACGCTCGAACGGCTCACCCTCGCGCAGCGCCAGTTGTTCGAGGCGGAGAAGCTCGCATCGCTCGGCGGCCTCGTCGCCGGCATCGCGCACGAGATCAACACGCCGCTCGGCATCGGCGTGACCGCGGCTTCGCACCTGCAGGAGGAAGCGCAGCGCATCTCGCGCCTGATCGGCGAGGGCGCGCTCGCGAACGCCGATCTCGAGGAGTTCCAGCGCACCGCGCGCGAAAGCTCGGACATGATCCTGCGCAACCTGCAGCGCGCCGACCGCCTCGTGAAGAGCTTCAAGCAGGTCGCGGTGGACCAGTCGAGCGAGGACCGGCGCGTGGTCGACCTCGGCGTCTGCCTCAACGAGATCCTGACCACGCTCGGGCCGACCCTGAAGAAGACCGCGCACCGCGCCGTGCTCGACTGCCCGGCCGGCCTCATCATCGAGACCGCGCCCGGTGCGCTGTACCAGATCGTCACGAACCTCGTCATGAACTCGCTCATGCACGGCTTCGTCGAAGGCGACGCCGGCACGATCCGCATCGAGGTCACGTTCGAGAACCGCATCGTGCAGATCGACTATCGCGACGACGGCCGCGGCATGGACGACGCCGTGCGCGCGCGCATCTTCGAGCCGTTCTTCACCACGCGGCGCGGCCAGGGCGGCTCCGGGCTCGGCATGCACATCGTCTACAGCCTCGTCTCGCAGGTCCTGCACGGCCACATCGACTGCGAAAGCGCGCCGGGGCAGGGCACGCGTTTCGTGATCCGCTTCGGCGGCGAGGTGCTGCAGCAGCGGTCGTGAGGATGGCGGGGCATGCCGGCCGCAGGAGTCCATCCATGGGTGACCGCGGCGTCGCAGTGAGGCGCTACGGTCGCGCACGGGGTGCGCCTACAGAAGGTAGCGCAGGCGCGTTCCGTCGGGGCGGCGGACGGCAGGGTGGATCAAGGCGCGCAGCGCGTGCCGCCGACCGCACGGCTCAATCAGGCAATTCGCGGCGCAACGCGAGCGCCTCGTCCCAATGCTCCAACAGCCGATCGACGACATCCGGATCGAACTTCGTGCCGCGGTGTTCGAGCATGAACGCGCGGATGCGCGCCGAGTCCCACGGGTCCTTGTAGCAGCGCTTGCTGCCGAGCGCGTCGAACACGTCGGCGACCATCGTGATGCGTCCGCCGATCGGGATCGCTTCGCCGGCGAGGCCCCTGGGATAGCCGCTGCCGTCCCAGTTCTCGTGGTGCGAGGCGGCGATCTCCGCGGCCAGGCGCAGCACCGGCCGGCTGGAATTGCCGAGCAGGCGCGCGCCGAGTTCGGCATGGGTGCGCATGACCACCGTTTCCTCGGGCGTGTGCGGGCCGGGCTTGTTGAGGATCGTGTCGGGGATGCCGATCTTGCCGATGTCGTGCAGCGGCGCGGCGTAGCGCAAGGTCTCGGCCATCGCGGGCGGCAGGCCGAGCGCGTGGCCGAGCATTTCGGCGAGCAGGCCGACGCGGTGCACGTGGTTGGCGGTTTCCTGCGACCGCGTCTCGGCGGCGCCCGCGAGCAGGTAGACCATCTCGAGCTGCGACGAGAGCAACTCGTCGTTGAGGTGAAGGTTGTCGAACGCGATCGATACGTTGGTGCAGAACAGCTCGACCAGCTTGTAGTCGAGCGGCGACAGGTTCCACGCCTCGCCGACGAACAGCAGGCTCTCGGTCTGGTGGCTGTCGATGAAGTGCAGCACGTAGTGGTCGCGCGCGAACTGGTGGCGCTTGTCGCGGTACGCGTCGCGCATCGCCGCGACGATCGGCCCCGGCAATGCCTGGGCGGCGTCGTCGTTCTGCAGGCGGCGATAGTCGCCGCTCGTCGCGGCGATGCGGAAGTGCTCCGGCTCGGTCTCGCGGCGCCGATCGATCGTGCAGTACAGCGCGCCGCGCTCGAGCCCGACCAGCTCGACCAGTTGGTCGAGCACGGCATTGGCGAAGTCGCGCGTGTCGCGCCGCGCGAAGATGCGCGCGGAGCTGCGGATCACGTTTTCGAGGCCGATGCGGTGTGCCTCGATCGCGCGCATGTCGCGGTACGCGCGCAGCGCCGAGTACATCGTCGTCGCCAGCCGCGACGCGGTGAGCTCGGTCTTTTCCTTGTAGTCGTTGATGTCGTAGGCGGCGATGACTTCGTGCTCGGGCGCCTGGCCGGCCTGGCCGGTGCGCAGCACGATGCGCACGAAGGGATTGCCGAGTTCTTCGCGGATGCTGCGCACGAGCGCGAGGCCGGCCTGTTCCGATTCCATGACGACGTCGAGCAGCAGCACGGCGATGTCCGGGTGCTGCTCGAGCACGCGCCGCGCTTCGGCCGCGCTGTGCGCGCTGAGGAATTCGAGCTTGCGGTCGGCGAAGCGGAAGCTGCCGAGCACGAGCCGCGTGACGTCGTGCACCTCGGGCTCGTCGTCCGCGATCAGGATCTTCCACGTGGGCGCGGTGTCCCGTGCCTCGATGGAGGTGAACTGCAGATTGTCGTCCGCTCTGCCCACGACGCCCCCCACCAGTGGACGGGGCCAGTGTACTCCTAAGCGACGACGCCGGAAGCCCGGCGGGCGGCCCGGGCCGGGGGCCTCAGGACTTGCCGTGGAACAGCTCGCGGCCGATCAGCATGCGGCGTATTTCGTTGGTGCCCGCGCCGATCTCGTAGAGCTTGGCATCGCGCAGGATGCGCCCGGTGGGATACTCGTTGATGTAGCCGTTGCCGCCGAGCGCCTGGATCGCCTCGAGCGCGACCTGCACCGCGCTCTGCGAGGCGTGCAGCAGGCACGAGGCGGGGTCGATGCGCGACTTCTCGCCCCGGTCGTAGTTCTGCGCGACGAGGTAGGCGTAGGCACGCGACGACTGCAGCGCGGTGTACATGTCGGCGATCTTGCCCTGCATGAGGCCGAACGTGCCGATTGGCGCGTTGAACTGCTTGCGTTCGCGCACGTACGGCATCGCGACGTCGATCGCCGCCTGCATCAGGCCGATCGGGCCGCCGGAGAGCACGAGGCGCTCGGTGTCGAGGCCGCTCATGAGCACGCGCACGCCCTCGTTGACCTCGCCGACGCGCTGGCTGTCGGGGATCTCGCAGTTGTCGAACACGAGTTCGCAGGTGTTGCTGCCGCGCATGCCGAGCTTGTCGAGCTTCTGCGCGGTCGAGAAACCCTTCATGCCCTTTTCGACGATGAACGCGGTCATGCAGCGCGAGCCGGCCGGGCGGTGCGCGGTGCGCATGTAGACGAGCAGCACGTCGGCGTCGGGGCCGTTGGTGATCCACATCTTCGAGCCGTTCGCGACCCAGGTGTCGCCGTGCAGCTCGGCGCGGCAGGTCATCGAACCGACCACGTCGGATCCGGCCCCCGGTTCGCTCATCGCGAGCGCGCCGACGTACTCGCCGCTGCAGAGCTTGGGCAGGTATTTCTGCTTCTGCTCTTCGCTCGCGTTGTGGTAGATGTTGTTGACGCAGAGGTTCGAGTGCGCGCCGTAGGACAGGCCGACCGAACCGGACGCGCGCGAGATCTCCTCCATCGCGACGACGTGCGCGAGGTAGCCCAGTTCCGATCCGCCGTAGTCGGCCGACACGGTGACGCCGAGCAGGCCCATGTCGCCGAGTTTCGCCCACAGGTCGTGCGGGAATGCGTTCTCGCGGTCGATGAGGTCGGCTCGCGGCGCGATCTCCTTGTCGGCGAAAGCGCGCACGCTCTCGCGCAACAGGTCGAGTTCTTCACCGAGGGGGAAAGGGCGCATGGACGACTCGCCGTGGTCGGGAAAAACCGGATAGTAACGGTTGCAGCCGCGACCGCAAACGCGCGGCCCCATCACGGGGGATATCGCCGTTCTCCGCGGTACGGAGAAGCAGGTTGGACGGGTCGGGCGGGTGGGGCGGGTCGAGCGTGAAGCGCGAGTCCCGCCGAGGGTCTTGCGACGGCGGCACGCGCTTTCGCGCGTACCGCCTCGCAGGGCGTGGGTCGAGCGCGAAGCGCGCGTCCCCGCCGCGGCGTCGCGACGGCGGCACGCGCGTTTCGCGCGTACCGCCCTACGACGGTTACTGCCCGCGCATGCGGCCGAGGAAACGCGGGCCGTTGTTGCCCATCGTCGGCAGCTTGATCTTGCCGATCGCGCTGATGCGCTCCTCGGCCATGCGGTCGGCGGCCTTGTAGGTCGGGACGTTGTCGCGCTCGGCGATCTGGAAGATGCGCGACAGGTTGTAGTAGATCGTGCGCATCATGCGCATCGCGCGTTCGCGGTTGTAGCCGTCGATTTCGAGCGACACGTTCATGACGCCGCCGGCATTGACCGCGTAGTCGGGCGCGTAGAGCACGCCGCGCTTGGTCAGCTCGTCGCCGATCGCGTCGGTCGCGAGCTGGTTGTTGGCCGCGCCGCAGACGATCTTCGCCTTGAGGCGGTCGATCGTCTTCTCGTTGAGCGTGCCGCCGAGCGCGCACGGGCTGTAGACGTCGGCATCGACGTCGTAGATCTCGTCGAGGCCGACCGCGGTGCAGCCGTACTCGTCGACTGCACGCTGCACGAGCTCCTTGTTGATGTCGGTGACGAACACCTTCGCGCCCTGTTCGCGCAGCAGCTTGATGAACTCCATGCCGACGTGGCCGGCGCCCTGCACGGCGTAGCTGTACTTGCCGACGTCCTCGTTGCCGTACTTCTTGTTGAGCGTCGCCATCAGGCCCTGCAGGGTGCCGTAGGCGGTGAACGGCGACGGATCGCCCGAGCCGCCGTGCACCTGGTGCACGCCGGTCACGAACTCGGTCTCGCGGAACACCCACTCCATGTCGTTGACGTCGATGCCGACGTCCTCGGCCGTGATGTAGCGGCCGTTGAGCGAGTTGACGAAGCGGCCGAACGCGCGGAACAGCGCCTCGGACTTGTCCTTGCTCGGATCGCCGATGATGACCGCCTTGCCGCCGCCGAGATTGAGGCCGGCGACAGCGTTCTTGTACGTCATGCCGCGCGACAGGCGCAGCACGTCGTTGAGCGCTTCCGCTTCGCTCTTGTACGGCCACATGCGCAGGCCGCCGAGGGCGGGGCCGAGCACGCTGTTGTGGATCGCGATGATGGCCTTCAGGCCGGCGTCCTTGCTGTGGCAGAAGACGATCTGCTCATGGCCGGTCTGCGAGACGGTTTCGAAAATCATGGCTGCTCCTGGCGACGCGGAAAGACTCGTCCGGCCCCGGTGCGCGATCGCGTAGTCGGGCGAAGACGAGCGGCAAGTGATTGAACGGAATTTGGTTTTTTTGCGGATCGCCGGGGCGGGGCCGGCAAAATGCGGCGCGTAGTGTAGTCCCCCCTGCCCGGCGGCGACAGTGGCCGCACCTCCGGCGGGGACAGGGGTTGAAAAACACGAACGATCGTACTATTTTTTCGCCATGGCCAGCCAACCCGCCAGCAGCAAGGGTGCCGCGACGCGCGAGCTCATCATCGATCGCGCGTACGCGATCGCGAGCCGCCAGGGTCTCGAGGGACTTTCCATCGGCGACCTCGCGCAGGCGGTCGGCATGTCCAAGAGCGGCGTGTTCGCGCATTTCGGTTCGCGCGAGGACCTGCAGCTCGCCGTGCTCGACGAAGGCGGCCGCCGCTTCGGCGAGTTCGTGCTGGTTCCCGCGCTGCGCAAGCCGCGCGGCCTCGTGCGCCTGCGCGCGATCATCGACGGCTGGTTCGACTGGGTGCGGGAAAACCAGCACGGTTGCCTCGTGATGTCGGCGATCAGCGAGTACGACTCGCGCCCCGGTCCGCTGCACGACGCGGTCGTCGCGCGCGTGCAGCGCTGGCGCAGCGACACCACGCGCGCGACGCAGATGGCGATCGACAGCGGCGAGCTGCGCGCCGACACCGATCCGCAACAGATTTCGTTCGAGATCTTCGGCATCGCGCTCGCGTTGCACCACGACACCCGCCTGTTCGATCCCAAGCTCGCGCGCACGCAGGCCGAGCGCGCGATCGAGCGCCTGTTCGCCGCCCACTCCCCCTGAGTTTTGATCGAGGTTTGCCATGGCCACCCTTGCTGCCGCCAGAAATAGCACGATCGTTCGTAATATTCGCTTCGCGTTGCTGCGGGCATGCTTCGCCCTCGGCAGCTGGCTGCGCCCGACCGCGACCTTGCGCCGCGCATGGCGCCTGTTCTGCACGCCGCTGTCGATCACGCGCCGGCGCGCACTGGCGACCGACATCGGCGGCGCCACGCTCGGTTCGCTCGCGATCGGCGGCGAGCAGGTCGCCGTCTACACCTGGGGCGATCCTTCGCGGCAACCCTATGTGCTGCTCGCGCACGGCTGGTCGAGCCACGCGACGCGGTTCCTCGCGTGGATCGCGCCGCTGCGCGCGGCCGGCTACGCAATCGTCGGCTTCGACCAGGTCGGCCATGGCCGCAGCAGCGGTCGACGCACGACCTTGCCCGATTTCGCCGCCGTGCTCGCCGAGGTCGCGCGTCGCCACGGTCCAGCCGCAGCGGTGATCGGCCACTCGCTCGGCGGCGCGGCGGCCACGCTCGCGCTCGCCGACGGGGTGGCGGCGGAGCGTGCGATCCTCGTCGCGCCCGCGGCCGATCCGCTCGACGCGGCCTCGCGCTTCGGCCGCTTCGTCGGTCTCGCCGAATACCTGCGCTCGCACCTGTTCGACGAATACGAAGCGAAGCACCCGTTGCGCGTCGCGAGCCTGCAGGCGCATCTCAAGGCGCCCGCGATCGCATGCCCGGCGCTCGTCGTGCACGACCTCGACGACCGCGAAGTGCCGTGGGCGGAAGGCGAGCGCTACGCGCGCCATTGGCCGGCCGCGCGACTGCTCACGACGACGGGGCTCGGCCATCACCGCGTCGTCGACGATGCGGCGGTGATCGACGGCGCGTTGCGCTTCCTGCGCGGCGAGACGGTCGGCGAGCGCGTCGTGTCTTCGCCGAACCTGCCTTACGGTTTCTGCTGAGGCGGCTCGTACACCGCGCGCGTGTCGACGATGCGTAACGCGTCGAGGGCTCCCGTGGGAGCCGGGAGGCGAGATGCTCCTGCCTCGGGTGAAGGGTGGACGGCGGCACGCGCTGCGCGCGTACCGCCCTACACGTGTTCCGGGACTCTACGGGTTCCGTGTAGGAGCGACTTCAGTCGCGGTGCCATCTGGGGGGCCAGCCTGCAATCCCCATGCATCGCCGCTACCATGACCCACCGGCGCAACCGGCCGCGCCGCGGACGAGCGCGCCGTGCCCGAACTGCCCGACATCACCGTCTACGTCGAACGCCTCCGCGACGTGCTGCAGGGTGAGGCGCTGCGCACCGTGCGCATCCTCAACGCCTTCGTGCTGCGCACGGCGGTGCCGCCGGCCAGCGCGCTCGAAGGGCGCGCGGTCGTCGATGCGCGCAACCTCGGCAAGCGCGTCGTGCTCGAGTTCGAAGGCAGCCTGTTCCTCGTCATCCATCTCATGATCGCGGGCCGGCTGCGCTGGCTCGCGCCGCACGCCAAGCTAGCCGGGCGAATCACGCTCGCCGCATTCGCGTTCGATCATGGCCAGCTCGTGCTGACCGAAGCGGGCACGAAACGGCGTGCGTCGATCCATGTCGTCGAGGGAGCGGATGCGCTCGCGGCGCTCGATCCCGGCGGCATCGACGTGTTCGTCGCCGATCTCGCCGCGTTCCGCGAACGGCTCGTGCGCGAGAACCATACGCTCAAGCGCGCGCTCACCGATCCGCGCGCATTCAGCGGCATCGGCAATGCGTACAGCGACGAGATCCTGCATCGCGCGCAGCTGTCGCCGTTCGCGCTCACGCAGTCGCTCGACGAGGCGGTGATCGAGCGCCTCTACATCGCCACGCGCACCGTGCTCGACGAATGGACCGTGCGCCTGCGCGCCGAAGCGGGCGCCTGGCCCGACAAGGTCACTGCGTTCCATCCGGAGATGGCCGTGCACGGCCGCTACGGCCAGCCGTGCCCGGTCTGCGGTTCGCCGGTGCAGCGCATCGTCTACGCGGACAACGAGGCGAACTACTGCGCGCGCTGCCAGACCGGCGGCCGCCTGCTCGCCGATCGCGCATTCAGCCGCCTGCTCAAGGACAGCTGGCCCAAGCACGTCGACGACCTCGGCTGACCGCCAATGCCGCCTATGCCGACGACGGCCCGACGTGGTTGCAGGAGTCACGCTGCGGGCGACCGGTGACGCGGCAAGATTCGGGTGCTGCAGTCGCGCACGGGGTGCGCTCCCACGGCGGTTTCCACATCGCAACGGGGCCGTACGGGCGTCCGCCTGGCGCATGGCGTTACAATTCATCCTCTCTCTCCCAACCGACCGCGCCGATGAGCACGACCGCCCGGAATCTTCCCCTCCACGAGGCTTCGGCCGAGCAGGCGCCGCTGCGCTTCGTCACCGCGGCCAGCCTGTTCGACGGACACGACGCCGCGATCAACATCATGCGGCGGCTGATCCAGTCGCAGGGTGCGGAAGTCATCCACCTCGGCCACAACCGTTCGGTCGAGGACGTCGTGCGCGCCGCGCTGCAGGAAGACGCCGACGCGATCGCGCTGTCGAGCTACCAGGGTGGCCATGTCGAGTACTTCAAGTACATGGTCGACATGCTCAGGGAGCGTGGGGCGAGCCACATCCGCGTGTTCGGCGGCGGCGGCGGCACGATCACGCCGGAAGAGATCCGCGAGCTGCAGGCCTACGGCGTCGAGCGCATCTACCATCCGAACGACGGCATGCACATGGGCCTCGTCGCGATGATCGAGGACGTCATGGCGCGCACGGCGTGCAGCCGGGAATCGGGAGCAGGGAACAGGGAATGGTCGAAAGCGGACTCGGCCGCGTTCGTCGACATCGACGACGAGATCGCCGTGGGCCGAATCCTCACCGCCATCGAGAACGGCAGCTTCAGCGAAGCCGACCTCGCCAAGCTGCGCAAGGAATGGGCTGCCGGGCGTGACCATTCCCGATTCCAAAATCCCCACTCCCGCGGGCGCGGAGCGCCCGTCGTCGGCATCACCGGCACCGGCGGCGCCGGCAAGTCCTCGGTCGTTGACGAACTCATGCTGCGCTTCCTGCAGGCATTCCCGCAGATGCGCATTGCCGTGCTCGCGGTCGATCCGACGCGTCGCCGCTCCGGCGGCGCGCTGCTCGGCGACCGCATCCGCATGAACTCGCTGCGCAGCCATCGCGTGTTCATGCGCTCGATGGCGACGCGCCGCCAGCACGCGGCGACGAGCATCGTGCTCAAGGACTGCGTCGCGTTCCTCAAGGGGCAGGGCTACGACCTCGTCATCGTCGAAACCGCCGGCATCGGCCAGAGTGATTCGGAGATCGTCGACCTCGTCGACTTTCCGATGTACGTGATGACGAGCGACTACGGCGCGGCGAGCCAGCTCGAGAAGATCGACATGCTCGACTTCGCCGAGCTCGTCGTGCTCAACAAGTTCGACAAGCGCGGCGCCGAGGACGCGCTGCGCGACGTGCGCAAGCAGTGGAAGCGCAACCGCGTCGCGTTCCAGCTGAAGGACGAGGACATCCCGGTCTACCCGACCATCGCGAGCCAGTTCAACGATCCGGGCGTGACCTGGATGTTCACGAACCTGTGCCGCCTGCTGCGCACGAAGCTCCACCTCGGCGCCGATGCGTCTCCCGCGGGAGAGAAGAATCGGGGTCAGAGTCATTCTTCCGACCCGGCCGCTTCGAACGCCGACATGGGGAAAAACGACCCTGCCACCCTTTCTTCCCCCCGCATCGACTGGATGCCACGCTTCGACACCTCGCTGAAGGAACCGCGCGCGACCGTGCTCATCCCGGGCAGCCGCGTGCGCTACCTCGCCGAGATCGCCGAGCAGGGGCGCGGCATCAACGCGACGATCGAGAAACAATCGGAGATCGCCGACCGCGCGCAGTCGTACTGGCAGGCGCTGCGCGACCTCGAGGACCCGAAGCTGCCGAAGGCGCTGGACCTCTACGATGCCGACGACCTGCACGTGCCGCGCGATTCCTCGGCGGCGGATTTCCCCGCCTGCGGGGAGCGTCGCGCGAACACGGGTGACCGCCGCAAGCAGAAGTTCAACTGGGAGCTGCGCCGCGAGGAAGAAGAGCGCGCCGCGGCGCACGGTGCCTCGATGGGTTCGCTGCCGACGGTCGACCGCTCGCTCGTGACCTTGCGCCAGCGCTACAACGATGCGGTGCAGTCGCTCTCGTCCGATGCGCAGAAACTGCTGCGCGAATGGCCGCAGCGCCTGAAGTCGATCGTCGACGAGGTCAACGAATACGAAGTGCGCGGCAAGACGATCCGCGTCGAGAACTACCGCGAATCGCTCTCGCACCAGAAGATCCCGAAGATCGCCGCGCCGACCTACCGGAGCTGGGGCGAGCTTCTCACGTTCCTGCAGAAGGAAAACCTCCCGGGCTACTACCCGTACACCGGTGGCGTGTATCCGTACCGCCGCAGCGGCGAGGACCCGATCCGCATGTTCGCGGGCGAGGGCACGCCCGAGCGTACCAACCGCCGCTTCCATTACTTGAGCCAGGGCCTGCCCGCGGCACGCCTGTCGACCGCGTTCGACAGCGTCACGCTGTACGGCGAGGACCCGGCGCCGCGCCCGGACATCTACGGCAAGATCGGCAACTCGGGCGTCAACATCCCGACGCTCGACGACATGAAGAAGCTGTATTCCGGCTTCGACCTCTGCGCGCCGACGACATCGGTGTCGATGACGATCAACGGCCCCGCGCCGATCATCCTCGCGATGTTCATGAATACCGCGATCGACCAGCAGGTCGAGAAGTACCTCAAGGAAGATCCCGCACGCTGGGCGGAAGCCGAGAAGACGATCGCCAAGTTGTTCGAAGGCCGCGTGCGCCCGCGCTACCACGGCGAACTGCCGCCGACCAACAACGGCCTCGGCCTCGGCCTGCTCGGCGTCACCGGCGACCAGGTCGTCGACGCCGACACCTATGCGCGCATCAAGGCCGAAACGCTCTCCACCGTGCGTGGCACCGTGCAGGCGGACATCCTCAAGGAAGACCAGGCGCAGAACACCTGCATCTTCTCGACCGAGTTCGCGCTGCGCATGATGGGCGACATCCAGCAGTACTTCGTCGAGAAGAAGGTGCGCAACTTCTACTCGGTGTCGATCTCCGGCTACCACATCGCCGAAGCCGGCGCGAACCCGATCAGCCAGCTCGCCTTCACGCTGTCGAACGGCTTCACGATCGTCGAGTACTACCTCGCGCGGGGCATGAAGATCGACGACTTCGCGCCGAACCTGTCGTTCTTCTTCTCCAACGGCATGGACCCTGAATACACCGTCATCGGCCGCGTCGCGCGCCGCATCTGGGCGCGCGCGATGCGCGAGCGCTACGGCGCGAACGAGCGCAGCCAGATGATGAAGTACCACATCCAGACCAGCGGCCGCTCGCTGCACGCGCAGGAGATCCAGTTCAACGACATCCGCACGACCCTGCAGGCCTTGTACGCGCTGTTCGACAACTGCAACTCGCTGCACACCAACGCGTACGACGAGGCGATCACCACGCCGACCGAGGAAAGCGTGCGCCGCGCCGTCGCGATCCAGATGATCATCAACAAGGAACTCGGCCTCAATTTCTGCGAGAACCCCTGGCAGGGCAGCTTCATCGTCGACAAGCTCACCGACCTCGTCGAGGAAGCCGTCTACAAGGAGTTCGAGGCGATCAGCGAGCGCGGCGGCGTGCTCGGCGCGATGGACACGATGTACCAGCGCGGCAAGATCCAGGAAGAGAGCCTCTACTACGAACACAAGAAGCACGACGGCAGCCTGCCGCTCGTCGGCGTCAACACCTTCCTGCCGAAGGAACACGCGGGCGACATCGTCACCGAGATCGAACTGATCCGCAGTACCGAGGAGGAGAAGGCGCAGCAGATCGCCAACGTGCGCGCCTGGCAGGCCAACCGCAACGCGCTCGCGCCGAGCGGCGAAACCTCGCACGCGCACACCGCCGGTAGTGACGAGGAAGACAACTTCGTCCACGACGGCCACGGCCTCGCCTACCTGCAGGACACCGCGCGCGACCGCAGGAATGTGTTCGCCGCGCTCATGGAAGCGGTGAAGACGCACAGCCTCGGCCAGATCAGCCACGCGCTCTACGACGTGGGTGGCGAGTACCGCCGCAACATGTAGAGCCATGCGCCACGGCAACCGTCAAAGCGCACGCGCCGCATCTTTCCCCTCTCCTGCTCGCCGGAGAGGGCAAGGTGGGGGCACTTCGCGAAAGCACCCCATGAAGCGAGGCTAGCACTCGCGATGTCCCGCCTCGTCGACCAGATCAAGCAAGCCGTCGGCGCGTTCGCCGAGTGCGAAACGCCGCCGGCGTTGATCGGAGGCCTCGCGCTCGCCGTACACCAGGTCGTCCGCGCCACGCGCGACGTCGACTTCCTCGTCGACGCCCAGGACGCGGACCACGTCCACGCCATCCTGCTCGGCCTCGGTTACCGTTGCGTCCATCGCAGCGAAGACGCCGCCAACTATGTACGCGGCGACGAAGGCCTCGATGTCATCGTGGCGCGCCGGCCGATCGCGCGGCGCCTGCTCGCCGAAGCGAGCGAACGCGCGACGGCGCTCGGCCCCCTTCGCGTGGTGAGCGCCGAAGGCCTGATCGGCTTCAAGCTGCAGGCACTCGTCAATAATCCCGCTCGGACGCGCGACCTCGACGACATCCGCGCACTCTTGCGGGCACAGCGCGGCCGCCTCAATATCGGTGAAGTGCGCGAGTATTTCGCGCTGTTCGATCGCAAGGCCCTGCTCGATGAACTCCTCGCCCAAGCCGACATCGACGAGAACTGATCGTCCCATGCAGCCCATTGCAGGCACCGTCGTGCCTTCAGCACCGCCGCGGAGCGCTGGCGATCTGGCCGACTGGGTCGAGCTGATGGAAGCCGTCGAGGCGCTCTGCCCGGTGTGGCCGGAGCGGTCGGTCCCACGGTCGCACGCGATCTTCCTGCTCTGATCGACTCGGTCGCGACGCACCTCCCCGGAGCGCGGCCGCTTCCTGTATCTTCGCGCCTTCTCCAGAATGGCAAGGATTCCCATGCGCTCCGTCGTGCCCATGACGCTCGCCGCCGCCCTCGCGACCGGCGTTTCCGGCACCGTCGCCGCCGCGACGGCGGTGCCGACGATCCAGGAGCTCGGTCGCCTCTCGCTGAGCTTCGATCCCTTGATGCGCGGGCCGTTCGCGGTGGCGGACTTCGACCATGACGGCGCCGACGACGTCGTGCTCGGCGGCCAGGCGGGCGCAGACCTCCTGGTACAGGTCTACGGCCGGCGCGCCGGCAACTACGTTTCCAAGCAACTGCTCGTGCTGCCGGGCGGTGGCTTTGGTGCACCGCGGATCTTCACGCATGCGCAAGGCGGCCAAACGCATCTGTACGTGTTCAACTCCGATGGCAAGGCGTACGAACTCGCCGGCTGGCCGCTGCAACGGGTGCGTTCATTCGACCTCGGCTTCCCGATCCATGCGGCCGCGATCGGTGACGTCGACCACGATGGCAACGAGGAAATCGTCGCCCTCTCTGCATGGTCGGGAGGCCTGCAGGTGCTCGACCTTGCTACGCTCGCCGTCCGCTGGACGGACTCGAGCATCAGCGCAGGCGACCTGCTGCTGGCGCAGCTCGATGCGGACCCCGCGCTCGAAATCATCGTCGGCGGCGTGCCCGGTCTCATCATCGACGGCGCCACGCACGCGACCGAGTGGACGTACAAGGATGGTTTCGGTGATTACCTTTCCCCCTACCACGGCGGCGCCACGCCGCAGTTCCTCGGCGCGCACGCATGGAACGCGATGGGCGTGTTCCAGAGCGAACCCTACTCGCCGCTCTGGGACGTCTCCGTGTTCAATGTCGGCGCGGTCGCCGCGTACGACTTCAATGGCGACGGCAAGGACGACATCATCGAAGGCGACGCCCAATTCGGCGGAGTGAACATCGTCGACGGCCAGACGCACACGGTCACGCTGAGCATTCCGCATGCTTCCTACTCCAGCGCCGCCGTCGGCGCCGTCGACCTCGATCACGACGGTGTCCGCGAGATCGCCCATGCGGCGATGCAGGCAGACTTCCTCGGCGACGAGATCTTCGCGCTCTACAACCCCGTGGACGGCTCGACCGTGTGGGAGCTCGACCGCGGCCCGTCGGCGCCGTATGTTGGCCCGAGCGCAGCGTCGAGCGGGTCGCCGGGCGTCATGCGCTTCCTGTTCGGCGCGACGGCGCCGTTCTCCGCTGGCCCGGCATGGACGCAACTCGATGGCGCGACCGGTGCCGTGCTGTGGCAGTCCGCCATGGACGACAGTGCGCTTCCGCAAGCACCGGTTGCGTCGATTTCGCTCCCCGACACGGGAGCGGGTTCCGGCTTCATCGTCGCAGGCGAGCGCGCGTACCGCCCGGTCATCGTCGCGATCGACGATGCGACGCATGCGATGCGCTGGCAGATCGACGCAGACCCGGGACATCCGCTCGAGGGCCGTGAAGTGGATACCGTTTCGACGGTACCTCGCGCCGGCGGTGCGCCGGACACGGGCATCGCCTGCCTGCTCGAATCGGGTGGATCGCGCCTGCTCACGTTCGGCCTCGCCGATGGACAATCGTCGTGGATGTCGGTGCTCATGGGCAGCCCGTGCGTCGGCACGATGGCGGGCGACTTCGGCGGCGGCTCGCGCCTGCTGGTCGCCGTGCTCGGCACCACGTTGCGCGCCTACGACGCAACCACGCACCTCCTGGCCTGGTCGCTGCCGATGCAGGAGCCCATCGACGGCGCGACGCTGCTCGACGGCGTGAACGGCCGCGAGTTCGTCGTCTTCAGCGGCGCGCAACTCGTCTTCTACGACGCGACCACACGCGACGTGCTCCGCCAGTTCGACCTCGGCGAGCCGATCGAAGCGGTGCAGGAACTCGGCACCATCCACGCGCTCGCCGTCTCCGTCGGCGGCCGCCTCGTCGTGCTCGACGGCGCCGACGGCCAGGTGCGTGCGAGCAGTGATTTCCTCGGCAGCGACTTCGGCGCCCACAACCAGCTCGCGACGCAGCCCGTCAGCGGCCAATGGTTCGTCGGCGGCGTGAGCTCGGCCGGCGCCTTCCGCTTCCTCATCGCCGTCGACGAGCTGTTCGCCAACGGCTTCGACGGTTGACGCATCGCGCCGCCTGGTTGTCCCCTCTCCCGCTTGCGGGAGAGGGAAGGGTGAGGGCGCCCCGCGACACCGCCCTCAGCAGCGTGTTCCCCTCTCCCGCTCGCGGGAGAGGGCCAGGGTGAGGGAAACCTTGCCTCACCACCCCAACGCTCTCCCCTAAACCCCTCGATCCTTCCATGTAGGAAATTTCCTACCGACGTCCCCCCGATTTTGAGTAGCACGCCGATCTGGAGTCCAATCCCCACCGAAGAGGAGGTTGGACGTGAAGAAGCGATTCAGCGGAGAGCAGATCATCGGCTTCCTGCGTGAGGCAGAGGCCGGCATGGCGGTGAAGGACCTGTGCCGCAAGCACGGCTTCAGCGAGGCGTCGTACTACCTGTGGCGGAGCAAGTTCGGCGGCCTGAGCGTGCCGGAGGCGAAGCGGCTGAAGGAGCTGGAGACGGAGTGGAACAAAGGGAGGAATTATCCGCTTGAATCTTCCGTTTTCTTGCACCAACGAGGTCCGCCGGGACGGGCGCGAAGCGGTTCGGCTGCTTCGAACGTCCGGCAAGCCGGCGGCCGTCGTGGCGCGAGAACTGGTCATTCCTCATGAACACCAGGCCGTTGTCCGAGCGCAGCAGGAACGGTGTGCGCATAGCGCAAGCAGTCCAACGGCTTCGGCGACACCGTGAGGAACTGGACGCCCATCGGTGCCATTACGCTCAACCCCAGAGCGCGACACGGTTGCTGCAACGCGATCGAACGCCATCGACGAATGAACGATAGGCGATCGGTGGCATGAATGAGGCGCCAACTATCTTGACGCGCACCGAAGGCCTCTGTCCCGGGAGCCGTCACGCGCTCAAGTTTGGACTTAATCATCGGAGGACCATGGCCTTGCGATGAGCAGTACCACCAACCAAATCCCTAGCACCCACCATTTTGTGGCAGCTAAACACTCCATCGACAACCATGCTACCGGATGGTACCAAGAATATCTTGCCATCCACGATAGCGAAAGCGCGGTGCAAACAACCGCATAGATAGCGAAATTCACTCGCCTCATACAGGCTCCGGCAAGCCGTCGTTTACCGAGTTCATTTGCGGCATTTTGGAGAAGGCGGATCTTTCCGACTGTGGGTTGATGGGCTTGCGCGTAGGAAAAAGTCGACTCTGCCCCCGGTTTTCGCGCCTACGGATCGAAGCCATCGGCGAACAGCCGGTCGTTGCGCATCGACAGCAGCGCTTCGTTGTTCGCGGGCACGAAGTCGACCTGGCTGCCGAGCACTTCGACGCTCGCGACCTGGGAAATCACGGGGTGGTTGCCGGGCAGGATGACGGCGCTGAAGTCGTAGCGCAGCGCCGAACCGGCGGGCAGGGCGAGCACCTGGTCGATGACGCCGGTGCCCATGGAGGGGCAGGTGGCGCCGCCGGATGGCGTGCATTGCCAGGCCGGGGTTCCGGTACCGTCGGGTGCGCTGACGCCGATGCGGGCGGTGCCGATGGCGGCTCCGAAGCCATGGCGAACCCGGAGTGTCCAGGTGGCGGTGGAGCCCGGAAAGACGATACCTGGCACGTTCTCGTACTCGACGCGCGCATCGACGGCCTGGGGCGCCTGGTAGCCGGCATCGACGCTCGTGACGGAGATCACGTTGCGCGCGAGTTCCAGGATGGTCGTCCAGCCCGTGTCGGCCCCTGCGGCGATCACGTCGCTGTCCAGCAGGTCGTTCTCGCCGATATCACGCGGGGTGAACGTGGTGCCGGCGGGCTGCGAGAACTTCAGGCGATAGCGGCCGTAGCCTGGCGCGGAAACCTGGTAGACGCCGATGGGCGATGAGGTCGCCGTGTCGTAGCGTACGGTCCGGGCCTCGCTCCAGATCTCGACCTGGACATCGGGCATGCCCGGTTCACCAGCATCCTGCAGGCCGTTGGCATTGACGTCCAGCCAGGTGAAATTGCCCACTGCAATATCGATCGGGTCGAGTCCGGCATCGATCGCGGTGGTCGTTCCGCCGGGGAATACGATGATGATATCGGTGAAGCCGGTGAACGCCCCGGAGGTGTTGAAATCACTGTCGATGGCCCCGTTGTCCGTGGTGTGCATCGGCGCCAGCGTGAAGGTGCTCGGGGGGTAGATGACGCGAACCCGCACGCTCCGCCCGCCAGCGACGAAGGTGGAGAGCGCATAGTTCCCGTTCGCATCGGTCACGGTCGAGGACAGGAGCTGGGTGGCATCGTGGTTCCACAACTCCATGGTGATGTCCGAGACGCCTAGCGCGACTTCCTCGTTCTCCCGGATGCCATTGCGGTCCAGGTCGCGCCATACCTTGCCGGCGAGGGTCGTCGTGCCGAATTGCGCCATGGCCGGTCGTGGCGCCAGGACGATCGCGAAGAGTGTCGCCAGCAGCAGCAATGCCGCGGCAAGCAGGCGAAAAAAGCCGCGGCCGTGTCCGGATGCGTGATAGCGAAGGGCGTGTGGGCGAAGCCGGGGCCGACCAACGTTGGCGACAGGTTCGAGCGACAGGATGCACATCCCCCCGGTGATCGATGCGGTCATGCGTCTTCTCCAGCCGATTTCGACCCAATACGCAACTTCGTGCCGCCGGAGGCCATGTTCCCGCACATCCATCCCTCGCGCCCGCCGGTCCCCGTGATGGGTGGAGCGTAGCTTACGCAACTAACGGCCTTGAGCGTGGTGGGGCTCACCGAGGCTAAGCGGCAAGTCGCTCTCGAACTTCGCGGATGGCTGCGTCCAGGCGTTCCGGTATCGGTCCCGCACGATGGTGCAGCATCACGAGCCTGCCGAGGGCGCGTGTCATTCCGACGTAGAGCAGCTTTGCGCCGCTCGCCATCGAATCGGCCGAAGCGGAGCCGAAGCCCGCCACCTCGCAGACGGCCGGGATGAATACCGTTTCAAATTCGAGTCCCTTGCTGGAGTGGATCGTCATGATCTTCACGGCAGGTTCTCCGCTGAAGATATGCCTCTTCATCGCGCCCGATGCAACGATGGACGGAACGTCGTTCTTCGTCAATTCGGCGGAGATGATCCTGGCGATCGACTTCGATGGGCACAGTACGGCGAAGTCGTTCGGTTGCGCGCCACCGCCGAGGGCGTCCTTGATGCGACCGGCGATGCACCGGCCTTCCTCCCGGACGTCCTTGCATGCGATGAGCTCTGGCAGGGGTCCTCGCCGACCGGCGCTTTCCGGGGCAATGAGGGGCACATGGTCCTCGTCGCTCGCGATTTCGGCGATGAGCTCCTGTGCGAAGGCTTTCGCGGTAGCGAGCACTTCGAGTGAGTTCCGGTAATTGAGGCGCAGGATCGTCGTGCGGCCCTGGGCTTGGATCCCAACGCTGGCGAAGCTGAACTTGCGCGCCTGCCGGTTCTCCTCGTATATCTTCTGCGCATCGTCGTAGAGGACGAGCAGGGAATTGGTCTCCTTGTCGACCATTTGCACGATGAGGCGCAGCCATTCCGGTTTGAAATCGTGTCCCTCGTCGATGAGGACGGCCGCATATTGCGCCCTCGGAATCGCATCGTGCTCCACGCCGTCCATGACGGCCTGCACGAGCGCGTCGAAATAGTGCGGCGTGTCGGGTTCGGGCCGCGCTACGGCATACGTGTCCAGTTGCTGTGCACACCAGCCATGGAAGTGCTTGACCGCAACCTTGTCATGAATGCCATGGGCTTGGACGATCTGTTCGAGCCGTGCCGCCAGCGTCTTGTTGAAGCAAAGAACGAGGATCGGCTTGGCATACTTCTGCGCAAGCGCAAGGCATCGATAGCCGAGGATCATCGTCTTGCCGGAGCCGGCGACGCCGTGTATCACGCGATGCCCATCACCGAGTGATCGCGCGAGTTGTTCCTGCTGCAGGTCCATGATGCGGACGATGTCGGGAACATCCTCGGGACGCTCTGAGGTAGCCGCAGGTGCGCCAAACAACGAGCCCTGCTGCGGAAGCCGCAGCTCGGGGAAAAGCGACCAGCGAACGCGGTCGATCTGCGGCTCCGTCAGGCGGCACAGGAACGGCATCAGGTACATGTCGGCAAGCGCCTTCTGGAAGGCATCGGGATCGACGCTTTCGGTCATCTCGTCCTTGCAGATGACGTTTCCCGATGGGATGAAGGTGTCGAGTCCCGCCTGCTCGAACTGGTGTCGCGTGATGTTCGCGAGCACGACGCCCCATCCCCACGGCATGATGAGTTTGCCCGCCTTGGGATGGTCATGCGGCTGTATGAGTGCCGGATCGCGCTCCAATAGCTTGACGACCTCGAGCGCATAGCCACGCGCTTGCTTGAACGGATTGTTCTCGACCACACGTCCGCGCTCCGTGTGCAGGACGGCGCTGTCGCGCGACAGTTCGACGATCGTTTCCAGTTTCCAATCCTTGACCTCCAGTATCAGGAAACCCAGGCTCGGGTGGAGCACGACAAAATCGGGGTGCCGCTGCTGCGGGCCTACGGCGACGTCGTACCAGCAGAGATAGTCGGACCCGAGCTTGTCTTCGAGGCGCAGGGCAAAACGCCGCTCGCCCGAGGTCATCCGGGGCAGGCATGCGCTACGATTGGGAATCAACAGGCCCATGGCGTCAGTGCATTTTTCTGCTTCGGGAAAGATACCTCGATTTCGTCCAAGGTCAGCTCACCGCCGCTGCAAATCTCGCGAACAGGTCGCCTGACAGCGGCTCGACGAGCTTCCAGGTAATCGCCATCGGCCGCTCGCCTTCATGGCTGACGTACGTCGCCGGACCCAGCAGCCAGAAGGCGCGATCGTCGGTCGTCATGCGTGCAAATGGCAGCACGATGCTGCCGCGCCCGGCGTGCTGCTGATAGCGCCGCCCCGTTTCGCTTTCCGCGCGCGTGGTTGACTGGCTCTCCCAATGCAGCAGCTCGCGGCTGATCGCATAGTCGCGGTAGCGCGTGGTCGGCGAGAAGTGGCCGCTGGATTTGTCGAGGGTGATTGCGAGCAGGTCGACCTGCTCGTCGGCCAGCCAGCGCGTGCCTTCGCGCCACTCGGGTGTCTTGAGGCGCGTGCCGTCGCCGAAGGCGGCGAGGATCTCGCGGCGCGTGTAGCGCGCGTGTACGGACAGCGGCACGTCCGGGCGGGTTTCGATGGGACGTGGCACGTGCTCGAGTTGGTCGGCCAATACGTCCATCAGTTGGCCGAGTTCGAGCAGGACCTGGGGATGCTGCCAGATGAGCGCTGCGGCGCTGGGGAGCGTGTCACCCGCGTCGTCCACGCTTTCGGTCAGCATGGTCGCGAGCAGGTGGAACAGCCTTCGATCGTGCAGGCTCATGCTCGCGAGGTCGGGTGGCTCGGAGCGTTGGGCCATGGCCTGGTTGAAGCGGATCCGCAGCGGATCGTCGACATGCACGAGGCGGCGGAGTGCGCGACGAAGCGCGACTTCGGCGGGACCCGCGGGGAGCACCGGCAAGCCGCCCGCGGCGAGCAGGTCCGACCAACAATGCGCGTTCGTGTAGATGTCTTCGAGCGAGAGACCCGACGCATCGAGGAAGCGCTTGAGCGTGATCGCGTCCCCATCCGCAACGCGTTGCAGCTCGCTCGCCTTGGCGGGCCAGGTCGACGGCAAGCTGCTGCGGATGTTGTCGAGCACGGTCCTCGCGGCGACCGCATCGAGCTCCATGTGGCAGCCGCTCGGCAGGAACGGAAAGCCGGCTTCGATCTGCTGGATGAGTTGCTTGCGGCCGCCGGGCAGGAGCGCGCCGAAGCGGCGGTGGAACTGGTATTCCTTGCGATGCTGGCCGACGAAGTCGAGCACGGTGCAGACGGTCTTGCCGGCCTCCAGGCGCAATCCGCGGCCGAGCTGCTGCAGGAACACGGTAGGGCTGTCGGTCGGGCGCAATAACAGCAACGTGTCGACCGAGGGAACGTCGATGCCCTCGTTGAACAGGTCGACCGAAAACACCGCGCGCAGGCGGCCCGCGGCGAGGTCGGTGAGGGCCTGATGTCGTTCGTCGTCGGTCGTATCTGCGCTGACCGCGATACTCGCGAGGCCCGCGTTCCGGAACTGATCGGCCATGAAGCGTGCATGGCCGACTGACACGCAGAAGCCGAGCGCACGCATGCTGGTCGCGTCGGGCACGGTGTCGAGCGTCTTCTGGAGGATGCGCCGCGCCAGCACGTGGTCGCCGGTGACAAGCTTCCCGAGCTCGGCGGCGTCGTAGCCGCGGCCGCGAACCCAACGCACGGTGCGGTAGTCCGCGCCGTCGCTGATGCCGTAGTAGGCGAATGGGCTGAGCCGGTGCTGGTCGATCGCGTCCCACAGGCGCAGCTCGGCCGCGATGCGGTCGTCGAACCAGTGCAGGATCGATTGCTCGTCGCCGCGTTCGGGCGTGGCCGTCAGGCCGAGAAGTTCGCGCGGTCGCAGATGTTTGAGCAGCGCGTCGTACGTGCGCGCCGCCGCGTGGTGGAATTCGTCGATGATGACGACGTCGAAATGGTCCGGCGCGATGTGCTGCGGGCCGGATACGGTCAGGCTCTGGATCGATGCGAACACGTGCTCGAAGTGTCGCGGCCTTTCGCCGCCGACCCAGCGTTCGCCGAAAGCTGCATCGCGTAGCGCATGCCGGAATGTCGCGAGGCTCTGGTCGAGGATCTCACGGCGATGCGCGACGAACAGCAGGCGCGACCGCGGAAGCCGCGCGCGCAGTCGTTGGTAGTCGAGCGCGGCCATTACGGTCTTGCCGGTACCCGTGGCCGAGACGAGCAGGTTGCGATGGCGGCCTTGCAGGCGCGCGAGTTCAATTTGTTCGAGCAGGCGCGCCTGGAACGGTTCCGGGCGGATCTCGATCGGACTCAGGTAGACGCGAGGGCCGCTCGATGCAGACTGCACATGTTCTCGGAACTCGTCGGCATCGAACGCGCGGAACTCGCCGCCGTTCCAGTAGCTGTCGAAGATCGCGGCGAACTTGTCGATGACGTCGGGGTTGCGCGCGCCCGAGATACGCACGTTCCATTCCAGGCCACTGACCTGCGCGGAATGCGTCAGATTGGACGAGCCGATGAACGCGGTCGAGAATCCCGTCGCGCGATGGAACAGCCAGGCTTTCGCGTGCAGGCGCGTGGTCGAGGTGTCGTAGGACACGCCAATCTCCGCGCCGGCGTCACGCAGGCTCGTCAGCGCCGCGAGTTCGGTCGAGCCGGTGTACGTCGTCGTCAGCACGCGCAGGCGCCGCCCGGCGTCGACGTGGCGACGGAGCAGGTCGATGAGCGGCCGTATGCCGGTCTGGCGGACGAAGGCCATCAACACGTCGATGCGATCCGCCGAAGGAATCTCGGTGCGCAACTGGTAGCCGATGCGCGGCTCGCCGGGCGCATTGGTCAGTAGGGTGGTATCGAGCAACGGGGTCGCCGGTTGCGACAATGACTCGGGCGAGCCGTCGGGATTCGTGCCGGCGATCGCGCGCAGCAAGTCGCCGGCCGCGGAGGGCAGGTCACCCGCGTCGACGGCGCGACTCGCATCCTGCAGCAGTGCGCCGATCTCGCGTGCGAGGCGCATGCCGACTTGGGTCCGCTCCTTCGCATCGAGTCCGGTGATGGCGCGGCGGACGAGATGCCCGAGATGGAGCGCGATGCGATCGGGCGCTTCGGCGGGATCGATTGCGCTGCGAACAGGCACGAAGCCAGCCTCGATGCGGCCAAGCCGCTCCTCGAGCGCCGCCGTCACGAGTTGTTCGTACAGCCCACGGACCGGATTCCCCATGCTGCCAGGCTAGCGCCCCGGGGCGTTGCCGCCAAGGGAACGCATGAACAACGCCGGTGCGGAGCGGTAGGAGGTGCGGCTTCTCGCAGGTGCGGTCGCGCATAGGGTGCGCTCCGGCAGGAATACCGCGGTGTCTGCACGAGGCGCCGCACGACCGACGGTCGCCTGCCGCGCACACGTTCGAAATCATGCCTTCTTCTGCGGACGTTTCCCTACGCCCGGCATCGCCGTGATCTGCGTCATCCACGCCGCGATCTGCCGCTCGTCGATGTCGTCGACGGAGGCGAGTTCGACGCCGCGCGTCGCCTTGCCCATCGCCACCGGCGTCACGGGCGGTACCGGGTCGAGCATTACGCCGTTGACGAACATGAGTTTCACGTGGCTCGCGAACGCGCCGCAGCAGAAGCACCAGCCGTCGCCGACGCCGTAGTAGGGCATGCCCCATTTCACGCTGCGCTGCAGGCCGGGAAGGGTGCGGGCGGCGAGGGCGTCGATGCGTTCGGCGATGGCACGTTGCGGCTGCGGCAGGCTGGCGATGTAGGCGAACACGGGTGCGTCGCCGACGGCGGCTTTGGCGGGGCTGGCTTTACCGTTGAGGGATTGGGGCAGCGGCGCGGTGGCTGCGGGATCGGTCGACGCCTTGGATGATTTCCGCGGCGCGGAGGTGGCGGGTGTGGCCATTTTTCGGGTCATCGTGATCGCTCCCTGTGGTTCCGTGGAAAGGCTTCGTGGGTACGACGAGCGGGGACGATGGGGATCGACAGCGGGGGCGCCTCGACAATGTTGGGGCGGGCCGCGGCGGCACGCGCTGCGCGCGTACCGCCCTACGCGCGTACCGCCCTACGCGCGTACCGCCCTACGCGCTTCGGCGTGGGTTGATGCCGATTCGGCGAGAAATCGGTAGGCCATGGCCCATCCTATGGCTCATGATGCCGCCGGCAGGCGCGACCGTGCCGAGCGACCCATCCGGAGGCTTCGATGACCACTCGCCGTGACCTGCTCAAGTTGGGTGCGCTCGGCCCCATGCTGCCGTCCCTCGCGTTCGCGCGCGACGCCAGGCCGGTCGGCAAGGCATCCAAGTCGCTCGACATCCTGATCCTCGGCGGCACCGGCTTCACCGGCCCGTTCCAGGTCAACTACGCACTCGCGCGCGGCCACAAGGTCACGCTGTTCAACCGCGGCAAGCGGCCGTCGCCGGAATGGCCGGGGCATGTCGAGCAGCTGTTCGGTGATCGCAATACGGGCGATCTCGACGCGCTGAAGGGGCGCCGGTGGGACGTATGCATCGATAACCCGACGACGTTGCCGTTCTGGGTGCGCGATGCGGGCAAGGTACTCGCAGGCAAGGTCGCGCACTACCTCTTCATTTCGACGATCTCGGTGTATGCGGATGGCAGCAAGCGCGGCATCGACGAGGGCGACGCGCTCGCCGTCTACCAAGGCAAGGACGCGATGGGCGAGACGCAGGCATCGCTGCGCGCCGATCTCGAACGCCTCTACGGCCCGCTCAAGGCGCTGAGCGAAGCCGAAGCGCGCCGGCAATTCGGCGAGCGCGTGACCATCGTGCGACCGGGCTTCATCGTCGGGCCGCGCGACGAGACGGACCGCTTCACCTACTGGCCGCACCGCGTCGCGCAGGGCGGCGAGATGCTGGTGCCCGGCGACGGTGCCGATCCGGTGCAGTTCATCGACGGGCGCGACCTTGGCGAATGGATGATCCGGCTCGCGGAGGCGGGCACGCCCGGCACGTTCAACGCGCTGGGTCCGGCGAAGCCGACGACGATGGACGCGGTGTTGCGCGCCTGCGAGAAGGCGACGGGCGCGAAGCCGACATATACGCACGTCGCGCCGGAACTCCTCGAGGCACGGCAGGCCGACCTCCCGATCTGGGTGTCGCGCAAAGGCAGCCTGGCCGGCTACGGCGCCGTCAGCAACACGCGCGCGCTCCGCGCGGGCCTCACCTTCCGCCCGCTCGAAACCACCATCACCGACCTCCTCGCGTGGTTCCGCAGCCAGCCGGCCGAACGCCGCGCCAAGCTCCGCGCAGGCCTCACGCGTGAGCAGGAGTCCGACCTGCTCAAGGCTTGGCGGGCACGATCCGCCTGAGCGCGGCGGCACGCCGGCACCGGAGGGCCAGGCGCCGACACGCAGGTGCATGAAGCGTGTTGCCTTTCAGGGCAGACGCAGCCCGCGAGGCGGATCCGCCGCTGCGCGGCTTGGTTCGCCTACGGACCTTGCGCATCGGCGCGACGACGAAGCGTCGGGCGGTTCCGCGCCTGAGGCCGGAGCCGCCGCAGTCGGAGCGCCCCGCGAAAACCTTGGCCCCGGTCTGTCTGCAACCCCGGTCCTTTTTCGTATCGGCTACTGAACCCCGATGGGAGGCGCCCGCGAGCGCTCCCGGGGCCGGGCTCGACGCCCGCGAACCGTTCATTACCCGAAGGAAAAGGACGTGCCATGAAACCGATACGACCCGCGCGCGAGCGCACCGGCCATGTTTCCGAACGCGTGCCGCGCCGTGCGCGCTGGCTGGTGATGGGCCTCCTGGCCGCGATCGCGGCGCCCGCCTGGGCCGACGTCTATACCATCAACTCCAGTGGCGACACCGACCAGGATCCGTCGATCACCGACCACTGCGCCGCGATCGGCGATACCTCGCACTGCACCCTGCGCGCGGCGATCAAGTTCGGCAATGGCCGTTCCGGCAGCCACGTCATCAACATCGGCGTGCCGGCGATCACGATCGTCAATGGCAGCCTCACCCAGATGCGCGCGCCGTTCACCGTCAATGGCAACCACGCCACGATCAACGGCAACGGCCACGGCTGCTTCGATCTCATTGATTCGGGCACGGCTGCGCTCGGCCATGCCGATGGCGCCAGCGGCTCCAAGCTGTTCAACCTCGTGATCGGCAACTGCAGCGGCGCCGGCATCAGCGCCAACGGCCACGACTACGTGTTCACCGGCAATTTCATCGGCGTGAATGCCGCCGGCGTGCTGGCGATGCCGAACAGCGGCCACGGCATCTCGGTGTCGGCCTCGCACGTCTACCCGGACACGAGCTCGAACTTCCTGCTCAACCTGTACCAGAACTTCCCGGTGCAGCCGGTCGACCCGTCCGGCATCCAGGCGTTCTCGAGCAACCTCGCCACCGCGCTCGCCTCGCTGCACCCGGTGCTGATCAGCAACAACGTGATCTCCGGCAATGCGCAGAACGGCATCGAGATCTTCAGCGAGAATCTCGCCGCGGTCACGGTCAGCGGCAACATGATCGGCACCGACGCCAGCGGCAACGTCGCGATCCCCAACGGCGGCGACGGCGTGCACCTGGTCGGCTCGACGTTCGGCAACCTCATCGGCCCGGACAATGTCATCAGCGGCAACGGTGCCAATGGCATCCGCGTCGATGCGGGCAGCGTGTTCCTGCCGAACTTCATCATGGGCAACCGCATCGGCCTCAGCTCCGGACTGCAGGGCGTGCACATCGGCAACACGCTCAACGGCATCGTCGCCAACACCAAGCCCGACACCGACCCGACGAGCTTCAATCCGAGCATGACCTCGCTCGTGATCGGCCCGGGCAACGTCGTCTCCGACAACAAGGGCGCGAACAACAACGGCTTCCCCGATACGCTCGGCAACGACAGCGCGGGCATCCTCATCACCGGCTCGAGCAACGGCGTGAAGGTGCTCCACAACACCATCGGCTTGGCCGAGTTCCCGGCCGGCACGCCGCTCAATTCGAGCGCGTACGGCAACGCCGGCGACGGCATCATCGTGACGTCGACCGGCAACGAGATCACCAACAATGTGATCGCCGCCAACGCGCGCCATGGCATCGTCGTCAAGGGCAGCTCGACCGCGAGCACGCGCATCGCCGGCAACTCGATCGGCGTGAGCCCGGCGTTCGCCGGCAACATGACGCTCGGCAATGGCGTCGACGGCATCCACATCAATGCCGCGAGCGCGACCACGATCGGTGGCGCGACGGCATCGGAAGCGAACACGATCGCCGCGAACAAGCGCAACGGCATCAAGCTGCGCAACGGCGGCGGCGACCAGAACGGCTGGGCCAACCTGTTCCGTCGCAACCGGGTGTTCGGCAATGCGAAGGCGTTCGCCGGCATCGACATCGACCTCGAGCATCCGGAGAACGCGGCCGATGGCCCGCATTCGGAAATCCCGGCGAACTACGCCAACCGCGACCAGGCGCCGCCGCAGATCTGCGCCGGCAATGAAGTCTCGGGCGTGTGCGCGGGTTCCTCGCCGCCGACGAGCGACGGCAGCCTGAGCTTGCAGTGGACGATCAGCACGCATGGCGTGGCGAACTTCCGCATGGAGTTCTTCGTCATCGATGCGCTGACGACGACCGGAGCGACGTCGATGACGCTCCTCGGCGAGCAGCTCGTTACGACGACGGTGGCGGGCACGCCGGCCAACAGCGCCGCCTGCTCCGGCGGGCGCTGCACGGCGACGTTCGGCAGCGTCGCGCCGGGGCGGCGCATCGTGATGACCGCGACCGACATCACGCCGCTGACCGACACGCCTGCGGGCGGCGGTGGCTGGCAGGCGATGCTCAAGTGCTTCGCCGGCAACAACGGCATCATCCTGGCGGCGTGCACGGCGAACAACACGTCCGAGTACTCGAACGCCGTCGGCGTCGTCGGCAACGACCGCGTCTTCAAGAGTGGATTCGAGGCGCCGTGATGTGGCGGCGGCTCCCCTTCCGCGCGGCGGGAGGGGAGCCGTACTCGTGGTACTCGTAGGGCGAACCCGGCGTAAAGCCATATCACCGTTCGCGTTGAGCGCAGCTCGCGCAGCGAGCGGAGTCGAAAACGCCCGCGAGGTCCCCGACCGCCCTCCGACGCCGGCCCTGCGGGCCTGCGCCCAGGCGAACGGAGACGTGTACGTCGTCCGCACGACGCGGAGATGGGTGCGTCGGGCAACCTCGCGACACGCGCGACCATCGGAGCTTCGTCGGCACGCGCAGCGCGTACCGCCCTGCGCGCGATGCCGGCGCCTACGAGGTGTCGCGTTGCACGCGCGTGCGGTACGCGCTCACGTTGTCGCCGCGGATGCGCGTCTCGCGCGTGCCGATGATCTCGTCGATCTTGGTGTCCGTCCCGGTGATGGGCTTCGCCTCGACCTTGGTCTCGCGCTCGAACGCGTGCGACTTGTCGGTGTTGCGGTAATAGCGGTACAGCGCCCAGTACAGGCCGGTCGCGCCGGCCGGGCCGAGGGCGAGCAGCCAGAGGCCGCCGTCGTCGCTCATGACAGGTGCTCCATGATGTTCACGAGTGGGCGAGGATCCACAGCACGATGCTTTCGAGGACGGTGCCGACCGTGAGCGCGGTCGCGAGCAGCTTCCACTGTTGCACCGGCACGCTGCCCATCGTCTCGCCGGTGCGGCCGTTGACGGCGATGTAGTGCAGCATGCCGCCGTTGCTGCCGGGCTGGTGGTAGGAGTACAGCCACACCGGCAGGTACATCGATACCCAGCGCGTGCCGCGCACGTCCAGGCGTTCGCGCTCCCAACGCACGCCGCGGCCGTAGCGTTTCACCGACGGCTCGACTTGCGCGCGCGCGATCGACAGCAACTGGTCCTCGAGGCGCGGACGCAGCGCCTCGACGTCGCGGTCGCGCTTCTCGGACGTGAACCCCGCGAGGTAGGACGCGTTCCACTTCACCGCGTTCTTGGTGTCGAACGGCAGGATCGTATTGATGATGTTGTTGGTGTTGCGGCGCGTGTCGAGGTTGCCGCGCTCGGACGACGACTCCAGCGGCAGGTCGTCGACGGTGAAGTCGACGTGGCGCTCGACGCGATAGACGTCGGCATCGTAGTAGGTCTTCTTGTTGTCGCCGCTGCCCTTGGTGTAGCGGCGCGTCTCGATCTCGCCCTGGCCGCGGATGTCGGCGCTCGCGTTGGCGTCGATGATCATGTACGGCAGGTACACGCCGACGACGTTCTCGGGCGTGAACTGTTCCTTGAATTCCTTCAGCGCGAACAGGCGGCGCTTGTCGACGAACTGGCGGATGCGCGCGACCGCGTCGTCCTTCCTGATATGGAATGGCAGCACCGCGTCCGGCACCGCGCCGTTGGCGATCTGCTCGTTGACGCCGAGCACGTGCCGGCACCAGTGGCAGCGCGCGGTCATCGCGTTCTCGGTGTTGATGGTGACTTCCGCGCCGCAGCCGCTGCACTTGAACGTCATCAGCGCCTTCGCGTCGGCCGCGATGTCGCGCGCGCCGGAGGCGATGACCGTGCCTTCGAGCTGGTCGATGCCCTCGCCGAGGCCGAACTGTTCCTCGACGCGTTCGCTCTGCCACTGGTGGCGGCAGTACAGGCACACGAGCAGGTCGCTGCCGGGCTTGTGGCGGACCTCGGTCGAACCGCACTTCGGGCAGCGGTTGACGCCGTCCTCGAGTTCCTTCGAGGCGGTGTCGATCGCGACGGGGTCGGGTGCCTCGAGTTCCTTGCGGATCGGCTCGGGCATCGTCGCCGGGTCGATGCCGGTCTGGCCGGGTAGGGGCGGTACGTCCTGCGGCGAACCGGGGCCGGTGTAGCGCGGCCCCGATGGCGGGTTGGCGTTGGACATGGTGTCGTGCGGTCCGCGAATTCGGGTAAGCCATCGTGTCGCCGCCATCCCGGCTTTCGCCGGGACGACGGCGGTGGGGGTCGTCTGCCGAATCGCTACAGCCCCAGCGCCTTGCTCTTGAGCGCGTCGTAATCCGCCTGCGTGATGAGGCCGAGGTCGAGCATCTCCTTCGCCTTCTTGAGCTTGGCGACCGGATCGTCCGCGGCCGGCGCGGCCGGTGCGACCGGCTGTTGCAGGCCGCCGAGCCCGCCCATCATGCCCGACGCCATGCCGATGCCCATCATGCCCGCGCCACCGCCGTTCTCGCCCGCGGCCTGCAGGCCCGCGGCGACGCTCGCCTGCAGGTTGGAATTGCCGCGCGCGCCGGACAGCGCATCCGCGCGCTGCACGTTCTTGAGGAGCTCGCGCGTGTTGGCGTCGTACTCGATCGAGACGATCGCGGTCTTGACGATCGCGAGGCCGCGATCGGACTTCCACTGGTACGCCGCTTCCACCGCATCCGACAGGCTTTTCGCGAAACCGATCGAATCCTGCTGGATCTTCGTGATGCGATTGCCCTTCGACGGATCGTTCGTGTAGAGGCTGAACGCCGGCGCGAGCGAACCCACCACTTCATTGAAGAGCTGCGCCGCCGCCGCGTTGTCCATGTCGGTGAAGTCGAACACCTGGCCCGGCTGCAGGTAGGTCGCGGGCACGAAGTTCTTCGCGAACAGGATCGGGTCGACGATCCTGAGCGTGTACGAGCCGCGCGTGATCGCGCCGACCTGCGTATTGAGGAAGCCGTCGTCCCAGTAGATCTCCGACTGCGTGCCGAAGCGGTTGTCCGGCAGCTCCTTCAGCGAGACGAAGAACGCCGCCTGCTGCGAGCCCGGCTGGCCGCCGAACTTGAAGCGCTCCCAGCTCTGCTTGATCAGCGAGTCGACGAGGCCGCCGCCGGTGAAGATCGACTTGGAATTGATGTCGTCCGAGCGCCACTCGTAGCCGCCGGCTTCCGATGCGAAGCCGGTGATCTTGCCGTCCTGGAACAGCAGCAGGCCGTAGCCTTCCGGCACGACGATCTTCGAGCCGTCGGTGATGATGTTCGACGAGCCCTTCGTGTTGGAACCGCGCCCGGCATTCGTGCCGCGCGGCACCGCGGCGAACAGCGCCGCCGTCGCCGGCAAGCCGTCCGGCACCGTGTAGAAGTCCTTCCACTGGTCGGCGAGCGTACCGCCGATTGCCCCCACCGCTGCCTGCACAAGACCCATGACGTCTCCCGCGTTTCCGCGGCCGGCACCGTGCCGGCCTGCGTGTGCAATATACCTTCCCTGAGGGGTGGGGCCAGTGACGGAAGGCGTGGGGCCGGTGTGCGTTGCGTCTCGCTCCGGTTTCCCTCACCCGCGCCTGTCGGCGCGACCTCTCCCGCAAGTGGGAGAGGAGACAGCTGTTTTCCCTGTCCCGCTTGCGGGAGAGGGTCTGGGCGAGGGTCTTCGGAGCGAGACACGCGATTCGCCACCACCGACACTTGCACGACGCATTCCACGTCACCGAGACTCGACCGGCCCCTTCCACCGGAGTCGTCCATGGATCGCTCGTTCAACCTCGGCGCGCTCGCCTTCGCGCTCACGCTTGCCTGCGTCGCGCCGCACGCCTACGCTGACACCAAACCCGCCACGGCGGCGACATCCGCCAGCGCCGCCGCCGACAAACCGTCGAAGACGCCGCACAACGCGACCTTCATCCTCCCCGCCGGCTGGTCGCAGAAGGCGGAAGGGAAGGGCGTGATCCTCACGCCGCCCGAGAACGACGGCTCGCGCATCGCGATCATGGATGCGTCCGCGAAGACCGCCGACGAAGCGGTGGAGCAGGGCTGGAAACTGCTCAAGCTCTCGCCGAAGTTCCTCGTCGCCAACGACGCCGCGCCACGCGACGGTTGGGAGCAACGCCGCTTCTACGACTACGACGTGCCACCGAACGCGAAGCGCGCGGTGTACGCTGGTGCGTTCCGCCGCGGCACGAAGTTCACCGTGCTCGTCGTCGACATGGACCAGGCGCTCGCCGAGAAGCGCGCCTCGCAGCTCGGCAAGATCAACCAGCGCCTGCTGCCCGCCGACTACAAGCGCGAATCGTTCAAGGGCCGCACCGCGCACACGTTCGACGACGCGCGCCTCAAGCAGGTCGCCGACTTCGTCGAGCACATGCGCAGCGAATACGACGTGCCCGGCGTCGCGATCGGCATCGTGCAGGACGGCAAGGTCGTCATGGCGCAGGGCTTCGGCGTGCGCGCGCTCGGCAAGCCGGAAAAAGTCGACGCCGACACGCGCTTCATGATCGCCTCCAACACCAAGGCGCTCACCACGCTCATGCTCGCCAAGCTCGTCGACGCGGGCAAGCTCGACTGGAACGCGCACGTCACCGACGTCTACCCCGCGTTCAAGCTCGGCAATGCCGACACGACCAAGCAGGTGCTCGTGAAGCACCTCATCTGCGCCTGCACCGGCCTGCCGCGGCAGGATTACGAATGGCTGTTCGAGGGCGAGAAGCAGACGCCCGAAAGCGTGATGGCCACGCTCGGCACGATGCAGCCGACCAGCGCCTTCGGCGAACTCTTCCAGTACTCCAACCCGATGGCCGCCGCGGCCGGCTTCATCGGCGGGCAGATCGCCTATCCAGGCAGCGAGCTCGGCAAAGGCTACGACCAGGCGATGCAATCGCTCGTGTTCGATCCGCTCGGCATGAAGGACACCACGTTCGACTACGCCGCCGCGCAAACCGGCGACTACGCCGCACCGCATGGCTACGACATCGACCACGTCGTGCGCGTGATGGGCATGGGCCTAAACGACACGATCCGCGCCTCGCGCCCCGCGGGCGCCGCGTGGAGCACGGTCAACGACCTGCTCAAGTACGTGCAGATGGAAATCCGCAAGGGCCTCCTGCCCGACGGCACGCGCTACATCGGCGAAGCCGCGCTGCTGGAGCGCCGCCAGCCGCAGATCGCGCTCGGCGTCGACCGCGATTATGCGATGGCACTGATGGTCGACAAGAGCGACGGCGTTACCATCGTCGACCACGGCGGCGACATGGACGGCTTCCACTCCAACATGATGTGGTGGCCGGATCAAAAGGTCGGCGCGGTGATCCTCACCAATTCCGACGAAGGCGTGATGCTGCGCGGGCCGTTCAAGCGCCGCCTCAACGAACTCATGTTCGACGGCGAACCGCAGGCCCTCGCGACCGCCGACGCCAATGCCAAAGGCAGCCGCGCCTCGTGGGACGCGCAACGCAAGCTCATCCAGTACCCCGCCGACGCCGCCGCCCTCGCCACGCTCGCGCCGCGCTACCACAGCGACGCACTCGGCGACATCATCGTCACGAAGGAAGGCGGCAAGGCCTGGATGGACGTCGGCGCCTTCAAATCCGAGATCGCCACCAGCCCGCAAACCGACGGCAGCCTCGCCTACGTGATGATCGACCCGATCGCGAGCGGCTTCCTCCTCGTGCGCGCCGACACCGACACCGAACGCCGCCTCATCGCCCGCGACGGCCAGCACGAGTACGTCTTCACCGAAGTGAAGTCGTCCGCCGACAAGGGCTGACGGACCGAGGTCGTCGCACCATCGCACGACCGCCGCCCTCTCCCGCTCGCGGGGGAGGGCAGGGTGGGGTAACCCGACGCCGCCCACCGACGTCATTCCCGCGAAAGCGGGAATCCATTTTGATCTTTATCCCCCGCACGCCTCCCGCCTCACCCACAGCGCTCTGTCTGCCCGATTCGCGGCATGACGCTGATCTCCCTTACCCGGCCGCGCCTCAGCAAACAATGGCTTCAGGGTCGAACAGTCGTCGCGAAAACAGGGCACCGCGAAGCGAAGCGGCTCTCCATGCCTCCATGAACCGGTCCGTGCAGAAGATCCTATTGTTCGGGTCTTGGGGAACGCTGAACAGATCGGAGCCGTCCCATCTTCCTGCGTCGAATGCCGGGGTCTTGATGACGCCGATTCTTCCCTGCAGGCGATGCGGCTGCGGCGAGCTGATCGTGTTCGCTTCGTCTAGGCAATCGACGAAGTTCGTGAGCCACACTTGGAAGAATGTATCTTCTTCCTACCCACGATCACCAGCGGCTTGGTGATGACTCCCCCGCGCGCCGCCTTCCCGAGCGACTCCGGCCCTCCTGGCCTGCGCCGAGGGCGAACGGAGCGGTATGCATCGTTCGTACGAGGCGGAGAACCGAAAGGCATGCGTCGTCGCATGTTCCCGGTCACGACTTCGCCGACAACGCGCCGAGTTCCTCGAGGTCGAGATCGCGTTCGAGTTCGTGCAGCGTGTCGTCATCGATTTCGCCGGCGCGGTGCAGGCGGATGAGTTCGGCGCGGCCGATCGCGACGGCGGCGAGCACGAGGTCGAAGTGTGCGTGCAGCATCGGCGAGTAGTGATCGGGGCGCGCCGCATAGTTGATGCTTGCGCTGGCCCTGCGCTGGTAGCGATCGAGCAATTGTGGATGGACGAGCTTGCCGTCGGCGTCGTAGGCATTGCGCTCGACGATCGCGAGCTGCACCTGGGCCATCGCCGCCTCCGCTTCGTGCATCGTCAGCGGCGGTTTTTCGGACGGCGCTTCCGACAGCCTCGCCCAGGCGATGACGCGATTGAACGTGGTCGCCTGCAGCAGCACGGTGCCGAGGATCACGACCGAGGCGGCGACGAGGATGAAGTCGTGGCCGGGGAACGCGTCCGGCACGCTCAGCGCGAGCGCGAGCGTGACGACGCCGCGCACGCCGGCCCAGCTCAGGACGGTGGATGCACGCGGCCCGATCGGCGCGTGGCGCGTGAGGCCGATGCGCCGGCACGCGAGGATGATCGCGTCGGAGGCGAACATCCATGCGAAGCGTGCGGCGGTGATCGCGGCGAGGATCGCGAGGCTCGGCACGCCCATCGTTTCGATGATCGGCCCGAGGCCGCCGGCGCGCTCGATCACGCCGCGCAGCGACAGGCCAATGAGCATGAACACGCCGGCCTCGATCAGGAAGATCATCGTGTCCCAGAACGAACCGCCGCGCATGCGCGCCGACGCCGAGATCACCGTGTGCGCGTGCCAGCTCACGATGAGGCCGGTGGTGACCGTGGCGATCACGCCGGACACGTGCACGCGCTCGGCGAGCAGGTAGGCGATCCACGACAGCAGCGACGTTGCCGCGATGATGAGGTATTCGTCGTCGAGGCGGCGCGCGAGCTTGACCCAGGTGTAGCCGACGATGCTGCCGATGACCGCGCCGCCGACCGCGAGCAGCACGAACTGGCCGATCGCCGCACCCGCGCTGAACTGGCCCGTGATGCCTGCGGTGATCGCGAAGCGGAACAGCACGAGGCCGGTCGCGTCGTTGAGCAGGCTTTCGCCTTCGAGCAGGATCCTGAGCCGCCGCGGCAGCTTCACGCGCTCGAGCACGGCGCGCGCGGAGACCGCATCCGGCGGCGCGACGACCGCGCCGAGCGCCGCGCACGCGGCCCACGGCAGCGACGGGACCAGGAGGTGCGCGACGACCGCGACCACGAGTGTCGTGAACAGCACCGCACCGACCGCGAGCGCGGCGATGCCGATCGTGTGCCGCTTCAACTGGCCGAGCGCGATCACCCACGCGCTGTCCATGAGCAGCGGCGGCAGGAACAGCACGAGCACGAGTTCGGGATTGATCGGGAACGAACTCAGCCCCGGCGCGAAGGCGAGCGTCGCGCCGCCGACGATCAGCGCGACCGGCGGCGGCAGGCCCGCGCGATGGGCGAGGTAGTGCAGGACGATCATCGCGAGGATCATCGCGATGGTCAGCTGGAACAGGTGGACGAAATCCATGGCGGCGTTCCCGGCATCGATCGGCGAACTGTCGCCGAAATCAGGTCGCCGCGTCGAGATGCCGCGCCGGACCCGCGAACGGTCCGGCGCGTTACCTTCAGGCCGTCACGATGCCCCGGTGCGGCGTCGTGATGAGTCCGTCGAGGTCGTAGCCCTGTTGCACGGCGGTGTCGAGGAACGCGCTGCGCGTGGCCGGGTCGATCGTCGGCGTGCGCGACAGCAGCCAGAGGTGCCTGCGATCGGGCGTGCCGACGAGCGCCGTGTGGTAACCGCCGTCGATGCGCAGCACCCAGTAGTCACCCTTCGTGAAGGGGACCCAGCGCAGGCCTTCGGGCATGAAGCTGACTTCGAGCTTGGCATTGCCGCTGCCTTCGACGACCGTCGCCTTGCCGATGGCCTGCGCGGGTTCGCCTTCGCGGTCGAGCGCGCGGTTGTCGACACGCACGCTGCCATCGTCGTCGAGCGTGTAGGTCGCGGTGATGTCGGTGTAATCGGCGGGCTCATGCCGCTCCGGCAGGCGCGCGATCTCGTACCAGGTGCCGAGATAGCGATGCAGGTCCAGCGAGGGAACGGTGCGCGGTTCGTCGTGCGTGTCCATCATGGGTTTCCCTTGTGGCGGAGCGGCTCGTTGTAGTCGGCGCGGCGTGAATCCCGCGGAACGCCGCGCGCACGGGCGTCGGCGATCGTTCAGCCGCGTTCGGGCATGCGCACGTGACACGGTTCGAACCGCCTATGCAGAGGTGAAGTCAGGGCGCGCTGTCATGGCCACTGCGCATGCGCCGCGAAGACCGGGCCGCGGCGGGCCCGAACCAGGTTGCGAGCGCCTCCGCGAGGCCTTCGTGCGAACCTTCCCCGACCCATGCGACGTAGCCGTCCGGACGCACGAGGACGGAGCCCGGCGCCGGTACCGTGCCGATCGCGGGCAGCTCCCATGGTCCCTCGCACCGCGCAGCGACGTACTGCACGCGATCGCGCCACCCGGCGATGTCGGGGGCCGCGCGTCCACTGAAGTCGAGCAGCAGCGGCCGCGCCTCGTGCAACAGCGTGTATGTGCGCAGCGCGCCGCCTTGGGTGGCGAGATCGAGATCGGGCATGCGCCGCCCGAGCAGCGGGTGGCCTTCGCCGAGGTCGTAGCGGATCGCGAGCCCGCTCATCTCGGCCGCGAACGCGCGCCGCGCATCGTCGGCGCCAAGCAGCTCGACCATCACCGCCGCGAGTGCCTTGGTGCGTTCGTCGCTGCGGCCGAGCGCGACCTGCGCCATCGTGTTGCGCAGCACGCGTGCGCCGACGGCGTGACGCTCTGCATGGTAGGTGTCGAGCAGGCCTTCGGGTGCGGCGCCCCTGACGACCTGCGCGAGTTTCCAGCCGAGGTTGACCGCGTCCTGCACGCCGAGGTTGAGACCCTGGCCACCGACCGGCGGATGCACGTGCGCGGCGTCGCCCGCGAGCAGCACGCGACGGTCGCGATAGGTCGCGGCCTGGCGCGTCGTGTCGTTGAAGCGGGACATCCAGATCGGGTCATGCAGGCCGAAGTCCGTGCCGTAGACCGCGACGAGCGCGTCGCTGATGTCACGCAGGGTCGGCTCGCCCTCCGAAGCCAGCTCGCGTTCGGTCAGTACGAGGCGCACGAAGCCGTCGGTGCCGGACTTGCCGATACCGTGCGTGCCGATCGCATCCTCGCGCATGCCCCATGCCGGTTCGTCGCTCATCCGCGTCTCGGCGATGAGCCAGCTCCTGGTCGCATCCCAGCCCGGGAACCCGATGCCCGCGGCCTTGCGGACGACGCTGCGGCCGCCGTCGCAGCCGACGAGGTAGCGCGCGCGCAACGACGTGCCGTCGCCGAGCCGCACCTCGACGCCGTCGTCGTCCTGCACGAAACCGACGACCTCGCGTCCGCGCAGGATCGGCACGCCGAGCTCGCCGACCCACGCGGCGAGCGTGCGCTCGATGTGGCCCTGCCACAGGCCGAGCGTGTATGGATGTCGCGTCGGCGTGTCGCTGATGTCGAGCTGCGCCGGATGCGCGTGCACGACCGGATGGCGCGTGCCCTGCAGGACGAAACGCTCGGCGATGCCGCGCTGGTCGAGCACTTCGATCGTGCGCACGTGCAGGCCGCCTGCGCGCGAACCTTCGAGTTGCTCGCTCGCGCGCCGCTCGACGATCACGGCGTCGACGCCCGCGAGCGCGAGCTCGCCCGCGAGCATGAGCCCGGTCGGCCCGCCGCCGGCGATGACGACGGCATGCTGGTCGCGCTTGCGCGCGGCATTGGATGATGGCTGGTGATTCATGGCGCCTCCGGCCCGTTCGAGGCCGGCGATTGGGCGCCTTGGGCGGGGGCTTGCCGCAAGCCCCCGATGGTTTAGGATAGTGAAACGGGGAAGGGCGGATTTGCGGCGCATTCGTTCAGCATCGGACGGATGCAAGCGTCGCAAGGCAGATCAAGGCGCGTAGCGCGAATCCGCCGCCGTGCCGGCGCAACGGAACAGCAAGGGCATCGCGACTGATGTCGCTCCTGCATGCAAGCACCCGCGCGCGTTTGTGGAGACCAGGCGCCGCGCGGCACCGGGGCGCGACGGTCGCGCACAGGGTGCGCTCCTGCAGATGGTGTCGCATGCCGCGTTCGTGGGAGCGGCGGAAGCCGCGATGCTTTTCGCAGTGCAGGATTTGCATGAGATGAGCAAACGCACGCGTCGCCTTCCGCTGGATCTGCGCGACCTGACCGGCCGCGAAGACGTCTTTCGCCTGTCCGGAGCGGTGAAGCGCGCTGCGGACGTCGGTGCATGGCTGCGCACCGGCCCGACCGAGCTGCGCTCGATCGCACGCACGTGGTTCGAACGCCTGCGTGCCTGCGGCGACGACGTGCGCGAGCTCATGCACGACGGTCAGCCGACCGCCTGCGTCGGCGACGCGGCGTTCGCCTACGTCGCGACGTTCAAGGCGCACGTCAATGTCGGCTTCTTCCACGGTGCCGCGCTCAGCGATCCTGCGGGTCTGCTGCAGGGAACGGGCAAGGCGATGCGCCACGTCAAGCTTCGGCCCGGCGGGAAGGTCCACGAAGCGGCGTTGCTGGCGTTGATCCACGCGGCCTACGCGGACGTGCGTGGCCGGCTGGACGGCGAAGGCGTTTCGTAGCCGAGCCGACGCTGGCGCGTGCGTGGGAAATCGGCCGTTCATGGTCGAACCGCGACGATGTGTCGCCATGCACACGAGAATCCGCATAGGCTGCGCCGGCTGGTCGATCGCGACGACGCAGGCGGATGCATTCCCACACGAAGGCTCGCACCTCGAGCGCTATGCGCGCGTGTTCGCTGCGGTCGAAATCAACTCCTCGTTCCACCGGCCGCACCGCCCGCAGACCTATGCGAAGTGGGCCGGAATGGTGCCGGCAGGCTTCCGCTTCGCGGCCAAGATGCCGCGCGTGATCAGCCACGACCGGCGCTTGGACGATTGCAGGTCGGAGCTGAAGTCGTTCCTCGGGCAGGTGGATGAACTGGGCCGGAAACTCGGCGTGCTGTTGCTGCAACTGCCGCCGAACCTCGGATTCGATGCGGCCACGGCGCTCGCGTTCTTCAGGCAGTTGCGCAAGCTGCACGAGGGGCCGGTCGCGTGCGAGCCGCGCCACGCGTCATGGTTCACGGCCGCGGTCGACGCAGCCTTGCGTGACCTCGGCATCGCCCGCGTCGCCGCCGATCCCGCGCGCGTCCCGCGCGCGGCGGTGCCGGGCGGCGATCATGCGGTCGAATACATCCGCCTGCACGGCTCGCCGCGCGTGTACTACGACGCGTATGCGGATGCCGCGCTCGGGCGCATCGCGGCGCGCCTCGCGCGACGCAGCGCGCGCACGCGCGAGCGGTGGTGCATCCTCGACAACACGGCCGGGCGTCATGCGACGAGCGATGCGTTGAAGCTGCAGGCACTGGTGAGGGCGCCGGGGCGTGGGTAGGGCGATTCGCGATGGCGAGGGTTGCGCGGAAAAGCCGCGCTCCCGAAGGTCATGTCGTCGCGCGATTCGATGTCGATCGGCGTGTCGCTCGTTCGTCGCATGTGGTGAAGGCCGGAAAGCCCGGCCCTTTTGTCCATCCATCATCGAGGAATGCACCATGAAGATCAGCGTCGAAAGCCACGTCCACGCCCCCGTCGCCGCCGCCTGGCGCGCGTACACGACGCCGGAGGACATCCTGCGCTGGAATGCGGCGAGCGAGGACTGGCACACGACCGCGTCCACGGTCGATCTGCGCGAGGGCGGCGAGTTCTCCTCGCGCATGGAAGCGAAGGACGGCAGCTTCGGCTTCGATTTCGCGGGCACGTACACGAAGGTCGTGCCCAACGAGCGGCTCGAGTTCTCCTTCGGCGATCGCGCGGCCGTCGTCGAGTTCGCGCCCGCCGGCGAGGGCGTCGACGTGCGCGTGACGTTCGACGCCGAGACGGAGAATCCGGTCGAGATGCAGCGCCAGGGCTGGCAGGCGATCCTCGACAACTTCGCGCGATACGTCGAAGGCAAGGGTTGAGCGGAACCGTAGGGCGGTACGCGCACGACGCGTGCCGCCACCAGCGCAGCGCAGGATGCATTGCGACTTCCGCTGCTCCCACATCAACGCGGCGCATATCACCTGCAGGCGCACCCTTGTGCGCGACCGCCGCGCCTCGATGCATCGCGACGTTGCGGTCGCCCCCACAGGGTGGGTTCCTGCAGTCACCGCGCGTGCGACGGGAGACCGTCCGGTCGTCCTGGGGCGCAGGATGACAAGGTTGTCAGCCAACTGACATCGTGATCCCGCGAAGATGCATTGCACAGACGCCACCGACACGTCGGCGCCGGTCGTCGATCATGCGCGATTGGCCCGTTTCAGGCCAAAATCACGCGGCGCCGCAACATCCGGCGCAAAATGTGCGCCCGTCTACAAATTGAGGAAAATCGTTTGACAACGTTGTCAATCCGCGCGCACGCTTCGGGGCGGATTTCCACGTCGGTCGCGGCGCTGCACTTGCGGCCGCCGCAATCGATCACGGAGTCGGTCGCGCGGATCGAATGCCGCGTCCGGTTCCATGGTGACCGCCGCGCGTGCGGCGGCCGATCTGCATTTGCTCGTGACACGTCCGACCGACTACGGCATGGGGTGATCGACATGAGCCACATCGCAAGCCTCGCCTGACCCGAGCCGCGTCGCTCCGCGCGCGGCCTTTCCGTGCTGCCTTCACTGCAGGCGCGTCGCGCGCCTGCCGCGGTTTCGCATTGCCCGCGATCGGGAGAGAGCGATCGCGGGCGGAGAGAGCGGCCGGGCCCTCCCGGCCATTGTTCAACGACGACAACCGGAGCACGACCATGCCCGACTTGATCCGCAGACTTCGATTCCTGCCATGGCTGTTCACGCTCGCGTGCAGCGCCTGCGCGTTCGCGCAGACCGTCAACTGCAACGGCGTTGCCGCATGGAACGCGAGCACGATCTACAACCCCGGCGACCGCATGACCTACCAGGGTCGCCTGTACCAGGCCCTCGTGCCGATCTGGAACGCCGCACCGAACTATTGTCCGTCGTGCGGCTGGTACCAGGACCTCGGCGCTTGCGGTGGCGGTGGCACGAACCAGCCGCCGAGCGTGTCGGTCACCGCGCCGGCGAACGGCAGCACGTTCGCGGCGGGCGCGAACATCACGGTGAGCGCGACCGCGTCCGACAGCGACGGCAGCATCACCAAGGTGGAGTTCTTCCGCGGCACGACCTCGCTCGGCGTCGACACGAGCGCGCCGTATTCGGTCACGTGGAGCAACGCGGCGGCTGGCAACTACAGCCTCACCGCGGTCGCCACCGACAACCAGGGCGCATCGACGACGTCGAACGCCGTGTCGGTCGCCGTGCAGGCCGCGCAGAACGACACCACGCCGCCGAGCGTGCCGACAGGGCTCGCCTCGCCGTCGCAGACGGATACGACGATCAGCCTCGGCTGGAACGCGTCGACCGACAACGTCGGCGTGACCGGCTACGACGTCTATCGCGGGGGCAGCCCGCTCGCGACGGTCAGCGGCACCACCTACACGGCGACCGCGCTTACGCCATCGACCGCATACACGTTCCAGGTACGCGCGCGCGACGGCGCCGGCAACACCTCCGCGCTGAGCGCGCCGGTCAGCGTGAGCACGAAGGCGACGCCGCCGCCCGGCAGCAAGCGCGTGCTCGGCTATTTCGCGCAGTGGGGCATCTACGCGCGCAACTACCGCGTGAAGAACATCGACACCAGCGGTACGGCGGCCAAGCTCACGCACATCAACTACGCGTTCGGCAACGTGCGCAACAACCGCTGCGAAGTCGGCGTGAACATCCCGTCCGACCCGAACACGGGCGCGGGCGGCGACGCGTTCGCGGATTACACCAAGGCGTTCGGCGCGGCGGAGAGCGTGAGCGGCGTCGCCGACACCTGGGACCAGCCGCTGCGCGGCAACTGGAACCAGCTCAAGCAGCTCAAGGCCAAGTACCCGGGCCTCAAGGTGCTGATCTCGCTCGGCGGCTGGACCTGGTCGCGCGGCTTCTCGAGCGCGGCGCGTCCGGAGAACCGCCAGGCTTTCGTCGCTTCGTGCATCGACGCCTACATCCGCGGCAACCTGCCCGCGAGCGACGGGGCGGGCGGGGCGGGCGCGGCCGCGGGCGTGTTCGACGGCATCGACATCGACTGGGAATACCCGGTCGCGTGCGGCCTCAGCTGCGGCAGCGCCGAGGACGGCGCGAATTTCACCGCGCTGCTCGCCGAGTTCCGACGCCAGCTCGACGCGGTGCGTCCGGGCCTGCTGCTCACGATCGCGGCCGGCGCCGGCGTCGACAAGATCCGCGTGACGGACCCGGCGACGTATTCGCAGTCGCTCGACTTCATCAACGTGATGACCTACGACTTCCACGGCTCGTGGGATGCGCAGACCAATCATCACTCGGCGCTGTTCGCCTCGCCGCAGGATCCGTCCACCGGCGACCAGAAGTTCTACAACACCAACGACGCGATCGAGGCATTCCTGTCGCGCGGCGTGCCACCCGCCAAGCTCTCGCTCGGCATCGGCTTCTACGGCCGCGGCTGGACCAACGTGCCGGCCGGCAGCAACCACGGCCTTTACCAGTCCGGCAGCCCCGCGCCCGGCACGTACGAAGCGGGCAACGAGGACTACCACGTGCTGAAGAACCTCAACTACCCGATCTACACCGACAACGCCGCGATGGCGACGTGGGCGTACAACGGCACGACGTTCTGGAGCTACGACACGCCCGCGATGATCCAGACCAAGATGAGCTACGTGAAGACGCAAGGCCTCGGCGGCGCGTTCTTCTGGGAGTTCAGCGGCGACGACGCGCAGGGCACGCTCGCGACCGCGATCAGGAACGGGTTGCAATGACCCGGCGCGGCTGATCCCGCGCGATGGATGCGGGCCGCCCCGGCTTCGGCCGGGGCGGTTCGTACGCAGAAACCGTAGGGGCGGTCGAGCCGCGCACCGGCGCTACGCGCCTTGGTCCGCCCTATCCGATGGGGCGCCGGCGCGACGTGCACGCGAGGGGCTCCACGACTGTCACGTTCCAGCCCGCCCATACGTCCTGGCATCGACTGACGGAGAATACGCCCGTGGATGCCGCCACCACCCTGTTCGAAACCCACCGCTCGCGCCTGTTCGGGCTCGCCTATCGCATGCTCGGCACGCCCGCGGACGCCGAGGACATCGTGCACGAGGCCTGGCTGCGCCTGCACGCGCAGGACCTCGCGGCGCTCGATGATCCCGAAGCCTGGCTCGTCACGGTGACGACGCGCCTCGCGCTCGATCGCCTGCGCCGCGCTAAGGCCGAGCGCGAGCACTACGTCGGCCCGTGGCTGCCCGAGCCGCTCCCCGACGACACCGGGTCGCCGGATGCGACGCTCGAACGCGGGGAGTCGCTGACCTTGTCGTTCCTGCTCCTGCTCGAACGCCTGAGTCCGGAGGAACGCGCCGCCTTCCTGCTGCACGAAGTGTTCGATTACAGCCACGCCGAGGCCGCGGCGATCCTCGACATCGCCGAGGACGCCTGCCGCCAGCGCGTGCACCGCGCGAAAGCGCGCCTGCGCGAAGGGCGGCCGCGCTTCCACGTCGACGGTGCGATGCAGAAGCGCCTGCTCGAACGCTTCGTCGCCGCGATGGCGGAGCCGCGCCTCGATACCTTGCGCGCGCTGTTCGCCGAGGACGCGGTGCACGTCAGCGACGGTGGCGGCGTCGCGCGCGCGACCCTGCACCCGCTGCACGGCGCGGATCGCCTCGCGCGGCTGTACCTGCAGCTCGCGCGCAACCTCGGCGGCGTGCGCTACGAACTGTCCATGCTCAACGGCGAACCCGCGTTGTTCATGTACGACGGCGACGTGCTCGCGAGCGCGATGTGGGTCGAAGGCGACGGCGATCGCATCACCGCGATCCACGCACTGCGCCATCCGGAGAAGCTCGCGCGCATCCACGCTGTCACGAAACCGCGCGCGTCCGCGTCCTTGCATTGAAGCGGCCGATTCCGGCCGCGTGTATCGCAAGGAGTCCGTCATGCGTTTCAACATCCAGCGCCATTACCCGGCGATGCAGCCGCTCATCGACCTGGGTCGCGCCGTCCACGACGCCGGCCGCCTCGAGCCCGCCCTGATCCAGCTCGTGCTCATGCGCGTGTCGCAGATCAACGGCTGCGCGTTCTGCCTCGACATGCACAGCAAGGATGCGCGCGCCGCCGGCGAAACCGAACAGCGCCTGTACCTGCTGCCCGCTTGGCGCGAGACCAAGCTCTACAGCGAACGCGAACAGGTCGCGCTGCAGTGGGCCGAGGAACTCACCGAACTCGCCGGCGCCGAACCCGTCTCCGATGCGCTGTACGAGAAGGCAAAGAACGTGTTCAGCGAGCAGGAACTCGTCGACCTAACCCTGCTCACCGTGACGATCAACAGCTGGAACCGCATCAACATCGCCGCGCGCACGATCGGTGGCTACTACAAGCCGGCGTCGCACTGATCGTCGCGTCGCATCGAGCGGGAGAGGTGATGGACATTCCCCTCTCCCGCGAACGTCAGAGGAATGGACTTTCCCCTCTCCCGCTTGCGGGAGAGGGCAGGGTGAAGCGCAACAGCAACATGGATTCCCGCTTTCGCGGGAATGACGTCCAGGGGTGCAGATCCGTTCGGGTTCTCGCGGCGTCGCCCTGTCCTGTGGCGTCGCGCTCGCGCGCTCACGACCTCGACGGTCACGACCTCGACGGCGGCTCGCGATACCGCTTCGCCGCGTCCGCGTCGCCGCTGCGCTCCGCCGCCTGCTCGGCGCCGGTCAACGCGCCACGCCGCCCCGGCGCTCCCTCCAGCGCCGTCTCGTACTCCCGCAGCGCATCCGCCGGCCTGCCTGCTTCGAGCAGGAGGTCGCCGAGCTGCTCGCGCGCAGGCACGATCGGGCCTGGTGTCACCGGCAGCTTTTCCGCGGCGTCCTCGGTGTCGGCGGCGGCGCGCAGGCGCGCGATCGCGTCGTCGGTCTTGCCGTTCGCGAACAGTTGCCACGCGCGCGCGGAGTCGGCGAGCGCGCGCGTCTGCGTCGCCCAGTAGGCGTTGCCGGCCGCGTCGAGCTTGCCGATGCTCGCGTCGATCGCCGCGATGTCGGCGTCGGCGTCCTTCGGATGCCTGCCGCGCGATGCGCCGACCGCGCGCGCCCAGTAGACGATCGCGGCGACGTGCGGTTCGGAATCGGGCAGCGGTTCGAGCTTTGCGGCCTCGGCCCACTGGCGACGCTCGATCGCGTAGCGCACGGGTATCGCGTTGGCGGCGTAGCCGATCTTGAACTTGCCGGCGCCGAGGCCGTGCATCGCGGCGAGATCGTCGACGACACGCTTCGCGTCCGCGTTGCGGCCGAGCTGCAGGTAGGCGTAGGTGAGGTAGTCCATCGCGTGCAGTTCCTCGCCGACGTCGCCTGCGTGGTGCGCGGCCTTGCGCGCGGCGAGGTTGGAGGCGACCGAGTCGTCCCAGTAGCCGAGCCGCGTGAACACGTGCGAGGGCATGTGCAGCGCGTGCGGCGCGGACGGCGCGATCTTCGCGTACGCGCGTGCAGCGTCGAGGCCGCGCGGCGCGAGCTCGGCGCTGTCGTAGGCATGGATGAGGTAGTGCGCGAGGCCGGGATGCTGCGGGTAGCGGCGATAGAGCGGTTCGAGGATGTCGGCCGCGCGCTTCTGGTTTGCGTGCGAGCGATCCGTCGGCGGCGCGGTCGCGACGAGCGCGAGCGCGTGGAAGATCTGCGCCTCCGGATCATCGGGGAAGCGCGCGGCGACGTCGGCCATCGCCTGTTCGTACGCCTTCGCGCGCGCAGCGGGTGGCACGTGGTCGTAGTCGGTGTAGTAGACCGTCGTCGCGTCGATGAACGCGCGCTCGCGCGTCGATCCCGTGCCGAGCTGGCGCGCCTGGTCGAGCTCGGCGAGTCCCTTCGCGAGATCCGCCGGTGCGGGCGCGTCCCAGAGTTGATGGTAGAGCGACATCGCGACGCCCCAGTGCGCGATCGCGCAGCCCGGATCCGCCGCGGCGATGTCACGGAAACCCTTCCCGGCTTCGGTGTAGGTGAACGAGTGCAGCAATGCGAGCGCGCGCTCGAAGCGCGGCTGCACGCTCGCCGCGCAGGTCGTCGGGAAGATCACCGCACCGAGCACCTCCGGCGCAGGGTGCGAGGCGTGTTCGTGCTCCGCGTGCGCCGTCACGGCGAACGCGCACTGCAGGATGAGAACGGTCGTGCGATTCATGTTCGCTCCCCGGATCCCCGGCCTCGAACCGGTCCCCACTGTAACGCCGTTCGGGCGCTCGTTGTGACACAGGGGCCGCGTACGGAGCGGAAGACTGAAACACGAAGGACACGAAGGAAATGCGAAAGAGAGATAGAGATAAGGCGAGAGAGCATTTCGAAAGGAAAGCTTTCCTCCGTGTACTTCGTGTGCTCCGTGTTTCAACCTTTGAACCGCTTTCCTTCGTGTTCTTCCTGTCCTTCGTGTTTCAGTCTTTCGCTCTTGCCTTGCTCGCTGAACCGAGTCAGAGTTCGAGCCCGTCGCGGAAGATCGCGTCGGACTGCAGGCGCAGCACGCCGAGCGTGTAGGCGTCGGGGAACGGGCCCGGCGGCGTGAGCAGGCCGGCGATGACCGGGCGCTCGCCGGAGAGCGTCATCGCGGTCGCGACCTGCACGTCCGCGGTGCCTGCGCTGAACGTGTAGCGGTTGACGCCGTTGCCGTCGAAGGTGCTGTCGAGCACGCCGTTGAAGTGCATGCGCGCGGCGAAGAAGTTGCGCGTGTCGGCGCCGGCCGGGTCGATCCAGCCGGCGGCGACGATGCGGCGGTCCTGGCGCACCGCGAGCGCGGCGATCTCGGATCCGTCTTCGTATTGCAGCGGCACGAGTCCGCCTTCGCCGAAGCTCGTGTCGAGGCTGCCGTTGCGACGCACGCGGAACACCAGCGTGCCGGGCGTGACACCCGGGGTCGGGTTGATGGTCGCGGCGACGATGATGCCGTCGTTGTACGGATCGATCGCGATCGCGGGCACCGTGTAGCTGCCGAGCAGGTCGATGTCGCGAAAGCCGGTGCCGTTGAAGCTCGTGTCGACGTCGCCGTCGGGCAGCAGGCGCACGAGCATCGGGATGCCCCGGTCGTCCTGATCGTCGTAGTCCTCGCGATGGCCGCCGATGACGATGCGCCCGTGCCTGTCCACGGCGACCGTGGTCGCGACCTCCGGCAGGTAATGGTCGGTCTCGTCGGTGCGGCCGAAGCTGACCCAGCCCGCGTTGCCGAAACCATTGTCGACGCTGCCGTTCGGATGGATGCGCACGACCATGAAATCCTCGAAGCTGCCGTGTCCGCAGTTGCTGCAGTAGCCGTAGGCGAGGATCTTGCCGTCGGGCGCGAGTACCGCGCCGTTGAACAACATGCCTGCGTTCGCGCCGAACGGCTGGCTCGTGATGCTCACCTTGCCGCCGCTGCCGAACGTCGTATCGGGCGAACCGTCCGCACGCAGTTTGACGATGCCGAGCGTCTGGTAGGGGGGCACGATGAGTCGTGTCGCCGCTATGACGAACATGCCGTTGCCGGGGGCAGGCAGGATGCCGATGCAGTTGTCGTCCGACGGCGGTGTGCCGAGGGGCACGAGCTGCCAGCCGCCGAGGCCGAATGTGGCGTCGATCGCGCCGTTCGGCCTGAACTTCGCGACGCCGCAGGCATCGAACCTGCCGTCACCGATCGTCCCCGTGTCGAACGCACCCGCCGCGACCACGCTGCCGTCCGCGAGTGTCGCGACCCCGCGCATCGAAACCTGGAACACGTCCCCGCCGGAATACGTCTCCGGCCACGCGAACGTCGCCTTGCCGTCGCCCGAGAAGGTCGGGTCCGGATCGCCGTCGTCGGCGAGGACGGCCCCGCTCGCCGCGAGCAGGAGCGCGAGCGCTCCGCGGGCAGACAGGCGCGCGTGCGCATGATCGCGGACGGCACGCGCCGCCGGGCTGGTAGCAAAAATGGGCATCGTCCCCTCGCTCGGTAGTCGGCGCCGACGATCGGCGCCTTGCAAGGGTCACGCGAAAGCGCGGCGTGCGGGGCCACGCGCGCCACTCGCGTCATCTTCGGGCTGGCGCGAGCTCGGCGGTGCCGTACGCTGCCTGCAGCGCCTTGCCTTGGATGTAGGCAACCATGAGATCGAAGTAGCCCGCGGCCCGGCGCGTGGAGACGCGCTCGCCGTCGGGCTTCGTTTCGAATTCGACGATGCCGTGGTCGGCGTTCGGGAACACCGCGATGGTGATCGGACGGCCTTCGGCTTGCAGCGCGGCGAGGCGGCGGCGCGTCTCGAACGGCGGCGCGTCGCGGTCCTGGCCGCCGAGCACCCACAGTTGCGGCACGTCGAGGTTGTGCAGCACGGGCATCGGGTCGTAGCGCACGGGAATGCCGGCGACGAGCGCGCGCAGGTCGCGGCGCGCGACCTCGGGCGTCGCGGCGAGCAGGTAGCCGGTGATGTTGCCGCGCACGGAGGTGAACCAGGGCTCGTTCGCATATTGCTTCTTGAGCGCCTCAAGGCGGTCGTAGCCTTCGGTGAAATCCCTCTCGACGATCGCGATGGCGGCATCGGAGATCGTCATCGCCTTCGCTTGCGCGTCGGCGTCGAAGCCCGCGCGCTCGAGGTCGAACGCGACGGCTTCGCGGTCTTCCTCGAGCGGCGAGACGGCGAGGCCGAAGCTGACGATCGCGAAGTCGACCGGTTCGATGCGTGCGGCGAGCGGTACGACCCATCCGCCCTGGCTGCCGCCCTGGTAGCCGACGCGTCCGGCGCGCGCGCCGGCGAGGCGCTTCGCCTCGTGCATCGCATGGATCGCATCGACCGCGAGCGTGAGGTAGTCCTGCGTGTAGCGGCCGCCCGACGCGCCGGTGCCGCGCTTGTCGTAGGCGAACACGCCGATGCCGTGGCTGGCGAACTCGCGTTGCAGGGAATAGTCGTGCAGCGCCGAGGAATGCTCGGCGCCGTGCACGAGCACGACCAGCGGCACGCGCGCGTCGCCGGGCGGCAGCGTGAGGCGGCCGGCGAGTTCGACGCCGCTGCCCTGGAAGCGCGTGTCGGTCTGCACGAGCGGAATGCGCCTGCCTCGGGTGCCGTCGAAGCGGATGCCGGCGCGACCGCAGTCGCGCAACACCACGTGGTGGCCGTCCGGTCGACCGGTCCAGCCGTAGGTGCTCGTCCAGCGCCCGCGACCTCGTGGCTTCAGCACCCCGGTCGTCCCGTCGGGGCGCCGCCAGCGCAACGTGCCGTGGTCGCCCGGTGCGATGTCGAGTGTCGTCCCGTCGGCCATGGCCCAGGCGGCCGCCGGGCAGGGCGGGGCGGCGTCTTCGTGCGTGGAAGCGGAGACGTCGCCCGCGCTGCAGGCGAACATCATGATGCCGAGGAGGCGGAAGGCCAGGGCTGCGCCGGTGCGTACGTCCATCCGATCCTCCATATACGTCAAGATTTACGTAAATGTTGACGGTCGTGGTCACCGCGGTCAATATGCCGCAAGGCACTCGGCGGGAAGGGGAACATGAACGACTTCATCCAGGCGCAGGGAACGGCCTTCCTCGCGCACCTGCTGCGCCGGCTTGCCGACGAGCTCGTGCAGGGCGCGGCGGAGTGGTACCCGACCGTCGGCGTGAACGCGCCGCCGCGCACGCTGTCGACGCTCGTCGCACTCGACGAGCACGGGCCACTCGGCGTCACCGAACTGGCCGGCCGGCTGCGCCAGTCGCATCCGCTCGTGATCGTCTGGATCCGCGAGCTGTCGCGGCTGTCGCTGGTCGAGCAGACGGACGATCCGGTGGATCGGCGCCGAACGGTCGTCCGTCTCACCGCGGCCGGTCGTCGCGAGGTGGTGAAGGCGCGCGCGGCGCTGCAGGTGATGGCGGAGGCGTCGCGCGGGTTGCTCGCGCTTGCAGGGTCGGGAACATGGGATGCGTTGTGGGCGATGGAGCGCGGCTGCCGCGAGCGACCGTTCGTCGAGCGCCTGCGTGCCGCGGCGGCGAAGGGCGAGGCACGGGCATCGAGGAAGCAGGCGGCGACGGCGCCCCGGCGGCGCCCCGCTGCGCGCGCGCGATGAGGCGTTCAGGATCGCAGCCTGTGCGCGACGCGCTCCGGTGCATCGCGACGCTGCGGTCGCCCGCACGGCGGGCTCCTGCAGGCAAGGCCCGTCCATGCTGCGAGGGAGAGCCGGCAGGAGCGCATCCTGCGCGCGACCGTCGCGCCCCGGGCATGGCCGGACACCGCGACGGCTGGCACCCGGTGCATCACCGGCGGCGGGTGCTGCCGTGCCCGGCCTTGGTACGCGGCCTGAGCGCGCGCAGTTCGTCCTTCGCGCGTTCGAGGATGGTGCGTCGGCGTCGGCCGAGGCCGCTGCCGGCGCGATTGATGTAGAACGTGAGCATCGACATCGCGGAGCGGTAGGGTTCGGCCTTGCGCCTTCGGCTCCGCCGCGCCGAGCGGAGCAGCGAGCGCGCGATCGCGGCGGGATCGTCGAGCGTGAACACGCCGTCGCGCAGGTCGAGCGCATTGCTGGTGCGCGTGACGCGGCCCGACCAGCGCGCCCCGGCGGTCGCGTGGGTCTTCTTCGCGCGGCCGCGCTCGTGCGGGCTCGAGTGGCGTGCCTTCTTCTTCGTAGTACTCATCGCAGGTCTCCTCGTCACGCCGGCGCGCAGGCGTCAGCCTTCCCGCAGCGACTGCGGCACGGTACCGGCGCAGCCTTCGTGCACGCAGTTGCACGGCGGGCGGACGCCCTCGGCGGCCTGCTCCGCACAGGCGGGCGAGCAAAACTCGTCGTGATCGTGGACGGTGCAACTGCACCAGTGGTTCGCGCAGGACTTCTCTTCGGGGTTCATGGCGGCACCGCGCTCCTGACAGGAACGCGACTACACCACCGCGCGAATGAATCGCACCCTTCCGGCGTTGCGGCGAAGCGGGATCGCCCCCATCTGGGGGCGATGCAGCAGCTGTCCCTCATCGACGCCGGCGCCTCGCTCGTCGACCATCCGGTCGCGCGCATCGAGTACTGGCCTCGCATCTGCGACGACGCCACCGCCGACGCCTGGTTCGATGCGCTGCGCACGCAGGTGCCGTGGCGTGCCGACCGCCGCATGATGTACGAGCGCGAGGTCGCCGTGCCGCGCCTGCTCGCGCACTACGCGCTCGACGGCGAAGGCGTGCCGGCGGCGATCCACGCCGCGCGCCAGGCGATCGCCGGCATCGTCGCGGCGCGGTTCACCAGCGTCGGCCTCAATTTCTACCGCGATGGCGACGACAGCGTCGCGATGCATCACGACCGCTTCGGCGAGCTGGTGCCCGGCGAGCCTGTCGCGCTCGTCTCGCTCGGTGCCGCGCGATGGATGACGATCGCGCCGCAGGCGCCGCCGCGCACGACGCGCAGGATCGAGTTGCAGCCGGGCAGCCTGCTCGTGATGAACTACGCCTCGCAGCTGCACTACCTGCACGGCATCCCGAAGACGAAGGCGCGCGTCGGCCCGCGCATCAGCCTCGCGTTCCGCGTGTGTCCCGCCTGAGTCGTCATGGCTTGCCGCGCGGCAGGCGTGCGTCCGGCGTGCGATACGCGGGCGGGGTGTAGAAGACGAGCGTGCGCAGGTGCGTCGTGCCCGTGTTGCGGATCTCGTGCCGCTCGCCCTTCTCGATCAGGATCAGCGTGCCGGCTTTGAGCCGCGTGCGCCGCCCTTCGACGATCGCGACGCCGCGTCCGTCGAGGACGAAGAGCCACTGGTCCGCGCCGCGGTGCGCATTGTCGGGGCCGCCTTCGGCATCGCCGCGCGGGATGACCATTTCGGCGGCCTGCCCGCGCCGGTTGTGGATCGCGAGGCGGAAGCCTCGGGTGAATCGCAGGGTCCTGCTCTGCATGCTGCCTCCTTCGTCAGGCGGGCGGGTGGCGCAGCTTCATGAGGTCGGCGCGGAAGCGCGCGAACTCCTCTTCGCCGCGTGCGCCGATGCGCGCGCGCAGCACGTAGGCGGGATGCACGGTCGCGATTGCCCATTGGCCTTCGCCGCGCTCGATCCACTCGCCGCGCCGTTGCATGAGCCTGAAGCCGGAACCGAGCACGACCTTCGCGGCGAGGCTGCCGAGGCAGACAACGATGCGCGGCCGGATACGCGCGAGCTCGCGATCGAGCCACTGCAGGCAGGCGGCGACCTCGGCCGCGTTCGCGCGCTTGTGCAGGCGGCGCTTGCCGCGCAGCTCGAACTTGAAGTGCTTGACGACGTTCGTCACGTAGGCGCTGCTGCGGTCGATGCCGACGTCCTCGAGCACGACGTCGAGGAGATGGCCGGCCGGGCCGACGAACGGCCGGCCTTCGAGGTCCTCCTTGTCGCCGGCCTGCTCGCCGATGACGACGATGCGCGCGTCTCCGGGGCCCTCGCCGAACACGGTCTGCGTCGCCGGTCGCCAGAGGTCGCAGGCGCGGCATGCGCGCGCCGATCGGCGGAGCGTGGCCAGTGGCGGCGGTTTGCGGGTCGGCATGCAGGGATCGGGGTGGCGGCGCGTAAGCGCGAGTGTGCGCGGCGCACGCCTGAACATGGCCCAACATCGCGGACGATCGCCGGCGTTGTTCATGCACCGTCGAAGTAGGGCGCCTAGGCTTGCGCCAACGCCACGCAGCGAGGAAAGCCATGGCACGCCCGATATGGAACGGCACACTCTCGTTCGGCCTGCTCAACATCCCCGTCGCGGTGATGAGCGGACAGCGCACGAACGACCTGCATTTCCGCATGCTCGATTCGCGCAACAACAAGCCGGTGCGCTACGAGCGCGTCAATGCGCAGACCGGCCGCGAGGTGCCGTGGAAGGACGTGGTCAAGGCGTTCGAGTACCGCAAGGGCAATTACGTCGTGCTCGAGCCCGAGGACATCGAAGGCGCGGCGCCGGAAAGCCATGAATCGGTCGACCTCGAAACCTTCGTCGAGGCCGATGCGATCGGACCGGAGTATTACGAAAAACCGTACTACCTCGTGCCGGGCAAGCGCGCCGAGAAGGGCTATGTGCTGTTGCGCCAGACGCTCGAGAAAACCGGCCGCATCGGCGTCGGTCGCGTCGTGATCCGCACGCGCGAATACCTCTGTGCGGTGCTGCCGCGCGGCAAGGCGCTCATGCTCAACCTGCTGCGCTATCCCTCCGAGGTGATCCCGCAGAGCGAATACTCGTTCCCCGCGAGTGCGAAGCGCGTCAACCGCAGCGAACTCGCGATGGCCGAGAAGCTCGTCGAGGCGCTGTCGGGCGAGTGGAAGCCGGAGCAGTTCAAGGATGAATTCCGCGCACGCCTCAAGAAGGTGATCGAGAAGCGGCTCAAGGGTGGCAAGACGGTCGAGGCCGAGCCGGAGGAAGGCGCGGAGCCGGCCGGACAGTCGACCAACGTCGTCGATTTCGTCTCGCTGCTGAAACAAAGCCTCGCCGAAGGCGGGCGCGCGCCGGCGAAGAAGAAGGCGGCCAGGCGCGCGGCGCCACGCAAGAAGGCCGCGCGCAAGTCGGCGGCGCGCAAGCGCGCCTGAGCGCCCGCCGCCCGACATTCAGCTCGTGCCGCACATACTCCTCGAACCGCCGCGGAACCCGCCATGCCCCTCGCCGAATACAAGCGCAAGCGCAATTTCAAGGCGACGCCCGAACCCGCGGCGGGCGGCGATCGCGGCCACGGCATCTTCGTCGTGCAACTGCATCACGCGAGCCGGCGCCACTACGACTTCCGCCTCGAGCATGCCGGTGCGCTGAAGAGCTGGGCCGTGCCGAAAGGCCCGAGCTTCGATCCGAAGGTCAAGCGCATGGCGGTCCAGGTCGAGGATCACCCGTTGTCGTACGCGGGCTTCGAAGGGGACATTCCGGAAGGCAATTACGGCGCGGGCCATGTCGATGTGTTCGACAGCGGCACCTGGGTACCGCAAGGCAGCGTGCGCGAGGGCCTGGCCAAGGGCGAACTCAAGTTCACCCTGAACGGCGACGTGCTGCGCGGCTCGTGGGTGCTCGTGCGTACACGCGGCGAGGGCAGGAAGCCGCAATGGCTGTTGATCAAGCATCGCGACGAATACGCCGGCGAGCGCGAGGCCGACGACTTCGTCGATCCGGATTCGGACCGGCCCCTGCCACTGCGCGAGCGGCGCAAGGTCTGGCAGGACGTCGAGGCGGAGCAGGTGCAGGCGCTCGATCCCGCCGCGCGCGGCCGCGCCGAAACGATCGACGACGGACCGTTCGACCCCGAACTGTGCAAGCCGGACACGAAGGTGCCGGCCGGCGACGGCTGGCTGCACGAAGCGAAGTGGGATGGCTACCGCATCCTCGCGTCGATCAAGGGGCTTCACGTGCGATTGTGGTCGCGCAACCGGCTCGAATGGACGGACAAGGTGCCCGAGCTCGTCGAGGCGTTGCGGGGCCTCGGCGTGAAGAGCGCACAGCTCGACGGCGAGATGATCGCGCTGCGTGATGGCCGCGACGACTTCAACGCGCTGCAGGGACGCCTGTCGGCGCAGGAGAAGGCGCCGCTCGCCTACATGCTGTTCGACCTGCCGCATCTGGACGGCCGCTCGCTGCGGGAGCTGCCGCTGCTCGAACGCAAGGCGCGCCTCGAGGCGTTGCTGCGCGAGCGAGGCAACCCACTGCTGCGCTATTCCGCCCACCAGGTCGGGCATGGCGCGCAGGTGTACGCGCAGGCCGTGCGTGCCGGCCTCGAAGGCATCGTCAGCAAGCGTGCCGACAGCCCGTACCGCGCGTCGCGCAACGGTGACTGGGTCAAGATCAAGGCGCGCCGGTCCGACGAGTTCGTGGTGATCGGCTTCACCGAGCCGAAGGGCAGCCGCAGCGGGTTCGGTGCGTTGCTGCTCGCGCGCCCGGGCAAGGACGGCCTCGACTACGTCGGTCGCGTCGGCACCGGCTTCAGCGCCGAGCAACTGCGCAGCCTGCGCAGGGATCTCGCCGGCACGCGCATCGACGCGGCGCCCGCCGATGTGTCAAAGATGACGCGCGCCGACCGCGCCGCGGCCATGTGGGTCGAGCCTGCGCTCGTCGTCGAGGTCTATCATCAGGGCCTCGGTGGCCTCGGGCTGCTGCGACAACCGGCCTTGAAGACGGTGCGCGAGGACAAGTCGCTCGAGGATCTCGTCAAGGATGCGCGCGGGGCGAAGCCGCGCGCCGCCACTGCGCGCGTGCAGAAGGCGACGACGGCGCGGACGCGAAGCGCCGCCACCCGTCGCGCCACCGGCCAGCGGACGAAGACCGCGGGGACGGCCCCGGGCGACGTGCGCCTCACCCATCCCGAACGCGAAGTGTTCCCGGGCGAAGGCATCACCAAGGCCGACGTCGCGGCGTACTACCGCGCGGTCGCGCCGCTGCTGCTCGCCGACGTCGGTGGCCGGCCGCTGTCGGTGCTGCGTTGCCCCGACGGCACCGGGAAGGCCTGCTTCTTCCAGAAGCATACCGGCCGCGGCTGGGGCGACCATGTGCGCTCCGTGACGGTGAAGGAGAAGAGCGGCAGCGACCGCTACCTCGCCGTCGACGATGCAATCGGCGTGCTGCAGCTGGTGCAGATGAACGTGCTCGAGTTCCATCCATGGGGCGCGCTCGCGACCGACCAGAACCACGCCGACCGCATCATCTTCGACCTCGATCCGCACCCGTCGGTGACATGGTCCGAGGTGAAGAAGGCCGCACGCATCGTGCACGACGCCCTCGCGGCGATCGGCCTCGAATCCTTCCTGCGCACTTCGGGCGGCAAGGGCCTGCACATCGTCGTTCCGCTCGCGCCCGCGGTGCCTTGGGACGAAGCGAAGCAGTTCGCCGCGCAGGTCGCCGATACGCTCGCGGGTGCGCGCCCGCGCACGTTCGTCAGCATCGCCGGCGAACAGAAGCGCGACAAGCGCATCTTCATCGACTGGCTGCGCAACGCGCGCGGCGCGACCTCCGTCGGCTCCTACTCGCTGCGCGCGCGCGCCGGCGCACCCGTGGCGATGCCGATCGAATGGAGCGAACTGGCACGCCTGCGCAGCGCCGCCGCCTACGACATCCGTTCCGCCCTCGCGAAGATCAAGCGCCGCAAGCGCGACCCATGGGAAGGTTTCGACCGCATCCGCCAGACCCTGCCGTCACCGGGTGCGGTGGAAGCCCGCAACTCCAGCCGCAAGGCGAAACCGAAAAAGGCTGGAACACGCAGCACACGGAGGAAGGCCTGAAGTGCCCGCGAGCCGGATCGCGCAGGATGGGAACTCCCGTTTTGCTTTTCCCCTGTGCTCGCCGTGTTTCGTGTTTCAGGCTTTCAGCTTTCCTCTTCGCGCGCCAATAGCGGCAAGCGGTCGATGAGCTTGTCGAGGGTGACGGGGTAATCCCGAACGCGCACGCCGGTGGCGTGATGGATCGCGTTGGCGATCGCGGCGGCGACGCCGCAGATGCCGAGTTCGGCCACGCCTTTCGCTTTCATCGGTGAGGACATGGGATCGGTTTCATCGAGGAAGACCACGTCGAGGTGCGGGATGTCGGCGTGCACGGGGACTTCGTAGCCGGCGAGGTCGTGGTTGACGAAGAAGCCGGCGTAGCGGTCGACGACGAGGTGTTCCGACAGCGCCGCGCCGACGCCCATCGTCATCGCGCCAATGACCTGGCTGCGCGCGGTCTTCGGGTTGAGGATACGGCCGGCCGCGCACACGGCGAGCATGCGCTTCACGCGCGTTTCGCCGGTCGCCGCATCGACGCGCACCTCGACGAAATGCGCGCCGAAGGTCGACTGCTGGTAGCGCTTGTCGAGGTCGCCGTATTCCATGTGGTCCTCGGCGACGAGCTCGCCGTTCCGTGCGGCGTCGGCGACTGCGACGTCGCGGCTGCCCGCGCGCACGCGTCCGTCCGCGAAGTCGGCGTCCGGTGGCAGGCCGAGCTTCGTCGCGACCGCCTCGCGCAGTTTCGTGCAGGCGGCGTAGACGCCCGCGGTCGAGCTGTTGCCGCCCCATTGGCCGCCGGAGCCCGATGACACCGGGTAGTCCGAATCGCCGAGCCGCACGACCACGCGGTGCAGCGGCACGCCCATCATCTCGGCCGCGGTCTGCGCGATGATCGTGTAGCTGCCGGTGCCGATGTCGGTCATGTCGGTTTCGACCGTGACGACACCGTCCTTGCCGAGGCGCACGCGTGCGCCCGATCTGGTCACGAGGTTGTTGCGGAAGGCCGCAGCGACGCCGAAGCCGACCAGCCAGCGACCGTCGCGCGTGCCCGCCGGGTGCGGATTGCGCGCCTTCCAGCCGAATTTTTCCGCGCCGATCGCGAGGCAATCGACGAGGCGGCGCTTGGAGAACGGCCGTTCGGGATGCTCCGGATCGACCTGCGTGTCATTGGCGATGCGGAACTGCACCGGATCGATGCCGAGCTTTTCGGCCATCTCGTCGATCGCGATCTCGAGCGCCATCATGCCCGGTGCCTCGCCCGGCGCGCGCATCGCATTCGCCTCGGCGAGATCGAGTACGGCCAGACGCATCGCCGTCATGCGGTTCGCACCTGCGTACAGCAGTCGCGTCTGGTCGACCGCGGTCTCCGGCTTGCCGCCGGGCAGGTCGCCCGACCAGCTCTCGTGCGCGATCGCGGTGATGCGGCCTTCGCGCGTCGCGCCGATGCGGATGCGCTGGATCGTCGCGGGCCGGTGTGTCGTGTTGTTGAACATGAGCGGCCGCGGCAATGCGACCTTGACCGGCCGCTTTGCCGCGCGCGCACCGAGCGCGGCAAGCACGGCATCGGCGCGCACGAACAGCTTGCCGCCGAATCCGCCGCCGATGAAGGGCGACATGAGATGCACCTTTTCCTTCGGGATGCCGAGCGTCTTGGCAACGTCCGCGACGCCCCACGCGACCATCTGGTTGGAGGTCCAGATGACGAGCGTGTCGCCGTCCCAGAGTGCGGTCGACGCGTGCGGCTCCATCATCGCGTGCGACTGGTCGGGCGTGGTATAGGTCGCATCAAGTTGCACCGGCGCGGCGGCGAACGCGTTGCCGAAGTCGCCGACGGCGGTGTCGGGCTTGCCCGATGCGGGTTTCGAGGCCGATTCCTTCGCGCGGGCGAGGTCGAATGTACCGTCGACGGGCCCGTAGTCGACGCGGATCCGGCGTGCGGCCCAGCGCGCCTGCTCGAATGTTTCGGCGACGACGAGCGCGATCGCCTGGTGGTAGTGCTCGATGGTGGGGCCACCAAGCAGGGTCGCGGTGTTCTTGTCGCCCTTGCCGAGCGGGCCCGCGTTGTCCGCGGTCACGATCGCGAGCACGCCGGGCGCCGCTTTCGCCGCAGCGAGATCCATCGAGTGGATCGAGCCCTTCGCGATACCCGCGCCGAGGACGTAGCCGTAGGCGGGGCGTGCGACTGCATCATGGTGCTCGTAGGCGTAGCGGGCGGTCCCTGTGGTCTTCAGCGGTCCGTCGATGCGGTCGACCGGATGGCCGACGACCGCGAGCCGATCGATCGGGTTCTTCGTCGCAGGCGTGTCGAATTTCATCGCGCGCTCCTCGCATCGGCGATCGCGGCGTCCAGCGTGCGCCGCGCGAGCGTGATCTTGAACGCGTTGTCGGGCGAGGTGCGCGCATCCTTCAGCAGGCCGTCGACGACGGCGTGCGGGTCGGACGCGAGTGCGCGCTCGGCATCCTCGTCACGCCACGGCTTAGGCGCGATGCCACCGAGCGCGACGCGGCCGCTGCCGTCCGGCTGGCGCACGAGCGCGACCGAAACGAGCGCGAATGCATACGACGCGCGGTCGCGCACCTTGCGGTAGACGTGCGTGCCGCCGGGCGGCGACGGCAGCACGACCGCGGTGATCAGCTCGCCCGCGTCGAGCGTCGTTTCGAGGTGCGGCGTCGCACCCGGCAAGCGGTGCAGGTCCGCGAGCGCGATGCGCCGGGTCGAGCCATCGGCACGCATCGTTTCGACCTCGGCATCGAGCACGCGCATCGCGACCGCCATGTCGCTCGGGTGTGCGGCGATGCAGGCGTCGCTGGTGCCGACGATCGCATGCATGCGCCGCCAGCCCGCGAGCGCGGCACAACCGCTGCCGGGCTCGCGCTTGTTGCACGCCTGGTCGGGATCGTAGAAGTACGGGCAACGCGTGCGCTGCAGCAGGTTGCCCGCGGTCGTCGCGCGGTTGCGCAACTGCGGCGACGCACCCGCGAGCAGGGCGCGCGCGAGCACCGGATAGTCGCGGCGCACGCCCGCATCGGCGGCGAGATCGGTATTGCGCACGAGCGCGCCGATACGCAGGCCGCCGTCGGGCGTCGGCTCGATCTTCGCGAGGTCGAGGCCATTGACGTCGATGAGGTGGGCCGGTGCTTCGATCTCGATCTTCATGAGGTCGAGCAGGTTCGTGCCACCGGCGATGAACTTCGCGCCGGGTACGCTCGCGGCGCGCACGGCGGCCTGCGCGGTCGACGTCGCGCGCTCGTAGGTGAACGCCTTCATGGCTGCGCCCCCGCGACTTCGGTGATCGCCTCGATGATGTTGGAGTACGCGCCGCAGCGGCAGATGTTGCCACTCATGCGCTCGCGCAGTTCGTCCGGCGTCCATGCCGGCGCGGCGGCGACGTCGGCGGCCGCATGGCTCGGGATGCCGTGCCGCAGCTCCTCGAGCATCGCGACCGAGGAGCAGATCTGCCCTGGCGTGCAGTAGCCGCACTGATAGGCGTCGTGGCGCACGAACGCGGCCTGCATCGGGTGCAGGTGTCCCGGCTTGCCGAGTCCTTCGATCGTCGTGACCTCATCGCCATCGTGCATTACGGCGAGGCTGAGGCAGGCATTGATGCGGCGGCCTCCGGCGATGACCGTGCACGCACCACACTGGCCGTGGTCGCAGCCCTTCTTCGTGCCGGTCAGGTGCAGGTGCTCGCGCAGGGCGTCGAGCAGGGTCGTGCGCGTGTCGAGTTCGAGGGCCTGGGCCGCCCCGTTGACGCGCAGGGTCAGCTTGCGCATGACGGGTGCGTCCCGGCGTGGGCTGGCGGCACGCGCGGACGGCGAACCGGCCCAGCAGGCGGCCGCGCCGCCGACGAGCATGTCGCGCCCGAGGGCAAGTGCTTCGCGGCGCGCGGGATTCATCGCGTCGGATTCGTTCATGCGGGGCTCCTCGGACGAACGGACGTTGCGACGATGCGCGCGCCGCGATGAATGTGGGCTTGCCGGGTGGGGCGAGGGCCGAGGGCGCGGGCTGGAGCTGAGCGGAAAGGCGAGCTGGGCGGCGGATGAGGCCGGGGGAAGAGCACCGCGCCTTCCGCCTCCCGCGCCCTCACTTCCAGCCCCGAGCCCGCTCCCGCCATGCGGAGAAAAAAAGGAACCCACCCGAAGCGTTCGCGAAGGACCGGACGGAACGCACCGGGGCAAGCTCCGGGCGTCGCCACGCCGGAGCTCCGCCATGTTCGCCCGCATCGTCCTCGTCATCCTCGCCTTCGCCGCCGCCGCGAGCGCGGGCGCGCAGTCGTGCCCGCGGCACCTGTTCGTGAGTGGCTATTTCTCCAACAACGTCGCGATCTTCGATGCCTGCGACGGCCATTTCCTGCGCCAGCTCGATGCCGCCGGGCGCATCAAGGGTGCGCAGGCGGTGCGGCTCAATCCCGCCGACGACCTCATCTACGTGGTCAGCGAGGTCAATGGCCAGGTCCAGCGATACCGGCATGACGCGGGCTATTCCTTCGTCGACGTGTTCGCCCAGTTCACGCCCGAGATCGACCCGACCGGCATCGCGTTCGGCGCGGACGGGCGCGTCTACGTCGCGAGTTACGGCACGAGCCGCGTGTTCGAACTCGATCGCGCGACCGGCCAGGTGGTCCGCACCGTGCTGCCCGGCGACAGTGGCCTGCTCGGCGCCGACAACGGGCTCATGATGAGCGCGGCCGGGCTGATCTACGTGCCGGGCTACTCGACCTCGAGCGTCGCGCGCGTGAACCCGGCGACAGGCGAAGTGCGCGCGGCATTCGTGCCATCACGCGCGCAGGGCCTGCGGCGCACGCGCGGCATCGTCGACGAAGGCGCGACGATCCTCGTCGGCGGCGAAGGCAGTGGCGAGGTCTACCGTTTCGACGCGAACACGGGTGCGTTCGTCGGCAAGGCGGTCACCGGTCTCGGCGCGCCGACCGGCCTCGCCCTCGACGCGGACGGTTCGATCCTCGTCCTCAGCGGTAACCGCGTGCGCCGCTTCGATCGCAACAGCGGCGCGGACCTTGGCACGCTCGCGACCGTCGACGAGGGCGCGATCGAAGGCGGCACGTTCATCGCGCTGATTCCGGCCGTCGGTTCGACCGGCCTGATCACGAACGGTTTCACCGGCAGCTGGGTCGACGCCGGGATGGCAGGCCAGTTCGGTCTCGCGCTCGAAGTGCTGCGGGGCAACCTGCTCGTCGTGGAGATCTACATGTTCGCGCCCGGGGGCGGGCAGGCATGGATCGGCGGCGTCGGCGCGATCGAGGGGGACCACGCCACGGTCGTGATGTCGACGATCAATGGCCCAGGCGGTCGCTTCGGCGCGAACTTCGACCCTGCGCGCGTGCAGAACACGCCGTGGGGCACGGTCACCTTGCGCTTCGCCGACTGCAACCGGGGCAGCCTCGAGTGGACTTCGGACGTGCCGGGCTACGGCAGCGGCTCGATCCGGATCGTGCGCCTGACCCTGCCGGCGGGGTTGGCCTGTCCCTGAGGCAGGCGTTCACCGTTCCGTATTCGGGTGCCGTTGCGCCCTCCGTTCCCCGTTCCGTCATCGACGTCATTCCCGCGACAGTGGGAATGACGCCACATGCGCCTGGGCGCCTGAAAGCCTCCACCCCCGGACGCGAGGGGTACGCGGTCGACACGCGGATTGGGCAGCCGTCACAACTGGCGGTCCTCCACTTCGAAGTGACCCTGCACGATGCGCAGGGTCGCCCCCTTGTCGTCGACGAGGTCGAACGCGAACGTGCCGGCGTACACCTTGCCGTTCGCCGCCGTGATCTCGAAGCGGTTCTCCGCGCTGCGCTTGTCGAGCCGGTAGCTCGCGTCGGGATCTCCGCCCATCGGCTTGCTGCCCCGCTCGAAGGTGACGCTGCAGGTGCTGCGTGCGAACGCGGCTGGGTCGAGCCGCAGCGGTTGGCCGTCGACGAAGCCGTCGCAGACGATCGCCAGGCGGTCGATGCGCGTCTTCGGCGGCGGCCACGCGCTCGCCCCGCGTGTCGCCGCATTCAGCGTGAACGCGCCACCGCCGGGGGCGATGAAGCTGATCTCGGCGTCGCCCGATTCGAACGCGGCATCGCCGACCCGCGCGGCGAGCGACTGCGGATGCCCGGCGTGCGCGAGGGACACGAAGACGAGGAGGGGCAGGGCGAGACGGCGTGCTGTCGAGGTCATGCGAAGGCTCCGGTTCGTGGTGCGAGGTGCGCCGTGAAGACAGGACGCAATCCGGGCAGCGGAAGGGACATCGCCACCGCGGCGCGGTGCTAAAGTTCCGGATTCAGCCACGGCAGGAACGAAACATGCTGTCATCCTCGACCTATCCGATCGGCACGCCCGGCCAGCCCTGGGGCGACACGGAACGCGCCGAGTGGCGCGCGCGCCAGGTGCGTCGCCGCAGCTATGTCGACGAGGTTGCCCGTGCGATCGATCGCCTGCGCGACCGCTTCGACATCGCGCCCTACGGCCAGCTCGACTATCCGCCCGAGCAATTCGAGCTCTTCGCGGTGCGCAGCCGCGACTGGAACCATGCGTTGCCGATCGTGCTCGTCACCGGCGGCGTGCACGGTTACGAGACCAGTGGCGTGCATGGCGCTCTGCGCTTCCTCGACCGTCATGCGCAGGACTACGCCGGACGCGTGAACCTGCTCGTCGCGCCATGCGTGAGTCCGTGGGCGTATGAGCGCATCCATCGCTGGAATCCGCTCGCGCTCGATCCGAACCGCTCGTTCCGCGACGACAGTCCCGCCGCGGAATCGGCCGCGCTGTTGCGCCTGGTCGCGCCGCTGCGCGACGCCGTGCTCGTGCACATCGACCTGCACGAGACTACCGACAGCGACGAGACGGAATTCCGGCCTGCGCTCGCCGCGCGCGACGGCGCGCCGTTCGAGCCGGGCACGATACCCGACGGCTTCTACGTCGTCGGCGACAGCGACAATCCGCAGCCGGCGTTCCAGCAGGCGTTGATCGCCGCGGTCGCCAAGGTCACGCACATCGCGCCCGCCGATGCGAAAGGCGAGATCATCGGCTCGCCCGTGGTCGCGCCGGGCGTCATCAATTACCCGCTCAAGCAGCTCGGCCTCTGTGCGGGCATCACCAACGCGCCCTACACGAGCACGACCGAGGTGTATCCCGACAGCCCGCGCGCGACGCCCGAACAGTGCAACGCCGCGCAGGCGGCCGCGGTCTGCGCCGCGATCGACTTCGCGCTCGCGCACCCGCCGCGCTGAGCGACGGCGATCCGCACCGCATGCGCTGCATCGGCGTCGATGGGTGCAAGGCCGGCTGGTTGGCGGTCGAGCGCACGTGCGATGGTTTCGCGTTCGCCGTGCACCCGGGTCCGGGTGAACTCATCGCCGCGCACGCGGATGCGCGCGTGATCGCTGTCGACGTGCCGATTGGCCTGTCCGAACGCGGACCGCGCGCCCCCGATCGTGACGCGCGTGCATTCGTTGGCTGGCCGCGTGCGTCGAGCGTCTTTTCGGTGCCCGTGCGCGGCGTGCTCGGCGCGACGACGTATGCGGAGGCGTTGCGATTGCATCGGCAGCTCGACGGTGGTCGCGGCCTCAGCGCGCAGGCATTCGGTATCCTGCCGAAGATCCGCGCCTGGGACGAGACGTTGCGCGCGGACGCCGACGCGCGTGCGCGCGTGTTCGAGGTTCATCCGGAAGTCTCGTTCGCGGCGCTGAATGGGGGCGCCGGCCTCGTCGAGGGAAAGAAGACCCCTCGAGGGCGCGAGCGTCGCATCGCGCTGCTCGCTCGCGTGTTCGACGAGGCGGCCGTGCGGGCGTTGCTTGCGTCGGTCCCGCGCCGCCTCGCCGCTGCCGACGACGTGCTCGACGCGCTCGCCGCGCTGTAGTCCGCACGGCGGATCGCCGACGGCGTCGCGGCGTCGCTGCCGTCGTCGCCCGTGGTCGACGCCAACGGCTGGAACGTCGCGATCCACTACTGACCATGCGCACTGCGTCCGTGGGAGCGACGATCCATCGAAGAGCACCGCTGGAGCCCCTCACTCGTACGGCGCACATCACCTGCAGGAGCGCACCCCGTGCGCGACGCGCCTCGGTGCACTACGACGCCGCGTCGCCACGGGTCGGGCTCCTGCAGGGAACGCCGAGCGTTTCGTGCGAGCGGGAGAACACCGCGGCTGAAGCCGCTCCTGCATCGTGGCGCCCAGGGACAGTTGCTCTGCCTCGCGAACCGGCTTTGCGCGGGACCGGCTTCAGCGCGATGTCCTGCGACGCGAGCGCAACGGCACACGCATCGCGAACGAGGCTCCGCGCCCGCGCATGTCTCATTTCGCCGCGGCTGGGCGTTCTCCGTCGACGGGCCGCAATGACGCGGTCCCATTGTCAACAAAGGAGCTTTCCATGAAGAAGCGACTTGGCGCGATGCGCGTGCGCACGGTGTTGTTCGGTCTCGTCCTCGGGCTGTCCGCGGCTTCCGCGTGGGCGTTGCCGCCGGGCGGTGGCGGTGGTGGCGGTCACGTCTGCGTGATCGATCCGGCCAATACGAACCATTACCTCGCGTGCCTGAACTGGCTGCCGGCCAGCGTCTGCTGCGCGATCTACGGCATCTAGCCGTTTCCTGCCGGGCGACAGGGACGTCACCCGTGTTCACCCCGTGCCATGTGCGTCGGCGGCTGCGAGGAATGCAGCCGGCGATGCGGTCCATGGAGAACCATGATGAATCCAGTCCTGCGCAGGCTGCGGGGCGTCTTCTCCACGCTCGCGCTCGTCGCGGTCGCTGCCGCCTGCGGCTGGCTCGGCGTGTCGGTCGTGCGCAGCCTGGTCGCGCAGCCCATGCAGCAGACGGGCGATTATTCGGCGATCGTGCGCGAAGCCGGCCACCCGGTCGTGCTGTTCGCGACGACGACGTGTCCGTACTGCCGCCAGGCGCGCGCGCTGCTCGATGCGATGAAGGTGGAGCACGTCGTCTACGACGTCGACGTGTCCGACGCCGCACGAGCCCTCTATGGGCGCCTGCATGCGAACAGCGTGCCCGTGCTCGTCACCGCCCGTCTTCGCATCACCGGCTTCGACGAGGCGGCGTATCGGTCGCTGCTCACCCGTGGAGGTGCGGACGCGGCGTCGGGCCGTCCCTGAGTGCGCGTGTCGCGGGGCTGCACGACGAGCGCGGCGAAGGGCGCGACTAGAAAATCACGCGGAGGCCCAGTTGCAGCTGGGTGTCGTCGCGCTGCGCGGGGAGGCCTTCGAGTTCGCGCTGGTTGCGCCAGCTGCGCACGTGCAGCGCCTCGCCGGTCACCCGCAGCCATGCGCGCGGGCGCCAGTTGAGCGCGACGGTGAGTGCGCTGCCGTGCTCGCGCACGCGCCCGTCGATCGAACGCGGCAACTGGTCGGTCGAGAACGCGTCGATGCGCACCGCAGGTCGCCATGCACCCCGATCCCGCGCGGCGAGGAGATAGGCCGCCCGGAAATCGGTGTGCGTGGCGAAGAACGGCGACGGCGCGATCGCGGTCGAACCGCTCATCGCCTGGCCGAGCAGCACGACGTCGCCGACGCGCGACTGCGCGCCAAGGCTCCAGAAGTCGGTGTGCCAGCTCAGTACCGGCGACGTGCCGCGGCTGCGGCTCGCCGGATCGGCTTCGTTGTCGTAGCGCAGCAGGCTGATCGTGCCGACGCCGCGCGTTTCCCAGCTCGCACCCGCGTACCAGCCGAGGCGGCCGTCGTTCTCGAGGAACGGATTGAAGCGCAGCGGCACCGCTTCGTCCTCGTCTCGCGCATACGCATCCGGTTCGCGCACGCGGCTGCCGAGCCCGGAGACGAGATCGCTGATCGACCAGCCGCGCGCCGCGAGCAGTTCGCCCGCGGGGTCGTTGCTGCGCACGAGGGCGAACACGCCGGCGAAGGTGGAGCGCTCGCCACGCCACTCGAACGTGCCCTCCGCGCCGATGCCGCGCAGTTCCTCGCCGACCCAGGCGTTGATCGCGGAGGAGCTGAGCGTCCACGGGCTGCTCCAGCCGAGCGCGTCGTTCTCGAGCGATACGGGCGGGAAGAACGCGCCGAGCCTGACCGACCAGCGCAGCGGCGTGGTCGACACGGGACGGTAGCGCAGCCAAGCGTCCAGCAGGGACGCTTCGTCGCGCCCGGTGGCCTGGTACTGCAGTTGCGCGTGCGCCGCGAGCGCGGGTGCGAGCACCGCGTCGAACGCGACGCCTGCCTGCGCGCAGGTCGCATCCACGCCGCCGCCGCCGAAGCGCGTCTTGCCGAGCCCGCCGTCGGCATAGCTGCGTTCGTCCGCTCGCCCGACGAGCCGGCAGTCGAGCCAGCCGCGCACGTCGACGTCGGCCGCGCGCGCGAGCGGCGCGAGCGCGGCGCACGCGGCGAGCGCCACGGCGCGTCTCACGCGCGAACGCCCCGGGCCGCCGCGCTTTCGTCGCGCCCGAGCATCGCTTCGAGCGCGTCCGGCTCGAGCGCGGTCGCGATGTAGTAGCCCTGCACGTGGTCGCAGCCGACCTCGCGCAGGTATTCGAACGCGGCACGCGTCTCGATGCCTTCGGCCGTCACGCGGTAGCCGAGTCGATGGCCGAGCTCGACGATCGAGCGCACGAGCGTGCGGTCGCCGACGTCCTCCCCGAGCTTCTGGGTGAAGAAGCGGTCGATCTTGATCTCGCGCACGGGCAGGCGGCGCAGGTAGGCGAGCGAGGACTGGCCGATGCCGAAGTCGTCGATCGCGAGGTCGATGCCGAGGTCGGCGAGGCGCTTGAGCACCTGCACCGCGGTGTCGGGCTCGCCCATCACCGCGCTCTCGGTCAGTTCGAGCACGATGGTGCGCGGGGCGACCGCGTGCAGCGACAGCAGGTCGGCGACGCGCGTCGGCAGGTCGGCATCGTCGAGGTCGCGCGCGGACAGGTTGATCGCGATGCGCAGCTCGTGCCCGCGCGCGGCCCATTCGTGCGCCTGCGCGATGGCGCTGGCGAGCACCCAGCGCGTGACGCGGCGGATGTTGCCGGTGCGTTCGGCCAGCGGGATGAAGGCGTCGGGCGGTATCGCGCCACGCAGCGGATGCTGCCAGCGCAGCAGCGCTTCGGCGCCGTCGATGCGTTCGTCGGCGAGGCGCAGCTTCGGCTGGTAATGCAGGCGCAGCTGGTTGCGGTCGAGCGCCTCGCGCAGTTCGCTCATCAGCGTGAGCCGCTCCGGCCGGTGCGGGTCGGTACCCGCGTCGTAGACGGCGACCGGATCCTCCGCGCCGAGCGCGGCGAACAGCGCGACCTCCGCGCGACGCAGCAACGCGCCCGCTTCGTCGCCGTGCACGGGATGGAGCGCGATGCCGATCGCCGGCGCGGTGTCGATCGACAGGTCCGCTTCCTGGTACGGCACGCCGAGCACGTCGAGGATGCGGAATGCGATCGCGATCGCCTCGGCCTTGTCGGCGCCGTCGAGCCACACCGCGAACTGCGTGTCGGTCGCGCGCGCGACGATTCCGCGCTGGGCGAACGGTCGCAGGCGCATGCCGGCGTCGTGCATGAAGCGGTCGCTGATCGTGTGCCCCATCGTCTGGATCACCTCGGGCAGCCGCGCGAGGCCGACCATCAGCAAGGCCCCCGCCTCGGGCCGCGCGAGCAGCGCCTGGCGGATCGCCGCCTCGGCGGCATGGCGGTTCGGTAGTGCGGTGACCGCGTCGTGCTCGGCCTGGTAACGGATGCGTTCCTCGCGCTCGGCGATCGCGAGCGTCATGTTCGACAGCGCGGCAGCGAGCTGGCCGACTTCGTCGCGCTTGCCGGATGCGGCGGCCGGCGCATAGTCGCCGGCGCCGATGCGGTGCGCGGCGGCGGCCAGCTTCTCGATCGGCCGTGCGACGCCGCGCGCGATGAGCAGCGCGCCTGCGAGGCCGATCGCGAGGCCGAGCGCGACCAGGCTCGCCCATGCGACCGCCACCGGACGGTACTGGCGCAGGGCGTCGTCGAGCGAATAGCCGAGCATCGCGGCAACCGGCGCGCTGCGCTCGGACTCGCGCAGGCGCGTCGCGAGCACGACGTACTCGCGCGCGTCCAGCTGCATCAGGGTCGGGTGCAGCGGCAGCTCGCGGCCGGCGAGCGCGGGCGCGATCTCGACGCGGTTGTCGCCGCGCGCGATGTCGGCCCAGCGGCCGTCGCCGCCGAGGGTGACGAGCTCGAGCGAGTTCGGCAGCGCGGACGACTTTTGCAGGTGCGCCAGCAATGCGTCGTCGACCGGAATGCCGGCGGCGATCAGCGCGATCGGCTTGGGCGCGTACACCGGCACGACGATCATCCAGTATGCCTTGCCGCCGATCGCGACGACCGCGGCCGCGGGATGGTCGAGCGCCGCCTCGGCGAGGTCGGGGAACGGGAACGTCTCGCCCGCGGGCGCGGCCGTGTCCGAGCGCACCATGCCGTCGAGGCCGACCAGCAGCATGCGTTCGGCGCCGATGCGCCGGCCATGGTTGCGCAGCGCCGACAGCACCGTGCTCTGGTCGTTCTGCGCGATCGCCGCGCGCAGCGCGAAGTCGAGCGAGAGCACCTGCACGTTGTCGGCCACGCGCGCCGAGATGTCGTCGAGCTGGCGCGCGACCGCGGTGGCGCCGACCGCGAGCTGGCGCTCGCCATCGGCGATCAGCGCGCGGCGCGCGACGCCATAGGCGAGCAGCGCCGTGAACGCCTGCACCGCGACCAGCGTGGTGACGAACAGCAGTGCGAGGCGCAGGCGGAAATTCATGGTCAGTAGCGCGTGCGCTCCCGGTCGTCGGGATCGGGGCGCGGATCGGCCAGTAGCGGCAGCGAGAACCGCAAGCTCGCCGCCTCGCCGCCGACGTCGATCGCCTGTTCCGGCTCCGCCTTGCCCGGGCGCAACTGCGGGTGCCAGACGCTGACGGTGTAACGGCCGGCGGGAAGGGCGTCGAACACGGCGCGGCCGCGGGCGTCGGACTTGGCGATCCACGGCGCATCCGACACGTAGAGGTGGGTGATCATGCGGTCGTGGATATTGCAGCCGACCGCGATCTCGCCGGTGCGGTCGAGCACGACCGGTGGCGTCTCGCCGCCCGGGGCGATGACGAATTCGAACGACTTCGCCGGTGCGAACGAATAGACGTGGTGGCGCGTACGGTCACTGTTGTGGAACACGACGCGGTCGCCGGGGCGGAACACCTCGACGTAGGGAATGAAGGTTTCGTCGTGCTGGTCGATCGCGCGCGTGACCGCTTCGCGCGCCGGAGGCGCACCGCGTCCGTGCACGCTGACGACCGCGTCCGTGGCGGGCGCACCGTGGAGGTCGACGACGACGACATCGAGTTCGCCCGCCGTCGTCACGGACGAAACGCATACCCACGCAGCCATCGCTGGCAAGCCGACGCGCATCCGTTCCCCTTCACGGACGAACCGGGGGCAGTCTAGCGCATGGGGCGTGGGGCAGGATCACGGCAGCGACATCGGGTGGCCGCAGTACGCCTGCGTTCGGACGGGCGGGGCGACGGTGGCCGCAATGCCGAGCGTGGCGGCGGCCACGGGCCGCCGCCACGAACATGCCTCACGCCACCGCGAGCGTCACGTCGATGTTGCCGCGCGTCGCGTTGGAATACGGGCAGACGACGTGCGCCTGATCGACCAGTGCCTGCACCTGCTCGCGCGGCAGCCCGGGTACGTGCACCGTCAGCTGCGCCTCGATGCCGAAGCCGGTCGGGATCTGGCCGATGCCGACGCGGCCGGTGACGGTCGTGTCCGCCGGCAGCGTGATCTTCTGCTTGCCCGCGACGAACTTGAGCGCGCCGAGGAAGCAGGCCGACCAGCCCGCGGCGAACAACTGTTCGGGGTTGGTGCCGCTGCCGCCGCTGCCGCCGAGCTCGCGCGGCGTCGACAGCTTGACGTCGAGCGCCCCGTCGGACGAGGCCGCATGGCCTTCGCGGCCGCCCGTGGCGGAGGCTTCGGCGACGTAGAGGACTTTTTCGATGGACATGGAGGTACTCCTTGGGATCGGGGGAATGCGGCATCGCGCCGTGGCGATACTGTGCCCCGGTGCGCCCGTCCGAAGGCGAACGCCGAGTACGGGAAACTTGATCCGGCGTACGAAGCTCAGCGCGGGCCCGGCGGCAGTGCGGCTTCCGCGATCATGAGGTCGATGCCGAGCGAGGTCAGCGTGACGAGCGCGAGCGCACCGTCCTTGCCCGCGGCGAGGCTCGGGCCGTTGCCGTCCGGCACGCGATCGCTCGCGATCTTCACGGGCGTGCCGTCCGGCAAGTTCGCGCGCCAGAGCGCGCCGTGGTCAAGCCAGGTGACGACATCGCCGGTGATCGTGAACGCCTCGCCATCGTCGTCGCTCGCGAGCGTGCGCACGATCGTCGGCGTCAGCCAGCGCGCGACGTGCAGGTCGGTCGAGCCCTGCGCTCGCCAGACGACCCAGTCGTTCGAGGCGCGGTAGGTCGTCACGGCCTCGATGCCGGCCGGTTCGGCGACAGTGCTGCCTGCACGCAATTGCATGAGTGGCCGGCTGTTGCCGTGGCCGCCGAGGTAGACGAGGCGATCGGCGAGTTCGACGCCGAGGAACGCGTCGGTTTCGACATGCGCAATGGGCGTGGCGACGTCGCCGTCGAGCGGATAGCGGTACAGGCGCGTATGCCGGTCCTCGTAGGCGGTGATCACGAGCGCATCGCCGCGCGGCGTCCAGGTCGGGCGCAACCAGCGGAACGCGGGATCGAGGGCGAGTGGCCGCACCTTGCCGTCGCGCAGGTCGACGACGAGCACGCTCTCGGCGCCGCTGCGGTTGCTGATCAGCGCGATGCGCGTGCCGTCGGGGGAGAATTCCGGCTGCGATTCGTAGCGGTTCGAGCGCGCGATGACGCGCCACGGCGCCTGCGCGTTCGCACGCAGCCAGACGTCGGCATCGTAGTTCGCTTCCGCCCATACCGCGGCGCCGTTCGGCGCGAGATCGATCGACAGTGCGCCACGTCCGCCGATGAGTTCGGGCCGATGGCCGGCGCGCAGGCGGTGCAGGGCGCGGTAGAGCGTGAGGTCGCCGGCGACCCACAGCGCGTTGCCGGCAGGCTCGAACGCGTGCGCATAGGCGGGTTCGGATCGGTCGAGCAGCGCAGTGCGCGTGCGCATCGCGGGCCAGTCGGCCTGCCAGAGCTGCTCCTCGCCCGCGTGGCGGCTTGCGTACACGAGGCGCGTCCGATCGGGCGACAGGCGTGCATCGACGTGCGCGCCTTCGGCGATGTCCGGCGTGGTGAGTACGCGACGCATGCCGCGGCGACGATCGAGCACGACCAGGCCGGGGGCGTGCGCGGCATCGGCGGCGGAGCCGGTGAAGACGAGAGCCTCGCCGCCCTCGACCCATTCGGGCCCGGTTTGCGGCGCGGGCGCGCATTCCGCGAGGTGCGTGCGCTGCAGGTCGACCAGGGCGACGCTCCACAGTTCGCAGCCGCCATCGAGGTAGCGCGTGAGCGCGATCTCGCGTCCGTCCGGCGACGGCGCCGGGCGACGCAGGGCGTGATCGTCCTGCCAGAGCACGCGTTCGGCGAGCGTCTTCGGGTCGACGAGCACCAGTTCGCTCGCATCGCCGTCGCCGGTCCCGCGCACGTAGGCGACGCGGCCGGCCGGATCGAAGCGCGCGTCGTACTCGAGGCGAGGATCGCTCGCGAGCGGATGCGCGCCGAGCAGGCCCATCGCGAGCGCGGCCGGGCCGGCGACGCGCTCGCGCGCGTGCCACCAACCGGCGAATGCGGCGAGCCCCGCGACGACGGCAAGCACCGCCGTGGCAGCGATGCGCCACGGCGCCCGCGTGCCCTGCGGCGACGCGTCCGCCGGCGACGGCGCCGCGATGCGGTCGACCGGCGCGATCCAGCGGTAACCGCCCTTGGACAGGGTCTCGACGTAGCGGGGTGCGCGCGCGTCGTCGCCGAGCACGCCGCGCAGCTCGGCGATCGCGCGCGAAAGCACTTCGTCGTTGACCTCGCGCCGCGTCCATACCTCGTCGATGAGGCGTTCGCGCGCGAGCACCGCGCCCGGCTCGTCGAGCAGCCGTCGCAGCAGGCGGTCGAGCAGGGGCTTGAGCCGGGCCTCGCCGGCGGGACCGACGAGGCGGCGCAGCGCAGGCTCGTAGCGCCAGTCGAGGAAGCGGTAAGCGATCGCGGGCGTGCCTCGGTCGTCCATGCGCGCGATGCTAGCAAGCCGGGAGTGTCGCTTCGCAGCGTGCGCGCATCGAATGGAGGAAAAAAGGAGGAAGGACGGAGCGGTCGCGAAGGACCGGCGGCGCATCGGCAGCGATCGTCGCGGCTCCGGGGCCCGGGGAGAACCTCCATGTCGATCCGCATCGCCGCCTGGCTGCTGTCGCTCGTGACCGCCGGCGCGCAGGCGACCTGCGCGCAACACCTGCTCGTGAGCGGCTACTTCTCCGACAATGTCGCGATCTACGACGCCTGCAGTGGCGCGTTCCTGCGCCAGCTCGACGAGGCCGGGCACGTCCATGGCGCGCAGGCCGTGCGCCTCAACCCTGCCGACGGCCTGCTCTACGTCGTCAGCGAACGCGATGATCAGGTGCAGCGCTACCGTGCCGACCTCGACTACGCGTTCGTCGACGTGTTCGCGCAGTTCGGGGCCGACGTCGATCCGACCGGCATCGCGTTCGGCGCGGATGGCCGCGTCTATGTCGCGAGCTACGGCACGAGCCGCGTGCTGGAACTCGATCCCGCCGACGGCACCGTGATCGGCACCGTGTTGCCGTCCGACAGCGGCCTGCTCGGCGCGGACAACGGCCTGGCGATGAGCGGCGCCGGCCTCCTCTACGTGCCCGGCTATGATTCCAGCAGCGTCGCGCGCATCGACCCCGCGACGATGCAGGTGGAGGCCGCGTTCGTGCCGGGCGGCAGCGCCGGCCTGTTCGAGACGCGCGGCATCGTCGACGAAGGCGCGATGATCCTCGTCGGCGGCGAGGGCAGCGGCGCGATCTACCGCTTCGACGCGACGACCGGCGAGTACCTCGGCACCGTGGTGAGCGGCCTGAACCGTCCGACCGGCCTCGCGATCGCCCCGGACGGCAGCCTGCTCGTGCTCGCGGGCAACCGCGTGCGCCGCCATGACCGCGCGAGCGGCGCGCTGCTCGGCATCCTCGCCGAGGGCGCCGCCGGCGGCATCTCGGGTGGCACCTTCCTCGCGCTCGGGCCGAATCCCGAGGCGATCTTCGAGGACGGTTTCGATGCGTGACGACGGCCGGCGTCGTCGAAGCGCCCGTGGCCCCCGCTGCCGCTCCATTGCGTGTATCGAAGCAAGGGTCCCGCCGGGACCACACCGGAGCCCGTCCATGCGCGTCGTACTTTTCTCGATCCTGGCCGCATTCGCATCGCCTTTGCTCGCCGACGGCGTGAGCGGCAGTTGCGAGCGCGACGGCAAGCGCCTCGTGTTCACCGACGGCATCGCGTTCCAGGATGCACGCGATGCGCAGGGTGTCGTCACCACGACGATCTACCTCACGGCCAAGCCGCTCGATCGCGCGGCACTGGCGAAATGCGCCGCATGCGCGGCGGCGCCGGGCGAAAGCACGTTCACGAGCCCGCGTGGCGACGTGATCGAGGCGCAGCGCGCCGCCACCGCGGCCGGCTGGATGGAGATCGCGCACACCGGCGGCGACCTCGACATCGCGACCATCGTCAATCTCATGTATCTCGCCGATGACGGCACGCTGACCGGCCTCGACGGCGGCAACGGTCGTGTCGAGTTCACGACCAAGAGCGGCACGCGCATGAGCGGCAAGGTCGTCACCGAAGCCCGCGAGGCGTCGATGAACGAGACCGACATGCACTGCGACGTCACGTTCGATCTCGCAGTCGGCTGGCCGCGGGGCTGATGCTCAGCGGGCGTGCCGGCCCGCGCCGCGGACCGCGAGCACGCCGTCGAGCGCGAGCTCGGTCGTGAAGCCGGCCCGGGCGAGCCGGCGCGCGACTTCGAGCGGCACGTCGCGGCCGCTGGTCTTGCGGTTCGGCGTGCCGGTGTAGTGGAACATGCGGCCGCGCGGTCGCAGCACGCGCGCGAGCTCGTCGTAGAACGCCTGCGAATACAGCTCGCCGGCGATGCCGAAGCGCGGCGGGTCGTGCAGGACCACGTCGTAGGCGGCGTCCGGCAAGGTGCCGATGCGCGTCGCGACGTCGGCCTGTTCGAGCAGCAGGCGTCCGCGCGCGGCGTCGTCGTCGGCGTCGGGCGACCACGGGTTGAGGCTGCGCAGCCACAGCACGTCCGCGTTCTTCTCGAACGAGTGCACGCTGCCGGCACCGTCCTCGAGGCAGGCGCGTGCGAAATAGCCGAGCCCGCCGCAGGTGTCGAGCACGTGCCTGCCGCGTGGCGCGACCAGCGCGATCTTGCGCTGGGCGTCCGCGTACGGCGAAAGCTGCGAGGTCGGCAGCATCTTGATGCCGTCGATCTCGAACGTCGGTGCGCCCCATGCGGTCGGCACGAGCTTGATCAGTGCACCGTCGTAGCGTTGCGCGGCGACGAACGCGGTGCCGTCCCAGACGTAGATCGTGCGGTCCTTCAGCGGCCCGGGCCAGGGATAGTCGCGTCCGCGCCAGCGCCACCCGGTCCCGGCGAGCACCGCTTCGCCCACGCTGCAGCCGAGGTCGAGCGAGCCCGACCAGGTCGTGTGTCGCGCGACGAACGCGGCGCGCATCGCATCGACGGTTTCGCGCGTCAGCAGGGGACCGGCGTAGCGGGCGTGGGGCAGGGTCATGCGGCGGGCCGGTATGGTCGAAGCGGCGATGGTAGCCGCAACCACGGCGACCGCCGCGCCGCTCACAATCCGCTGTCGAGCGACGAGCCGTCGGCGAACTCGACCCGTCTGGGGTTCCAGACCAGGGTGAAGCGGTCCGAGTCGTCGTCGATGAACGCGCGTTCCTGCGCACTGGCGTGCCGATTGGGATTGGCGCAACGGAATTCGACGCGGCTCGCCGGTTCGATCGGTCCGCGTCCGCCGAGATCGACCCAGCAGAGGTTGAGCGGCAGCCAGGCTTCGCGGTCGCGGGCCTCGAGCGAACCCTGCACGCCGGTGATCGTCCTGCCGCCGAGGTTGTGCAGCGAGACGGTTACGACGAAGACGGTCGCCTGTTCGCCCGGCGATGCGGGCTTGGCCGGCGCCGACGGATCCCGCGCCGCGTACAGGTCGCCTCGTGCGAGCACCTCGGCGCGCGCGACGCCCGCCTCGACTGCATCGCGCAGTGGCGCCATCGCCGCGTCGCGGTCGGCCTGGCGTCGGGCAGCCTCGGCGTCCTTCGCGTCGCGCCTGACGTCCCATGCCTTCTCCAGCGCGATCGCTTCGCCGAACGTGCGCGCGGTGAAGGGCTGGTCCGGGTCGGCGAACTTCGCCGGCAGCACGTCGCCGTGGCTGCGCCTGACGTAGGCTTCGACCAAGGCGCGGTCGGCAGGGCTCAACCGCTTCAGCTGCACCTGCACCGACGACAGGTCGGTGGTGCCGAACGGGAGAGCGGTGCGGAGAGGGTCGCGTAGCCCGTGTGCGAACCAGGCCAGCAATGCGATCGCGACGAGTCCGCCGACGACGTGCTTCACTTCCATCGATTCCCCCCGGAATCACCGTCCGCCGCGGCGGCCGTCCCGATGAAGCATATACGCCTCGTGGACAATCGTCGGCACGCGGCGCCGCCAGCCCGCGCTGCGTGGTGCATCGACCGTTATGATGCCGCGCCGAACGAGGACGCCCAGCCATGCCGTACGCGCCCACCAATCCCGCCCGCGCCGCGCGCTTCGGCACGATCGCCTTCGCCGGCGTGCTCGTGTTCGCACTGGCCTGCGTCGCGGCGCAGATCTTCCGCACCGACCTCGACTGGACGACCGCGCCACTGAGTTTCTACCTGCTCGGCGCCCATGGCCAGATCGTCAAGGCCGCCTATGTCGCGCTCGCCGCGTCGCTGGTGGCGCTCGGCCTCGGCTTCCGCGCCGCGTGCGTGCCGGCGCGCGCGCGCATCGCGCCGGCGCTGTTCGCACTCGGCGGCGCCGCGCTCGTGGTGACCGCATTCGCCGAGCCGGCGACGCGGCCGGGGCCGCACTCGCTCGAAGCGCGCATTCACGGCCTCGCGGCGATGACCGCGTTCCTCTCCGTCACGCTCGCGATGCTGTGGCAGTCGCTCTGCCTGCGTCGCGACGCAGGTAGGCACGTGCGCTTCACGACCGCGCTGCCGCTGGCCACGCTCGCATTCCTCGCGCTGCTCGCCCACGCCCTGTTGCGCATCGGCCCGCGCGGCATCAGCCAGAAGGCCGTGATCGTGCTGATCCTCGCCTGGCTCGCGACCGGCGCCTGGCGCCTGCGCACGGCGCGTGCGGCGGTGGCCATCGACGCGACGTGAGTACGCGGGCCGCATGCTCGAGCGGCATGCACATGCGCATGCGTTCCGCACCAGCGTCCGCCACGCCGGCCGGCTGCACGGGCAAGCATGCGCTCCGCTGCCCGTGCTATGGTGACGGCGGCGTTGCAAGGCGCCTCCGGGTCCGCGGGAAGGGTTGAACCCACTTGTAGCAGCTGGCCATCCACGACCTTCGTGCAGCCGGGATTGCGGACCTTCGGCACCCATGCATGGAGGTTGTCATGACAAGCCTGCCGCAGCGGCCGGACCTCGATCAGCTCAGGAAACTGGCGAAGGAACTCCTCGCCGCCTACCGTGCCGGCGAGCGCGCCGCGTTCGAACGATTGCGCGCGTCGCTGCCTGCGGCGCAGGGCAGGGACGATGCGGCGATCGCCGCGCTCGGCCTGCGCCTGCACGACGCGCAATCGTGCCTCGCGCGCGAACACGGTTTCCCATCGTGGGCACGGCTCAAGCAGTACGTCGAAACGCATGCGGCGGATGTCGACGCGCGCGAACGCCTGCAGCGCTGGATGGCGGCGACGTTCGGCGGCGGTTTCAACACCGCGCGTCCCCATCTCGCCGCGCGCATGCTGCGCGAGCGGCCACGCCTGCTCGATGGCGAGCCGCTGCTCGCCTGCGCGGTCGGCGACGTCGCGACCGTGCGCGCGCGGCTTGCCGCCGATCCGCAATGGGTGCACGAGCGCGGCGAGGGCTGGACGCGCACGCCGCTGGTCGCGGCGTGCTTCTCCGCCTTCGTGCGGCTGCCGGAATTCGCGACGGGCGTGCGCGAGGTCGTCGCGCTGCTGCTCGCTGCCGGCGCGGATCCGAACGATGCGACCGAGGACGCCGAGTTCCCTGGTGATCCACTCAGCGTGTTGTACGCTGCCGCGGGTCGCAACCACGATGCGGCGCTGACGCGCATGCTGCTCGATGCCGGTGCGGATCCGGATGACGACGAGTCCCTCTATCACGCGGTCGAGGGCGACGACATCGAGTGCGTGCACCTGCTGCTCGCCGCCGGCGCGCGGGTGGGCGGCACCAACGCCATGCTGCGCGTGCTCGATTTCGAGCGCCCCGACTGCCTGCGCCTGCTGCTCGCGCACGGCGGCGACCCGAATGAGCGCACCGGCGACGGTCCGTTGCCGCACGCGTTGCGCCGGCGGCGTTCCGCAGCGGTGGTGAAGCTCCTGCTCGAGGCCGGCGCCGATCCGAATGCGCGCAATGCGCATGGCGTGCCTGCACTGAAGATCGCCCGGCACATGGGCCTCGCCGAGGCAGCGGTGTTGCTGCGCGAAGCCGGTGCCGTCGACGTCGGAGCCGCCGACGAGCGCGAGCGCTTCGTCGTTGCCTGCGCGAGTGGCGACCGCGCGACGGCGGAGTCGATCCTCGCGCGCCGCCCGCGCATCGTCGCGGAACTCGACCGGATGCAGTTGCGCCTGCTGCCCGAACTCGCCGCGAGTGGCGCGGGCGAAGGCGTGCGCCTCATGGTCGAACTCGGCTGGCCGGTGGCGGTCCGCGGCGGCGACATCGACGGCAGCGCGCTCAACTGGGCGGTGTTCCGCGGCGACAGTGCGCTCGCCACGTTCCTGCTCGCCCACGGCGCGCGCTACGACGAACGCCACGCGTACAACGACGACGTTTACGGCACGCTCAGCTTCGCCTCGCGCAACCGCCCGCAGGGCCCGGGCGACTGGCTCGGCTGCGCGCGGGCGCTGATCGCGGCCGGTTCGCCGATACCCGATCCGCGCTATCCGTTCGCCGAAGACGTCGCCGCCTGGTTCGATACGCTGCGCTCGTCGTGAGATGCCACTTCGCACCCGCCTCGGGGCGGGTGCGAGCCGGCGCCTCGCGCTCGCGTGTCGGCCCCTGCGCGGCGACGGATCAATCGCGATCCGGCGCGCCGAGCGGGAAGTACGGGCGGAACGGACGCGCTTCTTCGACCGCGCGCGCGAACGACGGCCGCGCGAGCAGGCGGCGGCGGTACGCGCCTACGTTCGGGAAGCGGTCGCCGAGCGGGTGCGTCCAGTCGGCGTAGAACAGGAACGGCGCCGCGGCGCAGTCGGCGAGGGTGAAGGTGTCGTCCACGGCCCAGGTCCGCCCGACCATGTGGCGCTCCAGCCATGCGTAGGCGGTATCGAGCATCGCGCGTGCCTCGGCGACGCCGTAGGGATCGCGGTCGGCTTCCGGCCGCAGGCGATCGAACACGACCTTCTGCTGCGGCGTCGAGACGTAGTTGTCGAAGAAGCGGTCGAGCGCGCGCACCTCGAGGGCGGCCTCTCGATCGTGCGGCAGGAGCGCGACGGGTCCAGGGTGGCGCAGCGCCAGGTGTTCGATGATCGTCGTCGCCTCGACGATCGTGCGGCCGTCGTCGACGAGCACGGGAAAGCGCCGCAACGGCCACAGGCGCGCCAGTGCGTCGCGATGCTCCTCGCTTTCGAGGTTGCGGTATTCGAACGGGATGTCGTTTTCGTACAGGGCAATGAGCACCTTCTGCGAGTAGGAGGAGAACGGGTGGGCGTAGAGCGCGGGACGCGAAGCCATGGGTGGTTTCCGGTGTGGGTTCGCCGGTTCGACGAATGGGAGTGCCGCGGATCGACACCGCGATCATCGCCGCTTCGCCGCCTGCGGGGCACGGGACGCGCGCGGCGCGAGCTGCGCGCCTTCGGCGAACAGCGGACGACGCGCCGCGGATGCGGCGCGGTCCGGATCACGTGGCCGCGAGCGTCGCGGCGCTCAGTTCTGGATACGGACCTGGATCGGGTAGTACGCGCCCGACAGCTGCGCCGCGTCCCAGAGGTAGGTCTCGTCGCCGTAGCTCGGATGGCTCTTCTGGCCTGACGGCGAGGTCGCCTGCACGAACAGTTCGTAGTCGCCGTCGGCAAACGCGCGGCTATCGAAACTGCGCAGGTAGCGGCCCTGCGGCGTGGGTACGTCGCGGCCTGTGTCGAGCGCGAGCACGCGCGTGCTCGTTTCGGCGCCGCCGCCGCTGGGGCGCAGGAACACCTCGACGGTCGCGATGCCGGTGGTGCCGCCCGTGCTCCACACTTCGGTGCTCTGCACGGGGAAGACCATGAGTTCCGGCGCCCAGTTCGCATAGCTGTGGTTGCCGACGACGAGGTTGAGCGGTACGACGCCGGAGATCGCGATGCGCGCCGGCGACTCGGCGCTCAGGTGGTGCTCGTCGCCGACCTGGGTGTCGCCGATCTGCTCGAAGCGCGCGGGCAGGCCGAGCCGCGGCAGCTCGCCGTGCAGCGGGAAATGGTGGATCGCCGATGGCGGCGTGTAGGCGGGCGCGCTGCCCGGCGGGTAGGCGACCTCCACGTGCACGTCGAGGATGCCGGTGTTCTCGGCGAAGAACTGGAAAAATTTGTCGCCGACGACGAACGGCGACGTGCCGCCGTGGACGAGGGTGCCGAGCGGGATCTGCACGGTGTACGGAATGCCCCAGGCGAGCAGGTCGGGGTTGTACGGCACGCTGTTGTTGATGCGCGGCGGCAGCGGATGGCTCGCGTTGCCGTTGAGCGTCACGTGGTCGCCCGGCAAGAGGGTGAAGGCCGAGTAGTCGCCCATCTGGTAGGTGAGCACGAGCGTCGCCTGCGCGGTCGCACCGGCGACGGTGGGTCGCAGGTCGTCGGGAATCCTGACCGTGAAGCTCGGGAACTCGCCGTTGCCGCGGTTCGCCTTGCGATAGTCGGTGCCCTCGATGCGCGTGACGTAGTTGTGTACCTCGCGCGCATCGACGTCGGGGCCGTCGAAGCCGAAGTTGTCCCAGTGCACGAGGTAGTACGGCACGGCGTCCTTGGGCGTGTTGTAGCCGAATGCGATCCACAGTGGCTCGTAGTCGCCGGGCGCGAGCATGTAGGGCGCGTAGCTCGCGTCGATGACGCTGCGGCCATCGATGAGAACTTCGATGCCGTCGGTGCCGACGCGCGCCTCGAACGAGCGGCGCACGTTCGAGACCGCCTGGCGGCCAGCCTCCTCCATGTCGACCGAGGCGATCGGGTGCGAGGCGCCGTCCATGCCCACGATGTTGACGCTGAACGTCTGGAACTGCGCGCGCAGGCGCAGGGTGCCCGCGGGCAGGCCGCTGCCGCCGTCCATGTCGAAGAAGTCGACGTGCGCGGTGAGGTCGGTGCGCACCGGGTTGAGGTCGAGGTACCAGACCGAACGCGGGCTGAGCGGCGCGTCCATGTCGAACACGATGCGCCGGCGCACGCCGCTCTCGATGCGCACCGGCTTGCGGAAGCGCTGCGAGGTCTGCGAGCGGTCGCCGGTATTGTCGACGCGCGTGCCGTGCAGCGTGTGCGCGTGGTACTGGTCGTTAATGAAGAACAGGTTGAAGCGCGGATCGGTCGAGGTGACCGTCGCGTTGTTCCACAGCGTCTCGTCGGCGGGGCCGAGCGGCAGGTTGAAGTCGTCGAAGTGGGTCATCGACGCGCGCAGCGCGGCGACCCGGCTGCCGTCGCCGCCCGGGAAATCGAGGTCGCGCGGCTGGCTGATGATCTCGCCGAGCGCATCGATGCGCTGCACGCGGACGTGGTACGGCGCGTCGTTGAGCAGCGGCTGCAGCTGCACGCGGCGATTGGCGGTCACGAGCCAGCGCAGGCTCGCGGCGTCGGATTTCGCGCGCGCGCCGCCGAGGCAGCCGAGGCTGCCGTCGTGCTTCGCGTCAGGTCGCGGCATCGATGCCGCCGCGTCGGCCGGCCACCAGCTGACGAGGAAGCCGGCCGCGTCGCGGCCGCTGCCGTCCATCGTCCACCATTGGCCCCAGGCATTCTCGCCGTCGTAGTCCATCTCGAGCGTGGCGACGCGGTCGTCGCGCAGGATCGTGACCGCCGGAGGCGGCTCGAGTGGCTCGAAGCCGTCGCGGAACACCGACTCCGCGCTCGCCGGCACGTTCCAGGCGGCGGCTGCGGCAAACAGGGCATGGAGTCCGTGACGTGCCGTCCGCGGGGCGGACGGAAGAACGCGATGCAGGGTCATCGGCGTACTCCGGCGAGCGGTGCGCGCATTGTGCGCGCCGCCGCGGGGATTTCCGGGCGCCGCGTCACAAGTGGCGGAGCGTTCGTCGCGCCGATGCGGTGGGCAAGCAGGGATCGCGCCGCCGCAGGGCGCTGGCGCATCGGCCGTCGGGTGCCCCGGGCCGGCGGCGGCCACGGGCATCGGGCGCGGATCGCACCCCGGACGCGCAACCTGTTCAGCGCAACGGCCCCGGCAAAGTGTAGGATCGGCACAATGGACGATTAAGGGGATCGTTCATTGCTACAGGGGTGATACAAATGAATGGTGGACTCGAAGCCGTGGCGGATCCCGCGGCGTGGTATGCGAGCCGCCCATGGACGGCGCGGTATCCGGACAACCTGCCTCGCGAGATCCGCGTGGCACCCGACGAAACGATGCTCGCACTGCTGCAGGAAGCGTGCGCGCGCCATGCCGACCTCGTCGCGTTCGAACTGGATGGAGAACGACTCACCTACGCCGAATGGGCGCGGCAGGCCGATGCGCTTGCGCGCTTCTTCGTGCACGAGTGGAAACTCGAGCCGGGCGACCGCGTGGTGTTCCTGCTACCGAACGTGCCCGCCTTCCCGATCGCGCTGCTCGCGGCGTGGACGGCCGGCCTCGCGGTCATGCCGGTCTACATCGCGGCGACCTCGCAGGAGATGGAAGGGCCGATCCGCGCGATCGCGCCGAAGGCGGTGGTCGGCCTCGACGTGCTGATGCCGACCTTCCGCGCGGCGCGCGGCAGCGAGGCGATGAAGCAGCTCGTCGTGACCGTCGCGCCCGACCTGTTCGGCGTCGCGCCGCCGGGGCCGGCGGAGGCGGTCGCGTTCGGCGATGCGCTCGCGCGTGGCATGCGCCTGCCGGCAGTGCAACGCGAGGTGCGTGCGGGCGATCTCGCGCTGATGTCCTACACCGGCGGTACGACCGGCGTGTCGAAGGCGGTGCGCACGACCCACGCGAACATGCGCGCGGGGATCGAGATCCTGCGCCTGGCGATGGAGGAGCACACCTGCCGCGCCGGTGGCCTCGTCGCGAGCGTGCATCCGTTCTCGCACGCGGCCGGCATGTCGGTGAACCTGCTGCAGTATTCGAGCCGCGGCGTCACGCAGTTGCTGTTCCCGCGCATGATCGACGCCGAACGCGTCGTCGCCGGCTGGCGCGGGCGGCCGATCAACTCGATCCTCGCCGGACCCGCGTTCCACAACCGCCTGATGGCGACGCCCGGTTTCGCCGAACTCGATTTCTCCGCGCTGCGCTCGGGCCTCGTCGGCGGCATGCCGCTGCGCGCGGACATCCGCGACCGCTTCGAGCAGATCACCGGCAAGCCATTGCTGCAAGGCTACGGCCTTACCGAGACGTCCGTGCCGATCGCCGGCGAACTCGGCTTCGAACGGCACCTCGGCAGCGTCGGCTTTCCGTTCCCGTCGGTCGAAGTCACGATGCGCGATCCCGATACGCCGGACCTGCGCGCGGTCGCGCCGGGCAGGATTGGCGAGGTCTGGTTGCGCGGCCCGTTCATGATGGCCGGCTACGACCAGCGGCCCGACGAGAATGCACGCGCGATCACTGCGGACGGCTGGTTCCGCACCGGCGATCTCGGCCGCATGGAGCCTAACGGCGCGCTCTACCTGCTCGGGCGCATCAAGGACATGATCAACGTCGACGGCGCCAACGTGTATCCGGCCGCGATCGAGGACGTCGTCGGCGCGCATCCGGGCATTGCGGACGTCTGCGCGGTCGGCATGCCCGACGAGGAGGACGGCGAGCGCGTGCGCCTGTTCGTCGTCAAGCGCGACCCGGCCCTCGACGAGGCGGCGGTGCGCGCGTGGTGCCTCGAGAAGCTGTCGCACTTCAAGCAGCCCAAGCGCGTCGAGTTCCTCGACGCGCTGCCGCGCTCGGCGGTCGACAAGCTGCTGCGACGCGAACTCGCCGAGCGGCCGCTGTAGTCGCGCCGCGGCGAACCGGCTCCGCGCCGGTTCGCCGCGGCGGCGTGCATCCGCCTCAGTGGAACGAGCCGAGCGCGTTCCACTCGGCGAGCCGGTCGCGCGTGTCGCGCACGCGCGGCTCGGCCGCCTGCCATTCCGAAATCCGCGCCGGATCGAGCGGCAGGCCGAACGCGTCGACGAACTGGCCGCGGCGATAGGTCGCCGACTGCCAGCTGCCACCGCCGATCCTGACCTGGACGTCCTGGCCTTCTTCGGGGATGTTGCCGTTCATTGCGATTCTCCAGGTTCCGTTCGACGACGAGGCACGCCCCGCGTGCGCCGCCGTACGATCATGTTCGTACATCAGTGGCCGGTCGGTGTTGCGATAAATGCGATCCTGCTGCCGTCGGCCGCGGTCGCACGCCCGGTGACGACGCCCGCGTCATTGATGTCGTCGGCGAGCGTGAGCGTGCCGTCGAAGCCATTGCTGCGGTCGACGAGGTCGTCGAGGTTGGCGAGCTGGCCATTGCGCCAGATCCATGGATGGAAGTTCGTGCCGTCGTTGGAATAGCCGACGACCTCGCCGCGCAGGTTGATGCCGGTGCCGATCGCGGCGACGTCGCCGGGCAAGAAGTCGATCCACGTCCATCCGCGCGAGCGTGACCAGGTGAACGCGCGGGTGAAGTTGCCGTCGAAATCGTCGGGCACGCCGGCGAAGCCGGCGACCTCGCCGCGCTCGGTCAAGGCCATCGGCGTGTTCCAGTACGGCGCTCCGCTCGGGTTGTCGATGCGCACGAGGTGGCCGCCGTCCCACAGCACGGCATGGCGCGCGCTGGAGCGGCCGACCGCCTGGTCGCAGATGCCCGAGATGCCGGCGATCTGGCCGCGGTCGTTGATCGCGGTGGCCGAGCCCGACGTGTCGCCCTCGACGAGCGGCAGGGCCCGCGGCCGGTGGTCGAGCCCCCAGACCACGGGCCGGAACTGCCGTACCTGCGGCGCGAGGCAGGCAGCATCGATCACGCCGTTTTCGGCCCAGCCTACGGTCTGGCCCCAGCTGTTGGTGCCGGTCGCGAAACTGTTGTGCCCGCCGGGCAAGGGCGCGAGGTCGTGCATGCGGCCGAAGGCCCAGAGGAAGCCGTGGCAGGCATGGCCGCCGGGATTGGCGAGGAAACCGCCCGCGGCGCAGCTCCAGCCTTGGCCGCCGCCGGGATCGGGCGCGTCGACGAGCGAGATGCCCGACACCATGCCTAGCAGGTTCTTGCTCGGCCAGGCGACCGCGCTGGCGAGATCGGGCGCGTGGCCGAGCGTGCCGAGGTCGATGATGCGCCCGAGTACCCACGCGGTTGCATGGCGTTGCCCGTTCGCCGCGTTCGAATAGCCTGCGACGAGGCCGAGGTCGTTGATGCTCTTGCCGCGCGTGTTGGCAGCGACGCCGCCGTCGAGCGCGGGCAGCACCGTGACGCGGTAGTGCGGGAACGACGCCGGATGGGGCGCCGGTCTGGCGAAGGCGGCCGGCGCAGCGACGCCGAGCGCGGCGGCGATCGCGAAAGTGATGATCTGGCGCATGGGTCTCTCCGATGAAGGACGTCACCGTTCGTGACGGCAGCAGCGTCGTCGCTGCGACGACGCGCCGGGAGGCCCACTTTCGCGATGCGTGCTGGTCCGGTCCGGCGCCTCAGTCGTGCGAGGGGCGCGCAACGGCGCGCGCGCGGCGCAGGTATTGCCCCGTGTGGTAGCTGCGATAACGGCAGACGTCGAAATCGCGCTGCACGAGCACGCGGCCGTCGCGGAACGTGCTGCGCAGGTCGCGCAGGCAGCCTTCGCCGCGGATCGCGACCGTGGCCGAATCGCCGCCGCCCTGCAGTGGCGCATCGCCGAGTTGCACCTCGCGCCACTCGCCGCTGCCTGCCGGCGCGACCGCGAATGCGGTGAGGCTCGACGGCGCCGTGTTGACGAGGTCGAGGTAATGCAGGTCCTCCGCCTGCGCCATTCCACCAGCGAACAGCAGGGTGATCAGGATCGTCGCGTGCATGGGTCCTCCGCCGTCCGGCGCGCGATCACGGCGATCGCTTCGAGCCGGCCTGCGGCATTGGACGCGGCGCGGCGCGTGCGCGCGGCCGTGGCGGGACGAATCGTCGTGGCAGCGGGACGAATCGCAGCCGTGACCCGTGGTGCCTTCCGCGACACGCCTGCGCCGCCTACGATGGTCGCGACGCCCTTGCGGACGACGCGATGAAGATCCGCCTGCTCGACGACGACATCGGCCTGTGGCGCTACCTCGGCCTGTGGACCGGTGTCGTGCTGGTGTTCGCGGTGCAGGGTTACCTGCACGATTCGCTGCAGGGCCACACCTGGCCGGCATTGGTCTACCTGCGCTGGTCGATGATCCAGTGGTACACGTGGGCCGCGCTGGCGCCCCTGGTCTTCCGCCTCGCCGAGCAATATCCGGTCTCGCCGCCGACCTTCGCGAACCTGCGCCGGCAAGCGCTGCTCGCCTGCGCGATCACCGCGATCGCGCTCATCGCCGGCGCGCTCGTGTCGCACCTGTTCGAGCCGGGCACGTTCGGCCAGCAGGTCGACCAGTTCGTCGGCCAGCATGCCGCGATCGGCCTGCTCACCTACGCCGCGCTGCTCGCGCTGCACGCGGCGATGCGCCACTACCGCGAGAAGACGCGGCGCGAGGTCGAGGCGAGCCGGCTCGCGACCGAGCTTGCGCAGTCGCGCCTGCAGGTGCTGCGGACGCAGCTGCAGCCGCATTTCCTCTTCAACACGCTGCATGCGATCGTCACCCTGCTGCAGGAGGACACCGCGTCCGCCGAGGACATGCTGCTGCGCCTGAGCGAGCTGTTGCGCGCGTTCCTCGAGGAACAGGAAGGGCAGGAGATCGCCCTGCAGCGCGAACTCGAATTGCTCGACCTCTACCTCGGCATCCAGCGCATGCGCTTCAAGGATCGGCTGACCACGCGCGTCTACGTCGATCCGGACACGCTCGAGTGCGCGGTGCCGGCATTGATCCTGCAACCGATCGTCGAAAACGCGATCCGCCACGGCATCGGCAAGCACGTCGGCGAGGACTGCATCGAGATCGACAGTCGCCGCGACGGCGAATCGCTCTGCCTGGAAGTGCGCAACGCCAACAGCGTGCTCGACGGCATGGCGCGCGAGATAGGCCGGCGCGGCATCGGCCTCGCCAACACGCGCCTGCGCCTGCGCGAACTCTATGGCGACGCCGCCGGGATCCGCCTCGACAGCCTGTGGCCGAAAGGCGTCGCCTGCCGCATCCGCCTGCCGCTGCGCCGCATCGAGCTGCCGGACGTCGAGGACGCCGCATGAGCATCGCGGCCCTCGTCGTCGACGACGAGCCGATCGCGCGGCATGCGATCGTGCGATTGCTGCGCGACGATGTCGACATCGAGGTACTCGGCGAATGTGGCGACGGCGCCTCCGCGGTCGCGGCGATCCGCGCGCATTCGCCCGACCTCGTCTTCATCGACATCCAGATGCCGGCGATGAACGGGATCGACGTCGTCGCCGCGATCGGCGCGGACCGCATGCCGGCGACGGTGTTCGTGACCGCCTACGAGCAGTACGCGGTGCGCGCGTTCGAGGCGAACGCGGTCGATTACCTCGTCAAGCCGTTCAGCCGCGAGCGCTTTCTCGCGACGTTGCGCCGCGTGAAGGCGCGCCTCGCCGCGGGGCCGGCGCCGGCGTCCACGCGTGAACTGCTCGAGGCGCTCGCCGCGCTGCGTCCGCGTGACGACTGGATCGAGCGCATCCCGGTGCGCGTCGACGAGCACGTCGTGCTCGTGCCGGTCGAGGACGTCGTCTGGATCAGGGCGAGCCGCAACACGGTCGTGCTGCACCTGGCCGATCGCAGCCACGAACTGCGCGAGACGATGGCGAACCTCGTCGCGCGCCTCGATCCGCGTCGCTTCGCCCGCGTGCACCGTTCGGCGATCGTCAACGTGCGGCGCGTGCAGGCGATCCATCCCTGGTTCAACGGCCATCACGTCGTCGTCATGGACACCGGCCAACGGCTGCGCATGAGCCGTTACCAGCACGAGAGCTTCCTCCGGCTCGCGACCCTGCACGCGCCCGGCGATGCGCGGCCGGACGGCAGCTAGGTGCCGGGCGCCGCCCGCCGCCCGCGCAGGAAACGCCGCACGGCCTCGTCGGTTTCCAGCGCGATCGCCGTCTCGTACGCGGCGCGCGCCTCGGCGGCCGCGCCGCTGCGCGCGAGCAGGTCCGCGCGTGTCGCCCAGTACGGCTGGTAACCGGCGATGCGTGCGTCGATGCGCGGATCGGGCAGTGCGCCGAGCCCGGCGGCGGCGCCGTGCACGTCGGCAAGCGCGAGCGCGCGGTTGATCGCGGCGACTGGCGATGGCGCGAGCATGGCGAGCGCATCGTGCAATTGCAGGATCGCCGTCGCGTTGTCGCGACCGTGGCGCCGGCGCTCGACGTGCGCGGACTGCAGCGCTGCCTCGAGCTGGAAGCGGCCGATCCGCCGCAGCGTGCTCGCGTGGCGCAGCAGCGCTTCGGCTTCGCCGATCATCGCGCTGTCCCAGCGCGCGACATCCTGCGCGTGCAGCGGCACGTAGTCGCCGCCGGCGGAACGGCGCGCGGCCCGCCGCGCGTGCGCGTACAGCATGCAGGCGAGCAGGCCGGGCGCCTCGGCATCGTCCGGGAGCAACTCGACGACGATGCGCGCGAGGAAGATGGCCTCCTCGGCGAGCTCGTGGCGCGAGGCGTCGCCGCCGCACCAGCCGTCGGTGAACGCGGCATAGATCGCCGCGAGCACCGCATCGAGGCGCGCCGGCAATTCGGCCCGCTCGGGAACGCGCAGCGGGACGCCGGCCTCGCGGATCTTCTGTTTCGCCCGGCCGAGACGCTTGCCCATCGCGGCGGGCGAGGTGAGGAACGCGGCCGCGATGCGTTTCGCGTCGAGGCCGAGCACGGTCTGCAGCATCAGCGGCGCGCGCACGGCGGCGTCGATCGCCGGGTGCGCGCAGGCGAACAGCAGGGCGAGCCGCTGGTCGGGGATCGGCGCTTCGTCGGGTGCATCGACGACGTGCTCGGCGAGCTGCTGCAGCTCGCCCAGTACCGCTTCGCCGACCTGCCGCCGGCGCACGCCGTCGACGAGGCGTCGGCGCGCGACGGTGAGCAGCCACGCTTCCGGGTTCGCCGGACAGCCGCTGCGCGGCCATTCGGCGAGCGCGGTCGCGAACGCGTCCGACAGCGCGTCCTCGGCGGCGGCGACGTCGTGCGTGCGCACCGCGAGGAACGCGACGAGCCGGCCGTAGCTGCGCGCGGCGACGGTTTCCGCCGTCGCGCGCGCCGCGTTGCCGGCGTCGGCTACTTGTGCCACACGGGTCGCACTTCGATCGTGCCATGGCTCGCGCCGGGGCAGCGCGCGGCCCAGGCGAGTGCGGCGTCGAGGTCGGGTGCCTCGATGAGGTAGTAGCCGCCGATCTGTTCGCGCGCCTCGGCGTACGGGCCGTCCTGCACGACCGGTTTGCCGTCGACGAGGCGCACGGTGGTGGCGGTGTCCGAATCCTGCAGCCGGTTCGCGCCGACCAGTGCGCCGGCTTTCGCCAGCGCCTCGGTGTAGGCCGTATAGGCGGCGATGCCGGCCTGCTGTTCGGCCGGGCTCAGCTGGTTCCAGCCGCCTTCGCTTGCGTAGAGCATGAGCAGGTACTGCATGGTGGGTTTCCTGTGATCGACGGCGAGGTGCCGCCGTTACGATGTCGATCGGGCGGGCCGCATTCGGACATCGGCCGAACGGATCGGTCGCCGCACGCAGCCGCGGGGGAACGCGGGGAGGAGGGTCACGACCATGTCGGGATCCGCGCGACGAGCGTCCGAGCATGGCGCGGGCGGCGGCGCGGCCGGATGCGAAGGCCGGAAAACGCAACGACCCCGCTCCTGTGGAGCGGGGTCGCGCGATGGTACCGGGGCAGGGACGGGCGGCGTACCGCGCGTCCTCGTGATCAGCCTTGTGCGAGCCACTCCAGCACGCCGCCGTGCTTGGCGCACGCGCCTTCGCGCTTCTTGGAGTAGCTGAAGGAAAGATCCTTGCACTGGGCGCTTGCTTCGAGACCGCTGGCGCTGCCCGAGCTCTTGGTTTCGGACTTGACCACGCACTTGCCGTCGGCATCGAGCTTGCCGATCGTCGCGCCGGACTGGCCTTGCGGGCCCGCGACGCGAGCGGTGCAGCTGTCGCCTCGGGCGGCGAACGCGGAAGAGGAAGCCACCGCGAGGGCCAGGATTGCCGAGCAGGCCGCTGGACGAAGAATGTTCATGATGTACATGCCTCCACGCCATCGTCAGGGTGACACGGGTTGACAAGCATTTAACGTGCCAGAAACGGCGCCGTATGGCCGATCCCGTGCCGGGGCCCCGTTCAGCCAAGCGTGGCGCGGCTTTGCCGCCCCGCAGGGCACTGTCGAATGCCGCGCGAGCGCGGGCAGAACCCCGCCCAGAGACGCCAAGCTTTGTCAATCCCGGACGAAACCGGCCATCCGGCCGTCCATCAGTGCGCGGCCTCGAAGCCATCCGCGAACAGGCGTTCCTCGGACCAGACGTAGACCGCGCCCTGGTCGGTGAACGCGAGATCGCGCCCCGGCGAGCCCGCGAACAGCGTGCCGTCGGAACGGAAATCGAGGCTGAAGCCGAACGCGTCGCCGCCGCGCGGATCGGGCAGTTCGAGCTTCTGCTGCTGGGTCCAGAGTCCGGCCTGCTTCTGGAACAGGTAGACCGCTCCGGCGTTGCCGGGCGCGCTGCAACCGATCGCGAGTGTCTGCGCGGCCATCGCCACGTGCCAGCACCAGGTGTCGGGCGTCGCGTCATCCGGCAACAGGCTGGCCTCGGGCAGCCAGCCGTTCTGCGTGCGGCGATACAGTTGCACCGGCGTCGCCACATCGTTGCTCGCGGCGGCGAACCAGTCACCGTGCAGGCTCGCGTCGATGCCGAGGCCCTGGCCCGGCAGCGACCCCTGCAACGTGTCCTGCAGTTGCCAGGTGCCGGCGCTGCGCGCGTAGACGCCGATCTCGCCGGCGCTGTCGTTCGCGCCGAAGTAGGCGAGCATCGCGGTGTCGCCGTGCAGGCGCACCGGCCAGCCGACGTGGTCGATCGTCTGCACCGCCGTCCAGGTGCCCGTTTCGGAGCGCACATGCACGAACGTGCTGTCGTGGCGGTTGCTGATCATCGCGGTGCCGGCGTCGAAAGCGATGCCTTCCCCGAACTCTTCCTCGTACTGCGGCGCGACCGGCAGGAATTGCCGTTCGAGCGACCACGTCGTGCCCTCGCGGTGGAAGGCGTACACCGCGCCCGCGGCGTCGACGGCGCCCTGCGTGCGCCCGATCGCGCTGACCAGCGCGACGTCGCCCTGCAACGCGATGCGCGAACCGAAGTAGTCGCCGGCCATGCCGTCAGGCGCGAGGATGCGCGACTCGAACACGTACTGGCCGCCGACGCGGCGGTAGGCGTACACCGCCCCGCGTTCCTGCTGCAGGCCGATGTCCTCCTGCGGCGCGCCGATGAGCAGGGTGTCACCGTCGCTGGCGATCGTGCTCGCGCGCGCACCGCCGAGGCCCTGGCCGAGGTCGAGTGCGCGCGTCAACGTGAACGTGTCATTGGCCACGGTCCCGGACAGCACGACGCCCTGCGAGGGATTGCCGTACATCGCCGCGGCCGGATTGCCGACGATGAAGGTCGGACCCGTGCGATCGACGTCGATGCGGTAGCCCAGGTATTCGTTCGCCGCGCCGAGCGGATCGGTAGCGAGGTACGTGGCGACGACGCTGGTGAAGCCGCTCGAGAAGCGCACCGCCTCGATAGCGCCGCCGCCGGTGGCTTGTGCATTGCTGCTGCACTGGCCGATCGCGGCCCAGTTGCCGTCGAGCGCGAGCGCGCAGCCCCAGCCGTCCGTCGCCGACGGCGAAGGCGCCTGCAGCACCGTGCGCGCGGTCCAGGTGCCGTTCGTGCGCGTGTAGCTGTGCACGCGCCCGCTGCGGCCCGTGCCTGCGTTCGACGGCGAACTCACGAGCAGGCGATCCGGCGTGGTCACGTCGGCGCCACTGATCGCGACCGCACTGCCGAAATGGTTGGCAGTGAGGTCGCCTGAGCTCTGCACGAGGCGCGCGGCTTCGTTCCAGGTGTCGATCGTGAGTTCGTAGACGTAGGCCGCGCCGGCCTCCACGTACGGCCCGACGGTCTCCCGCGGTGCGCCGACGACGACCGCGCCGGCGACGATCGCCACCGACTCGCCGAAACGCGCGCCGGCCTGTGGCGTCGTCGGCAGCAGGAAAGCCGACGACCAGCCGTTGCCCGTGTCGCGCAACACGCGCACACGCCCCTGGTTCTGCCCGGCGCCGCCGTCGTAGTCCGGCTCGCCGACGACGACGATGTATCCGGACGTGGCGATCCGGTCGTAGTAGGCGGCCGTCGTGGAATAGCCCGAGAGGGTCTCCCACGCGGCGGGCGTATGCTCATAGACGTACACGTAGCTCCGGTTCGTGGTCGAGTCGAACGAGCTCACCGCGAGGGTGCCGTCGCGCAGCGCGAGCATCGCGCTCGAGTCGCCGTAGAGGTCGAGGTCGTGCCCGGCCTCGCGCATCCAGGTGCCGTTCGAGCGCACGTAGGTGCGAACCTTGCCGGGGCGGGTCGCGATGCCGAAGTCGGCGACGACCGCGATGTCGCCGTCGATCGCCACCGAGTAGCCGAAGGCATCGCCCGGCGAACCTTCGCCCGACGCGATCGCGCTGAGCTCCTGGCGCAGCGCGTAGCTGGTGGCGTGGGCGCCGGGCGCGCCGGGGCCTGCGCAGAGTGCGATCACGAGCCACGCCCACGGCAGGCTCGCCGATCGAGGCGGCAGTGGAGTTCCGGGCGAGCGCATGGCGGTGGATCCCGTTCGAACGTGTTGCGCCTGTCCACGCAGGATGGCGTCCGCACGGGCCACGGGCGTCGCGCCGCCCAGGCCACCCCCGCACGATTCCGTGCGTTGCGTCGGCACGTTGCAATCCGTCACAAAATGACGATGGTCGACGGTTGCAAGTTGAGCCTCCGTCGAGCGATGCCGGCGAACTTCATGAATTCACTTGGATCGCGATCGCGGCCCTGATTGGCCCCGTTGTTGCTTCCAGCCTCCGACGACGCCGTCCGCGGCGGCGCACGCGGCTGCGCCGCGGGCGAGCGCAGGAACGGGGGAGCAGGAGGCGCTCGGTGACCTTGAAGGCCAGCCATACACCGTGGGACGAGGCGCTCGCGCGCATCGATCCTGCGCGCTTCGAGGCGCTCCTCGCCGACCACTATCGCAGTTGCGGCTGGCAGGTCGAGGAAGTCGGCGCGGACTTCACCGGCCAGCGTTACGACCGCGGGTTCGACCTCGAGCTGCGCCGCGACGATGCCTACGTGATCGTGCAGTGCAAGCGCTGGCGGGCGTTCCAGGTGCCGCAGCACGAAGTACGCGAGCTGCACGCGGTCATGGTCAACGAGGCGGCCACCGGCGCGGTCTACGTCACGACCGGGGAATTCACCGCCGCCGCGATCGACGCGGCCGCGCGCATCGGGCAGGTCGAACTCGTCGACGGCGAACGGCTGCGCACGATGATCGATGCGACCGCCCTCGAATCCGCGGCACGCGACAGTCCGCCGCCAATGTATGCACACCCGCAGCTCACGCTCAGCGCCGGTTCGCGCTCGCGACCGATGCCGCGTCGCGGGCTCCTGGTGCCTGCACTCACGCTCGCCGCCTGCGTCGTCGTCTGCGCGGGCGTGGTGCATTCGCTCAACGCGATGGTGCGCCCCGGGCCGCGCCTGACCGCGACGCGCGGCGCGCGGATCCCGCCCTTGCCCGACGACCGTCGCTCGCGCGCGGCGCTGCCGTTGGTCGATCCGTATTCGCTCGCGGGCGCCGCGCCGCCGGCTAGGCGCGTCGAAGCGGGCGCGCGCGCTCCGGTCAAGGCCGACCCGATCGCGCCCACGGCGACGCGCCGCCTCGACCGCGAAGCGGCGCGGGCGGCGGTGCGGCCGCTGGGCGGCGTGCAGGAGGCGTTCTGGCTCGACGACAACGACCTCGTCGTCGTCGTCGCGCGCGGTCGCGCCGGGTCGGGGGAGATGATCGCGACGGTCTGCGCCGCGATCGAACCGCTCGGTGACACCTCGTCGATCATCGTCGACCTGCAGGAGGCGACCTCGCGCAAGGCCGGCGACGCGATCATCTCGGGCGCGTGTGCGTCACCGGGCGAGGTTGCGAACATCGCTTCCGACGCGAGCCGGCGCGCACGCTGACGTCGGGCATGCAGGCCCGGTTGCGCGACACCACGGCGAGCGATTCGGGAAAATCTCCTCCCGCGGGGTGAGGGAGGCAACCCCGCGGGAGGAGTGCAAACAGGCCCGTACTGGGGATGCCGGCGGGGGAGAGAGGGAGCCGGCGGGGCCTGCCTGTTCTTCGGCGCTCAGTCGAACCCGTCGGCGAACAGCTCGTCGGGCATCGGCTGCAGTTCGAACGCGCCTATGTCGGTACCTGTTCCGGATGTGCGCAGGAAGGTTGCCCCGCGCTGGTCGTGTTCGAGCGCCGCGGGATTGCTGCCTGCGTCGATTGCCGGGCTGCCCGCGAGCAGGGCGTGCGTGCGGGTCGGGCCGCCGTTGTAGGCGAGCGGTGCGAGCAGCGGGTCGCCACCGAGGGTGTCGGCGGGCACGGCGACGTTCGCGTTGCCGAGCAGGTTCACGCTGCCGCTGATCGCATGCAGGGTCGTGATCTCGAATGACGTGGCATCGGTCGCGTGGTTGCCGGCGATGATGCTGCTCACGAGCGACAGGTCGTAGACCGATTCGTCGCCCTGGTCGGCGATGCCGCCACCGGTCGGCGCGGTGTTGTCCGTGACGGTCGCATTCGACAGCGCGAATGCGCCGCGGTGCCGCGCATAGAGGCCGCCGCCCATCGTCGCCGCCGAATTTCCCGAGATCGTCGAATTGGTGATAACGACGGGGCGCGGCGACCAGCTGCCGAGGCCACCACCGCCGCCGACCGTGTAATCGCCGAGCGGGCCGTCGCAGGTCGCCGTGTTGCCGCTGATGGTCGAGCCGGTGATCGTCGACTCCGGCGGAAAGCCGCGCGGGATCGAGGCGATGTACACGCCGCCGCCGCCGATCGCACTGATGTAGGTGTAGGCGCCGCTCGCGCCGACACCGGGCGTGCCGCGCACGTGGTTGTCCTCGACGCTGCTGCCCGACATGATCACCGTCTGCGGCGAACCGATGCCGCCGCCCTTGGCGTAGGCGATCTTGCCGGCGGCGACATCGACCGACACGCCACTCACGCGGCTGTCCGTGAGCACGATGCCGTAGATCGAGAAAACGCCGCCGCCGAAGGTGCCGCTGAACGCCGTCGAGGCGGTCGCGGAGACCGTCGCGTTGCTGATCGTCGAGCGCGTGATGTACGACGCAGCCGCGTAGACCGCGCCGCCGTAGATCGTCGCCGAGATCTCGTCGGAATGCGCGCTCGCGTCGACGCCGCTGACCATACTGTCGGTGAGGATGAGGCGACCGAGCGCGTCGATCGCCGCGCCGGACACGCTGGTGCCGCTCGCGCTGCAGTGTTCGACGGTGGAATTGGTCAAGGTGATGCTGCCCGAGGACAGCACGCAGGCGCCCGCGGCGAGGCCGGCGTACAGGACCGGGCCGGTGTAGTCATAGCGGCCGTTGCGCAAGGCCACGCCGTCGATGTCGAGCAGGCCGTAGCCCGTGTGCGCGATCAGCCGCGTCGTGTCGTTGCCGTCGATCGTGAGCTGCTTCGCGCCCGGGCCGCGTATGGCGAGATCGTCGGCGCTCGTCGTGAGCGAACCGCTGGTCAGCGAAATCGTGCTGCAGCCGAGCGCGGTCAGGTCGATCGTGTCGCCCGACACCGCGTTCGTGAATGCTTCGCGCAGAGAGCCCGCGCCCGCGTCGTCGCAGTTCGTGACGGTCACCGTGGCGGCAGGTCGCGCCGGTGCGGCGGCGGGCAGCAGGCCCCGATGCGCGAGCTGCCGGTGCAGCACGGCCTTCTGACCGCCCATCGCGAAGCCGGTGTTGAACGGAGCCGGCGACATCGCGACCGGCCGCTGGTCGAGTTTCGGCGTGGCCGTCGCGGCCAGGTTCGGGCCGAAGGCGAGCGCGAGCGCGAGTGCAAGCGGAGAGCCTGCGCGGGACGCGGGCGCGGACGGGGCGTTTCGGGACGTCGCATCGGTGGTCTCGTCGGGGTACGGGGCCGCGATTGCAACAGGAGACGCCGCGGCGAAGCATGACGGATTCCTGACGCGATCCGGATTTCTCGTGATCCGGTGCGGACTTGCGCAACGTGCGGCCAGCCGGCCGCGCATGCAAGCCGATATCGGCGGCATGAGGCGCGGGTACGCCGGGGCGAGCGGCCCGGTTGGGGGCGCCACCGCTCTCATGAAATGAGACGGGACCGGCCGATGCTCCGCGTGCCCGTCGCATCCCTTCCGCACGGGCACCACTACCCGCAGCATCCGCTCGTCGTGAGACGCCGGGACTGCGGGGTTTTTTTGCCGCCGGGTGCCACCATGTCGTAGGGTGTGAACATCGATCCATCGTTCGCCGCAGTCGCGGCCGGAGCTGGAATCGAATGGTGAGGAGGAACAGCGATGGCCACCGGTTGGGCCGGCGATGGTGCAGTGCAGGACCAGATCGACGCGACCGTCGAGGATGCGGTCAAGCGCGCGCGCAGCCGTCTCCAGCGTGGTCCGTCGCTGACGTACTGCGAAGAATGCGAGGCGGCAATCCCGGAGGCGCGGCGCAAGGCCGTTCCCGGCGTCCGCCTGTGCGTCTCCTGCCAGGAGGCCCACGACCGCGAACAGTCCGTGCAGAGTGGGTACAACCGGCGCGGCAGCAAGGACAGCCAGCTGCGCTGAACCCGCATTCCGGATCGATCGACCGGCCCCCGCCCGAGCGGGGGCCGATCGTTTTCAGGCGGCGCGCTGCGCCGGCGCGGCGGGGAAATCGATATCCGTGCGCGCGAGGTGGTTCGTATAGTTCGTGTAGATGTTCAGCACGACGTTGACGAGCAGCTCGAGGATCGCGGCGTCGTCGAAGCCGGCAGCCTTGAAGGCATCCAGCTCCGCAGTCGGCACGTGGCCACGCGTATCGAGGATGCGCCGGGCCAGCGCGAGCAGTGCGGCATCGCCCGCGGCGTCGGCATCGCCGTTGCGCGCGGCGGCGATCTGGGTCGCATCGAGACCGACCATGCGGCCGATAGCGCCGTGTGCCGCGAGGCAGTAGTCACAGCCGTTGCGCTCGCCGACCGCGAGCGCGATGAGTTCGCGCTGCTTCGCCGTGAAGCGCCCGCCCGCGGTGGCCTCGGCAAGCTGCAGGTACGCGTTCAAGGCGACCGGCGTATGCGCGAACGTGCGGAACATGTTCGGCAGCACGCCGAGCTTCTTCTGCACGGCATCGAGGCTCGCGCCGACGGCGCCGGAGACGGCTTCGCGCGGCAGTGCAGGAATGTAGGACATGGCGTTCTCCTTCGAGTGGATGCGTGCCGATCGGCACACGGCGACTCTAGGGGTATGGCTCGGACTCATGGTGCTGTAGAGTCTGTAATTCTTGATCCATCGTCCCCGAGATCGCCATGGACCGCCTCGACGCACTGCTGCAACGCTTCTCGGTCAGCGCCCGCATGTTCCATTCCGGCGCGCTCTGCGGCATCACCGAGATACCGGCCGAGCCGGGGCTGGGCCAGCTCCATCTCATCAGGCGCGGACCGATCGGCGTGTCGCACGCTGGCGCGCCGGCCGTGCACCTCGAGGCGCCGAGCCTGCTGCTTTATCCGCGGCCGCTCGCGCATCGCTTCGACACCGATCCGGGTGTCGGCGCGGACATGGCGTGCGCGCACCTGCGTTTCGCGGCCGGCGGCGCGAACCCGCTGGCCGATGCGCTGCCGGGATTCGTCTGCCTGCCCCTGGCCGAGCTCGATGGCTGCGCCGGCGTGCTCGAGGTGTTGTTCGACGAGGCGTTCCGTCCGCGCTGCGGACGCCAGGCGCTCGTCGATCGCCTGTTCGAGGCCGTGCTCGTGTTCGTGTTGCGCCGCCTCATGGACGAAGGCCGCATCGAACACGGGCTCTTCGCCGGGCTGGCCCAGCCGCAACTCGCGCGCGCGCTCACCGCGATGCACGAGCGCCCGGCCCAGGCATGGACGCTCGAATCGCTCGCGGCCGAGGCAGGCATGTCGCGCAGCGTGTTCGCGGCATCGTTCCGCGATACCGTCGGGGCGACCCCGGGCGACTATCTCGCACGCTGGCGCGTCGGCCTCGCCCAGGAGGCGTTGCGCCGCGGCCGCCCGCTCAAGCTCATCGCCGACGAAGTCGGCTACGGCAGCGAAGCCGCGCTGTCGCGCGCCTTCAAGGCCTGGGTGGGCCATTCCCCGCGCGATTGGCGACGCACGGTCGATGCTTCGGAAGCAAAAGCCTGAAACGCGAAGGACACGAAGCGAAGCTGAAGCGGAAAGGGCATCCAAACACGGGGCACACGGAGGAAAAGCGCTCGCGTGAAAAGCTCTTTTCGTACGGCTTGCTCCGTGTACTCCATGTTGCAAAGCTTCAGAGCTTCTTCCGATCTTTTCGTTCCTTCGTGTTCAATCCTTCAGCCCCGCTGCGCTGCGCTCATCGCGGAGTACGAAGCGCACGACGGCGGCCGGCGAGGGTAGTTCGTTCGTGCACGTACGCGTGCCCGGCTCGGATGCGTACGGCCGGCCGAGCGCGCCCATGGACGGGAATGCGCCGACTGCGTCGTAGGCATCGAGTACGAAGGGCAGGCCCTCGCCGGCGAGCGGCGTCGCGCCGTCGCTCACGTGCAGGTGCAGGTGCGGCCCGGTCGCGTCGCCGGTGAAACCGAGCCTGGCGATCGGTGCGCCGCGCTTCACGCGCTCGCCGACACGCACGCTGACGCTGCCCGGTTGCAGGTGTTCATAGTGCACGTAGCGGCCGTCGCCGAGATCGAGCGAGACGTGGTTGCCGCTCGCGTCCTCGAGCGGATGGCGTGTCGTGGCGTCGAGACGTGCCGGTTCGGCGATCGAGTCGCGCACTGCGACGACGGTCGCATCGGCGACCGCGAACACGTCGGCGCCGTAGCCGTACCAGTTCGCGAGCACCTGCTCGTCGCCATGGGAGAGCCGGCCGCCGGCGTCGACGCGCATCCAGTCGACCGCATGGCGCGCGGGAATGCGCAAGCTCCCGTCGATCGCGAACGCGACGCGGCGATGGCCGCGCGCCATCGCCGGGTCGTAGAGCGCGACCCAGTCGCCGTCGCCGAGCGGCGCACCGAGCACGACCGGGGCGCGCGCCGAAACCCGCGTGTCCGCGCCTTCCACGGTCGTCATGGCACCGTCGCGCGACCATGCGAGGCGGTGGCGCAGCGCACCTGGCGCGGCCCGCGACGCATCGAACCGCAGGTCGAGGTAGGCGATCGCGCTGCGTCCGGGCGGGAGCGTGCGCGTCGGTGGTTCGCCGCGCGCGGCACCGGCAAGGCGCAGCGCGGCCTGCAGTTCGTCGGCAGCGAGCGCGGCGAGGGGCACGGTCGACGCAGCATCCAGTACCTCGATGCGCTCGAGGACGAGCGGTGCGTCCGCATGATTGGTCAGGTGCAGCTCGTAGGCGAGGCGTTGCGTCGCGCCGCTGCGCACGGGCGTCGGTGCAGGCCCGGCCGAGAACACGATGCCCTCGCGCAGCGGCGCGGCGTGCACGGCGAACGGCAAGCAGCAGGCGAACAGGAGAGTACGCAAGGCGAGGTTCATGACGACATCCTGGAACACGGCGAACGTGCATCTTGCGGTGTCCGCGCGCAGCGCGGAAGTGCGGGAGCGGATGCGCTCACCAGCGCGTGAGTACCGCAGGCGCGACGCCGACGCGCCGGCACGCACGCGGCGCGATGCCGTCCGGCAACGCGGCGCGGAACAGCGGCGCCAGCGCCCGCAGGACCCGCGCGGACGCACGCGCCTGCAGGCGTTGCACCGGCGTGCGGGCGAGCATGGCCTGCGCCCATGCGGGCAGCAGCGCAGCACCCGCGCCGAGAAACAGGTCGCGCGACACGCCGGCCAGCGGCACGGGCAGGTGGATGCGCGCGAGTACGGCGAGCACTTCGCGCGAACGCGCGTCGAAGCGGAGTTCGGCCTGCATGCGTGTGAAGTACGCCTGTACCTCGACCTGCGAGGCCGGCACGTCGCGTGCGCCGAGGCGTTCGGCGATGCGGCGTACCTCGCCGTAGTAGCGGTCCGCTGCGTCCCCGGGCAGGCGGATGGGCGCGAAGCGCCGGTAGCCCTCGAGGAAGCCGTATGCTTCGGTCACGTGCACCCAGGTGAGCAGCGCGGGGTCGTCGGCGGAATACGCGCGACCGTCGGCCGCGTGGCCGCGCACGCTGGCATGGATGCGCGCGACGCGCGCGATCAGCGCTTCGGCGTCGGCGCGCGCGGCGTACGTGGTGCCCGCGACGAACGACGTCGTGCGGCGCAGGCGCCCGACGAGATCGGTGCGGAAGTTCGAATGGTCCCAGACGCCGGCGAGCGCGAGCGGGTGCAGCAGCTGCAGCATCAGCGCGCACAGTCCGCCCGAAAGCATGCCCGGGAAATCGGCATGCACGCGCCAGGTCGCGCTGTCGGGGCCGAACAGGCCCGGATCGCCGGCGGGATGCTCGTAGTCGATGCCGTCCTGGCCGCGCGGGAACACGCCGAGCACCCAGCGGCGGATGCGTGCGGTCGCTGGCGCGGCGAGGCTGGCAAGGTCGGGCGGCATCGTGCTCGTACGGATCGGCGACAGGCGCGATGATACGAAGTGCGGGCCGCATGGCGCGACGTGCGCGTTGCCGCGGGGGAGGAGGAAAAGACATGAGGGTGATCGACGACCTGCGCAGGATCCCGCGGGTATCGTGCTGCAGATCCTGCTCGCGCACGGCGTGATCCTGGTGCTTCGTCGCGCTCGTGGTGGCGAGGATCCCGACGGGCGAACTTGAGTCGATGGCGCGCAATCCCTATGTGGATTTCGCCTGAGGCGACGTTGCGTATCGTCGCACGCGCGCACGATCCGATCCTTCTCGCATCCGGAGCATGCCATGCCGAACCCACCGCGCCTCGCCGCCACCGATCTCGATCCCGAAGTGCTGCGGCTGTTCGACCAGTACGTGCACGGCATGATCGATCGCCGCGGCTTCCTCGCTGCCGCCGCACGATTCGCCGCGGGTGGCGCGGGCGCGGCCGGCCTGCTCGCCGCGCTGAGTCCGCGTTTCGCCGAGGCACGGCAGGTCGAGCCCGACGACGCGCGGCTCGCCGCGAGCCATGTGGAATTCGCGTCGCCGCACGGCTACGGCAAGGCGCGCGGTTATCTCGTGCGCCCCAAGGCCGCGCACGGCGCATTGCCGGTCGTGCTCGTCGTGCACGAGAACCGCGGTCTCAACCCGCACATCGAGGACGTCACGCGTCGCCTCGCGCTCGAGGGTTACCTCGCCTTCGCGCCGGATGCGCTGTTCCCGCTCGGCGGCTATCCCGGCGACGAAGACGCCGCGCGCGCCCTGTTCGCCAAGCTCGACCAGGACAAGACGCATGCCGACTTCCTCGCAGCGGCGGACTGGTTGCTGCACGCCGAGGGCGGCGATGGCCGGCTCGGCGCGGTCGGCTTCTGCTATGGCGGTGGCATGGTGAACTTCCTCGCCACGCGCGTGCCGAGGTTGCTCGCGGGCGCATCCTTTTACGGCCCCGCGCCGGCGAGCGAGGATGTCGCGAAGATCAAGGCCGAGATGCTCGTCGTGCTCGCCGGCAACGACGAGCGTGTCAATGCGGGGTGGCCGGCCTACGAAGCCGCGTTGAAGGCCGCGGGCGTCCGCTACGCGCTGTACCAGCCGGCCGGCACCCAGCACGGCTTCAACAACGACACGACGCCGCGTTACGACGAAGCGGCTGCGAAGGAAGCCTGGAAACGCACGCTCGCGCTGTTCGATCGCGTCCTGCGCAAGCCGGCGACCTGAAGGGGCGCGGCACGGCGCCGGGCGATGGGTCGTCGTTCAGCGCCGGTGCGTCAACATCGAGGCGTACAGGCACAAAAAAGCCCGCTGTGCGCGGGCTTCTTCATGCATTCGTTGGTGCCCAGGAGAGGACTCGAACCTCCACGGTTTTACCCGCTAGTACCTGAAACTAGTGCGTCTACCAATTCCGCCACCTGGGCCAGCCCGAGCAGGCATGCCTGACCGGGGGCGCGAACGATACTGGCCGCGTCGCAGCGTGTCAACGGAAGCGGCGGACCTGTGGACCGATCGCGTGCCTCCCGACGTCGCGCAACCGGCCTGTCGGCCCGCCGTGACGTGCCGGCCACGCCAATGGCGCCCGCGGCTTGCAATCACCGACCCGCTCGGCGACGCTGCCGTCGAACGACAAGGACATCATCACTTTGAAGAGAAGAAAAACCGATTCACGCATGCCCGGCGCACGCAACGCGCGCGGCCCGGGCAAGCGCGCCGGGCAGGCGAAGGCGAAGCCGGCACGCGAAGCCGCGAAGTCGCCGGGTGCCGCCGGCGGGCGCGACGACGCGCGCACTCGCGGCCGGCGCTCGCCGCCGCCGAAATTCATGCCGGAACGTCTGCCCGCGTTGCCGCCGCGCAAGGGCGTGCGGCCGCCGGCGGTGCACGACCCGCACGCCGAGCGCGAGGCTAGCCGCTACGAGCGGCCGATCCCGAGCCGCGAAGCGATCCTCGCCCTGCTCGAGCAGAGCGGCGAACTCATGACGATCGAGGCGGTCGCGCGCGCGCTGCAGCTGTCGGCGCCGCAGGACCTCGATGCGCTCACGCGCCGGCTAGCCGCGATGTTGCGCGACGGCCAGCTGATCCAGAACCGTCGCGGCGGCTACGGCGTGGCGACCAAGCTCGACCTCATTCGCGGCAACGTGATCGCCAATGCGGAGGGTTTCGGTTTCCTGCGGCCCGACGAGGGCGGCGAGGACCTGTACCTGTCACCGGCCGAGATGCGCAAGGTACTGCACGGCGATCGCGTGCTCGCCAGCGTGGTCGGGGTCGATCGGCGTGGCCGCAGCCAGGGCGCGATCGTCGAGGTGCTCGAGCGTCGCTCGCCGCGCCTGGTCGGGCGCGTGATCGAGGAAAACGGCCTCGTGCTCGTCACGCCGGACGACCGGCGCCTGCATCAGGACGTGCTCATCACGCCGGGCAAGGATCGCGGCGCGCGGTCGGGCCAGATCGTCGTCGTCGAGATCACCGACCAGCCCACCGTGCAGCGCGGCCCGATGGGGCGCATCCTGACCATCCTCGGCGAGCGCCTGACGCCGTCGCTCGTGGTCGAGATGGCGATCGCGAGCCACGACCTGCCGCACGAGTGGCCGGCCGCGGTGCTGCGCGACGCGGCAGAGGTCGAACCCGAAGTGTCGGCGGCCGAGCGCAAGGGGCGCGTCGACCTGCGCGACACGCCGCTGGTGACGATCGACGGCGAGGACGCGAAGGATTTCGACGATGCGGTCTACGCCGAGCCGAACGAACGCGGCTTCCGCCTGATCGTCGCCATCGCCGACGTGTCGCACTACGTGCGGCCCGGCTCGCCGCTCGACGAGGAAGCGTACAACCGTGCGACGTCGGTGTACTTCCCCGGCTTCGTCGTGCCGATGCTGCCGGAAACGCTGTCGAACGGCATCTGCTCGCTCAATCCGAAAGTCGAGCGCCTGTGCATGGCCTGCGAAATGCAGGTCGACCACGACGGCGAAGTCGAGCGCTCGAAGTTCTACCCGGCCGTGATGCGCTCGCACGCTCGGCTCACCTACGACAAGGTGTGGCGCGCGATCGGCCTCAAGGACGCGGACGCGCGCGCCGAGCTCGCCGACGTGCTGCCGCAGCTCAGGCACCTGCACCAGCTCTACAAGCTGTTCGCGAAGGCGCGCCAGCGGCGCGGCGCGATCGACTTCGAGAGCAACGAGGTGGCATTCCGCCTCGGCGCGGGCGGCGAGGTCGTGCAGCTCGGCGCCTACGAGCGTAACGACGCGCACAAGCTGATCGAGGAATGCATGATCGCCGCCAACGTCGAGGCGGCGAAATACCTGCAGAAGCGCCGCATCCCGACGCCATACCGCGTGCACGCGCCACCGCCGGCGTCGAAGTACGACGACCTGCTCGAGTTCCTGCGCGAGTTCAAGCTGAGCCTGCCGCCGATCGAGCAGGTGACCCCGGGCGATTTCTCGGCGTTGCTGAAGAAGGTGCGCAAGCGTCCCGACGCGAGCCTGATCGAGTCGGTGCTGCTGCGCTCGCAGAGCCTGGCCGTGTACCAGCCGGACGACCCGGGGCATTTCGGCCTCGGCCTCGAGTCGTACACGCATTTCACCTCGCCGATCCGCCGTTATCCGGACCTGCTCGTGCACCGTGCGATCCGCTACGCGCTTTCCGGTGGCAAGCCGGCGGCCTACGAGTACAGCCCGAGCGCGATGGCGAGCCTGTGCGTGCACTGTTCGCAGAACGAGCGCCGCGCGGATGAGGCGGAACGCGACGTCGACGAACGCTACAAATGCGCATGGATGGAGAAGCACGTCGGCAGCGAGTTCGCGGGCATCGTCTCGGGCGTCGCCTCGTTCGGCCTGTTCGTCGAACTGACCGAGTCGAAGATCACGGGCCTCGTGCACATCACGCAGCTGCCGAATGACTACTACCACTTCGATGCGACGCGACGCCTGCTCACCGGCGAACGGCGCGGCCTGCGCTTCCGCCTCGGCGACGAGGTGCGCGTGCAGGTGCTGCGCGCGAGCCTGGAGGACCGGAAGATCGATTTCCGGCTGGCCAGTGGGCGCTAGCGCGTCCCGCGAGGGCAGGGGGCGCGGCGGAGCGCTTCGCGGCAGACAGTTGCGCCACGAAATCCCGCGCATCGCCATCCCTGGGCGCAACTGTCGTCGAAGGCCGGCACACGGCATGATCCGTTTGCGCTGAGCGGAGCCCGCGGTCGAGGACGATGGCCCTCCGATTCCGGCCTGCGGCCTGCGCTCGGGGCGAACGGCCGAGGGGGCGCCGCTTCGGTGGCGGTGGAAGCCGCGATGCGTCCCAGCTCTCGGCCGTCCCACCGCTTCCCCACAACACCGGCCCCCGGCGTTACCCTTCGCACCCCAGCCTCCGCCTTACCCTCGATGAGCCACGAACTCCTGATCGGCATCCACGCGGTCGAAGCCGCGCTGAACCACGACGTCGCCAACCTCGTCGAGTTGTACATCGAGAGCGGCAGCCACAATGCGCGCGTGAAGGAACTCGGCGAGCGTGCGCGCGAGCTCGGCGTCAAGCCGCACGCGCGCGATCGCGCCGCGCTCGACCGCATGACCGGCGGCGCGCGCCACCAGGGCGTCGTCGCGCGCTACAACGCGCCGGCGCCGCTGGCCGATTCGGCCTTGCCCGGACTCGTCGAGCAGGCCGGGCGCGATGCGCTGTTCCTCGTCCTCGACGGCATCACCGATCCGCACAATTTCGGCGCCTGCCTGCGCAGCGCCGAAGCGGCCGGCGTAACCGCGGTGCTCGTGCCGAAGGATCGCGCCGTCGGCGTGACGCCGACCGTGCGTCGCGCCTCGGCCGGGGCGGCCGATCGCGTGCCGATCGTCGCCGCGACCAACCTCGCGCGCGCGCTCAAGGCGCTCAAGGATGCCGGCGTCTGGCTCGTCGGTCTTGCCGGCGACACCGACCAGTCGGTGTACGCGGTCGACCTCGACGGCCCGATCGCGCTCGTGCTCGGCAGCGAAGGCGAGGGCATGCGCCGGCTCACGCGCGAGAACTGCGACTTCGTCGCCAGGATCCCGATGCGGGGCGACGTCGAGAGCCTCAACGTCTCGGTCGCGACCGGCATCGTGCTGTTCGAGGCACTGCGCCAGCGTTCCGCGAAGCGCTGACCTCCGGCTCGTGCGCGCGATTCAGCGCGGATCGTCGATGGGCAGCACCGAGGTGGTGTCGCCCTTGCGGCGCGCCTGCGCGATCTGCGTGCCATGCACGAGGAAGTAGACGTTCTCGGCGATGTTGGTCGCGTGGTCGCCGATGCGTTCGAGGTTCTTCGCCATGAACAGAAGATGCGTGCACGGCGTGATGTTGCGCGGGTCTTCCATCATGTAGGTGAGCAGCTCGCGGAACAGGCCGGTGTACTGCTCGTCGAGTTCCTCGTCGCGCGCCCAGGCATCGAGCGCCTTGTCCGCGTCGTAGTTGCGGTAGGCGTCGAGCACGTCCTCGGCCAGCGACTGGGCGAGGCGCGCGAGGCGCGGCAGCGCGGCGACGAGTTGCACCGGCTTCGACTGGTTCAGCACGATAGAACGCTTGGCGACGTTCGCGGCGTAGTCGCCGATCCGCTCGATGTCGGTGGCGATTCGCAGCGCGGCGAGGATCTCGCGCAGGTCGCGCGCCATCGGCTGGCGCAGGGCGAGCAGGCGCACGACGTCGTGGCTGACCTCGTGCTCGAGCGCGTCGATCGTCCTGTCGTTGTGCACGATCTTCGACGCCGCGTGGCTGTCGCGCTCGATCACCGCGTCGACGGCGGCCGCGAGCTGGGCGAGTGCGAGCTTGCCCATGCGCTGCAATTCGCCGGTGAGGCGCTCGAGTTCCTCGTCGTAGCTCTTGACGATATGGTCGTGGGAGTGCGGCGTCACGTTCATGTCTTGGCCTGTCGCAGGTTGTCGTTTCGTCGTGGGGCGGCTCAGCCGAAGCGGCCGGTGATGTAGTCCTCGGTCCGAGTCTTCGCCGGCTTGGTGAACAGGGTTTCCGTTTCACCGAATTCGACCAGTTCGCCGAGGTACATGAACGCGGTGTAGTCGGAGCAGCGCGCGGCTTGCTGCATGTTGTGCGTGACGATCGCGATGGTGAACTCGTGCTTCAATTCCGAGATCAGCTGCTCGATCTTGCCGGTGGCGATCGGGTCGAGTGCCGAAGTCGGCTCGTCGAGCAGGATCACTTCCGGTCGCAATGCGATCGCGCGCGCGATGCACAGGCGCTGCTGCTGTCCGCCGGACAGGCCGAGCGCGCTCTGCCTCAGCTTGTCCTTGACTTCGCCCCACAGCGCGGCTTGCGTGAGCGCCTGCTCGACGCGTGCATCCATCTCGCCCTTCGGGAGCTTCTCGTGATGGCGGATGCCGTAGGCGATGTTGTCGTAGATCGACATCGGGAACGGCACCGGCTTCTGGAACACCATGCCGACCTTCGAGCGCAGGCGGTTGAGCGGGAAGCGCGGGTCGAGGATGTTGTCGCCGTCGAGCAGAACCTCGCCCTTCGCCTCGAGCTTCGGATAGATCGAGTAGATGCGGTTGAACACGCGCAGCAGGGTCGACTTGCCGCAACCGGACGGACCGATCAGCGCGGTCACGCGCTTCTCGGCGATTTCGAGGTTCACGCCCTTCAGCGCGTGGAAGCCGTCGTAGTGGAAGTCGAGGTTGCACGCGGCCATCTTCGGGCGCGCCCCGGTGGCGGGCGCAGCCGCGGCGGCGGTGGGCGCGGACGGAGCGATGGCGAAATGGGCGTCAGTCATGGCTGGCCTTGTTGCGGAGCAGGATCGCGCGGGAGAGCAGGCTGAGCAGCAGCACGAACAGCGTGACGACGAACGCACCGGCCCAGGCAAGCGCGTGCCACGAGTCGTACGGGCTCATCGCGTACTGGAAGATCACGACCGGCACGCTCGCCATCGGCTGCGACAGGTCGTGCGTCCAGTACTGGTTGTTGAGCGCGGTGAACAGGAGCGGCGCGGTCTCGCCGCTGATGCGCGCGAGCGCGAGCAGCACGCCGGTGACGATGCCGGGCAGGGCGGAGCGGTACAGTACCTGGATCGTCACCTTCCACTGCGGCACGCCGAGCGAGAGCGCGGCTTCGCGCATCGTGCCCGGCACGAGCTGCAGCATCTCGTCGGTCGTGCGCACGACCACCGGCAGCACGATCAGCGCGAGCGAGAGTGCGCCGGCGTAGCCGGAGAAGTGCCCGCTGGTGCGCACGACGAGCGTGTAGACGAACAGGCCGAGCACGATCGACGGCGCCGACAGCAGGATGTCGTTGACGAAGCGGATCGCCTCGCCGATCGGAGCCTTGCGCGCGTATTCGGCGAGGTAGGTGCCCGCGGCGACGCCGATCGGCGTGCCGACGAGGATCGCGCCGAGGCTCATCACCGCGCTGCCGAACAGCGCGTTGGCGAGGCCGCCGTCGGACCCCGGCGGCGGCGTCATCCGGGTGAACAGGCCGGGTTTCATCGCGCCGAGGCCGGTGCGCAGCGTGGTCCAGAGGATCCATACGAGCCAGAACAGGCCGAACAGCGTGGCGAGGCCGGACAGGCCGAGCGCGATCGCGTTCCTGACGCGCCGGTTGCGGTAGAGGCGGTCGGACACCGCGTGCGACGGGGCGTTCACTTCGCGCCCTCCTGGCGGGACAGGCGGCGCAGCATGAGTTTCGCCGCGGCGAGGACGATGAACGTCACTACGAACAGCAGGAAGCCGAGCGCGATCAGCGAGGAGCGATAGATGTCCGAATCGGCTTCGGTGAATTCGTTGGCGATCGTCGCGGCGATCGAGTTGCCCGGCATCAGCAGCGAAGCGGTCAGCTGGTGCGCGTTGCCGAGCACGAAGGTGACAGCCATCGTCTCGCCGAGCGCGCGGCCGAGGCCGAGGAAGATGCCACCGATGACCGCCGAGCGCGTGTACGGCAGCACGATGTCCCAGACGACTTCGGTGGTGGTCGAGCCGAGCGCGTAGGCCGACTCCTTGAGGCGCGTCGGCACGGTGAGGAACACCTCGCGCATCACCGAGGAGATGAACGGGATCACCATGATCGCGAGCACGATGCCCGCGGTGAGCATGCCGATGCCGAGCGGCGGGCCGGTGAACAACGGGCCGACCAGCGGCAGCGCGCCGACGTGCGCGTCGAGCCACGGGCTCACGTATTCGCCCATCAGCGGCACGAACACGAACAGGCCCCACATGCCGTAGATGATCGAAGGGATGCCGGCGAGCAGTTCGATCGCGGCGCCGACCGGGCCGCGCATCCAGTCCGGCGCGACCTCGGTGAGGAACAGCGCGATGCCTAAGCTCACCGGCACGGCGATGATCATCGCGATGAGCGCGGTGACGAGCGTGCCGTAGATCGGCACGAGCGCGCCGAAGTGGTGGTTGACCGCATCCCATTCGGTCGAGAAGAGGAAACCGAGGCCGAACGTCGAGAACGCCTCGCGTCCGCCCCGGAGCATCGACAGCGCCGCGCACGCGAGCGCGAGCAGCACGAAGATGCCGGCCGCGGTGACGATCCAGCGGAACGCGCGGTCGGCGCGCGCGTCGCGCGCGCTGCGGCGGTCTGCATCGACGATCGCGGCGGTGATCGCCGGGGTGATGACGCTGCTGTTGGCGGCCATGGGGTGTCGTCGTTCGCGCAGTCGAGGAGGGTCTGCCGATGGCCACGGGAAGGGGATGGCGTTCGCGGCGACGTGGACCGCGACGCCATCCCCGGCCACGCCTTCCTCGCGGAAGGGTCCGGTGCGACGGGATCAGAGCTTGATCTGCGCCTGCCAGTAGGCTTCGACCTGCTCGACCAGGCCCTTCGGCAGCGGCACGTAGTCGAGTTCCTCGGCCTGCTTGCCGCCGTTCTCGTAGGCCCACTTGAAGAAGTCGAGTGCGGCCTTGGTGCCGGCACCGTCCTTGGGCTGCTTGTAGACGAGGATGAAGTTGGTCGCGGCGATCGGCCAGGCGTTCTCGCCCGGCGCGTTGGTGATGACGAGGAAGAAGTCCTTCGCATTCTTCCAGTCGGCGCCCGCGGCGGCGGCCTGGAAACTGGTCAGGCTCGGTTGCACGAACTGGCCCGCGGCGTTCTGCACCGCGGCGTACGTCATCCTGTTCTGCAGCGCGTAGGCGAGTTCGACGTAGCCGATCGAGCCCTTGATCTGCTTGACGTACGCGGCGACGCCTTCGTTGCCCTTGCCGCCGACGCCGACCGGCCACGATACGGCCGTGCCTTCACCGACCTTCGACTTCCACTCCGGCGACACCTTCGACAGGTAGTTGACGAAGTTGAACGTCGTGCCCGAACCGTCCGAGCGATGCACGACCGTGATCGCGCCGTCGGGCAGCCGGGCGTCCGGATTGATCTGCGCGATCGCCGGATCGTTCCATCGGGTGACCTTGCCCTGGAAGATGTCGGCGAGCAGCGGACCGGTGAAGCGGACCTTGCCCGCGTCGATGCCTTCGATGTTGACCACCGGCACGACGCCGCCGATCACCGAAGGGAACTGCGCGAGGCCGGCGTCGTCGAGTTCCTTCGGGTCGAGCGGCTTGTCCGACGAACCGAACACGACCGTCCCGGCCTTGACCTGCGCGATGCCGCCGCCGGAACCGATCGACTGGTAGTTGATCCTGTTGCCGGTCGCATTGTTGTAGCTGTCCGACCACTTCGACAGGATCGGATAGATGAAGGTCGCGCCGGCGCCGGTGATGTCGGCGGCGTGCGCGGACGCGGCGCCGATCACGCTGGCGAGACCGGCGGCGACGAAGCGGGACTTGATCGAGTTGAACACGCGGGACTCCTCACATGGAAAGGCGGACCGGCTTTGTGCCGACGCCGCGCTTTGTAGGCCCGCACAGTTGCAGAACGATGAGGGTTTTGTGACGGAAAGGTTTCAGGCACCACCGGCAACGGGCCGACGGATGCGAATGTCGTTGCCGTACAGCGACTTGCGCCATCGATGTCGATGGATCGGAGATGACCCATTCGCGGGTCAGTCGCTGCCGATCGTCTCGGGGCCCTCGCCCGTGGTCTTTTCGTAGCGCCCCTTGCCGACCTTGCGGTACTGCGTGAAACCGTGCTTCGCGAGATGGCCCTCGCGCAGCAGGTGGGCGCCACCGACGGCGACGGCCGGCGCGCCGAGCACGCGGCGCACCGGCGTGCCGCATGCGGTGCAGTGCGTCAGCGGAGCATCGGACAGCCGCTCGAGGCGCTCGAAGCCGTAGCAGCAGAGCGCGCAGCCTGGCGGTTCGAGCGGGACGTATTCGTGGATCGGCATGGCGTGCTGAACATGCGCCCTTGCTGCCCCGGTATCAAGCGACCGCGCGCACGGCGGCGGTCGCCCGGGGCACGCGTCAGGGCTTCTTCGTGACCGTCAGTTCATACGACGACGATGCCCCCTTGTCCACCGCGCCCTGCGTCATGAACACATGGATGACGTACGTGCCGTCCGCGCCCGGCTTGAGCGTCATGCGGGTCCGGCCTTCGCCTTCGCGCTGCGGCGCGCCCGGCGCGAAGACGTTGAAGTAGGTCACTCGGCTCTTGCCGTCGTCGACCGCCACGTCGTAGCTGGCGCCCGCCTCGAGGTCGATCGCGTAGTTGCGCACGACATCCTTGGGGGCCTTGAACTTTCCCTTGGCGGCGGCGCGCGCGCCGTCCTTGCCGAACTTGAGGACCGCCGGCGCGGCTTCCTTCGTCGCCGCGTCCTTCGCGGCGGTCGTCGCCGTCGCGGCGCCCTTGGCGCCTGCCGCGAACAGGATGGCGAGCACGGCGCCCGCGGCGAGGAGGACGATGCGGCGACGGATGGGCGAAACAGGCATGGCAGGCTCCGGGAGGAATGGAAACGATCAGGCGAAGGCAGGCATCGCGCGTGCGGATTCTTCCAGCTTCCGCCAGCGATTGACGATGTCGCAGAACAGTTGCGCCGTGCGCTCGGTGTCGTACACCGCCGAATGCGCCTCGCGCGGGTCCCAGGCGCGCCCCGAGGCCTCGACCGCGCGGCTCAGCACGGTCTGCCCGTAGGCGAGGCCGGCGAGCGACACGGTGTCGAAGCAGCTGAAGGGATGGAACGGGCTGCGCTTGTGTTCGGTGCGCCGGATCGCCGCGTTGAGGAACGCGAGGTCGAACGCGGCGTTGTGCCCGACGAGGATCGCGCGCTGGCAATCGCTCTCGCGCATCGCCACGCGAACCGGCCGGAACACGAGGTCGAGCGCTTCCTTCTCGGGCAACGCGCCCCGTAACGGATGCGTCGGGTCGATGCCGGTGACCTCGAGCGAGCGCGGGTCGAGCAGCGAGCCGGTGAATGGCTCGACGTGGGTCGACACGACCGGGTCGGCGTGGACGAAGCCGGACTCGTCCATGCGGATCGTCGAGACCGCGATCTCGAGCAGCGCATGGCGCTCGCTGTCGAAGCCGCCGGTCTCGACGTCGACGATCACGGGAAGGAAGCCACGGAAGCGCTGTGCCATGCGCGTGGCGGACGGGGAACTGCTGGCCATCACCTGAGCATAGCAAGCCGCGGCAGCGCTTGCCGCCGCGGCGGTCGAGCGGCCGGGTTCAGGAGGCGCGCAGGGCGCGCGTCGGCGCGCCGCTGCGACGCGCCGCGAGCGCGAGCAGCAGCGCGAGCACGAGCAGAGCGATGCCGAACTTCGGCAGCAGCATGAGGAACGGCACGCCGAGCACGGCCGAGGCGAACGACCAGGCGAGCGGGTCGTCGATCGCCGCGGGCGGGCTCTTCGCGCCGAGCAGGCGCGACGCGAGGTGGTCGAGACTGAACTTGCCCGCGCCGCGGAAGATCAGTGGCAGCAGCATCACCGCGAACAGCAACGGCAGCTTGAAGTTGCCGTGCCCCATGTCCTTGATCGCATATCCCTTGGCGAGGTCGCTCCACATCGACCACATGTCGGGCCAGTGCACGGCCGCGGTCGCGACGAAGGTGACGAACAGCAGCGCGAATGCGGCGACGCGCGTGCCGAGGCCGAGCCAGAGCAGCAAGGCGCCGGCGACTTCCGTCCACGTCGACAAGGTCCAGCTGAAACCGGCCGGCAACTGGTCGAACGGAAACGGGAAGCGCTGCTGGATGTCGGCGAACCAGTTCTCGCCGTGCAGCTTCTCGAGGCCCGACTCCCAGAACTCCCACCCCATGATCAGGCGCAGCACGAAGGGCGGCAGGGTCTCGCCGGCGCCGTCGAGGCGCGCGACCAAGAGGTTCCAGCTGCCCGCGCAGCGGGCAAGGACAGCGTTCATCGGTGTCTCCCTCGACAAGGATGCGGATCGGTGTGCGTGGACGGCGTGAATGACCGGGCCGCGGCGCATCCGCTTTCAGCGTGGCATGCTCGGAGACGCCCCGGGCTTGACCCTCACGCAACGTGAGGCCGCACGATCGGCCTGCCGCAACCGGAAGGAACGATGTCCACGCGCTACACCGTCAGCCAGATCGCCCGCCGCACCGGTCTCACCGTGCGCGCGCTGCACCACTACGAAGCGGCCGGCCTGTTGCGGCCGGCCGCACGCAGCGACGCCGGCTACCGCCTCTACGGCGAAGCGGAACTCCTGCGCCTGCAGCACATCGTGTCGCTGAAGGCGCTCGGCTTCACCCTGGCGGACATCCGCGCGTGCATCGACGCCGACGCGCCGTCGCTCGCCAACGCGCTGGCACGGCAGATCGACCGGTTGCGGCAAGCGGTCGTGCGCCAGCAGGAATTGCTCGGCCGGCTGGAGCGCGTCGCGCACCAGCTCGCCACCGGCGCCACGATCGATGCGGAAACCCTGCTCAACGGCATCGAGGCAACGACGATCATGGAAAAGCATTTCAGCAAGGAACAACTGCAGGCGATCAAGGCACGCGGCGATGCGCTCGGCACCGAGCGCATCCGCGAGGTCGAACGCGCCTGGCCGGAGGTCATCGCCGGCATGCAGGCAGCGCTCGCGCTCGGCAAGGATCCGGCGAGCGCGGAGGTGCGCGCGCTGGCGCGACGCTGGCGCGGGCTCGTGCGCGAATTCACTGGCGGCGACCCGGGGATCGAGCGATCGCTCGGCACGCTGTACCGCGCCGAGCCGCGAGCGATGCAGGAACGCACGGGCATCGATCCCGCGCTGATGGCCTACGCCTGCAACGCCATCGCCCTGCTCGGGGAGGGATGAGCGACCGCGGTGCGGCCGCAGGCGCCGGCATGAACGAGGCTGAACGCGGGCTCGGCAGGGACGCCGACCGCCGCTTGCGGCGTTCGGCGGCGGCAGAGTAGTGTCGGCGCCGGTGGCCGTTCCGGCGCGAGAAGGGAGACGCTCATGCTCTGGCAGAAGTCGCGGCGCAGCGACAACGTGGTCGAGGACGCCGGCGGCGGAGGCGGTGGTGGCGGCTTCGGCGGCGGTCGCGGACTCGGCCTCGGCGGCATCATCCTCGTCGTCATCGTGAGCCTGATCTTCCACAAGAACCCGCTGGAGATCCTGCAACTGATCGGCGGCGGCATCGACGACGGCGGCGGCAGCGCGCAGCAGCAGGTCGCGCCCGCAGGCAACGACCAGCAGACCGATTTCGTGCGCGCCGTGCTCGGCAGCACCGAGGACGTCTGGGGCGACATGTTCCGCGCGAGCGGCAAGCAGTACCCGGCGCCGCGCCTCGTGTTGTTCCACGGCGCGGTGCAGTCCGCGTGCGGCGCGGCGTCGGCGGCGATGGGCCCGTTCTACTGCCCGGGCGACCGCCAGGTCTATCTCGACCTCGATTTCTTCCAGGAAATGCAGCAGCGTTTCCACGCCGCAGGCGACTTCGCGCGAGCCTACGTGATCGCGCACGAAGTAGGCCACCACATCCAGAACCTCATCGGCGTCATGGACCAGGTCGAGCGCGCGGCGCGCGGAGGCGAACCGATGCAGGGTGCCGACGGGCTGTCCGTGCGCCAGGAATTGCAGGCGGACTGCTTCGCCGGCGTATGGGCGAACCATGCGCAGCAGAAGCTCGACTGGCTCGAGCAGGGTGACGTCGAAGCCGCGCTCAATGCCGCCAACCAGATCGGCGACGACACCCTGCAGCGGCAGGCGCGCGGCTACGTCGTGCCGGATTCGTTCACGCACGGCAGCTCGGCCGAACGCGTGCGCTGGTTCCGCACCGGCTTCTCGTCGGGCAACCTCAAGAGCTGCGACACGTTCGCCGCGACGCAGCTCTGATCGTCGGCAAGCCCCGTGGCAGGTGCCTCAATGCGCCGGCACCGGCGGCTTGCGCACCGGCAGCGGCACGTTGCACAGCCCGATCTTTCCCGCCGGCACCTTGTACCAGTCGTCGCGGCGGTTCCGCCGTGATTCGACCAGCGCGGCGAACGTCGGCGTGTCGGTGCGCAACACCTCGAGCGGCGTGCGTTCGGCTTCGGGCACCTCGGCGGCGAGGCGTACCGACGTGATCGGCAGGCGTTGCCCGGCGTCCTCGTAGAAGCCGAGCGGGCCCGTGCCACGCGGCAGGCTCGCGAGCAGTTCCATGCCCTGCACCACGCGGCCGACGAGGGCGATGTTGCGATCGAGCTGGCGCGGTTCCTGGCCGATCACGACGTAGAGTTCGGCACCGCTGCCGGTGTCGGCGCCATTGTCGCGGCCGGCACCGACCATCCCGTAACAATGCGCGAGCCAGGTCTTGCCGGCCTTCGGGTCGCGTGCGACCGGCATGCCGTCGCTGAAGCCGACTTCGGGCGCGTAGACATCGCCGTCGGGCAGGCGCGTGAACGCGAGGTCCTTCGTGATGCCTCGTTCGAACTCCGGCGCGAGCGTGCGCGAAGCCTTGCCGAAGTCACGCGCCTTGTCCTTCTCGCCCGCGTCGGGGTCGCCCCATTGCGTGACGAAGTTGTCCTGCACGCGCAGGATCGCGAGCCCGTCGAAGTAGTGCTCGCGCGCGAACGTGCGCAGATTGGCCGCATGCAGTGGCGCATAGGCTTCGGCAAGCTCGATGACGACGCGGCCCGCGGCAAGGTCGAGATACAGCGTGTTGCGTGGATCGAGCGCGCGCCAGTCGCCGGGCTTCGATGCCTCGAGCACCTGCTGCATCGTCCGCGCCGGCATCGTGGCCTGGGCGAGGGCGAGCGGGCAGGCGGGCGCAAGCATGAGGGCGAGGGCGAGGCGACGGACGGCAATCGGCATGGGCGGCTCCTGCGGGAACGGCCAGTCTACGCGAAGCGGCTCGCGCGGGTCCGTAACCCCGGTCCGCTTCCACGCGGCGGTGGCTGCCGTATCATGAGGCCGCGGTTCCATGCGAGGAGGGGTGTCATGATCGACCGACTGATCGAACGATACCGCGATGCGCTGCTGTTGATCGCGCGCATCCTGCTGATGTCGCTGTTCATCATTTCCGGCTTCGGCAAACTGATCGACTTCGACGGCACCGTGCATTACATGGAATACGTGCACGCACCGATGCCGGCGGTGTCGGCGACGATCGCGACGATCATGGAATTCGCCGTCGGCGCCGCGGTGCTGTTCGGCTTCCAGGTGCGCCTGCTTGCGCTCTTGCTCATGGTGTTCGTCGCAGGCACGGCGCTCATCGGCCATCCGTTCTGGACCATGGAAGCGGCTGAGCGGTCGCTCAACCAGGTCCACTTCCTCAAGAACATGGCGATCATGGGCGGCTTGCTGCTGCTCGCGATAACGGGTGCAGGGCGCTATTCGCTGACGAGACGCTGAGCGCGGTGGCGCGGGCGGTCCCCGCGCCGTTCGCGGCGGGCCCGGATCGCGAGGCCGGTCGCACGACCGTTCGCATCGGGCGCAGCTCGCGCAGCGAGCGGAGTCGAAACGCTTGCGTCAGGGTCGCGCGGCCCGTCGACTCCGGCCGTGCGGGCCTGCCGACCGTCGCGCCTCGGTGCATCGCGACGCTGCGGTTGCCCCAGCGTGGGCTCCCACAGGTTGCACCGCGCGTGCGATGGGAGCTCATCCGTACGCCCTGAGCGCAGGCCGCAGCCGGAGTCGAAGGGCCGTTGCCTCGATGGCGGGCGCTTCGACTCCGCCCGCTTCGCGGGTTGCGCTCAGCGCGAACGGAACGGGCGGTGTGCCGGCCGGCAAAGGCAGCGGGTCCCACAAGAGAACGCCGGTATTGGCGCCTCTCAGCCCCGGGTCATGCCTCGTGGTAGCGGCGAATGAACGCGCGCACGTCCGGATAGACGACATCGCGCCAGCGACGACCGCTGAAGATGCCGTAGTGGCCCGCGCCTTCGACCTCCAGATGCGCGTGGTCCTTCGCCGGGATGCCGGTGCACAGGTCGTGCGCCGCACGCGTCTGGCCGAGGCCGGAGATGTCGTCGAGCTCGCCCTCGATCGTGAGCAGGGCCGAGCCGTGGATCGTTTCGGGCGCGACGCGCTCGCCGTCGACGTGCCAGGTGCCGAGCGGCAGCCGGTGTTCCTGGAACACGATGCGGATCGTGTCGAGGTAGAACTCGGCCGGCATGTCGAGCACGGCATTGTATTCGTCGTAGAAGCGCCGGTGCGCCGCGGCGTCCTCGAGGTCGCCGCGCAAGAGGTTCTGGTAGAAGTCCCAATGCGCGTGGAAATGGCGGCTCGGATTCATCGCGACGAAGCCCGCGTGCTGCAGGAATCCCGGGTAGACGCGGCGGCCCTTGCCCGGGTAGTTCGGCGGCACGTCGAACACGACGTTCGTCTCGAACCAGGCGTACGGCTTGTGGGTCGCGAGATCGTTGACCTGGGTCGGGCAACGGCGCGGATCGATCGGTCCGCCCATCATCGTCAGCGTACGCGGCGTGGTTTCCCCGGCCGAGGCCATCAGCGACACCGCGGCGAGCACGGGCACGGTCGGCTGGCACACCGACATCACGTGCAGGCGTTCGGCGCCGAGGTGGCCGATGAAGCGGCGCACGTTGGCGATGTACTCGTCCAGGCCGAACGGACCCTTGTCGACCGGCACCATGCGCGCGTCGACCCAGTCCGTGATGTAGACGTCGTGGTCGCGCAGCAACGTGCGTACCGTGTCGCGCAGCAGGGTCGCGTGATGCCCCGACAGCGGTGCCACGACGAGCACGACCGGATCCTCGCGCAGCTGCGTCAGCGCCTGGGGATCGTCGCTGCAGCGCTTGAAGTGCAGCAGGTTGCAGAACGGCAGCTCGAGCGAGCGCTCCTCGATGACCGCCGCTTCGCGCCCGTGCGCGTGCACCTCCGTGATGCCGAACGCGGGCTTCTCGTAGTCCTTGCCGAGCCGGTAGAACAGTTCGTAACCCGCGGCGATGCGATCGACGCCCGGCATGCGCGCGAGCCAGTTGTCCGGCGCGGAGAGTGCATTCGCGGCCGCCCCCGACCAGGTGACCAGCGGGTTCAGCAGGGTGCGGTTGATTTCGTGCAGGTGGTACAGCATCGCGGATCCGGCTCGACAGGACAGCCGATCATAGCAGCCCGTCCGTGCGCGCCGGCGTGCCGTTCGTCAAGGACGGTGCCAGCGGTGCCGCCGTTCAGGGACGCTCCGGCCGTGCATGCGTGCAGTGCCCGCGCGTTCCGCCAGCGACCGTCGCCTGCGGCAGCGGCCAGACCCGGGCGCTGCGCGAGCGCGTGAAGATCGCGAGCGTGGTCGCGCCCGGCCGATGACGAGGTCCCGGACCATCGCCGGCAGGATGGCCTCGAAGCGGTTCCATACCGGCACGTCGGCATCGATGTCGTCGGTGTGCCCGCGTAGGCTTGGCCGGCACGTTCGGGTTTAGCGCGATGGCATCCGGGATCGCAGTCGACGCGGCGGGCTAGCCTCGAGTTTCCCGACGCCGCGTTTTTAACGAAGAACTTCGTAGATGGCGAGCGGGTGCGCCATGTGCGCATGCGGCGGCGCGATGCCATGTTCCGGCCCCACGTCCGACGCTCACGTGCCAACCGGTCGTGCCACAATCGGGGACTGTTGCGGCCGTTGCCGCGTTCCACGGAATCCCGCATGTCGTCATCGCGCCGCGCCGCCACCGCCATCGCCTTGTCATTCACGTTCGCCCTCGGCGGCGCGCATGCCGCGCAGGCGCCTCATCCGCTCGCCGCGAGCTGGCCGGGCACGATCCGCCTCGATGTCGACGCAACCGACATCGACCATCGCATCTTCCGCGTGCGCGAACAGGTCCCCGTTTCGCCGGGGCCGCTGACCCTGCTGTACCCGCAATGGCTGCCGGGCAAGCACGCACCGCGCGGGGCGATCGACAAGCTCGCGGGCCTGCATTTCAGCGCGAACGGCCAGTCCGTCGCGTGGAAGCGCGATCCGCTCGACGTTTACGCGTTCCAGCTCGAGGTGCCCGCAGGCGCGGACCGGCTCGACGTCGAATTCGAGTTCCTCACGCCGCAGAACCCCACGCAGGGCCGCGTCGTCGTGACGCCGTCGATGCTCAACCTGCAATGGGAAGCCGTGGCGCTTTATCCGGCGGGCGTCGAGGCGCGCGGCGTCATCGTCGACGCGAGCGTCAGGCTGCCGTCCGGCTGGCGCTTCGCCGGTGCGCTGGACGTCGCGCCCGGGCAGACGCCGAACGCGCCCGGCGCCGACGGCAGCGTGCGCTTCGCGCCGGTGCCGTTCGCCACGCTGGTCGACTCGCCGCTCTACGCAGGCCGCCATTTCAGGCGCATCGATCTCGCGCCCGGTGCGAAGCGGCCGGTGTTCCTCGACCTCGTCGCCGACGATGCGAAGGACCTCGAGGCGAAACCTGCGCAGATCCGCGCGCACCAGGTGCTGGTCGAGCAGGCGCGCAAGCTGTACGGCTCGCAGCATTACGACCACTATGATTTCCTGCTCGCGCTGAGCGACGACCTCGGCGGCATCGGCCTCGAGCATCACCGCTCGAGCGAGAACAGCGCCGATCCCGCGTATTTCACCGACTGGGACAAGCAGGCGCCGGGGCGCAGCCTGCTGCCGCACGAGTACACGCATTCCTGGAACGGCAAGTTTCGCCGGCCGGCCGACCTCGCGACCGCGAACTTCAACACGCCGATGCAGGGCAGCCTGCTGTGGGTCTACGAGGGCCAGACGCAGTACTGGGGCCACGTGCTTTCGGCGCGTTCGGGCCTGTGGAGCGAGGAGCAGGCACGCGATGCGCTCGCGCTCGTCGCGCACACGTACGCGGAAAACCGCCCCGGCTTCGGCTGGCGTGACGTGCAGGACACGACCAACGATCCGGTCGTCGCCGCGCGCCGCCCGCTGCCGTACCGCAGCTGGCAGATGAGCGAGGACTATTACAACGCCGGCTTGCTGACCTGGCTCGCGGTCGATGCGAAGCTGCGCGAGCTCAGCCACGAAAGGCGCTCGCTCGACGATTTCGCGCGCGCGTTCTTCGGCGTCGACGACGGCGAGTGGGGCGTCAGCACCTACACGCGCGCCGACGTCGTCACCGCGCTCGCGGCGATCGCGCCGTTCGACTGGGACGCCTTCCTGAGCGCGCACGTCGAAGCGAACGCGGCGCCGCTCGACGGCCTTGCCGCGGCCGGCTGGAAACTCGTCTACACCGACTCGCCGAGCGCTTACCAGCGCAGCGTCGAGGCCGACCGCAAGTCGCTCGACCTGTCGGCCTCGCTCGGCATCGTCGTCGGCACGAAGGACGGCCACATCAGCGACGTGCGCTGGAACGGCCCCGCGTTCAAGGCCGGCCTCGGCGCGACCGGCACGCTCGTCGCGGTCGATTCGCGCGCGTTCACGCCCGAGCGCCTCGCCGATGCGATCAAGGCTGCGAAGGGCGGCGGCGCGCCGATCGAGCTGCTGGTCAAGGACGGCGACTACTACCGCACCGTCCGCGTCGACTACCACGGGGGGCTCAAGTACCCGCACCTCGAGCGCATTCCGGGCACCGTCGATCGCCTCGCCGCGATCTTTGCCCCGCGCCGCTGAGCGCCACGCGAGCGGAACGCATCGTGCAGCGGATCGGGGCGCAGCAGGCACGCAACCTCCATCTCGCGGCGCAAGGCCTGCTCACGCCGCCGCGCCGGCGCGCGCGCAAGGACGACGTGTTCGCGGCGATCGCGCGCATGCGCGTGCTGCAGATCGACACGATCCACGTCGTCGCGCGCAGCCCGTACCTCGTGCTGTATTCGCGGCTCGGGTCCTACGCGCCGCGATGGCTCGACGAACTGCTCGAGGAAGGGCGCATCTTCGAATGCTGGGCGCACGAGGCGTGCTTCGCGCCGTTCGTCGACCACGACCTGCACCGCTTCCATGCCGACGAGGGCGGGCGCAAGCACTGGTCGCTGAGGAGTGCCGCACGCACGCGCGACGCCCACGCCAAAGCCGTGACCGCGCTGCTCGAGCACATCCGCGCCGGCGGGCCCGTGAAGGCGTCGGAGTTCGAACGCAAGGACGGCGCCGGCGGCGGCTGGTGGGGCTGGAAGGACGAAAAGCGTTGGCTCGAGGCATTGTTCGCCCACGGCGACCTCATGATCGAGCGGCGCGAGAATTTCCAGCGCGTCTACGATCTCGCCGAGCGCGTGCGCGCGAAGGCACTGCGGTTCGCGAAACCCGATCCGGTCGGCGACGAGGCGACGATGCGGCGCGCGTTCGTGCTCGGCGCGGTGCGCGCGCTCGGCGTGACGCAGGCGCGCTGGATCAACGACTACTTCCGCTCCGGCGGCAAGCTCAGGGATGCCGAACTCGATCCGTGGGTCGATGCGGGCGAACTGCTGCGCGTCGACGTCGAAGGCTGGGACAAGCCCGGCTACGTGCATGCCGCGCACGCGGACCTGCTCGCGCAGGCGGCGCGCGGCCGCCTGCGCGCGACGCGCAGCGTACTGCTGTCGCCGTTCGACCCGGTCGTGTGGGATCGCGAACGCGCCGCGACGATGTTCGGCTTCGACTACCGCATCGAATGCTACGTGCCGGCGCCGAAGCGGCGCTATGGCTACTACGTGCTGCCGATCCTGCACCGCGGCCGCCTCGTCGGCCGGCTCGACGCGAAGGCGCATCGGGCCGAAGGCGTGTTCGAGGTCAAGGCGCTCTACCTCGAACCGGGCATACAGGCAGACGAGGCCCTGGTTGCGGCGCTGGCCGCGGCGATCGGCGACTGCGCCGGCTGGCATGCGACTCCGCAGGTACGCCTCGATCGCTGCGATCCGAAGGCGTTGCGCACGCCGCTGCGCGCCGCGCTCGCCGCCTGCGCGAAGGCCTAGCGGGTTGCCGCGTCGCGTCGATCTGCGCAAGATCGTCCGGCGTGCACGCGTCGCGAGGAGGCATCGATGAACTTCGAGGACATCGGCACGATCGCGCTCCGCCTCGGTCTCGCCGTCGTCGTCGGCGGCCTTGTCGGGCTCAACCGCGACCTGCATCGCAAGCCGGCCGGGGTGCGCACGCATGCGCTCGTGAGCCTCGGCACCGCACTCATGGTGATCGCGATCCTGCCGCCGGGCAGTTCGCTCGACCTGCGCGTCGATGCGCTCAGTCGCGTGATCCAGGGCGTGCTCACGGGGATCGGCTTTCTTGGTGCCGGGGTGATCCTGCACGACACCGGCAACGGTCGCGTGCGCGGGCTCACGACCGCGGCGACGATCTGGGTCACTGCGCTGATCGGCGTCGCCTGTGGCGCGGGCCAGTACGCCGCGATCGCGATCGCGTTCGTCTTCGGTGCACTCGCGGTGCTGTTCGGCGGCAGCATCGAGCGCGCCTTCCGCCGTCGTTTCCCGGATCGGGCCGGGAGCGATCCACCGCCGTCGTGAGCCGCGTCATGCACGCGGCATGGCGAGCCGCTAGGATGGCGTCCACACCGTTCCGAGTCGGAGGATACGATGCACTTCGTCCTTGGCCTGCCGCTGCTGCTTTCGCTCGTCGTTCCGTCCGCGCTCGCCCGCGAGCCGAAGGCATCCGAGCCGCCGCGCCCGGCCTCCGCCGAAGCCTCGACCGCGCGCGGCCTGCTGCGCATGCCCGCGCAGGCGCGCATCGGTGACACGCAGTTGCCCGATGCGAAGATCGAATTCAGTTGCACGACGGGCAAGGGCGGCGCGTTGCAGGTCGCGGTGATCCTGCCGACGCCGGAAGCGGTCGCCGGTTTTCCGCTCGAAGCGTTCGAGGGGCCCGACGGCATCGGCGAGACGAAGACGCTCGCGAAATGGTCGATGCTCGGACCGAACGCGATGGAGGTCGCCGGGCCGATCTCGGGCTGGCGCGGCGTCGACGGCGACGGCTTCCTGCTCGCGAGTTCGCGTCGGTCGAAGACCGAATCGGACCTCGCGCGCCTGTTGCGGCGCTGGGTCAACGACGGCGGCCAGCAGCTCTGGCTCACCGTCGACTCGCCCGCGGGCGGGGAGAAGCTCGAAGTGCGCGCGATGCCCGAAGGCTGGCGCACGCGCCTCGGCGTGGCGCTGTCGCAGTGCTTCGCGGTCGTGCACCACCGCTGACAGAGCGCGACGCCCCCGGAATTCATGCCGGCCGAGCTGCGCCGCGCGATGCAACGCGCGGCGCACGGTGGGCGCCGTCAGGCCGGGCGCGAGTTGCGCTGGCCGCCGCCGCGCTGCGGCTTGCGGTTGCGCGCGCCGGGATGGGCGCCGTTGCCGCTGTTGTTGCCGACGTGCGGGCGGCGCGCGTGGCGCTGCGGCGGACGCTGGTTCTGCTGCGGGCGCGAGCGCGCCGAATCGTCGACGCGCAGCGGCCGCGACGGCTCGAAGCCCGCGACCTCCTCGACCGCGATGTCCTGCTTGAGCAGGCGGCGGATGTCGCGCAGCAGGCCGTCCTCCTCGTGGGAGACGAGCGAGATGGCGAGGCCCTCGGCGCCGGCGCGACCGGTGCGGCCGATGCGGTGCACGTAGTCCTCGGCGACCATCGGCAGATCGTAGTTGATGACCATCGGCAACTGGTCGATGTCGAGGCCGCGCGCGGCGATGTCGGTCGCGACGAGCACGCCGACCTTGCCGCTCTTGAAGTCCTTGAGCGCGCGCGTGCGCTGGTTCTGGCTCTTGTTGCCGTGGATCGCCGCGGCGGCGAGGCCCGCCTGCTCGAGCGTGCGCGCGAGCTTGTCCGCGCCATGCTTGGTGCGGCCGAACACGAGCGTCTGGCGCGCGTCGTTGCGCAGGAGGTGCAGCAGCAGGTCGCGCTTGCGCGCCGCATCGACCGGATGCACGCGATGGGTGACGGTCGCGGCGACGCTGTTCGGCTTGGCGATCTGGATCTCCACCGGTTCACGCATGAACTCGCCGGCGAGCGCCTTGATTTCCGGCGCGAACGTCGCCGAGAACAGCCACGTGACGCGGTTCTGCTTCGGCAGGTGGCCGAGGATGCGCTTGATCGACGGCAGGAAGCCCATGTCGAGCATGCGGTCCGCCTCGTCGAGGATGAGCACCTCGATGTGCGACAGGTTCACGCTGCGCTGCTGGATGTGGTCGAGCAGGCGGCCCGGCGTGGCGACGAGGATCTCGACGCCGCGACGCAGCGCCTCGACCTGCGGCTGCATGCCTACGCCGCCGAAGATCGTCGTCGCGCGCACGCTCAGATGCTTGCCGTAGGCGCGCACGCTGTCGTGCACCTGCGCGGCGAGTTCGCGCGTCGGCGTCAGCACGAGCGCGCGCGGTGTCTTCGGCGTCGCCGGCTTGCGTTCGCCGGTGTAGAGCCGGTGCAGCAGCGGCAGCGAGAACGCGGCGGTCTTGCCGGTGCCGGTCTGCGCGCCGGCGAGCAGGTCGCGGCCTTCCAGCGCCGGCGGGATCGCCGCGGCCTGGATCGGGGTGGGATCGGCATAGCCTTGTTCGGCGAGCGCGCGCAGCAGCGCAGGCGCAAGCCCGAGGGTTTCGAACGACATGGTGGACTCCTGATGACGAGTCGGCACACGGATGTGCCGTGCCGGCGTTTCCGTCGATGACGGGCGGAAGGCAGGCAGCACCCAGCGTTCCCAAGAAACCGCGCTGGAGGTGCGAAGATGGTCGGATCGCGGCCGGGATGGCCGGTGATTCCGGAATGAGGCGACGAAGCCGATCGGTGCGGAGTGCCGATCGTGCCGGGAAGGCGACGATCGATGCGCTCCAGAGGGAAAACCGCGTAGCGGCGCAACAGACCGCGCGAACGATACACGAACTGCGGTGATTCCGCCATTCACGGCCTCGCGGCGATGCATGCGATTCAGTTTGGACGCGTTGACCATCCATCGCGCCGGGCCTAGGCTCGTTCGACGCATTCGCTGGTTGCACCCATCATGTCGCTGCCCTGGATCCACCTGCTGCTCGCCGGCCTCGCCGAGATCGCCTGGGCGGTCGGCCTCAAGTACACCGACGGCTTCTCGCGTCCGCTGCCGACGCTCGCGACGATCGCCGGCATGGCCGTGAGCTTCTGGCTGCTCGCGCTCGCGATGCGCGAGATTCCGCTCGGCACCGCATACGCGGTCTGGACCGGCATCGGTGCGGTCGGCACGGTCATCCTCGGCATGATCCTGTTCGGCGAATCGCGCGACCTCGCGCGGCTCGCCTGCATCGCGCTGATCGTCGCGGGCGTGATCGGACTCAAGTGGCTCGGCGGAGCAGGCCAGGCATGAGCAAGGCGCCGGATCGCGCGGCGGCAGGCGCCGAACTGCGCCGGGGCGTGCGCCTCGACGTCTGGCTGTGGGCGGCGCGCTTCTTCAAGACGCGCTCGCTCGCCAAGCAGGCGATCGAGGGCGGCAAGGTCGACCTCGGCGAAGGCAGCGCGCGGCCTGCACGCCTCGTGCACGTCGGCGATCGCCTGCGCATCGCACGCGGCGAGGAGCGTTACGAGATCGACGTGCTCGGGCTCAGCGAAACGCGTGGCCCGGCGAGCGTGGCGCAGCAGTTGTACGGCGAAACCGAAGCCGGCCGCGCCGCACGCCTCGCCGCCGCGGAGCAGCGGCGACTCACGGGAGCAGGTTACGCCAAGCCGCCGGGCAAGCCGGACAAGCGCGCGCGCCGGCTGATCCGCGCACTCGGCGACATCGATGCGATGTGAGCGGCCGGTCTCAGCTGCCGGCCGGCATCGCGGCGACGTCGCGCAGTACGCGTTCGAAGTCGTCGGCGAGCAGGCGCGTGGCATGCGCGCTCAGGTGGTCGCCATCGAAGAACAGCGGCTTGCCGTCGCGGATCGTCGAGCATGACGCGCCGGGGCAGAGCAGCGGGAGCGGATCCCACACCCTGAGCGAGGGCACGCGCCCGGCGATGCGCTGGAGGCTGTCGAGGACCGGCTGCCGATACTGCTCGAGGTCGTTGCGCGACATCTCGAGCCCGGGCGCGCAAACGGGATTGCCCGCATCGAACCAGTCCGCGCAGCGGAACGCCGGCGCGCGGAAGACCGGCTTGGGCGCGTCGATGATCATCCGCAGGCCGTGCCTGGCGAGCGGGGCGAGCTGCGCGACGAGCGCGTCCTCCGAGGCCGCGCGGCGCGCCGTCGCGGAAGGCCCGCGCATGCTCTCGCGTGCCTTTGCCTCGTCGAGCCGGGAATACTGGCTGCTCAGGCGCGCCAGGCGCAGTGCGGCAAGGAAGACGACGTCGCCGGGCCGTCCACGCGCGATCATGTCCTTGATCGCGGCATCCGCACGCTCGGGGCACGGGCCCTGCTCACGCTCGGGCTGCAGGCTCGCGAACGTGCAGCCCTCGTTGTTGTACATGACGAGCGTGGTGCCGGAGCGGAGCGCATGCTCGGTCAGCATGGTCAGGTAGGCGGCCGCGTGCGAATCGCCGAGCACGAAGATGTTCCGCGGCGGCGTCGCGGGCTGCGCGCATCCGGCAGGCGTGTAGATCCCGACCGAACCCGTGCCGGCGCGCGCGACCTCGATCTGCAGGTGGCACTGCGGCGCACCCGGCGACGCGAGTACCGCATGCGGATACCAGTCGTCGGCGTGACGCGTCACGGTGCTCAGCGACAGCGAGCCCGGTGCGCCGATGATGCGCATCGACAGCCAATACGCGCTGCCGATCGAAGCGAGACCCAACGCCACGACCGCGACGCGCGGCCAGGCGCGCAGGCGGGCCGAGTAACGCAACGGTTGCTCGAGCCAGCGGAACGACGCCATCGCGAGCATGAAGGTGAGCGCGGTCGCGGCGATCCGCGTCGCAATGGAATCCAGCCCGCAGGTCCAGCGGAACAGGACGAACACCGGCCAATGCCACAGGTACAGCGAATACGACAAGCGGCCGACGTAGGCGGCCGGGCCGCTGCCGAGGATAGTGCGCAGCACGCCGCCGCTGCGGCCGTGCAGGCAGGCGAGCAGGCCGAGCGTGCCGAGCACCGGCAGCAGCGCGCCCGGGAACGGGAAGTTGCCCGGGCGCGAGACGACGAGGCCGGTGCACACGACGGCCGCCGACAGCCATGCGCCCGCCGTCGCGAGCCACGGCGCACGATCACTGCCCGCCATGCGTCGTTCGCGCCAATCCAGCAGCTGGAACAGCAGCACGCCCGCCGCGAGCTCGAACAGGCGCGTCGTGATCAGGTAGAAGCTCGCCGTCGGGTCCGTGCGACCGAGCTGCCAACCGCGCGCGACCGACGCGCAGAATGCGATCGCGAACAGCACGACCGACACCACGCGCCCCCGGCGTCCGCGCGTCCAGGCGAAGAACAGCAGCGGGAAAAGCAGGTAGAACTGCTCTTCCACGCCGAGCGACCACGTGTGCATGTACGGGTTGTAGTCGATCGCCGGCGAGAAATAGTTCTCCCGGTGATTGGCGAGGTAGTAGTTGCTGAACCCGAACAGCGCGTACAGTCCGGTGGTTTCATTCGCATGGCTCAGCCAGGCACTGGGCACGAGCAGTTTCGAGGCGAGCGCGGTGAGCAGCAGGCAGGCCAGCAGCGCGGGCACGATGCGTTGCATGCGCCGCGCGTAGAACCATGGAAGGAAGGCAATGATCCCGCCCTTGTTCCAGGCGCCGACGGAAGCGCTCACGACGTAGCCCGAAATCGCGAAGAAGATGTCGACGCCACCGAATCCGCCGGGGAGCCAGCGTTCGTCGAGGTGATAGGCGATGACGGCGAGCACGGCGAGCGCGCGCAGGCCATCGATGTGCGCGACATGGCGCGTCGGCGTCACGCGGTCCGCGGCCGGGCCCGCCGCGCGCGAGGCCTCCGCGGCGCCACCGGCCGGCGGGTGCGCCGGGGCGCGGTCGGCGATCGTATTCATGTGAGCTTCTTGAGCCGGTAGAGCGCGTCGAGCGCTTCGCGCGGCGACATCGCATCGGGATCGAGCGCGCGCAGGGCTTCCTCCGCGGGCGAGGGTAGCGGCGGCGCGAACAGGCCGAGCTGTGGTTGTGCCTGCGCGGCCGCGGCCGTCGCGGCGCGTGCGCCGCCTTCGAGCGTGCGCAGCGTCGCGCGCGCGTCGGCGATCACCGCCTTGGGCAGTCCGGCGAGCGCGGCGACCTGCAGGCCGAAGCTGCGGTTGGCCGGTCCCTCCTTCACCGCATGCATGAACACGAGCTGCTCGCCGCGCTCCTTGTCGTGGAACTCGACCGCGTCGAGGTGCACGTTCGCGATGCCTTCGACCTCGCCCGCGAGCGCGGTGAGTTCGAAATAGTGCGTCGCGAACAACGCGTAGGCGCGATTGACGGTCGCGAGGTGCAATGCGCATGCGCGGGCGAGCGCGAGGCCGTCGTAGGTCGAGGTCCCGCGGCCGATCTCGTCCATGAGCACGAGGCTGTTCGCGGTCGCGTTGTGCAGGATGTTGGCGGTCTCGCTCATCTCGACCATGAAGGTCGACTGGCCGCGCGCGAGGTCGTCGCCGGCACCGATGCGCGTGAAGATGCGATCGACCGGCCCGATCGTCGCGCTGTCGGCGGGCACGTGGCTGCCGATGTGCGCGAGCAGCACGATCAGTGCCGCCTGGCGCATGTAGGTCGACTTGCCGCCCATGTTCGGGCCGGTGACGACGAGCATGCGGCGCCCGTCGTGCAGGTCGAGGTCGTTCGGCTCGAAGGGGTCGCTGCGCACCTGCTCGACGACCGGATGGCGGCCGCGCACGACGTGGATGCCGCCGCTGTCGGCGAGCGTCGGCCGGTTCCAGCGCAGGGAGTCGGCGCGCTCGGCGAGGTTGGCGAGCACGTCGAGCTCGGCGATCGCCGCGGCGGCCGCCTGCAAGGGCGCGAGCCGTTGCAGAAGCACGTCGAGGATGCCCTCGTAGAGCGCGCGCTCGCGCATCAGCGAGCGTTCGCGCGCCGAGAGCACCTTGTCCTCGAATGCCTTGAGTTCTTCGGTCACGTAGCGCTCGGCACCCTTGATCGTCTGCCGGCGCGTGTAATGCACCGGCGCCTTGTCGGCCTGCGCCTTGCTGATCTCGATGTAATAGCCGTGCACGCGGTTGTAACCGACCTTGAGCGTCGGGATGCCGCTCGCGGCCCGCTCGCGCTCCTCGAGGTCGACGAGGAACTGGTCGGCGTTGGTCGCGAGCGCGCGCAGTTCGTCGAGTTCGGCATCGAAACCGTCGCGCACGACGCCACCGTCGCGCGCGAGCACGGGCGGCACGTCGACGATCGCCGCGGCGAGATAGGCGGCGGTGTCGGCATGTTCGCCGAGGCGATCGACGAGTTCGCCGAGCAAGGGGCTCAGGCGCGACGCGCCGTCGTCCTCGAGCGCGGCGCGCGTCGCGACGATCGCCTCGGCGAGTTTCGGCGCGAGCGCGAGGCCGTCGCGCAGTGTCGAGAGGTCGCGCGGCCGCGCCGAACGCAGGGCGACGCGCGCGAGGATGCGCTCGAGGTCGCCGATGCCGCGCAGCACTTCGCGCAGGTCCTCATGGCGCCGCGCATCGACGAGGCTGTCGACCGCCTGCTGGCGCCGGCGCAGCACGGCGCGGTCGCGCAGCGGGCGATGCAGCCAGCGGCGCAACAGGCGTGCACCCATCGGCGTGATCGTGCGGTCGAGCACGCCGAGCAGGGTGTGCTCGCGGTTGCCGCTCGCGTGCGTGTCGAGCTCGAGGTTGCGGCGCGTCGCCGCGTCCATCGCGAGCGTTTCGTCGGCGGTCTCGACCGCGAGCCCGGCGAGATGCGGCAGCGCCGCCTTCTGCGTTTCCTGCACGTAGCCGAGCAGCGCGCCCGCGGCCGCCACCGCGAGCGGCAAGCCGTCGCAGCCGAAGCCGGACAGGTCGCGCGTGCCGAAGAAGCGCGAGAGTTCGCGCTGCGCAGTGGCGGTGTCGAAATGCCACGGCGCGCGCCGGCGCAGGCCGGGCAGGGCGGTGACGAACGCGGGCCAGGCGACGTCCTCGCCGACCAGCGTTTCCGCGGGCGTCAGGCGGGCGAGCTCGGCCGCGAGCGCTTCCGCGTCCGCCGCCTCGCCGAGCAGGAAGCGCCCCGCGGAGAGATCGACCCAGGCGAGCCCGTAGTTCGACTTTCCGGCGGCGATCGCCAGCAGCAGGTTGTCGCGGCGCTCCTCGAGCAGCGCCGCATCGGTGACCGTGCCCGGCGTGACGACGCGCACGACCTTGCGCTCGACCAGGCCCTTGCTCGCCGCCGGGTCGCCGAGCTGCTCGCAGATCGCGACCGACTCGCCGAGCTTGACGAGCCTGGCGAGGTAACCCTCGACCGCGTGATACGGCACGCCCGCCATCGGGATCGGCGCCCCCGCCGACGCGCCGCGCTGCGTCAGCGTGATGTCGAGCAGCCGCGCGGCCTTGCGCGCGTCTTCGTAGAACAGCTCGTAGAAGTCGCCCATGCGGAAGAACACGAGCGTGTCGGGGTACTCCGCCTTGGCGGCGAAGTACTGGCGCATGAGCGGTGTGTGTTGCGTAACGTCGACGGCAGACATCCGGTCCGGCCTGGGCGGGCTGACCGGATAGTCTAGCGTGCGCGGGCGCGACTACGCGGATTCGTCGAAGCCGTCGTCGTAGATCGCGTCGGGCGGCACCCAGATCGGCGCGCCGATCGTGTCGAGGCCGGTGTGCGGGCCGGCGATCACCTGCAGCGGCGCAGCGTCGCCGTCGCCGTCGAGCTCGAACACGAGCAGCTTGTTGTTGGCCGCCACGGTGTCGGCGGCGACGCTCGCGACGAGGCGGCGCCGCAGCGGGTCGATCGCGAGGCCGAGGAGATGCGAGCCGGACGGGAGTTCCAGCCCGGTCGCCGCGCCGCCGATCACGCGCAATGGTGCGACGTTGCCGTCGGCATGGTCGTCGAATGCGAGGATGCGCGCGGACACCGAGTTGTCGGGGTTGCGCGTGTTCGCGGCGACGTGAAGCACGTGGGCCTGCGCGTCCCAGGCGATGCCGCTGGCCCAGCCGCCCAAAGCCGTGAGATCGCCCTTGATCACGCGCTTGGGCGCTGTGTTTCCCGCATCGGTGCGATTGAACACGAGCACCTTCGGTGCGTATGGCGCGCCGTTGTCGTAGTCGGTGAGCGCGACTTCGTCGCTCGCGGCGAGGTAGGCGAGCGACGCCGGATAGTTGAGCTGCGTCACGCTCGACGGCAAACCGCCCCAGTCGAGCATGTGCAGCCGCGGCGCCTGGCCGCTCGCATCGAGCGCGAAGCCGACGAGGCAGCAGCCACTCGCGGTCGTCAGGAGTTCACCGTGCGCCGGGTCGAGCGCGACCGTTCGCGGCTGGCCGAGGATCGGTGCGTCGAGCACGCGCAGCGGGGCGACGTCGCCGGTTGCATAGGCGGGGAAAACGCGGATCGCCTGGCCCCAGAAGTCGGCGACGTACACACTGCCCTCGCTCGCCAGGTAGCTGCCGCCGGTCGCCGACACGATCGTCGACAGCGGGCCGCCGAGCGTGCGCAGCGGTACGGCGTCGCCGTCGGCGTCGTCGGCGAACGCGCGCAACGGTTGCGGCGTGCTGCTGTCGCCGTAGCTGCCGATGAGGATGTCGGCCTGCGCGGGCAGGGTGAACGTGGCGAGCAACGCGACGGCGAGCCGGCGGATCATGGTGGCGTACCTCCTGTTTCCTGCCACTACGCGGTTCGGCGGCGAATCCCCGAACCGGCGCGTGCGGCGGGCGGAATCAGGCGGGCACGAGATCGAACGCGATCGTCAGGCGCGTGCCATTGCCATGGAAGGGGCGCGTGCCATGCCACAGCCACGATGGGAACAGCACGAGCAGGCCAGGCTCCGGCTTGAGCACGTAGTCGGCAGGCAGCGGCGTCGGTGTCGGCACGCCGCATTCGCCGAAAGCGAGCCAGCCGGCACCGTCGCGCTCGCCCATGCCGGGCGGCAGCTCGATGTAGCACGCCGACGACAGCCAGCCGCGGCCATGGAAGTGGCTCACGTGGTGGCCGCGGCTGCGCAGGCGCACCGACCACATGTCGGCGACGCGGCAGGCGCCGGTATTGCGCCGGCGCAGTGGGTCGGCGCCGTAGCCGATGCCTTCGAGGTAGCGGCGCACGGGGCCTTCGAGCGCGCGCGCGAACGCGCGGATCGCCGGCTCCGTCGCGCGTGCGGGTTCGATCGATACCTGCGTGCCGTGGCGCAAGGTCTGGCGTACCGGATGTGCGCGCAGCACATGGCGCCGGTGCAGCGCGGCGGCGAGATCGTGAAGGTATGCACCCAGGTCGGCCCAGCCTGGCGGCGTGTCGAGCATCGATGCGCGCACGAGCGCGTAGTCGCATGACGTGCGGTAGCGCTCGTCGCCGAGCAGGCGCCAGGCGCTCATGCGCAGCGCGAGCGCGTGGCCGTCGCACGGATCGCGCCGCAGCAGTTCGCCGGTGACATCGACCACGTCGCGCGCGCGGCCGAGGGCGAGCAGGGTGTCGGCCTGGGCCGCGACGACGTCGGTACGGTCGGGCGCGCTGCGTTGCGCGCGTTCGACGTGCGCGAGCGCGCGCTGCGCGTCGAAGCCGATCGCGAGTTGCGCCGCCGCGAGGTGCAGGTCCGGCTGGTCCGGCGCGAGCGCGAGGCCGGCGGCGAGCGCGGAATAGCCGCGTTCGTGCTCGCCCGCGCTCTCGAGCAGGCGCGCCTTGGCGATGCGCAGCATCGCATGCCCCGGTGCCACTCGCAGCGCCGCGTCGATCTCCGCCGCGGCGGCCGCGGCGTCGCCGCTGCGCATCCAGACGAGTTCGGCGAGGTTCGTGTGCGCCGGCACGTGGGTCGGACAGAGGCGAAGCACGTGGCGGAACTGCGCCTCGGCTTCGTCGATGTCGCCGCCGTCGAACAAGGCGCGCGCGAGCACGAAGCGGGCGCCCGGATTGTCGGTGCCCTTGGCGATCGCGCTGCGTGCGGCGAGCGCGGCCGCTTCGTGCTGGCCGTGCTGGCCGAGCGCGACCGCGAGCCCGAGTTGGGCCGTGCCACTGCGCGGGCACGCCGCGACCGCCTCGTGGAATGCCGGCACCGCCGCTTCGATGCGGCCTGCCGCGAGCAAGGCCTGCGCGCGCAGCAGCAGCAGATCGCCTGAAACGCGGAACGTCGCGCGGACGAACCGATCCAGCAGCGTGGCGGCTTCAGCGGCGCGCTCGCCGGCGAGCAGCATGCGACCGAGCAGGGCGGCCGCCGCCGCGTCGCGGGGCTGGCGCGCGAGTACCTCGCGCAGCAACCGCTCGGCTTCGCCACCGTGTCCATCGCGCTGGAGGCGGGCGGCGCGTTCGACGTCGTGCCTGGCGTCGTCGCGATGGGCGCCGAAAGCGAGCTGTGCGTTCAGCACGAAACGACGGCGCTTGGCATGGAATCGGGCCGCCTGCGGGCGGCGCAAGAGAAGGTGGCCGGCATATCCCCTGTTCGTATCGATGCGCGCGCGGCACGCGCCTCCGCAGTATTACGTACGAGGCTCGACGTCGACTTGCATCGCCAGATCGATCGCGTTGCGGAAATTGCGCAAAACGCTCGACGACTCAGGGGCGCGGGGCGCGCGGTCTCGGTTCGAGCGGAGGCTCAGGGTCGTTGCGCATCAGCAACGAAACACATATTCTTGTGTTCGTCGAAGGCGCCCAGCACAACATCTGGGTCGCCGGCGTTATGCCGGCGAGGGAATCCGGTGCGAATCCGGAACTGCCCCGCAGCGGTGAACGGGAACGAACGACGTCAACAGCGCCGGGCCAGGAGGCCCGGGAAGCGGCGTCCAGTAGGAGAGGGGATACCCCTCGCGCCCGCGAGTCCGAACACCCGCCCCGACCGCCCTGCCGCAAGGCGTGGGCGCAGGCTCGAAGGCCCTCGCGGGAGGGGCCGGCCGGAAGTCGGTGCGTCCGCCCGGGCCGCCGCTCTTTCGTCGGCATCCATCCGCGGGTCTTCTTTCGCTCGCGGGAGCGAAGGCCGGCGGAGTGCGGACGGTCGTCTCGTTCCGTGCAACGCCGTGCCGTTCTCCTCGCGGGTTCCACCGCTCGCGAAGGAGAACCGCCATGTCCATCCCCGAAGTCGACGAAGCCGTCGCCTCGACCGTCGCTGCATCCCCTGCGCAGCCGGGTTTCCGTCTCACGGCGCCGCACGGGGGGCCGGTGTCGATGTCCGTGACCAAGCGCTCGGGTGCGAAGGAGCCGGTCGATCTCAACAAGATCGTGCGCGCGGTCACGCGCTGTTGCGATGGCCTCGCCGATGTCGATCCGATGCGTGTCGCGCTGAAGACGATCGCCGGCCTTTACGACGGCGCGTCGACGCGCGAACTCGACGAGCTGTCGATCCGCACCGCGGCGTCGTTCATCGCCGAGGAGCCGGAATACTCCAGGGTCGCGGCGCGACTGCTCGCCGGCTACATCGACAAGGAGGTGCAAGGCCTCGGCGTGCATTCGTTCTCGCAGTCGATCCGGCTCGGCCACGACGCCGGCCTCATCAACGAGCGCGTGCTCGCGTTCGTCGAGGCGAACGCGCGCAAGCTCAACGATGCGATCGACCCGGCGCACACGCGCCGCTTCGAGTACTTCGGCCTGCGCACGCTGTACGACCGCTACCTGCTCAAGCACCCGACCTCGCGCCAGGTGATCGAGACGCCTCAGCAGTTCTGGCTGCGCGTCGCCTGCGCGCTCAGCGAGCAGGTGGGTGATGCGATCGAGTTGTATGGCCTGTTCGCGCGCCTCGACTACGTGCCGAGTTCGCCGACGCTGTTCAACTCCGGCACGCGCCACGAGCAGCTGTCGAGCTGCTTCCTGCTCGACTCGCCCGCCGATTCGCTCGAGGCGATCTACGACAAGTACCGCGATGTCGCGCTGCTGTCGAAGTTCTCGGGCGGCATCGGCCTCGCCTGGCACCGCGTGCGTTCGGAGGGCTCGCTCATCCGCTCGACCAATGGCCTCAGCAACGGCATCGTGCCATGGCTGAAGACGCTCGATTCGTCCGTCGCCGCGGTGAACCAGGGCGGCAAGCGCAAGGGCGCCGCCTGCGTCTACCTCGAGCCCTGGCACGCCGACATCGAGGCGTTCCTCGAACTGCGCGACAACACCGGCGACGAGGCGCGCCGCACGCACCACCTCAACCTCGCCAACTGGATCCCGGACCTGTTCATGCGCCGCGTCGACGCCGACGGCCAGTGGTCGCTGTTCGACCCCAAGGACGTGCCGGAGCTGCCCGACCTCTGGGGCGAAGCGTTCGAACAGGCCTACGCGCAGGCGGAGGCGCAGGGGCTCGCGCGCAGGACGGTCAAGGCGCGCGACCTCTACGCACGCATGATGCGCACGCTCGCACAGACCGGCAACGGCTGGATGACCTTCAAGGATGCGTGCAACCGCGCCGGCAACCAGACCGCACGCGCGGGCAACACCGTGCACCTGTCGAACCTGTGCACCGAGATCATCGAGGTCACGGGTGGCGGCGAAACCGCGGTGTGCAACCTCGGCTCGATCAATCTCGCGCAGCATCACGACGGCGTCGCGTTCGACTTCGACAAGCTCGCGCACACGGTGCAGGTGGCGGTGCGCCAGCTCGACCGGGTGATCGACCTCAACTTCTATCCGATCGACGGCGCGCGCGCGTCGAACCTGCGCTGGCGGCCGGTCGGGCTCGGCCTGATGGGCCTGCAGGACGTGTTCTTCGCGCTGCGCCTGCCGTTCGACGGCGACGCCGCGCGCGAGCTGTCGGCGCGCGTGTCGGAGGAGATCTACTACTGGGCGCTGCGCACCTCGCTCGAGCTCGCGCGCGAGAAGGGCGCGCATCCCGCGTTCGCCGAGACGCGCGCTGCCCGCGGCGAGTTGCAGTTCGACGCGTGGAACGTAGCGCCGCGCGATGCTGCGCGCTGGGACGCGCTACGCGGGGAGATCCGCGCGCACGGCCTGCGCAATTCGCTGCTCGTGGCGATCGCACCGACCGCGACGATCGCCTCGATCGCGGGCTGCTACGAGTGCATCGAGCCGCAAGTGTCGAACCTGTTCAAGCGCGAGACCCTGTCTGGCGACTTCCTGCAGGTCAACCGTTACCTCGTCGACGAGCTCAAGCGCCTGGGTCTGTGGACCGCGCAGATCCGCGACGCGATCAAGCTCGCGGAAGGGTCGGTGCAGGCGATCACGGCATTGCCGGAGGAACTGCGCACGATCTACCGCACCGTGTGGGAGATGCCGATGCGTGCGCTGATCGACATGGCGGCCGATCGCGGCGCGTTCATCGACCAGAGCCAGTCGCTCAACCTGTTCATCGAGAACCCGAACATCGGCCAGCTCTCGAGCATGTACATGTACGCGTGGAAGCGCGGGCTGAAGACGACCTACTACCTGCGCTCGCGCCCGGCGACGCGCATCGCCAAGGCGACGATCGGCGCGGCACCGGCGAAGGCCTACAGCGACGCCGAAGCCGTGGTCTGCTCGCTCGAGAACCCCGAACTGTGCGAGGCCTGCCAATGAGCGCCACCAGTCGCCTTCTCGATCCCGGCTTCGACCTCACGCTGCGGCCGATGGGCTATCCGCAGTTCTACGAGATGTATCGCGCCGCGATCAAGAACACCTGGACGGTCGAGGAAATCGACTTCCAGATCGACCTCGGCCATCTCGCGCAGCGCATGACGCCGGCCGATCGGCACCTGGTCGAACGCCTCGTCGCGTTCTTCGCGACCGGCGATTCGATCGTCGCGAACAACCTCGTGCTCAACCTCTACCGGCACATCAATGCGCCCGAGGCGCGCATGTACCTGTCGCGCCAGTTGTACGAGGAGGCACTGCATGTGCAGTTCTACCTGACCCTGCTCGACAATTACATCCCGCAGTCGGACCGGCGCGCGCAAGCCTTCGCGGCGGTCGAGAACATCCCGTCGATCCGCCGCAAGGCGGCGTTCTGCCAGCGCTGGATCGATTCGATCCACGCGCTCGAGCGGATCGCGTCGGACGAGGACCGGCGCTCGTTCCTGCTCAACCTCGCCTGTTTCGCGACCTGCATCGAGGGACTCTTCTTCTTCGGCGCGTTCGCCTACGTCTACTTCCTGCGTTCGCGCGGCCTGCTGCCGGGCCTCGCGGCGGGCACGGCGTGGGTGTTTCGCGACGAATCGGCGCACATGGGTTTCGCGTTCGAGGTGCTGCGCACGGTCGAGCGCGAGCAGCCGCAGCTGTTCGACGATCGCTGGGCCGCGCAGGTGACCGAGATGATCGGCGAGGCGGTCGAGTGCGAGACGCAATTCGCCGAGGACGTGCTCGGCGGCGGCGTGGTCGGCATGACCTTGAAGGAGATGCGCCAGTACCTCGAGTACGTCGCCGACCAGCGCCTCGCGATGCTGCGCCTGCCGCCGCGCTACGGCGCGCGCAATCCGTTCCCGTTCATGGAGCTGCAGGACGTGCAGGAACTCACCAACTTCTTCGAACGCCGCGTGTCCGCCTACCAGGTCGCGGTGCAGGGTGAGGTGGGATTCGACCATGCGTTCTGAAGCGGCCGGGACCGAGGCGCGCGTCGTCGAGATCGTGTTCCCGCACCACTGCAACCATCTCGGTACCTTGTTCGGCGGGCAGGCCCTCGCCTGGATGGACAAGGCCGCGTTCCTCGCCGCGAGCCGCTTCTGCGGGCGCACGGTGGTCACCGCGCGATCGGACCGCATCGACTTCCGGCGCGCGGTGCGGCTCGGCGAAATCGTCGAGCTCGTCGCGACCGTCGTCGGCGTCGGCCGCAGTTCGATGACCGTGCGCGTGGGCCTGTCGAGCGAGGCGACGCCGGGCGCGCCGTCGGCGCTGGCGACGAGCGGGGAGTTCGTCATGGTCGCGGTCGACCAGGACGGGCGCGCCGTCGCGGTGGATCGTGCGATCGGAGCGTAACGTCGCCTTCGCGCGGCGTTGCGCGTCGCTGTGGCATCATGCGGCGTTCGGCCACGGGAACCCATCATGAACACGGACATTCCGACCGACGTCGAGCTGCATGCGCTCGCGCAATCCGTGGCTGAATGCCTCATCGCCCGAGCGCAGACGGTGGTCGCGGCGGAGTCGTGCACGGGCGGCTGGATCGCCAAGGTGCTGACCGACATTCCGGGCAGCTCGAGCTGGTTCGAGTGCGGCGTCGTCGCCTACAGCTACGAGGCGAAGGAGTCGCTGCTCGGTGTGCAGCCGCAGACGCTCGAGCGGCATGGCGCGGTGAGCCAGGAAACCGCGGTCGAGATGGTCTCGGGCGCGCTCGCGCGCTACGGCGCGAGCGTCGCGGTGGCGGTCACCGGCGTCGCCGGGCCGGGTGGCGGCACCAAGGACAAGCCGGTCGGAACGGTCTGGATCGGCTGGAAGCGGCGCGGTGGCTACGCGCGTGCCGAGCTGTTCCACTTCGACGGCGATCGCGAGGCGGTGCGGCGGCAGACGGTCGGCGCGGCGCTCGACGGCGTTCGGCGGATTCTTACGAGCTGAAGCGCGCGCCGCGCGTAGCGGACGCGCGTGGCTGTGGGATAATCGCGTGACGAGGCGTCTTACACGCTGAGACGCCGCGGCGGCACCTTCGCCGCACCCACACGATATCGAGGAATCCGCGATGGACGACAACAAGCGCAAGGCGCTCGCCTCCGCACTCAGCCAGATCGAGAAGCAGTTCGGCAAGGGCGCCGTGATGCGCATGGGCGACAAGGCCGACGAAGCGATCGACGTCGTTTCGACGGGCTCGCTGGGCCTCGACATCGCGCTCGGCATCGGTGGCCTGCCGCGCGGGCGCATCGTCGAGATCTATGGCCCCGAATCGTCCGGCAAGACCACCTTGACCCTGCAGGTCATCGCGAACTGCCAGCGCAACGGCGGCACTGCCGCGTTCGTCGACGCCGAGCACGCGCTCGACCCAAGCTATGCGGAAAAGCTTGGCGTCAACGTCGACGACCTGCTCGTGTCCCAGCCCGACACCGGCGAGCAGGCGCTCGAGATCGCCGACATGCTGGTGCGTTCCAATGCCGTCGACGTCGTCGTCATCGACTCGGTCGCGGCGCTCACGCCGAAGGCGGAAATCGAAGGCGAGATGGGCGATTCGCACGTCGGCCTGCAGGCGCGCCTGATGAGCCAGGCGCTGCGCAAGCTTACCGCGAACATCAAGAAATCAGGGACTTTGGTCATCTTCATCAACCAGATCCGCATGAAGATCGGCGTCATGTTCGGCAACCCCGAGACGACCACGGGCGGCAACGCGCTGAAGTTCTACGCGTCGGTGCGTCTCGACATCCGCCGTATCGGCAGCGTCAAGCGCGGCGAGGAAGTGATCGGTTCGGAAACACGCGTCAAGGTCGTCAAGAACAAGGTCGCGCCGCCGTTCCGCCAGGCCGAGTTCGAAATCCTCTACGGCGAGGGCTCTTCGCGCGAAGGCGAGCTGATCGAGCTCGGCGTCGCCAACAACATCGTCGACAAGTCCGGCGCCTGGTACAGCTACAACGGTGATCGCATCGGCCAGGGCAAGGACAACACGCGCCAGTACCTCAAGGAGCACCCGGAAATCGCCGCTGCGATCGATGCGCAGCTGCGCGCCAGCTTGCTCGCCAAGGGTGCGAATTCGCCGATGGTGGAGATGGAAGAGGCCTGAGCGCCGCTGAACGACGCGGCGGCCTCAGGTGAGGCGCCTGCGCAATGTCGACAGGGCATTGCGCAGCCGCGCGGGCAGCAGTGCGCCGCGTGAGGCGGTGCGTTCCGGGCGGAGGCGTGCGGCGTAAGGCCACAGGTACGCGGGATGGTTGGCGAGGAACCTCGCCTCTTCGCTCTCGCGCAGCATGCGCTCGACACCCTCGCGCGTGCGCCGTCCGGTGGCGAGTGCATCGACGGACGAGGCGAGTCCCGAAGGGTCCGCGGGCCGGCCGAGCACCGAGAAGTACAGCGAATGGACGAATTCGCGGTCGTCGTCCAGGCGCTCGGCCTTGCGTGACTTCACGTCGAACAACCACCCGTGCAGGATCGACGCCTCGCATACGCGCAGTCCGGCACGGCGCAGGGACGCATCGAGCGTTGCCGCGGTGAACCCGGCGAGATGGTAATCACCGTTGTAGGCCTGCCGTAGACGAGATGGATGATCCCATCGGCTTCGACGCCTCGCGGCGATCGGGCCGGCTGAGCAGGTCGAACATGCCGGTAAGGGTGGGCACGCGCACGTGCAGGATGCCGCCCGGCGCGAGCAAGCGCGCCCATTCCTGCAGGGCCGGCACGGTTTTGGCGCGTTCGAAGTGCTCGAGCACGTCCTGTGCGAGGACTTCGTCGAACGCGCCCGAGGGAAGCATCGGCATCGAGACGACGTCGGCGACCAGATCGGGCCCGTGTACCGCGTGCAGATCGACGTTGAGATAGCCTTCACGGCGGTCGTAGCCGCAGCCGACGTTGATCTTGCGCGGCAGCGGGTCGGGAAGTTTCGCGTCGTTCGCGGTCGCCAGCATGCGTTGCGATATCCGTCGGAAGCCGTCGTAGGATACGCGTTCGATCCGCGGGCCGTCAGCCGAGGTGCGCCATGAAGCAGAAGGACCGGCGAACCGGCGACGGGGCAACGCGTTCGGGCTACGACCGTGCCCTGGGGCTGCTCGCGCGACGCGAGCATTCCGCGCGGGAACTGAAGACGAAGCTCGCCCGGCGCGGACATGCCGACGGCGAGGCCGGCGATGCGATCGAGCGTCTGCAACAGCAGGGTTACCAGGACGATGCGCGCTTCGCCGCGAGCATCGCGCGCCAGCGCAGCGCGCAAGGCTATGGCCCGCGCCGGATCCGGGCCGAGCTCAAGTCGCACGGTCTTGCCGAACCGGCGATTCGCGAGGTGTTCATCGCCCTGGACGCCGACTGGGAGGCGATCGCCGCGGCGCAACTGCGGCGCCGCTACGGTACGAAGGCGCCGTCCGATCGCGCGGAACGCGCGGTCCGCGCCGGTTTTCTCTTGCGCCGCGGCTTCGATCCGGCGACAGTACGCGCCGTCACGCAGGCCGAAGTGGACGATCCGGGCGAAGAGTTGGATTGATGGCTCGAAATCCGGACCGCATCTTCGGCGTGTCCGCCTTTCGCATCCGCCCCGATCCGTCCCGATGAAAACCTCCGAAATCCGCTCCGCGTTCCTGGAGTTCTTCCGCTCCAAGGATCATACGATCGTGCCGTCGAGCTCGCTCGTACCGTCGAACGATCCGACCTTGCTGTTCACCAACTCCGGCATGGTGCAGTTCAAGAACGTGTTTCTCGGCAGCGAGAAGCTCGGTTACGTGCGGGCGGCCGACGTGCAGCGTTGCCTGCGCGCGGGCGGCAAGCACAACGACCTCGACTCGGTCGGCTATACGGCCCGCCACCACACGTTCTTCGAGATGCTCGGCAATTGGTCGTTCGGCGACTACTTCAAGCGCGAGGCGATCGCTTGGGCGTGGGAATTCCTCACCGGCGTGCTGGGGCTCGAGAAGGAGCGCCTCTGGGTCACCGTCTACCACACGGACGACGAGGCCCACGCGATCTGGAAGGACGAGATCGGCGTCCCGCCGGAGCGCATCGTGCGCATCGGCGACAACAAGGGCGCACCGTACGCTTCCGACAACTTCTGGCAGATGGCCGACACCGGGCCGTGCGGGCCGTGCACCGAGATCTTCTACGACCATGGCCCCGGCATCCCCGGCGGCCCGCCGGGATCGCCGGACGAAGACGGCGATCGCTACATCGAAATCTGGAACCTCGTCTTCATGCAGTTCGACCGTGCCGCCGATGGCACGCTGTCGAAGCTGCCGGCGCCGTGCGTCGATACCGGCATGGGCCTCGAGCGCCTCGCCGCCGTGCTGCAGCACGTGCATTCGAACTACGAGATCGACCTGTTCCAGCGCCTGATCGGCGAGGCCGCGCGCCTGACCGGCACGCGCGACCTCGAGAACAAGTCGCTGCGCGTGATCGCCGACCACATCCGCGCGTGCGCGTTCCTCATCGTCGACGGCGTGCTGCCCTCGAACGAGGGCCGCGGCTACGTGCTGCGCCGGATCATCCGGCGCGCATTGCGCCATGGCTACATGCTCGGCCAGAAGCAGCCGTTCTTCCACGCGATGGTGCCGGCGCTGATCGAGGTCATGGGCGACGCCTATCCGGAACTGCCGGCCAAGCGCGAGCTCGTCGAGCGCGCGCTCAAGGCCGAAGAGGAGCGTTTCGGCGAGACCCTCGAGCAGGGCATGAAGGTGTTCGAGGATGTCGCGCGCAAGTCCGGCAATACCATTCCCGGCGCCGACGCATTCCGCTTGTACGATACCTACGGCTTCCCGGTCGACCTCACCGCGGACATCGCGCGCGAGCGCGGCCTGTCGGTCGACATGGCGGGCTTCGAGGCGGCGATGGAGCAGCAGCGCGAACGCGCGCGCTCGGCGAGCCAGTTCGACAGCAAGGCGACCTTGCCCGCGGATGTCGCGAGCGCGCTCGCGCCGACCGTCTTCCTCGGCTACGAAGCGCTTTCGGCGAGCGGCGCGACCGTCGTCGCGATCGTACGGGACGGCCGCGCGGTCGATGCGCTCGGCGACGGCGAGGAGGCGGTGGTGCTGCTCGACCGCACGCCGTTCTACGCCGAGTCGGGTGGCCAGGTCGGCGACACCGGCGTGTTGCGCGGAGAAGGTGGTCGCTTCGATGTCGCCGACACCATCAAGCTCGGCGGCGTGTTCCACGCCCATCTCGGGCGCTGGCACGGCGCGCCGCTGCACAAGGGCGCCATGCTCGATGCCGATGTCGATGCGCAACGCCGTCAGTCGACCGTGCTCAACCATTCGGCCACGCACCTGCTGCATGCCGCATTGCGCCGTGAGCTGGGAACCCACGTGCAGCAGAAGGGCTCGCTGGTCGCGCCCGACCGCCTGCGCTTCGACTTCGCGCATTTCCAGCCGATCAGCGCCGCGGAACTGCGCCGCATCGAGGATCTCGTCAACGCCGAGATCCGCCGCAACGCCCCCGCCGAGGTGCGCGAGATGGCGTACCAGGACGCGCTCGACTTCGGCGCGATCGCGCTGTTCGGCGAGAAGTACGGCGACGAGGTGCGCGTGCTGAAAATGGGCGATTTCTCCACCGAGCTCTGCGGTGGCACTCACGTCGGGCGCACCGGCGACATCGGCCTGTTCAAGATCGTCGGCGAAAGCGGCGTGGCTGCAGGCGTGCGCCGCATCGAGGCGGTGACCGGCGCGGCGGCGATCGCCTTCGTCGCCGAGGAGGAACGGCGCCTCGACGAGATCGGCGACCTCTTGTCGGCGAACGGCCCCGAGATCGTCGACAAGCTGCGCCAGGTGTTCGAACGGCAGAAGAAGCTCGAGCGCGAGCTGGAGTCGTACAAGGCGAAGGCGGCGAGTTCCGCGACGCAGGACCTCGCGGCATCGGCGCGCAAGGTCGGCGGCGTGAACGTCGTGGCCGCGCGGGTCGACGGCCTCGACGCGAAGGCACTGCGCGACGGCGTCGATACGCTCAAGCAGAAGCTCGCCGACTGCATCGTGCTGCTCGCCTCGGCCAGCGACGGCAAGGTCGCGCTCGTCGGCGGGGTGCACGGCGCCGCGCTCGGCAAGGTCAAGGCCGGTGAAGTCGTCGCGCACGTCGCGGCGCAGATCGGCGGCAAGGGCGGTGGGCGCCCGGACATGGCGCAGGGCGGAGGCATCGATTCACCCGCGCTGGATGCTGCGCTTGCAGCGCTCCCCGCGTGGCTCGAGCAGCATATGTAAACGTAAAGAAAACGTGTCGGCGCAAAGGCTTTCGTTCATTGCGCGTGCCGGATGCCTTGGTTAGTATCGGGCCGCTTCGATATCGGTGCCGGCGCCGGGTGGCGCAGCGAGAACGTCGAATCGAGGTACATAAAACAGGGGAAGGGTAGCGAGGGAGGCTGCCACTTGGTCCCCGGGACCACATGCGCAGGGTGAACGCAGTCGCACATGCGGATCCAAAAGGACCGATAAACGAGTAAGGAGAGCCACATGCTTATTTTGACTCGCCGGGTCGGCGAGACGCTGATGATCGGAGACGAGGTGACCGTCACCGTACTCGGCGTCAAGGGCAACCAGGTCCGCATCGGTATCAACGCACCGAAGGACGTGGCCGTGCATCGCGAAGAGATCTACCAGCGCATCAAGCGCGAACTCACGCCGGGCGAGGAATCCGCCGAAGGTTCCGGCGGCCATCACGCGAACTGAGCTTCACCGCACCGTCTTTACCCGCACCGCCGTAGCCGCTATCCTGCGCGGCCGGACGCGAACAGCCGAAGCTGGCGCGGACCGCACGATCCCGGAGAGATGCCCGAGAGGCCGAAGGGGCTCCCCTGCTAAGGGAGTATAGGGTCAAAAGCTCTATCGAGGGTTCGAATCCCTCTCTCTCCGCCAGTAACGCAAAACGCCCCTTCGGGGGCGTTTTGCGTTACTGGGGGTGCGTGCAGGGTGGAGAACCGGCGCCCTTCGCAGAAGGCACCGGTTCGACCGATTCGCCGGGAGCGAATCGGAACAGCCGCGAAGCGGCTGGCCCATACCGTGCAGCGCCGAGGGGTGAGGCTCAGGATGAGCCGAGCAATCGTGGACGTCCCGGTTCCGTTATACGAGCCCACCTGTGGGCGACGGGATCGCGGCGAGGTTGGATGCCGCGGTCGCGCACGGGTGCGCTCCCACAGGGTATGTCCCGGCCTCGGCCGACGCGCCGGCGCGAACGTTTTTCGGGGTGCCTCGTCGATGGTTCGGTTCCGTTGCAGGAGCCCACCCGGTGGGCGACCGCGCGTTCCGTTGCGCAGGGAATGAACAGCTTCTGCGCAAACTCTCGCCAATCGCAACGAATGTTGCAGAAAAAGGTTGACGCCCGGCGTCGCGATCAGAATAATCGCGCGCCTTCCGACGCTGTTTCGAAAACGGTTCGCCGAGGTGTTATGCTAGGCGACCGTCGTTCGGCGACGGGGAACAGGTTGCAACGCGCCCGTAGCTCAGCTGGATAGAGCACCAGGCTACGAACTTGGTGGTCGGGAGTTCGAATCTCTCCGGGCGCGCCACTTGTACGCGAAGGGTGCTTCGGCACCCTTTTTGTTTCTGCAGGAATCCGGGGGCCGCGTCGCGCAGGACGGCGTCGAGGTTTCCGATTTGACGCGAAGGACGCTGCTTCGTACCATCGTCGATCGTTTTTTCGCGGCCGGCACGGCGCGGGAACGGACTGAACGGGGTATAGCGCAGTCTGGTAGCGCGCCTGCTTTGGGAGCAGGATGTCGGGGGTTCGAATCCCTCTACCCCGACCATCCGCTCGCGGAGCAGGCGGGATCGGCGCAGCGTCTGGCGCCGGGACTTGCGACAATGCGGCTGTCGATGCGCCCGTAGCTCAACCGGATAGAGCATCGGCCTTCTAAGCCGACGGTTGCAGGTTCGAGTCCTGTCGGGCGTGCCACCCGCCGTGCGGTACGACGGTGGGATGGAAAGCCTGCAACGAGGTGTTGCGCGGCGGTGACCAGCCGGTGTGCACAGCTTCAGTGGTGGGCGTAGCTCAGTTGGTTAGAGTACCGGATTGTGATTCCGGTTGTCGTGGGTTCGAGTCCCATCGTCCACCCCAACTTTCGTTACAATCTAGAAGTCATGCGGGCCGTTAGCTCAGTTGGTAGAGCAGGAGACTCTTAATCTCTTGGTCCTAGGTTCGAGTCCTAGACGGCCCACCAATTTTCCCCTGGCGCGAGCGCGCCGGCTCCCCGGAAGAGCCTTCGCGCGGGCGGCAGGCCGGTCCGGGCGAAAGTGGCGAAACTGGTAGACGCACCAGATTTAGGTTCTGGCGGGGCAACCCGTGAGAGTTCGAGTCTCTCCTTTCGCACCACTTCCCTCCGCAACGAGCCTGTCGCAACGACCGCCTGGGGTGACCCGGATCGCGGCGTTTCATGACGTCCGTGGCCCGGCGGGGAAACGCAACGACGGCACAGGACGTGCCGACGCATCGGGCGCGCGGCGCGTGATGCGAAAAACGTGGCGCGGCGGGGCCGCGACCGTTTTTCAGCAGGCCGCGACCGGACGCGCGGCCCTGCCAACTGCATACTGATCCTGAGGAACACCATGCAAGTCTCGATCGAAAACGTCGGTTCGCTCGGCCGCAAGCTCACGGTCCGCCTCCCCGCCCAGCGCCTCGAGGACACCGTCCGCTCGCGCATCCAGGAGATGGGTCGCAGCGCGCGCCTCAAGGGCTTCCGCCCGGGCAAGGTGCCGGCCAAGGTGATCGAGCAGCGCTTCGGCAACCAGATCCGCAACGAAGCCCTGTCGGAAATGATCGGGTCCAGCTTCCAGGAAGCGGTCACGCAGGAGAAGCTGCGCCCGGCCGTGCAGCCGTCGATCGCGACCACGGGCCGCCCGGAGAACGGCGAGATCGAGTACACCGCGACGTTCGAAGTGCTGCCGGAGATCGGCAATCTCGACGTCAGCGGGCTCGAGATCGTCAAGCCGGTCGCGAGCGTGACCGACGCCGACATCGACCAGATGATCGAGACGCTGCGTCTGCAGCGCCGCAGCTGGCACGCGGTCGAGCGCGCGGCGAAGGACGGCGACATGGTGCTGTTCGAGTTCTCCGCCCAGGGCGAGGGCTTCCGCCATCCGGAAGCCGGCACCGATCGCGTCGGCGCCGTGCTCGGCTCGGGGGCGTACTCGAAGGAACTCGAGGACAAGCTGGCCGGCCACAAGGCCGGCGACGAATTCACCACCCATGTCGATTTCCCGGCCGCCGTGCGCACGCCCGCGCTCGCCGGCAAGTCGGTCGACGTGAGCGTCAAGCTCGTGCGCGTGCAGGAAGCGCAGCTGCCGGTCGTCGACGAGGCGTTCGCGGCGAGCTTCGGCGTCAAGGAGGGCGGCCTCGAGCGCTTCCGCGAGGACGTGCGCGCGAACCTCGAGCGCGAACTCAAGGGCGTGCTGATGGGTCGCCTCAAGGCCGGCGCGCTGGAGAAGCTCGTCGAGGCGCATCCGGAGCTCGAAGTGCCGCAGGGCATGGTCGAGAACGAAGCGCGCCAGCTCGCGCGCCAGGCCGGCCTGCAGAGCCCCGACGCGGTCGCGCAGTTCCTGCCGACCGCGCGCCGTCGCGTCAGCGCCGGCCTGCTCATCGGCGAACTCGCGCGCCAGAACGACATCCGCCTCGATTCGCGTCGCGTCAGCGAAGCGCTGGCGACGATCGCCTCGACCTACGAGGAACCCGAGCAGGTCGTTGAACTCTACTCGCGCGATCCCCAATTGATGAGCGCGTTGCAGAACCGCGTGATCGAGGACCAGGTCGTCGAATGGCTCGCCGACCATGCCAAGTGCAGCGAACAGCAGTTGAGTTTCAACGACGTCATGCGACCGGGCGCCTGAGCGCGCACGGCGCCGGGAGAATGCCATGTCCAGCCTGATCACCCCCGCCACCGGCCTCAACCTCGTCCCGATGGTGGTCGAGCAGACGTCGCGTGGCGAGCGCGCGTACGACATCTACTCGCGCCTCCTGAAGGAGCGCGTCGTGTTCGTGGTCGGCCCGATCGACGACTACATGGCGAACGTGGTGGTCGCGCAGTTGCTGTTCCTCGAGTCGGAGAATCCCGACAAGGACATCAACCTGTACATCAACAGCCCCGGCGGCGTCGTGACGGCGGGCCTCGCCATCTACGACACGATGCAGTACATCCGCTGCGACGTCAGCACGATGTGCGTCGGCCAGGCCTGCAGCGCGGCGTCGCTGCTGCTGACCGCGGGCGCCAAGGGCAAGCGCTACGCGCTGCCGAACTCGCGCGTGATGATCCACCAGCCCTCCGGCGGCGCGCAGGGCCAGGCGACGGACATCGAAATCCAGGCGCGCGAGATCCTGTACCTGCGCGGGCGCCTGAACCAGATCTACGTCAAGCACACCGGCCAGCCGCTCGAGCAGATCGAGCGCGACATGGAGCGCGACCGCTTCATGAGCGGCGAGGACGCCAAGGCGTACGGCCTGATCGACGCGGTGCTCGACCGCCGGCCCGGCGAAGCGCCGGTGACGCCGGCCTGATCGCGCAGGATCGGCGTCCCTTCACGCTTTTTTACATCAATCGCGGCCGGACCGAGGGTCCGGTCGCGCTGTGCTATCCTGCGCCGGCAAATGCGGCGACACTCCGAGGCGGAGCATGACTGACGACCGGCAAAGCCGATCGGGCGACAACGGCAAGATCCTCTACTGCTCGTTCTGCGGCAAGAGCCAGCACGAGGTCCGCAAGCTCATCGCGGGCCCGTCCGTGTTCATCTGCGATGAATGCGTGGAGCTGTGCAACGACATCATCCGCGAGGAGCTCGAGGAGAAGGCGGCCAGCGCGCGCAGCGACCTGCCCAAGCCGGCCGAGATCCTCGACGTCCTCGACCAGTACGTGATCGGCCAGGCGCGCGCGAAGAAGGTGCTCGCCGTCGCGGTGTACAACCACTACAAGCGGCTCGAGACGCGCAGCCGCAACGACGACGTCGAACTGGCCAAGTCGAACATCCTGCTCGTCGGTCCGACCGGCTCGGGCAAGACGCTGCTGGCGGACACGCTGGCGCGCCTGCTCAACGTGCCGTTCACGATCGCCGACGCGACGACGCTGACCGAAGCCGGCTACGTCGGCGAGGACGTCGAGAACATCATCCAGAAGCTGCTGCAGAAGTGCGACTACGACGTCGAGAAGGCGCAGAGCGGCATCGTCTACATCGACGAGATCGACAAGATCTCGCGCAAGAGCGAGAACCCGTCGATCACGCGCGACGTCTCCGGCGAGGGCGTGCAGCAGGCGCTGCTCAAGCTCATCGAAGGCACGGTCGCCTCGGTGCCGCCGCAGGGCGGCCGCAAGCATCCGCAGCAGGAATTCCTGCAGGTCGACACCAAGAACATCCTGTTCATCGTCGGCGGTGCGTTCGCGGGCCTGGAGAAGATCATCCTGCAGCGTTCGGAAGCGACCGGCATCGGCTTCAACGCCGAGGTGCGCAGCAAGGATCGCCAGGCGGAGACGGGCAAGCTGCTCGCCGACGTGCAGCCCGAAGACCTGATCAAGTTCGGCCTCATCCCCGAGTTCGTCGGCCGCCTGCCGGTGGTCGCGACGCTGGAGGAGCTCGACGAGACGGCGCTGGTCAAGATCCTCACCGAACCGAAGAACGCGATCACCAAGCAGTTCAAGAAGCTGTTCGAGATGGAAGGCGTCGAACTCGAGTTCCGTCCCGATGCGCTGACCGCGATCGCGCGCAAGGCGATCCGGCGCAAGACCGGCGCGCGTGGCCTGCGCACGATCCTCGAGCAGGTGCTGCTCGACACGATGTTCAACCTGCCGTCGCTCGAGCACGTGAGCAAGGTCGTCGTCGACGAAGCCGTCATCAACGGCCAGGCCGAGCCGTACCTGATCTACCGCGGCAACATGCAGAACCGCGCCGCCTCCGAGTGAGGCCGGCGCGGCGCCAGGCGCGCCGCGGCCGCCTGCGTCCAATCCAAGGGGAATGCCGATGAAGATGCGATTCGTTGCAGGCGTGCTGCTGTCTTCGTTGATGCTCGCGGGCGTCGTCGCGCCGGTACAGGCGAAGCATGCCGCGGCGCCGACCGCGCCGGGCCGCTACGAGGACTGGGGGCCGGACATCGACGTGGTCGAGATCGCCCGCACGTTCATCCTGTCCGACTACGATCGTGTCGAAGTCGAGCCGCTCGCCACCGACGGCGTCGCGCTGCCGCCCGCCGACGAGAACACCTACGAGCCCGTCAAGGCCATGCTCGGGCGGTTCACCACGGTATTCGCCGAAGGCCTGCGCGAAGCACCGGCCAAGCCGGTGGAGGTGATCGAAACCGCGGCCCCGGCCGCCCGCGTGCTGCGCCTGCGCGGCAAGGTGCTGCTGCTCGACCCGGGTTCGCGCGCGAAACGCTACTGGGGCGGCTTCGGCGCGGGCGCGGTTCGCGTCGAGGTTCGCTGCGAACTCGTCGACGGTGCGTCCGGCGACGTGCTGCTTTCCTTCACCCAGCAGCGGCGCTCCGGCTTCGGCGGTTTCGGCGGCAGTTACGAGGAACTCATGGCGCGCACGATCCGTCAGATCGGCGGTGATGTGGCCAACCTGCTGAAGCAGTTCTGAGCGGATCCGGGCGGGGGCCGTGGCGGCGCGCCGAATGCTTGCAAACGCCGCGACGAATCCTCACTTGACGATACGGCAGCGTGGGTCCACGCTGCCGTTCGCATATCCGCGCGACCCGTTTCGCCACCGTTTATCCAGAGCCCGATGACCGACAAGCCGAACAAGCTTCCCACGCCCCCCCACGACCCGATCGAGCTACCGGTCCTGCCGCTGCGCGACGTGGTCGTGTTCCCGCACATGGTGATCCCGCTGTTCGTCGGCCGCGAGAAGTCGGTGCGCGCGCTCGAGAGCGCGATGGCCGACGACAAGAAGATCCTGCTCGTCGCGCAACGAAGCCCGGACGTGGACGAGCCCGCCGTCGGCGACCTCTACACGATCGGCACCATAGCCACGGTGCTGCAACTGCTGAAGTTGCCGGACGGCACGATCAAGGTGCTCGTCGAGGGTACCGATCGCGCCGAGATCGCCGCGTTCGGCGAGCGCGACGGGCTCATGGTCGCGCATGCGCGCGTGCTCGAGCCGAACTACACGCGCGGTGAACGCGAGATCGAAGTGATCGGCCGCCAGCTGGTCAGCCTGTTCGAGCAGCTCGTGAAGCTGTCGCGCAAGATCCCGCCCGAACTCATGTCCACGCTCGCCGGCATCGACGACCCGTCGCGCCTCGCCGACACGATCGCGGCGCACATCGCGGTGCGCGTCGCCGAGAAGCAGCGCGTGCTCGAGACGGTCGACGTCGCCGACCGGCAGGAACTCCTCGTCGGCCTCGTCGACGGCGAAATCGACGTCCAGCAGATCGAGAAGCGCATCCGCGGCCGCGTCAAGTCGCAGATGGAGAAGAGCCAGCGCGAGTACTACCTCAACGAGCAGATGAAGGCGATCCAGAAGGAGCTCGGCGACATCGAGGATGCGCCGAACGAACTGGAGGAACTCGCGCGCAAGATCGGCGCCGCCGGCATGCCCAAGCCGATCGAGGCGAAGGCGCGCGCCGAGCTCAACAAGCTCAAGCAGATGTCGCCGATGTCGGCCGAGGCGACTGTCGTGCGCAACTACATCGACAGCCTGCTCGGCGTGCCCTGGAAGAAGAAGACCAAGGTGCGCCGCGACCTCGAGCGCGCGCAGCACGTGCTCGACGCAGACCATTTCGGCCTCGAGAAAGTCAAGGAACGCATCCTCGAGTACCTCGCCGTGCAGCAGCGCGTGCACAAGATGAAGGGTCCGATCCTCTGCCTCGTCGGCCCGCCCGGCGTCGGCAAGACCTCGCTCGGCCAGTCGATCGCCAAGGCGACCAACCGCAAGTTCATCCGCATGTCGCTCGGCGGCGTGCGTGACGAGGCGGAGATCCGTGGCCATCGGCGCACGTACATCGGTTCGATGCCGGGCAGGATCATCCAGAACCTGACCAAGGCCGGCACCAAGAACCCGCTGTTCGTGCTCGACGAGATCGACAAGATGTCGATGGACTTCCGTGGCGACCCGTCCGCGGCGCTGCTCGAAGTGCTCGATCCGGAACAGAACCACACGTTCAACGACCACTACCTCGAGGTCGACGTCGACCTGTCCGAGGTCATGTGGATCGCCACGGCGAACTCGCTCAACATCCCGCCGGCGCTCGCCGACCGCATGGAGATCATCCGCATCCCCGGTTACACCGAGGAGGAAAAGCTCAACATCGCCCAGCGCTACCTCGTGCCGAAGCAGCTCAAGGCGAATGGCCTCAAGGCGGCGGAGCTGTCGGTATCCGAGGACGCGCTGCGCGACGTCGTGCGCTACTACACGCGCGAGTCCGGCGTGCGCAGCCTCGACCGCGAGATCTCCAAGATCTGCCGCAAGGTGGTCAAGGAACTCAGTCTCGCTGCGGCGAAGGCGGCCAAGAAGGGCGGCGAGCGCAAGCGCGGCAAGGTCAGCGTGACCGCGAAGAACCTCGACGACTACCTCGGCGTGCGCAAGTTCACCTACGGTCGCGCCGAGCAGCAGAACGAAGTCGGCCTCGTGACGGGCCTCGCCTGGACCGAAGTGGGCGGCGATCTGCTCAGCATCGAGGCGACGATCGTACCGGGCAAGGGCAAGCTCATCCACACCGGCCAGCTCGGCGACGTGATGCAGGAGTCGATCCAGGCGGCGCTCAGCGTCGTGCGCGCGCGCGTCGATCGCCTCGGCGTCGACGCGGAGTTCCACCAGAAGCTCGACATCCATGTGCACGTGCCCGAAGGCGCGACGCCCAAGGATGGCCCGAGCGCGGGTATCGCGATGTGCACCGCCCTCGTGTCGGCGCTGACCAAGGTGCCGGTGCGTTCGGAGGTCGCGATGACCGGCGAAATCACCCTGCGCGGACGCGTGCTGCCGATCGGCGGCCTCAAGGAGAAGCTGCTCGCGGCGCATCGTGGCGGAATCACTACGGTGATCATTCCGGAAGAGAACCGCAAGGATCTCGTCGACATCCCGAAGAACGTGACGCAATCGCTGCAGATCCATCCGGTGCGCTGGATCGACGAGGTACTCGACATCGCGCTCGAGCGGCCACTCGCGCCCGCATCGAAGGGCGACGGCGACGCGCCACGCACGCGCGACGAGCATCCGGCCGAGGCGGGCGTACGCCCCCACTGAAGCGTGCATGGCCGCGGCGGCGACCGGTCGCCGCCGCGGTCGCCGCATGCGTGCAAAATGGGCGCAAATGCGCGAAATTCCTGCAAATCCGTGCGACACGTCGTGTTGCGTGGCCATGGGGGCGCTGGTATAAAGAGCGCGCCGCGATCCAGGTGACGCAGCCGTCCGGGCGATTGCGGGGTACCGAGACGCGCTGACCCGAGGTGCATCACCTCCGCCCATGCGCGTTTCGACTCGATCAAATTCTGCGGGGTGCACGCCCCGTGCGGGAGTCCTACATGAATAAAGCCGAATTTGTCGCCGCGATCGCGGATGCCTCCGAACTGACCAAGGCCGACGCCGAGCGCGCCATCGAGGCGATGTTCAAGGTGGTGAAGAAGACCCTCAAGGCCGGCGAGTCGATCTCGCTCGTCGGTTTCGGTACGTTCGTGGTGCGCAAGCGCGCCGCGCGCACGGGTCGCAACCCGCGCACGAACGAGGCGATCAAGATCAAGGCGTCCAAGGTTCCCGCGTTCAAGGCCGGCAAGGCCCTCAAGGACGCGCTGAACTGAGGCACGAATACGCGGGCGCGGCGTACCGCCGTGCCCGTCGCGACACGGGTGCTTAGCTCAGCGGTAGAGCGTCGCCCTTACAAGGCGAGGGTCGGGGGTTCGAAACCCTCAGCACCCACCAGCTTCGGTCGCGGTGGATCGCGACCGGCACGCTCGGCGCACGGGGAGTGCGCGCCCGATCCCGCGGGCGGCAGGCGTCCGGCAGCGATCCCGCAATGCCAGCGACGGCGCCCTCGGGCGCCGTCGCCTTGTTCGGGAAAGTCCCGCGCGGCGGGCGTGACCGCGTAAAATCGTCTTTCCGGTCCGGCCGTCGCGCCGACCGTCTCCACCAGACAGGTTCCCAATCCATGCTGCAGCTCCTGCGCGGAAAGAAATCCAGCTTGTTCGTGAAGATCGTCCTCGGGGTGATCGTCATCGGCTTCTCGTTCTTCGGCATCGAGTCGTACTTCGTCGCGAACACGAACACGAACGTCGCCAAGGTGGGCGGGAGCGCCATCAGCGAGCAGGAATTCACCCAGCGTTACAACCGCGCGGTGCAGGCCGAGCTGCAACGCATGCGCCAGCAGTTCGGCGCCAGCGTGAACGCGTCGATGTTCCAGACGCCGGAGTTCAAGCGCCGCGTGCTCGACGACCTCGTCAACGAACGCGTCCTGCTCGAGACCAACGACGAACTCGGCCTGGTCGTACCGGTTCAGCGCCTGCGCGACGAGATCCAGAAAATACCCGCGTTCCAGAACGAGGGCGTGTTCGACAAGGAGCAGTACCGGCAGGTGCTGCAGGCCAACGGCATGAGCCCGCAGTCGTTCGAGGACGACATGCGCAAGGACATCGGGCGCACGTTGCTGCCGTCGCAGGTCGTCGCGACCACGATCGCGACCGATGCCGAAGTCGATGCCTACCTGCGCCTGCGCGACCAGCGCCGTGATTTCCGCTATGCCAGGCTCGACAAGCCGGCGGCGGAGCAGGGCGAAGTCAAGGACGAGGAAATCGAAGCCTGGTACAAGCAGCACCAGGCCGAGTTCATGGTGCCGGAACGCGTCGCGCTCGAATACGTCGAACTCGATGCCTCCAAGCTCGAGATCGACCAGATGCCGGACGACAGCGTGCTGCAGGAGCGCTACGAGAAGGCGAAGTCGCGCTACGTCACGGCGGAACAGCGCCTCGCCTCGCACATCCTCGTCAAGGTCGGAGGCAAGGGTGCGCCCGAGGACCAGAAGGCCGCGCTCGCGAAGGCGGAAGAGATCGAGAAGCAGCTGAAGGCCGGCAAGGATTTCGCCACGCTCGCCAAGCAGGATTCGGCCGACCTCGGTTCGAAGAACCAGGGCGGCGATCTCGGCTGGCTCGACCGCGGCACGACCGAGGAAGCGTTCGAGAACGCGCTGTTCGCGCTCGGCAAGGGCGAGGTGTCGCAACCGGTGCTGACCAGCGAGGGTTACCACATCATCGAACTGCGCGACGTCCGCCCGGGCAAGACGCGCAGTTTCGACGAGGTCAAGCCGGAGCTGCTCAAGGAATATGCCGACGGCGAGCGCGACCGCGTCTATTCCGACAAGGCCGGTCGCCTCACCGAGCTCACCTACCAGGATCCGTCGACGCTCGAGACCGCGGCGAAGGAACTCGGCCTGGCCGTGCAGAAGACCGAGCTGTTCCCACGCACCGGCGGCCAGGGGATTGCCGCGAACCCGGGGGTCGCGAAGGCGGCCTTCAGCGACGGCGTGCTCGTGCAGAACAACAATTCCGATCCGATCGAACTCGGCCCCAACCACATCGCGATCGTGCGCATCGCCGAGCACAAGCCGGCGACGCCGAAGCCGCTCGACGAAGTGCGCGACACCGTGCGTGCGCGCATCGTCGCCGAGCGCGAGAGCAAGCAGGCGAAGGACCGCGCCGACGCGCTGTACGCGCAGCTCGGCAAGGACAAGACGCTCGACACGCTCGCGGCATCGGACAACCTCAAGGTCGAAGAGCAGAAGGGCATCGGTCGCGACGCGGCCACGCTGGACAGCCGCCTCGTCTCGGCGGTCTTCTCGATGCCGCGCCCGGAGCAGGACAAGCCGAGTTACCGCCTCGTCGATCTCGGCGGCGACAACTATGCCCTCGTGCAACTGACCGCGGTCACCGACGGTGATCCGTCCAAGCTCGACGCGAAGACGCGCGAAGCGGCCCGCAACACGCTGCAGCAGCAGGCGTCGATGTCGGCGGCGCGCGAGTTCGTCGAAGCGCTGCGCAAGGCGACCAAGGTGTCGATCTCCGAAAGCAAGCTGCAGGACCAGGGGCCGTAACCGCGGGCGCAGGGCTTCGTGCGCCGGGCGGGTCGAGCGCGGAGCGCGCGCCCGCCCGGCGCGTCGCGATGCGCGTGTCGCGCGGTCGAAGATTCCCCCGTCGTCGTCCCGGCGAAAGCCGGGACCCCAGCGTCTTCGACCCATCACACGATGGATTCCGCCTACTCGGGAATGACGGCCGCCTGCGCAGCGGCGGGTCCCACCCATGAGCGTTACCTGGTCCCGGGACTGAATGCCGGATCACGCTCTCCGTGCTGACGGGCAAACGAAGTCTCGCGTCACTTGATCGGACGCCGCGGCGGCCCGAAGAATGAAAAGTCGCGCATCTGCGCGGCTTTTTCGCATTGCGAACCGGATCAGGACTCGAAGTCGTCGCGGAAGATCACGTCGCTCGCGTCCGGCCCGCAGGCCACCGCGATGTCGGTGACTTCGGCATCGATGATGCCGCTGCCGTTCACGATCGTGCAGGCGAAACCCGGCGGTTGCGTCTCGATTGCCACGTCGTAGGGCGCCCCGTACGGCAGCGTGCCCGTGAATGCGAAGCTCGTCGCGCCGGCCGGTACGGACAAGGGCGATTCGCCGTTGAGCGACAAGGCGAGGCCGTCCGCGGCAAGGCCGGCGATGGTGCCGCCAATCGCGAACTGATCCGGTGCGAAGGTCGCGGTCAGCGTGCAGCTCGACAGCAGCGGGCCGGCCGCGAACACGGGGGCGACGTACGTGCCCGGGCAGCCGCCGATGCTCTCCACGTGCTGGCCGGTGCCGGGGGTCACGGTGAACGAGAGGATCGTCCCCGCTGCGACCGACTGCGGCGACGACGGATCGATCGCGCCATCGCCGACGACCAGCGGCGTGGCCGTGACCATCTGTGGCGCATCCGGCACGTCGACGAACACCGCATTCGGCGTGCCGGGCGTGCCGTTGCCGCCGCCGAGGGTGTTGATGCCTTGCACGTAGATGATGTGCCGCCCGGGCGCGAGGCCATTCAGCGTGATGTCGCCACGCACGGTTTCGGCCTTCGCGTCGAACGTGCCGTCGACGGCGGACAGCCCGATCGGCGTGGCGCCGGGTTCCCATGGCAGGCGGTCGACGTAGGCATTCGCGGCGCGGATCGGGAAAGACGTCTGCGTGTTGGCCTTGTAGCGCTGGTCGTCGATGGTCGCTGAAACCGTCGTGTACATCCCGCCGGCTCCGCTGGCCACCGCGGTGGCCGTGATGCCGTAGGCGTCGGGGCCGCCCGGCAACCGGTACGGCGCGGCGGCGGCACGCGCGGCGTAACGAAGCGCTGCGAAGTTCTTCGGGTAGGTGGTGGACGTGAACGTGCTGCACGACTCGAAGAACTGCACGCCGAGTTCGATCGTGTACGCAGGCACGCCGAGCGTGCCGTAGAAGTTGTCGTCGGTCGCGCCGTCGGTCGGGTACAACGAATCGGACTGTTCGGGCGTGTAGCCGTTGAACCACGCGAGGCGTCGACCGAACGTCTGCAGCGGCGTTCGGTTTGGCGCGGCGTTGGTCGTGTCGCCCCATGGCCACAGCACGAGCTTCGAGTAGCTGTGGATGTCGAAGAACAGGCCCGCGTAGTCGTCGGGCGAAGCGATGCTCACGTTGTCCGGGCGGCGATCGGGAAGCAACCCGCCGCTGTAGACGCCATCCGTTCCGGGCGAACCTGCGACGTAGGCGACGAGATTCCGTGTTTCCGGTTCCGATGCCGCCGTGGGGCCGCGGTAGTCTTCGTCGCACGTGTCGCTGCTGGAGCCGCTTTCACCCGTGGTATGCCAATGGAACGGGAAGTTGCGGTTGAGATCGATGCCCGAACTATTCGCATTCCTGGCGCAATTGCCGTTGGCTGTATCGGCATTCTTGCGCCACGAGAGTCCTGTTTCGGCCTTCTTGCGCCCATCCGGATTGGCCTGCAGTACGAAGCGGAAGTCGACATGGTCGACCAGCCAGGTCGCTTCGGGGTCATTGCCGTAAGCGCTGACGAGCCATTCGGCCATGCGCGTCAGGAGTTCGGCCGGAGTGTATTCACGCGCGTGGATCGAACCGAACACGACCATCTTCGGGCGATCCGGATCGGTCGCGGCGGTGGCGAGATTCGTCACGCGCAACGCGCGCATCTCGTATCCGGTGGCGGAATTCTGCGTCTTCTGCCAACTCGGCCCGATCGAATGCACTTCGACGAGATCGCCGTGCACGGCGGCGAGATCGTCCATGGTCTGGTAGGTGCCCTCGACGGTGCGGTAGCAGGGATAGCCGGGAATGCCCGGGTAGCCGTCATCGGTGAGCTGGGGCGCCCGTGACTCGACCGCCTGCTGCATCGTCGCGTAGAAGCCGCGCAGGCGCGCGGTGTCCGCCGCATCGATCGACACCGAGAGGCCGGCGTCTTCGAGCTGGCGGATGCCTTCGTCGTCGGTGTCCACGCGCAGCACCTGGCGTTCGGTATCGACGATCACGTGCTGGAACAGTGACGCGCCCCGCACCAGTGCGTCATGGTCGGGATAGTGTGCTTCGACGAACCATTCGTCGGCGTGGGCGGCGGGCAAGGCGGCAGCAACGATCGCCAGCGACAGCAGGGTCTTGCGCATGGATGGTCCCCGGGGCAATCCATCGATGCTAGCAGGACGGCCGCCGGTGGCCACGCCGCAACGCGGCGTTCTCGTGACGGGCGCCGCGCTACTCGAGCTGCTCGCGCGCCCACGCCGCGTCGAGTGCCTCCATCGCATCGCGCGGCTTCAGCTTCGCGGCCTTGTCCCAAGCCTCGGCGACCTCCTCCTCGCGCTTGTCGCCGTGCAGCAGGAGCAGCCCGTTGCCGTATTCGATCCAGGCGATCGGCGCGGCCGGCGTGAGCTTCAGCGCCTGCTTCAGGTGCTTCTCGGCTTCGCCCGCGCTCGCGCCGTAGGTGAGCTTGGCCAGCATGCCGCCGACCTTGCCGACGATCTCGGCGTGGTAGAGACCGAGCGCAGTTTCCGCTTCGGCGTGACTGGGCGCGAGTTCCAGCGCCGCATCGAGCGACTCGCGCACCTTGCCCGCAAGGCCCTGGGCGAGCGCCTTGGTGATCGAGATCGTCTGGCTCAGGCGGCCGATTGCGAAGGCGCGCCGGTAGTGGCTGTTCGCTTCGTCGGGCAGGGCGGCGACCGCCGCGTCGGCGAGGGCGATGAGCTCCTCGTAGCGCGCGGTCTTTGCCTTGTCGTCATCGAGCAGGTAGGTCGCGTGGATGCCGCCGGCCTTGATCGCGACCGAGGCGCCGAGCGCCTTCAACGCGACGCCGGCCTCGTACGCCTGCTGGAAGTCGCCGCGATGGAAGGCGCGCCACGCATCCTGCAGCGCGGCCGCGAGCGCGCCGGCATCCTTGCCGAGCCCGGGTTGCTTCTTCAGCAACGCGGCAACGTGCTTCTCGTCCGGGAACGGCTCCTGATCACCCGCGTGGAGACCCTTCCACGCCTTGGCGAGCCTGTCGCCGGCATAGTCGAACGCCTTGTCCGGATGCGGGAACGCGGCCCAGCCTTTCTTCGCCATCGGAGTGTCCTCGGGGCAAGCCATGCGCATGGAAGTCTGCCGTGCCTGAACGCCCTGCGTCACGCCGCCCTGCGGCAAGCCGCTACACTTCGCGCATGAACCCGCCGCGCCCGAACCCCGCCGCGCGCGCCGCCGAGCTGCGCGTGCGCATCGAAGACGCCAACTACCGCTACCACGTGCTCGACGAGCCGGACATCGCCGACATCGAGTACGACCGCCTCATGCGCGAGCTCGAGGCACTGGAAGCCGAATACCCGGAGCTCGCGACGCCGGATTCGCCGACGCAACGCGTCGGCGCCGCGCCGTCGAGCGCGTTCGCCAAGGTGCGCCACGACATCCCGATGTTGTCGCTCGCCAATGCGTTCAGCGACGAGGAAGTCGAGGACTTCGTGCGCCGCATCGTCGAGCGGGTCGACGACGCCGACCCGCTGTTCTCGGTCGAGCCGAAATTCGATGGCCTTGCGATCAGCCTGCGCTACGAAGACGGCGTGTTCGTGCGCGGCGCCACGCGCGGCGATGGCGAGGAAGGCGAGGACGTCAGCGCGAACCTGCGCACGATCAAGGCGATCCCGCTGCGCCTGCGCGGCACGGGTTGGCCCGCCGTGCTCGAGGTGCGCGGCGAGGTCTACATGCCGCGTGCGGGCTTCGAGGCCTACAACGAAAAGGCGCGCGCGTCCGACGGCGCGATCAAGCCGCTGATCAACCCGCGCAACGCCGCTGCCGGCAGCCTGCGCCAGCTCGATCCGCGCATCACCGCGCAACGGCCACTCGCGTTCTACGCCTACGCGCTCGGCGCGGTGCAGGGCGGCGAATTGCCGTCGTCGCACTCGGAAGTCCTGCGCACGCTGCGCGGTTGGGGCTTCCCCGTCAGCGAACTCGTCTCCACCGCGCGCGGCGCGCGCGGCTGCCTCGACTACTACCGCGGCATCGGCGAACGGCGTGATGCGCTGCCGTTCGACATCGACGGCGTCGTCTACAAGCTCGACGACCTCGACGCGCAGCGCGAACTCGGTTTCGTCGGGCGCACGCCGCGCTGGGCGATCGCACACAAGTTCCCTGCGCAGGAACAGCAGACCGTGGTCGAGGCGATCATCGTCAACATCGGTCGAACCGGCGCGGCGACGCCCGCGGCGAAGCTCGTTCCCGTATTCGTCGGGGGCGTCACGGTCACCAATGCGACCCTGCACAACGCCGACCAGGTCGCGCGCCTCGACGTGCGCGTCGGCGACACCGTGATCGTGCGCCGCGCGGGCGACGTGATCCCGGAAGTCGTGCGCGTCGTGCCCGAGCTGCGCCCCGCGCACGCCAGGCCGTGGCGCATGCCGAGCCATTGCCCGATCTGCGGATCGGACATCGTGCGCGAGGAAGGCGAGGCGGTGGCGCGCTGCACCGGCGAACTCACCTGCGCCGCGCAGCGCACGCAGGCGGTATTCCATTTCGCCTCGCGGCGCGCGATGGACATCGACGGCCTCGGCGAGCGCTACATCGAGGACCTCGGCGACCTCGGCTACCTGCGCTCGGTCGCCGACCTCTACGCGCTCGGCCTCGACGACCTGCTGGAGATGAAGCGTCGCGCCGACGAGCGCGACGGCACGACGCCCGAGACCGTGAAGGCGGGCAAGGTCGCGACGAAGTGGGCGGAGAACCTCATCGAGGCGATCGCGAAGAGCCGGCACACCACGCTCGCGCGCTTCCTCTACGCGCTCGGCATCGCGCACGTCGGCGAGAGCACCGCGAAGGTGCTCGCGACGTGGTTCGGCGATCTCGAACGCGTGCGCCACCTGCCGTGGCCGATCCTCAAGCTGGTCCCCGACATCGGCGGCGAGGTCGCGCGCGCGATCGACGCATTCTTCCAGCAGCCCGGCAACCAGCAGGTCATCGACGACCTGCTCGCGCGCGGCGTCGAGGTCACCGACGCGCATCCGCCGTCGCCGAAGCTCGCGCGCCAGCTCACGCCCGCGAATGTGCTCGCGCAGGCCGAGATCCCCAAGCTCACGGCCAAGCGCGCCGAGCAGCTCGGTGCCGCGTTCGATTCGATCGAAGCGGTGATCGCGGCGGATGCGGACGCACTCGTCGGTGCGGGCCTGCCGGCCGAGACGGCGTCTGCATTGCGTGACTACGTCGACGACGCGGCGGGCCGCGCGCTGCTCGAGCGTTGCGCGGTTGCGCTCGCACGCCTGCAGGAGGCGGCGCCCGCCGCGGCGAACGCGAAAGAGGGCGCACTCGAGGGCCAGACCGTCGTGCTCACCGGGACGCTCGCCGCGCTCACGCGCGACGATGCGAAGGCGAAGCTCGAAGCCCTCGGCGCGAAGGTTGCGGGCAGCGTGTCGAAGAAGACGAGTTTCGTCGTCGCCGGCACCGAAGCGGGTTCGAAGCTCGACAAGGCGCGGGAACTCGGCATCGAGGTCTGGGACGAGCAACGCCTGCTCGCATTCCTGGCGAAGCACGCGGAGCGCTGAAGCAGCGGTCCGGGTTCGCCGTTTCAGCCGTGGGGCGCGCTCCCGCCCGTTTCGGCGTCGTCGTGGAGGTGGCCGGAGCCGAAGCCGATGCCGGCGCCGAGGCCCATGCCGGCGCCCATGCCACCTCCGCCGCCCCCGCCGCCGCGCCCGCCTCCACCTGTGCCTTTGTCGCCGTCGCCCTTGCCGCGCCCGCCGCCGCCGGCTCCGCCGCCGCCCGGGCGCGTCGGGCCCTGGCGCGGGATCGCGACCGACGCGGGGATCGGATCGAGGTCGAGCGCCTCGCGCACGAAATTGCGCAGCGATACCACGAGGTCGTGCGTATGGATCGGCCGGCCTTCGGCCAGTTCCGTGGCCGCACGCGCGGCGAGATGGACCTGCTCCTCGGTGCCGAGCAGGATGATGTCCGACAGCGCCGCCTCGACCGCGTCGCGCATGCGCCGCGTGCGGTCGCTGCCGGGCGGTCCATCGCCTTCGGCCTGTTCCGCCGCCGCGCGGCGCAGGTCGCGCAGGTGTGTGGGATCGACCGCGAGGTCGCCCGTGAACGAACCGCCGAGCGTCTTGTACGCGGCGATCAGCGTGCGCAGGCGCTCGTTGATCTGCCGGTTCTCGCGCTCGCGTCGCTGCTGGATCGTCTGCATCGCGAGCAGGCGGATGCCGACGCCGATCAGGGTGATCACGGCGAGCCCGAGCAGGGTCGAGAGCAGGGCCTGCCAGGAGCTGAAATCGAGGTTGCGCATGCACGAACTCCGTCGGCCAGCCGCGTCACGCTACAGGGTAGCGGCGGCGGTGGCGGAGCGCGACCGGAGCCCGCCAGCGTGAATGCGCTGGTCACGCGCGGGCGACATCTCGACCCGTTCGCGTCGAGCGCCGCTCGCGCGGCGAGCGAAGTCGAACCACCTGCGAGGATTCGGCCCTTCGGGCCAGCCTCACGCGCGAACGGCCGGGATCCCTCGAGCGACCGGGCGGGCGTCGAGGAATGGATCGTGCCGCCGTTTACCGAGGCAGCACCGGGTCGACTGCTTCCTGCTCGAGCAGGATCGGCTCGCGCCCGATCGCGTCGGCGACGCCGGGCCACCCCGCGCGTGTCGCCCAGCGCCGCATCGAGGCGAGCACGGCCGGCGTGGGCGTGCGAGCGTGCCGGCGGATCGCAGCGGGAATGTCCCCCGGGCTCATCAGCCATGGACGCAGGTCGAAGCCAGCGTCCCGCGCGGTTTCGGCGATCTTCGCGGCGATGCGCATGCCACCCTCGTCGATGTCGCCCCAGTGGTATACCGCGGCGTCCGCGCACAGGCCGCCGAGCAGGCGCCGATACGCCGCGCGCCACGTCGGCGACGGCATGCCTCCCGCGTAGAGCAGCAGCACCGGCGCATCGCCGCGCGCACGTGCGGCATCGTGGAAGCTGGCCGCGTTCTCGATGCTGAGCACATGCCGCGCGGGCGTGTCGATCGCGCGAACCGATTCAGCAGGCAAGCCCAGATACCGGCGTGGCAATGCGACACGCGAGCCGTCGTCGAGTTCGACCAGGCCGACGCCGGCGAGCAGCAACGGCAGCGGCTCCTTGCGCAGGCCGAGCGCGGCCCAGACCTGTTCCTTGTCGAGCCCGCTCGATGCCGGCTCGCCGTTGAGGAGGATGTCGAGCCACGGCGTCAACGCTTCGATGCGCTTGCTGTCGCCGAACAGGCGCACGCTTTCCCTGCGCAGGGTGCGCTCGCCGCGCGCCGCCTCGGGGTCGGCGAGCAGCGCATCGACCGCGAATGCGGCCGCGGCGAGGTCGTGGGCGGCTTCGGGCCCCTGCTTGCGCAACGTCGCGTCGCGTCGCCACAGCGCGAGGATTTCCGCGATGACGGGGAAGCGCGCGGTCCACGGCGCGAGCGTGGCGGCGGCACGGGCGCTGCGCTGCGCGACGGTGTCGACGCCGAGATGCCGTGCCAGCGCATCGACGTCGGCGACGACGAGGCGGAGCAGGGTCTCGCCGTCGCCGCGATGCCGGTCACGCTCGGCGACGATCGCACCGTCGCGTTCGGCCAGCGCGATGGCGGCATGGAATGCTTCGATCTCGCGCAGCGACTGCAAGGCCGCGTACTCGCGCGCGTCGCGCGCGCTCGCCATCGACAGCGCAGCGGGCGCGGCGTCGCCGCGCAGGCGCGCGCGCTCGGCGCGGCCGAGCAGGCGTGCGAGCACCGGCGCGGCCGGGTTCATGGCGCGGGTTGCTCGCACTCGATGCGTGCCGCTTCCTCGGCGAGCAGTTCGGGGTGGAGGTCGAACTGGTCGCTGAGCAGCAGTTCGCGTGCGGCGGGTTTCACCTCGATGCGCTCGGCCTGCAGCAGGTCGCCGTCGCGGAACAGTTCGATATAGCTGTCGAGCACGCCGCTGAGCGTGCCTTGCGCCGTGTCCGGCGCGGCGAGCACGAGCTGCAGGCCGAGCGAGCGCAGGTAATCGGTGGTCGCGCGCGCGTTCTGCGCGTCGATCTTGTCGCCGAACTCGTCGAGCAGGATCAGGCCAAGCCCGCCCGGCTGCGATTCGCTCTTGCCGTACGCGGCCGCGAGCGCGGCACCGGCGATCACGTAGAGCGGCGCGCGATGCTCGCCGCCCGAACCCGACCGCATGCGTTCGCTGAGCGTGCCGATCACGCGATCGTCCTGGCGGATCTGCACCTCGAAGCGGAAGAAGCGCCGATAGTCGTCGAGCGGTGAGGCGGCCGCGCGCGCGGCCACGTCGCCTTCCATGAGGTCGCGAAACGCCGGCGGCACTTCGCCCGCGTTGCCGAACAGGTTGTCCTCGCCGCCGACTTCGGCCGCGCGCTGGATGAAGCGGTGCAGGTCGCGGAAATCAGGCAGTACCTCGTAGTGGAACTGGTAGCGCTCGTTGTTGGAAAACGCCGGGCTGCCGCGCAGGGTGCGGTTGAGGGTTCCGATCTGCGCGCGCAACTTGCTGAAGTTGTCGAACAGGGTCGAGGCGACGTTCGCGCGGAAGGTCTCGACCGCGGTCGCGTAGGCCTGTTCGGCTTCGCCCTGGTATTGCACGAGTTCACTGTCGCGCAGGCGCGCCAGTTCGCGTTGCAGCAGGGCGCGCGCAGGGCGCCATTCGTCGGCGGCGAAGTCGAGCGCGAGCGCATGGTCCTTCGCGTACTGTTGCAGCGCGCTCCATGCCTCTGGCAGCACGCGCGCGAGCTGGTGGTCCGCGTCCTGCGCGCGTTCCTCGCAGCGGCGACGGCGCTCCTCGAGCATGTCGAACTTGCCGTCGAGCTCCGCGCGCTGGCGCTCGATGCGGTTCGGGTCGACGTCCGGATGCGCGAAGGCCTCGACCGCGCGGCGCGCGACGAGGTCTTCCTGCGCGCGCAGGCCGTCGAGCAGGCGTTGCGCGTCGGCGACAGCGCGTCCGGCCAATGCTTCTTCGCCGACCAGGCGTTCGACCGCGCGTTCGCTCTCGCCGGCGCGCTCGTGCAGCTCGCGCACGCGTTCGGCGAGGCGCAGCAGGTCCGGGTCGAGCGTCGCTTCGCGATCGTCGAGCGCGTTGCGGTAGCGCTGCGCCACCTGCTGGTGTTCCAGTGCGCGCTGGTGCAGTGCCCGTGCCGTGGCATCCGGATCGGCGAGCTGGGCGAGGCCGCGCTGGCAGTCGTCCGCCCGTCGCACTTCCGGCTCGAGGCGGCGCAGCTCCGCCTCGGCGGCATCGATGTCCTCGCGCAGCGCGCGTGCGCGCGCGCGGTTGTCGGTCGCACCGATCTTGAGGTCGGCCGCGACCGGCAGCCGCAGTCGTTCGATGCTGCCGCCCTTGGCGAGCACGCCGTCGCGGGTAAGGCCCTGGCGGCTGCGCACGAGTTCCGCTTCGGTATCGACGCAGCGCAGCTCGCCCAGCTGGCGGCGCAGGAACGCGAGCGCATCGGCGTCGTCGCCCGCGAGCAGGGCGGCGACGCTGTCGGGCGCAGGCGTCGACGCCTGGTTGGCGCGCGCCTGGCTCGCGAGCGCGAGCTTGACGCCGTACACCGAGCGGCCACCCTGCAGCGAGCGGTAGAGCTGCACCGCGCGCTCCTCGTGCTGCACCGGCACGAGCAATGCCTCGGTATTGCTGCGCAGGTAGGCCTCGATCGCCGGTTGCCAGGCGAGGTCCTTCACGCGCACGAGGTCGCATACCGGTTTCGCCTCGATGCCGGCATCGTGCAGGTAGCCCATGAGGCGCACGGCCTCGGGGTTGAGTTCCGCCTGGCCCGCGGCGAGGCGCTTGTGGTTCTGGCGCGCGGCGCGCAGCCGGTCCTGCGCCTTGTCCATCGCCGCGTGGCGTTCGCGCGCGTGACCGTCCACTGCCGCGACGATCGGCGCCGCGGCCGCGAGCGCCGCATGCGCCTGCGCATGCATGGTCTCGGGCGTCCATGGCAGCGGCGCGTCACCGGGCAGGGCGGCGAGCGCGTCGTACCACGCATCCCATGTCGCCTGCGCATTGGCGAGCATCGCGGCATCGATGGTCGGCAGGGCGAGCCTGCCGGCTTCGCGCAGGCGCTCGCGCACGAACACGATCTCGCGCAGCAGGTCTTTCTTGACCTGCGCGAGGCGTTCCTTGTCGCGCTCGGCGAGCGCGTCGAGCTGCGCCTGCTCGCCGTATCCATGGCTTCCCTGCAGGCGCGCATTGGCCTGGGCATGCTCGTCGCGCGCGAGGTCGCGCGCGCCGCGCGCCTCCTCCAGCGCGCGCCGCGTGGATGCGAAGCGATCTTCGGCGTCGCGCCGCGCGCCCTCCGCCTGCTCGACCTGCTCGGCGAGCAGGTCGCGCTCGTATTCGGCGGCGAGCGCACGGTAGGAAGCGGCGCGCACGGCTTGCGCGGCGATCTTCGCGTACTGCTGCTCGACGCCGTCGGCCGCGTCGATGCGCTGCTTCACCTGTTCGATCTTCTCCTTGATGTCGCGGAAGCTGTCGAGCAGGGCGCGGAAGCGCGCGACGTCGGTCGGCCGGTCCTCGGCGACCAGCGTGCGCACGAACAGGTCGACGTCTTCGACCCGTTGCAGGTTCAAGGCATTCTGGAACGCCTTGCGATAGGCATTGACGTCGGGGTGCGCGGATGGCGACGCGCGCAGGCGGAACAGCAGGTCCTTGACGAAACGCTCGCTCGACGCATGCGTTTCGAGGCCGCTGCCGGCGGCGCGGCAGCGGCTGGCGGCGAGCTCGCGGAAGCGCGCCCATTCGAGCGGCAGCTCGCGCCCTTTCACGCGCTCGACGTGGTCGTCGAGTTCGAGCGCGACGCCGGGCAGGATGTACAGGCCGTACTGCCGATGATCCGGCTCGTCCGCCGAAGCGCCGAGCGCGATGCCTGCGGTCAGCGGCAGGCCGCTCGCTTCGTCGCGGAACACGAGGCTGATGTAGGTCGTCGCGGTGCGGCGCTTGCGGCCGTCCTCGCCGCTGCGGTAGACGCCGAGGCAGTAGTCGCGGATGCTGCGCGCGCGGTGGCTGCCGCCTGCCTGTGCGTTGAAGCGGATGCGGCTGCGGTCGGCACCGAGCAGCACGATCTGCAGCGCGTCGAGCAAGGCGCTCTTGCCGGCACCGTTCGGCGCGATGATCGCGCTGGTCGGGTCGAAACGCAGCGTCTGCGCCTCGAACAGGAAGAACTGCACGAGGTGCACGCTCTCAAGCCGCTGCATCGTCGTCCTCCACGGCGTCTTCGGCGTCGTCGTCGTCGCGATTGTGCTGGTCGAGTCGCTGCAGCCACTGCTCGCCGGCGATCTCGACGATCGCCGGACGCACGCGCAGGTGGAACGGTTGCGGATCGTCGGGCTCGGATTCGACCAGTCTGCATACGCCCCAGCGCTTGAGCGTGCGCGCGAGGTCGCGCAGGTCGCCGACATCCGGCATCGCGCGCGAGGCCAGCGCCTGGTACGCCTCCTGCAGTTCGGGGAGCTCGACCACGACCTCGCCGTGTTCCTCGAGGCGGCCCTGCCGCGCCGCCTCGTCGTAGCGCTGGCGCAGCACGAGCACGAGCAGGGTTTCGGCGAGCGTCACCGGCGTGCCTTCGCCGTGCGTGGGCAGGGCGACGATGTAACGATAGTGCGCATTTCGCTCGAGGCGGATACCGAGCGGCTCGAGCGCGGAGACGAAGTCGCCGAAGTGATCCTCGACGATCGCGTAGGCCGTGCGCGCCATGCGGTCGTTCGCGTAGAGCACCTGTTCGACGACGAGGCGATAGGCGGCGCGCTCGAAGTCCTGCACCGTGTAGAGGCCGTTGGACATCTGGCTGAGGGTGTTCCAGCTGCGTTTCATGCAGTACTCCGCGAGGGCGTGGCGCTGCGCCGGACGATGAAGCGGGGCGCGCGCAACCAGCCGTTGTCGTGTGCCGTCCCCGGGTCGAGCAGTTCGACGCGGAAGCCGCGCAGCAGGCGGTTGAGCGGATCGTCGCGGCGCAGGCCGCCGATGCGGTGGCTGCGCAGCGCGAGGGTGAGCAGGGTCTGCCAGGCGCGCAGGTCCGCGATGGAGGCGATCGACAGTGCATCGGAACCGATCTCGCCGCTCGAGGCGAGATGGCGGCCGACGTAGCGCGCCATGTCCTCCGGCGTGACCAGGCGCGCGCGCTTCATGCGTCGCAGCAGGGACAGCCGCGCGAGTTGCTCGGGCGTCGGCTGCTGCATCGCGTTCGCGCTGCGCGCGATCGGTTGCGGCTTCTGGCGCGGCTGGCGCAGGCGCGTATCGTCCATGAGCGGGCCGGGTGCGACCGGCAGGCGCAGGGCGTCGGCGGGCGCCGCGAGGGCGCCGCGGCAGGCGCGGCGCAGCAGCACGTCGAGCTTGTCCGGTGCGCGCAGGCGGTAGTCGAGGAACGCGAGTGCGCGGCGGTTCGCCTGGCGCACGTCCTCGTCGAGGCGCCCGAGGTACTCGTCGATCCGCTCCAGCTCGCGCAGCCGGCGCAGGCTGCGCTGCAGGCGCAACTCGGCGCGCGCGGCGTCGTTCCCCACGAGATGCTCGCGGTACCAGGCGAGCACGCCGTCGCGCAGCCCCGTTCCTTCGATCTGCGCCGCCATCGCGAGGATCGCGCTGCGCCGCGCGAGCGGATGGTCGGTGCGGTGCAAGTCGGCATAGTCGCCGATGAAGAACTGCCCGACGTAGCGCTCGAACCACTGCCGCGCGAACTGCGCGGTCGTCTCGGCGCGGCTGAGTTCGGGCATGAGGTCGCGTACGGTCAGGCTCATCGACGACAGCGAAACGAGCAGCCGGCGCGCCTGGTCGGCCGCCTCGTCGAGTGCGTCGCCGCTCGCCTTGCCGTCGATCACCTGGCGCAACTGGCTCTCGATCGAACGCACCTTGGCGGCGACGAAGGTCGGGCCCTGTTCGCCGAACTCGATCAGCATCGACAGCAGCTGCGCGACCAGCCGCACCATCGTCACCATCTCGCGCGCGCCGATGCGGTCCTGGCGCAGCCAGCCGGCCGCGCGGAAGCGCTCGTAGATCATGTTCGCGCGCACGTTCAGGGGCGCGTCGGGCGCGTCGCCTTCCTCGCTTTCCCATGGATCGTCACTGAGCAGGTAACGCTCGATCGCCGCGGTGATCTCGCGGCGCGCGATGCCATGGCTCGGCGGCATCGGCGCGTCGGCGCCGAAGAACTCGTCGAACAGCCGGCACAGGATCAGCCAGTAGTGTTCCCGGTTGGGCGATGCGAGCGGGCCGAACAGGCCGGGTGGAACGAGCGAAAACAACGCCGGATGGTCCTTCTCCGTCATGCCGGGGACGTGGCTCCTGTGCGTGCGCCACGGCGGCGCAGGAGCGGTAGGCTACACGGTTTGCCGGCCGGATCGCGCGTCGCGGCCATTGCCCCGGCGAAACGCGTACACTGCGCGCCCGCCGTCGCGCGGCTCCACCCGATACCCGGCATGAACGCACCGACGCCTCCCGACGACGCGCGCAGGATCGCGGCCCTGCGCGCACGCGCCTCGCTGTACGCACTGGTCCGCGCGTTCTTCGCCGCGCGTGGCGTACTCGAGGTCGAGACGCCGATCCTCGGCGAAGCCGGCAACACCGAGCCGAACATCGAGAGCTTCAGTACCCTGTTCAGCGGTCCCGTCGACGCCGGCTTGCGCGAGCGCTGGCTGCGCACGTCGCCCGAGTTCCCGCTCAAGCGCCTGCTCGCCGCGGGGATCGGCGACTGCTACGAACTCGGTCGCGTGTTCCGCAACGGCGAAGCGGGCCGGCGCCACAATCCCGAGTTCACGATGCTCGAGTGGTATCGCGTCGCCTGGGACCACCGCCGCCTTGCCGAGGAGACGATCGAACTCGTGCAGGCCGCGCTGGCCACCACGCAGGGTAGCGTGGAGGTCGTCCGCTGTTCGTACCGGGACCTGTTCGTGCAAAGGCTCGGCGTCGATCCGTTCACTGCATCGATCGATGCGCTGCAGGCGGCGCTGGGTGACGTGCGCATCGACGGCGAGGGGCTTGCGCGCGACGACTGGCTCGACCTGCTGCTCACGCATCGCTTGCAGCCTTCGTTTCCGCGCGATCGCATCACCGTCGTGAACGACTTCCCGCCGAGCCAGGCGGCGCTGGCGAAGATCCGCGACGACGATCCGCCGGTGGCCGAGCGCTTCGAGCTGTACCTGGGCCCGTACGAACTCGCGAACGGTTACCACGAACTCACCGACGCGGCCGAACAGCGCGCGCGTTTCGAGCGCGACAATGCACGCCGGCGCGAGCGCGGCCAACGCGAAATCCCGGTCGACGAGCGCCTGCTGGCCGCCTTGCCGTCGATGCCCGCCTGCGCAGGCGTCGCCCTCGGCATCGAACGCCTGCTCATGTGCCTGGCGCGCACCGACGCGATCGCCGACGTGCTCGCCTTCCCGTTCGCCGACGCGTAGGGGCCAGGGCGGATCGAGCGCGCAGCGCGAGTCCCGCCGCGGCGTGCGGCAGCGTCGGACGTCTTTCAAGCCTGAAACAGGGAGCACACGGAGCCCCCGGCCGCGGCGCGAGCCGCGGCCGGGGCGCGGATCACCGCAATGCCAGTGCGCGCTCGCGGCGCTCCTGCACGCTCATGTCGGCCTGGTTCACGAGCCGGAGGTCGCGCAATTCCCACGGGGCGCCGAGCGCGACGGTGGCGGTGTCGTAGCGCAGTTCGAGCTGGCCATGGCCGGCCTCGAGCCAGGCGGCCGATTGCGCGAGCGCGGCCGGATGCAGCGCGCCGTCCTTGCCCGTGCCGTACAGCACGCCGCTGATGCCGTAGCGACTCGCGACGGTCGCCTGCACGCCGACCGCGAGTGCGATGCCGTTTGCGTCATCGCGCGTGACGCTACCGTCGAGGCGTGCGACGGGCAGGCTGACAGCGAAGGCGGTTTTCGCATCGCGCGGAATCGCGAGCTTGCCGGAGGCGACGCCGAAGGCGTGCACCTCCCACAACCCCGGTCCCCCCGCGTGGGCGACGTCGGGCGTCACGCTCGCGAGATAGCTGCCGTCGCGCTGGCGCACGAAGTCGATCGCCTGACTCGCGCCATCGGGCGCGCTGACGAGTCCGCCGAGCCGGGCGAGGCCGGCCGCGCCCTGCAGGTTGGCGCGGAAGCGCAGCGAATCGCCGCCGGCGATACCGTCACGGTCCGCCGCGAGTTCGAGCACGAGCGTGCTGGCCGGCTCGAACACGTGCACGAGGTAGCTGCCGCGTGCCGTCGGCACCGCGAGTTCGATGCTTCCGGCGGCGACATCGTCGGCGAGGCGGAGCACGGTGCTGCCCTGCGGCACGTCCATGCCGGCGGTGCGCATCGCCTCCGCATCGGCTGCGCTGCGCAACGCCGTCGCATGGTCGAGGCGGCGACCCGCGCTGCGCAGTTCGACGTCCGACGCCGCGATCGTCGCGCCGGCGTTGCCGCCGTGCGGACTCAGTCGCACGACGGCGCCCGGCGCGCTGAGGGCGAGGCGCACGCCGCGCTGCAGTTCATCCTGGCTCGCGTCGATCCAGTATTCACGGCTCTCGGCGACGTGCACGCGCGGTCGTGCATCGAGTGCTTGCGCGGGGTCGAGCGGCCAGGACAGCGCGACGGGCGCCCGGTCGAGGTGCGCCGTGTGGAGTCGCGCCGCTTTCACGGAGTCCAGGTGCGGCGGGACGAGGTCGTGTGGCGCGCGTGCGAGCAATTGCAGCGCTTCGCCTGCGACGGCGTGCGGCGCGAACACGCCGGCGGCGAGCGCGACGGCGACCATGAAGACGCAGTAACGGTGCTGTGCGATGGGCATGGTCGTGTCCTCAGAGGTCGTTGCGCAGGATGGTGTCGAGCCCGAAGCAGGCGCGCCGGCTCTGGTTGTGGCTGAGCGGTTCGCCACCCGCCATGCGCGCGGTGTCGTAGAACCACACACGTCCCGCAGCGGCCGCGCTGCTGCATTCGATGAAGCCGTCCGAGCAACTGTTCAGCCACGCCTGCGTGATCTCGAGGCCGACGTTGAGCGTGTAGCCGCCGCAGTAGCTGTCCGAATCCCACACGGCCGTTTCGACGTCGCTGCCGATCACGTCCCAGAAACCCTTCGGCAGCGCCGGGCGCCCGGACGTGCCGTAGAGGTTGTTCTGGTTGTAATAGGCCATCCAGCTCGTCTGCTGTTGGCGCACCGCGTCGCTCTGGTAGCCGAGCAGCCAGCCGACCGCGTTCTCGAACACGTTGCCGGCGATCACCGCGTTGGCGAGCGGCGTGCCCGCGCTCGACGGCGCGAGCGCGTTGACCCAGCGGATCCTGCTGATGATCGCCGGATAGCGGCTGTCATAGGTCGGGTTCGACATGATCCAGCGCATCACGTTGCCGCCGTTCGAATGCGTGATGACGACGAGATCGGTGATGCCGCGGCTGTTGATGAAGCTGGTCAGCTGGCCGGCGAGGCAGCCGGCCGCGCGGCTGTCCCACATGTACTGGTTGAAGTCGCAGTTGATGACGACGTAGTTGGCCTGGTTGACGAGGCCCTGGCGGACCGAATTGACCATCGCCGGTTGCCAGTAGTCGTTGTACGCATTGGTCTGGCTGCCGGTGCCGTGCACGAAGGCGACGCCAGTGGTGGCGGTGGCCGCGTGCACGGTCGTGGCGGCTGCGGCGAGCAGCAGCGCGAAAGCAGTACGTAGCATGTCCTCTCCCTCCCTGGCCGCGCGGCAGGGCGCGCGACCGTTTTCGGGCCCACGGCGTTTCGTGGCGGAACGCGTCCCTGCGGCCGTCGACGAAGCGGCCGGAGCATGAACGGAAAGCACGCGCCGAACGGGATCTCCCCATTCCGTACGGCCGCGTATTGACGAAGGTATCGTTGTGGAAACGGGACGTCAATTTGCGGGTGCAGCATCGGAGGGCCGAGGGCTGACGGCTGGAGGCCCAAGGGAAAGGGCCGGGGGCCGAGCGCTGAGGCCGCACGGGGCTTGGCGAAGCGGCGTCGCGGATTGGTCGCGCGAGCGCGTTCGCCTGACGGCGTTGCACGCGGGTGCTCGACCATGCCGTTCGCGCTGGGCGGGCCCGCGAGAACGAGTCGAAGCGCCCACGCGACAACCCGCGTGTGCCGCAACGCGGCCCTTCGACTCCGGCCTTCGGCCTGCGCTCGGTGCGAACGGATGAGAGGCTGCGACGCCGATCGCCGAGCGCGATGCGCCTCAGCCCTCGGCGCGCCCGCGCAGCGCCGCCCAGCAGATCACCGCCGCCAGCGCCGCGATGCCACCGGCAGCGAGGAATGCGGTGCGTCCACCATCGACGTGCCAGAGTGCGCCGGCGAGCCAGGCGCCGAGCACGCCACCGCCACCCGACGAGAAACCGTAGAACACGCCTTGCGCGTGCCCGTTCATGCGGCCGGGGAAGAAGCGGGCGAGCAGTTGCATGCAGGCGGCGAACAGCGCCGCGAAGTTGAGGGCGTGGGTCGCCTGGGCGAGCACCATCAGCGGCACGTTTTCCGGCAGCAGGGCGGTGACGCACCAGCGCAGTGCCGCGGACGCGAGTGCGACGAGCAGCACCGTGCGCGCGTCCCAGCGGCCGAAGATGCGCGCCGAGGCGAAGAACAATGCGATCTCGACCGCGACGCCGATCGCCCAGTACGCGCCGAGCGAAGACGGCCGGTAGCCGTGCTGTTCGAGGTAGATCGAGAAGAACGTGTAGTAGGGCCCGAACGACATCTGCGCGAGCAGGGTGACCGCGAAGAACGCGAGGACTTCGGGCCGCAACAGGCGCTCGCGGAAACCGCTGCCGTCGTCGGTCGCGGCGACCGCGGCCTGGCCGTAATCGTTGGCGAAGCTGCTCGCGAGCAGGCCGGCGAACAGGGGCAGCATGAGCCATGGCAGCCAGGTGATCGACACGTGGTCGAACGCGACGCCGAATCCGGCCACGACGGCGATGAAGCCGATCGAACCCCAGACGCGGATCGTGCCGTAGCGTTCGCTGCGCGGGCCGAGATGCGACAGCGTCAACGCCTCGTACTGCGGCATCACCGCGTTCCACGCGAAGCAGAACACCAGCATCGTCGCGAGCAGCCCACCGAACCCGAGCGGCAGCAGGAAAGGCAAGAAACTTGCGAGCGTGATCGCGCAGCCGATGCGCAACCAATGCACCGGCGTCGCCGAACGCGCCGCCAGCCAGCTCCAGCTGCTCGGCGCGACGATGCGCGTGCCGTACCAAAGGCTCATGAGCAGGCTGATCGCGGCGACGTCCTGGCCCCGCGCCTTGAGGAACAGGCTCCAGTACGGCGAGAACGCGCCGAGCGCGGCGTAGTAGGCGAGATAGAAGCTCGCGAGACGGCGCGCGGGAATGGGGTCGATGCTCATGCGGATCCTTCCGCGCCCGTGCAGCCGGCGCCGTGCGGCTTCAGAACTCGAGCTCCACGGCCGCGCACAGGTAGTCGATCATCGGCGCGATGCGCTTGTAGGCGTCGACGACGTGCGGCAGCAGTTCGTCCGAACAGGCGAGCGCGTCGTCGAACGGCTGCCCCGCGGCGTAGTTCTTGCGCTTGAGGTCCTCGACGAGTTCGTGCGCGGGGTCGACGCCGCGTGGCGGCCGCACGAGGCTCTCGCCGTAGAACTCGAACTGCTCGCGGAATGCCTTGCCGTGCGTCGCCTTCTTCCATGCCGCCGGATTGCCTTCGAGGAATTCGCGCACCTTCTTCAGGGTCGCCGGTTCCGGGTGCCAGATGCCACCTCCCGCGAAGCAATCCCCGGGCTGGATGTGCAGGTAGAACGACGGCGCCTCGATCTCGCGCCGGCGTTCGTGCGCGAAACGTGCACCGGCCCAGGTCTTGTACGGCGTCTTGTCGTTCGCGAAGCGCGTGTCGCGGTGGATGCGGAACAGCGAGCCGCCCTGCGCGCGTGGATCGGCGACGTAGCGCGGGCTGATCTTCGCCAGCGGTGCCTGCAGGTCGCCGATGAAGCGCAGGAACGGCTGGCGCAGCACGTCCTCGTAGCGCGACTTGTTCGCCGCGAACCAGGCGCGGTTGTTGTTGCGCGCGAGGTCGCGCAGGAACTTGAACGTCGCGGCGGAAAAGTAGGTCGTGGCCAAGGCGGCGAAGCGGGGCAGGCGGAAACCGCCATTGTAGGGCGTGCGGCGGTCGGGTGGCGCGCACTCAGAGTTCGCGGCCCCAGCGTTCGAGCGCATCGAGCAGTGGCACGTGCGCGGCCGGCAGGCCGGGCATCGCGCGCAGGCGTGCGATCGTCGCGAAATACTCCTCGCGCGTGAGCGCGGTCATCGGCGTCGCCGTGTCGAGCCGGCGGCGACGGAAGCCTTCCCAGCGCTCGTGTTCGATCGCATCGAGCGTTTCTGGCCAGTTGCGCGCGCGGTAGCGGAACAGCAGTTCGGGATAGCGCGGATCGCGGAACGGGAACGCGCGGGAACCGAGTTGCTCCGGCGGCGTCTGGCGCACGGCGCGGAACAGGCGCTTGTCCGCTTCCGATGGAAAACCTTCGTACAAGGCGAGCTCGGGATCGGTCGCCGCGGCCGGCGTGCGCACGGTTGCGAATACCCGCTGCAGCTTTTCGGCGAGGCCGTCGGCGGTGCGAAGCCGTGCGAGATGTGCCTGGGCGCGATCCGGGTCGAGCGCGATGCGCGCGAGGTCGACGCCCTTGAGCACGCCGAGCGGCGCGAGCGCGGGCGAGCGATTGGCGTGGATCGCCTTGAGCGGAATGCGTTCGACGCCTTCGGGCAGGTCCGCGCGCGGGGTGAATACGCGATCGGCGATCTCGTCGGATTCGAGTTCGAGCAGCGCGGACGGATCAGCCTCGAGGTCGTAGGCGATCACCGCGTTCGGTTGCGTCGGGTGCTGGGCGAGCGGCGCGATGATCGCGATGCAGCCGCGGCTGGCGGGATAGCGGGAAGACACGTGCAGCAAAGGCGTCATGCGCGGGACGTCGAGCAGCTCGAACGCGCGCTGCTTGCGCCGCAGCGCGAAGTAGAAGTCCCACAGGCGCGGCTGGCGCACGCGCAGCAGGCGGGCGAGGCCGATCAGCGCTTCCACGTCCGACACCGCATCGTGCGCGCGCGCCTGGGTGATGCGGTTGGCGCTGGCGAGGTGCTCGAGGCGGAAGCTCGGCGAGCCGTCTTCGCGGAGCGGCCATTCGATGCCGTCGGGGCGCAGCGCATAGCTCATGCGCGCGAGGTCGATGAGGTCCCAGCGCGAATTGCCGTCCTTCCACTCGCGTTCGTACGGATCGTGGAAATTGCGGTAGAGCAGGTTGCGCGTGAATTCGTCGTCGAAGCGCAGCGAGTTGTAGCCGACGTTGCAGGTGCCGGGTTCGGCCATCTGCTCGTTGACGCGCGCGGCGAACTCCGCCTCGATCACGCCGTCGCGCTGCATCTGCTGCGGCGTGATGCCGGTGATGAGGCAGGCCTCCGGATGCGGCAGCACGTCGCTCGCCGGGCGGCAGAAGAACGAAATCGGTTCGCCCACCGGCTCGAGGTCGAGCGTGGTGCGGATCGCGGCGAACTGGGCCGGGCGGTCGCGGCGCGGATCGGCGCCGGTGGTCTCGTAGTCGTGCCAGAGGAAGGTCTGCGTCATCGAGCGCAGCATAACGCAGGGTTTCCTCGCGCCGGGGCCTTGCTAGACTCTGCGATACGCCGCCAGGAACGACTGCATGCGAACCCCGGACGAGAACAACCTGATCTGGATCGACCTGGAGATGACCGGGCTCGATCCGGACACCGATTCGATCCTGGAGATCGCCACGGTCGTCACCGACAAGGATCTCAATGTCCTTGCCGAAGGCCCCGAGTTCGCGATCGGCCATCCGCTCGAGCGGCTCGAGGCGATGGACGACTGGAACCGCAACCAGCATCGCAAGTCGGGGCTCTGGCAGCGCGTGCTCGATTCGAACATCGACCTGGCGACGGCCGAAGCGTTGACGATGGAATTCCTCGTGCAGTGGGTGCCGCCGGGCAAATCGCCGATGTGCGGCAATTCGATCTGCCAGGATCGCCGCTTCCTGCATCGCCTGATGCCGCGGCTCGAGCGCTTCTTCCACTACCGCAACCTCGACGTCTCGACGATCAAGGAGCTGGCGCGCCGCTGGGCGCCGGAAGTCAGCCGCGGCTTCACCAAGGATTCGGCGCATACGGCGCTCAGCGACGTGCGCGATTCGATCGCGGAGCTGTACTACTACCGTCCGTTCATGGGACGCCTTGCAGGTACGCTCGAAGCACCCTGAGCAAGCGCCCGATGCCCGCGCCGAGCACGGCGGTCCCGACGGGACATGCTGGCGAAAAAGCGTGACGCGGAGCACAAGAACGGGTACTTTGCGCGCTGTCGCACTGGCCGAAATGGGGAGCCGGCGGCGGGTCTGGGGGTCGCCCTCGCGGCGACGGCGCAAAGCGCAACTTGGGGAAAATCGCGTGACGTGCACGTTCCGACGTTCGTTGTGGATGGCGGCCGCTGCCGCGTTCGTTTTCATTTCCGGCTTCGCGGCGGAACCCGCGCAGGCGAGGGCACGGCCCAAAGCCGTGTCGTCGGCCCCATTCGAATTCGTGACGCTGCCGGTAACCGACGAGCAGAAGGGCGTTGCACCCACGCGGCTTCCGTCATCGGCTGGCCCGCAGGTCGCGTACGCGCCGTCGTCACCGCTCGGCCAAGGGTTCGGCGGGGAGGTCGAACCGAACGGTACGAGCGCGACCGCGACGCCGCTTGCCGGCAACAACGTGGTCGTGCACGCGAATCTCACTCCGAACGGCGATGTCGACTTCTTCTCGTTCAACGCCAACGCGGGTGATCGCGTCTACGCGGCGCTGATGACCTCCGGCTCGGCCGGCAGCAGCACCGACAGCCAGCTGACCCTGCTCGCCTCGGATGGCACCACGACGATCGAATTCGACGACGACAACGGCACCTTCGCCGCGCTCTCCTCGTCGATCGCGGGAGCGACGATCCCGACCACCGGCACCTATTTTCTCAAGGTCAACGACTTCACCGCGGGCACGACGTCGGAGCGCGGCTATGACTTGCACCTGCGCGTGCAGAGCGGCGCGCCGACGCCGGAAGTGGAGGGCAACGACACGCCCGCGACCGCCACTCCGCTGCCGGCCAACGGCTGGGTCAGCGGCGCGCGCAATCCGGCCGCGGCGACCGAGCAGGACTGGTACAGCCTCAACCTCAATGCCGGCGACACCGTCTACCTTGCGCTCGATCTCGACCCCGAGCGCGATGGCGTCAGCTGGAACGGCCGCCTCGGCTTCGCGCTGTTCGGCGACGCCGGCAACCAGATCCTCGTCGTCGACGATGCCGGCACCGGCGACGTCACGCCGAACCCGAACATCCCATCGGAGGCGATGTTCTTCACGGTAAAGGACGCCGGCACGTACTTCGCGTTCGTCGATTCGGCCAGCGCGGCCGTCGGCGGGCCGACCGCGACCTATCACCTCAGCGTCACCGTGCACCCGCACGTCGACGAGGGCGTGAACTGCACGACGTACACGAGCACCGACGTGCCGAAGGCGATAGGGCCCGGCACGGGCCTCGTCAGCTCGACCATCACGATCCCGGGCAATCCGCGCATCGCCGACGTCGACGTCGCGATCAACCTCAATCACGCGGTGATGCAGGACGTCGATGCGCACCTGCGTTCGCCGGCCGGGAACGACATCGGCTTGTTCACCGACATCGGCGCGGCGGCGACCGGCGGCCAGCAGGTGATGGACGTCGTATTCGACGACGAAGCGGCGATCCCGCCCGCGTTCACCGTGTTTAAGGGCACCCAGCTCAAGCCCGAGAACAATTCTACGGCAGGCACGGCCAACGCGTCGGGCGCCTATCGCCTCGCTGCATTCGACGGCGAAAACGCGGGCGGTACCTGGACGCTCGACCTGCGCGACGACACCGCCGGCGCGAACGGCGGCACGCTCAACGCGTGGTCGCTGCGCGTCTGCGAAGCGCCGCCGCCACCGGCGTGCCGGCGGGATTCGCGGCGCAGACCGTGTATGGCACCGATTTCGAATCGGGCGCGGCGGGCTTCACGCATTCGGGCGCGCAGGACGAGTGGGAGCTCGGCCTTCCGGCGACCGCGGCGACGACGACGGCGAATCCGATCGCCGCCTTCAACACGTGCAACAGCGGCGTCAATTGCTGGAAGACCGACCTCGACAACACCTACGACGCGTCGTCGTCGCAGGACCTGCTGTCGCCGCCGATCGACCTGTCCGGCCTGTCTCCGCCGATCGTCGTGACCTGGGCGCAGCGCCACCAGATCGAAACCGCGAACTTCGACCATTACTTCGTCGACGCGCAGCAGGTCGGCGGCGCGACGCCGGTGCGCCTGTACGAATGGCTCGACCCGACGCCGATCAGCGCATCCGGGGGCACGGGCAATCCGCAGGTCAATATCGGTGGCAGCTACGGCTGGGGCGTCATTTCGCGCCGCGCCGACAGCCTCGCGGGGCTCAACGCCGAACTGCGCTTCCACCTCGACAGCGACACCACCGTGCAGTTCGCCGGTGCCGCGATCGACGACGTGAGCGTGACCGGTTGCCGCGCGCTGTCGTCGGACCTTTCGATCACCAAGACCGACGGCGTCGGCACGGCGACGCCGGGTGGAAGCGTGACCTACACGATCAACGCCGGCAATGCCGGCCCCGATGCGGTCAGCGGCGCGACCGTCGCCGACACGTTCCCGGCGATCAATACCTGCACCTGGACCTGCGTCGGCGCCGGCGGCGGCACCTGCACCGCTTCGGGCAGCGGCAACATCAACGATCCCGTCGACCTGCCGGTCGGCGGCAGCGTGACCTACACCGCGAGCTGCGCGATCAGCGCCTCGGCGACCGGCACGCTGAGCAACACGGCGACGGTCAGTTCCGCCGTGACGGATCCCGATCCCGCCAACAACAGCGCGACCGACACCGATACGCTCACGCCGAACGCGGACATCTCGATCACGAAGACCGACGGCGTGACGACGGCGACGCCGGGCGGCAGCGTGACCTACACGATCACTGCGTCCAACGCGGGGCCCAGCAATGCGCCCGGCAGCACCGTCGCCGACACGTTCCCGGCGAGCGAGACCTGCACCTGGACCTGCGTCGGCGCCGGTGGCGGCACCTGCACTGCGGCGGGCAGCGGCAACATCAACGACGTGACGAACCTGCCTGCGGGCGGCAGCGTCACGTACACGGCGAGCTGCGCGGTATCGGCCGCGGCGACGGGCACGCTCGGCAATACCGCGACTGCAGCGGCTCCGCCCGGCGTCACCGACCCGAATCCGACCAACAACAGCGCGACCGACACCGACACGCTGACGCCGAACGCGGACATCTCGATCACGAAGACCGACGGCGTGACGACGGCGACGCCGGGCGGCAGCGTGACCTACACGATCACGGCGTCCAATGCGGGCCCGAGCAATGCAAACGGCGCGACCGTCGCCGACACGTTCCCGGCCAGTGAAACCTGCACCTGGACCTGCGTCGGCGCGGGCGGCGGCACCTGTACCGCGTCGGGCAGCGGCAACGTCAACGACGTGACCAACCTGCCTGCAGGCGGCAGCGTCACCTACACCGCGTCATGCACGGTGTCGGCGGCCGCCAGCGGCACCCTCGCGAACACGGCGACCGTCACTGCGCCCGCCGGCACGACCGATCCGAATCCGGCGGACAACAGTGCGACGGATACCGACGCGCTCGTGGCCACGGCCGACGTCTCGATCACGAAGACCGACGGCGTCACCAGCGCGACCGCTGGCGGCAACGTGACGTACACGATCACCGCATCGAACGCGGGTCCGAGCAACGCGCCGGGCAGCACCGTCGCCGATACGTTCCCCGCGAGCGAAACCTGCACCTGGACCTGCGTCGGTGCGGGCGGCGGCACCTGCACCGCGGCGGGCAGCGGCAACATCGCCGACACGACGAACCTGCCGGCAGGCGGCAGCGTGACGTACACGGCGAGCTGCGCGATCTCCGCGTCGGCGACGGGCAGCCTCGTCAACACAGCCACCGTCACCGCGGGCAGCGCGACCGATCCCAACCCGGGCAACAACAGCGCCACCGACACCGACGCGCTTGGCGCCTCGGCCGACCTGTCGATCACCAAGACGGATGGCGTCACCAGCGTGACCGCGGGTGGCAGCGTGACCTATACGATCACGGCATCCAACGCCGGCCCGAGCAACGCGAGCGGTGCGACCGTCGCCGATACATTCCCCGCGGACGAAACCTGTACCTGGACCTGCGTCGGTGCGGGCGGCGGCACCTGCACCGCGGCGGGCAGCGGCAACATCGCCGACACGACGAACCTGCCGGTGGGCGGCAGCGTCACGTACACGGCCAGTTGCGCGGTGTCGGCGTCGGCAAGCGGCAGCCTGGGCAACACGGCGACGATCGCGGCGCCCGCCGGCACCACCGATACGAATCCGGCGAACAACAGCGCAACCGACGTCGACACGGTCAATCCGGCTGGTGCGGACGTCGGCGCGACGAAGGTGGTTTCCGGCGTGTTCGCGCCGGGCACGACGGTCACGTACGCGGTCGTTCTCACGAATGGTGGCGGCGCCCAGGGCGACAATCCGGGTGACGAGTTCACCGACGTGCTGCCGGCGGGCCTCGCGCTCGTTTCCGCCACCGCGACGGGCGGCACGGCGGTCGCGACGGTCGGCACGAACACGGTGACGTGGAACGGTGCGATCCCGGCGGGTGGCAGCGTGACGATCACGATCACCGCGACGATCGACGCCTCGGCGAGCGGCACGATCAGCAACCAGGGCACGGTGGCCTACGACAGCGACGCCAACGGCACCAACGATGCGGCGCGACCGACCGATGACCCGTCGCTGGGAGGTGCGAGCGATCCGACTTCGTTCGTCGTCGGCGGCAGCATCGCCGACCTGTCGATCACCAAGACCGACGGCGTCACGGGCGTCACGGCGGGTGGCAGCACGACTTACACGATCGTCGCCGCCAATGCGGGCCCGAGCGATGCGATCGGCGCGAGCGTCACCGACACGTTCCCGCTCGGCGAGACCTGCACGTGGACGTGCGCCGGCGCCGGCGGTGGCGCCTGCGCCGCCTCCGGCAGCGGCGACATCGCCGACACCGTGGACGTCCCCGCGGGCGGTAGCGTGACGTACACGGCGACCTGCGCGATCGCGGCGTCGGCGAGCGGCACGCTTGTCAACACCGCGAGCATCGCCGCACCCGCGGGTGCGACCGACCCGAATCCGGCCGACAACAGCGCGACCGACGTCGACAGCGTGACGCTCGTGCCGGGTGCGGCGGTGGCTGCGACGAAGACGGTCGCGGCCGGCAGCGGCGGATTCACGCCGGGCTCGACGGTGACCTACACGATCGTGCTCACGAATTCAGGTGCGGGCGCGCAAGGCGACAACCCGGGCAGCGAATTCACCGACACACTGCCGGCTGGCGTGGGCTATGTCGCGGCGACCGCGAGCAGCGGCACCGTCGGCTTCGGACCGGGGACGCTCGTGCACTGGGACGGCGCGATTCCCGCCGGCGGCAGCGTCACGATCACGATCACCGCGACCGTCGTCGCGACGAGCGGCACGGTCGTGAACCAGGGCTTCGTGTCGTACGACGGCGATGGTGACGGCAGCAACGAGAGTTCGGCCCCGACCGACGATCCGGCGGGCGCAGGCGCGGCCGATCCGACCGCGTTCGCGGTCGCCGCTGCACAGGGCGAGACGATGCCGGTACCGGCGCTCGATCGCTTCGCGATGCTGCTGCTGATCGGCGCGCTCTTCACGTTGGCCTGGCGTTCGCGTCGGCAGACGCGCGGATGAGCTTGCGCGCGACGATGTGACGATGGGTGGGCCGATGGCCCACCCGCGTCACGCGCGTTCGGCAGCGAGCGGGTGACGTCCCGGCACGCTGCCGTCATTCCCGCGGAAGCGGAAATCCCCAGGGACGAAGCATCCTGCGCACGAAAGCGCATGTCGTCCAGTGCACCGGCCGTCAATGGAAATCGCGCGAGGCGAACGCGAGTTCCGGCAGCAGCATGCTGTAGTCGTGCAGTCGCCTGGCGATCAGGTGGTGCACGCCGTCGCTCGCTTCGAGCACGCCGTCCACGGCCATCACCGTCGCCTCGAGCAGCACGCGGTGCTGGCGTTCGGCGAGCGCGCGCCAGACGACGACGTTGACGATGCCGGTCTCGTCCTCGAGCGTGACGAAGGTGACGCCTTTCGCCGTGCCCGGATGCTGGCGCACGGTCACCAGCCCGGCGCACCGCAGGCTGCGGCCGCGGTTCACCGCATCCAGGGTGATCCGCGCGGGCGACACGCGACGGCGCGACAGTTCGGCGCGCACGAGGGCGAGCGGATGCCCGTCCAGTGACAATCCGAGCGTGGCATAGTCGGTCAGCACGTCCTCGCGCACCGAAGGCTCGCGCAGTTCGACCGCTTGTTCCTGCAATGCCGCCGCCGCGAGCACAGGCAGCGGTATCTCGGCACCGGCGCTGTCCCAGCGCGCACGGTAGCGGTGCCCGCTGAGCGACTGCAGCGCGCCTGCGTCGGCGAGCCGCGCCCGTTCCGCCGCCGTGACCGCTGCCCGCCGCGTCATGTCGTCGACGTCGGCGAACGCTCTTTGCCGGCGTGCAGCGACGAGACGTGCGGCGAGTCCTTCGGACATGCCGCGCACCTGGCGGAAGCCGAGGCGCAGCGCGATCGGGTCCATGCCGTGCACCACGGCTGCGGCGGGTAGCGGTACGAGCGTGCAGTCCCACTCGCTCGCGGCGACGTCGACCGGCAGTACGCGCACGCCGTGCGCGCGCGCATCCTGGATCAGCTGCGAGGGCTGGTAGAACCCCATCGGTTGCGAGTTGAGCAAGGCGCAAGTGAACGCGGCCGGGTGATGGCACTTGAGCCATGACGAAGCCCAGGCGAGCAGGGCGAAACTCGCTGCGTGCGATTCCGGGAAACCGTATTCGCCGAACCCCTGGATCTGCTGGAAGATGCGCTCGAAATACGCTTCCTCGTAGCCGCGCTCGATCATGCCGTCGCGGATGCGATCGTGGAAATGGCCGAGGCCGCCACGGCGCTTCCAGGCCGCCATCGCACGGCGCAACTGGTCGGCTTCGCCGGGCGTGAAGCCGGCGACGACCTGGATGAGCTTCATCACCTGTTCCTGGAAGATCGGCACGCCGAGCGTGCGCTCGAGCGCATCGCGCACTTTCGAGCCACCGCTGCCGCTCTCGCGCTCGAAGCGCGACTGCGGGTAGTCGATCGGTTCGAGTCCCTTGCGGCGGCGCAGGTACGGATGGACCATGTCGCCCTGGATCGGGCCTGGCCGGACGATTGCGACTTCGACGACGAGGTCGTAGAACGTGCGCGGCTGCAGTCGCGGCAGCATCGACATCTGCGCTCGCGACTCGATCTGGAACACGCCGATCGTGTCGGCGCGGCAGATCATGTCGTATACCGCATCGATGTGCCCGTCGCCCCGGTCCTCGCCTTGCGGGATGTCGTGCAATGCGGGCCGCGCGCCGTGGTACGGATGTCGCCACAAACCGTGCCGGTGCAACAGGTCGAGGCATTTGCGGATGCAGGTGAGCATGCCGAGCGCGAGCACGTCGACCTTGAGCAGGCGCATTTCCTCCAGATCATCCTTGTCCCACTGGATGATCGTGCGCTCGGGCATCGCCGCGTTCTCGACCGGCACGAGGTGGTGCAGCGGTCGTTCCGAGATCACGAAGCCGCCGACATGCTGCGACAGGTGGCGCGGGAAGCCGCGCAATTCGGCGGCGAGCGTGAAAAGTTTCCGCAATACGGGGCTCGACGGGTCGAAACCCTGCTCGCGCAGCACGGTTTCGAACGGCTGGCCGCTGCGCACGCGCGAGAACATCCCGCCGAGGGCGTCGATCTGGTCATCCGGCACGCCGAGCGCGCGGCCGACGTCCCGGATCGCGCTCTTGCTGCGATAGCTGATCACGGTCGCGGCGAGCGCGGCGCGTTCGCGACCGTATTTGCCGAAGATGTGCTGGATCACTTCCTCGCGGCGCTCGTGCTCGAAGTCGACGTCGATGTCCGGAGGCTCGTTGCGCTCCTCGGAAAGGAAGCGCTCGAACAGCAGGTTGCCGTTGTCGGGATTCACCGCGGTAATGCCGAGGCAATAGCAGACGGCCGAATTGGCGGAAGAGCCGCGGCCCTGACACAGGATCGGCGGCTCCTGCGCACGCGCCCACGAGACGATTTCCTCCACGGTGAGGAAGAAATGCTCGTAGCGGAGCTTTTCGATGAGCGCGAGCTCCTTCTCGACCTGGATGCGCACGGCCTCCGGTATCCGTTGCGGCCAGTGCCTGGCGGCGCCTTGCCAGGTGAGCGCGCGCAGGTGGGTGATCGCGTCGAGGCCTTCCGGCACGAGTTCACGCGGGTAGCGGTAGTTGAGCTTGCGCAGGTCGAGCTTGCAGCGCGCGGCGATGCGCAGCGTTTCGGCGAGCATCCCGGCAGGGTAGAGGGTGGCGAGATCATCGATGCGGCGCAGATGCCGCTCGCCATTCGGGAACAAGGCATGGCCGGCCTCGGCCACGGTGCAGCCGAGGCGGATCGCGGTCATCACGTCCTGCAGTGCGCGTCGGCGGCGCACGTGCATGTGCACGCCGCCGGCCGCTACGGGCGTGAGCGCATGGCGCTCGGCGAGCGCGCGCAACTGTTCGAAGCGCGCATCATCGCCGTTGCCGCGATGCCGTTCGATCGCGAGCCAGGCGCGTCCGGCGAACCGGCGCGCGACCCAGGCGGCGTGATCATCGTCGTTCGCCGCGTCGCCAGGTACCCACAGCACGAGCACGCCGTCGCCCAGGCGTTCGGCGTCGGCGCGCGCCAGCCGGTATTCACCCTTCGCGCTGCAGCGCCGCCCGGTCGTGATCAGCCGGCACAGGTCCGAATAACCGTCTTCGTTCGCCGCGAGCAGGACCATGCGCGGCCCGTCCTCGAGCTGCACTTCGCTGCCGACGACGAGCCGGACGCCGGATTCTTCCGCCGCCTGCAACGCCCGCACGATGCCGGCGAGGGAGCATTCATCGGTGATCGCGAGCGCGGCATAGCCGAGTTTCCGCGCGCGTTCGAACAATTCGATCGCGCTCGATGCGCCGCGTTGGAACGAGAAGTTCGACAGGCAGTGGAGCTCGGCGTAGCGCGGTTGCGCCGGCATCGTCGCCGGCGGGATGTCGCCGCCGGCGGCTGGGCGATCGGCGGTCGCCGCATCGGCATTGCCGCCCGGCGAGCGGCGACGCAGCTTGTGCAGACCGCTGCGCGGATCGTCTTCGGCCGCATCGATGGCGGGCAAACCCGGTTCGAGGGGCGCGCGCAGGCGGCGGCGTTTCGGTGGGCGCGGCGGTGCGTTCACGCGAACCAGCCCTGCAAGGTCCATGGCGCATCACGATCCGGCGCGCACCCGGTGGCGATGAACGCCCAGGCACGCTGGCCGTCGCGCGTCTCGATGATGTAGTAGTCGCGGCGTTGGTCGTGCTCGTCCCACCAGCCGCTTTCGATGCGTTCGGGACCGGCCAGCACGCGCGCCGGCCGGCCACGCAGGGGGAGTGGGCGTTGCAACAACCAGAACGGGCGCGCCGCCGGTGCCGCGGTCGGGGCGGGCGGTCGCGCGCCGAGCGGGACGAAGCGCGAGGCGCGATCGGGGCGATGGTCGGCGACGCAGGCGAGGCCCTGCAGCGCCGCATCGCCGAGGCGCGCGCGCAGGCGTTCGACCAGTGCGGGCCAGTCGAATTGTTCGTGGCGGTTCGTCTCGAACAGGTCGCGATGCAGCGGGCACAGCGGCGGCAGGTCGTCGGCACGCAGGGCGAGCGCATGCACCGGAGCGACGAGTTCGACGCGCTCGAGCCGCGCGCGCGCGAGTTCGAGCAGCGATGCCGCGTCCCGCTGCGGAGCGAGCAGGCCGACCTCGATGCGCGTGAGTGCATCGCGCTCGTGCCCCAGTTCGAGGATGAAGCGTTGCACGCCGCCGTCGCGCGCAGCGAGGAACTGCGCGAACTCGCGCACGAGGCGCTGCAGCGGGAACACGAGCGCGCCGTGCGAGTCGATGCCGTACCCGAATTCGATGCGGCGTGCATAACGCGGTGGCGGCTGCCAGCGCGGCAGCGTTTCCGCGACGAGGCCGCGCATGCGATCGAGGTGGTCGAGCGCGCGCTGCCCGATGCGACGCGCGAGTTCGGCGCGTGGCAGGCGGAACAGGTCGCCGAGCGTGCGCATGCCCATGCCGTACAGGGTCGCGATGGTCTTCGCCTCGAAACCGCCGGCGACGATCGGGGCGGCCTCGAGCGCGAGTGGCAACTGCGCGAGCGCCGGCAGGGCGATCGTCGAACGGCAGGCGGTGAACACGCGTGCCGCGGTCGCGGTCGGCGCGGCGGCCAGGACGCAGGTGTAACCGAGCCGGTCGATGTCCGCGCGGATCCGGCGCTCGAGCGCGGGCCAGCCGCCGAACAGCTTCAGGCTCGCGCCGACCTCGAGGAACAGCGTGTCGGGTGGAGCGATGCTGACATCGGCGCTGTAACGATAGGCATGATCGGCGAGCGAGGCGAGCGCGTGGCGCTCGGCCGATTCATCACGTGGCGTGACGGCGAGGCGGGGGCAGAGCAGTTGCGCGCTCGCGAGCGGCTGCTGCGCGCGCACGCCGGCCTTGCCGGCGGCCGCATTCGCGAGCACGACATGGCGTCGTTGCTGCGGGCCGTCGACGATCGCATGGGGCCGATCGACCGGCACGTCGGAATGAAGCGCCTCCAGCGCCAGCCGGGGGTAGTGCAGGCAGGCCCAGAACACGCATGCCTCGGTGCATCAGGCACGCAGCCCGAGCGCATGGGCCTGTTCACCGAAACGGCCGCGGCATTTGATGATTTCCAGGCGTGGCTCCATCGCGCCGGGTTCGAGGCGCAGCCGCAACGCGGCCGGGCTCGCTTCGTGCGCGGCGGACAGCGGCCGGAACACGAAACCGAACGTGCCGCCGGTTTCCGCGGCGAGCTGCAGGCGGCGCAACTGGCGATAGTCCGAGCGTGGCAGCCAGTTCAGCACGGCGCCGCAGCAACCGGCGCGCAGGCACTGCTCCGCGGTCCAGTGCGTGTCGGTAGCGGACGCATCGATGTGCACGAGCTGGGCGAGATCGACGCCCGCGGCGGCGAGGGCGGGTGCATAGGGGGCGTACGGTGGCGCCACCAGCACGACGCGCTTGCGCGCCTGGGTCAAGGTCGCGAGTGCGGGCAGCAGCAGGCTGCATTCGCCGAGGCCATCCTGAGCGACGAGGATTTCACTGAGTGCGCCGCGTGGCCAACCACCACCGGGCAGCAGGGCATCGAGGTCGGCAATGCCGGTCGGCAGCGCATCGCTGCGCGGTGCCTTCGCGGTGCCGCGGCGCCAGATGCCTGGGTGGCGTAACACGTCGGCGAGCGCGGTTTCGTCGCGGCGTGGCGGTGTCGCCGCAGCGGCGCGTGGCGCGGCCGGAACGACGGTCGGAGCGAACAGCGGATAGTCGCCGGTGCTCGATACGGGTTCGGAAAGATTCGTCGTGAACATGCCGGTTTCATCCCTGGCGCAGTCGATCGGAGGGAGCAGGGCGGATCAGGCCGACGTAGACGCCTTCGATCGCGAAGGCCTGCCGCTGCGGATCGACGTCGATCGGCGCGAAGTCGGCATTCGCGGGCAACAGGCGGATGCGGTCACCGCGCCGTTCGAGCTGCTTGACGGTGACCTCGTCGTCGAGGCGCGCGACCACGATGCGGCCATGCGCAGCGGTCTGCGTGCGATGCACGGCGATGAGGTCGCCGTCGAGGATGCCGGCGTCGCGCATGCTGGCGCCGATGACGCGAAGCAGGTAGTCCGCGCGCGGACGGAACATCTCCGGATCGACGCCGTGTTCGGCTTCGATGTTCTCCGCGGCGAGGATGGGGCTGCCGGCGGCAACCCGGCCGACGAGGGGAAGCCGGGTTGCCGCAGGCGCCCGCGAGCGAAGCGGGAGGCGCAGGCCGCGATGATGGGGCGAGCGCTCGAGGGCACCCTTGCGAACCAGCGCCTCCACATAATCCTGCGCTGAGCTATGGCTTGCAAGCCCAAGATTTTCCGCGATTTCCCGCAGGCTTGGCGCGCAGTCATAGCGCTCGAAATGCTGCCGGATGCAGTCGAGTACGCGACGCTGGTTGGTGGTCAGGCGTAGATCGTCCATGAGTGCGAATGTACGTACATTAGTACGTATCCGCAAGGCCTCATCGCCTGGCCTCGTGACCTTGGCCGCGCAAGGCTTTTCCCGGAACGCGGCGGTGTCGCCGGTTCCGCTCGCCTCGACGGCGGGGTTGCTTCCGGCTTTCGCCGAAAATGACGGCATTTGCCTCGCCACCGAGGCGAGCGGAACCTCGCGCCGGCGCCGTGCCCGATCAAGAAGCCTTGCGCGCCGGGAGCCGATGTCTTCAGGCTGACGGAAAAAAGACCCCGGCACGAGGCCGGGGTCGGAGTGTCGCAGCACGCCGGATCACGGCGTTGCGATGATCACGGCGTGATCGTGCCCTTCAGCGAAACGCCCGAGAACGCCGAGTAGGCGCGCACGTTCACGTAGTAGGTGCCCGCCGTCGGCGAGTTGAAGGTGCAGGTCTCGCTGTTGCCGGACAGGTACGGACGGCAGTCGTAGGTCGACGTCGTCGGCGCGCTGCCACGGCGGACGTACATGTCCGCGTCGCCGGTGCCGCCCGAGATCGTGAACACGACCTTGCTCTGGCCAGCCGGAACGACGAGCGTGTAGTTCGGCGAAGTCGTGCCCGTGGCCTGCGCCGCGAGCGTGACGGGCACGCCGCTGGTCAGCACCGTGCCACCACCACCGCCGCCGCCACCCGTGCTGTAGCTGCCGGTCAGGCTCATGCCCGAGTAGGTGCTGTAGGCGTGCACGAGCACGTAGTACTTGCCCGTCTGCGCCGTCGTGATGTTGCACGTCTCGTTGTTGCCCGACGCCCACGAGCGGCAATCGTAGCTCGACGTCGTCGGCGCACTGCCGAACTTGACGTAGAGGTCCGCATCGCCCGAGCCACCCGACGTGACGAACTTGAGGCCCGTCGCCCCCGCCGGGACGTCGAGCGTGTACAGCTTGTCGCTGCCGGTCGCACCGGAGATGCCGGTGACCGCGACGCCATTGGTCAGCGCGACCGGCGTGCCACCACCGCCGCCGCCACCGCCGCCGTTGCAGCTCACGCCGACCGCCGCGAACGCGGCGGTGACGTCCGCCTTGACGAAGCCGAGGTCGGTCGCGGCGGTTTCGACGCCGCAGGCGCCACTGTTGAACGTGCTCGACGGCGTCCAGTACAGGCTGTTGGCGCGCGCGAACGACTTGAACGCCTTGACCGTGTCCCAGCCCGAGGTCTTGGCGAGCGTGCAGAACGCCTTGTTGTAGACGCCCGAGGAGTAGTGCACGTCGAGTCCGCTGTAATAGTTCGCGGCGTTGTCGATCGAGCCGCCGTCCTGGGTCGGGTTGCACATGTAGCGCAGCGCGCCGGACGCCTTGAACACTTCCGGACCGACGAGGAAGTCGTTCGTGCCCTTCCAGTAATACTCGGTCGCCTCGCCGCCCATGTCGGAGAACGCCTCGTTCATGCCGCCGGACTGGCCGGAATAGGTGAGGTTGGAATGCTGTTCGGTGAAACCGTGCGAGACTTCGTGGCCGGCGACGTCGGCGCTGACGAGCGGGTAGAACGTGCTGGCGCCGTCACCGAAGCTCATCTTCGAACCGTCCCAGAACGCGTTCTCGTAGCCCGAGCTGTAGTGCGTGCGCATGACCAGCTGGAAGGTCAGCGCCTTCACGCCCATGTACGCGTTGTACATGTTCTGGATCACGCCGCCGAAGAAGTGCGCGTCGTTGAGCGGCGAGTACGCACCGTTGATCGACTTCACCGTGTTGCGCGGGCAGGTGTAGGAGAACGCGGTCGTGCTCGTCGTGCCGCCGTTGAGGTTCACCGTCTTGACGTCGGTGTTGTTCATCGTGCACGTCGAGCCGCTCTGCGCGACGTCGAGGTAGCCGTAGCGGCCGCCCGAACCCCATTCGTACTGCCCGGTCTTGGCATTGCCGCCGGGACCGGTGCCGATCGTCGCGGTGGTGAGGCCGTCCCAGCGCTCGATCACGTTGCCGCTCTGCGCATCGATGATCACGAAAGGACGACGCGGCTCGCCGCCGCCGACCTTGTCGGCGAAGAACGAAACCACGTAGACGAGCCGGGCGTAGCCCTTGTCGTCGACATGGATCATCTGGCGCGATTCCTCGCGTTCCACCTGCATGTTGCGCGCGAGGCGTTCGCCCGCCTTGGCGATCGAGAGCGCCTTCGCGGCGGTCAGGTTCGCCTTGGCGGCGCCGAGGTCGGCGGCGAGGCCATTGACCTGGCGGCCGAACAGGTTCAGCACTTCGCCCTTGCCGTTCTCGGTGACGACGACGTGCTCGCCCCACACCGGAATGCCGCGGAAGGTCTGCTGGTAGCGGAAATGGCGCGTACCGTCCGCCTCGTCGACGACTGCGAGCGGCTCGAGCGCCGAGCCGCCCTCGAGGCCGAGCATCTCGGCATGGCGGTCTTCGGCTTTTGCGGCCACGCCGATGCCGGCGACTGCGCGGGCATAGGTGGAATTCAACGCTTTCGTATCGTGTCCATGCACATCCACCACGGTGGCGGCGGAAGCAGGCGCGGCGAACATCGCAAGAAACAATGGTGACAGAGCAACTGCCGCCGACAGGCGGCGCTTCGTCTTGATCACGGATTGACTCCCCAGCAGATGACGGATGGTTGAAGCCGCCTTCGGCGGCCGCGGATACCACGAGTCACTGGGGCGACCGCGTGCACGAGCACACGCGCAGGACGCACACACAGGAGCAGGCGTCCCTCAACGCCTGGCACGAAACACGACGGTTCTCCCCAGAACCGCGCTTGTGGCCCCTCTCTGAACCCAAGCGCGGGCGGCACCGTAGCAGCGCCCGCGGCGAAAGTAATGCTGCGTGGCAGCGAAAAACGTTTTCATCCGCGTGCGCGGGGATGACGAATCGTCATGACGATATGCATCATGCGGAATGGCTGCCTGTCACGCAGGCGCGCGACGACCGGCTCGGCCTCGGCAGGGGCGAGCGATGGCGCGCGCGACCGACGCGCGCGCCTTCCCCGCAGGTGCGTGCAGTCGCGCTCGCGCAAGCCGATGTCGCGCAAGGCGCATCGGCCGATGCCGATCAGCCCGCCTTGTGCTTGGCGAGCTTGAGCCAGGTATCGACGACGGTGTCGGGATTGAGGGAAACCGATTCGATCCCCTCGTCCATCAGCCATTCGGCGAGGTCGGGATGGTCGCTCGGGCCCTGGCCGCAGATGCCGACGTACTTGCCCTTCGCGCGCGCGGTCCTGATCGCCATCGACAGCATCTTCTTGACCGCCGGGTCGCGTTCGTCGAACAGGTTGGCGACGATGCCCGAATCGCGGTCGAGGCCGAGCGTGAGCTGGGTGAGGTCGTTCGAGCCGATCGAATAGCCGTCGAAGATCTCGAGGAACTCCTCGGCGAGCAGCGCGTTGGACGGCACCTCGCACATCATGATGATCTTGAGGCCGTCCTTGCCCTGCTCGAGGCCGTTCTTCTTCAGCACCTCGATCACCTTGCGGCCTTCCTCGAGCGTGCGCACGAACGGGATCATCACCCACGCGTTGGCGAGACCCATCGTCTCGCGCACCTTCTTCATCGCGCGGCATTCGAGCGCGAACGCCTCGGCGAAGCTCGGATCGACGTAGCGGCTAGCGCCACGGAAGCCGATCATCGGGTTCTCCTCGTGCGGCTCGTAGCGCTTGCCGCCGATGAGGTTGGCGTATTCGTTCGACTTGAAGTCGGACAGGCGCACGATCACCGGGTTCGGCGCGAACGCCGCGGTGATCGTCGCGATGCCTTCGGCGAGGCGGTCGACGTAGAAATCGACCGGGCTCGCGTAGCCGGCGATGCGCTCGTCGATCTGGCGCTTCGTGTCGGCGTCCTGCCTGTCGTATTCGAGCAGCGCCTTCGGATGCACCGCGATGTGGCTCGCGATGATCATCTCGAGGCGGGCGAGGCCGACGCCCGCGTTCGGCAGCATCGCGAAGTCGAACGCGCGCTCCGGGTTGGCGACATTCATCATGATCTTCAGCGGTGCCGGCGGCATCGCGCCGAGGTCGGCGGTGACGCGGTCGAACTCGAGGCGGCCTTCGTAGATGAAGCCGGTGTCACCCTCGGCGCACGAGATCGTCACGTCCTGGCCGTCGGTGATCGCGTCGAGCGCGTTGCCGGTGCCGACCACCGCGGGCACGCCGAGCTCGCGCGCGATGATCGCCGCGTGGCAGGTGCGTCCGCCGCGGTTGGTGACGATCGCGGCGGCACGCTTCATCACCGGTTCCCAGTCCGGGTCGGTCATGTCGGCGACGAGCACGTCGCCGGGCTCGACCCGGTTCATGTCCTTGATCGAGCGGATCACGCGCGCCTTGCCGGCGCCGATCTTCTGGCCGATCGAGCGGCCTTCCGCGAGCACCTTGCCGCGCGCCTTGAGCTGGAAGCGCTCGATCTGCGTCGCGCGCGCGCGCGACTTCACCGTCTCCGGGCGCGCCTGCAGGATGTAGATCTTGCCGGTGTGGCCGTCCTTGCCCCACTCGATGTCCATCGGACGGCCGTAGTGCTTCTCGATGATCAGTGCCTGCTTCGCCAGTGCATGCACGTCCTCGTCGGTGATGCAGAAACGCGCGCGATCGGCCTGCGGCGTTTCTTCGATCGTGACGCGCTCGCCGGCCTTGTTCGAGTACACCATGCGTTGCTGCTTGGAGCCGATCTGCCGGCGCAGGATCGCGGGCTTGCCCTGTTCGAGGGTCGGCTTGTAGACGTAGAACTCGTCCGGATTGACCGCGCCCTGCACGACCATTTCGCCGAGGCCGTAGCTCGCGGTGACGAACACCGCGTCGCGGAAACCCGATTCGGTGTCGAGCGTGAACAGCACGCCCGACGCGCCGACGTCGGAGCGCACCATGAGCTGCACGCCGGCGGAGAGGAACACGTCCTCGTGCTTGAAGCCGTGGTGCACGCGGTAGGCGATCGCGCGATCGTTGTAGAGGGAGGCGAACACCTCCTTGACCTTGTGCAGCACGTCCTCGATGCCGGAGACGTTGAGGAAGGTTTCCTGCTGGCCTGCGAACGAGGCGTCCGGGAGGTCCTCGGCGGTGGCCGACGAGCGCACGGCGACGGCGATGTCGGTGGTGCCGGCGTCCTTGCACAGCTGGGCGTAGGCGTCGCGGATCGCCTGGTCGAGGTCGGCGGGCAGGGCGGTGTCGACGATCCAGCCGCGGATCTCGGTACCGGCCGCGACCAGCGCGTCGACGTCCTCGACGTCGAGCGTGGCGAGGCGGTCCTGGATGCGGCGGGCGAGGCCGCTCTTCTCGAGGTAGGACTGGAACGCCTGCGCCGTCGTCGCGAAACCGCCCGGCACCGACACGCCGAGCTTGGCGAGGTTGCCGATCATCTCGCCGAGCGAGGCGTTCTTGCCGCCGACCTTGCCGAGGTCGGACATGCGCAGCTCATCGAGCCAAAGGACCAGGTCGCTCAAGGGGATACTCCGTGGGAAGAGAAGGCCGCTTTGCGGCAGCGCGCAATTTTCGGGCTTTGGCGCGGTTCCGGCAAGCCGAGCCTGCCCCGGCAAGGCCTGCGGCGCGGGCGGAGCGCGGAAACCGGGCTGCTTCCCGTAGACTCGCCGGCGACAGACGCCCCGGGAGCCCCATGCGCCGCACGATCTTCTACGTCTCCGACGGTACCGGCATCACCGCCGAAACGATCGGCCACAGCGTGCTCACCCAGTTCGATTCGGTCGAGTTCGACACCTACCGCATCCCGTTCGTCGATGGCGAGGACAAGGCGCGCGCGGCGACCGTGCGCATCCGCACCGCCTATGCGCAGAGCGGCGCGCGGCCGATCGTCGTCAACACGATCATGGACCAGAAGCTCAGCGACATCGTCGCCGAGAGCGGCGCGCTCATGCTCGATGTCTTCGCGCCGTTCATCGGCCCGCTCGAGGCGGAGCTCGGCACGATGCGCTCGCCGCGCGTCGGCAAGGCGCACGGGCTGACCGACTTCACCGAGTACGAGGCGCGCATCAACGCGACCAACTACGCGCTCAGCCACGACGACGGCATCGACGTGAACTACGGCGACGCCGACGTGATCCTGGTCGGCGTGTCGCGCGTGGGCAAGACGCCGACCTGCCTTTACATGGCCTTGCACTACGGCGTACGGGCGGCGAACTACCCGCTGACCGAGGAGGACCTCGAGCGGCTCGAGTTGCCGCGCCGCCTGCTGCCGTACCGCTCGCGCCTGTACGGCCTGACGATCGAGCCGCAGCGCCTGGCCCAGGTGCGCCAGGCGCGCCGCCCGGGCAGCCGCTACGCCGAACTCAAGCAATGCCGCTGGGAACTCGGCCAGGCGGACAAGCTGTTCCGCCGCGACGCGATCCCGGTGCAGAACACCACCCATACCTCGATCGAGGAGATCGCGAGCAAGATCCTCGCCGAACTCGGCATCGAGAAGCACATGTTCTGAGTCCCTGGCCGTACGCACGCGCGGTGCGGGGCAGGTATCCTCGGGCTCCCGGCGCTGGGGCGCCATGTTCCTGGGGGAAGCACCATGTTCCATGACCTGCGCGCGCGCCATGCGCGCTTCCGGCCGCTCGCGGCCGCGGTCGGCATTGCACTGGCCGGCATCACCGCGCCGCTGCATGCCGATGCCACCGAGCGCGTGCCCTATACGATCCTGCTGCACGGCGAGCCGGTCGCGGTCTACCACGGCGGCGTCGCCGGCTTCGCCGCGCCGCCGCGCATCGCGCTCGGCCGCAAGGCGGGTCGTCCGGACCTGCGTTCGCAGCCGGCGAAGGCCTATGCCGACTACCTGCAGCAGCGCCAGGGCGCCTTCGTCGCCGACCTCGAGCGCACGCTCGGGCGTCCGCTCGAGGTCATCGCGAAGATGCAGCACGCCCTCAACGGCGTCATCGTCGAGCTCGACGACGACGAGGCGGCGCGCATCGCGCAGCGCAGCGACGTCGAGCTCGTCGAACGCGAGCGCATGCTCGAACTCGACACCGACCGTGGCCCCTCGTTCATCGGTGCGCCGTCGATCTGGGACGGCAGCGCGAGCGACGGGATCCCGACCAAGGGCGAGGGCATCGTCGTCGCCGACCTCGACACCGGCATCAACTGGCAGAGTCCCGCGTTCGCCGCGATCGGGCCGATCGACGGCTTCGTGCACACCAATCCACTGGGCGCCGGCAACTACCTCGGCCTGTGCGGCCCGACGCCGCCGAATGCCGACGCCGGCCGCTGCAACGACAAGCTCATCGGCATGTACAACTTCACGTCGACGTCGTCGACGCGCAGCGCCGAGGACCTCGACGGCCATGGCTCGCACACGGCCAGCACGATCGTCGGAAACCACTGGCAGGCCCCGTTCGGCGGCGGCTCGTTCCAGGTCTCGGGCGTCGCGCCGCATGCCTCGGTGATCGCGTACAAGGTCTGCACTTCGGGGTGCAGCACGAGCGCTTCGTCGCAGGCGGTCAACCAGGCGGTCGTCGACGGTGCGGATGTCCTCAACTTCTCGATCAGCGGTGGCGTGAGCCCATGGTCGGATTCGGTGTCGATCGCGTTCCGCAACGCGGTCGGCGCGGGCATGTTCGTCGCGGCGTCGGCCGGCAACGACGGCCCGGTCGCGGGTTCGGTGAACCACGTCGAACCGTGGGTGGAGACGGTGGCAGCCTCGACCAAGGACAACGTCGTTGCGTTCCGCTTCGATCTCGTCGGCCCGGGCACGCCACCGCCGGAGACGCAGGGCCTGCCGCTGCGCCCGGCGGCGCCGCCGCTCCCGACCGCGGACATCGTCGCCGCGCCGATCGTGCGCAGCCCGACGTTCGCCGACGGCAGCAACGACGGCTGCTCCGCGTTCCCCGCCGACACGTTCACGGGCGAAGCGCCCGTCGATCCCGACATCGTCTTCGCCGACGGCTTCGACGGTGCGATCGCGCCCGCGCGCGTGGGCGCGATCGCCGTGCTCGCGCTCGACCAGAACGCGAGCAATTGCGGCAGCGTCGCGCGGCGCGCGGCCGCGCTCGCCGCGGGCGCCATCGGCGTGATCTTCGTCGATCGCGACTTCATCAACCTCGGCGCCAGCGACACCTCATGGTCGATGCTGCGTGCCGACTGGGACGCCGCGTGGGCGCAGATCCAGACCGATCCCGCGCACGCGACCGCCTCGCTGCTGTTGCCGGCGGCGTCGTACGCGCAGCGCGGCGACGTCGTCGCCGATTTCAGCTCGCGCGGCCCTCGCGCCAACAGCGGCCAGTACCTCATCAAGCCGAACATCACCGCGCCCGGCGTCGACATCCTCGCTTCGTACGCGGCGAACGCAGGCGGGGCGAACGCGACCGCACTGGAGAACGGCACGTCGATGTCGAGCCCGCACACGACGGGCGCCGCCGCCTTGCTGCGTGCCGTGCATCCGGACTGGACGCCGACCGAGGTGCGCTCCGCGCTCAACATGACGGCCAAGCTCGACGGACTGATCCGCGCAGACGGCAGCGGCGTGGACGTGTGGGACCTCGGTTCGGGCCGCGTCGACCTTACCCGCGCATCGCTCGCGGGCCTCGTGCTCGATGAGACCGTGGCGAACTTCCTCGCCGCGAACCCCGGCTCGGGCGGTACCCTGGCGACGCTGAACCTCGCCGAGTTCACCAGCGCGAATTGCGCGACGACGTGCTCGTTCACGCGCACGGTGCGCAGCCCGATCGTGTCCGCCCAGGTCTACACGATCACGTTCTCGGGCCTGCCTGCCGGCACGGTCACGACGACGACGCCGAACCTGGCGGTCGCCGGGGGCGCGACGGCGTCGTTCTCGATCGAGGTGGATGGCTCGGCCTTGCCGGCCGGCTGGAATTTCGGCCAGGTCACCCTCACGCCGGACAATGCCGTGCAGCCGGTGCTGCACATGCCGATCGCGATCCGTCGTTGAGTATCGCGCGCCGCGGCGGAAGCTTCCGTCGCGGCGCTTCGGCTGGGCACGATCCCCGCGGCGCGCATTGCGCTTTCGGCGGGGAACCCCATCTTACCCGTCCCGCAGCCGCCCGCATAAGTCTGTGCGCGCCGGGTTGCCCCGCCTATGATGGGTCCATGTCCGCCGTACTCGAACGACCGCAATCGCTGCTGCCGAGCCGCTTCTCGTGGCTGATGGGGCTCTATTCGGAGAACTACCACCGGCTCGCGCGGTTGTTCGCGCCGCAGGATCTCGCGATCGGCAGCTACCGCTCGTCGCTCGACGACGGCCTCGACGTGCGCCTCGACGTGCTCGAACGCCATCGCTACACGCTCGACCTGCACCTGACCTACTGCTTCGTCGACGAGGATACCGGCGAGGCGGCACCCTCCGCGCAATTGCGCATGTACCACGACGCGCACATGGCCGAAGTGCTCGACTGTCGCGCGGACCGCCGCCTGGTGCGCGCGATCGGCCCGCTGCAGCCGGCACGCAGCGTGTTCCAGCAGCGCGTGCGCATGAGTTCGTTCCTCAACCGCTGGCTCGAATACCTCGCCGAACAGGGGCATTCGATCGGCACGCTCGAGCCCGCGTCCGGCCTGCCGACGAGCCTCGTCCCGCGGTTCACGCATTCATAGCCGGCAAGCCCGCCCGAATCGCGTATGCAAGGGGGCCGATGCGTCCGTGCGTGGTCGGGTAGGGCGGTGCGCGCATCGCGCGTGCCGCCGCTTCGGGTGTGAGGCTTCGGCGGACCTCGCCGCCGCGCGGCTCGGTCCTCCCCTACGTGCTTGCGAGGCGAAGCGCGTGTTGGAAATCGGTGGCGAAGCGCAGCGTCGTGCCGTCTTCGACGACGCCCATCTGGGCCAGGATGGCCGCCGGCTGTTCGCGCAGGCCGGAGAGGATCACGCCGATGCCCTGGCGGCGGCAGCGCTCGATCATCTGCGTCAACGCGGTGACGCCGGATGCATCGATGAGCGGCACGAGGCGCATGCGCAGGATGAACTGGCGCGGCGGTTTCGGGAACTGGTTGAGCACGTCGTCGAGACGGTTGGCCACCGCGAAGAACAGCGGGCCGGAAATCTGGAACGCCTCGACGCCGGGCGGCAATTGCGCGCGCTGGTCGTCGGAGGCCGGGTCGTCGGCCCTGTCTTCCTCGATCAGCGAGACGTTCGATTCCATCGCGACGACCTCGCTCATGCGATGCATGAACAGGAATGCCGCGAGCACGATGCCCACTTCGATCGCGACCGTGAGGTCGAACACCACGGTCAGCACGAACGTGAGCACGAGCACCACGCGGTCGCCGACCGGCCCGCTCATGAGGTGGCGGAAGCTCTCGATCTCCGCCATGTTCCAGGCGACGACGACGAGGATCGCGGCGAGCGTGGCGAGTGGCACCCAGGCCATCAGCGGCGCGAGCGCAAGCATGAAAACGAGCAGGAACAGCGCGTGCATGACGCCCGCGACAGGCGTGCGCGCGCCCGCGCGCACGTTGGTCGCGGTGCGCGCGAGGGCGCCGGTGGCCGGCAGGCCGCCGAACAGCGCCGAGGCCGCGTTGGCGACGCCCTGCGCGACGAGTTCGCAGTTGGAGCGGTGCCGCCCGCCGATCATGCCGTCGGCGACGACCGCGGATAGCAGCGATTCGACGCCGGCGAGGAACGCGATCGTGAACGAACTCGGGAACAGTTCCAACGTGCGCTCGAACGGGATGGGCGGGATCGCGAACGCGGGCAATGCGCTCGGGATCTCGCCGAAGCGCGAGCCGATCGTCTCGATAGAGGGATGGACCAGCGCGACGAACACGACGCCGAGCCCGACGCTGATCAGGAACCCGGGCAGGGCGGGGCGCCAGCGCCGCAGCAGCACGATGAACGCGACCGTCGCGACCGACAGCGCGGCAGCGGCCGGCGTCCACGTCGATGCGGAATGGAAGTAGGTTTCCCAGCGCGCGAAGAACTCGCCTGGCACCTTGTCCAGATGCAGTCCGAGCAGGTCCTTGACCTGACTCGAGAAGATGCTGACGGCGATGCCGGCCGTGAAGCCGGTGATGACAGGCTTCGGGATGTACTTGAGCAGCGTGCCGATGCGCAGCACGCCCGCCGCGATCAGCATGAAACCCGCGAGCAGCGTGCAGAGGATCAGCCCGCCGTAGCCGAACTTCTCGATCACGTTGAAGACCACGGGCACGAACGCCGCGGTCGGGCCGCCGATCTGCACGCGAGAACCGCCGAGCAGCGAAATCAGCAGGCCGGCGACGATCGCGGTGTGCAGGCCCTTCTCCGGGCTCGCGCCGGAGGCAATCGCGAGCGCCATCGACAACGGCAATGCGACGATCGATACGGTCAGGCCGGCCAGCGCGTCGCGGCGGAAATCGGCGACGCCATATCCGCCCTTCAGCAGCGTGAAGAGCTTGGGGACATACAGCGCGATGACGCGTTGATCGATCGGCATGCGTGACCGGAACGGCCTGTCCCGTGGAGGACGGGAAGATGGCGCTGCCGGCGAGTATACGTGGGCGCGCCGGCGCATGAACGTGCCCGGTCGATGCTCCACCGGGCAGGTTCGCCTGTCACCGAGGCTGCGGTCCCCACCGGGGCGGCTCGCGCGCAAGGCGTGACAGGCGGCGCGGCGGGCAGTACCCGCGACGGCTGCCTGCCCGCTCGGGCGCCTGCGAGATCGTGATCTTGCGACTGGCCGTTTCGCCTTCTTCCGGCAGCGTGACCGACAGGATGCCCTTGTCGTAGCGCGCAGCCCTTTCGTGCCGTCGACTTCGCCGGGCAGCGGGAACATGCGGCGTGCCTTGCCGTGGCGGCACGCGACTGTAGTGGTCCCCGGCGTCACTGTTTCGTGCCGTCCCTTGTCGACTCAATGCCGCAGGAAGAGCGGAATGCGCGCTTGCGCGAGAACGTGCCGGGTGGCGCCGCCGAAGATCCATTCGCTGAAGCGCGCACGCCCGTAGGCCCCCATCACCAGCAGGTCGGCGCGACATTCCGACGCGGCTTCCAGCAACGCCGCGCCGGCGTCCGCGTCACTCGCATCGAGTTCGCGATCCTCGACGTGCAGCCCATGCCCGCGCAGGTACGTCCCGAGGTCGAATTCCGGCTTCCAGCCGACCGTCAACGGTTGTTCGCGTGGCTTGCCGGAGAGGACGACGATGCGGCCGGCAGCGGCGAGGATCGGCAGCGCCGCATGGATCGCACGGATGGCTTCGGGCGAATGGTTCCAGCCGAGCGCCACGCATTGCGCGCGCGCCGTCGAGCAGGTCGGCGGCGTGACGATGCAGGGCAGGTGGCTGCGCAGGACGAGGTTGCCCAGGGCCTGCGCCGAACCCCAGTTGCTCTTCTCGTCGCGGCCGAGCACGAGCACGTCGTGCCAGTTGCCAATTCGCGCGAGCACGTCCGGGACGTCCCCCTCCGCGACCTCCCATAGCGCCGAGCGCGCACCAAGCGCGCGCGCCTGCGCCTCGAAAGCGCTGCGCCGCGCGCACGCCTCCTCCTTGACCTGGCGGAGTTCCTCGACGATGCGCGAGAGCAACTGCGGGGCATCGTAGGGAGACACCATCATGTACGGCGACGCGACGACGTGCACGCCGGTCAGGTGTCCCGAGAACGCAGCCGCGAGGCCGGCCGCGTACTCCATGCCCGGCGTCCACGAGGAGTAGTTGTCGGCATGGGCGAGGATGTCCTTCATGACGCAGTCTCCGCTCGACGATGCGGGGCACCGTATCCCCGTGCGGGCGCGTCGATGCTGATCTGGATCAATCAGCAGGATGCTGGCCGTCAGCGCTCGGCAGGGCTGCGTGCGACGGCTGCGGCGCCCGACGAAGCTTCGCAATCGCCGCAGTGCCGGTGGCGCCCGCGGCGAAACCGGGCATCCCGGCCGTCATGCGGGTTGCCCGCAGGCCAGCCCTTGGCGTCGTACTACCTGTGGCGGAGCAAGTTCGGCGGCCTGAGCGTGCCGGAGGCGAAGCGGCTGAAGGAGCTGGAGACGGAGAACGGTCGCCTGAAGAAGCTGCTGGCCGAACAGGTGCTCGAGAACGAAGTGATCAAGGAAGCGCTGCGAAAAAAGTGGTGAGCGCACCGGCGCGTAGAGAGCTGGTGCGGACGATGACGACGGGGGGCCTGAGCGAACGTCGGGCGCTGGCGGTGGCCGGCATGAGCGCGAGCGCGTTGCGCTATTCGCCACGCCCGGACCGGAATGTGGCGTTGCGCGAGAGGATCATCGAGCTGGCGCACCGGCATCGCCGCTACGGCGTCGGGATGATCCACCTCAAACTGCGCCAGGCCGGCGAGAAGGCGAACTACAAGCGCGTCGAGCGGCTTTACCGCGAGGCGCGGTTGCAGGTCCGCCGGCGCAAGCGCAAGAAGGTCCCGATGGGGTCGCGTTCTCGAGCGTCTGGCGCTGAGCCGAGGTCTGGCGAAGGTCATACGCACAGACAACGGCAAGGAGTTCTGCGGCAAGGCCATGGTGACGTGGGCGCACGGCCGCGGCGTGCGGCTGCGCCTCATCGAGCCCGGCAAGCCGAACCAGAACGCCTACATCGAGTCGTTCAACGGCCGCCTGCGCGATGAGTGCCTCAACGAGCACTGGTTCACGCATCTATTGCACGCCCGTACCGTCATTGAGCAGTGGCGCCGCGAGTACAACGAGGAACGACCGAAGCAGGCCTTGGGCGGCCTGACGCCGGCTGCGCATGCGAAGCAGTTGGCGGCGAAAGCCGCTACGATCGAACCCGGACTCTAGATCCGGCCACTACTCAAAGCGGGGGGACGTCGCCTAAGCCCACCGTGCCGCTCCGGGTTCTAAAGGGGGAAGAATATGAAGCAGCAAGAGCTGCGGCAAATGTCTCCAATCGGGCGCTCCATCGAGCAGACTCTGGCCTAGCCGGCCAGCAAATTCATGAAATTCAACCGGTAAAATTTGGCGGTAGTCCTACAGACCTTGCAAACAAGATCCCGCTCAGTGCGCCCGACCACGCTAAGTACACGGTATGGTGGAGAGGTCTGCAACGTGATGTGGAGGGTAAACCCTGACAATGATCGCTCCGGATATTTGGAATCGTGTGTCTTCGGGTCTTGTTCTCTCGGTCCCTGCATTGGAGGCGGAGATTGCTTCTGCAGAAGCGGAGCTCGGCATCCGTCTCCCAATGGAATATCGGGAATTTCTTCAAAAAACAAATGGCGCCGAAGGGGCTATTGGAGCAAATGAGTACATTTCCTTATGGCCTGTTGGGAGACTGAAAGAGCTAAATGATGCTTACGAAGTGGATTCGTATGCAAGAGGCTTCTTAGTAGTAGGTTCAAACGGCGGTGGCGAGGCTTACGCGTTCGATATGCTCGGTGATTCTTGCTCTATCAGCGCGCTTCCATTCGTTGGGTTGAGTCGCGAAGAGGCCAGATTGATAGGCAAAGATTTTTGGGCCTTCCTTGATAACTTGTGGCATGCGTAAAAGCCGCGGAATTAGCCACTTCGGCAAAGAAATATGTGAGGCCATCCCCGTGATTTTTGGGGGTGACCCGACTGCTCTGTCGAATAAAGTTGTGCTAACAAGAGCGGAGCACATCCGGACTCGCCTCTACCGCACAGGGCACGATCTGCGTCTCGTCGTGAACAACGGCCCGAGCGGCAACGAAGCCGGCGTCGTCGACAAGGCGCTGGTCAAGTTGATCGCCAGATGTCGGCGTTGGTACGAGCAGATCACGACCGGCCAGCGGTCCTCCCTACGCGAGATCGCCCAGGCCGAGAAGCTTGACGAGCGCTACATCGCGCGCATCCTCTACGGCTCGCTGCTCGCGCCGGACATCATCGAGAAGGTGCTTCAAGGCCGGCAGCCGGTCACCTTCACGGTGAAATCGCTGAAGCGCGCGCCGCCGCTGGATTGGGACGAGCAGCGCCGCCTCTACGGCATGCCCCGCTGAGGGCCTCGGCATCGGGGTTCGCGTGTCTGCGCATCCGTCGAGGAGCAGGCACCCAAGATAACCTTCGCGTCATTGCCGACCCAGTGAAAGCGACCGGACCCCGGAAATCGGCTCCGAGAGACGATCGTCCGATTCCGGCGAAAGAGGGCGGGGAAGGGCCGGGGAGAGTCCGGTCGCGATCGCGGAAATCGCTGCACGTGGCCCAAAACAAAACCGGGTTGGAGACGAAGTCTCCAACCCGGCGGGTGTGTGGCGGAGCGGACGGGACTCGAACCCGCGACCTCCGGCGTGACAGGCCAGCATTCTAACCAGCTGAACTACCGCTCCGCGTTTTTCTGCAACTCGCGCACGTCCTGTGCGTTTTCACTTCCTGTCGCCCTTCACCTTATGGCGTCCCCAAGGGGATTCGAACCCCTGTTACTGCCGTGAAAGGGCGGTGTCCTAGGCCTCTAGACGATGGGGACGCTTAGGAAAACCGAACCTGTCTGGTGGAGCCAGCCGGGATCGAACCGGCGACCTCTACAATGCCATTGTAGCGCTCTCCCAGCTGAGCTATGGCCCCGAGAGAGCGCGAGAGAATAGTGGGCGATCGCGCGTTCGTCAACTCATCGCGGAAGTTTTTTTCGCGCGACCGAACAAACCGCCGCCACGCGCATCGGCCTGGCTTTCGCCCTCGATGTAACCGACCGCATTGTAGGCATTGATGAAGTTGGCGACGTCGGCCGCGCTCGCCCCGCTCTGCGCGGCGATTTCGTCGACGGTCGCGGCCTGCTTGAGCATGACCGTCGCGATGCGGAAATGCTTCGGGAACTCGCGCTCGCTCTGCGGCCAGCGCGAGAGCTTGTAATGGCCGCGTGGATCGAGCCCGGCTTCGAGCTGGCCGTCGTTGCCGACGAGGTGGACGAGCCATTTCAGGCGCGAGAACGGCTGCGCGGCGAGCGCGCCGGCCTGCTTCGTGTAATCGGCCTCGCCAGTCACCTGGATCTCGCCGTGGCCGATCGTGCGCGTGCACCAGGGCGTGATCGCCTTGAGGTTGCCGGCCGATCGCCAGGTCTGCTCGTGCGTGTCGATGAAGAGGTCGGGAAGCCCGTTCGCCTGCAGGTGCAAGCGACCCGGCAGGGGCGAATTCGCGCCGATGAGGTCGGCCAGGTGCAGCGTACGGCCATGTTCGACGGGCGTGTAGGCCGGTGCGGCGGGGGCCTGCGGTGCGCGCGGCGCAGCGGCTGCGGGCGCGGGCGCCGGCACGGGCTGCCGCGCGGGCGGCGGAACGTGCGCGGAGGCAGCCGGCTTGGCTGCCGCAGCCGGGGCCGCGGCCGGAGTCGGTTCCGCGGCGGGTTTCGCGCGCGTGGGGGCGGCGACGGGCGCACCGGCGAGGTGCGCGCCGACGCGATTCAGCGTCTCGACGAGGCCCGCCGCGTCGACCGGCGTGCGTACGGCGAATTCGTAGGATTCCGGCGTCGCGGTCAGCGCGGCGACGAGGCGGCCGCTGCCCTGCGCCTTGAGCCAGTCCATGTGTCCATAGACCGAATCGGTTTCGATCAGCAGCAGCTCCGCGCCGACGTAGTCGCCGATGCGCCAGCGTGCGTCGAGGCGGGTGCGCTGCTCGTCGAGCAGGGCGTGGATGCGGGCGCTGACATCGGCCGGCGCGCCGACGACGCACACGGTATGGAGTTTCGGAGTGTTCAAGGGCGGCTTCCCGTAGAGCGAGCACGACGGTGATAGCAAGGACCATGCCTGCGAGGATGAACCCGGCAGGCATCGGGAAGTGTGCGCCATTCCTCATCGGCTGGCACGATTCTGACGATCAGTGTCAGGCTTGGACGGGCTCGGCGCCCGCTTCGACCACGCGATTCCGCTCGCGCTGCTGCATCGTCCACAATTGGGCGTAGCGTCCGCCCTGCGCGAGCAGTTCGTCATGGCTGCCGCGTTCGACCACGCGGCCCTGCTCGAGCACCAGGATCTGGTCGGCGTCGACGATCGTCGACAGGCGGTGGGCGATGACCAGGGTGGTGCGCCCGCGCGCGATGCCGTCGAGCTCGCCCTGGATGATCTTCTCGGTACGGGTGTCGAGCGCACTGGTCGCTTCGTCGAAGACGAGGATCGCCGGGTTCTTGAGCAGCGTACGCGCGATCGCGACGCGCTGCTTCTCGCCGCCGGAGAGCTTGAGGCCGCGTTCGCCGACGCCGGTGTCGTAGCCCTGTGGCAGTGATTCGATGAAGGCGTGGATGTGCGCGGCCTTGGCCGCGGCGATGACTTCCTCGCGCGTCGCGTCCGGCCGGCCGTAGGCGATGTTGTAGTAGATCGAATCGTTGAACAGCACGGTGTCCTGCGGGACGATGCCGATCGCCGCGCGCAGCGACTGCTGCGACACCGAGCGGATGTCCTGGCCGTCGATGGTGATGCGTCCGCGGCTGGCGTCGTAGAAGCGGAACAGCAGCCGCGCCAGCGTGGACTTGCCCGCGCCGGTCGTGCCGACCACCGCGAGCGTCTTGCCCGCGGGGATGCGGAAGTCCACGTCGGCCAGGATCGGCCGGTCCGGCGAATAGTGGAAGTCGACGTGTTCGAAGCGCACCTCGCCGCCGCCGACCACGAGAGCAGGCGCTCCCGGCGCGTCCTCGACCTCGCGCACCTCGGCGAGCAGCACGAACATGCGCTCGATGTTGGTGAGTGCCTGCTTGACCTCGCGATAGACCATGCCGAGGTAGTTGAGCGGAATCGACAGCTGGATCAGGAACGCGTTGACGAGCACGAAGTCGCCGAGCGTCATCGTGCCGGCGACGACGCCGCTCGCGGCGCGCCAGAGCAACAGGGTGAGGCCGATCGCGACGATGCCGGCCTGGCCGACGTTGAGCACGGCGAGCGTCTTGAGGCTCTTGACGGTCGCATCCTCGAGCTTGACCAGGCTCGCGTCGTAGCGGCCGAATTCGTGCCGCTCGTTGCCGAAGTACTTCACCGTCTCGTAGTTGAGCAGCGAATCGACCGCGCGCTCGTTGGCCTCGGTATCGGCCGCGTTCGCCGCGCGGTAGTAGCGCATTCGCCACTCGGTGATCGAGAACGTGAAGGTGATGTACGCGACCAGCGTGCCGAGGGTGATCGCGGCGAAGCTCCAGTCGAAGCGCGTGATGAGGATGCCGCAGACGAGCACGACCTCGAGCAGGGTCGGCAGGATCGTGTAGATCGTCCAGTCGAGCAGGTCCGATGTCGCGGTCATGCCGCGTTCGACGTCGCGCGAGACGCCGCCGGTGCGGCGGTCGAGGTGGAAGCGCAGCGACAGCGCGTGCAGGTGCTCGAACACGCGCAAGGTGATGTTGCGCGAGGTGCGTGCAAGCACGCGGGCGAAGACGATCTGGCGCAGCTCCTGGAACATCGAACTCGACAGGCGCAGCGCGCCGTACGCCATCAGCAGCATGAGCGGGATCAACAGCGGTTTCGGCGTGAGGTCGAGCGCGTCGATGAGGCGCTGCATGATCAAGGGCACGCCGACGTTGGCGAGCTTGGCAGCGACGAGGAACAGCAGGGCGACGCCGACGCGCAGGCGGTAGCGCCACACTTCGGGCCAGAGACGGCGCAGTATCGACAACGTGCTCGCGGAGCGGGATTCGGTCATGGGGTCCGGGGCTGAGGATTCGCTGAACGGCACCACATGGGGACGCCGCGGTGCATGGGCAATGCAGGGTAGCAGCGGCGCTATGATCCTGCCTTCGATGATTGCAGGAGAAGAACATGCGTGACTTCGCCATTCCGTGCGCGACGGCCCTGTTGCTGTTCGTCGGCGTCGCCCGAGCGGCCGATCCGGCGGCGCCCATCGCGGCGCTCGCGCGCGAAAAAGCGCCGGCCGGTGCGCGCGTGTTCTTCATCGAACCGAAGGATGGCGCGACCGTCGGCCAGGACGTGCAGGTCAAGTTCGGAGTCGAAGGGATCGCCATTGCCCCCGCGACCGAGGGCAAGGAAGGCACGGGCCATCATCATCTGCTCGTCGACGGCAAGGAACTGCCGCCGCTCGACGCGCCGATTCCCAACGACGCGACCCACAAGCATTACGGCAAGGGCCAGACCGAAGACACGATCCATCTCGAGCCCGGCACGCACACCCTGCAGCTCGATCTCGGTGATGCCCGCCACGTGCAATTCGACCCGCCGATCGTCTCGCCGAAGATCACGATCCACGTGAAGTAACGAGGGCATCGCGCCGGCGGTCACACCCGGCCGTGGCGCGTGCCGCGGCAGACCTAGAGCTGGGGCTCCGTCCTGGCAGCGAGCGCTTCGGCGCGACGCTGCCGGGCGACCTGCGCCTCGCGGCGCGCGATGTACAGGCTCGCGCCGATCACGATCGCGGCGCCGGCCGCGGTCCACCCATCGACGCGTTCGTCGAACAGCAGCCAGGCGAGCACCGACACGATCACGAGCTGCAGGTAGCTCAGCGGTGCCAGCGTCGACGCTTCGGCCAGGCGCAGCGCGTGCGTCCACAGGTACTGGCCGAGCGTGCCGAGCATGCCGATGACGACGAGCAGTGGCCACAGCGATGCCGGCGGTGACTGCCAGACCGCGAGCGCGAACGGCAGCGAGAGTGGCACCCACAGCCACGTGGTGAGCAGCACGATCGTGTCGGGTGGATCGCTGCGGGAGAGGAACTTGATGCTGATCGTGACCGCGCCGGTCGAGGCGGCGGCGAGCAGCGCGACGAGGCTGGCCGCGGTGAAGCCGTCGGTGCCCGGCCGCACGATCACCAGCACGCCGATGAAACCCGCGACGACCGCGCTCCAGCGGCGCATGCGCACGATCTCGCCGAGGAACAGCACCGCGCCGATGGTCACGAACAGCGGCGACGAATACGACAGCGCGATCGCCTGCGCGAGCGGCAGGTGGGCGATGGCCCAGAAACCGGCGAGCATGCCGAGCGTGCCGATCGCGCAGCGCACGACGTAGAACCGGAGCCGGTCGGTGTGCAGCGCGCGCATGCCATGGCGCGCCAGCAGCGGCGCGGTCGCGAGCGCGCCGAAGAAGCTGCGGAAGAATGCGATCTCGAAAGCATGCAGGCCGTGCGACGCGTAGCGGATCAGGATCGCCATGAGGCCGAAGCTGGTCGCGCTCGCCACCATCAGCAATGCGGCACGCGCGGGCAGGGGATTGGCAGGAGGCACCGCGGCGGCGGCGGGAAGGCTCACGATCGCGGTCGCAGGGGAACGAGGGCGCGCAGTCTAGCAGGATCGCGCGAGCTGCCGGCGAGGCGAAAGGTCAATGCGTCGTGCCACCGCTGGTCGCGAGGTCCTCTTGCACAGCGAGCGCGCACTCGATCGCGGCGTGAATGCCTTCGATCATCGTCGCCAGCGCCATGCTCGGCTGCCCGGGCTGGCGCGCCGCCTGCTGCGGCAGCCACGGCACGTGCACGAAGCCGCCGCGCGCCTCGGGCAGGCGCGTCGCAAGCAGGTGCGCGAGTGCGAAGAACACCTGGTTGCAGACGAACGAACCCGCGCTCAGCGACGGCGCAGCCGGGATGCCGCGCGTGCGCAGTTCCGCGACGATCGCCTTGGCCGGCAGGTTCGTGAAGTACGCGGCGGGCGCACCGGCGACGACGGGCACGTCGATCGGCTGCAGCCCGTCGTTGTCGGCGATGCGCGCGTCGACGAGGTTCACCGCGATGCGCTCGAGCGAGATCTCGCTGCGCCCGCCCGCCTGGCCGAGGGCGAGCACGAGCATGGGCCGATGGCGCTCGACGAGGTCCTCGAGCATCGGCACGGTCGCGGCGAACGATACCGGCAACACGCTGCCGACGACGCGATGCGCGGCGATTGTCGCGCCGTCGAGCGCGCGGACGATCTCCTGCGACGGATTGACGGCCTCGCCGCCGAACGGCTCGAAGCCGGTCAGCAGCACGCGTGGCTCGGCGGGATGCGGGTGGGACATCGGCCGCGGTTCAGTCCACGTCGAACGACTGCAGTTCGACCGGCGTGCTCGGCAGCACGACGATCGTGCCGCGCATGCCGCTCGTCGGCGTGCCGTGCGTCTCGCAGTAATAGCCGATCGTGCCCGCGCTCGGGAACGTGCGGCTGAAGTGCCAGATGTTGCCCGCGGCGGCGCCATTGCCACCCTGGCCATCGCCGTCGCAGCCGTTGGCGCAGCGGAACGAATTGTCGTCGGCCTTCACGTTGTGGGTGCCGCCGCTGTTGCGGAAGGTGACGCTGTCGCCGGCGGCGATCGTCAACTCGGCTGGATTGAACGTCTGGCCCGGACCGACCAGCACGAGGTAGTCGCCGGCACGGGCCGGCACGGCGGGCAGGGCGCAGAGGGCGAGCAGGGGCAGCAGGCGCATCGACGCAGGGTACGCCATCGGCGCGGCGATGCAACGGCCGTCGACCGCTGCGCGCCCCCACGGTGTACGAAATCTCCGACACGGCGCGGCGCCCGCTTCGCACACGCCGACGCGTCGTTCGTGCGACGACGCCGGCGAGGCGCGGGCGCACAGTGCTCGGCAGGAACAGCGATGGATCGCGGCAAGGACGCACTTTGGCTCCGCCACGGGGCAGCACGACGCAGGATGCGTCGTCGACGGTCGGGCAACCGGCCGCAGGCACCGGAAACGGCGGGAGTCCGCGTCCGGCCGACACGGCGTCGCGGCAATGTGCGCGACGCCGCCTGATGCGCGCAGCGGCACCTGGCCGGGCGCGCGGAGGTCCCGATGATGAAGCACGCGCCACTGCATCTGGATGCCTTGCAGGCCGGTATCGTCCGCAGGCTCGCCGAGCACGCCTGCTCGGACCTGTGCGAACCCGCATGCTTGCGTCGCAGCGACGACAGGCTTGCGCGGGCCCGGGTGATCCATGCAGCGCTGTCGACGCGCCGACGCTTCAAGGCGCTGTATGAACGCAGTCGCGAGTTGCAGACCGCGCTCGAGCGGTTCAAGGCGCGGCGCGCGCAGATCCGCGGCACGTGAACGCGCCCCCGACCGAGGACGGCGTGTCCGGCAGCGTCGCGCTGGTCGTGCTCGCGATCTGCTGCGCGATGATGGCGGTGCTGCTCGTGCTCGCCTCGACCTGAGTGAGGCTGCCGCCGCAAGGATCAATGCGGCTTGTACTGCCCGCGGCGGCATCGCCCACGATTCCGCAGGATCAAGCCGCGCAGCGTCGGATCCGGCGCTGCACGCCTCGAGCCGCCCCCCAAGCGTTGCCGCCCGCGGGCTCCAGCGCCGTCGAGCCGGGCGCGCCGCGCCACTCAGTGCGACCGGCGGATCACGCCGCGGCGGACCAGCAGGTCGACGATCGCGCTCGCCGACTCCTCCGGCGACTGCTCCATCGTGCGCAGGTGCAATTCGGGCGCGGCCGGCACCTCGTAGGGTGAATCGATGCCGGTGAAGTTCTTGAGCTCGCCGCGGCGTGCCTTCTTGTAGAGCCCCTTCGGATCGCGCTGCTCCACCACCGCGAGCGGCGTATCGACGAAGATCTCGATGAATTCGCCGTCCTCGACCATGCCGCGTGCGAGCTGGCGCTCGGAGCGGAATGGCGAGATGAACGCGGTGATGACGATGAGGCCGGCATCGACCATGAGCCTGGCGACTTCGCCGATGCGACGGATGTTCTCGACGCGGTCGGCGTCGGTGAAGCCGAGGTCCTTGCTGAGGCCGTGGCGCACGTTGTCGCCGTCGAGCAGGTAGGTGCGCGCGCCGAGCGCGTGCAGCTGGCGCTCGACGATGTTCGCGATCGTCGACTTGCCGCTGCCGGACAGGCCGGTCAACCAGAGCACGCACGGCGAATGCCCGTTCTGCCGGATGCGCGCCTGCTTGTCGACTTCGACCGCCTGCCAGTGGATGTTCTGCGACCGGCGCAGCGCGAAGTGCAACAGCCCCGCGCCGACGGTCTGGTTCGTATAGCGGTCGATGACGATGAAGCTGCCCATGTCGCGGTTCGACGCGTACGGATCGAACGCGACCGCGCGGTCGAGCGTGAGGTTGGCGACGCCGATGCCGTTGAGTTCGAGCGTCTTTGCCGCGAGATGCTCGAGGCTGTTGACGTCGACGACGTACTTCGGCTGGCCGAACGATGCGCCGAGCGTGGTGGCGCCAAGCTTCACGAGGTAGGGGCGGCCGGGCAGCATCGGCGCGTCGGCCATCCAGACGAGCGTCGCCTCGAACTGGTCGGCGAGGCCGGCCGGGTCGCCGGCCGCGCAGATCACGTCGCCGCGGCTGATGTCGATGTCGTCGGTGAGCGTGAGCGTGACCGATTGGCCCGAGCGCGCCTCGGCGAGATCGCCGTCGAACGTGACGATGCGCGCGACCGTCGACGTTCGTCCCGACGGCAGCACGCGCACCGCGTCGCCGGGTCGCACGCGGCCGCCGAGGATGCGGCCGGAATAGCCGCGGAAGTCGAGATCGGGACGGTTCACCCATTGCACCGGCAGGCGCAACGGGCCCGACGCGTCGTCGCCACCGACATCGACGGTTTCGAGGTGCTGCAGCAGGCTCGGGCCGCGGTACCACGGCGTGCGCGCGCTCGGCGAGGAGAGATTGTCGCCGCGCAGCGCGGACAGCGGTATCGCGACGACGTCCTCGATGCCGAGCTGCGCCGCGAACGCGCGGTAGTCGCGTTCGATCGACTCGAACACCTCCTGCGACCAGTCGACGAGGTCGAGCTTGTTGACCGCGAGGACGATCCGGCGGATGCCGACGAGCGAAACGAGATAGCTGTGCCGGCGCGTCTGCGTGAGCAGGCCCTTGCGCGCGTCGACGAGGATGACCGCGAGGTCGGCGGTCGACGCGCCGGTGATCATGTTGCGCGTGTACTGCTCGTGCCCGGGCGTGTCGGCGACGATGAACTTGCGCTTCTCGGTCACGAAGAAGCGGTAGGCGACGTCGATCGTGATGCCTTGCTCGCGTTCGGCGCCGAGGCCGTCGAGCAACAGCGCGAAGTCGAGCTCGTCGCCCTGTGTGCCGAACTTGCGCGAATCGCCCTCGAGCGCGGCGAGCTGGTCGTCGAACAACGCCTTCGATTCGTGCAGCAGGCGCCCGATCAGCGTGCTCTTGCCGTCGTCGACGCTGCCGCAGGTGATGAAGCGGAGCAGGCCCTTCGCCTGCTGCGCGATGAGATAGGCTTCGACGTCCTCGAAGCGGCCTTCGGCGTTCATCAGAAATACCCCTCGGCCTTCTTCTTCTCCATCGACGCGCCCGCATCCTGGTCGATCAGGCGGCCCTGGCGCTCGCTCGTGCGCGCGACGAGCATCTCGCGGATGATCGCGGGCAGGGTGTCGGCGTCGGACTCGATCGCGCCGGTAAGCGGGTAGCAGCCGAGCGTGCGGAAGCGCACGCGGCGCAGCATCGGCGTTTCGCCTTCGCGCAGCGGGAAGCGCTCGTCGTCGACCATCACGAGGGTGCCGTCGCGCTCGACGACGGGACGTTCGGCGGCGAGGTACAACGGCACGATCGGGATTCGTTCGGCGACGATGTATTGCCAGATGTCGAGCTCGGTCCAGTTCGAGAGCGGGAACACGCGGATGCTCTCGCCCTTGTTCTTGCGCGCGTTGTAGAGGCGCCAGAGCTCGGGGCGCTGGTTCTTCGGGTCCCACTGGTGCTGCGCCGAGCGGAACGAGAACACGCGCTCCTTCGCGCGCGACTTCTCCTCGTCGCGGCGCGCGCCGCCGAAGGCGAGGTCGAAGCCATGCTGGTCGAGCGCCTGCTTGAGGCCCTGCGTCTTCCAGATGTCGGTGTGCAGCGCCGAGCCGTGCGTGAACGGGTTGATGCCCAGGCGCAGCGCTTCCGGATTGCGATGCACGATGAGTTCCTGCCCCGACTCGCGCGCCATGCGGTCGCGCAGCTCGTACATCGCGCGGAACTTCCAGGTCGTGTCGACGTGCAGCAGCGGGAACGGCGGGCGCGACGGGAAGAATGCCTTGCGCGCGAGGTGCAGCATGACCGAGCTGTCCTTGCCGATCGAATAGAGCATGACCGGGCGCTCCGACTCGGCGACCGCCTCGCGCAGGATGTCGATGCTCTCGGCTTCGAGGCGTTGCAGGTGGGTCAGCGCGGTCATCGGTTCGGACGTCGAGCGAAAACGCGAGTTTACGGCGTGCCGCGGGCGCGCGGCCATGCCGGGCCGGCATGTCCTAAGAACGTGGCCGGGCTGGCGCAGCCGACGCGGCCGCGCCGCACGCCGGGTGGTCACTTCCAGTCGTTCCTGGGGCCCTCGGCAGGGCGAGCAGGAGCCGCGCTGCCGCGGCAACGACGATGCTCAATGCGTCCGCACCTTTCCTAGGGCGCCCGGCGCAGCGCGAGCACCGCATTGAGGCCGCCGAACGCGAACGAGTTGCTGATCGCCGCGCGCACCGGGCGCTCGCGCGCCGCGTTGGCGACGTAATCGAGGTCGCATCCGGGGTCGGGGTCGATGAAGTTCATCGTCGGCGGCAGCACGCCGTCGCGCAGCGCACCGATCGTCGCGACGAGCTCGATCGCGCCGGCAGCGCCGAGCGCATGCCCGTGCATCGACTTCGTCGACGACACCGCGAGCGCATCGGCGTGTGCGCCGAAAACGCGCCGGATCGCCTTGCTTTCGGTCGGGTCGTTCGCCGGCGTGCCGGTGCCGTGCGCGTTGATGTAACCGACCTCGTCGACGCCGATGCCGCCGTCGGCGAGCGCGCGCGTGATCGCCTTCGCCGCGCCGGCTTCCGACGGGAACACGATGTCGCCGGCGTCGGCCGACATGCCCGCACCGGCGAATTCCGCGAGGATCGTCGCGCCGCGCCGCTGCGCGCGTTCGAGCGTCTCGAGCACGAACACCGCGGCGCCTTCGCCGAGCACCATGCCGCGGCGCTGTTTCGAGAATGGCCGGCAGGTGTCGTCGGCCATCACGCGCATCGCTTCCCAGGCGCGGATCACGCCGAGCGTGATGCACGCCTCGCTGCCGCCGGCGACCGCGGCGTCGGCGACGCCGCTGCGCACCATGTGGAACGCCTGCGCGAGCGCGTGGTTGGCCGAAGCGCACGCGCTCGAGGTCGCGAACGAGGGCCCGGTCAGCTTGTGTTCGATGCAGATCTGGCTCGCCGGCGCGTTGGCCATCAGTCGCACGATGGTCAGCGGATGGGTGCGCGGGTTGTTTTCCCCGTACAGGCGGCGGGACGCCTCGTCGTGGGTCTGCTCGCCGCCGACGCCCGTGCCGATGACGACCGCGGTGTTCTCGCCGAGGCCCTCGGCGGCGAAGTCGAGGCCGGACTGGGCGATCGCCTCGCGCGCGGCGACCAGCGCCAGCTGCGACACGCGGTCGAACAGGATCAGCTTCTTCTCTTCGAAGTGCGCGAGCGGATCGAAACCCTGCACCTCGGCGGCGATGCCGAAGCGCAGGCCGTCGCGCGGCATGCTCGTGATCGGGCCGATCGCGACGCGGCCTTCGCGCATCGCGGACCAGGTGGAGATGGCATCGAGGCCGAGCGGGGTGACCGCGCCCATGCCGGTGATGACGACGCGCTGCATGCGGGTGCCGCGCACCTCAGGGCGCCGGCTGCGTCGCCTGCTCGGCCAGCAGCCTTTCGACCGTCTCGACCAGGCCCTTGACGGACTCGGTGTCGAATTGCGGGTCGCGGTCGGGCATCGTGATCTTGAAGTGGTCTTCGATCTCGAAAATGATCTGCACCGCGTCGAGCGACTGGATCTCGAGGTCCTTCAAGGTCGCCTCGGGCGTGATGCGGGCGCGATCGATGCCCGATTCCTTGGCGATGATGTCGAACACGGTGTCCTGCACGCTGCTCATTCACGTCTCCTCGGATTCGTCGCGCATCGACGGCGGCGACGCGGGCAGCCGGATGATCGCCGGGCGTGCCACGTTGTTCAAGCGGCAGGCGATGGCGTTTCGACTTGCAGCGCCCGCGCGGGCATACTGCGCCGCCCGCATCGCACGCCAGCAGGAACCGATGTCCGCCACCGTCGTCATGCTCTGGCTGGCCAACATAGTGCTCGATACTTTCGGGCAACTTTCGTTCAAGGCGGCCGCCGCGGGAGCGGACCTCGGCGAAGGACTCGCGCGCTGGAAGGCGATGGCGCGGCGGCCGTGGATCTGGTCCGGCATCGCCTGCTACGTAGGCGAGTTCCTCGTCTGGCTCGCCTTCCTCTCGCTGGTGCCGTTGTCCGAAGGCGTGCTGCTCGGCTCGATCAACATCGTCGCGGTGATGATCGCGGGGCGCCTGCTGTTCGCCGAGAAGCTCTCGCCGATGCGCACGTTCGGCATCCTGCTCATCGCAGCCGGCGTCGCCGTCGTCGGCATCGGGGGTTGAGGATGAGGCGCTTCTATCTGGTCGGCTTCCTCGTGCTCGTCTGCTTCGACACCTTCGCGCAGATCTGCTTCAAGCTCACCGCGAACCATGCGATGCCGCCGGAGGCGAACCTCGCATGGGTGCTGCGCGTGCTGGCCTCGCCGTGGGTGTACTGCGCGATCGCCTGCTACATCGGCGCGTTCGTGACCTGGATGACCCTGCTCGAACACGCGCCGATCGGTCCCGCGTTCGCCGCCTCGCACCTCGAGGTGGTCAGCGTGATGGTGCTGTCGGTGGTGCTGTTCAACGAACGCATCGGCACGCCGCAATGGATCGGCAGCGCGCTCATCATCGCCGGCATCGTCTGCCTCGCGATCAGCGAAACCGATGGCGATCCGCCGCCCGCGCCGCACTGAAGCGCCGCCGACCGCGGGGTTGCCCCCGCGCTGGGGCGACCTCTGGCCGTTCGCGCCGCGACAAGGCAGCCTCGAACGCCGGGCCGCCGCGTTCATCGGCGCCGACGAGGTCCAGGCCGAGTGCTCGGGCACCGCGGCGCTCGTCGTCGCGCTCACCACGCTGCATCGCCTCAGCGGCCGCCGCGTCGTGGTCGTGCCGGCGTACACCTGCCCGCTGGTCGCGATCGCGGTCGCCCATTGCGGCCTCGAACTGCGCCTGTGCGACCTCGCGCCGGGCTCGATCGACTTCGACGCGCAGGCGCTCGCGCGAGCCTGCGACCGCGACGTGCTCGCGCTGGTGCCGACGCACCTCGGCGGACGCGTCGCCGATGTCGCGGCCGCCGTCGCGCTCGCGCACGCGGCCGGGGCATTCGTGATCGAGGACGCCGCGCAGGCGTTCGGCGCGCGTCGCGGGCGCGTGTCGGTCGGCCTCGACGGCGACGCCGGCTTCTTCAGCCTCGCGGTCGGCAAGGGCCTGACGACCTACGAAGGTGGGCTGCTCGTGAGCGCGGACGCGAGCCTGCGGCGCGAGCTGCGCCGCACGAGCCGCGAGATCGTGCCGTGGAGACCGGCCTGGGAGCTGCGCCGGTCGTTCGAGCTGCTTGCCTACCACGCCTGTTACCGACCGTCGTTGTTGCGCTTCGCTTACGGCGCGCCACTGCGCCGTGCGCTGCGCCGCGGCGACCCGGTCGCTGCGGTCGGCGACGATTTTCCGCTACGCATTCCGCTGCACACGCTCGGCCGCTGGCGCCGAAACGTCGGCGCACGCGCATTCGCGCGCTGGCCCGCATTCGTCGCCGAGGGAGCACTGCGCGCGCGGCGCCGGCACGCGCGGCTCGCCGCAATCGGGGATATCGACGTGCTCGGCGATGCAGGCGATGCGAACGGCACCTGGCCGTTCTTCATCGTGCGGATGCCGGACGAGGCCACGCGCGATCGAGTACTCGCGCGGCTCTGGGGCGAAGGACGCGGCGTCAGCCGCCTGTTCATCCATGCCTTGCCGGATTACGCCTACCTGCGCGACGTGGTCGCGCCGGCCGACGTGCCGAATGCGCGCCGCTTCGCTGCAACGACGTTGACCATCTCGAACAGCCCGTGGCTCGCCGATGCCGACTTCGAAGCCGTGTGTTCGGTGATCGAGCTCGTGCTGCAGGAGCGCCCGGGCGGCACCTGACCCGGCGTCCGTCATCCGCCTGTCGCATACCGTGGTCATGCTGGCACGGCAACCCGGGGCCGGCCGGCAAACGAACCGGATTGCTGCGCCGCATCAATGCGTTCGCGTTTTGGCCGGTAGACTTCGCGGGCTGCGGTTGCTGCGCAGCCCATCTGCAGGGGAATATCGTGATGCCGTTCCAGTCCAAGCGCTCGCGCCAGGCGCGAGTCGATCGTCACTTCGTTCCAAGTTTCGCCGCGGCCGTCGGCGCATTGCTGCTGGCGGCGTTGGCAAGCCCCGCGCTGGCATCGCCCAGTGGCGTGGTGATATCCGCTTTCCAGGTCCGCGGCAGCGTTGGCGCGGGCGACGAATTCGTCGAACTGCACAACACCAGCGCCAGCACGGTCACCATCGGGGGGTGGAAGCTGCAAGGCTGTGCGAACGGTTCGCCCGGCAACGCGAGCGACCGCGTGACGGTGCCGGCGGGCGTCGCGCTGCAGGCGGGCCAGTACTTCCTGCTCACGGGAAGTGGCTATACCGGAACGGTCACGACGGATCTTTCCTGGGGCGCCACCGGCATTTCGGATTTCGGTTCGACGAGTTTCGCCGGTATCCAGATCCTCGACGCATCGAGCACGAAGCAGGACGGCGTCGGCGCTCCGTCGAGTCCGTGTCGTGAAGGCACGGGCATCACGACGCCGGGCAGCGGCTCCGTGTTCGCTTTCGTGCGCACGCAGGATACCGACGTCAATTCGGCGGACTTCACGGGTCCGCAGTCGTATACCCCGCACAACTCCGCGGGCGTTGCCCCGAACCTCAGCATCAACGACGTATCGGTCAACGAAGGCGACGCCGGAACGACGACCGCGACGTTCACGGTCAGCCTGTCGCAGCCGGCAGGCCCGGGCGGCGTCACGTTCGACATCGCGACGGCCGACGGCACCGCGAGCGCGGGCAGCGACTACGTCGCGAACTCGCTGACCGGCCAGACGATTCCCGCCGGCAGCACGACCTATACGTTCGACGTCACGATCAACGGCGATACCGTGCCGGAACAGAACGAGACGTTCTTCGTCAACGTGACCAACGTCACCGGTGCGACCGTCACGGACGGGCAGGGCCAGGGCACGATCGTCGACAACGACGCGCCGCACCTGTCGATCGCGGATGTCTCGCACAACGAGGGCAACGCGGGTACGACGAGCTACACGTTCACCGTGTCGCTGACCCAGCCGGCAGGTCCCGCTGGCGTGACGTTCGACATCGCGACCGCCGACGGCAGCGCGACGGCACCATCCGATTACACGCAGAAGGCGCTGACGGCGCAGACGATCCCGGCGGGCAGCACGATCTACGCGTTCACCGTCCTCGTCAACGGCGACACGACCAGCGAACCGGACGAGACGTTCAACGTCAACGTCAGCAACGTCGTCAACGCGTCGGTCGACGATGCCCAGGCGGTCGGCACGATCGTCAACGACGACGTGACGAAGATCCACGACGTGCAGGGCATCGGCGCCGCGTCGCCGATGGTGGGCGCGACCGTGACCATCGAAGGCGTGGTCACCGCCGAGTTCCTCGGCTCGGCCAAGCTCAGCGGCTTCTTCCTGCAGGAAGAGGACGCCGACATCGATGCCGACCCGAATACATCCGAAGCGGTCTTCGTGTTCTGCACGCCGTGTGCGGCGGGTGCGGTCGCGGAAGGCCAGCGCGTGCGCGTGACCGGCCTGGTCAGCGAGTTCTTCGACATGACGGAAGTGTCTCCACCGGCGGCCGCGAACGTGGTCGTCACCGACGGCGGCAACCATCTCGCAGAAGTCACGCCGGCGACGATCTCGCTGCCCGTCGTCGGCGACATCAACGCGTTCTATGAGGCGCGCGAAGCGATGCTCGTCACCTTCGCCGACACGCTGACGATCTCCGAATTCTTCGAACTGCCGCGCTACGGCCAGATCGAGCTGCTGCAGGGCGGCCGATCGCGCACGTTCACCGAGGACAACGCCCCGAGCGTCGCAGGCCTCGCCGCGCACCTGGACAACCTCGCGCGTCGTCGCGTCATCCTCGACGACGACAACAACGTGCAGAATTCCGTGCTCGCGCAGCCGAACGGCCAGCAGGCGATGTACTGGCCGCACCAGAACGGCGGTTTCGGCGTCGGCACCCAGGGCGTCGACTATTTCCGCGGCGGCGACACGATTTCCGGCCTCACCGGCGTGCTGCACTGGTCGTTCGCGGGGCTGTCCGGCACCGATGCCTGGCGCATCCGCCCGACGGTCGCGCATCCGGTCACGTTCACGCCGGTGAACACGCGCCCGGCGACGCCGCCGGACGTCGGCGGGGCGATCCGCGTCGTCGGCATGAACCTGCTCAACTACTTCACGACGATCGACACGACGTCGTCGAACAACAGCGGCCCGTGCGGGCCCGGCGGCACGCTCGACTGCCGCGGTGCCGACAGCAACGCCGAGCTCGATCGCCAGCGCGAGCGCGCGTCGATCGTGATCTGCACGCTCAACCCCGACGTCGCCGCGTTCATGGAACTCGAGAACACGACGCCGAGCGCGACGATCGACGACCTGCTGGGCGCGGTGAACGCGCGCTGCGGCGGCACGCATCCGTATGCGGCGGCAAGCACGGGCGGCACGCTCGGCACCGACGCGATCCGCGTGCAGATCGTCTATCGCACGGGTGTGGTGGCGATGGTCGGCTCGCCGCTGGTCGACAACGATCCGATCCACGATCGCCCGCCTACCGCGCAGACGTTCGACGTCGTCGACGCCGCGAACGCCGCGTTCGGCAAGCGTTTCACGGTCGTCGCCAACCATCTCAAGTCGAAGGGCAGCTGCCCGGCCAGCGGCGTCGACGCCGATCAGGGCGACGGCCAGGGCTGTTGGGCGTCCAAGCGTACGCAGCAGGCCAACCGCACGATGACCTGGATCAACAATACGGTGATCCCGGCCGCCAGCGATCCGGACGTGCTCCTGCTCGGCGACTTCAATTCGTACGCGAGCGAAGCGCCCATCGCCGCCCTCGCGGCCGGCGGCTACGCCGACATGGAGACCGTGCTGCACGGCACGAACGCGTACTCGTACCAGTTCGACGGTGAGCTCGGCCACCTCGATTACGCGCTCGCCAACGCGAGCCTGCAGCCGCAGATCACCGGCGCGGACGCCTGGCACATCAATTCCGACGAAGTGCCTTCGTTCGACTACAACGACGAGATCCGCGACACCGGCGAAGCGGCGCAGGAGGAGAAGCCGGACGGATCGGCGCTGACGCCTCCGCGCGTGGTCTGGGAACCGGGCACGCCGTATCGCGCGTCCGATCATGATCCTGTGCTGGTCGGCCTGTTCGGCACGACGCAGCATACGGTCACGGCCGTCGTCGGCACGGGCACGGGCACGATCACGCCGCCGAGCGCGGTGGTGAACGACGGCGCGACGACGGCCTTCACGGTGACCGCGGGTGCCGGTTTCCACATCGACACGGTGACGGGTTGCGGCGGTTCGCTCGCCGGCAACACCTACACGACAGGCGCGATCACGGCGGACTGCACGGTCACGGCGAACTTCGCGGTGAACACGACGCCGCAGCCGGCGTTCTTCAACGCTGCGCTGACGACGAGCAGCCCGACGTTCGCCAACCCGGGCGGCTCGACGTCGGGTACGGGCGTGCAGTACTACTGTGCGCAGGAGTTCACGGTGGACACC
>NZ_SLWQ01000005.1 GCF_004342425.1 Dokdonella fugitiva | reverse complement strand
GCGGCGAGATTTTGGCAACTTTGCGCCAGGTTTCGATGCCGGTTCTGCAAATCGTGCTTCTGGCATGGGGCGGCGAGGGCTTATTCAGACCTTCCTTAGAGCAGAAGCAAATGGATTCCCGCTTTCGCGGAAATGACGACGTCTTCGGCGGAGCGGTGGTGCAGCATCGGCGCTCACCACCCGATGCCGCGCATTCGCACCGTCACCTCCGCGGGACGACGTCGATCTCGATCTTCGGTCGCGGCGGGTTGTTGATGATGACGCCTTCGCCGCCGAGGATGATCCTGATCGCCTTGACCTGATCGATATCGAACGTGACGGTCCGTATGCGCCCCGGCGTCTTGCGCTGTGCCGTCTTCCGGGCCGTGGTGGACACGCGCTCTTTGCCCTTGGTTGCCATGTCGTCCTCCCGTTGATGCGGAATGCCCTCGATGGGCGGGTTGTCACGCATTCGTTCAATTCGTCGCGAGCAGGCCCAAGCGGCGGAAGCGCAGGTCGCTCGATATGAGTGATTCGGGGATGCCTTTTTCGCGCGCGATTCCCAGTCGCCGGCGCGCCTCGTCCGCGTCGCCGAGGGCGGCGAACGTCTTCGCATCCAGCAACGCGATCTCACCCGAAACCGGGCCTTTCGACTCCGCGCGCGCGACCAGCTCGCGCGCCTTCGACGCGTCCCCGAGCTCCGCCTTGTACAGAGCCAGGGACGCCACGGCGCGCAGGTCGTCGGGCTTGGCTTCCAGATAGCGCTCGGCGCGTACGGCCGCCTCGCGATAGGCCGCGTCCGCGGATGCCGTGGCCGCGGGATCGGCGCGCAGCGCCATGCCGAGGTTGGCCCAGACCATGTAGTCGAGCGGGTTGATCCCGGCGGCTTTCCGATGCAGTGCCGCGGCAGCGGCGTACTCGCCCGACTGGTATTTGATCAGGCCGAGATTGCTCAAGGATTCGTAGGTGGGTTCCAGGTCGACCGACCGCTGCAAGGCACGCGCCGCTTCGACGTTGTCGCCCGCTTCCATGCACAGGGCACCGAGCGTGCCCCACAGGCCCGCGTCGTCGGGCTTCAGCGCGACCGCTTCGCGGAACGAGGCGATCGCGGCGGCGACCTCGCCGTCGAGATAGTGCTGGTAGCCGATCTCCGAACGCACGAACGCATCGTGGGGGCTCGCCGCGACGGCGGCGCGGAAGTGTTCTGCGGCGAGGTCGCGCTCGTGCCGGCTCGCGTATACCTTGGCCTGGCCGACTTCGGCCTGCGCGCGCAGGGCGGGCGAGGCGACGCTGCGGTAGGTCGCGAGCGCCTTGTCCGCTTCGCCCTGCACGCGGTAGAGGTCGCCGAGCGCGAGCGCGACTTCCGACAGCGACGCGTCCATCGTCAGCGCGCGCTGGCAGGCGATGCGTGCGTTGTCGTAGGCATCGACGCTGTGCGCGTTCTCGAACGTGCGGATCTGCGCCTGGCAGATGCCCGCCTGCGCGCGCGCGAAGCCGCTGTCCTTCTGCAGTGCCGCGTCGAACAGGCCGATCGCGCGGTCGGCGACGCCGCTCGCGTTCGCCTCGCGCAGGACGTGCAGGCCCTGCAGGTAGTCGTCGAACGCGGCGACGTTGCGCGTCGGCGTGAGGCGCTTGGCGAGCGCCTCGCGTTCGCCGGGTATCACGCCGAGCAGCGACTGCACGACGTCGTCGGCGATGCGGCTCTGCGTCTCGAACACGTCGGCGAGTTCGCGGTCGTAGGTGCGGCTCCACAACGTGAATCCGTTCGACGTGTCGGACAGGCGCGCGCTGATGCGCAAGCGCGTGCCCTGGCGGCGCACGCTGCCTTCGAGGATGGAGGCGACGCCGAGCTTGCGACCGAGCGCGCGCGCGTCGCTCGCGCCGTCGCGCACGGTGGCGGCGACCGAGGCGGCGACCTTGAGTCCGTACACGCCGGCGAGCGCGCTGCGCATTTCCTCGGCGAGGCCTTCGGCGAAGTAGGCGTCTTTCGCGTCGTCGCTGAGGCTCGTGAACGGCAGCACCGCGACCGACGGCGCGGGCCGGTCGACCGGGCGTTGCCACCAGGCGACGCCGATCACCGCCGTGGCGAACAGCGCGGCGACGAGCGCATAGCCGACGCGGCGCCGGCGCGCGTCGCGTGCGGGGCGTGACGGCGGCAGCGGATGGACGGGCTCCGCCGGGGTGGTTGCGATCGGCGCCGGCGCCGGTGCGCCGGCCGGCACGCGCTGCACCTCGGCGATGAAGCGGTAGCCGAGGCTGTGCAGGGTCTGGATGTAGCGCGGATGTTCGGCGTCGTCGCCGAGTGCCTTGCGCAGCTGCGCGACGACGCGATTGAGCACGCCAGGCGTGACGTGGCGGTGGCCCCAGACCCGGTCGAGCAGTTCGTCGCGCTCGAACGCCTTGCCCGGCTGGTCGAGCAGCGCGACGAGCACGGCGTATGCCTTCGGTTCTATGGCGACGTCGCTGCCGCGGCGCGCGAGCCGATGCGCCGTCGGTTCCACTTCGACGTCACCGAAACGGTAGATCCACGCCTCCATGGCCACCGTCGGATGCCTCCCCGCGGGCGACGCGGCAAAGATATACCCGTTTGGACGAAAAAATCATCGGAAACCGGATCTCCACACGGTTTCGACACGCTTCCGACCGGGTTCCATCGAGCTTCGCAGGCCGCTTCGGCGGACGCTGGCCTGGCGCGGAATCGCCGCGCCGATCCTGAGGAGTCAGCCATGAAACTCGATCTCGCCCACCTCCCGTTGCCCACGCTGGCCGTATCCGACGCCGGCCCGCACCGCCGCCACCACATCGGCCACCGCGTCCTCGGCGGGCGCGCGTTGCGCCGCTTCGAACGCGCCGCCGCCGCGCTCGGCGCCGCGCCGCCGCCGCCGTGGGGCGACGCGCTGGCCTGCGCCGCGCGCCGGCTCGAGCGCGAGTTCGTCGGCACCCGGCGCGCGCCGTGCATCCGCCTGCGCCTGCGCTGCCTCGCCGCGATGCAGGCCATGGCGGTCGAGCCGGCCTGGTCGCTCGCCGGCGCCGCACGCGAGCGCATCGCCACGATCGCCGACTACGCACGCTGCCCCGAGCGGCTCGTGCCGGACGAGATCCCGGTGGTCGGCGGCCTCGACGACGCCGTGCTGGTCGACCTCGCCTGGCCGGCGCTGCGCTTCGAACTCGACGACTACCTCGACTTCCGCCGCCTGCGCGCGGAGGAGGCGCAGTTGCGTGGCGTCCCCGCGCACCGGCTCATGTTCGGTCGCGAGGAGTGGCTCGCGGCGCGCGCGGCCGAGCACGCGTTGCGTGCGCACGTGCGCCGGCGCGGGCTCGAGTGCTACCCGGTCGCGTCGGCGCCGGCGCTGTTCGGCGTGCGCGGGTGATCGCGCGTGCGCGTGCGTCGCCGCGGCACCGATCGCCGTGCGTTCGATGCCGCGGTGACCGGCGACTGCACCGGGCCGCGGAACGACCGGTTGCGCGCCTGCGCCGCCGGTCGCCCGCATCGACGGCACGGCTGGCGGTCGCGACGATCGCTGCGTAGCATGCGCGACCCGTTTCGCACGCGAGGGCCGGTCGGCCGATGGCGACGCGAACGCCGCAGCAGGAATCGTTCGCATGAAGTACCGGCTCGCCATCTTCGATTTCGACGGAACGCTCGCGGATTCGTTTCCGTTCTTCACCGCGACGTTCAACGAACTCGCCGACAAGCATGGCTTCGCGCGCATCGATCCCGCGACCGCGGCGGCGCTGCGTGGCCACAGCCCGCGGCAGATGATGAGCCACGTCGGGCTACCGGCGTGGAAGCTGCCGTTCGTCGCGAAGGACTTCATCGCGCGCATGGGCGAGTCGATCCATGCGATCCGTCCGTTCGACGGCGTCGACGCGGCCCTCGCACGGCTCGCGGACGCGGGCGTCGCGCTCGCGGTCGTCTCGTCCAACGCCTACGACAATGTGAGCCGCGTGCTCGGGCCGGCGACCACGCGACTGTTCCGCCACTTCGAATGCGGCATGTCGATGTTCGGCAAGACCGCGAGCCTGCGCAGCGTCCTGAAGAAGACCGGCGTGCACGCGAGCGAGGCGATCTACGTCGGCGACCAGTCGGTGGACCTGCAAGCGGCGAGGAGGGCTGGCATCGCGTTCGGCGCGGTCGCGTGGGGCTACGCGACGATCGAATCGTTGCGCGAGCACCGGCCGGAGGAAGAGTTCGCCAGCGTGGCGGAGTTGGCGCGAATCGCCTGACCCAGTCGGATCGGCGGCACGTGCCATGCGCATACCGCCATGGCTGCTGCCACGATCCGCGCCGGCCACGCCGCGGAGCACGCAGGGGAGGGCCCATGGATCGTTACCTCGAGGCGCTCGCCACGAGCGCGTTGCCGTTCGATGTCGGCATCGCCGCATCGATCTGGGGCGTGCTGTTCGTCGCGAATCACCTCGTCGTCGCCCGCGCACGCGCGACGAACGACACGCAATCGATGATTGCGTTGCAGGGGAGCGCATCGCTGCGGCGCGGTTCGCAACCGATGTTCGTGCTGCTGCAGGTCGTGGTCGCGGCCTTCGTGTTCGCCGCGGGCGCCGCGATCGGCGGTGTCGCGGCGACGTTCTTCATCGGCGGCCAACTCGTCGCCGTCGCGTCCAACCTTGGCCTCAACGTGCAGAGCCTCGCCGCCGCGCGCACGCTCGCAAGCCAGCAGGGCGTCGATGGCTCGCTCGTAGCGAAGGGCATCGCGGCTGACGGCCGGTCGGCCGGCTCCTTGACGGCCGACATGGGTCTCTCCACGGTGTCCGCGCAGCCTGCAGGGCGGATCAAGGCACGAAGCGCCGGATCCGCGCTGCGCGGCCTGGTCCCTCCTACTGCGGATTCTCGATCGAATCCGGGCGGCCGCATTCCATCTGGCGGATCTCGCATTCGATGTTCCACTCGTCGCCGTGTACTGCGAGGAAGCGCCGGGTCAGCTCGACCGCATGGTCCATCGAGGTGGCTTCGAGCACGGCGTAGCCGCCGATGACTTCCTTCGACTCGGTGAACGGGCCGTCGGTCGTCGAAATCTTGCCGTGGGCGTAACGGATGCGCTTGCCTTCGGAGGTCGGGCGCAGGCCGGCGGTGTCGACGAGCGTGCCTTCGCGCGTCATCTCCGCCATGAGCTCGCCCATGTCGGCCATGAGCTGCTCGCTCGGCACGAGGCCGGTGTTTTCGTTGATCCGGATCATCGACAGGAAACGCATAGGGGGAGTTCCTCGGGTTCGTGAAAGGGCATGACGCCGGGTCATTCGCCGGCTTCGTCAGGACGACGAACGGGGAAGGACGGAATCGACATGCGCATGGCTCGCGTCAATGCCGGGCGTGGCCGCGCCCCGGTCGCGCACGGGTGCGCCTGCGGCGCGACGATCCGCCACCATGGTCGCGGTCGCCTCGGCGGCCGATCCCGGTTAGGCTGCGACTCGCCTTTCCGCCCGGAATGCCATGCCGACCTGGTTTCGCGCCGCCGTCGCGTTCGCGCCGATCGTCCTCAGCACCGTCGTGCACGTGATCCCGCTCTTCGCGGTGACATTGTTCAAGGCGCTGCTGCCGTTCGCGGCCGTGCGCCGTGCCTGCAATCCGCTGCTGACCGGCATCGCCGAAAGCTGGATCGCGTTCAACAGCCGCATGATCGACCTCTGCACGCACACGCGCTTCGTCGTGACCGGGCGGGCCGACCTGCACCGCGACGGCCACTACCTCGTGCTGGCGAACCACCAGAGCTGGGTCGACATACCGGTGCTGCAGAAGATCTTCAACCGGCGCATCCCGCTGCTGCGCTTCTTCCTCAAGAGCCAGCTGTTCTGGGTGCCCTTGATGGGGATTGCATGGTGGGCGCTCGATTTCCCGTTCATGAAGCGCTACACGCGCGAGCAGATCGCGCGCCGGCCCGAACTCGCCGGGCGCGACATCGAGGCGACGCGGCGCGCCTGCGCGAAGTTCCGCTCGATTCCCGTGTCGGTCATGAACTTCGTCGAAGGCACGCGCTTCACCGCGGCGAAGCACGCGGCGCAGGGGTCGCCGTATGCGCACCTGCTCAAGCCGAAGTCGGGCGGCGTCGCGTTCGTGATCGATGCGATGGGCGACGGCCTGCAGGCGATCCTCGACGTGACGGTCGCCTACCCGGACGGCAAGCCGACGATGCTGGATCTGTTCGGCGGGCGCATCCGCGAGGTGCGCATCGACGTACGCGAGCGGCCGATCCCGCGCGAGTTCGTCGGCGGTGACTACCAGAACGATGCCGTGTTCCGCGAACGCTTCCAGGCCTGGATGAACGCGCTGTGGCAGGACAAGGACGCAAGGCTTTCGGGGATGCTGGCGGGAGAATGGAGCAAGCCCGAAACATGAAGGACGCAGGGCACACGAAGAATGCCGCGGACGAAAGAACTTTTTTCCTGGGAGCTTTTCGTCCGTGTGCCCCGTGTGCTTCGTGTTCGACCTTTGGCGCTTGCTTCGCTTCCGGCCCGAACGAGCGCGCACTCACAACGCCATGCCGCACGCGTGTCCCGACGCCCAGGCCCACTGGAAGTTGTAGCCGCCGAGCCAGCCGGTGACGTCGACGACTTCGCCGATGAAGTAGAGGCCGGGGACGCGCCTGGACATCATCGTCGACGAGGACAGCTCGTCGGTGTCGACGCCGCCGAGCGTGACCTCGGCGGTGCGGTAGCCTTCGGTGCCGCTCGCGACGAGCGGCCAGGCGCCGAGCACGGCGGCGATGTCGCGCAGCTGTGCGTCGCCGAGCTGGCGCATCGGCCGGTCCGGCAGCCAGTGTTCGCACAGGCGCTGCGCGAAACGCTTCGGCAGGCGCTCGGCGAGCACGGTGCGCAGTTCGCTCGCGCCGCGTTCGGTACGTTGCGTGCGCAGCCAGGCCTGTGCGTCCTCGCCGGGCAGCAGGTCCAGCCGCAGGTCGTCGCCGGGGTTCCAGTACGAGGAGATCTGCAGGATCGCCGGACCGCTCACGCCGCGGTGGGTGAAGAGCATGAAGTTGCGGAAACGCGCGCGGCCGCAGCGCGCCTCGACCGGCACGGCGACGCCGGCGAGGTCGGCGAGGTGCTGCTGGTGCTTGCCGGAGAGCGTCAGCGGCACGAGCCCGGCGCGCGTCGGCAATACGGTGTGGCCGAAGCGGCGCGCGAGCTCGTAGCCGAAGCCGCTCGCGCCCATGCTCGGTATCGACAGGCCGCCGCTGGCGACGACGAGGGCGGGCGCACTGAACACGCCGCGCGCGGTGTCGACGTGAAAGCCGCCGTCGCCGTGGCGCACGTGCTCGATCGTGCACGAGGTCTCGATGCGCACGCCGCCGTCGGCGCATTCGTCGAGCAGCAGGCGGACGATTTGCTTGGACGAGTCGTCGCAGAACAGCTGGCCGAGCTCCTTCTCGTGGTACGCGATGCGGTGGCGCTCGACCAGCGCGATGAAGTCGGCCGGCGTGTAGCGCGCGAGCGCGGACTTGCAGTAGTGCGGATTCGACGAGAGGTAGTTCGCCGCGGTCGCGCCGGTGTTGGTGAAGTTGCAGCGGCCGCCGCCCGACATGAGGATCTTCTTGCCGACGCGGTTGGCATGCTCGATCACCAGCACGCGCTTGCCGCGTTGGCCTGCGGTGAGCGCACACATGAGGCCGGCCGCGCCGCCGCCGATGACGATCGCGTCGAACGGGTTCTCCGCGGTGGCGCTCATCGCGCGATCGGACGTCCGCCAACATGGACTGCGCGCGCGAGCGAGCCGCCGATCCAGTAGCACAGATCCGCCGGACGCGCGGCGGCCCAGACGACGAAGTCCGCACGCAGGCCGCGCGCGAGCATGCCGCGGTCGGCGAGGCCGAGCGCGCGAGCCGCGTTGACGGTCGCGCCGCGCAGCGCTTCCTCGGGCGTGAGGCGGAACAGGGTGCAGGCCATGCCCATCGCGAGGCGCAGCGACAGCAGCGGCGACGTGCCCGGATTGAGGTCGGTGGCGATCGCGATCGGCACGCCGGCGGCGCGGAACGCGTCGATCGGTGGCAGCTTCGTCTCGCGCAGCGCGTAGTACGCGCCCGGCAGCAGCACCGCGACGCTGCCGGCCGCGGCCAGCGCGCGCACGCCGTCGTCGCCGGTCCATTCCAGATGGTCGGCCGACAGCGCGTCGAACTCCGCCGCGAGCGCGGCGCCGCCGAGGTCGGACAACTGGTCCGCGTGCAGTTTCACGCGCAGGCCGTGCGCACGCGCGACCTCGAACACGCGTCGCGTCTGCGCGGGCGTGAACGCGATCTTCTCGCAGAATGCATCGACCGCGTCGGCGAGGCCTTCGCGCGCGGCCGCGGGCAGGATCGCCTCGCAGACGAGCGTGATGTAGTCGTCCGGTCGCCCCGCGTACTCCGGCGGCAGTGCGTGCGCCGACAGCAGGGTCGTGCGCACGCCGACGCCGAGCGTTTCGCCGAGGCGGCGCGCGACGCGCAGCATGCGCAGCTCGCTGTCGACATCGAGGCCGTAGCCGGACTTGATCTCGATCGTCGTCACGCCGTCGGCGAGCAGCGCCTTCGCGCGTGGCAACGATTGCGCGAAGAGCGCATCGTCGTCGGCCGCGCGCGTCGCGCGCACGCTCGAGGCGATGCCGCCGCCGCTGCGCGCGATCTCCTCGTAGCTCGTGCCTTCGAGGCGCTGCTCGAATTCATGCGCGCGGTCGCCACCGAACACGAGATGGGTGTGGCAGTCGACGAGGCCGGGCGTGACGAGCGCGCCCTGTGCCGACTCGACCCGTGCGGCGAGCCCGGACGGATCGCCGGGCAGGGCCGACTGCGCGCCGGCGAACACGATCGTGCCGTCCTTCCAGCCGATCGCACCGTGCTCGACGAGGCCGTACGGCGTGCCGTTCGCCTGCATCGTCGCGAGCCGCGCGTCGAGCAGCAGTCCGTCCCATTCCGGGGTCATCGAGCCTTGTTCCTCGCCTGATCGATGACCGATTATCGCAGCGCGCCCGCTCCGCACGCGACCACGGCGGGTCGCGCGTGGCCCTCGGCCGGCATGGCCTCAGGCCGAAGGCGTGGCGCGCCGACTTACGGCGACTTGCGTTCCCACACCTGCGAGCGGCCGAGCAGGGCGAAGCCGATGTAGCCGTGCACGTCGAGCTTCTGCCCGCCATCGAGCATGGTGAGCTTGACCTTGTAGGTCTTGCCGTTCTTCGGATCGAGGATGCGGCCGCCGTCCCAGACGTCGCCGTCCTTCACCACATCCCACAGGATGACCATGCCCTCGACCGGCTTGTCCTTGCGTTCGCCGTCGCAGGCCTTGCAGACCGGGTGCGGGCCCTGCTCGGACTGCAGCACTTCGAGCACCTTGCCTTCGAGCTTGCCGTCGGTTTCGGTGATCTGCACGATCGACTTGGGCTTGCCGGTGGCGTCGTCGATCGTGGTCCAGGTGCCGACCGGCGTGTTTTCCGCGGCGAAGGCCGGCGCGCCGGCGAGCAGGGCGAGGGCGAGCAGGGCAGGCGTGCGGTACGACATGGCGCGGTCTCCGGGCGTGGGCGTGTCCTCCGCACGGTGCCGTGTGGTCGCGGGGTCGTCAAGGCGCGGCGCAGCGGGACGCGCGGGTGGCCGGCGCCATCGCTGGCATAATGGGCGTTTCTCCTCCCGCCCTTTCCAGCAATGACCGACTCCCTCGAAGCCCGCGCCCGGCAGATCCTCGCCGGCATCGTCGATCCGCACACCGGCAAGGACCTCGCCGCGAGTGGCGCCGTGCGCGGCGTCGGCGTGTCCGGCAGCGACGTGTCGGTCGACATCGTGCTCGGCTATCCCGCACTGTCGGCGCAGGCCGCGCTCGCCGACGAGGTGAAGCGTGCGCTCGAGTCGGATCCTGCGATCGCGCATGCGGCGGTCGGCGTCGCCTGCCGCGTCGTCGCGCACGAGGTACAGCAGGGGCTGACGCCGCTCCCCGGCGTGAAGAACGTGATCGCAGTGGCGTCGGGCAAGGGCGGCGTCGGCAAGTCGACCGTCGCCGCCAACCTCGCGCTCGCGCTGAAGGCCGAAGGCGCGAGCGTCGGCGTGCTCGACGCGGACATCTACGGCCCGAGCCAGGTGCGCATGCTCGGCCTCGAAGGCAAGCCGGACACGAAGGACGGCAAGCGCATCGAGCCGAAGCTGAGCCATGGCGTGCAGGCGATGTCGATCGGCCTCATGATCGAGGAAGACACCGCGATGATCTGGCGCGGGCCGATGGCGACGCAGGCGCTGCAGCAGATGCTCGGCGAGACGAACTGGTCCGACCTCGACTACCTCGTCATCGACCTGCCGCCAGGCACGGGCGACATCCAGCTGACCCTGTGCCAGCGCATCCCGGTGTCCGGCGCGATCATCGTGACGACACCGCAGGACATCGCGCTGCTGGACGCAAGGAAGGCGCTCAAGATGTTCGAGAAGGTCAACGTGCCCGTGCTCGGCATCGTCGAGAACATGGCGACGCACGTCTGCACGAACTGCGGCCACGAGGAACACGTGTTCGGCGAAGGCGGCGGCGCGCGCATGGCCGCGCAGTACGGCGTGCCGATGCTCGGCAGCCTGCCGCTCGACATCCGCATCCGCGAGCAGGCCGACGGTGGCACGCCGACGGTCGCCGCGATGCCCGACTCCGACCTCGCCGCGCGTTACCGCGAGATCGCGCGCAACGCCGCCGGCCGCCTGTCGCTGCGCGCTCGCAACAAGGCGATCGCGTTTCCGAAGATCGTGGTGCAGGACACGTAGGAGGCGGGGAATGGGGAATAGGGAATAGGGAATGGTTTTTCAGCGCTGCCGTTCCCAATCCCTCTCGTCCCCAGTCCATTCCCCATTCCCCATTCCCCATTCCCCATTCCCCATTCCCCATCCCCCATTCCCCATCCCCATTCCCATTCCCATTCCCACTCCCAATGTCCATCAAATCCGACCGTTGGATCCGCCGCATGGCCGAGCAGCACGGCATGATCGAGCCGTTCGCGCCGCAGCAGGTGAAGCAGCACGAAGGCAAGCGGCTGGTCTCGTATGGCACGTCGAGCTACGGCTACGACGTGCGCTGCGCGGACGAGTTCAAGGTGTTCACCAACATCAACTCGACGATCGTCGATCCCAAGCACTTCGACGAACGCAGCTTCGTCGACGTCAAGTCCGACGTCTGCATCATCCCGCCGAACTCGTTCGCGCTCGCGCGCACGGTCGAGTACTTCCGCATCCCGCGCAAGGTGCTGACGATCTGCCTGGGCAAGAGCACGTACGCGCGTTGCGGCATCATCGTCAACGTGACGCCGCTGGAGCCCGAATGGGAGGGCCACGTCACGCTCGAGTTCTCCAACACCACACCGCTGCCGGCACGCATCTACGCCAATGAGGGCGTCGCGCAGATGCTGTTCCTCGAATCCGACGAGGAGTGCGAGACGAGCTACAAGGACCGCGGCGGCAAGTACATGGGTCAGACCGGCGTCACCCTGCCGACCGCCTGACGCGCGCATCGCGGGGCAGGGCGGGTCGAGCGCGCCGCGCGAGTCCCCCGCCGCAGCGCCATGGCGGGCGCGCGCGCGTACCGCCCTACCGGTTCGCAAGCGTGGGCAGGTGAACCACCGCCAACGCCGCCCTGCCGCCCACGCGGCGGTGGTGATAGGCTTGACGACCTCGACTACACACGGAGTCCCAGGAGCCATGCGGAGTTTCCCGATCGGATCGATCCTGCGCGGCAGCGCGCTCGCGTTGCTGGCCGGCCTGCTCGTCGCCTGCGGCGGCGGTCGCGCGCGTCCCGATTCCGTGCCCGCGCCGAACGTGCCGTCGAGCTTCGACGTGACGATCCTCGCGGACAAGGACAACCAGTTCGATTTCGACGGCGCGCCGCTCAATTCGGAAGACCTCAAGAGCGCGTTCCGCTACCGCCAGGAAGAGAAGCTGCCGATGAGCACCGTGCTGCTCAAGCGCGGCGAGAAGGAGAAGGTGAAGAACGAGCACATCGTCGCGCTCGCGCGCATCGCCTACGAGATGAAGTTCAGCGCGTTCCTGCAGGAAAAGGACGGCTCGATCTCCGAACTGCGCGCGCAGACGAGGGAAGAAGCCGACAAGCAATGAGGCAGGGCATGCCTTGCCGGTCGCGTCGCGGCGTGCGGAATGCAGCCGCATGCGGTGGACACGAACCCATGTGCAGGCCCGACCACAACCCCGCGCCATGCCGACCGACGTTCCGCATGGAGCCCGCACCGAATCCGACGGAGACAATCACGTGAAGACCAAGATCCTGCGCGCGCTCGCGCTCGCCCTTTCCCTCCTCGCCGCGGGCGCCGCATTCGCGCGCTCGGACATCCGTGACGGCAACGCGATGGTGCAGCCGGTCAAGGGTGACAAGTACTCGATCGACGGCGCGATCATGGGCAAGGCCGAGTTGTACGGTTACATCGGCGGCTTGCGCGACGACGACCACATCACCGGCATCGTGCTCAAGCGCGGCGGCAGCGACGAGCAGCGCCGCGTCATCGGCTCGATCGCCAAGACGCTCGGCCTGAAGTCGTTCGAGCAGGCTGGCGGTGACCTCAAGGAAATCCCGCAGCCGGAGCGTCCGGCCGCCGCGCCGGCGATCGACAACCCGCCCGCGACCGACGGCCAGGCGCCTGCAGCCGCGCCCGCCGAGGAGCCGGCGGGCCACTGATCGATGCATCGCGCACGCCGCCTCCGCGGCGTGCGCCGGAGTCGCGGCACACGGGCCCGAGGGCCGGTGGAGGCGTGTGTCGCGACGCGCCGCAGTACCGAACGAATGTCACCCTTCGACCTCCCGCAAACGATGCCCCGCTACAGACTGCTGCTCGCCATCCTCGTACTTGCCGCCTGCGCGCAGGCCCATGCGGCCAACCCCCTGAGCTTCGTCACCGAAACCTTCGGCCACTGGAAGGACCGCCTGTTCGGCAGGCCGGCGCGGCCGGTGCCGGAGATGAAGGCGCCGCCGAGCGGTCCGATCGCGTTGCCACCCGGCACGCGCGTGCGCTTCGGCATCGACGACGACGCGCCGCAGAACGACTTCAGCAAGGGCCGGAGCCGCTACCGCGTGATCGAGCTGCCCGAGGAACTCGAGCACGCGGCCGTGCGCGTGCAGGTGATCGCGCGCAAGAACCCGGCCGGGCACGGCAACGTCGTGTTCAAGCCATTGCTGTACGTCATCGAAGGCGACGACTTCCGCGCGCCGGTCGAGGTGAAGCCCCTGCATCTGGACATCCGGCCGTTCCGCAAGTCGCGCCTGCTCGGCTGCGTCACGCTCGACAAGGTGCGACGCATCGCCGTCGCGACCACGCCGAACGCGCTCGGCAAGTCGTACGAGTCGGAAGTGCGCGACGCGGTGAAGGCGCCGACGCAGGGCGGGTTCTACTACACGACCGATGCGGTCAAGACCAAGCTGCCGTTCGCGGCGACCGGCGACCTCGTGCTCGAGGTGACGCGCGAGGCGAAGGCGGGCGAGGGCTGCTGACGGTTTCAGCAACGAGTCGGGGCAGATGGAAGAATGCCCGTCGTCCCGGCGAAAGCCGCGGCCCGGCGTTTCCCGTGCTGCGACGGCATGCGGGTGGTGAGCATCACCCGCGGCAGGGTTGTCGACGCGCTCCGCGCTCCGCTAGGCTGCGTCCAACTTCGATGACACGGCCGCAGATGCCCACCGACGTTCGCTTCATCGTCGCGATCCCCGCGCGCCACGGCTCGACGCGACTGCCGGGCAAGCCACTGCTGCCGATCGCCGGCGAACCCATGATCGTGCACGTCGCGCGTCGCGCGCGTGCGGCGGGCGCGGCCGATGTCGTCGTCGCGACCGACGACACGCGCATCGGAGCCGCGCTCGCGGGCAGTGGCGTGCGCGTGGTGATGACGCACGCCGATCATGCGTCCGGCAGCGACCGCCTTGCCGAAGTCGCCACGACGCTCGGCTGGCCCGACGACGCGATCGTCGTGAACCTGCAGGGCGACGAACCGCTCGCGCCCGCGAGCGGCATCCGCGCGGTCGCGCAGGCGCTCGTCGAGGACGAGGCGCCGATGGCGACACTGGCGACGCCACTCGCGAGCGCGGAGGAACTGTTCGACCCCAATTGCGTCAAGCTCGTGCGTCGCAGCGACGGGCGCGCGCTGTATTTCAGCCGCGCACCGCTGCCGTGGCCGCGTGACGCGTTCGCGCGCGATCGCGGGTCCCTGCCGGGTGGCATGCCGTTCCTTCGCCACATCGGCATCTATGCCTATCGCGCGGGTTTCCTGCGCCGTTTCGCCACGCTCGCGCCGACGCCGCTCGAGCGCTGCGAATCGCTGGAGCAGTTGCGCGCGCTCGAACACGGCCATGCGATCGCCGTGCGCATCGCGCCGGAGCCGTTCCCGGCCGGCGTCGACACCCCCGATGACCTCGCGCGCGTCGAACGCCTGCTCGCGGGCGGGTGAGGCGCGCGAGCGATTGATTCCCGCTTCGCGTAGTGGCATGGTTCCGGACGCTTCGCGCAGCAGACGGATTCCTGGCGCAAGTCGATGGACAACCAAGAGAAACAGCGGATCCTCTTCATCTGCATGGGGAACATCTGCCGTTCGCCGACGGTCGAGGGTATCGCGCGCGCCGAATTCGCGCGCGCCGGGCTCGACATCGAAGTCGATTCCGCCGGTACCGAGGACTACCACGTCGGCGAACCGCCGGACGAGCGCGCGATCCGCGCCGCGGCCGCGCACGGCTATGACATCGCCGGCCTGCGCGCGCGCCAGGTCACCAGCGCGGACTTCGAGCGCTTCGACCTCGTATTCGCGATGGATCGCATGAACCTGCTCGCGCTGCAGCGCTTCCATCGCGGTCTCGGCGTCGAGCCGGCGCTGTTCCTCGGCGACACCGAGCTGCCCGATCCGTACTACGGAACCGCGCGCGACTTCGATCGCGTCGTCGAGCTGTCGCGCAAGGGCGTCGACGTGCTGATCCGCCGCCTGCGTCCGCCCAAGGCGCGGCGCGCCTGACATGAGCGAACGCGGACCCGCGCCGCCGCTGCCGGCGGACCTCGAGTGGGTCAACACCGACGTGCCGCCGCGCCTGGAAACGCTGCGTGGGCGCGTCGTGCTGCTCTGGTTCTGGAGCTACGACAACGTCAACAGCTGGAACCTCATGCCGCAGCTGCGCCGGCTCGAGGAACAGCATCACGACGGTCTCGCAGTGATCGGCGTGCATTGCCCGAAATATCCGCACCAGCGTGACGGCGAGGCATTGCTGCGCGCCGTCAACCGCCATCGCCTGCGCCACCCGGTCGCGAACGACCGCGACTTCCGCGCCTGGCAGGACTACGGCATCGCTGCGTGGCCGAGCGTCGCACTCGTCGATGCGACCGGGCGATTCGCCGCGATCTACGCGGGCGAGGGACGCGGCGCGGAGATCGAGGCGCACGTCGGCGCGCTGCTCGACGAAGCCGCCGCACACGACCAGCGCGTGTACGAGCCGACCGAGGCGGTCGCGCGTCCGGAGCCGCGCGGCGTGCTCGCGTTCCCGGCCGGCCTGCTCGTCGACGAACAGCGCCTGTTCGTCGCCGACACCGGCCACGATCGCGTGGTCGAGTGCAGTCACGACGGCCGCGTCGTGCGCGTGTTCGGCAGCGGCAATGCGGGCCATGCCGACGGCGTCGCCGCGCTCGCGTGCTTCCGCCAGCCGCACGGGCTCGCGCGACGCGGCAACGCGCTGTATGTCGCCGATACCGGCAATCATTGCGTGCGCCGTGTCGACCTCGTCAGCGGCGAAGTCGACACCGTGCTCGGCACCGCGCGCGCTGGACGCTCGCGGCCGGTCGCCGCGGAAGCGACGGCAACGGCGCTGAACACGCCGCTCGGCCTGGCCGCGGTCGGCGACGACCTGTTCGTCGCCGTCGCCGGGCAGCACCAGGTCTGGCGTTTCGAGCCGGCCACCGGGCTCGTCTCGGTGCTCGCCGGCACCGGCGACCTCGGGCTCGCCGACGGCCATGGCAGCGAAGCCGCGTTCGCGCAGCCGACCGCACTCGCCGCGATCGGTCGTGAACTGCTCGTCGCCGATGCGGCGTCGTCGGCGATCCGTGCGATCGACGTCGACAGTGGCCGCGTCGACACCGTGCTCGGCCGTGGCCTGTACGTGTTCGGCGACGCGACCGGTGCGCGCGTCGAGGCACGCCTGCAGAACCCGCTCGCGCTCGCCGCCGACCCGCGCGGATTGCTCTACGTCGCCGACAGCTACAACGACGCGATCAAGCTCGTCAGCCGGCGCAGCGGCGAAACGCGCCCGCTGCGCATGGCGCATCCGTTGCGCGAGCCGCAGGCGCTCGCGGTCGCGCGCAACATGCTGTGGATCGCCAATACGAACCAGCACGAGATCATCGCGATCGACCTTGCCCACGGCGCGCTGCGGCGCGTGCCGGTCGGCGAAACCTGAACGACGCAAGACTCCGGCGGCGCGCTCGCGCTTCGTCTCGGCGTTCAAGGGCATGGCGGCTTCCGCCGCCCACACGACCGCGGCGCGCATCCGCAGCGTCGCGGCGCACCGGGGCGTGACGGCCGCGCACAGGTACCGCACGCACCGCTCCGCGGGAGCGGCTTCAGCCGCGATGCTCGCCGTCGCGAGGCCGACATTCACGCGCGGGCGCAATACACTGCACGGATGTCATCCGTTTCCGCACCACCGTTCGACGGCAAGACCTTCGTTCGTACCCTGACCGGCGCGCCCGGCGTCTACCGCATGTTCGACGCCGACGACGAGCTGCTCTACGTCGGCAAGGCCGGCAACCTGAAGAAGCGCGTCGGCAGCTATTTCCTCAAGCCGAAGTTGGACCCGCGCATCGCCGCGATGGTCGGCCAGATCGCGCGCATGGAGACCACGGTCACGCGCACCGAAGCCGAGGCCCTGCTGCTCGAGGCGCAGCTGATCAAGAGCCTGAAGCCGCGCTACAACATCGTGCTGCGCGACGACAAGAGCTATCCGTACATCCATCTCACCGCCGATCCCACGCGCGCGGCGCTCGACCCCGGGGCGCCGCCGTCCGAGCGCTTCCCGCGGCTCGCGTTCCATCGCGGCGCGCGCAGCGGCAAGGGGCGCTATTTCGGGCCGTTCCCGAGCGCGGGCGCGGTGCGCGAGAGCCTGGACCTCATCCAGAAGCTGTTCCGCATCCGCAACTGCGAGGACAGCTATTTCCGCAACCGCTCGCGGCCCTGCCTGCAGCACCAGATCGGTCGCTGCACGGCGCCGTGCGTCGGCCTCGTCGCGCCGGAAGACTACGCCGCCGACGTGCGCCACGCCGAGATGTTCCTCGACGGCCGCGCCGGCGCGGTCATGGACGAGCTGGTCGCGACGATGGAACGACTCAGCGCCGACCTCGCGTTCGAGCGCGCCGCGGTCGTGCGCGACCAGATCGCCGCGGTCAAGCGCGTGCAGGCGCGCCACTACGTGCAGGGCGCCAGCGCGGACATGGACGTGATCGCCTGCGCGATCCGCGGCGGCATCGCCTGCGTCAGCGTGCTGTTCTTCCGCAACGGCGTCAGCCTCGGCTCGCGTGACTTCTTCCCGCGCCTCGCCGGCGCCACCGACGAAGCGGCGATCCTCGGTTCGTTCATCGCGCAGTACTACCTCGAACGGCCGGTGCCCGCCGAACTGATCGTGAGCCATGCGCCCGACGACGCTGCGCCGCTCGCCGAAGCGCTCGCCGGCCACGCCGGCCACGCGGTCGAGATCAAGGCGAGCGTGCGCAGCGATCGCGCGCGCTTCCTCGACCTCGCGCGGCGCAACGCGGACGCGGCGCTCGCCTCGCGCCTGGCGAGCCGGCAGACCCTGCTGAACCGCTTCGAGGCGCTGCGTGACCTGCTCGAGCTGGACGAGACGCCGCAACGCATCGAGTGCTTCGACATCAGCCACACGATGGGCGAGGCGACGGTCGCCTCGTGCGTCGTGTTCGGTCCCGAAGGGCCGGAGAAGTCGCAGTATCGCCGCTTCAACATCACTGGCATCACGCCCGGCGACGACTACGCGGCGATGCGCCAGGCGCTGCAGCGGCGCTTCCGGCGCGAATCGGCGGCAGCGTCGGCCGCGCTCGCGCAGGAACCGTCAGGCGATGCCGGGCAGGGCCCGCCCGAAGCGCCGCCGTCGACCGCGCCGGCCAAACCACCGCTGATGGCGCGCCTGCCGGACCTGCTGCTCATCGACGGCGGCAAGGGCCAGCTGCAGCAGGCGATCGACGTCCTCAACGAACTCGGCCTCGAGGGCGTGCCCGTGGTCGGCGTCGCCAAGGGCGAGGCGCGCCGCGCCGGCGACGAAACCCTGATCGTCGGCCGGTCCGGCCGCACCCTGTTCCCCGGTCCGGAGTCGCCCGCCTCGCACCTCGTGCAGGCGGTGCGCGACGAGGCGCACCGGTTCGCCATCACCGGCCATCGCGGGCGTCGCGAGAAGGCACGCGAAGCGAGTACGCTGGAGGAAATCGCCGGCGTCGGCGCGCGCCGGCGCGCGGCGCTGCTCAAGCACTTCGGCGGGCTCGGCGGCCTGTCGAAGGCCGGCGTCGAGGAACTCATGCAGGTCAGCGGGATCAGTAGACAGCTGGCCGAACGCATTTATGCGACCTTCCACGGATGACACCACCCGACCGACCGATGCATATCACGATCCCGACCGCGCTTACCCTGTTCCGCATCCTGCTCCTGCCGGTGATGGTGATCGCGTTCTACGCGCCGTTCCACGGCGCCAACGTCGCCGCCGCGCTCATCTTCATCGCGGCCGCGATCACCGACTGGCTCGACGGCTGGGTCGCCCGGCGCTGGAACATGGGTTCGGCGTTCGGCGCGTTCCTCGACCCGGTCGCCGACAAGCTCATGGTCGCGATCACGCTGTTCCTGCTCGTGCAGGAAAACCCGACGCCGCTGATGGCGGTCACCAGCGCGGTCATCGTCGGGCGCGAGATCAGCATCTCGGCACTGCGCGAATGGATGGCGGAGATCGGCGAGCGCGCGACCGTACGCGTGGCGGCGATCGGCAAGATCAAGACCGCGATGCAGATCGTCGCGATCGTCGTGCTGCTCTACCAGCACGACCTCGAAGGCCTGCGCCTGTTCCACGTCGGCGAGGGGCTGCTGGTGATCGCGGCGGGACTCACGATCTGGTCGGGGATGCTGTACGTGCGCGCGGCGTGGCCGATCCTGCGCCAGCAGCGCTGACGCGCGGGGCCGTACATGAAGCGCGCGACCGGGACGACCGCTCTTTTGCACGTGCGACGATCGATGATCGCAAATCCACGCTTGACACCTGCGCGCCAAACCGTATTATGCGCGTCCCACGCGGGAATAGCTCAGTTGGTAGAGCACGACCTTGCCAAGGTCGGGGTCGCGAGTTCGAGTCTCGTTTCCCGCTCCAGTTTCGATGAAACCCCGGCACGCCGGGGTTTCGTTTTTCTGCCGGACGTCGCAAGATGCACGGCACGCGACAGCCACGGCTTGGTGGCAGAGTGGTCATGCAGCGGACTGCAAATCCGCGTACGCCGGTTCGATTCCGACCCAAGCCTCCATCCGCGCCGCGCACCCGCGATGCCGGTGGCCAAAAGGACCCGCAGCGATGCGGGTTTTTTTGTGCCCGCGATCCGCCAGCCCGCGCACGGGCCGGCGCCATGTCCCGAGGCGCGGCATCCCGGCGCGCGCGATCCAGGCGCGCAGACGCTACCATCGCCTCGTGCGCTGCCCGGATGGCGAAATCGGTAGCCGCAAGGGACTTAAAATCCCTCGACCGCAAGGTCATCCCGGTTCGAGTCCGGGTCCGGGCACCAAAGCAGCCTCCACAACGGTCCGCCAACGTCCGGCGTCTGCGTGAAAAGGCCATAAATCGAGCGGTATTTCGTCCAGTAGGGTCCGCGAGCGTTCGGTTGAATCCGGCGAGCCTTGGGGGTATCGTCCGGGGTATCGGGCCTGCGTTGGCCCTGTCTGCGGGGGTACGCACGTGACGGCGCGCATGGGAAAGCTGACGGCGCTCGCGATCAAGAGCGCGGCACCTGGGAAGCTGTTCGACGGTGGCGGCCTGTTTCTGCTCGTGAGGCAGAGCGGCTCGCGTCTGTGGCGCATGAAGTACCGTTTCGCCGGAAAGGAGCTGCTGCTCTCGTTCGGCGCATACCCCGAGGTCTCGCTCGCCGAAGCGCGCCAGCGTCGCGACGAGGCGCGCGCATTGTTGCGCGAGGGTGTCGACCCATCGCAGGCGCGGCGCGCTCGCAAGGTCGCCGCTCGAGTCGGGGCAGCGGAAAGCTTTCGGGCGATCGCCGACGAGTGGCTCGCGCGGCAGAAGGACGCGCTCGCGCCGGTCACGCGCGCGAAGGCGCAATGGCTGCTCGGGTTGCTCGCGCCGATTCACGCGATGCCCATTGCGGCGATCGCCGCGCCGGATGTGCTGGCCGCACTCCGGCGCATCGAGTCCGCTGGGACGATCGAGACCGCGCATCGCGCGCGCCAGAAGGCGAGCCAGGTATTCCGCTACGCGGTCGCGACCGGACGCGCGATGCGCGACCCGACTGCCGACCTACGCGGCGCGCTCGCGCCCGTCGTCGCGACATCGCATGCTGCGATAACGGATCCCTCGAAGGTCGCCGAGCTGCTCCGCGCGCTCGACGGCTACATCGGACAGCCGACGACGGCCGCTGCGCTCAAGCTTTCGGCGCTGCTGTTCGTGCGTCCCGGCGAGCTGCGAGCGATGGAGTGGGCGGAGGTCGACCTCGACGCGCACGAATGGCGCATCCCGGCCAGCCGGATGAAGATGCGCGAGGGGCACGTGGTGCCGCTCGCTACGCAGGCGGTCGCGATTCTGCGTGCGATTCAACCGCTCACGGGATCGCGCCGCTACGTGTTCCCGAGCTTGCGGACGCCTGACCGGCCCATGAGCGAGAACACCATCACGGCTGCTCTGCGCCGGCTCGGCTACGACGGCGACACGATGACGGCGCACGGGTTCCGCGCGATGGCCTCGACGCGTTTGAACGAAATGGGGTGGTCGCCTGACGTGATCGAGCGCCAGCTCGCGCACGCCGAGCGAAACAAGGTGCGCGCCGTCTACAACCGCGCGATGTATCTCAAGGAGCGCATCAGGATGATGCAGGCGTGGGCCGACTACCTCGATGCGCTGCGCTCGGGTTCGAACGTCGTGCCCATGCGCGCAGCGCGTTGACGGATCGTTGAGGACTGTCAACACGGAAAATCAAGGCCTTGCGCAGATCGCGCGTGCCGAGCTACAGCGCAAGTCGTTGATCCGATAGCTGCAAGGCCGCTGATTCGGCGCGATGGAGTGTCAACGCGCGCCGGACGATTCTGGACGCACCTGATCCCAACAAGGTGCGCCCCATGCAAGAGCTTGCCACCCAGCGCCTCATTCGGCTGCGCGAGGTCATGCACCTCACCGGCTTGGGCCGGTCACAGACCTACGCGCTCGTCGCGCAGCGCAAGTTTCCGGCACCGATCAAGATTTCGGAGCGGTGCGCCGCTTGGCGTGAAGCGGAAGTGTGTGCATGGATCGCCGACCGCGTTGCGGCGTCGCGTGCACGCAAGGCGGCCGCATGAGCGCGCCGCTTCGCTCCGCAGATCGCGCGGCAGCGCTCGAGGCCGCGTTTCGCGCGCTGTTCGCGCATCACCGCGCGTCGCAAGAGCTCGGCCGCGCCTCTGTCGCCCTGGCTGCGCATGTCCGTCTCCCGAACGGCAAGACCGATCGCGCCGTTGCCGCCCTGCTCTCCGACGTGCGCGACGCATTGCGCGCCGCGGTCATCGCCGCCGATGTCGAGAGCATGCGCACCATATGCGACGCGCTCAGCGCGCTGCGCTATCCGGCGTCGTCGCGCCGCCTGACGCAGCTTCGCGTTGCCGTGCGCCGGCTGGGGTCGGACCGTGGCCTCGCGCGCATCCCCGAGTGGAAGGCCGCGGCTGACGGGCTGCTGCGCGCCCTCGCTGACCATCGGCGCGTCGCGGATCGCCGCGAGAGCCGCAGGCACTTCGCTTGAGCGTCGACGCACTGCTGTCGCGCTTGATCGGCGTCCGCCGCAGCGGTAACGGCTGGACAGCGCGTTGCCCGGCGCATGACGATCGCACCGCCTCGCTGTCGATCGCCGTCGGTGATGACGGACGCGTGTTGGCCCACTGTTTCAGTGGATGCCCGGTCGCCGACGTCGTGGGCGCTGTCGGGCTCAGCGTCGCGGACCTCTTCGCTGCCCGCCTGGGCGATCACTCGCCAATGGCGCGAGAGGAGCGCCGCCGCGCTGCGCGCGATGCGGATTGGTCCGCGGCGGTGCGCGTGCTCGCACGCGAGAGCGCCGTCGCGCTCGCGGCTGCCAAGGCCATCGAAGATGGTGCCTTGTTCGACGCCGACGACATCGCGCGGCTGCGCGAGGCGATCGACCGCATCCAATGCGCGCGCGAGGTACTGACCGCATGAGCGCCGCTCCCGAGTTGTTGCCGCGACGCCTGCGCGACATCGACGAACTGTCTGAACGCGACCTCGCTCGGCTCGACAATGCGCGCCGATGGTTGCGCCCGGCGCCGGCGATGACCGTCGAGGCATCGCTGCGCGTCGTCGAGGTGGGCGATCTCGCCGCCGCGACCCTGCAGGCGCCCGAGTTCGTCGTCGACCGCATCGTTCCGCGCGGACACGTCACGCTGCTCGGCGGGCACGGCGGCACGGGCAAGAGCACGCTCGCGCTCGCGATCGCTGCCCATGTTGCCGCCGGCGTGCCGTGGGCCTCACTCGCGTGCGCGCAGGGGCGCGCGGTGTTCGTCTCGCTGGAAGATCCCGGCGAGCTTGTCCGCTGGCGCCTGCGCGCGATCTGCGACGCCTACCAGCTCGACGCGTTCGCCGTCGCGCGCAGTCTCATCATCCTCGACGGAACCGAGGCCGATGCAACCGCGCTCGCGTACGAACTCGTCATCGCCGGGCGTGCCGTGCTCGAGCCGACCTCGACGATGCACCAGGTTCGCGATGCGGCCGCCGATGCGGCGCTCGTCGTGATCGACAATGCATCCGACGCGTACGACGCGAACGAGAACGATCGCCGGCAGGTCCGCACGTTCGTCCGCGCGCTCGCCAAGATCGGGCGCGACGCCGGCGCCGCGGTGTTGTTGCTCGTGCACGTCGACAAGCACGCTGCGCGGCACGGGGCGAGCGGAAACACGTTCAGCGGAAGCACCGCGTGGCACAACAGCGCGCGCTCGCGCCTCGCGCTCGTCGACAGCGACGGCGCGCTCGAGCTGCGGCACGAGAAGGCGAACCTGTGCCGCCGCGTTGACTCGATCCCGCTTCGCGTCAACGCGGCAGGCGTCCCGCTGCCGGCGGCTGCCGGGGACGCCACCGGCGGCGACGACTTGTTGCTGCTGCACTGCCTGCGCGCAGCCATCGTGCGCGGCGACGTCATCGGCTGCCACCGCACCGGCTGCGCCACGACGTACACGACCGCCGTAGACCTCCCCGGCTTCCCTTCGGCGCTGCGGGCCAAGCCGCGTTTCTGGGCCGCCCTGGCGCGCCTCGAGGATTCCGGCGAGCTCGTGCGCGAGGAGTACCTGACCCCGCAGCGAAAGGTGCGGCGGCGGTACGCGATCCGGGCGCATGCGCCGAATGCGCCGAATACGGGTTAGGCGCATTGGGTTAATCGGCGCGCGCATGTGCGCCGAATTAATCCCTAGGGGTATGGGGATTTGGAGCAGCGCAGTTTTCGGGAGCCGATGAGATGTCTGAGCAGCACCAGCAAGCCATGAGGAACGCCGTTTTCATTCGGGGTTTGGGCAGGATGAGGAACGCGTATCGCTTGGAACACCGCGTGTCCAGGCTCGGGCCCTGGCAGTCGAATGCTTGTGACCGCGTCGCCTTGTTGCTTTGTTACCTCCAGACCGGTTGGGGGGTGTATGCATTCGATGTTCGGGAGAAGCCCGCCGTATTCAGCGCTTGGCAAACCATGGCGCTAGTTCCCGAGAGGATCTTCGCATCGCCGTCGATAGTGATGCTGAGCAAATTCTTCCCTTGCGCCTGCGAAGGCGAACCCCTACACGAGTTTGTTGTCGCGAAATACTCAGTGGGAGATCACGTTCGAGCCGAAGCCGAAATCGCGTTTGAGCGTCACGATGCGAAGTTTATCGAGGAAATTCCTGCGAACGTTTTTTTCGACTGCGCACCGCAGGAGCAGCGCGATGCGATCGCACGCAATCGTGCTGAGTTTGATTCCCTGATGGCTCAGGGCGGCCTCCTCTACGACACAGTGACTGAGATCAGAGCCGCTGCTAGCGAAGCGTACGGAATCCGTGACGCCGAACACACGCCGGGCGGCGCTGATATAAACAGTGAGGGAGCAGCACATGGCTGAGCGTGGAAGGCCCTTCAAGCCGGGGCAGTCTGGCAACCCGAAGGGGCGGCCGCGCGGCATCGTCGACAAGCGTTCGCGCATTCGCCAAGCGTTCGATGGCGCGATGCCTGACGTCCTGCAGGCGTTGCTTCACCGCGCGCGCAACGGCGACGTTGCCGCGATTGCGCTCGTGCTCTCGCGCGTGGCGCCGCCCCTGCGCGCGACGCGCGAGCCCATCGTGGTCGAGTCGGCTGCGAACGCCACGACGCCGGCAGAGGCCGCGCAGGCGCTCGTGCGCGCCGCCGCGGCTGGCGAACTGGCGCCCGACGTCGCGGCCGAGCTGATCGCCGCACTGCGCGGTTGCTCGGACATTCGCCAGGCGGACGAGATCGAGCGCCGGCTGGCCGAGCTGGAGGGAAATGCCGATGCGTCGTGACCTGATTCGCCGACTCGGCGCGCTGGAAGCGAAGCGCGCGCGACATGGCGGCGCCGAATGCGCGCCTGTGCCCGAAGGCGTGCGCCGAGACGTGCTGCGCGAGGCCGCCGCGTGCGAGCGGCGCGGCATGCCCGCGCACGCTGCGTCGGCGCGCCGGCTGGCGGACGGGCACATCGTCGGACGTGGCCTGCTCGTGCCGGCCGTGATCGACGCCGACACGTGGTCGCGCCTGGCGCGCGATCAGCAGATCGAACTCGCTGACCTCGAGCGGAGGGCGTCGGCATGAGGGGCATGCGCTCCCGGCTTGCGCGGATCGAGCGGCGCCTCGAGCGCGTGCGCGCGACTCGCGATCTGCCGCAGTCCGCCGTTGTCCTGTACTCCCCAAGCGAGCGCGACCTCGCCGCGGCCAAAGCGGCCAATCCACGCGCGCCGATCATTGCGCTGACGCTCACGCCGCGCACGGCGAGGCCTGTATAGCAAACCCGCTGCCGCGCGGTTCGCGGCGAACGACAAAAGAGGCACGCACCCATGAAAGGTTTCAATCCTCAGGCACTCGTGAACGGCGCAAGCGCCGCGCACGCGCCGGCCGCGCCCGCATCGAATCCCGGCGCCGGCCTCGTCGCGGAGGGCATGCGCCCGGTCGACGCTACCGGCAATGCCGCCGCGCACGACCGCGGAAACCACGACCACAGCAACGCGCCGAAGCACGACCCGCAGCGCATCGGGGGCTCGCGATGAACCACGCAGAATCACTCCGCTTTGCGGAGAGCTTTTCCGAACTCGGCGTTACCCCGATCTGGGGCCAGGTCGAGCGGGGCGAGCCCGACGGGATATCCGCTCTCCGCCTTGCGACTGGCGGCGTTGTTGCGCTGCGCGCGCCGCTTCATGCCAATACGGACCACGCCGAGTTCAACCACGCAGCGAAGGTGCTGCGCATCGCCGCGAGCGCCGCGAAGCGCATTGCCGACGTGGAGGCCGACGCCACGCGCACCGACGCATGGAAGGCCGAGCAGCGTCGAGCCATCGCCGCGGCGGCTCGCAACGAGATCGAGGGCGCGCGCGTAGAGGCGATGAAGCGCATCGACGAGTTCGCGGAGGCCGACGCGAAATCATGCTCGCCGCCGCCGCTGGCGATGAACGATGCCGTCGGTGCGGCGGAGGATCGCGAGGTGCGCGACCTCTGGCGCGCGATGTCGCCCGATGCGCAGGCAAGGCTCGCGCACGAACTTATGGACGGGAAGCATCCGCGCGCGCTCGTCGCGCTCATGCGTTCGCCCATGCCGTTGCCCGGCGTGCTCGCGGCGACGCTGCCGACCGCCTGGGCGAACGCGATGGCACGGGCCAACCCGCGCGAGGCGACGCTGCGCAGCGAAGCGCAGGAGCGTCTCGCGTGGCTTCGTACGGTCGTCCCGCAGTACGTCGAGGCGATCGATGCGCTCGCGCCGAAGAAGAGTCTCGAGATCCGCGCGGCGTGATCCGTTCCCGCGTGCGCCAGCCATTCGCCCCGCCTCACGCGGGGCGCTTTTTTGGGGTTCAGGTCGGGGTATCGCTCAATCTTGCGTCAGCAAGCTGGCAGGTAAATCAGCACGTTGGCGCGTGAATGCGGGTGCTGCATGCGGCATCGAATATCGCTTTGGATCAATGCTCCCGCTCCCTACACGAACAAGCGCATTAACCAGTTCGATGGCCATTCCCACACCCGCCGCGTATACAGGCCGAGCGAGCGCATGGCGTCGTTGTACGCAACGCGCTCCAAGCTTCGTAGCGTGTCGTCGACGCTCGCCTCGGCCCGCACGTAGGCCGCATGCAGATCCTCGTCCGATAGCACAGGCGCTTCCGCAAGAATTTCGGCGAATTGGCGGCGCCACGCGCGATGTGCTGCGCCTCGCTCCTCCCAGCGCCCAAGGATGTCGAGAACGCCGGTGATCGTGACTACCAAGCCCGCTACAAACACGCCGCCGGGCTGCGATTGAACCCAACTCGTCACGGCCGACGCACCAGCAAGCAATGAGACGAGCGACGCCAACCATTTCAACCGTCGGAAGAGCGTAGCGTGAAGCTCGTGCAAACGGATCTGGTAGATGAGGTCGTTTCGGGCCTCAGTCGAGGTTCGCGCCTGCATCTCGTCGGGTCGCATTTGAGCCTAGCCCTGCTTCGACGGCGGTGGCGGCGGCGGGACGGTTCGAAATGGCGGCAGATTGCGAGGATGCGGGGTAGGCGGTTGCCGCGGCGGCGGCGGTGCGGGCTTGGTCGTCAAGGCACTTCTCCAGTAGTGGACGGGTGCGAGCGGCCAAAGGCTACCACCGCATATCCCGCGGTGGGGATCGCCCGGGCTGCGTGACGCTCCCACAGTACGCCGCCCAGGCGTCGGCGAGCGCGCGGCGCTTCGCCAGCAGGTTGCCGCGCCGATACGCCTGCTCGGTCTTGTCGCCGACGGTGTGCGCCAACGCGATCTCGATCGCGTCGGTCGGGAAGTCGGTCTGCTCGGTCGCCCAGTCCTTGAAGGTCGAGCGGAAGCCGTGCACGGTGATGTCGCCGCGACCCATGCGGCGCAGGAGCGCGAGCATTGCGTTGTTGCTGATCGGCGCCCGCCGATAGGTGAACAGCGCCCCTTCCGTGACGCCGGTCGCGCGCACGACGCCGAGCGCGGCGGCCGAGAGCGGGACGACGTGTTCCCTGCCCGCCTTCATGCGCGACCCTGGCACGGTCCATAGCGCCGCGTCGACGTCGATCTCGCCCATGGTCGCCGCTCGCGCCTCGCCCGTTCGCGCGCAGGTCAGGATGGTGAACTGCAGCGCCAGCGCGGCCGGGCCCTGCGGCAGCGCGCGTAGCGTGGCCATGAACGCCGGCAGTTCGCTGTAGTGCAGCGCGCTCATGTGCCGCACGCGCGACACGCGGGACGGCTTGGGGAGGATCCGCTGCAGGTGCCCGCGCCAGCGCGCCGGGTTCTCGCTGCCCGCCGCCCGGTACCGCTTCACCGCAGCGTAGTCGAGCACGGCTTCGATGCGCTGGCGCACGCGCGTGGCCGTCTCTGTCTTGGTTGTCCAGACAGGCTCCAGCACGCGGAGCACGTGCGCGAGGTCGATCGCCGCAACCGGCATGCGGCCGATGACCGGGAACGCGTACGTCCCGAGCGACTGCCGCCATTGATCGGCATGTTTGGCGCTGCGCCATCCGCCTGCGTTCGCATCGATGTACTCCGTCGCGACCGCCTCGAAGGTGTGAGCGTTCTGCGCGCGTGCGCGCGCTCTGGCGTCGATGGGATCGATGCCGTCGGCGAGCTGGCGTCGGCACTCCGCCGCGCGTTGGCGCGCCTCTGCGAGCCCAACCATCGTGGCCGAGCCGAGCCCCATTTCGCGCGCGCGACCGCGCAACATGAACCGCAAGACCCAACTCCGCGCGCCGCTTGCGGTAATCTGCAAATACAGGCCGCCGCCGTCGGCGATGTATCCTGGCGTCGTCGCGGTCGCGACCGCGCGCGCGGTGAGTCGGTGAAGTTGGCGGCAGCTCATGCGAAGAGCCGCGCCTTCCAATCCGCGACCGCGGTTGCGTGCCAGCGCGACATCGTGCCGACCTTCGCCGGCGCAGGAAAGCGCCCCTCGCGGATCAAGCGGTAGAGCGTGCTGCGGCTCATGGCCGTATCTGCCATGACTTCGCGTGCGGTCATGAGTGCCGCGGTCGACTTGGTGGCCGCCGGTGGCTGAGAGCATGCGGCGCGCGGCTGTCCAGCGATTCCGCTCAGCGCGTCCGTCAACTCGTCGTAGCGGTCGTCGAAGTCGGGCGGCAGGGCTGCAATCGCGCCGTTCGCGCATGCTCGGTCGGCGACCTGGGTCAGCAGCTCGATCGCGGTGCGCAGGGCGGTGCTCGTGTCCATGGTGTCGATCCTCTCGTCGCGCCGAAGTGGCGCCGAGAAATTCGAGCACAGCGGAGCTACTAGCGCCGGTAGACGCATCTACCAACTACGGTAGCTTTTGGAGCCGCATCGGAGCGGCTCGCCCCGCGCCAAGCGCGGGGGTTCTTTCGGGGGTATCTGCTCGGGTTGTCGCATGCCGATGCTCTGTAAATCAATAACATGCGTGCGCAATGCGACGCCGGGTCCGGGCACATCGCGCACGCACGCGCGCTGCGTTTCCATGTCGACCACGGCCGATCATGTGAACGCGTTTCGTCATCCCAGGCGGCGGGGATCTGACGTCCTAAGCCGATGCAGATGGAATTTCGCTTTCGCGAGGGTGACGTGCGCCGTGCTGCTCGTCTGCTTGAACGCGCGTGACTGCTTCAGCGCTTGCGCGACGGCTTCTCCGCCGCCTGTGCCTCTTCGAGGCGTCGCATCGCTTCCTTCTTGCCGATCGTGCGCAGCGCGGCGATGGCGGCGACCTGGTTGGCGCGCGGGACGGTCTTGCCGTGTTCCCAGTTGTAGACCGACTGCATGCTCGCGCCGAGCAGGGTGGCGAGTTGGTCGGCCGAGAGGCCGAGGCGCGCGCGCATCGACTTGAAGCCCTTGGCCGAGAAACGGTTCCTCACTTCGCCTTCGCCGGACTCGGCGGTCGCGGCCTGGGAGGCGCCGGCGGCGCGCTTGGAGAGCTGCTTGTTCTGCCGCTGCAGGTTCGCGATTTCGCGCTTGAGCGCGGCAATGTCGCGGCGGTGCGCGGCGCTCGTCTTGCGCAGCGTACCGATTTCACCGCGGATTTCCTTGCGTGCGAGGCGTGTGATTTCGGCTTTGAGGAACGTGGCGATATTGGGCATCTTGGAATCTCAGGGTGGGGGATGTTGCGAGGTCTAGCATATCCGCAAGCGCGCAATCCATGAAAACACATGCGGCATGCCAGGGAGAAAAACGCGGCGTGCAAGCGGGCTGCGCCGCTCGTGCGGCCATTGTCGGCTGCGGGCGGGCTCGAAAATGACGCCGCTTGACCGATTATCCGCCGGAAACGACCTGTGAGCGGGTCGGCAGTCGGAATGTGGCATGGCGCACCCTCCGGCGCCAGTGCGGCCCGGTAGAGTCCCGCCGCCGCCGCGACGCTCTCGCGGGACCTGGGGAGAGAGGGAGTCCATATGCTGCCAGCAAGGAATGTCCGCAGGCTGTTGCGCCTCGCGGTGATGCTCGTGTGCACGGCGTCGGGAGCGTCCGCGTTCGCGCAATCGCACTCGCCCGATGCCATGCTCCGCGACGGTTTCGAAGGCGCGGCCGCCGGGCCGACGAATGACGCGGACGCCTCGCGCTTCCTCGCGCAGGCGACGTTCGGGCCGACCGACGCCGACATCGCGCATCTGCGCGCGATCGGCTACCAGGCCTGGCTGAACGAACAGTTCGCCGCGCCGCCGACCTTCGAGATGGATTATCTCGACTGGGTCGGCAACACGCTGCACGAGCAGGTCGGCCACCAGAACCGGCGCGAGGCGTGGTTCCTCGCGGCGCTCGGCGGCCCCGACCCGGCCAACAACGCGCTCATCCATACCGACCAGTTGCGCCAGCGCATGGCCTTCGCGCTGAGCGAGATCCTCGTCGTGTCCGACCAGAACGCGCAGCTGGCCGAGTTCCCGGAGAGCATCGCGTACTACTACGACATCCTCGTCGCTAACGCATTCGGCAACTATCGCGCCCTGCTCGAGCAGGTGACGCTGAGCCCCGCGATGGGCACCTACCTCAACATGCGCGGCAACCAGCGCGCCGATCCCACGCGCAACATCCATCCGGACGAGAACTACGCGCGCGAGATCAACCAGCTGTTCAGCATCGGCCTCGTCATGCTCAAGCCGGACGGCACGCCGCAACTCGACGCGGGCGGCCATCCGATCCCGACCTACTCACAGGCGACCATCTCCGCGTTCGCGCACGTGTTCACCGGCTGGAACTGGTACGACTGCGACGACAACGGGTTCGACAACTTCACCGACTGCGGGCCCGACTACACCACCGGCGAGAACTGGTTGCACCCGATGGCGCCGTACGACCAGCCGAACCATCCGCGCAACGGCGACCCGAGCTACCACGACAACGGCACCGGCCCGAACGACATGCATGCGAAGCAGCTGCTCGTCTATCCGGGCGCGCAGGCCGGCGGCGTGCTCGCCGACGGCGGCTCGGCGGCGAGCGACCTGCAGTTCGCGCTCGACAACATCTACGGCCATCCGAACGTCGGGCCGTTCATCGCCAGGCAGCTGATCCAGCGACTCGTCACGAGCAATCCGAGCCCGGCCTACGTCAAGCGCGTCGCCGACGTGTTCAACGCGAACCGCACGAGCCCGAACCAGTTGCGCGCGGTCGCGCAGGCGATCCTGCTCGATCCGGAAGCGCGCTACGGCCACTTGTACAGCGACAAGTACGGCAAGCTGCGCGAACCGCTGATCGCGCTGACACATTTCTGGCGGGCGATGGACGCGCGCCACACCTGCGGCCGCAACTTCACCCAGGGCACGGTGCAGTACCACTACGCGAACCAGCCGTACCGCTACGCCGGCTACTCCACCGCATGGGGCACCGACGACGACCAGTACGGCTCGGGCGTCGCGCAGGCGCCGATGAACGCGTTCTCCGTCTTCAACTTCTTCAAGCCGAGCTACCTGCCGCCGGGCGAGATGACGCAGGGCAACCTCGTCGGCCCGGAGTTCCAGCTGCAGACCGAGAGCGTGATCGCCAACACCGCCAACAGCGTCGAGGGCAGGGCGTTCTACTTCGACGTCGCCCGGGTATGCGACGCCGGCGACGACTTTGGCGAGGTCAAGGTCAACCATGCCAAGGACCTCGCGCTCGCCGGAAGCGGCAGCGGCGGCGCGGCCGATCCGGCCGATCGCCTCGTGGATGCGTACAACAAGCGCTTCATGTCCGGGCAGATGTCGCCGTTCATGCGCCAGACCCTGCTGACGTACCTCAACCGCATCAATTCGAGCTGGACCGAAGGCGTGAGCGACTGGCGGCTGTGGCGCATCCACACCGCGCTGTACCTCATCTTCAATTCGCCCGAATACATGGTCCAGAAGTAGGAGCCGCCCATGCGTACCGATCGTCGCAAGTTCATCCGGGACACGATCTGCGCCGCGCTCGGCGGGGTCAGCATGTACTCCGCGCTCGGCGGCATGAAGCTGCTGCAGGCGGCGGTTCATCGCACCGATTACACGTTCACCGACTACAAGGCGCTCGTCTGCGTCTTCCTGTACGGCGGCAACGACAGCTTCAACACGGTCGTGCCGATTTCCGGCAGCGCGCGCACGAACTACCAGCTCGTGCGCCCGAACCTCGCATTGCCGAGCGCCGGCCTGCACGCGCTCAACGCGCCCGCGAGCGGCGCCGGCAGCCCCGGCGACGGCTCCAGCTACGGCCTGCACGCGTCGATGCCCGAGCTCGCCGCGTTGTTCAACGCGAACCATGCGGCGATCGTGGCCAACGTCGGGGCGCTCGTGCGCCCGACCACGAAGGCGGAATACCAGGGCGGTTCCGCCGTGCTGCCGCCGCAGCTCTTCTCGCACGCGGACCAGGCCGCGTACTGGCAATCGTCGCCGCCGACCAACTCGCCCGTGACGGGCTGGGGCGGACGCATCGCGGACCTCGTCGCGAGCGCGAATCCGCCCGACATCCCGATCCTCACCTCGCTCGGTGGCCAGGATGCATTCGTGCGCGGCGAGTCCGTCGCCGGATACGTGATGAATTCGTACGGACCGAACGTCATCGACTTTCCGTACGAGCTCAGTGGCAACGGCGCGCTGCGCACCGCGTTCGACGCGCTGCATGCACAAGGACAGGCGAACGTGCTCGAGCGCACGTTCGGCAACGCGATGCGCCATTCGGTCGCGACCGCGTCGTTGCTGCGCGCGACCCTGTCCGCGTCCGGCATGCCCGACTTCGGCAGCTACTTCACCGGCGCCGGCGAGATCGGCGACCAGCTCGAAACCGTGGCCAAGCTGATCTGGGCTGCCAACAACGGCGTACCCGGTTACGCCGGGCTCAAGCGCCAGGTATTCTTCGTCACCGATGGCGGCTACGACACGCACGGCAACCAGCTCGCGACGCAGGCCGACCTGCTCGTCGGGCTGTCGAAGTCGCTCGCGGGCTTCCATGCCGCGCTCGCTTCGGTGAACCTCGCCGACCGCGCGACCGCGTTCACCGCGTCCGACTTCGGTCGCTCATTGTCGAACAACGAGGACGGCAGCGACCATGGCTGGGCCTCGCACCAGTTCGTCGTCGGCGGCGCCGTCGATGGCAGGAAGTTCTACGGCGACAACCTCGCGGGCACGGGCTCGGCGCAGATGCCGAGCCTCGCGCCGTCGGCGCAGAACCCGAACGACGGCGGCTACGGCCAGATGATCCCGACCACGTCGGTCGAGCAGTATTCGGCGACGCTCGCGAAATGGTTCGGCCTCACTGACGGCGACATCGACCTGATCCTGCCGAACCTCGGCAATTTCAACACGCGCTACCTCGGCTTCGTCTGAGCCCGCATCGGCGGCGGCTGCCGTGCTCGTTCGAGAGCATCGCGGCTTCCGCCGCTCCCGCAGCGCGCACTCGGCCCTGGGCCCTCAGAAGGCCAACCCCCACAACAACCCCACATTGACCAGCAACAACCCGATAGCCGTCGGCAGCTGCGCGCGGATCACTGCGTACTGGTCCGGCAGCTCGAGCAGGACGACGGGCACGATGTTGAAGTTCGCCGCCATCGGCGTCAGCAGGGTGCCGCAGTAGCCGGTCAGCATGCCGATCGAGCCGAGCACGGCCGGATGCGCGCCGTGGCGTTGCACGAGCAGGGGCAGGCCGATGCCGGCCATGAGCACGGGGAAGGCCGCGAACGCGTTGCCCATGATCGCGGTGAATAGCACCATGCCGGCGGCGAACGCGAGCAGGCAGGCGATGCGGCTGTCGGTCGGGATCACCATCGCGACGAGCGCGGCAATCGCATCGCCGACACCTGTCGCGGCGAACACGCTGCCGAGCGTGGCGAGCAGCATCGGCAGCAGTGCGGCCCAGCCGAGCGCATCGAGCAGTGCGTGGCCCTCGTGCAGCCCGCCGACGACGCGCGCGCCGGTGACGCGCAGCGCGACCGCGAATGCGACGACGCTCGCGATGCCGAGCGCGATCAGGGTCGACTGCTTCGCGTCGACGAGCGCGCGCAGCGGCGCGGGGCCGTACTGCGCGGCGAGCGCGACGACGAGGGTTACGAGCGGAATGAGCAGGGCGGGCCCGAACAGACGGTTGCCGAGCCGATCCGCCTCCGCGCGTCGCGCCTCCGCCAGCGCGGCTTCGTCGCCGGGCGTGCGGCGGTCGCCGAGCGCGGCCATCACGCCGAGCGCGATCACGCCGACGCCCATCGCCTGCGCCGGCCAATGCGTGCCGTTTCGCGCGGCGGCGAGGATCGCATCGCCGGCGAGCAGGGGCAGCGCGAGGATCGCCCAGAAAGCCGCCGTCGCGCGCCTGCGCTCGCGCAGGTCCGCGACCGCGGCGAACAGCAGGAACGCGCCGAGCAGCATGTAGACCGGTTCAAGCGTCAGCATCGCGTTTCCTCCCCGCCGTGCGGTGCAGCCTGCGGTTGAACCAGGCGATGCGCAGCGCGTGGATCACGAACGCGGCGATCGCCGTCGGCAGCGCCCACAACGCGATCGCCATCGGCTCGAGCGCGATGCCGTGCCCGGCATAGAAACCCTGGATGAGCAACACCGCGCCGAAGGCGAGGAACACGTCTTCGCCGAAGAAGCGGCCGACGTTGTCGGTCGCGGCGGCGAGCGCGCGCACGCGGTCGCGATCCTGATCGTCGAGCGCTTGGCCTTCCTGCGCGGCGGCGGCTTCGCTCATCGGCGCCAGCAGCGGACGCACGGTCTGTGCATGTCCGGCGAGATCGATGAGGCCGAACATCGACAGCAACTGGCGCAGGCCGAGGTAGCAGACGAGCAGGCGCGACAGCGTGAGAGAGCGGAAGCTGGCGATCCAGCCCCGCGCACGATCACGCAGGCCGTGGCGCTCGAGCAGGCCGATGACCGGCAGGGTGAGAACGAACAGCAAGAGCGTGCGATTGGCGACGAACGCGGTGCCGAGCAGCTCCAGCAGTTCGCCGAGCGGCTTGCCCGCGGCGATGCCGCTGGCGAGCCCGGCGACGACGACCACGAGCGCAGGGTTGCGCCGCAGTGCGAAGCCGAGCACGACGATCGCGACGCCGACCAGCGGCCAGTAGTTCATGCGGCGCGCCTGCCCGCCGGACGGGCGATCGCGATGCCGGCGTCGAGCAGGGCGCGGTGCAGGTGCTGCGCGAAGCGGGCCGCGTCGGGGCGGTCGCCGTGCACGCAGATCGTGTCGGCGTGCACCTGCAGCCAAGCGCCGCCGCGCACCGCGATCGCTTCGCCGCGGGCGAGGGCGAGCGCCTGCGCGACGGCGCCGCCGACGTCGTCGATGACCGCGTCGGCTTCGCGCCGCGACACCAGCGAGCCGTCGGCCTCGTAGCGGCGGTCGGCGAACGCCTCGTGGGCGACGACGAGGCCGGCGCGTTCGCCTGCACGCGGCAGTTCGCTGCCGGCGAGCCCGACCAGTCGCAGCGCGGGATCGAATGCGTGCACGGCCTGCGCGATCGCGTCGGCGAGTGCGGCGTCGCGCGCGGCCATGTTGTAGAGCGCGCCATGCGGCTTGACGTGCGTGAGGCGCGTGCCGGCGGCGCGCGCGAACGCGGCGAGCGCGCCGACCTGGTACAGCGTCATCGCGTGCGCTTCGTCGATCGACACGCGCATCTCGCGCCGGCCGAACCCGGCGAGGTCCGGCAGCGACACGTGCGCGCCGATCGCGACGTTCGCGCGTCGCGCGAGCGCGACGGCATGGCGCATCGTGCCCGGGTCGCCCGCGTGGTAGCCGCAGGCGATGTTCGCCGAGCTGATGTAGGGCATCACGGCTTCGTCGTCGCCCATGCGCCAGGCGCCGAATGATTCACCGAGGTCGCAGTTGAGGTCGATCGTGCGTGTCATGGTGCGATCCGCAAGGGTTCCAGCCGCGCGGCGATGTCCGCACACAGGCGCGCGAGGCGGCTTTCGCATTCAAGATAACGCGTTTGCGCGTCGTCGAGGTCGATCGGTGCGAAGCGCACGTGATCGCCCGGGCGTCGCTGCGCGAGGCGTGCGAGGTCGATCGCGGCGACCTGGCCGATGCGCGGATAGCCGCCGGTGGTCGGGTGTTCGGCCATCAACGCGATCGGCTGGCCACCCGGTGGCAACTGCAGGGTGCCGGCGGCGACCGGCTCGCTGACGGGTTCGAGCGGCGCGGCGAGCGCAAGGCGCGGGCCGTCGAGGCGCAGCCCGACGCGGTTGGAATCCACGCCGACGCGGAATGCCTGCGTGTACAGCGCTGCACGCGAGGCCGCATCGAGCGCATCCGCGTGTCGTGCACGCGCGAGCCGGATCGGTCGCGACGGCTCGGGATCGAACCACGGTCGTGGATCGAGCGAGAAGCGCCCGAGGGCGCGGAACGCGCCGTCGCCGGCGCAGCCGTCGTCGAGCATGAACGCCGCCGGCGCGACCCGGACGACGTCGCCGGCGCGTAGCGGCGCGCCGAGTCGAGCGTTGACGTCGGTCGCCGCGCTGCCGAGCAGGCGCGGCGTGGCGAGGCCGCCGGCGACGGCGAGGCAGGCCCATGCGCCGCGCCGCGCGCGACCGCAGTCGAGCACGGTCCCTGCTTCGATGCGCACGGGGCACCACGCGGGCAGCGGCGTCGATGCGACGCGGGCGTCGAACTCCGCACCGGCCAGCGCGACCGTCACCGTTCGGGTGAAGCGCAGGCGCGGCCCGAGCAGGCCGATCTCGAGCACGGCAGCGTCCGGCGCATTGCCGACGAGCGCATTGGCGAGGCGCAGCGCGATCGCATCCATCGGCCCGGCGCGGCCGATGCCAAGCGCGGCATGGCCGTCCCGTCCGCGGTCCTGCACGGTCGTGAGCAGGCCGGCGTGCAGCACCTCGATCATCGCGTCGCCTCGCGCTCGATCGCGTCAAACTCGCCGGCCGTGATCGCGCGGAAACGCACGGTGTCGCCCGGTGCGAGCAGGCAGGCAGGTTCGCGCCGCGCATCGAACAGCGCCAGCGGCGTGCGGCCGATCAGTTGCCAGCCGCCGGGCAGTTCCGACGGATAGATGCCGGTCTGCGCACCGCCGATCGCGACCGAGCCGCGCGGCACGCGCGTGCGCGGCTGCGCGCGCCGCGGCGCGTGCAGCGACGCATCGAGGCCGAGCAGGTAAGGAAAGCCGGGTGCGAAGCCGAGCATCGCGACCCTGTAGTCGCCCGCGGCGTGGCGCGCGGCGAACGCTTCGCCCGCCATCCCGAGCATGGCCGCGAGTGGCTCGAGATCCGGGCCGTGCGCCCCGCCGTAGCAGACGGGCACCTCGATCGTCCGCGCCGCCCGCGTGGATGCGTGCGTCGCCGCCGCGAGCGCTTCGCGCACCGCGGTCGCGAAGCTCCGCCACGGTACGTCGTCGCGCCGGTGCCAGGCAGCCGGCGCGTAGTGCAAGGCGAGGCTCGCGTACGCCGGCACGATGTCCGTGACGCCCGGCAAAGCCGCGGCGCGCAGGGCCGCCGCGGCAGCATGCACGCGCGCGTTGGTCGCGGCGTCGATGCGTTCGCCGAAGCGCAGCAGCAGGGTGGTTTCGCCGAGCGGCTCGACGTCGAACGCGGACGACGGTGCGCCGGCGGCCGTCAAGCGAGCGCCGGGCCGAGCGCGCTGCGCAACGCGTCGAGGCGTTCGGCGAGCGCCGCGGGTTCGTAACGCACGCGTTCACCCTCGCCCCACACCGGCCGCGGCCAGGCCGCATCGGTGGTATAGCGTGCGATCACGTGCACGTGCAGTTGCGGAACGACGTTGCCGAGCGCGGCGATGTTGGTCTTGTCCGGACGCAGCAGCGACTCCAGCGCGCGCCCGACGCCGTCGAGTTCGCCGAGCAGGCTGGCGCGGTCGGTCGCGTCGAGGTCGAACAGTTCGCGCGCGCCGGCGATGCGCGGCACGAGGATCAGCCACGGGAAGCGCGCATCGTCCATCAGCAGCACGCGCGACAGTGCGCCGTCGCCGATCTCATGCGTGTCGGCGGCGAGGCGTGGATCGAGCGCGAAACTCATGCGCGCCCCGCGAGGTGCTGGTCGAAGAAGGCGAGCGTGCGTTCGAGCGCGAGCGTCGCGCTCGCGGCGTCGTAGGCGCGCGGATCGACGGTGCGATCGAATGCATGCCCGGTCGGATACGTGTACACCTGCGCATCCGGCCAGGCGGTGCGCTGCCGCTCGATCGCCTCGGGCGGGATCGACGCGTCGCGTTCGCCGAAATGGAACATCACCGGTGCGCGCAGCGCCGCACCGACGTGGTTGACGTTGCGCGCGCCGTAATAGCTGACCGCCGGCATCGCAAGCCGCTGCGCCGCGAGCAGGGCGACGGTGCCGCCCCAGCAGTAGCCGACGCAGCCGATGCGCCCGGCCGACGCGATCGCTTCGGCCGCACTCGCGACGTCCTCGACCGCGAGATCGAGGCCGACCTCGCCGGCGAGCTCGCGACCGCGCCGGAAGCCTTCTTCGTCGTAACCGAGTTCGACGCCGGTCTCGACGTGGTCGAAGAACGCGGGCGCGATCGCGACCCAGCCGTGCGCGGCGAACCGATCGACGACGGCACGCATGTGCGCGTTGACGCCGAAGATCTCCTGCGCGACGACGAGGCCGCCCTTCGGCGTGCCCTCCGGTCGCGCGAGGTAGGCGCCGATGCACTGCATGCGCGAGGTGTTGAGCTGGATCGACTGGCCCATGCGGGACTCCGCCTGCGGAAAGCCGCTACGTTATTTCGATCGGTGGTGCCGGCACAACCGATCGCGCGCCGCGCATTCAGGCCGCGTAACGGTGCACGCGGTTGCGGCCGTCGTGCTTGGCGGCGTACAGCGCGCGATCGGCCGCCTCGAGCAGGGCGGCGACCTCGCTGTCGCCACCGGTGTCGGAGAGGAACGCGATGCCGATGCTCACGGTCGCGATGCCGCGCAGCTCGGGCATGAGCCAGGCGAGCTGGGCGGCGACGTGCGTGCGCATGCGTTCCGCGACCGCCATCACATCGGCCGGCTTGCGCGCGCGCATCGCCGCGATGAACTCCTCGCCGCCGAAGCGGCCGAGCAGGTCGTCGCCGCCGAGGCAGTCGCGCATCGCATGCGCGCCGACGGTGAGCGCGCGGTCGCCGAGCAGGTGGCCGCGCAGGTCGTTGATCTGCTTGAAGTGGTCGAAATCGACGAGCAGCACGGCGAACTCGTCGCCGCTCGCGCGCGATTCGCGCAACGCGCGCTCGATGCGCTCGAGCACGTCGCGGCGGTTCGACACGCCGGTGAGCCAGTCGGTCGTCGCCGCGTGGTACAGCTCGGCGGCCTGCTGCTCGAGGCGAGCATTCGCTTCGCCGAGCGCCGCGCGCTGTCGTTCGATCTCGACGTTGCGCTGGGCCAGCGCGCGGTTGAGCCGGCGCACGCCGCGATGGCGCCAGATCAGCGCGACGAGGGCGAGGGCGAGCCCGCCCAGTGCGATCGCGCCGAAGCGCCGCTGCACCGCCTGTGCCTGCAGGCGCGCCGCCTGCAGTTCGTTGTCCTTGGCGAGCATGGCGAGCCGCTGGTCGGCGTCCGAGCGCGCGTGGCGCACCTCGAGCGCGGAGAGCTGCCGGCTTGCGCGGATGCCGATCAGTTCCTCGCGCGCGGCCGCGGACTTGTGCGCGTAGCGCAGCGCCTCGGCATCGTCGTGTTCGGCGCGCGCGAGCTGCTCGCGCAACGCGTATGCCTGCGCGAGTTGCGGGCGCAGGCGCGTCGCCTCGAGGCCGGCGATCGCCTCGTCGATGAGGCCGCGCGCGCGCAGGTAATCGCGCTGGGCCAGCGCGATCTCGGTCTGGTGCAGCAGCGAGCGGGCGACGAGTTCGCGCTGGCCAAGCTCGCGGCCGATCTCGAGCGCGCGGTCGAAATGCGCGGTCGCCGCGGCGGTCTGCTTCTCGCCGAGCAGCGCGCGCCCGAGTTCGAGGTGCTCGAAGCCCTGGTGCGGCCGGTCACCGAGCGCGGCGTCGATCGCCAGCGCGTCCTCGGCCGCGCGGCGCGCGCCGGCGTAGTCCTCGATGTCGTTGAGCAGGCTCGCGTAGGCGCCGGTCGCCGACGAATACATCGACGGTATCCCGCTGTGGATCGCCGCTTCGGTGGCGCGTTCGAAGTACGCGCGCGAGGCCGCGGTGTCCTCGATCTCGCGGTAGAGCAGGGCGAGGTTGCGGTAGACGTTGGACAGCCTGTCGCCGGTGCGCTCGCGCTCGGCGACCGCACGCAGCTGCGCGTCGAGCGCCTGCGCGAAATCGCCGCGGTCGCGCAAGATCGTGCCGAGGTCGGACAGCGCGCGCATCGCGCCGATGCCGTTGCCGGCCGACTTGAACAGGTCGAGCGCGCGCTGCTGGTGGGCGACCGCATCGTCGAGGCGGCCACGCCGCCGCTCGAGCACGCCGAGCGCGTTCTCGGCCTGCGCTTCCGCGTTGGCGTCGCCATGCCGGTGCGCGAGCACGCGCAGGCGCTCGGCCAGTTCGCGCGAGCGCGCGTAGTCGCCGAGCGCGAGCGAGCTCTGCGCGACGAGCGTGGTCAGCAGGATCGTCGCCGGGGTATCGCCGCGCTGCTGCGCGGCGGCCAGCGCACGCGTCCACAGGCGGTCGGCGACGTCCGGCAGGTCGAGCGCGGAGCCGATGTCGCCCGCGCACATGAGCAGTTGCTGGCGCGCCCAGGCGCCACCGATCGCACCGGCGACCTGGACCGTGACGGGATCGGCGAGCGTCGCGTCGACCGCGGCGGCGATCTGCCGGCTGCCGGTGACGAGGCGCGCGAGGGGATGGTCCTCGGCGCCGGCGCGCGTCGCGGTGATGGCGGACAGCGTGACGAGGAGCAGGCGGCTGGCGCAGGGCGCCCGCCGCCGTCGGCGGTGGGGTGGCAGCGGGTTCCCCGGGTGCATCGCGCAGCTCTCTCCGGTCATCCGAACCGGGCCGGCGCAGGTTCCCCCTTCGCGGCCGCGCCGCCATATTAAGACCCCGGGCCAAAAAAGTCCGGGTGCGCGGCTGGAAAAACAGTGAAACTTGTGTGTCGCGCGCCGGCCATCGCGGCGCGCGCCTGCCCGGCACGTCCGGCGCGACCCGGCTGGTAGACTAGGGGGCTGTCATTTCGCCGGGTTTCCCCATGTCACGCCGCAACCCCAGGGTCGGCTTCGTCAGCCTCGGCTGCCCGAAGGCCCTCGTCGATTCCGAGCGCATCCTCACCCAGTTGCGCGTCGAGGGCTACGACATCGTGCCGAGCTACGACTCGGCCGACGTCGTGGTGGTCAACACCTGCGGCTTCATCGATGCCGCGGTGGCCGAGTCGCTCGATGCGATCGGCGAGGCGCTCGAGGAGAACGGCAAGGTCATCGTCACCGGTTGCCTCGGCAAGCGGGCCGAGGTGATCCGCGAGGCGCATCCGGACGTGCTGTCGATCTCCGGCCCGCAGGACTATGCGAGCGTGATGAACGCCGTGCACGCGGCGCTGCCGCCCAAGCACGACCCGTTCCTCGACCTCGTGCCTCCGCACGGCGTCAAGCTGACGCCGAAGCACTATGCGTACCTCAAGATTTCCGAAGGCTGCAATCACCGCTGCACGTTCTGCATCATCCCCTCGATGCGCGGCGACCTCGTTTCGCGGCCGGTCGACGAAGTGCTCGTCGAAGCGGAAAAACTCGTCAAGGGCGGCGTCAAGGAACTCCTCGTCGTGTCGCAGGATACGAGTGCCTACGGCGTCGACCTGCGCTACGCCGAGCGGGAATGGCGCGGCAAGGCGCACGCGACGCGCATGACCGGCTTGTGCGAGGGGCTCGCCGAACTCGGCGCGTGGACGCGCCTGCACTACGTGTATCCGTATCCGCACGTCGACGACGTGATCCCGCTGATGGCGGACGGCCGCATCCTGCCGTACCTCGACATCCCGTTTCAGCACGCGAGCCCGCGCATCCTCAAGCTCATGAAGCGGCCCGGCGCGGTCGACAAGGTGCTCGCGCGCGTGCAGGCCTGGCGCAAGGCGTGCCCGGACCTCACCCTGCGCAGCACCTTCATCGTCGGTTTCCCGGGCGAGACCGAGGCCGAGTTCGAGGAACTGCTCGACTTCCTGCGCGAGGCGCAGCTCGATCGCGTCGGCGCGTTCGCCTACTCGCCGGTCGACGGCGCGAAGGCGAACGAACTGCCGGGCGCGGTGCCGGAGGAGCTCAAGGAGGAACGCCTCGAGCGCTTCATGGAAGTGCAGGCGGACATCTCCGCCGCGCGCCTCGCGCGCAAGGTCGGCACGCGCCAGCAGGTCATCGTCGACGAGGTGGACGAGGATGGCGCGATCGCGCGTTCCAAGGCGGACGCGCCGGAGATCGACGGCATCGTGCGCATCGATGATGGCCATGCGCTCAAGCCCGGCCAGATCGTCGATGTGGAGATCATCCACACCGACGAGCATGACCTCATCGGTCGCCTCGCGGCCTGATCCCGAGGGACGGCGCGGCCGTGGGTGCCCGCCGGGCGGCCAGCCACCACGCAGGGCCCCGCGCATGAGTGCGCGTGACCGTGCAGGTCCGCCTGCGTGCGCGCATGCGACGCGGTCGCATCCGTTGCTGCGCGCGTGGATCGATCCCGCGGCAAGCTTGCCGGGCCTCGACCAGCTCGAACGGCGCCGCCGGCGAGCGCATGAGGAGGATGGCATCGGGCGACCGGTGATCGTCGCGCAGACGCGCGACCTGCTCGACGACGGCCTGCACTATGAAATGCGCGTTGCGGCACGCTCCGTGCTGGCCACGAGGGACGGCGACGCGCACGATGCATTCAATGCGCTGGTCTGGCTGCGCCATCCGCAGCTCAAGTGGGCGCTCAATGCGCGCCAGGCGGCCGACGTCGCGCGCGTCGGCGCGAAGCAGCGCACGCGCGCGCAGTGTGCACTGACCCATTTCGACGAGGCGGGCGCGATCGTCTGGCTTGCTTCGCCGCGCCTGCTCGCGGCCTGGGATGCGCACGACTGGAACGCGCTGTTCGTCGGCGGGCAGCAGGCCTGGGGCGACGAACTCGCCGTGACCGTGTTCGGCCATGCCTTGCTCGAGCACGTCTGGAACGGCCACGCGTCGCCGACCGCGAAATGCCTCGTGGTCGAGGTCGATCGCGCGGCGCTGCGCCCGCGCGTGGGTGAAGCGGCGATCGTCGCGCGTTGGCCGCCGGAAGAAGCCCGGCTGGCCGAGGCGATCCGCGCGGGCCGCCTGCTCGCCGATCCGCAGGAGCTGCGGCCGCTTCCGCTCGCCGGCATCCGCGGCTGGCACGAACCGGGCTCGACCGCCCGCCTCGTCGCGCAGGGCGCGTGTTTCCGGCCGCTGCGTGAGGGCCGGCGCTACCCGGCGCCGTGGCTTTCACGCTGAGGCCGGGAACTTTCGCCGGCCTTTGCGGTATCTTTCCGCGCGCCCCGCGTCCGGGGTCGCTGCGATGCCGACGGGCACGCCCCGTCAGCGACATCGTCGGCCGACGCAGCGCGCGAAAAAACCATCTGGGGTAGTCGCCCGCGCGGCTTTTCCGGCGTGCGCGGGTAGCCATGTCCGTCAACAGGTGCAGCGAAGACGATGATCGAAACCAGACAACTCACGAAACGCTACGGCGACTTCACCGCCGTCGACGCGATCAGCTTCAAGGTCGAACCCGGCCAGGTGCTCGGTTTCCTCGGGCCCAACGGCGCCGGCAAGTCCACCACCATGAAGATGGTCGCCGGGTTCCTCGCTCCGACCTCGGGTGGCGCGACCGTCGCCGGCTTCGACGTCGAACAGCAGCCGCTCGAGGCGAAGCGCGTGCTCGGCTACCTGCCCGAAGGCGCGCCGAGCTACGGCGAGATGACGGTGCGCGAGTTCATCGACTTCATCGCCGACGTGCGCGGGCTCACCGGCGAGCGGCGCTTCCAGCGCATCGACGACGCGATCGGCCGCCTGCACCTCGAGCGCGTGCTCGAGCAGCCGATCGACACGTTGTCGAAAGGCTTCCGGCGCCGCGTCGGCCTGGCCGGGTCGATCCTGCACGATCCGAAGGTGCTGATCCTCGACGAGCCGACCGACGGCCTCGACCCGAACCAGAAGCAGGAGGTGCGCACGCTGATCAATTCGATGGCGCGCGACAAGACGATCATCATCTCGACCCACCTGCTCGAGGAAGTGCATGCGGTGTGCACGCGCGCGATCATCATCGCCGGCGGCCGCGTCCTCGCCGACGCGACGCCGTCCGAGCTCGAGGCGCGCTCGCGCTACCACCAGGCCGTGTCGCTGACCGCGGGCAACCTGCAGGAGGCGAAGGACGCGCTGGCGAAGGTCGCCGATATCGCCGCGATCGAAGTCGACCCGCAGGACAACCGCATCACCGCATTCCCGAAACCGGGCCGCTCGATCTTCGTCGCGATCAGCGACGCCCTGAAGGCGCAGAACGTCGCCGTGCGCGAGCTCGCGCTCGAAGCGGGCCGCCTCGACGAAGTCTTCCGCACCATCACCCAGGGCGCGACGGGCAAGGAGGCGCGCACATGAGCGGCACGACGACGATTTTCCGGCGCGAACTGCGCAGCTACTTCTCGACCCCGGTCGCCTACGTGTTCATCGTGATCTTCCTGCTGCTGTCGGGTGCGTTCACGTTCTACCTCGGCAATTTCTACGAACGCGGCCAGGCCGACCTGCAGGCGTTCTTCACGTTCCATCCCTGGCTGTACCTGTTCCTCGTGCCCGCGGTGTCGATGCGCCTGTGGGCGGAAGAGCGCAAGTCCGGCACGATCGAACTGCTGCTGACCCTGCCGATCACCATGTGGCAGGCGGTGTTCGGCAAGTTCCTCGCCGCGTGGGCGTTCATCGCGATCGCGCTCGCGCTGACGTTCCCGATCTGGCTCACCGTCAACTACCTCGGCAGCCCCGACAACGGCGTCGTGTTCGCGAGCTACCTCGGTTCGCTGCTGATGGCCGGCGCGTTCCTCGCGATCGGCTCGTGCCTGTCGGCATCCACGCGCAACCAGGTCGTCGCGTTCATCCTGACCGTGGTCATCTGCTTCCTGCTCCTGCTCGCCGGCTATCCGCTCGTGCTCGACGCGATCCGCGCGGTCGCCGGGCAAGGGCTCGCCGACGCGATCTCGGGCCTCAGCTTCCTGACCCACTTCGCGTCGATCAGCAAGGGCGTGATCGACCTGCGCGACCTCATCTATTTCGTCCTGATGATCGGCGTGTGGCTGTACGCGACCGCGGTCGTCATCGACATGAAGAAAGCGGCCTGAGGAGGGAACCGACGATGCAACTCAATCGCAAGGCCCTTTCGGGTACCGCACTGGCCGTGCTCGCCGCGTTGTTCATCGCGGTGATGCTGCTCGTCAACGTCGTGTTCCGCGGCGCGCGCGCCGACCTCACGCAGAACCACCTGTACACGCTTTCCGACGGCACGAAGAACATCCTGAAGTCGATCGACGAGCCGATCGACCTGTACCTGTTCTTCTCCGACAAGGCGAGCGAAGGCATCCCGCAGCTGCGCAGCTACTTCACGACCGTGCGCGAGATGCTGCAGGAGATGGCGGCGCGCTCGGGCGGCAAGCTGCGCCTGCAGGTGATCGACCCGCTGCCGTTCTCCGAGGACGAGGACCGCGCGGCGAGCCTCGGCCTGCAGGCCGTGCCGGTGACCGCGTCGGGCGACAAGGTGTTCCTCGGCATCGCCGGCACCAACTCGACCAACGGGCACGCGTCGATCCCGTTCCTGCAGCCGGACAAGGAAGCGTTCCTCGAGTACGACATCGCCAAGCTCATCCACGAACTCGAGACGCCGAAGAAGCCGGTCGTCGGGCTGCTCTCGGGGCTGCCGATCTCGGCCGGCTTCGACCCGGAGACGCGCCAGATGCGCCAGCCGTGGGCGATCTACCAGCAGTGGACGCAGCTGTTCGACGTCAAGTCCGTCGATGCGGCCACGCTCAAGACGATCGACAAGGACATGGACGTGCTGATCGTCGTGCAGCCGAAGAACCTGTCCGACGACGCGCAGTACGCGATCGACCAGTTCGTGCTGCGCGGCGGGCACCTGCTCGTGTTCGTCGACCCGAGCGCCGAGCTCGACACCAGCGGGGCCGATCCGTCGAACCCGATGGCCGCGATGATGGCCGACAAGTCGTCCGACCTGCCGAAGCTGTTCAAGGCGTGGGGCGTCGAGTACGACCCGCACAAGGTCGTCATCGACCGCGCGCGCGGCCTGCCGATCAGCCTCGGCGAAGGCACCGCGCCGGTGCGCCACGCGGGCATCCTCGGCCTGACCCAGGGCGATCTCAACCACGACGACGTGCTGACCGCGAACCTCGACAGCATCAACGTGTCGACCGCGGGCTCGTTCGACCTCGCCAAGGACGCCAAGGACGAGAAGCTCGTGCCGCTGCTGCAGACGACGTCCGATGCGATGAGCGTGCCGGCCGATCGCCTGCGCATGCTCGGCGACCCGTCCTCGCTGCTGCAGGGCTACAAGCCGGCCGGTTCGCCGTTCGTGATCGCGGCACGCCTGTCCGGCAAGTTCAAGACCGCGTTTCCCGAGCGCAACGACGCCGGCGCGCTCAAGGAATCGAAGGACGACAATGGCCAGATCGTGCTGGTCGCCGACACCGACCTGCTCAGCGACCGTATGTGGGTGCAGGTGCGTCCGTTCCTCGGCCAGCAGATCATGAATCCGTTCGCCAACAACGGCGACTTCGCGGTGAACGCGCTCGACAACATGGCCGGTTCGAGTGACCTCATCTCGATCCGCGGCCGCGCGACGTCGCAGCGGCCGTTCACCACCGTCGAAGCGATCAAGCGCAATGCGGACGAGCGGTTCCGCGCCAAGGAGCAGGACCTGCAGCGCGAGCTGTCCGAGACCGAGCGCAAGCTCAACGAACTGCAGAGCGCGAAGAGCCAGGACCAGGCGCAGATCCTCTCCGCCGAGCAGAAAGCCGAGCTGGAGAAGTTCCTCGACCGCAAGCTCGAGATCCGCAAGGAGCTGCGCCAGGTGCGGCGCCAGCTCGACGCGGAGATCGAATCGCTCGGCACGCGCCTGAAGATCGTCAATATCGTGCTGATGCCGCTGCTCGTCACGCTCGCCGCGCTCGCCTTCGCGTGGTGGCGCCTGCAGCGCCGTCGCGCCGCACAGGGAGCCCACGCATGAACCAGAAGACCCTGATCGGACTCGGCATCGCGGCCATCGTCGCGATCGGCGCCGCGGTCGCGCTGAACCATTCCAACCGTCCGCAGAGCGGGCAGGCCGAGGCGTCGGCCTATCTCGTCCCGGAGCTGCGCGAGCACATCAACGACGTCACCAAGGTCATCGTCACCGGCGCCGAGGGCAAGGTCGCCGCGACGCTCGAACGCGGCGCGAACGACTGGACCCTCGCGGAGAAGGGTGGCTATCCGGCCGACACCGGCAAGCTGCGCGCGTTCCTGTTGAAGCTCGCCGAGGCCCGTCGCGTCGAGCAGAAGACGTCGAACAAGGAAAAGTATGCGCTGCTCGGCGTGGAGGACGTCGCCGCGAAGGACGCGAAGGGCGTGCAGGTCGAACTCGACGGCCTGGCCCGGCCGGTCGTGCTCGTGGTCGGCCATAGCGACCCGCGCGGCGGCACCTACGTGCGCGAGGCGGGCCAGCCGGAAAGCTGGCTCGTTTCGACGTCGCTCACGATCGACAGGAACGGCGCGGACTGGCTGCGCAAGGACCTCGCCGACATCAGCGCGACGCGGGTCGCGTCGGTCGAGATCACGCACGCCGACGGCGGCAAGGTGTCGATCGCCAAGCATGCCGAGAGCGACGCGAACTACACGCTCGCCGACGTGCCGAAGGGGCGCGAGGCGGGTTCGGAGTTCACCATCAACGGGCTCGCCACCGCGCTCGCCGGGCTGCGCTTCGACGACGTCGTCGCGGCGAAGGATGCGACGCCGCCGGAGCAGGCGCTCAAGGCGCGTTACACGACGTTCGACGGCGTCGTCGTCGACCTGACCGCGTGGGAGAAGGACGGCAAGAGCTACGCGCAGTTCGCCGCCTCGCTCGACGCGGCGCAGGCCGACAAGGGCATCGCCACCGCACAGGCGAAGGCGAAGGCCGACTACGACGCGGCGAGCGCGGCGGCGGAAGCGGCGAAGAAGGAAGGCAAGACCGACGAGGCCGTGCCGCCGGCGAAGCCGGCCTCGGTCGAGGATCCCGCCAAGGATCGCGAGACGCGCCTCGCCGCGTTGAACAAGGACGTCGCCGACCTGCAGGCGCGCTTCTCCGGCTGGACCTACGTGCTGCCCGCGTACAAGTACGCGAACATCAACAAGTCGATGTCGGACCTGCTCAAGCCGCTCGAGGACAAGAAGGCGGCGGGCGCGAAGGCGACCAAGCCGGCGAAAGCCGGGGCGGCGCACTGAGCGCAGGGTTCCGGCGTCGACCGGGACCCGTGGCCGCGATGGCGAACTGCCTCGCACGCATGTCGATCGGCGTCGGTGCAATCACCGGCGCCGTCGCCGTCATGCTCGGCGCGTTCGGTTCGCACGCGTTGCGCGGCGTGCTCGATGCCGCCGCGCTCGCGACCTGGCACACGGCGGTCGAGTACCAGGCTTGGCACGCGTTCGCGTTGCTCGCCTGCGGCGCATTCGCGCGCCAGCACGAGAATCGAGCGCTGCGCGTCGCCGCGTTCGCATTCGCGAGCGGCATCGTGCTGTTCTGCGTGAGCCTCTACCTGCTTGCGCTCGGCGCACCGCGCTGGCTCGGCGCGATCACGCCGCTCGGCGGCGTCGCCTTCATCACCGGCTGGATCGCCCTCGGCGTGCATGCGCGGCGCGCGTAGGCGTCCCCGGGTTCGAGCGTCACCCTTTGGCTGGCAATGCTTCTTCTTGAACGCGAGGGGCTGAGGACCAAACGGCAGGCATCGCGGCTCTTCGCCCGCTCAACCGTCGATCCCCGGCCCTGGCCTACGGCCCCGGGAGCTCAGCCCTCTCGCCCCGCGCTGCCAACACCAATGCCACGGCTCGTACGCGATCCCGTGTGGATTGTCGCGCGGGTAGGAGAGGGCGAAGCCGAAGCGCACGGCGTTGGCGACCAGCCAGGCGAACGCGGAGGAATGCTCGAATTCTTCCTCGAGTGGTGCAAATCCGGGCGTGGTGAGATCGACTGCGCGCCCGCTATGGTGTTCGCTGTAACCGGGCGCGGCGCTCACGCGCAGGATCTCGTCGATCGACAGGCCGCGCTCGAGTTTGCGCTCCAGGATGCCGAGCTGGTACCCGGCCGAGCGGAACGCCGACACGAGCTGCAACTCGATGCCGTCCGCCGCGGCCGCGGCGTGCAGGCGTGCGTAGGCACGCGCGGCGCGTGGCGCGAGCCATTGCAGGCGATGGTGGATGTCCTCGCCGATGCAGGCGAGTTCGCGCGGTTCGCGCACGAGCGCGAGGCTCCGCACGCGGCCGTAGTCGCGTGGCACGCCGAGCGCGTGCGCGCGCGCGACGATCGCGTGCCGCATCGCGTCGTCGCATCGCGCGGGTGGTGTGGCGCCTTCGACGTCGTTCGCCACGGTCGCGTGCTCAGAGCGGCTTCACGTAGAACCCGGCGATGCGGCCATCGCTGCCGCAGGCGACCTGCGCATACAGATTGGCCTTGTCGAAGATGAGCGGAATCGTGATCGCGATGTAGCCGTCCCCCTTCATCGGGTGCGTTTGCCCGCGCGCCTGCAGCTGGCCGAACTGGGCGAGCGACTCCCAGGCCTGCTTGAATTTCGGCGCCGGCAGCGCGCTGCGCATCTTCGCGTCGAAGTCGCGCGTCGCGCCGGCGTAGTCGCCCTTCTGCGCGGCATCGAGCAGGCTGGTCGCGCGCGCCTCGCAGGCGGCAGCCATGGTCTTCTCGGCGGCGTCCGGTGCCGACGGCGGGGCGAGCGGTGACGGCCGCGTGGCCTGCGCGTCCGTCGCGGCTTCGGGAGTGCCATCGGGGGAGGACGCCGCCGCTTCGGTGCCGGTTGCCGCGCGTGCAGCCTCGACAGATGTTGCGACGGGTTCGGCCGCCGCTTCTCCGGCGACCATTGCCGGAGGCTCGGCCGGCGCGGCTTCATCCGCGGCAGTTGCCGCATGCTGTGCAGCTTCCTCCACGGCACGCGACGCCGCATCCGTCGGTGCGGTTCCCTCGGTGGCGACGGGCGCTTCCGTCGCCGACGGCGCGGCGGCGGGTTCAGCCAGCGGTTCGGTCGGCTTGCCGTCCTTCGCGCGCGCCAGGGCGTCGACGTCGATGTCCTGCGGCGCCACCGGCTGGCTCGCCGCCGCCTTCGCGGGAGCGGCGGCATGCTTCTTCTTCGGCGCTGCCTGCGCGGACAGGCACGCGAGCAAGGCGAACACGAGCGGCACGAGTGGTCGATGCGTCATGACGGGTCTCCTGCGGATGCGGCACGCTACCACGGCTGCCTGTATCCCGGCTGAGCTTCAACGTCGGCGACGTGCGACGCGACGCCGGGCGGCACGCGCGCACCCGCGCTCCGGCGGGCAGTCATGCGCATCACGCACACGACGCAGCAGCACGCGCATTACGCGCCGTCGTCGGCGATCGCGCGCGGCTTGGGCGCCGGCTTGAGCCGGCCCGCTTCGCGCAGCGCTTCGCGCAGCACGTATTCGATCTGCGCATTGAGCGAGCGCAGGTCGTCGTCCGCCCAGCGCTGCATCGCGTCCAGCACGGGCGCCGCGATGCGCAGGGGATAAGCCTTCTTCTCGCTCACGCCGTGTTTCCCTGCGCCGCCGTTCGATGGGGAAGGCGAGCGTACAGGCGCGCACGGCTGCTTGGCGCGGGCGGACGACATCGTCAACCCGTGTAGAGCGTTCCGGTATTGACGACCGGTTGCGTGCCGCGCTCGCCGCAGAGCACGACGAGCAGGTTGCTGACCATCGCGGCGCGGCGTTCGTTGTCGAGATCGACGACGCCGCGCTTGCCGAGTTCGGCGAGGGCCATCTCGACCATGCTGACCGCGCCCTCGACGATGCGTTCGCGCGCGGCGACGATCGCACCGGCCTGCTGCCGCTGCAGCATGGCCTGGGCGATCTCCTGTGCGTAGGCGAGATGGCTGATGCGCGCCTCGACCACGTCGACGCCCGCCTTGCCGAGGCGCTGGTGGATCTCGCGACGCAAGTGGCCGTTGACGACGTCGCCGTGGCTGCGCAGCGAGGGCGCGTCGCCGTCGTGGGCATCGTAGGGATAACTCTGCGCCATCTGGCGCAGGGCCGACTCGCTCTGGATCTGCACGAAGTTCTCGTAGTCGTCGACGCAGAACACCGCTTCGGCGGTGTCGACGACCTGCCACACCACGACCGCGGCGATCTCGATCGGATTGCCCTCGGCATCGTTGACCTTGAGCCGGCCCGATTCGAAGTTGCGCACGCGCAGGCTGACCGCGCGCCTGGAATAGAACGGGTTGGTCCAGCGCAGGCCTGCGTCGCGCACGGTGCCTGCGTAATGGCCGAACAACTGCAACACCTGGCCCTGGTTGGGCTGCACCTGGAAGAAGCCGCCCGTGCAGAAGAGCAGCACCGCCAGCACGAGCGCCGCCGAGACGAGCACCGGGGTCGGCGAGGACGGCGGCGAGGCGATGGCCAGTGCGGTCACGGCGATCGTGGCGGGGATCGCGACGACGAGGAACAGCACGACCGGGATGCCGGGGAGCGAAAAGGCGCTGCGTTCGTTCATGGGTCGATCCTCCGATGTCGGACAAGATGATATCAATTTAATATCAATTCGCAAATCAAGGCGCGAGGCCCCTGTGCTACGCTGCCCGGCGCACTCGCGAAGGGAGGGGATGTCATGGAACGCACCATCGCTCGCCTAGGCCTGCTCTGCGGGCTCGCCGGCGGGATAGCGCACGCCGCGCCCGCGCATTACATCGTGTTCACGCGTGACGCCGCCGGTGGCGTCGAACCGGTCTACTACGCGCAGGTCGAACTCGCGGGCGCACGCGACGACATGAACGTGCGTGCGAGCGATGACGCGCACGGCGAACGCATCGCCTGGCATGCCTTCAAGGACGGCGTCGATCTCGGCGAACGCACGCTCGCGATTCCCGACCTGCGCGGTGAATTCGCGCGCGATCCGCTGCGCGGTGACGGCACGATCGTGTCGGCGCACCCGCGCGCCGCCGCGCGCAGCTTCGTGCTGCGCATTCCCTTCGGTGCCGCCGATGCGGTCGAGTTCGGCGGAGCGCGCGAGCCGCAACGGTTCGACCTCGGCGCGCTCGCCGCCGGCGCGCGCGACCTGCGCCTCGCTGCGCGCGTGCCCCAGGTCGAGGTCGACCGCGTGCAGGGTGGCGGCAGTCCGGCCAACCGCGTCGACATGCTCGTCGTCGGCGACGGCTACACGAACGCGCAACATTCATTGTTCGACGCCGACGCGGCGATCCTGCACGATGCATTCTTCGGCCTCACGCCGTACAAGGAATACCAGAGCTTCGTGAACTGGACGACCGCGTTCATCGCCTCGAACCAGTCCGGCGCGGACCATCCGCCGTACCAGAACGGCTGCACGCAGGCGACCTGCTGCTCCGATCCGGATGCGATCGGCGACGTGCACGCGGGGCAGTTCGTCGACACCGCGTTCGACGCGACGTTCTGCGCATTCCAGATCCAGCGCCTGCTCGTCGTCGACGATGGCGCCGTCCTCGCCGCGGCCGCGGCGTATCCGGACTGGGACAAGATCGTCGTCGTCGTCAACGATTCCACCTACGGTGGTTCCGGCGGCGACATCTCGGTCACCTCGACGCACGCACAGGCGCCGCAGATCGTCCTGCACGAATACGGCCACAGCTTCACGGGGCTCGCCGACGAATACAGCTCGCCGTATCCGGGCTTTCCTCCCTGCAGCGACACGGGCGGGACGCCGTGCGAAGCGAACGTGACGAACCAGACGGTCGCCGCGCAGGTGAAGTGGAACAGCTGGTTCACGCCCGGCAATCCGATCCCGACCCCGTCCGGCACATCGGGCGTCGGCCTGTTCCAGGGCGCGCGCTATCTGACCACCGGCATGTATCGGCCGGTCGACACGCAATGCCTCATGCAGTTCCTCGGCGTGCCGTTCTGTCCGGTGTGCCGGCAGGAATACGTGCGCACGCTGTATCGCGGCGGCTGGGGCGATCCCGCGACGGGCATCGACCTCATCGAGCCCGGCAGCGAATCGCCATCGACCGCGGCGCCGGTGGCCTATGCGCCGGGCACGAACCAGCCATTCAGTGTGATGCCGCTCCAGCCGACGATCGGCACGCTCGGCGTGCAGTGGTATCTCGACGGCAATCCGATCGGCGGTGCGACCGCGGCGACCTACGTCTTCAGCCAGCCCGGGTCGACACCGGCGTCGCACACGCTGCAGGTGCGCGTGAAGGACCAGACGGCCTTCGTCTCGGCGGCGATGGCCGGCAGCCTGCTCGATCACGAGCGCAGCTGGACCATCCAGGTCGCCGATGACGTGATCTTCCGCAACGGCTTCGACGGCCCGTAGCGCGACGTGCATCGCGGCTCGCGACGGTCGTGCACAGGGGGGCCTGCACGGCGGTCATCGCCGCGATGCCTTCAGCCCTCGGCCCTCCAACCCCATGGGCCGAGCGCGCGGATCACGCCCGCCATGTCCTCGCTGCCGAGGCCATCGTCGCAGGCGCGCCGGTAGAGCGCCGCGCAGGCGCGGATGAGCGGCGCCTGCGCGCCCGCGTCGTCGGCCTGGGCGAGCACGAGCTCGGCGATCGTCGCGACGTCGCGCACGGCTGCCTGCGGCGAGAAATCCTCGTGCACGAGCTTGGCGAGCTTGATGCGCGACACCTCGCTCGCCATCGGCCCGGCATCGAGGATCTCGCGCAGCAGGGCGGTGTCGATGCCCGATGCGCGCGCGGCATGCACCGTCTCGGCGAGGGCGGTGACGAGAGCGATGAGGTAATGGTTGACCGCGAGCTTCATGCGCAGCGCACCCGGCACCCCGCCGCAGTGGAACGTGCGCCGGCACAGCGGCGCGAGCAGCGGCAGCACCGTTTCCAGGGCGGCTTCGTCGCCTGCGAGCATGCCGACCAGTTCGCCGCGCTCGGCCTGGATACGCGAGCCGGACACCGGTGCTTCGACGTAGCGCGCGCCGCGTGCCCCGAGCTCGCGTGCGAGCGACGCCGAATGCGCGGGCGCCGTCGTGCCGAGGTGCACGATCGTGCGTCCGCCGATGCGCGCGCCGAAACCCGGCGCGTGGCGTCCGACCACGGCATCGACCGCGGCCTCGTCCGCCAGCATCAGCAGGACGACGTCGCAGGCGCGGAACAGCGCATCGACCGATTCCGCGCGCGTCGCGCCGAGTTCGAGCAGCGGCGTGCTGCGCGTGGGCGTGCGGTTCCACACGTGCAATGCCCGCCCCGCACGCAGCAGGTTCGCGGCCATCGGCAGCCCCATCGTGCCGAGCCCGGCGAAGCCGACGTTCATATGACCGTCTCCGCGGCGAACGGCGCCGGAGCCCACAGGCGTTCGCGCAGGAAGGCGATGACTTCGGCGAACGCACGCCGCGTCGGCGAACCGTCGATGTCGACCAGGTGCGCGGTGAACACGCTGTGCGCGCAACCGACGACCTCGGCGAAGAAGGGCGGCGGATCGGTGCGCGCGGCGTCGTCCGGCAGCACGCGCGCGACGAAGCGCGGCCCGAGCGCGGACGCGTAAGCCGCGAAGCGTTCCGCGCGGCAATGCCGGTCGCCCTCGAAGCGGTAGGCGAGCACGTCGAGGCCGTCGCGCTCGAGGCGTGCGCGGACCGCGGCCAGTTCGCCCGCGTCGCTCTCGAGTGCGGCCGGGTCGTCGAGCGGCAGCGACGGCTGCGCGAGCACCGGCGCGAGCACGGCCGGCTCGAGCATCATCGCGAGGGCGAAATTGCCGGTGAAGCACATGCCGATCGCGCCGACGCCCGCACCGCCGCACTCGCGATGGGCGAAGCGGGCGAGTGCGCGCAGCCACCGCGTGACGGGGCTCGAGCCGCGCCCGGCGAGCGCGTGGAACTCGGCGCTGATGCAGGCCCGGCGCATCACGGCCAAGCCGTCCCCGGCGTGCGGATAGGCGCCGTCGCGGCCGAACAGCGACGGCATGTAGACGGTGAAGCCGGCCTGGCGCACCCAGCGCGCGAAACGCGCGACGTCGGGACTGATGCCCGGCATCTCGGCCATGACGATCACGGCGGGGCCCTGGCCGGAGACGTATACGCGGCGCGCGACCGCGTCGAGTTCGATCGTGCGCGCGTCGAAATCGTCGAGCGGGTCGTCTGCACGTTCATCGCTTCGCATGGTGTCCTCCGTCGCGGGCGGTTTCATTTGAGCCGCGCGGGGCGAGGCATGGTAGTGTCGGAAATGACCTCTTCCGGGCGGATTCGGACATGAAGGATTTCGAGCTTCTGCTACTCGACGGCACCAACCCGAGCGGCGTGTCGATGACGCGCGACATCCTCGCCGCGGCCGCGCTGCTCGCCGGACGCAGCGGCGAGGCGGCGCCAGCCTGGGGCCTGCACTCGGTCGCCGGCGGGTGCGTGGAGCTGCAGGGCGGCATCGTCGCGCGGACGACGCGCTTGCCGGCGCGGCGCAGGCCGGCGCGCTCGGTGCTGCTCGTGCCCGGCATCTGGGTCGCGGATGCGCGCGAACTGCGCGCGCGCATCGCGGCCGATGATTGCCGCCAGGCGATCCGTCTCATCGCGGCGCACGTCGCCGCGGGCGGCCAGGTCGCCGCGTCGTGTTCGGCGGTGTTCCTGCTGCAGGCGGCGGGCGTGCTCGCCGGCCGCCGCGCGACGACGACGTGGTGGCTCGCGCCGGAACTCGCGCGTCTCGCCCCGGACCTGCGGGTCGAGGCGAACCGCGTCCTCTGCATCGACGGCCCGGTGCTCACCGCCGGCGCCGCGTTCGCGCAATCGGACCTCGTGCTGCACCTGTTGCGCGCGCGCTTCGGCGCGCGCATCGCCGAAGGCGTCTCGCGCGTGTTGTTGCTGCACGAACGCGGGGAGCAGGCGCAGTTCGTCGTGCCGGCGATGCTCGCGAGCGGCGATGCGCTCGTCGCGCGCCTGACCCGGCGCGTCGAGGGCGCGCTGCCGGACGTGCCGTCGGTGGCCGAACTCGCGGCCGAATTGTGCGTGTCCGAACGCACGCTCGGGCGCCGCGTGCAGCGCGCGACCGGCATGGGCACGATCGCGCTGATCCGCAGCATCCGCCTGCATCGCGCGCGCAGCCTGCTGCAGGCGAGCCGGCTCAGCGTCGACCGCGTCGCGGCCGCGGTCGGCTACCAGGATGCGACGGCACTGCGTCGCCTCATGCGCAAGGCCACGGGCACGACGCCCGCGGGCATGCGCGCGACGACGGCGGTCGCGCCGCCGCGCAAGCCGGCGCGCGCCGCGCGCGAGGACGCATAGTCAGCGCGCGAGCGACTGCGCTTCGCGCAATTCGATGCGGCCGAGCAGGTCGAGGCCGGCGTAGAAGCGCCACGGGTCGCCGTCGCCGATGCCGAGCGCGATGTGGCCCGCGTCGAAACCGGGCAGCGCGGCGTCGAAACTCCGCCAGCGCCCATCGACCCAGGCCTGCGCCCACGCGTGCGGCACGAACACCTGGTCCTTGCCGGCGAAGCCGGGCGCGTAGGCAAGGCCGTCGACGACGCGGGTGGCGATGCCCAGCGCGCGGCCGAGCGCAGCGACGAGTAGCGCGTGCTCGGTGCAGTCGCCCTCCGGCTTGCGCGCGACCTCGAGCGCGGATGCGTAGCCCACGTCGAGCGTCTTGCTGCGGATGTAGCCGCGCACGAACGTCTCGACGCGACGCATGCGCTCGAGCGGCGTCGCGGCGTCGCCGGCGGCCTGCTTCGCCAGCGCGACGATCTCCGGCGCGTCGCTCTGCAGCCAGTCGTTCGGCTTGTAGTCGGACGGGGCGGGCTTCTCGCCCTTGCGCGCATGCGCCTCGCGGTCGATCGTGACGATGCGCTCGTTGCCGCGCACGACGACGCTCTGTTCGTCGGTGTCGGGCAGCGCGAGGGTGGCTTCGTTGCGCGGCGAGGCGAGCGTGTAGCGCATCGTGCCGGCGAGTTCCCCGACGTGCAGCGCGCGCGGCGACGGCATCAGCGTGCGCGCGAACACGTCGCTGCCCTGGTTCGGCGCGGTCGCGCAGGCGCGATCGCAGGCGAGCAGGACGAGTTCGACGCCCATCATCGGCAGGGTCAGCTTGTGCACGGTCTGGTCGGCGTCGATCCATGCACGCGTCTTCATCGGCGCGCCGGGGAAGGCGAGCACCTGCTCGACCGCATGCAGCGTGCGTGCGCCGCCGGGGAGGTCGACGCGCTCGAAGGCACCGACCGTGCTCGTGATCTCGGCCGCGTCGAGGCTCGACGGCTGGAATGCGAGCGCGCTGTAACGCGTGCCCGCGGCGAGCCCGGCGCGCAGGCCGGCCAGGCGCAGTCCTTCCGGCAACAGCGCTTTTTCCGGCCATGCCATGCGCCGGTGCTGGGTGGCGCCGCCGGTGCTGGTGTCGAGTTCGACCACGCCGTCGCGCACGCGTCCTTCGATGCGCGTCTCGCTGCCCGACAGGCGCGACGTGCTGGCGAAAGCAAGCGGCTGGCCGTCGAGGGTCTCGGTCGCGCTCTCGCTGCTGCCCAGTGCGACCTTGACACCATTGCGCTCGAGTTCGATCTGCAGCGTCTGCGTCGTATGCACTTCGTGCCCGTGCACCTCGCGCTTGCTTTCGAACGAGCCGATCTTGCGGCCGTCGAGCAACACGGTGAACCACTGGTCTTCCGGTGGCGCGGCGGAAGCGGCGAGCGGCAGCGTGGCAAGGAGCAGGGCAAGCAGTGACAGGCGGCGCATCGGTGGTTCCGGCGGTGGCAGGTGGCTAGTGTGCACGAACGGCGTGCGCGGCTCGAATGGCATCGGCGACGCCTGGCCGGACAGGACGGGCACGCGCGCGATCCCGTCGCGTGCGTCGGGATGGACTTGTGCGGCCCGATCCCTAGAATCGGCGCCCCTGCCGCCGCGATCTTTCCCATGAAGCCCTTCGGTACCCCGCACACCGATACCGCCGTCCGCGTCCTCCTGCTCGGTTCCGGCGAGCTCGGCAAGGAAGTCGCGATCGAACTGCAGCGCTTCGCGGTCGAGGTGATCGCGGTCGATCGCTACGCCAATGCACCCGCGATGCAGGTGGCGCATCGCTCGCACGTGATCGACATGCTCGATGGCGCGGCGTTGCGCCGCGTGATCGAACTCGAACGGCCCGACCTCGTCGTCCCGGAGATCGAGGCGATCCACACGCCGACCCTGGTCGAACTCGAACAGGCGGGCCTGCGCGTGATCCCGACCGCGCGCGCGGCCTGGCTCACGATGGACCGCGAGGGCATCCGCCGCCTCGCCGCCGAGGAACTCGGCCTGCCGACGTCGCGCTACTGCTTCGTCGACACGCGCGAGGAGTATCGCGCCGCGGTCGCGGCGCTCGGCCTGCCGTTCGTGATCAAGCCGGTCATGAGCAGCTCGGGCAAGGGGCAGAGCACGGTGCGCAGCGAGGCCGAGGTGGACGCCGCATGGAATTACGCGCAGTCCGGCGGTCGCGCCGGCAAGGGGCGTTGCATCGTCGAAGGCTTCGTCGATTTCGACTACGAGATCACCCAGCTCACCGTGCGCCATGCGGGTGGCACGAGTTTCTGCGCGCCGATCGGCCATCGGCAGGAGCACGGCGACTACCGCGAGTCGTGGCAGCCTCAAGCGATGAGCGCGAAGGCGCTCGCCGAGGCGCAACGCCAGGCGGCCGCGATCACCGGCGCGCTCGGTGGCCATGGCGTGTTCGGCGTCGAGTTCTTCGTCAAGGGCGACGAGGTGATCTTCTCCGAAGTGAGCCCGCGCCCGCACGACACCGGCCTCGTGACGCTCATCTCGCAGGACCTGTCCGAATTCGCGCTGCATGCGCGCGCGATCCTCGGCCTGCCGATCCCGGCGATCCGCCAACTCGGCCCCTCGGCATCCTGCGCCGTGCTGTGCAGCGGTGACGGCGACCGGCCACGCTACCACGGCGTCGCCGAGGCGCTCGCCGAACCCGACACGATGCTGCGCCTGTTCGGCAAGCCACAGGTACGCGGCCAGCGGCGCATGGCGGTCACGCTCGCGCGCGACGTCGACGTCGGCGCCGCCGTTGCCAAGGCCGTGCGTGCCGCTTCCCACCTCCGCATCGACCCCTGACCACGTATGCCATTGCGTTGGTCGCGGCGATTCTCCGGCCCTCAGCCCTCAGCCCTCAGCCCTCGAACATGACCGATCCGAAGAACTACGCTGTATTCCTCTACCCGCAGGCGATCGAAGCGCTCGGCGAGCCGATCAAGCCGTACCTGCGCGACGTGCCAGGCGGTCCGCACATCGTCTGCAGCGAGATCGACGCCTCGGGCGCGCTGTTCGAGATGACGCTCGCGGGCAAGGGCCCGAACGGCGAATCGCTCGAACTCGAGATCATGCTGCCGACCTCGATGGTCAGGCTCGTCATGTCGATGCACGGCGAGCACGAGATCGGCTTCGTCTGAGCGCGGGTTCAGAGGTCGGTCCAGATGCCTTCCCGGAGCACTTCGAGCGGGCGGTAGCGCGCCTTGTAGTGCATCTTCGGATGGCCTTCGATCCAGAAGCCGAGGTAGACGTGCGGCAGCCCCTGCGCGCGCGCCATGTCGAGCTGGGTGAGGATCGCAAACGTGCCGAGGCCGCGCGACTCGCATTCCGGATCGAAGAAGGTGTAGACCGCGGAGAGGCCGGCTACGCAGAAGTCGGTGACCGCGATGCCGACGAGCCGTTCGCGTTCGCGCAGCTCGATGAAGCGGGTCGGGCTCCAGGCGGTGTAGAGGAAGCGCGCGAAATCCTCCGGGCGCGCGTCGTCCATGCCGCCGTCGGGATGGCGCGCGCGCAGGTAGCGCCGGTACAGCGCGAAATACTCGTCGGTGTAGTTGGCCGGCATCACGCGCACCGCGAGGTCCGCGTTGCGCGCGAGGCAGCGGCGCTGCGAGCGGTCCGGCCGGAAGCGCTCGACCGGCACGCGACAGGCGACGCAGGCGCGGCAGCCGTTGCACTGCGGGTGGTAGACGTGGCCGCCCGCGCGGCGATAGCCGCGCTGCACCGCAATGTCGTAGATCTGCGGCAGCTGCGGCGCGCTCGGGTCGATGACGATGTTCTGCGCGGTGCGCGAGGCGAAATAGCCGCACGGGTGCGGCAGGGTCTGGAACAGGCGGACGACGTCCGAACGCATGGGCTCATTCTAGCCCGTTCGGAGCGGCTTGCCTGTTGCGGCGCGAGCGCGCCCGCCGGGTGGCCCGGCCGGCGGCGGGAACCGCCGGGCGCATCGCCTGCCGCCCGACCCGGCGAGCCTCAGTGGTGCAGCAGGCTCAGCGCGATCAGCACCGACACGCCGGCGATCAGCGCGAGCACGACGAGCTTGATGCGCAGCGAGGCGCGGTTGTGCTGGGTCGGGCTGCCGACGCCGCGGGCCGCGGCGAGTTCGTCGGCGAAGCGCGTCGCGGGCTCGAGCCCCGCGTCGCGCAGCACCTTGCGCGCGAGGGTCTGGTCTTCCGAGCGCACGACCGACACCTGCGGCCAGCTGTCGCGGTCCGCCTTCGCGGTGTAGCTGAAGCGCTTCCAGTCCGCGCCCTGGTAGGCACGCCGGTTCGCGATCGTCGTCTTGATGCCGTGCTCGGCCATCAGCGCGACGACGCGCTCGACGTTCTCCATCCGCGGTGACGTGTAGATCTGGCGCATGGTCCGATTCTAGCGGGTTCGGGTTCTGACGGGTTCGGGAGCGGACGTGAACGGCGGGCGCTCAACCCTCGCTGCGCAGGCGCACGAGGCCTTCCTGCGCGGTCGATGCGACGAGTCGTCCATCCTCGCTGTAGATCATGCCGCGCGCGAGACCGCGCGCGCCTTGCGCGGTCGGGCTGTCGCACGAATAGAGCAGCCATTCGTCGGCGCGGAACGGGCGGTGGAACCACATCGCGTGGTCGAGGCTCGCGACCTGCACGTTGCGCTGCAGGAAGGAAATCCCGTGCGGGAACATCGTCGTGCCGATCAGGTGGAAGTCCGATGCGTACGCGAGCAGCGCTCGGTGCAGTGGCGGGCTCGCTTCCGGCACGCGGCCGGTCAGGCGGAACCAGACCTGCTGGAATGGCGGGCGCTTGGGCGGGTTGAGTTCATCGCGCGGGTAGACGTGGCGGAACTCGAACGGCCCGGAGCGGCCGAACCAGCGCTGCAGCTTGGGCGGCAGCTTGGCGAGTTCGTCCGCGGGCAGCGGCTCGACCGGTTCGAGGTCGTCCGGCTTGGGCACCGCCGGCATCGGCAACTGGTGTTCGACGCCGGCTTCCTCGGCCTGGAACGAGGCCGAGAAGTTGAAGATCGGCTGGCCGTGCTGGATCGCGGTCACGCGGCGCACCGAGAAGCTGCCGCCGTCGCGCGTGCGTTCGACGTTGTAGACGATCGGATGTTCGATGTCGCCCGCACGCAGGAAATAGGCATGCAGCGAATGCGCGCTGCGATTCGCATCGACGGTCTGCTGCGCGGCGGACAGCGCCTGCCCGAGCACCTGGCCGCCGAACACGTAGCGCGTGCCGATGTCACGACTCTCGCCACGGAACAGGTTGTCCTCGAGGCGCTCGAGCTGGAGCAGGGAAAGCAGTTCTTCGACGGCGGGCGTCATACGTTGCGGAGCGACGGCGGGGCGGCGAAGTATAGGTCAGGGCGCGGGCAGGGCGGTACGCGCGCAGCGCGTGCCGCCGCAAGCCCGCCACGCGCCGCCGTCGCGTGCAAACGGCGGCATGCGCTGCGCGCGTACCGCCCTACGGGGGGCTCAACCGTTCCAGTCCGCTGTCGGCCATGACTTCGTCCCACGGAAACAGCGGGCCGGGGTCCTGGCGCCGGCGCAGCATGATGGTGGGATCGTCCTTTGCCGGCTCGAGGCGCCGGTCGAGGTCCTCGTGGCCGGCGATCCAGCGCAGGGTCGGATGGTCGTTGCGCAACTGCGCGAGCAGCGCGCGCAATGCGGTGATCTGTTCGGCCGTGTACGGCACCGTGAACGCCTGGTAGCGGCTGTCGCCCCAGTGCGGGTAGCGGCCGATGTTGACGAGTTCGATGCCGATCGAGCGCGGGTTGTAGCCGTAGGTGTGGTTCGCGACGCGGGTATCGGCGACGAAACGGAATATCTTGCCGTCGCGGTCGACGTAGTAGTGCCCGCTGTTGCCGGTCTGCGTGCCCGCATAGTGGATGCGCTCGCCGAACTCGCGGGCCATCGCCATGTCCGGCAACTCGGTGCAATGGATGACGACGAGGTCGATCGCGGAGGACGGCCGCGAGGCGAGTCGTTCCTCGTAGGGCAGGGGCCAGGCATCGATGGAGAGGGGCATGGAAAACCGGTCGAACGGGAGTTGCCGCGCAGGTTACAGGCTTTCCGCCACGGCGCGGCTCCCCGACCACCCACGCGCCGGCCACGCCCGCTATGCTTCCCCATTCCCCATTCCCCATTCCCCATTCCCCTTCAATGAAAGGCACCGTCATCCTCTCGCACGGCCTCGAAAGCGGCCCGCAGGCGACCAAGGTCAGCGCGCTTGCGCTCGTCTGCGACGCACTCGGCTGGGCGAGCGTGCGTCCCGACTACCGCGACCTCGATGCGAGCCGCGATCCGCTCGCGATCGATGCACGCATCGATCGCGCGCTCGGGCATGCACCCCGCGAGGGCCGCGTCGTGTTCGCCGGTTCGAGCATGGGCGCGTTCACGTCGGGGTTCGCTTCACTGCGGCGCGCAAGCGCGGGCCTGTTCCTGCTCGCATTGCCGACCGCGATCCCGGGCTATCCGCGTGCGTTCGACGCGGCCGACGTGCCGACCACGCTCGTGCACGGCTGGAACGATGAAGTCTGCCCGGTCGACGCGGCGATCGGTTTCGCGCGCGCGCGCGGCGCGACGCTGCACCTCGTGCGCGACGGGCATCGCCTCGCCGCGCACGTCGACTGGTGCGCCGGCGTCTTTCGCGATTTCCTCGCCGGGCTCGACTGATGGCGACCTTGTTCGCGACCTGCCCGAAGGGCCTCGAATACCTGCTGCGCGACGAGCTGCGTGCGCTCGGCGCCGACGACGCGCGCGAGGCCCTCGCGGGCGTGCATTTCTCCGGGCCGCTCGAACTCGCCTATCGCGCCTGCCTGTGGTCGCGCCTCGCCAGCCGCGTGCTGCTGCAGCTCGCCGAGTTCGATGCGCCGGACGCGGATGCGCTCCATGCCGGGGCGCAGGCGATCGACTGGGCGCAGCACCTCGCACCGGACGGCACGTTCGCGATCGATGCGGTCGGCAGCAGCGGTGCATTGCGCCATACGCAGTTCATCGCGTTGCGCACCAAGGATGCGATCGTCGACCAATTCCGCGAACGCAGCGGCACGCGTCCGGACGTCGACGTAGAAGAGCCCTCGATCCGCATCAACGTGCGCGTGCACAAGGGGCGCGCGAGCATCGCGCTCGACCTCGCCGGCCTGCCGCTGCACCGGCGTGGCTGGCGCCAGGGCACGGGCGAGGCGCCGCTGAAGGAAAACCTCGCCTGCGCGATGCTGCTGCGCGCGGGCTGGCCCGCGATCGCCGCCGAGGGTGGAGCGCTGGTCGACCCGATGTGCGGCGCAGGTACGCTGCTCATCGAAGGCGCCCTGATGGCCGCGGATGCCGCACCCGGCCTGCGCCGCGGATACTGGGGCTTCCTCGGCTGGCACGGCCATGATGCGGCCACGTGGCAGGCGCTGCTCGACGAAGCGCAGGCGCGTGCGACCGCGGGCCTGCGGTCATTGCAGCCGCTGTACTTCGGTTACGACCATGACCCGGGCGTGCTGCAGGAAGCCAGGCGCAACGCGCAGGCCGCCGGCGTCGCCGGCTTCCTGCACCTCGCGCGCCAGTCGGCCGAGCACCTGCGCCGGCCCGAAGGCATCGAGCAGCCGGGCCTGGTCATCTCGAATCCGCCCTACGGCGAACGCCTCGGCGAGCGCACGGCGCTGGGCACGCTGTATCGCGCCTTCGGCGCGCGCCTGCGCGAGGCATTCGCCGGCTGGCGCGCCGCAGTCATCGTCGCCGACGACGAGCTCGGCCACGCGCTCGGCCTGCGCGCGGACAAGCGCTACGTGCTCTACAACGGCGCGCTCGAGTGCCGCCTGCTGACATTCGAGCTGCGCGAAGAACGCCCGCGCGAACGCGTCGAGCGTCCGCTGTCCGAAGGCGCGCAGGCAGTCGCGAACCGCATTTCCAAGAACCTGCGCCATCTGCGCAAGCGGCTCGAACGCGAAGGCGTCACGTGCTGGCGCGCGTACGACGCGGACATTCCCGAGTACGCCGCCGCGATCGACGTCTACCGTGCCGTCGGTGCCGACGACGGCCGCGCGCGCAGCGATGCGTTCCCGCAGACCTGGCTGCACGTGCAGGAATACGCGCCGCCGCGCGACATCCCCGAACAGGTCGCGCGCGATCGCCTGCGCGAGCTCGTCCACGCCGCATCGCACGCGTTCGACGTGCCGCGCGAACGCATCGCGCTGAAGACGCGCTACAGGGCGAAAGGCGGCTCCAAATACGGCCGCTTCGACCAGCGCGGCGAGTTCCTCGTGGTGGAGGAGGGCGGCCTGAAGTTCCGCGTGAACCTGTTCGACTATCTCGACACCGGCCTGTTCCTGGACCATCGGCCGATGCGCCTGCGCCTGCGCGAACTCGCGCGCGGACGGAACGTGCTCAACCTGTTCTGCTACACGGCGAGCGCGAGCGTGCACGCGGCGGCGGGCGGCGCGGCGTCGACGACGAGCGTCGACCTCTCGGCGACCTATCTCGAATGGGCGGCGCGCAATTTCACGCTCAACGACTGCACCGGTCCGCGCCACCGCCTCGTGCAGGCCGACGTGCTCGCCTGGCTGCGCCACGACCATGGTCGCTACGACCTCGTGTTCGTCGATCCGCCGACGTTCTCCAACTCCAAGCGCGCGGAGGACTTCGACGTGCAGCGCGATCACGCCGAACTGCTGCGCCTCGTCGGCGATCGCCTCGCGCCGGATGGCCTGGTCGTGTTCTCCAACAACCTGCGCCGTTTCACCCTCGATGCGTCGCTGGCCGAGTGCTTCGACGTTCGAGACATCACGCCCGCGACGATTCCGTTCGACTTCGCGCGCAACCCGCGCATTCATGTTTGTTACGAACTGCGTAGGCGCCTTGCGCCGACAGCGAATTCTTAACGTCGCCCGGAGTAATTTCAGGACCGATTCAGGGGGTGGACCGCAGCATGCGCCGTACGCCTGAGGAGGGTGTGGAAATGCGCAAGTCTGTTCGTATGGTCGTCATGGGTTTGCTGGTCGCCGCAGGTCTGGCGCTGGCGCCGGCGGCGTTCGCCCGCAGCCACTGGAATGTCGGCATCGGCATCGGCCTGCCGGGCATCAGCATCGGTTACTCCGATTGCCACCACTGCGGCCGTGGCTGGGGCGGCAACTACTACTACGGCGGGTATTACAGCGCGTATTACGCGCCGGTCTATTACGGCCCGACCTACTACGGTCCGTCATATTACGACACGGCCTACTATGGCCCGGCGTATTACTACCCGCGCTACTACGGCGTGCGGTATTACGACCGGCCGTCGCATGGCTACCATGGCCACGGTTACCGCGGTCACGGATACCGGGACGGTGGGCACCACGGGCGCGACTACGGTCATCGCGCGACCTATTACGATCGGAGCGGCTATTACCGTCACTGACCCGTTCACGATCACGCTCAGCGCCGGCGGCCACCCCTCCCCCTTCCTGCCGTCGGCGTCTCCGCCCCGCGACGATTTCCCCTGATCGTCGCGGGGTTTCTCTTTTTCGATCCTGGAACGTGGCCGACATCCTGCAGGAGCGCACCCTGTGCGCGACCGCGCGTCGTGCCCGCCGCGCGCGCTACCGGCCTGACACGGTTTCAATCACTGGCGGGACGTTCCGGCGTTGTTCCGGGCCGAGCTGGAGAAGCGACGGGCTCGGGTTCGTTCGGGCTTCGCTCTGGAACCGGCTCGCGTCGGTCGGTCGGTTCGGACGGCCATCTGCGGGTTATGATGCGCGGACATATGGCCGACGAAACGTGCATGAGCGAGCAGAGCAGACGAACCGTGATGGCGGCGCAGCCGCAGGTTCCGGGCGCATGGACGTTTTTCCGGCAATGGCTGCGCAACCCGCGCGCGATGGCGGCGCTGTCGCCTTCCGGGCGCCAGTTGACGCGCGCGATGATCGCCCAGTTGCCGGCGGACGCGCGTCGCGTGGTCGAGCTGGGCGCGGGCACCGGCGTCTTCACGCGTGCGCTGCTCGCCCACGGCATCCGTGCACGCGACCTGCTCGTGGTCGAACTCAACGAAGAGCTGCACGGCTTGCTCCAGGCGCAGTTCCCCGACGCGCGCGTCGTGCACGGCAACGCCTGCGATCTCGTCGCCATCGCGGCGCGGGCAGGCTTCGAAAACGCCGACGCCGCGATCAGCGGGCTCGGTTTCCTCGCGATGCCGCGCGAAGTGCAGAAGGGCATCCTGTCCGCGGTCTTTTCCGTGCTCGGGCCGGGGCGACCACTGATCCAGTTCACCTATGGACCGTTCGGCCCGATCCCGCGCGACCTGCTCGACGAGCTCGGCTTGTCGGTGCGCCGCGGTGGCATCGCGCCGCTCAACCTGCCGCCCGCCTTCGTCTTCGTCTACACGCGCGACTGAGCGGGCGATCGCGGCGCGCAGCGCGCGCCGGCATTTCGCGACGATGCTCGCGGTATCATGGCGGCCCCAGACTTGCGAGGCTGCGCCGTGGGTGATTCGTCGAATTCCGATTGGATGAAGCAGTGGCAGGCACTGTCGCAGCAGTCCGTCGATGCCTGGACCGAGGTTGCGCGTGACGCGATGAGCCAGGCCGGCAGGGGCCGCGTCGACGGCTTCGAGCAGTGGTCGCGCGCCTTCGCGGCTGGGCCGGGCGCGGGAAGCCAGGCCGAGACGATCGAACGCCTCGTCGACGGCGCGAAGAACTACGTCGCCTTCATGCAGACGTTGCTCGCGGCTGCCGGCGCGAACCCGGCCGATGGCGTGCCGCCGTGGAGCGATGCGCTGCGCCAGGCGTTCGCGATGCCGGGTGGCCCTGCCTTGTTCGACCATCCGCTCGCGCGGCTCTGGAACGAACACGCCGGCGCCGGCAATGCGCAAGCCGCCTTCGCGCGGCTGTTCGGCGCGCTGCCGGGTGGCGGCAACCCGACCGGCGAGCTCAAGGCATGGCTGCAACTGCCCGCGTTCGGCTACCTGCGTGAACACCAGGAACACCAGCAGAAGAGTGCCGTCGCCTGGGTCGAATACCAGGAGCAGCTCGCGCGCTACAACGCGAAGATGCTCGAGGCCGCGCGCCGCGGCTTCGAACTGTTCGAAGGCAAGCTGACCGAGCGCGAGCAGCCCGGCCGGCAGATCGAATCGCTGCGCGCGCTCTATGACCTCTGGGTCGACGCGGCCGAGGAGGGCTATGCGGAGATCGCGCTCTCGCAGGAATTCCGCGAGATCTACGGCGAGCTGACCAACGCGCAGATGCGCCTTCGCTCGCAGATCCAGCAGGAGATCGAGCGCCTCAGCGTCGATCTCGGCATGCCGACACGCAGCGAACTCAACAGCATCGGCGAACGGCTGCAGGCATTGCGGCGCGAAGTGCGCGCGCAGCGCGGCGGCGACGCCCTCATCGACGAAATCGCCTCCTTGCGCAGCGAACTCGAGCAACTGAAGGCGTCCGTCGGCGGTGCGAGCGGCACGAGCCGCGAAACGCCCGCGAGGACGGTCGTCGAGGCGCCGCCGGCGGCAGCGCCGACGCGCAAGGCCGCACGCAAGCCGGAACGCAGGTCCGCCGCGGCAGTGCCCGCGCCGGAGCCGGCGAAGACGAAGGCCCCCGAGCGCCGTGCGCGCAAGGCGCGCGCCGGACGCGCGGTCGCCGCGGTCGCGCCGGGCACTTTCGCTTCGCGCATCGCGAAGTTCGCCGATGCCTCGCTGGGGTCGCGCGGCACGCGCAAGGCCGATGCCCTGCCCGAAGCGGGCAAGCGTGACCCGTCCGGCAACAAGAAGAAGCGCTGAGCGAAGGAAGCGACATGGGCCCGATCAAGATCGAACCGACCAAGGCGCTGGAAGAAGCGCTCACCATCCAACGCAAGCTCGCCGCGGCGATCGATACGCTGCGCAAGGTCGACGACGTCGACTTCGGCGTGACTGCGAAGGAGGCGATCTACCGCGAGGACAAGCTCGTCGTCTATCGCTTCCGCGGCGATCGTCCGCCGACCGCGAAGGTGCCGATCCTCATCGTCTACGCGCTCGTCAACCGGCCGTACATGGTCGACCTGCAGGACGACCGCTCGCTGGTGAAGAACCTGCTCGCCAAGGGCGAGGACGTCTACCTCATCGACTGGGGCTACCCCGACCTCGCCGACCGCTGGCTCACGCTCGACGACTACATCAATGGCTACATCGCGCGTTCGGTCGATGCGGTCGCGCGCCATGCGCGCGTGCGCAAGATCAACCTGCTCGGCATCTGCCAGGGCGGCGCGTTCTCGCTGTGCTTCGCCGCGATGCATCCGCACAAGGTGCAGAACCTCATCACGATGGTCACGCCGGTCGATTTCCAGACGCCGGAAAACATGCTGTCGAACTGGGTGCAGGACCTCGACGTCGACCTGTTCGTCGACACGCTCGGCAACGTGCCCGCCGACCTCATGAACCTCTGCTACCTCATGCTCAAGCCGGTGCGGCTCAACCAGCAGAAGTACATCGGCCTCGTCGACATCCTCGACGACAAGGCGGAGATGGAGAACTTCCTGCGCATGGAGAAGTGGATCTTCGATTCGCCCGACCAGGCCGGCGAGGCATTCCGCCAGTTCATCAAGGATTTCTACCAGGGCAACAAGCTGGTCAAGGGCGGCCTGAGGATCGGCGAGCGCGAAGTGGATCTCGCCAACATCACGATGCCCGTGCTCAACGTGTTCGCCGAGCAGGACCACCTCGTCCCGCCGTCCGCCTCGCGCGTGCTCGGCGAGCACGTCGGCACGGACGATTACACGCAGATCGCGTTCCGCGGCGGCCACATCGGCATCTACGTGTCGGGCCGCGCCCAGCGCGAGGTGCCGTCGGCGATCCACGACTGGCTCGCGCAGCGGGCGCGCTGACGCTCGATCGGACGAGGCGGATCCGCCGCTGCGCGGCTCGATTCGCCCTGCGGGGATGACGCCGTCGTGCGCCGTATTGCAGGTGCGCAGGCGGGAGCCGGCATCCCCGCGGGTTTCGGGGAATGGCGCCTGCCGCGGCGAAACCGCACCGAAAGCCCGTTTGCGGCATGCTGTCGGCCCTTTCGAGCCGCCGCGCGAGTCCGCCATGAGCGACGTCCTTTTCAACCTGTACGGTCTCACGATCACGCCGTGGAAGCTGGTCGGCCTGCTCGGCACGTTCCTGTTCACCGCGCGCTGGTTCGTGCAGTTCTACGCGACGAAGAAGTCGAAGCGCGTGGTCATGCCGATGTCGTTCTGGTACCTGTCGATCGTCGGCAGCGTGATGACGCTCGCGTACTTCATCTGGGGCAAGAACGACTCGGTCGGCATCCTGCAGAACGCGTTCCCGATGTTCGTGTCGGTCTACAACGTCTACGTGCACGTGCGCCATCACCAGCCCGAAGTGGTGAGTCCGGGCGGTTCCGAAGAAGGCTGACCGGCGCGTAGGGCGGTACGCGCGGAGCGCGTGCCGCCGCCCGGCCACGCATCGCGTCACCCGTTCGCCGCACGAGTAATGCCTGCCCGCCGGCGCTCGGGTCCGCCCGCCTCGTGGGCTCGACCAGGACAGTGGGGCGATGGGTGTGCTCGCCCGCCGCTGCTACTCCGGATCGTAATCAAGGTTCGGCGCGAGCCAGCGCTCGGCTTCCGCGAGCGTCCAGCCCTTGCGCCTCGCGTAGTCCTCGACCTGCTCCCGGGTGAGGCGGCCGACGACGAAGTACTGGCTCTGCGGATGCGCGAAATACCAGCCGGACACGGCCGCGGTCGGAACCATCGCGTAGCCCTCGGTGAGTTCGATGCCGGCGTTCGCGGTGGCGTCGAGCAGGCGGAACAGGGTCGCCTTCTCGGTGTGGTCGGGGCAGGCGGGATAGCCGGGGGCGGGGCGTATGCCACGGTACTTCTCGGCGATGAGCTCGTCGTTGCCGAGCGCCTCGTCGGGCGCATAGCCCCAGAACTCGCGCCGCACGCGTTCGTGCAGGCGTTCGGCGAACGCCTCGGCGAGGCGGTCGGCGAGCGCCTTGAGCATGATCGACGAATAGTCGTCGTGGTCGCGCTCGAAGCGTTCGAGGTGGGGCTCGATGCCGATGCCGGCGGTCACCGCGAATGCGCCGACCCAGTCGGCGCGGCCCGACGACTGCGGCGCGACGAAGTCGGCGAGGCAGAAATCCGGGCGCTCGACCGGCTTGTCGGCCTGCTGGCGCAGGTGGTGCAGCGTCGCGATGCGCCCGCCCGCATCGTCGCGCAGTTCGATGTCGTCGCCGACCGACTGCGCGGGCCAGAAGCCGATCACGCCGCGCGCGGTCAGCCACTTCCCGGCGACGATGCGCTCGAGCATGGCGCGGGCGTCGCGGTACAGTTCCTTCGCCTGCGCGCCGACGATCGCGTCGTCGAGGATCGCCGGGTAACGCCCGGCGAGCTCCCAGGCATTGAAGAACGGCGACCAGTCGATGCGTTCCACGAGCTCGGCGAGCGGGTAGTCGTCGAACACGGTGATGCCGGGTTGCTTCGGCGCCGGCGGCTCGTAGTCGGCCCAGCCGCCGTCGAAGCGCTGCGCGCGCGCCTTGTCGAGCGGCACGAGGCGCTTGGCGCCGCTGCGATCCTTGTGCCGTTGGCGGATCTCGGCGTAGTCGGCGCGCACCTTTTCCATGAAGGCGTCGACGAGTTCCTTCGATACGAGCGACTGCGCGACGCCGACCGCGCGCGAGGCGTCCTTGACCCACACCGTCGGCGACTTGTAGTGCGGTTCGATCTTCAACGCGGTATGCGCGCGCGAGGTGGTCGCACCGCCGATCAGCAACGGGATGCGCAGGTCCTGCCGCTGCATCTCCTTGGCGACATGGCTCATTTCCTCGAGCGAGGGCGTGATCAGGCCCGACAGGCCGATCATGTCGGCCCGCTCGGCGATCGCGGTATCGAGGATCTTCTGGGCCGGCACCATCACGCCGAGGTCGATCACCTCGAAGTTGTTGCAGCGGAGCACGACGCCGACGATGTTCTTGCCGATGTCGTGCACGTCGCCCTTGACCGTGGCCATGACGATCTTGCCGTTCGACTTGCCGGTGTCGCCGGTGCGCGCCTTTTCCGCTTCGATGTACGGCAGCAGGTAGGCGACGGCCTTCTTCATCACGCGCGCCGATTTCACCACCTGCGGCAGGAACATCTTGCCGGCACCGAACAGGTCGCCGACGATGTTCATGCCGTCCATGAGCGGGCCTTCGATGACATCGAGCGGCCGGGTGCTCTGCGCGCGGACCTCTTCGGTGTCGGCTTCGACGAAGGCGTCGATGCCGTGCACGAGCGCGTGCGCGAGGCGTTCGCGCACGGGCAGCGCGCGCCAGGCGAGGTTCTCGACGACGACGTCGCCCTTCTTCGCCTTGTAGCGCTCGGCGATGTCGAGCAGGCGTTCGGTCGCGTCCTTGCGCCGGTTGAGCACGACGTCTTCGACGCGCTCGCGCAGTTCCGGGTCGAGGTCGTCGACGATCGGCAGCGCGCCCGCGTTGACGATGCCCATGTCCATCCCCGCGGCGATCGCGTGATAGAGGAACACCGCGTGGATCGCCTGGCGCACGGTCTCGTTGCCGCGGAACGAGAACGACACGTTCGACACGCCACCGGAGACGTGGCAGCCGGGCAGGGTCGCCTTGATGATGCGCGTCGCCTCGATGAAGTCGACCGCGTAGTTGTCGTGCTCCTCGATGCCCGTCGCGATCGCGAAGATGTTGGGGTCGAAGATGATGTCTTCGGGCGGGAAGCCGACCTGCTCGGTCAGGATGCGGTAGGCGCGCGTGCAGATCTCGACCTTGCGCGCGCAGGTGTCGGCCTGGCCCTGCTCGTCGAACGCCATGACGACCGCGGCGGCGCCGTAGCGGAGCACCTTGCGCGCATGCTCGACGAAGGCTGCCTCGCCTTCCTTGAGCGAGATCGAATTGACCACGCCCTTGCCCTGCAGGCAACGCAGGCCCGCCTCGATGACGCTCCATTTCGACGAGTCGACCATCACCGGCACGCGCGCGATGTCCGGCTCGGAGGCGATGAGGTTGAGGAAGCGCACCATCGCCGCTTCCGAATCGATCAGGCCCTCGTCCATGTTGACGTCGATGATCTGCGCGCCGTTCTCGACCTGCTGGCGCGCGACTTCGACCGCCTCGGCGTAGCGCTCTTCCTTGATCAGCTTGCGGAACTGCGCGCTGCCGGTGACATTGGTGCGCTCGCCCACGTTGACGAACAGCAGCTCGGGCGTGATGACGAGCGGTTCGAGGCCGGACAGGCGGGTGGGGCGGATCGGATGGGACATCGTTCGCGGATCTTGTTCCGTCGTCCCGGCGGAGGCCGGGACCCAAGTGTCTTCTTCGGTTCGAATGGAGGCGTCGTGCCCCGACCCGGCGGGACCGCGAGGTCAGGCCGCGCGCGCGTGCATCGCCGGCAGCGTGCGCGGCACGACGCCCTCGACAGCCTTCGCGATCGCCTCGATATGCGCCGGCGTCGTGCCGCAACAACCGCCGACGAGGTTGACGAGGCCGCTGCGCGCGAATTCGCCGATCAGCGCGGCCATGTCGGCGGGGGTCTCGTCGTATTCGCCGAACGCATTCGGCAGGCCGGCATTCGGATGGGCGCTGACGCAGCAGGTGGCGACTTGTGCGAGCACGTCGACGTACTGCCGCAGCTCCTTCGCGCCTAGCGCGCAGTTGAGGCCGACCGACAGCGGGCGCGCATGCGCGACCGAGGCGTAGAACGCTTCGGCGGTCTGGCCCGAAAGCGTGCGGCCGGAAAGGTCGGTGATCGTGCCCGAGATCATCACGGGCAGGCGCCCGCCGCGCGCGTCGAATTCCTCCTCGATCGCGAACAGCGCGGCCTTCGCGTTGAGCGTATCGAAGATCGTCTCGACCATGAGCGTGTCGGCGCCGCCGTCGATGAGCCCGCGCGTCGCCTCGCGGTAGGCCGCGCGCAGTTCCTCGAAGCTCGTATTGCGGAAGCCCGGATCATTCACGTCGGGACTGATCGATGCGGTGCGGCTGGTCGGCCCGAGCACGCCGATCACGAAGCGGGGACGCGACGGGTCCTTCGCCTCGGCCGCCTCGCAGCAGGCGCGTGCGAGCCGCGCGCCTTCGCGATTGAGTTCGTAGACGAGGTGCTCGAGACGGTAGTCGGCCTGGCTGATCGAGGTCGCGTTGAACGTGTTGGTTTCGACGAGGTCCGCGCCGGCGTCGAGATAGGCGGTGTGGATCGCCCCGATCACATCCGGACGCGTCAGCACGAGCAGGTCGTTGTTGCCCTTGAGGTCGCACCCGTGCGGCGCTTCGTGCGCGTGCGGTTCGCGCGCGGTATCGAAACCGGGCGCGAAGCGCTCGCCGCGATAGTCGGCCTCGTCGAGCCCGTAGCCCTGCACCATCGTGCCCATCGCGCCGTCGATGACGAGGATGCGGCGCGCGAGCGCGTCTTCGAGTGCGCGCACGCGCTCGGGATGGAGATGGGGCAGGCGGCTCATGGTTTCCTCGCGAGCAGGCTCATGACTTCGAAATGCGGTGGACGGCGTTCGCGCGTGAGGCGCTCGCAGGTGACCACCTCGAGGCCGGCCGTGCGAGCGAAGCCGGCGAGCTCGTCGGCGGTGAAGCCGAGGTTGCGGTGCTCGAACGGTTCGACCGCGGTGCGGTGCGCATGGCGCCCGAGCGTCGCCGCGAGCAGGCGCCCGCCCTTGCGCAGCACGCGAGCGCCTTCCGCGACGACTTGCGCGGGCCGTTCGCTGTAGGTGAGCGCGTGCATGAGCAGCACGAGGTCGAAACGCGCGGACGGGAAATCGAGCGCGTGCATGTCGCCGATGCGCACGTCCACGTTGGAGAACCCCTTGAGGCGCTGGCGCGCCGCCTCGACCACGCGTGCGCCGGCGTCGACGCAGGTGATCGACCGCGCACGCGGCGCGAGCAGCTCGGCGAGTACGCCGTCGCCCGACGCGACGTCGAGCACGTCGCCGGTTTCGACCAGCTGGGTCATGCCGCGCGCGAGCGTTTCCCAGGTGCGGCCCGGCGAATAGTGGCGTTCCATGTCGCCGGCGACACTGTCGGCCCAGCCTTCGGCGCGCGCGCGCTTGGCGAGCACGCCGGGCAGGCGCCGCTCGTCCTCGCGCAGCAGCGCGTCGTCGACGCTGTCCTTGAGCGCGCGCAGCAGCGCCCCTTCGCGCGCGTCGAGCTCGCCGTTGTAGCGGTAGTACGAAGACACGCCGGCGCGGCGGTCGCGCACGAGGTCGGCTTCCTTGAGCTTGGCGAGGTGGGTCGACACGCGCGGTTGCGCCAGCCGCAGCACGGCGGAGAGTTCCGCGACGGTGAGCTCCTCGCGCTCGAGCAGGGCGAGCAGCCGCACGCGCGTCGGGTCCGACAGGAGCCGCAGCAACGCGGAAGTAGCGGCCAGATCCACTATCTATCCTTTCATCTTGATTGAAAGATGGAAGCGTGAAGGGTAGCCGCTGCACCGTGCAGCGTCAATGCATGGACACGGGCAGGCGACGGCGCGGTTATGCTTCGCCGATGCGTTCACGTGACCTTGCGAGGTGGTTTGCCCTCGCGTTGCAAGCCTGCTGCAGCCTCGCCTTCGCCGGGACCGGCCGCGCCGCGGCGCTCGATGACGCCGAACTCGGCAAATACTGGACCGCCGATGTGGCGCACGTGCCCTATCGCGCGGTGGTCACCGACGGACGCCGCGACGGCGAGAAGCTGCCGTTGATCGTGTTCCTGCACGGCGACTGGCAGGACGGCACCGACAACGAGTCGCAACTCGCGGGCAGGGGCAACGGCTCGTACGAACTCGTCGACGCGGCGCGAGAGGGCGGCATCCCGCTCGTCTACGTCGCGCCACAGACGACCGGTGCGTACTGGCCGCCCGCGCGCGTCGCCGCGGTCGTGCGCGATGCGTTGCAACGCTGGCCGGTCGATCCGCGGCGCATCTATCTCACCGGCATTTCCGATGGCGCCACCGGCGTCTGGGATGCGCTCAAGGCCTGGCCACGCTGCTTCGCCGCCGGCGTGCCGATGTCGGGCATGACCGAGCTGGCCGGCCTCGGGCCGATCCGCGACGTGCCGCAATGGGTGTTCCATGGCAGCGACGACGACGATACCGACGTCGAAAAGGGCTACGACGGTGCGATGGTCGGCTCGCGCGCGGTCGTGCGCGCACTGCGCGCCATGGGCGGGCAGCCGCGCTACACCGAGTACGCGGGCGGAAAGCACGTGATCTGGCCGCAGGCCTATGCCGAACCCGCGCTGCTGCCGTGGATCCTCGACCAGCGCCTGCGCGGCGCGCCCTGCGATTTCGCCGAGCCGCGCATGGACGAGGCGGAACCGTTAAAATCCCGCCCCTGACCCATTGCATCGTCGTTCCCGCGCACGCGGGAATCCTCTGCCGGGCCGGCTCGATCGCCGATCACCGCAAGAGCGCCAATGCATCCCGCCGTCGCGGGGCGGCGGGCGTGGGTGCCCCAACCGACCATCCGAGGAGCTCCCATGGACTTCCGCTACACCGACGACCAGCTGTCGATCCAGGCCATCGCGCGCGATTTCGCACAGAAGCGCATCGCGCCGGTCGCGGCCGAACTCGACAAGTCCGGCGAGTTCCCGCTCGACACGATCCGCGAGATGGGCCAGCTGGGCCTCATGGGCATCGAGGTGCCGCATGAATACGGCGGCGCCGGCATGGACACGATCGCCTACGCGCTCGCGATGATCGAGATCGCCGCGGCCGACTGCGCCCATTCGACGATCATGTCGGTCAACAACTCGCTCTACTGCAACGGCATCCTCAAGTACGGCACCGAGGAGCAGAAGCAGAAGTACGTGCGCGCGATTGCCACGGGCGAGGCGATCGGCGCCTATGCGCTGACCGAGCCGCAGTCAGGCTCGGACGCGTCGGCCATGCACACGCGCGCGACGAAGAATGCGAACGGCGACTGGGTCATCAACGGCAAGAAGAGCTGGATCACGTCCGGACCCGTCGCGAAGTACATCGTGCTGTTCGCGATCACCACGCCCGGCATCGGCGCGAAGGGCGTTTCCGCCTTCATCATCGACACGACGCGACCGGGCTTCCACGCGGGCAAGACCGAGCCCAAGCTCGGCATCCGCGCGTCGGCGACCTGCGAGATCGAGTTCACCGATTACGTCTGCCCGAAGGAGGACATGCTCGGTCCGGAAGGCAAGGGCTTCGCGATCGCGATGGGCGTGCTCGACGCCGGACGCATCGGCATCGCCTCGCAGGCGGTCGGCCTGTCGCGCGCGGCGTACGAAGCGAGCCTCGCCTGGGCGCGCGAGCGCAAGGCGTTCGGCAGCCCGATCGGTTCGTTCCAGATGATCCAGGCGAAGATCGCCGACATGAAGTGCCGCCTCGACGCGGCGACCCTGCTCGTGCTGCGCGCCGCGTTCGCCAAGACGCAGGCCGACAGGGACGGCGGGCGTTTCAGCACCGAGGCATCGGTCGCCAAGCTGTTCGCCTCGGAAGCGGCGATGTTCATCACCCACCAGGCGGTGCAGATCCACGGCGGCATGGGCTATTCGAAGGAAATGCCGCTCGAGCGCTATTTCCGCGACGCGAAGATCACCGAGATCTACGAAGGCACGAGCGAGATCCAGCGCCTGGTCATCGCGCGCAACGAAACCGGCGTGCGCTGACCGTGCCACGCGGCGCCACATGGCGCCGCGTATTTGCGGGCGCCGGCACCCGCGCCGTTCGGCACCGACATCGCCGCGACCGGCGACCCGTCAGTCGAAGCCGTCCGCGAAGATCGTGTCGCTCGTGCTGAACTCCACCACGTAGCCCGTCGTGCCGCCGTGCACGTCGAGGCGCCAGCCCGAGTTGAACGTTTCGTCGGCATCGCTGCGCGTGGTCCAGTCGAGCGTGGTCAAGGTCGCGTCGGCGGGCGAGATCACGCGGATCTTCAGCGGCCCCGCGGTCGCGACGAGACCGTCGACGACCGGCTGCACCGGCGTGTTGACCTGGAACGTCGCGGTCGTGCCCGCGCCGAGCGTGAACGCATCGGTGACGGTGAGCTTGCGCGCGGCGAAGTCGACCGTGCGCTTCCACGATGCCACGGCCGGATTGCCGTCGTAGGCCGGCGTGAGGTCGGCGACCGCGTGTACCGCGCCGCCGGTGCCGGGCGTCACGCTCATCGTCGAGGTCGTTCCCTCGCGTTGAGGCACGATCGAACCCGCATGCTCGAACCGTACGACGTTGTTCGTGTCCGTGCCTTGCTGGATGCCGCTGTGCGTCCAGATGTTCTCGGTCACCGCGAGCCAGTCGCCCTCGAACAGCGTGAACGCGCCCTGGTCCTGGTGCGCATGGCTCTGCACGTATGGACCCGCGGAGAACGCGAACCACATCGCGCCGGTGTCCCAACCCGTGCGCGCGAACAGCTGGCCGGTGCCGGTCGCGTGGTAGACGAGAGACGATGGCGGCGCGCCCGCGGGCCCCGCCGGCATGAGGTTGTGGCGGTAGTTGAAACTGCTCTCCATCGCCTGGTCGGAGATCGCATGCAGCCACCACGACGCGTTCGCGCGCGCGGTCGCGTCGTTGGACACGTCGAGCGCCTCGAGCATGAGGTGCCGGTGGTAGTCGTAGATGACCGGCTCGGACACGCGGGCCTGGTCGCCGATCGCGGCGACTCGATCACGCGTCGGTACCGTCGCGTGGATCCACCAGAGGATGCTGTCGTCGACGTGGTCGTTCGCGTTGCCGATGTCCGACGCGGTCGAGTCGCGCCAGACTCGGTAGAGCTGGAACAGCGTGCCGTGCGAGAGACCGTACGCGGTGCCTTCCTGGCTGCCGCCGCCCGGGATCGTCGCGGTGTAGGCGAGCTGCTCAGGCCAGCGCACGTCGCGCAGCAGGTTCTTCCAGGTCGTGCTGTCCGAGGCGAGGCCCCAGTACATCGTCGCGCGCAGGAAGCTGTAGTGGTAGTTGTTGGCCGGGTCGTCGACGCCCCAGCCCGGCCATGGATGCGGATGCCCGCCCCATTGGGCCTGGTCGTGATGCCAGACGTTCCATACCGCCTGTTCGGCGTAGTTGCCCCAGCGCGTGCGTTGCGTCGGCGTCACGTGGCTCGCGCACCAGTCATAGGTGAGCGCGAGATCCTCGATCATCGGTCCGACCTCGAGGTACTGGTCGCCCGCGATGTCGGGCACGCCGCCGCCGGCGATGTCGCTCTCGGCCGCGGCGACCTGCGCCTCGACCGTGGCCACCGCGAGTGTCGCGTATTGCGCCTGGCCGGTCAGCTCGTACATGTACGCCGCGTCCGCGGCGGAGAAGCCGTAGTCCGGATGGCCGGCCACGGCGCGATCGACATACGCCTTGAACCGCTGGAATTCCGCCGAGCCCTGGTCGACCCACGACAGGTCGATCACGACCGCGGCATCGACACCGCTCGCGGCAAACAGGCCCGCGACCGCGACCGCGCGCCAACACTGGATTCCCGACATGGTGCGCACCTCCCTGGACATGCGGCTGCATCCTACGTCGGTAAACGCTTTTGAAATGCGAACAGCGCCATGCCGCGACGCCGAGGCCGGCGTGATCACTCCGTGGCGTCATTCCGCGAAAGCGGGAATCCATTCTGCTCCGGCGCCCTGGAAGCGCAGCGGCCATATCCGGGAATCGCTCGGCTGGAGCTCGTCACGATCCGCGCGACTGCTTCGGCGGCCGCAGTGGCAGGTAGCCGCCGGTGGAACCTGCGGCTCTCCCCATGCGTGATCATCCCGTTCGTCGCGGGCTGCGCCGGCGCACCCGGATTCCCGGAATCAGAGAGCGCGTCCGTCGAAATGGTGGACGGGAATCGTCGAAAGATCGAGGCCCTCGATGCAGCGCAGGTTGATCGCGGCCATTGGTTGGCCCTGCGCATTGGTCGCCTCGGCATACGGGTGGATGCCGCATTCGGGGCAGAAGCGGTGGCGGATCGCGTGCTTGTTGAACGTGTAGGTCTTCGCCGCGTCTTCCGGCGTCCTGAGTGCGAGGTTCTCGCGCGGCACGAACCACAGCAGCGAGGCCTTGCGCGCGCAGATCGAGCAGTTGCAGGCGAGGCCGCTGTCGATCTCGCCTTCGACCTCGAAGGCGACGTTCCCGCAGTGGCAGCTTCCGGTATAGGTGGTCATGGCTCTTCCCAGCTCGGTGGTGGCGGCGATTCGCCGAATGATGCTACTCCCGCGGCGCCTGCCTGATGCGCGGGTGACCCTTGCGTCGCCGGACTCGCGCGGCCGGGCCGGCTCAGTCGACGTAACCGGCCACCATCACGCGCTTGCCGTGCACGAGCTGTTCGTAACCATCGGCCGGCGGTGGCACGAGTTCGACGCGGCTGAAGCCTACCTTGCGCATGATCCAGAACAGCGCCTCGAGGCTCGGCACGAGGCAGATACCGGTCGTGCTCGCTTCCGGGCCGTGCGTGTCGTCGGTTTCGTCGATGATGCCGAACGAGCCCTTGAGTGGGCGCACGAAGCGGTAGCTGCCGTAGTCGACCATGCCGCTCATGCCCGGTACGACCTGCGTCTCGACCACGCACATGTGGCGCGTCAGCGCGCGCGCCTGGCGCAGCGCGCCGATCGGGTTCTCGAGGTGATAGATGAGGCCGAGCATGAGCACGAGGTCGAACTGGCCGAGCCCGGCGCGATCGAGTGCATGCACGTCGGACTGGCGCACGTCGAGTTTCGACAGGCCGAGCGCGTCGCGCACGAGCCGCGTGTCGGCGACGTGCTCGTCGCGCGTGTCGACGGCGACCACGCGATCGGCGCCCATTTCGAGCAGCTTGGTCGAGAACCAGCCCTGGTGGCAGGCGATGTCGATCGCGTCGTGGCCGGCCAGGCTCTCGCCGAAGCGTCGCGATACGACGTCGCGCAGCATCGCCAGGCGCGTGTCGTGGATCGCATCGAGCGCGCCGTCGTCGTAGGTGGCGGTCACGCGCCCGCTCGGGAGGCGGAAACGGTAGAACCAGGTCTTGTCGAGCAGGCGTTGTTCGTCGGCGCTCATCGGGATCGTCATGGGCAGGCAGGGCGGCGATTCTATCAGGCGCCCGCGCGCGCCTCGCATTCTCGAGGGCCGACGTGCGTGGGCATGATGTTCGCGCACCGACTTCAGTCGCGATGCCCTGGGCAGGGCATCGCGGCAGAAGCCGCGCCCACACAAGCGCGGCGCCTGTCACCTGCAGGAGCGCACCCCATGCGCGACCGCCGCGCCTCGGTGCATCGCGACACTGCGGTCGCCCACAGGGTGGGCTCCTGCCGTTGCACCGCGAACGGAGATTGGCGGCGTGCCGGCCGGCAAAGACAGGTGCTCCCATAGGGGGACCGGACCCTATCGGGCGGGGGCGAGCTGGCCGGGGAGCGGTGGCAGCTTCATCGCCTTGCGGTAGCGTGCGTGCAGCGCCTGCACCTTGGCGACGTATTCCTGCGTTTCGACGTAGGGCGGCACGCCGTTGTACTGCGCCACCGCGCCGGCGCCGGCGTTGTATGCGGCGGCGGCGAGCACGAGGTCGCCTTCGTAACGCGTCCACAGCGCTTTCAGCAGTTTGGCGCCGGCGAGGATCGATTGCTTCGCGTCGAACGGATCCCTGACGCCGTAGTCGGCGATCGTTTCCGGCATCAGCTGCATGACGCCGCGTGCGCCCTTGTCGGAAACGGCTTTCGCGTCGAAGTAGCTTTCCGCGTGGGCGATCGCGCGCAGCCACGCCTCGTCGATGCCGGTCTTCTTCGCCGCGCTCCTGAACTCGCGCGGAAACGCGTCCATGCGTGGCGCGCCGACCTTGCCGAGGCCCGCATGCGCGGGCGAGCCTGCCGGCGTCGCCACGGTGAAGCCGAGCACGGGCGTGGACCCGGGCAGGTTGCGCGTGCTGTAGACAGTCCTTCCATCCTGCTCGCGCTTGTACAGGGTGCCGTGGAACACGCCCATGCGGCCCCAGAGGTTCGGCAGCGCGGCTGCATCGTCGTCGAGTTCCTTCGCGAAGCACTGCGAACCGGGTTCGGGCGCGGTCGCGAGGCTGACAGTGCCGTCGCGGATGCAGCGGTAGACGGTGCGCGCGTTGCCGTGCGTCGACGCGAGCAGCGCGAAGGCGAGCGCGATGAGCGGGCGCGTGGGGTTCATTCGGGGAATTGTAGGGGGAAGGGGTGAATGAGCGCGGTATCGGGGGTTCCCCTCTTCCGCTTGCGGGAGAGGGTAGGGTGAGGGTGCTTTTGCGGTGCGCTTGTCATTGTTGTTGTTCTCGTTGAACAGCAGGCTGTGGCTTCTTTCGCGACAACCGACCCGCATCCGTGCGTTTTCCACTCGCATCTCTGCGGGCGGGTCACTTTCTGTGACTCCGGCATCCTGCCCTCCGCCTTCGGGCCAGCTGCGCTGTTCGCGCCGCTCCGGCGGCGCAGTGCTTGCCCAAGAGAAAGTAACCAAAGAGAACGGCACCCCGGGCGGCCCGGTCAGCGGGCTTCCTTGCCCGCTGACGACGCGAGCGGGCTACGGGGTTCGTTGGCGACACATCCCTGTGTCGTCAACGAACGCGCGCGCTTCCTGCGCGCGCCCCTTCGGGCTCTTCCTCCGCCGCTCGCCGGGCCGCACGGGGACCCGGGGAAAAGCAGCGCGCTCCTGCGCGCAGAGGCCGAAGCCGCGTCGCTCTTATGCGCGCAGGGGCGCGCTGCTCTTCGGGTCCCCCTTAAGCGGCGTTCACGCACCCGCAGGGCAGGATGCCCGGAGGGCGCCGCTGTTGGGGTGTCCTTACTCTTGGCGACTTCTCTTTGGACAAGCAAAGAGAAATCACCGGCCCGCAGGGATGCGGGACGAACACGCACGGATGCGGCTCGGTTGTCGCGAAAGAAGAGAGATTTGCGTTGCTGTCGAAGGGAAAGGAGCGCGAAGCGCCAACCGCGTTCAAAGCGTCAACGACAGAAAAATCGTCACGTCCTGCGCATGTTTCGCGATCGCGTCCTCGACGAGGCCCGCGCGCAGCGTCCATCCGCCCTTCGCATGCCATGCGGATGACAACGTGAGGGTCGCCGCGTCGTTGAGCAGCGGGATTGCGCTGTCGTAGAGCGCACCGTGCCATTGCAACTGCGCGGCGACGTCCCAGCCGGGGCGCAGCACGACGCCGAGCGACGCGTCGGCGAACGGGACGACGTCGTTCGCGCGCGCGGGCAGCAGTTCGGTGTCGCCGCGGCGCATCGCGCCGGCGCGCACGCCCCACGGCAGGCGCGTCGTCGCGTCGGTCGACTGCGCGGCGAGCCAGAGGCTCGCGTCGACGGCGCGGTCGTCGACGAGCGGGCTCGCGTGCGTGGTCGGCAGTTTCAGCGTCGCGCCGAGCTGCCATTCGTGCGCGCCCGCTGGCAGGCGCCAGGCGAGATCGACGAGCAGCGGCGTGGCGGCATGCAGCCGACGATCGAGCGCGATGTGATTGCCGCCGCCGTCGTCGTACGCGATCACGTGGCCGTCACCGGCAAGGTGCCCGCGATCGCCGTTGTCGAGGCCGAACGTGCGGTGCCAGTCCTCGATGAAGCCGTCGAGGAAGCCATCGCCGAACGAGACTTCACCGATCGTTGCGCGTGCGATCCAGCATTCGCCGAAGGCGCGCGTCAGCGCGAGCCGGGCTTCGTGGAACTCGCCGTCGTAGAGCAGGTGCTCGCTGCCGCGATCGAACGCGAGTTCGGCGTTGCTCGCGCTCGCGACGAACTCGACGCGCCAGGCGTCCGGCGCCGCGGAGGGCGGGGCGAACGGCAGGCCGCTCGCGGCGACGAACGGATCGGCGTCGCGATAGAGCAGCCATGGCGCGCCGCCGTCGGCCGATGCGGCCGCCGGCAGCAGCGCGGGCGCGACCAGGCCGAGCCAGGCGCAACGGGCCGCCCTGCGGCGACCCGGGCGCGATGCCGCATCAGCCATGCTGGTGCGGCGACGAGGTCGCGGCGAGCGTTTCCTCGGGTGGTTCCATCTTGTCGCCGAGCAGGCGTCGCACGATCACGTAGAAGATCGGGATGAACAGCACGCCGAGGAAGGTCGCGAAGATCATGCCGCCGATCACGCCGGTGCCGATCGCGTGGCGTGCGTTGGCGCCGGCGCCGCTCGAGATCGCGAGGGGCAGCACGCCGAGGATGAAGCAGAACGAGGTCATGAGGATCGGCCGCAGTCGCAGGCGCGCGGCATCGACCACGGCCGTGGCGAGCTTGCGCCCGGCGCGCTGTTCCTCGACCGCGAACTCGACGATCAGGATCGCGTTCTTCGCGGCGAGGCCGATGATCGTGATGAGGCCGATCTTGAAGAAGATGTCGTTGTTGAGGTTCGCGTCGAAGGTGTGGCGCATCAGCGTCGCCACCAGCGCGCCCGTGATGCCGACGGGGACGACCAGCATGACCGCGAACGGGATCGACCAGCTCTCGTACAACGCGGCGAGGCAGAGGAAGACGACGAGGATCGACAGCGCGAACAGCAGCGGCGCCTGGTTGCCGGAGATGATCTCCTGCAGCGACTGGCCCGACCACTGGTAACTGAAGCCGCTCGGGAAGTCCTTGCCGCCGATGATGTCCTGCATCGCCTGCATCGCCTCGCCCGAGCTGTGGCCCGGCGAGGGCCCGCCGTTCATCTGGATCGCCGAGTAGCCGTTGTAGCGCGTGAGGCTCGGCGAGCCCATGCTCCACTCGGTGCGCACGACGTTCGACAGCGGCACCATCGGCCGCGTGCCGTCGGCGGCAGCCGCGCCGAGGCTGCTCGGCACGTAGAAGTGGCTGACCGCGTCGGGCGACATGCGGTACGGCGCATCCGCCTGCATGATCACGCGCTGCACGCGCCCCTGGTGGAAGAAGTCGTCGACGTACACGGGCGCGAGCATGAGCTGGATCGCCGAGTAGACGTCGGTGAGCGAGATGCCCATCGACTGCGCCTGCACGCGATCGACCGTCATCTTGATCTGGGTGCTGTCCTCGAGCCCGTTCGGACGTACGCCGGCGAGCAGCGGCGACTTCGCTGCCGCGCCGAGCAGCTGGTTGCGCGCCGCGATGAGTGCGTCGTGGCCGGCGCCGCTGCGGTCCTGCAGGTACATCTCGAAGCCACCGAATTGCGACAGGCCCGGGATCGTCGGCAGGTTCAGCACGAACACCTGCGCGTCCTTGATCTGCATGAAGTTGGCGCCGTTGAGCTGCTGCGCGAGCGCGCTCGACACGTGCGGTCGCTCCTTCCACGGCTTCAGCCGGTAGAACGCCATGCCGACGTTCTCGCCCTGGCCGACGAAGCTGTAGCCGGACACCGTGACCACGCCCTCGACGTCGGGGTTCTGCCGGCCGATCGAGCGCACCTGTTCCATGACCTTGTTGGTGCGATCGATCGTCGCACCTGGCGGCAGCTGCACGATCGCGAACAGGTAGCCCTGGTCTTCCTCCGGCACGAAGCTGCCCGGCAGGCGCGTGAACAGGAAGCCGCACAGCACCGCGATCGCGATGAACACGACGAACCAGGTCGGCGCGTGGCGCACGGCGGTGCGCACGTGGCCGGTGTAGAGGTTCTGGGTCCAGTTGAAGCTGTCGTTGAACCAGCGGAACACGAGGTTCTTCTTCGTGTCGTGCACCGGCTTGAGCATGCTCGCGCACAACGCCGGCGTGAAGGCGAGGGCGAGGAATGCGGAGAAGCCCATCGAGACCGCGATCGTCAGCGCGAACTGGCGGTAGATCGCGCCGGCGCTGCCGCTCTGCATGGCGCTCGGGATGAACACGGCGGCGAGCACGACCGCGATCGCGATGACCGCGCCGGTGATCTGGCCCATCGCCTTGCGCGTCGCTTCCTTCGGCGAAAGGCCCTCCTCGGCCATGATGCGCTCGACGTTCTCGATCACCACAATCGCGTCGTCGACGACGATGCCGATCGCGAGCACCATGCCGAACAGGCTCAGCTGGTTGATCGTGAAGCCGAGCATCCACATGCCGAGGAAGCCACCCATCAGCGCGACCGGGATGACCAGGGTCGGGATCAGCGTGATGCGGAAGTTCTGCAGGAAGATCAGCATGACGAGGAAGACCAGCACGATCGCCTCGAACAGCGTCTTGACCACTTCCTCGATCGAGATCTGGATGAAGTCGGACGTGTCGTACGGGATGAACCACGACACGCCCTTCGGGAAACCCGGCTGCAGTTCGGCGAGCTTGGCCTTCACCGCCTTGGCGACGCCGAGCGCATTGGCGCCGGTGAGCAGCTGCACGCCGAAACCGGCCGTCGAGGTATCGTTGTACTTGAGCGCGAAGCCGTAGCTGCCCGGGCCGATCTCGATGCGCGCGACGTCCTTGAGGCGCACGGTCGTGCCGTCGCTGTTCGCGCGCAGCAGGATGTTGGCGAACTGCTCGGGCTCGCTGAAGCGGCCCTCGGCGCGCACCGTCGCGGTGAAGCTCGCGCCGCCTGCCGACGGCTCGGCGCCGACCGAACCGGCCGCGACCTGCACGTTCTGGCCGCGCACGGCGGCCAGCACCTCGGTCGCCGACAGGCTGTAGCCGTGCAGCTTGTCCGGGTCGAGCCAGATGCGCATAGCGAATTCGGAACCGAACTGGAACGCGCTGCCGACGCCCGGGATGCGCTGGATCTGGTCGAGCACCTGCGTCGCGACGACGTTGTTGAGCGCGTAGGTGTCCATCGAGCCGTCGTCGGACTTGAGCATGCCGACCATGAGGAAGCCCGGGTTCACCTTCGACACGGTGATGCCCTGCTGGATCACCTCGGTCGGCAGGCGCGGCTGCGCGAGCGAGACGCGATTCTGCGTCTGCACCGCGGCGATGTCCGCGTTCGTGCCCGGCTCGAAGGTGAGCGTGATCGACGCCGTGCCGCTCGAACTCGAACTGGAACTGAAATAGAGCAGGTGGTCGACGCCGGTGAGCTGCTGCTCGATGACCTGGGTCACGGTCTTCTCGACCGTGCTCGCGTCCGCGCCCGGGTAGACCGCGTTGACCGCCACCTGCGGCGGCGCGATCGTCGGATAGGCCTCGACGCCGAGCTGGCTGATCGCGATCACGCCGCCCAGCGTGATGAGGATCGCGATGACCCAGGCGAAGATCGGACGCTCGATGAAGAAACTGGGCATGGTGTGTATTCCGGAAATGGCTGGAGTCGCGGATGGCGGCCGCGCCGGCCGTCATCCGTGGCGCCGCCCGCGCGCGGACCCGAGGGTCGCCGCGCGGGCGCGCGCGAACCTTCTACTGCTTCTCGCCTTCGGCCGCGGCCGGGGCGCCCTGGGGAGCCTGGCCGTTCGCCTCTGGTTGCCACGGCACGGCCTTTGCCGGCGCGTCGGGGTGTACCTTCTGCACGCCCGAAACGACGATCTGGTCGCCGTCGGCGAGGCCGCTCGTGACGATCCAGCTGTCGCCCTGCAGGGTGTCGGCCTCGATGCGCTTCTGCACGACCTTGCCGTCCTCGCCGACGACGAACACGTAGGCGCCCTGGCCGTCGCGTTGCACCGCGCGCTGCGAGACGAGCCAGGCATGCTTGAGCTCGCCGAGGCTGAGGCGCACGTTGACGTACATGCCCGGCAGCAGGCGGTGTTGCGGATTGGGCACGATGCCGCGCAGGGTCACCGCACCGGTCGCCGCATCGACTGCGGTATCGGAGAAGTCGAGCGTGCCGGTCTGGTCGTAGGCGCTGCCGTCCGGCATCGTGATCTCGACCTTCGCCTTGCCCTGCTCGTAGAGCTGCACGTCGCCCTTCGCGGCCGCGCGCCGCATCTGTTCGAGCGAACCGACCGCCTGGCTGAAGTTCACGTAGACCGGGTCGATCTGTTCGATCGTGGTCAGCAGCGTCGCTTCGCCCTGGCCGACCAGCGCGCCTTCGGTCACCTGCTGCTTGCCGGCGCGGCCGGCGATCGGCGCGGTGACGTTGGCGTAGCCGAGGTTGATCCTCGCCGCCTCGACGTTCGCCTGCGCCTGCTTGACGGCGGCGGCGGCGGTGCGTTCGGCCGCGTTGGCGGCGTCGACGTCGGCTTTCGAGAGCAGGCCCTTCTCGGCGACCGAGCGCGCACGCTCGGCGGCGATGTGGTTGTTCTGGTAGGTTGCCTGCGCGGCGGCGAGGTTGGCGAGCTGCGCGTTCAAGGTCGCGCGCAGCGGCGCCGGATCGATCTCGAACAGCAGCTGGCCTTCCTTGACGTCGGTGCCTTCGGTGTAGACGCGCTTCTGCAGCACGCCGGCGACGCGCGCCCGCACGTCGGCGGTGCGGACCGCGCTGAGGCGTCCGACCAGTTCCTGCACGAGCGGCACCGCGCCGGCCTTGGCGACGACCACGCCGACTTCGGGCGGCGGCATCTGCTGTTGCTGCGGCGCCGGCTTGCCGCAGCCGGCGGCGATGGCGGCGAGCGTCGCGACGGCGACAGGGGTCAATGCGCGATGCAACTTCATCGTGGAGCTTCCTGTTCTCGGATGCGTAGAGGGGCAGGCGGCCGAACGGAGGACGGCGGCGTGCGCGTGCTTCGCGCGAGCCGCGTCGGCAGCGGCGCGACTATACCGCCGGGTACAGGAACATGCATCCTCGCCGCGGCGGATTCGGCACGGGTCCAATGGCACTTTACGACGTGCGCGACATGTGGACACATCGCGATCGCGGTGCCGCGCGGTGCCGATGACCGCTTAAGCTTGCGTAAAGCATCCACGCTCGCCGGCCGTGGGGGTGCGTCGCACCCGTGACGGGAAACGCAGGGGAAAACGCATGTCACGCGCGCCGCCATGCGTCCCTCCGGCGCGGTGACGCGCCGCGTCCGCCGGCCGCGGCCGTATGGATTCGCCGCGGCCCGCGGCGTATCCTTGCGGCCCGCATTTTTCCCCACCTTCGGACCCCTTCATGACCGCACAAGGCGCCGTGTCCGGCACGCACGTCGATCCGATCCTCGTCCATCTTTCGACCCAGCTCAGCGGCACGGCTCTGACGGACGCGCAGTCCTTCGCGCGCGAGTTCCTGCGTCGCATCGCCGCGGACGAGATCGCCGAGCGCCCGGCGGCGGAGTGGTCGGCACTGGCCCAGGGCCTGCTCGACTTCATGCGCGAGCGCCGGGTCGGCACGGCCAAGGTGCGTGTCTCCAATCCGGCGATGGGTTCCGGCCGCGCACGCACCGTCGTCGACGTCGTCACCGACGACATGCCGTTCCTGGTCGACTCGGTCGGCATGGCCGTGACCTCGGCGGGCCATGCGATCCATTCGGTCGTCCATCCCGTCTACCGCGTCGAACGCGACGCGAACGGCCGCCTCGTGTCGATCGCCGCGGGCGACGCGGACAAGGGGGCGGCCGAGTCGGTCATGCATTTCGAGATCGATCGCGTCGCCGACGCCGCGGAACTCGACCGCCTGCAGCAGCAGGTCGCCGATGCGCTCGACGACGTGCGCGCGAGCGTCACCGACTGGCAGGCGATGCGCCAGCGCATGCTCGACCTCGCCGATTCGCTGGCCACCAGGCCGATGCCGGTGGATGCGGACGGCGTCGCCGAAGCGCAGGATTTCCTGCGCTGGGCCGCCAACGACAACTTCACCTTCCTCGGCTGCCGCGAATACGCGGTCGTCAAGAGCGGCGACGACGAAGTGCTGCAGGCGGTCGAGGGCTCGGGCCTCGGCATCCTGCGCGGCTCGGAGCGCTCGCTCGCGCCGCGCTCGCTACGCACCCTCGTCGCGAAGGAGCTGCCCCAGTCCGGCTCCATGGACGCGATCATCCTCACCAAGACCAATGCGCGCTCGCACGTGCATCGCCCGGGCTACATGGACTACATCGGCGTGCTCGGCTTCGACCAGAACGGCGTGCCGGTGATCGAGCAGCGCTTCCTCGGCCTGTTCACCACCAATGCCTACATGGCCCGTCCCCAGGACGTGCCGCTCGTGCGCCGCAAGGTCGAGACGGTGATGCAGCGTTCCGGCCTGCGCCGCGACTCGCATTCGGGCAAGGCGCTGCGCCACGTACTCGAGCTGCTGCCGCGCGACGAACTGTTCCAGGCCAGCGAGGATGAGCTGTTCGCGACCGCGACCGGCATCCTCGCGCTCGGCCAGCGGCCGCGCACGCGCGTGTTCATCCGTCGCGACAAGTACGGCCGCTTCTACTCCTGCCTCGTGTTCCTGCCGCGCGACCGCTTCGACACCGAAGTGCGCGAGCGCGTCGAGGGCACGCTGAAGGCCGCGCTGCGCGGCGAGCGCATCGACTCCTCGATCCAGCTCGGCGAGTCGCCGCTGGCGCAGCTGCACCTCGTCGTGCGGCCGAAGCCGGGCGACCTCGTCGCCTACGACGTCGCCGACCTCGAGTCGCGCATCGGCCAGATCGTGCGCAACTGGCACGACGAACTGCGCGACGCGCTGGTCGCGCGGCACGGCGAAGCCGAAGGCCTGCGCCTCGCCTCGCGCTATGCGCGCGCGCTGCCGGCGTCCTACATCGAGGAAGCGACGCCCGGCGTCGCCGCCGTCGACCTCGTGCTCGCGACCTCGCTGCGCGACGGCGGCGACATCAAGCTGAGCCTCGCGCCGTCGACCCGTCGCGAGGACACGCTGCAGTTCAAGGTGTTCCGCCAGGGCGGCGCGATCGCGCTGTCGGAAGTGATCCCGCTGCTCGAGAACATGGGCCTCAGGGTGCTCACCGAGCAGCTCAGCGAGATCCGCCTTCCCGAAGCCACCGTCTACGTGCAGGACATCGCGGTGCAGGCGGCGACGCGCTGCGCGTTCGACATCGAGCAGGTCGGCGACGCGTTCGAGAACGCGTTCGCGAGCATCTGGCGCGGCGACGCGGAGAACGACGCGTTCAACAAGCTCATCCTCGGCGCACGGCTCGACTGGCGCCAGGTGAGCGTGCTGCGCGGCTACTGCAAGTACCTGCTGCAGACCGGCGTGACGTTCTCGCAGAGCTACATGGAGGAGACGCTCAACCGCTATCCGGCACTGGCCGGCCTGCTGGTCGAGCTGTTCGAGGCGGGTTTCGATCCCGCGCGCGAGGACGTGGGCGCCGACGCGGCCAGGGCAGCCGGCGAGCGCCTCGGCGGCGAACTGCGCGCGCTCATCCCGGGCGACGTGTCCAAGAAGTTGCCGCCGAAGTTCGTCGACGACCTCGTCGCGACGCGCACGCAGCCGCGCATGGACCAGGTCGGCGCGATCATCGGCGCGATCAAGGCACTGCTCGAGCACGTCGCGAGCCTCGACGAGGACCGCATCCTGCGCGCCTACCTCGGCGTGATCGGCGCGACCCTGCGCACGAATTACTTCCAGCGCCGCGACGGCGCTCCGCGCCCGTACATCAGCTTCAAGTTCGATTCGGCCAAGGTGCCGGACCTGCCCAAGCCGCGCCCCTACCGCGAGATCTTCGTGTACAGCCCGCGCGTCGAGGGCGTGCACCTGCGCTTCGGCCCCGTCGCGCGCGGCGGCCTGCGCTGGTCCGACCGCCGCGAGGACTTCCGCACCGAAGTGCTCGGCCTGGTCAAGGCGCAGATGGTGAAGAACACCGTGATCGTGCCGGTCGGCTCGAAGGGCGGCTTCTTCGTCAAGCATCCGCCGGCCAGCGGCGACCGCGACGCCGTCCTCGCCGAAGGCATCGCCTGCTACAAGATGTTCATCAACGGCCTGCTCGACATCACCGACAACCTCGTCGAAGGCAAGGTCGTGCATCCCAGGGACGTCGTGCGCCACGACGGTGACGATCCCTACCTCGTCGTCGCCGCGGACAAGGGCACGGCCACGTTCTCGGACATCGCCAATGGCGTCAGCGCCGAGCACGGTTTCTGGCTGGGCGACGCGTTCGCCTCCGGCGGCTCGGTCGGCTACGACCACAAGAAGATGGGCATCACCGCGAAGGGTGGCTGGGAGTCGGTCAAGCGCCACTTCCGCGCGATGGGCCGCGACAGCCAGAGCGAGGATTTCACCTGCGTGGGCATCGGCGACATGTCCGGCGACGTGTTCGGCAACGGCATGCTGCTGTCCACGCACATCCGCCTCGTCGCGGCATTCGATCACCGCCACATCTTCCTCGACCCGAACCCCGACGCGGCGATTTCGTTCAAGGAACGCGAGCGCCTGTTCGCGCTGCCGCGCTCGTCTTGGGACGACTACGACAAGTTGCTGATCTCCGCCGGCGGCGGCGTGTTCCCGCGCAGTGCGAAGACGATTCCGCTGTCGCCGGAAGCGTGCCGCGCGCTCGGCATCGCCGAGGGTACGACCCAGCTCACGCCGACCGAACTCATGAGCGCGATCCTCAAGGCGCCGGTCGACCTGCTGTGGAACGGTGGCATCGGCACCTACGTCAAGGCCGAGTCCGAGACCAACGCCGATGTCGGCGATCGCGCCAACAATGCGCTGCGCGTCAACGGCCGCGACCTGCGCTGCAAGGTGGTCGGCGAGGGCGGCAATCTCGGCTTCACGCAGAAGGGCCGCATCGAGGCGGCGCTGCACGGCGTGCTGCTCAACACCGACTTCATCGACAACTCGGCCGGCGTCGACACCTCCGACCACGAAGTCAACATCAAGATCCTGCTCAACGACGCCGTGCAGCGTGGCGAGCTCACGCTCGAGCAGCGCAACGCGCAACTCGCCGCGATGACCGACGAGGTCGAGCGCCTCGTGCTGTCGGACAACTACCGGCAGAACCAGGCGATCACCGTGATGGAGCACATGTCGGTGCACCGCCTCGGCTCGAACGCGCACTTCATCCGCACGCTCGAAGCGGAAGGCCTGCTCGACCGGCAGATCGAGTTCCTGCCGTCCGACGCCGAACTCGCCGAGCGCAAGGCGCGCCACCAGGGCATGACGCGTCCGGAGCTGTCGGTGCTGCTGTCGTATTCGAAGATCAAGCTCTACCAGCAACTGCTCGATTCCGACGTGCCGGAGGACCCGTTCCTGTCGAAGGAGCTCGTGCGCTACTTCCCGGAGCCGCTGCGCGAACAGTACGCCGCGCACATGCAGCGCCACCGCCTCAAGCGCGAGATCATCGCAACGGTCGTGACCAATTCGATGGTCAACCGCATGGACGCGACCTTCGTGCTGCGCATGCAGGAAGACACGGGCCAGTCGCCGGCGTCGATCGCGAAGGCCTACTCGGCGGTGCGCGAGATCGTCGATGCGCGCGGCATCTGGGCCGAGATCGAAGCGCTCGACGGCAAGGTCGGCGAAGCAGTGCAGATCGACGCGTTGCTCAAGCTCTGGAACCTGCAGCGCAACCTCACGCGCTGGCTGCTCAACCAGCGCGGTTCGAGCCTCGACATCGCCGGCATCGTCGAGCGCTACGCGCCCGGCGTCGCCGAACTCTCCGCGGCGCTGCCGCGTGTGCTGACCGCGAACGCCCGCGCCGACTACGACGTCGACGTCGAGAAGTGGCAGGGGCTCGACATCCCCGAAGCGCTCGCGCAGCGCCTCGCCAAGGTCGCCGAGCTCAACGCGGCGTTCGACATCGTGGAGATCGCGCTGGAAACCGGCGAAGGGGTCGAGCGCGTCGCCTCGGTCTTCTTCGAGCTCGCCCAGGCGCTCGACATCGACGGCCTGCGCCGGCAGATCGAGAACCTGCCGGTCGAGAGCCGCTGGCATGCGCAAGCACGCGGTTCGCTGCGCGACGAGCTCGCCTCGCAGCATCGCGCGCTCGCGCGCCAGGTGCTCGCCGGTGCCGATGCCGGCGACGAGCATCCGGTTGCGCGCTGGCTCGAACGCGACGACCCGGCGCTCAGGTTCACGCTCGGCCTGCTCGAGGAGATCCGCACGCAGTCGGTCGATTACCCGATCGCCTCGGTCGCGCTGCGTCGTTTCGCCCAGCTCGTGCAGGCGGCGTCGAAGGCCGCCTGACTGCACGCGGTGGGCCCAGACCCACCGCGCAGGTCGTACCCCCATGCCCGCGCCGGGTGGGCCTCGGCCCACCGTTCTCTGCTCAGCACGCGCGCGCCAGGATGCGGCCATCGCTTTCACGCGACGACGTGGTGGGCCAAGGCCCACGCCACGAGCATCGCGTGCGATCCTTGTCGGGGCGGGCATGGTTGCGCGGATCTGCGCGCGCAGCCGAGAATCGCGGGGACGTTCCCTCCGGGTCGCACCATGTCACGACGCATCGCCTTCGTCGCCGCCCAGACCGGGGAAGCGGCAGCCGCGCACGCCGCGCTCGTCGCCCGTTACGGCGAGGTGCCGCTCGACCAGGCCGACGTCATCGTCGCGCTGGGTGGCGACGGCTTCATGCTGCGCTCGCTGCATCGCCACATGGCGCGCGCGCTGCCCGTGTACGGCATGAAGCTCGGCACGGTCGGCTTCCTCATGAACCAGTACGGCCTCGACGAACTCGAGTCGCGCATCGAGCACGCGCAGCCGACGGTGCTGCGGCCGCTGCTGATGGAAGCGGTGACCGAAGCCGGCAGCAGCACGACCTCGCTCGCATTCAACGAGGTGTCGCTGCTGCGCCAGACCAAGCAGGCCGCGCACGTGCGCGTCCTGCTCAATGGCGTCGCCAAGATCGAGGAACTCGTCTGCGACGGCGTGCTCGTGTCGACGACGGCCGGATCGACCGCGTACAACCTTTCCGCGCACGGGCCGATCCTGCCGCTCGGTTCGCAGCTGCTCGCGCTCACGCCGATCAGTCCGTTCCGGCCGCGCCGCTGGCGCGGTGCGATCCTGCCTGCGATCACCGAAGTCAAGTTTGAGATCCTCGATCCGTACAAGCGGCCGGTCAGCGCGACCGCGGATTCGCACGAAGTGCGTGACGTTACCGAAGTGCACATCCGCGAATCGCGCGAGCAGACCGTGACCTTGCTGTTCGATCCCGAGCACAATCTCGAAGAGCGCATCCTCAACGAGCAGTTCGAGCTGTAGCGGATGAGGCGGTGCGCACGCACGATGCGCCGCATCGCCCGCGGCACGGCGACATGGCTGGTACGCTGCGGCCTGCTGCTCGCCGTCACCGCGACGGCCGGTTGCGGCGCGCTGCGCTACTACGCGCACGTCGTGCACGGCCAGGCGCAGCTGCTCGCCGCGCGCGAGCCGATCGAACGCGCGATCGCCGACACGCGACTCGATGCGACCGTGCGCGAGCGCCTGCGCGGCGCGCTCGCCGCACGCCGCTTCGCGAGCGATCGGCTCGGGTTGCCGCGCAACCGCAGCTATGCGAGCTATGTGCAGCTGGATCGGCCGTACGTGACGTGGAGCGTATTCGCGGCACCCGAGTTTTCGGTCGAGCCGCTCACCCACTGCTTCCCGTTCGCCGGTTGCGTCGCCTACCTCGGCTATTTCGACCATGACCACGCCGAGCGTGCCGCAGCGGCGCTGCAGGCGCAGGGTTACGACACCGCGGTGCGCGGCGTCGCCGCGTATTCGACCCTGGGCTGGTTCGCCGATCCGATCGTCTCGAGCATGCTGCGGGGTGGCCAGGACGAGCTCGATCGCGTGATCTTCCATGAACTCGCGCACCAGAAGCTGTACGTCCCCGGCGACACCGCGTTCAACGAGTCGTACGCGAGCTTCGTCGCCGAACAGGGCCTGCGCGAATGGCGTGTCACGAACGGACGGCCCACGGGCACGCGCGATGCGTCGCACGAGGACGGCTTCACGCGGCTCGTGCTCGACCTGCGCGAGCGGTTGCGCGTGCTGTATGCGTCGTCGCGCGATGCTGCGGCGAAGCGGGCCGGCAAGGCCGCCGAGATCGACGCCTTCCGCCGTCGCTACGTGGAGCTCCGCGATCGCGAGTGGAATGGCGGGCACGGCTACGACGCCTGGGTGGCTGCGCCCATCAACAACGCAAGCCTCGTGCCGTTCGGTCTCTACGACCGCTGGGTCGGCGCGTTCGCGATGCTGTACGCGCAAGGCGGCGGCTGGGACGCGTTCCATGCACGCGTGCGCGAGCTCGCGCGGCTCGACCACGACCGGCGCGAGCGCAGGCTGGCGGCGCTCGAGGATGCCGGCGCAGCGCATTCGCGCTGACGGGCACGCGCGATCGAGGCGTGGTCGGCGTCAACCGTCCGGTCGCGGCTGCGTTCCACCCGATACCGGGCATGTTCGCCCGCATCCATGGGAGGAATGCATCAATGGCTATGCGCAAACTCGCCGGCGCCTGCTGCGTGGCCGCGCTCGCGTACGCTGCGGTGTTCGCTGCGGCACCGGCGCAGGCACGCGCGGTCGTCGACATCGCCATCGGGGTAGCTCCGCCGCCGCTGCGCGTCGAACACGCCGGCGTGCGGGCGGGCTACGTCTGGGCGCCGGGCTACTGGCACTGGAATGGCGCGCATCACGTCTGGATCGGCGGCCGCTGGGTCGTCGCGCGGCCCGGCTATCGGTACGTCGGCGCCCGCTGGGTCCGCATCGGACCCGACTGGCATTTCCGGCACGCGCACTGGGTGCGCCTCTAGCGCGAACGGACGAGGCCGCAGGATGCGGCCTCGTCCCCCTGGTTCACTGATGGGCTGCCCAGCGCTCGTATTCGGCGCGGCTGATGCGGCCGTCGCGATTGCGATCGGCATGGATGAAGTCGTTGCCGAGCGGCGGGTAGGCGGCCGCTTCGGCTTCGCCGAGCGCGCCACGGCCGCCGCGGTCGAGCTCCGCGAACGACGGAGGCGCGCCATACTGGCGCGGCTGCGGTTGTCCCGACGTCACCGTGACTTCGCCTTGCGGGGTCTGGTAGGTCGTGCTGCTCGTGTCCTGGGCCTGGACGCCGCCGGCCAGCCCGAGCAGGCCGAAAGCGAGGATGTAGGAGCGCATGGTTTCCTCCGGCTGTGGGTGGTACGCCCGGCGCACCTGTGGTGTGCCGGCCATGCGAGATCCTCGGCCACGACGGATTAACCGCGGCGAACCGGGCGCGGCGACGTGAACCGCAGACAGTGGCGCGGGGATGCGGAACAATGCGTCATGCCCGTGCAGCGAACATCCAGCCTGGTCCGGCTCGCGATCCTTTCCGCCGGCATCGCCGTGGCCGGGTGCGATCGACGCGAGCCGCCGGTGGCAGCGGCGGCGGGATCGGCGCACGGGCACATCGGCGAGCCCATGGCAGCACCGGTCGTCGTCTCGACCCCGCCGCAGGCGGCGCCACCGGTGCAGGCGCCAACGATCGAGCCAGCCCCCGCGCACGGCGTCGACGCGCTCCCCGCGATCGAGGTGCCGCAACCCCTGCAGTCGGCCGCATGTCTCGCGCATACGCAGGCGGCGCAGGCACGCGCGCCGGTCGCGGTGCACCGTTGGGTCGACGCGGCCGGCATCACGCACTACTCGGACCAGGCCCCGCCAGCGAACGCGCAAGGCCATCGCGTGATCGCGGTGAGCGGCGCCCCCGCGATCGACGTGCAGGCGAGCGGCTACGACGTGAACCTGCCGGACCAGCTGCAACAGCGCGCGGTCGCCGACGCGCTCGGCGTGCAGCGCGTCATGCACGATACGCTCGGCGTGCCGATACCGTCGGGCATGCGCCTGCAGATCGTCTTCGTCCGCTCCGAGGCCGCCTACGCGCAGCAGATCGGTGATCCGTCCCTGGCGAAATCCAGCGGTACGTATTCGACCGTCGACCGAACGATCCGCGTGCGCATGCAGGACCAGGACGAAGTGAACTTCGCCGTGCTCCGCCACGAGATCACCCACGCGCTCGTGCATGAGTCGATCGGCAACCTGCCGGTTTCGCTCAACGAGGGGCTCGCCGAGTACTTCGGCCGCTACCGCAGCGGCGGCATGGGTGGCCAGGTCGACGTCGGCGGGCAGCGGACGGCAATGATCGGCGCGGCGCCGGGCGGCGATGGCAGCGAGGCGCTGGTCGACCTGCTTGCGCGCGAGGGAAGCGGTTTCTACACCGAGGCGCTCGCCGCAGGCGAACGCGAACGTCGCTACCTGCGCGCGTACTCGCTGGTCGCGCTGCTCATGCGCGACCGCGAAGGCCGGGCCGCCCTGCAAGGAGTGCTGGCCGCGCAAGCCGGGACGCCTTGCGTGCCGGTCGCCGCCGAACGCCTGCTCGATGCCGCCTACCCGGGCGGGCTGCGCCGGCTCGCGGCCGAATGGAGCGCGTTCATGCGCAATCCGCCGGACGACATACGGGCGTACTGAGCGCCGCATCCGGCGCCATCGCCGGGTCTGTAGCAATTTGCAACAAGTCGGGTAGACTCGCGCCGCTGTGTCTGCACGGTTCACCCGCGTTTGGCGACCCGATGCTGCGCCGATCGTTGATCCGCTTCATCGCTTCACCTGCACACCTGCATACCCAGTGGTCGACATGCCCCTGAAGGGGATGGTTCATTCAACTAGTCAAGAGTGGAGAGTTTCATGTCGGATCGTCAGGTGGGCACCGTCAAGTGGTTCAACGAGAGCAAGGGTTTCGGCTTCATCAGCCGTGAGAACGGCCCGGACGTGTTCGTGCATTTCCGCGCGATCACCGGCACGGGCTTCAAGACGCTGCAGGAAGGCCAGAAGGTTTCCTTCCGCGTGGTGCAGGGCCAGAAGGGCCTGCAGGCGGAAGAGGTGACGCCGGCCTGACGCCCGCGCCGTCCTTCGCACGAAAGGGCCGCGCTCGCACGCGGCCCTTTTTTTCGCCCGGCGACCGGGACGCCGGCCTTTCTCCCGGACGGCAGCGTGCGGAGGCAAGGCCCGCGCGAGAAGTGGCATGATCGCCATCTGGCGACCGGAGCCGCTGCATGAGCGACATGACACCCTTGCTGATCGAACCGCGCCTGCACGACCTCGGCGATGGTTTCACCGTGCGCCGACTGCTGCCGTTCCGCCTGCGCCGCCACGTCGGTCCGTTCGTATTCTTCGACCACATCGGTCCGGCCGAACTGCCGCCCGGTCGTGGACTCGACGTGCGGCCGCACCCGCACATCGGCCTGGCCACGGTCACCTATCTCTTCGAGGGGGCGCTTGGTCACCGCGACAGCCTCGGCTCCGTACAGGTGATCCGGCCCGGCGACGTCAACTGGATGACGGCGGGGCGCGGGATCGTGCACTCCGAGCGCACGCCGCCGGAAGAACGTGCTGCCGGCCACCGCATGCACGGCATCCAGACCTGGGTCGCCCTGCCGCGCGAGCACGAGGAAACGGCGCCGGAGTTCCTCCATTACCCCGCGTCGACGCTGCCCGAGCGCGAGCAGGACGGGGTGCGACTGCGCGTGATCGCGGGACGCTCGTTCGGGCTGGAATCGCCGGTGCGCGTGTACGCGCCGACACTGTATGCGGACGTGCACCTCGCCGGCGGAGCGAGCCTGCGCGTGCCGGGCGAACATGAGGAACGCGCGATCTACGTGCTCGACGGCGACGTCCGCGTCGACGGCGAGCCGCTGGCGCCGCAGCGCATGCTCGTGCTCGCTGCCGGCGCGGATATCGAAGTGGCGGCGACGTCGGCGGCGCACGTGGTGCTCTGCGGCGGCGCGCCGCTCGACGGCGAACGCACGATCTGGTGGAACTTCGTGTCCTCCGATCGCGCGCGCATCGAACGCGCCAAGGCCGATTGGCTCGCACAGCGCATCGGGGTCGTGCCCGGCGAGACCGAGTTCATCCCTTTGCCCGAGCACTGAACGGCCGTGCAGGTGCTGTTCCCGGGCGCAGCAGGCGCTCGGGAGGGGCTTCGCGGAGCAGGGCGCGCGCCCGCGGCGAAGCAGGCTGCTATCCTGCGCGGCCGAGGCGTCCGTCATGTCCCGATACACGAGTTTCCGCGAGTTCTACCCGTACTACCTGTCCGAGCACGCGAACCGCCATTGCCGTCGCCTGCACTTCGTCGGCAGCAGCCTCGCCCTGCTGGTGGTCGTGATCGCGTGCGTGGCACGCGACGCGCGCTGGCTGTGGCTCGCGCCGGTGTTCGGCTACGGCTTCGCCTGGATCGGCCACTTCGTGTTCGAGAAGAACCGTCCGGCGACGTTCCGTCATCCGCTCTACAGCCTCACCGGCGACTGGGTCATGTACGCCGACATCCTGCGCGGGCGCGTGCGCTTGTGACCGGGTGCGCATGAGCGGCGAATTGCCGTCGCGCGCGGGCGCCGACGCGCGCCTGCGCCACATCGACGCCTTGCGCGCGCTGGCGGCATTGCTCGTCGTCTGGCGCCACGTCGGCGACGCCTACGTCGGGTTCGGTATCGGCATGGGTGGCCGTTGGCTCGCGACCGTCGCATCGTCGATCGACGTCGGCCGCATCGGCGTGGTCACGTTCTTCCTCATCAGTGGCTACGTGATCCCGTTCAGCATCCATCCCGAGCGGCGCGCCGCGCTCGGCACATTCCTCATCAAGCGCTTCTTCCGCATCTATCCCGCCTACTGGCTGTCGATCCCGCTCGGCGCATTCGCCACCTGCTGGTTGTGGGGAAGGCCGTTCGGCCTGCGCGAATTCGTCGTCAACCTGACCCTGCTGCAGGACTTCTTCGGCGTGACCGCAGCGGAGGGACTGTATTGGACCTTGCTCGTCGAATGGGCGTTCTACCTGCTCTGCGTCGTGCTGCTGCTGTGCGGCAGCCTCGGCCGGCCGCGACACCTGCTCGCGGTGTCGATCGCATTCACGCTCGCCTATTCGATCGAGATGCTCGTCCGCTGGTGGAATGGCACGACCCTGATGGGCTCGCCGGCGGCGTTCACGCTGCTCAACCTCTCGCTGATGCTGGTCGGCACGCTTTATCGCACCGTCATCGACGACGCGCGCAGCGACGACCGCATCGTGCAGGCCGGGCTGCACGGCCTGTTGCTGTGGCACCTCGTCGCGCTGCCGGCCGGCGCGGTGTACGCGATCGGCTGGAAGTACAACGCCACGATCCCGTATGCGCTGGGCCTGCTGCTCTTCATCGCAGGCACCCGTTTCGTGCGCATCCGCTCCGCGCTCACCGACTGGCTCGGCCGCATCAGCTATTCGATCTACCTGTTCCATCCGGTCGTGTTCATGGTGATGCTGTGGCTGCTGCTGCGCCTGCCCGCGGGGTCGGTCCTGCGCGTGCAGCACCTCGGCGTCTACATCGTCGCCAACATGGCGATCACGGTCGTGCTCGCGACGCTCGTGTATCGCTGGGTCGAACGACCCGGCATGGAACTCGGCCGACGCGTCGCGCGGGCGTGGTCGCGCTACCGCGAACGCGCCGCGGCGATGCCCACCGCGGGCGTAACCGGTGGCGTCCTCGGTCCGGAGCATGACTTTCGGCCCCGTCACGGGACTGACCCACTCCGCTAGGCTTGCACCGGTTTCCCATCTGCGCCTGCGCTCGGGGCACTGCAGGCGCGCCAGCCAGGAGAGCCGCATGATCGTCCGATGGAAGTACGGTCTCGCCGCACTCGCGCTCGCAGGCGCGAGCGTGCATGCGATGACCGCCGATGAACTCGTTGCAAAGAACCTCGAAGCCCGCGGCGGCGCCGCCAAGCTGCAGGCGATCAAGACGCTGAAGTCCGAAGGCAAGCTGCTCGTCGGCGGCCAGTTCGAACTCGGCGTCGTGCAGTACCAGAAGGCGCCGGAATCGACGCGCACGGAGGCGAGCATCCAGGGCCTCACCGCGGTGCAGGCCTGGGACGGCAAGGAGGCGTGGCAGATCTCGCCGTTCCAGGGCCGCAAGGATCCCGAGAAGATGAGCGCCGACGACGCCAAGGCGCTCGCCGACGATGCGCCGATCAGCGGGCAACTCGCCGGCTGGCAGGAGCGCGGCAGCAAGCTCGAGTACCTCGGCACCGAGGACGTCGACGGCACCGATGCGCACAAGCTCAAGGTGACCCTGAAGAACGGCGACGTCGAATACGTCTATCTCGATCCCGACCATTTCCTCGAAATCCGCGTCGCCACCCAGCGCAGCGTGCGCGGCACGCTGGTCGAGAGCGTCAGCGACTACGGCGACTACGAGCAGGTGGACGGCGTCTATTTCCCGTTCTCGGTCGCGACCGAAAGCAGGCCCGACGGCAACCGCCAGCAGCTCACGATCGAGCACGCCGAAGCGAACGTCCCGATGGACGACGCGCTGTTCGCGTTTCCGAACACCCAGGGAGCCGGCCGATGAACCGCCTGTTCGTGCAACTCACCCTCGGCGCGCTCGCCACCGCGTGCGCCGCATCCGCCGGCGCCGCCGCGCCGGAAGCGAACGCGCCGCGCTTCGATGCCGGCGTCGTGTCCGGCCTCGGCGCGCGCAACATCGGTTCGGCCACGATGAGTGGCCGCGTCGCCGCGCTCGACGCGGTGCCGGGCAAGGACGGCAAGACCACGCTGTTCGTCGGCGCGGCATCCGGCGGCGTGTGGAAGTCGACCGACGGCGGCACGACGTTCAAGCCGGTGTTCGACAAGCAGCCGGTGCAATCGATCGGCGCGATCGCGATCGATCCGACGCACCACGACACGATCTGGGTCGGCACCGGTGAATCGTGGACACGCAATTCCGTATCGATCGGCAACGGCATCTACAAGTCCACCGACGGTGGCGAGACCTGGACGCACATGGGCCTCGATGCGTCCGAACGCATCGCCAAGGTCATGGTCGATCCGCGCAACGGCGACGTCGTCTATGCCTGCGTGCCCGGCAAGCTGTGGAGTGATTCCGCCGAGCGCGGCCTGTACAAGACCACCGACGGTGGCAGGAACTGGCAGCTCGTGCTGAAGGGACGCAACCTCTCGACCGGCTGTTCCTCGATCAGCCTCGACCCGAAGAACCCCGACGTCGTGTTCGCGGGCCTGTGGGATTTCCGCCGCAAGGGCTGGACGTTCCGCTCGGGTGGCGAATCGGCGAGCGCGGAGTCGGGCAGCGGCCTGTTCCGCTCCGGCGACGGCGGGCGCACGTGGACCGAAGTCACCGAAGCGGCGAACAAGGGTTTCCCGAAGAAGCCGTACGGGCGCATCGCGGTCGCGGTCGCGCCATCGGACGCGAACATCGTCTACGCACTGGTCGAATCGACCGACTCGGCGCTGTTCCGTTCCGACGATGGCGGCAAGACCTGGGACAAGCGCGACAAGAGCCAGCTCATGGTCTGGCGGCCGTTCTACTTCGCCAACCTCGTGGTCGACCCGAAGAACCCGGATCGCCTGTTCAAGCCGGACTTCGCGCTGATCCAGAGCCTCGATGGCGGCAAGAGTTTCGCCAACACCGGTGGCGGCACGCACGGTGACCACCACGTGATCTGGATCGATCCGACCGACACCGCGCACGTGATCACCGGCGATGACGGCGGCCTGTGGCAGTCCTACGACGGCGGCAACAAGTGGTGGAAGCAGAACAACCTGCCGATCTCGCAGTTCTACCACGTGAGCCTCGACAACGACGACCCGTTCCACGTTTATGGCGGCCTGCAGGACAACAGCTCCTGGGTCGGCGACAGCGCATACCCTGGCGGCATCACCAACCAGCGCTGGGAGAACATGTACGGCGGTGACGGCTTCTGGATGTTCGAGGACCCGGCCGATCCCGACTACATCTACGCCGAGTACCAGGGCGGCTCGATCGCGCGCGTGAACCGAAAGACGCACGAGCTGCGCACGATCCAGCCGTTGGCAGGGTACAAGGAGAAGCTGCGCTGGAACTGGAACGCGCCGATCGCGCTGAGCCCGAACGAGAAGGGAACGATCTACATCGGCTCGCAGTTCCTGTTCCGCTCGCGCGACCACGGCCAGAGCTGGGATCGCATTTCGCCTGACCTCACGACCAACGACCCGGCCAAGCAGAAGCAGGAGGAGTCGGGCGGCATCACGGTCGACAACTCGGCGGCCGAGATGCATACCACGATCTACTCGATCAGCGAGTCGCCGAAGGCCGCCGGCACGATCTGGGTCGGCACCGACGACGGCAACGTGCAGCTCACGCGCGACGGCGGCAAGACCTGGACCAATGTCGTCGGCAACATCAAGGGCGTGCCCGCGCACGCATGGGTGTCGTGGGTGCAGGCGGGCAACTTCGATGCCGGCAGCGCGTTCGTCGCGTTCGACCGCCACACCTTCGGCGACATGGCGCCGTACATCTACGAGACGCGCGACTACGGCCGCAGCTGGACCGCGCTCGTCACGCCGAAGGACGACAAGGGCATGCGTGGCTACGTGCACGTGGTCAAGGAAGATCCGCAGCGCGCGGGCCTGCTCTACGCGGGCACCGAGTTCGGGCTGTGGATCTCGCCCGACGGCGGCAAGGCGTGGGCGCCGTTCAAGGGCAGCGACTTCCCGGCCGTCGCGGTGCGCGACCTCGCGTTCCAGCAGCGCGACGCTTCGCTCGTGCTGGCTACGCACGGCCGCGGCATCTGGATCATCGACGACCTGACGCCGCTGCGCGCGCTCGACGCGAAGGCGCTCGAGAGCGAAGCCGCGTTCCTCGGCACGCGACCGGTGCAACAGCGCATCAACGCGTTCGGCGGCTGGTCGGAAGGCGATGCCGCGTTCACCGGCCCGAACCCGCCCGCGGGCGCGGAGATCGCCTACTACCAGAAGAGCCGCCATCTGTTCGGCAAGCTCAAGATCGAAGTGCTCGACGACAAGGGCACGGTCATCGACACGATCCCCGCCAGCGTGCGCCGCGGCATCAACCGCGTGACCTGGCAGATGCGCGCCAAGCCGCCGCGCGTGCCGCCGGCCGCGCAGGTCGCCTTCAACGCGACCCAGGGCCCGCGCGTGCCGCCCGGCACCTACACGGTGCGCATGACCAAGGGCAAGGACGTCTACGAGACGAAGATCGACGTCGGCCTCGACCGCCGCTCGAGCTTCGGCGTGGCCGACCGCCGCGCGCAGTACGACGCGGCGATGCGCGTGCGCTCGCTGTTCGGCGACATGACCGATCTGGTGTTCAAGATCAACGCGGTGCGCACGCAGGCAGACGCGGCTGCAGCGAAGCTCCCCCAAGGCGACGCGAAGCGCAAGCAGCTCGCGGCCCTGTCCGGCCATGCCGACGAGATCCGCAAGCAGATCGTCGCGACCAAGGAAGGCGGTGCGATCACCGGCGAGGAGCGCCTGCGCGAGCACATGGACACGCTGTACGGCGCGATCATGTCCTACGACGGCAAGCCATCCGACTACCAGCTCGCGCGCATCGAGGTGCTGCAGCGCGAACTCGGCGACGTCGCCGGCGCGTTCGAGAAGCTGCAGTCGGGCGAGCTCGCGCAGGTCAACGGTGCACTGCGCGGTGCCAACCTGCCGGAGATCACGGTGCCTGCAAGCGCGCCGCAGGACGAGGCGGGTGGCGGATCGCACGGCGGGCAGCAGGACGTGCATGCGCCTTGGGAGCGCGACTGACGTCTTGCCCGACACCGCTGCTGCTTCGCGCATCGCGCGAAGCAGCGGGGTACGAGGGATGAGTGGATGCGCCGCGCGGCCCGTGCCGCGCGGCGTTCTTCCTTCAGTGGCCGGCGCCCGCGGCGACGTTGCCGAACGGCGGCTTGGCGAACCAGACCACCGGGATCATCGCGAGGAACAGCGCGGTGCAGAGCAGGAACACGTCGTTGACCGCGAGCGTGAACGCCTGCCGCGTGACGATCGAATCGATGATGCTCCACGCACGCTCGGCGGGCCCGCCCAGCGCCGACAGACCCTGCACCGCACTCGTCGCCGCGGCACTCGCGCCGTCGAGGTGCTCGGCGAGCACGGCATGGTGGTACTCGCCGCGGTGCTGCCACAACGTGACCGACACCGCGGTCGAGATGCTCGCGGCGATCGTGCGGCAGAAGTTGGCGAGGCCCGACGCCGATCCGATCTGGTGCGGCTCGAGGCCCGACAGGAACACCTGGTTCAGCGGGATGAAGAAGCAGGGGATGCCGATGCCCATGATGAAGCGCGGCCAGATCAACTGCTCGAACGACGCGTTGTCCGGGAACGAGGCGAACCAGTACGAGGTCACCGCGAACACGATGAAGGCGAACGTCACGACCGAGCGCAGCTCGAGCTTCTGGATGTTGCGGCCGATGATTGGCGAGACGAGGAAGGCGAGGATGCCCACCGGCGCGGTCGCGAGGCCCGCCCACGAGGCAGTGTAGCCGAGCACGGTCTGCAGCCAGAGCGGATAGACGACGTTGATGCCGAAGAAGCCGAACATGCCGAACGACATCGCGGCGACGCCGACGAGGAAGTTGCGCTTGCGGAACAGCGAAAGGTCGACGACCGGGTGCTCCTCCATGAGCTCCCAGGCGATGAAGAACGTGAGGCAGACCACCGCGATGATCGCCAGCACGACGATCAGCTGCGAGGAGAACCAATCCTTGTCGTTGCCGTTGTCGAGCATGAACTGCAGGCAGCCGACGCCGATCACGAGCAGCACGAGGCCGACCGTGTCGACCGGCGTCTTGACGATGACCGACTCGCGCTTGTGCAGCAGGGTCCACGTGATCACGATCGCGAGCAGGCCGACCGGCACGTTGATGTAGAAGATCCACGGCCACGAGTAGTTGTCGGTGAGGTAGCCGCCGAGGATCGGGCCGAAGATCGGCGCGACCACGACGGTCATCGCCCACAGCGCGAGCGCGAGTCCCTTCTTGTCGATCGGGTAGTTGTTGAGCAGCAGGCTCAGCGACAGCGCGACCATCGGGCCCGAGCCCGCGCCCTGCAGCAGGCGGCCGACGACGAGCATCGGCATGCTCGTCGCCATGCCGCACAGGGTCGAGCAGATCACGAACAGCAGCGCGGACACGCAGAACGCGCGCACCTCGCCGAACTGGCGGCCGATCCAGCCGCTGATCGGTTGCATGATCGCGCTGGCGAGCGAATAGGAACTGATCGCCCAGGTGCCTTCCTGCGGGCTGACACCGAGGCTGCCCGCGATGTGCGGCACCGAGACGTTGACGATCGTGATGTCGAGTACTTCCATGAACGTCGCGAAGGCGATCGCGACGGTCAGCAGCGCCAGCGGCGCGCCATGCAGCGGCGGCAACGGCGGGCGTTGCTCGGGCGAGGCAGCCATCGGACGTCCTCAGTGCGAACCGGGCAGGTTGGCGGCGATGATCGCTTCGGCTTCGGCGTCGGCCTTGGCGATGTCGCGCGCGTAGACATCGGTCTGCGCGACCGCGGTGGTGGCGCCGGCGCCGGCCAGCATCGGCCCGGAGCGGTCGTGCGTGTCGACCGTGACCGCGGTCGACAGGCCGACGCGCAGCGGATACTTCTCGAGCTGGCGGGCGTCCAGCGCGATGCGCACGGGCACGCGCTGCACGACCTTGATCCAGTTGCCCGAGGCGTTCTGCGGCGGCAGCAGCGCGAACGACGAGCCGGTGCCCGCGCCGAGGCCGACCACCTTGCCTTCGAACTCGACGTTGCCGCCGTACAGGTCGACTTCGACCTTCGCCGGCTGGCCGATGCGGATGTGGCCGAGCTGGCTTTCCTTGTAGTTCGCATCGACCCAGAGGTCGTGCAACGGGATGATCGTCAGCAGGGCCTGCCCCGGCTGCACGCGGCTGCCGACCTGCACGCTGCGCTGCGCGACGTAACCGCCGATCGGCGCGACGATCGCGTTGCGTTCGGCATTGATCCATGCTTCGCGGAATGCCGCCTTCGCCTGCAGCACCGAAGCATTGCTGGCGACGTCGGTGCCGTCGACGAGCGCGTGCGAGGCCGCGGCCTGGCGGGTGGCGAGGTCGAGCGCGGCCTTGGCCGTGTCGACCGCCTCGCGCGCGTGCGCGACTTCCTCCGGTGCGATCGCCTTGTCGGCGAGCAGCGGCTGGCGCCGCGCGAGGTCGGCCTGCGCACGCGACAGTTCGAGCTTGCGCGCGGCGACAGCGGCGTCGTACTGCGACGCCATTTCGGTCTGCTGGCGCACCTGGCGCACCGCGTTGGCCAATGCGCTCTTCGCCTTCGCGAGCGCGAGGTCGGCGTCGGTCGGGTCCAGCTTCACCAGCACCTGGCCGGCCTCGACGCGCTGCGTGTCGTCGGCGAGTACGGCGATGACGGTGCCGGGGACCTGCGCCGAGAGCATGACCTGGTTGCCGGCGACGTAGGCGTCGTCGGTGACTTCGCGCTGCGACCAGACGAACAGCCAGAGCAGGTACCAGGCGACGCCGATCGCGACGAACACGAGCGCGATGACCACGAGCACCGTGCGACGCTTGCCATTGTTGCCATTCTTCGGGGCGTCGCCGGTGCTGCCGGCGGCGGGAATCTGCGAATCGCTCATCGTCGAGGGCTCGTGGTTACTTGATGGGGAAATCCGCGCCGGCGGCGTCGCTCGCCGCGAGTGCGTCGTCGTCGAGGCGGTAGCCGCCGCCGAGCGCCTTGGTCAGCGCGATCTGCGCGGACAGCGCTTGTGCGTCGAGCGCGAGCAACGCGTCGCGCTGCTCGAGCACCTGCGCCTGCGCGGTGAGCAGGCTGCGATCGTCGGCGAGGCCCTGGCGCACGCGCGCCGTGGCCGTGCGTTCGAGCGCGCGCGTCGCGGCGAGCTGGCCATTGCGTTCGTTGCGGCGCGCGTCGACCTGGGCGAGCGTGAGCGCCTGCGTGGCGACGTCGCGCGCGGCGTCGACGACGGCGGCGTCGTACTGCGCCGCGGCCGCGTCGAGCGCCGCCTGCGAGACGTGATAGCCCGCCTTGAGCTGGCCGCGGCCGAAGATCGGCAGGTGCAGGGCGGGGCCGATCGAGGCCATGCGGCTGCCGGCATTCAGCAGCTTGTCGAGGTCGAGTGATTGCAGGCCGACCATTGCGCCGAGGCTGATGTCCGGGTAGAACTCGGCGCGGGCCTCGTCGACGCGACGCAACGCGGCCTCGACGCGCCAGCGGCTCGCGGCGATGTCAGGGCGCCGCGCGATGAGGTCGAGCCCGACGCTGCCGGGCAATGCCGCGTCGACGCTCGGCAGTGCGCGCGCTTCGAGTTTCGGCAGGTCCGCGGGCGCGACGCCGAGCAGGCCGGCGAGTGCGGCGAGGCGGATCTTCGCACTGCCGGTGTAGGTCGCCTGGAGTTCGCGCGCCGCGGCGAGCTGGGCATCGGCCTGGTGCACCAGATCGGGCGCATCGATGCCGCGCGCGACGCGCTTGTCGGCGAGCATGCGCAGGCGTTGCAGCAGCTCGATCGATTCGTTCGCAAGCGCGAGGTGCGCCTGGTCCGCCTGCCAGGCGAAGTACGTGTCGGCGACCGCGCTGGTGAGCACGAGGCTCGCCGCGCTGCGTTCGGCCTCGGCGGCGCGCGCCTCGTCGACGGCGGCGGCGACCGCGGCGCGCGTCTTGCCCCAGAAATCGAAGTCGTACTGGAACTGCAGGCTGAGATCGCCCTGGTTGTACCAGGTGAAGCCGAGGAACTGGGGCGGGATCAGCCCGTTTTCACTGAGCCGCAGGCGCTGCACCTGCGCGTTGGCTTGCGAGTTCAGGCCGCCTTGCGCGCGCGCGACCTCGACCGCGGCGAGCGCGCTGCCGAGGCGCTTGTGCGCCTCGTCGAGCGAGGGCGCACCGGCGAGCGCCTGTTCGACCAGGCGGTCGAGCTGCGGGTCGGCGTAGCGCTTCCACCATTGCGGATCGGGCCATTCGGTGGTGCCCGCGCCGACCGAGACGGCGACACCGGCGAGCGGCGCCTCGTCGCGCAGGACGGGGCGAGCGGGTTTCGGGGGGATCGCGCAGGCGGCCAGCGCGAGCGCGCAGGCGGCGACGATCATCGGTCGGAGCGAGGGACGGCTGGCGGATGCGGTCATCGGATCCACGTCGACTGAACGGATGAAGGATCGTGCGGGAAAAAGCTGGCTCCGCTCGTGGCGCCGCAGGCGGCTGTGTCCTGCGAATCGCCGTTCCCTGGCGCCACGAGCGACCGCAGGCGGCGGTCGGCTCTAAAACCATACTAGCCAGTTCTGTATTTGGCCGCAACCGGCCCCGCGCGACGGTTCAGCGGTAGTCTCGGTGGCACGCCTCGCAGGCGTTGGCGATGGTCGTCAGCGCTTCGGCCTGCCGCGGACAGGCGGCCGCCGCGTCCCACGCGGTGACGGCCTTGCCGAAGTCGGTGATGTACTGGCTGAGCACGCGGTCTTTCGTGCCGGCGGCCAGCAATGCACCCTCGAGGTCGCCGGCGACGAGGCGCAGGTGCGCGGCCGAACGTGCCTGCGCGGGGACGGTGCAGGTGCCGTCGCGCGCCGCCGATCGCGCCGCGCCGAGTTCGTGCTGCATGACGTTCATGAGTGCGCGCGGCCACGCGTTGCGACGCTGCATCGCGCTGGTGAACATGCCGGCGACGATCACGCCGGCGAGCGCGCCGACGACGAGGCAGATCAGGTAGCGCATGGTCTTCAGCCGTCTCCGTTGGCGCGCTGCTTGAGGTTGGCGAGCAGCAGGGTGCCGAGGCCGAGCAGGATCTCGTCGACGAACGGGATGAAGTCGGGGATCAGCAGGTCGGCGACGAACAACGCCGCCGTGATCAGCGCCAGGCGCGGAAAGCGCAGGCCTTCGGCCCAGCGCAGCAGCGGTCGCATGATCGGGTTCGGCATGGTCGTCTCCTCGGCAAGTGTCGCACGCGGGTGCCGGCGACCGGCGTGCTGCGACGTCGTGCCGCCCTCCGTCGCGGTGCGCGACGATCGAGCGGCTCGTGCGGCGATGATACGCTGCGCGCCCCATGGACCAGTCCCAACTCGCGGAGCGCTTCCGCGGCATCGATCGCCTGTACGGCGTGGGCAGCGTCGCGCGCCTCGCGCGGGCGCACGTGTGCGTGGTCGGCATCGGCGGTGTCGGTTCGTGGGCGGTCGAGGCGCTCGCGCGCAGCGGCGTCGGCCGGCTCACCCTCATCGACGCCGACGACGTCTGCGTGAGCAACACCAACCGCCAGCTGCACGCGCTCGACGGTGAATTCGGCAAGGCCAAGGTCGAGGTGATGGCGGCGCGAGCGCGCGCGATCAACCCGGGCATCGCGGTCGATGCGATCGCGCAGTTCCTCACGCCGTCGAATCTCGGCGAACTGCTCGCTCGCGGCTACGACCTCGTCATCGATGCCTGCGACGCGTTCCGCGTCAAGGTCGAGACGATCGCGTGGTGCCGGCGGCGCAAGCTGCCGCTGGTCACGATCGGCTCCGCCGGCGGCCGCACCGATCCGACCCTGGTGGGCGTGCGCGACCTGTCGAAGACCGAACACGACGCGCTGCTCGCGCTGGTGCGCAAGAAACTGCGCGAGGAGTTCAACTTCCCGCGTGGCACCAAGCGCTACTTCGGCGTGCAGGCGGTGTATTCGCGCGAGAACGTGCGTTACCCGCAGGCCGACGGCAGCGTCTGCGGCACGCGTCCGGCCGGCGGCGACGCGCTCAAGCTCGACTGCGGCGGCGGCCTCGGCGCGGCGACGCACGTGACGGCGACGTTCGCATTCGCGGCGGTGTCGCGCGCACTCACCAAGCTGCTCGCCATGCCCGCGAGCTGATTCAGGGTGCGCCAAGCGCGAACAGGCGGCGCGCGTTCGCGCCCGTCGCGCGCGCGAGCTCGCCGGCGTCGATGCCGCGCAGGGCGGCGATCGTCGCGGCGACCTCGCCGAGGTACGACGGCTCGTTGCGTTCGCCGCGATGCGTCGCCAGCGGCTGGTCCGGCGCGTCGGTTTCGAGCAGCAGGTAGTCGAGCGGCATCGTCGCGACGAGCGCGCGCAGCCGGTGCGCGCGCCCGTAGGTCACCGGCCCGCCGAGGCCGACGAGGAAGCCGAGGTTCCACAGCTGGCGTGCCTGCTCGGCGCTGCCGGCGAAGCTGTGCACGACGCCGCGCAAGCCGCCGACGCGGCGGATCGTGGCGATCACTTCGTCGACCGCGCGGCGCGCATGGATGATCGCCGGCAGGTCGAATTCGCGCGCGAGCTGCAGTTGCGCGACGAAGTATCGGCGTTGCTCCTCCGCATCGAGCCCTTCGACGAAGAAGTCGAGGCCGCATTCGCCCACCGCGACCGGCCGCTCCCGCTCGAGCCATTCGCGCAGCGCGTCGAGGTGCGGCGGGCGGTGTTCGGCGAGGTACATCGGATGCAGGCCGTAAGCCGCGTGCAGGTCGGCATGGCGGCCCGCGCACAACGCGCGCAGCTTGCCGAAACCCGACAGCGCGATCGCCGGCACCACCTGCGCGGTGACGCCCGCGGCGCGCGCTCGCGCGACGACGGCATCGCGGTCGGCGTCGAATTCCGCCGCGTCGAGGTGGCAGTGCGAATCGACCAGCACGATCAGCGCGCTGCGCCGGCCACGTTGGCGCGCTGGCGCTGCAGCAACACCGGCGGCAGCGCATGCGAGGAGTGGCCGTTGCCGGACTGCGAGAGGTCGTTCTGGCCGATGCCGTCGGCCTTGGTCACGCCGCTGTCGCCGGGATCGAGCCAGTCGCGCAGGCGTGACGAGGGCGACGGGCCGTTCCAGGCGACCGAGAGCTTGCCGTAGCAGTCGAAGCCGTCGTTGGGTTGCCCCGGCGCGGTATCGCTGCAGGCGGCCGTCCCGCCGGACAGCGTGCCGACCAGGTGGCGCGCGAGGCCGCCGCCGGTGCCGACACTCGCGAACAGGCCCGAGCCGGACGAACCGCCTTCGGTCGTGCCCTGCGTGTACGGGCCGGCGTACCAGTGCGTGCCGTGGGTGGCCGGCGCGGTCTCGGCGATGCAGTTGTCGATCGTGTGCGGCGCCGGCCCGGCGGTGATCTTCTTCACGTCGCCGCTCGGATGGTGGATGCCGATCGTGCCGGCCGGCGCGGTGCCGGAGGCATCCCAGCCCGCGTAGTAGAGGTTCCAGTCCGCGGCCGGCGAGCCGGCGAGTTCGACCAGCGTTACGTCGACGTCGGCGCGCGTCGCGCGCAGCACCGCGCCATGTTGGTCGTCATCGAAGAAACCGCCGGCCGGCGCGCCGAGCACGTTGCACTGGGTCGACTGGTAGTTCCAGTAGACGACCATCGACTGCGCTTCCGCCGCGAGCGACAGGCAGTGCGCCGCGGTGAGGAACAGGTTGCGGCGCGCGTGTGGCACGTCGGTGACGAGCGTGCCGCTGCAGAGGTAGTAGTCGCCGTCGTCAGCCGCGATGTATTCGTAATAGCCGACCGCGCGGATCTCGTTCGCATACGGGTCGCCGAGCGGGCAGGCGACGTTGACGTTGCAGGCGCCGGACGCGCCCGGATCGCCGTCCTTGCGCGTGCGCTCGTACAGGTCGCGGAAGCCTGCGCCGGCGCCGTCGAGTTCGAGTGCCCCGGCGTCGAGCGTCGCGCCCGCCGGCACGTGCAACTCGATGGTCGCGGTATCGCCCGGCACGATCGGCGCATGGAACCTCCCGTCGGTCGCGTCGTCGGCGGTGTACGGGCCCTGGTAGTCGTCGCCGGCGCCGATCACGTGCAGCGTCGCGCCACGGGGCAGCGCGAAATGCGCGAACGCGAAGCGCAGGTCGGTCGCTCCCGCCGCGCGTACGCGCACGCGCCAGAGGCGCGAGCCGTCCTCGAGCGTATCCCAGCGACCATCGCGCTCCGGCGTGATCGACAACGGGCGCGCATCCGCGCTGCGCATGCGCTTGCTGCCCGCGGTGCGCATCGCGCGGTCGGCATCGATGCGCCGTCGTGGCGCATCGACGCCGGCCACATCGACGATCGCGACGTCGAAGCCCGCCTTGGCCGGATGCGCGAGGCTGTACGGCGGCTCGCCCTTGCGCGCCTGGCCCGTGGCGGCAGCGAGCAGCAACGCGACGCCGAGCACGCTGCGCGCGAAAGGAATGAATCGACGCGAACGACGCATGTGGCCTCCTCGCAGTGCGGGTGGCCAAGCATAAGCAGCCGCACATGCCTCGCGCGAGCCTCGCGGCGCCGGCGTCATCCCGCGTTCAGGCCGCCGCGAGCGCGGCGCGCCGGCGCGACGTCAGTGCCAACCGTTCGAGGCGAGCAGCCCGAAGCAGGCGGCGACGAGCAGCAATCCGACTGCGATGATCGTGCCGACGCCGAGCGCGCTGCGCGGACGCTTCCACCAGCGCGTGCAGTGCGGCTGCATCCATCCGTGCGCGTCAGTCGCGATGCGCAGCGTTGCGGTCGCGGCCGGCGCCGAGGCGACGGTCGATGCCGCCGAACAGCTTCTTGAACAGGCGCGAGAACTTGCCGCGCTGGGTCTTGCGCAGCTTCTCCTCCTCGCTGGTGAGCCAGGCGACCTGGATCACGCGACGCTCGCCCTCGTGCGGGAGGTGGCCATGGAACGAATTGTCGGCGCGGCGGAACGCGACGAGGTGGCCGTACAGCGGCCGCACCTCCGGCACGACGAGGTCGTCGATGTCGTCGATGCGGTTGAGGAAACGGAAGCAGCCTTCGCTGATGTCCGGCCAGCTTTCGTTCAGGTAGACGAGCGCGGTCACGATCTTCGAGCGACTGTCGGTGTGGATCGTGCCGTGGCGCTTGTTCAGCGAGCGACAGATCGTCACCAGGGTCGGCTTGTCGCCGAGGTCCGGGATACCCAGGCGCCGCCCGATCGCATTGGCGAACGCGGGCGAGGTGAGATCGGCGACGAGGCGGTTCACGCTCGGCCCGCAGTCGCGTGCTTCATGCGGGAAAAAGCCGGCGTTCGGATAACGCGGGAAATCGCGTGCGAGGTCCGCCGCGGCGTCCGCGGGCAACTGTTCACGCGCGATCAGGAACGCGAACGGCTGGTCGCGCACGACCGTGTCGGCGCGGTCGAGGCGCCGGGGGTCGAGCAGGGGTCCGGCTGCGGGATCGTTCAGGGTTTCGGCGGCTGCATTCATTCGGTCGCAAAAGTCGGAACGGCAGCACGGATTGTAGTGCCGAGGCCGCCATGCAGGTGGACAGCGGAACGCCCGACGCCTAGAATTTGTGCTCGCCTTGATTCCTCACCACGCCCCCACGGACCGGCACATGCCAGCCCGCGGGTGCTGTCGCACCCGGTATCGACGCGGTGACGGCTTCCTTATCCTTGTCCTAGGGCGAACGCATGACGATTCCAGCTCTCCTCGCACTCGCCGACGGCAGCCTCTTCCGCGGCATTTCGATCGGCGCGGAGGGCCGGACGAGTGGCGAAGTCGTGTTCAACACGGCGATGACCGGCTACCAGGAGATCCTCACCGATCCCTCGTATGCGCAGCAGATCGTCACGCTGACCTATCCGCACATCGGCAACACCGGCTGCAATGCCGAGGACGCGGAGTCGCCGCGCGTGCATGCCGCGGGGCTCGTGATCCGCGACCTGCCGCTCGTGGCGAGCAACTGGCGCTCGCAGGAGACGCTCGATGCGTACCTGAAGCGCAACGGCATCGTCGCGATCGCCGAGATCGACACGCGCCGCCTGACGCGCATCCTGCGCGATTCCGGCGCGCAGAACGGCTGCATCCTCGCCGGCGCGGAGATCTCCGACGAAGACGCGCTCGCCGCGGCGCGTGCGTTCCCCGGCCTCAAGGGCGCCGACCTCGCCAAGGTCGTCTCCGTGCGCGAGCGCCATGCCTGGCGCGCCGGCAGCTACGACCTCGACCGCGCGGCATTCACGCAGCCGCCCGCGCGCTTCCGCGTCGTCGCCTACGATTTCGGCGTCAAGCAGAACATCCTGCGCATGCTCGCCGACCGCGGCTGCGAGATCACGGTCGTGCCGGCGCAGACGCCCGCGAGCGAGGTGTTCGCGCTGCGCCCGGACGGCGTGTTCCTGTCCAATGGCCCGGGCGACCCCGAACCCTGCGACTACGCGATCGTCGCGATCCGCGAATTCATCCGCGCCAAGGTGCCCACCTTCGGCATCTGCCTCGGCCACCAGTTGCTCGGCCTCGCCGTCGGCGCGCGCACGCTCAAGATGAAGTTCGGTCACCACGGCGCGAACCATCCGGTGATCGACCTCGACAGCGGCCGCGTGATGATCTCGAGCCAGAACCACGGCTTTGCCGTCGACGAGTCGACCCTGCCACCGAACGCGCGGGCGACGCACCGTTCGCTGTTCGACGGCTCGCTGCAGGGGATCGCGCTGGCGGATGCGCCGGCGTTCGGCTTCCAGGGACACCCGGAAGCGAGTCCCGGCCCGCACGACGTGGCCGGTTTGTTCGATCGGTTCATCCACCTCATGGAGGCGCGCGCGGCTGCCGCGGCGTAGACGACATGCTCAAGCATCGTTCCCTGACCCTTGCCCTCATGGCGGCCGTGACCCTGCTCGGCGCCGACGTCGCGCTCGCGCGCAAGCCGATCCATGCCGCGCAGAAAGCCGCGGCGGAGACCGCGAAGCCGTCCCAGCCGACCGGCAAGCTCGTCGAGTACACCGAGCTCGAGCAGCACGTCGGCAGCGACATCATCGTCGAGACCACCTTGCACACGGTCCGCCGCGGCAAGCTGATCAAGTACACGAACCCGGGCCTGACGATCCAGCTCGGTCCGGAGCATGGCGGCGTCGAGCTGTCGGTGCCGCGCGAGACCGTGCGCAACGTGAGCCTCGTCCTCGAGCCGTCGCCGGACGAAGCGACCCCGGCCGACGCCGGGCAGCCGGCGGATGCGGGCAAGCCCGCGCAGCAGCACGATGCGGGTACGGGCAGTGCCAAGAAGAACTGATCTCCAGTCGATCCTCATCATCGGCGCGGGCCCGATCGTCATCGGTCAGGCCTGCGAGTTCGACTATTCCGGCGCGCAGGCGTGCAAGGCGCTCAAGGAAGAGGGCTATCGGGTCGTCCTCGTCAATTCCAACCCGGCGACGATCATGACCGACCCCGGCACGGCCGATGCGGTCTACATCGAGCCGATCAACTGGAAGACGGTCGAGAAGATCATCGCCAAGGAGCGCCCGGACGCGCTGCTGCCGACGATGGGCGGGCAGACCGCGCTCAACTGCGCGCTCGACCTCGCCGACAACGGCGTACTCGAGAAGTACGGCGTGAAGCTCATCGGCGCCTCGCGCGAGGCGATCCGCATGGCGGAGGACCGCGAGCTGTTCCGCGTCGCGATGGCCGAGATCGGCCTCGACTGCCCGAAGGCCGAGGTCGCGCGCACGTTCGAGCAGGCGCTCGAGATCCAGGCGAAGGTCGGCTACCCGACGATCATCCGCCCGAGCTTCACCCTCGGTGGCAGCGGCGGCGGCATCGCCTACAACAAGGAGGAGTTCGAGGAGATCGTCAAGCGCGGCCTCGACCTCTCGCCCGTGCACGAGGTACTTGTCGAAGAGTCCGTGCTCGGCTGGAAGGAATTCGAGATGGAAGTGGTCCGCGACACCGCGGACAACTGCATCATCGTCTGCTCGATCGAGAACCTCGATCCGATGGGCGTGCACACCGGCGATTCGATCACGGTCGCGCCGGCCCAGACGCTCACCGACAAGGAATACCAGCGCCTGCGCGACGCCTCGATCGCCGTGCTGCGCAAGATCGGCGTCGACACCGGTGGCTCGAACGTGCAGTTCGGCATCAATGCGCAGAACGGGCGTGTCGTCGTCATCGAGATGAACCCGCGCGTCTCGCGCTCGAGCGCGCTGGCATCGAAGGCGACCGGCTTCCCGATCGCCAAGGTCGCGGCGAAACTCGCGGTCGGTTACACGCTCGACGAGCTCAGGAACGACATCACCGGCGGCAGGACGCCGGCGTCGTTCGAGCCGGCGATCGACTATGTCGTCACGAAGATCCCGCGCTTCGCGTTCGAGAAGTTCCCCGCGGCCGACGCGCGCCTGACCACGCAGATGAAGTCGGTCGGCGAGGTGATGGCGATCGGGCGCACGTTCCAGGAATCGCTGCAGAAGGCGCTGCGCGGCCTCGAGACCGGCAAGAACGGCCTCAATCCGAGCAAGCTCGACCTCGCCATGCCCGAAGGCCTCTCGGCGCTCAAGCGCGAGCTCAAGGAGCCGGGCCCGGACCGCGTGTTCTACGTGGCGGACGCGTTCCGCGCCGGCCTGTCGCAGGCCGACGTGTTCGCGCTGACCCACATCGACCCGTGGTTCCTCGTGCAGATCGAGGACCTCGTCAAGCTCGAAGGCGAGGTCAAGGCGGGCGGCCTCGCCGCGCTCGATGCCGCGCGCATGCGCCGGCTCAAGCGCAAGGGCTTCTCCGACGCGCGTCTCGCCGAACTCGTCGGCACCGACGAGAACGCGGTGCGCGCGCTGCGCCGCGCGTTCAACGTGCGTCCGGTGTACAAGCGCGTCGACTCCTGCGCGGCCGAGTTCGCGACGACGACGGCGTACATGTACTCGACCTACGAGGAAGAGTGCGAGGCCGAGCCGACCTCGCGCGACAAGATCATCGTCCTCGGCGGCGGCCCCAATCGCATCGGGCAGGGCATCGAGTTCGACTACTGCTGCGTGCACGCCGCGCTCGCGCTGCGCGAGGACGGCTATGAAACGATCATGGTCAACTGCAACCCGGAGACGGTGTCGACCGACTACGACACCTCCGACCGGTTGTACTTCGAGCCGCTCACGCTCGAGGACGTGCTCGAGATCATCGACAAGGAAAAGCCGAAGGGCGTGATCGTGCAGTACGGCGGGCAGACCCCGCTCAAGCTCGCGCGCGCGCTCGAAGCGGCCGGCGCGCCGATCATCGGCACGAGCCCGGACAGCATCGACCTCGCCGAGGACCGCGAGCGCTTCCAGAAGCTGATCGAGAAGCTCGGCCTGCGCCAGCCGCCGAACCGCACCGCGCGCAGCGCCGACGAGGCGCTCGTGCTCGCGCGCGAGATCGGCTATCCGCTCGTCGTGCGCCCGAGCTACGTGCTGGGTGGCCGCGCGATGGAAATCGTCCACGACGACGCCGACCTCACGCGCTACATCCGCGAAGCGGTTCGCGTGTCCGACGCGTCTCCCGTGCTGCTCGACCGCTTTCTCGACCATGCCGGCGAAGTCGACGTCGACATCGTCGTCGACGCGGGCGGCGAGGTGCTGATCGGGGGCGTGATGGAACACATCGAGGAAGCCGGCGTGCACTCGGGCGATTCCTCGTGCTCGCTGCCACCGTACTCCTTGTCGCCGGCGACGCAGGACGAACTGCGCCGCCAGGTCGGCCTGCTCGCGCGCGAGTTGAACGTCGTCGGCCTCATGAACACGCAGTTCGCGATCCAGTCCGACGGCAACGGCGGCGACACGATCTACATCCTCGAGGTGAACCCGCGTGCGTCGCGCACGGTGCCGTTCGTGGCCAAGGCGACCGGCGTCGCGCTCGCCAAGATCGCCGCGCGTTGCATGGTCGGCCAGACGCTCGCGGCGCAGGGTGCGACGCGCGAAGTCGTGCCGGACTACTACTCGGTCAAGGAAGCGATCTTCCCGTTCCTGAAGTTCCAGAACGTCGACCCGATCCTCGGCCCGGAGATGCGTTCGACCGGCGAGGTCATGGGCGTGGGCCGCAGCTTCGGCGCCGCGTTCGCGCGCGCGCACGAGGCCGCCGGCATCGCCGCACCCGCGGCAGGCAAGGCGTTCCTGTCGGTGCGCGACGCCGACAAGCAGCGCCTGCTCGAGGTCGCACGCGACCTGATCCGGCGCGGCTTCGGCCTCGTCGCGACCGGCGGCACGCATACCTATCTCAGCGAGCACGGCATCGCCTGCGAACGCATCAACAAGGTGCTCGAGGGCCGCCCGCACATCGTCGACCTGATCAAGAACGGCGAGATCGCGTTCATCGTCAACACCACCGAGGGCAAGCAGGCGATCGCCGACTCGTTCTCGATCCGCCGCGAAGCGCTGCAGCAGCGCGTGACCTATTCGACCACCGTGAGCGGCGCGAGGGCACTGCTCCATTCACTCGATTTTCGCGACAGCACCGACGTCAACAGCTTGCAGGAATTGCACAAGGAACTGGCATGAAGCGACCCCCGATGACGAAGAAGGGCGCCGAGCGGCTGCGCACCGAACTGGAACGCCTCAAGTCGGAGGAGCGCCCGCGCATCATCGCGGCGATCGCCGAAGCGCGTGCGCACGGCGACCTGAAGGAGAATGCCGAGTACCACGCCGCGCGCGAGATGCAGGGCTTCATCGAGGGCCGTATCCAGGAGCTCGAAGGCGCGCTTTCGCACGCCGAGGTCATCGACGTGACGCGCCTCAATGCGGGCACGCGCATCGTCTTCGGCGCGACCGTCGACCTCGCCGACGAGGATTCCGGCGAGGAGATCAGCTACCAGATCGTCGGCGACCTCGAAGCCGACATCAAGCAGCGCCTGATCTCGGTCTCGTCGCCGTTCGCGCGCGCGCTGATCGGCAAGAGCGAGGGCGACAGCTTCGAATTCCAGGCGCCGAACGGCACGCGCAACTACGAGATCACCGGCGTCCGCTACGAGGACTGATCATGCGATCCCCTCCGGTGCCGGGGCCTGCGCCAGCCGCGACGCGCGCGCACCGCCGTGATCGCCCGCGCGCCGCGATGCCGGCGCTTGCAGGCGCATGAAGCCGGTCGTCATCCGCCGGCGCCCGGCGTCGACGCGCAGTGACTGGCCGGTCGAGCTGCATCCGCTCGTCGCGCGCGTGTACGCCGCGCGCGGCATCGCCGCGCACGAGGCCGGCCCGCAGCGGCTCGCCGACCTGCTCACGCCGGCCGTGCTCGGGGGCGTCGAGCAGGCCTGCGACCTGCTCGCCGACGCGATCGTCCGTGACCTGCGCATCTGCATCGTCGGCGACTTCGACGCGGACGGTGCGACCGGGACCGCGGTCGCCGTGCGCGGCCTGCGCCTGCTCGGCGCGCGCGACGTCTGCTACCGCGTGCCCAATCGCATGGTCGACGGCTATGGCCTCGGCGTCGGCCTCGTCGATGCGCTCGCCGACATCCGGCCCGATCTCGTCGTCACGGTCGACAACGGCATTGCGAGCCATGCCGGCATCGCCGCCGCGCGTGCACGCGGCATGCGCGTGATCGTGACCGACCACCACCTCCCCGGGCCGACGCTGCCGCCGGCCGACGCGATCGTCAATCCGAATGCGGTCGCGCTCGCCGCCTGCGCACACGCGAGCCCGCCGTGCGCGGGTTGCGCCGATGCGGGCGCACGCGCATCGGCGCTCGCCGGCGTCGGGGTCATGTTCTACCTGCTGCTCGCGCTGCGCGCACGCCTGTATCCGGGCGAGTCGCGCGCGCGGCCGGACCTCGCCTCGCTGCTCGACCTCGTCGCGCTCGGCACGGTCGCCGACCTCGTGCCGCTCGATGCGAACAATCGCATCCTCGTCGCCGCGGGCCTGCATCGCATCCGCAACGGGCGCGCGTCGGCGGGCGTCGCGGCGCTGTACCGCTCGGCCGGGCGCGACCCGCGACGCGCCGTCGCGGCCGATCTCGGCTACGCGCTCGGTCCGCGCATCAATGCGGCGGGCAGGCTCGAGGACATGAGCCTCGGCATCGAGTGCCTGCTCAGCGACGACGCCGACGCCGCGCTCGCTCTTGCCGAGCGCCTGTCGGCGATCAACGCCGAGCGGCGCGAACTGCAGGCGGCGATGGTGGAGCAGGGGGAGGCGATGCTCGCGCGTTTCGTCGAGCGCTGGGACGAGGCGTCGCTGCCGTGCGGGATCGTGCTGCACGAACCCGACTGGCACCCGGGCGTGGTCGGTCTCGTCGCGTCCAAGCTCAAGGAGCGATTGAATCGCCCGGTCGTCGCATTCGCGCGAGCGGACGAGAGCGGCGTGGAGTTGCGCGGCTCGGCGCGCTCGATCGCCGGCTTCCACCTGCGCGACGCGCTCGCCGACGTCGACGCGGCGCATCCGGGTCTGATCGGACGTTTCGGTGGTCACGCGATAGCGGCGGGCCTGAGCCTGCCTGCGGCGAACCTTGCCGCATTCGCCGCCGAATTCGATGCAGCCGCGCGCCGGCGCCTCGACCCGGGGCAACTCGAACGTTACCTGTGGAGCGATGGCGAACTCCATCCGCACGAATTCACCGCCGACAACGCGCGCGCATTGCGTTATGCGGCCCCGTGGGGCCAGGCATTCCCCGAACCCGCGTTCGACAACGTGTTCGCGGTCGCGTCGTGGCGCGCGGTCGGCGAGAAGCACCTGCACATGCAATTGCGCCCGGTCCAGGGCGGCGATGCGCTCGAGGCGATCCTGTTCGATGCGCTCGCCGCAATGCCGCCACCCGCTCGCGTGCGCGCCCTGTACCAGCTCGACCTCAACGACTGGAACGGCCGCGAGCGCCTGCAACTGCTCGTGCGTCACATCGAACCTGCATAGCAGGCCGTCGCGCGCCAGCGCGGCTCCATTTGGGGCACGCCGAGCACATCGGCGGCTCGCACCGTGCCCTGGTCCCGCAATACCGCTCGCGGCGGGGGGGGGCCGCGAAGCGACGTCGTGTAGGAGCCCGCCCTGAGGGCGACCGCAGCGTCGCAGTACACCCGGGCGACGGTTGCGCACGGGGTACTCCTACAGGTGATGTGCGCCGCGCTTGTGTGGCGAGGAAGCCGCGATGCTCCTCGGCCTCGCCGCTCGGCCCAAACCCGGGAGCGGTTCCCGCCGCTGCCACGACAGCCGGCTCCTCCTCCCGCGCGCGGCGGCACGCGCCTTGCGCGTACCGCCCTACAGTCCGGTCCGTTTTGCTAGGATGCGCGATTCCTTTTTCCGGACCGACCACATGATCGAGACCAATCCGATCCATGCGCGCATCGCCGATCTCAAGGATCGCGTGGCGTCGCTCAGGGGGTATCTTTGACTTCGATGCCAAGGCCGAACGGCTCGAAGAAGTCACGCGCGAGCTCGAGAGCCCGGACGTCTGGGACAATCCGCAGCGCGCGCAGGATCTCGGCAAGGAACGCGCGAGCCTCGAGCGCATCGTCGACGGCATCCGCGGCCTGACCGACAGCCTCGCCGAGGCGGCTGACCTGCTCGACCTCGCGATCGCCGAGAACGACGAAGGCACCGCGGTCGCGGTTTCCGACGACGTCGACGCGCTCGCCGGCAAGGTCGAGAAGCTCGAATTCCAGCGCATGTTCTCCGGCGAGATGGATGCCGCCAACGCGTTCGTCGACATCCAGGCCGGCGCGGGCGGCACCGAGGCGCAGGACTGGGCCGAGATGCTGCTGCGCATGTACCTGCGCTGGGCCGAGTCGAAGGGCTGGAAGACCGAACTGCTCGAAGTGAGCGCGGGCGAAGTCGCCGGCATCAAGAGCGCGACGTTCCGCGTCGAGGGCGACTACGCCTACGGCTGGCTGAAGACCGAGATCGGCGTGCACCGCCTCGTGCGCAAGTCGCCGTTCGACTCGGACAACCGCCGCCACACGAGCTTCACTTCGGTGTTCGTCTCGCCCGAAGTCGACGACGACATCGACATCGAGATCAACCCGGCCGACCTCAAGACCGACGTCTACCGCTCGTCCGGCGCCGGCGGCCAGCACGTCAACAAGACCGAATCGGCGGTGCGCATCACGCACGTGCCCAGCGGCGTGGTCGTCGCCTGCCAGACCGAGCGCAGCCAGCACGCGAACCGCGACCGCGCGATGAAGATGCTGAAGGCGAAGCTCTACGAGATCGAATTGCAGAAGCGCAATGCCGAGAAGGACGCGCTCGAGGCGACCAAGTCCGACATCGGCTGGGGCAGCCAGATCCGCAACTACGTGCTCGACCAGAGCCGCATCAAGGACCTGCGCACCGGCATCGAGCGCAGCGACACGCAGAAGGTGCTCGACGGCGACCTCGACGAGTTCATCGAGGGCAGCCTCAAGGCCGGCCTCGAGGCCGGCGCGAAACGCATCGACGCATAGCGCGTGCCTTCTCCCCGCGGGAGAAGGCCGCGCGCAGCGCCGGATGAGGGTCCGGCGACTGGCGACATGTCCACGACCCCGGGCCCTCACCCGACCTCTCCGGCGGGAGAGGGGCCGCAGCCGCGAATCCGAAGCGATTTCCCCATGAGCGAAACCGACCATTCCCTTCCGCAGGACGAGAACAAGCTGATCGCCGAGCGCCGCGAGAAGCTGCGCGCGCTGCATGCGCACGGCATCGCGTTCCCGAACGACTTCAAGCCGGACGCGTTCGCCGGCGACCTGCAGCACGAGTTCGAGGACCGCGAGGCATGGCCGGCCGACAAGGTCGATGCGCTCGCGCGCCGCGTGAGGATCGGCGGCCGCATCATGAGCAAGCGCGACACCGGCAAGCTCGCCTTCGTGCACGTGCAGGACATGAGCGGCCGCATCCAGCTGTTCATCCAGGTCAACGCGGTGGGCGAGGAGACGTTCCGCGCTTTCAAGACCTGGGACATCGGCGACATCGTCGGCGCCGAAGGCACGTTGATGCGCACCAGGACCGGCGAGCTCAGCGTCAAGGTGGATGCCTTGCGCCTGCTCACCAAGTCGCTGCGGCCGCTGCCCGACAAGTGGCATGGCCTCGCCGACGTGGAGCAGCGCTATCGCCAGCGCTACGTCGACCTGATCGTCACGCCCGACTCGCGGCGCGTGTTCGCGCTGCGTTCGGCGATGATCCGTTTCATCCGGCAATGGCTCGAGGCGCCACCGCGGCGCTTCATGGAGGTCGAGACGCCGATGATGCACCCGATCCCGGGTGGCGCGACGGCCAAGCCGTTCGTCACGCATCATAATGCGCTCGACCTCACGATGTACTTGCGCGTTGCGCCGGAGCTCTACCTGAAGCGCCTCGTCGTCGGCGGCTTCGAGCGCGTCTACGAGATCAACCGCAATTTCCGCAACGAGGGCGTGTCGACGCGGCACAACCCCGAGTTCACGATGCTCGAGCTGTACCAGGCGTACGCGACCTACACCGAAGTGATGGATCTCACCGAGGCGATGATCCGCGACACGGCGCAGGCGACGCTCGGTCGCACGAATCTCGCCTGGGAAGGCCGCGACATCGATCTCGGCCCGCCGTTCCGCCGCTGGGCGATGGCCGAAGCGGTGCGCCACCACAACCCGGAGATCGGCGAGCACGAGCTGCGCGACCGCGAGGCGCTCGCGCGCCATTGCGCGCGCCTTGGCATCCACGTGAAGCCCGGCTACGGCTGGGGCAAGCTGCTGCTGGAGCTCTTCGAGGCGACCGTCGAGGGCACGCTCGTGCAGCCGACCTTCATCACCGACTACCCGGTCGAGGTATCGCCGCTCGCGCGCGCGAGCGACCGCGACCCCGAGGTGACCGACCGCTTCGAGCTGTTCATCGGCGCCAAGGAGATGGCCAACGGCTTCTCGGAGCTCAACGACCCCGAAGACCAGGCCGCGCGATTCCGCGCCCAGGTCGTCGCCAAGGACGCCGGCGACGACGAGGCGATGCATTTCGACGCCGACTACATCCGTGCGCTGGAGTACGGCATGCCGCCGACCGGCGGGCTCGGCGTCGGCATCGACCGCCTCGTGATGTTCTTCGCCGACGTGCCGTCGATCCGCGACGTGCTGCTGTTCCCGTACATGCGCCCGGAGGCGTGACAGGGCGTCCGAAGGGATACTTGTGGACGATCCGGCGCGCCCGCGTGCTACCCTAGGACCAACACGCCGCCTTCCCCGCCCGGGGCAGCGGCGGGTTTGCCCCTTGGACGCCCCGCAAACGCGGTCGCGGAGAGTTGCGTGAATGTATTGATCGTCGATGACCAGTCCTCGGCTCGCACCATGCTCCGGCATGTGGTCGAGGCGATCGGCCCGGGCGTCCATACCGCCGATTTCGGCAACCCGGTCGAGGCGCTGCGCTGGTCCGAAGCGCATGCGACCGACCTCGTCCTGCTCGATTACCGCATGCCCGACATGGACGGGCTCGAGTTCGCCCGGCGCTTCCGCCGCTCGCTCTCGCGCCGCGACGTGCCGATCGTGCTCATCAGCGTCGTCGGCGACGAGCCCGTGCGCCAGGCCGCGCTCGAGGCGGGGGTCATCGATTTCCTGGTCAAGCCGGTGCGCCCGCGCGAACTGCGCACGCGCTGCAAGAACCTGCTGCAGCTGCGCCAGCAGGGCGAATCGGTCAAGGAGCGGGCCCGCTCGCTCGAGGAGCGCGTGCTCGAGGGCGTGCGCGAGGTGGAGCAGCGCGAGCGCGAGACCCTGTACCGCCTCGCCCGCGCGATCGAATACCGCGACTGCGGCACCGGCCTGCACCTGCTGCGCATGTCGCACTATGCCGAGGTGCTGGCCGAGGCACTCGGCATGAACGAGGAGGAGGTCGCGATCCTGACCTCGGCCGCGCCGCTGCACGACATCGGCAAGATCGGCATCCCGGACGCGGTCCTGCTCAAGCGCGCGAGCCTGACCGACGAAGAGATGACGGTCATGCGCCGACACCCCATGATCGGATACGACATCCTGCGCGACAGCAAGAGCAAGTTCGTGCAGATGGGCGCCCTGATCGCCCTGCGCCACCACGAGCGCTGGGATGGCAGCGGCTATCCGGACGGGCTCAAGGGCGAGGAAATCCCGCTGCCGGCGCGGATCGTGGCCACCGCGGACGTCTTCGACGCGCTCACGTCCGAGCGCCCCTACAAGCGCGCGTGGACCGCCGCGGAGGCGTTCGACTATATGACGGCGCACCGTGGCACGCTTTTTGATCCTTCCTGTGTGGACGCATTGATGGCGAACGAGGCACGCATCCTCGACATCCTCACTGCGAAACTCGAACCGCCGGGAGAAGGCTGAACGCCGCGATCCCGGTCGCCGCCGAGGTAGGCATGCCCCGTCTGCTGGCCAAGCTCAGGTCGCGCTTCCAGAAGCGTCCCGACAGCGAGCACGAACAGGCGATCGTCCGCATGGCGATCGTCATGGTCTTCCTAGTCTATCTCGCCGGGCTCGTCACCGTTTCGGGCACGCACACGGCCACCGTGCAGGTCGCGTTGCGCTACGTCATGCTCGATGCAGTGGTCGGCGCGCTGATCCTCGGTTGGCTGATCCGCCACCCGGGCGTCTCGCATCCGCGTCGCGTCCTCGGCATGCTGACCGACTACGGCTCGATCGGCGCGATCATGGCGCTGTCGGGGCAGGAGGTCTCGCCGCTGTACGTGATCATCATGTGGGTCACGATCGGCAACGGCCTGCGCTACGGCCCGACCTACCTGCGCGCGGCGATCGGCCTCGCCAGCCTGTCCTTCTTCCTGGTGATCATGACCACGCCGTTCTGGCAGCAGAACAAGGCGCTGTCATGGGGCCTGCTGTGCGGGCTCGTCGCGATCCCGATGTACCTGTCCTCGCTGCTGCGCGCATTGACGCACGCGACCGAGGAGGCACGGCGCGCCAACGCGGCGAAGAGCACGTTCCTCGCCAACATGAGCCACGAGTTCCGCACGCCGCTGAACGGCATCGTCGGCATGTCCGAACTGCTTGCGACCACGCGGCTGAGCACCGAGCAGCGCGAATGCGCGACGGTGATCCAGACCTCGGCGAAGACCCTGCTCGGGCTGATCGAGGACGTGCTCGACATCTCCGCGATCGAAGTCGGCAAGCTGCGCCGCGTCGACCTCGACTTCCGCCTCGACGACCTGCTCGACGGCCTGCGCGTGATGCTGCAGCCACTCGCCAACGGCAAGGGCGTGCTGTTCGAGATCCGCGTCGCGCCGGGCACGCCGACTTCGCTGCACGGCGACTCCAACCACCTGCGGCAGATCCTCATCAATCTCGTTTCCAACGCGATCAAGTTCACCGAGGAAGGCAGCGTGGTGGTCGAAGTGTCGCAACGCGCGCGTGCCGAAGGCGCGGACGCGTCGTCGGCGAGGCTGCTGTTTTCCGTGCGCGACACCGGCGTCGGCATCCCGGTCGAAGCGCAGGCGCGCATCTTCAACGCGTTCGAGCAGGCCGACAGCGGCCACGGGCGCCGCTTCGGTGGCAGCGGCCTCGGCACGACGATCGCCAGGTCACTGACCGAACTGCTCGGCGGCCGCATCGGCTTCGAGAGCGTCGAAGGCGAGGGGTCGCACTTCTGGGTCGAGTTGCCGTTCGCACTCGTCACGCCGGCGACGACCGGAATGGTCGACCCGGCCAACGTCATCGCGTTCGGCGACCCGTTCGTGCGTCACCGCGCGCGCACGCGTTCACTGCAGCTGCTGATCGCCGACGACCAGCCGACCAACATCACGGTGTTGCAGCGCCTGCTCGAGAAGGCCGGCCACAAGGCGATCGCGGTCAACAGCGGCGAGGAGGTCCTCGACGCGATCGAGCAGGGCGATTTCGACGCCGTCATCATCGACCTGCACATGCCCGGCGTGAGCGGCCTCGACGTGCTCAAGCAGGCGCGCGTGATGCAGGCCGGGCGCACGCCGACGCCGTTCGTGATGCTCAGCGCCGACGCGACGACGAGCACCGTGCGCCAGTGCGAGCAGGCCGGCGCGCGGGCGTTCCTGACCAAGCCGGTGCAGGTGGCGCGCCTGCTCGACACGTTGAGCGACATCGCAAGCGCGCCGACGCCGGCGGAGCGGCCTGCGGCGGACCTCGAGCCGGTCGGCCGCGACAAGCCGCGCGCGTCCAGTTCGCCGATCGAGCCGGAGGTGCTGCGCGAACTCGAGGAGTTGCAACTCGGGACCGATTTCGTCGCGCTGTTCGTCGACGAATGCCTGCGCGATGCACTCGCGAACATCGGCGAACTCGAACGGACGGGTGCCGCGGCGCGCTGGGACGCGTTCCGCGACGGCTGCCACGCCCTCAAGGGCGTGGCGGGGAACATGGGCGCCACGCAACTCGCCGAGGCTGCGGCGGCTGCGATGCGGCTCGGCAACTGGCAGTTGCCGCGCGAATGGCGTCAGTCGGTGCGCGGCCTGCGCGAGCACCTCGAAGTCGCGCGCGCGGCATTGAAGGGAAGCCCGCAGCACGCCGAGGCCGAGCGGCCGTCCTGACACGGACGCTCGGCCAGTCGAAAAGGATTCAACCCATCGCGGACTGCACCACCTCCAGTTGCGCCGTCGTGGTCGCTTCCTGCGGCCGCTTGCGCTGCGCCCGCACGAGCCGTTCCATCGTGCGCAGCGACTTCTCGCCGAGCTGCATCGCGGTGTCGACCCAGACCTCGGTGATCTGCATCAGTTCGACCAGGCTCACCGGAGCGCGCATCTGGCGCACGCGGTTCATCGCCGTGCGCGCGTGGGATATGCGCTGGTTGCGGCGGATGAGGTCGTGCACGGCCGCGACACCCTCGCCCTTCGGCACGAGCACGTCGACGACGCCGAGGCGGTGCAACTCGTCGCTCGAGTAGATCGTGCCGTTGAGCATCATTTCCTCGGCGAAGCGCGGGCTCACGCGCTGGCAGAGGAACGAATACGCGCCCATGCCCGGGAACAGGTCGAACAGCACCTCCGGGAAGCCCATGCCGACGCCGCTTTCGGCGACGATCGAATGGCAGGACAGCGCGGCTTCGAAACCACCGCCCAGCGCATCGCCCTGGACCAGCGCGACGCTGTGCATGTGGCGGTTGAGCTGCTCGTGGAAGCCGTACACGCCTTCCACGCACTGGCGTGCGTAAGCGAGCAGGTGTTCGCGATTGCGCGCCTTGATGAGCCGGCAGAACAGCTCGAGGTCGCCACCGAGGTTGAACACGTCAGCGTCGGACGCGAGCACGACGTGCGCGATGCGCTCGTCGCCGTTGGTGGACTGCAAGGTCAGGCGGTCGGACACGCGTTTCTGGAAGTCGCGTATTTCCTTGATGAGCAGCGTGCTGAAACACGCGCGGTAGCCGCTGTCGCGCGGGAAGCGCGTTGCGTGCATGAAACACCAACTCGTGTTGGCGACGGGATCTTCTTGTGTACGCAGCAGGCGGAAATCGTTGTCGCGATGCAGCGCTTCGACGGCACTCATGTTGCACCCCTGGAGAGTAAGAGGCCGATCGTGATCGCCGCCGAACGGCCGACGAATGGTGTTGCACATCCCGGTGCCTGATCCGTGCGATCGCGATCGAGTCTAACGTAAACGCCACGAAGCATTGACAAATACGGTCGGATGTGACATGTCAATGTCAATTCTGTCGACTGCGTCACGGAATTGCGTGCGGCAGGGTGCATATCCATACTGCGCGGCGGCGGGAAATCGGGGGGAGTGCCGGGTTTCGGGTTCGTGCGCGGGCGCGCTCGCGCGTCCGGCTGTCAGGTACTAACATTTCCGCGATGGTTCGGTTCTTGCAGGAACCGAACGGGACAACACTGGGGCTGCAAGCAGCACGCGCGAGGAAGCATGACCAACGAAGGGGAAAAGAAGAACCTGCGGCCGGCTCGCATGTCGATCCGTTCCGCCGTGCTGATCAGCAGCGGCCTGAACGCCTGGAGCAGCGAAATCGAGGACATCTCCGCCACCGGCGTGCTCGTGGCCAAGCCGGACAACTGGCGTGGCAAGGTCGATGACGTGTTCGTGCTCGACATGCTGATCGGCGAGGCGCTGGACATCCACGTCGATGCACGCCTCGCGCGCGTGACCGAGACGCAGCTCGGTTTCGCCTACGAGCGCATCCCGGAGAACAAGGAAGCGCCGCTGTGGAACCTGCTCGGCGGCTACGCCGACCGCCTCGAGCCGTATTCGGCCTGACCCCGGAGCGGAAACCGCCGCCTCAGGGCGCGGCGGCCGGCTCGCGCAGCTCGCGCCGCAGGATCTTGCCCACGTTGGTCTTCGGCAGCGATTCGCGGAATTCGACGTATTTGGGCAGCTTGTAACCGGTCAGGTTGGCCTTGCAGTGCGCGCGCACGGCTTCTTCGGTGAGCGCCGGGTCCTTCTTGACGATGACGAGCTTGACCGCCTCGCCGGACTTCTCGTCCGGAACGCCGACCGCGGCCACCTCGAGCACGCCGGGCATCTGCGCGACGACGTCCTCGACCTCGTTCGGGTACACGTTGAAGCCGGAGACGAGGATCATGTCCTTCTTGCGATCGACGATGTAAACGTAGCCGCTGGGCTCCATCCGCGCGATGTCGCCGGTGCGCAGCCAGCCATCCGGCGACAGCACCTTGGCCGTCTCCTCGGGACGGTTCCAGTAGCCCTTCATGACCTGCGGGCCGCGGATGCACAGCTCGCCGATCTCGCCGATCGGCAGCACATTGCCGTCGTCGTCCTGGATGTTGACGTCGGTGGACGGGATCGGCAGGCCGATCGAGCCGTTGTATTCCTTGAGGTCGAGCGGGTTGATGCAGGCGGCCGGGCTGGTTTCGGTCAGGCCGTAGGCCTCGAGCAGGGCGCAACCGGTCACCTTCTTCCAACGCTCGGCGACCGCGCGCTGCACCGCCATGCCGCCGCCGAGCGTCAGGTGCAGCCTGGAGAAGTCGACTTCGTCGAAGCCCGGCGTATTGAGCAGGCCGGCGAACAGGGTGTTGACGCCGGACAGCGCGCTGAACCGGATCGACTTGATCGACTTCACGAAGCCCGGCATGTCGCGCGGGTTGGTGATCAGGTGGTTGAAGCCACCGATGCGCGCGAACACGAGGAAGTTCGCCGTCAGCGCGAAGATGTGGTACAGCGGCAGCGCGGTGACGACGACCTCTTCGCCCTCGCGCAGGTTCGAGCCGATCCACGCCGACGACTGCAGCATGTTCGACACCATGTTGCGATGGGTGAGCATCGCGCCCTTGGCGACGCCGGTGGTGCCGCCGGTGTACTGCAGGAAGGCGAGGTCATCGGGCCCGACCTCGACCTTGCCGAGCTTGGATCGCGTGCCGCGCCCGAGTGCTTCATTGAAGCGGATCGCATTCGGCAGCGAGTAGGCCGGCACCATCTTCTTGACGTGGCGCACGACGAAATTGGTGACCACCGATTTCGGGAAGCCGAGCAGGTCGCCGACGCCGGTGCAGACCACGTGCCTGCAGGACGTGTCGCCGATCACCTCGGCGACGGTGTGCGCGAAATTGTCGAGCACGATGATCGCACTCGCGCCGGAATCGTCGAGCTGGTGCTTGAGCTCGCGCGGCGTGTACATCGGGTTGACGTTGACGACCGTGAGGCCCGCGCGCAGCACGGCCATGATCACGATCGGATACTGCAGCACGTTGGGCATCATGATCGCGACGCGATCGCCCTTGGCGAGCTTGAGGTCGTTGACGAGGAATGCCGCGAACGTCGCGCTGAGCCGGTCGAGGTCGCCGTAGGTGATCACGCGCCCCATGTTGGTGAAGGCGGGCCGGTGGCGGAAGCGGTCGCAGCACTCCTCGAGCAGTGCCACGACCGAGCGGTACTGGCCCGGGTCGATCTCGGCCGGAGTCCCCGGCGGATAGTTGGCCAGCCAGGGACGGTTCGTATTCGCCATGCAGTTCCCCCGTGGCGGCGTCGATCGCGCCGACGCGCCGGTTTCGTTTACCCTGCGACGATCCGCACGGGTACGGTCGATTGCAGCACAAGGCCGGAACGAGCGGCAAGCCGCAATGCAACGTGGGCCCGGCGAGGTGAGCGTGCGTCCCTACCTGATCGTTCTGTCATGCCTGTTGTCCGCCGCCTGCGCGCGCCAGCCCGACGACGAGGCGATCCGCGCCGCGATCACCGCGGGCGCCGCCTCGATCGAGGCGCATCGCGCCAAGGACGTGCTCGACCTCGCCACCGACGATTTCGTCGGCAACGACGGCGTGGACCGCGCCGGGCTCGCGAACATCGTGCGCGCCCAGCTGCTCGGCGCGAACACGATCGGCGTGCGCATCGGTTCGGTCACGGTCGAACTGCACGGTGAGCGCGCGGTCGCGCGCTTCGACGCCGACATCACCGATTCCAGCGGCCGCTGGATCGCGGACCGCGCGACGACCCTGCACTTCGAGACGGGTTGGCGTCGCGAGGGCCGTGCCTGGCGCTGCTACAACGCGAAGTGGTCGGACGACAGGTCGTGACCAGCGTGCTGCGTGGCCCGGTCCGCCGGCCGCGGCGACGACACGGCTTCACCCGGCAGGCAGGGCCACTCGAACATTCCGTTCGCGCCGAGGGCAGCCCGCGCAGCGGGCGGAGCCGGAGCGTTCGGCACTCACCGACGACGCTGCGTCGACATCGGCCTGCGGCCTGCACCCTGGCGCGAACGCACGGAGGATCTCGTCATTCGGCCCGGAGGCCGTCGAAAGACCAAAAAAAACGGCGCGGAAATTCCGCGCCGTTTTCATGCCGCGTGCGTGCGCGCGGCAGCGCGCCTTACGCGGCCTTCTTCGCCGCCAGTTGGCGCAGCACGTACTGCAGGATGCCGCCGTGGCGGAAGAACTCGCGTTCCTTCGGCGTGAGCAGCAGCACGCGCACCTTGAACGCCTTGCGGCTGCCGTCGGCCGCCGTCGCGACGACATCGGCGACCTTCGCCTCGCCGTCCTGCAGGCCGGTCACGTCGAAGGTTTCCTTGCCGGTGAGGCCGAGCGTCTGTGCGTTCTCTCCGTCCATGAACTGGCACGGCAGCACGCCCATGCCGACGAGGTTCGAGCGGTGGATGCGCTCGAAGCTCTCGGCGATGACCGCCTTCACGCCGAGCAGCAGGGTGCCCTTCGCGGCCCAGTCGCGCGACGAGCCGGTGCCGTATTCCTTGCCCGCGAGCACGACCAGCGGCGTCTTTTCCGCCTTGTACTTCATCGCGGCGTCGTAGATCGACATCTGCTCGCCGCTCGGCACGTGCAGCGTGTAACCGCCTTCGACGCCGGACAGCATGAGGTTCCTGATGCGGATGTTGGCGAATGTACCGCGGACCATCACGTCGTCGTTGCCGCGGCGCGAGCCGTAAGAGTTGAAGTCCTTCGGGTCGACGCCCTTGGAGATCAGGAAGCGGCCCGCCGGGCTGTCCTTCTTGATCGAACCGGCCGGCGAGATGTGATCGGTGGTGATCGAGTCGCCGAACACGCCGAGCGCGCGCGCGCCGTGGATGTCCTCGATGCGGCCGGCCTCCTTGCCCATGCGTTCGAAGTAGGGCGGGTTCTTGATGTAGGTCGAATCGTCCCAGCGGTAGACCGAACCGTCGGGCGAGGCGATCCGGTTCCAGCGGCTGTCGCCCTTGAACACGTCGGCGTAGTTCTTGGTGAACATCGCCGGGTTGATCGCGCCGGCGATCGTGTCGGAGATTTCCTTGTTGCTTGGCCAGATGTCCTTGAGGTAGACCGGCTGGCCGTCGTTGCCGACGCCGAGCGGATCCTTCGTGAGGTCGATGTCGAGCGTGCCGGCGAGCGCGTAGGCGACGACGAGCGGCGGCGAGGCGAGATAGTTCATCTTCACTTCGGGATGCACGCGGCCCTCGAAGTTGCGATTGCCCGACAGCACCGACGCGACCGCGAGGTCGCCTTCGGCGATGCCCTTGCTGATCTCGATCGGCAGCGGACCCGAGTTGCCGATGCAGGTGGTGCAGCCGTATCCGACCACGTAGAAGCCGACCTTCTCGAGTTCCTTCAGCAGGCCGGTCTTCTCGAGGTAATCGGTCACGACGAGCGAACCCGGGCCGAGCGAGGGCTTCACCCACGGCTTGGCCGTGAGTCCCTTCGCCGCGGCCTTCTTCGCGAGCAGGCCAGCGCCGAGCATGACGGCGGGATTGGAGGTGTTCGTGCACGAGGTGATCGCAGCGATCACGACCGCACCGTCGGCGAGCTTGAACGACTGGCCGTCCTTCTCGACCACGACGCCGCCGTTGGTAAGCGCATTGGCCGGATTGCCGATCGCCGCGCTGCCGCCTTCGGCGATGAAGTCGGCCGTCGCCTGCGTGCGCGGCTTGCGGTTCGCGGTGAGCGGACCGAGTGCGTCACGGAAGCTCTTCTGCACGCCTTCGAGCAGGACGCGGTCCTGCGGGCGCTTGGGGCCCGCGAGCGACGGCTTGACGTCGCCGAGGTCGAGTTCGAGCGTCGCGCTGAACTCCGCCGCCGGCGTCGACTCGTCGTGCCACAGGCCCTGCGCCTTCGCGTACGCTTCGACGAGGCGGATCTGCGCCTCGTCGCGGCCGGACAGGCGCATGTAGGCGAGCGCTTCGGCGTCGACCGGGAAGATGCCGCAGGTTGCGCCGTATTCCGGCGCCATGTTGGCGATCGTCGCGCGATCGGCGAGCGGCAGGTGCTTGAGGCCGTCGCCGAAGAACTCGACGAACTTGCCGACCACGCCGAGCTTGCGCAGCATCTGCGTCACGGTCAGCACGAGGTCGGTCGCGGTTACGCCTTCGGCGAGCTTGCCGGTGAGCCTGAAGCCGACCACTTGCGGAATCAGCATCGACGACGGCTGGCCGAGCATCGCGGCCTCGGCCTCGATGCCGCCGACGCCCCAGCCGAGCACGCCGATGCCGTTGATCATCGTCGTGTGCGAGTCGGTGCCGAACACGGTGTCCGGATAGGCCCAGCTTTCGCCGTCCTTGTCCGCGGTGAACACGACGCGTGCGAGGTGCTCGAGGTTCACCTGGTGCACGATGCCCGTGCGCGGCGGCACGACCTTGAAGTTGTTGAACGCCTTCTGGCCCCAGCGCAGGAACGAATAGCGCTCCTGGTTGCGTTCGAATTCGATTTCGACGTTCGTCTCGAGCGCCTTCGGCGAGCCGAACGCGTCGACCTGCACCGAGTGGTCGATCACGAGTTCGGCCGGTGCGAGCGGGTTGATCTGCGTCGCGTCGCCGCCGAGCTTGACCACCGCGTCGCGCATCGCGGCGAGGTCGACCACGCACGGCACGCCGGTGAAATCCTGCAGCACGACGCGCGCAGGCATGAAGGAGATCTCGGTATCCGGTTCCTTCCTCGCGTCCCAGTTCGCGACCGCTTCGATTTCCTTCGCGGTGACGTTGACGCCGTCTTCGTGTCGCAGCAGGTTTTCGAGGAGGATCTTCATCGAGTACGGCAGGCGCCCGAGGTCGAAGCGCTGGCCGAGCTTGACCAGGCTGGAATAGTGGTAGCGCTTGCCGTTGACCTCGAGGACGTCCCGGGTCGAGAACGAATCTGTCATCTGCATCTCCTGCTGGCTGGCGTTTCGCTTGGCGCAAGGCCGCGGCGGCGCCGCGGGCGCGGTCCTGGGGGCGGACCGGCGAATGGGCCCGCCATTATCGCGCAAACCCGATCGCTTCGCCAAAACGGGCGCGATGAGCAAAGTTCCGGAACACGGAGCACACGGAAGAGCGGCCCGGACTGGTCCGTTCTCCGCGTGCTCCGTGTTTCAGTCTTTTCGGGGGCGCACCTAGCCCCGGTCGAGCGTGCTGCGGGCGAGAAGGCCGCGAGCGAGCATCGCGTATTCGCGCCGGCGCAGCAGCAGGCGCAGCTGGCCGCCGCCGACCTGGCGCCAGAGCACGGCGGCGCGCACCGCGGCGAGGAGCAGCGCGCGGATCTGCGCGACGACCTGCGGATTGGACAGCTGCACGGGATTGCCGTGCACGACCACGCGCGGGCGCAGTTGCGAAAGGGTTTCCACGTAGAGGTCGGCGAGGCGTGCCTGCACGGTCGGGTGGGCAAGGCCGAAGTGGTCGGCCTGGCGCTGGATGGCCTCGATGCCGTCGCGCAGCGCGCGCTGCATGCGCGGGTTGCGCGCGAGGCGCTTCTGCAGGCGCAGGGTGCCGAGCACGAGGCGGGTGAGGGCGAGGTTGCGCTCGGCGCCTTCGAACTGGTGCAACAGGGTCTCGAGGCCGAGGCGCACGCCGGCGAGGCCGCCGAATACCGCGGCCGCGCTGTCGGCGTCGATGCGGAACACGCTGGCGAGGCTGGCCTCCACGCTCGCCGCATCGGCGCGCCCGCGCGTGGCAACCTCGTGCACGAGGCGGCAGCCTTGCAGCACGCCGGCGAGCGCGATGACGCGGGACTCACGCATCGCGCATCTCCCAGCCGCCGTACGGCGCGTCGCTGCATTCGATGACGGCGCCGCCGAGGCAGACGTCGTCGTCGTAGAAGACGACCGACTGCCCCGGCGTGACCGCGCGCTGCGGCGCGTCGAAGACGACCGTGCAACCGGTCGCGTCGAGCTCCACCGAACACGCCTGCGGCTCCTGCCGGTAGCGGGTCATCGCCGAACAGCGGAACGACGCCGCCGGCGCCTCGCCGGCGACCCAGGTGGGTCCGCTCGCAGCGAGCCGGCGCGATTGCAGCCAGTGGTTCGCATTGCCTTGCGCGACGTAGAGCACGTTGTCCGCCACGTTCTTGCCGATCACGTACCAGGGTTCGCCTTCGCCGCCACGCCGGCCGCCGATGCCGAGGCCGCTGCGCTGGCCGAGCGTGTAGTAGAACACGCCCGCGTGCTCGCCGACCGTGGTGCCGTCCGGCGTGCGCATCGGGCCGGGCCTGGCCGGGATGTATTCGGCGAGGAACGAACGGAAGTCGCGCTCGCCGATGAAACAGATGCCGGTCGAGTCCTTCTTGTCGTGCGTGGCCAGGTCCGCCTCCCGCGCGACCGCGCGCACGTCGGCCTTGTGCATGTCGCCGAGCGGGAACAGGGTCGAGGCGAGCGCAGGCTGGCCGAGCGCGTGCAGGAAATAGGTCTGGTCCTTCGCCGTGTCGCGTGCGCGCAGCAGGCGCCAGCGGCCGTCCACGCAGTCGACGCGCGCGTAGTGGCCGGTGGCGATCTTCTCCGCGCCGAGCGCATGCGCGTGGTCGAGGAAGGTCTTGAACTTGATCTCGCGGTTGCACAGCACGTCCGGGTTCGGCGTGCGTCCGCGGCGGTACTCGGCGAGGAAATGCTCGAACACCTGGTCCCAGTACTCGTCGGCGAAGTTGCGCAGGTACAGCGGGATGCCGAGTTTCGCGCACACCGCGACGGCGTCCCTGCGGTCCTCGTCGGCGCGGCACGGGCCGCGGCGCTCGTCCTCTTCCCAGTTCTGCATGAATAGGCCAGCGATCGACTCGCCTGCGCGCTGCAGGAGCAGCGCCGCCACCGAGGAGTCGACGCCGCCGGAGATGCCGACGATGACGCGGGCCGTCACTGCGCGCAGCGTCCCGGCAGGTGACCGGCCGGCAGGGATCCCAAGCCGCGTGCGTTCATGGCGCGGTGATGAACGAACGTACGCTGTCGAGCGGCAGTCGGCGGCCGGCGAGCCAGTCGTCGATGCTCGCCAGGACGAGCGGGCTGCGCAGCTTCGCCGCGGCCGCCCGGATCTCCTCGTGCGTGAGCCACAGCGCCTGCAGGATGCCGGTGTCGAGCGGCCGATCGTCGTGGTGGCGCAGCGCATCGGCGCCGAACGTGAAGCGCACGAACTGGCTGCCCGACGGCGAGCGCCACTGCTGCACGCCGAGCAGGCAGGTCAGCGTGACGTCCCAGCCGGTTTCTTCGAGTGTCTCCCGCACGGCGGCGTCGTGCAGGGATTCATCCGGTTCGAGATGCCCGGCCGGCTGGTTCAGCACGGTGCGGCCGCGCACATCTTCTTCGACGAGGAGAAAGCGGCCGTCGCGCGGGACGACGGTCGCGACCGTCACATGTGGACGCCAGATGTCCTCTTCAAGCTCGGTCACGACGGAGGGAATGCGGGTCATCCCGGCAGTGTAGCAGTCCGCGCCGCACAGGCCTTGTGCAGTCGGGCCGTGCCACCATCTGCCCGGGCGTGCCCGATGCGGCGCGGCGTTATACTTGGACCGGACGAAACAGAAGCGTTGCCGATGGCGAACCAACCCGACCAGAACCCCGAACGTGGCCCCGGCCTGGCCGTCGAGGAGGCGCGCCCCGAGGTGGTGCGACCGCCGCTGTACCAGGTCGTCCTGCTGAACGACGACTTCACGCCGATGGACTTCGTCGTGGTCGTGCTCGAAACCTTCTTCAACCTCGATCGCGAGCGCGCGACGCAGGTCATGCTGCACGTACATACGCGCGGCAAGGGCGTCTGCGGCGTGTTCACGCGCGAGGTCGCGGAAACCAAGGTGACCCAGGTCAACGAATTCTCGCGCAGCCACCAGCATCCGTTACTGTGCACGATGGAAAAGGCTTGAGCTGCACCTGAAACAGGCGGCCAGGGATGACCGCCGTCGACCCGCCGGGCATGTCGGCTTCGCAGGACGCACCAGCGCACGCGATGCGGCGGCCAGGACGACCGCACCGATTGAACCCGACGGGTCGGTCCACATATTGCAAGCCATTCACCCAGGCAAGCAGTCCGGAGCACCCTGAATGTTCAGCAAGGATCTCGAGGTCACCATCGGCCAGTGCTACAAGGAGGCACGCGAACAGCGTCATGAATTCATGACGGTGGAGCACCTCCTGCTCGCGCTGCTCGACAACGCGTCGGCGATCGCCGTGCTGCGCGCCTGCGGCGTCGATACGGCCAAGCTCGCCCGCGACCTCCGTTCGATCATCACCGAAACCGTTCCGGTGCTGCCGGCGAACGACGAGCGCGACACGCAGCCGACGCTCGGCTTCCAGCGCGTGTTGCAGCGCGCGGTCTACCACGTGCAGTCGTCGGGCAGGAAGGAAGTCACGGGCGCGAACGTGCTCGTCGCGATCTTCGGCGAGAAGGATTCGCACGCGGTCTACTTCCTCGGCCAGCAGGAAGTGTCGCGCCTCGACGTCGTCAACTACATTTCGCACGGCATCGCCAAGATCGGCCACGAATCCGGCGGCTCGCAGCCCGCGGGTGGCGAGGCCGGCCGCGATGCCGAGGGCGGCGACGAGCCTCGCGGCAACCCGCTCGCCGAGTTCGCCAACAACCTCAACGAGCTCGCCCGCCAGGGCAAGATCGATCCGCTGATCGGTCGCAACGAGGAGATCGAGCGCACGATCCAGGTGCTCTGCCGCCGGCGCAAGAACAATCCGCTCTACGTCGGCGAGGCCGGCGTGGGCAAGACCGCGCTCGCCGAGGGCCTGGCCAAGCGCATCGTCGAAGGCGACGTGCCCGAGGTGCTCGCGCATTGCACGATCTGGGCGCTCGACCTCGGCGCGCTCGTCGCCGGCACCAAGTACCGCGGCGATTTCGAGAAGCGCCTCAAGGGCGTGATCGGCCAGCTCAAGAAGGAACCGGGCGCGATCCTGTTCATCGACGAGATCCATACGATCATCGGCGCCGGTTCCGCCTCGGGCGGCACGATGGACGCCTCCAACCTGATCAAGCCCGTGCTTGCCAGCGGCGAGCTGCGTTGCATCGGCTCGACCACGTTCCAGGAGTACCGCGGCGTGTTCGAGAAGGACCGTGCGCTCGCGCGGCGCTTCCAGAAGATCGACGTGGTTGAGCCCTCCATCGCCGACAGCGTGGAGATCCTCAAGGGCCTCAAGACGCGCTTCGAGGAGCATCACAAGGTCGAGTACACCAACGACGCGCTGAAGGCGGCGGTCGATCTCTCGGTCAAGCACATCGCCGACCGCCTGCTGCCGGACAAGGCGATCGACGTGATCGACGAGGCCGGCGCGCGCCAGCATCTTCTGCCCGAGAAGGATCGCAGCGGGCTCGTCGACGTGCCCGACATCGAGTTCATCGTCGCGCGCATGGCGCGCATCCCGCCCAAGCAGGTGTCGGCGTCCGACCGCGACGTGCTGCGCAACCTCGATCGCAACCTCAAGATGGTCGTGTTCGGCCAGGACGAGGCGATCGACAAGCTCGCCGCGTCGATCAAGATGGCGCGCTCGGGCCTCGGCAACCCGGCCAAGCCGATCGGCTGCTTCCTGCTGACCGGACCGACCGGCGTCGGCAAGACCGAGGTCACGCGCCAGCTCGCGATGCAGCTCGGCATCGAGCTCGTGCGCTTCGACATGTCCGAGTACATGGAAGCGCATTCGGTGTCGCGCCTGATCGGTGCGCCTCCGGGCTACGTAGGCTTCGACCAGGGCGGCCTCTTGACCGAGCAGATCGTCAAGCATCCGCACTGCGTGCTGCTGCTCGACGAGATCGAGAAGGCGCACCCGGACGTCTACAACGTGCTCCTGCAGATCATGGACCGCGGCGCGCTGACCGATACCAATGGCCGCGAGGCGAACTTCAAGAACGTGATCGTCGTGATGACGACGAACATCGGCGCGCAGCAGGCATCGCGGCGCACGATCGGTTTCGTCGAGCAGAACCACACGACCGACGCGATGGAAGCGCTCAAGCGTGGCTTCACGCCGGAGTTCCGCAATCGCCTCGATGCGATCGTGCAGTTCAACTCGCTCGACTTCGAGCACATCCTGCGCGTCGTCGACAAGTTCCTCATCGAACTCGAGACGCAGCTGCAGGAGAAGCACGTCGCGTTGCACGTCGACGCCGATGCCCGGCGCTGGCTCGCCGAGCACGGCTTCGACCCGCAGATGGGCGCGCGGCCGATGGCACGCGTGATCCAGGAGAACGTCAAGCGCCTGCTCGCCGACGAGCTCCTGTTCGGCAAGCTCGCCGACGGCGGCAAGGTGCTGCTGTCGGTCAAGGACGGCAAGCTCGCGGTCGACTGCGAAGCGGCCGAGAAACTGCCGGCGGTGGTGGAGTAAGGCCGCAACGTTCCTCCACGAAGTAAAAAGGCCGCGCAGTGCGCGGCCTTTTCGTTCCCGGTCGGTGGCCTGTGACCGCCCCGGACAGGTGTTCCGCGGTACATGGAGCGAAAAGCCATCGTCGTCACGGCGAAAGCCGGGACCTGGCGTCTTTTTCCATCCCAGCTGTCGCGGCGTTCGGTGTATGGGCTGTGGCCGCGCGCGCATGGAGGCGTGCTTGCCTGCGGCTCGCGCACTTTTGCCCGCCGCCAGGGTGATCGGAATCTCGCGACGACGCCGGGCGCGCGAAAGAAGCCCGGCGCGCCGGAACCCGGGCGCCCTCGCCCACATTGACACGAACAGCAGGATTCCGGCTTTCGCCGGAATGCCGGCGGTTGCTCGCTGCCGAATGCGAGCCGGGATGAGCGCAGCCTGCGCTCACTTCATGCGGTAGGTGATGCGGCCCTTGGTGAGGTCGTACGGGGTCATTTCGACCTTGACCTTGTCGCCGGTGAGGATGCGGATGTAGTTCTTGCGCATGCGGCCGGAGATGTGCGCGGTCACCACGTGGCCGTTCTCGAGCTTCACGCGGAACATCGTGTTCGGAAGGGTCTCGAGGATCGAGCCTTCCATTTCGATGACGTCGTCTTTGGACATTGGTTCCCGATATGGCCGGGCGTCAGGCCCGGAAAGGCGCGCGATTCTGCCACGATCGGGCCGCTGCGGGAAGCGAAAATGTCCGCAACCCGCGCATTGCAGCGGATTCAGCGGGCCAGGTCGGCGGGCTGCAGCGGCGGGAAACGCTCGCGCCAGGAGCCGTCGAGGCCCGGTTGTACGGCCAGGTCGGCGACGGCCGCGCAGAACGCGGCGCGCGGCATTTCGCGCGCGCCCAGCGTGAACAGATGGCCGGAGGCGACCTGCGCGTCGAGCAGCGGCCAGCCCCAGGCGTCCATCGCGCGGCACAGCGCGAGCAGGGCGACCTTCGAGCCGTTCGTCGCCCCGCTGAACATCGATTCGCCGTAGAACATGCGGCCGATCGCCACGCCGTAGATGCCGCCGACCAGGCGGTCGCCGTCCCACGCTTCGACCGAGTGCGCATGCCCGAGCGCATGCAGCGCGGTGTAGGCGGCGAACATGTCGCCGGTGATCCAGGTCCCGTGCTCGTGCCGGCGCGGGGCCGCGCACGCGCGCACGACGTCGGCGAAAGCGGTGTCGGCACGGATGCGCCAGTTGCAACTGCGCAGCCAGCGCGCGAGCCGGCGCGGAACATGCATGGCTCGCGTGTCGAACACCGTACGCAGGGATGGCGACCACCAGAGGATCGGCTGGCCGTCCGAATACCAGGGGAAGATGCCGTGGCAGTACGCCGAGAGCAGGCGGTCGGGTGCGAGGTCGCCGCCGGCGGCGAGCAGACCGTCCGGATCGTCGAGTGCCCGCTCGACGGGCGGAAACGCCAGGTCGCCGTCGCGCAGCCAGGGGATTTTCATCGTCTGCGGCCAGGAATGTGACGCGTTTCACAAATCGTCGGCACGTGTGCTAGCTTCCGGCCGCTTCTCAAAAGGGGGGCTCCAAATGTACAGCGATACGCCGTCGTGCCTCATCCGCTGCGCCTTGGGGCGGGTCCGCACCCTCGCGCTGGGCCTCGCGTGCGTTTTACCGATGGCGGCAGGCGCCACTCCGCCCGGCTGGAGCACGGCCGTTCCCGTGACGATCATCGAGGAAAGTGGGGTGGACCTTGCCGACTACCAGGTGCGGCTCGTCGTCGACACGGCCAGCCTCATCGGCGCCGGCGAGATGAAGCCCGACGCCAGCGACCTGCGCTTCGCGACCGACTTCGAGGGCAGCAACCCGATCGGCTACTGGATCGAGGGCGGCGTCGGCACCGCATCGACCGTGGTCTGGATCAAGGGGCCGTCGTTGCCCGCGTCGAGCGCCACCGGCGTATGGATGTTCAGCGGCAATCCGGGTGCGCGACGGCTTCGACCTCGGCGGCGCGGGCTGCCCCACGCATTGAAGATCCAGCGCGCAGGCGACAGCCGCGGCAGCGGTTGTCGCCGCTTCAATCCGATCCGTGCGGCTGCGCGTACGGCGAGTGTGCGAGGAGGTCGCTGCGATAGTCCTCGAGCGCGATCGCCTCGCGCTGCAGGGCCGCGGCGATCGCCGCCCGGAAACGCGTATCGGCGATCCAGTGGAACGAGCGCGTGCGCGTCGGCAGGAAGCCGCGCGCGAGCTTGTGCTCGCCCTGCGCGCCGGGTTCGAAGGTGTCCAGGCCTTCGCGCAGGCAGTAATCGATCCCCTGGTAGTAGCACGCTTCGAAATGCAGGCCGGGAACCTGTTCGCGGCAGCCCCAGTAGCGCCCGTACAGCGTGTCCCGGCTGCGCAGCATGAGGCTGCCGGCGACGAGGCGGTCGCCGCGGCGGCACAGCACCGCGACGACATTGCGTGGCATCGTCGCGCGGAGATGGTGGAAGAACGCGAGCGTGAGGGCAGGGTAGTTGCCCTTGTCCTCGAATGTCGCGAGGTAGAAGTCGTGCAATGCCTGCCATTCGTGCTCGTCGAGTTCGTCGCCGTGGCGGATTTCGCAGGTGACGCCCGCGCGCGCGACCTGCGCCCGTTCCTGGCGGATGTTCTTGCGCTTCTTGCGCGTCAGCGCGGCGAGGTAATCGTCGAAATCCCGCCAGCGCGTGCCGTCGGTCGCATTGCGCCAGTGGAACTGCCAGTCGAAGCGCGCCAGCCAGTCGCTGCCGGCGAACGCGCCCGTCTCCGCGGGTGCGGCGAAATTGAGATGCGCGGACGACAGCGCGAGTCGCTGCGCCTCGTTGCGGATCGCCGCAACGAGTCCGCGGCGCAGGACATCGGCATCCGCGCCGATGCCGACGAGCAGGCGCGCGCCGCCGACCGGTGAATACGGCACCGCGCACAGGAGCTTGGGGTAGTACTCGAAGCCATGGCTCGCATACGCGTGCGCCCAGCTCCAGTCGAACACGAACTCGCCGTGCGAGTCGTACTTGAGGTAGAGCGGCGCCGCCGCGACGAGGCGATCGCCGTCGTACAGGCCGAGATGGTGCGGCTGCCAGCCGTTGCGCACGGTCGCGCAGCCATGCGCCTCGAGCCCCGACAGGAAGGCATGGGCGAGGAACGGGCTGTCGTCAGCGCGCAGTGCGTCCCACTGCGCGGCGGGAATGTCACGCAACCCCGCGTGGAAGCGCGCCTTCATGTCCGCCGGCTCACGCTGAAGACGAAGATCGAAGACTGAAACATGAAGGACACGGAGAAAATGGAAGGAAGAGTGTTCGACCTTCGTGCCCTTCGTGTCCTTCGTGGTTCATTCTCTTCTTCGCGCTGGAGCAGGCAGGTCAGCCCTTGTCGAGGAACTTCTCGGCGTCGAGCGCGGCCATGCAGCCGAAGCCGGCCGAGGTGACCGCCTGGCGGTAGACCTGGTCGGCGACGTCGCCCGCGGCGAACACGCCCTGCACGCTGGTCGCGGTGGCGGCGCCATCGAGGCCGGTGCGGATCACGATGTAGCCGTTCTTCATCTCGAGCTGGCCGTCGAAGATCGACGTGTTGGGCGTGTGGCCGATCGCGATGAACGCGCCGCTGACCGCGATCTCGCGTTTGCTGTCGTCGATGGTGCTGCGCAGGCGCAGGCCGGTGACGCCGGCATCGTCACCGAGCACTTCGTCGACTGCGTGGTTCCAGATGATCTCCACCTTGCCGGCGCGCTCCTTCTCGAACAGCTTGTCCTGCATGATCTTTTCGGCGCGCAGCTTGTCGCGCCGGTGCACCAGCGTGACCTTGCGGCAGATGTTGGAGAGGTAGAGCGCTTCCTCGACCGCGGTGTTGCCGCCGCCGATCACCGCGACGTCCTGTTCGCGGAAGAAGAAACCGTCGCAGGTCGCGCAGGCGGACACGCCCTTGCCCTTGTAGTGCTCCTCGGAGCGGATGCCGAGGTACTTCGCGGTTGCGCCGGTCGCGATGATGAGCGCGTCGCAGGTGTACTCGCCGGCGTCGCCCTTGAGACGGAACGGGCGCTGCGAGAGGTCGGTGCTGTGGATGTGGTCGAACACCATCTCGGTATTGAAGCGCTCGGCGTGCTCGGCCATGCGCCGCATGAGGTCCGGGCCCTGCAGGCCCTCGACGTCGCCGGGCCAGTTGTCGACGTCGGTCGTCGTCATGAGCTGGCCGCCCTGGGCGAGGCCGGTGATGAGGGTCGGCTTGAGGTTCGCGCGCGCGGCGTACACCGCTGCGGTGTAGCCGGCGGGGCCGGAGCCGAGAATGATCAGTCGCGAGTGCTTGGCAGTGCTCATGTATAATCCGGGCCGCTTTCGAGGCGACCGACTCGTGGCGTTTTTCCGTACACCGGCGCATCGATCGATGCGCCCGGCGATTCCGATTCCTCGCTCGTCGACGCGCCGCCTGCGGCGGCCGTCGTGCGGGAGACCGGAGAATGGAGGGAACGCGTGCACGATTCAAGGCGCCCGCGTTCCCCAACGACTCCGGCAATACTCTCTTTCGAGGAACCTGCAATGCGTATCGGTGTGCCTTCGGAAACCAAGACCCTGGAAGGGCGCGTCGCGCTCGTGCCGGCTGCCTGCGCCGATCTCGTGCGCCGCGGCCACGAGGTGTACGTGCAGGCCGGGGCCGGCCTGAAGAGCGGCTTCAAGGACGAGGACTACACGCGCGTCGGCGTGAAGATCGCCGCGACCGCGAAGAAGCTGTACGACGTCGGCGAACTCATCGTGAAGGTGAAGGAGCCGATCGCGGGTGACCTCAAGCTGTTGCGCGAGGAGCATCTGCTGTTCTGCTACCTGCATCTCGCTCCGGAGCCGAAGCTGACCAAGGCGCTGCTCGACATCGGCCTCACCGGCGTCGCGTTCGAGAGCGTGCAGGAAGACGACGGCTCGCTGCCGCTCCTCGCGCCGATGTCGATCATCGCCGGCCGCATCGCGACCCAGATCGGTACGCACCTGCTGCACCAGCCGGCCGGCGGCAAGGGCAAGCTGCTCGGCGGCCTGCCGTCGACCGAGCGCGGCAAGGTCGTCGTGCTCGGCGCCGGCGCCGCGGGCGGCAATTCCGCCGCGCTCGCCGCCGCGATGGGCGCGAACGTCGTCGTGTTCGACAAGCGCCAGGACCGCCTCGCGCAGATGATGGCGCTCGGCAGCAACGTGACCGCGCTGTATCCGTACGAGGAATACGTCGCGCGCGAAGTGCGCGACGCGGACCTCGTCATCGGCGCCGTGCTGATCCCGAGCGCGAAGGCGCCGCACGTCGTCACGCGCAAGATGGTCAAGTCGATGGAGCCGGGTTCGGTGCTCGTCGACATCTCGATCGACCAGGGCGGCTGCTTCGAGACGTCCAAGCCGACGACCTACGCCGAACCGACCTACCAGGTCGACGGCGTCACCCACTTCTGCGTGACCAACATGCCGGGTGCGGTGCCGCAGACCTCGTCGCAGGCGATCTGCGCGGCGATCCTGCCGTATGTGCAGCGCCTGGCGTCGGACAAGAACTGGAAGAAGTTCGAGCCGCTCAAGCGCGGCATCAACGTCGAGGGCGGCAAGATCGTCCACCCGGCGCTGAAGGGCTGAGCGGGCCTGCTATTCTGCGCGGGCGGCCGCCCGCGCAGGTTGCGCTGCCGCTGGAATTCCAGTCAAAACAGTGGCCTGTCCAAGGAACTTCAGGTAAATTCTCCTGGTGGCGCGCACGATCAAACCCGCAAGACCCACGCCGCGGCTCGACGAGCACTGGCACAAGCGCCTGCGCGAAGCCGGCTTCCTCCTCCTGCTGCCGGTCGCGATCTACCTGTTCGCCTGCCTGGCGAGCTACGACAAGGATGACCGCGCCTGGTCGCATGCCGGCGACCCATCGCGGCCGATCCACAACTTCGGTGGCGCCTTCGGCGCGTGGATCGCCGATCTCGTGTTCTACCTGATCGGCCTCGTCGCCTACGCCTTCCCGGTACTGCTGCTCGTCGTCGGCTGGGTCGTGCTGCGCGGCGCCGTGCGCGAGGAACGTTCGCCGCTCGAACCGACCCTGCGGCTGATCGGTTTCGTCGCGTTCTTCGTCGCCGCCCCCGGCCTCGCGTTCCTGCAGGGCTCGGGCCCGAGCATGTTGCCGTCCGGCCGCGGCGGCATCCTCGGCCATCTCGTCGGCGGCAGCCTCCTCGGCAGTTTCGGGCCGCTCGGCGCCGGGCTGTTCCTGCTGGCGCTGCTGCTCGTCGCGATCACGCTCGCGACCGGGCTGTCGTGGTTCAAGCTCATGGACGGCATCGGCCGCTTCCTGCTCGGCGCGGGAGCCGGCGTGGCCGACCGCATGAAGCGCGCGGAGGACTGGAACGCGGCGCGCGAGGCGCGCGCCGAGCGCGAGGTCGTGCGCAAGATCGAGACGGTCAAGCAGGCCAGGCGCGAGCCGATCCGCATCGAACCGGTCGTCGCGCCGATCGAGAAGAGCGAGCGCGCGCACCGCGAGACGCAGATCCCGCTGTTCTCGGGCGCCGCCGATCCTGGCCAGTTGCCGCCGCTGTCGCTGCTCGACGAGCCGCGCCAGCAGGTCAAGGGCTATTCGGAGGAGACGCTCGAGGCACTGTCGCGCCAGGTCGAGCTCAAGCTCAAGGATTTCCGCATCGAGGCGCAGGTCGTCGGCGTGTTCCCCGGGCCCGTCATCACGCGCTTCGAGATGCAGCCGGCCCCCGGCATCAAGGGCAGCCAGATCTCGACGCTCGACAAGGACATCGCGCGCGGCCTGTCGGTGACCAGCGTGCGCGTCGTCGACGTGATCCCGGGCAAGTCGGTGATCGGCCTCGAGATCCCGAATGCGAACCGCGAGATCGTCTACCTTTCCGAGATCCTGCGCTCGGACAAGTACGACGCGCTGAAGTCGCCGCTCGCGCTCGCGCTCGGCAAGGACATCGGCGGCAAGCCGGTGGTCGTCGACCTCGCCAAGATGCCGCACCTGCTCGTCGCCGGCACGACCGGCTCGGGCAAGTCGGTCGCCGTCAACGCGATGGTGCTGAGCCTGCTGTACAAGTCGAGCGCGAAGGACGTGCGCCTGATCATGATCGACCCGAAGATGCTGGAACTCTCGGTCTACCAGGGCATCCCGCACCTGCTCGCGCCGGTCGTCACCGACATGAAGGAGGCCGCCAACGCGCTGCGCTGGTGCGTCGCCGAGATGGAACGGCGTTACAAGCTCATGTCCGCGGTCGGCGTGCGCAACCTCGCCGGCTTCAACAAGAAGGTCAAGGACGCCGAGGACGCGGGCCAGCCGCTGCTCGATCCGCTGTTCCGGCCCGATGCGTCGCAGCCCTCGCGCGTCGCCGAGCCGCTGCAGCCGCTGCCGTACATCGTCGTCATCATCGACGAGTTCGCCGACATGATGATGATCGTCGGCAAGAAGGTCGAGGAACTCATCGCGCGCCTGGCGCAGAAGGCGCGCGCGGCCGGCGTGCACCTCGTCCTCGCGACGCAGCGCCCGTCGGTCGACGTCATCACCGGCCTGATCAAGGCGAACATTCCCACCCGCATCGCGTTCCAGGTGTCGAGCAAGATCGATTCGCGCACGATCCTCGACCAGTCCGGCGCGGAGACGCTGCTCGGCCACGGCGACATGCTCTACCTGCCGCCCGGCACCGCGATGCCCGAGCGCGTCCACGGCGCCTTCGTCGACGACCACGAAGTGCACAAGGTCGTCGACTGGCTGCGCCAGCAGGGCGAACCCGATTACATCGAAGGCGTGCTCGAGGAAGTGCAGTCGCTCGGCAACGGCCAGGTCATCAGCGAGACCGGCCTGCCGCAGGATGCCGGCGACGGCGAAGGCGGCGAGGACGCGCAGCTCTACGACAAGGCGGTCGCGATCGTGACCAAAACCCGACGCGCATCGATCTCCGGCGTGCAGCGCCACCTGCGCATCGGTTACAACCGCGCCGCGCGCCTGATCGAGCAGATGGAACGCGACGGCGTCGTCAGCGCGCCCGAGCACAACGGCAACCGCACCGTGCTCGCGCCACCGCCACCGGGCGATTGAGCCGGCTCCGATTCATCCGTCGCGCGCATAATCGCGCGCCGTGATCCACTCGACGACGACCTCCATGCGCCTGATCGCCGCCCTCGCAGCCCTCACCCTGGCCACCCAGGCCGTCGCCGCCGACAGCGCGCGCGCGCGCATGGAGGCGTTCTCCAGGGGCCTGCACGCGGTGAGCGGCCGCTTCAGCCAGTCCGTCACCGATGCCAATGGCCATCGCGGCGACGCATCTCGCGGCACGCTCGCGCTGGAAGCGCCGCGCCAGTTCCGCTGGGAGACGCTCGCGCCGTACCAGCAGACGATCGTCGCCGACGGCGCCAAGGTGTGGGTCTACGAACCGGACCTCGAGCAGGTGTCGGTGCGCAACCAGAGCGCCGCCGAGGCGCACAGCCCGCTCACCGTGCTGACCGACCTGTCGCAGCTGGACAGCCAGTTCACCGCGTCCGAATCCGGCGAGCACGACGGACTCGCCTGGCTGCGCCTGGCTTCGAAGGCGAAGGAGCCGGAGTTCGAATACGCCGAACTCGGTTTCGACGCGGCATCGTTGCAGCGCATGCGCTTCAAGGACCAGCTCGGCAACGTCACCGAGATCCGTTTCTCCGACTGGAAGCGCAACCCGGCCTTGCCCGCGGACGCGTTCCGCTTCACGCCGCCCGAAGGCGTCGACGTCGTCGGCGACGTCAAGCCGGACGCCGAAGTAATGCCGCTGCGCGACTGAGCCGGCGGGCATCCCGCGAGCGATGCCCGATGGCTTCGCCTGCCACTCCGGCGCGCTCGACGATGGGAGCCGGCTGCTACGATACGCGGCCCATGCCGCGGCCGGCCGTCGCGGTGACGCAACGGAACATGCCATGACGCACGACGGTGCACGCAGCCTGATCGAAGCCTACTACGCCGCCTTCAACCGCGCCGACTGGAACGCGATGCTCGACTGCCTCGCCGACGACGTCGTGCACGACCTCAACCAGGGCGCGCGCGAACACGGCCGCGGTGCATTCCGCGCGTTCCTCGCGCGCATGGACCGCTGCTACGAGGAGCAACTGCGCGACATCGTCGTGCTCGCGGCGAGCGACGGCACGCGCGCCGCTGCCGAGTACGTCGTGCACGGCCGCTACAAGGCGGACGACGAGGGCCTGCCGCCCGCCCGCGACCAGCGCTACGTGCTGCCCGGCGGCGCCTTCTTCGACCTGCGTGATGGCCGCATCGCGCGCGTGACGAACTACTACAACCTGCAGGACTGGCTGCGCCAGGTCGGCGCTTGACTCGCACCCGGATCATCGGCGCCGGACCCGCCGGGCTGATGGCCGCGGAGACCGCTCGCGCCGCTGGCGTCGACGTCGATGTCTACGAGCGCATGGGCTCGGTCGGCCGCAAGTTCCTCATCGCCGGCAAGGGTGGGCTCAACCTCACCCATTCCGATCCGTTCGAGCGGTTCGTGTCGCGCTACCGCGATCGCGCCGGCGAGATCCGCGCATGGCTGCAAGCCTTCGATGCCGACGCGTTGCGCGCGTGGGCGCGTGGACTGGGCGTCGGGACTTTCGTCGGCACTTCGGGACGCGTGTTCCCGCTCGACCTCAAGGCGGCGCCGTTGTTGCGCGGCTGGGTGCGGCGCCTGCGTGCGAGCGGCGTGCGTTTCCACGTCAACCACGACTGGCGCGGCTGGGATGAACGCGGTGCACTGCGCTTCGTCACCGACGATGGCGAGCGCGTGGTCGATGCCGATGCGGTCGTGCTCGCCTGCGGTGGCGGCAGTTGGCCCGTGCTGGGTTCCGACGGACGCTGGGTCGCGCCCCTCGCGGCACGCGGTGTCGCGATCGCGCCGCTGCAGCCGTCGAACTGCGGCTTCGACGTCGCCTGGAGCGCGCATTTCGCCGCGCGCCATGCCGGCGATCCGGTCAAGCCGGTCGTGGTCGAATGCGAGGACGCCGACGGCAGGGTGCATCGGCGCCAGGGCGAGTTCGTCGTCAGCTCCCACGGCATCGAAGGCAGCCTCGTCTACGCCTACAGCGCGCTGCTGCGCGACACGATCGCGGCGCGCGGCCAGGCGACGATCCGCCTCGATCTCGCGCCCGGCCGCGATGCCGAACGCCTCGCGCGCGATCTCGCGCGACCGCGCGGGCGCCGCTCCGCCGGCGAACACCTGCGTCGCACCGCAGGCGTCGACGGCGTCAAGGCAGGTTTGCTCTACGAAGTGCTGGGCAAGGACGGCGTCGGCGATCCGGCGACCGTCGCCGCGACGCTGAAGGCACTGCCGCTGACCCTGCTGCGCGCGCGTCCGCTCGAAGAAGCGATCAGCACCGCCGGTGGCGTGCGCTTCGACGCCCTCGATGCGCAGCTGATGCTGCGCGATCTCCCCGGCGTTTTCTGCGCAGGCGAGATGATCGATTGGGAAGCACCGACCGGTGGCTACCTGTTGACCGCATGCTTCGCGAGTGGTCGCATCGCCGGCGCCGCGGCCGCGGGCTGGTGCTCGCGCGCGAGCAGCGATACCGTTTCCACATGAGCCAGATCGAAATCCAGGCCCTCGCGGGCCCCGATGTCGCGCGCCACCTCGACGCCGTCGCCGCACTGCGCATCGCCGTGTTCCGCGACTGGCCATACCTCTACGAAGGCGACCTCGACTACGAGGCGACGTACCTCGCCGCCTACGCGGCGTCGCCCGAGAGCGTCTTCGTGCTCGCCTTCGACGGCGCGCGCGTCGTCGGCGCGTCCACCGGCATTCCGCTCGCGCACGAGACGGCGGCGTTCATCGAGCCGTTCGTCGCGCGCGGGATCCCCGCCGCCGACGTGTTCTATTTCGGCGAATCCGTGCTGCTGCCGGAGTTCCGCGGCCGCGGCCTCGGCCATCGCTTCTTCGACGAACGCGAACGGCACGCGCGGCGACTCGGCCGGTTCCGCATGACCGCGTTCTGCGCGGTCGAGCGTGATGCGGGCGATCCGCGTTGCCCACCGGGCCATCGCGGCAACGACGCGTTCTGGAGCAAGCGCGGCTACCGGCGCCAGGACGACATGTTCTGCCACCTCGACTGGCCCGAAGTCGGCGCCGGCGAGGCCAGTTCGCACGCGCTTCGATTCTGGCTGCGACCGCTGGAGTCCGCATGAGCCTGCGCGTCGCGGTGGCGCAGTACCGGATCGGGGAGCCGGCCGATTTCGCCGCGTTCGCCGCGCGCGTCGCCGCGCGCGTCGACATCGCCGCGCGCGCGGGCGCGCAATGCGTCGTCCTGCCCGAGTACCTCGCGCTCGAGGCCGCGGCTGCGCAACCCGGCGACGTGCGCGCCGACTTCGTGCGCTCGCTCGAGGCATTGCAGGGCGTGCGCGCCGACTACGAGGCGCTCGCGCGCGAGCTCGCGCGCCGCCATGCAATCCACCTCGTCGCGGGCACGTTCATCACGTCGTGCGGCAACGGCCGCTATCGCAACCGCGCCTGGCTCGCGACGCCCGAGGGCCGTCTCGCGTTCCAGGACAAGCTGACCCTGACCGGCTTCGAGCGCGCGAGCGGCGTGATCGAAGCCGGCGACGTGCTCAAGGTGTTCGAGACCGGGCTCGGTCGCATCGCGATCGACGTCTGCTACGACATCGAGTTCCCGTTGTACGCGCGCGCGCAGGCCGAGGCCGGCGCGAACCTGCTGCTCGTGCCGAGTTGCACCGACACCGAGGCGGGCGCGAATCGCGTGCGCATCGGCTGCCAGGCACGCGCGCTCGAGAACCAGGCGTTCGTCGCCTGCGCGGTCACCGCCGGCATCGCCGACTGGAGCCCGGCGCTCGATTGCAACACCGGCATCGCCGCCGTGTACACGCCGGTCGATCGAGGGTTCCCGGCCGACGGCATCGCCGCCGCGGCGACGGATGGCGGAGACTGGGCCATGGCCGACGTCGACCTCGACGCGCTCGCCGCCGCGCGCCGCGAAGGACAGGTCGCGAACGCGACCGACTGGCCCGCGCAGCAGCGACCCGCGCTCGCTCGCGCGCGCGTCGAGCGCGCCTGAGCCGGGCGTCGACGGCATCGCGCCGGGGTGCGCCTCTTGCGCAACGCGGTTCGCGTCACCATAGCGCAGGCGTGGACGCCACGATCGACATCGGCCTCGCGCGCGCCGACGAAGCGTCGGCGATCGCCGTGCACTCGCGCGACCTCGTCGAGCACGGGCTCGACTGGCGCTGGAAGCCCGGCCGCTTGCGGCGAGCGATCGCCGCAAGGGACACCAACGTCGCGGTTGCGCGCCACGACGGCCGGCTCGCCGGATTCGGCGTCATGCAGTACTTCGACGAAGAAGCGCACCTGTGCCTGCTCGCGGTACTCCCTGCCTGGCAGCGCCGCGGCATCGGGGCCGCGCTCGTGGGCTGGCTCGAGACCGCGGCGCTCGAGGCAGGCATCGGCGTGATCCGCCTCGAGGCGCGCCGGCGCAACGCCGTGGCGCGCGCGTTCTACCGACGCCTCGGCTACGACGAAGTCACGCTGTCCACCGGATACTACGCGCCGGACGAAGATGCGGTGCGCCTCGCGAAGGACCTCTGGCTCGCCCCGCCGGGGTAGGCTCAGGAGCGCAGCGCGGGCGAATCCCAGCCCGGCCGAGGCGAGAAGCGCGCGCCGTACTTGCTCGCGAGCGCCTCCAGCCGCGCCTTCAGCGCGTCGGCTCCGGTATCACGCACGTGCTTGATCGGGCCGCCGCGGAACGGGGCGAAGCCGGTGCCGAAGATCACGCCCGCATCGAGCAGGTCGGCGTCGTCGACGACGCGATCGTGCAGGCAGGCCACGGCCTCGTTGAGGAGCGGCAGGACGAGGCGATCCTCAAGGTCGTCCGGCGCGACGTAGCTCGGATCGACTTCGGGTTTCTGCGGCTTGCCGTCCTTCCAGATGTAGAATCCTTCGCCATCCTTCTTGCCGCGCTTGCCGCCCTTGACGAGTTCGTCGAGGCCGGGCGGGATGTCGAGGCCGAGGAAGGGCCCGAGTTCGGCGCCGACCGACGCCGCGACGTCGAGGCCGACCGTGTCGATGAGTTCGATCGGGCCCATCGGCATGCCGAACTTCTTCGCGGCGCGATCGATGACCGGGCCCGGCACGCCTTCGCTGTACGCGCGCGCGGCCTCGAGCATGTACGGCATGAGGATGCGGTTGACGAGGAAGCCGGGGGTGCCGGCGACCGGCACCGGCAGCTTGTCGAGGGCCTTGCAGAACGCGAGCGCGCGTTTTTCGGCGGCAGCGTCGAGCTGGTCGTGGCGCACGATTTCCACCAGCGGCATCAGCGCGACCGGGTTGAAGTAGTGCAGGCCGAGGAAGCGCCCCGGCTGCTGCACGGTCGTGCGCAGCTCGGCGAGCGGGATGCTCGAGGTATTGGTCGCGAGCAGCGCGCCGGGCTTCATCTTCGGCTCGGTCGCGCGGTAAAGCGCTTCCTTCGCCTCGGCATTCTCGTAGATCGCCTCGATCGCGAGGTCGGCGTCGGGGATACCGCTGCCCTCGACATCCGCCTTGAGTCGGGCGAGCGCCAGCGCGACGCGCTCGGCGGTCTTGAGCTTCTTCGTGAACAGGTCCTTCGCGCGGTCGAGCGCGGGCTGCACGTACTTCATCTCGCGATCCTGCAGGGTCACGTCGAAGCCGCGCAGTGCGCACCATGCGGCGATGTCGCCGCCCATGACGCCGGCGCCGACCACATGCACGTGCTTGATGCCGTGCTCGGCGCCGCCGGCGAGGCCCTTGAGGCGTTCCTGCAGGAAGAACACGCGGATCAGGTTATGCGCGGTCGGCGTTGCGGCAAGCTTCGCGACCGCGCGCGCCTCGAGCTTGAGCCGCTGCACGAGGCTGGAGCCGCCGCGTCGCCAGGTCTCGATCAGGGCGAACGGCGCGGGATAGTGTTCCTTGCGCACTTTCGCCGCGGTCTGCTTGACGAGGATCGGCGCGAGGATCTGCCGCGCCAGCCAGGTATTGGTCGCCCACGCGGTCGCGCGCTGCTTGAACGGACGGCTGCGCGGATGACGGACGAGCTCCTTGGCCGCTTCGACGAGCAGTTCCGGCGAGGTGAGCGTGTCGACGAGGCCAATCGCCTTCGCGTTCTCGGCCGACGCCGTGCGTCCGGTCAGCATGAGTTCGAGCGCGGCCGGCGCGCCGACCAGGCGCGGCAGGCGTGCCGAGCCGCCCCAGCCGGGGAAGATGCCGAGCTTGACCTCGGGCAGGGCGATGCGCGTCGACGGGTCGCGCGAGGCGACCCGCTGGCGGCAGGCGAGGGCGAGTTCGGTGCCGCCGCCCATGCACACGCCGTGGATCGCCGCGACGGTCGGACAGGGCAGGCGACCCAGGCGCAGGAAGACGCGCTGGCCGTTCTCGAGCGCGTCCTGCACCGTGCCGTTCTTCCCGAAGCCCTCGAATTCCTTGATGTCGGCGCCGACGATGAAGCCGTTCGCCTTGGCCGAGCGCACGATCACGCCCCTGGGCGGCTCGATGGCGAGGCGCTCGACGATCTCGGACAGCTCGTCGAGCACGGCGCGCGACAGCGCGTTGACCGAGCTGCCGGCGCGGTCCAGCGTCAGCACCACGATGCCGTCGGCGTCGCTCGCCGTCTGCCAATGCTGGAAACGCAGGCCTTCGAACATGACCGGCTCCGGGAGCGTACTGGGGGACGGCTATAATCCGGGCAAGCCGTGCATCGGGTCAATCCAGCATGGGCAAGGAGTTGCGGAACACACTTGCGGTACGATCACAGCAGGGAGCACGGCGGGGACCTGCGCCGGCCGACCTGCCGCGCACGCGCGCGGCCGTCGCGCTCCGGCGATTCGTCAGGGGAACGTGTGATCGACAACAAAGCTGAACTGCCGGTCGTCCAGAAGCTGCTCGATCGCATCGTGCAGTCGGCGCAGCACATCGTGGCGCTGCAGACGTCGAGCGTCGCGGACACGGTGGCGCAGATGCGCGTGCTGGCGATGCGCGGCGGCACGTCGATCTACGCCTGGGATCCGGACGGCGGCCTCGCCTCGCTGCGCGAGAGCGGCATGCACGTGCCCGGCTCCAAGCGCATGTCCGACGCGTTGCGCTACGTGCTGCAGAGCATGCACTTCGGCATCTACCTGTTCGTCGACTATGAACCGCACCTCAAGCCGGCCGACGTGCTGCTGCTGCGACGCATTTCGCGCACGCCGACCAGCAACGAGCGCAAACTCGTGTTCGTCAGCGGCCGCAACGAGCTGCCGGAGGAACTGGACGGGATGTACGACCGCCTCGCGGTGGAGAGCGAGCTCCACCGCACGCTGCGCCTGCGCGACGGACGCTGGGTCACATGAACAGCCCGGTCGTCGAGGCGCGCGGGGGCGCATTGATCGTCGCGGCCGATCGCGAGGATCGCCGCGTGCTGTTCGACGCGCTCGACGCGCAGGCGTTCGAGGAAATCTATTCCGCTCGGGACATCGGGCAGGCGCGCGGCTTCCTCGCGCCCGAGCTCGACATCGACCTCGTGCTGCTCGAGTTCGGCGAGGACCCGACCGAGGCGCTCACGTTCTGCGAAGAACTGCGCCAGCACGCGCGGCGCGACCTGCCGGTGATCGGCATCCTCGGCAGCCGTGGCGGCAGCTGGCGCGACGGCCGCCTTCCGGCCGGCCTGATCGAATGGATCGCGCGCCCGGTCAAGCCGGACGATGCGCTCGCGCGGATCAAGGTCGCGCTCGCCGCGCGCAGCGCCGGCACCGCGCGCAGCCAGCATGCGTCGGGCGGCGACCGCTACCAGTTCGCCTTCGACGGCAGCCTCGACGAGCTCGCGATCGTCGACCCGGCGAGCGGTCGCATCCTCGAGGTCAACGCGACGTTCGTGCAGCGCTCGGGCTATCCGCGCGCGCAGATCCTCGCCGGGCGCATCGACGGCTTCGACCTCGTTCTCTCCGCCGAGCGCCGCGAGGAGATCGCGCGCAGGCTCGAGCGCGACGGCAGCGTGCACGTGCGCGCGCGCAAGCCGCGCGCCGACGGCGGCAGCTACCCGGTCGACCTGCACGTGCGCCTCGCGGTGCAGGAGGGGCGCGTCGTCCACTTCTACCTGTTCCGCGAGATCGAGGAACTGAGCCGGCACCAGGAAGCCCTCGTGGCGCTGCTGCGCATGGCGCAGGGCGGCTCGCACGACCACGCCGAGACGGCGCTGCGCTGCCTCGTCGACTGGCTCGCGCTCGACTACGCCGCATTCGTCGAGGCGCCGGCCGAGCAGGCGCCCGAGCCGCAGGCGCTCGCGGTGTTCCGCCGTCTGGAGGACAGCGAGGGACCGGATCCGCTGCGCGAGGTGAACCTGCGCCACGTGCTCGACGGCAACGAGATCCTGCAGGCATCCGGTGCCTGGCGCAGCGCGGGTGCGGATGCCTCGGTGCGCGAGCACCGCTACGAATGCGTGATCGGCCTGCCGCTGTACGGTGAACGGCAGACCTGCCTCGGCGCGCTCATGATGGCGCGCCGCGAGCCCCTCGTGCTCGATGCGGCGGTGATCGCCGGCATGCGGGTGGTCGCGCATTCACTCGCCAGCGAACTGGACCTGCGCCATGCGCGCGCGCAGGGGCGCGCGATCGGCCTGCGCGACCCGCTGACCGGCCTGCCGAACCGCCTGCTGTTCAACGACCGCCTCAATTCCGCGATCAACGAGGCGCACCGCACGAGCGAGATGTTCGCGGTCGTGTTCGTCGACCTCGACCGCTTCAAGAACATCAACGACTCGCTCGGCCACGCGGTCGGCGACCAGGTGCTCGCCGCGGTCGCCAAGCGCCTGCGTGCGAGCGTGCGCAGTTCCGACACCGTCGCGCGCTACGCCGGCGACGAATTCACCTTGATCCTGCGCCACATCGTGCAGCGCGAGGACGTCGTGCGCATCGCCGAGAAGATCGTGCGCGCGATGGAGGCGCCGCTGCAGCTCGCCGGCGGCCTCGAGCTGAGCATGACCGCGTCGCTCGGCCTCAGCTTCTACCCCGACGACGCGACCGACGCCGAACGCCTGCTCAAGCACGCCGACGTCGCGATGTACTCGGCCAAGGGCATGGGACGCAACAACTTCCAGGCCTACGTCGCGGTGCCCGAGGAATCGCACCAGCAGCGCCTCGCGCTCGAGGCGAAGCTGCGCCAGGCCGAGCGCAACGGCGAGCTGCGCGTGTTCTACCAGCCGCAGCTCGACGGCCAGACCGAGGACATCGTCGGCATGGAGGCGCTGATCCGCTGGGAGCACCCCGAGCTCGGCATGATCAGCCCCGGCTTCTTCATCCCGCTGGCCGAGGAGTCGGGCCTGATCATCCCGATCGGCGAATGGATCCTGCGCGCGGCCTGCCGCGACACGCGCCGCTGGCAGCTGCAGCACGGGCTGCCGCTGCGCATCGGCGTGAACCTGTCGCCGCTGCAGCTGCGCCAGCCCAACCTCGTCCAGGTCGTCGCCGACGTGCTCAAGGAAACGGGCCTCGATCCGCACCTGCTCGACCTCGAGGTCACCGAGAGCATCAACGTCAAGTCGATCCCGAACCTGCTCGAGACGTTGCATGGACTGCGCGGCCTCGGCTGCGGCATTTCCATCGACGACTTCGGCACCGGCCAGTCCTCGCTGGACTACATCAAGCGCTTCCCGGCCGACCGCATCAAGATCGACCAGGCGTTCGTGCGCAACATCGGCGTCGATCCCGACGACGAGGCGATCGTGCGCGCGACGATCTCGATGGCGCACAATCTCAACCGCGAGGTCGTTGCCGAGGGCGTCGAGATCGAGCAGCATCTGGATTTCCTCCGCGCCGAAGGGTGCGAGGTGCTGCAGGGCTTCCTGTTCTGCCGGCCGCTGCCCGCGGCCAGCTTCGAGGCCCTGCTGCAGGAACGTGCCCGCTTGCTAGGGCGGGTCGCCGCGCCGGTCGCGCGCGCCTGACGGCGGCGGGACGGAACTATTCGCGCCGGTCGCGGTCGAGGGTGGCATGCCCGAACGCGCCGGCAAACAGGGAGAAAGGCCCGGATGGGCGAAAGCGACTCGGACCAGGCGCTCGTCGAACGCGTCCAGCAGGGCGACAAACGCGCGTTCGATCTCTTGGTCAGGAAGTACCAGCACAAGCTGGTCAGCGTCATTTCCCGCTATGTCAACGACTGGAGCGAGTGCCAGGACGTGGCGCAGGAGGCGTTCGTGCGCGCGTACCGGGCGATCGGCTCGTTCCGCGGCGACGCCCAGTTCTACACCTGGATCTACCGGATCGCGATCAACACCGCCAAGAACTGGCTGGTCTCCCAGGGTCGGCGCCCGCCGACCGAGGACGTGGCGGTCGAGGACGCGGTCCAGTACGACGGCGCGGCGCGCCTGCACGAGTCGGCCACGCCGGAACGTGAACTCATGCGCCAGGAAATTGAACGAACCGTGTTCACCACGGTCGAACAGTTGCCGGAAGAGCTGCGCACCGCGATCACGTTGCGCGAGGTCGACGGTTTGAGTTACGAGGAGATCGCGGAAGCGATGAATTGCCCGATCGGAACGGTCCGTTCGCGCATCTTCCGCGCTCGCGAGGCGATCGACGAGCAATTGCGTCCGCTGTTGTCGGAGGAAGGCAGGACCTCATGAACGAGCACATCGACGAACAGTTGTCGGCCCTGATGGACGGCGAACTCGAGCGCGACCAGACGCGCTTCGTGCTGCGCCGGGCTTCGGCCGACACCGCGCTGCCCCTGCGCTGGGAGCGCTATCACGTCACGCGCCAGGTGCTGCGGCGGCAGGACGTCGTGGTGCTCCGCCACGGCTTCGCCGACACGGTGATGGCGCGTATCGAGTCCGAGGCGGCCGTGCGCCCGCGCGCGGGCGGCCAATGGCTGCGCTGGGGCGCGGGAGGCGCGATCGCGGCCTCGGTCGCCGTCGCGGCGCTCGTGGTGACGCGCCCGGCCCCGGTGCCGGGCGAGGCGCCCGCAGTCGCGGCGGCACGCCCCGCCACGCTGCCCGGGCCGACGATCGCAGCGGCTCCGGCCGCAGCGAGCACGGCCCCCGCCGTGTCCGCCTTGCCCGAGGTGCGACCGCCTTTGCTGCTGCCGAACGCGCCCGCCGATGCCTCGCCGGTCAGTTTCGGCGGCGAGAGTGGCCAGGTCGTCGTGCTGGACCCGCGCCTGCAGTCCTACCTGGTGCGCCATTACCAATCCGTCGGCAGCGGTGGCCAGGCCGGCTTCGTGCCGTACGTGCTGCTGGCGTCGCCGCAGAACTCCGCCGAGGCCGTGCAGCCGGCTGCGGTCGGCGCGCAGGACCGTTGAGCCGGGCGCGGGGCGGGAGCCGGTCCAGCATCGCCATGGCGGATGAGGGACGGCGCGTGACGCCGCTGCGTACAGCCTTCGTCGCCGCGCTGGGCCTGTTCGCGTGCATCGCACGCGCCGAACCGCCAGCCCCGCCGCAGGCGCTCGTGCGGATGTACGACGCGATCCGCCAGCTCGACTACGAAGGCTCGTTCGTCTACACGCGCGGCACGCAAGTCGACGCGCTGCGCATCTTCCATGCCGCGGGCACCGTGGAACGCGCACGCCTGGTCGGTCTCAACGGCGCGCGCAGCGAGGTCGTGCGCGACGGGGCGACCGTGACCTGCGTGCAGGGCGCCGCGCCGACGATGCTGTTCCACGAACCGGGTGCGCAACTGCTGCCGCTGCTGCCGGACGTGCGCGCGGCGGTGACCGGGCGCTACTACGCCCTCGCCGCGGCAGGGAGCGACCGCGTCGCGGGTTACCGGGTGCATCGCATCGATGTGGTTCCGCGCGACGGCTATCGCTATGGCTATCGCCTCTGGCTCGAGGACGACAGTGGCTTTCCGCTGCGCTCGGCCGTCGTCGATGCGAACCATCGCGCGCTCGAGGAGTACATGTTCGTCACGCTCGACATCGGCGCGCGCCCCGGCGAGAGCGATCTCGCCGCGGGGCGGGGGACGATGGTCGCCGCGCCCGGCGACGAGCCCGCGCTCGGCACGCCGCGCTGGCGCGTCGCCGACCCGCCACCCGGTTTCACGCTCCGTCGTACGCATGCGCCCCCGGGTGGCGCCGAACACCAGCTGTACACCGACGGCGTGGCGAATGTCTCGATCTACATCGAGCCGGGCGCGGGCGGCGGGCGTGCCGACCAGCGCCTCGATCGTGGCATGCTCGGCATCTATTCGCACGAGGCGGGCGGGCTGCGCTTCACCGCGATCGGCGACGTTCCGCGCGTCACGCTGGAGCGCATGGTCCGCTCGCTGCAGCCAGTTGCCCCCGCGCGCTGAAGCGATGCTGAAACGCTCGGGACTGCGCGGAACTTCGGCGCGCCGGGGGCGTCAATAGCGCAGTCGGACGCCCGCTTCGATCGGGGCGCGCCGGAATCGAAATCCCAGGAGGCCATTGACATCATGACGATCCTTTCAAGGAGTGAACGACGCTCCCTGTCGCGCCGGGCGGCGGTGCCGCTGTTCGCGTTCGCATTCGCCGCGAACGTGCCGGCGATGGAGCTGCCGGACTTTTCCGGCCTGGTGGAGCGCTACGGCCCGGCCGTGGTGAACGTGCAGGCGAGCGGCAACCCCGACGCGCAGGCGCAGGACTCCCTCGACCAGCAGGACGTGCCGGAGATCTTCCGGCGATTCTTCGGGCCGATCCCGCAGCCGCGCGAGCGCGGCATGCGCGTGTCGATGGGCTCGGGCTTCATCATTTCCCCGGACGGCTACGTGCTGACGAACAACCACGTCGTCGACGGCGCGGACGAAGTGACCGTGCGCCTGTCCGACCGGCGCGAGCTCGACGCGAAGGTCGTCGGCACCGACGCCCAGTACGACATCGCCTTGCTCAAGCTCAATGCGACCGGCCTGCCGGTCGTCAGCATCGGCGACTCGAAGGCGGTGAAGGCCGGCCAGTGGGTCGTCGCGATCGGCTCGCCGTTCGGCTTCGACCATTCGGTCACCGCCGGCATCGTCAGCGCGGTCGGCCGCCAGTTCGGCGGCGCGGACCAGCAGTACGTGCCGTTCATCCAGACCGACGTGCCGATCAACCGCGGCAATTCCGGCGGCCCGTTGTTCAATCTCAACGGCCAGGTCGTCGGCATCAATTCGCAGATCTTCTCCAACACCGGTGGCTTCATGGGCGTGTCGTTCGCGATCCCGATCGACATCGCGATGAATGCGGTCGAGCAGATCAAGACGACCGGCCGCGTCAGCCGCGGCATGATCGGCGTGCAGATCCAGAACGTCGACCGCGAGCAGGCCAAGGCGCTCGGCTTGCCGCGCAGCGGTGGCGCCCTCGTCAACAAGGTCACGCCGGGAAGCGCGGCCGACAAGGCGGGCGTGCAGGTCGGCGACGTCATCCTCGGTTTCGCCGGCCACGAGATCGCGATGTCGGCGGACCTGCCGCCGCTGGTCGGCTCGAGCAAGCCGGGCAGCAAGGCCGACCTGTCGATATGGCGCGAAGGCAAGACGATCACGATTCCGGTCACGGTCGGCGAGCTGCCGGCCGACAAGGATGCGCTCGCCGGCGTGCGTGGCGGCGCGCCGGCGGCCGCTGCGGGCAATCCGCTCGGCATCGTCGCCGAAGACCTCACCGCCGAACAGCGCAAGCAGCTCGGCATAACCGACGGACAGGGCGTCGTCGTCACGCGCATCACCGGCGCGGCGGCACGCCGCGCCGCGCTCGCCCCGGGCGACGTGATCCTCATGGTCGGCCGCAAGCCGGTGAAGTCGGTCGCCGACCTCAACGCGAGCCTGAAGGACGCCAAGCCCGGCGAGTCGGTCATGCTGCTCGTGCGCCGGGACGAGCAGACGCAGTTCCTCGCATTGACCGTGCCTCCGGCCGGCAAGGGATGACCCCGCACCCGTGCGAGGGTGGAATGACGGACGGGGCCGCGCGGCCCCGTTCGTTCGTCCGGGACCTGCGGACGCGGCGGGCCGGTTTCTGCGATAATCCGGCGATTGTGCCGACCGCTCGCCCGCAGCCGCAACCCGAATGCAACACATCCGCAATTTCTCGATCATCGCCCACGTCGACCATGGCAAGTCCACGCTCGCCGACCGCATCATCCAGCTCTGCGGAGGCCTGAGCGAGCGCGAGATGGAAGCGCAGGTGCTCGACAACAACCCGATCGAGCGCGAGCGCGGCATCACGATCAAGGCGCAGTCCGTCTCGCTGCCGTACAAGGCGAAGGACGGCACGACCTACCAGCTCAATTTCATCGACACCCCGGGCCACGTCGACTTCAGCTACGAAGTGAGCCGTTCGCTCGCCGCCTGCGAGGGCGCGTTGCTGGTGGTCGACGCGGCGCAGGGCGTCGAGGCGCAGTCGGTCGCCAACTGCTACACCGCGGTCGAAATGGGCCTCGAAGTCGTGCCTGTGCTCAACAAGATCGACCTGCCGACCGCCGACATCGACAAGGTGAAGGAGGAGATCGAGGCCGTCATCGGCATCGATGCGACCGAAGCGATCGCGATCAGCGCGAAGACCGGCCTCAACGTCGGCGACGTGCTCGAGGCGATCGTCGCGCGCATCCCCGCGCCCAAGCCGCGTGACACCGACCGCCTGCAGGCGCTCATCATCGATTCGTGGTTCGACAACTACCTCGGCGTCGTCTCGCTCGTGCGCGTGATGCAGGGCGAGATCCGCCCTGGCGACAAGCTGCTCGTGATGTCGACCGGGCGCAGCCACGAGGTCGACCAGGTCGGCGTGTTCACGCCCAAGCGGCTGGTCAAGGACGCGCTGCGCGCGGGCGAGGTCGGCTGGGTCACCGCCTCGATCAAGGACGTGCACGGCGCGCCGGTCGGCGACACCCTGACGCAGGCCGGCAAGCCGGCCGAAACGCCGCTGCCCGGCTTCCGCGAGATGCAGCCGCGCGTGTTCGCCGGCCTGTTCCCGACCGCCGCCGACGACTACCCGAAACTGCGCGAGGCACTCGAGAAGCTCAAGCTCAACGACGCCGCGCTGCGCTTCGAACCGGAGAACTCCGAGGCGATGGGCTTCGGCTTCCGCTGCGGCTTCCTCGGCCTGCTGCACATGGAGATCATCCAGGAGCGGCTCGAGCGCGAGTACGACCTCGACCTCGTGACGACCGCGCCGACCGTGATCTACGAGGTGCTGAAGACCGACGGCAGCGTGATGTCGCTCGACAACCCGGCCAAGCTGCCGGCGGCGCAGTACGTCGAGGAGATCCGCGAGCCGATCATCGTCGCCAACATCCTCACGCCGCCCGACCACATCGGCAACGTGATCAAGCTGTGCGAGGAAAAGCGCGGAGTGCAGCGCTCGATCCATTACATGGCGAGCCAGGTGCAGATCAGCTACGAGCTGCCGCTGGCCGAGGTGGTGCTCGACTTCTTCGACAAGTTGAAGTCGGTGTCGCGCGGCTACGCCTCGATGGAGTACCACTTCGAACGCTTCCAGGCCGGTCCGCTCGTGCGCGTGGACGTGCTCATCAACGGCGACCGCGTCGATGCCCTGAGCCTGATCCTGCATCGGTCGAGCGCCGACCGCCGCGGCCGCGAGCTGGTCGAGAAGATGAAGGACCTGATCCCGCGCCAGCAGTTCGACGTGGCGATCCAGGCCGCGATCGGCGCGCAGATCATCGCGCGCTCGACGGTGAAGGCGCTGCGCAAGAACGTGCTCGCGAAGTGCTACGGCGGCGACGTCACGCGCAAGCGCAAGCTGCTGGAGAAGCAGAAGGAAGGCAAGAAGCGCATGAAGCAGGTGGGCAGCGTGGAGATTCCGCAGGAAGCCTTCCTCGCCGTGTTGCAGATGGACAAATAGAAAGCCGGGATTGGAGATTCGGGATTCGAGATCCGGCAGGCGCGCCTTGTCGAATCCCGAATCCCGAATCCCGAATTCCGGCTCCGAAGGAGCCAAGATGGATTTCGATTTCGCATTGCTGCTCGTCGTGTTGACCGGCGTCACCGGCGTGGTCTGGCTGTTCGACTGGCTGCTGCTCGCGCGGCGCCGCGCGCGGCGTGCCGACACGATCAAGGCGATGACCGCGCTCACCGAGGAGGAGCGCGAGGCGCGTGCGCGCACCGCGATGCAGGAATCGGTGCCGGTCGAATATGCGCGTTCGTTCTTCCCGGTCCTGCTGGCGATCCTGCTGTTCCGCTCGTTCGTCGCCGAGCCGTTCAAGATCCCGTCCGGATCGATGATGCCGACCCTGCTGGTCGGCGACTTCATCCTCGTGAACAAGTTCGCATACGGCTTGCGCCTGCCGGTGTTGAATACGAAGATCCTGGACGTCGGCGAGCCCAAGCGTGGCGATGTGTTCGTGTTCCGCTATCCGCAGAACCCCAGGGAGGATTACATCAAGCGCGTCATCGGCCTGCCGGGGGATGAAATCACCTACCGCAACAAGGTGTTGTCGGTGAACGGCAAGCCGGTCGAGGAAGTCGACCTCGGCGCCTACACCGGTCCGGCCGAACCGGGCCACCGCATGGACGGGGCGCAGGTCAAGCGCGAGAACCTGGACGGCGTCGAGCACCGCATCCTCGAGCTGCCGACGGCGTGGGGCGCGAAGGAAGGAACCTGGGTCGTGCCCGCTGGACACTATTTCGCGATGGGTGACAATCGCGACAACAGCGCCGACAGCCGCTTCTGGGGTTTCGTCCCGGAGGCGAACCTCGTCGGCAAGGCGTTCGTGATCTGGATGAACTGGGACGGCGGCATCGATTTCAGCCGCATCGGCACGTTGATCAAGTAGAGTCGGTTTCCGGAAACGATTGGGCGCGGTTCGCGCAAGGGGAATGGCAAATGAGCATGCAGCATCGAAAGGCCAGGGGCATCACGTTGATCGGGTTCGTGATCATGCTTTGCGTCGCGGGCTTCTTCGCTTATCTCGCGATGCGCCTGATCCCCGCCTACACAGAGTACTACGGCGTGGTGAAGTCGATGGAACTCGAGCGGAAGGAGGCGGGAGCGGCGAACAAGTCGCTGGACGAGATCCGGCGCGAGCTCTCCTTCAAGTTCAGCACCCAGTACGTCGACGAAAGGAACGTGCCGCCGCAGTCGATCACGCTCAAGCGCGAGGGCGGTGCTTCCACGCTGCGGGTCAATTACGAACGGCGCGTTCCGTTCATGTACAACATCGACCTGCTGGTGACGTTCGACAAGTCGATGAGCATGACCGGGGCCGGTGAATAGCAGGCATTCCCTGCTGGGGCACGCGTTCGCCGACGCGACGCTGCTCGAGCGCGCACTCACGCACCGCAGCGCCGGCCACGAGAACAACGAGCGCCTCGAGTTCCTCGGCGACGCGCTGCTCAACATGCTCGTCGCCGAGCTGGTTTTCGAACTGCACCCGCGCGCGACCGAGGGCGAAATGACGCGCCTGCGCGCGGCGCTCGTCAACGGCACCGCGCTGGCCGAAATGGCGCGCGGCGAGGAGCTCGGTGACCGGCTCCGGCTCGGCGCCGGCGAACTCAAGAGCGGGGGCTTCCGCCGCGATTCGATCCTTGCCGACGCGCTCGAGGCGGTGATCGCGGCCATTTACGTCGACGCGGGATGGGGCCGTTGCCGCGACGTCGTGCGGCGCCTGTTCGCGACGCGCGTGGCGGAGGGCGCCTACACGCCCAAGGACGCGAAGACCCGCCTGCAGGAATTTCTCCAGGGGCGCAGCCTGCCGCTGCCGACCTACGAACTCGTGGCGGCCCATGGCGAAGACCACGCGCGCGTGTTCGAAGTGCGCTGCGTGATCGACGCATTGTCGATCAGCACCGCAGGCAGCGGCTCGAGCCGGCGCGCGGCCGAACAGGTCGCCGCGGAGCAAGCCCTCGAATCGGCCATGGCCAGGGAAGGAAGATGAATACGGATACCAGGCATCATCGCTTCGGCCGGGTCGCCCTCGTCGGTCGCCCGAACGTCGGCAAGTCGACGCTGCTCAACGCGATCCTCGGCACCAAGCTGAGCATCGTCACGCCGAAGCCGCAGACGACGCGCCATCGCATCCTCGGCGTGGAGACGCGCGACGACGCGCAGATCGTGTTCATCGACACGCCCGGCCTGCATCAGGGTGGAAAGCGTGCGCTGAACCGCCAGCTCAATCGCGTCGCGCGGCAGGTGCCCGAGGAGGCCGACCTGCTCGTGCACGTGATCGACGGCGTGCGCTGGCGCGAGGAGGACGAGGCGGTCTGGCAGCTCGTGTCGAAACAACCGGCGCCGTGCCTGCTCGTCGTCAACAAGGTCGACAAGCTCGCCGACAAGAAGGCGCTGCTGCCGTTCGCGGCCGAGGTCACGCGCGAGCGCGGCTATGCCGCCGTGCATTTCCTCGCCGCGCGACGCGGCGACGGCGTGCCGGCCTTGCTCGACGAGATCGTCGCGCTGCTGCCCGAGGGGCCGGCCGAGTTCCCGCCCGACGAATTCACCGACCGCAGCGAGCGGTTCCTCGCCGCCGAACTCGTGCGCGAACAGCTCATGCTGCAACTGGCGGCCGAGCTGCCGTACGCCGCCGCGGTCGAGATCGAGCATTTCGAGGACACGCCAGGGCTGACGCGCATCGGCGCGGTGATCTGGGTGGAACGCGAGGGCCAGAAGGGCATCGTCATCGGTGCCGGCGGCGCGCAGCTCAAGAAGATCGGCAGCGCTGCGCGGCGTACGATGGAACGCGTGTTCGACCGCAAGGTGTTCCTCGAGGTCCGGGTGCGCGTGCGCGAATCGTGGAGCGACGACGCCGCCGCGCTCAAGCAGTTCGGCTACAGCGAGTAGCCGCCGCCCTCCCGCGGATGCGCGTCGACCAGCAACCCGGATACATCCTGCACGCGCGGGCGTACCGCGAGACATCGCTCCTGCTCGATGTGTTCAGTCGCGACCATGGCCGCGTCGGCCTCGTCGCGCGCGGCGTGCGGCGCGAACGCAGCCGCCTGCCGCGCGGCGTGCTGCAGCCGTTGCAGCCGCTGCTGCTCGACTGGGTCGCACGCGGCGAACTCGGCGCGCTCGTCGCGGCCGAAGCCGCGAGCGCGCCGTTCGCGCTGGCCGGGGACAGGCTGTTCTCGGCAATGTACGTCAACGAGCTCGTGATGCGCCTGTGCGCGCGCAACGACGCGCATCCGCTCGCGTTCGCCGCGTACGCGCAATGCCTCGATCGGCTCGCCGGCCCCGAACCTCCCGGCTGGACGCTGCGTCGCTTCGAGCGCGATCTGCTCGCCGACCTCGGTTACGCCCTCGTGCTTGACCGCGATGCCGAAGGCCGGCCGCTACTGCCGCACTGCGACTACGTGTACGAACCGGAGGCGGGCGCGCACGCGGCAGGCGAGGGTGGTCGCGGCTTGCACGTGGCGGGCGCGGCGCTGCTCGCCTACGACGCCGATCGGATGCCGGATGCAACCCAGCAGGCGCAGCTGCGGCGCCTCATGCGTGGCGTGATCCGCCACCATCTCGGCGGCGGCGAACTCAACGCATGGACCTGGGCACGCGCTGCAGCGCAGGGCGCGCCGGACTCAGCCTGACAGGCGCTGGCGCGCGCGTTCGCCGACGGCGAGGAATTCCGCGACCGCCGACGCAGGCCAGCCGGCACCGGCGGCGAGTCGATCGCGCAGGCGCGCCGAGGCGGCGACCAGGGCCGGCACGCCGCAGAAGCCGGCGGACGCGTCGAGCCGGTGCAGGCGCTCGCGCAGCGCGTCGTGATCGGCGCGGGCGGCGATCGCGGCGATCTCGGCGGGCAGCGCGTCGAGTTCGGCCGCGAACAGGCTGCGCAGCGCGGCGACGATCGCCGCATCGCCGCCGGCGGCGCGCCGAGCCTGCTCGTCGTCGAGGGCGTCGGCGTCGGCCGAGTCCTCGACGCGCGTGGCGCGCGCGGACGTCGCCGGCGGCATCGCGCGCGCGCCGGGCGGCAAATGGCTTGCCACCGCAACGCGCAGCGCATCGACGGCCAGCGGCTTGGGCAGCACCGCGGCAAACCCGTGTTCACGCAACGCAGCAGCCGTCGCCGGCGCATCGTCCGCGGTCGTCGCGAGGGCGACCGCATCGCGCGACGGGCCTGCACCGGCGCGGATGTGCGCGAGCGCCGCCGCACCGTCGAGGCCCGGCATGCGCGCATCCAGCAGCAGCAGGTCGAAGGCCGACGCGCTCGCCAGTCGCACCGCGGCGATTCCGTCGACGGCTTCGTGGACCTCGGCACCCGCTTCGGCGAGTACATCGGAGAGGAAACGCAGGCTGAGCGGGTTGTCGTCGGCGACGAGGATGCGCGGCACGGGACACTGGCAGGCTGGTGGCGATGAGGCAGAATGGATGGCGATGCGCCGCCCGTCAACGCAGTCGCTGGTCGTCCCACTGCTCACCGTGGCGTTCGCGTCGACGGCGACCGGGCGCGAGCTGTCGATCGAGCTTGCGCGTGCGTCGAACGCGCACGTCGATGCGCGTGGCATCCACTTCCGTCTGGTTCCTGCACCTGCCGGCGCCGCCCTCACGCTCGCGATCGAGCAGCTGCACAGCGCCACGCTCGGGCTCGACGGCCGCCTGGAGTGGTCGTGCACGCTGCGGCGCGTCGACGAACGGGCGTCGGCCTGCGAAGGCCCGGTGGCCTTGCATTCGGAACACGGGGTAGCACGCGCGGCGCTGCGCGTTCGCAGCGAGCGCGCGCAGCTGGCACTGAGCCTCGACCAGGGAGAGCGCAGCATCACGCTCGAGCTGCCGTTCGCCGACGGCCTCGCGCCGACCGCGCGCCTGCAACGCGTGCCGGCGGACTGGCTGCGCGCGCCGCTCGCGCTGGCCTGGAGGGGCGGCGACATCCGTTCCGGCACGATCGACGCGCAGGTCCGCTGGCACGGCGACGGCGACATCGATGCCACGTTCGCGGCCGACGGCGTGCGTGCCGGCACCTTCGACGGCAGTTTCGCCGCCGAGGGCCTCGCGTTGCACGGTTCGTTCGCGACGTCCGCGTCCGCGCAGTCGCGGCGGATCACGACCGGGTTGCAGGCTGGGGGTGGCACGCTGCAGGTCGGCGCGCTGCGCGTCGCGCTGCCCGCCACGCCGGTGGACATCGCGCTCGACGCGCGCGTCGGCGAGGATGGAACCTGGGCGGTCGAACGCTTCGCCTGGCGCGATCCGGACGTGCTCGCGTTCGAAGCGCGCGGCGAATTCGAGCCGGCCGCGGCGGCACCGTTGCGCGCGCTGTCCGTGTCGTCGGCGGAGCTCGTGTTCCCGGCGGTGAAGCAGCGCTACGCCGCGACGCTGTTCGCTGCGCACGGCCTCGGCGGGCTGGCCCTCGATGGCCGCCTGCGCGGCAGCGTCGACATCGACGCTGGCCGCCTGCGCGGACTCGCCTTGTCGACGGACGCGCTCGACGTTCGCGATCCCGCGCGCGCACTCGCGATCGATGCGATCGCCGGCAGCCTCGATTGGCGCGCGAGCGGCGAGGGCGCGCCGACGTCGCTCGCCTGGCGCAAGGTGAAGGCCGGCGACGTCGTGCTCGGGCCGGCGCACTCGAGCTGGCGCGCGCGCGACGGCTCGCTCGAGCTGCAGGGCGCGCTGCGTACCGCGCTCGCCGGCGGCACGCTCGTGTTCGAACGGACCGTGCTGCGGCCGTTCGCCGACGCCGGCATGCGCGCGGCCACGCACTTCCGCGCCGAACGACTCGGTTACGAGAACGCCGACGGCACGCTCGCCGCCGCGCACGTCGGTGCCGACGGCGAATTGCGCGTCGACGTCGATGCAGGCGAGCCGCGCTTCCGCCTCGACGCGCGCCTGCAGGGCGGCGAAGCGCTCGCCGGCGCGTTCTACGTGAGCCTGCCGGACAAGCCCGTCGCCGTCGCCGCCGACCTCGTCATGCGCGCCGATCGCTGGCAGGTCGAGCGCTTCACATGGAACGACCCGGACGTGCTCGCCTTCGTCGCGAGCGGCGAGTTCGCACCGCTCGCGACGCCGCCCTTGCAGGCATTGAGGCTCGAACTCGACGACGCACGCCTCGGTCCTGCGCTGCAACGTTACGCACGGAGCTGGCTCGCCACGCACGGCTACGGCGAACTCGCGGCCGCCGGGCGCCTGCGCGGCCAGGTCGAACTCGACCGCGCCGGGCTTCGCCGCTTCGCTGCGTCCGCCGAGGACGTCACGGTGCGCGACGGCGCCGGTCGCTTCACGCTCGATGGCCTCGACGGGACGATCGACTGGGACGTCGCGCGGGACCGGCCGGCGACCTCGTTCGGCTGGCGCGCGCTCGAGCTCTTCGAGCTGCCGTTCGGACCTGCGCGCGCAGGACTCGCGTCACGCGGCGGCACGATCACGCTCGCGCAGCCGCTCGCCGTGGACGTGCTCGGCGGCCAGTTGCGCCTCGAACGCTTCACCGCGCAGCCGCGTTCGCCGCGCGGCAACCGCTACACCGCCTCGTTCGCGCTCGGCGGCATCGACATGGCGCGGCTGTCGGACGTCTTCGGATGGCCGCGCTTCCCCGGCAAGCTCTCCGGCGGCATCCCCGAGATCGAATTCGCCGGGGAGCGCATCGAATTCCGCGGCGGTCTCGACCTGTACGCATTCGACGGCCACCTCGGCTTGAGCGGCCTCGCCCTGGAGCGGCCGTTCGGCGTCGCGCCGTCGCTTTCGGCCGATGCGCATTTCGAGAACCTCGACCTCGAGCAGGTCACGCGCGCGTTCTCGTTCGGCGGCATGAGCGGGCGCCTGTCCGGCACGATCGGCGGCGTACGCCTGGTCGACTGGAGCCCGGTCGCGTTCGACGCATGGCTGCGCACGGACGGCGGTGGGCGCATGAGCTACAAGGCGGTCAACGACCTCACCGCGATCGGCGGCGGTGGCGGGCTGTCGGCGAACCTGCAGACGATGGCCCTGAAGCTGTTCGACACCTTCGGCTATCGCCGGCTCGGCATCCGCTGCATCCTGCGCGACGACGTCTGCGCGATGGGCGGCATCGAACCGATCCCGGTCGCGGTCGTCGCCGGCGGCGCCGGCGAATCGACGGACGGCTACACTATCGTCGAAGGATCGGGCCTGCCACGCATCACGATCGTCGGCCATCGCCGCCGCGTCGACTGGCCTACGCTGGTGCGGCGGCTCGTCGAGGCGACGCGCGGCAGCGGCCCGGTCATCGAATGATCGCGGTTGTCCGCACACGGGAGATCCATCGATGCGCCATGTCCTCCGCTGGTCCGTCCTCGCCGCCGCGCTCGCGCTGCCGGCCGCCTGCGTCACGATCAATGTCTATTTCCCGGAGGCCGCCGCGCAGAAGGCCGCCGAGCAGTTCGTCGACAAGGTGATCGGCGCGGCGGCGGAACAGTCGCAGCCGGCGCCCGAACCGTCGACCCAGCCGCCGCCGGGGCGGTCGCCCGCCGCGATGCTGCTCGACCTCGTCGTGCCGAGCGCCCATGCGCAGGGCGCGGACATCACGATCCAGTCGCCGCAGATCCAGGCGATCCAGGCGCGCATGCGCCAGCGTTTCGCCTCGGCGCTGGCGAAATACTGCGCGAGCGGCGCGGTCGGCTTCACGCGCGACGGCCTCGTCGCGATGCGTGACGCCGCCAGCGTGCCGCTCGCGGAACGTGCCGCGCTCAATGCGGCCATCGCGGACGAGAACCGCGATCGCCAGGCGGTCTACCGGGAGATCGCGCTCGCCAACGGCCACGCCGAGTGGGAGGCGCAGATCCGCGACACGTTCGCCCGGCAATGGATCCAGCAGGCGCGCCCCGGCTGGTATTATCAGGACTCTTCCGGCGCCTGGAAGCAGAAGTAGCCGGCGCCGCCCGCCGATTTGCCCGCGCCCGCCTCGACGGCGGGCGCTTCGTTTGGATCCCATGCAGAACCACAACCACGAAGTCGATATCACCGATCTCTCGCACGACGGCCGCGGTGTCGCGCGCATCGACGGCAAGACCGTGTTCGTCGCCGGCGCGTTGCCGGGCGAGCGCGTGCGCCTCGGCCGCGTGCAGCGCCATCGCAACTTCGACGAGTCGAAGGCGGAGGAAATCCTCGTGCGCTCGCCGCAGCGCATCGAGCCGCGCTGTGCGCATTTCGGCCACTGCAGCGGCTGCAGCCTGCAGCACCTGCCGCCGGAGGCGCAGATCGCCGCGAAGCAGCACGTCCTGGCGGAGAACTTCGAGCGCATCGGCAAGGTGGCGCCCGATCGCTGGCTCGAACCGCTCACCGGCGAGCCATGGGGCTACCGCCGCAAGGGGCGCCTGTCGGTCAAGTGGGTCGCGAAGAAGGACAAGGCGCTGGTCGGCTTCCGCGAGGACAACCCGCGCTTCGTCGCCGACCTCGCGCGCTGCCACACCTTGTTGCCCGAAGTCGGCGAGCGGCTCGCCGATCTCGGCGCGCTCGTCGGGTCGCTCGAGGCGCGCGCGGAGATCGCGCAGATAGAAATCGCCGCCGGCGACGAAACGGTCGCGCTGACATTCCGCAACCTGCGTCCGCTCTCGGACGGCGACCGCGCCGCGCTGGTCGCGTTCGGGCAGCGCCACGGCCTCGCCATCCTGCTGCAGCCGGGCGGGCCGGACAGCGTGGTGCCGCTGTGGCCGGAGCAGGTGCCGCTTTCGTTCCGCATCCCCGCATCCGGCATCGACATCGCATTCCGCCCGCTCGACTTCATCCAGGTCAATGCAGGGATGAACCAGCGCATGATCGCGCGCGCGCTCGAACTGCTCGACCTGCGCGCAAGCGACCGCGTGCTCGACCTGTTCTGCGGCCTCGGCAACTTCACCCTGCCGATCGCGCGCCTCGCCGGGGAGGTCGTCGGCGTCGAGGGCGAGGCGGCGCTCGTCGCGCGCTCGCGCGAGAATGCGACGCGCAACGGCATCGCCGGTGCGGAGTTCCACGCGGCCGATCTCGCCGCCGACCAGCGCGGCACCGCGTGGGCGCAGGCGCGCTACGACAAGCTGCTGCTCGACCCGCCGCGCTCGGGCGCCGCCGCGGTGCTCGAATACCTGCCGCGCAAGGGCACCGACCGCGTCGTCTACGTATCCTGCCACCCGGGCTCGCTCGCGCGCGACGCCGGCACGCTCGTCACCCGACATGGCTTCCGCCTCGTGGCGGCGGGCGTCATGGACATGTTCCCGCACACCGCCCACGTCGAATCGATCGCCCTGTTCGAGCGTTGACGGATCGGGCGGACGTCAAGGCTTGAAGATGGAGCACGCGGAAGAGGCCCCTTCCCGGGAGGAGTTCTTCTCGTCGTGCTCTTCTCCGTGAGCTCCGTGTTTCAATCTCGACCTTCGAACACATGGCTACCGAAATCGAACGGAAATTCCTCGTCGTCGGCGACGCCTGGCGCGGGCGCGTGGCGCACAGCGAATCGATGGAGCAGGGTTATCTCACGGGGCCGCCGGCGGCGCGCTGTTCGGTGCGCGTGCGTGTCGCGGGCGGGCAGGCTTTCCTCAACATCAAGTCGGCGACGGCGGGCGTGCAGCGCGACGAATACGAATACGCGATCCCCGTCGAAGACGCGCGGCGCATGCTCGCGACGCTGGCGGGCGACGTGGTCACGAAGGTGCGCCACCACGTCGACGTCGAGGGCCACCTGTTCGAAATCGACGAATTCGGCGGCGCGAACGCAGGGCTCGTCGTCGCCGAGATCGAGCTCGACGCGGTCGACGCGCCGTTCCCGCGGCCATCCTGGCTCGGACGCGAGGTGAGCCACCTGGAGCGCTACTACAACCTCCGCCTCGCGACGCACCCGTATGCGCGCTGGAGCGAGGCCGAACGCAACGCCGGCGACGCGGCCTGATACGATCCACGCCATGCTCATCATCGGACTTCCCGGCAAGACCCTCACCGACGCGGACCGGCGCCAGCTCGCTGCTCCGCAGGTCAGCGGCGTGATCCTGTTTTCGCGCAATTTCGAGAGCCGCGACCAGGTCGTCGACCTCATCGACGACATCCGCGCCGAGCGCCCCGAGCCGTTCCTCGTCTGTGTCGACCAGGAAGGCGGCCCCGTGCAGCGCTTCCGCGACGGTTTCACGCGCCTGCCGGCGCTCGCGCGCATCGGCCAGGTGTACGAGCGCGACGCGCAATCGGCGATCCGCGCGGCCGAAGAACACGCCTGGGTCATGGCGAGCGAGATGCGTGCGATCGGCATCGACCTCAGCTTCGCGCCCGTGGTCGACCTCGCGCGCGGCAACCGCGCGGTCGGCGAGCGCGCGTTCCACGCCGATCCGCAGATCACCTCCGAACTCGCGCAGGCCTACCTGCGCGGCATGCGGCTCGCGGGCATGGCCGCGACGATCAAGCATTTCCCCGGCCACGGCACGGTCGCCGAGGACACGCATTTCGACGCAGCAGTCGATCCGCGCCCGCTCGAGGAACTGCTCGCGACCGACCTCGTCCCGTTCGCCGATGCGATCGCGAGCGGCGCCGAGGCGGTGATGATGGCGCACGTGACGTATCCTGCGGTCGATGCGCGCGCGGCGGGCTATTCGCGCGTGTGGATCGAGGACGTGCTGCGCGGCGAACTGGGCTTTCGCGGTTGCGTGATCGGCGACGACATCGGCATGGCCGCGGCGGAGCAGGTCGGCAGCATCGCCGCACGCATCGAGGCGCACCTGCTCGCCGGTTGCGACCTCCTGCTCGCCTGCAGCCCGGCGATCGTCGACGAGTCGATCGCCGCGAGCGCGCACGCGCCGCCGTGCGACCCCGAGTGCGTCGCCGCATTGCAGGGCGCGGTGGCGCAGACCTGGGACGCGCTGGTGGCCAATCCGCAGCGCGACGCCTTCATCGCACGCCTCGGCCAGCTCGACGGCGGCGCAGGGACCACGACATGAGCACGGCCAAGCTCGCCGACGCGCTCGCGCGCGCCGATCTCATCCACGACGGTGCCACGCTGGCCGCGGCGATTGCGCGCGTCGGCGCCGGAATCGACGCGGAACTCGCCGGCGCCCCCGCGGTGTTCCTCACCGTCATGCAGGGCGCGCTGCCCTTCGCGGGCCAGCTCGCGACCGCGATCCGTGCGCCGCTCACCTTCGACTACGTGCACGCGACGCGCTATCGCGGCGCCACCAGCGGCGGCGCGCTGATGTGGATCAAGCAGCCGGCGATTTCGCTCGCGGACAGGACCGTGCTGCTCGTCGACGACATCCTCGACGAGGGCCATACGCTGAAGGCGATCCGTGATTTCTGCGTCGAACAGGGCGCCGCGCGCGTGCTGCTCGCCGTGCTCTGCGAGAAGCGCCACGGCCGCGGTGCGGGCCTGCGCGCCGATTTCGTCGGCGTCGAGGTGCCCGACCGCTACGTGTTCGGCTACGGCATGGACTATCACGAACAGGGCCGCAACCTCGCGGCGATCTACGCGGTGGACGCATGAACAGGCACATCGACCTCGCCCTCATCGGCGGCACGGGCCTGTACCGCTTCCCCGGCCTCGAAGCGGCCGAACGCCACGCGATCGACACGCCCTACGGGCATCCGTCCGACAGCATCGTCGTCGGCCGCCTCGGCGACAGGCGCGTCGCCTTCCTCGCGCGCCACGGCGAGTCGCACACGATCCCGCCGCATCGGGTGAACTACCGCGCCAATGTCTGGGCGCTGCACCATCTCGGCGCCCGCCGCGTGATCGGCGTCAACGCGGTCGGTGGCATCCGCGCCGACATGGGACCGCGCGTGGTCGCGCTGCCCGACCAGATCATCGACTACACGAGCGAGCGCCTGACGAGCTTCTGCGACGTCGCCGGCGCCGAGGTCAGGCACATCGATTTCAGCGAACCGTACACGGCCGCCCTGCGGCGCGACCTGCTCGCCGCGGCCGCGCGCGCGGGCGTCGCGGTCGTCGACGGCGGTTGCTACGGCGCGACGCAGGGCCCGCGCCTGGAGACGCGCGCGGAAATCGCGCGCATGCGCCGCGACGGCTGCGACCTCGTCGGCATGACCGGCATGCCCGAAGCCGCGCTCGCACGCGAACTCGAACTCGACTACGCGTGCATCGCCCTCGTCGCGAACTGGGCCGCCGGCTGCGGCGACGAGGCCGAGATCAGCCTGCCCGAAATCTTCGCCAACCTCGAAGCCGCCACGGCAATGGTGCCGCGCATCGTCATCGCGTTGCTCGGCGCCTGAAGCGAAGCGAGCAGGCTGTTCCACCCGGGCCGTTCGGGCCTTGCGCACTGCAGCTTGATTCGATCCGTTAAGCAATTGTTATACTCGAAACGCACCTGTGTGCTGGGCCCATGGGGAGCGCAGCGCGGCATTGGGGGTGCGTTCCAGACAGCGAGAGGCATCGATGCTTACCGGTACAGTGAAGTGGTTCAACGACGCGAAGGGCTTCGGCTTCATCGCGCCCGAGGACGGCGGGGAGGACGTGTTCGTTCACTACTCGGCCATCAATTCGCAGGGTTTTCGCACGTTGCAACAGGGGCAGCGCGTGAACTTCGAGATCGTGCAGGGACCGAAAGGCTCCCAGGCATCGGGCGTGCAGCCGGTCAAGTGACCGCGGCTCGCACGCTTACGAAGCCCCGCGGCGCGGGGCTTCGTTTTTTGGCCCCTTCCCGATCCTGCCGATCGTCGTCGCGAACCCGCGCGCCCACGCACTCGCCCATCGCCACCGCACGCGTTCACGGGTGGCCGAACCGGTTGCGCGCTGCAACGCGCTGCCACTGCTCCTGCACCAGGCGCGCGAACTCGTCGGCTTGCGTGCGCGCGTCGCACAGTTTCGCGAGCACGCACCGCCGCAGCGTGCCGCGGGCGGCACGCAAGGCCTCGACCTCGGCCGCCGCGCGCACCGCGCGCGCGACGTAGCCGTCCACGTCCGCCGCGATCCAGTCGGCCGCATCCAGTCGATGCATCAAGCTCGCGCCCTGCCGGCCGACATAGCTGCGTCCCGCGAGCGTGACGACGGGACACCCCATCCAGAGCGCATCGCAACTCGTCGTGCAGCCGGAAAACGGAAACGGGTCGAGCGCGACGTCGACGCCGCGATACGCTTCGAGCAGCTCGCGATAGGCCAGCGAGCCGCCGAGCTCGAGACGCGCGGCGCCGATGCCGCGCGCGGCGAAACGCGACGCCACATGCGCGCGCGTCGCCGCTTCGCCGAGGTGCCGTGCGCGCAGGACGAGCCGCGACCCGGCGCAGCCGTGCAGGATGCGCGCCCAGGCGTCGAGCACGTGGTCATTGAGCTTGGCGAGGCGGTTGAACGAGGCGAACACCACCGCGCCGCCGCCCACGCGGTCCACGTCGATAGCATACCCCGGCGGCGTGTAGCAGAAGCGGCCTGAAGGAAGCTGCGCGACCGTTTCGCTGAACCCGGCCGCCACATCCGGAGGCGTGAGCCAGGGATCGCCGACGAACACGTCGATCGCGGCGGCTCCGGTCGTGTCGAACCAGTCCAGCCAAGCGAGCTGCAGCGGCGCGACGCGGCGCGCGAGCACGCGCAGCCGGTTCGCGGTCGAGTGGCCGGCGAGGTCGACGAGCACGTCGAGCTGCAACGCACGCAGGCGTGCGAGCAGCGCAGCGTCGTCCAGGCCGCTCGCGTCGACCCAGGTATCGCCCTCGCGCAGCATCGCTCGCGCCGCGCGCGTATCCGTGCCAGCGAGATCGACGAGCAGGTGTTCGTGGTGCTCGCGGTCGAATGCGCGCAGCAGGCCGGACAGGAAGGTGGCCACCGGGCCGTCGCCGGGACGCGGCGAGGCCCAACCGATGCGCAGGCGTTGCCCCGCTGTCCTTGCGCGCGGCGCCCCCGGATCGGGCTGCGGCAGGAAGCGCCGGGCGAAATCGCGGATGCACGCGGACATCGCGTCCGCCTCGAGCGCGGGGTCGTAGTGCATGAGCACGAGATGGCGAGCGGCATGCTCCGCATCGTCCTGCGCGGCGGGCAGGGCGCGGTAGGCGGCGAGCCCCGCTTCGACGTCGCCACGATCGATCAGTGCGGTCGCAGCGATCGCCCGTGGCATCGGCTCGGCCGGGCGCAGAGCGGCCGCCTGCGTGGCCCAGTGCAACGCGGCGCTCGGGCAGCCGAGCGCGTGCAGGGACGCGGCGAGCGCGAGCGCCGCTTCGTAATCGCCGGGGTCGTGGCGCGCCACGGTCTCGAGCAGGCGCGCGCGTTCCTGCCACGCGCCGGCGGCGGCGAAATCGGCGACCACGGCGGACAGGACCTCGCGGTCCGCGAACAGCGCCGGATGCGCGGCGACGGCGACGGCCGCGTCGCGCTCGCCCGCGCGCAGGTGGCAGCGCGCGAGCAGCTGGCGCAGCACCGCGGCATGCGGGCGTTCGTGCAGCAAAGCATCGAGGCGTGCGATCGCCGCATGCAGCTCGCCGCGATCGGCGAGGGCGGTGGCCTCGCGCAGGCGCAGGCCGAACGCGTCGCGCGCGACCATCAGGCGGCGAATTGCAGGCGTGCGAGTTCGGCGTACAGGCCGCCGGCGCGCACGAGTTCGGCGTGGGTGCCCTGCGCGACGATGCGCCCGCCGTCCATGACGACGATGCGGTCGGCACGCTGCACGGTGGCGAGGCGGTGTGCGATCACCAGCGTCGTGCGTCCGGCCTCGAGGCGCTCGATCGCCTGCTGGACGAGGTGTTCGGAATGCGCATCCAGGCTCGAGGTCGCTTCGTCGAGCAGCAGCACCGGCGCATCGCGCAGCAGGGCGCGCGCGATCGCGATGCGTTGCTGCTGGCCGCCGGACAGGCGCACGCCGCGTTCGCCGAGATAGGTCGCGTAGGCTTCGGGCAAGGCCTCGATGAAGTCGTGTGCCTCGGCCGAGCGCGCCGCCGCGACGACGTCGGCCTGCCCCGCGCCGGCGCGGCCGAAGGCGATGTTGTCCGCCGCGCTGGCGCCGAACAGGACGGGGTCCTGCGGCACCAGCGCGATGCTGCCGCGCAGCTCGGGCAGTGCGAGCGCGCGCAGGTCGGTGCCGTCGAGCGTGATGCGCCCGCTGCCCGGGTCGTGGAAGCGCAGCAGCAACTGGAACACCGTGGTCTTGCCTGCGCCGGACGGGCCGACCAGGGCGATCGTTTGGCCCGGCGGTACGTCGAGCGTGAAGTCGTGCAGGGCGGGGCGATCGCGGCGCGACGGGTAGTGGAATTCGACGTGCTCGAAGCGGATCGCGCCACGCACGGGCCGCGCGAGCGGCAGGGCCGGTTCCGGCGAGACGATGGCCGCGCGCGTGTCGAGCAGGTCGCCGATGCGACCGAGCGCACCGGCCGCGCGCAGCACCTGGCCCCAGACTTCGCTGAGTGCACCGACCGAGCCCGCGGCGAACACCGCGTAGAGCACGAACTGGCTGAGCACGCCGGGTGCCATCGTGCCGGCCATGACCGCCTTCGCGCCAGCCCACAGCACGAGCGTGATCGCGCCGAACACGAGCAGGATCACCATCGCGGTGAGGCTTCCGGTCATCGCGATGCGCCTGCGCGCGACCTCGAGTGCGCGGCGGATCGCTTCGGCGTAGCGCCGCGATTCCTCCGGCTCGCGGGTGTACGCCTGCACCGTGTGCACGGTGTTCAGCGCCTCGCTCGCGATCGCCGACGCGTCCGCGATGCGGTCCTGGCTCTCGCGCGAGAGCTTCGACACGCGCCGGCCGAACACGACGATCGGCAACACCACCGCGGGAATCACCAGCACGGTGAAACCGGCGAGGCGCGGGCTGGTCCAGACCATCGCGGCGGCGCCGCCGACCAGGGTCACGATGCTGCGCAGCGTGACCGACAGGGTCGAGCCGACGACCGTCTGCACGAGTTCGGTGTCGGCGGCGAGGCGCGAGACGAGTTCGCCCGTGCGGGTGCTCTCGTAGAACGCCTGGTCGAGCGTGAGCAGGTGGTCGTACAGGCGCCGGCGCAGGTCTGCGGCGACGCGTTCGCCGAGCAGGGTGACGAAGAAGAAGCGCGCCGCGGTCGCGATCGCGAGCACCGCGGCGACCGCGAACAGGCCGAGGAAGCTTGCATTGATCGCCGCTGCGTCGACCTGCGTGAAACCATGGTCGATCATCACGCGCACGGCCTGCGGCAAGGCCAGCGTCGCCGTCGACGACAGCGCGAGGAAACCGAGCCAGCCGGCGAGCAGGCCGCGATAGGGCCGGAGGAAGGGCAACAGGCGCGTGAGCGAATGGAGCTTGCGCGGCGATGCGGTGGCGGGCTGGTCGGTCATCGCACTGGAGGTTGCCGGGGATCGTGTCGAGGTGCGGGCAGCGGGCGCGCGTTCAAGCACGTTCGAACACGCCGCGGCCGCGCGTGAGGTCGCGTACGTAGGCAGCGAGTGCGTCGACGCGTTCGGCCGGCAGCTCGACCTCGAGTTCGATGCCATCGGCATCGGCGTTTTCGGCGCGTTTGGCCGCATCGAAATCACGCAGGCGCGCGTGCAGCAATGGCAGGGCCGCGTAGTCGCAGCGGATGCGCGCGCGACGCAGGTCGACGATCGGTCGGCGTTCCGCGCGCCGCAGGCATTCGGCGGCGCAGCCGCCGTAGGCGCGCACGAGGCCGCCGACGCCGAGCTTGATGCCGCCGAACCAGCGCGTGACGACCACCGCGACGCGGTCGAGCCCCTGGCCGTCGATCGCCATGAGGATCGGCTTGCCGGCGCTGCCGCCCGGCTCACCGTCGTCGTTGAATCGGTAGTTCGCGCCGATGCGCCAGGCCCAGCAATTGTGCGTGGCCGCAGCGTCGCCCGCGCGCGCGAAGAATGCCGCCGCCGCCTCCGGCGTGTCGACCGGCGCGGCGCGGGCGAGAAAGCGGCTCTTCCTGGTTTCCTGCAGCAGCTCGGCTTCGGCGCGCAGGGTCGACTTGGCGCTCATCGGCGCGAGTGTAGCGCGCGGCACGCGCGCGGCCCGGATCAGTCGAGCAGCGCGCGCAATTCGGCCGGCAGCGGATGGTCCGGATGGGTGGCCTGGAACAGGCGCAGGCTCTCGATCGCCTGCTGGCGCCGCCCCTGGTGCAACAACTGGCGGATGTGCGCGAGCCAGTCGTCCGGCGCGAGCTGCATGTCGCGGCGCAGTTCGACCGAACTGCTGGGCGGCGCCGAAACCGCGCGCGAGCGCGTGCCATGGCCGGCAGGCGCGACCTTCGCCTTCGTCGCATCCGCGGCTCCGGCCGTGATGCCCGCGGCGAAGCCCTCGCCGGATTTGCCCTCTGCGCGTTCCGCTTCGGCCGGCGCAGCCTGCGGCGCGGGCGCCGCCATCGCGGCCGGGGCAGGGGGCGGCGGCGCCGGCGCAAGCGGCTGTGCAAGCGGCGGCGCGTGCTCTTTCGCGCGTGCTTCCGCCTTGCGCGGTGCAGGCCTGGCGGCGGCCGGTGGCGGCGGGGCCGCCGCGGCGGGTGCGGCGGCGTCGACCGTGTCCTGCGCCGGCGGTGGTGCGGCGGCGTCGACCGTGTCCTGCGCCGGCGGTGGTGCGGCGGCGTCGACCGTGTCCTGCGCCGGCGGCGGTGCGCGCTTCGGCGCCGGCTCGTCGAGCGGGTGCACGGGTACGTAATTCTGGTTGCGCGACGGGGTTGCAGGCGCGCCCTGCACCGGCCATTCGCCCTGCGCCTCGCGCCGCAGTGCGTCCTGGCCGACATGCCAGGCGATGCCCGCGGCGAGCACGATGCCCGCGGCGGAGCCGACGCCGAGCAGCCAGCGCTGGCGCCGCGGCGTATGGCCACGGACCGCGCGCGCGGCTTCGCCGAGCACGCTGCGATCGAGGCGGCGCGGCGGTTCGGCCTTCGGCAGGCGCCGGTACAGCGCGGCCAGGTCGCCGCCGTCGTCGGCGAGCAGGCGCTCGAGGTCGTGGTCGGGATCGCGCGGCAGGCTCATGCCTGGAACCTCGCGCGGATGCGCGCGAGCGCATAGCGCAGGCGCGATTTCACCGTTTCTCGGCCGGCGCCGGTGATCTCGCCGATCTCCTCGAGGCCGAGGCCGCCTTCGACGCGCAGCAGGAAGGCGATGCGTTGCTCCTCGGGCAGTTCCTCCAGTGCGAGCTGGAGGCGCCGGCGCTGCTCGAATTCGCTGAGCGCGCGCTCGGGCTGTTCGCTCTCCGGCGCGTCGAGGCTGCGCAGCACGGTCTCGGTTTCTTCCGGCGAGGCTTGGGGGCGCTGGCGGCGGAAGCGGTCGACGACGAGGTTGTGCGCGATCTGCAGCAGCCAGGTCGTGAATTTCGCCTCCGGCCGGTAACGCTCGCGCGCGGCGACGAGCCGGCTCCAGCTCTCCTGGAACAGCTCGTCGGCATCGGCGCGATGGCGCAGGCTGCGCAGCAGGAAGCGGTACAGCGTGCCGCGGTGGCGCCGATAGAGCGTCTCGAAGGCGAGCAGGTCGCCTCCGGCGTATGCGAGCATCAATGCCTCGTCGGTTCTTTCGTCCCCCATTCGCCGAGGGTACGGCATAGGGACCGGAAACGTCACGATCCGGGTCGGACCGCCATGTGCAACGCCGCGGACCGGCCCGCGGGGTTCGCCCGCGGGCGACCACATCCGTGCGCCTTGCTAACCGGGGGCGCCGATCGCGCATCCTAGGGGCCATGACCGACGATGAAGCGCGCTGGATCGCCCGCGCGGGCGCAGGGGACGCCGTCGCGTTTCGACGCCTCGTCGATGCGCACGCCGGCGCGTTGTACCGCGTCTGCGCGCGCATCACCGGCGACAAGGCCGTCGCCGAAGATGCGGTGCAGGAGGCGTTCTTCAATGCCTGGCGGCACCTGCGCGACTTCGACGGGCGCGCGGCATTCGCGACCTGGCTGCACCGCATCGCGGTCAACGCGGCGCTCGAGCAGCTGCGCCGGCGCGGCCGTGTCGAGACGGCGTTGCCGGACGGCGAGGAGGCCGAGGGCCTGCTCGCGCGCACGCTCGAGGCGCAACCGGGGCCGGAGCGCGTCGCGCGCAGCGCCGAGCTGCGCCGCGGCATCGAGGGCGAGCTCGCACGCATGAGCGTGCTCGAGCGCAGCGCATTCGTCCTGCGCCATCACGAGGGCCGGTCGCTCGAGGACATCGCGGCGGCGCTGTCGCTCAACGTCGGCGCCTGCAAGCAGGCCATCTTCCGCGCGGTGCGCAAGCTGCGCGCCGTGCTAGAACCGGAGCTGCCATGAACACGATCAGCGATGAAGACCTGATCCTGCACCACTATCGCGACGGCCTCGATGCCGGCGAACTCGCGCGCATCGACGCCGCGCTCGCGGCATCGGCGCAGCTGCGCGCTCGACGCGACGCACTGCTGCGCGTGCTGGGCGAAGTCGATGCGCTGCCCGCGCCGGTCGCCGACGCGGGTTTCGAGCGCCGCCTGTGGCACGCGCTCGAACCGCGCCTCGTCGCGCGCGCGCCGCGTCCGCCGTGGCGCGACCGGCTGCACGAATGGCTCAATCCACCGCGCCTGGCCTGGGCCGGCGCATCATTCGCGCTCGTGCTCGTCGCCGTCGCCGCGTTCCACGCCGGACGACAGAGCGTTCCCGGCCCCGACGAGGTCGCGCAGGCGCGCGCGGATGCGAGCGCGATGCGCGTGCTCGACGCCTACGTCGCCGCGCACCTGCGCGCGACCGAAGGCGTGCTGCTGACCGCGAGCAACAGCGACAGCCGCGAACTCCTCGACGGCAACCGCGAACTCGCCGCCTCGCTGGTCGAGGCGAACCGCCTGTACGCGCGCGCCGCCGCGCGCGCCGGCAACGGCCAGCTCGCCGATTTCCTGCGCCAGCTCGAACCCGTGTTGATCTCGCTCGCTAACCAGCCGGCCGCGGCGCCCGTCGAAAGCAATGAAGGCCTGCGCGACTACCTTCGCTCGACCGACCTCCTGTTCCAGGTCCGCGCGACGCAGGCCCGACTCGACCGCAGCGGCGAACGCCGCACGTAACGACCACGGAGCAACATCCGCATGAAGACGATCACCGTCCGCCTCCTCGCCGCCGCCGTCGCGCTCGCCGCGAACGCCGCGTTCGCCGCGAGCGAGGGCGACATGGCGCCGGCCGACAAGGCCTCGAACGAGCTCTACTGGCAAGGCCAGGCGGCACTGAAGAAGTCGGACTGGAACACCGCGCTGAAGCGCTTCGGCGAACTCGAGCGGAAGCTGCGCGAGAGGGAGCCGCAGAGCGCAGACGCCGCGTTGTACTGGGAAGCCTACGCGCTCGTGCAGGCGCGGCGCACGAGCGAGGCGAAGAACGTGCTCGAGAAGCTGCGCCGCGAATTCCCGCAGAGCCGCTGGAGCAAGGACGCCGACGCGCTCGTGCAGCAGGCGACGCCGGCGGCCGCGAAGGCCGCGCCGGCCGACATCGGCAGCGAGGAACTCGCCGAGGTCGCGCTCGAAGGCCTCATGAGCGCGCCGGCCGCGAAGGCGATGCCGCTGCTCAGGAAAGTGCTGAAGGGTCCTTATTCGCTCAAGCTGAAGAAGCGTGCGCTGTTCGTGATGAGCCAGCTCGACGACAGCCACGGCCTCGACGACGTGGTCGCGGCGGCGAAGGACGCGAACGACCCGGAACTGCGCGAGGAAGCCGTGCGCATCCTCGGCGTGAGCGGCGCCGATCGCGCGGTCGAACGCCTGCGCGAACTCTATGCGGGCAGCAAGGATGCGCGCGAGAAGCGGCAGATCCTCGACGCCTACCTCGTCGCCGACCGCAAGGACCTCGTGCTCGCCGCCGCGCGCGGTGAGGCGGACCCGGCCGTGCGCGCGCATGCGATCCAGACCCTCGGGGCGCTGGATGCCTCGGACGAGCTCGAACAGCTCTACCACGTCACGCAGGACCCCGCGAACCGGCGCGCGATCATCCAGGCGCTCGGCGTCGCCGGCAACAGCGGTGTGCTCGCCGCGATCGCCGGCGACGCGAAGCAGCCCGAGGACATCCGCATCGCCGCGTTGCATGCACTCGGCGTCGCCGGCGACCGCGGTGGCGACACGGTGCTGCGCAGGTTGTATGCGAGCGCGAACACGCCCGCGCTGCGCGACGCGGTACTCGAGGGGCTGCTCGTCGCCGACGACAGCGACGGCGTGCTCGAGCTGTACCGCAGCGCGAAGACCGTCGACGAGAAGAAGGCGTTGCTGCGCACGCTGACCGCGATGGGCAACGACGCGGCGATCGATGCGATCGAATTCGAACTCGACAAGGCGGGCAAGCCGTGAACAAGTCATCGCTGCCGTGCATGCTGGTCGCGCTCGGGGCGCTGGCGGCCCCCGCGTCCGCCGCCGATTTCGCAGCGGACGTCATGCGCGAAGACGGTTGGGTCGGCTGGCACGTGCCACTCGTGGATGGCGTGCGCGCCCCGTGCTGCTACGGCGTGAAACGCGCTGCGCCGCTCGAAGCCGGCTGCGATCTGGACCAGCGCATCGGCGTGTTCGGCACCAGCGACGGCGACCTGCGCCGCGACACCGAACTCGCGGTGTACGCCCGCGTCGTGCATGGCCGGATCGAGGGCGTGCGCGCGGTCGGTGCCTCCTGCCCGGTCCGTGCCGCGAAACCGATCCGCGACATCGATCCGGTGGGACCGGGACGCAGCATCGACCTGCTCACGGACTGGGCGACCGGACCGCGCTCGGCGAAGGCGGACGTGGACGCCGCGCTTTCCGCGATTGCCCATCATGCGGACTCGCGCGCGACGCGCGTGCTGGCGACGCTCGCCGAACCCGGGCACGCGCAGGAAATGCGCGAGCACGCGCTGTTCTGGCTCGGCCATGCGCGTGGCGCCGAAGGCGCGCGGATCATCGAGCACCATGCGACGACCGACGCCGATCCCGACCTGCGCGAGAAGGCAATCTTCGCGTTGTCCCAGGCATCGGGCGTCGATGCCTATGCGCGCATCCTCGCCATCTCACGCAGCGACCGCAGTGACCACGTGCGCGGCCAGGCGCTGTTCTGGATGGCGCAGCTGGACGATCCACGCGCCGCGGCCGACATCAGCGCGGCCGTCGCCGCCGATGCATCGGCGGACGTTCGCGAGCAGGCCGTGTTCGCTCTGTCGCAACTCGACGACGGCAAGGGCGAGGACGCGCTCATCGCGATCCTGCGTGGTGCGTATCCACGCGAAGCGAAGAAGCAGGCGCTGTTCTGGCTCGGCCAGTCGGGTTCGCCGCGCGCGCTGCAGGCGCTCGACGAGGTGCTCGCCAAGGCAGGTTCTGCCTCACGTTGAGACCCCCGGCCGATCGACCGCGGCCCGGTGTTCGAGCGAGCCGCGGTCGCGGCAGCCTTCGGCGACGAGCCAACGCGAAATCGCCGTGCACGACGCCGAGTACACCGAGGCCGATCATGCTCGCCGCGAAGGCGATCCGCGAGGCGGTGCGAACGTCCGGCATCCCGTTCTCCTGCAGCGAGGCAATGGCCGCCTTGTAGCGCCCGCGCTGGCGGCATCCGGTGTGGCGTGGCTTGCGGGTGCGTGCGGCGCGACGCACGATGGGGAGTTTCCCTCGCCGACGCGAAGCGTGACGGCGTTCGCGCAACCGACGTGCCCGCATCACAGGGCCTTAACGGATGCGAGGCTATGGTCGTGGCTCCGAAGCTCTGGAGGCTCGCCCATGAGCGTCGTCATGAATCCGGCCAACGGCTGGCAGCAGGTACTCGTGTTCGAAGCGGACTCGGATGCCACAGCTCGCGTGGATGCCTTCGTCGCGGGCTTCCGGCCCGGCGACGACCATGGCGCCTGCCGCATCCAGCCATCATTGAAATCGCCTCACGGTTACCAATGGTACGAGGCGTACGTCGATTTCGGCATCGGCGAACGCCGCGCGATCCATCTCGCCTCGACCCTCGTCGATGCGCTGGAACGCGCGGAGCTGCCGAGCTATCGCCTCGTCGCGGGCAAGGAGTGGCTCGATCTCGCCGCTTCGCAGCGTTCGCTCGAAGTCTGAGGAGCGCGCTCGCGCAGCTCGGCTGCGGCTTCGCCCGCGCGCGCTCCATCGGGAGCGGGCGTGATCGCGTACGGGCCATGGGTGTCGGGACGCTCGTGGCTGCGCGGCAACGCCGGCTCGCGTGGCGGATGACCGTCACGCATCGGCCCGGCTCCGACGCGCGCGGCACCGGGCGGCAGCGTGCGCGCGCCTGTGTGGGTCGCTGGCGGGAACTGCGCAACGCAGCTCCCGCCAGGCCGGCTTACTTGCGGTCCGGACTGCCATGGCCCCAAGCCTGCCATTCCGCCATGGAGATCTTCATGTCGCGGTCGGTGTCGATCTTGTCGAAATGGGTGATCAGGGCCGGGTCGCCCTTGAGCTCTTCCTTGGTGATGTAGCCGTCCTTGTTCGAATCCTTGTCGTCCCACGACGCATCCGAGGTCATCGCGGGGCCCTGCGTCGGCTGGGCCTGCGGATCCGTCGCGGGCGGATTGCTCGGCGACACCTGCGCGGCACACGCGCCTGCCGCAAGTACCAGCGAAAGGGCCAACGTACTCGTGCTGAAGGTCTTCATCGCGTTCATCTCCTCGTTCGCGTCGCGGGATGCGGCGTTCGCGCCCAGACTGCATCGTCGCGGCGAAGCCGCAGGTGAACCGGCGGCGACGCGATTCAGCTGCGGATCGGACGCGGGTCCGCATGCGTTCATCGACGGCGTGCGGCAATGCGCCAGCCATGAAACCGACGCGCAGCACGCCGTTCAACTGGCCCCGCGGCCGCCTCGTCTACGTCGCCGACGCGCAACCCGGCCTGCGGCGCAGGCGCAGCGGTGGCGGGTTCGTCTACGTCGACGTGCGCGGTCGCCGCGTCACCGACGCGCGGGTGCTCGCGCGCATTCACGCGCTGGCGATACCACCCGCGTACCGCGACGTCTGGATCTGCCGTGATGCGCAGGGTCACCTGCAGGCGACCGCGCGCGACGCACGCGGCAGGAAGCAGTACCGCTACCACCCGGCCTGGCGCGAACGCCGCGACGAGGTGAAGTTCCGCCGCACGATCGAATTCGCGGCACGCCTGCCGGCGCTGCGGCGTCGCGTCGCGCGCGACCTGCGCGCCGACGGCCTCGCGCGCGAGCGCGTGCTCGCGGCGATCGTGCGCCTGCTCGACCGCACGCGCATGCGCATCGGCAACGAGGAATACGCGAAGGCGAACGGATCCTACGGCGTGAGCACGCTGCGCAACCGCCACGTGCGCGTGCGCGGCGACCGCGTGCACATCGCGTTCCGCGGCAAGTCGGGGCAACGCCACGAGCGCCTGCTCGAAGACCCGCGGCTCGCGCGCGTGGTGCGGCGTTGCCAGGACCTGCCGGGCCAGTGCCTGTTCCAGTACATCGAGGGTGGCCGACGCCGGCGCGTCACCTCGGGGGACGTGAACGACTACCTGCGCTCGATCATGGGCGACGACTACACCGCGAAGGACTTCCGCACGTGGGCCGCGAGCGTGATCGTCGCGGAGCGACTGTTCGGCACGCCGGACGCACCGGCGGAATCGTCGCTGCAGGCGGCGATCACTGCCGCGGCCGCGGACCTCGGCAATACGCCGGCGGTGTGCCGCAGCACCTACGTCCATCCCGCCGTGCTAGCCGCGGCCGAGGATGCCGCGCGTGCCGAGCGTGCGCGCGCCGCCTTCCGCCACGTGCAGCGTGCCGATCGGGGCCTGGGCCGAGCCGAGCGCGCGCTGCTGCGCTACCTGCGCGGTGACCGGCGCGCGAGTACGAAGGGTGCGCGCGCCTAGGCCCGGGCCGGCGCCGGTTCGCGCGTGACCTCGATGGTCCACGCACCCCATTCGAGCACCTGCACCCGGGGCGCGTCGGCGGCGAGCGATGCAGACGCGGCCTCGCCCGTGGAAATCGCATTGCCTGCACGCCGGGTCACGGCGATCGCATAGCGGCGATCCTCGAACGCATACCATGCGCGGAATCCCGGCCATGCGGCCGGCACGCGCGGGCGCACGAACAGCCGCGCTCCCGCGCGCTGCAGGCCGAGCATCGACTCGACGACGAGGCGGTACATCCAGCCGGCCGAACCGGTGTACCAGCTCCAGCCGCCACGCCCGGTATGGGGTTCGATCGACAGCACGTCGGCGGCGACGACGTAGGGCTCGGTCTTCCAGCGCGCGATCGCATCGGCGTCGGCGCCATGGCGCAGCGGGTCGATCAGCTCGAACAACGCCCATGCGCGCTCGATCCGCCCGGCTTCGAGGAAGGCCATGATCGTCCACACCGCCGCGTGGGTGTACTGCCCGCCGTTCTCGCGCACGCCGGGGAGATAGCCGCGGATGTAGCCGGGATCCGGTTCGCTGACATCGAATGGCGGATCGAGCAGGCGGATCAGGCCGGCCGATTCGTCGACGAGCTGCTCGTCGACCGCATCGAGCGCCCGTTCGATCCGCTCGCGCGCGCCGATGCCCGACAGCACGGCCCAGCTCTGCGACAGCGCATCGATGCGGCATTCGCGGCTGGCGGCGGAGCCGAGCGGCGTGCCGTCGTCGAAGTAGGCGCGCAGGTACCAGCCGCCGTCCCAGGCATGCCTCTCGACAGCGTCGGCAAGACGTGAACGCTCCTCCGCGCAGCGCTGCGCGAACGCGTCGTCCCCGCGCGACCGCGCGATCGGTTCGAAGCGCCGCAGCACGTCGTGCAGGAAGAAGGCGAGCCAGACGCTCTCGCCGCGCCCGTCGCGCCCGACGTTGTTCATGCCGTCGTTCCAGTCGCCGCTGCCGATCAGCGGCAGGCCATGCGCGCCGTAGCGCATGCCGCGCAACAGGGCCCGGCGGCAGTGCTCGTAGATGTCGGCCGAGTGCGGCGAACGCATCGGCATGTCGTAGTACGACTCCTCGCCTTCGCCGAGCGGGCGGCCTTCGAGGAAGCTTGCCTGCTGCGCGAGGATCGTCCTGTCGCCGGTCACCTCGACGTAGCGCGCGAGCGCGAGCGGCAGCCACAGGTAATCGTCGGAGCAGCGCGTGCGCACGCCACGCCCCGCGGGCGGGTGCCACCAGTGCTGCACGTCGCCTTCGACGAACTGGTGCTGTGCGCATTGCACGACCTGCTCGCGCAGGAAGGCGGGATCGGCGTGCACGGCGGCCATCGCGTCCTGCAACTGGTCGCGGAAGCCGAACGCGCCACCGGACTGGTAGAAGCCGCTGCGCGCCCACAGCCGGCAGGCGATGACCTGGTACATCAACCAGCCGTTGGCCAGCAGGTCCAGCGCGGCGTCGGGCGTCTCCACCCTGACCGCGCCGAGCAGGGAGCGCCATTGCGCGTGCACCGCGTCGATCGACGCGCGCGCGCTGCCGTTGCGGCGGAAACGCTGCACGAGCGCGACCGCTTCGGCGCGGTCGCGACCGACGCCGAGGCGGAAGATGAGGTCGCGCGATTCGCCGGGCGCGAGCTCGACCGGCGCCTGGATCGCGCCGCAGGGGTCCATGCCGGCGCCGAGCCGGCCGCTCAGGGTCTGTCGCCGCATCGCCGCGGGGTCGCGCAGCGATCCGTTGCGGCCGATGAACTCGGCACGGTCGCCGCTCAGCGTGCGCTGCAGGTGTTCGAGGTCGAAGAAGGCGACGAGCGAAGGGAATTCGAGGCTGTACGCGTTGCGCGCGAGCAGCGCGCCGCTGTCGTCGAGTTCGGTGACGACGTGCATGGCGGTCTTCTCGCGCAGGTCGCCGAGTACCCATTCGACGTAGCCGGTCACCGAGATGCGCCGCGGGCGGTCGCCGTCGTTGCGCAGGCGCAGCATGTAGAACTTGACCGGCGCCTCGGTGTCGACGTGGATGCGCAGCGCGCTGGTGATGTCGTGCGCGGTGTGTTCGACGATCGTGTAGCCGAAGCCGTGCCGCACGACGTACTCGCCCTCGTCCGGAGCGGGCAGCGGCGTCGGCGACCAGAACATGCCGGTGTCCTCGTCGCGCAGGTAGATCGCCTCGCCGCCCGCGTCGGTGACCGGGTCGTTGCTCCAGGTCGACAGACGGTACTCGTGAGCGTTCTCGGCCCAGCTGTAACCCGTTCCCGCGGTCGACACGATGCAACCGAAGCGCGGATTGGCGATCACGTTGATCCACGGCAACGGCGGCGCCCGCCCGGTGCCGACACGGGCCACGTACTCGCGCCCGTCGGCGGCGAAACCGCCGATGCCGTTGTCGAACGTGAGCGCAGGCAGCGGCGACGACGGCGTCGCGCTCACGCGCGGTGGCGCCACGTCCTCGACGGCGAGCGGCGTGAAACGCGGCACGACGCTGTCGCCGCCCACGTTGCGGTCGCGCGCGAGCTGTTCGGCGAGCGTGCCGTCGGCGTCGACGAACACCGCGCGCGCGACCGCGAGCATGAGCACGCGGTCCTCGTGGTCGAGCTGGTCGAGGTTGCGCACGTAGACGCCGCCGGGCCGCTCGAGCATGGCCGCATCGGCGCTCGTCGACACGACCGCGAGGATCTCGTCGCCGAGCGCGGTGCGGTAGCCGATGCGTTCCTCGTTCCAGATCACGAGGTCGAACACGAGCCCCTTCATGCGGCAGTACGCGTGCGCGCTGACGAGCTGGCGCACGAGTTCGATGTGGCGGGCGCTGGCAATCTGCAGCAGCACGATCGGATGGTCGCCGGAGATCGCGAACGGCCACAGGCCGCGCTGCGCGAGGCGGTTGGCGGCGATCGTCGACGGCGCCGCGCGGCGCGCGGGATCGGCGAACACGATCGCTCCGGCGAGCCGGTTGCACGTCTGGCCGTCGACCTCGCTGATCGCGAGCTGGCCGAGCGCGAGGCGGCTGTGCGTCCAGGCGATCTCGATCGCGCGGTCGGCGAGATGGCGGTCGCGGTACTTGTCGGCGAGCAGCAGGGCGTTCTCGCGGCTTTCGGCGACGCCGATGATGAGGTCGATCGTCACGCCCTGTTCGGGCGCGAGGCGAACCCGCTGCCGGCTCGCGGCGATCGGGTCGAGCACCGGGCCGGCATGGCCTTCGAGCGGTGCATCGCGCGTGACGGCGAGCGGTGCACGCAGCGACCGCTCGCGGCCGATGAAGGCCATGCGGTCGGTCTCGAACGAATGCGCGAGGCGTTCGCCGTCGTGCACGGCCAGCGCATGCAGCAACCAGTGTTGCGCCTGCTCGCCGGTCGAGCGACGGCGCGTGGCGAGGATCGCCTCGTGTTCGGGCACGAATTCGGTCTGCACGAACAGGTTGCTGAAAGCGGGGTGCAGCGCATCGGCGATCGCTGGCGCGAGGACGATTTCGGCGTAGCTCGTCACGTCGATCGTGCGCATCGTGCGCGAGCGGTTGGCGATGCGCAGCCGGCGCAGTTCGATGTCGTCCTCCGGCGAGACGACCACCTGCAGGTGCGTCTCGATGCCATCGAGCGAGCGCTTGAACTCCGCGGTCGCTTCGGTGAACACGATCTCCGATGCGTCCGCGGGGGTGGGGCAGGGTTGCGGCGTCGCCGACCAGACCTTGCCGCTGTCGGCATCGCGCAGGTACACGTACACGCCCTTGTCGTCGCGCGTCGCGTCCTCGTGCCAGCGCGTCAGCGCGAGCTCCTGCCAGCGACTGTAGCCGCCACCGCCGGTCGTGACCATGACGTGGTAGCGACCATTGCCGAGCAGCTGCACGGCAGGCCTTGGCGGGATCGCTTCGCCGAACACGCGCATCGCCGATTGCGGCGCATCGCTGGAGATGCGCACGTCGACCATCGCCGGGTCACGTGCCCAGTCGATCGCGCCGCGCGGCACGCGTTCCTGCAGCAGGAGCAGGGTGGCCTGCAGTTCGACGTCAGCGGCGAAGCGGCGCTGCATCGGCTGCGCGGCGAGCACCGACAGCAGGGCGAGCAGGCTCATGCCCTGGTGGTGCGCCATGTACGAGCGCACGATCACGCTGGTCGCGCCATGCGGCATGCGCGCGGGCGTGTAGTCGACCGCCTCGTAGAAGCCGTGGTCGGTGAGCCAGCCGAGCGCGTCCATCGCGGCCAGGTTGTCGAACGCCTCGCGCGGCGCCGCGAGCATCGCGAGCATGGTCGCGTACGGCGCCACCACCAGTTCCTGCGACAGGCCGCGCTCGAGCCCGAGGCCGGGCACCCCGAACGCGCGGTACTGGTAATTCTGCGCCGCGTCGGTGAGGTTGTAACCGGACTCCGAAACGCCCCAGGGAACGCCGCGCGAGCGGCCGTAGTCGATCTGCTGGCGTACCGCGGCGTGGTTGGATTCCTCGAGCAGCGTGCCGCGATAGGCGGGCATGACGAGCTGCGGCATGAGGTACTCGAACATCGAGCCGCTCCACGACAGCAGCACGCGGCGCCCCGACGCTGACGTGAGCAGCCGGCCGAGCGCGAACCAGGCGTCCTGGGGCACGACGCCCTGGGCGATCGCGACGAACACGGCGAGGCGCGCCTCCGACGCGAGCAGGTCGTAGTAGCCCGCGTCCATCCGACGTTCGCTCACGTTGTAGCCGATCGCGAACAGCGAGCGCGTCGCGTCGTAGAGGAACCCGAAATCGGGGCGCGCGAACTCGTTGCAGCGCGCGGCGAGCGCCTCGATCCGTGCGATCGCCCGCCGCGCCGCGTCCGCGCATCGCCCGCCGCCGTCGGCGACGTCGCGCAAGGTCGGCACGTCGCCGGTGGCACCGTCGACGAAGGCGGCCAGGTCGACGACGTGCGCGTCGACCTGCCGTCGCGCGGCGGCGATCCACGCATTGCCCGGTTCGTCCTCGGCCGCTGCGGCGAGCGTCGTCGCCGCATCGGCGAGCATCGTGCGCAGGGCGAGGCATTCGCCCGCGCGTTCCGGCAGGAGGCGCGTGGCCAGCGCCTCGAGCGCGGCGCGGCTTCCCGCGCGCGCCCCGGCGGCGGCGAGGGCGAGTACGTCGCGCAGGCCTTCGACCGCCGCGGCGCCGATCACCGGTTCGTCGGGTGCCTCGAGCAGGCCGATGCGCAGGGTCATCAGGTGCGCCGCGAAGTTGCCGCTGTCGACGGTGGAAACGTAGGCCGGTGCGAGCGGCTGCAGGGTGATCGTGTCGTACCAGTTGTAGAAATGGCCGCGATGGCGCTCGAGGCGCTCGAGTGTGCGCATCGTGTGTTCGGTGCGTTCGATCCAGTCGCCGAGCGCGACGTAGCCGAAGTCGCGTGCCGCGAGACAGGACAGGAGATAGAGGCCGATGTTGGTCGGCGAGGTGCGGTGCGCGGTGCGCTCGATCGGCTGTTCCTGGTGGTTGTCGGGCGGCAGCCAATGGTCGGCCTCGGTGACGTGGCGCTCGAAGAAGTGCCAGGTACGCCGGGCGAGTCCGCGCAGGTAGGTCCGCTGGCGCGCATCGAGGCGGCGTTCGTCGCGGCGCGGCGAACGGCTCAGGCGCCAGGCGAGGAATGGCGCGACCAACCACGCGAGCTGCCACGGCAGGCTTCCCGCGTCGACCACGCTCGCGATCGACAGCGCGGCGGCGGCGTAGCAGGGCCACAGCGTCGTCGCGAAGGCCGCGAGCGTGTCGCGATGGGCGCGTTCGACCATGCTCGAGGTCTGCCACTCGAGCAGGTTGCGGTGCGACACGTGCAGGCGCCAGAGCGTGCGCGCGATCGCATCGGCGGAGAGCCACGCCTCGAACGGCAGGCAGGCGGCGACGAATGCGGCGCGTGCGGCCCTGCGCATCGCCTGCGCGCCGATGCGGCGCAGGTGGCGTGGGCCGGAATCGCCACCGGGCGGGGCGAGCAATTCCTGCAGCACGTCCAGCGCGACCGGCAGCACGAAGACCGCGAGCACGAGCGCGACGAGCGCGGCGCGCCACTCCGGCACCTGCCACGCGGCGAACAGCAGGACGAGCAAGGCGAGCGGCAACAGGCTGCGGCGCAGGTTGTCGAGGATCTTCCAGCGCGACAACGCATCGAGCGGATTGCGCTGCAGCACGCCCTGCGCATCGCGCACGCGCGGCAGCAGCCACGCGGCGAGCTGCCAGTCGCCGCGGATCCAGCGATGGCGCCGGCGCGCATCGACGAGATAGCTCTGCGGGTGGTGCTCGAACAGCTCGATGTCACTGGCGAGCCCCGCGCGCGCATGGCAGCCTTCGAGCAGATCATGGCTGAGGATGCGGTTGTCGGGCAGACGGCCGGCGAGGGCCCGTTCGAACGCGGCGACGTCGTAGATGCCCTTGCCGATGAACGAGCCCGCGCCGAACAGGTCCTGGTAGGTGTCGGAAACGAGCCGGGTGTAGGGATCGATCCCGGTCTCGCCGCCGAACAGGTGCGCGTAGGGCGACGGGCCGTTCGCCGGCATCGTGTGGCCGACGCGCGGCTGCAGGATGGCGTAGCCCGCGCGCGCGCCGCCGGCGTCGTCGCGCGGGCCGTTGAGCGGATGCGCCATCGTCGCGACGAGCGCGCGCGCGGCGTCCCGCGGCAGCCGCGTGTCGGCATCGAGGGTGATGACGTAGCGCACGCCGGCGAGCCACGCGATGTCGCCTTCCACCGTCGCGAACGCCGACGCATCGCCGTCGAGCACGAGGCGGTTGAGCGCGACGAGCTTGCCGCGCTTGCGCTCGTGGCCGATCCACGCACGTTGCGTCGCATTCCAGCGTCGCGCCCGGTGCAGGAGCAGGAACGGCGCCGACGGATGGCGCCGGTTGAGTTCGCGGATCGCCTCGCGCGCCGCTTCGAGGATCGCCGGGTCGCGCGCCTCGTGCGCGGCGTGCGCGTCGGGGAAATCCGTGAGCAGGGCGAAATGCAGCTCCGCGTCGCGATTGCCCATGTAGCGCACCTCGAGGTCGGCAACGAGTTCTTCGGCCGTCTCGATCGAGGTCAGCAGGGCGGGAACCGCGACGAGCGTGCGCGCGCTCGCCGGTATGCCGTCCGGAAAGTCGAGCCGCGGCAACTGCGACGGCCGGGCCAGGCGCGCTGCCGCGTGATTGGCGACCGTGAGCGCGAGTTCGCTCGCGGCGATCACGGCTGCGCCGGTCACGACCGCGAGCAGCCACCATGCCGGCGCGGGTTCGACGAGCGCCGGCTCGAGCGTCGCGACGAAGGCAACGGTGAGGAGGACGAGGGTGCCGAGATGGAGGGCGACGCGTGCGCGCGGCGACCTCGGCAGGCGCAAGCGTGCGTGCAGGCCGACGCGTGCTTCCAGCTGCTCGCGCCCGCGATCGACGAGGTAGTAGCCGACGTGCGAGAGGCGTTCGTCGGGGTCGTGGCGATGCCCGGCCGCGAGCGCGACGGCATCCGCCGCGAGCTCGCGTTCGTCGCGGCCGCTGCGCCGCGCGAGATGCTCCACCACGCGACGGTAGTGATTGCGCGTGGCGAAGTCCATGCGCGCGTAGACGCCCGCCGGGTCCTCGCGCAGCACACGCTCGACGTGGCTCACGGCTTCGACGAACGCTTTCCAGTCGAGCGCGTCGAGCAGGCGCAGGCTGCCGATGCAATTGCTCGCCGACACCTGGTCGATGACCTGCTCGTGCTGCGCGCCCTGCACGAGTTGGGCGCTCGTGAGGCCCGACTCGGCGAGCCGCTGCTCGATCCAGGTCATCGGCAGCGACATCGCGTCGCCGAGCGGCTTGAGGCGCTGCGTGAGCTCGGACACGAACGCCTGCGACATCGGCGGCTCGTCGCGTGCCATGTCGGCGGCGACGAGGATGAGGCGGGTCGGGTCGGCCCGCGTCGCATCGACCATCGCGTCGGCCCAGCGTACGGCGAGGTTGCGGTCGATGCGCCCCTGGCGCACGCGCACGGCGACGCGGCGCAGGTTCTCGACCAGTGCGAGCCGCAGCATGATCGGTACCGCCCAGAGTTCGCCGAGCGTGAGCGGCAGGCGCTCCTGGTAGGCCGCGAGGTAACGCCGCAGCGAGGCTTCGTCGAAGCGGCCGTCGCCGTGCGAAATCGCCTTGAGCATGAGGTCGTAGATGCGCGGCAGTCCCGCGCTCGGGCCTTCGGCCAGGGCCGGCAGCTGCTCGCTGTAGCGGCGCGGCAGGTGCGTGCGGGCGAGGCGGACCTGCTCGTCGATGAGATAGAGGTTGTCGAGCAGCCATTCGCCCGCGGGCGTGGCGCGATGACCGGCTTTGACCGCGCTCGCGAGCACGAGGCAGGCCTCGCGGATCACGCCTTCGTTGGCGGCGAGCCGATCGAGCAGGTGGCTCGTGCGCAGCTGCGCGACACCGAAGCCGGCGTGTTCCGCGCTGAGCTCGCGGCCGCGCTCCTCGAGTTGCTCGGCGTTGAGCAGTTCGGCAGAAAGGGGCGCCTCGCCGAATACGGGCGGGATCACCGATCTGCGAGAGAAGGGCAAGATCATTCCGCTGCGCCGGGGTCGCCGGCGTGCGCCGGTGCGCAGAGTGTGCAAGATGGCGCTGAATGCGCGCTGACACCCGCGGCTGCGCGGCTCATGGCGGGCGCTTCACGAGCCGTGCCGCTGCGGGCCGGCCCGCGCGATGTCGCGCTTGTGCCGTTCGACCTTGCGCGCGGCCGCGCTCGCGCGCGCGCCCGCGATCATCTCGGTGAGCCATTTGATCAGCAGGCCGGTGTACTCGGCCTGCATCGTCTTGCTCGAGAACGCGTGGTTCGCGTCGGCGACCAGGCGCGCGGTGAGCGAGCGCGCATGGGTGAACGCGGCGACGTAGTTCTCGATGACCGCGTGCGGGATGATGTCGTCGCGTTCGGCCTCGACCAGGAGGACATCGCCGCGATACGCCTCGCAGGCGTGCAGCGCGCGGTTGTCGGCGGCGTCGACGCGCCGGCGGCGCCATGCGGGCAGGTCGGGATCGGCATGCAGCGAAAGCTTGGGCTGGTCCCAGTCGGCATCCTTGTACAGCGCGGGCGAGCGCAACGCGAGCCAGCGCACGGGGCGTTCCGCGGTAAGCAAGGCGGCGAGGTAGCCGCCGTAACTGACGCCGATGACGGCGATGGCGTCGGCATCGACGGACGGCTGCGCGGCCATCCAGTCGTAGGCGGCGACGAGGTCGGCGAAGTTCTGCGCGCGGCTGACCGTGGTGGACACCTCGCGCGTGCCGTGGCCGCGCAGGTCGAACGTGACGCAGACGCAGCCGAGTCCCGCAGCCTCGCGCGCGCGCGTGAGGTCCTGGATCTGGCTGCCACCCCAGCCGTGCACGAACAGCACGCCGGGCAGCTCGCGCGCGGGCATGAGCATCGCACCTGGCATCGATTCGTGCGCGACCGGGATGCGCACGCGGTCAAGCCGGATATCCATCACCGTGCGTCCTCGCGTACTTGACCAGGCCGCCGAAGCGGCCGCTGCGGTCGGTGAAGTAGACGGTCGCGCCCTCCGGTGGCGCGCCGCCCGCGTACTCCTCGTGCGTCGACACGCGCACGCAGGCGAGATGCGGGTCCGCGGCGAAAGCGCGCAGCGCGAGCAGCTCCGCCGCGCTCGCGCCGCCGATGCGCCAGGACTGCTCGAGCACGCCGATGTGCGGCAATCCGTCGGCGTCACGTCCGTGCACGACGTCGTAGTTGCGCCGCGAAGCGTAGAACGCCGGGTAGGCGGCGGCGACCGCCGCGTCGTAGTGGATCGCCTTGGCGAGCGCGGCCGCGGCGACCACCGGCATGCCGACCGTGGACAGCGCGTCGAAGTCGCCGCGCACCGCGACGAGGTCGCTGCCGCCGTACACCGTGCGGCCGAGGTGGTCGACCGCGCCGCGCTGGTGGCCGAAGTAGCTGATCCGCGATGCACCCACGCGGATCGTGCCGATGCTGTAGGTACGCGCGTCGACGAGGTCGCGTTCGACGACGATGCCGAGCACGTCGAGGTCGCCGGCGGTGATCGTCGCGAGCGCGGCCTCGAAGGCGTCGAACGTCGCGCACACGGCCTGGCCGCGCCCGCCGCATGCCGACGCCGCCTTCAGGCGCACCGGCCCCCGTGCGAGCAGGCGGCGCGCCGCGATGCGCGCGTCCTCGCGCGAGAAGGCCGAGTAACCGTCGAGCACCGCGCCGTCGAGGCCGCGCGCGAGCTCGTATGCCCATCCCGCGGGCGCGGCTGCTTCGCGTGCGACGAGCCCGTGCGTGATCGCCTTGCCGGCGACGAAGGCATGGGGCACGACGCCGCCGAGCAGGTCGGCGTCGGAATGGATGCCGAGCGCGAGCGCTTCATCGACGAGCAGCGTGCGCTGCGGCACCGCGTAGCTGGGCCAGTCGAGTGGACCGCCCTCGTGCACGCCGCCGTAGGCATAACCGAGCAAGGCGGCGGCTTCGCGCGCGAGGTGCCGTTGCGTCACCGATTCGTGGTGGGCGCTGTCGCGGTCGGGGCTGGCAAGCACGACGACGCGCCCGCGTTGCAGCGCCTTCCGCGGCATCGAGGTATCGATCGTCGTTCCGGGCGTCGCTGCAGGCACGTGCGGTCCCCGCTCATTCGCTGGAAACCGCATGCCCCGAATGCCTGCACGTGGCATGGCCGCAGCCACAGGTCGCGTGCGCGGTGCCGTAGCCCTGCTGCTGGTCGCGGCAGGCGTCGGAGCACCAGAGGTCGGGCGCCGACACGCTGCACGTGCATGCGGGATGCGCGCAGCGATGGCTGTGGTCCGGCGCGGGTTCGCTGCTCGAACGCACGGCCGGAACGAACGGCGACACCGGATCGCTGGTCGGGAAGGTTTCCTGCAGCGCTTCGTCGAGCGCGTGGCTTTCGTGTGCCTTGCGCGCCTCGCGCTCGCGTTCGGTCTCGGCGGCCGGAGGCACGGCGTGCTCGTGCGCGTGCGGAAGATCCTTGCGGTCACGACTGGTCATGGCATGTACTCCGTGCGATCAGGGATTGCCGTCGCCGCCGGAGGCGCCGTAGACCTGGCCGGTCACGTAGGACGCGTCGTTGGCGGCGAGGGCGACGTAGACCGCGGCGATTTCCGCGGGCTGGCCGGGGCGGCCGAGCGGCGTATCGGCACCGAACTCCTTGAGGCGCTCGCGCGTCTGTCCGCCGGTCACCTGCAGGGCGGTCCAGAACGGCCCGGGCGCGACGGCATTGACGCGGATGCCCTGGCGGGCGAGCTGCTTGGCGAGCCCCTTGGTGAAATTCACGATGGCTGCCTTGGTCATCGCGTAGTCGAGCAGGTGCGCGGAAGGATCGTAGGAATTGACGGACGCCGTGTTGATGATCCCGGCGCCGGGCGGCATGCAGGCGACCGCGGCCTTGGTGATCCAGAACATCGCGTAGACGTTCGTCTTGAACGTCCAATCGAATGCATCGGTGGTAATGTCGAGGATCGATTCGGCGCTCTGCTGGCGCCCGGCGTTGTTGACGAGCAGGTCGAGGCCGCCGAGTCCCTGCGCCGCGCGGCCGACGAGTCGCTGGCAGAAGCCTTCGTCGCGGATGTCGCCGGGGAGGCACACGACCTGTCGCCCGGCGTCGCGGATCAGTTCGGCGACTTCGTTCGCGTCGGCTTCCTCGGCCTCGAGGTAGGAGAGGGCGACATCGGCGCCTTCGCGTGCGAAGGCGATCGCGACCGCGCGACCGATGCCCGAGTCGCCGCCCGTGATGAGCGCCTTGCGGCCGGTCAGTCGTCCGCGCCCGACGTAGCTGGTCTCGCCGTGGTCGGGCCGCGGCTCCATTTTCGATGCGAGCCCCGGCCATGGCTGCGCCTGCACCGGGAACGGCGGTCGCGTGTGCAGCGACGCCGCGTTCTTCATCGATGTCGACGGATCGCTGCCGGGAAGATGCTGCTGCGTGTCCACGCTGTGCCCCTCGTCGTACGGATGAGACGACCCTAGGCATGCACGGCGTGCTCCAGCATGAACGGTGCGGCGCGTGGCTTAGGAGCAATTCATGCGGCCGACACGCCGCGCGCGTGCTGACGGATGGCGGGTGCGAATGTGAACGGCGCGCCGCTGCAGGTCGCGCGCGAAATCCCGGGCGATATACTCGTGCCGATCCTCTCGACGAAATCCGGCATGCCCAACTACGAGTCTTCGCTGACTGCCGCGGAATGGCGGCAGATCGTGAACAGCGCCGTGGAGACGGCCGTGATCAGCCTCGACCCCGAAGGTCGCGTCACGACATGGAGCCGTGGCGCGCAAAGCATGCTCGGCTGGTCCGAGGCGGAGATGCTCGGCAGGACGATCGAATGTCTGTTCACCGAAGAGGACCGCCGGCGGAACGTCTTCGCCCAGGAACTCGAGGATGCGCGCAACCACGGCCGCGGGCTCGGCGCCGAAGGCTGGCGCCTGCGCAAGGATGGTTCGCGCGTATGGGGAGCGGGTGAAGTCGCCCCGATCATGGGGCCCGACGGCACCATCATCGGCTTCGTGAAGATCCTGCGCGATCGCACCGAACAGCGCGCGAACGAGATGGTCGTGCGCGAGGAACGCCGTGCACTCCAGATCCTGAACCGTGTCGGCTCGCAACTTGCGATGGGCCAGGACCTGCACCAGCTCGTGCAGCTTGCGACCGATGCCGGCGTCGAGCTCACCGGCGCCGAGTTCGGCGCCTTCTTCTACAACGTGGTCGACGACGCCGGCAAGACGTACATGCTGTACACGCTGTCGGGCGCGCCGGTGGAGGCGTTTTCGAAGTTCCCGATGCCGCGCAACACCGCGGTGTTCGCGCCGACGTTCCGCGGCGAAGGCATCATCCGTTCGCGCGACATCACGAAGGACCCGCGATACGGACGCAACGCGCCGTACGCGGGCATGCCCGAAGGCCACCTCCCGGTGCGCAGCTATCTCGCCGTGCCCGTGGTTTCGCGCGCGGGCGAAGTCCTCGGCGGCCTCTTCTTCGGCCATGCGCGCGAGGGCGTGTTCAGCGAACGCTCCGAGCGTGGCCTCGAAGGGCTCGCGGCCCAGGCGGCCATCGCGATCGACAATGCGCGCCTGTACGCCGCGGCGCAGCGCGAAATCGCCGAGCGCCAGCGCACGGAGGCCTCCTTGCAGGAGCTCAACGCGACGCTCGAGCACAAGGTCAGCGAGCGGACCGAGCAGCTCAAGCGCAGCGAAGAAGCGCTGCGGCAGGCGCAGAAGATGGAAGCGATCGGCCAGCTCACCGGTGGCGTCGCGCACGACTTCAACAATCTCCTGCAGGCGATCACCGGCAACCTCGAAATCCTGCAGCGCCACCTGCCGGAGGAGTCCGGTCGCGCCCAGCGTGCGGCGGCGCAGGCGATCGCCGGAGCCGAGCGCGCCGCGGCGTTGACGCAGCGCCTGCTCGCGTTCGCACGCCGGCAACCGCTGGATCCCAAGCCGACCCACATCAATGCGCTCGTCACCGGCATGTCCGACCTGTTGCACCGTTCGCTCGGCGAACTCGTCGCGGTCGAGATCGTGCTCGGCGTCGGCCTGTGGCAGGCAGAAATCGATCCGAACGGCCTGGAGTCCGCGATCCTCAACCTCGTGCTCAATGCACGTGATGCGATGCCGGGCGGCGGGCGACTGACGATCGAGACGTCGAATGCGTACATCGACGAGCACTACGCGGCCAAGGCCGTCGAAGTGCGACCGGGACAATACGTCCTCATCTCCGTTTCCGATTCGGGAACGGGCATGGACGAGGCGACGATCGCGCGCGCGGTCGAGCCGTTCTTCACGACCAAGCCCGTCGGGCTCGGTACCGGCCTCGGCCTGAGCCAGGTCTACGGCTTCGTGAAGCAGTCCGGCGGCCATCTCAAGATCTACTCGGAGCCGGGGCAGGGCACCACGGTGAAGATCTACCTGCCGCGGCTGGTCGGAGCCGTCGACGTGATCGAGGAAACGGAGGCGCTGCTGCCGCCGGAAGGCGAGCAGGAGAGCATCCTCGTCGTCGAGGACGACGACGGCGTGCGCTCGGTCTCCGTCGAAACACTGATGGACCTCGGTTACCGCGTGCTCGAGGCCGCGGACGGCGCGATGGCGCTGCGCGTCCTCGAACATGCCGGCCATATCGACCTGCTGTTCACCGACGTGGTATTGCCCGGGGGAATGACCGGAGCCGACGTCGCGGCGAAGGCGCGCGAATTGCGGCCGGACATCAAGGTGCTCTTCACCACCGGCTACGCGCGCAACGCCATCTTCCACCACGGACGCATCGACAAGGGCGTCCAGCTGATCACCAAGCCGTTCACGCTCAAGCAGCTCGCCGAGAAGGTTCGCGCGGTGCTCGACGGCATGGACTGAGCGTCGACGGGGGAGCGCTGCGGAGGAATCCCGGCACGCCTGCGTCGTGGTATCGCATGCGCTCGTCCGAGCGGGAGGCGATGGTTGGCGGAGAGAGTGGGATTCGAACCCACGGTGGTATCGCTACCACGCCGGTTTTCAAGACCGGTGCCTTAAACCGCTCGGCCATCTCTCCGTTGTCTCGTGACGTCGCCGCGCCATGTTGGCCGGCGCGCCGGTTTTACTCGGGACATCCTGTCCCTCGCCCTGCGGGCCAGCGGCTTGCGCCGCTGTTGGCTCCGGCATCCTGCCTCCGCGCTCAAGACCGGTGCCTTAAACCGCTCGGCCATCTCTCCGTTGTCTCGTGACGTCGCCGCGCCATGTTGGCCGGCGCGCCGGTTTTACTCGGGACATCCTGTCCCTCGCCCTGCGGGCCAGCGGCTTGCGCCGCTGTTGGCTCCGGCATCCTGCCTCCGCGCTCAAGACCGGTGCCTTAAACCGCTCGGCCATCTCTCCGTTGTCTCGTGACGTCGCCGCGCCATGTTGGCCGGCGCGCCGGTTTTACTCGGGACATCCTGTCCCTCGCCCTGCGGGCCAGCGGCTTGCGCCGCTGTTGGCTCCGGCATCCTGCCTCCGCGCTCAGGACCGGTGCCTTAAACCGCTCGGCCATCTCTCCGTTGTCTCGTGACGTCGCCGCGCCATGTTGGCCGGCGCGCCGGTTTTACTCGGGACATCCTGTCCCTCACCCTGCGGGCCAGCAGCTTGCGCCGCCGCTCGCCATCTCTCCGTTCGCGGGGGCGCATGATCGCAGACTTTGCGCGTTTTGTGAGCGGTCGCGTCCACGGGTCGCACGCAGGAGATGCGCGGGCACGCGCTCCGGCAAGCATCGAGCGCGTAGCTCTCCTCAAGCGGCTGGCGTGGTGGAACGGAAGGCTGCGGCGGCGACCGTCCGCTCGGAGCGGGGGATCGGCATCCGACGGCAGGCCACTGCACACGGCATCGCGCCGAGGGCTCATCCGAATGGCTTTCGCCCGCCACGTTGTCGTGTAGCTGATCGGTTTTCGCGGGGACACCGCGCCGACGTGGGCTGTCCCGTGCACGAACGGGTGGAAAGTGCACGACCCGTTACAGCCGCCTCGACAACCTGGCACCCGTCGTCTTCGTCGTGACGGGCGAAAGCATTCGCCGCGATCAGGCGCGGAAGAACTTCAGGAGGTCGGGGTTGACCACGTCCGCGTGCGTCGTGCACATCCCGTGCGGGAAGCCCTTGTAGACCTTGAGCGTCGCGTTCTTCAGCAACTTCGAGGAGAGCATGGCCGAATCGGCGATCGGCACGATCTGGTCGTCGTCGCCGTGCATGACCAGCGTCGGCACGTCGATGCGCTCGAGGTCGCCGCTGAAGTCCGTCGCCGAGAACGCTTCGATGCAGTCGTACTGCGCCTTCGCGCCTCCGTTCATGGCCTGGCGCCACCAATTCTGGCGCACCGCTTCGGACAGCGGCGTGCCGGTGCGATTGAAGCCGTAGAAGGGAACCGGGAAGTCCCAGTAGAACGCGGCACGGTTCGCCGCGAGCTGGGTGCGCAGGCCATCGAACACCTCGCGTGGCGTGCCGCCCGGGTTGGCCGGCGTCTTCAGCAGCAGCGGAGGCACGGCGCCGATCAATACGAGTTTCGCGACCCGGCCCGCGCCATGCCGCGCGACGTACCGCGCCGCTTCTCCGCCGCCGGTCGAGTGGCCGACGTGGATCGCGTCGCGAAGATCCAGGTGATCGACGAGCGCCGCGACGTCGGCGGCGTAGGTATCCATGTCGTTGCCCGACGTCGTCTGCGTCGAGCGGCCGTGGCCGCGACGGTCGTGCGCGACGACACGGTAGCCGTTCTGCGCGAAGAACAGCATCTGCGCATCCCAGTCGTCGCTCGACAACGGCCAGCCGTGGTGGAACACGACGGGCTGTCCGGCACCCCAGTCCTTGTAGAAGATCTCGGTGCCGTCTTTGGTGGTGATCGATTTCATGTCGTGGTTCCTCGTGGGGGATCGGCGTCGAGCGGCCGCATCGGCCGCGGGCGGTGGCAAGGCCGCGAGGACCGCGCCGGCGGCGCTCGCGATCAGGATGCGGCGACGGTGTGTGTCGACCGCATTCGTGGTTGGTGCCTTCGTGGGTGCATCCATATGGGATTTTCCTCGCGGTGATGTTCCGGCGACGGGAAGTCATCCGTCGCGAACCGACTCTAGGAAGCTGCGGACGCAGCCGGAAGGCATCGCGAAGGGCTCATGCTGTTGAGCGCTGCGCATCAGTGCGGGCGCGCATCGCGGCGCCGCGTGCGCGCTCGTGGGGGAACCGTCGGATATCCGGCGGCCTAGCGCAGCGCGATCACTTCGCGCGCGGCGAGGCGACGCAACTTGCGCGGGTTGCGCTGTACGTACAGGCGGATGATGCGTTCGCCGTCGCTTTCGTAGAACTGCGCCGATTCGAGCTCTCCGTGCAGGTAGCGCAACACGCCGGCATGGCCATTGATCGTGGCGAGCTCGACGCGCATCCGCATCGACGGGCGCAGCGTCGGCGCGAACAGGAGTCCGGCGATGCGGCGGTCGCCGACGAGCGGCTGCGTCTTCACCGTCTGGACGAGGCCGCCGCCGTCGCTCCTGAGTTCCACCGATTCGGCAAGCATGTCCTTCATCGCGCGCAGGTCGCCGGCCGCGATCGCATCGACGAAACGGCGCATGAGTCGTTCGTGCGCCTGCGGCGTGACGGAATAGCGGACGCGTTCGCCGCGCAGCTGGTTCCGGGCACGGTGCACGATCTGGCGGCACGTCGCCTCGGATTTTTCCAGCACACGTGCGATTTCGTCGTAGTCGACATCGAGCACTTCGTGCAGCAGGAACGCGGCACGCGCTTCAGGGGCGAGCCGCTCGAGCACCATCAGGAACGCGAACGAAAGATCGCTCGACGTTTCCAGCAGCTGCTCCGGCGTCGTGGCGTCCGGGGTGAGGACCGGCTCGGGGAGCCAGAGGCCGATGTACTTCTCGCGTTCGGCGCGCGCCTGCCGCAGGCGGTCGATCGCCCGCCGCGTGGTCGTCGCAACCAACCAGGCCTCGGCGTTGTCGATCTGGTCGATATCCGTGCCGTGCCAGCGCGCCCACACGTCCTGCACCACGTCTTCCGCTTCCGCGAGCGAGCCGAGCATGCGGTACGCCGCACCCAGCATGCGCGGCTGCAGCCGACTGAAGATCTGGATCGCGTCTTCCATGCGGGCACCCGCCGAGGCCGGTGCGCGCATTGTGGCACGGGATGGTCGCCCGCGTGCCGAAGGCCGCGTCGCCCGGTCATCAGTCGGCCGGTAGCACCGCCGGCTTGCCGATGTCCTTCAATAGGACGACGACGAACTTCGCAGGATCCCGCCGACTCGCGTTGCGGCCGATGGTGTGCACGTCGTCAGGCCCCTCGTGGAACGTGTCCCCGGGCTTCAGCGTGACCGGGTTCGCGCCGGCCACGCCCATCACGATCGAGCCTTGCAGGACATAGACGAAGGCGTTCGCATCGTGACGATGCGTGTGCTCGACGGCACCCGGCGGATACTCGACCGCGAGCATGAGGACCTCCTTGCCGGGATAGTCCGGCAGCGTGCGTTGCGAAAGCGTCGTGACGATCGGCGCGGGTGCTTCCACCGCCTCCTCGCCTGCGAGGACGACTCCGGTGCACACGAGCGCGAGCGATGCAACGAAACCGATGATGCGCATGTCAGTCTCCTGGAACGGTAGATCGGGGCGGCTGCTGTCGACCAGCCGGGACGCTCGCTCATTGGACGATTCCCCGTCGATGGCCTGGCGCGGCGAAGCGCCCGACCCGAAATGTGGTGGCCGCGCACGCTCCCCGGTAGGTGCCCGCAAGGACGCAACGTGTTGCAGGTTCGGCATCAATGCGTCGCCCTCGTCACAAGGCGCCTCGCCCATCCGTCTACCGGATGTCGATCGTCGATCGACTTCGCTCCCTCGCGGGTACCAAGGCCTCGAACAGGGGAAGGAACATGCTTGCGCATTCGTTGTCCGATGCCGCCGCCGGCGGCCACGACCCTCTCACCTCGAGTTTCTCGGCGAGTTACGCCGGCGTGGTCGCATTCATCGCGGTGGCGACCGAAGGCAGCTTCGCGCGCGCGGGCGAGCGCCTCGGCGTAGGCCGCTCGGCGGTGAGCCGCAGCGTGCAGAAGCTCGAAGCGCAGCTTGCCGCGCGGCTGTTCCAGCGCACCACGCGCGCCACGTCGCTCACGCGCGAGGGCGAGCTCTTCTTCGAGAACTGCCGTCCCGGCGTCGAGCGCATCCTGCAGGCGCTCGAAGAGATGCGCGACCTGCGCGAGGGGCCGCCGCGCGGCCTGCTTCGCATCGCCGCACCGCTGGGTTTCGGGCGCAAGGTCGTCGCGCCGCTGATCGCCGGCTTTCGTGCGCGGCATCGCGACGTCGCCGTCGAACTCGTGCTCGACGAGCGCGAGTGCGACCTCGTGAAGGACCGCATCGACGTCGCCTTCCGCGACGGCGTGCTCGCCGACAGCCAGGTCATCGCCAAGCAGCTCATTCCGATGCAGATGGCCGTCTGCGCCGCCCCCGGCTATGCACGACGCAACGGCCTGCCGCAGTCGGTCGACGAAATCGCGCGCCACGCATGCATCAACCAGCGCCTCGCCAATGGCCGCCTGCGCGAGTGGACGTTCCGCGTCGATGGCCGGGCGTCCGCGATGACGCCGGAGACCGGGCTCACCTTGAACGACCCCGCCTTGATCCTCGAGTCGGTGTTCGCCGGCGAAGGGCTAGCGCAGCTCCCTGCCTGCCTCGTCTGCGACGCGCTGAGGGCCGGCACGCTCGTCACGTGCCTCGACGAGTTCTCTCCCGACGACGGCGGCCACTACCTGTGCTACCTGAGCCGGCAGCAGCTGCCCAAGCGCATTCGCGCCTTCGTCGACTTCATGACCGCATCGGTACGGGCGCTCGACCTCGACTGCTCGCCGCTCCCGCGGCCCGATGCCGCGAGCTGGCCGGTCGCCCTCGCCGCGCGCGACGTCGTCGCGAACGCGTGAGGTGCGCGGATTGATGCGCCGGCGGAAACACGGCGCGTTCCTGCAGGCGGCTTCCGGCTCGTGTAGGCGATACCTAGCATGGCGACAGCCGGTAGCGGCCAGAGCGTGCCCGCCGGCATGTCCCAACGTCGAGGAGGATTCCCGTGAAGATCGTCATCATCGGAGGCACCGGCCGCATCGGCAGCAAGGTCACCGCGCGCTTGCGCGCCCAGGGTCACGAGGTGGTCGCCGCCGCCCCGGCGACGGGCGTGGACGTGCTCACCGGCGAAGGACTCGACGCCGCACTGGCAGGCGCGCGCATCGTCGTCGACCTCGCGAACTCGCCGTCGTTCGAGGATGCGGCCGCGCTCGACTTCTTCCGCACGGCCGGGCGCAACCTGCTCGCGGCCGAGGCGAAGGCCGGCGTGAGCCACCACCTCGCGCTCTCCGTCGTGGGTACGGACCGGCTTTCGGCGAGCGGATACTTCCGCGCCAAGCAGGCGCAGGAGGCATTGGTCCGCGAATCCGGCATTCCATACACGATCATCCATTCGACGCAGTTCTTCGAATTCCTGCCGGGCATCATCCAATCGGCGGCGCAAGGCACGACGATCCGGCTCTCGCCGGCGCTCGTGCAGCCGATCGCGTCGGAGGACGTCGCCGAGGCGGTTGCGCGTTTCGCGCTGCAGCCGCCCACGAACGGCATCGTCGAGATCGCCGGCCCCGACCGCGATTCGCTGTCCGGGCTCGCGCAACGCTTCATGTCGCGGATCGAGGATCCGCGCGAAGTGATCGCGGACGTCCACGCGCCGTATTTCGGCGCCGAGCTCGCGACCGACACGCTGGTCCCGGCGAATGCGGCATGGAAGGGCTCGCTCGACTTCGAGCACTGGCTTGCATGCTCCGAGTTCGCGGCCGGTTACGACCAGCTGCACAAGCTCCACTGACGAACCTGCCGCGTAGCGGCGAAGCCCCGGTACCGCCATGTCCATGTTGCAGCCGCCACCGCCGAGCCTCCTCGACAAGTACCACGGCGACGATGTCCTGCCGCTCTACACGGGGCGCGTATGCGTCACGGGCGGCGAGGCACGGCACGGGCGCGCGTCGGGTATCGCACGCTCGGACGACGGCCGGCTCGACGTGCACCTGCGGCTGCCGGAGGCGCTGGGCGGGCCCGGCGACGGGACCAATCCGGAGCAGCTGCTCGCCGCGAGCTATGCCGCATGCTTCCACGGAGCGTTGACCCTGCTCGCGGCGCGCTCGGGCGTCGCCCTGGGCGACGCGAGCGTCGAAGCCGCGGTCACCTTCGCGCGCGACCCGGTGGATGGAAGGTTCCTGTTGTCCGCCGACATTCGCGTGAGCCTGCCTGGCGTCGATCGCAGGCTCGCCGCCGAGCTCGTGCGGCACACCGAGCGCATCTGTCCGTACGCGAAGATGTTCCGCCAGGGCATCCGGCATGCGGTCACGCTCATCGACGAGGCGGCTCCGCCGCAGCAACACGGCCAATCCTGAGGGCAGGGACGGGAGACGCGCCATGCCGCTGACGTATGTCCGGGTCCATCCGAAGAATCGCCTCCTCGCGTGGATCGAGGATCGCCTGCCATGGCTGACGTTCCTGTCCGCGCACACCAGCGGATACTACGTGGCGAAGAACCTCGACGTCTGGTACTACTTCGGCGTGCTCGCGCTGGTCGTGCTCGTCAACCAGCTGCTGACCGGCATCTTCCTCGCAATGCACTTCAGGCCGACCGCCGCCGATGCCTTCGCGTCGGTGGAATACATCATGCGCGAAGTGCCGTGGGGCTGGCTGATCCGCTACCTGCATTCGACCGGCGCATCGCTGTTCTTCGTGGTGGTCTACATCCACATGTTCCGCAGCCTCATGTACGGCTCGTACAAGCGGCCGCGGGAACTCGTCTGGCTGCTCGGCTCGTTGATCTTCGTCGTGCTCATGGCGGAGGCATTCATGGGCTACGTGCTGCCCTGGGGACAGATGTCGTTCTGGGGCGCGAAGGTCATCGTTTCCCTCTTCAGCGCGATACCGGTCGTCGGCGACGACCTGACCCGGTGGATCATGGGCGACTACCTGCCGGGAGACGCGACCATCAACCGCTTCTTCGCCCTGCACGTGATCGCGTTGCCGCTCGTGCTGCTGCTGCTCGTCACCGTGCACATACTCGCGCTGCACGAAGTCGGTTCGAGCAATCCGGACGGCGTGGAGATCGCGGACACCAGGGGCGAGGACGGCAACCCCGTCGACGGCGTCCCGTTCCATCCGTACTACACCGTCGACGATCTCTTCAGCACGGCCGTCTTCGTCCTGTTCGCGGCGTTCGTGGTGTTCTTCGCGCCGACCTTCGGCGGGGCCTTCCTCGAACCCGAGAACTTTCGCCCCGCGAATCCGCTCGTGACGCCCGGGCACATCAAGCCGGTCTGGTACTTCACACCGTACTACGCGATGTTGCGTGTCATCCCGGGCAAGCTCGCCGGCATCGCCGTCATGTCCTCGGCGATCCTCGCCGTGTTCCTGTTGCCGTGGCTCGATCGCGGGACCGTGCGATCGGTCCGCTATCGCGGGCTCGGTTACCGCATTGCGCTCGCCTTGTTCGCGATGTCGTTCGTGCTGCTGGGTGCGGTCGGAGCCGGCGTGTCGGCGACGCTCATTCCGCGCCTGTTCGGCGCGGCCGCCGACGTCACGTGGATCGAGAACGCGTTCGGCCGATTCTGGACGGCCGTGTATTTCGGCTACTTCCTGTTCACCTGGATCTACACGCGCTTCGGGCTCGAAAGAACCCGTCCGGTTCCGGCGCGCGTGACCTTCGGTACCGATTGAACCACTCGCGAGGAGAAGTACATGCGCACCGGACAAGGCTACACGCTGGCGGAATTCGTCCTGTGGACGCGTCGCTCGATCTACGGGCTGCTCGTGCTCGCCCTCATTCCCGCACTGCTCCATCAGTTCGCGGGATTCACCTGGCTGACGGTCCCCTGGGGCGTCGTGTTCATGCTCGGCACGACCGTCGCGCTGTCGGCGGGATTCCGCACCTTGCAGACGTACAACCGCCTGCAGGAGGCGCAACAGGCCTGGTCATCGATCGTGAGCAGCAGTCGCGTCTGGGGCGGGCTTTGCCGGGATCTCGTCGACGATCCGGTGCGCGCGCGCGCGCTCGTCTACCGGCATTTCGCATGGCTCGCGGCACTCAGGCACCAGTTGCGCGGCGCGAGGGCGTGGGAGACGACGAACAAGGCCTACAACATCGAATACCGCCGCCGGTACCACATCCAGGAGCGTGAGGAATCGTTGCAGGACGCGATCGCGCGTTACGTCGATGCCGAAGACGCGGCCGACATCCTGAGCTCGCGCACCAGGGCGCTCGAGGCGCTGAACCTGCAGGGCCGGGAGACCAGGCGCCTGCTGCGCGAGGGCGTGCTGGACCCCGCTGCGTACGCGGACCTGCAGGACGTGATCGGCGAGTTGCAGAGGCAGCAGGGCGTCGTCGAACGCATCAAGAACCTTCCCTATCCGCGCCAGCACGCATTCATCAATTCGCTGTTCGTGCGGATCCTCTGCCTCGTACTGCCGTTCGGAATCATCGGCGAGTTCGCGCGGCTCGGCATCGCCGACGGCACGGCGCAAGTGGGCATGATCTGGCTCGGCGTGCCGGTGAGCGTCCTCATCTCGTGGATGTACATGTCGCTGGACCGTGTCGGCGAGAACACGGAGAACCCGTTCGAGGGCGGCTCCAACGACGTGCCGATCACGCGGATCTGCGGCGAGATCGAGGCGGACCTGCGCGACATGCTGGGCGAAGTCGAGGTCGTTGCCGCAGGCAAGCAGGAAGCCGACATCGCATTGTGACGAGGCGTGCGTCGCCCGCGCCGAATCCGCGTCAAGCGTCCGGCGGGGCCGTGCCAGGCGAAGGGATCATCGGCCCGGCGACCTGGTGGAAAAGGGCAGGGTGTCGCGGCATGGCGTGCGATCGCTGGCCCTGCGGCCGGTGCGCACGCGCCGCCTCCGGCCGCCCGTGCGGGACCTGTGCCAGGCATGCGCGGCGGCTTCCCAATCCCTTCGCCGGTGCATCGATGCGATCCGGTCGGCTGCCGTCACCACGCACCGGCACCCGCAGGCGTCGGTGATCCTGTTTGCCGGCGCGCGCCGCATCGCGATGTAATCGTTTCCCGCGGGCGGTGCTGCAACCGTCGCAAATCTACTACAGCGCGCGTCGTGAAATTCGGCGCATTATATGCGGACGGGCGATTCCATCTGGGGTATCGTCGCGCCACGTCCATGGACAGGCGATGGGGGTTGCATGATCCGAGTGGTTCTGGTCGATGATCACGAGCTGGTGCGCACCGGCTTCCGCATGATCCTCGCGCAGCAGGCGGGCATCGAAGTCGTGGGTGAAGCCGCCGACGGCGAGCACGGGCTCGCGCTGATCCGCAGCGAGTTGCCGGACGTCGCGCTCGTCGACGTCCACATGCCGCGCCTGAGCGGCATCGAACTCACCGATCGCGTGCGCAAGCACAAGCTTTCGACGCGCGTGGTCATCCTCACCGTCGTGAGCGAAGCGCCGTTCCCGCGCCGCCTCATCGAGGCCGGCGCGAGCGGCTACCTGACCAAGGGTTGCGCGGCGGACGAACTCGTGCGCGCGGTGCGCCAGGTCGCCGATGGCCGGCGTTATCTCTCGCCCGACATCGCCGAAGTGCTTGCGCTCGGCGCTCTCGATGGCGGCGAGTCGCCGTTCGAAGTGCTGTCGGCGCGCGAACTCGACGTCGCGATGATGCTCGCGCGCGGCCAGGACATGCAGCTCATCGCCGACAAGCTCAAGCTCAGCGCGAAGACCGTGGCGACCTACAAGTACCGCCTGTTCGACAAGCTCGGCGTCGACAATCCGGTCGCGCTGGCGCATCTCGCCCACACGCATGGCCTGCTCGACGATCGCACGCGCGCGTTGAGCGACTGATGTTTCACCGCGGCGCCCGCGCCGCCCGCCAGGCGACAGGCTTCGAGTGATCTAGCGCACCGCGGGGCGACGGCCCCGCGGTGCGCTCCGGATCATTCGCCCTTCGCGTCGTCGCTCGTGCGTGCCGGTTCGCTGCGCGCGGACTCGTCCCGGGCCGACGGCGTGCGCTCCTCGGCGACCGGCACCGGGCGCGGCAGCGGCAGGTCGAGAGTCTGCCCGCGATCCGGCGTGGCGGCAGGAGCCGGCGAGGCGGAATCCGCCGGCGCGGTGCCAGCAGCGACGTCGCGCGTGGCCGGCGCGCGCGCGGCAGCCGTGACTGGCGGCGTGGTCGTCGACGGGCCCTGGACATTCGCCGCAGGCGCGGGCGCCGACGACGGCTTCGGCGGCTCGGTGGGCGCGCGCGTGTCGCTCGGCGTCGCACGCGGCACCGGCGGCGCCGCGGCTTCGACCGGCGCGAGTCCATGCGTGTGCGCTGTTCCAAGTGCCGCCGCGACTTCGCGCTGCAGCGATCGTTCGTGCAACCCATGCGCGGCAGCGGGCGCGACCGGCTTCGGTGCCAGCGGAGCGTGTGCCGGCATCGCCGGCGCGGGTGTCGGTGCGACCGGCACGTCGGCACGCACGACGGCGGGCGCAGCCGGCACCGACGTCGTCGGTGTTGCGACCGGCGCAGGCGCCGACGGCGTGGCAGGCGACGGCATGGCAGTCGAGGGTGCCGCGGGCGTCGGTGCGGCAGGGGCGGGCGTCGCCGTCGAAGGCGGCGCAGGCGAAGGTGCTATCGTCGCAGGCGTGGCGATGGACGGCGCGGACGTCGACGGTGCCGGCGAAGCTGCTGCAGGCGCCACGGGCGCGCGTTCCGCCGGCGGCACGCTCACCGCGGGTGCCTCGACGCGAGGCGTCCGGTCCGGTACCGCGGGAGGCACCGGATTGGCGACCGGCGTCGTCGGGGCCGTCATCGCAGACGGCTCCTGTTTCGGCGCGGAAGGCGTCGAAGGCGGGGCGGCCGCGCCTGTCGGCCTGCCGTGCTCGTCGCTGCCATCCTCGTCGTCGAAGTCGTGGTCGACGTCGGTGCTGGCGTGCACGGCCGACGCCGGATCGCCGGCGCCTTCCTTGCGACGACGACGACCGCCGCGGCGGCCGCGGCGGCGCGAGCGCATTTCGTCGCGCGGCGTTTCGCCTTCGCTTTTCGGTGCCTCGCCCGGCGCGGCGCCAGTGGCCACGCGCTCGACCTTCCCGGCCGGCGCCACGGCGCCGACCGGAGTCGGCTGGACCACGGCTTCCCCGGGCTTGGGCGCGGCGGCTTGCTGCGGAGCGGGGCGCGCGTCCGCGGGCTTCGCTTCGCTCGCGGCGCGCTGCGGGGCGCGCGTATCGCCGACGACGGGTTGTTCGCCACTGCGGCTGCCCGGGCGCTCGTCACGCCGGTTGCCGCGCTGTTGCTGTTGGTCGCGCTTCGGGCTCTGGCCGCGCTGTTCGCTGCCGGGGCGGCCGCCGTCGCGGCGGCCATCCCGCTGCTGGCCCTGCGGCTGGGCGCCCCCCTGGCGCTGTGCGGGTGGCTGCTGCGCCCGGTTGCCTTGCGGCTGTCCGGCCGGTCGCTGCTGCGCGCGCGCGGGCTGCTGTCGCGCAGCGTTCTGCGCGGGGCGCGGGTTGCCGGCCGCGGCGGCCTTCGGCTCGCTGCTGCCGCCGCGGAACCAGCCGATGAAGCGGGCGAGCAGGCCGCCACTCGGCATCGCCGGTGCAGTCGCGGCGGCGGCTGCCGGCGCCGGCGCGGCCGGCTCGGGGCGCTCCGGTGCCGGCGTCGCGCGCACGACGCCGGCGACGGCCGGCTGCTCGGGCTCTTCGCTCGGGCGCAGCATTTGCGGCAACGGCGTGGTCGCGACCGGCGTGGTGCGCTGGTAGCTCGGCTTCATGTCCTCGCCGATGTCGGCGACGCGCAGGCGCTGGATCTCGAGATGTGGCGTCTCGAGCTTGTCGTCGGCGACGACGATCACATTGACGTCGTGGCGTGCCTCGATCTCGCTGAGCTGCTTGCGCTTCTCGTTGAGCAGGAAGTTGGCGACGCTCGGCGGCGCCTGCACGAGCACCTGGCCCGTGCTTTCCTTCATCGCGTGTTCCTCGACCAGGCGCAGCGCGGACAGTGACAGCGATTCGACGCCGCGGATGCGGCCGTGGCCTTCGCAGCGCGGGCAGACGATCTGCGTCGCCTCGCCGAGGCTCGGGCGCAGGCGCTGGCGCGACATCTCGAGCAGGCCGAAGCGCGAGATGCGGCCGACCTGCACGCGCGCGCGGTCGAGCTTGAGCGCGTCCTTGAGCTTCTCCTCGACGTCGCGCTGGTGGCGCGGCGAATCCATGTCGATGAAGTCGATGACGATGAGGCCGCCGGCGTCGCGGATGCGCAGCTGGCGCGCGATCTCCACGGCCGCTTCGCAGTTGGTGTTGAACGCGGTTTCCTCGATGTCGCCGCCCTTGGTCGCCTTGGCCGAGTTGATGTCGATCGCGGTGAGTGCTTCGGTCTGGTCGATCACGATCGAACCGCCGGAGGGCAGGCGCACGGTACGCTCGAACGCATTCTCGATCTGCGTTTCGATCTGGAAGCGCGAGAACAGCGGCGTCGTGTCCTGGTACAGCTTGAGCTTGCGCAGGTTGTTCGGCATCACCTGCTGCACGAACTCGCGCGCGTCGGCGTAGAGTTCCTCGTTGTCGATGAGGATCTCGCCGATGTCGTTGCGCAGGTAATCGCGCAGGGCGCGGATGATGAGCTTGGATTCCTGGTAGATCAGGAACGGCGCGGGGCGCGACTGCGCCGCCTCCGAGATCGCCTTCCACAGCTGCAGCAGGTAGTCGAGGTCCCACTGCAGCTCTTCGGCGTCGCGGCCGAGGCCGGCAGTGCGCACGATCAGGCCCATGTCGTCGGGGACCTGCAGGCTGTCGAGCGCTTCCTTGATGTTCTGGCGGTCCTCGCCCTCGATCCGGCGCGACACGCCGCCGGCCTTCGGGTTGTTCGGCATCAGTACCATGTAGCGGCCGGCGAGGCTGATGAACGTGGTCAGCGCCGCGCCCTTGTTGCCGCGCTCTTCCTTCTCGACCTGGACGACGAGTTCCTGGCCTTCCTTGAGGAGTTCGCGGATGCCGGCCTTGTTGGGGTTGAGCCCCGGCGCGAAGTACTGGCTGGAGATTTCCTTGAGCGGCAGGAAACCGTGGCGGTCCGCGCCGTAGTCGACGAAGCAGGCTTCGAGGGATGGTTCGACGCGGGTGATGCGCGCCTTGTAGATGTTGGCCTTCTTCTGTTCCTTGGACGGGATCTCGATGTCGAGGTCGTAAAGGTTCTGCCCGTCCACGATCGCCACGCGCAACTCTTCCCGCTGAGTCGCGTTGATCAACATGCGTTTCATTGTCGTATTTCCTTGTCGGCGCTCGACTGCCGTCGGCGCTGCGCGATGTCGCGCTGCGCGATGCCCGCGTTTCGCGGGCCGACGGCGGCAGGTGCGCCTCGTATTTCCGACCGGCGCTTCCGCGCGCCGGCATCATGGGGTTGCTGCGCATCCGCGAACCCTCGCCCTCGTTGCGACGGCGAGCAATCCGCGACCCGAGCCATTACGATGGCCTTCCTCCCTGCGCATCGCTCCGATGGAGTGATCGAATGCACAGGGCGCGAAAGGGACGCGATGGACGGGGGCGTCATAGCTGTCCCGGACTCCCGCGGATGGGGCCCGGCACGGCGCGACACGCCGGTTCAGCATAGCAGTTTCCGGAAGATTTTTTCAATGAAGACACGCACTTCGGCGACAAATCGCGACGCCGACTCCAGCCGCCGCCGCGCTGCCGCAGAGCGCGCGGCGCGGCCGTCCCCCGCGACGCCGAACGCCGCTCCGCCGGCCACGCCGCGCGTGCAGACCGTGGTCGTCGACGACGACCGCGACGGCCAGCGGCTCGACAATTTCCTCGCCGGACGGCTCAAAGGGGCGCCCAAGAGCCTGATCTACCGCATCTGCCGCACCGGCGAGGTGCGCGTGAACGGCGGCCGGGCCAAGCCCGACCAGCGCCTCGCGGCGGGCGACCAGGTGCGCATCCCGCCGGTCCGCCTCGCCGAAAAAGGCGAGGCGGGGCCCCCGCCGGGCGGCCAGCTGAACCGCATCGAGGCGGCGATCGTGCACGAGGACCGCGATTTCCTCGTCATCGACAAGCCGGCCGGGATCGCCAGCCACGGGGGCAGCGGCGTCAGTTTCGGCGCGATCGAGCTGCTGCGCGCGGCGCGCCCGCGCGACACGCTCGAGCTCGCCCATCGGCTCGATCGCGATACCAGCGGCATCCTCGTCCTCACGCGCAAGCGCTCGGCGCTGACCGCGTTGCAGGCGGCGATCCGCGAAGGCCGGGTCGAGAAGCGCTACCTCGCCCTCGTCGAAGGCGCGTTGCCGAAGACGCGCCTCGTCGTCGACGCGCCCCTGCGCAAGTCGGTCCTGCAGGGTGGCGAGCGCATGGTGCGCGTCGACGGGGAAGGCAAGCCCTCGCGCTCGCGCTTCAGCGAGGTCGAGCGTTATGCCGGTGCGAGCCTGGTCGAAGTCGCGCTCGAGACCGGCCGCACGCACCAGATCCGCGTGCACGCGCAGCACCTCGGCCACCCGCTCGCCGGCGACGAGAAATATGGCGACCGCGCGTTCAACAAGGCGATGCGCGAATTCGGCCTCAAGCGCCTGTTCCTGCATGCGGCGCGCTTCGAGTTCGCGATCGGCGAGCGCAGCTACGGCTTCAGCGCGCCGCTGGCGCCCGAGCTCGCCGCGGTCATCGACGCGCTGCAGGGGCGGCGCGTGCCACGCTCAGGTGCGCGCTGACGCGGGCTGCGGCAGCCGCCATTTGAGGTTGACGCCGAGCGTGCCGAGCACGATCAGCACGATGCCGGCGATCTGCACCGGTTGCAGCGTGCGGGCGTACAGCACGTAGTCGAGCAGCAGGGTGACGACCGGGTAGATGAAGGCCATCACCGCGATCGTCGTCACTGGCAGGCGCGGATAGGCCGAGTAGAACAGCACGTAGCAGATGCCACTGTGGACGAGGCCGAGGCCCGCCAGCCACAGCCAGTGCGGGCCCGCGTGGGCGACCGCGCCGACGTCCGCGAATGGCGCGAGCATCGCGACGCCGGCAAGGCACTGCACGAGCACGACGAGGAGCGGGCGTTCGCGGCTGATGCGCCGCGACAGCAGCAGCGAGGCGCCGCAGAGGATCGCCGCGACGAAGGTCAACGCGATGCCGAGCGCGTAATCGGCCCCGGCACCCGCGAACAGCTTGAGCGGATCGGCCGCGCACGCGACGCCGACGAAGGCGAGTGCGGTCCAGGCGAGGTCGGCTGCATGCGCGCGCTCGCCGAAGAACACCGCGGCGATCACGATCATCGCGAATGGAAAGAAATGGTAGACGAGCGTCGCGACGCCGATCGAAGAGCGCGCCATGCCGGCGAACAGCGCGACCCAGTTGAGCACGAGCAGCACGCCGCTCAGCACCGCGGCGCGCAGCAGCGCGCTGTCCCCGAACACGCCGCGCAGCTGGCCGCGCGCGATGCCCCAGGCGAGGAGGAACGCGCTGCCGAACACGCAGCGGAAGAACACCGTCGTGATCGGGTCCTGGCCGCCCTCGTGGGCGAACACGCCGACCGAGCCGATCAGGACCTCGGCGATGAACAGTTGCAGCATCGCGCTGCTCGCGCGATTCGGGATCGAAGCAGTCATCGGTCGCAGCCGGCAAGGGGAACGAGGCCAGCGTAGGGCTCGCGCGACGACCGGTACAGGATCAGATATCATGAAACTAGACCAGTACAGATGACATGGCCTCGACCTTGCTCTACGAAGACCTCGCCGGACGCCTGGGCGCGCAGATCCGCCGCGGCCTGCTGCGTCCGGGCGAGCGCCTGCCGTCCTTGCGGCGGCTCGGCCGGCAGGAGCGGGTGAGCATTGCGACTGCGGTGGAGGCGTACCTGCGGCTCGAGCGCGAAGGGCTCGTCGAGGCGCGCGAGCGCTCCGGCTATTTCGTGCGCGCTGCCGCGCTGCGGCCGCCGCAGGCACGCTTGCCGCGCCTGCAGGCCCGCGCGCCGCAGGCACTGCGCAATCCCGCCCTGCTCGACGTGCTCGACGTGCTCTCGCGCGAGGACCTGTTGCCCTTGCACGTGACGACGCCGGCGGCGGAACTGTTGCCGGTCCGGGCGATCGCCGCGGCGGCCTCGCACGTGTTGCGACGCGACCCCGGACTCGCCCTCGCGTACGGGGCGCCGCAGGGCCTCCCGGCACTGCGCGAGTGCATCGCGCGGCGCTACCTGCACTGCGGTGTCGAAGTCGATCCCGGCGAGGTGGTGATCACCGCGGGAGCGATGGAAGCGATCACGCTGGCCCTGCGCAGCGTCACGCGCGCGGGCGACGTCGTGCTCATCGAAACGCCGACCTACTATGGCATCCTGCAGGCGATCGCCGCGCTCGGCCTGCGCGCGATCGAAGTGCCCAACCGCGTCGGCGCCGGCATCGACGCCGCCGCCGTGCGCGCCGTGCTCGCGCGCCATCGGGTGGCCGCGGCCGTGCTGGTGCCCAATTTCAACAACCCGAGCGGCAGCCTCACGGGCGAGGACGACAAGCGCGCGATCGTCGCCGCCTGCGGCGAGCACGGCGTCACGGTGATCGAGGACGACCTCTACGGCGAACTCGCCTACACGGGCGAGCGCCCGCCGCCGCTGCGCCGCTACGCGGGAAGCACGAGCGTGATCACGTGCAGCTCGTATTCGAAGACGCTCGCGCCGGGCCTGCGCATCGGCTGGGCGCTCGCCGGCGCACACACGGACGCCATCGTGCGCGCGAAGTGCTTTTCCTCGGTCGCGACGGCGAGCCTGCCGCAGCGCGCGATCGCCGAGTACCTCGCGCGGCACGACTTCGATCGTGCCTTGCGTCGCCTTCGCCGGGAACTCGCGGCGAACTCTCAGCGCTGGCGCGATGCGGTCCGCCGCCATTGGCCCGCCGACACGCGCGTGTCCGAGCCGGCCGGTGGCATGACGCTCTGGCTCGAACTCGGCGGCGGCGTCGAAGGGCAGGCCCTGCTCGAGGCCGGCGCCGCGCGCGGCATCGGCTGCCTGCCCGGGCACCTGTTCTCGTTGCGCGGCGACTACCGCGGCCACGTGCGGCTCGGCCTCGGGCTTGCCTGGACCTCGCGGATCGAGGATGGCCTGCGCGTGCTCGGTCGCCTCGCCGACACACTGGCGCGACGCGGCGCGCACAAGAGGACACGCCCATGATCGAACTGGTCGGTTTCGACGGCGACGACACGCTCTGGCACAGCGAAGGCTACTACCAGCACGCCGGTGCGGAGTTCGAGCGCATCGTCTCGGCTTACATCGACGTCGCCGACGCGTCGGTGCGCGCACGCCTGCACGCGGTCGAGCGGCGCAACCTCGTGCTGTTCGGCTACGGCGCGAAAGGCATGACCCTGTCGATGATCGAAGCCGCGATCGAGGTCACCGCCGGCAGGATCGCCTCGCGCGACATCCACCGCATCGTCGAGCTCGGGCGTGCGATCCTCGATCATCCGGTCGAGCTGCTCGACGGCATCCGCGCCGCGGTCGAGGACGTCGCCTCGCGCCATTGCATCGTGCTCGTCACCAAGGGCGACCTGTTCCACCAGGAGCGCAAGGTGGAGCAGAGCGGCCTCGCCGACCTGTTCCATCGCATCGAGATCGTTTCGGAGAAGGACGAACGCAGCTACGCGCGCGTGCTCGCCGAATGCGCCGTCGCCGCGCCGGCGTTCGCGATGGTCGGCAACTCGCTGCGCTCGGACATCGAGCCGGTGATCGGCCTTGGTGGGTACGGCATCCACATGCCCTACCACGTGACCTGGGAACACGAACTGCAGCACGGCGTGGAGAGCGGCCACCCGCGCGTCGCCACCGTCGACGGCCCCGCGGGCATCGCGGCCGCGCTGGCCGCGTTCGATCGTCGCGGCTGAAGCCGCTCCTGCCGAAGCGGCGCCGACGCGCAGCCAGGCTCGCACGTCGTCGTGCGCGATGCGGGGGCAACCGTCTTCACCGGTCGACAATTCGAAGGTTCCCGTTCGCGGTGGACGCGACCCGGGAAGCGGACGTCGTCGAAGCGCCGGCCGTCGGGGCGCAACGTTCGCGCACAGGGTGCGCGCCTGCACGGATGTCGTGCGCCGCGCTCCGCGGGAGCGGCCGCGATGCTTCCGCTCAGCGTTCGGCGCGTCGCATCGACTCGTAACCGGCGAGCGCGGCGGCACGGCTTGCGCCGAGGTCGATGATCGGTGCGGGATAGCCGCTGCGCCGAAGTGCCGCGGGGACGGTCCACGGCCGATGGATCGCGCGCGCGTCGAACGCGGCGAGTTCGGGCACCCAGCGACGGATGTAGGTGCCGTCGGGATCGAATCGCTCGCCCTGCGTGACGGGATTGAAGATGCGGAAATACGGCGCCGCGTCCGCGCCCGTGCCGGCGGTCCACTGCCAACCTTGCGTGTTGTTGGCGAGGTCGGCGTCGACGAGCGTGTCCCAGAACCAGCGTGCGCCGTGCAACCAGTGCTGGCGCAGGTTCTTGGTCAGGAACGAGGCGACCAGCATGCGCACGCGGTTGTGCATCCAGCCGGTCGCCCACAACTCGCGCATGCCCGCGTCGACGATCGGCATGCCGGTGCGACCCTGTTGCCAGCGGCGAAGCTGCCGTGGCTCGATGCGCGCCCACGGATAGGCGTCGAACGCGGGATCGAGGTTCCGTTCGGAGCTGGCGGGAAAATGGAACAGCAGATGGTGCGAGAACTCGCGCCAGCCGAGCTCGCGCAGGAATGCTTCCTTGCCGTCGACGCGCGCGTGTTCGATTTCCCATGCGATGCGCATGGGCGATATCTCGCCGAAATGCAGGTGCGGCGAAAGGCGCGAGGTGCCGGCCACGGAGGGCACGTCGCGCGCGACCGCGTAGCCGCCGAGCGCTTCGTCGAGGAATCGCTGCAAGGCGACTTCCGCGCCGGCTTCGCCGGGCCGCCAGGCCGCATCGAAACCGGCGTCCCAGCGCCTGCGCGGCAGCAGGTCGAGCGCATCGATCGGCGCCGTCGCCGGGGCGGTCGCAGGCATGCGGTGCGGTGCCGGCAGCGGTGGACGCGGCTCGAGGCGCGCACGCAGGTTGCGCCAATACGGTGTGAACACGCGATACGGGCCACCCGACGCGGTCGCGATGGCCCACGGCTCGCACAACAGCGCGGAATTGAAGCCGTGCACACCGAGGCCATCGGCGCGCAGCGCCTGCTCCACCGATGCGTCGCGCGCGCGCGCCGCCGGTTCGTACAGGCGGTTCCAGTAGACGGCGTGCGCACCCGTCGCGGCAGCGACTTCGCGCAGCGTCGCCAGGCTGTCGCCGGCGTACACGTGCAGGGTCGAGCCACGGGCACGCAGGTCGCGATCGAGCGCCACGAGCGAACGGTGCAGCCAGCAGCGGCTGGCCGCGCCCGCTGGCCACGGCGCTTCCTCGTGCGGCGCGTGCACGTAGACGGGCACGACGTGGTCGTGCGCGGCGAGCGCGGCGGCGAGCGCCGGATTGTCGGCGAGGCGCAGGTCGCGGCGGAACCAGGCGAGCGCGATGCTCATGCGCGATCCGTTGGCGCCTTGCCTGCGCGCCCGTGGAGGCGCGCGTGCGTCACGCCGCGCGGATGTCCTCGACCCGCGCTGCGCAGATGACGTCGTTGAGCGAGAGTCCACCGACGTCGTGGGTCGAGTAGTGCACGACGCAGCGGTCGTAATGGACTTCGAGGTCCGGATGATGGTCCTCGCGATGCGCGATCGAAGCGACCGCGTTGACGAACGCCATCGTGCGGAAGTAGTCGGGGAAACGGAATTCCTTGCGGATGCCGCCGCCGTCGGCCGTGCGTTCCCACCCGGGCAGCACGGCGAGCGCGTCGGCGATCCCGGCCGCGTCGAGGCCGGCGTCCTTGCCCTTGCGTGGAACACAATGCTGCGCGCGCAGCGATTCGATCGAGAAGGCCATGTCGGGATATCCGTCCGAAGAGGTCATTCGAGTATAGGCGGATGACGGCGGGTCAATTCAGTACTAAACTGGTGCTGTATTGGTGCGGACGTCCAGTCCGCGAAAAGCGGGGCGGCCGTCCCTGGCCGCACTTTTCATCACGAGCATTGGGCAAGGCAAGCATCATGATTTCGTTGTCGGCTTCCGCGCAGGAGCATTTCCGCAAGCTGGTCGAGCAGCAGGCGCTGCCGGGGCTCGGCATCCGCGTCGTCGCGGTCGATGCGGGTACGCCGAAGGGTGATTGCCAGCTCGAGTTCAGCGAGCCTGGCGATCGCGACGGCAGCGAATGGGAAGTCGAGTGCGACGGCTTTTCGCTGTTCGTCGACGCGCACAGCGTGCCGTTCCTGGACGGCGCGACGATCGACTTCACGCGCAATGCGACCGGCGGCGAGTTGACGATCCGCGCGCCGGCGCTGCGCGGCAGCGTGCCCGGCGAGGACGCCAGCGTGGTCGAGCGCGTGCGCTACGTGATCGAGAGCGAGATCAATCCGCAGCTCGCTTCGCACGGCGGGCGCGTGAGCCTGCGCGAAGTGACCGCCGACGGCATCGTCGTGCTGCAGTTCGGCGGCGGTTGCCATGGCTGCGGCATGGTCGACAAGACCTTGCGCGGCGGCGTCGAGCAGACGCTCAAGGCGCGCGTGCCGGAGGTGACGGGGGTCGCCGACGCGACCGATCATGCGAGCGGCAGCACGCCGTACTACAAGCGGCAAGCCAACGGCTGAAGATCCCCGCGCAGCCGGTTGCGGCATGAAAAGGGCGCGGCATCGCGCCGCGCCCGGATCGATCAGTCGCCCTGCACCTTGTCGTGCAGGTCGGTGAGCTTGCTGCCCGGCAGGCTGGCGAAATACGCGGACACGTTGACGATGTCCTCTTCGGACAGCGTCGTCGCGAAGCCGGCCATGATCGGGTTCTTGCGCTCGCCGGTCTTGTACTCGCGCAGCGCGCGCTCGAGGTAATCGTGGTACTGGCCGGCGAGACGCGGGTACTGCGGGTCGGCGGCGTTGCCGTCGGCGCCATGGCAGGCCTGGCACGGCACGGACTTGGCCTTGCCGGCCTCGATGTCGCCCTTGGCGAAGGCGGGCGTCGCGCAGGCGGCGAGCGTCGTGATCAACAGCGATGCGGTGAAACGCTTCATCTGGTGCGGTCCTGTCTCAGGGCGTGAGGCTGGAAAGGTAGGTGGCGATGTCGCGGATGTCCTGCTCGGACAGGCTCTCGCCCTGCGCGCGCATCGTGGGGTGGGCGCGCTCGCCCTTCTTGTATTCGGTCAGCGCCGCGACGAGGTAGTCGTAGTTCTGTCCGCCGACCTTCGGCACGTGGTAGTTCGGGTACGGGTTCTTCCAGCCCGGGATGCCATGGCAACCGGCACAGGTGTAGACCTTGGTTTTGCCCGCGGCCGCATCGCCTTTTTCGGCGGCGAGGCAGGGCAGGGACGTGATCAGCAGGGCAGCAGCAAGCAGAGGCGCTCGGGTCATTTTCGTTCCGGTGCGGCGTTGGTTGAACTTCTCGGGCGTCAAGCCTGTGGAGTATAGCGGCCAACCCTCGTCGCCGGCCACCGTCCGCATGCATGAAGCGCGCCTCACGCGCGTCGTCGTGTGCGCGTCGCGACGCAACGATTCGCCCCGATCGTGCATCCAACGCGCGTTGCATGGCTCGTGACTACCGGCTCACGACGTGGCGCGGGTTCCGGCGCAGCATTCCGCAAGGATCCTCCCCCTGCTGCAACGGCGGGGCAGCAAGGAAGCACGACCAGGGGTCGACTGCCGGGCTGTCCGGGCTATTGCACTAAGATAGTGATGTAGTCTACTATAACACCAAGTCAACCCCTCCCAGGCCGACTCCGATGCTCCCGAACTTCGCCGCCTCCCCGAAATCCCGCGGTTTCCGCATCCTGCGCACCTCCACCCTCGCGGCCGCGATCGCCCTGCTGGCCGCCTGCGGCGGCGTTGGCGACGGCATGGGCAAGGACGCCACCACCCAGGCTTCGATCCCCGTCGAGGTCGCACCCGCTTCGCACCAGACGATCACCGCCAATTACTCGGGCACGGCCACGCTCGAGGCCGTCGGCGACGCGCAGGTCGTCGCCAAGACGTCCGGCATCGTGCTCAAGATCTTCGTCGAGGAAGGCACGCACGTGCAGAAGGGCCAGGTGCTTGCCGAGCTCGACAGCGATGCGGCGCGCAACAAGCTCGCCCAGGCGACGGCGGCGCTGAAGAAGGCGCAGGCCGCCTACGACAAGGCCGACAAGGGCTTCGCGCTGAAGATCACGCCGAAGGCGGACTACGACAGCATGAAGTACGACCTCGAGACGCAGAAGGCGATCGTCGAGGGCGCGCAGCTCGACCTGTCGTATACGCGCATCGTCGCGCCGATCTCCGGCGTGATCGCCAAGCGCTCGGTCAAGGTGGGCAACCTCGTGCAGCTCAACCAGGCACTGTTCCAGATCGTCGACCTCGATCCGCTCGAGGCCGTGCTCAACGTGCCCGAGCGCGACCTCGACACGCTCAAGGCCGGCCAGCCCGTGCGCATGCGCGTCGATGCGCTCGGCGGCAAGTCGTTCGACGGCTCGATCGCGCGCATCGCGCCGGTCGTGGATGCGGCGAGCGGCACGTTCCGCGTGACCTGTGCGTTCCGCGACACCACCTCGACGCTCAAGCCCGGCATGTTCGGTCGCATCGAGGTCACCTACGACCAGCGCCACGACGCGCTCGTCGTGCCGCGCAACGCGATCGTCGAGGAGGACGGCGTGAGTTCGGTCTTCGTGGTCGAACCGGCGCCGCCGAAGGACGAGAAGAAGGATGCCAAGGACGCGCCGAAGGGCAAGGCGGGGGAGGCGGTCGCGGCGGAAACCGCGAAGCCGGCATCGCCCGCATTCGTCGCCAAGCGCCGCGTGGTCAAGACCGGCTACGCCGAAGGCGACCGCATCGAGATCCGCGACGGCCTCGCCGACGGCGAGCGCGTGATCACGATCGGCCGCAACGCGGTGCGCGAGGGCACCGAAGTGCAGGTGCTCGACAACGCGACCAAGAGCCCCGACGCGATGGCGTCGCTCGCGAAGACGGAGGCGCATTCGTGAATCTGCCCGAGCTGGCGACCCGCCGGCGGGTCACGATCGGCATGATGACCGTGACCCTGGTCCTGTTCGGCCTCATCGGCCTGACCGGACTGAAGGTCAACCTGCTGCCGGACCTGTCGTACCCGACCCTCACGGTGCGCACCGACTACGAAGGCGCGGCGCCGCTCGAGATCGAGAACCTCATCAGCCAGCCGATCGAGGAAGCGGTCGGCGTGGTGAAGAACGTGCGCAAGGTGCATTCGGTTTCGCGCACGAGCCAGTCCGACGTCGTGCTCGAGTTCGCCTGGGGCACCGACATGGACATGGCGAGCCTCGAGGTGCGCGACAAGCTGGACACGGTGCAGCTGCCGCTGGAAGCGAAGAAGCCGCTGCTGCTGCGCTTCAATCCGTCGACCGACCCGATCATCCGGCTCGGCCTCACTGCGAAGGGCGACGTCGACGAGGCGCGCCTCAAGCAGCTGCGCCGCTTCGCCGACGACGACCTCAAGAAGCACCTGGAGCCGGTCGCCGGCGTCGCCGCGGTCAAGGTCGGCGGCGGCCTCGAGGACGAGATCGAGGTGCTGGTCGACCAGCAGAAGCTCGCGCGCCTCGGCATCGACATCAACGACGTCAACACGCGGCTCAAGAACGAGAACATCAACGCTTCGGGCGGCCGCATCGACGAGGGCAGCCAGCGCTTCCTCGTGCGCACGATCAACCAGTTCAGGACGCTCGACGAGATGCGCGAGCTGCTGGTCAAGATCGACGGCACGGTGCCGATCCGCCTCAAGGACATCGCCGAAGTGCGCCAGGGCTTCAAGGAGCGCGAAGGCATCGTGCGCATCGACGGCCACGAGGCGATCGAGCTCGCGATCTACAAGGAAGGCGACGCCAACACCGTCAGCGTCGCCAATTCGGTCAAGGCCGAGATCGAGCGCCTGAAGAAGACGCTGCCGACCGACACGAACCTGTCGATGATCGAAGACCAGTCGGTCTTCATCGAAGGCGCGCTCAGCGACGTCAAGAAGGACGCGCTGATCGGCGGCGTGCTCGCGATCCTCATCATCTTCTTCTTCCTGCGTGATTCGTGGAGCACGTTCATCATCTCCCTGTCGCTGCCGGTTTCGCTGATCGCGACGTTCTTCTTCATGGACCAGCTGCACCTGTCGCTCAACGTGATGTCGCTCGGCGGCCTCGCGCTCGCGACGGGCATGGTCGTCGACGATTCGATCGTGGTGCTCGAGAACATCGCGCGGCTGCGTGAGAAGGGCGCTTCGATCCTAGAGGCCGCCGTGCGCGGCACCGCCGAAGTCGGCATGGCGGTCACTGCATCGACCTTGACCACGGTCGCGGTGTTCTTCCCGCTCGTGTTCGTGCAGGGCGTCGCCGGGCAGCTGTTCCGCGACCAGGCGCTGACGATCACGTTCGCGATGCTGACCTCGCTCGTCGTCGCGATGACGCTGATCCCGATGCTCGCGTCGCTGAAGGGGCGTTCGCCGCTCGCGTACAAGGACGAACCGGTGCAGGGCGATCCGCTCTGGCGCAAGACCCGCTCGGTCCTGCCGATGATCGCGTGGCCGCTCGACAAGGACTGGCCCATCGTTCTGCGCTGGGTCGTGCTCGTGGTCCTGCTGCCGTTCTCGCTGGCGCTCGCCGTGGTCTACGCCGCCACGTTGCTGGTGATGGTCGTGATCTCCCATCTGGTGCGCCTCGTCACGCTGCTCGGCTTCATCGTGTTCCGTCCGATCGGTACGGCGGTCGGCTACGTGCTCAAGCGTATCGCCGTCGTCGTCCTGTGGCCGTACGAACGTGCGGCGAAGGCTTACCACGGCTTCCTGCCGAAGGCGATCGCGCGCCCGTGGCCGGTGCTCGGCTTCGCCGTCGCCGCGCTCGCGGCGACCCTCGCGCTCGTGCCGACGCTCGGTCTCGACCTCATCCCGCAGCTCGCGCAGGGTCGTTTCAACATGACGGTGACGTTGCCGCCGGGCACGCCACTCGCCGACACCGACAAGGTGGTCGACGAGATCTCCAGGCGCCATGCGAACGATCCCGGCGTCGAATCGATCTACGGTGTCGCCGGCACCGGCACGCGCCTCGACGCCAATCCGACCGAGTCGGGCGAGAACATCGCGCGCCTGTCGATCGCGCTCAGGGACGGCGGCAGCAAGAAGATCGAAGCGGCCGAGGTCGAACGCCTGCGCCAGGGCATGACGCGCGCCGACGCGAACGTGAAGTTCGCGCGCCCGGAGCTCTTCAGTTTCTCCGCGCCGCTCGAGATCGAGATCCGCGGCTACGACCTCGACGCGCTCGCCAAGGGCGGCCAGCGCCTCGCCTCGCTGATGAAGGGCTCGCCGCGCTTCGCCGACGTCAAGTCGACCGTCGAAGGCGGCTATCCGGAGATCCAGGTGCATTTCGACCAGGATCGCGCCGCCGCGCTCGGCCTGACGACGCGCGAGATCGCCGATCGCGTCGTGCGCAAGGTCAAGGGCGAGGTCGCCACGCGCTACGACTTCCGTGACCGCAAGATCGACGTCCTCGTGCGCGCACGCGCCGCCGACCGCACCGGCGTCGAGGACGTGCGCAACCTCGTCGTCGGCTACATCCCGTCGAAAGGCGCGAGCTCCGGCTCGACCAGCAGTGCCGCGGGCGCCATCGGCGCCGGCGGTTCCGGCGCGGGTACTTCGGGCGGCACCGGCGGCGTCAGCGAGACCGCGCAGTCGAGCGCCGACACGCCGGTGCGCCTGTCCGCGGTCGCCGACGTCGTCGCGACCGAAGGGCCGAGCGAGATCCACCGCGTGAGCCAGGAGCGCGTCGCGATCGTCTCGGCGAACCTGCGCCACGGCGACCTCGCCAGCGCGGTCAAGGAAGTCGAGCGCCTCGTCGCGAACAATCCGCTCGCCGCGGGCGTCAAGGTGCGCATCGGCGGCCAGAGCGAGGAACTCGATTCCTCCGTGCAGTCGCTGGTGTTCGCGCTCGGACTCGCGATCTTCCTCGTCTACCTCGTGATGGCATCGCAGTTCGAGTCGCTGCTGCATCCGTTCGTGATCATGTTCTCGATCCCGCTCGCCGCGGTTGGCGCGATCCTCGCCTTGAAGCTTTCGGGGTCGGCGATTTCGGTGGTGGTGTTCATCGGCCTGATCATGCTGGTCGGCATCGTCGTGAAGAACGCGATCGTGCTGATCGATCGCGTTAACCAGTTGCGCGAGGCCGGCGTGCCCAAGCGCGAGGCCCTCGCTCAAGGCGCCGAATCGCGCCTGCGCCCGATCGTCATGACGACGCTCTGCACGCTGATCGGCTTCGCGCCGCTCGCGCTCGGCTGGGGTGAAGGGGCCGAGGTGCGCGCGCCAATGGCGCTCACGGTGATCGGTGGCCTCGCCGTCTCGACCCTGCTCACCCTCGTCGTGATCCCGATCGTGTACGACCTGCTCGATCGCCGCGGCGACGAGTGGTACGTCGCGCGCGGCGAGCGCCATCGCGCCCGGGCCGAGCACGTGGGCGCCGACGAGGACCTGCCGATCGAGGGTCCGGCGGCGCAGGGGCAGCACGCATGACACTCGCCGAGCTCAGCCTGAAGCGGCCCGTCACGGCGATCATGTTCTTCGTGACGATGGTGGTGATCGGCTTGATCGCCGCCTTCAGGTTGCCGCTCGAGCAGTTCCCGAGCATCGACGCGCCGTTCCTGTTCGTGCAGATCCCGTACCCGGGTTCGACGCCGGCGGAGATCGAGCGCACGATCACGCGCCCGGTCGAGGAAGCGCTCGCGACCTTGCCCGGCGTCAAGCGCATGAACTCCACTTCGGATGCCGAGTCCGCGCAGATCTTCATGGAGTTCAAGTGGGGCGAGAGCGTCGCGATCAAGGCGGTGCAGGCGCGCGAGAAGATCGACGCGATCCGCTCCGAGCTGCCGTCTGACGTTCAACGCTACTTCGTGCAGAAGTTCTCGACTTCGGACGAGCCGGTGTTGCAGCTGCGCATCGCGTCCAATGGCGCGGACCTGTCGAACGCGTACGAGCTCATCGAACGCGAGATCAAGCGCCCGCTCGAACGCATCCCCGGCGTCGCCAACGTCGACATCTCCGGGATCGGCAAGCCGGAGGTGCAGATCGAACTGTCCTCGGACCGGCTCAGCGCGCACAACATCAACCTCAACGACCTCTACACGAAGCTGTCGAACGCGAACTTCGCGATCTCGGCCGGGCAGGTCGATGCCGCGGGCACGCGCTTCCGCGTGCAGCCGCAGGGCCAGTGGCGCACGCTCGACGACATCCGCTCGGTGCCGCTCGACGCGAAGGGCCTCAAGCTCGGCGACATCGCGACCGTGACCCTGCGCCCCGCGCGCGTCGACTTCGCGCGCCGCCTCGACGGCAAGCCGGCGATCGGCGTAGACATCCGGCGCGAGCGCAACGCGAACCTCGTCGACGTCGGCACCGCGGTGATGGCCGAAGTAAGGAAGATCCAGGCCTCGCCCGAGCTCAAGGGCATGCAGGTCTACGCGATGGAAAGCCAGGCCGAGAGCGTGACCGGCTCGCTGTCGCAGCTCGGCAAGGCCGGCCTCGAAGGCACCTTGCTTTCGGTGCTCGTGCTGTTCTTCTTCCTGCGCGACTGGCCGTCGACGCTGATGGTGTCGCTGTCGATCCCGATCTGCTTCGTGATGACGCTCGGCTGCATGTACTTCTTCGGCATCAGCCTCAACGTGCTGTCGATGATGGGCCTGCTGCTCGCGGTCGGCATGCTCGTCGACAACGCCGTGGTCGTGGTGGAGAGCATCTACCAGTACCGCGAGAAGTACCCGGACAAGCCGTGGTACTGCGCGGTGCAGGGCACCCAGGTCGTCGGCGTTGCGATCGCCGCGGGCACGCTGTCGAGCGTGGTCGTGTTCCTGCCGAACATCTTCGGCGAGGCGAACAACATCTCGATCTTCCTCGCCCAGGTCGCGATCGCGATGTCGATCGCGCACCTCGCCTCGTGGCTGGTCGCGGTCAGCATCGTGCCGATGTTCGCCGCGCGCATGCCACCGCCGAAATTCATCGGCCACCAGAGCATGATCACGCGCCTGCGGGCGCGCTATGGCCGCTTCGTCGCGTGGACGCTCGCGCACCGGCGCTGGACGATGCTCGGCGTGCTCGGCCTCGTGATCGCGAGCTTCGTGCCGATGACGCAGACGAAGATGGACTTCTTCGGTGGCGGCGAGTCGCGCAGCCTGCGCATGTTCTACCAGCTCAACGCGAACTACCGCCTGCAGGACCTCAAGCCCGAGGTCATGAAGGTCGAGAAGTACCTGAACGACAACCGCGAGAAGTTCGAGATCGCTTCGATCTACACCTGGTATTCCGAGCAGGGCCAGGCGATGACGCGCGTGCTGCTCGAGGACAAGAAGCCCGGCGTGATCGAATGGGTGAAGGACCTGTTCGGCCACGGCAGCAGCCGCCCGTCGTCGGCGATCAAGGAGGACATCCGCAAGGGGTTGCCCAAGCTCGCGACCGGCAAGGTCGGTTTCGACGGCAACGGCGACGGCGGCCTCGGCGGCGGCGTCGACATCTCGCTGATCGGCGACTCGATGGAGCAATTGCGCGAGCTCGCGCCGAACGTGATCAACGTGCTCTCGCACCTGCCGAGCCTGCGCGACGTGCGCGCCGAGAAGGGCAACGGCGACCGCGAGGTCGCGACCCAGGTCGACCGCATCCGTGCCAAGCAGTACGGCTTCGACGCGCAGACCGTCGCCAACTACATCCAGATCGCGCTGCGCGGCATGCCCCTCAAGGATTTCCACGCCGACGACCGCCAGTTGCCGGTGTGGCTGCGTTTCCAGGGCGCCGACACCCAGAGCCTCGCCGGCCTGTCGGACTTCAAGTTGCGTGCGCCGGACGGCACGCAGGTTCCGCTGCTGACGATGCTGCGCACCGATTCGCACGAGACCGCCTCGGCGATCCAGCGCGTCGACCGCCTCACCGCGCTGAAGATCACGGCCAATCTCGGCGAGAAGAAGACGATGCAGGACGCGCGCAAGGAGATCACCGAAGCCCTCGACGCCTTCGCGTTCCCACCCGGTTATCGCTGGAGCTTCGGCGAGGGTTTCGACCGCGAGGACCAGGCCGGCCAGCAGATGTTGTTCAACACGCTGATCGCGCTCGTGCTCGTCTACATCGTCATGTGCGCGATGTTCGAGTCGATGATCTACCCGCTCGCGATCCTGACGACGTTCGTGTTCTCGGTGTTCGGCGTGTTCTGGCTGTTCTGGCTCAGCGGCACGACGTTCTCGATCATGGCCGCGATCGGCATCCTGATCCTGATGGGCGTGGTCGTGAACAACGGCATCGTGATGATCGTGCACATCAACCAGCTGCGCCACCACGGCCACCTGCGCACCGAAGCGCTCGTGCTCGGCGCGATGGAACGCCTGCGCCCGGTGCTCATGACCATGGCGACCGCGATCCTCGGCATGCTGCCGCTCGCCCTCGGCGGCGCCGAAGCTTGGAGCGACGGCCCGCCGTACTTCCCGATGGCGCGTGCGATCGCCGGTGGCCTCACGTTCTCGACGATCGTGACCCTGCTCGCGCTGCCGTGCATCTACTCGCTGCTTGACGACTCGAGCCTGTGGATGCGACGGGTGATCGCCGGCGCGAAGGGCCGCTTCGGCGGCACGGCGGAGCCCGCGGCGACCTGAGGTGCGGCGTCGAGGGTCGAGGCCTGGGCGGCCAGGGGGCGCTGCTTCCGTCGTTCCCACAGAGAGCCCGCGCGCGGGCCTTCGGCAGGAGCGATGTAGGGCGGTACGCGCGTAGCGCGTGCCGCCGTCTGCCGCCGCCATCAGCCCCCGAGCAACAACCGCAACATCCGGCGGAACAGGGTCCCGTACGGCGGATTGAGCAGGCCGACGAGGTTCCAGCGCGCCTGGCGGAACACCGGCTTCATGCGCGAGAACGTGCGGAAGCCATCCTCGCCGTGGTACGCGCCCATGCCTGACGCGCCGACGCCGCCGAACGGCAGGTGGTGCTGGGCGATGTGCAGGATCGTGTCGTTGACGCTGACGCCGCCGGCGAGCGTCGCATCGAGCACGCGCTCGACCACCGCGCGGCGGTCGTCGAACACGTACAGCGCGAGCGGATGCGGACGTGCGTTGACGTAGGCGATCGCCTCGTCGATCGAATCGTACGGAACGAGCGGCAGCAGGGGGCCGAAGATCTCCTGCCGCATGACGTCCATGCGATCGTCGACACCGGTGAGCAGGGTCGGCGCGATCACGCGCGCGTCGGCCGGCGCGTCGGCGAGTTCGTGCGCGACCGCGCCCTGCGCGACCGCCGCATCGCGAAGTTCGCACAGGCGCATGTGGTGGCGCTCGCTCGCGATGCCGGTGTAGTGCGGATTCGCGGCAAGCTGCGGATAGAGCCGGCCGACCGCGGCACGGGCGCCGTCGATGAAGGCCTGCACGCGCGCGCGCGGCAGCAGCACGTAGTCGGGTGCGATGCAGGTCTGCCCGGCATTGAGCAGCTTGCCGAGCACGATGCGTTCGATCGCATGCTCCAGGCGTGCGCCGTCACCGATGATCGCCGGGGACTTGCCGCCGAGTTCGAGCGTGACCGGCACCAGGTTCGCCGCGGCCGCGCGCATGACCTCGCGGCCGACCGACGTGGAGCCGGTGAAGAGCAGGTGGTCGAACGGCAGCGCCGCGAACGCGCGCGCCACGTCGACCCCGCCGTTGACGACGACGACCTCGTCCGGCTCGAAGTGGCGCGCGACGAGTTCGGACAGCAGCGTGCCGAACGCAGGCGTCAGCTCGCTCGTCTTGAGCATGACGCGATTGCCGGCGGCGAGCGCGTCGGTGAGCGGTCCGGCGGCGAGATAGAGCGGGTAGTTCCACGGCACGATGATGCCGACCACGCCGAGCGGCTGCGGCCGGAGTTCCGTGCGCGCGGGCAGGAACCAGAACCCCGCCCAGCGCCGCCGCGGCCGCATCCAGCGGCGCAGGTGCGACAGCGCGTGGCGGATGCCGGACAGGCTCGGGAACACTTCGAGCAGGTCGGTCTCCTCGACCGGCCGGCGACCGAAGTCCGCGGCGATCGCCTCGGCGATCTGCGCGCGGTGTTCGCGGATCAGCGTCTCGAGCGCGCGCAGGCGGCGCTTGCGCGTGGCGAGGTCGGGTGCGCCGCCGCGCGCCTGCGCATCGCGCAGGCGGGCGTGCCGGTCGTGCAGGGAAGGCTCGCCATCGGTCATCGGCTCAAAATCTCACGAGTGCCTCGATGCCCCACATGCGCGGTGGCGTGATCAATGCGTACGGCGTGCCGAAGACGGTCGCCGAGATGTTGCTGACGCCGGTCACGTAGCGCTTGTCGAACAGGTTGTTGACGAAGAATGCCACACCGAAGCGTTCGTTGTCCGAGGTCCAGCCGATGCGTGCGTCGGTACGCTGCTGCGCGCTGCCGACGCTGAAGTTCGGGCTCACCTGGCAATTGCCCTGCAGCACCGAGTCGGCGTTGCAGCGCGATTTGCCGCGCCAGGCATGCGACAGGTCGAACTCGACGTTGCCACCGAGGATCGCGCGCCAGGTGTAGGCGAAGCCGGCCGACATCGACCAGCGCGGCTCGCCGGTCGGTTCGCCGCCGAGGTCGACGCCGGACGGCGCGATCGCGTGGCCGTAGGTCGAGTCGATGTACGCGCTCGTGAAGTCGAGGCGCAGGGCGTCGGTCGGCGCCCATTGCACCTCGATCTCGAGGCCGTCGGCCTTCTGGTTGCTGCTGCTGACGAGATAGCGCGGCACGCCGGAGCCGGCCGTGTTCGGGTCGAGCGTGAGCGACTGGCGGTTGTCGTAGTCGTAGTGGTAGATCGATGCATTGAGCAGCAGGCCGTATTCGGGGAACGTGCTCTTCACGCCCGCTTCGTAGTTCCACACCTTCTCGGGCTCGAAGCGCGAGGCGACCTGCACGCTGTTGTAGCCGCCCGCCTTGTAGCCCTTCGTCGCCGAAACGTAGCCCATCACGTCGGGCGTGAAACGGTAGTCGAGCACGACGCGCGGGCTGGTGTCGTTCCAGCTGTCCTTGAACGTGACCGGCACGCCGACCGCGTCGGTGAAGACGAGGTTCTGCTGGAAGGTCTCGATCGGGATGCCGATGAGGTCGAGGATGCCCGCCGCCTGCAGCTGCGCGAGCGTCGCGTCGAGGCCGGGCGCCTGGCGCGGCGCGTTGAACCAGGAGAACGTCTTCTCGTCGCGCGTGAAGCGCACGCCGGTGGTGAGGTTCCAGTTCGAACCGAGGTGCCAGATCACGTCACCGTAGGCGGCATAGGCCTTGAAGCGGCCGTTGTTGGCGATCTGTTCGCGCCACGGCTCGCCGAGCAGGGTGTTCGGGAATCCGTTCAGCGCGAGCACCTGGCTGAGATAGCCGTACAGCGTGCCGTCCGGCGTCGGCGCGGGCGAGAGGTTCAGCGCGAGCGTGTCGATGCCGTCGGTGAAGATGTCGGTCTGGCTCGTCTGGCGCGCGTGCTCGTTGTAGTAGCTCGCGCCCGCGACCCAGTCCATCAGCGCGGTGTTGCCGGCGAACTTGAACTCCTGGTACCAGCTGCTGTTCGACTCGATGTTGGCGGTCGAGAGATAGCTCACGATATGGTTGGTGCCGTCGTAGTCGCCGCGGTTGAGCGTGTCGAAATCGCGCCATGCGGTGGTGGAGGTGAAGTTCCCCCAGCCGAACGCATGGTCGATCGACAGGGTCGCGCCGTCGAAGCGGCGCGATTCGCGCGGATCGACGGTGTCGTTGTAGAGCGGTGCGTGCAGCGGATCGAGGAAGGTCGAAGGATCGGCCGGGAACGGCGGGCGCTGGTAGGGATCGTTCGCGAGCGGGATCAGGCCGATCGCCGCCTTGGGCAGCTGGTCCAGCTTCTCGTGGTCCCAGGACAGCAGCACGCGCGTGTCGTCGGTCGCGTTCCAGCGCCAGGCCGCGCGCGTGCCCCAGTCGTCGTCGCCGCCGTAGCGCGTCGCGTTCGCCGCGTCGCGGATCCAGCCTTCGCCCTGGTTGTCGACGACGCTGAAACGCAGTGCCATGTCGTCGCGCAACGGCAGGTTGAGCAGGCCGTCGATGTACTGGCGGCCGTAGTTGCCGACGCGCACGCGCGCGCGATCCTCGAAGGTGCTGGATGGTTCGTTGGTGATGATCGAGATCGCGCCGGCGGCGGCATTGCGCCCGAAGAGCGTGCCCTGCGGGCCCTTGAGCACTTCGATGCGCTTGACGTCGTTGAAGGCGAGCAGGGCGCCACCCGAGCGCGCCGCGTAGACGCCGTCGATGTAGACGCCGACCGCCGATTCGGTGCCGACGCCGAAGTCGTCGGTCGAGATGCCGCGGATCTGGTAGTTCGGCTGGGTCGGCTGTTCGCCGTTGACGACGAGGCCGGGAACGAACAGGCTCATGCGGCTGAGGTCGGTCGCGGCGAGCGTGTCGATCTGCTTCGCGGTGACGATCTGCAGCGGGATCGGCACCTCCTGCATTTCCTGCGCACGGCTCTGCGCGGTGACCGTGATGACGTCCAGGCGCGAGGTTTCGTCGGACGCCTTCGCGTCGGCGCCCGGTTCCTGCGCGTCGTCGGCAGCGAGCACGACCGGGCTGCCGGCGACGGCGGCGAGGCCCGACAGCGCACGGGCGAGGCACAGCGCGAGCGCGCGTTTGCGGATCATCATGTTTTTTCCCCTTGCTGGTTTTGCGGGCTCAACACCCGTCGAGTCGTTCTCAGCCCGTGCCGCTGCAGGTCCCCTGTCGTGCAGCGATCCAGGCGCGGATCAATTCGAGTCCTTCGCGGTGCACCGTGCTGCGGCCGAGCTCGGGCATCATCACGCCCGGTTCGGCCGACTCCATGCGGAACGGCAGGATCGAGTCGTCGGGCTTGCCGGGCACGATGTCGAAGAAGTGGTCGCCGGTGCCGCGGCCTGCCGCGACGGGCGGCTTGCAGATTCCGAGGTGGCGGTCCTCCGGCGTCGCGATGTCGAGCGAGAGCGCGGTCGTGTTCGCCGCGCCCTTCGCGTTGTGGCAATGGCCACAGTTGATGTCCAGATACGCGCGCGCGCGCGCGTCGAGCGGCTGTTTCGCGTCGTTCCAGACCGCGTTGCGCGGCGCGTCCGCGGGCGCCGGCGCACCGGCGAGGTAACCGACGCGGGCGAGTTCGGCGAGCTGGTTGCGCGCGCCCCCGGCGTAGTGGAAGTCACGGTTGATGTGGCGCGCCTTCGGCCCGATCGGCGCGATCGCGCGCGTGACCCAGTCGCGCGCATGGCAGCTCGCGCACTGGCTCTCGTCGGGCACGACGTAGTTGAACGCTTCGCGCGCGCCGTCGGCGGCGACGAGCTCGAGCGGGATCACGTCGCCGGTGCGCGCGAGCACGGCGTCGGTCTGCGCCGCATTCCAGACGTACGGAAAGGCGGCCCAGCCGTCCGCGCGCCGGACGAGCAGGCGCGTTTCGACGAGGCGGACGTGGTCGAGGTCGATGCCGGACGGGCCGTAGTCGTGCGCGACGTCGTAGCCGCGCGCGACCGCGGTCGGCGATCGCGATGCGGGCGCGGGCAACGGGTAGTAGAACGTCTTGCTGATGATCGTGCCGACCGGGAAGTCGAACGTGTCGGTCGCCGAATACGCCGCCGACACGCCCTTGGGCATCCAGATCGTGCGCAGCTTGTGCGCGTAGTCGGTGAAGAGCGGCGTGTTGAGGTCGTACGGCACGACGCCGTCGTTCGTCACGAGCCGCCGGCCGGTGACGTCGAGGACGTGCCAGTCGCTGAGCAGGGGCGGACGTCCGTCGGCATGGAACTCGACCGGCGGCCGCGCGGGGCTGCACGCGCCGAGTGCGCCGAGTGCGCAGGCGATCGCCAGCGCGCGCGGGAACCACGCCGGGCGCGGCTTCACGCGTGCCGCCATCACGCCTTGCCCGCGAGCACGACCGGCGGCAGCTTTTCGAGCGTGCACTGGTAGGGCTTCGTATCGGTGCTCGGATGCTTGTAGCCGCCGGGGCCATCCGCATTGAGCACGCCAACGTCGCCGTTCTGCACACAGATGCGATCCGCCGGCGGCGGCAGCCCGTCGACCAGCGCCGTCGTGTCGACATAGCCGTCCCAGACGATGTCCGGGAAATGGCCGGTCACGCCGTAGACCGCGCTCTTGAGGATCTTGAGGTCCATGCCGTCGGGCGAATCGCCGCCGCCCTTGAAGCGGTTGTCGTGGATGAAGATGCCCTTGGGGTACGGGTTGTAGTTCGGATCGACGCCGGTCTTGTTGTAGTAGTTCGTCGAAAAGTAGCTCGACACGATCACGTTGGCGGTACGGTGGTCGGCGATGTCGTTGTCGAAGATCTCGACGCGGTCGTTGGAGTTGACGATCACGCCCGAACCCGCCGGCACGCTCGCGACCGCGGCGCCCTTGGCGGCGAAGTTGCCGGTGTTGTTGTCGTGCACCTTGTTCCTGAACACGCGCGCGTTGCGCCCGGCCTGCGACAGGTTCGGCATGTTGAAGACGAGGATGCCGCCGGTGTTTCCGGTCGCCGTGTTCTCGTACACGTCGGCATCGATCGAATTCTCGATCTCGATCCCGGCGACGTTGCGTTCGGCGCGGTTGCGCCGGACGACGATCGTCTTCGACTGGCCGACGTAGATGCCGGCGTCGGACGCGCCGATCACCACCGAGTCCTCGATCAGCACGTTGCTCGTCTTGACCGGATACAGGCCGTACGCCCCGTTGGTCGTCTTCGGGCCGTCGGTCCATTCGACGCGCACGCCGCGGATCGTGATGTTCGTGCCCTCGTTGATCTTGAGCGCGTCGCCCTTGGTGTCCTCGAGCGCGAGGTTCTCGATCGTGAAGTCGCTCGCGTTGACGAGCAGGCCTTCGGGCCCGACGACCTGGCCCTTGAACGACAGCACGGTCTTGTCCATGCCGGCGCCGCGGATCGTCACGCCGTTGCTGCGCAGGGTCAGGCCTCGATTGAGCGTGTAGCGCCCCGCGGGGATTTCGATGACGCTGCCGGGTTTGGCGTCGAGCAACTGCTGCTGCAGCCGGCTCTGGAAGCTCGCATCGGCGCTGCTCTGCACCGGCGGCGGGGTACTTTCGCCGCAGCCGGCGAGGGCGGCGGTGACCAGGATCGCGAGGCAGGACAGGCGCATGACATCGACTCCGATGGATTCCCCGGGGTGGCGCGGCAGGCGGACCATGCCGCGGCGTATTGCCGCACTCTCGGCGAACTCACCGGAATCGGGGAGGGGGGGAATTTCCGCCAATGGGGGGCGGATCGGCCAACCGGGGACGCCGTCAGGCGATCGCGTGGCGCGCCGCCTGCGGCGGCATGCCGGTCCAGCGCTTGAACGCGCGGCGGAATTCGCGCGGATCGCTGAAGCCGAGCTCGCTGCCGATCTCGGCGACGCTGAGCGGCCCGCGTTGCAGCAGGTCGAGCGCGCGCTCGGCGCGCACGCGGTCGTGGATCTCGCGGAACACGCAGCCGCGGTCGGCGAGGCGGCGGCGCAGCGATCGCTCGCTGAGGTTGAGCGTGCGCGCGACATCGGGCAGGCGCGGATGTTCGCGCAAGCGGTTGCGCAGCAGGTGTTCGACCGAGGTGACGAGCTCGTCGCCGTGCGCGCCCGCGTTGGCGAGTTGCTGGCGGCACAGCAGCAGGGCCTGGGTCGCGGTCAGCGGGTTGTGGCTCGCGAGCGGGTGCGACAGCCAGCGCGTGTCGATCACCGCGCGGTTGTGGTCGGCGCCGAAGCGCAACTCGCAGCCGAAGAAGGCGGCGTAGTCGTCCTGGTAGGCCGGCGCCGCATAGCTGAGTTCGAGCCGCCGCACCGCGAACGAAGGACCGACCAGGCCACGCGCGACGGCGAACGAGCTCGCGAACAACTCCTCGCAGAGGAACGGCAGCAGCCGCGGGTCACGGAAGCGCGGCCAGGCCGCGAGCGCGACTTCGCGCTCGTCGATCGCCTCGAAGGTGACGTCGAGCAGGCTGCCGCACACGCGGTGGTGGTCGATGCCGACGCGCATCGCGTCGCCGAACGTGCGCGAGGTCATCATCGCGAGGCCGAGCAGGCCGAAGCTGCCGACCGTCTCGTTGCAGCCGACGTGCAGGCCGAGCGCGGGTTCGTCGAGCGCGTCGAGCGCGCGCCGGATCACCGTGCTTGCCTGCCGGTACGACACGCGCAGCGCGGGATCGGTGAGCTGCTCGACGCCGATGCCGAGCCCGGCGAACCAGCGCTCGCAGGCGATGCCGCGCGCCTTGGCCAGTTCGGTCAGGTGGACGAGCACGTTCGGCGGGATGTCCGCCAGCGTGTAGCGCGCATCCGCGCTGCGTGCCGCATCCGCTTTCGCGTCCGCATCGGCCGCTTCGATCATTGCGGGGAAATCCGTGCGTGGCCAGGGCACGCTATCTAGCATGCACCGGCTCGTCATGGTTCACGCAGCGCAACATCGCGCGCTCAAGGCAGCGTGTCGACCGCGGCCAGCAGAGCGCGTTCGAGGCGCGCGTCGAACGCAACGTCGAACGGAACGCCGAGTTCGCACCAGCGTTGCAGCAGCGAAGCGAGCTCCTCCGCGGGTCCATGCGTCGCGCCGCCGCCCATGCGCGCGGACAGGCGGCTGATCTGCCGTGTGCGCCGCCGTTCGCGATCCTCGGCGGGCGACTCGACACCGGCGAGGAGCTCGAGGTCGACGAGGAGATCGCGCTGCGCATCGTCGGCATCGGGCGCCGGCAGCGGTGCGCCGGCCTGCGCCGCGTCGAAGCGCGCCTCCAGCGCCGCGGCCGCGATGTCGCTCGTGGCCGCCGCCGACCAATGCTCGCGTGCCTGCCCGATCGGCGTCGACGACGTTTCGAGTGCCCGGCAAAGGCGGTAACGCTCGAGCCAGGCCTGGTAGCGCGCATGCCGGCGCGCGCGCTCCTGGCGCCGCGCGAGGTCGCGCAGGCGCTCGTGCGCGTCGGCGTAGCGCCGTGCGAGTGCCTCATCGCGTGGGCGCAGCGTGTCCCAGGCAGCCTGCAGGCGTGCGAACGTACCGCGCTCGGGCGGCGCATCGGCCGCGGCGAGCGCTTCGAGTTCGACGCAGATCGCCTCCGCCTGCTGGCGCGCCTCGGCGTCGCGCGCGCTGCGTTCGGCGCGCTCCGCATCGAGCTTGCCGAACACGCGGTCGACCGCCGCGCGGAATGCGGTCCATTGCGCCTGGTCACGTGCACGGCGACCGTGCCCAGCGCGTTGCCAGCGCTGCTGCAGCTCGCGCGCGGCGGCGACCGCGCCGCGCGGCATCGTCTCGGCGAGGTTTTCCGCCTCCGCGATCAGCGCGGCCTTGGCGCGCTCGATCTCGGCGTCACGGCGTGCGATGCGGGCGTCGAGCGCGGTCAGCCCGTTCTTGAGTGCCTGCGCGAGTGCCTTGCGCTCGCGCGGTTCGACGCGGTCGAGCCCGCGCAGCGCCTCGACCGTCTCCCGGCGGAGGTTGATGATCGTGTTCCAGTCCTCGCTGTCCTCGGCGAGCGAGCCCTGGCGCTCGAGCAGGCTGCGGATGCCCGCGGCCTGCGACTGGCGCAGTTCGTGGCGCTTCCTGAAATACCCTTGCGCCGGCGCGAGCGCGGCACGACAGGCCGCGTGGAAGCGCCGGTTGAGGTCGCCGGCGCGTGCGCTGCCGCCCTCGAGCGCATCGAGCCGGCTCCACGCCGCCTGCGCATCGCGCACCTTGTTGGCGACCGCATCCGGATGCAGGCCGCTGGCGGGCAGCGCCTCGATGTCCTCGCACAACTGCTGGCGATGCTGGTTGTCGGCCCAGCGCTGCCAGCGGACGAGTTCGCCGTAACGCGTGTCGACCTCGGCGAGCAGCGCCGCGAGCGCCTTCGGCAGCGGCGCCTCGATGCGACGGCGCAGCGTTTCGCTGCGCGCCTTCGCCGCGTGTGCGCCCACCGTCTGGCCCGACTCGAGCGCGCCGGCGCATTCGCGCAGCGCCGCTTCGAGCTCGCCGATCAAGGCGCGCTGCTGTTCGGCCTGCTGGCGGCGCGCGGCCTGGGCTTCGTCGAGCGATGCGGCGAAGCGCGCCTGCGCGAGCAGCGGCGCGACCACGGCATCGGCATCGGCCCCGGGCGTGGCTTCGACGGATTCGTTCGCGGGCGCCGGCGTGGCCGCTTCGACCGGCGCTTCTTCCGCCGGAGCCGGTGCGGCCCGTGGCGGGGCCGGTTCGCGGCTCGCCGCGAGCAGGTTGCGTGCGGCCTGGAAGCGCTGGCGCAGCGTCGGCGCCGTCGCGGCTTCGATCGCCGCCCATTGCGCGACGAGTTCCCGCTCGGCATCGGCGTGGCCGGGCACGCGCAGCAACTGCTCCATGCGCTCGCACAGCTGGCGCGCTCGCTGTTCGAGCGTCGTGTCGTCGCCGCGACCGATGCGCAGCGTTTCGATGCGCTCGCGCGCGCGTCGGCTGACCTGCTTGTCGGACTTGCGCGCGCGTTCGGCCAGGCGTTCGAGCATCGCCTCGTCGGTGAGGCGATCGACGAGGGCGAGGCGGATGCCGGCGTCGCGGTCGGCGAGCGTGCGCTCGAACAGCAGCGCGGGGCGCGTGACCTGCTCGAGTGCGGCGCGCCGCAGTTCGGGCTCCGGTGCGTGGCAGGCGATGCGCTCGGCGAGTTCGGCGTCTTCCTGCGCCTTCAGCAGGCGCAGGCGCTCGGCCAGCGGCGGCGCCGACGGGTGCGTGCCGGTGAGCAGGTCGAGCCAGAGCGCGCGCGCCTGGCTGCGCACCGTCGCGTCGGTGTCATGGCGCGACAAGGTCTGCGCGATGCCGGGGTCGGCGAGGCGCCGCGCGGCGGCGATGCGTACGCCGGGGTCGACGTCCTCGCGCGCGAGGCGGCCGAGGTTGGCGACGAGTTCGGCGTCATTGTCGTGTGCGATCGCGGCGCGCCGCTGGGCGGCGTCCTTGGACTGCCAACGCGGCTTGCTGAGGAAGGCGGGCAATTTCATCGAGCGGGGATCACAGCAGGTTCTTGATGATGTGGAAGCCGGCGAGGTATTCGCCGACGACGGTGCCGAGCGTGACGAACATGAAGTTCAGCAGGGTGCGCGCGATGCGGTTCTTCCACCAGCCGGTCCAGTGCGCGACGTCGTCGCGCAGGCTGTCGAAGTCGGCGACGCGCGGCTTGCGCAGCCATGCCTCTACGCCGGCGCTGAACGCCGACGCGGGCACGCCCGGGCGGAACGGCTTGAGCGGCGCGGTGACGAAGGCGGCGATCACGCTCAGCGGATGCGCCGCCGCAGCGATCGCGCCCAGGGCGGCGCCGCCACCGGTGAACAGCGTCCAGGCGAGCAGCGCGTCGGTGCCCGCGCGCGCGCCCCGCGTGAATGCGAAGCCGATCGCGCCGGCGATGACGAGGAACACGCCGAAGGCGAGCCATTTCGGCCAGCGCGACGGCGGTGGCACCTGCGACAGCTTCTCGACCAGCGGCCGCGGCATCTCGTTCTGGTTCGCCAGCTCGCGCTCGATGCCGGCGAGGTGCCCCGCGCCGATGACGACGAGCACGCGGCGCGCCTCGCCCGCCGCGGCCTGTTCGCGCAGGCGCGCGGTCATGTAACGATCGCGTTCGCCGATCAGCGCGTCGTACAACGGCGGCGACTCGCGCGCGAACTCGCTGAACATGCTGCCGAGCAGGTCGCCGCGCTTGAGCTTCTCGATCTCGTCCTCGCTGACGTCCTCGCGCGACAACACGCTCGCGCCGAGGCCGCCGACGATCGACAGGCGGTCGAGGAAGCCGACGCTGTGGTAGGCGCGCTTGAGCGTGATGCCGATCTCGCGGTCGACCAGCCATACCGGCAGGCCACGCTCGTCGGCGCCGTCGATCGCCGCCTTCATTTCCGCGCCGGGCTCGATGCCGAACTGCTCGGCGAGGCGGCGCTGGAACGCCGACAGCGCGAGGTTCGCGGCGACGAGGCCGACCTTGCCCTGGCGGATCACCTGGAACAGGTCGAGGCGACGGAACGCCTCGGGATCGCGGATCGACTGGTAGCGCGGTTCGCACAACTCGACCGCGACCGCGTCGAACGCCTCGCGTTGCAGGATCGCGCGCACGGCGTCCGCACTAACGCGCGACACGTGCGCGGTGCCGAGCAGCACGTATTCGATGTCGCCGCGCCGCACGCGGGCGATCGGCTGGCCGGCGAGGGCGTCGCCGGCCGGGGCGTGGGTGTTCATCGGCGGCTGGCCTGCACGGTCGGCGTTCAATCGCGATACCGTCGCGTCAGGTCCGCGTAGGCGTCGATGCGGCGGTCGCGCAGGAACGGCCAGATGCGCCGTACGTCTTCGCTGCGGCCGAGGTCGACGTCGGCGAGCAGCAGCTCGCGACCGTCGCTGCGCGCACGGGCAAGGAACTCGCCCTGCGGCCCGGCGACGAAGCTCGACCCCCAGAACTGGATGCCGCGCGCACCATCCGGCGCCGCCTCGAAGCCGGTGCGGTTGCAGGCGAGCAGCGGCAGGCCGTTGGCGACGGCGTGGCCGCGCTGCACGGTGATCCAGGCGTCGCGCTGGCGTTCCTTCTCGTCGTCGGCGTCGGCGGGATCCCAGCCGATCGCGGTCGGATACAGCAACAGGTCCGCGCCGGCGAGCGCCATCAGGCGCGCGCCCTCGGGATACCACTGGTCCCAGCAGACGAGCACGCCGAGCTTGCCGACCGAGGTCGGCACGGGCTCGAAACCGAGATCGCCCGGCGTGAAGTAGAACTTCTCGTAGAATGCCGGATCGTCGGGGATGTGCATCTTGCGGTACTTGCCGGCGATCGCCCGCGAACGGTCGAATACCACGGCGGTATTGTGGTAGAGGCCGGCCGCGCGTCGTTCGAACAGGGAAGCGACGACGACGAGCCCGAGCTCCTCGGCGAGGCGGCCGATGCGCTCGGTGCTCGGGCCGGGGATCGATTCGGCGCGATCGAATTCGCCGACGTGCTCGTGCTGGCAGAAGTACGGTCCGTTGTGCAGCTCCTGCAGCAGCACGAGCCGTGCGCCCGCGGCGGCGGCTTCGCGCAGGCCCGCCTCGATCGCGTCGAGGTTGGCCTCGCGGCTGCCGCGGTCGGTTTCCTGCAGCAGGGCGACTTTGAGGGATTTCGTTGGCATGGCGTAGAAGCGGGATTCCAGACCGGGATGGTAGCGCGGATCGCGCATGGGGGAGCGAGCATGGGGGCAAGACGCCAGTTGTGGAAGAGGGCGCGTCAGTGTAGGAAGGCGGCATGACCGGCACGGGCACGGCGCAGGCTGCACTCGAAGTCCTCGTCGTCGTCGGCACCGCCGACGAAGCGGGGCTGCGCGCGTTGTTCGCCGATTCGGGCGCGTCGATCACCAGCTGTCCCGGCACGCACGAAGCGGTCGCGCGCCTCGTGCACAAGGCCTTCGACGCGGTCGTGCTCCACGTCGCCGGGGCGCGCCAGCTCGAATCGATCGCCAAGCTGCGCGCGCGGGCGCCGGACGTCGCCCTGCTCGTGCTGGCCGCGCGGCCGGACCGCACGCTGTGCGACCTCGCGCTCGCGCGCGGAGCCAGCGACGCGCTCGCCTTGCCGGGGCTGCAGCCGCTCGTGCTGCAGTACGCGCTGCGCCTGGCCGTGATGGGCGTCCTGCGCGCGCGTGAACAGCGCACGCAGAGCGTGAGCCTGCGCACCGTGTTCGACCTCGATGCGCACCCGGTGTGGATCTGCGACCCGAACACGTTGCGCTTCCTCGGCGCGAACCGCGCCGCGACCGAAACCTACGGCTACAGCGAGGAGGAATTCTCCGCGCTGAGCGTGCCCGACCTGCGTCCGCGCGACGTCGCGGTCGGCCCGGACCTGCCGCCGGCCGGGCGTACCATGGTCGGGCGCCACCGCACCAAGGACGGGCGCGAGCTCGAAGTCGAATCGTTCGCCGAACGCACCGTGCTGTCCGGCCGCGACGTGTTGCTGCTGCGCGCGCGCGACGTCACCACCGAGCGGCGCGCGATGCGCGCGCTCGAGGCGAGCGAGCGGCGCTTCCGCGACTTCTTCGAGCACAGCACGGGCTTCATCTGGATCCACGAACTTGACGGCACCCTGCTGTCGATCAACCCGGCCGCGGCGGCCGCGCTCGGGCGCAGCGTCGCCGAACTGCTCGGCACGCCGCTGCGCGACCTCGCGCCGCCGCACCTGCGCTTCCTCATCGACCAGTACCAGCAGCGCATCGCGCGGGCGGGCGAGGACGCCGGCTTCCTGCGCGTGCAGAACCGTGACGGCGCGGAACTCGTCTGGCAGTACCGCAACCGGCTGTACACCGACGCGGACGGTTCCGCCTACGTGATGGGCTATGCACAGGACATCACCGCGATGCGCGCGGTCGAGCAGGCGCTGCAACTCAGCGAGCAGCGCCTGCGCACGGTCGCCGACACCCTGCCGGTGAAGATCGCCTACGTCGATGCGCAGCAGCGCTTCGTCTTCGCCAACGAGGCATTCCGCCGCGCCTACGCCGCGCATGCGCCGACGATCGTCGGCGAAGACCTGCGCAGCGTGCTCGGCGACGCGCGCTACGCGCGGCGCGAGCCGTACCTCGGGCGCGCGCTCGCCGGCGAACGCGTGACGTTCGAGGACGAGGAAGGCGACGGCGACGATTACCAGTGCGTGGAGATCACGTTCATCCCGGAAACGGCCGAGAAGGACGGCAGCGTGATCGGCGTGCACGCGATGGTGCAGGACATCACGTCGAAGAAGCGCGAGGAGCGGCGCCTGATCCACCTCGCGCGCATCGACCCGCTGACCGGCCTGATGAACCGCGCCGCATTCCACGAATGCCTCGACGCGGCGATCGAGCGCTCGCGCGAGAAGGAATGGCTGCTGTCCGTGTTCTACCTCGACGTCGACCGCTTCAAGCAGGTCAACGACACGCACGGCCATGCGGTCGGCGACGCGCTGATACGCGCGTTCGCGACCCGGCTCGGCGAGAACGTGCGCGCGTCCGACGCGGTCGCGCGCCTCGGCGGCGACGAGTTCGTCGTCGTCATGGAGGGCATCCCCGACGTCAAGCGCGTGCGCACGATCGCGACCAAGCTCGTGATGGCGATGTCGCGCCCGTTCGAACTGCGCAGCGAAGGCTTGACCCTCGCGGTCGGCGCGAGCATCGGCGTCGCCGCCTGCAAGGCCTGCCCGCTGCCGCCGGCGCAGCTCGTCGCGCGCGCCGATGCGATGCTCTACGAGGCGAAGCAGGCCGGCCGCGGCACCTACCGGCTCGAACTCGTCGCGCCGGTGTCACCCGACCAGGCGAACGCCTGAGCCGTCGGCTCAGGTGGCGAGCACGCCGGCGGGAAGCTGCATCGTCAGGCAGTGCACGCTGCCGTTCTGCCAGATCAGTTCGCGTGCGTCGACCGCGACGATCTCGCGGCCGGGGTGCGCGGCGGCGATCACGCGCGCCGCGGCGGCATCCGAGGGGTCGCCGTAGGCCGGCATGACGACGCCGCCGTCGACGACGAGATAGTTCGCGTACGACGCGGCGAGGCGGCGTCCGCCGTCGACGATCGCGCGCGCCCACGGCAGTTCGTGCAGGCGGTATGGCCGACCGTCGGGTGTGCGCAGCGCGGCGATTTCCTCGCGCATGCGCCCGAGCTCGGCATGGTGCGGGTCGGCCGCGTCGTCGCAGGTCTGCAGCACGATCGCGTCGCCCGGTGCGTAGCGCGCGAGCGTGTCGATGTGCGCGTCGGTGTCGTCGCCTTCGAGATAGCCGTGTTCGAGCCAGAGCACGCGCTCGACCGCGAACGCGTCGCGCAGCAACGCATCCATTTCCGCCCGGCTCATCTGCGGATGCCGCTGGTGCAGGCAACGCCAGGTCGTCAGCAGGCTGCCCCGGCCGTCGACCTCGATCGCGCCGCCCTCGAGCGCCCAGTCGATGCGGCGGCGTTCGGCGCTGCCGAACAGGCCGCGCGCGTGCAGCGTCTCGACCAGCGCGTCGTCGCGGCTGCCTTCGTACTTGCCGCCCCAGCCGGTGAAGCGGAAGTCGAGCAGCTGGAAGCGGCCGGCTCCGGCGAGGGTGAGCGGCCCCGAATCGCGCAGCCAGGTATCGTCATACGGGACCTCGACGCAACGCAGGCGTCCGGCATCGACGCCGGCGTCGGCGAGCAGCGTGGTCGCGCGCGCGCGCACCTTCGCATCCGCGACGCAGACCACGAGCGGTTCGAAGCGCGCGATCGCCGCGGCGAGCCCGACGTAGGCGCGTTCGATGCGTGCGAGGCGCGGACCCCAGTCGGTATCCGCGTGCGGCCAGGCGATGATCACGCCGGCCTGCGGTTCCCATTCGGCAGGCAGGCGCAAGCTCGATGCCATCGATCAGGACTTCGGCGCCGGCGGCGCTTCGTCGACGACGCTGTGCAGCACGCGATTGCGTTCGAAGTAGACGGTGTAGCCGGCATAGCGCCAGCGATTGATCGTCGGATGGCGCGGCGCGTCACCGCCGGCCGGCGCGAGCTTCTCGGCCGGCGCACCGAAGCGCCGTTCGACCTGCGCCATCGTCATGCCGCGGGCGGGAAGGTTGGCTCCTTCGCTGGCCATGGCGCGATGGTGGTGGCGCTTCGTGGCTTTCGTGTCGAGCGTGTCGGCATGGGCGGCCGGAGCGATCAGGGCCGCTGCCGCGAGGCTGGTCGCCGTTGCGAGAACAAGCTTTACAAACATGGCTCAAATCCTTGTCCGAAAAGGGGGAACTGCCACTGATCCATACCCGCAGCCGCCTTTTTATCAGAACCCTGCCGGCGGTTCCATGACCGGCCGCCGGATGTGCGATGACGTGCAAGGAAAAGGACCGCGAGGAACCGCCTGCCACGCCGGTGCCACGTAGCGCCATGCGCGGAAAGAAAAAGGGCCGCAGAGCGGCCCTTTCTCGAATCCGGGAGCGATGCCCCGCTCAGCGCTGGCGCGCCTTGAAACGCGGGTTGCTCTTGCAGATCACGAACACCTTGCCACGGCGGCGCACGACCTTGCAGTCGCGATGGCGCGTCTTGGCGGACTTGAGGGACGACAGCACTTTCATGGAAACGCCTCGCAACGGTTTCTGAACGCGGAAAGCGTGGAATTCTAAAGGAATTTCCGCGGCATTGGAAGCGGGTCCGGAAAGCCGGCGGGACGACCGGCCGGACCGGGCTCAGCGAGGGGGCCGGCCCGGCGGGTCCGAACGGGCTCAGTCGATCGAAAACGACTGCAGGTCGACCGGGTTCGTCACGCTGATCGAGCCGACCATGCCCGCGCCTTCGTGCGCTTCGCAATGGAAGCCGATCGAACCATGGGCCGCGGCCTGGCTGATCGTGATCGTCGCGCTCCACGCCGCGTTGCTGATGTCGCCATTGCCACCGCTGCCGTCGCAGCCGTTCGCACAACGGAATGACAGCGGCGAACCGGCGTCGGACGCGACATTGTGGAAGCCGCCGTCGTTGACGAAGGTGACCGTGTCGCCGACCAGTGCCTCGATGTTCGACGGCGTGAACACGAGGCCGCCCCCGCCGACGTGGATCGTATGGCCGACCGCGCCGGCCGGAGCGCCGACAGTGGCGAGTGCGAGCGCGGTGAGCAGGGAAGATGTCTTGCGCATGGGGCGTCGTCCTCTCGAGTGGCGATTCCGGGATTGGCGTGGTGCGCCGCAGGCTCGCGCCGGCGGCGAATGGCGGGTCGTCACGGCGCGCCGGCTTCGAGCCAGTGCGTGATCGCCTCGATGCTCGCGGCATCGAGCGTGCGCGCGATCGGCGCCATCACATGGGCCGTGCTGGTGTGCGGCGGATGGGTCGCGAGATCCTCGAGTCGATCGGCGAGGTAGGCCGCGTGCTGGCCCCGCAGGACCGGATACAGGCGCGCGCGTGCCGCGTCGTCGGCACCGACGCGGGCACGAGCGTCCAGGCCGTGGCAGCCCTGGCAGGGCGGCACGCCGCGGGCGGGATCGCCATCGCGATAGATCGTCGCGCCGGGCATCCCGGCAGCGCCGTTGGTGCCCGCTGCCGGTTCGAGGCTGGCGAACCAGGCGGCGAGGTCGCGCATCGCCGCATCGTCGAGATGGGCCACCTGCGCGGTCATCGGCGAGTCCGCGTCCCCGGCACGCTTGAACGTGACGAGGCGCCAGTACAGGTAGTCGGCCTTCTGGCCGGCGAGATTCGGGAACGTCGGCACGACCGCGACGCCGAGCGGCCCGTGGCAGGCGCTGCACACGGCGGCCTTGGCCTTGCCCGCGACGGCGTCGCCGCGCACCGGCGGCGCGTCGCGCAGGTCGATGAGGTCGTCCGAGGCATGGGCGAGCGGCGCGGCGAGCAGGGCACCGCCGAGCAGGATGCGGATCACGCGTTCGATGGCGGTCATGGCGGCTCCCGTCACAGGCGCACGTCGAGCAGCACGCCGACGAGGTTGGCGTCGTAGCCCTGCGGCCCGCCGTCGGTGTAGACGCGATGATCGATCGCGTGGGTCGTGGCGAAGCCGAGGTAGTGCCAGTCGCTGATGCGGCCGCGTTCGTAGAGGTCGAATACGCGCAGTGCGACGCGTTCGTGCAGCGGAATGTGCAGGCCGACGCTGAACGAGTTCACGCGATACGTCATCGCCGGGAACGCACCACCACCGGCGCCGTCGCCGATCACGGTGTCGGCCCAGGCCAGCGCGAGCGGCGAGGCGAAGCGGTAGTCGGTCGTGCCGCGCGCATGGAGGTAGTTCCAGCTCGCGTCGAGGCGCACGCGGCCGAACGCGTGCGCGAGCACGACGCCTGCGTTGTGGTTGCGCTGCGTGTCGTCGGCCCACCAGCGGCCGATGTCGACGTAGGTGTTGCCGCCGATCGACGGGTTCGAGCCGCCGTCGTTGATCTCGTTGATGTTCGCCATGCGCAGCTTCGAGCGGTCGTAGGCGTAGTAGACGCTCGCATTGCTGCCCGGCGCGGGCTGCCATTCCCACTGCACGGTCGCGCCGAGCGTGTCGTAGCCCTTGCGGCCGAGGTCGGCGTCGTAATCGTTGAAGTCGCCGCGCAGCGAGGCGCTGACGGTCATGTCGTCGCGCGGCATGAACGTCGCCATGAGGTCGAGCTTGTGCTCGCTGCGGCTCGCGACGTCGTACTTGCGCAACGCATCGACCGTGTGCGCGGGCACGCCGTTCGGGGGAGCAACGAAGCCGGGCAGGCTGATCGAATACGTGAAGTCGTATGGATCGTAGTCGTAGCGGTCGCCGTCCTGGTGCAGGTAGGTGTAGTTGGCGCGCAGGGTGAGCCAGTCGAGCGCGCGGTTGGTCCAGGAGAGCTTGATGCTGCCGTCGTCGACCGTACCGCGTTCGCGGTGGTTGGGTTCGTAGCGGCTGAAGGCGAGCGTGGCGCCGAGCGTGTCGCGCGCACCGACCTTCCAGTCGGCGCCGATGTTCGCCTCGGTCGTCTGCATGTCGAGCGGCAGGCTGCGTATGCGCGTGATCGCCGACGGATCCGTGGGGTCCCAGATGCCCGACTCGCCGGGCACCACGCTGCCTTGCGAACCGTTCTCGCTGACGTAGCCGTACTGGCCGGTGAGCGGGTTGTATGCGAGATAGACGTTGCGATAGTCCTCGCGCTCGTGGCGCAGGCCACCGCGCAAGGTGAGGTCGGCGCCGGGCTGCAGCACCATTCGTGCGTCGAGGAGGCTCGTGTCGATGCGCATGTCGGCCGAGCGGCGCGACAGCGCGTCCGGCGTGTTCCAGTTCGCGCAGTCGTACAGGTACGGGTTCTGCGGTCCGGTCTGCAGGTTGCCGTCGAGGCCGATGCCGAACACGCCCGCGCAGGCGACCGGCGGGATCAGCGTGTCGTCCTGGCTCATGCGCCCGCCGGACGCGGTGATCGAGAGCTCGCCGTTCAGCGGCAACTTGCGCGTGAACGCGGCCTTGAGATTGTGCCAGTCGTTGTCGGGCTCGGTCGCGAACTGGCCGGTCGTCAGCGGTGCCGACACCGCGCCGGGCACGAGCGGCGCCAGCGCGAACGGCATCTCGTAGGTGTAGCGCGTGTAGCGGTCGCGGTAGAAGGAGCCGCTGTAGCCGAATTCCATGCGCCAGGTCGTGCCCGCATAGCGGAAGCCGCCACTGAGGTTCACGGTCGAATCGTCGATCGGCTTGACCGTCTCGAGCACGCCGCCGTTGTCGGGAAACGGGAAGTTGAAGAAGAACGGACCGCCGAACGGGCGCGCACCGTGGCGCTGCTCGTCGGTCGCGTTCGCGTACGCGGTCCACTGCGGCGTGAGGTACACGCTGAAGCCGAGCCCCTGCTTCTCGCGCGTGACCCCGAGCGTGCGCTCGGGTGTTGCCGCCGACAGGCCCGCGATCGCGTCCGGCGTGCTCGCGCCGGCGGCGTAGCCAGCCGGCAGGGTCAGGTGGTTCGTGCCGACGCCGTTCCAGATCGGCTTGGCCGTGTTCGTGACGAGGTTCGGCATGTCGCGCAGGAATGCCTGCACCTTGTAGCTGCCGGCGCGGCCGAACACGGCCTGGTAGTACTCGTCGTCGTCGCTGATCCGGCTCGCGCGCACGCTCGCGTAGCTGCCGTCCGCGGCGCGTTCGGCCTCGAACGCGAGCAGGGCGAGGACGATGCCGCCGTCCCAGTCGACGTAGCGGTTCCACAGCGCGTTGCCGTCGTCACCGCCGGTCGCGACCGCGCCGACCGACAGGATGCCCGAAGTCGTCCACGCGCCATGGTCGGCCGTCGCGGGCGAGGGTGGAGGGCACGCGTACAGGTTGCCCGTCGGCGTGCGGTGCCCGCCGGCCTCGAGCCAGCTCGTGCCGCGCGCGTCACAGCCCTCGACCGTCGCCCCTGCGGTCGGATCGAGTTTGTTCGCGCGCCAGGTGTCGACACCGACGCCGCTGTCGGCACGCGCGTTGGCCGCCACCGCCGCGATCGCGGCGGCGAGCGGCAGCGGGCGGAGCAGGCGAGGTGTGCGCATGGGTCCTCCCGCGGTGCTATTCGTGGAACTTCGGGCCCGACGGCGCGTTCGAGCCGTGGATGTTCGCGTGGCAGGTCACGCAGGCACGTCCCATCGCGCGTTCGTCCGGGTGCGCCCCGTTGCCGAGCGAGCCCGGCGTGTGCAGGTCGTTCGGATGACGCAGGCCCGAGTGGCATTGCTGGCAGAGGAACGGCAGCGGCGTGACGAGCAGGGTCTGCTGGTTCGAACCGTGCGGCGTGTGGCAGTTGAGGCAGCTTTCGCGCACCGGCGCGTGTTCGAACAGGAACGGCCCGCGTTTTTCCGCATGGCACTGGTAGCAGGTCTCGTTGACGCTGTTGGTCTTCAGCAGCGGGTTGGTCACCGAGCCATGCGGGTTGTGGCAGTCGTCGCAGCTCATCTGGCCTTCCGGCAACGGCATGTGCGAGCGCCGGTTGAATTGCAGGCGCACGTCGCGATGACACTGCGCGCAGGTGTCGTTGATCGACGCCCTGGCCATCAGCCCTTCGGCCGAGAACTTCGCCATCGGGTTGTGGCAGTCGGTGCACGACAGGCCGTTGCGCTGGTGCACCGAGCCGAGCCAGCGGTCGCGCGGGCCGCCCGCATGGCAGGCGAGACAAGTCTTCGTCTGCGTCTCGATCGGCGTGCCGGAATCCTTCGTGTAGCCGATGATCAAGCCCTTCGCACCGGGATCCTTCGCGTGCGCCGAGCCCGGGCCGTGGCAGGTCTCGCACACGGGTATCGACGCGTCGGCCTTGCTCGCCGCGTGCAGGCCGAGCGCATGGAACGTGTGCGTGAAATGCTCGCTCTCGAGCCGGTGGCAGGCGATGCAGGTGCGTTCGCCGACCGCGGTCGCGCCGGGCGCACCGGGATTGTCGGCGACCTTCGCGTTCGCGAAGCCGGGCGCGACGCCGATCATCGATGCGCCGACCTGCACGTCGTCGCTGGTCAGGTTCGTCGGTGGCAGCGATTTGGCGAGTTCGTCACGGCTCTGCTGCGCCAACGCCGGTACCAGCGTCGCGCATCCCAGCACGAGCGCCAGCAGGCGCCGGATCGCATCAGTGCTTCGCATGGACCAGTCCCGTTGCGGTGGCCAGGGAGTCGCAGCCTTCGGTCTTGTGCGCGAGCGTGCGCACGGCGGCGCAGGCGTCGATCGACGCGTCCGCGCGGCGGCTCGAGCCGTCGAGCAGCGTGAACACGGTCTTCGCGTCGAGTCGCGGGTCGATCTCGAGCAGCAGCGCGACTGCGCCGGTCACGTGCGCGGTCGCGAGCGAGCTGCCCGATGCGTAGTCGTAGTGGCCGCCGGGCTCGAGCGTGAGGATGTCGCGCCCGGGCGCGGCGAGGGCGGGCCGCGCCGTCGCGGCTGCATCGCTGCTGCGCACCGCGATCACGCCTTCGACGTCGAGGGGAAAGCCGTCCATGCGCGCGTCGGGCGGGACCGCGCCGATGACGATCGCCCCGCGCTCGACCGCCTTGGCGACGAGTTGCTCGAGCAGCGGGTCGGGTGGACCACCGAGGCTGAGATTGATCACGCGCGCGCCCGAGGCGATGGCCGCGCCGAGCGCCTGGGCGAGCGTGAACGTGTCGCAGCGCGCCGCGCTGCCGTTCGCCTGTACCGGCCAGCACGCGCGCAGGGCGCGGATGTGCGTGCCGGGCGCGACGCCGACGATGCCGACGCCGTTGTTGGCGACCGCGGCGATGACGCCTGCGACTTCGGTGCCGTGACGGTCGTGGCCGGCGCTTGCGGCGTCCCCGTCGCGGGTGAAGTCGCGCTGCGAGACGACGCGGCCGGCGAGGTCGGGATGGGTGGCGTCGATGCCGGTATCGATCACCGCGACCTCGATCCGCGCGCCACTCGCCCAGCGCTGCGCGGCAGCGGCGCCGATGCGCGTAAAGCCCTGCTGCAAGCCGACGTATGGATCGTTGTAGGCGCCGGCTGGGCCCGCCGACGGTGCTGGTGGCGATGGCGCTGCCGCGGGCGTGGTCGAGTAGGTGCTGAACTGCTGCAGCGGCTCGGCGAGGCTCACGCGCCGGTCGCCACGGATGCGGGCGAGCGCCTCGGCGCGGTCGCTGCCTGCCGGGAGTTCATAGAGCATGCAGCGCAGCCGCAATGCATCGATCGTCCATGCCGACACTTCGCGCAGCGCGTAGTCGCCGGCGATGCGGCGCGCCGCCGCGCGCGTGCGTTCGGCACCGCCGGCGTAGTCGGGCAGGCCGGCATAGCCACGCGGCGTCGCGCCCGCGGTGGCGGCCGGGTCGGCCTTGTCGTCGATCGCGACGACGATCAGGCGCGCGTCGTCGGCGAGCCCCGCCGGCACCTGATCGAGCGCAGCGGCACGGATCGCCACGAGTGCACACGCGCAGGCGAAGACCGTCGCGGCGGCGACGCGCGGCAATCGGATTTTCCAGCCGGGGCGCGCCTGCATCGTCCGGTCACCTCGCCGACGGATTGGCGATCGGTTCCACCAGCAGCACGCCCGGCGCCGCGCGCAGGCGCGCGATGACGCCGGCATCGGTGTGCGCGGATGCAACCGGCGCCAGCGTGTAGATCGTGCCGCCCTCGTTGGTGCCGACGATGTGCAGGCCATTGTCGCCGAGGAGGCGCTGCAGCTGGCCGACGCTGAGCTCGGGCGACGGCACGAAGCGCAGGCTCGCCATTGCAGGCTCCGCCGCGGGCGTGCTCAAGGTGCGGTAGGCCGGCGCATCGTCGGCGCGACGATGCCCGACCGCCCACGCGCCGAGCGTGGCGAGGCCGATCGCCTGCACGACGACCGCCGCGGCCAGTGCGCGCAGCAGGCGCCGCTGGCGCGGCGCGTGTGCAGGGGCAGCCTGCCCGGCCTGCTCGGCCTCGATGCGCTCGAGCAGGCGCCCGAACGCGGGCCCGGGCTCGTCGGCGACGGCCGCCTCCACGCCGAGTCCCGCGTGCACGCGCGACTGGAACGCGTACTCGTCGCGGCAATCGGCGCAGGCGGCGAGATGCGCCTCGGCGAGTGCGCGATCGGATGCGGTCGCGGTTCCGTTGACGAGCCAGGGAATGAGGTCCCAGGTCTGGCGATGTTGCGGAGACTGCATGGTCAAGCCTGTGCGGAATGGGACTGAGGAACGGCATCGCCGCCGAGCGCGGGCAGCGTGTTGCGAAGGCGCAGGCGCGCGTGGAACATGCGCGCCTTCACGGTGCCGACCGCGCAGTTCATGATCGCCGCGATTTCCTCGCACGATTGTCCGAGGTAATACGCGAGTTCGATCGTCATGCGCTGTTCGTCCGGCAGCAGCGCCATGCCGTGGCGCAGCCAGTCGCGGAGTTCCGCCTGGCGCGCCTCGGACTCGTCGGGTGCGACTTCGTGCAATGCTTCCTGGTCGCGATCGCCGGCGCCGTAGGTCGGTTCGGCGGGGTGATCGCGCAACTGCTTCATGAGGCAGCGATAGGCGATGCCGATGATCCAGGTGCGTACCTTCGACTCGCCACGGAAGCTGCCTGCAGTACGCCACACGACCCAGAGCGTTTCGTTGACCATTTCCTCGATCAGGTCGCGGCGCGCGGTGAAGCGGGCGAGGAAACGCGAAAGCGGGCCGTGGTAGCTTCGATACAACTGCTCGAACGCGGTGCGATCCTGGCGCGCGATCGCCCGCAGCCACTCGAGCTCCGTTTCGGAACCCGCGGCGTGGTCGTGGTCTGTCCTTCTCTGGCTCACGCGATCCAGGCTCCGCCGATGGCCGTCCTCGAGCATGGGTACCCGTTGCGGGTAGAAAGGTTGCGCCGCAGGCCGCCCCGGTGCAATGGTGGCGCCTGCCGACGGAGCACGGATGCGGATTCGAGCACGGAATCGCACGCCGCCACTGCCTGGGGAAGACAGCGTTTGCGGCACGTTCAAGGAAAATCGAGGGTCTTCGCTGCTCGTTGCTGGCCATCGGTGGCCGGCGTGGTCCTCTTCGCCTTCGCTCCCGGGGCGCGTGCGCTCGGTCCCTGCGGCGGAGCGGTCGGCGTATCGACCGACAACATCTATCGCGGCATCAGCCTGACCGACGGGCGCCCCGCGGCGCTGGCCGACGCGCACTGCGAATTCGGCAACGGCTGGGTCGCGGGGATCGGCGCCACGTCGGTGCACCTGTCCGGGCGCGCGCGCAATGCGCAACTCGGCCTCTACCTCGATCGCCGCTGGCAGCTCGACGACGACTGGAGCGCGAAGCTCGGCGTGCTCCATTACGATGCCGTGCGCCACGGGCGCCGCGACGGCCTGCGCTACGACGAACTCAATGCGACGGTGGGCTGGCGCGGTTTCTGGCGCGCATCGATCACATGGTCGCCGAACGCGACCGACATGTATTTCGGCGGTTCGGGCAAGACGCATCGCAGTGCCTGGGCGGAGACCACCTTCCACCGGCCCATCGCGGGCAGACTGGCGGCCGACCTCGGCCTGGGCATCGCGGTGCCGGGCGGGCGCGGCGAGCGCAGCTACCGCTACGGCAGCATTGGCGCGAGCTATGGCGCAGGCGACGTCTACCTCTATGCGAGCCGGATCTGGACCGACTCGCTGGTCTGGTCGTACGAATTCCTCGGCGACCGCTTCACGGCGACGTTGTCGTCGCAGGCGGAATGGGTCGGCTCGGTGGTCTGGAGTTTCTGATCGCGTTTGGATCGCGTTCAATCCGGGCGCCGAATGATCGCATCGGCGCGCGTGCGTCGCTGCAGCGAGGAGACGTCATGGAACCGATGCTCGTCATGCAAACCGCGGCGGTGCTGCTCGCCATATCCGCGGCGGGCGGCGTCGTGATGGCGCTGATCCGTTTCGGCGGCAAGCCGCACCCGCCGATCGCCCTCGCGATGCTGCACGGGTTCCTTTCGGCGGCCGCGGCAACGTTGCTGCTGTACGCGGCGTTCACGACCGGCCTGCCGATGCTCGGCAATGTCGCGCTCGTGCTGTTCCTCGGCGCGGCCCTCGGCGGTGTCGTGCTCAACCTCAACTACCACTGGAAGGCGCTTCCGCTGCCGAAGTGGCTCGTGCTCGTCCACGGCGCTGTCGCGGTCGTCGGCTTCCTCTGCCTGCTCGCGGCGATCTTCGCGGCGCCGGCGGGATCGCGTAGTCGTGCGCGCCACGCCGTGCGCGATCGGGGCGCGAGCAGGTACGCATAGCGCAGCTGCACGAAGTTCTCGCCCGGATTGGGCTTCTTGATGTCCGCATTCGAGAAATGCTGACCACGCGGGCGTCCGTGCACGGGAAGCGAAACAGCGAACGCGGAGCGGATCGGCGAGTGCATGCACGCGACGCGTCAGTCGATCAGGCGATCGACGTCGCCGATGTCGCTGAGCCAGACATGGGCCGTCCAGGGCGGAGCGGCCGGGTCGTCGATGCGCACGACCGCGTTGAAACCCTCGTTGCCGGCCGCGTCTTCGAACAGCTGCAGCGCCGGTCGCTCGACCACCGTGCCGGTGATCCGTTGCCCGTCGTTACCCGTGACCATCCGAACGCTAGGGGCGCGACAACGGCATCGGGTCCGTCAAGACGAATATACTCAATGCGATCGTCGACGATGCGTGCATAGCGGACGTGCGATAGTTGGGGGTCAACTAGTTCGCCCGCTAGCTTCCAATTCATCCTTGATCGCGATGACATTCGCTACGACATCGGTACTCATGGCGCCTTGAAGGCGACTCACGTAGCGAGTCCTGTCGGGCTCCGGAATCTCCCGGATAAGTTCACCGACGGCGATTACGGCCGACATTCGATTTCGCATATCGACCGATACCACCATGGGCAAGAGCGCTCCTAGGGGTTGCCGCGAGGCTGCATCGCGATCGCCTGGAACGGGTCGGCGGAAGCGGTACGCGCGCTGCACAGCGCACTGCCGCTCCTGCATCACGCCTCGAGTATCGTGCTGCTCGACGGTCCGCGGCGCGCGCCGGAGATCGAGATGGGATGGTTGCCACCGTTCGACGTGCTGGCCTGGCTCGCGCAGCATGATGTGCGTGTGACGGTGAAGCCGATCCTCGCTCCCGACGACCGCGCAGGGGAGGCGATCCTCGCCGCCGCGGGCGAGGTCGGCGCAGATCTGCTCGTGATGGGCGCGTATGGACGGTCGCGCTTCAGCGAGTGGGCGTTCGGCGGCGTGACGCGCACGGTCCTGCACGAAGCGACGCTACCCGTGCTCATGCGCAACTGAGAAGCGACGCCATGAACCACGCCAATGAAGTACTGCTGCTAATCACCGCGCTGGTCGCGGTGCCGTCGCTCGTCGCCGGCACGATGTATTGGACCCATCGTCGCGGCCTTGGCGTCGTCATGGGATGGGGTGGGCGTTGTTCATCCTGCTGTGCTGAATCGCTACGCTTCTGCTGATCCTCTATCGGACCGAGCATTGACGGAAGGCCACCCGGCGTGGCGGGGCCGTCGCGCCGCTCAGCGCAGTTCGAGCGTGACGCGGCCGTTGATCTTGCCCGCCTTGAGGTTCGAGACCACTGTGTTGCCGCCCTCGACCCGTGCCACATGGACGCGCGTGCCTTGCCGTCGGCGGCGAACGCGAGTGCTCCGGCGAAGATCGCGGCGCGTGCCGACGATCACGACGGGCGAGCGCCTGCTTGACGACGATTAACCGCTCCCGAGTTGATGCACGTCAACGAGCCGATCGTGGGGCGGCGTACTTTCGAAGATGAAGATCTATTGCGGAGACATCGCCATGTTCCAGCGCATCCTCGTTCCGACCGACGGATCCGACCTGTCGAAAAAGGCGGTGCGCGCCGCGATCCGCCTTGCCGCGGGTACCGGCGCGCGCCTCGTCGCGTTCCACGCGATCCCGAAGTTCCGCACCTTCACGCTCGATGCGCAGATGCTTGAGGACACCGCCGGCGAGTACCGCGCGGCCTCGGCCGCGCGCGCACGCACGCTGCTCGCGGCCGTCGCCGCGGAAGCGCGCAAGGCCGGCGTCGCCTGCGACACCGCGCACGCGTCGAGCGACCAGCCCTGGGCGGCGATCATCCGCGAGGCGAAGCGCAAGCGCTGCGACCTCGTCCTGATGGCCTCGCACGGGCGCCGGGGATTGCAGGGCGTTCTGCTCGGCAGCGAAACGCAGAAGGTGCTCACGCACAGCACCGTGCCCGTGCTCGTCTACCGCTGAGCGGAGGCGCCGCCGTGTTCGAACACATCCTCATTCCGACCGACGGCTCGAAGCTGTCGGAAAAGGCGGTGCGCAAGGGCATCCGCTTCGCGCACGCGATGAACGCGCGCGTGACCGCCTTCCATGCGATCCCGAGGTTCCACGCGAGCGACGTGATGATGGACCTGCTCGGTACGAGCCGCGGCGATTACGCGAAGGCGGCGCAGGCGTACGCGAACGAGCGCCTGCGCTTCGTGCAGAAGGCGGCGCGCGCGCTCGACGTGCCGTGCGACGCGCGCCACGCGACGACCGACGATCCGGCCGGCGCGATCATCGAAGCGGCGAAGGCGAATGGCTGCGACCTGATCCTGATGGCCTCGCACGGACGTCGTGGACTCGGCGCGCTACTGCTCGGCAGTGAAACGCAGAAGGTGCTCACCCACAGCACGATCCCAGTGCTCGTGTACCGTTGACGGCATCCGTGAGTTCCGCGAAGCCCCACCGGCCGCGCCGCCGTAGTGTCCCGATTGGGGTACGGCCCATTTGATCCGTGTCCGTTGCATTCGAGCCAACTCGTCGATGGCGCAACGAGTCAAGGCGAGCCTTCGCTCGCTCTGCGGAAACGATGAGCCGAATGGGAGCTTGCGAATCAAACGGAAGCCGCGAGTAGATGTAGCAGCGACGATATCCTTGGTAACTACAATTTAACGGCTACGGCCGAAATATGGGATTGATGGAGTCAAGAATGTATGGCTGATATGCTAAGCAGATGATGCCAAGAGTGAAATCCAAGCACATTCTTCTTGCAGTCACTTCGCTTGCTGCCGCTCTTTTTCTTCAAGGAGTCTGCAGCGCAGCGAGGCTCGAAACAGCCTCCGAGGCGGCGACCATTGCAGCGTCGGCGCGCGCGCTTTGGCGTGCCGCTCCCGCGGCCAATCCACGAGTTCTCGAAATGGCGACAAGTGCGCTAGCGTGCCGCAATAGGCGGGCCGACGAGGCCGACCGCATCTTGGCGGTCATCGACTACTCGCGCCCATCGTCCGAGCCGAGGTTATGGGTATTCGATGTTGCAACCCAGAACCTGCTATTCGAGGAGCATGTCGCGCATGGCCGCAATAGCGGAGGAGATCTCGCCGAGCACTTCTCCAACAGGCCCGGCAGCCTCGAATCCAGCATCGGTGTCTTCGAGAACGCGGGCAGTTATTCGGGCCACAACGGATATTCCTTGCGACTGCGCGGGCTCGAGCCGGGATTCAATGATCAGGCGATGGAGCGTGCAATCGTGATCCATGGAGCGGACTACGTGAATGATGGGATCATTCGCGCCCAAGGACGACTAGGGAGGAGTTTCGGCTGCCCGGCGGTGCGCCCCGCCATCGCTCGTTCCCTCATCGATACGATGAACAAGGGTTCCTTCCTTTTTGCCTACTATCCCGACCCGGACTGGCTTTCGAGGTCGCAATACCTCGGTGACTGCGACCCGCCTCGATCATAGCGAATTGCGGTCGTCGCCCAGGAACTCTGAGCAGACGGTTTGCTCCGTCAGCGGTAGACGAGAACGGGCACGTCGCCGTGCGTCAACACCTTTTGCGTTTCGCTGCCAAGCAGCAGGCTACGCAATCCTTTGCGTCCGTGTGACGCCATCAGGATGAGATCGCAACGCTTGCGCTTGGCTTCACGAAGGATCGCAAGATATGGCTGGTCGCTGTACACGTGCACCTCGTCGCAGGTCACTTCAGCTCGGCGAGCCTCGGCGGCGACGTCGCCCAGCAATTTTCGTGCACGCACGACACAGGCAGCACGGTAACTTCGTGCCGTATCTGCGAGCATCGGCACCTCGTACGAGAAGGTGCGAAACGTCGGTACGGCATGAAAGGCCACGAGCCGCGCCCCGACTTCGGCCGCGAGCTTGATGGCGGCGCGTGAGGCCTTCGTCGATAGCGTCGAGCCATCGATCGGTACGAGGGCGCGCTTGAACATGGAAGGGACTCCGTGCTGGTCAAGGCGGGCACCCGTCGTCGACGGATGCCCGCAGGCGAGCGCTATGAGATCGCGATCTTGCGAGTCTGGCCGTTCGGCTTCTTCGGAAGCGTGATCGACAAGACCCCCTTGTCGTAGCGCGCTTCAGCCTTCGTGCCATCGACTTCGCTCGGCAGCGAGAACAACCGGCGTGCCTTGCCGTAGTAGCGCTCCGCGTACAGCTCGGTTTCGCCTTCCTTCCGTTCGATGTCGCGCTTGACCTCGGCGCCGATCGTGACCAGGTTGCCGTCGATGGAGAGCTCGATGTCTTCCTTCTCGACGCCGGGCATCTCGGCTTTCACGCGATATGCACCGGCATCTTCGCTGACATCGATACGGATGTCGGGCTGCAGGTCCATGTCGCGCCACGCGGACCGCATCGGAAAGCCACGAAGAAGATCATCGAACTCGCTCGCGACGTCGAAACGCGCCAGCGGTTTGAAAGGATTCCAGCGTGTCAGCGCACTCATGATAGGTCTCTCCTTGCATTCAATGAACTCGAAAGCCCGAAGGGGCATGTTCACGATACGCGGGCATCCGTTTGCAACATTGATGCAGATCAATCGAGCAGGCCGATGCACGGCGAGATCCCCGGGCCGGCTTGCTTGCTGCACCGCTATTTGGATCCCTCAGGCGCGGGCGCTGCTTGGACTGACATCGGATCAGACAGCAGCCCCAGAAGCTGCTTGGCCAGCTGGACCATTGCCAAGTACGTGGTCGTTGCGCCGCCGAGGAATGCGTAGAACGCCGCAGGGAGCGGTACGAACCCGAAGTCGTCCGCCAGCGGCGAGAGCGGCAGCAGCAGCGCGACGGCCACGACGCCGAGCGCCGCGGCGGCGAGGGGAAGGCTGGGGCGACTGCGCAGGGGGCTCGCCTGCGTTCGGATGACGAAAAGGACCAACGTCTGCGTCGCCAGCGACTCGACGAACCACCCGGTCTGGAACAAGGCTTCCGTCGCGTGCAGCCAGTACAGGAGCGCGAAGAACGTCAGGAAATCGTACAAGGAGCTTACCGGGCCTACGACGTACATGAATCGGCGTATGGCAGTCACGTTCCAGCGTCGTGGGTGCCGTATCTGTTCAGCATCGACGTTGTCGCTCGGGATCATCGTCTGCGAGAGATCGTAGAGGAGGTTGTTGAGGAGGATTTGCGTCGGCAGCATCGGCAGGAACGGCAGGAAGGCCGCCGCCGCCGCCATGCTGAGCATGTTGCCGAAGTTCGAGCTGGTCTCCATCATCAGGTATTTCATGACGTTCGCGAACGCGCGGCGCCCTTGCAGTACCCCCTCGTGAAGCAGGCCGAGGTCCCGGTTGCCGAGCACGATGTCGGCGGCATCACGCGCGACGTCGACCGCATTCATGACCGAGATTCCGACGTCGGCGGCGTGCAGCGAAGGCGCGTCATTGACGCCGTCGCCCAGGAACCCGACGACGTGGCCGCGTTCTTTCAACGCGAGCACGAGGCGCAGCTTCTGCGAAGGCGAAACTCGCGTGAAAAGGTTGCAGCGTTCCGCCAGCACACCGAGCGCCGCATCGGGAATATCGTCGAGCACGTCGCCGCCCGTGGCATCGGCGATGTTGATGCCGGCCTCGCCGCAGACGCTGCGCGCCACGCTGGCATTGTCTCCCGTCAGGATCTTCACGGAGATGCCATCGGCGGCGAGCGATCGCAATGACTCCGCCACGCCGTCGACGAGCGGATCGGCGAACGCGACGAATCCCACGAGGACGAGGTCCGTTTCATCTTCGGCCGAGTAGTGGTCCTTGACGGGCACGCGCCGTCGCGCGATGGCCAGCACGCGTTGGCCGCGTTCGCCGAAAGCCTCATAGGCTTGCGTGCTGCGTGTCACCGCGCCTTCGTCCAGCGGGTAGTCGTGCGCGCCGTCACTGATGCAGCTGCATCGGGAAAGGACCGATTCCGGAGCGCCTTTGACGATGAGTTCGCGTTGCCCGTCGAGATCCGTGACGACGCTGGATCTGCGTCGCTCGAAGTCGAACGGGACCTCGTCGATCTTTCGATATGTGGTCGGGTCGCAGCGCCGGTCGCGCAGCAGGGCAGCGTCCAACGGGCTGCGGATCCCGGTCTCCAGCGCGCTGTTGATGGCTGCGAGGCAGGCCGCTGCATCGGCATCCCGTCCATAGGCGTCGGTGGAGGCAACGACCGACATCTCCCCGGTCGTGAGCGTCCCGGTCTTGTCGCTCAGCAGAACGGTCATGCTGCCGAAATCTTCGATGGCGGCGAGGTGCTTGACGATCACGTTCTGCTTGGCCATCCGGACCGCTCCGCGCGCGAGCGTGACGGTCGTGATGACGGGCATGAATTCCGGCGTGAGCCCCACCGCGAGAGCGAGCGCGAACAGCAACGACTGCAAGGGTGGGCGCCCCAGCACGAAAGTGACGATCAGCACGAATAGAAGGAGGTACAGCACGGTTCGCATGATCATGCGTGCGAACGAGGCAAGCCCCTGTTCGAATTCCGTCGGTGGCGGGCGGTGGGTCAATGCCTCGGCGACGTCGCCGAAGGCCGTCGCTCGGCCGGTCGCGAACACCAGGGCTTCGGCCGTTCCTGCGACGACCGAAGTGCCGAGGAAGAGCAGATGTGGCGCGTCTGCTCCATGCGCGTCGGGTCCGGTGCGCCCTACAGCGTGCTTTTCCGCCGGGATCGACTCGCCCGTGAGCGCTGCCTGCTGGACGTGCAGGCGGCCTGAAATGAGCCGGGCGTCGGCGGGTATCCGATCACCGGCGCACAAGCGGATCATGTCGCCGGGCACCAGCGTGCGTCGGGGGACATCGATCCATGCACCATCCCGCAGCGCAGTCGCCAGAGGCGTCACCTTGTCGCGCAATCGTGCCGCGGCACGCTGTGAGCGAGCGCCGATGACCGTGTTGAGCGCGACGCTCAGCAGCACCATGAACGATATCAGCGACGCGCCGACCAGGTCGCGCAGGAATCCCGATACGACCGCCGCAGCAAGGAGGGTGAGGATCAGCGGATTGGCGAACTGTGCGAGCAGTGATGAAGCCAGGCTCTCCTGCGACTTCGACACCGGTTCATTGAAGCCGTATTGCTCCAGTCGCCGCGCGACCTCGTCAGTGGACAGGCCGCCCGTGTCGCCCCGCACTCGGTGGAACAGCTCGCCCGCGGCGCATTCAGCGGCCTGCTGCGCCGACAACTGGCCCGATCGACCAGGACCAGAACGATCTCGCCGGAATGTCAGCAGGCGGCGCATCGTCACGATGCCGTCTGCCTGCGGCGTGCCGGTCGATACTGACCGCGGAGAACCACGTGCGCACCTGCAGCAGCCTTGGCGATTCCAATCTAGCGCCGACTTCGAATGGATCCTTGATGCGGATCAAATCCGGACGGGCTTCGGGCAACCGTGAATTGACGTCGATCAATTCTCCTTGTTGGGCTACGGACTAGTCTCGACCCCGATCCGTTCCGGTGCGAGCGACATGACACACGATTCCGAGGCGTCAGTGGCGATTCCAGGGCAGACGCCTCTCGACATCTGGTCCGCATGGCTCGTCAATGCCGCGGGCATACGGGGCGACTGGACCCGCTTCCTCATCGAGCGCTGGGCCAAGGACGTGCGTGCGCTGTCGCGCATGGCGACGTGCGCATTGCCGATCGACTTCGCGATGATCGAAGCTGATGTCGCGCGCGAGATGTTCTCCGACTATATGAACCTGGCGCGTCGATTGTTCGGCGAGTTGGATCCGGAATTGGCGGACAGCGCCTTGGCTGTCGCCTGACCACCCCGAAGGGATCCCAACGAGTCAACTGGAGCCTGTCATGAGCGAAGTGGCCAAAGTCATCGAGATCAACTCCGCATCAAGGAAGGGTTTCGAGGATGCAGTGCGCACCGGCTTGGCGAAAGTTGCGGGAACGATTGGCAACGTTCGCGGCGCCTGGATCAGCGAAACGAAAGTCGTCACGGCGCCGGATGGCGAGATCGAAGAGTGGCGTGTCTGCATGCGCGTGACGTTCGTGGTCGAGTAGGTCGCTAGGTTTGCCGAGCGGCTGAGGCCGCAGGTCGACAGCACCTTCAAGGCAGCGCGAGTTCGTACGTCGTGACGAGCGGATCTTCGGGGTCCGGGCGTGCATGGAATCCGAGATGCTCGCCCAGCGCATGCGCGCCCGCATGGTGCTCGGTCGTCGCGTACATGCGACGAATTCCATGCGCGCGCGCGATGTCGATGAGACGCCGCATCAGCGCGCGGCCGACCCCGAGCTTCTGCCAGTCGGGATCGACGGTCACGGTGCAGTCGCAATAGAGCCCGTCGGGGCGGATGACATAGGTGGCCGCGCCGATTTCGGTTTCGCCTTCGCCTGTGCGGGCGAACGCGGCGATGGTCACTTCGCACGCGGGATCAGGGCAGGTCAGGTTCCGCACGACGGTGTCGTCGATGGGCTTCACCAGCGTGACGAAGCGGCGCGCCAGGCCGTCCTGGGGCAGGCGAGTAAGGAACGCGCGCTCACAGTCCATGTCCTGGGGGCGCAGCGGGCGAATCTGCACGACGAGGCCGTCACGCAATTGCTCGGTCCAGACGCTGGGAGGCGTGAAACTGGGCTTCGTATTCATGGTCGATCCTCCTGTGCGGCACTATCCGCTGCCGCTTCGGCGTGTCGTTGATCTCGGTCAAGAAGGTCGCGTTTCCGTTCCGGGATCCTCTCACCGCGGAGGAGTCATGCAGACGAGCACAGACGGCACCAGAAAACCGCACATGGTTTCGCCCGGTACTATCGCCCTCGAGCGCGATTCCTACGGCGCGACTGCGCTGGCCGATACGTTCGACCGATCAATCCATGCGGGTATCGCGCGGCTGACGGCCGGACTCGATCCGGCCGCCATCGCCGCTGCGTACGCGGATTGGGTTAGCCATCTCGCTGCTTCACCCGGTCAACAGTTGCGTCTGGTCGAAAAGTTCGCCAGCAAGCTGTTGCGCTTTTACGACTACCTGGTCCGCAGCGCGTATGGCACGCGCCGCGCAGCCGCGTGCATCGAGCCATTGCCTCAGGACCACCGCTTCCGCGCGGCCGCCTGGCAGCGTTGGCCCTACAACCTTATTCACCAGTCATTTCTTTTGCAGCAACAATGGTGGCACAACGCGATGACTGGCAACCGCGGCGTCACGCGCCATCACGAGCAAGTCGTGTCGTTCGCAACGCGACAATGGCTCGACATGTTCTGCCCGGCGAACTTCGCTCCAACGAATCCTGAAGTGGTCGATCGCACCCTTGGCGAGGCTGGATTCAACTTGGTGCGCGGCATGGATCATCTCATCGACGACGCGCTTGACGCGGTGGGTCACGTGCCTTCCGCAAGTGCTCTCGAGGTCGGCCGAGATATCGCCGCGACACGGGGTAAGGTCATCTATCGCAACCGGCTCATGGAACTGATCCGGTATTCGCCGGTGACCGGCGTCGCGAGGCCGGAGCCCGTGCTCGTGGTGCCCGCGTGGATCATGAAGTACTACATTCTCGATCTTTCTCCCCGGAATTCTCTTGTCCGCTACCTCGTCGGCAGGGGTTACACCGTCTTCATGATCTCGTGGAAGAATCCAGGTCCCGAAGATCGCGATCTATCGCTCGACGACTATCGCGTTCTCGGAATACGCGCGGCGCTCGACGTCATCGGAGAACTCATTCCTGCGGCGCGCGTGCACGCGGCAGGCTATTGTCTCGGGGGTACGCTACTTGCGATCGCCGCTGCGGCAATGGCGCGGGACGGCGACGATCGTCTCGCATCGGCCACTTTTCTTGCCGCGCAGACGGATTTCACCGATGCCGGGGAACTCACCCTGTTCATCGACGAGAGCCAGGTCGCATTCCTCGAGGATCTCATGTGGGAGCAGGGTTTCCTCGATGCGGGGAAGATGGCCGGCGCGTTCCAGCTGCTGCGTTCGAACGACCTCGTTTGGTCGCGACTCGTTCGGGAGTATCTACTCGGGGAGCGGGAGACACCCGACGACCTCATGACATGGAACGCGGATGCGACGCGCATGCCGTATCGCATGCACGCCGACTACCTTCGCAAGCTGTTTCTTGACAATGACCTCGCTGAAGGGCGCTACGAGGTGGACGGAAAGCCGATTTCCCTCGGCGACGTGCGCCTACCGCTGTTCGTCGTCGGCACCGAGCGCGATCACGTCGCTCCGTGGCCGTCCGTGTATAAGCTGCATATCCAGACCGACTCCGACCTCACCTTCGTGCTGGCGAGCGGTGGACACAATGTCGGCATCGTGGCCCCGCCCGATGACCAGCCTGGTCAGCACTATCGTGCAGGGTGTCGACTTCCCGGAGGCCGCTACCTCGATGCGGAGACATGGCGCCGGTCGAGTCCGGTCGTATCGGGATCCTGGTGGCCGCGTTGGATCGAATGGCTGGATGCTCATTCCGGTGAGCCGCGATCATTTTCGGACAATACTTCGACCGCCCTCTGTGATGCACCAGGGGAATACGTTCTGACGAGGTAGGGCTCTATCGTCCGGCAGTGCAAAGAGGAGGCCGGGTCTCCCCGGCCTCCGAAAGCACTGCCCCGTGGTTCTCCCAGTTGGAGAATCCGTCTGGCGGCGCTCACGCGCGGCCTGAGGCCAGCATGAGCTCCTGCCTCCGCAGGATGTTGATGCAGATCAAATGAAGCAATCGCGGGAGAGCGTCGACCAGCGCGACAACGAGCTGCCGGCGCCGGGGCGCCGTGTGGCACCGATCTCAGATCTCAGACTTTCGTCGACGGCGTGGCGGGGGAAAGCGCCGACGGAGCGAGCATGCTTATCAGTTCGTCTCCTGACAGCGTTTCGCGTTCCAGAAGAATCGTGGCGGCGTGGTCGAGAGCGGCTCGCTCGGAGGAAAGGATGGATCGGGCGCGCTCGAACGCGGCGTCGAGAAGCGAACGCACGGCGTCATCGACGGTCGCCGCAGTGGCCTCGCCGTACAATCGAGGCCTCCATGGATCGGAGGCCGGGTCCAGCATCGAGCTTGCCCCAGGATCGTAGCTCACATGGCCGATCTTCGGCACCATGCCGTAACGGAGGACCATGTTTCGCGCGATGCCGGTCGCCTTGGCGAGGTCGTCAGCCGCGCCTGTCGAAGTGTCGCCAAAAACGATGGATTCCGCGGCTCGACCGCCGAACAGAATGGCGAGCTTGTCACCGAGTTCCCCGCGCGACATGAGGAAGCGGTCTTCGAGTGGCCGCTGAATGGTATAGCCGAGCGCCGCGATTCCTCGCGGGATGATCGAAACCTTCTGCACGCGGTTGGCCCCAGGCAGGGCGAGCGCGACGAGTGCATGACCGATCTCGTGATATGCAATGGTGCGTCGTTCGCTGGGCGAAAGGATGCGCGTCTTCTTCTCCAGCCCTGCGATAATGCGCTCGATCGCTTCGTTGAGATCCATCTGCTCCACGGCGGCCGCATTCCTCCGTGTCGCAAGGAGGGCAGCTTCGTTCACCAGATTGGCGAGATCGGCTCCCGTGAAGCCGGCGGTGAGTGATGCCACGTCGTCGAGCGAGACGCTGCCGTGCAGGACGACCTTGCGCGCGTGCACACGCAGGATCGCGAGGCGGCCGACTTTGTCGGGCCGATCGACGAGGATCTGGCGATCGAAGCGCCCAGCTCGCAACAGTGCCGGATCGAGGATTTCCGGCCGATTCGTTGCTGCCAGCAGCACGACGCCGCTGCGCGAGTCGAACCCATCCAGTTCGGAGAGGAGCTGATTCAGTGTCTGCTCTTTTTCGTCCTGCCCGCCGCTGACGGGGGAGCTTCCGCGGGCGCGCCCGAGCGCGTCGAGTTCGTCGATGAAAATTATGCATGGCGCCTGCTCCCTCGCCCGTTCAAACAGGTCGCGTACTCGAGCGGCACCGACGCCTACGAACAGCTCGACGAACTCAGACCCGTTGATCGAAAGAAACGGGACACCCGCTTCGCCGGCCACCGCGCGCGCCAGCAAGGTCTTGCCCGTGCCCGGCGGTCCGACGAGCAGCACACCTTTAGGGACGTGCGCGCCCAGGCGCCCATGGCCTTCCGGGTCGCGCAGGAAGGCGATGACTTCTTCCAGTTCAGCCTTCGCATCGTCGACGCCGGCGACGTCGGCGAACGTGGTCCGAATCGACTTCTCGAGATAGACCTTGGCATTGCTTTTGCCGATCGTCATCAGGCCAGAGCCGCGTCCGGCGCCCCAATGCCGCGTAAACAGCATCCATAACGCAAGGAAGATCAGCGGTGGAACCAACCAGCCAAGGATCCCCTCGAACCAACCGGAGGAAGATGCTCCGCGATAGCTCACGCCGGCTGCCGTAAGTTCCGCTGCGATGTCGCGTTCGACGCGAGCGGCTTCGAAGCGACGCGGCCGCGCGGCCGGTTCGTGCGCCTTGTAGGTGCCACGGATCGACTCTTCGGTGACGATGACATCCTCGATCTCGCCCGCCTTCAGATCCGTCTCGAACCGGCTGTAAGGGATCGTCTCGACTTCTACGAGCGATACCGCATAGCGCTCGACGACGACGAGCACGATCAGGGCGAAGATGCCGTACCAGAGCGAAAAGCGGAGTTGCCGTTTCATGAGTGCGCGATGCAATTCCCGAGCGGTCGAGGCGACGGCTCAAGCTTCTCGTATTCGACATCGCATGGAATTGACCTGGGTCATCAGCGAGCACCGTGAAGTTGACATGCATCAATCCGGCCTTGCTGGATCCAAGGAAGCTAGCGTCGGGCGGAACGAAGCGCGGGGAAATTCCAATGGCGGATGCAGGTCGTACGGCCTTGGTGACTGGAGGAACACGTGGCATTGGTCGCGCGATCTGCCTAATGCTGCAGAAGGAGGGCTACCACGTCGCAGCCGTCTATCACGCCGGCGACGAGAGCGCGCGCATGCTCCATGAGCAAAGTGGCATCCGGATCTTCAAATGGAACGTAGCGGACTTCGACGCCTGCAAGCGTGGCGTCGCCGCCGTCGAGAGCGAACTCGGTCCGGTCGACATCCTCGTGAACAACGCCGGCATCACGCGCGACACGCCGCTGCATCGGATGACGAGCGAGCAATGGACGGACGTGCTGGCCACCAACCTCGGTTCCCTGTTCAACATGTGCCGCCCGGTGATCGAAGGCATGCGGGCCCGCAAGTTCGGGCGGATCGTGAATATCGGTTCGGTGAACGGCCAGAGGGGGCAGTACGGGCAGACGAACTACGCCGCTTCCAAAGCAGGCGTCATCGGCTTCACCAAGGCATTGGCTTTGGAGAGCGCCCGTTTCGGTATCACCGTGAACTGCGTAGCGCCGGGCTACTGCCACACCGACATGGTCGCCGCCGTCCGCGACGACGTCATGGCATCGATCCTCGCGACGATCCCCGTCGGCCGGCTCGGCGAGCCGGAGGATGTCGCACGCATCGTCGCCTTCCTCGCTCAAGACTCAGCAGGTTTCATCACAGGCGCGACCTTCTCGGCGAACGGCGGCCAGTACATGGCCTGACGGGTCGTGTCACAGGGGGCCATGGAACCGCAGCGCGTGACGCAATGCCAACAGTGCGCCAGGGCTGCCTCGTGACCTGTGCTGCATGCCCAGGCAGCGCACCGACTGTGCGACGACAGCCCCGAGCAGCGCCAGAGCCATGTCCCATTGGGCATCCCAAACGTCTCCCTGGGTGCCAAGGTACGCCTGACCTAGGTCGCCGCCGAAGGTGAGCGCTGCGGCCCATTCGACCAGCTCGAAGATCGCAGACGAAGCTTCGACGACCAGGATGGGCAGAATGAACGCCCATGCGCCGCGCATGCGCACGCGCGCATTCAACATCTCCGATGTGGCCGGCAGGAGAAGCAGACCAAACATGAAGTGGACCAGGCGATCGAAATGATTGCGACGAAAGCCCAGGTATTCATTCAACGAATGCCCGCTCAGTGAGCGGAACGTCTCGTCGTACGGAACCATCGAGTACGTGTAGTGAGCCCCGATCTCGTGGGCGCAGAGGAACACGAAGAGGCAGGTATAGGCGGCGTTCGACAATCGTGAACGCCGTGCGCCGGCGATTAGCAATGGCAGCACGAGGAGGACCAGTGCGTTTTCGAGCAGCCAGTCCTGTCGATACCAGGGGCGCCAAGCGAGGGCGAGCCAGATCGCGGCGAACGATGCCAGCAAGCTGGCGGGGTATGCGAGTCGGATGTCAATCCATCGCTTCATGCGCACTTCCGTAGGGTCACGCGCGGGCTCGGATCGATGCCCGCTCGCATCGTCGCTTCACGAAATGCATCCTACACGCGCGCGGGCCGGCGAGACACGCTACCGATGCGAATGGCACTTACGGATGACCGGAAGCCGGGCGTCGGCGAACTTGATGCGCGTCAATGCACAGGCGTTCGCACGGCGTAGTGTCGGCCCTGAAACTGGCTGACGGAGGCCACCATGAAAGCGGCAGCGTGGATCGTGATGGCACTCGCGCCGGCAATGATCGGGGGCGCTCGCGCGGAAGACTCGGACTTGCGGTGCCATCTCAGTTTCACCTCGAAGGAATGGTCCGCCCTCTATTCGAGCGCAAAGGGCGAGGGCGTCGTATTCTGCAGCGACGGGGCGACGGTGCTCGTCGACATCAGCGCCAAGGGAGTCGGCCTGGCCGCGGGCAGATGGAAGATCACCGACGGAAGAGGCGTCTTCTCCCATGTCGGGAGCATCGACGAGGTCCTCGGGTCCTACCTCGCCGTCGGTGGTGAAGTGGGCCTGGCACGTGCAGGATCTGCGCGCGTCCTGACGAAGGGACCGGTGTCGCTCGCGCTGGCGGCGAAGGGAAAAGGTTTCGACTTCGGCATTTCCGTCAGCCGCTTCGAACTCCGCAGGTCGACGGCTGTCCGGCATGGGGCGCCGCATGGCCGTGGCCGAGGCACGTCATGAAAGAGCGAAGGACGTACCTCACGGCGGCGTCAGCCCTTCGATTCGGCGCCGCAATAGATGTCGTGCAAAACTTGCACGACTCGTGTGGCGGGGCTAGGCGCGAGCGCGTAGTAGATCGTCTGCGCTTCACGTCGCGTCGTCACGAGACCCTCGTCACGCAACACTGCGAGATGCTGCGAGAGCGCAGGTTGACTCAGGTCGAGATGCTCGTTGAGTTGCGTCACGGAGCGCTCGCCTTCGGCCAGCAGACACAGGATCACCAGACGACTCTCATTGCCGAGCGTCTTGAGCAGCCGGCTGGCATCGCGCGAATGCGCGCGCATCCGCTGGGGGTCGATCCCGGGAACCGATCTTCTGCCGCGCGCCATCGACGGCTCCTCCTGCGAAACATCGCCCGGCGAACCGCGCGGTGGTGCGCAGTCTAACCCGTCCAGCATCGCGTAATATCAGTTGATTATTATATATGAAATAGATAATATATTAAGGATGGCCCTGCCGGGAAACGTCATATGTCCAAGATCGTGGTCGTCGGCGCAGGCTTGGGCGGCATGAGTGCCGCGTACGAACTGCGCGAAACACTGGGACCTTCCCACGAAGTGACGCTCGTGGGGCGAGGAGGCGCGTTCGGCTTCACGCCGTCCAATCCGTGGCTGGCGATCGGCTGGCGCGACGCGGCAGACATCACGATGCCCGTCGCCCCGCATGTGGCACGGCGAGGCATCGCGTTCCGCTCTGACGGTGTCGAGCGCATCTGCGCGGACGAGAGCGCCGTGGTGACGGGCGAAGGTGTGCGTCTGTCGTACGACTACCTCGTACTTTGCACGGGCCCGCATCTCGCCTTCGACGAGATTCCGGGACTGGGCCCGGACGGCCATACGCATTCGATCTGTACCGCATCGCATGCACAGCAGGCGAGAAATGCCTACGAGGCTTTCCTCGCGAATCCCGGTCCTGTCGTCGTCGGCGCGGTGCAGGGCGCGAGCTGCTTCGGGCCTGCGTACGAGTTCGCGATGATCCTCGACGCCGATCTGCGCAAACGCCGTCTCCGTGACCGCGTACCCATCACGTTCGTCACCTCCGAGCCCTACCTCGGGCATCTCGGCCTCGGCGGCGTCGGGGATTCCAAGACATTGATGGAGTCGGAGTTTCGCAAGCGCCACATCAAGTGGATCGAAAACGCGCGCGTCGCGACGGTGCGCGCGGACGGGATGGATGTCGAGCAGCTCGATGCACGAGGCCAACTGGCGCTTCCGACCACCGTGCCGTTTCGCTACTCGATGATGATCCCCGCCTTCCGCGGTGTGCCTGCGGTCGCTGCGGTGGCGTCGCTCTGCAATGCGCGCGGCTTCGTCGCCGTCGATTCGCATCAGCGAAGCACGAAGTATCCGCGCATCTTCGCCGCCGGCGTGTGCGTCGCGATTCCGCCGGTGGAGGCTACGCCGGTACCGACGGGAGCGCCGAAGACCGGCTTCATGATCGAGTCGATGGTCAGCACCGTCGTGCGCAACATTGAGGCCGAGCTGAAAGGCGAGGCCGCCGACTACGAGGGCACATGGAACGCCGTCTGCCTCGCCGACATGGGCGATACCGGTGCCGCCTTCGTCGCGTTGCCGCAGATCCCGCCGCGCAACGTGACCTGGACCGGTGTGGGCAAATGGGCCCATCTGGCGAAGATCGGTTTCGAGAAGTACTTCCTCTACAAGATGCGTAACGGAACCTCCGAACCGATCTACGAGAAGTACGTCCTCGCCGCGCTCGGGATCGAGCGCCTCAAGGAACGTCGCACGCATGGATAGGCAGGTTGCACGCAATTTCCACGTGAATGAAGGAGTCGATGTCATGAATCTCGATCGAGCCGTAATGGCGTTCGCCGGCGTGATGATTCTCGTCAGCGTACTGCTGGTGCACTTCTTTTCCGCCTGGTGGCTGCTGCTGACCGCATTCATCGGCCTGAACCTCCTGCAGGCGAGCATGACCGGCTTCTGCCCGGCTGCGATCGTCTTCAGGAAGATCGGTGTGCCGGGGGGCGGTTGTGCGTTCAAATAGGCGATGGCTGCCAACTGCGCTGAGCCTGGCACTCGCGGCGTGCGGCGGTGAGCGCTCGGCCAATCGCATGCCGCCGTTGCCCGAACTGTCGACCTTCGAGGTCGAGCAGCCGGCAGTGATCGCCGGCCGCGCCTGGGACGGCGTGGTCGAAGCGGTTCAGCGTGCGGATCTCAGCGCGCAAACCGCGGGAACCGTCGCCGCGGTCGAAGCCGACGTGAATGATCGCGTCGAAGCCGACGCGGTGCTGGTGCGGATCGTCGCGGTTGAACAGGACGCCGTCGCCAACACGGCACGCGCCCAGTTGCGCGCGGCGGAGGCTGCTGCCGTGGTGGCGGAGCGCACCTATGCGCGCTTCGATGCATTGTCGGGCGCGCAATATGTGTCGCGCGCTCAGCTCGATCAGGCGCGTGCCGAGCGTGATGCGGCCGTCGCCGCGCGCGACGCCGCACGCGCGCGCCTGACACAGGCAGAGCAGCAGGCGGGATACACCGTGGTGCGAGCGCCATTCGCGGGCGTGGTGTCGCGACGCGAGGTCGAACCCGGCGAAACGGTGGTCGCGGGGCAGCCGCTGCTGTCGGTCTATGCGCCACGGGACCTGCGCATCGAAGTATCGGTACCGCAGACCCGCGCCGAAGCGATCCGACGCGATCCGCGCGCCCACGTCCTGTTCCCGGATGGAAGCGAAACGATGTCGCCGCGCGTGATCGTATTTCCGGCCGCGGATGTCGCCAGCCACAGCGTGGTGGTGCGCGTGAGCCTGCCTGAAATCGCGACGCCGCCTGCGCCGGGCACGACCGCGAAAGTCGTGTTCGATGCGGCAGCAAACGGTGGAGCTGAAAGCGAGTCCGTACGCATTCCCGCCGCCTCCGTCGCGCAGCGCGGCGAGCTCAGCGGCGTCTACGTCAAGCTGGGCGATCGGATCCTGCTGCGCCAGGTTCGTCTCGGCGCACGCGACGAGGACACGGTGGAGGTGATCAGCGGATTGAAGGCGGGCGACATCGTCGCTCGCGATCCCGTCGCGGCCATGCAGGCCGTGGTCGCGCAGCGGCGGGCGACGGATTCGACGCATGAGTGACGTGTCGAGCCCTTCGCGCTTCGGTCTCGCGGGCCGGCTGGCCGCGGCGTTCCAGTCCAACCCTTTGACGCCGATTCTCGCGCTCACGGGGCTCCTGCTGGGCCTTCTGGCAGTGATGGTCACGCCACGCGAGGAGGAGCCGCAGATCGACGTGACGATGGCGAACGTGATCGTTCCGTTCGAAGGCGCGAGTGCGCGCGATGTCGAGCAGTTGGTGGCGGTGCCACTGGAACAGGCGCTCTCTGAAATCGAAGGCGTCAAGCACGTGTACTCGGTCAGCCGCCCGGGGGTGGCGGTGGTCACCGTCGAATACGACGTGGGGGTGGAGCGGCAGGCTGCGCTCGTACGCCTCTACAACCAAGTGTTTTCGAACCTAGATGCATGGCCGCGGAACATCGGGGTCGGCACGCCTGTGGTGAAACCGAAGGGCATCGACGACGTGCCCGTGATGGCCCTGACCCTCTGGAGCGACGACGCGTCAACCGATGCGAGCCGCCTCGCGGAGGTGGCGCATGCGCTCGAGGCCGAACTCAAACGCATTCCCGGCACGCGTAACGTGTACGCGATCGGCGCGCCGGATCGTGTGGTCATGGTCACCCTCGATGCCGCGAAACTCGCCGCGTACGGCCTCGCGCCCGGCGATCTCGCGACGGCGCTGCAGGCCGCGAACGTGGTGCACCAACCGGGGGAGCGCGTGGGCGCCGATGGCGCGTTGCCGGTGACGGCCGGCCGCTTCCTCGCGTCCGCAGAAGACGTCGCCTCGCTCGTCATCGGCAGCAATGGCGGCAAGCCACTGTTGATTTCGGACGTCGCCACCGTCGAGGCGAGGGCCGACTTGCCCGCGCGTTACGCCTGGTACGGTTCACCACCGGGCCGCCCGGGGCCGAGGGCCGGCATCGCTCCCGCGGTAACCGTCGCGATCGCCAAGAAACCTGGCAGCAACGCGTCCGACATCACGACGGCGATCACCCGCCGCGTCGGTCAACTCCAGGGCGAGATGATTCCCGACGGCGTGCACGTGACCGTGACCCGCGACTACGGCAGGACTGCTTCGGACAAAGCGCAGAAGCTGATGCAGAAGCTTCTCTTCGCCACGTTGTCGGTGATCGCGCTGGTCCTGTTCACCCTCGGCTGGCGCGAGGCGGTGGCCGTCGGCAGCGCCGTCGCCCTGACGCTCGCGGTGACGCTGTTCGCGTCGCATGCGATGGGTTTCACCCTCAACCGCGTTTCATTGTTCGCGCTGATCTTTTCGATAGGCATTCTCGTGGACGACGCCGTCGTCATCGTCGAGAACATCCATCGGCACCTGTCGCTTCCAGGTCCCGACGGGCGAACGCGCACGTTGTCCGAAGTGATCCCGGGAGCCGTGAACGAAGTCGGCGGCCCGACGATCCTGGCCACCTTCACGGTGATCGCGGCGCTCATGCCGATGGCATTCGTGTCGGGGCTCATGGGGCCGTACATGCGTCCGATCCCGGTCAATGCGTCGGCCGGGATGCTGCTGTCGCTGGCCATCGCATTGACGGTCACGCCATGGTTGTCGCTCAAGCTGCTGCGTCGGCATGAAGCGAGCGAGCATTCCCTGCGATCCTCCGAAGACCAGCGGCAGGGCAGATTGCACCGCCTGTTCCGGCGATTGATGTCGCCATTTCTCGTGCCGCATGCCCGCCGCCGGCGTCGTTTCCTGTTCGGTTCGATGATCGTGCTCGTGATGCTTGCGGCATCGCTCGCGATCGTCGAATGGGTCGTTCTGAAGATGCTCCCGTTCGACAACAAGTCGGAAGTCCAGGTCATCGTCGACCTGCCGGAAGGCAATACGCTCGAAAGAACCGACGCGCTGTTGAAGGAACTGGCTGCCGAAGTCGACACGATACCCGAAGTGCTCGACTACCAGGGGTATGCAGGCACCGCGGCTCCGATCAACTTCAACGGACTCGTGCGCCAGTACTTCCTGCGCAGCGGCAGTAACGTCGGCGACTTGCAGGTGAACCTCGTCGACAAGCATCTTCGCTCGCGGCAGAGTCATGCGATCGCGCTGGCCATGCGCCCGGGCCTTGCTGCGATAGGCGCGCACTACGGGGCATCGGTGAAGGTCGTCGAGGTGCCGCCCGGGCCTCCGGTGCTCGCCCCGATCGTGGCGGAAGTCTATGGGCCGGACTACGCGGGCCAGCGCCGTATCGCGCGCGCGCTCGCGTCGGAGCAGTTCGCCCGTATCGAAGGCATCGTCGATGTCGATACGAGCGTGGAAGCCGACGCGCCTCGTGAGGTCTATGTGCTCGACCGCGTGCGCGCCTCACGCCTGGGTGTGACGCAGGCTGCGGTCGCGGATGCGATCGCCGCGGCCGTCGCGGGCGACGATGCCACATTCGTCCATGACGGCACCTCGAAGTATCCGCGCCCCGTTCGCCTGCGCTTGCCGGCTGCGGAGCAGGCGACCTCGTCGTCGCTGCTCGCCGTGCGGGTGCGCGGCGAAGGGGGCAGGCTGGTGCCGTTGTCGGAACTGGCGAGCGTGCGAACGGACGCGTGGGACGGCACGATCCATCACAAGGACGGCTTGCCCGTGGCGTACGTCACCGGCGACGAGGCCGGCAAGCTCGACAGTCCGCTCTACGGCATGTTCGCGGTAGTCGGGAAGCTGCGCGATGCGCGCTTCGAAGGCGAGGCGCTGCCGTTGCACCAGACATTCATCGCGCAACCGGCGGACGCGAGCCGCTATGCGGTGAAGTGGGACGGCGAATGGCAGATCACTTACGAGACCTTTCGCGACATGGGTATCGCCTATGCCGCCGGCATGGTGCTCATCTACCTGCTGGTGGTTGCGCAATTTAGAAGCTACATCGTGCCGCTCGTGATCATGGCACCGATACCGTTGACCGTGATCGGCGTGATGCCGGGACATGCATTGCTCGGAGCACAGTTCACCGCGACGAGCATGATCGGCATGATTGCCTTAGCAGGCATCATCGTGCGCAATTCGATTCTCCTGGTGGACTTCATCGGTCACGAAGTCGAGCGCGGCGTGCCGCTGGAGGAGGCGGTGATCGACGCGTGCGCCGTCCGTGCCAAGCCAATTGCCCTCACCGGTGTGGCCGCGATGCTCGGCGCGTTCTTCATCCTCGATGACCCGATCTTCAATGGCCTCGCCATTTCGCTGATCTTCGGGATCCTGGTCAGCACGCTCCTGACGTTGGTCGTGATTCCAATTCTCTACTATGCGATCAAGCGCCGACCGCGCACCGGTGAGGTCGTACAGGTTGCATGATGCGCGCAGCGGAACAACGACGCGCGCCTCGCTTACCGGGCTTTCCGTGGATCGCGGCGAGCGGCCGAAAGGAGTGACCCGATGAGGAGTAGAGCAACGAAGCCGAGGATCACCGTGGTGGGCGCCGGCTTCGCCGGGCTGACGGCACTGCGCACCTTGCGCGCGCGCGCTGCCGATGCGGAACTCACCCTGGTGGCGCCCGTTGCCGAATTGCATTACCTGCCCGGGACGATCTGGATCCCATCAGGAGAACGCGACCGCTCGAAGGTCGTGGTCCCCCTCGATCGCTTCCTGCAGCGCCAGCGCGTCCGCTTCCACCGCGCGAGCGCGACCGGACTCTCGGCAGATGCACGCACGTTGCATACCGATGCCGGGGAGGTCGCCAACGACGGTATCGTGATCGCGACCGGCGCACGCTTCCTGCGCGGATTGCCCGGCATCGAACACGCGATCATCCCGTGCGAGGGCATCGCGGCGGGCGAGGCGATTCGCGATCGCCTCGATGCGCTCGAGGGCGGCACGCTGTGCTTCGGCTTCGGCTCCAACCCGCAGGAGCTCGCGGCGATGCGTGGCGGTCCGGTATTCGAGTTCGTCCTCGGCATCGACACCTTGCTGCGCCGACAGCAGCGCCGTGAACGCTTCCGGCTCGTGTTCTTCAGTCCGTCGGAAAAACCCGGCCAGCGACTCGGCGAGCGCGCCGTCGAACTGCTCCTACGTGAACTGCGCGGACGCGGCATCGAAACCGCGCTCGGCGAGAAGCCGCTGCGCTTCGAACCCGATGCGGTCGTCCTGGAGCGCACGAGCATTCGCAGCGACATGACGCTGTTCATGCCCGGCTTGACCGGGCAAGCATGGCTCGATGCGACCTCACTGCCGCGCTCCCCTGGAGGCTTCGTCCAGGCTGATGCCGGCTGCCACGTCGCCGGCGCGCCCATGGTCTACGTCGCTGGCGACGGCGGCAGCTTCCCCGGGCCCGACTGGATGCCAAAGCAGGCTCATCAAGCGGATCTTCAAGCGAGCATTGCCGCGCGCAACTTGCTCGGCGAACTGCGGGGCGAGACCCACATGCAGACGTTCCGCCCCGAACTGGTATGCATCATCGACACCCTCGACCGCGGATTGGCGGTCGTGCGCACGGATGGTCGCGGATGGGCGCTGCCACCCTTGCGCGCGATGCATTGGGTGAAAACAGCGTTCGAAAGCCATTACTTGAGGCGATATCGTTGACGAGGCCGGTGCCGCGGGCGCGAGCAATGCCACTCCGCGTCGCCATCGCAGTACGCCACGAAGCGGTGCCGCACGCGCGGTGCCTCGGGCGTTCCTGATCGAGGAGGTCGAGCATGCGAGACATCATGGTGTATGCGGGGCGTTATGACGCGTGGAGCTGCGGCGTCGAGTACGCCGCTAGCCTGGCTTCGTGCATCGGCGGCTCGCTGACCGGCGTTTTCGTGCACCTATGGCCGTTCTACATGCCACCGCCGACGGGCTCGGCGCTCGAGCCCTTTGAGTCGGCGAGTGCGCTGGAGCGCTCCGCGCGCGCTGCGGAGTCGGCGTTCATCGCATGGGCAAACGGCATGGGGGTGCAGCAAGTGAATTGGCAGGTAGCCGACGGGCGCACCCCGGAATCGCTCGCGCACGTCGGGAATTGGCACGATCTGCTGGTGCTCGATCGCGATCAGGATGTGCCCTGGGGCGCGCCGGTCGATCTCGGTTCGATCGTGGTTCGCTCCCATGTTCCGTGCCTCATGGTTCCGCCTGCGAGGCGTAACGCAGCGTTCGACTGCATCGCCATTGCGTGGAACGACTCCCCACAGGCCATGCGTGCGATCCATAGCGCCCTGCCGTTGTTGCGGCGTGCGTCGCGCGTCATATTGCTGGACGGCGCCCGGGGCGCGCCGGAGAGCGAGGCCAAATGGCAGCCTCCGCTCGACATCCATGCGCATCTCGCACGGCACGGCATCGACCCCGTCGTCCAAGGACCATTCGCGGACGGCGATCGGATCGGCGAAGCTCTGCTGCTCGCGGCATCCAGAGCCGGGGCCGACCTGCTCGTGATGGGTGCCTACGGCCGGTCGCGCATCGGTGAATGGCATTCGGCGGCGCCACCCGCACCGTGCTGCACGAGGCTACCGTCCCCGTGTTCATGCACAACTGAAAGTTTCGCCCGGATGCGCCGGGCGGCGTCTTTCAGGCGATTTCCGAACGCGGTACCGTCGGCTCCAGCAACGGCGCCACACGCTCGTGGATTTCCGTCGGGGAGAGCGTGACGAGATCCCGGTGTATTTCCGCCGTAATGGAGTCGCGCAACGGCTTGGCGCATTGCCCATGCAGGGCACCGGCGAACTTGGCTGGCGCTGCCACGACGAGTCGTTCGTAGCGACGTTCCGTGCGGCCTCGCTCCAGTGCCGCGGCCAGGGTTCTCGCGAAGCGCATGGTCTGCTTCGATCGAAGCGTGGTGTGCGGCTCGATGGAATGACGTGCAAACCCTACGCTTTCATTGACGGTGGGGGGATGATCCGTCGTGAATTGCCGCGCGCTCGCGCGTACGTCCGGATTGAGGAAGCTTTCCAGCTGGTGCAGCGGCTCGTCGCGCCGGGTGCTCTCGAACAACCGCGCCCGACTACCGTCCGCGACGAGAACCCAAGTGATTGTCATGGCACGCTCCGACAAGGCCGAAATGGCCCGTGCGCATGCTCGCGTTCAATATCTGGTCGCGCATTGATCTGGATCAACTCGATTCGAGATCGAGCCGCTTGACCTGCATCAATTCACAATGGCAGTACCGGGCCTATCGTGATCACGTCCATTCAACCCGGAGGAGTCATCATGAAAACCGATCGGCAGTTGCAGCAGGACGTGATGGAGGAATTGCGGTGGGATGCCGCGGTGCAGTCCGCCCATATCGGCGTCGAGGCGAGAGATGGCGTAGTGACGTTGTCCGGCGAGATCGACAGCTACGCCGAGAAGTTCGCCGCGGCGGATGCGGCAAAGCGCGTCGCCGGGGTCAAGGGCGTGGCAATGGACCTGGAAGTGAAATTACCGGGAAGCAACAAGCGAACCGATGCGGACATTGCCAAGGCGGCCGTGACGGCGCTCGAGTGGAACGTCTCGGTGCCGATCGGCGCCGTGCAGGTGAAGGTCGACGACGGCTTCGTCACCTTGACCGGCGAGGTCGACTGGGACTACCAGCGCGATGCCGCGGCGGCGTCGGTCCGTCCGCTGCTCGGGGTCCGTGGCTTGAACAATGCAGTGTCGCTGCGCCCGCACGCGGCGATCAAGGACGTCAAGGGAAAGATCGAGGCGGCTCTGCAACGCCTTGCTCACCAGGATTCGAAGGAAGTGACCGTGGCCGTGAACGACGGCACTGTCACATTGAGCGGGACCGCGCATTCATTCCTCGAGCGCGACACGATCGAAGCCGCGGCATGGAACGCTCCGGGCGTCCAGCAGGTCGTCGATCACATCATCGTGGCGCCGTGACACGCACGTCGACGAGTGCCGATACAAGCGAGCCCGCCGACGCGCTCGGCGGGCTCCGGAAGCGTTAATGGCGGGCAAATGGGTCATTTCCGTGCTTGCAGCCCTGCTTGCCGTGCAGGCGGTCGCTGGCGAGAGCGATCCGAACAATCCGGTGTCGATCGCGAATGCCCCATGGTGGTATCCGCAAACCGCTCCGGATGGTCCGGTCGTGATTGTCGTCAGCCTGGTCGAACAGCGCGCATACGTCTACCGGAACGGCATCGCGATCGGTGCCAGTGCGATCAGCTCAGGAAAGCGCGGTCATGCCACGCCGCCTGGTGTATTCACGATCCTGCAGAAGGAACGCGAACATCGGTCCAATCTGTATGACGATGCACCGATGCCTTTCATGGAGCGACTCACGTGGGACGGCGTGGCGATTCATGCAGGAACACTTCCCGGATATCCTGCCTCGCACGGCTGCATCCGCGTGCCGCAGCCCTTCGCCGAACACCTGTTCGAGGTGACCCGCAACGGCGATACCGTGGTCGTGTCCGATCGCGATGCCGTCGACCCCGAGATCATCCATCCGTCGGTGCTGGCGCCGGTAACGCCTCTAGGGAAACCGGATTTGGGCATCGCACAGGCCGCATCATTCTGGTGGGATGCGGACGCGAAGACCGAAGGACCCGTCAGCATTCTCGTGAGCCTCGTGGACCGGCGTGCGTACGTGATGCGCAATGGCGTGCGCATCGGCGCCGGCGCGGTGGACGTCACGGAAGGATTCCAGGGACACGGCGCCGTCGTTTTCGTGGCGCAAGAGGAACAGGGTGGGGCGCCTGGTTCGCGGACATGGCTCGCCTACCCGCTGCGCGGCGATCTCGGCCTGTGGTCTATGGATTCGCTCGCAAAACACCTCAAAGTGTCCGACGAATTCGCGGGCCACGTGCGCGATGTCCTCGTCGCCGGCACGACCGTACTGGTGACGGACCAGCCCGCATTGCGCGGCGAAATCGTGGCTCCGATCCTGCAGTCGGGTATGGGCGCGGCCTTGCGTGACCAATCAACTGCAGGAGTGCCGCCGTGACGTTCCCGCACCTTCGCCTGAGCAGCCGAATGATCGCGATGTCGTACCTGTGCATGGCCGTCCTCGCGCCGTCAATGGTCGGCGTCGCAGTCTTGCGCGAGGCGACGATGCGCGACGAGATGGACCGCGAGACAGCACGCCAGTTGTACGTGCAAGCGATCGCGAGCGGCATTGCTCATTCGGCGAACGCCGCGAGCGCGGCACTCTCGACGCTCGCATCCGATCCGTCGACGAGCCGTGCCGTCTCGAGCGGCGAACTCGACGTCGTGGAAATGCGCTTTCGTCGCATCATGCAGGCGATCGGCATGAAGCAGATCGAATTGACGGACTCGAACGGTCGCCCGGTACTGCGCGTGACTAACGACGAGCCGGGATCAGCCGGTTCTCGAGATCTTGGTTCGGACCTGCGCTTTCACCACGCGGTACGCGGCACGGATTCCATGGTCGGCGAAGTCGTGGGAACGGCGTCGATCACGACGCTCGTCGACGCCGCCGCTTACTCGCAAAGCCTCGGGCGCCTCATCCTGCACTCGCGCGGTGGGCGTGTCCTTGCCGATCCGGAAGCCGGCGGGCGTGGAACGATCCTCGATATTCCGGAGAGTGCCGGCGCGATGCGTGCGCCCATCGAAGCGGGCGTCAGCACGTCCGGACCAGGCACTTCGGTCGCCTTCGCCGTTGCGGGCGACCTGCCGATCGTCGTCACCATGACAGCCTCTGTCGGCGGCTCGCCATGGCCATGGTGGAGCCTCGTCGTACTCGACGGGCTCCTGCTCGCTGTCGGGTGGCTGGTCGTCTCGAGCGCGACGATGAAGCAAGCGCCCGTCCCCTGAGCTTGCAAGTCAATGCCGCAGGAAGACCGGAATGTGCGCTTCGGCGAGGACGTGTCGGGTGGCGCCCCCGAAAATCCATTCGCTGAAGCGTGCACGCCCGTACGCCCCCATGACCAGCAGGTCGGCGCGGCACTCCGAAGCCGCTTCCAGTAACGCCGAGCCGGCGTCGGCGTCGCTCGCGTCCAGTTCACGATCTTCGACGAGCAGCCCATGGCCGCGCAGGTATGTTCCGAGGTCGAACTCCGGCTTCCAACTGGTCGTCAACGGCTGTTCGCGCCGCTTGCCGGAGAGGATCACGATGCGACCGGCCGTGGCGAGAATCGGAAGCGCTGCATGGATTGCGCGGATGGCTTCAGGTGAATGGTTCCAGCCGAGCGCCACGCATTGAGCGCGCGCCGTCGAGCAGGTCGGTGGCGTGACGATGCAGGGCAAGTGGCTGCGCAGGACCAGACCTCCCAACGACTGGGGAGAACCCCAGTTGCTCTTCGCGTCACGACCCAGCACGAGCACGTCGTGCCAATTGCCAATCTGCGAGAGCACGTCCGGCACTTCTCCCTCGGCGACTTCCCAGAGTGCCGAGCGGGTACCGAGTACGCGTGCCTGGGCCTCGAATGCGCTGCGCCGCGCGCATGCCTCTTCCTTGATCTGCCGAAGCTCGTCGACGATCCGTGACAGCAGGAGCGGGGCATCGTAGGGAGACACCATCATGTACGGTGACGCCACGACGTGGACGCCCGTCAGATGCCCCGAGAATGCAGCAGCCAAGCCCGCCGCATACTTCATGCTCGGCGTCCATGAGGAGTAGTTGTCCGCATAAGCTAGGATGTCTTTCATGACGGTATCTCCGCTCGACGATGCAGCGCACCCTATCGCGCCGTTCGCCGGTCGATGCTGATCTGGATCAATCCGCGATGATGTGCCGGCTGTCGGTGCCGTGCGTTGAACTCAGTCCGGGACGATGACGGCTGCGCCGCTGAGCGAACCTTCCCTAAGCGCCTCCAATGCAAGGTTCGCATCGCGAAGCGGATAGGTGCGCACGCGGGTTCGAACGTCGTCGCCGGCGGCGAGGAAGAACGTGCGTCCGTCTTCGCGAGTCAGATTGGCCACGGAGACGAGTTCGCGTTCGCCCCAAAGTCGACGGTATTCGAACCCTGGAATGTCGCTCATGTGGATGCCTGCGCATACCACGCGCCCACCTTTGCGCACCCTGCCGAGAGCGATGGGCACGAGGGCGCCGACGGGCGCAAAGATGATCGTCGCGTCGAGTGGATGCGGTGGCGCATCGTCGGAGCCGCCGGCCCAGCATGCTCCGAGACTTCGCGCAAAGGCTTGAGTCGCCCCGTCTCCGGGACGAGTGAACGCGTACACCGAGACGCCTCGTGCGACGGCCATCTGGCAAAGGATGTGCGCTGCCGCGCCGAAGCCGTACAAGCCGAGATCGCGGCATGGCCCGGCCGCCCGGAATGCGCGCCAACCGATGAGGCCCGCGCACAGCAACGGCGCCAGCGATGCGGGTTCCGCGGATATGTCGCCCAATCGAAGGCAGTAGGCGGCGTCGGCGAGCATATGGGTCGCGAATCCGCCATCCAGCGTGCAGCCGATGAACTCGGGCGCGTCGCATAGGTTCTCGCGATCACCCAAGCAAAAGTCGCATCGCCCGCAGGTCCGACCGAGCCAAGGGACGCCGATGCGCTCCCCGACAGCAGGAGACGTCACTCCGGCGCCGACATCTTCCACGGTGCCGACGACTTCGTGACCGGGAACGATCGGATAGCGTGCCTGCGGGAGCTCGCCGTCGGCGACGTGCAGATCCGTGCGGCAGACGCCACAGGCCTCGACGCGGACGAGCACTTGGCCCGCTGCAGGCTGTGGCATGGGCCGGGTCGCTTCGGCGAGTGGCATGCCCGGTGCGACGAGCTGCATCACGCGGTATTCGTCTTTCATCGTTTCCGCATCGCTCATAGCCCGAACGGATAGGTGTCCGGCGGTTCGTGCCGGATCCAATGCTCGCTCATGTCCAGCGGCTCGACCGCACTCGTTTCATCAAGGTGGAACACGGCGTCGAACTGCGAGCCGATCTGCGCCGAAAAATAGTGGCTCTCGAGTTCGGTCTCGGGTCGGTACACCACGCCGATTGCCCGCTCGAGCAACGGGTTGTCCATCGAGGCGACGACCTCGTCGCGCAACGGCAGGAAGAAGCGGTCCAGTCCGCTCGCGTAGAACGCATGCTCGTAGCTGTCGCGACGTGCAGGACGGACCCAGCGCCGCTCCGCGGGCTGATCCCAGTCGCGTGCCGCCGTGACGTGGCCGGTATAGGTCGTGAAGCCGACCAGCACTGTGTCCTGGAGTCCCGCCTCCTGGCGCAACAGCTGACCGACATTCCATTCACCGCGCTTGCTCATTGCGGTGGCGCGCGCGTCGCCCAGATGCGAATTGTGCGCCCAGACCACGATGCGGCCCCGGCGAGAATATGATTATTATGGCGGAGGACGTGCCTGCTCTTCAGGGTAAGCTGAAGCGTGTGCCCAAAGTTTTTGGAAACAATCTTGACTGGCTAACAAAGCATCCATTTGACGTCGCTATTGATGAAATCAATTTTGTTCAAAAACGTGTGCCACTTTTGCAGTTGGCGGACTGCTGCGCGTTCGCACTTCGACGTCAGCTTGCAGGCCTTCCGGATGGATTGGAGCTTATGCAGTGGCTAGACGATGGGTTTGATGGATTCAAAATGCCTGCAGACTGGCCCGGCGCTATGGGGTATGTGATCAAGGACGTGTCGCGATGGTGTTGGTAGCGACCGGCAGCTGATCGGCCCGAACCTGCGTGGGAATTTGCAGACATAGCAGCAAGATTCCTGGCAGCAGTATCAGGCGTAGCTTTCGAGACGCGATAACGCTGAGGGCTGTCGCGAGCAAAACCAAACCCAAGACGCTCAATGCAGGTGCGGGCTGGGGAGGGTTGGGGACTCCGCCGACGGTGAAAGGCAGGATAGCTAGTGTCGTCGTACTGGTCCCATCTACTGCGACACGCAACCAATCAACCTGTACCGTGTAGTTGCCCGGAGAAAACTCGCCAATCGAAGGCGACGTTTGAAGAGGGGGGTACACGCATAGTTCAGGGTCACTGTACGAGTACCCAAAAAACAGTATTCGGATCGCGTTTCCTTCTCTCGTCACGATTGGATACGGGTCTTCAGGAACGAAGACATCACATTCCCCAAAGCGTACATTGACCATTACGCTCTGGCCTGCTTGAGGTGCTGAAGGTGTTAGATATGGAGTGTCGACGAACGCCTTTGCCGGTTGCGCGAATGGCATACAAACGAACGCCAGCACGATCTTCATCAAGAGTCGGTGCATCAGCGCTTCCTCTGGCCCCAGATAGTGCATTCTGCCATGCGCTCGCGCACCTCTCACAGTAGGCTGCTATAGGACTTCCTAGAAGCGATGCAGCTGCAGCATCTCTGAGGAGCACGGCCGTCGGAGTCCTCGGTGCCCGGTACGGTGTGTTCGTAACCGTAGTAAGCAGACGCTCCTGCCCGTACAGCGCGAGTCTGTAATTTGAACTGTGTAACTGCTCCCTGACGTATGGTAGCGGCAGATGCCGCGAGGAGCAGAGATGGCAGACAAGGTGGACGAGAGGGCGCTCGAGGCGCTGCTGTCCGGATGCAAGACACCTCAGGACGTGGCGACGCTG
>NZ_SLWQ01000004.1:162018-296365 GCF_004342425.1 Dokdonella fugitiva | reverse complement strand
CGCTTCGGCGGCACGCGCGTCGCGCGTACCGCCCTACGCGTGCGCGCAGGCCTTGTAGGGCGGGTCGAGCGCGCAGCGCGAGTCCCGCCGCATCCTTGCGACAAACCCGCGGCGCTTCGGCGGCACGCGCGTCGCGCGTACCGCCCTACACGTGCGCGCAGGCCTTGTAGGGCGGGTCGAGCGCGCAGCGCGAGTCCCGCCGCATCCCTGCGCCAAGCCCGCGGCGCTTCGGCGGCACGCGCGTCGCGCGTACCGCCCTGCGCGTGCGCGCAGGCCTTGTAGGGCGGGTCGAGCGCGCAGCGCGAGTCCCGCCGCATCCCTGCGCCAAGCCCGCGGCGCTTCGGCGGCACGCGCGTCGCGCGTACCGCCCTACACGTGCGCGCAGGCCGTCGCGAGCAACGGATCAGGACCTTGTAGGGCGGGTCGAGCGCGCAGCGCGAGTCCCGCCGCATCCTTGCGACAAACCCGTGGCGCTTCGGCGGCACGCGCGTCGCGCGTACCGCCCTGCGCGTGCGCGCAGGCCTTGTAGGGCGGGTCGAGCGCGCAGCGCGAGTCCCGCCGCATCCTTGCGACAAACCCGCGGCGCTTCGGCGGCACGCGCGTCGCGCGTACCGCCCTGCGCGTGCGCGCAGGCCATCGCGAGCAACGAATCGAACCCTCACGCCTTCACGCGCGGATTGGGCAGGAACCACGCGAACAACCCGAGCGCGGGCAACCACGCGCAGATGCCGTAAACCGCCTCGATGCCGATGTGGTCGGCGAGTTCGCCGAGCACGGCTGCGCCGAGGCCGCCCATGCCGAACGCGAAGCCGAAGAACAGGCCGGCGATGACGCCGGTGCGGCCGGGCACGAGTTCCTGCGCGTAAACGATGATCGCCGAGAACGCGGACGACAGGACCAGGCCGATCACGATCGTGAGCACGGTGGTCCAGAACAGGTTCGCGTGTGGCAGCAGCAGGGTGAACGGCAAGACGCCGAGGATCGAGCCCCAGATCACGTAGCGCCGGCCGATGCGGTCGCCGACCGGCCCGCCGACGAGGGTGCCGGCCGCGACCGCGCCGAGGAACGCGAACAGGTGCAACTGCGCGCCTTGCGCGCCGAGATGGAATTTCTGCATCAGGTAGAACGTGTAGTAGCTGCTGATGCTCGCGAGGTAGAAATACTTCGAGAAGATCAGCACGCCGAGCACGAGCAGGGTCGCCACCACCGTGCGCCGCGGCAGGCGCACCGCGCGCTGTGCGGCGCCCGCGGCGCGATGCGCCGGTATCTGCACGCGGTACCAGCGGCCGATGCGCGCGAGCAGCGTGATCGCGACGAGCGCGGCGATCGCGAACCAGGCGACGCTGCCTTGCCCGCGCGGCATCACGATGAACGCGGCGAGCAGCGGTCCGCTCGCCGAGCCGACGTTGCCGCCGACCTGGAACAGCGATTGCGCGAGCCCGTGCTGGCCGCCCGAAGCCATGCGCGCGACGCGCGAGGACTCGGGATGGAACACCGACGAGCCCGACCCGATCAGCGCGGCCGACAGCAGCAGCACCGGGAACGTCGTCGCGTGCGAGAGCAGCAGCAGGCCGCCGAGGGTGAAGCCCATGCCGATCGCGAGCGAGTACGGCATCGGGTGCTTGTCGGTGTAGATGCCGACGAAGGGCTGCAGCAGCGACGCGGTGAGCTGGAAGGTCAGCGTGATGAGTCCGATCTGGCCGAAGTCGAGCGCGAACGATTGCTTGAGCAGCGGATAGATCGCCGGCAGCAACGACTGGATGAGGTCGTTGAGCAGGTGGCAGATGCTCAGCATCGCGAGGATCGGAAACGCGGTGCGGGCGGCGTCTTCGGCCGCGGCCGGCAGGGTTTCGGGTGGCGTCACCGGGGCGTCGGCGAACGCGCCGGAAGCAGGGGAGGGGTTGGACATGCGCGTATTGGACATCGCGGGGCGGCTGCCCGCATTATCGAATAGGTCACCGTCCCTTGCGATCGGGCCAACATGCGCAACGTCCACGCGAACCGGGCCGATACCCTGCCCGGGCCGATCGTCGCCACCGCCAACGAACTGCCGAGGAATCACCATGTGCGGCGGCACCGGCACTGGCGCTCGCAACTGCTCTATGCCGCGACCGGTGTCATGCTCGTCGGCACCGAAGCCGGGCGCTGGATCGTGCCGCCCGAACGCGCGGTGTGGATTCCGGCCGGCATGCAACACGAAGTGGATGCGCTCGCGCACGTGAGCACGCGCAGCATCTACGTCGATCCCGCGGTCGGCGCGGGCCTGCCCGCGGATTGCCGCGTCGTCGCGATCTCGCCGCTGCTGCGCGAATTGCTCATCGAAACCGCCGACCTGCCGCTGCCGTACCGCAAGGGCTCGCGCAGCGACCTCGTGTTCTCGCTGATCGTCGAGGAAATCCGCCGCGCACCGGTGCTGCCGCTCGACATCCCGTTCCCGGCCGACCAGCGCCTCGCTGCGCGCTGCCGCGCCTACCTCTCACAACCGTCGCCGCACGAGACGATCGACGACTGGTGCGCGGACCTCGCCTGGAGCCGACGCACGTTCACGCGCCGCTTCCGCTCGGAAACCGGCATCAGCTTCGCGCAGTGGCGCCGCCAGGCGGCGATCTTCGCCGCATTGCCTCGGCTCGCCGCCGGCGAGCCGATCACGACGATCGCGTTCGACCTCGGCTACGAGAGCGCGTCCGCGTTCGCGACGATGTTCCGCCGCGTGACCGGCTTCGCGCCGAGCCGTTACCTCGCCCCGTCCTGATCGAGTGCCAGCAGGTTGAGACGCAGGGCCTGCACGTCGCCGACATCCAGCTCCCGTTCGGTGAGAACGCCCGATATCAATGCCGCGTCGCCGCCGGCGGTACCGGATCGATGGTCCGGAACAGCTCGTCGACCTCGTTGTCGTCGAATACGTAGCGGCGGTTGCAGAATTCGCAGTGCACTTCGATCGTACCCTGCTCGGCGAGCGTCGCATCCGCTTCCTCGCGGCCGAGCGAGCGCAGCATCGCCTCGACGCGCTCGCGCGAGCAGGTGCAGGCGAACACGAGCGGCTGCGCCGCCTGCAGGCGCACGTCTTCCTCGTGGAACAGGCGCAGCAGCAGCACGTCGGGCGGCAGTTCGAGCAGTTCGCGCGGGGTCATCGTCGCGAGCAGGTGGCCGACGCGGTTCCAGCCGTCGTCGTCGGCCGCGCCCTGGCCACCTTCGCGCGCCACCTGCTGCAGCATGAGGCCGCCGCAGCGCCCGCCGCCCTCGGCGAGCACGATGCGCGTCGGCAATTGCTCCGAACGTTCGAAATAGGCCTCGAACGCCTGCGCGAGGTCGTCACCTTCGAGCGGCACCATGCCCTGGTAGCGCGTGTCGGTGATGCGGTTTTCGATCGTGATCGCGAGGCGTGATTCCGGCTCGAACCGGATCGGGGCGGTCGGCGGCGCGCCGTGCCAGCGCGCGATGCCGCGCACGCAACCGTCATGCGTGCACTCGGCGAACAGCAGGCGCAGCGCCCCGTTGCCTTGCAATTGCACGGACAGGCGACCGTCGAACTTGATTGAGCTGGTGAAGAGCGCGCTCGCCGCCACCGCCTGGCCGAGCAGTCCGCCGAGCGGGCCCGGATATTCGCCGTTGGAGCGCAGGTCGCGCCAGCCTTGCTCGAGGCGGACGAATGCGCCGCGGACGCCGGCTCGCTCGAGCTGGAAACGGTGCAGCAGGTCGTTGGGCGACTTCATCGCGGGCCTGCCGGGGTTGCGCGCCGTTCGTTCACTGCCGTGCTCCATGCCTTCATCGCGGAAAGTCTAGCGGTGCCCGAGCAGGGCAGGCAATGAAACGCCGGCGGCCCGGAGGCCGCCGGCGCTGCGGTCGCGGTGGTGCGTCAATCGTCGTCGTGATCGTGGTTCTTGTAATGCGCGATCACCCACTCGTTGCGCTCGTACGGCTTCTCGGTGTCGAGTTCGATGTTGACGCCGCCGCGCGTGATGTACGTACGGTAGGTTTCCGGCAACTCGCTGGCCGAACGCCAGTCGTTGCCTTCGCGCCAGTAGTACACCTTGGTCTCGGGGGCGAAGTAGATGTCGTGGTCGCGATAGTAGACGTAGCGATGGTGGCCCTTCGTGACCGTCGTGGTCGTCGTGGTCTCCGTCGTCTCGGTCTGCTGGGCGACCGCCGGCAGCGCGGTCAGGGCGATCGTCGCGGTCGCAATGATCAAGCTGGAACGAAGGTTCATGGCGTATCCTCGTTGTGGCAATCGGAAGGAACATCGGCGGAAAGAAAACGCCGTCGTCCGTCGAACGAGGCTACGCGGCGCCGCTGAACCGCCGCGTTGCCATGAATGAACGGGACAGTGGGCATTCACCCGTTTGGAGGCGATCGCGATACGCCGCGCGTCATGCCGGAGTTCAAAGCGTCGTTCAGCTGCTCGAACGGTGCTTCGGTCGCGCCCGGTGGCAAAGCGTGGATGCCTACGCGGCGATGCGCGCACCCAGCGCGCGCAGCAGGTCCTGCGCCGCGCGCAATCGCTCGGTCGCGCCTTCGAGCGGCAGCTTGAAGCGCAGCTTGTCCTGGCCGTCGAGCGCGTACACGCGCGGCTGCGACTGGATCAGGCGGATCACCGTGAGCGGTTCGACCGCGGGGTTCGGGCGGAAGATCACGCGGCCACCGCTGGCGCCGAGTTCGAGCTTGCGGATGCCGAGCGGCGTTGCGGCGAGCTTGAGCGCGGTCACCGCGAACAGCTGCTTGACCGGATCGGGCAGCAGGCCGAAGCGGTCGACCATCTCTACCTGCAGCTCGCGCAATGCGTCCTCGTCGCGCGCACTGGCGATGCGCTTGTACAAGGTCAGGCGCGTGTTGACGTCGGGGAGGTAATCGTCCGGGATCAGTGCGGGCAGGTGCAGCTCGATCTCGGTTTCGTGCTCGCTGGTGAGGTCGAAATCCGGCACCTTGCCCTGGCGCAACGCGCGCACCGCGCGATCGAGCATCTCGGTGTAGAGCGAGAAGCCGACTTCCTCGATCTGCCCGCTCTGTTCCTCGCCGAGCAGTTCGCCCGCGCCGCGGATCTCGAGGTCGTGGGTGGCAAGCGTGAAACCGGCGCCGAGTTCGTCGAGCGAGGCGAGCGCCTCGAGGCGCTTCTCCGCGTCGGCGGTGATCGAACGCCCCTCGGGGATCATGAGGTAGGCGTAGGCGCGATGGTGCGAGCGGCCGACGCGGCCGCGCAGCTGGTGCAGCTGGGCCAGACCGAAGCGGTCGGCGCGGTTGATGATGATCGTGTTGGCGCTCGGCACGTCGATGCCCGATTCGATGATCGTCGTCGCGACGAGCACGTTGAAGCGCTGCCGGTAGAAGTCGAGCATGATGAGCTCGAGTTCGCGATCCGGCATCTGGCCGTGCGCGTAGCGGATGCGCGCATCGGGCATGAGCTCGGCGAGTTCGCGCGCCGTCTTCTCGATCGTCTCGACGTCGTTGTGCAGGAAGTAGACCTGGCCGCCGCGCGCGTGTTCGCGCTGCATCGCCTCGCGGATCAGCGCGGTGTCGTACGGGCTGATGAACGTCTGCACGGCGAGGCGGTGCGCGGGCGGCGTCGCGATGATCGACAGGTCGCGCAGCCCGGCCATCGCCATGTTGAGCGTGCGCGGGATCGGCGTCGCGGTGAGCGTGAGCAGGTCGACTTCGGCGCGCAGCTTCTTCAGCGCTTCCTTCTGGCGCACGCCGAAGCGCTGCTCTTCGTCGATGATGACGAGGCCGAGGTCCTTGAAGCGCACGTCGGGCTGCACCAGCTTGTGCGTGCCGATCATCACGTCGATGCGACCGTCGGCGAGCTTCTCCAGCGCCGCGTCGATCTCCTTCTTCGACTTGAAGCGCGACAGCACTTCCACGCGGATCGGCCAGTCGGCGAAGCGGTCGCGGAAATTCTGGAAGTGCTGCTGGGCGAGAAGGGTCGTCGGCGCGAGCACGGCGACCTGCTTGCCCGCGGTGGCGGCCGCGAAGGCGGCGCGCAGCGCAACCTCGGTCTTGCCGAAGCCGACGTCGCCGCAGACGACGCGGTCCATCGGCCTGGCCGCCGCGAGGTCGGCGAGCACGGCTTCGATCGCGGTGGCCTGGTCGGGCGTTTCCTCGAACGGGAACGCGGCGCCGAACTGCTCGTTGAGCTCGCGGTCGATCGCGAGCGCGGTGCCCTGGCGAGCCTCGCGCTGCGCGTAGATCGCGAGCAGCTCGGCGGCGACATCGCGCACCTTCTGCGCGGCCTTCTTCTTCGCGCGCTCCCAGGCGTCCCCGCCGAGCGCGTGCAATGGCGCGAGTTCGGGGGCCGTGCCCGAGTAGCGCGAGACGAGGTGCAGCTGCGCCACCGGCACGTACAGCTTGTCGCCCTTGGCGTACTCGATCGCGAGGAACTCCGACGGCTCCTCGCCGAACTGCGCGCGACCGCCGACGTCGAGCTTGACCAGGCCCTGGTAGCGGCCGACGCCGTGGTCGATGTGCACGATCGGCGCGCCCGGCACGAGCTCGGACAGGTCGCGCAGCACCTGCTCGGGATCGCGAGCGGCGCGCTTGCGCCGACGCACCTGCTGCACGCGTTCGCCGTGCAGTTCGCGTTCGGTGAGCACGGTGATCGCCGGCTCGGTGAGGGCGAAGCCCTGCTCGAGCGGCGCGGCGGTGATGCCGAAGCGGTTGCCGTCGCCGATGAACTCGCGCCAGCCGGCGTACGACTGCGGGCGCAGGCGCGCCACGGCGAGCTGCTCGATCAGCGCCTCGCGGCGTCCGGCCGAATCGGCGGCGATGAGCACGCGGCCGGGATACGCGGCGACGAAGCGCCGCAGCGCCTCGGCCGGTTCCTCGCCCTTGCGCGCGAGCGGCAGCATCGGCGCCGGCTGCGTACCGAGGTCGACGGCGTGGCGTTCGGCCGCGCCGCCGTCGGGGGTCGCGTCGCCGGACACGATGTCGACGCGCAGCGCGCCATTCAGGCGCTCGCGCAGCTGCTGCGTGGTCAGGTACAGCTCGGCCGGCGGCAGCACCGGGCGCTCGACGTCGTGCGCGCGCTGCGCGTAGCGCTCGCCGGTCTGCGTCCAGAACGTGTCGGCCGCGTCGAGCGCGCCTTCGCCGAGTACGAACAGCGCGCCGTCGGCGAGGTAGTCGAACAGCGTTTCGGTCCTGGCGAAGAACAGCGGCAGGTAGTACTCGATGCCGGCCGGCGTCGCGCCTTCCTTGATGTCCTGGTACAGCGGGCAGCGGCGCGGATCGATCGGGAAGCGCTCGCGCAGCGTATTGCGGAACGCCTTCGCCGACTCCTCGGTGAGCGGGAATTCGCGCGCGGGCAGCAGGCGCACCGCGTCGACCTTGTGGTCCGAGCGTTGCGTCTCCGGATCGAACGTGCGGATCGATTCGATCTCGTCGTCGAACAGCTCGATGCGATACGGCGCCGGGCTGCCCATCGGGTAGATGTCGAGCAGCGCGCCGCGCACGGCGAAGTCGCCCGGCTCCTGCACCTGCGGCACGTTGCGGTAGCCGGCGGCCTCGAGGCGGCGTTGTTCGTTCGCGATGTCGAGCTTCTGGCGCAGCTCGAGCACGAGGCTCGAGCCGCCGACGTAGCCACGCGGCGCGAGGCGTTGCATGAGCGTGGCGACCGGCACGACGAGCACGCCGCGCGCGAGTGTCGGCAGGCGGTAAAGCGCGGCGACGCGCTGCGAGACGATGTCCGGGTGCGGCGAGAACAGGTCGTAGGGCAGGGTCTCCCAGTCGGGGAACTGCAGCACCTCGACGTCGCTGCCGGCGAACACCGCGAGTTCGGCCTCCAGTGCGTGCGCCGCGTGGGTGTCGCGCGCGACCGCCACGACGAGTCCCGCGTGCGTGCGCGCCGTTTCGGCGAGCGCGAGTGCGAACGCGGAGCCGTGCGGCGCCTTCCAGGAGCGTCGCTGGCGGGACGAGGTCGGCAGGCTGGGCTGGATCAGTCGGGTCATGCGGGCATCGGCGGGTGCGTCCGCCGTGAACGGCAGCGGCGCAGGAATCGCGCATTCTATCAGGGCGGCACGGCAGGGCCCCGTGCGGATCGCCCCGTCGGCGCGACATGATGTCGACCGGCGGCATGTCAAGCACGCGCCGCACGCGCGGGCCGATCGTCACATGGGGTCTTTACCTTGCATTTACCGGCATGCCGGGAACCCCGGCACGCCGATCGGTGACAATAGCGCGCATCGAATGGAGGAGTGGACGACGAATGGACGGGTGGCAGTTCCCGCAACGCGCCGCGAAGCTCGCCGGCACGGTGCTCGCGTGCGGGCTCGCGGCCGCGTGTTCACGCGACCATGCGCCGCCGCAGCCAGCGCCTGCGCCCGTCGTGGTCGTCGCCGCGGCGACGCGCGACATGCCCGTGCTCGCCAATGCGCCCGGCAACGTCGAGGCGATCAACAGCGTCGCGGTGAAATCCCTCGTCGACGGGCAGCTGCTCGAATCCTTCGTCAAGGACGGCGCCGACGTGAGCGCGGGCCAGCTGCTGTTCCGCATCGACCCGCGCCCCGCGCAGGCGGCCCTGCAGCAGGCGTTGGCCCAGCAGGCGAAGGACCAGGCGACGCTGGCGCAGGCGCGCTCGCAGGTGAAGCGCTACGAGGATCTCGCGGCGAAGGGCTATCTCTCGGCCGACCAGATGGAACAGTACCGCACCAATCTCGAAGCCGCGCGCGCGAGCGTGAAGGTCGACGAGGCGAACGTCGCGGCCGCGCGCGTCGCGCTGTCCTATACCGACATCCATGCGCCGCTGGCGGGCCGCATCGGCCGCATCCTGATCCAGCCCGGCAACGTGGTGAAGGCGAACGACACCAATCCGCTCGTCACGATCAACCAGATCGAGCCGATCTACGTGAATTTCTCGCTGCCGTCCGCGCTGCTCGGCCGCGTGCAGGCCGCGCAGAAGGCCGCGCCGCTGATCGCCCGTGCCAGCGTGGTCGGCATCGACGAGCCGGTCGAGGGCAAGGTCGCGTTCATCGACAACGCGGTCGACACGAGCACGGGCACGGTGCGCCTGCGTGCCGAGTTCCCGAATACGGGGCACGTGCTGTGGCCGGGCCAGCTGGTCGGCGTGAGCCTCACGATCGGCCATGATCCGGACGCGATCGTCGTGCCGGCACGGGCGGTGCAGAACGGCCCCGACGGCGCTTACGTGTTCGTCGTGCACAGCGACCAGACCGCCGAACAGCGCAGTGTCGGCGTCGCGCGCGTGGTCGCCGGCGAGGCGGTGATCGAGCGCGGGCTCGCCGCCGGCGAGACGGTCGTCGTCGATGGCCAGTCGCGTGTCGAGGACAAGGCGGCGGTGAAGGTCATGCCGGCCTCGGGCTGACGGGAGCTGGGCGATGAGCGTCTCCGAAGTCTTCGTGCGCCGGCCGGTCATGACCACGCTGGTCATGGTCGGCATTCTCGTATTCGGCATCGTCGGCTACCGTCTGCTGCCGGTCGCTGCCTTGCCCAATGTCGACTTCCCGACCATCCAGGTGTCGGCGAGCCTGCCGGGCGCATCGCCCGAGACGATGGCGTCGGCGGTGGCGACGCCACTCGAGAAGCAGTTCTCGACCATTCCCGCGATCGATTCGATGACCTCGTCGAGCGCGCTCGGCTCGACCAGCATCACCTTGCAGTTCGCGCTCGACCGCAACATCGATGCCGCCGCGCAGGACGTGCAGGCGGCGATCTCCGCCGCGCTGCGCCAGCTGCCGACGCAGATGACGACGCCGCCGACGTTCCGCAAGGTGAACCCGGCCGACTCGCCGGTGTTCTACGTCGGATTCACCTCCAAGACGCTGCGCCTGTCGACGCTCGACGAGTATGCCGAGAACACGCTCGCCCAGCGCATCTCGACCGTGACCGGTGTCGCCCAGGTCAACGTCTACGGTTCGCAGAAGTACGCCGTGCGCGTCGATCTCGATCCTGACGCGCTGTCGACGCGCGGCCTCGGCATCGATACCGTCGCGAATGCGGTCGGCAAGGGCAACGTGAACCTGCCGACCGGCACGTTGTACGGGCCCAACCGCATCTACAACGTGATGGTCGACGGCCAGCTGTACGACGCGGCCGCGTTCGGCGATCTCATCGTCACGTACCAGAACGGCGCGCCGGTGCGCCTCAAGGACGTCGCCAAGGTCTACGACGGCGTGCAGAACGACAAGGGCGGCGCGCTCATCGACGGCGAGCAGGGCGTCGTGCTGGCCATCCAGAAGCAGCCGGGCACGAACACGATCCAGGTCGTCGAAGACATCAAGAAGATGCTGCCCGCCTTCCAGCGCAGCCTGCCGGCGGGCGCCGAACTGCGGGTGATCTACGATCGCTCGCAGAGCATCCGCGAGTCGGTGGCCGACGTGAAGTTCAGCCTGGTGCTCGCGCTCTGCCTCGTCGTGCTCGTGATCTTCGTGTTCCTGCGCAACCTGCAGGCGACGCTGATCCCGTCGCTGGCCCTGCCGATGTCGATCGTCGGCACGTTCGCGGTCATGTATGCGCTCGATTTCAGCATCGACAACCTGTCGCTCATGGCGCTGACGCTCGCGGTCGGCTTCGTCGTCGACGACGCGATCGTCATGCTCGAGAACATCTCGCGCCACCTCGAGATGGGCAAGGACCGCCTGCGCGCGACGCTCGACGGGGCGAAGGAGATCGGCTTCACGATCGTCTCGATGACCCTGTCGCTCGCCGCGGTGTTCATCCCGGTCGTGTTCATGGGTGGCCTCATCGGTCGCCTGCTCAAGGAGTTCGCGATCACCATCGTCGCGGCCGTGCTCGTGTCGGGTTTCGTCAGCCTCAGCCTGACGCCGATGCTGTGCAGCCGCATGCTCAAGCCACTGCACGGCGGCACGCACGGGCGGCTGTACCAGGCCTGCGAGCGCGCGTTCGACGCGATGCAGTCGGCCTACGCGCGCACCTTGCGCGCGAGCGTGCGGCATCGCTTCGTCGTGCTGCTGACGTTCTTCGCGCTCGTGGTCGCGACCGGGCTCCTCGCCGTGCGCATGCCGAAGGGGTTCCTGCCCAACGACGACACCGGCCAGCTGTTCGTGTTCACCCAGGCCGCGCAGGACATCGGTTTCGACGCGATGCTGGAGAAGCAGCGCAAGGCGGCGGACATCCTGCGCGGCAATCCCAACGTCGCCGGCGTCATGGCCTTCGTCGGCGCGGGCGGCAGCAGCGCCACGCTCAATCTCGGCCGCATGATCGTCAACCTCAAGCCGCCGCACGAGCGCAAGAGCGCGGACGAGGTCGTGCAGGAGATCCGGCCGTTGCTGCAGGGCATCCCGGGCCTGCAGGCGTTCGCGCAGAACCTGCCGCTGATCCGCATCGGCGGGCGCCTGACCAACAGCACCTACCAGTTCGTGCTGCAGGACACCGACACCAGGCGCCTGTTCGAATGGACGCCCAGGCTCGTCACGGCGCTGTCGAAACTGCCGGGCTTCCTCGACGTCAGCAGCGACATGCTGGTCGCCAATCCGCAGCTCGACGTGACGATCGACCGCGACGCCGCGGCCGCCTACGGCGTCACGCCCGACGCGATCGAGAACGCGCTCTATTACGCCTTCGGCCCGGCGCAGGTGTCGACGATCTACACGCCGACCGACCAGTTCTGGGTGCTGCTGCAGGTGGATCCGGCGCGCCAGGCCGATACGTCGGTGCTGTCGTCGATCTACGTGACACCGACGCTGCCGCCGAAGGCGAGCGCGGGCGACGCGACGGCGACGCCGTCGGGCCAGCTCGTGCCGCTGTCGGCGGTCACGCACACGGGCCAGTCGGTCGGCCCGGCGACGATCAACCATCTCGGCCAGGTGCCGGCGGTCACCGTCTCGTTCAACCTCGCACCCGGGATGTCTCTCAGCGATGCGGTGGCCGGCGTCGACCGCGCGGTCGCGCAGCTGCACCTGCCCGACACGATCAGCGCATCGTTCCAGGGCACCGCGCAGCAGTTCCAGGATTCGCTGTCGGGCATGGGCATATTGCTGCTGCTCGCGGTATTCGTGATCTACCTCGTGCTCGGCATCCTCTACGAGAGCTTCATCCACCCGCTGACGATCCTCTCCGGCCTGCCGACGGCGGTGTTCGGCGCGCTGCTCACGCTGATGGTGTTCGGCAAGGACCTCGACCTCTACGGCGCGGTCGGCCTCATCATGCTGATCGGCATCGTCAAGAAGAACGCGATCATGATGATCGATTTCGCGCTCGAGAAGCAGCGCGAGGGCGAGGAGCCCGAGCGCGCGATCGTCGACGCCTGCGTGATCCGCTTCCGTCCGATCATGATGACGACGTTCGCCGCGCTGATGGGCACCCTGCCGATCGCGCTCGGCTTCGGCGCCGGTGCCGAGGCGCGCCGGCCGCTAGGCCTCGCGGTCGTCGGCGGCCTCGTGACCTCGCAATTGCTGACGCTCTACATCACGCCGGTCATCTACCTCTACTTCGAGCGGCTGCAGCAGCGACTCCGTCGCCGCCGGCGCGCGGCCGCACCGGCCGCGTGACGCGGCCGGGCGCGACCACCCGGTCGCGCCCGGCCCTTGCGGCTATCTCGCCGCGGCCTTCGCTTCCTGCTTCGCGTGCTCGTCGGCGTAGCGCATCATCGCGTCGACCTCGTCGCGGAACGTCGCGAAATCGATCTGCGCACCGTTGATGACCGTGCTCCAGTGTCGCGTCACCGCGGCCATCGCGACGGCTTCCTTGATTTCCTCGTCGCTGGCGCCGTCGGCCTTCGCGCTCCTGGCGTGGAAATACACGCAGTACTGGCAGGGGATCTGCGCCGCGACGGCGAGGCCGATGAGTTCCTTGACCTTCGGCGACAACGCGGTGTCGCCGCCGAGTTGCACCGCCTTGAATTCACTCCAGGCGCCGGCGACGCCGGCATCCGGGAACGCATCGACGAAGCCCGGCACGCGGCCGAACATCCGGCGCATCTCGGCCTTGGCCGTCTGTGCGTCCGCGTTCATCGGCGCAGGGGCCGCGGCGCAGGCGCCCGCAAAGGCCAATGACGCAATGGCGATCGTAACTTTCGTTTTCATGCACGCTCTCCCGACATGGATGGATGGCGCAGGCACGAGCCACCCCGGCCGCCGGCGCGGGGCCGGTGGATGGGATGCTGCAGCGTGCTTGCGCGTGCAAGGACCGGTCGAGCGCGGGCAAGCTCGCACCGCGGCACGAAGGAAGGGGTTTGCCTAGGCGGGCGCCGAGCGCGGCAGGCGCCAGCGCGCGAGATCGAAGCGCACGCGCACCACGTCCGCTTCGCCCGGCACGCGTTCACGCGACGCACCGAGGCGATGGGCGAAATCCAGCATCAGGGCGTTGTCGGCGAGGACCGTGCCCCACAGCTCGCGAAGGCCGCGCCGGCGCGCCTCCTCGATCAGCCGCCGCATCAGGGCGCGGCCGAGGCCGATGCCGACCATCTCCGGGTCGACGACGAGTGCGAATTCGGCCGAGTCGCCCTCGGGCAGCACGTGCATGCGCGCTTCGCCGTGCAGCTCGCCGGCTTCGTCGACCACGACGTAGGCGGCCGTCGTCGCCGGGTCGATGTCGGCGAGGCGGTGCGCTGCTTCGTCGGAGAGCTCGTTCATGCGGTGGAACGTGCGCTGGCGGACCTGCTCCGGCGTGAGTCGCGCGAAACCGCGCTTGAGTGCCTCGACGTCGTCGGCGCGGACCGGGCGCACGCGCAGCACGCGACCGTCGGTCGTCGTGAATGCGCGTCCGCGCGGGCGTGCTGGCGTGCGATCGGTCGGGCGGTGTGCGGTCATGCGGATCCCGGGCAGGCGACCGGCGAAGCATGCCACGCGCCGCCGCGGCGCGCCGCGTGGACCGGTGCGGGTTTCCGCTCCGGCCGTGACGGGCTACGATGCGTGTTTTCGAGCGGAGAGTCGACGCGATGGGCAAGCCGGTCACGGGCCTGGGCGAAGCGGACCTCGACGATCTGTGCGCGCGCTGGCCGGGTGCGACGCGCTCGATCAAGTGGGAAGTCGACCTCGTCTGGAGTGTCGCGAACAAGATGTTCGTCGTGTACTGCACGCTCGGCCCCGATCGTGGCCGCCTGTCGTTCAAGGTCGATTCCGACCGCTTCCTCGAACTCAGCGCGCAACCGGGCATGGCTCCGGCGCACTACATGGCGCGCGCGTTCTGGATCAGCGTGACCGAGCCGGAACGCTACACGCGCGACGAGCTCGCCGGCTTCGTGCGCCGCTCGTACGAACTCGTGCGCGCGAACCTGCCGAAGAAGACACAGGCCGCGCTCGGCGACGGCGAATGAACGTCGGCGCACCGCGCGGACCCGGCCCGTGAGCGCACTCGGGCCCGCTGATTTCCGCCGTCTCGCGCTGGCCTTGCCCGACGCGACCGAAGGCGCCCACATGGGGCATGCCGATTTCCGCGTGCGCAAGCGCATCTTCGCCACGCTCGGCGTGCCCGATGCACGCTGGGGCATGGTGAGGCTCGCGCCGGAACAACAGGAACTTTTCCTGCGCATGGACCCGGGTGCATTCACGCCCGCGAAGGGCGCCTGGGGCCGCCAGGGCTGCACACTCGTGTGCCTCGACACTGCGCGCGCCGACCTCGTGCACGATGCGCTGTCGGCGGCGTGGCGCAACGTCGCGGACGCGGCGAAGCGCCGCAAGGCGTAGGGCCGGGCGCCCCGCGATCCGGTGAGTGGCCGCCCGCGGCATTCGTCCCGCCTATCGTTCCGCGCCCGTCCCGCCCTACACTGGAGAACCCTGATCCACGGAACGACCCTGCATGTCCGGCAAGGCCGACTCGCTCAAGACGATCTTCTTCGCGCTCGGCGCGAACTTCGCGATCTTCCTGTCGAAGGCCACCGCGGCCGCGCTGACCGGTTCCGGCGCGATGACCGCGGAGGCGGTGCATTCGCTCGCCGACTGCGGCAATCAGGGCCTGCTGCTGCTCGGTCTCAAGAACGCCAAGCGGCTGCCGTCGCCCGACTATCCGCTCGGCCACGGCAAGGCGATCTACTTCTGGTCGTTCCTCGTCGCGCTGCTGCTGTTCACGGTCGGCGGCGCGTTCTCGATCTACGAAGGCCTGCACAAGCTGCACGAACCCGAGCCCCTGCGCTGGCCGTGGCTCGCGGTCGGCGTGCTCGCGTTCGGCATCGTCGCCGAGGGCTTCTCGATGTGGGGCTGCCTGCGCGAGGTGAACAAGGCGCGCGGCGACCACGGGCTCTGGTACTGGTTCCGCGAGAGCCGGCAGAGCGAACTCATCGTCGTGTTCGGCGAGGATCTCGCCGCGCTGCTCGGCCTCGTGTTCGCGCTCGCCGCGGTGCTGCTGACGATGCTCACCGGCAACCCCGTGTTCGACGCGATCGGCACGCTCGCGATCGGCGTACTGCTCGTGCTCGTCGCGTTGTTCGTCGCGATCGAGGTGAAGGCGCTGCTCATCGGGCAGAGCGCCGATCCCGAACTCAAGGGCGCGATCAACGCGTTCCTCGAGCAGCGTCCGGAGATCGCGCGCGTGTTCAACGTGATCACGCTCCAGCTCGGCGTCGACGTCATGGTCGCGGTCAAGGCCCAGATGCGCGGCGACCTCTCCGCGCGCGCCCTGGTCGAGGCGATCAACGTGGTCGAGGGCGACCTCAAGGCGCGCTTCCCCGAAGTGCGCTGGTCGTTCTTCGAGCCGGACGTGGCCGACTGAGATGGAAGTCGTGCCCGACGCCGATGCGCAAGTCCTGACCGTCGCAGCGACCGACGATGGCACCGCTCGCGCCTGCTGGCGGCCGTGGATCGCCTATGCGATGGCTTGGCTCGGCATCGGCCTCTGGCTCGGCATCAACGTCGTCATCGGCCATCGCAACAGCGGCAGCCGCATCCCGGCCTGGGAACCGATGTGCTGGGAACTCAGCAGCGCGGCCGTCATCGCCGTGCTCGCGATCGGCATCTTCCGTTTCGAGCGCCGCCATCCATTGTCGGGCCCCGACTGGCTGCAGCGCGTGCCGGTGCATGTGCCGGCAGCGATCGCGTTCTCGCTGCTGCACACGCTCGGCATGGTCGCCGTCCGCAAGCCCGTCTACGCGCTCATGGGCGGCCACTACGACTTCGGCGATCCGCTGCTCGGCTTCGCCTACGAACTGCAGAAAGACCTCATCAGCTATGCGTTGATCGCCGGCGCCTGCGTCGCCTGGCGCGCGCAGCGCGCGCGGCGCGAGCGCGAACTCGCCGTGCTGCAGCTCGAACGCGACCTCGGCCAGGCGCGCCTCGCGCAGCTGACGGCGCAGATCGAGCCCCACTTCATGTTCAACACGCTCAACGCGATCTCCAACCGCATGCACGAGGATGTCGAGGCGGCCGACCGCATGATCGCCGCGCTCGCCGTGCTCATGCGCGTCGCCCTCAGCGAGACCTGCGACGCGCGCGTGCGCGTGGTCGACGACGTGGTCTGGCTCGAACGCTACTTCGAGCTCATGCGCGAGCGCTTCCGCGGCAAGCTCGAGACACAGGTCGAGGTGGAGCCCGCGGCACGCGACGCGCGCATCCCGCGCCTGCTGCTGCAGCCGCTGGTCGAGAACGCGTTCGAGCACGGGCTCGCTTCCGGCCGCGGCCGCGTGCAGGTGACGATCGGCGCGAACGACACGACCGTGTTCTGCACGGTCGAGGACGACGGGCGTGGCCTCGCGCCGGGTTACGAGCCCGGCGTCGGGCTCACCAACGTGCGCCACCGGCTCGACCTCATGTATCCGGGCCGGCATCGTTTCTCGATCGGTCCCGGCCGCATCGCGGGTACGCGCATCGAGATCGAACTGCCGCTCGAACGCGATGCCTGAAGTCCGCGTCGCGATCGTCGAGGACGAGCCGCCCGCGCGCGCGAAGCTGCGCCGCCTGCTCGAAGCGCATCCGGGCTGGGAAATCGCCGGCGAGGCCGAAGACGTCGCCGGCGGCATCGCGCTGCTGCGCGGGCATGCACCCGACCTGCTGTTCCTCGACATCCAGCTCGGCGCGGAGAACGGCTTCGATGTCCTCGCGCGCACCGCGCCGCCGCATCCGCTGGTCGTGTTCACGACCGCGTACCACGAGCATGCGTTGCGCGCGTTCGACGTGGCCGCGCTCGACTACCTGCTGAAACCGTTCGATCGCGAGCGGTTCGCGCAGTGCCTCGAGCGCGTCGAAGCGCGCCTTGCCGAGCGGCGCGGCGCCGACGGCGGCGCGGACGACGAGGAACGCTTGCGCCGCGTCGGCGACTTCGGTCGCGCCGGGCGCCTCGCCCGCCTCGTCGTGCACGAGCGCGGGCGCGCGCGCATCGTGCCGATCGACGACGTGCTGCGCCTGTCCGCGGCGGGCAACTACGTCGAGGTGCATACGCGCGAACGCACGCACCTCGTGCGTGCGACGCTGTCGCGCCTCGCGCAGCGGCTCGACCCCGCGCAATTCCTGCGCGTGCACCGTTCGCATCTCGTGCGCGCGGATTTCATCGACGCGATCGCGCCGCGCGCGCACGGCGACCTCGCGCTGACCTTGCGCGACGGCACCGAACTGCTGCTGAGCCGGCGCTACCGCGCGCTGCTGCCCGGGGGCTGGCGCGGCGACTGATCGCCCGCCGCGAGCGCGAACGCGCTCGGCACGCCCGGCGCGAGCCAGTGCAGACGATGGCCGAGCGCATGCGCAACGAAGGTCGCCTCGATCTCGCGCCGCGATTCGGTGAAGTGCGCCCAGCCCTCGTAGTGCAGCGGCACGATCGAGGCATGCTCGAACGCGCGCGCGAACCCGACGCCCTCGTCCGCCGTGAAGGTGAGATGCGAGGGCCCCGCGACGGCGACGTGCGCGGCGCCCATGTTGAGCACGGCGACAACGACGGCGAACCGCCGTGCGACCTCGGCGACGCCGTCGTACCACACGGTGTCGCCGCTCACGTAGACGGCGCCGTCGCCGTCGCCAGGCCGTTCCAGCACGAAGCCGATCACCGGCCCGCGATCGCCGCCCTCCGGCCCGTGGCGCGCCGGGGTCGCGGTGATGCGCAGCGTGCCGCCGTCCGGAAGGGCAACGTCGTATGTCTCCCACGGCGCGAGGCCGATCGCGGGCGCGCCGAGCCGTTCCGCGCCGACCTGCGTCGTGAGCACGACGCCCGCGTCGGCGAGCATCGCGCGCCCCGACGTGTCGAGGTTGTCGAAGTGGTGGTCGTGGCTGAGCAGCACGACGTCGATGCGCCCGAGCGCGTCGCGCGAGAGCGCGGGGCCTTGCGTCTTGTGCAGCGAGTAGGCCGCCGCGCGATATTCGCCGCCGGCAGCGTCGAAGGTCGGATCGGTCAGCAGGCGCAGGCCGCCGATCTCGACCAGGGCGGTCGGACCGCCGATGTAGGTGATGCGCATCGTCGCCTCGGGCCGGGAACGTCGGCCCTTGTTCGGGATGCGCAGGGCGCAATTCAAGGTGCGTGCCGATCACCCGCCGACGGCATCGCTCAGGGAAGCGACCCTTCGACCTCGGTGTAGTTGATGTGCACGTCGCCGACCCTGCCTTCGCGCATGTCGTTCTTCACGCCGCGCGGATAGCGGATCTCGAGGTGGGTGTCGTCGAGCCAGGTCAGGCGCAGCTGCAAGGGCGCGTAGGAGCCTGCATTGGCGATGGCCGATGGCGCGCTGAAAACCGTCTGGCTCCAGTCGGAGGCGAGTCCGTTGGCCGATACGGACACGTCGGTGCGCTGGTCGCGGTCACCACATCGACGGTTCTCGACGGTCGCGCGTGCGCCACCGCCGGGCGACGGAACATCCATGACCGGATAGACGCTGCACGGGGCGACGTAACCAGTGGCGCCGCCTGCCATCAGGAACAGCAATCCCGCGAGCTGCAATGCGCCGAACGCAGCGAGGAGGCCGACCACGCCTTTGGCGACGATGGGCATGGCGCTTCCGTGATGGCGTGACGGCCGATTGTCGGGCGGGTCGCCGACGGCGGCAAGGCTCCGTCCCGCCTGCGTCGCCGTGCGTCCCTCTCGTCCCATCGCGCTTGTCCGGTACGGGCGGCGGGCGTCCAATCGCCCCGGGTCGGAGGAGGAACTGCGATGAGGAAGATCCTGCTCGCCGCGGGATTCGCGGCGTCGTTGCCGGCGCAGGCGGCATTCGAATGGACCGCCTACGGCGGCGATGGACGCGGCCAGCGGCATGCGCCGCTCGCGCAGATCACGCCCGCGAATGTCGGACGGCTCGAACTCGCCTGGACATTCCGCACGGGCGAACTCGGCGAGGGCTTCGCGCGTGCGAAGGACGCGCTCACGTTCGAGGCGACGCCGCTGATGGTCGGCGGCACGCTCTTCTTCGACACCGCGACCGGCAAGGCCTTCGCGCTCGACGCGGCGACCGGCCAGCTGCGCTGGCAGTTCGACGCGAAGGTGCCGCGCGACTTCGACTACTCCGAGATGGCCTCGCGCGGCGTCAGCTGGTGGCGCGATGCGCAGGCGGACGCGGCGGCCGCGTGCGCCGAGCGCATCCTGTTCGCGACGATCGATGCGCGCCTGATCGCGCTCGATGCGCGCACTGGCGCGGCGTGCGCGGACTTCGGCACGAAGGGCGAAGTCGTGTTGTCGAAGGGCGTGCGCCAGTCGCAATGGCGCCTCGGCCAGTACGAAGTCACCTCGCCGCCGGCGATCGCGGGCGACGTCGCGGTGGTCGGCTCGGCGATCGGCGACAACGCGGGCACCGACCTCGAACTCGGCGTCGTGCGCGCGTTCGACCTGCGCAGCGGCAGGGAGCTCTGGCACTGGGACCCGATTCCGCGCACGGCACGCATGCCCGCCGACGCCGCCAACCCCGAGTTCGGCGAACTCGACGCGCAGCAGGCGCGCTGGACCGGTGCGGCGAACGCGTGGGCGCCGCTCGCGGTCGATGCGCAGCGCGGCCTCGTGTTCGTGCCGACGGGCTCGCCGAGCCCCGACTTCTTCGGCGGCGTGCGGCCCGGCGATACGCAGTGGGCGAACTCCGTCGTCGCCTTGCGTGCGGCGACGGGCGAGTTCGTCTGGGGACGCCAGCTCGTCCACCACGACCTGTGGGACTACGACGTCGCCTCTCAGCCGATGCTCGTCGACCTCGTGCGCGACGGGCGCACTATTCCCGCGCTCGTGCAGCTGCACAAGACCGGGCAGGTATTCGTGCTCGACCGCGAAACCGGCGAGCCGGTGTTTCCGATCGAGGAGCGCCCGGTGCCACAGGACGTCGTCGAAGGCGAAATACCGTCGCCGACGCAGCCGTTCTCGACGCTGCCGCCGCTGGTGTCGCATGCGCCGGTCAAGCCCGAGGACGCGTGGGGCCTCACGTTCTGGGATCGCAACGCATGCCGCGAGCGCATCGCGGCGCTGAAGAGCGAAGGCATCTACACGCCGCCGAGCCTCGCCGGCACGATCGAGCGGCCCGGTTACGCCGGCGGTTCGAATTGGGGCGGCGGCGCGTGGGACCCTGCGCGGCACCTGCTCGTCGCGAACGTGATGGAACTGCCGTTCGTGGTCGCGCTGGTTCCGCGCGCCGAGTTTGTCCCGCAGTACGAATCGGGCCGCTACGAAGGCTGGGAGTTCGCCTCGCAACGCGGCACGCCGTACGGCATGCGCCGCACGCTGCTGAAGTCGCCGCTCGGCGCGCCGTGCATCGCGCCGCCGTGGGGCAAGCTCGTCGCGGTCGACCTCGCCAAAGGGACGATCGCCTGGTCTAAGCCGCTCGGTACCTCGCGCGACCGGGCGCCGTGGCCGTTCTGGGACATCCAGGGGGCGCCGAACATCGGCGGCCCGCTGACGACCGCCGGCGGACTCACCTTCGTCGGCGCGACCACCGACAACTACCTGCGCGCGTTCGATACCGCAACCGGTGCGGAAGTGTGGACGATGCGCCTCCCCGCGGGTGCACAGGCCACGCCGATGAGCTACGAGGCCGGCGGCCGCCAGTACGTCGTCGTCGCCGCGGGCGGCCATGCGAAGTTCGGCACGACGCGCGGCGACTACGTGCTCGCGTTCGCGTTGGCGCGGGAGCGATAGTGCGACGGAGCGGCTGTCATGTGGAGCGACGGACGTCTTCCGCCGCTCCCACAGGGCGCTGCATATGATCTTGCTGTAGCGCGCACCCCGTGCGCGACCGTCGCGCCCCGTTGCATCGCGACGCTGGGGTCGCACACAGGGCGGGCTGCAGGAGAGGGACCGCGTTTCGTGGGTCGCGGTGAAGAGCATCGCGGCTTCCGCCGCCCACGTGACTCACCGGATACCGACGCCCACCCCGACGCCGAAACTCCAATGCCCGCGGTCGTCCGGGAAATCCCGCGGCCACAGGTGCACCTCGGCATCGGCGACGCGCGGATGCACGACCTCGCTGCGATCGATCGTACGGGTTTCGCGGCCGGCGACGCGCCCGCGCAGGCTCAGCCAGCGGCCCGGCGGATAGTCCATCGGTTCGACGAAGCCGGGCAGGACGAGCACGAAGCGCCCCTGTGATGGCGCGCGCGTATCGGGTCGCTGCCCGCGGGCGAGCGGATACGCTACGAGCTGGACTTCGGTCGTATCGGCGAGGTTCTCGAGCGCGACGATCTTGCCGCCCCAGACGACCTCGGCGTCGTGGTAGCGTTCGGGTGCTGCAACGACGTCGGCGACGCCCGGCGAGGCGACGGGCGCGTCCTTGAATACGGGCGTCGCGCAGCCCGCGAGCGCGGCGAGCAGCAGCATCGGCAAGCAAGGCAGGCGGGAGGACGGGCAGGGCATGGGCGAGCACCACGAGCGGTCGATCGACGGACTGCCATTCTCCACCGATCGCGCGCGCCTGGACATCGATGCGATCCACGCCTACCTCGCGCACGAGTCGTACTGGGTACCCGGCATCCACCGCGAGCTGGTCGAGCGCGCGATCGAGCGTTCACTCTGTTTCGGCGTCTACGAAGGCACGCGCCAGCTCGGCTTCGCGCGCGTGGTCACCGACGGCGCCGGCTTCGCCTACCTCTGCGACGTGTTCGTCGTCGATGCGGCCCGCGGGCGCGGCATCGGCAAGCGCCTGATGGAGTTCACGTTCGCGCATCCGGACCTGCAGCGCGTGCGCCGCTTCATCCTCGCGACACGCGACGCGCACGGGCTGTATGCGCAGTACGGCTTCACGCCGCTCGCGAACCCGGAGAAGTTCATGGAGCGCTACGACCCCGATGCGCTGTCGCGTTGAGGTACCGCGAATGCCCGCCGCACACGCGGCGGGCGCCGCGCCGGGTGCTCAGCCGCCGTCGAAGCCGTCGGCGAACAGTGCGTCGCGCGTGTAGAAGTACGCCGCGCCCTGGTAGAGGTTGTCGCCGACCTTGCGCCCGTAGGCGCCGACGAGGAAATGGCCGCCCGAGATGCCGGCCGCGAAGCCGTAGTACGGGAACAGGTCGCTCGGATCGCCCGACGGATGCTCGTACGCCTGCAGCAGGTTCCAGTCGCCACCGGTGTCCAGCCCGAACAGGTCGACGCGCCCCTGGCCGCCCGCGTACCCGGGATACGTGACGACCGCGCGATCACCCGACAGCGCGACCGACACGGCGTAGAAGATGTCGGTCGCGCCGTCGGGCGGGAGGATCTTCTGCGTCTGCGTCCATGCGCCACCATCGCGCGCGAATGCGTAGAACTCGCCGAGGAAGCCGTTGCCGACCGGAACGCCGACGAGCGCGTGCGTGTCGTCGTAGCTGACCGAAAGCCCGAACGCATCGTTGGCGAGGCCGTCGTCGGCGACGATCTGCTGCGCTTGCGTCCAGCCGTTGCCGTCGTTCTCGTAGAGGAATACGGCGCCCTGCGCCGCGTGGTCGCCGACCTTCGTGTTCGGCGAGCCGATCATCACGCTGCCACCATGCGCGGCCACCGCGTAGCCGAACTGGTCGTTGGCGGCGCCCTCCGGGTTGGTGATCTCGCCCGACGGCTGCAGCGATCCCTTGGCCACGCCCGAATACGCGTACACGGCGCCCTGGCCGAAATGGCCGCCGATCGTCGCCGCGTACGAGCCGACGAATGCATGGTCGCCGTCGAGAGCGACCGCGGCGCCGAAGAAGCTCTGTGCGGCGCCGTCGCCGGCGACGAGCTTCTGCGTCTGCGTCCACGCGCCGTCGGCGTGGTGGAAGACGTACGCGGCACCTTGTTGCACGTGGCCGTCGATCGTCGCGAAGTGCGCGCCGACGAGGGCCGTATCGCCCTGGATCGCGACCGCATAGCCGAAGAAGTCGCCGGCCTCGCCATCGTCGGCGGTGAGCACGTCGGTCTGCACCCAGGTGCCGCCCAGGTTGCGGAAGATGTATGCGCGGCCCGGACCGGCCGGGATGCCGCCGGAATCCGAGCCGGGCTGCGGCGCACTGATGATCGCGACATCGCCGTCGATCGCGACCGCCGAGCCGAACGTGTCCTCCTGGATGCCGTCGGTGGCGAACACGTCCTGTTCGAGCCAGGGCACGCTGCCGTTCGGCGACGGTGCGGGCGCGCGCGGCAGTTTCGCCATGGAGCCCCCCGCCTGCACGTGCTGCAGTGCGGCGAGGCGTGCGGGCAACGACGCCGGGAATGCAATCGCCGGCGTCTGGGGTGCGTTCGCGGGCGCAGCCGCGGCGGTGGTCGCGACGGCCGCGAGCGCGAGCGGCAGGAAGGAGCGCAAGGGATTGGACACGGATGGTTCCTCGCCAGCGTTGGGGGAGCACTAGGGATACGACATAGGCTATCGTCCAGCCTGTGCTGCGCCGTGGGCGTGGGTGTAATTTGCGTGTGATCCATGTGTGACGGCGCCGCAGCGTGACCATGCTCATCAAATCCGCCGTGCCAGGACGCGCCGTGTACCGGTTCGGACCGTTCCTGCTCGATGCCGCCGAACGCCGGCTGCGGCGCGGCGAGGACGAGGTCGCGCTCACGCGCAAGTCGTTCGACCTGCTCCTGCTGCTGGTCGAGCACGCCGGGCGCCTGCAGTCGCGCGAGGCGCTCTATGCGGCGCTCTGGCCCGACACGATCGTCGAAGAGCACACGTTGACCTGGCACCTGAGCGCGCTGCGCCGCGCCCTCGGCGACACCGGCGATGCGCCCGCGTACATCGAGACCGTGCGCGGACACGGCTACCGCTTCATTGCCGCGGCGCAAAAAATCGAATCGGCCGAGGCCACCGGCGCAGACGCCATGGCGCCGGACGAGGGTGGCGATCGCGCCGATGCGCCGTCGGCGCAAGGCACGCCGGCCCCGGTGCCGTCGCGGCTCCCGGGGGCCGCGTTCGCGCTGCTGGTCGTGCTCGCCATCGCCGCCGCGGCCTGGGCATTCCTGCACGGCGGCGCGCCCCAACCGGCGCCACCCGCGGCCGCGCAACCGCACTCGATCGCGGTGCTGCCGTTCGCGAACCTCAGCGCCGATCCTGCCAACGCCTACTTCGCGAGCGGCATCCAGGAAACGATCCTCGCCCAGCTCGCCGGCATCGCCGACCTGCGCGTGGTTTCGCGCCGGTCGACCGCTGCCTACGAGAACCGGCCCGCCGACCTTGCCGATGTCGCACGTGAACTCGGCGTGGCCAGCGTGCTCGAGGGCAACGTGCAGAAGTCGGGCGCGGGCGTGCTCATCAACGTGCAATTGATCGATCCTCCGAGCGGCACGCAGCTGTGGGCACACAGCTACCGGCGCACGCTCGCCGACGTGTTCGCGGTGCAGAGCGACGTCGCCGAGCAGGTCGCTTCCGCACTGCAGGCGAAACTCCTGCCGGCCGACCAGGATCGCTTCACGCAGTTGCCGACGCAGGATGCGGAAGCCTACGACCTGTTCCTGCGCGCGGAGTATTCCGCGCTGCAGGTCGAGATGGGGACGGCGACCGACCGCCACGCGGCAACCGCGCAGGCGCGTGCGTTGTACGGGCAGGCGATCGCGCGCGACCCGAAGTTCGCGCTCGCCTACGCACGCCTGTCCTACCTCGAGAGCCACGCCTACTGGCTGCCGCTCGACCACACGCCGGCGCGTGCCGCCGCGGGCCTGCGCGCGGCGCAGCGCGCGCTCGAACTCGACCCGGAGCTCGCCCAATCGCACCTCGCGATGGGCTATGCGCACTACTACGGCAAGCGCGACTACACCGCGGCGCTGGCCGAATTCCGCCGCGCGCTGCGCGACATGCCGAGCAATGCCGACGTCAACGCGTCGATCGCGAACATCCAGCGCCGCCGCGGCGAGTGGGACGAGGCGCTCGCCGGCTACCGCCGTGCCGAGCTGCTCGATCCGCGCAACCCGCAATGGCCGATGCTGGTCGGCGACACGCTGACCAACATGGGACGCTACGCCGATGCCGACGTCGCCTACGAGCGCGCGCTGGTGATCGATCCGCACAGTGCGACGAGCGCGATCAGCCAGGCGTTCTCGCGCGAGATCGGCGGCGATTCGCAAGGGGCGGCCGCCAAGCTCGCGCAGCTTCCGGCCGACGCGAACCCGGACGGCTTCGCCAACACCGCGCGCTTCGTCGCGGCGTGGCTGCGGCGTGACGCAGCGGCCGCGCTGGCCGTGCTCGACGGCGCGCCGCCGACGATCGAAGCACCGTGGACGCCGAGTTCCACGCCGACCGACCTGCTGCGCGCGCAGGCGCTCGAGCGCCTCGGCGAGCACGCGCGCGCGCGCGAAGCCTACGGGCGCGCCCGCGACGCGCTGCAGTCCTTGCTGGAAGAACAGCCCGATGATCCGGCGTCGACCGGCCTGCTCGGCCTCGCCGAAGCCGGCCTCGGACATGCCGATGCCGCGCTCGCGGCAGGCCGGCGCGCGGTCGAGCTCCTGCCGCTCGCGACCGATGCGGTCGACGGGCCGTGCTACCTGCTCACGCTCGCGGAGATCGAGATCCGCGTCGGCGACCCGCGCGAGGCGGTCGCACGGCTGCGCCGCCTGCTCGACATGCCCGCCGGCCGCGAGATGTCGCCGTCGCTGTTCGCGCGCGATCCGCGCTTCGACGCGGTGCGCGACGCGGTCGCCCGCGGCGCGGGCGGCCAGCCCTAGTCCGGCGCCTGCACGGGGGGAGAACGCCGCAGCAGCAGCGAGAGCACGGGCGGCGTCACGATCGACGTCAGCAGCGACATCGCGACGATCACCGCGTAGATCTGCTGCGTGAACACGCCGGCAGCGAGGCCGAGGCTCGCGATGACGACGCCCACCTCGCCGCGCGGGACCATGCCGACGCCGACGATGAGTGCGCCGCGGCGGCCGAGCGGCAGCGCACCGAGCCAGCCGCCGATGAGCTTGGAGGCGATCGCGACGAGGGTCGCCGCGGCGAGCATCCACAGCGCGCCCGCGCTCGCGAACACGGACAGGTCGATCTTCGCGCCGGTGACGACGAAGAAGAACGGCGTCAGCAGCGCCAGCAATGGCTGCATCTGGTGCTCGAGTTCCTCGCGCTGCGGTACTTCCGAGGCGATCATGCCGGCGAGGAACGCGCCGATGATCGCGGCGAGCCCGAAACCGGTCGAGAGCCATGCCAGGCCGAGGCAGATCGCGAGCACGATCGTGAGCGGCGAGAGCGGATTGATCGGGTGCTCGAGCCAGTGCCCGCGCGCGCGCATCACGCGCGTGCCGACCCAGCCGATCACGACGACGAAGCCGATCGCCTGCACCAGCACGAAGGCGAGCCCCGCCACGTTGACGCCTTCGCCACCCTGCAGCGAGGTGACGACGCCGAGCAGCAGCATCGCGAGGATGTCGTCGATGACCGCGGCGCCGAGGATCACCCGCGCCTCGAGGCGCGACAGCGCGCCGAGTTCCTGCAGTACGCGCGCGGTGATGCCGGCGGACGTCGCGACGAACGCGGCGGCGACGAACAGCGAGCGCGTCCATTCGAAGCCGCTGCCGTGCGCCCACAGGGCGCCGAGCACGAACGGCACGATGACGCCGAGCACGCCGACGAGCAGCGCGCTGCGGCCGACCTTCTTGAGTTCGTCCAGGCGGGTTTCGAGGCCGACCGCGAACAGCAGCAGCACGACGCCGATCTCGGCGAGCACGTCGAGTGGCGTGCCGGCGACGATCCCCTCGGGCGTGACCAGGCCCAGGGCCGACGGTCCGATCGCGCAGCCGGCGACGATCTCGCCGACGACACCGGGCAGCTTCAGGCGCTGCGCGATTTCCGCGCCGATCTGCGCCGCGACGAAGATCGCGAACAGCGTGTAGAGGATGTCGGCGGCGTGGTGCATCGGCGACCTTCGCGGGGATTCGCCGCGATGCTACACGACCGTCATCGTCATCCGGTGAAATGACGCGCGTTCAGCCAGAGGTGAACGAGGATGCTCGCCGCGTAGCCGAGCGCGATGACGCCGCTCCAGCGCAGGTGTGCGCCGAACGTGTACAGGCCGCGCGACGCACCCATCAGCGCGACACCGGCCGCCGAGCCGATCGACAGCAGGCTGCCACCGACGCCCGCGGTGAGCGTGACCAGCAGCCATTGGCCGTGGTCCATCGCCGGGTCCATGCCGAGTACGGCGAACATGATCGGGATGTTGTCGACGACGGCGGACAGCACGCCGATGACGGTATTGGCCCAGGTGTAGCCGAGGCTGCCATAGAGCGCCTGCGAGGCGAGTTCGAGGTAGCCGATCGCGGCGAGCGCGCCGACGCAGGCGAACACGCCGTAGAAGAACAGCAGCGTGTCCCATTCCGCATTGGCGATGATGCGGAAGATCGAGTATCTCGAGACATTCGCCTGCCCTTGGGCGAGCGCGTAGACCTGTTCCTTGTGTTCGATCCGCGCCGCGATGATGTTGAGCAGGGCGAGGCCGGTGAGCATGCCGTAGGCGGCGGGCATGCCGAGCCACTGCCGCCCGGCCACGGTGATCGCGATGGTGAGCGCGAACGCGATGCAGATGCCGAACCCGCCGACCTTCACCTCGGCGCGCGACGCGACCGGCTCGGGCCTGCCCGCGGGTACGCTGAAGTGCATGATCGCGGCGGGCACGAGCCAGTTCACGAGCGACGGCACGAAGATCGCGAAGAACTGCGCGAACTCGACCTTGCGCGCCTGCCACACCATCAACGTCGTGATGTCGCCGAACGCGCTCCAGGCGCCGCCGGCGTTGGCGGCGACGACGAGGTTGATGAAGGCGAGGGTGACGAAGCGCCGGTTGTCCGGGCAGACGGCGAGGATCACCGCCGACATCACCAGTGCGGTGGTGAGGTTGTCGAGCACCGGCGAGATGAGGAACGCGAGCGCGCCGGTGATCCAGAACAGCGATCGGTAGCCGAAGCGGCGTCGCACGAGCTGGTCGCGCAATGCATCGAACACGCCGCGTTCGCCGATCGCGGTCACGTAGGTCATCGCGACGACGAGGAAGAAGAACACTTCGGCGTATTCGAGGAACATGTGCTGGAACGCATCGCTCACGCGCGAACCATCGCCGGTGCCATGCGCGATCCACCACGCGAGCAAGCCCCACATGAGGCCGGCCGCGAGCATCACCGGCTTGGACTTGGCGATGTGCAGGCGCTCTTCCGCGATGACCGCTGCATACGCGAGCACGAACAGGGCGAGCGCGATCCAGCCGACCGGATGCGCGGTCAGCCCGAACGTCGCGGACGCTTCGGCCGCGGCCGGGGCGGCGAGCAGCGGCAGCATGAGCGGGTTCGTCATCATGGTTGGTCCATAGCGCGGGATCGGCAAGATTAGCAGCGCCCGTCGCCTTCGCGCATTGCGTTTTGGGCGGCGCCCGTCGATGCTACGACGACCGATGCCGTGCGAAGGGGCACAGATGCGGGATACCGACAGTACGCCGCGCGAGCCGATGTCGAAGGTGGATACGGCCTGGCTGCGCATGGAGCGGCCGACCAACCGCATGATGATCACCGGCGTGCTCATGTTCGCCGGACCGCTCGATCCCGCACGCATCAAGGCACTGCTCGCCGAACGCTTCCTTGCGTTCCGGCGCTTCCGCCAGAAGGCGGTCGTCGGCGCGAACGGCGCCTGGTGGGAAACCGACGCCGATTTCGACCTCGACTGGCACGTGCGCATCGCCGCATTGCCCGGTCCGGCCGACAAAGCCGGCCTCGAGGCGTTCGTGAGCGACCTCGCGTCCTCGCCGCTCGACCTGTCCAAGCCGCTCTGGCAATTCCACGTCGTCGAAAACTACACGGCGCCCGATGGCCGCAGCGGCAGCGTGCTCGTCGCGCGCATCCATCACTGCTATGCCGACGGCCTCGCGCTGGTGCAGGTGCTCCTGTCGCTCACCGACACCGCGCCGCAGCCGCAGGCGCACGCGGAGCTCGCGAAGACCTGGCTCAAGCGCGACCGCGGCAGCGTGCTCGAGCGCCTGCTCGAACCGATGCAGGGGGGCCTGCACAAGGCCGTGGCGCTCGGCGAGAAGACCTGGGCCAGGCTCGCGCAGATGATGGCCGATCCGGCCATCGCGGCCGAGTTCGCCCACGAGGGCAGCGAGATCACGCGTGAACTCGCGATCGCGCTCACCTTGCCGGACGACCCGATCACCGCGCTGAAGGGGCGCCTCGGCGTCGCCAAGCGCGTGGCCTGGGCCGAGCCGCTGCCGCTCGACGAGGTGAAGGTGCTCGGCAAGGTTCTCGGCTGCACCGTCAACGACGTGCTGCTCGCCTGCGCCGCGGGCGCGCTGCGCGGCTACCTGCGCGACCAGGGCGAGGACGTCGATGGCCTGACCATTCGCGCGACCGTGCCCGTCAACCTGCGCCCGCTCGAACATGCGAAGAAGCTCGGCAACCACTTCGGCCTGGTCTTCCTCGACCTGCCGATCGGCGAGCCGAATCCGCTGCGCCGGCTCGAACGCGTGGCCGCGTGCATGCGCGACCTCAAGGGTCGCCGCCAGGCGGTCGTCGCGTTCGGCCTGCTCGCCGCGCTCGGCATGGCGCCCGCGGCGCTGCAGGGGCCCGCGCTCGAACTCTTCAGCCGCAAGGCGACCGCGGTCGCGACCAACGTGCCCGGCCCGCAGCAGCCCCTGTTCATGGCCGGCGTCGAGGTGCGCGAACTCATGTTCTGGGTGCCGCAGACGGGTTCGATCGGCCTTGGCCTTTCGATCCTCAGCTACAACGGCCGCGTCCACTTCGGCGTGATCGGCGACGGCAAGCGCGTGAAAGATCCGGACGCGATCGTGCAGCGCTTCGACGCGGAGTTCGAGAAGCTCGTGCTGATCGCGCTGATGGAAGACTGGAGCGAGGATTTCGGTGCACCGGACGCGGCGGCGACGTTGGCGAAGTTCGCGATGGACCCCGCGGACAGCGCCGGAACGCACGCGTGATCGCCACGCGGGTGCATCGTCGCCGCGCCGGTCGTGCCCGTCGTCATCGGCCGGGGACATTGCGTCGGCCGAACGTGCGCACCGCGTAGCCGGCCGGCCACGCCATGTAGGCGAGCAACAGCACGCAACCGCTCGCGGGCTCGGCCACGGGCGGTGCGAATCCACGGTGCGCCCAGGCGGTCCATGCGACGTAGCCGAGGAAGGCGGCGAGGCCGATCAGTGGCGCCAGCAGCGATGCCGATGCGCGCACGCGCGCAGGCCGCGCGCACGCGCGTAGTTCGATGGATGGCATGTTCGACCCTCGTCGCGCCGCGACCAACGGCGCTCCCGTGTCCATGTCGAAGCAGGGGGCCGGATTTCGACATCAGGGCGCCGTGGGATGCGGGGCCTCGTCATGTTCGAGGCGCCAGCGGTCGATCCCCGCATCCGGCCCACGACGGCCACGACGGCCAAGTCGGGCCGGCGCGCGCCGACGACCGTCAGAGCACCGAAGCGGTCAGCGTGACATCGGCGTCCTTCCACGCCGCCCGCAGCCGGCGTTCGGTCGCGGCCGCATCGCGGTCGCGATGCAGCGCCTTCTGCGCGGCCGCGAGTCCGTGCAGGGCCCAGCCATTGTCCGGATGCTGGCGCAAGTCCTCCTCGTACACCGCTTCGGCCTCGGTCGCGTGGCCCGCCTTCAGCAGTTGTGCACCGAGCAGGTGGCGCACCGGCACGAACCAGTCGGCCGGTTCGTTGTAGGCGAGGCGATCCTCCTTCGCGGCCGCGTCGCGCAGCAGCGCCAGCGCGTCGTTGCGTTGCCCGCGCGCGAGCGCGATGCGTGCGCCGGCGACCTGCGAGGCCACGGCGACGAGGTCGCCGGCGAGGTTGAGTCCCGCCGGCGCGTCCTTCGGCAGGCTCGCCGCGATCGCATCGAGCGCAGCCTTCTCGCGCGCGGCATCGTCCGCCTTGCCGGTCGCTGCGTACGCGCTCGCGCGCACGTAGTGCCAGGCCGCGCGCATGGCGGGCAACGAGGCGTCGGGTTCGGGCTCGGCGAGCAGTTCGTCCCAGCGCGCGAAGCGTTCCATCGCGAACCACGGCTGTGCCGCGTACCAGTCCAGCCCGGCACCCATGTGCAGCATCATGTCCGACAGGTGCGCGCGCATCGCGCGCGTCGCCGCAAGCGACTCGGCCGAGCGGCCCTGCATTGCGGCCGCGTAGCCGAGGAACTGGTAGTTGTGCGCGAGATACATGCCGTAATAGGTCCATTCGGCCGGCTTCGCGCGCTCCATGTAGGCGAGGTCGACGCGCACGCCCGCCCGATTGGCCTCGGCCGAATCGGCATAGCGGCCGACACGCTGGAAGATGTGCGAGGGCATGTGCACGATGTGGCCGGCACCGGGTTCGAGCGAAGGCAGTCGTTCGGCGGCGGCGAGCGCCTTCTCCGGATGCGGCGACGCCTCGATCGCATGGATGTAGTAATGGTTCGCGCCGGGGTGCTGCGGATTGCGCGCGAGCACGCGCTCGAGCGTCGCGACGATCTCGTCCGTGCCGGGCGCGGCGACGCCGTCGTTGCTCCAGAGCTTCCACGGGTTCGCCGTCATCAGCGCTTCGGCGAAGAACACCTGCACGTCGTCGTCATCGGGGAAGCGCCGCGCGACCTCGCGCATCGCGTTCGCATAAGCGACGTTGTACGGCTGCATCGCTTCAGGCGGGAGTGCGTCGGGACCGGCATAGCGCGTCGCGAGCGCGGCCGCGAGTGCCTGTTCCAGCGGCGTCGCGTTCGCCGATTCGCGTTGCGCGGCCTCGACGGCTTGCCACAGCGCCTTCCAGCGATCCGGCATCGCCGGCATGTTGTAGTTCGGTCCGAGCGATTCGCCCGCGCCCCACCAGCACATCGCGCAGTGCGGGTCGAGTTCGATCGCGCGCGCGAACGAGCGCGCCGCCTCGTCGTGGTTGAACGCGTAGATGAGGCGCAGTCCCTGGTCGAACCACGCCTGCGCTTCGGGCACCCGGGTCGTGATGGGATGCGTGTGCGTTCCGAGGTCGTCGAACAGCCGGGCGCCCCGAGCCCATTGCGCAAGGCTCGGCCCCGGCGATGCCGCCGCGTGCGACGCCGCGGGCGTCGCGTTGTCAGCGGCGTGCGACGCGGGAGCATCGGGCCGCGTGCAGGCGGCGATGGCGAGCGTGAGGACGGCGGTCGTCGCGATTCGAATCATGATCCCTCCGGGATGGCGTGCGGAACAGGCGAGCGCCTGCGGCAACGGGCATTGTGCAACAAAGGCGCCTTCGCGCGTGCCGGGCGGCATGCTCCTGCGGATCCGCACGAAATGGACTGTCGCAGCGCGCCTGCGAATGTCTTCGTATACGTCGTCCTTCGTGTTCTAATGAGCGCACCGGCATGGGCGAGGGGCGCAGCCGGGCGAACGCGGATGCGGAGCTTCCATATGGGCATGCCGTTGCGGACGTTGCTGTTCCTGGGCGTGCTGCCGTGCGCGAGTTGCGCCGGCCTGCGGCTGGCCCCGCTCGGCGAACACGCGCAGATCGTGCTGGTCGGCATGCAAACGCCCGCCGACACGGCGCAGGTGAACTACCTGCGCGTCTATCGCGACGTCCGCTGCGATGGCGCTCGTAGCCGCGGCCTTTCGATCGGTCCGGAAGACGCGGGCGACAAATCGCTCGAGGTGGAGGGGGCGCAGCGCGTGTTCCTGTTCGGTACCGCCGAGCGCTGGGCCACGCGTGGCATCACGGGCGAGCCGGGTGTCTTCGACCTGGTGGGCAACCGCTGCGAATTTCTCGTGAGCTTCATCACCGAACCGTCGCACACGTATCGGGTTTCCGAAGACGCGGGCGAAAGCGGCTGCCGCATTTCGGTGCTCGACGAGCAGACCTCGATTGCACCGCCGGACCTCGCCGTGCACGATTCGACCCTGTGCAACGAACTCGGACGCAAGCGCGAGTCGCCGCCGCGTCCGCAGGCGCGCAGGCAGGACGTGCCTCCTGCGGTGACCGATCATCTTCCTTCGCTCGCGCGCGCTGCACCTGACGGCGCACCGGGACGTCCCAGCCGGCGCGCCCGCGCGGGCGCCATACGCGCAATCGCCATGGTTGCGGCCACCCGCGCACCCCGCTAGCCTCGTTCCAATGCAGGTCCGGACGCTCCTCGAACGACCATTGCTCGCGGCGCGCGACTACCGTTGCGAGGCGGGACCGTCCGATCGCCCCTTCGTCGAGTGCTTCCGCGAGCATTCGATCTCGTACGTGCGACGCGGCAGCTTCGGCTGCCATGCGCGCGGCGAACGGCACGAACTCGTCGCCGGCGCGTTCCTGATCGGCCATCCCGGCGACGAGTACCTGTGCACGCATGAACACCATGCCGGAGGCGACGAGTGCCTGTCGTTCCATTTCGCACCCGCGCTGATCGACGGCCTCGACGGACGCGGCGCGACCTGGCGGGCCGGTGCGCTGCCGCCGCTGCCGGAACTCGTCGTGCTGGGCGAACTCGCGCAGGCGATCGCCGAGGGCCGCAGCGACGTCGGGCTCGACGAGATCGGCGTGCTGGTCGCGCAGCGCCTGCTCGACCTGCTCGCGGGACGCGTGCGACCGTGCGGCAAGGCGAGCGCGCGCGATCGCGGCCGCGTGGTCGAGACGGCACTGTGGATCGACGCGAACGCGGCGCAGCCGATCGACCTCGAAACCGCGGCGGCCGCAGCCGGCCTCGGCGCGTTCCATTTCCTGCGCACGTTCGGCCGCGTGCTCGGCGTGACGCCGCACCAGTACCTCGTGCGCGCGCGCCTGCGTCGCGCCGCGCGCCTGCTCGCCGACGGGGATCGCGCGGTCACCGACGTCGCCTACGAGGTCGGCTTCGGCGACGTGTCGAACTTCGTGCGCACGTTTGGCCGCGCCGCCGGCATGTCGCCGCGCGCGTTCCGGCGCGCGGCGCGCGGCGAGCGCAAGATTTTCCAAGAATCTCCGGACGCCCGCGCCTAGGCTGGGATCCTTCCCACGACAGGAGAGCGGCATGTACGACCATCTCGGCCTCAAGGTGAAGGATCTCGACGCGAGCGTGCGCTTCTACCGCGCCGTGCTCGCGCCGCTCGGCCACGTCGCCGATGCGTCCGGCAGCGGGTTCGGACCGCCGGGCATGCCCGGGCTGTGGCTGTACGAACACGCCGGCGCCAGTGGCGGCACCCACGTCGCGTTCCGCGCGGCCGACCGCGCCGCGGTCCGGCGTTTCCATGCGCAAGGGCTCGCGCACGGCGGGAGCGACAACGGCGCGCCCGGCTTGCGCACCGATTACGCGCCGAACTACTACGCGGCGTTCCTGCTCGATCCGGACGGCAACAACGTCGAGGCGGTCTGCATGGAAGCGCGCTGAACATGGCCACGATCGTGCGCGAATTCCACCTCGATGCGACGCCGGAACAGGTCTGGGACGCTGCGCGTGACGTCGACGCGTTGCACACGCGCCTCGTGCCCGGCTTCGTCGTCGACACCGTGGTCGAGGGCGATGTCCGCCGCGTCACGTTCGCCAACGGCATGGTCGCGCGCGAGCGCATCGTCGACGTCGACGATGCGCGCCGGCGCATCGCCTGGAGCGTGGTCGGCTCCGATCGCCTCGAGCACCACAACGCCTCGCTGCAGCTGTTCGCCGACGGGGCGCGTACGCGTGCGGTGTGGATCGCCGACGTGCTGCCGCACGCGGCGGCGTCCGCGATCGAGGCGATGATCGCGCAGGGCGTCGCCGCGATGCAGCGCCGCTTCGCGGCCACGGTTCAGCGATAACCGTCGACCGCTTCGGCGACGAGGCGCTGCACGAGCGCCTCCACCGCCTTGGCGCTGCGCCCGTGCACGCAAAGCATGGCGTGGAATTCGAAACTCGTCAGCGCGAACAGCACGTCGACGAGTTCGGCATCGGCTTTGCCGCGCCGCGGGAACAGCCGGCGCACCAGCGCGGCGAGTGCATGGCGCCGGCGTTCGGTGCGCTCGGCGAAGCTCGCGGCGAGCTCGTCGTCGAGCCGGATGACCGCGTGGAAACGCGGCATCGCCGTGTGGTGCGTCGTCCAGAAGCGGCAGAACACGCCGACGAAATCGCGCAGCGCCCGGGCCGGATCGGGCTGGCCGATGACTTGCGGCAGGTCGAACAGGCCGGCTGCGCGCGCGATGTCGTCGAACAGCGCTTCGAGCAGGCCACGCCGGGATTCGAATCGGTTGTACACGGTCAGGCGCGTCACGCCGGCGACGCGCGCGACGCCATCGAGCGAGAACGCGGGCATGCCGGGTCCGCCGGCGAGCACCGCGCGCGCGGCATCGAGGATGCGCGCGCGCGTCTCGTCCGCCGCGGCGCTGCGCGTGGCGCTGGAATAGGCGCGGGATCGCTTGACAGTCATCGAATTGGATATACAGTGTGTATATTCGACGTATGGATCGGGAGCGCGGACGTGTACGACATTGCATTCATTGTGCTGGCGCGGGCGATCCATGTCATCGCCGGCGTGACCTGGGCGGGCGCGATGTTCCTGCTCGCCATGGCGATCCTGCCTGCGGCACGCGCCGCCGGCGGTGGTCCCTGGTTCGGCGCGCTGATGCGGCGCGTCGGGCCGGCGTCGGGAATTTCGGCGCTGCTGACCGTGCTCTCGGGCATCTACCTGTTTTTCGGGCTGCACGCGCACGACGCGACGCTTGGCGGCTGGGTGCTGCGCGCCGGCGCGATCGCCGCGTTGCTCGCGATGGTGCTCGGCTTCGTGCTCGGCCGACCGGCCGGCCTCGAACTCGCGCGCCTGCAGCAGTCGGGCGAGGGCACGCCGGAGCAGCGCGCCCGCATCGCGTTGCTCGGCCGGCGCGTCGCCCTCAGCGTGCGCGCGACGGCCGGCCTGATGCTCGTGTCGGTGCTCGCGATGGGCGTGTTCCGCTACGTCGTCGCGCTGGGCTGAGGCTCAGCCACGCAGCACCATGAGCCGGCGCTCGGTCATGTCCTCGATCGCATAGCGGATGCCTTCGCGGCCGAGCCCCGAGCGCTTCACGCCGCCGTAGGGCATGTTGTCGACGCGGAAGCTCGGCACGTCGTTGATGACGACGCCGCCGACCTCGAGCCGGTCCCACGCGCGCGTCGCGTGGGCGAGTGAATCGGTGAACACGCCCGCCTGCAGGCCGTAGTCGGAATCGTTGACGCGCGCGAGCGCGTCGTCGAAATCGTCGAACGGTTCGAGCAGGGTGACCGGGCCGAAGGCCTCCAGCCGGTTGATCCTGGCATCGCGCGGCACGTCTTCGAGCACGGTCGCCTCGAGCCGGTTGCGCTCGCGCGCGCCGCCGCAGAGGCGCGTGGCACCGGCCCGTTCGGCCTCGGCGATCCAGGTCGCGAGGCGCTCGGCGGAGGCGTCGTCGATGAGCGGGCCGAGGAAGGTGTCGCGATCGCGCGGATCGCCGGCCGTGAGCGCGCGGGTTGCCGCGACGAAGCGCGAGCGCAGTTCGGCGTAGATCGAGCGATGCGCGTAGATGCGTTGCACCTTGATGCAGCTCTGTCCCGACTGGTAGTAGCTGCCGAACACGAGCCGTTCGACCACGTGGTCGAGCCGGTCGAGCTGGTCGCCGTCGACGATGCAGGCCGCGTTGCCGCCTAGTTCGAGCACGACCTTCTTGCGGCCCGCCTTCGCCTTGAGCTCCCAGCCGACCTGGCCGCCGGTGAACGAGAGGAGTTTCAGGCGGTCGTCGGTGACGAACGGATCCGCATCATCGATCCGGCACGGCAGCACCGAGAATGCGCCCTTCGGAAGGTCGGTCGTGGCCAGCACCTCGCCGATGATGAGCGCGCCGACCGGTGTCTTCTCCGAGGGCTTGAGCACGAACGGGCAGCCCGCCGCGATCGCCGGCGCCACTTTGTGGGCGACGAGGTTGAGCGGGAAGTTGAACGGCGTGATGAACGAGCAGGCACCGATCGGCACGCGCTGGACGAAGCCGCGATAGCCCTTCGCGCGTTCGGAGATCTCGAGGTTCAACACTTCGCCGTCGATGCGCACGGCTTCCTCGGCGGCGACGCGGAAGGTGTCGATCAGGCGCGTGACCTCGCCTTCGGAATCCCTGATCGGCTTGCCGGCCTCGATGCACAGCGCGAGCGCGAGCTCGTCGCGACGCTCGCGGAAGCGCGCGACGCAGTGCTCGAGCACGGCCTGGCGTGCGTGCGGCGGGAATGCGCGCATCGCAGGTTCGGCCGCGGCGGCGGCGGCGATCGCGCGCTCGATCATCGCAGCATCCGCGAGCGCGACGCGCGTGGCGATTTCGCCGGAGTACTTGTCGCGCACTTCGAGCGCCTCGTTCGGCTGCGCGGCCTCGCTCGCGAGGTAACACGGATAGTGTCGCTCCAACATGGGGGTCTCCGCGCGAAGGGCAGTTGGCCTACTGTATGCGGATCCGCTGAACACCGGCAGCACCGACCGGGCCGCCGAACTCGCATGGAACCGCGATCCCGGCGCCCGCCTGCTAGACTCCCGCCATGGCGAACGGGGCAGGGGACACGGCGGAGATCGAGGCGCTGCTCGAGGGCGTGCGCTGCGGGCGCGCGGACGCGACCGACCGGTTGTTCGCGCTGCTCTACGAGGATTTCCGTTCGCAGGCGCACCTGCTGCTGCGGGTAGGACCGCGCCAGACGCTGTGCACGACCGAGCTCGTCAACGAGACCTGGCTGCGCCTGTCCGGCCGCACCCTGTCGGTCGAGAGCCGGCGGCATTTCTTCAACCTCGCCGCGCGCGCGATGCGCCAGCTGCTCATCGATCGCGCGCGCAGCCGGGCCGCCGGCAAGCGCGGCGAAGGCCACGAGGCGCTCACGCTCGGCGCGGCCTCCGACGTCGCCGCCGACGAACCGTTCGACGTGCTCGCGCTCGACCGCGTCATGACCGAACTCGCCGCCACCGATGCCGCGCTGGCCGAGCTCGCCGAGATGCACCTGTTCGGCGGCCTCGGCTTCGGCGAGATCGCCGAACTGCGCGGGGTCAGCGAACGCACGGTATTCCGCGACTGGCGCACGGCGCGCATGTTCCTGCTGCGCTTCATCGGCGACGGCGACTGAGCCGGCTGGCGGCTGGCAGTCGGGCGGGTCCGACTTCGTAAGGGTCAGTCAGGACCCTTGCGAGACGTGCCATGCGCCTGACCCAGCTGTTCGCTTCACTGCTGTTCCTGGTGTGCCTGATCGCCGGCAGGCCGGCCTCGGCGCTCACCGTCTGTGTCGCCGACACCGCGACGCTGGCGAACGCGCTCGGCGCCTTCAATACCCTGCCGGACGGCGCGACGCTGACGATCAAGCTGGTCAAGGGAACCTATCCGATCGGTTCCGCGCTCGGCGCCGTCTACTACAGCAGCTATCCGGAATCGGTCGGCCTCAAGCTGCTCGGCGGCTACAGCGCCGGCTGCACGAGTCGCACCATCGACCCGACCAACACCGTCATAGACGGCCTCGGCCAGAACGGCGCGTACCTGGGCGTGACGATCCATGGCGACGTGGACCTCCTCATCGAGGGTGTCACGTTCACGCGGCTCGTCGGCAGCAGCGTCTACCATTCCGCGCTTTCGCTCGGCCTCGATGTCACCAGCAGCGACACCTCGACGATCGAGATCCGTCACAGCCGCTTCGTCAACAACACCGCACGCCAGGTCATCCACCTCAGCGGCGCGCAGATGCGCTTCGTCAACAACCTCGTCGCGCATAACACGATCGAGGCGGGTTCGGATTCGGCCGCGGTCTACGCGATGTACAGCTACGACGCGGACTCGATGCTGGTCGCGACCAACAACACGATCGCCGACAACAGCGGTCCCGGCCTGCTCGTCGACACCAGCATCAATTCCGACAGCAGCCGCCTCAGCGAGATCGCCGACAACATCCTGCGCGGCAACGGCACGGCCGATCTTTCGCTGGGGCACTTCGCGACGGCCTCCAATCCGCTGCTCGTCTACCAGAACATGATCGGCACGACGACGGGGTACACGCCGGATGCGACCAACCTGGCGTCGGATCCGCGCTTCGTCGACGCCGCCGGGGGCAACTACCGCCTGCAGTCGAACTCGCCGGCGATCAACAGCGGGGCGTTCCTGCAGCTGTGGGGTTTCCCGGCGCACGACATCACGGGCGGCACGCGCATCGTCGGCAGCCGCATCGACCGCGGCGCCTACGAGTCGCCGATCGACGACTCGACGACGGCGATCGTCAGCACGACCGCGGACAATGGCAACAACACCTCGCCGGTTCCCGGCTCGCTGCGTGCGGCGATCAAGGCTGCCAATGCCGCGGCGGGCCCGTACACGATCCGTTTCAACATCGCCGGCGGTTGCCCGCGACTGCTGTCGCTCGCCGCGCCGATGCTCGACGTGACCGGCGACGTGACGATCGACGGCACGAGCCAGCCCGGCTGGACGCCGAACACCCATTTCGGCGCGTTCGACGCGAACCTCTGCTTCGCCATCAATGGCGCGGGCAACCCGAACACGCCCTGGGCGCTGCACGTGCCGGCGAGCGCGCCTGCGAGCGCGCGCCTCGTGGTACGCGGGATCGCCTTCGCCGGCTTCAACGACGCGGCGATCAAACTCGAGGGCGGGCGCGGGCATTCGATCGCCGGCAACCAGTTCGGCGCGCTTGCCTTCACGCCCGCGAACGCGAGCGCGATCCGCGTCACCGGCAATTCCGGCGCCGCGTTCATCGGCGGCTACGACGACGAATCGGCGGTCAACCTCGTCGCCGGCAGCAGCGGCGCGGGCGTCTACATCGACAACGCGGCCGGCGGCTCGGTGGTCGCCAACAACGTCATCGGTTTCCTGCCCGACGGCCTGTCCAGCAGCCCCAATGCGAACGGCGTGTTCGTGTTCAATTCGAAGAACAACACCATCCAGTACAACTACATCGGCAACAACCTGTCGAGTGGCGTGATCCTTTCCGGCAGCGGCTCGAACGGCAACCGGGTGCAGTACAACATCATCGGCATGGCCTACGACGGCTCGCCGTCGGGCAACGGCAGTGCGGGGGTCCTGGTCAGTTTCGCGGCCAGGAACAACACGATCGGCGCGCCGCTGAACGCGACCTGGGGCGGCAACTTCATCGTCGCGAGCACGGGCGCGGGCGTGTGGATTTCGCCGTCGGGCGGGGCCGGCAACAGCGTGCTCGACAACGAGTTCGTCGGCAATGGCGCGCTCGACGTCGATCTCGCCGCCGCCGGGCCGAGCGCCAACCAGGCGACCAACCCCGCCACCGGCCCGAACGGATTGCAGAACTATCCGGTGCTGGCCACCGCGACGCGCGACAGGGTGCATGGCATCGAAGTCGTCACCGGCGTGTTGGACAGCGCCCCGAACACGACCTACCGGCTCGACCTCTACTACGGCCCCGATTGCAACGCGCATGCCGCGGGACGCGGCCTCGCCTTGTACCCGCTGATGAAGACCGCGGTGACGACGGGCGCGCTCGGCAACGTGCCGTTCACCGCGAGCGTGCCGTTCGGATGGGGCAACCTGCCGCTCGGCGTGATCAGTGCGACCGTGACCGACCCGAATGGCAACACCTCGGAAATCGGCAACTGCATCGAGGAGATCGACGACGACCCGATCTTCGCGGATGGCTTCGAAGTGCCGCATTGAGTCGCGCCGGGCGCGGGGTCGGCGGCGTGGCGTGGTGCGGGGCCGCGCCACTCCCGTGATCTTTCACGGGCGTGCGATTAGCATGCGCGGAGAAGGGGAGCTTCGATGAACACAGACGCCGATCGCACCGAACGGTTGCGCCGTGCGCTCGCGCTCGCGCGCGCGGGGCTGGAACGCGCGCCGGACGAGCGCGCCGCATGGCTCGCGCGCGAAACCGCGGGCGACGCCGCCCTGCACGACGAAGCCTGGGCCCTGCTGCAGTTCGACGGCGTGCCGCCGCAGGCGTTCGAACGCATCGGTGAAGCGGCCGATCCCGCGCCCGATCCGCTGCTCGGCGCGACGGTCGGGTCCTATCGCATCGAGCGGCGCATCGGTAGCGGCGGCATGGGCACGGTCTATCGCGCCACGCCCGTCACCGGCGTGACGCGCCAGCCGGTCGCGCTGAAGGTGGTCAAGCGCGGCATGGATTCGGAAGACGTACTGGCCCGTTTCATGCGCGAACGGCAGATCCTCGCCGGGCTCGCCCATCCGAACATCGCGCGCCTGCTCGACGGCGGCCTCACCGCCGACGGACGGCCGTGGTTCGCGATGGAACTCGTCGACGGCGAGCCGCTCACCACCTGGTGCGATGCGCGCCGGCTCGGGGTCGCGCGCCGCGTGGAGCTCTTCCTCGGTGCGTGCGAGGCGGTCGCCTATGCACACCGCAATCTCGTCGTGCATCGCGACCTCAAGCCGGCGAACGTCCTCGTCACCGACGCGGGCGAGGTCAAGCTGCTCGATTTCGGCATCGCCAAATTGCTCGACGGCGCCGCCGACGCGACGCGCACGCGCGCGGCGATGACGCCGGAGTACGCCGCGCCGGAGCAGTTCGCGCGAGGTCCGGTGACGACACAGACCGACGTCTGGCAGCTCGGCCTGCTGCTGCACGAGCTGCTCGCGGGGCGGCGCGCTTCGCGCAATGGCGAAGGTGGCAGCACCGCACGCCTCGATGCCGGCGCCGACGACGGGCTGCTCGCCGAGCGCGCGGCCGCGCGCGGCACGACCGCGGCCGCGCTGCAGCGTGCGCTGCGCGGCGACATCGCGCGCATCGTGCGCCGTGCGATGCACCACGACGTCGCCCGCCGCTACGCGAGCGTGGCCGCACTGGCCGACGACCTCGGCCGTTGGCTGCGCAACGAGCCCGTCAGCGCGACCGACGACACGCTCGCCTATCGCGCGCGCATGTTCCTGCGCCGCCATCGCGCCGGCGTCGGCGCCGCGGCGGCGGTCGTGCTCGCGCTCGGCATCGGGCTCGGCCTCGCCCTGCGCGAGGCGCGCGAGCTGCGCCGCGCCGAGCGTTCGACCGAGAATGCACTCGGCGTGCTGGAAGACGTGTTCCTCGGGGCCGACCCGTGGCGCGCGAAGGGGGGTGACACGCGCGCGGTCGACCTGCTCGCCAGCGCGCGCACGCGCATCGCCGCCGACATCACGCGCGACCCGGCTATGGCTGCGCGCCTGCTCGACGAAATCGGTGAAGTGTTCGTCTCGCTCGGCGACCGCGCTTCCGCGGAAGGCACGCTGCGCGAAGCGGTCCGCGCCGGCGAACTCGCCGGAGCGGCGGCGACCGTGCCGACGGCGTCCGCGCGCGCGCGCCTCGCGCATTACCGTCTCGTCGGCGACGGCGACCGCGCTGCCGCGGGCGAACTCGACGCGGCCATCGCGCAGCTGCGCACGGCGGGCAGGGACGGCCGCGTGCCGCTCGCCAAGGCGCTCGAGTACAAGGTCGACGACGCCTTCAACCGCGGCGACTACGCGGCGATCCCCGCGCTGTCGAACGAGGCCGTGCAGCTCTACCGGGCGGCATCGGGCGCGATGTCGGTCGAGTACGCGGGCGCGCTCGGCAACCAGGCTTCGCTGCTGCGGGCGATCGGCCGGCCTGCGGACGCGCTCGCGCCGGCGGCGGAGGCGTGGCGCATCATCGGTGAGCTCGGCGGCGCGCCGCCGGGGGCGCGGCTCTATGCGGAGCAGCAATACGCCGGCGCGCTCGCGGCGAACGGGCGCGGCGCCGAAGCCGAGCCGCTGCTGCGCGATGCGCTCGCCCGCGTGCGGGTGGACATGCCGACCGACCACGACCTCGCCGATGCGATCGCCTGGGAACTGGCGAGCACGCAGGCGACGATCGGCCGTTTCGACGATGCTGCGGACGGGCTGCGCGCGCTGCTCGCGCACATCGACACGAAGAGCGCGAACCTCGCGGCCGTGCACAACATGCTGGGCAGCAGCGAGCTCGCGCGCGGCGACGCGCGGGCCGCACGGCAGGCGTACGAGAATGCGGTACGCCTGCTGTGCACCGATGGACAGGCCACGCCGCCGTGCGTGATCGTGCGGTTGAACCTGGCCGAGGCCCTGCTCGCACTCGGCGCCGCGGAGGCGGCGCCGCTGCTGCACGCGCTGGATGCGGACATCGGCGTCGCCGACGGTCGTGCGCGGCACCGCTGGCGCCTGCTCGAAGCACGCCGGTTGCTCGCCGCGGGCGAGGTCCAGGCGGCCCGCGGGCTACTCGCGCCGCTGCTGGCGCAAGCGCGCGCGACGACGACCGAGCCGACCCTCGATGATGCGAACGTGCTCGCCGAGGCCGCAGCCATCGAGGCGCAGGCGGGCGAACGCGATGCGGCACTCGCCGACTATCGCGCGGCGGAGCGCCGCCTCGCGGCGATCTGGGCCGGTGAACCGCCGCAGCTGGCGAAGATCCGCGCGCGCATCGCCGCGCTGGAGGGGCCGAACGCGGCAGCGGGGGCGATCAGCGGTCCTTGACCACCAGGGCGAGTTCGCCGTCCGCGAGCCGCGCGCGCAACGCGCGGCCCGGCGGCGCCTGACCGATCGAGCGCACGACCTCGCGCCCGTCGTCGTCGAGCAGGATCGCGTAGCCGCGTTCGAGCGTCGCGAGCGGGCTGACCGCGTGCAGGGTACGCGCGAGTTCGCCGAGGCGCGCACGACGGCGTTCGACGCCGTGCCGTGTCGCGACGCGCAGGCGTTCGAGCAGGGCACGTGCGTGTTCGTCGCGCCGCACGAGCCGCGCCGCCGGGTGCTGCGCGAACAGGCGCAGGCGCAACTGGCGCGTGGCGGCTTCACGTCGCTCGAGCAGGCCGCGGGCGCGCTCGACGAGGCGCCGGCGCAGCACGTGCAGGCGCTCGTCCGCGCGCGCGAGGCGCACCCGCGGACGCTGCGCATTGAGGCGCGCGAGCAGGTGGTCGATCCGCTGCGTGCGCGATTCGAGCAGGCGCCGCAGCAGTTGCAGCGCGCGTTCGCGTTGGCGCGCGAGCGCGCGCGCGAGGTCGCGCGCGTCGGGCACGAGCAGTTCGGCCGCTGCCGACGGCGTCGGCGCGCGCAGGTCGGCGGCGAAATCGGCGATCGTGAAATCGATCTCGTGGCCGATCGCGCTGACCACCGGCACCGCGCTCGCGCGGATCGCGCGCGCGATGCCTTCGTCGTTGAACGCCCACAGGTCCTCGAGCGAGCCACCACCGCGCGTGAGCAGCAGCACGTCGTGGCGGCGCGCGCGCGACGCCGCCTGCAGCATCGCGACGATCGCCGCGGGTGCTTCGCGGCCCTGCACCGGCACCGGCAGCACGTCGACCGTGGCGAGCGGGAAGCGCCGCGCGATCACGCTGAGCACGTCGCGCACGGCCGCGCCGCTCGCCGACGTGAGCACGCCGATGCGCCGCGGCAGGCGTGGCAGCGGGCGCTTGAGCGCCGCCTCGAACAAGCCTTCGGCGGCGAGCCTGGCCTTGAGCTGCTCGAATGCGCGTTGCAGCGCCCCGTCGCCGGTCGGCTCGAGCGAATCGACGATCAGCTGGAACTCGCCGCGCTGCTCGTACAGGCTTACGCGCACGCGCGCGAGCACGTGCATGCCGTCGGCGGGCCGGAAGCGCAGCCAGGTGCTGCGCGGGCGGAACATCGCGCAGCGCACCTGCGCGCCGGCGTCCTTGAGCGTGAAGTAGAGGTGCCCCGACGCGGGGCGCGAGAAATTGGAGATCTCGCCCTCGACCCAGACCAGCGGCAGCGCGTCCTCGAGCAGGTCGCGCACGAAGCGCGTCAGCGCGGACGGCGTGTATACCTCGCGCGGAGCGCGGGAAGGGGCGACCGGATCGGACATGATGGTGTTGCGCGTGCGGCCGGACAGGTTACCGCAAAGCGCGTGCATGCGGCGCTCAGGCAGGAGGGCCGGATGCGTCCTCGCGCCTCGGCGGTGCCCTGCGCCGCAGGTCGACGTAGCGCGCGACGAGGGCGATGCCGATCCATGCCGCGAGCACGGCGAGCGGCCAGGCGACGAGGCGCGGCCAGGCCAGCGCGAGCACCGCCGCCACGAGCAGCGAGATGCCGGCGACGAGCAGCGGCGCGCATTCGGCCGGGCCGAGCACGCGCCGGTTGGTGATCGCCGCGCCGATCGAATTGGCGAGGCGCAGCGCGCCGGCCGCCGCGCGGCCGGAGCTGCCGCCCTGCGCGCGCGCATTGCGCGGTGCGCGCTCCGCGCTGGCGCGGCGACGCTTCGGCATCTTCAGCACGATTTCGGTCGAGCGCGCGAGGTCCTGCTCGTACTGCGCCTCCATGCGACGCGCGAAGGCGTCGTCCTCGATCGCGAGGTCGATCTCGCAGTTGCCGATCCAGCTGGCGAGATTGAGGTTGCTCGAGCCGACGCGTGCCCAGCGGCCGTCCGCGACCGCGGTCTTGGCGTGCAGCATCGACCCGTTCCATTCGAACACACGGATACCCGCCTCGAGCAGCGGCCGGTAGCCGGCGCGCGACAGCGAGCCGACCGCGGGGATGTCGCTGCTGCCCGGCACGAGCAGGCGCACGTCGACGCCGTCGCGCGCGGCGGCGATCAAGGCCTGCACGTACGGCGCGACGCCGACGAAATAGGCATCGGTGAGCCAGAGGTTGCGCCGCGCCATGCCGGCGATGAGCTGGTCGAGCCGGTACAGGCCGGCGGTGTTCGGCACGGTCGCGACGACGCGGAGGTCGACCTGGCCCGAGGGCAGGGCCGCCGCGGGCGCGTCATCCGGTGGCAGCGGTTCGCCGAGCTGGCTCCAGACCTCGGCGAATGCGTGCGCGAGCTCGAGCACCGCGGGACCACGCACCGCCACCGCGGTATCGCGCCACGGCTCGATGCCACGGGCGGCATCGCCGAGCCATGTGCCGCTGACGCAGATGCCGCCGACGAAACCGATCGCATGGTCGATCACGAGCAGCTTGCGATGATCGCGCGAGAGCCAGCCGAACGGGCTCGCCAGCCGTGGCGGGTTGTAGGCGCGCACCTCGCCGCCCGCGGCGACCAGCGGGGCCCACAGGCGCGGCCCCGACTGGCCGAGGCAGCCGAGCCAGTCGCGCACGACGCATACGCGCACGCCCGCGGCCGCGCGTTCGGCGAGTGCCGCGACGAATTCGCGGCCGAGCGCGTCGTCGCGGAAAATGTAATTCTCGAACAGGATCGACCGCTCGGCGCCGCGGATCGCCGCGAGCCAGGCATCGAATGCCGCGCGCGCGTCGATGAGCAGGTCGACGCCGTTGCCGGCGAGCAGGGGCGCGCCGGCGGCGCGGCTGAACGACTGCTCGGCGAGCAGGCGCAGCGCCGACGGGCGCGTCGGCGGCGATGGCAGGGGGGCGGTGGCGGCCATGGCTTCGAGTGTAGCCGCAGCGCCGCGCCCGCGGACCCCCGATGGCGCGCTCCTTGCACTATCGGTTCAGGGCGCAGTACAAGGAGCTTGCGCATGAACGACGCCTATCGCCGCCTCGTCGCCTCCCTGCCGGTGCCTGCCGGCAATACGTTCGCACACGACGCGCGCGCGCTCCGCGCATGGATCGACGCGCTGCCGATGGCGAACTTCCAGATCGCCGCGCAGCGCATGCTCGACGGCCTGCAGGCATTCAACCGCACGCGCAGCGAGGGCGTGCGCCGGCTCGAAGCACTGGAGATGCTGCGCGGCACGGTCGCCCAGCTCGCCGCCGCGGCCGACAAGCAGATCGTCGGTTCGAGCTTCCCGCTGCCGGCGCAGAAACGCGAACTCGGCGCGCTCGCACTCGGCTTCCAGGCCGGACTCGCGCTCGGCTACCGCCTCGCGCTCGCCGAGCTCTGCGCGCCCGCAGGCGCCGTGCCGTTCCTGCGCGGCAAGCAGGTCGTGCTCGCCGCGGTCCGCGCGCTGCAGCACGGCGGCGAATGGCTCAACAGGGCCTGCATGCTGTATCGCACGCCGCCGGCCGGCGCCTGGCAGGCACTGCACGACGTGCATCGCTTCGTCGCCGCGTTGCGCCTCGCCGACCGCACGGTCGAGGATGCGCAGGCACCGGTCGATGCGCGCTCCGCCTACGTGCAGGTGCTGCTCGTCGCGCTCGCCAATCCCTACCGCTACACGCAGCGCGAGCAGGGCGAGCTCGTCGCGCTCGCGCGCGTGCTCGCGCCGCTCGCCCAGCTGCGCGAGCGTGGCGGCGACGGCGACGTCGTCGTGCGCACCGACGTCGATCGCGGCCCGGGCTACCTGCCGGAGGAAAGCGCGGAGGCGACGCCGGACGAACTGTCGCTGCATCTGGCCGGGCTGCTCGGCGTGGTGGAGGGGCAGCTCGCGGCAGCCGCGGGCGCGCGCAGCGTCGCGATCCGTGGCCGTGGCGGCCCCGCGCAGACGCTCGACATGCCGCTGGCGCGCCGCTTCCTCGCCGGCTGGAGCGCGCACGGCGAACGCAACCACGCGCGCGTCGGTGGCGGGCACGTGCTCGACACCGTGCTCGGCCTGCAGGACCTGCATGCGACGCTCGCCGGCGGCGAGGATTTCGAGACCTTCATGCAGCACGTGCGTGGCCAGGTGATCAGTCTCGCCGACCTCGACTACGGTGCTGCGTGGGCCAAGCGCGCGAACGGCGTCGCGCGCACGCTGCGCTTCCCCGCGCGGGTCATCGACCAGGGGCTCGGCGGCTACCGCCTGCTGTGGGAGCGCGGCCCCGGCGGCGAGACCGTACGCGCGCGCGTCGCCGAACTGGTCGGACTGTCGCTGCCGGGGGACGCCGATGGCGAGCGCGGCGACTGGATGGTCGGCGTGATCCGCTGGATCCGCATCGACGACGAGGGCCGGGTCGACGCCGGCGTCGAACTGCTCGCGCGGCGTGCCCTGCCGGTCGGCCTGCGTACCCTCGACGACAGCCGCCGGCCGCCCGTGCGCGGCGTGCTGCTCGCGCCGCTGGACGGGGGGACGCTGAACCCGCGCCCCGGAATCGACTACGATGCGCTGCTGGCATCGACCGAGATCGACCGCGGCGTGCGCGAACTCGAACTGACCGCGCCGCCGGACCTGGTCGGACCGCCGATGCCCGCGCGCAGCGAGCGGCTCGGCAACCTGCGCGTGCTTGAAGCGACCGGCATCTATCAGCATTTTGGGCTGGCCCAGCACTGACCGCGACGCGGCGGCGCGGGTACCGCCCCGGAGTCAGGCCATTCCATGAGTTCAAGTGCCATCACCGGCGTCGCGCACGCGCGACGCGCGAGCGTGCCCGTCGCGGTGCGCTCGGTCGTCGTCGGCGGCCGCGCGCCGATCGTCGTGCAGTCGATGACCAATACCGACACCGCCGACGTGGTCGCGACCGCCAGGCAGGTCGCCGAGCTCGCGCGTGCCGGCTCGGAACTCGTGCGCATCACGGTGAACACGCCGGAAGCGGCGGCCGCCGTGCCGCGCATCCGCGAGCGGCTCGACATGGCCGGAGTCGGCGTGCCGCTGATCGGGGACTTCCACTACAACGGCCACCAACTGCTCGAACGCGAACCGGCCTGCGCGGAAGCGCTGGCGAAATATCGCATCAACCCGGGCAACGTCGGCTTCGGCAAGAAGAAGGACGCGCAGTTCGCCGCGATCATCGAGACCGCCCTGCGCCACGCCAAGCCGGTGCGCATCGGTGCCAACTGGGGCTCGCTCGACCAGTCGATGGTCGCCGCATTGATGGACGAGAACCATGCGCGCGCCGAGCCGTGGGACGCCGCACGCGTCGGGCGCGAGGCGCTGATCCGCTCGGCGCTCGACTCCGCCGCGCGCGCCGAGGAACTCGGCCTGCCGCGCGAGCGCATCATCCTGTCGTGCAAGGTGTCGGGCGTGCAGGAGCTCATCGCGGTGTATCGCGACCTCGCCGCGCGCTGCGACTACGCGCTGCACCTCGGCCTGACCGAGGCCGGCATGGGCTCGAAGGGCATCGTCGCGTCGAGCGCGGCGCTCGCGGTGCTGCTGCAGGAAGGCATCGGCGACACGATCCGCATCTCGCTCACGCCGGAACCGGGCGAGGCGCGCACGCGCGAAGTCATCGTCGCGCAGGAGCTGCTGCAGACGATGGGCCTGCGCGCGTTCACGCCGCTGGTCACCGCGTGTCCGGGCTGCGGCCGCACCACGAGCACGCTGTTCCAGGAACTGGCCAAGACCGTGCAGGACCACGTGCGCGCGAAGATGCCCGAGTGGCGCCTCAAGTACGACGGCGTCGAAAACCTCACGCTTGCCGTGATGGGCTGCGTCGTCAACGGGCCGGGCGAATCCAAGCACGCCGACATCGGTATTTCCTTGCCGGGTACCGGCGAGGCGCCGGCAGCGCCGGTGTTCATCGACGGCAGCAAGGCGATGACCCTGCGCGGCGAGAACATCGCGCAGGAGTTCGTCGGCATCGTCGAGGACTACGTCGCGCGCCGCTACGCGCCACGCCTGCATGACTGAAGCGGGCGACGTCGTCCGCGCCGACGCGCGGTTCGGCGTCGCGTTCCTGCGCCGGCACGGCCTGCTGCTCCTGCTCGCGTTCCTCGGCGTGCTCGTCCCGCTGGCCGGGTTCGGCGTGCTCGCGCACGAACTGCGCGAGGGCGGCGGCTTCTTCTTCGACGAACCGCTGCTCCATGCAGCGCATGCACTCGAGCACGCGGGGCTCGACCGCTTCTTCGTCGCGGTCGCCGCGCTCGGTTACCAGTGGGGCGTGGTGCCGTTCGATGTCGCGCTCGTCGCGGTGCTGGGTTGGCGCCGGCGCATGCGCGAGGGCCTCTTCGCCGGTGTCGCGACGATCGGTTCGGCCCTGCTCAACCTCGGCGCGAAGCCGCTGTTCGCGCGCGACCGGCCGAGCCTGTGGCAATCGATCGCGCCGGAAGGCAACTACAGCTTCCCGAGCGGCCACGCGATGGGCTCGATGACACTCGCCTGCGTGCTCGTGCTGCTGTGCTGGTGGACGCGGCTGCGCTGGCCCGTGCTGGCGGCGGCGATCGTGTTCGTCATCTTCGTCGGCGCGTCGCGCATCTATCTCGGCGTGCACTATCCGTCGGACATCCTCGCGGGCTGGGCAGCCGCGGTCGCGTGGTGCCATGCCGTTTACGGCATCGTGTTCCGCGGCGGAATGCGTCCGTGGGGCGGGGACGGGCGTCGGGGCGTGTAGCACGGAGCGCGCGGCGGGATTTCCTCCCGGCGTGCTCCGCCCCGGATCGTCCCGTGCCGGCGGACGCGCGGACTCAGTCGATCGGCAGGTCCAGCAGCAGTTCGCGCGCGTAACGGACCGGCGGCGAGCCGAACGAGAGCAGCTTGTCGTGGTACGCGCGCAGGTCGAATGAAGCCCCCGCGCGCTGCTCGGCTTCCTTGCGCAGGTCGAGATGTTCCTGCCAGCCGACGAAATAGGTCGGCAGCTGCGCGGAGGTCAGCTGCGCGCGCGTCCACTTGCCGGCGGCTTCGCGCTCTTCCTGGAACGCGCCGAGGGTCATGAGTTTCATCGCGTCGTCGCGGCTCATACCGTCGACGTGGATGGCCTGGTCGAGGATCGCGTTGGCGATCGTGCGCAGGTCCCACTTGAGGTGCACGAGGCGATACAGCGGATCGCCGTCGAGGTAACCCTCGTCCGCCATGACCTTCTCTGCATAGACGGCCCAGCCCTCGACGAACGCGCCCGAGTACAGTACCGCGCGCAGGGTCGACGGGTACTTGTTGGAATGCCACAGCTGCAGGTAGTGGCCGGGCATCGCTTCGTGGATCGTCAGTTCGTGGATCGAGCGCGTGTTGTATTCGCGCAGGAACGAATCGACCTGCTTCTTCGACCAGTCGTCGGGGATCGGCGAGACCGCGTAGAACGTGTCGAGCCCCTTGTCGAGCGGCCCCGGGGGATCGCAATAGGCGAGGGCGACGCCGCGCTGGAACTCCGGCATCGTGATGATCTTCACCGGGGCATCGGGCAGCGAGACGATCCCCTTTTCGCGCACGAACGCGGTCGCCTCCGCCAGCGCCTCCTCGGCCGTCGTCAGCACCCGGTCGCGTGCTGGCCGGTCCTTGTAGGCGAGTTCGAGCGCGGCCTGGATCGCCGTCTGCTGCTGCGCGTCGGTCGGATGTTCGGGCAGCGGGGGCGCCTTGCGCTTGCCGGCAAGCACCGTGCGCGCGATCGCGTACATCTGCTCGCGCGTGCTCTTCAGCGCGGCTTCCGCGCGCGTGCGGATCTCCTGGCGCGTGAGCGGCGAATTGAGCGCGAACGCGAGCTTGGCGTCGTAGAGCTCGGCGCCGAGGCGGAAGTCGCCTTTCGCATTCGGCACGAGTTCGGCATCGAGCCAGTGCTGCTGGTCGTCGACGGCCTTGCGCAGGTTCGCCGCCGCGGACTCGAGGCGCTCGCGGTCGGCGGCCGGCAACTCCTTCGCATGCGGCAGGATCAGCCCGTCGACGAGGCTGAGCACGCCCTTGTTCTGCTTCGACACGGTTTCCGCGTGCACCTTCGGCACCCGCGCCGGATCGAGGTTCGCGCGCATCTGCGCGAACAACGCCGGCAGCTTCTCCATGCGCGCGGTCGCCGCGCGCAGGCGCTCGGGCAATGGCGCGTATTCGCGCGCCATGAGCCCGTACAGCGCGCCGCCGGCGAGCTGGCTGTAGAACGTCGGGTCCCAGGCCCAGCTGCGCAGTGTTTCGTTGGCGAAGATGTCCGACCGCAGCTGGTTGCGCAGCATGCCGTAGTCGACCTGGTTCTCGCGCGAGAGCGCGCCGCGGTCGATGGCCTCGAGTTCGGCAAGCATGCCGCGCGAGAACTCGAGCGAGCGGCGCAGCCCGTCGGCGCTGAGGTCGTCGAGTTCGCCGTCGTGGCGATGGTCGCCGACCGTGGTCGCGGTGACCGGGCTCGCCGCCATCGTGCCGTCGAGCCAGCGCTCCGACAGCGCGGCGAACTGCTGGTCGGCGGAAACCACCGCCGCCACGGGGGCAGTCGCGGCGGCGCCGCCGTGACGCGGTGTTTGCGGTGCGCAGGCGGCGAGGGCGAGACAGGCCGACAATGCGAGCAGGGTGCGTGACATGGGAACTCCGTATCGGCTTCGCCCGCGTGCGCGCGGCGGCAGCCGCCGACTCTAGCGCACGCGGCCGCGCTGCTCGTGACGCGCAGCAGCAGGCGCGCCCGCGGCGAGGTCCACTGCATACATCGACGAGCCGTCGCCGTTGTCCTTGAACAGCGATACGCCCTCGATGCCGGCCGCCTTTGCCTGCGCGAGCTTGCCGCTCGCGCTCTTGACCAGGATCGGCCCCGCCGTGCGCACCGGCACGAAATGCCAGGGGCGATCGGTGCCGTCACGTGCGCGCTCGAGGTGCTTGCGCGTGCGCACCCAGGCGATGACCACGTCGCGGTTCGCATCGGGCGCGGAAATCACGATGCTGGAGCCGTCGAGGCCGGGGAAATGGCCGCCGCCGCTCGCGCGGTAGTTGTTGGTGACGACGATGAACGGCTGGCCGGGTTCGACCGGCTTGCCCTGGTACGTGAGATCGCGGATGCGTTCGCCTTGCGGCCTGGTCACGTCGATCGCATAGGTGAGGCCGCCCTGGATCACGTCGAAGTTGTAGCCGGAGAACTTGCGGTTGACGAGTTCCTGCGGCGCGGTAGATGCCGGGTCGATGCGGTTGAAGCGGCCGGCGGAATGTTCGAGCCAGGCCTTGACCGCCGCGCCGTCGATCTTCACCGCGGTCAGCGTGTTCGGGTAGAGGTAGATGTCGGCTGCGCTGCGGATCGCGAGCGGACCCGGTTCGATGTCGGTGTAATCGTCGGCGGCGCTGAAGCCGGTCTTGAACGGTGCCGCCGCGGATACGACGGGGATGCCCGCGTACTGCGGCAGGTTGGCTGCGATGTAGCGCTCGGCGTAGTCGCGCTGGGCGTCGTTGATCACCTGCAGCGCGGTCGTGTTGCCGAGTTCGGCGAAGTAGCTCGTCATCGCGAAATCGGTGTCGCCGATCGGCTGCGACACGTAGTCGATCGTCGCGGCATGCACGGCGGCGACGAGTGGCGCGATGCGCGGGTCCGGCGCGACGGGCGTGCCGTCCTTGCCGCGCACGTTGCGCACTTCGCTGTGCGACTGCGCGGCGTCGATGGTCCAGTGGCCATCCTCGCGCACGAGCGCGAGGTCGACCACGCCGAGGCTGCGGCCGAAGAAGTTCGCCATGACCGCCGGCTTGCCGTGCACGAACCCGCGCTGGTTGTCGACACCGGCCATCGTGGCGAAGCGCGACTGCGCATTGGCCGGATCGGGAAACGCCGTATGCGAATGGCCGAGCAGGAGTACGTCGATGCCGGGTTCCTGCGCGAGGTACCAGTTGGCGTTCTCCATCATCGACCCGTACGGCGCGGTGTCGAGTCCACCGTGCGAGATCGCGACGACGAGGTCGACGCCCTTCGCGCGAAGTTCGGGAACCCAGCGCCGCGCGGCCTCGACGAGGCCGGTCGTGGTCACCTTGCCGTCGAGGTTGCGCCGGTCCCATTCGACGATCGGCGGCGGCGTGAAACCGATGATGCCGATGCGGATCGGTGCGGTCGTTTCGCGGCCGTCGCCGTCGACGAGTTTCAACGTCCGGTCGAGCACCGCGTACGGTGGATACAGCGGCTGGCCGTCGCGCACGGACACCGCGTTCGACAGCACCAGCGGGAAATGCGGCCCGGCGCACGCCTGTCCGTCCGCACCGTCGACGGCGAGCGGATGGCCGGTCACCTGCGCGAGGTAGGGCAGGCCGTAGTTGAACTCGTGGTTGCCGATCGTGCCGCCGTCGTAACCGAGCGCGTCCATCGCGCGGTACATCGCGAGCTCCTCGTCGCAGCGCAGCGGATGCACGAGCGCCTGGTAGTCGGCGAGCGCCGTGCCCTGGATCGTGTCGCCGGCATCGAACAGCAGGGTGTTGGGGAACTCCCTGCGCGCCTCGTCGACCAGCGTCGCCATGCGCTCGAAGCCGAGCGCGTCGTCCTCCGCGAGGCGGTAGTAGTCGTAGCTCAGCACGTTGGAATGGATGTCGGTCGACTCGAGCAGCGCGAGGCGCGCGCGGGTGCCTTCGGCGACGGTCGGCGGGCGCGGCGACGGCGAGGTGCAGGCGCCGAGGAGCAGGATGGTGGCGACCAGGGGAAGGTAACGCATGGCTCGGGCTTCCGGAGGGAAGCGGACATTCTGCCCGCAATCGATGGTCATCGACACCGGTGCGCCGCGGCTCCGGTAAACTTGCGCGCCGTTCAAGCCGAAGCCGATCCAGATGACCGTCCGTACCCGATTCGCCCCCAGTCCCACCGGCTACCTGCACATCGGTGGCGCGCGCACCGCGCTGTACTGCTGGCTCGAGGCGAAGCACCGTGGCGGCGAGTTCATCCTGCGCATCGAGGACACCGACCGCGAGCGTTCGACCGAGGCCGCGGTGCAGGCGATCCTCGACGGCATGAACTGGCTCGGTCTCTCGCACGACGAAGGCCCGTACTACCAGACCCTGCGCATGGACCGCTACCGCGCCGTCGCCGAGGAGCTGCTCAAGGCCGGCAAGGCGTACTACGCCTACGAGTCGAAGGAGGAAATCGAGGCGATGCGCGCCGAGGCGATGGCGAAGGGCCTCAAGCCGCGCTACGACGGCCGTGCCCGCGAGCAGAACCTGCCGTACCGCGACGACCCGAACCGCGTGCTGCGCTTCAAGAACCCGACGGCCGGCAGTGTCGTGTTCGAGGACAAGGTCAAGGGCCGCGTCGAATGGTCGAACGAGGAACTCGACGACCTCGTGCTGATCCGCTCCGACGGCTTCCCGACCTACAACTTCGCCGTCGTCGTCGACGACATCGACATGCGGATCACCGACGTGATCCGCGGCGACGACCACGTCAACAACACGCCGCGCCAGGTCAACATCTACCACGCGCTCGGCGCGGCGGTGCCGAGCTTCGCGCACCTGCCGATGATCCTCGGGCCCGACGGCCAGAAGCTGTCCAAGCGCCACGGCGCGGTCAGCGTGATGCAGTACCGCGACGACGGCTTCCTGCCGCACGCGCTGCTCAACTACCTCGTGCGCCTCGGCTGGTCGCATGGCGACCAGGAGATCTTCTCGCGCGAGGAGATGATCGAGCTGTTCGACGCGGCGGACGTCAACAAGTCCGCCTCGCGCTTCGACCTCGAGAAGCTGTCGTGGCTGAACCAGCAGTACCTCAAGAACGACGATCCGCTCGAGCTCGCGCCGCATTTCGAATGGCAGCTGCGCGCGGCCGGCATCGATCCGCGCGAGGGCCCCGACCCGGTCGATGTCATCGTCGCGCTGCGCGACCGCGCGCGCACGCTGAAGGAAATGGCCGAGAAGGCGCGCGTCTGGTACGCACCGCTGGAAGGCTACGACGAGCAGGCAGTCGCCAAGCACCTGAAGACGCCGACCGCGCGCGCCGCACTCGAAGCGGCGCATGCGCAATTCGCCGGCCTCGCGGAGTGGAAGGTCGAGACGATCCACGCCGCGATCGAAGCCGCCGCGGCCGCGATCGGCGAGGGCATGGGCAAGATCGCCCAGCCGCTGCGCGTCGCGCTGACCGGTACGCAGGTGTCGCCGTCGATCGACCACACGGTGTTCCTCGCCGGGCGCGACGAGGCCCTGCGCCGCATCGAGGCGGCGATTCCGAAAACCGGCTGAGATCCACGCATGGCGCTCGATACCTGCATCAGCGCGTTCCTCGCGCTCGATGCGAACGATCCCGATTCCGCCCCCGCGGCCCTGGCGACCTGCATGCGCGTGCTGCTCGATCCCGTGCTGTGGCAATGGGCGATCGGCATCACCATCGGCTGCGCCGTCGTCGGCCTCGCGATCGGCTGGGTGCGCGGCCGCTGGCTCGCGGGACTCGTCTGGGGAGCCGCGCTCGGTCCGATCGGCTGGGCGGTGATCCTGCTGTCGAAGTCGGGCCTGGGCGAATGCCCCGAATGCGGGAAGGGCAACGTACCGCGTGCGAAGGCGTGCCGGCACTGCGGCGTGAACCTGGCCGCGGCGGCTGCGCGTTCGGAGCGCTCGACGCTCAAGCGCGTCGAGCGGCAGCGCGGCAGCTGGTGACTTCCTGCGAATGAGGCGGAGCCTTTACTTCATGCGGCACGGTCGCATGTACGGCATGACGGCATCCGTATGGCTCCCGCGGCTTCTTGGCGGGCGTTAAGATGGGCTGCCGCCGGACGCCCGCCATGAGCCACGCCAGTCGACACAGCCACCATCACGAACACGAGCACGACGCGAACGCGTTCGTCGGCGCGGTGTCGAGCGCGTGCGAGCTGCGCGGGTTGCGGCTGACGCCGCTGCGGCTGCGCGTGCTGGAACTCATCGCCGCCGAGGAAAAGCCGGTCAAGGCCTACGACCTGCTCGATCGCCTCAAGGACGAACACGGCAGCGCGGCGCCGCCGACGGTGTACCGCGCCCTCGATTTCCTGCTCGAGAACCGCTTCATCCACAAGCTCGAGTCGATCAATGCCTACGTCGGCTGCCACCATCCGAACGAGGCACACCAGGTGCCTTTCCTGATCTGCGACGTGTGCTCGGGGGCGGTCGAAGTCTGCGACGAGCGCGTATCCCGGCTGCTGTCCGAGCAGGCGAAGGAGCGCGGCTTCCGCCCGCGAGCGCAGACGCTCGAAGTGCACGGCATCTGCGCGGCCTGCCGCGCCGCCGTCGTACCGGCCTGAACGTCAGCGGTCCACCCCTGGCGCGATGGCGCGTTCCCGCAGCGCGTAGCCGCCGCGTTCATGATCTCCACGCCCAAGGGGCGGGCGAGGCATGATCGGCGATCCCTTCCCGTGCGATCGCGCCGCTGCAGGCCGTGAGGACGAACAGCGCGACGAACCGGGCGAGGCGGCGATTCACGGCGCGTCGGCGTCGATGCGCCGTCCACCTTCGCGTTCGAAGAAGTGCATGCGCTCCGCGTCGTAGCCGAGCCGGAGCGCGTCGCCGGCGGCCGGCAGGTCGTGCGGCGGCAGGCGCACGACGAGTTCGCGCCCGCCGCAATCGAGGTTGAGGAACGCTTCGTTGCCGACCGGCTCGACCGATTCGACGCGCGCGGGGACGGCGTCATCGTCGTCGTCGCGGGCGACGTGGAGGTGTTCCGGGCGCAGGCCGACGATGATCCCGCGATCCGCGCAGGCCCGCAGCTTCGCCAGCAGCGCCGGCGGCGGTGCGAGCGCGAGCTCGATGCCGTCGGCGATGCGCACGCGCAGCGTGCCGTCGCGCTCGCACAGCGGTCCTTCGAGCAGGTTCATCTTCGGGCTGCCGACGAAGGTCGCGACGAACGCGTTCGCCGGTCGTTCGTACAGGCGCATCGGCGCATCGATCTGCTGCACGCGGCCGTCGCGCATGACGACGATGCGCTGGCCGAGCGTCATCGCCTCGATCTGGTCGTGCGTCACGTAGATCATCGTCGCGCCGACCGCGCGATGCAGCTTGGCGATCTCGACGCGCGTGGACAGGCGCAGCTTGGCATCGAGGTTGGACAGCGGCTCGTCGAGCAGGAACACCGCCGGCTGGCGCACGAGCGCGCGGCCGAGCGCGACGCGCTGGCGCTGGCCGCCGGAGAGTTGCGCGGGCTTGAGCGGCAGCAGGCGGCCGAGGTCGAGCATCGCCGCCGCGTCGGCGACGCGGCGCTCGAGTTCGGCCTTCGGCGTGCCGCGCAGCCTGAGGCCGAACGCGAGGTTGTCCGCGACGCTCATGTGCGGATAGAGCGCATAGTTCTGGAACACCATCGCGATGTCGCGGTCGCGTGGCGAAACCTCGTTGACGACGCGCCCGCCGATCGAGAGCGTGCCCGCGGTGATCGTTTCGAGCCCGGCGACCATGCGCAGCAGGGTCGACTTGCCGCAGCCGGACGGGCCCACCAGCACGAGCATCTCGCCGTGCGCGATCTCGAAATCGGCGTCGTCCACGCCGACGTAGCCGTTCTCGTAGACCTTGCGGACGTGCTCGAATCGGACGGTTGCCATCGGCTGCCTGTCGCGTCGCTGCCCGGTGCGATCGGGCGGATCCCTCCATCCGGCGCAGGGCCGGAGGGTCGGGCCAAGATAGCTGCACATCGGATACCGCTTGCGCTATCCTGCAATGTAATCGTTTTCACGCCGCGAGTTCCAGCGGTCCGCACAGGCAGGGAAGGGCGATGAGCCAGGCGTTCGAGTTTCCGCAAGGCTTCCTCTGGGGCAGCGCGACGTCGGCGTACCAGATCGAAGGCTCGCCACTCGTCGATGGTGCCGGGCCGAGCATCTGGCATCGCTTCGTGCGCACGCCGGGCATGGTCCACGACGGCGACACCGGCGACGTCGCCTGCGATCACTACCGCCGCTACAAGGACGACGTGCGCCTCATGCGCGAACTTGGCCTCAAGGCGTACCGCTTCAGCGTGGCCTGGGCACGCATCCTGCCGGAAGGCAAGGGCCGCGTGAACCCGGGCGGCCTCGACTTCTACGATCGCCTCGTCGACACCCTGCTCGAAAACGGTATCGAGCCGCTGCTCACGCTCTACCACTGGGACCTGCCTGCCGCGCTCGACGATCGCGGCGGCTGGCTCAACCCCGACATCGCGCACTGGTTCGCCGAGTACGCATCGGTGATGTACCGCAGGTTCGATGGTCGCGTGAAGAAGTGGGCGACGCTCAACGAACCGTGGGTCGTCACCGACGGCGGCTACCTGCACGGCGCGCTCGCGCCCGGCCACCGCAACCGCTTCGAGGCGCCGATCGCGACCCACCACCTGCTGCGCGCGCACGGCGCGGCCGTGCAGGCGTACCGCGCCGAAGGCAAGCATGCGATCGGCCTGGTCGTGAACCTCGAGCCGAAGTACGCGGCGAGCGACAGCGCCGAGGATCGCGCCGCGGTCCGCCGCGCCGATGCGTACATGAACCGGCAGTATCTCGACCCGGTGTTCTTCGGTCGCTATCCCGATGAACTCGAGGAGATCTTCGGCGAAGCGTGGCCGCAATGGCCGGCCGAGGATTTCGAACTGATCCGCCAGCCGATCGACTACGTCGGCTTCAACTACTACACGCGCAGCGTCACGCGTCACGACGAACAGGCGTGGCCGCTCAAGGCCGCGCCGGTGAAGCAGCACGCGACCTATACGGAAACCGGCTGGGAAGTGTTCCCGCAGGGCCTCACCGACACGCTCGTCTGGCTGCGCGACCGCTACGGCAATCCACCGGTCTACATCACCGAGAACGGCTCGGCGTTCTACGACCCGCCGGTCGCCGACGGCGACACGCTGGACGATCCGCTGCGCGTGGACTACCTTCGCAAGCACCTGCGGGCGATCCATGCGGCGATTTGCATGGGTTGCGACGTGCGCGGCTACATGGCGTGGTCGCTGCTCGACAACCTCGAGTGGTCGCTCGGCTTCTCCAAGCGGTTCGGCATCGTGCACGTCGACTTCCAGACGCAGAAGCGCACGCCCAAGCGGAGCGCGCGGCTGTATTCGAGGATCGTCGGAAGCAACGGTCGCGCCCTCGCCGAGTAGCCCCGCCGCGCAGGCGTCCAGGCCGCCCCGGCGGCGCGCGAGAAGGAGGCGACACTTGCACGACACGCTGCTGCTGTTCGGCGCCACCGGCGACCTTGCCGCGCGCCAGTTGTTCCCGTCGCTGCTGCACCTGTCCGTGGACGCCCTGCTGCCCGGCGGATTCCGCATCGTCGCGGTCGCACGCCAGCCGATGTCGACGGAGGAATTCCGCGCCTGGCTCGGCGACAAGCTCGCCAGGGAAGCGGCCGGCAGCGATGCGGTCGCGGCCTTGCTCGCGTGCGTCGAGTACGTGCACGTCGACCTCGCCGACGCGGCGGCGATCGCGCCGGCGCTCGCCGGCATCAGCGGTCGCTGCGTGAGCTACCTCGCGACGCCGCCGTACCTGTTCGTGACGATCGCGCAGGGGCTCAAGGCGGCCGGCCTGCTGGAAGCGCCCTCGCGCCTCGTGCTGGAGAAGCCGATCGGCAGCGACCTCGCCTCGGCGCGCGCGATCAACGCCGCGCTGGACGCCTGCCTCGGCGAGGACCGCATCTTCCGCATCGACCATTACCTCGGCAAGGCGGCGGTGCAGAACCTGCTCGCGCTGCGCTTCGGCAACACCCTGCTCGAAGCGGTGTGGCAACACCGCTGGATCGAGTCGGTCGACATCCTCGTCGCCGAAACGGCCGGCGTGGACGGCCGCGAGAGCTACTACGCCGACTACGGCGCGCTGCGTGACATGGTGCAGAACCACGTGCTGCAGCTGCTCTGCCTCGTCGCGATGGAGCCGCCCGCGTCGCTCGACGCCGACGTGCTGCGCGACGAGAAGGTCAAGGTGCTGCGTGCGCTGCGGCCGTTCCGTGCCGACGGCGTGGGCACCGAATCGGTGCGTGGCCGCTACGAGGCCGGCCTCGTCGACGGCGAACCCGTGCGCGGCTTCCAGCTGCAGGCCGTGAAGGGGCGCGAGCCGGTCGAGACCTTCGTCGCGCTGCGCGCATCGATCGACAACTGGCGCTGGGCGGGCGTGCCGTTCCGACTGTGCACCGGCAAGCGGCTCGCGCAGCGCGTGACCCAGGTGGTCGTGAACTTCCGGCCGACTTCGCACTGGCTGTTCGAGAAACCGCGGCGCGAACGCGCGAGCCCGAACCGCCTCGTGCTGCGCCTGCAGCCGAGCGAGAACATCGAGCTCGAACTCATGAGCAGCCTCGCCGGGCCGGAATGGGGAGCGCTGCAACTGCAGCCGCTGCCGCTGGACCTGTCGATGGAGCCGCCGCTGCGTCGGCGCATCGCCTACGAACGGCTGCTGCTGGATGCGCTCAACGGCAACTCGACCCTGTTCGTGCGCAGCGACGAGGTCGAAGCGGCATGGGCCTGGATCGACAGCATCGAATCGGCCTGGCGCGAGTCCGATGCGCCGATCCTGCCGTACATGGCCGGCAGCTGGGGGCCGGGCGCGGCCGCCGATTTCCTGCGCAACCTGCCGACCTCGGCCGAGCGCGCGCGCGCGGCGCGCACGGCGTGATGGAGCGCGCCGCCGGCGAGTGGGTGCTGCTCGCCGACGTCGGCGGCACCAACGTGCGCTTCGCGCTCGCCGACACCGGCGCGCCGATGCCGCTGCTCGATGGCAGCGTGCGGCGCCGGCGCGTGGCCGATTTCGCCGGCTTCGGTGATGCTGCGCGCGACTACCTGGAAGCCCTGCCGCAGCGCCCGCGCCGCGGCGTGTTCGCGGTCGCCGGCCCGGTCACCGGCGACAGCGTGCGGATGACGAATCATCCCTGGCTGCTCTCGCGCAGCGCGCTGATGGCAGAGCTCGCCCTCGACGAACTGCGCATCGTCAACGACTTCGCCGCGATGAGCCACTGCGTTCCCTTGCTCGGCGCGCGCGACGTGCATCCGCTCGGCGGCACGCATCGCGCGGCCGATCCGCGCCGGCGTTGCACGTATGCGATCGTCGGCCCCGGCACCGGCCTCGGCGTCGGTGGCCTCATCGTGGAGCAGGGGCGCTACGTCGCGCTCGAGACCGAAGGCGGCCATGTCGGCTTCGCGCCCGGCGACGAGGTCGAACTCGAAGTCCTGCGCCGGCTGATGCCGCGCTTCGGTCGTGTTTCGGCCGAACGCGTGCTGTGCGGCTCCGGCCTCGTCAACCTGCATGCGGCGCTGCATCCGCACGCGCCGCCACGCGAAACGCCGGAGTCGATCACCGCCGCGGCCGCGGACGACCCCGCGTGCAGTGCGACGCTCGACCGCTTCTGCGCGATGCTCGGCTCGATCGCCGGCGATTTCGCGCTCGCGTTCGGCGCCTGGGACGGCGTCTACGTCGCGGGCGGGCTCACGCCGAAACTGCTCGCGCGCCTCGACGCCGGCGAATTCCGCCGCCGCTTCGAGGCCAAGGGCCGCTATGCGCGCGTGCTCGCCGGCGTGCCGACGATCGCGGTGCTGCATGAGGATGCGGGCTTGCTCGGCGCGGCCGCGCTGGCGGTGCTCGATGCCGGTCGCGCGTTGACGCGCGCAGGGGATCCGGCATGACCGCGCGTCACGTCTGGCATGCGAGTACCGACGAATCGACGTGGGCGCGCGGTGCGGCCGGCGCGTTGCGCGACGCGCTCGTCGCGGCGCTCGCACGCTCGCCGCGCGCGCTGATCCTGGTCTCGGGAGGAAGCACGCCCGCGCCCGTGCATCGCGCACTCGCCGCGGAGCAGCTCGACTGGTCGCGCGTCGTCGTCTCGCTCGTCGACGAGCGGGACGTCGAACTCGACGCCGACGGCAGCAATGCGCGACTCGCCGCGGAGACGCTGCTGACGGGGGCCGCGGCGGCCGCGGAGTTCTGGCCCTTGCGCCCGGCGCACGCCGTGCTCGACGCGGCGGTCCAGGCAGCCAATGCACGCCTGCGTGCAGCGAGCGGCACGCTCGAGCTCGCCGCGGTCGTGCTCGGGATGGGCGAGGACGCACATACGGCATCGCTGTTCCCGGGTTCGCGCGGCCTCGCCGCCGCGCTCTCGACCGCCGAGCCGTATGCCGCGATCGATGCGCAAGGCTGCGCCGGAGCGGGGCGCTGGCCGCGGCGCATCAGCCTCACGCCGGCCGGCTGGGCCGGCGCTCCGACACGACTGCTCCTGCTGCGCGGCGGTGCCAAACGCTCGGTGTTCGAACGCGCCGTGAACGAGGACGCGCTGCACGCGCCGGTGCGCGCAGCGCTTGATGTCGGCAGCACGCCTCTCCATGTCCACTGGTGCGCCGCGTGAGGCGGTGCCGCTCCGGAGTCCATTCATGTCCATGAATCCGCGCATCGAGGCCGTGACGCAGCGCATCCGCGAGCGCAGCGTCGCGACGCGCGCCGCCTATCTCGCGCTCGTCGACGGCGCCCGCACGCGCGGTCCGAACCGCAGCCATCTTTCCTGCGGCAACCTCGCCCACGTCTCGGCCGCTTGCGGCGCGGCCGACAAGGCGGCGCTGATGGGATCGGCGCGGCCGAACATCGGCATCGTCACCGCCTACAACGACATGCTGTCGGCGCACGAGCCGTTCGAAACATATCCGGCTTTGATCCGCGAAACGGCGCGCTCGGTCGGCGCGACCGCGCAGGTCGCCGGCGGCGTGCCGGCGATGTGCGACGGCGTCACGCAGGGCCGCGTCGGCATGGAGCTGTCGCTGTTCAGTCGCGACGTGATCGCGCAGGCGACCGGCATCGCGCTCAGCCACGACGCATTCGATGCGGCGCTCTGCCTCGGCGTGTGCGACAAGATCGTGCCGGGCCTGCTGATCGGCGCACTCGCGTTCGGCCATCTGCCGGTCGTGTTCGCGCCCGCGGGTCCGATGCCGTCGGGCCTGCCGAACAAGGAGAAGGCCGCCGTGCGCGAACGCTACGCGGCCGGCCAGGCGACGCGCGAGGAACTGCTGGCGGCCGAATCCGCGTCGTACCACGCGCCCGGCACCTGCACGTTCTACGGTACCGCGAACTCGAACCAGATCCTGCTCGAGGCGATGGGCCTGCAGTTGCCGGGCACCTCGTTCGTGAACCCGGGCACGCCGTTGCGCGACGCATTCACGCGTGCGGCGACGATGCGTGCGGCCGCAATCACCGCGCTGGGCGACGATTACCGACCGATCGGTCGCCTCGTCGACGAGCGCGCGCTCGTCAACGCGATCGTCGCGCTGCTCGCCACCGGCGGCTCGACCAACCACACGATCCACTTCGTCGCGGTCGCGCGTGCCGCCGGCCTGCTCGTGACCTGGGAAGACTTCGACGAGCTCGCCGCGTGCGTGCCGCTGCTCGCGCGCATCTATCCGAACGGCGATGCCGACGTGAACCGTTTCCATGCCGCGGGCGGCACCGCATTCGTGTTCCGCGAGTTGCTCGACGCGGGCCTGCTGCACGACGTCGAGACGATCGTGCCGGGCGGCCTGCGCGCGTATGCACGCGATGCGCGCCTCAACGCGGGCGGCATCGGCTACGTCGATGCGGCGCCGGCGAGTGCCGACGACGCGATCCTGCGCCCGGCGAGCGCGCCGTTCGAGGCGACCGGCGGGCTGCGCCTGCTGCAGGGCAACCTCGGCCGCGCGCTCGTCAAGGTGTCCGCGGTCAAGCCGCAGCATCGGCGCGTCGAAGCGCCCGCGGTCGTCGTCGACGATCCGGGCCGCCTGCGCGAGCTGCACAAGCAGGGTGGGCTGCCACGCGACTTCGTCGCGGTCGTGCGCTACCAGGGTCCGCGAGCGAACGGCATGCCCGAAATGCACAGCCTCATGCCGCTCCTCGGCATGCTGCAGAACCAGGGACGGCAGGTCGCGCTCGTCACCGACGGTCGCCTGTCGGGGGCGTCAGGCAAGGTGCCGTCGGCGATCCACGTGACCCCGGAAGCGGACCTCGGCGGCGGCATCGCGCTCGTGCGCGACGGCGACATCGTGCTCGTCGATTGCGAAGGCGGCGTGCTGGAGGCGCGCGTCGACGCGGCGACGTGGAGCGCGCGCCGGCCCGCGCCGAACGGTTCACCGGCGGGTCTGGACATCGGCCGCGCATTGTTCGCCCTGAGCCGCGCGAACGTCGGCCCGGCGGACGAGGGTGCGCTGTCGATCTCGTGCGGCCCGCCACGGCCGCCGACGCCGGTCGGCGAGCGCCGCACGGAAACCGAATACGATCTCGGCCGCGTCGCCGCGTACGCGCCGTTCGAAGCGAAGGATGCCTGAGACCGATGACGACCGACGACGCGCGCCTCGGAGACACGCAATACGCCGCGATCGGGCTGCTGCGCGCCACGCGCATCCTGCCGGTCGTCACCGTCGCCTCGGCCGAGCAGGGCGTCGCCGTCGCGCGCGCGCTGCTCGCCGGCGGCATCACGGCGATCGAGATCACCTTGCGCACGCCCGCGGCGATCGAGGCGATCGCCGCGGTGAAACGCGATGTCGACGGCATCGCGGTCGGTGCGGGCACCGTGCTCACGCCGGGCCAGATCGACGCCGTGCGCGCCGCCGGCGCGCAATTCCTCGTCACGCCGGGCACGCCGCCCGCGCTCGCCGACGCACTCGCCATGTGCGGCCTGCCCGCGGTCCCCGGCGCGGCGACGCCGACCGAACTGCTCGCGTTGCACGCACGCGGCTTCCGCGTCTGCAAGTTGTTCCCGGCCAGCGCGGTCGGCGGGCTGCCGCTCGTGCGCGCGCTGCAGGCACCGCTCGCCGACGTGCTGCTGTGCCCGACGGGTGGCATCGGCGAAGCCGATGCGCCGCACTACCTCGCCGAGCGCAATGTCGCCTGCGTCGGCGGCTCGTGGATGGTGCGCGCGGACTGGATCGCGCAGGGGCGCTACGACCTCGTCAGCGAAGCATCGGCGCGCTCGCTCGCGGCGATCGGCCGCGCGCGCGGCTGAGCCGGGTCAACGCGTGGTGCGCGGGTCGATCACGAGGTCGGCCGGCAGCGCGCGGATGCGCACTTCGCGAGCGCGCGCTTCGACCACCTTGCCATCGAGGCGGATGCGCGCGGACGCGAGGTCGGCGAGCGGAAACACGACGCCACCGGGCGGCAGGCGCAAGCTGCCGCGCGCCACATGCAGGTGCGTGCGCGTACCGTCGCGACGCAGCGTATACGACAATTCCCCGTACGGCGTGCGCAGGCCGTCGACCGCGACGCCGTCTCCGTCGAGCCAGGTGTCGGGTACGCCTGCGGCGAGCACGAGTGCCTCGTCGCCTTCGCGTTCGTAGGCGAACAGGTCGAGCACGGAGCGGATGAAATCCGACGCGACCCAGCCGTGCGGCATGTCGCCGACGAAACGCGACGCGCGCGCATCGTGCCCGACCACTTCGGCCCACTGGTTCCACTCGGCCGGGCGCCGGCCCTGCATGAAGAACGCGATCGCGGCGTGCGCCCGATCGCGCCAGCCGAGCCGCACGAAGCTGCCGACGGAGCGCCATTCGTACGGCGTGTAGTCCTTCCAGGCGCCGCCGTCGCGGCGGCGCTCGAACTCGCGCCAGTAGCGTTCGAACGTGTTGTGCAGCAGCTCCTGCGGCAACGCGTCCTGCTCGCCCGCGGGCGAGAGCGCGATGGTCGTCGAGGTCGCGTCGAAGTCGCCGAGCTCGGCGCAACCGGGCAGGTAGTCGATCGCGTGCGCGGCGACCGCGGTCCTGATCGACGCGTGCAGGTCGGCACGGAACGCGTCGCGTTCCTTCGCGATGCGCGTGGCGTCGGCGTCGCGGCCGAGCACGCCGGCGAGCAGGATGGCGGCGTCGTAGCCGGCGAGTGCCCAGTAGTCGTCCCAGTACGAATGCATCGGCTTGGCCGAATAACCTTCGTGGCTGATCGAGGCCGGCATGAGGCCGTAGTTCGCCGCCGTGGCGGGGGTGCGATTCGCCGCGCCGCGTTCGCCGGCGCGCAGCGCATCCATGTACTTCACCGCGGCATCGACGTGCGGCCACGCCGCCTCGGCGACGCGACGGTCGCGGGTGTAGCGCCAGACTTCGCCGGCGAGGTAGGCGAGCTCGCCGTGGCTGTCGTTCTCGGGCACGGGATCGGAACCGCGCGCATCGACGCAGCAAGGCACCTTGCCGCTCTTGAACTGGTACGGCGCGTACCAGTCGAGGTAGGCGCGCGCGACATCGGCATGGCCGAGGCGCAGCAGCGCGTCGGCCATCATCGCGCCGTCGCGGATCCACGAACGCGCATACGAACGCGTTCCGGGTCGCAGCGCCGCGCCGTCGCGGCTGACGAGGATGTGCGCGAGTGCGGTACGCAGCGTGTCGGCGAGCGGCTGCGCCGGCCCGGGCACGCGCAGGTCCACGCGGTCGAGCACGTCGTGCCAGCGCGCGGCGACGCGCGCGCGTGCGGCCGCGAGCGCCGCTTCGCTGCCGATGCCGTCGAGCGGCGCCGTCGCGCCCGCGTCGAGCGGCACGGCGAGGGCGATCGCGCGGCTCGCGCCCGGCGCAAGTTCGAGCCGGTAGAGCAGGGCGCCGGAGGCGAGCCGCGTCGGGTCGTCGACGGCTGCCGCGGGCAGCGCGGCGCCCCGCGTCGCGAGCCGCTCGGCGATCATGCCCGCGTCGAAGGCGCTCGCGACGAAGCGTTCCGGCGCATCGCGCGTGTACACGCGCGCGCGACCGTCGACGACGACCGCGCGATCGGCGTAGCCGAGCGACCGGATCGGACTGACGCCGCCCGGCGTGTTGAGGAACTGCACCGACGGGTTCACCTGGAACGGTTGCACGGCGAGTGCGAGCGTGAGCGCGCGCGGTCGCGTGCCCGTGTTGCGCACGAGGTAGGTCGCGACGAGGCGCGAGTCACCGGGTTCGCCGGCTGCGAACACGTCGGTATCGAGTTCGATGTCGCGCGCCTGCCAATGCACGCCCGGCATCGGCAGGTAGCGGTCCTGCAGCGAATGCGTGATCGTCGCGTCCGCCCAGGTCGTGAGCCGGCCCTGCTCGTCGAGCAGGAACGGCTCGATCGAGAAGCCGCCGTGCGCGACTTCGAGCGCGCCGTCCTCGGACAGCAGGCCGGTTTCGTGGCCGCCGTCGGTGCCGATGATGGTCCAGTAGGTCTGCTCGCCGAGGATGCCGCGCGGGTAAAGCCCGCGCCTCGCGCGCTGCGCGAGGGCCCCGAAGAACGCATTGGTCGATGCGCCGAAGGCGAGCGGCTCGACGTCGATCGCGGCGAGCCCATAACCCTCCTTCGGGCCGTCGTGCATGGCGATGCGCAGGTAGCGCGACTCCGACTCGGGCAATGCGAGCGGGTCGATGCCGCCATTGCCGGTTTCGACGTGGCGAACGTCGCGCCAATGGCGGCCGTCGTCGGACAGCGCGACGTCGTAACGCGTCGCGGGTGCGTCGTCGCTCCAGTGCAGCACGATGCCGCCGAATTCGCGCGGCAGGCCGAAGTCGAGCGTGAAGGCCTGCGCGCGGCCACGGCGCGGGTCGCTGCGCCAGGCCGTGCCGGCATCGCCGTCGAGGGCGAACGCGGCCGATGTCCCGGCCTGCGACGAGGATGCACGTGCGCGCGGTCGCGGCCACGTCGCCGGGAGGGGCGGCAGCGGCTCGAACGCGAGGCGATCGAAGCACGCTTCGCCCCTGCCGCCGCTGCCCGCGTAGATCGTGAACTCGACGAACTCGCTATGCCGCAGCACCTTGTCGGTCGCCGGTCCCCAGGCGAAGTCGACCTGGCGCTTCTTCAGCCGCAGCGCCTGCGGTTCGCGTGCAAAGACGAAGTTGGGGCGATGGACCCACCAGACATTGTCGCCGCTCGCGTCGACGAGCTTGAACTGCAACGCATTGCCGGGGGCATTGCCGCGCACGCGGAACGAGAACGCGTAGTTGTCCGGGTAGTCGATCGGCAGGCGCCGGCGCATCGACGCGAAACCGGAGACGCCGTGAAAGTCGAACGCGAGGCAGAGTGCGTCGCCATCCCGGCGCAGGGAGGCCTCGACCTGGTCGGAACCCGTGGCGGTCCACGCGGTTGGATCGGCGAACGCGTCGTCGAACGCCGGCGTGGCGGCTGCGGGGTTCGCTGCGAACGCGCCGGTGAGTGCGATGGCGGACAGGGACGCGGCGCGCATCATCCCTTCACGCTGCCGAGCAGCAGCCCCTCGATGTAATGGCGTTGCAGCACGAAGAACAGCGCGAGTACGGGGACGAGCGTGACGACCGAACCCGCCATCATGAGCTCGTTGTCCTGCACGTGCTCGCGCGAGAGTGCGGCGAGCGCGACCGGCGCGGTCTGCCACGCCTGGTCGCCGAGCACGATCAACGGCCACATGAAATCGTTCCAGCTTGCCAGGAAGGTGAAGATCGCCAGCGTCACGACGATGGGTTTCAGCAGCGGCAGTACGATCGAAGCGAAGATGCGCAGTTCGCCCGCGCCGTCGATGCGCGCGGCCTCGAGCAGGTCGTCGGGGATCGAGCGCGCGTACTGGCGCACGAGGTAGATGCCGAACACGCTCGCCAGCGCCGGCACGACCACGCCGCCATAGCTGTTGACGAGGCCGAGCCATTTCATGATCAGGAACAGCGGGATCATGCCGACCTGCGCCGGGATCAGCAGCGCGCCGAGCAGGGCCTGGAACACGCGTTCGCGTCCGGCGTAGCGCAGCTTCGCGAACGCGTAGCCGGCGGCGAGGTTGAACGCGAGCGAGACGAGGGTCGTGAGCGTGGCGACGATCGCGCTGTTGAGCAGGTGGCGCCCCATGCCCGCGCGCTCGAACAGCTCGCGGTAGTTCGCGAGCGTCGGCCGCGACGGCAGCAGCGGTGGCGGATACGTGCTCGCCTCGCCGTGCTGCATGAACGAGACCGAGAGCATCCACAGCAATGGGAACAGCGCGACGACCGCGAGGCCGGCGAGGGCGCCGTTGATCGCGAACGCGGGCCAGCGCCGGCTCATGCATAGCCCCCGCGCTTGCCGATGCGCACGAGCACGCGCGTGACGACGAGGATCAGCGCGAACAGCAAGAACGCGATCGCGGTCGCGCGCCCGAGGCTCCACCATTCGAAGCCTTCCTCGTACATGTAGTAGAGCACGCTGACCGTGCTCTGCAGCGGATCGCCACGCGTCATCACGTACGGCTCGGCGAACAGCTGGAAATAGCCTGCGACGGTGATGATCGCGACGAGCAGCAGCGCCGGACGCAGCAGCGGCAGGGTGACGTGGCGGAACTGCTGCAGTGCATTGGCGCCGTCGATGCGCGCGGCTTCCCGCAGTTCGGCCGGTACCGCCTGCAGCGCCGCGAGCAGGATCACCATGTTGTAGCCGAAGTTCTTCCACACCGCGAACAGGATGATCGCGGGCATCGACCAGTGCGGGTCGCCGAGCCAGTCGATCGGCGCGATGCCCGCCTTCGCGAGCAGGTAGTTGATGAGTCCGTAGCGCGTGTGGAGCAAATAACGCCAGATCACCGCTACCGCGACGACGGTAGTGACGACCGGTGCGAACAGCGCGGTGCGGAAAACGCCCTTCCAGCGCGCGAGGCGCGAGTCGAGCAGGAGCGCGGCGCCGAGCGACGCGGCGATCGACAGCGGCACGCCGACGCCGACGAAGTAGAGCGTGTTGCCGAGCGATTTCCAGAACAGCGGCGCGCGCAGCACATCGATGTAGTTGCCGAGCCCGACGAAGCGCAGGTTGCCGAGGTCGGCGAGCGCGTAGAGGTCGAAGTCGGTGAGGCTCAGCACGAATGCGGCGAGCACCGGCACGAAGAAGAACAGCCCGATCACGACGAGCGCGGGCAGGGTGAACAGCCAGGCGGCGCGCCGTTCGTTCATGGCGCCGTCTTGCGCCGCCCGAGCATCCAGCGCCGCTTGGCGAGGATCGCGTCGACGCGCGCGTCGAGCTCGGCGAGGCTGGCATCGATCGACTGGCCGCCGCGCACGGTGCGCTCCGCCGCGTAGCGGATTTCCTGCGCGATGCGCTCCCATTCGGGGACCTTCGGCGCGGCTACCACGCGTTCGAGCTGGTCGCGGAACGCCGTCGCGTACGCCTCGCCCGCGAGCGCGCTGCCCTGCCAGGCGCTGCGTCGCGGCGGCAGGTCGCCGCAGAGTGCGTGCAGGCGCTGCTGCTGCTCCGGGCGCGAGAGGAATTCGATGAGCTGCCAGACCTCGTCCTTGTGGCGCGAGGCGCGGAACATCACGAGGCTGCTGCCGCCACCGATCGCCGCCCCCGGTCCGTCCGGCCCGGGCAGTGGCGCGGTCATCCATTTGCCCTGCATGCTGGCGGGCAGGCGGCGCTTGAACTCGCCGATGTTCCAGGGCCCGGTGACGTAGAACGCGTAAAAGCCGTTCGCGAACTCGTCCCAGACGTTGGAGATCTGCGTGTCGCTCATCGGCGGCGCCCAGCCATTGCGGTACATGTCGACGTAGTAGGCGAAGGCGCGACGAAAGCCCGCGCTTTCGAAATTACCGCGGCTCGCATCGTCGCGCAGCAGCGGATCGGCCTGCTGCACGCCGAGGTTGACGAGCAGCTCGAACTCGTTGAGCGGCAGCAGGATCGCATAGTCGCCGGGCTTCGCATGCTGCTTCACCGCGGCGAGCTGGCGCGACCATCCGGCCCAGTCGCGCGCAGGCGCGTCGAAGCCGGCCGCGGCGAGCAGGTCGGTGCGGTAGAACAGGAGGCGCGTGTCGATGTACCACGGCACGCCGTAGAGGCGGCCGTCCATGGCGTTCGTGTCCCAGATGCCCTGGAAGTAGTCGTCGGCGTCGATGGCCGGCGAGGCATCGACGCGCGCCTGCAGCGGTTCGAGCGCACCGAGCGTGGCGAGCTCGGGCAACCAGGTGTTGCCGAGCTGGCCGAGGTCGGGCAGCGCATCGCCGGCGAACGCGGTGAGAAGTTTCTCGTGCGCCGCGGTGAGAGGCAGCGCCTGAACCTCGACGTGCACGCCCGGATGCAGGTGCTCGAAATCGGCGAGCAGCGCAGGCACGACTTCGGCCTCGCGACCGATCGCCCAGAACCGCAACGTCACGCCCTCCTCGCGCGCACCGCTGCATGCGCCGAGCACGAACGGCAGCGCGAGCGAGGCGAGGCGGGCGAGCGCGTTCATTCCTTTCCGGTGGTCCTACCCTGTGGCGCGTCATGCGCGAGCCAGCCACCGATGAAGCCGGCGCGCGCGAGGCCACGCCGGATGTGCGGATTCTTCCGCATCACGTTCCAGACGAAGCCACTGCGATAGTTTTCGATCATCGCGACGATCGGGCCTTGGTCGATGCCGAGATAGAGAGTGTCCACCCAGCCGACGCCTTCCACCACGCGGCCGGTGCGCAGCGGCCGGTCGGCATAGTCGAAGCTCGGGTTGAACGCGTCGACGAAGCCGTAGCGGGTGTAGAGCACGCCGCCGTCGCGCTCGCGCATCGCGCGGATCGCGGGGATGACGATGTCGGGCGCGAACGCGATCGACGACGTCGCCGCGGTCGGCGCGATCGTGCCGTCGTCGATCGTGCCGAACAGGCCCGCGCCGCGCGCGATGTAGCCATGGAACGGCTTGGGATCGCTCGCGTAGCGATCGATCTCGCCGATGCGGATGTCCTTGCGCGGGCCGTTGCAGGCGGTGAGGCCCCACACGTCCTTGCCGTAGCCCTTCCACTGCAGCGGGTTGTGGATCGCGTACTCGCGCTGGGCGAGCGTCGCGCGCTTGCTGTTCTCGAAGTAGTCGAGGTCGTGCGCGCGCATGTACTCGTCACGGATGCCGCGGAAGTCGATCCAGACGTGGCTGTACTGGTGGCCGAACAGCGGCGCGAAACCGAGGTGCTGCTGGCCCTGGAACGTGCCCCAGGTGTGATCGTAGGTGGCCGTCCATTCGCTCCATGCGGCCGGCTCGACCGCGTGCGTGGGCGAACCGAGCGCGAGCACGTACAGCAGCATCGCCTCGTTGTAGCCGCGCCAGTCGGCGTGGATGAAGCCCGCTTCCGGCGTCCAGCCCATCGCGACCGCGGGTGCGCGTGGCGAGGCCCAGTTCCAGTCGACGCGCGCGTAGATCGCCTCGGCGAGCCGGCGGATCTCGCGTTCGTCGCGCGTGTCGCGATCGTAGTAGGACTGCGCGAACAGCACGCCGCCGAGCAGCAGCGTGGTGTCGATCGTCGACAGCTCCACCCATTTGGCCGAGTGGTAGCGACGCCCGCTCTGCATGTCGAGGAAGTGGTAGTAGAAACCCTTGTAGCCGGTCGCGTCGGGCTGCTCGCCCTGGGGCGCGTCATGGAAGAAGCGCAAGGTCGCGAGCGTGCGCTTGACCGCCTCGCCGCGTGTCATCCAGCCACGCTCGGCGCCGATGCCGTAGGCGGTGAGCCCGAAGCCGACCGACGCGATCGAGGAGAAATAGTCGCCGCCGTGGTCGTCGGGCCAATGGTCGGGGACCTGGCCGTTGGCGGTGTTGGCGCTGTCCTTGAAGAACGCGAACGTGCGCTGCTCGACGTCCTCGAGCAGCGCACGATCCTGTTTTGAGCGGGAAGACCAGGCGCCCTCGTCGAGCGCGCGTCCCGGCGATGCGACGAATGCGAACGAGAGGAGCGCCGCGAAGGCCGCGAGGCGGCCGAAGCGAGGCATGAATTTCATGGGTTTCCCAAGGTTCGGCATGAGGTTATGGTTCGCCAGGCCCGCGCCGCCCGGGTCGTCCGGCATCGCGCCGGGCGTGTCGCCACGGCGCAATGCTTCGGTGCAAGCGCCACGATCGCGCCGCGTCCGGTCAGAAGCGGAAGCCCGCCGTGACCTTCATCGTGCGTGGTACGCCGGTGATGTTGCCGACGGGGTTGTAGATCGCGACGGTCTGGCTGAACGTGCCGTTCGAACTGACGAGCACGTCATTGTAGTTCTTGAAGTTGAACACGTTGAGGAAGTCGATGCGGATATACGCCGACAGGCCCGCGGAGAGGTCGAAGTTCTTCGTCGCCTGCAGGTCGAGCGAGCGATAGCCGAGGAAGTGCCCGCCGAAGCCGAGGTCCTGCCCGCCCGGGATCGAGGCGACCGGCCCGCAGTGCGCGCCCGACGGGAAGAAGCGGTTCGGGTCCTCGAAGCAGCCGATGTCGTTGTGCGGGATCGGCGTCGCCAGGGTGATCTTGCCGGAGAACAGGAAACCCCATGGACCGTCGATCGAGCCGGTCGCGACGAGGCGATGCCTGGCCGCCGCGTTCGAGGTGATGAACGGATAGTCGCCGATCGTCTCGCCGTCGAACGCGTAGTGCTCGTTGATGTCACGGTTCTGCTTCGCATTGGTGTAGGTGTAGGCGATCGATGCGCTCCAGCCCGATTCCCTCGTGTACGGCTTCTCGGCCGACAGCAGCACCTGCGTCGTCTTCGTCTCGATGCCGTTGTTGCCGATGATCAGCGCACCGAAGCCGGGCACGCCGTTGCCCCATGGCTGTCCGCCGTTCATCCAGAACGCGCCGTTCGGGTAGCGGTTGCCGAGCGTGAACACGAAGCCGTTCTTGCTTAGGATGCGCGACACCGCGGCACTCGTGTTCCAGTCGCCGAGCGCATTGCGCATGCCGAGGCTGAACTGGTCGGAGTAGGGCACCTTGAGGTGGTTGTTGATCATGTCGACTTCCGAACCGACATTGCTCGCCGCGACGAGCGCCTGCAGGTTGGCGAGGCCGTTGAGGTAGTTCGGATCCCAGTCGAAGCACGGATTGTTGCCATTGCGGCATTGGCCGGTGAGCGGGTCGCGGAACCAGACGGTGAACTGCGGCAGCGCGGACTTGGTCTGCTCGAGCTGCAGGTAGTCGTAGAGGTCGCGATCGTAGGCACGGCCGGCGCCGCCGAAGATCACGTGCTGCTCGTCCGCGCCGATGTCGTAGGAGAAGCCGAGGCGCGGCTGCCATTCGCCCTTGTAGGCGCTGCGGTTGTGGCCGTTGCTGATGTAGTCGTTGATGTCGACCCCGCCGAGGCGCAAGGCGTCCGCGTAGGTCTGGCCCGGCGGCGCATTCGGGTCGGGGTTGGGGCTGTTCAGCGCGGCGATGACGTTGGCCGGCGTCACGTGGTCGAGGTAGGACGAATTGTCCTCGTAGTCCCAGCGCACGCCGAGGTTCAAGGTCAGGTGGTCATTGACCTCCCAGTCATCCTGGATGTACGCGCCGAACTGCTTGTCGGCCGACCGGGCGACCGGGTCGAGGCCCGGCACTGGACTCGTGAAGAATGCCTTGTACGGGGTATCGGCGGTGCCTTCGGGGCCGACATTGAAGGTGAACTGCGGATTGACGTCGGCCGCGTCCTGCGCGGTCAGGTCGACCTTCTTGTACTTCGCGCCGAGCTTGACCGTATGGTTGCCCATCCAGTTCAAGTCGCTGAAGGTCAGGTTGTCCTGGATGCTGGGCCCCTTCTGGCCCTTGTTCTGCGTCGCCAGCGGCGACGCGGCCGCGGTACTGACGATGGTGGCGTCGTCGCTGCCGCGGGCGAGCGTATAGACGTAGCCGTTGCCGGCGTTGAGCGGCGTCGGTGCGTTGTAGGTCTTCTCCCAGCTCGCGAGCAGCTCGTTGTACCAGCTGTCGGCGCTGTGCTGCCAGCGCGCATCGATGCGCGTGTCGTTGTTCTTGACGAGGATGCTCGCCGAACGCGCCTGCGAGGTGCCGATGTTGTCGGCCTGGTCCTCCTTGCGCACCTTGCTGCTGATCTCGAAGCGGTCGCGATCGGAGAATTCCCAGTCGATCTTGCCGAAGTAGAGGTCCTCGGTGAACGGCAGGTCGGCCGGACCGAACTCCGCCGCCACGTTCGCGGGGAGGAGGTTGCGGATGTCGCCGCCTTCGATGGTCGTACCCGGTACGACCGTGATCGGCGTGTCGAAGCGCTTTGCTTCGTAAGTGAAGAAGAAGTGCATCGCATCCCGGATGATCGGGCCGCCGAGGGCGATGCCGTATTCCTTCTCCATCGAAGGAATCTTCCCGTGCGCGTTGTCCTCGGCCGGCGTGCTCGAGCGCCAGTCCTGGTCGGTATAGGTGTGGAACACCTCGCCGTGGAATTCGTTGGTGCCGGACTTGGTCTCGGCGGTGACCGCCGCGCTCGAGATCTGGTCGTACTCGGCCTTGTAGTTCGAGGTGATGACCTTGTATTCACCGATCGCGAGCTGCGGGAACGGATTGCCCTGCGAGTTGAACTGGCCGGCGACGCCGCCTTCCTTGACGTAATTCTTCTGGCCGACGCCGTCGATGAACACGTTCGTGTTGTTCGCGCTCTGGCCGCCGCCGGTGAGCTTGGTGTGTCCGCTCGGATCGGTGCTGAACACCATGCCGGGCACGGTGTCTGCGAACTCGAGGAAGTTGCGCGTGATCTGCGGCACGGTCTGGATGCGGTGCAGCGAGACCGTATTGCCGACTTCGGAGGTCTTCACCTCGGTGAGCACCTGCGCGGTCACCGTGATGCCCTCGAGCGTCGTCGTCGGCGTGCCCGTCGGCGCCGCGGCGAGATCGAGCGTTGCCGTCGAGGCGACGGTCAGGGTGACGGTGCGTGCGGTGCCCGCGCCGGCATCGACCTGGTACGTGCCGGGCGGCAGGCCGACCAGCGAATAGGCACCTTCGGCACTCGCCTTGGTGCGGCGCACGGCACCGGTGGCGACGTTCCTCGCGGTGATCTCGCTGTTCGCCGGCGCCTTGCCGCGCAGGTTCGCATCGGCCGTCTGTGCCCAGGCGAGCGTCGGCAGGGCGCTCGTCGCGACGACGGCGCTCGCGATCATCGCCGCGAGCAGCTTCTTCTTCAGGATCGGTGCAGGCATGGCTCTCTCCCCGGCATGCTCACGTGGCTTCGACTGGAAGGTCAGGTCGTGCCGCTCGAGGCGCGCACGACGATTTCGCACGGCAAGACTTCACTGCGCACCGGCAGCGTTCCCGGTGCTTCGAGTTCGGCGACGAGGCGGTTGAAGGCGGCGCGGCCGAGATCGGCGATCCGCACGCGCACGGTGGTCAGCTGCGGCGTCACGTAGCGCGCGATCGGCACGTCGTCGAAGCCGGCGAGTGCAATCTCGCCAGGGACATGCACGCCGTGCTCGGCGAGCGCGATGAGGCAGCCGACCGCCATCATGTCGTTGGCCGCGAAGACTGCGTCCGGCCGTCGCGCGAGCGCGGCGATGCGCAGGCCCGCCGCATGGCCCGACTCTTCGGAAAAATCGCCGTCGAGCAGCAACGCGTCGCGTGCGAGCGACGCCGCGGCAAGGGCGTCGAGCCAGCCGCGACGGCGTTCGTCGGCGTCGAGGTTGCCGGCCGGGCCGCCGATCATCGCGATGCGCCGGCAGCCGCGGGCGAGCAGGTGGCGCGTCATCGCGAAGGCGCCACCATGATTGTCGAGGTTGAGCGTCGGGAACCGCGACGGCTCCGGCGGTGCGTTCATGAGCACGGCCGGCAACGCCTCGGGCAGGCTTTCATGCAGGAACGAGGCGTCGACGTGCGGCGACATCACGAGCAGCCCGTCCACGCGACCCTGCATCGAGCGGATCGCCGCGGTGGCTTCGTCGGCGTCGCCGTGCGAGCTCGACACCAGCAGGTGCAAGCCCTGCGCGCGCGCGGCGACGTCGATGCCGCGGATGAGTTCCGAGAAGAATTCGCCGTGCAGGTCCGGCAGGACGGCGCCGATCGTCCGCGTGCGCCGCGTGATCAGGCTACGCGCGGCATCATTGGGGCGGTAGCGCAACTTGCTGGCGGCATCGAGGATGCGGTGCCGCGTCTCGTCGGTCACGTTGTCGCGTCCGTTGAGCGCGCGCGATACCGACGCGACGGACACGCCCGCAGCTTTGGCAACGTCCTTGATGGTTACGGCCATGTGCGCAACGAGTGGATGTAAACGTTTACATTATGCGGGCCGATGGCGGGATTGTCATGCTGCATCACAGCAGCCATTCCACCCGGTGTGCGGGCAGATGCCGGACGACCTGCGGGCCGCTTCGGGCAAGGTTCAGTTTTGCGTTATATTATAACAACGAGGGCTGCGGGCCCACGCGCCATCCGCTTGAAAAAGCCATCATTCACCGCCATGCCGAAGTGCGCCGCGTTACAGTGTAGCCTCGTTGGAGTCACCGAGTTGGCAGGACGCAATCCAGGACGTTTCGCGCGCTTCGCCGACCGGTTCGGGGCCACGGCCTCGTTCGCCTGCGCATTGCATTGCGCCGCGCTGCCGCTCTTGCTCGCGATCCTGCCCGCCCTCGGGCTCGGCTTCCTCGCCGATCATGCGTTCGAGCGCGCGTTCATCGCCTTCGCGAGCGCGCTCGCATTGGCGTCGCTCGCCTTCGGATTCCGGCGCCACCGTCGTTTCCGGGCATTCGGTTTCCTCGTTCCCGGTGTCCTCCTCCTCGTCGCGGGCGTCGTCGTCGACGTCGACGGACGCCCGTTCGTGCATGCGTTGCTGGTGAGTTTCGGCGGCATGCTCGTCGCGCTTTCGCACCTCGCCAACCTGCGCCTCGCCCATGCGCACGTGCACGATGCCGCGTGCGGCCATTGAGCGGCGGTGATTGTGTAACCGTCGCCGTCGCGCCTAGCATCCGCCCGATGCAGCCACGCCCGCGCTCGCCGTGAACCCCTCGCACCACCACCCGCACCACCCGCACCACGCGCACGCCGGTCACCATCACGGCCATGCCCGCACGCCGGGCAGCGTGCGCGAGCGGCGATTGCTGGTCGCGTTCGCGCTGACCGCGTGCACGCTCGTCGGCGAGGCCGTCGGCGGATGGCTGTCGGGTTCGCTCGCGCTGCTCGCCGATGCGGGCCACATGCTCGTGGACGCGCTGGCCTTGCTGTTCGCCTGGCTCGGCGCACGCTTCGCGCAGCGGCCGCCCGACGCGCGACGCAGCTTCGGCTACGCGCGGCTCGAGGTGCTGGTCGGTTACACGAATGCGCTCGCGCAGTTCGTGCTCGTCGCCTGGATCATCGCCGAGGCGGCGGGGCGCCTGCTGCAGCCGACGATGATCCTGAGTGGCACGATGCTGGTCGTCGCGATCGGCGGCCTGCTCGTCAACGCGCTGGTGCTGCGCGTGCTGCACGATCACGACCACGACGACGTCAACACCGCGAGTGCGCGCCTGCACGTGCTCGGCGACCTGCTCGGTTCGTTCGGCGCGGTGGCCGCGGCGCTGCTGATCCGCTGGTTGGGCTGGAACTGGGCGGACCCGGCGATCTCCGTGCTCGTGTCCGTGCTGATCCTCGGCAACGCCTGGCAACTGCTGCGCCGATCCGGCCACATCCTGCTCGAGGGCACTCCGAACGGCTTCGACGCGGCGAATGTCGCCACGACGCTGCAGGATGCCGGCCTCGGCATCCTCGACGTCCATCACGTGCACCTGTGGGAGCTGTCCGGCGGGCGTGCGATGGCGACCCTGCATGCGCGCATCGGGCCGGGCACCGACGCCGACCAGGCGATCGGAGGCGCGCAGCGCGTGCTGCGCGAGCGCTTCGGCATCGCCCATGCGACGGTACAGGTCGAAACGGCCGACTGCGCCGCAGGGCCCTGCGGAGGCGCGCACGCCTGATGCCTCCGCTGCGCGGGCGTGCTTGCGCCGCAGTGGCGGGCTGCTATCCTGCGCGCCCGTTTACCGAATCGTCACAGGAGTCATCATGGGCAAGGGCGACCGCAAGACCCGCAAGGGCAAGATCGGCATCCGCAGTTACGGCAACGTGCGTCCGCATTCCTCGAAGAAGGCCGGCGGCGCGGCCAAGCCGGTCGCCAAGACCGCCAAGCCGGCGGTCAAGAAGGCCGCCGCCCCGGTGAAGAAGGCCCCGGCCAAGAAGGCGGCGGGCTGACGGAAATCCCGTCCAACGGGGTCTTTACAAGGAATTAGCATTCGCAAACGAATGCGGGTATAGTCGAGCGCACTGTGTTTGCTAGGGTCACTGTGAATCGTGGCCTTTGATGCAGTTGATCCTAAGACGATCCGCTCATCGTTTCGCCTCGCTAGCTCCCGGCAACCCAGTCTCGGACGTGGAATAGTTCCGCGCTCGCGATGTTCAACGTGTTTTCAGGAGTTTCAGATGTCGAATCGTCAGACCGGTACCGTCAAGTGGTTCAATGATGCCAAGGGTTTCGGTTTCATTACCCCGGAGAGCGGCCCGGACCTGTTCGTGCACTTCCGCGCGATCATGGGCACCGGTTTCAAGTCGCTGCAGGAAGGCCAGCGCGTGAGCTTCGTTGCCGTGCAGGGTCAGAAGGGCATGCAGGCCGATCAGGTCCAGGTGATCTGATCCCGCCGCCCAGCGTGATTTCAAAGCCCCGGGCGGAAACGCCCGGGGCTTTTTCTTTGTTCTTTGTTCACCCTGGCGCCGGACGTGGCCGCGCGGGGTCGCGTCGCAAGCGGCCAATCGACGTCATTCCCGCGAAAAGCGGGAATCCATCGTGCATCTGCCCTTGGAAGCCCGGGCGCGGGAAACCACAGCAACGGTGTGGGTGCGGAAGCCCAGACGCGGCGGCAGGCCTGCAGGGAGCAGGCCGCTTCAGTGCGGCCAGTCCACCTCTCCGCGGACGACGGTCGTCGTTGCGCCGCCGACCCAGACGTCCGCGCCCTCGATGCGGACCCGCAGCGACGCGTCGCGGCCGATCTCGCGTCCCTGGCTCACGCGATAGCCGCGGGCGAGGGGACCTGCGGGCTCGCGCTGCGCGATCCAGGCGGCAATCAGGCCGTTCGCCGCACCGGAGGCCGGATCCTCGACGATGCCGACGCCGGCCGGGAACGCGCGTACGACGAGCTCGTGGCCGTCGCCGTTGCAACGTGCGAATACGCACAGGCCGAGGCTGTCGCTCGCGCGGGCGAGGCGTGCGATCGCGGCGTGGTCGGGGCGCCAGGCGCGCACCTCGTCTTCATCGAGGAACTCGGCCACCCACCAGCGCCGGCCACCCTCGACGAACGCGGGCGGCAGCGCGCCGAGCCTGACGCGTCCGAGCACGTCGCGCAGCAGCGGTTCGCCTTCCGCGCCCACGCGCAGCACGTGCGCAGCGGGCGCGCGCACGAGCAGCCGGCGGCCGGCGTCTTCGTCCTCGACACGGATCGGCAGCAGGCCGGCGCCGCACTCCTGCACCAGGCGACCGCCGGTCGCGCGCGCGATGCCGCTTTCGAGTACCGCGTGAGCGCTGCCCACGGTCGGATGGCCGGCGAACGGAATTTCCTTGTCCGGGGTGAAGATGCGCAGGCGATAGCTCGCCCCGGCCTGCGTCGGCGGCAGCACGAACGTGGTCTCGACGAGGTTGGTCCAGGCGGCGAAGCGCTGCATCTGCGCGTCGCTCCACCCGTCGGCGTCGAGCACGACGCCGAGCGGGTTGCCGCCACCCGGCGTCGCCGGGAATACGTCCAGTTGCAGGTAGCGCGAGATCGTGGGCATGCATCGGCGGCGTCGGGCAGGGCCGCGGATCATACCGCCGCTACATCCAGTTGCGCCGCTTGAACCAGAGCAGCGGCAGCACGATGCTCAGCGCGATCGCGACGAGCGCGAGCGGGTAGGCGTGCGGCGCGTGCAGTTCGGGCATGCGGTCGAAGTTCATGCCCCAGATGCCGGCCAGGATCACCGGCGGAATCGATACGACCGAGGCGACGGTGAGGATCTTGATCACGTCGTTCTGGTCGATGTTGATGAAGCCGAGCACGGCGTCGAGCAGGAACTGCAGCTTGTCGGTGAGCTGGCTGTCGAACTCGCACAACACGTCGAGGTCCTTCTGCGCCGCGTGCAGGTGCGCGAGCGCGGGTTTGCCGAACCATGCCGGCGCTTCTTCGCGCAGCGCGAGCACGAGGCGCAACAAGCCGGTCGCCGACAGGCGCAGGCGCGCGAGGCGCGTTTCCACGCGGCCGATCTCGGCGAGCGTCGAGCGCAGCAGGGCGGTATTGCGCCGCCCGCTGTCGAAAATGCGCGTCGACAAGGTGCCGACCTCGGCCGCGACGGCCTCCATGCGGTCGGCGGCGCTGCCGACGATCGACTGCACCAGCGTGACGAATGCGTCGGTGCTGGTGCCCGCTGCGGCCGCGCGGACGCGCTCCGCGGCGAGATCGAATGCAGGCGAGGGCGCATAGCGCAGCGAGACGAGGTATCGCTGCGTCAGCACGAAGCCGACGGGGCTCGGCGCGACGTCGTCGTCGGGGCTGAAATACGGAATGCCGAGACGCAGCACGTCGCCGGCGATGCCGACGCGATTGGACAGTTCGATTCCGCCGAGATGCTCGCGATCCGGCAGGCGCAGGCCGGTCGCGGCTTCGACCTGCGTGCGCTCGCCCGCATCGCCGCCGACGAGGTCGAACCAGCAGCCGTCGGTGCCGGCGACGCCGGTCGTGGTGGCCGATGCGGCGCTGGAGGCGTGGCAGGTCAGCATGCGATGGTTTCCACTCGCGCGCTTGTTCGCGGCGGCGCGGGCATCATATATCGTCCACTCCCGTCCGCCGTCGAGCGCTGCCGCATGCCCACCGCCACCCCCGTCGTGAACGTCGCGATCATCGCCGTCACCTGCATCGTGTCGTTCATGGCGTTCTCCAATCCGCAGTTGCTCCAGCGCCTCATCCTCTGGCCGCCCGCGATCACGCGCGGCAGGGAATACTGGCGGCTCGCGACCTGCGGACTGATCCATGCCGATCCGCCGCACCTGCTGTTCAACATGATCACTCTGTACTTCTTCGGCGCGTCGATCGAGCGGTTCTACACCCAGCATACGGGCGTGCTCGGCTACCTGCTGTTCTACGTCGGTGGCCTCGTCGTGTCCTCGCTGCCGAGCTGGCAGCGCCATCGCGACGATGCCGGCTATCGCAGCCTCGGTGCGTCCGGTGCGGTCTCCGCGGTGTTGTTCGCGTTCATCCTCTGGCATCCGTGGACGACGATCTACGTGTTCGTGCTGCCGGTGCCCGCGATCCTCTACGCCGTGGCCTACATCGCCTATACGATCCACATGGACCGCCAGCGCAGCGACAACGTCAACCACAGCGCGCACCTGTGGGGTGCCGCGTACGGCGTCGTCGCGACCGTGCTGGTCGAACCGCGCCTGCTCGGCGCGTTCTTCGGCCAGTTGCTGCGTCCGTCGCTGATGTAGACACCGCTTGCAAGCACGATGCGGATGCCGACAATCGCAACGAGCCATCCACGGAGCAGGACATGAGCCACGCGGGTCCGCACACGCCCGAGATGCCGGCCTCCGGCGGCCGCAGCCGTTGAGCGGAGCACGCATGCTTCCGTCCGCCGGCGGCCCCCACGCGCACGCGAACGCTTCCCCGGGCGGCAACCTCGTCGTCGCGATCTCCTCGCGCGCGCTGTTCGACCTCGGCGACAGCCACGAATTGTTCGAGCGCGAAGGCGTCGACGCGTTCGCGCGCCACCAGATCGAACGCGAGGACGAGCTGCTCGCGCCCGGGATCGCCTTCCCGCTGGTGCAGAAGTTGCTCAACCTCAACCGGGCCGCGCCCGAGGCGCCCCGGGTGGAAGTGATCCTGCTGTCGCGCAACTCGGCCGACACCGGCCTGCGCATCTTCAATTCGATCGAGCACTACGGCCTCGACATCGCGCGGGCCGCATTCACGCGCGGCGCGCCGACGTCGCCGTACGTACATGCGTTCGGCGCGGACCTGTTCCTCTCGGCGAACCCCGACAGCGTCGCGCAGGCGCTGCGCGCGGGCATCGCTGCGGCGACGATCCTGCCATCGAAGGCGCCGCAACGGCAGTCCGACCAGCTTCGCATCGCGTTCGACGGCGACGCGGTGCTGTTCGGCGACGAATCGGAACAGGTGAGCGAGAGCGCCGGCATCGACGCGTTCCACCGGCACGAAACCGAGCGCGCGCGCGAGCCGCTGTCCGGCGGCCCGTTCCGTGGCTTCCTCGATGCGCTGCATCGCCTGCAGCAGGCCTTCCCGAGCGAGGCGTCGCCGATCCGGACCGCCCTCGTGACCGCGCGCTCCGCGCCCGCGCACAAGCGCGTGATCCTGACCTTGCGCGAGTGGGACGTGCGCATCGACGAGGCACTGTTCCTCGGCGGTCGTCCCAAGGGCCCGTTCCTCGAGGCGTTCGGTGCCGACATCTTCTTCGACGACTCGGTCGCCAACGTCGAATCCGCGCGCCGGCACGTCGCCACCGGCCACGTGCCGCGCCGGCTGGGCGGGTGAACGCTGCCGGCGGTCAGAACGGGCCGAGGGCGTGCGCCTTCGCGACGAGCGCGCGGCGGACGTTCTCGTGCAGGGGCTTGTGCCAATGCACGATCAGGTGCTCGTGGCCGGCATCGACGAAACCCGCGGCGGTCGCGACTTCCAGCGCGCGCCTGTCGCCGCAATGACCGAAGAATGCGTCGCAGCAGTCGGCGTAGCGCGCGAACGCGTACTTGAGCACGAGGTACCAGACGCCGCCGGCCGCTTCGATCGCGGCGCGGTGCGCCGGTTCCATCGCGCGGATCGTCTCGCCGTTGCTGCACGAGCCGCCCGACAGGTAGATGTCGCCGAACGGCCGCATGTGCGAGTAGCCGGCCAGGCGAAAGCCGTCGCGAGGGTTGCCATAGAGGGCGACGAGGTGGCGTCCGGACGGTGGCGGCGCCGATGCGAACTTGCGCCGGAACAGGTCGCCGGCGACGAACTGCGCGTCGTCGATTTCGGTGATCGTGAAGAACGCGCGCAGCGGTTCGGGGATCGTGTGCAAGGCGTCGTGTTCCATCGCGGGTCCGGGCGGTCGATCGCGCCGAACTGTAGCGCGACGGCGATGGGCGCACCACGCAGGCGTGCATGCTAGGCTCGCGCACCCCGCTTGCCTGCATGCCCGTGTTCCAGACCGCTTCCTTGCCCGGACGTCGTCCCGGCGCGCGTGATCCGTGGCGCATCGCCGCGTACGCCTTCATCGCCCTGATGTATGCGATCCATGTCCGCGCGGCGCTCAATTCGCAGGCCGTGCCGGATTTCTGGCGCGACTTCTACTGGGCCAGCGCGATCGCGCACGGCGAGGCATTCCCGTTCGCGGGTCCGCAGATCTACCAGATGGTCGAACTCGGGCCGTGGTGGTTCTACCTGCTCGCGTTGCCGGTACGCCTCGGCGCGGGCAGCGCCGGCACGCTGGTCTTCGTGCAGCTGCTCGCTGCATCGAAGTATCCGCTGGCCTGGCGGCTCGGCGCGCGAATGGTCGATACGCGTTTCGGGCTCGCCTGCGTCGTCGGTCTCGCGGTCGCCGGCTGGTCGGCGGCAGGGCTGGTGTTCCCTTCGCACATCGCGCTGGTGGAGCTCGTGCTGTTGCTGCTCGCCGCGGTGACGTGGCGCTGTGCGGTGATGCTGTCGACGCGCAACGCGCTGCTCTACGGCTTCGCCTGCGCCGCGTGCATCCATGCGCATCCGACCACGGTCACGTTCGTCGCCGCCTCGGGCGTGTTCCTGCTGTGGCGGCACCGTTCGAGGGCCGCCTTCGCGCGGCTGGCGCTCGCGGCGTCCATCGTGCTGCTCAGCCTGCTGCCGCCCTGGCTGGACCGCGACGCGGTCACCGAGCATGCGCTCAAGCCGTTGTCCGGCTACCTTGGCGGCGACGTCGGCGTCGGGCTGCTGCACCGCATCCCCGGGGTCGCCTGGGGCGTGCTCGCGGTCGGTGCGTGGTGGGGGCTGCTGCTCATGACGCCGTTGCCGCTCGCCGCCGCGCAGGCCGCCTGGTGGCTCTACTGCCTGTGCCTCGTTTTCGTCGCGGCCGGTTACGCCCGGTTGCCGGCTGTCGCGCCCGCATCCGGCGTGCGCCTTCGGTTCGTCGGCGGCCTGGCCTTCGCTGCCTTCCTCGCGCAGGTTGCCTTCGTCGTGTCGCTGCGGCCGATCACGCCGGTGTGGATGGTGCCCTCGTGCGTGCTGCCGCTCGCGCTGGCGATCGCGATCGGCTGGTACGGCTGGTTCGCGCGCCCGGGCCTTGCGCGCCGCGCCGGCACGCTCGCGCTCTGTGTCTACGCCGCGATCGTCGTCGCGCCGTATTCGCTGTTCCTGCACGACATCCGCGAACTGCGCCAGATGCCCGGGGCGAATCCGTACTATGACGCCGGGGACCGCAGTGACACCTTCGTGACCGCGCCGGTGCCGTTCTATCCCGCCGTGCGCATCGACCGGATCGCGCGCGAGCTGTGCCGACCCGCGACGCTGCATGCGCGGCTGGCGGCAGTCGTCGAAGCGACGTTCGCGGCGCCCGTGCGCGACGCCTGCGGCCATTGGCCGGAGTTCCGCTTCGGCGGCACCGCAGGCGACCACCATCTCGCCGGCCTGCGTTCCCATGCGGCGCGCGCGAGCGGCGTCGCGCCGGCGCGCGTCGTGGCCGGCATGGCGCTGTACGAGCACGTGCGGCCGATCGCACCGGAGCAGGGCGGGCGCGCCGAGCGCCTGCGTCGCCTGCAGATCGATCCGGACAGCGCAGCGGGATCGCCGCGACCGGCCACGTTCGAATTCGATGCCGAGGCCGGCGATGCAGTCGTGTTGACCAACCGGCTGCCGCTCGCGGCACCGATGACGATCGATGCCGTGGTCGCCGGGGGCCAGCCGGCACGCCTCGCCGACGACGACGGTAGCGAGCGCGTGTACCTGTGCGCGGCCTGCGCCGATGGCGCGCGCGTGCACTGGCGTGTCGACGTGCAGGCGGTCATCGGCAACATCGATCTCGTCGTCCTCGAACGCGCGCGCTGACCCCCGCGCCGATCAGCCGGCCAGCAGGCGCTCGAGTTCGCCGGGCGACTTCCAGTGGGCGCCGGCGATGTAGCGCGGCAGGTTCCAGCGGTGCGCGCCCGGGCTGACGGGCGCGGCCTCGGTACCGAACGCCGCGCGCAGGCGATGGCGGCCGGCGTGGCCGGGCAGGTATTCGCGCAGCAGGTAGTCGTTGGTTTCCCCGTACGGATAGGCGAACAGCCGGCTGCGCCGCGGCGCGAGGAAGGCGTCGAGCCAGTCGGCGGCCTGGCGGATCTGTGCGTCGGCGGCGTCGTAGTCGTCGATCGTGCGGAACGTGCCGGCGCGGTCGGTCGCGCCGGGCAAGGTCGGATGGTTGTGGTCCCAGCCGTGGCTCTCGATCGCGAGCAGGCCCTCGGCCTGGGCCGGGCGCCACCACTCGTCGCCCCACCAGCCGCGCCCGGCGAGGCAGGTGCGATCGAGCGTCGCACGCGCTTGCGGCGAGACGATGACGAAGCTCGTCGCGTGCACCGGTGCGCCGCTTTCCGCGGCGAAATCGCGCAGGATGCCGGCGAAGCCGCGCTGCGGACCCCAGGTCGGGTGGTCGATGTCGTGCCAGTCGAACCAGGAGCCGTCGTCGAAGCTCAACGCGACGGCGCCTTCCACCGCGCTCGCGGGCGCGTCGCCGAGCAGCACGTCGACGACCGTCGCGAGCGGCACGACGCGCAGGCCGAGCCGCGCGAGCAGGCGCAGGTCGGTGGCCAGCGCGACGTGGTCGTTGTCCGCGTAATCGTTTCCGGAGACGTTGTTGGAATGGTAGGCGAGGACGGGGACGCGCATGGCGGTAGCCGGGTTCGGGGGGCCGAGTATGCGGTACGGCGCGGCGCGGATGCATGGCCGGGCAGGCGGCGGGCCGCTACACTATCGCGCTTTGCCCGCGCCCGGATCCGAGCCATGCCTGCCACCCCGCTGAACCCGACCGACCTCTACGACATCCGTTCGATGCTGTCCGACGAAGAGCGCATGGTGCAGGACACCGTCGCGCGCTTCACCGACGAGCGCGTGCTGCCGATCATCGGCGACTGTTTCGACAAGGGGCGCTTCCCGACCGAGTTGATCCCGGAGATGGCCGAACTCGGCCTGCTCGGTTCCTCATTGCCGGTCGAATACGGCTGCGCGGGCATGAACGGCGTCAGCTACGGCCTCGTCTGCCAGGAACTCGAGCGCGGTGACTCGGGCATCCGCAGCTTCGCCTCGGTACAGAGCTCGCTGTGCATGTACCCGATCTACGCCTACGGCAGCGAGGAGCAGCGCAAGCGCTGGCTGCCGGAGATGGCGGCCGGCAAGGTGATCGGCTGCTTCGGCCTGACCGAGCCGCACGGCGGCTCCGATCCGGCCAACATGAAGACGAACGCGAAGAAGGATGGCGCCGACTGGATCCTCAACGGCGCCAAGATGTGGATCACCAACGGCAACCTCGCGCACATCGCGATCGTCTGGGCGCAGACCGACGAGGGCATCCAGGGCTTCATCGTCGAGAAGGGCATGCCCGGCTTCACCGCGCAGGAAGTGCACAAGAAGATGAGCCTGCGCGCGTCGGTCACGAGCGCGCTGTTCTTCGACAACGTGCGCGTGCCGGAGGCGAACCGCCTGCCCAACGTGAAGGGCCTCAAGGGCCCGCTCGGCTGCCTCACCCAGGCGCGCTACGGCATCACCTGGGGCCCGATCGGCGCGGCGATCGCCTGCTTCACCGAAACCACCGAATACGCGAAGAACCGCACGCTGTTCCAGCGCCCGATCGCGGCGACGCAGGCGGTGCAGATCAAGCTCGCGGACATGGCGCGCCGCATCACCCTCGCGCAGCTCCTGTCGCTGCAGCTCGGCCGCCTCAAGGACAAGGGCGTGATGCAGCCGACGCAGGTGTCGCTGGCGAAGTGGAACAACGTGCGCATGGCGATCGACATCGCGCGCGAATGCCGCGACATCCTCGGCGGCGCCGGCATCACGACCGAGCACTGCCCGATCCGCCACGCGCTCAACCTCGAGTCGGTCATCACCTACGAAGGCACCGAAACGGTGCACCAGCTCGTGGTCGGCCGCGAAGTCACGGGCATCAACGCGTTCTGATGGCGGCATTCATGAGCGTGTCCAACGGATCGATCTTCGCCGCGTTCGCGGCGGCCCTGGCGATCATGTCATCGGGCTGTGTAACGAACACCCAACCCAGAACGCAACCGGTGACCGGTACGCGGATCGTGCTGATCGACACGCTCGATTCCGCCGTGATGAACGCACACATGGGCATGACCGTGTTCGGCAACTACAACGAACCGATCGAAAACGACTGGAATGTTCCGGCCAGTGCGGAAGCGTACGTGACCGCGCTGTTCAAGGCCGAAGGCAACGACGTGGTGAAGGTCGAGCCGGACCCGCAAAGGCTGGACGCGTTGCGCAAGGGCGCGCATCTGCGGACGGGGTGGTCCGAGTTCCACGTCGACCCGACTTTCGCGGCGTGGTTCAAGAGCCTGCTGGACGGCAATCGAGCGACCGCCGTGATCGTGCTTCGCGGCGCCGAGACGCAGGTCGTGCCCAATTCGGTCGCGAGATACAGCGGCTACGGGGTCCTTTCCATCATGGGGTTCAAGCCGAGCGAGGCGACGCTGTTCTCGCTCGTCTACGCGGACGTCCTCACCGGGGAGCCGCTGGCGATGATGAGGCACGAAGGCCCGGTGCGATGCCGGAAGCGTATTCCGACCGCATCCATGGACGTGGCCAATCTCAAGGATTTGACCGCGAAGGACCTGCAACCGTTTCGCGAGGACCTCGTGCGGATCGTCAATCGCGGCATCGGACACGATATCTCGGCGTCGGGGTTGCTCCGGAAAACGGTACCGGCCTGCGAGTTCGAGAAGTAGCCGTTACGTCGAAGGCCACTTCATGAGGACCTGTCGGATGCAGGACCCGCGCATAGAAACCGAACGTCTCCTTCTTCGCCTGCCGCGCATCGAGGATTTCGACGCGTACGCGGAGATGCACGCGAACGAGGACGCCGCGCGCCACATCGGCGGCGTGCTGCTGCGCGCGCCGGCGTGGCGCAAGTTCCTGCAGATGCCCGGTGCGTGGATGCTGCAAGGCTACGCGATGTTCTCGGTGGTCGAGAAGGCGAGCGGCCGCTGGGTCGGCCAGGCGGGGCCTTGGCAGCCGGAGGGCTGGCCCGGTACCGAGGTCGGCTGGGCATTCCATCCGTCCGCGTGGGGCAAGGGCTACGCCACCGAAGCCGCGACCGCGGCGACCGACTGGGCGTTCGCAAACCTCGGCTGGAGCGAGGTCATCCATTCGATCGCGCCGGAAAATGTCGCCTCGCAGGCGGTCGCGCGCCGGCTCGGCTCGGTCAATCGCGGCCCCGGACGCTTGCCGCCGCCGCACGAGGACGTGCGCATCGACATCTGGGGCCAGTCGCGCGAAGACTGGCTCGCACGACGCAACGGAGCACGCGCGTGATCACCATCCACGGCTATTCGCCGTCGGGCAACTGCCACAAGCTGCGCATGCTGCTCGGCCACCTCGGTCGCGTCGAAGGCCGCGATTATCGGTGGATCGAAACCGACAGCGCGCACGGCGCGACGCGCACGCCCGAGTACCTCGCCAAGAATCCGAACGGCCGCGTGCCGATGATCGAAACCGGCGACGGCCGCATCCTGGTCGAGTCGAACGCGATCCTCTACTGGCTCGCCGAAGGCACCGCGTATTTCGCGGGCGACACCTGGCAGCGCGCGCAGACGCTGTCGTGGATGTTCTTCGAGCAGTACAGCCACGAACCCTACGTCGCGGTCGCGCGCTTCATCTGCGGCTGGACGCCGCTCGATTCGCCGCGCCGTGCCGACCTGCCGCGCTTGCGCGAGCGCGGCCATCAGGCGCTCGCCGTGATGGAGAAGCATCTTTCCGCGCACGACTGGTTCGGCGCGACCGGCTACGGCATCGCCGACATCGCGTTGTACGCGTACACGCATTGCGCGGAGGAGGGCGGCATCGCGCTCGCCGCGTATCCCGCGTTGCGCGCGTGGCTCGGACGGATCGAATCGCAGCCCGGCTTCGTGCCGATGCCGCCGATCGCGGCCGAAAACGCCGAACGAATCGCACGCTCCCTCTGATCCCGCGCCTTCCGGATTCCCACGCCATGAACGCGATTCCCAATCCCATCCCCGCCCGCCACAAGAATGTCAACCGCGCCGAAGTCTGCGACCAGAATTTCGCCGAGTTCGTGCAGGCCTGGAGCGGCACGCCGCGCCGCGCACCGCGCGCCGACGAGCCGGTGCTGCCCGGCAGCCTGTGCACCGCGCTCGATTTCATCGAGCTGTTCGAATCGCAGCTGGTTTCGCGCCACCTCGACCTGATGGCGCGCGTATTGCGCGTGAAGAACAAGGTGTTCTACACGATCGGCTCGTCCGGCCACGAAGGCAACGCGATGGTCGCGCGCCTGACGCGCCATACCGACCCCGCGTTCCTGCACTACCGCAGCGGCGCGCTGATGGCCGAGCGCTTCCGCAAGCTGCCGGGCATGGATCCGATCATGGATTCGGCGCTGTCGTTCGCCGCGAGCAAGGACGACCCCGCCTCGGGCGGCCGCCACAAGGTGTGGGGCAGCAAGCCGCTGTGGGTGTTGCCGCAGACCTCGACGATCGCCTCGCACCTGCCGAAGGCGCTCGGCACCGCGGTCGCGATCGAACAGGCGCGGCGTATCGGCCATGCGTTGCCCATCCCGGCGGACTCGATCGCGATCTGTTCGTTCGGCGACGCGTCGTCGAACCATGCGACCGCGCAGACCGCGTTCAACGCGGCGCAGTGGACCGCGTACCAGAAGCTGCCCGCGCCGGTGTTGTTCGTCTGCGAGGACAACGGCATCGGCATCTCGGTGAAGACGCCGGGAGGCTGGGTAGGCAACGCGTTCCGCAATCGCGACGGCCTCGACTACTTCTACGCCGACGGCCTCGACCTGGCGGAAGGCTACGAGCAGGTCGCGCGCGCGGTCCATCACTGCCGCACGACGCGCCGGCCGACGTTCCTGCACCTGCGCACGACGCGCATCATGGGTCACGCCGGCACCGATTTCGAGATCGAATGGCGCAGCATCGAGGAACTGGTCGCGGTCGAGGCGACCGATCCGCTGCTGCGCAGCGCGGCGATCGCGCTCGAATCGGGCCTGTACACGAAGGAATCGCTGCTCGCGAAATACGAGGACATCCGCAGGAAGTGCTTCGCCGCCGCGGAAGAAGCGGATCGTCGTCCCAAGCTCGACAAGCTCGAGGACGTGATGGCGCCTCTCGCGCCGTACACGCCCGACAAGGTCGCCGCCGAGGCGAAGCGCGCCGACTACGCCGACCGGCGCCTCGCCGTGTTCGGCGGCGAGGACAAGCTGCCCGAGAAGCTCGCTCCGCGCCACCTCGCGATCCAGATCAACAACGCGTTGCACGACCTGTTCTGCAAGTACCCGGAGACCTTGTTGTTCGGCGAGGACGTCGCGCAGAAGGGCGGCGTGTACACGGTCACCAAGGGCCTGCACAAGGCGTTCAGGAACGCACGCGTGTTCAACACGCTGCTCGACGAGACGATGATCCTCGGCCTCGCGCAGGGCTACGCCAACATGGGCATGCTGCCGGTGCCCGAGATCCAGTACCTCGCGTACTTCCACAACGCCTGCGACCAGATCCGCGGCGAGGCGGCGTCGCTGCAGTTCTTCTCCAACGACCAGTACCGCAACCCGATGGTCGTGCGCATCGCCGGCCTCGGTTACCAGCGCGGGTTCGGCGGTCACTTCCACAACGACAATTCGATCGCCGCGCTGCGCGACATCCCCGGCCTCGTCGTCGGCTGTCCCTCGCGCGGCGACGATGCCGCGACGATGTTGCGCACGCTCGCCGCGCTCGCCAAGGTCGACGGGCGCGTGACCGTATTCCTCGAGCCCATTGCGCTGTACATGACCAAGGACCTGTACGAACCCGGCGATGGCCAATGGCTCACCGCGTATCCCGCCCCCGACCAGGCGATGCCGCTCGGTGAGGGCCGCATCTACGAAAGCGGCGCCGGTGTCGGCCGAGGTCCGGCCCCCGGCTCCGAGCTCGCGGATCTCGTGATCTTCACCTACGGCAACGGCGTGCCCATGAGCCTGCGCGCGGCGCGCGAGATCGAGAAGACGCTCGGCTGGACGGTGCGCACGATCGACCTGCGCTGGCTGGTGCCGCTCAACGAGGCGTTCATCGGCGAGCAGGCGAAGCGCGCCAGGCGCATCCTCGTCGTCGACGAGGGACGCCACTCCGCCGGCGTCGGCGAAGGCGTGATCACCGCGATCGTCGAGGCGGGCGAGGGCGCCAGGCCGCTGCGCCGCGTCGTCGGTGCCGACACCTATACGCCGCTCGCGGGCGCCGCCTTCCTCGTGCTGCCCGGCGACGCCGACATCGTCGCCGCGGCACGCGAGCTGGCCGGCTAGTCCATGAACGGGGGTGCCGCGATGGCGGCGCCCGCAGTCGAACCTCGGTGCGCGTCGGTTCACGCACCGGGTGCGCGGCACGCCGAATGCCGGCCCCGCGTGGATTCGCTATGATTTCCACAATGACCGAGCGCCACCCCCTGACGATCCTGTTCGCCGATGTCTCCGGCAGCACGCGGCTGTTCGAGACGCGCGGCGACGAGGTCGCGCGCCGCATCGTCGCCAACGTGCTGCTCGCGCTGGCCGAGGTCTCGGCGCGCCACGGCGGCCGCGTCGTCAAGACGATCGGCGACGAGATCATGTGCACGTTCCCGGCGCCCCTGAACGGGCTGCTCGCCGCGACCGACATGCACCGGCGCATCAAATCCGATCCGGAATTCCAGCGCGACAACCTCGCGATCCGCATCGGCCTGCACCACGGCGACGCGCTGGTCGAGAACGGCGACGTGTTCGGCGACGCGGTCAACACCGCCGCGCGCATGGCCGACAAGAGCCTCGCGCGCCGTGACCAGATCGTCGCGACCGCGAGCACCGTCAACGGCGTGACCAACACGACCGGGCTGCGCGTGCGCCCGCTCGGCAGCGCGTGGGTGCTCGGCAAGCAGGCGCCGATCGAGATCGTCGACGTGCTGTGGCAGGAAGACGTCGCGCACGTGACGACCGTGCAGCGGGTGATGACCGCGATCGACGCAGCGCCGCCGGATCGCCCGCGCCTGATCCTGCGCTTCAAGAGCCAGGTATTCGAAGTCGACGAGGGCACGCCGTTCTCGATCGGCCGCGATCCCGCCAGCAGCCTCGTCGTCGAGACCGAATGGGTCTCGCGCAACCACGCCCTGATCGAGTGGAAGCGCGGCTATTTCATGCTCGCCGACCGCTCGACCAATGGCAGCTGGCTGAAGATCGGCGACGACGACGAGTTGTTCGTGCACCGCGACGAAACCCACCTGCGGCGTAGCGGCACGATCAGCCTCGGCCAGGCGCACCAGGTCGACGACGCCGACCTGATCTGGTTCCAGTGCGGCGGCGAGTGAGCCGTCGCCGGGGAAACCTTCGGGGCATGCCGGCATTCCCGCGAGCGGCATCATTGCCGCGCAGGCGCCTGCGGGAGCGACGCGATTCGCCTCAGGCCGCGTCGAACCCGTTGCCGAAGATCTGGTCGTAGCCCGTCGGGGGCAGGTCGCTGCCCTGGAAGATGCCGAGCGGCGCATAGCCCGAGTAACCGGGGAACGCGTAGTAGATGTTCGGATTGCCCATGCGGCGGATCAGCGCCTCGGAAATCACCCGGCGGTAGTCCGTCGTCACCGCGACGTCGGTGCCCTCGTACAGCTGCGCGGTCGCGAGTCCCGGGAAGGTGCCGTAGACGTGCGCGCCGTTCACCGTGCCGCCGAGCACCGTGATCACGTTGCCGTAGCCGTGGTCGGTGCCGCCATCGGCATTCTCGAGCACGCGCCGGCCGAACTCGCTGACCACGATCACGCTGACGCGCTGCATGAGGTTGCCCTGCGCGGCGGTCGAAAGGTCGGTGTAGAACGCCGACAGGCCCTGCGAGAGGCTTTCCACCTGGTTGCCGAACCAGTCGTAGCTCTGCGTCGGGTTGCCCTGGCCGACGTGCGTGTCCCAGTTGCCGAGGTCGATGGTGACCGCGCGCAGCCCGAGGTTGAGCTTGATCATCTGCGCGACATTGCGCAGCTGGGCGCCGAAACCACTGTTGTAGGCCAGCGTGTAGTTGGCGCCGCCGGTCGGCTGGTAGCCGTTCGGGTGGTTCGTCGCGTCCCAGGGATTGAAGTCGATCGGTCGCAACAGCGCGAGTGAATCGAGCGTCTCGCGGCCGGCGCGTTCGAGCTGTGTCGTGCTGCCGCTCCACAGCGCATTCATGCGGCCGACCGCACCGACGATACCGTGCGCGGCATCGTCGTCCTGCCACGACCAGTGGAACGTGTCGAGGCGGAAGTCCGAACCGCTGTTCATCGTGATCGCGTCGCTGCTGCCGAGCAGGCTGCTGGCGGTGATGCTGCCCATCGACACGGCCGGCAGCGGCACGTTCGCGGGCAGGCCGCCGCTGACGAGGTGGCGCGTAAGCCAGCCGATGCCGTTGCCGCTGCCGCCACCGACGCCGAACTCGAGATTGGACTGCGCTTCGAAATGGCTGCGCACGACCGGGTTCGGCTGCATCTGTCCGGCCGCGACGACGAACGCGGCGTGGCCGGCCTGGTAGAGCGCATGCAAACCCGTCGCACGCGGATGCAGCGCCCACGTGGTGTTGGCGAGCGCGAGCGCGGCGCCCGCGCCCGATACCGGTACGCGCGTATTCGTGCGCGCAGCCTCGTAGTCGGCGCGATACGGGCTCGACGCGCCGGGCGGCAACAGGCTGAGGCCATCCATCGCGCCGCGCAGGAACACGACCACGAGCGTGTCTTCGGTCGCCGCCGCCGGCAGCAGGTCCGGCGGTGCGAACCAGGCGCGGGCGCGGCTGCCCGGACCCGCGGCGAGCGCGGTGACGCAGCATCCCTTGAGGAAATCGCGGCGATTGAATGCATTCATGGCGATCGACCCCTCAGCGGCGCAGGAATTCGGGTGAGCACAGGAGCATGCCGATCGCGACGCGCAGGCGCGCGATCGTGTAATGCCTGGACAGCGTGTTCGGCGGGTTGAGGTGCCAGACGCCGACATGTTGCGGCTGGCCGTTGCTGGTCGAATCGGTCACGAGGTCGAGCGGATCGGCCGCCGCGGCTTCCTGGCGGAAGAAGTCGAGCACGACGCCGAAGGTCGGCTGTGGCCGGTAGCCGAGGATGCGGTCGCACCAATAGCCGATGATCTTCGCCGCGGTGCGATCGGCCGGGTCGGGGAACGCGGCGAGCGTCTGGCCCTGGATGTCGACGATGAAGGGATACGCGTTGTTGTAGCTCTCCGTCTCGTGCATCTCGAGCAGGCGTGGCAGCAGCTTGAGCGTGAGGCCGAGCGCGCCCGTGCTCGACCACGCGCTGATCGTGTCGGGATAGCCGTTAGGCGCGGGCCAGTAGAACAGGCGTTGCCCGGCCGCCTGCATCCGGCCGAGAAGTTCCTCGGTGGGCGTGTAGGTCGACGTGTTGTCCGGTACCGGCACGAAGCCGGACATCGTCGCACGCAGCGCGCTGACGACGCTGCGCGCGGGGCTTTTCATCTTCGTGCCCCAGCCGGTCTTGAACTCGTTGGAGTGCAGGATGAAGGCAACCACCTGCGCGATCTGGTCGGGGGCCTGCCATTGCTGGTGGAACAGGTTGGCCGCGGCCTGCACCAGCGAGTCGGGGACGACGTCGCCGATGAAGCGGCGGCACAGCTTGCCGGCGATGAAATGCGCGGTACCCGGATGCTGCGCGAGCATGTCGAACAGCCGGGTGCCGTCGCCCTGGGCCTGGTACGGGGCGAAATAGCGCGCGAGCACGTGCTTCGGTGCCTGGTCGTGGCGGGTGTCGTCGTAGGCGAACGTGCCGGGTGCCGCACCGCCGACCGGTCCCCACCAGTTCGATCCCGAGATCGTCCAGCCGGTCAACGCGCGGGCGGCCTCGTAAACGTCGTCGTCGACGTAGCGCAGGCGTTCCTCCTCGCCGTCCCACGCGGTGAAGTGGCCGAGCGCGTTCATGTTGTTGAAGCTGTCGGGGTTGGCGACGATGCCCGCATAGTTCTCCGCGCCGAGCGTGTGCAACTCCATCAGTTCGCGCGCGTAGTTTTCATTCGGATGGCCCGACACGCTGCCGTACAGGTCGAGCATGTACATCATCGCCGCCGACTGGCAGGTCGCCTGCAGCATCGCGCGGAAATTGCCGAACACGTTGGGGCGGATCGCATCGCGGTCGAACGGCGGGAACAGCGGCCCGCCGTCGTAGTCCCAGCCGAACACGCTGAAATGGTCGTGCCAGAACGAAACCATGACCTCGAACAGCTGGCGCTTGCTGTGCAGCTGGCGGATCAGCGTCGCGCACTCGGTCTCGGCGATCGGCAGCATGCGCTGGAAGTAGTTGCTGCTCGCCTCGCGCGCAGCCCACAGTTGCTCGGGCGTCCTGGAGAGCGTGGTGAAGCCGGCGTTCGCGAGCAGGGCGTCGCAGACGGCGTCGTTGATCGTTGCCGGTGACAGCTGCTGGTCGACCCAGGCCTGCCAGCGCGCCTCGTCGGTGCTGCCGAGCGCGTTGAACGCGATGGCGTCCACGATCGAGTAGCCGAAGGTCGCGCGCGTGAGCCAGCGCACCGAGGCCGGCGGTGGCGTGAGCGCATCGGGACTCGCGGGCAGGTCGTCGAATATGCCGTCGCGACCCGGGCGGCGACGCGACAGGTTCGGGTCGGTCGGTGGAGCGACCGCGGCGAAGACGGCGTCGAACAGGCGGCGGCGCGCGGCGTGGAACGCGGCACTCGCAGGGGCAGCGGCCATGGAACGGGCTCCGGAAGCGCGAGGAGGGTGCGCGATTGTGGTCCGGACGCGCCGCCGCGGCTGTGACCGCGCGCGCGCTTCAGGCGGGTGGCCGCGTGCCGGCCGGTTTCAGACGACGAGCGGTTCCGCTTCGAGTTCTACGCCGAAGCGTCCGAGCACGCCCGCTCGCACGCGCTCGGCCAGCGCCCAGAGTTCGGCGCCGCTCGCATGGCCGTGATTGACGAGCACGAGCGCGTGGCGGTCGGACACGCCCGCGTCGCCCTCGCGCAGCCCCTTGTAGCCGCATGTCTCGATGAGCCACGCGGCGGAAAGCTTGTACAGGTCCCCGGCCGGCCAGGCCGGCAGCGTCGGATGCTCGCGTTGCAACGCCTCGGCCCGGGCCGGGTCGACGAGGGGATTCTTGAAGAAGCTGCCGGCATTGCCGAGCAGGGCGGGGTTGGGCAGCTTGCGCGTGCGGATGCGCGCGATCGCCTCCGCCACGGCGGGCGCGCGAGGTTCTTCGATGCCCATCGCGGCGAGTTCCTCGCGCACGCCGGCGTAGTCGAGGCGCAGCGGCCGCTCGCGCACGAGCTCGAATTCCACTGCGGTCACGACGTAACGGTCGCGCTCGCGCTTGAAGATCGAATCGCGATAGCCGAAGGCGCAGTCGGCCTTGGCGATCCGCACGAGTTGTCCCGCGCGGCGGTCCCAGGCTTCGACCGCGACGATGAACTCGCGCACTTCGGTGCCGTAGGCGCCGATGTTCTGGATCGGCGCCGCGCCGACCGTGCCGGGGATGAGGATGAGGTTCTCCAGGCCGACGTAGCCGCGCGCGAGCGACCAGCGCACGAAGTCGTTCCACGGCTCGCCCGCCTCGACGCGTACGTGCGCGCGGCCGCCCTCGTCGCCGAGCACGCGCACGCCGTGTGCGGCGATCGCGAGCACGACCCCGGGCCAGTCGCGCGTGAACAGGATGTTGCTGCCTTCGCCGAGCACGAGCAGGGGCTGCGCGCGCAGCGCCGCATAGCCGAACAGTTCGCCGAGCGCGGCCGGCTTGCGCACGTCGACGAGCATCTGCGCGCGGGCGGCGACATGGAACGTGTTGCGGCCGAGCAGCGAGGCGTTCTCGACGATCGTGTAGCCGTTGCCTTCGGCGATCGCGGCACCCGTGCGATGGACGCTCATGCGCCGTTCCCCCGGCGAATCGCCTCGACGCACTCGGCGACGAGGGCCGGACCCCGGTAGACCATGCCGCTGTAGAACTGCACGAGCGTGGCGCCGGCCGAGATCTTCGCCGCGGCATCCGCGCCGCGCAGGATGCCACCGACCCCGACCAGCGGGACGGTATCGCCGAGTCGCGCGTGCATGCCGCGCAGCACCTCGGTCGAGCGCCCGAACAGCGGCGCGCCCGACAGGCCGCCGGCTTCCTCGGCGTGGCGGTGGCCGGCGACCGCGCCGTGGTCGATCGTCGTGTTGGTGCAGATGACGCCGTCGATGCGCGCGGCGCGCAGCACGTCGGCGATCGCGTCGAGTTCGGCCTCGGCGAGGTCCGGCGCGATCTTCAGCAGCATCGGCTTGCGCCGGCCGTGCTGTGCGCCGAGGCGCTCCTGCGCCTCGCGCAGGGTGCCGATGAAGCGCTTGAGCGTTTCCTCTTCCTGCAGGTCGCGCAGGCCCTGGGTGTTCGGAGAGGAGATGTTCACGGTGACGTAGCTCGCGCGCGCGTACACGCGCTCGAGGCAGTGCAGGTAGTCGTCGATCGCGCGTTCGTTCGGCGTGTCCTTGTTCCTGCCGATGTTGATGCCGAGCACGCCCGTGTATCGCGCACGCTCGACGTTGCGCACCAGCGCGTCGACGCCGTCGTTGTTGAAGCCGAGGCGGTTGATGACGGCTTCGTGCTCCGGCAGGCGGAACATGCGCGGCTTCGGGTTGCCGGCCTGGGGCCGCGGCGTCGTCGTGCCGACCTCGATGTAGCCGAAGCCGAGCGCGGCGAGCGCATCGACGTGCGTGCCGTTCTTGTCGAGCCCCGCGGCGAGGCCGACCGGGTTGCCGAAGCGAAGGCCGAACGCGTCGACCGGCAGCGGCTGCGGCTTGCCCGCGAGCAGCGGGTTCGTTCCGGTGCGCCAGGCGGCCTCGATCGCCGCGAGGGCGAGGTCGTGCGCGCGCTCCGCATCGAGGCAGAACAGGAACGGACGGGCCAACGCGTACACGCCGGAAGTACTCAATGCCAATGCGAGCCGAAGAACGCGAGACCGCCGAAGAACAGCATGATCGCGATGAATGCGAGCGCGAACAGGGCGAGGTGGATCCAGCCGAGCACGAGGCCGGCGATCGCCATGCCGTCGCCTTCGATCGACCCGGGCGGTGCGCGGCGGATTTCGCCGCGCGCGAGGTGGCCGCAGATCACCGCGGCGATCGCCCCGATGAAGGGCAGGCCGACCCAGCAGACGATGCCGAACACGAGACTGAGGACCGCCGTCGTACTCGTACGCGATGGAGTGCTGTTCATGCGCGGAAAAACCGGGAATGCGGCGCGCGGGTGGCGCCGGTGCGCAAGAGTAGTCACTCGCGCGCGGCGGTTCAACGCGCCGCGCGCGCGGGCGTCAATGCGCCGCGGGATCCTGCGGCGGGGCAGGGAACTGCACGACCGGGCCCGCCGGCCGTACGCCGGGCGGCAGCGCGGCGGGCGCCTCCTTGCCGGCCGGGCCGAGCGCCTGCACGAACGCGTACAAGGCCTCGAGGTCGGCATCGCTCATCGCGTTGACCGCCCAGTACGGCATCGGCGGGCGCGCCTTGAACGAATGCGCATACTGCTTGAACGACGCGAGGTCCATCGTCGCGAAGCGCAGGCGCAGGTTCGGCGCATAGGTCGTACCCCATTCGCCCGACCAGCCGAGCTCGTCGCCGGTCAGCCATTGCGATTCGGGGACCTGGCCGCCGCTCGCGGCGAAGCCGGGGGTGTGGCAGTCGTTGCAGCCGCCGATCAGGGCGACGTAGCGGCCGTGCTGCACGAGATCCTCGCGCGACGCGGCGGTGAGCGTGGCGACGGCGGCGCCCGCACCGATCACGGCGGCGAGGGCGAAGACGAGTCTGTTCATCGGACGTCCTGGCGGCGCGGCGGGGTGGCGCGCCTTCGTACGTCTCAATACGGCTGCGGGGCGCGATTCCTATCAGGCCCGCCGTCGGCTCGACTGGCCGAAGGCGCCGGATCCCGGCTTTGGCCGGGACGGCGCCGTCATCGGGAACCGCGTTCGCGCGATGCCGGTCAGAACTCGAACTTGATGCCCTGCGCGAGCGGCAGCGCGTCCGAATAGTTGATCGTGTTGGTCTGGCGGCGCATATAGGCACGCCACGCGTCGGAGCCGGACTCGCGGCCACCACCGGTTTCCTTCTCGCCGCCGAACGCACCGCCGATCTCGGCGCCCGAGGTGCCGATGTTGACGTTGGCGATGCCGCAGTCGGAACCCGCCGCGCCGAGGAACGCTTCGGCCGCCTTGAGGTTCTGCGTGAAGATCGCCGACGACAGGCCCTGCGGCACCGCGTTCTGCATCGCGATCGCCTCGTCAAGCGCGCGGAACTTCATCACGTAGAGGATCGGCGCGAAGGTTTCGTGCTGGACGATCGCGGCGTCGTTGGACAGGCCGGTGATGATCGTCGGCAGCACGAAGTTGCCCTTGCCCTCGATCGCGGCGCCGCCGGTCTCGACCTTGCCGCCGGCTGCCTTCGCCTGCGCGATCGCGTCGAGGTAGGCCTGCACCGCGTCGCGGCTGTTGAGCGGGCCCATGAGGTTCTTCGGGTCGGTCGGGTCACCGATCTTCTTCTCCACCTGCTTGTACGCGGCAACGAGCTTGGCGAGCACGTCGTCGTGGATCGACTCGTGCACGAACAGGCGGCGCGTGGTCGTGCAGCGCTGGCCGGCGGTGCCGACCGCGCCGAACACGATCGCGGGGATCGCGAGCTTCAGGTCCGCGGTCTCGTCGACGATGATCGCGTTGTTGCCGCCGAGCTCGAGCAGCGAACGGCCCATGCGCTGCGCGACGCGCTCGCCGACGATGCGGCCGATGCGCGTCGAGCCGGTGAAGCTGATCAGCGGCACGCGCTTGTCGTCGACGAAGGTCGAGGCGAGCTCGGTGCCGGCGTCGTTGAACAGGAAGAACAGGTCGGGGAAGCCGCCCGCCTTCAGCGCGTCGTTGCAGATCTTCATCGCCGCGATCGCCGACAGCGGCGTCTTCGGCGACGGCTTCCAGATCGAGATGTCGCCGCACACGGCCGCGATGAAGCTGTTCCAGGCCCACACCGCGACCGGGAAGTTGAAGGCGGAAATGATGCCGACGAGGCCGAGCGGGTGCCACTGCTCGTACATGCGATGGCCCGGGCGCTCCGAGTGCATCGTCAGGCCGTAGAGCTGGCGCGACAGGCCGACCGCGAAGTCGCCGATGTCGATCATCTCCTGCACTTCGCCGTCGCCTTCGGGCTTGGACTTGCCCATCTCGAGCGCGACGAGCGAGCCAAGCGCGTCCTTGTGCGTGCGCAGCGCGTCGCTGCACAGGCGGATCGCCTCGCCGCGGCGCGGCGCGGGCGTCACGCGCCAGGTCGCGAACGCAGCCTGCGCGCGCCTGATGATCGTCTCGTAGTCGCTCGCGTTGGCCGAATGCACCTCGGCGATCACCTCGTTCGTGCTCGGGTTGATCGACTGCAGCAGGCCGGCGTCGGTCGTCTTCGACCATTCGCCGTGGCCGAGGTAGGTACCCGAATTGACGGGGTCGAGGCCGAGGGACTTGAGGATCTGCGCGGACATGGAGGCTCCAGGTGAGGCGGGACGCGCCGGGGCGCGCGAAACCGGCGATTGTAGCAGGACGGGGCCGGCGCCGTCGGCCGTTCCGAGGCAGGCCGAGGCCGATCAGCCGAACTGGAACGCGGATACGGGTTTGCCGAACACGCGGTCGTTGAACGTGCGCCGGCCGTGGTCGCCGCCACCGGCGCCCGCGACCACCATGAGCGGCAGCAGGTGCTCGGCACGCGGATGGCAGGCGAGCGCCGCGGGCATGCTCTTCCACGCGGTCAGTCGCTTCTCGCGGGCGCGCGCGTCGGTGTCTTCCACCGCTTGCGCCAGTGCGGCATCGAACTGCTCCGCGCCGCCGACGACGCGCGGATCGTCGGCGAAGAACTCGCGCAGGTTGTGGTAGCTCATGCCGCTGCCGACGACGAGCACGCCTTCGTCGCGCAGCGGCGCGAGCGCGCGACCGATCGCGAGGTGCGCTGCGGGATCGAGGCCGCCCTGCAGCGAGAGCTGCACGACCGGGATGTCCGCGTCCGGCCAGGCGAGCAGGAACGGCACGAACACGCCGTGGTCGTAGCCTCGTGTCGCATCCTCGTCCGATTCGATGCCGGCGTCGGCGAGCAGGCGGCGCACGCGCGAGGCGAGTGCCGGCGAGCCGGGCGCCGGATAGGACAGGCGATAGGTGTGTGGCGGAAAGCCATGGTAGTCGAACAGCATGCCGGGATTCGCGCCGCTGTTGACGGTCGGGCGCGCCGCCTCCCAGTGCGCGGAGACGACGAGGATCGCCGACGGCTTCGCGCCGATCGAAGCGGCGAGGCCGCGCAGGTAGGCGGCCATGCCGTCCCAGGCGTGCGGCGCCTGCGGCGGCGGATCCATGAAGAAGCAGGGGCCGCCGCCGTGCGGGAGGTAGACGGTCGGCAGGCGTCGAGCGGTATTCATCGCGGGCAGTCCCGTGTGCATGCTGGCCATATGGAGGCGCGCCACACCGGCCGCAAGCGCACGGTAGGCCGCATCCGGGCGAGCCGCTACAATGCGCGGGCCACACGGCCCCGTAGCTCAGCTGGATAGAGCGCGCCCCTCCTAAGGGCGAGGTCGCCCGTTCGAATCGGGCCGGGGTCGCCATCCATGCGCGCGCGAGGTTCCATCCGGCCGCGCGGCGGCACCGCAACGGAACCACTCGCGCATGCTCCACGGAAACCGAATCGTCGTCGTCATGCCCGCGTACCACGCGGAAAAGACGCTCGCGGCCTGCTACGCGGCGATTCCGCACGACATCGTCGACGGCGTGCTGCTGGTCGACGACGCGAGCGACGATGCGACCGTCGCGGTGGCCGAGTCGCTCGGCATCCGCACGCATCGCCATCCGGCCAACCGCGGCTACGGCGGCAACCAGAAGACCTGTTATGCGCTCGCGCTCGAAGAGGGCGCGGACATCGTCGTCATGCTGCACCCGGACTACCAGTACGAGCCGAAGCTGATCACGGCGATGGCCGCGATGATCGCCTCGGGCGTGTACGACGTCGTGGTCGGCTCGCGCATCCTCGGCAACACCGCGATCGCGGGCGGCATGCCCTTGTACAAGTACGTGTTCAACCGCGCGCTCACCGCGGTCGAGAACCTCGTGATCGGCTCCAAGCTGTCGGAATTCCATTCCGGTTACCGCGCGTTCTCGCGCAAGGTGCTCGAAACCCTGCCGCTCGCGACCAATTCCGACGACTTCGTGTTCGACAACCAGATGCTCGTGCAGGCGCACGCGTTCGGCCATCGCATCGGCGAGATCTCCTGCCCGACGAAGTACTTCCCCGAAGCGAGCGAGATCAATTTCCGCCGCTCGGTCGTCTACGGCTTCGGCGTGCTCGGCACCGCGCTGGAATACCGGCTGTGGAAATGGGGGCTGCGTCGCTCGCCGCTGTTCTCGCGCGAGCCCGGCGACCGCCTGCAGCCGGCGAGGGCGCGCTGACCTTGGCTGCGGCGCGGCGCGGCCATCCCGCAGCGGCGTGGCCGTGGTGGCTGCTCGCCGGCCTCGCGCTCGCCGCCGGAGTGTGGTTGCGCGCGTCCCAGCTGCGCACGCAGATGCTGTTCGACGACGAGTGGCATGCGGTACGCATGCTGATCCGCTCGGACATGGCGGGCATCGCCGGCCATTTCGGTTTCGCCGACTACTGCATTCCGCTCACGCTGTACTACCGCTGGCTGTACGAGCACGCGATGCTCGACGAATGGGCGATGCACCTGCCGCTGCTGCTCGCCGGCTGCGCCCTGCTGCCCGTCGCGCCGTGGCTGCTGCGCGCCTCGCTCGCGCCGGCGACGCGCGCGACGTGGGTCGCGCTGCTCGCAGTGTCGCCGCCACTGGTCTACTTCAGCCGCACGGCGCGCCCTTATGCGCTGCTTGCGTTGTGCGGCGTCGTCGCGATCGCGGCATTCCGCAACTGGTACGAGCGGCGCGGCTCACCGCGCACATGGGCGTGCCTTTACGTCGTGGCGACCTTCGTCGCCGGGTGGGCGCATCTGCTCTCGCTCGTCTTCACGCTCTGGCCATTCGCCTGGCATGGCCTCGGTGCGCTGCGTGGCTGCCTCGATCGCGCGACGCGACCCGCGGCCGCGCGCCGGCTCGCCTCGCTGGCCGGGCTCGGGGTGGCCACCGTGCTGCCGCTCGCGCTCGTGCTCGCGCCGCCGCTGCTCGGTGACTGGGCGTCGATGGCGGCCAAGGCGGGCACGAATACGGTCAGCGTGGAGAGCGTCTTCCGCACCTTCCTCATGCAGTTCGGCCTCGCCGACGCCCGGGCCGCGGCGCCGGTGGCCGCGTTGTTCGCGTTCGGTGCCTGGCGCCTGTGGCGGCGCGAGCGCGCGCTCGTCGCGCTCGTGCTGTCGGGATGCGTCGTCGGCGCGATCGTCGTCTGCGCCGCGCGGCCGGCGTGGATCCAGCACGCGCCGGTCCTCGTGCGCTACGCGGCACCGGTGCTGCCGTTCCTGCTGCTGTTCCTCGCCGAAGGCATCGCGGGCCTCGCCGGCAAGCTGCGCGTGCCGGCATTCGCGGCGCTCGCCGCCGGCATCGCCGTCGCTATCCTCGCCTGGCGCGGACCGTTGCCGCAGTGGTACTACACGCCGAACCAGTTCATGGGCCACGCGCTGTTCCAGTTCGACTACGCGGCGGACGCGAATCCCTACGTGACCGAACTCGAACTCGGCCCCGTATCGGCGTTCTACCGCGACCTCGCCCGGCGCCCCGCGGGCAGCGTCACGCTGATCGAAGCGCCCGGCCTGCTCGAGTCGAACTACGTCCCCGATCCGTGGCTGCAGCAGATCCACCGGCAGAACGTGAAGCACGCGCTTGCCGCGCCCGTATGCGGTTCGGGTGAAGGTTGGGACGAGTACCCATACACCGCGACGGGCGACCGCTTCACGCGCGTCGCGCGCCTCGCCGAACTCCTCGATGGCGCGACCTGGGGCGGCGACTACCTCGTGCTGCGGCTCACGCCGTGGACGCTGCCGCCCGGCGCGCGGTTCCCATGGCCGGTGGCGTGGCCGGACATGCCGGCCTGCATCGCCAAGGTCGAAGGGATCCTCGGCGCGCCGGTATTCCGCGACGAGACGATCGTCGTGTTCGACTTGCACGGGACGCGGCGTCGATGAGCGTGTTCGCGGGCGCGTTAAACATGAAGAACGCGGGGCATACGAAGAAGGGAGCCGATGAAAAGGCTTTTACCCGGCTAGCTCCGTGTGCTTCGTGTTTCAAGCTTCCTTTTCTTGTGTCGTCGCAACCCGTGCCGGACGCGGGTTCGTTCCCGATCGGACGATGAGGCTCAAGGGGGCGCGCCCTCGCTGGCAGGCGTGAAAGGGACCGCCGGCGCCTCGTGCAGGGTGCGGCGCCAGGCCGCGAGTCTTGCTTCGATGCTCGCGCTCGTCGCGATCTGCGGTTCGGAGTGCAGGATCGGTTCGGCACCGGCGTCGGCATCGTCCTTCGAAGCGGCCTTGGCGTCCTTCTGATCGGCCGTCTCCCAGGCATCGACCGACGCGCGCGCGAGGTCGAACGCCTCGCGCAAAGACGTCGTCCTGTTCAGCGCCTCGGCCAGGAAGGCCTTGCCGAAATAGGTGATGTCGGAATCGGCGCCGCAACCGAACGAGGTGCGGTCGGCGCGCGCCGAGGTGAGCACCATCGTCGAGTCGTCGCGCAGGGCGTCGATGTACCCGCCGGAATAGCACGCGTTGACGACGATGACCTTCCAGCGCATCGCCGGCGTGGTCTTGAGCGCGTCGGCGATGTCCTCCGGGCCGATCTGGTTGAGCGGCAGCGGGTCGAGGTCGACGAGGAGCTGGTGGTCGTCCGAGCCGTGCGTGGTGATGTAGAGCAGGAGCACGTCCTCCGCGGGATCCATCGTGCGCGCAACCGCGGCGAGCGTGCGCTGCAGGTTGGTCCAGCTCGCGAGCGGCCGCGTCGTCACGGTCGCCGCATGGTTTTCCAGCACCACGGTGCGGCCTTCGGCGCCGAAGCGGCGGGCGAACAGGGTCTCCACGTACTCGGCTTCGTTGCGGAACACGTCTTCCTGCGCATCGCCTGCGAACGCGACCACGTAGAGGTCGACCTTGCCCGGCGTCTGCGGCTTCAGCTTCGCGAGTGCTGCGTCGAGCAAGGCAGGCTGCGCATACATCGCCGCTTCGGCGTCGAAGGCCGTGCTCGCGGTGGTCGTGTCGCTGCTGCCTTCGTCCGGGTCCACGGTCGCGTCGACGCCGTTGCCCGCGTCGCCACGCCCGGCCTCCCCGGCGTCCGCCTGTACCGTCGGCATCGTGCGGATCAGCGGCGACTGCGGCAGCCACCACCAGCTGGCGGCGCTGATCGCGTAGGCGAGCACGGCGCTGCCGAGCGCATGGCCGAGGCCGCGCGGCGCGAGCCAGTGCGAGAACACGAGCAGGACGAAGAACCACCAGCATCGCCCGGCCAGCTCGGCGAGCAGCGCCAGCGCGCCGTGCCCGTGCCTGGCGAGGTAAACGGCGAGTTCGCCGACCGGCCAGTGCACGACGACCGCGGTCGCGACGGTCGCGGCGAGCAGCACGCTCGCGATGCCCCATACCGCTTCGCGGCGCGCCGCGAGCACGGCGAGCAGCCATGCCGCGATGAGGGTCAGCATCGAGTCGCACAGCACGGTCAGCACGCCACCGGGCAGCAGCATCCATGGTGGCGTCGTATCGGCCATGCCGATGAGGATCGACGCGAGCAGGTACACCACGATGACGCCGACGAACACGCCGGCACCGACGGTCGTGGACGCCACGCGGGGATGGCGGAACAGGGCGGCGCGCAGGCCGTCGATCAGGATCGCGGGAAGTCGGGGCACGGCAGCAGGGAAGGTGGGGGACGAACGGCCGTACGCACGGCGCGCGCCATTATCGACGTGCGCGCGTCGCCGCACCATCCCGCGCGGCGCACGGGCTCAACGCTCGATCGCGTCGAAGTCGGCGACGCAGCGGTGCGCGCCTCCGGCAGGGCAGGTGCCTGGCTCGCGCGCGAGCAACGTCGTCTGCAGGCCGGCCGCGGCGGCGGCGTCGAGCTCCTCGACGATGTCGGAAAGGAACAGGATCGCCCCGGGCGGCTCGCCGATCGCGTTCGCGATGCGCCGGTAGGACTCGGCGTCGCGCTTGGGGCCCGTCTCGGTATCGAAATAGCCGGAGAAGCACGGCGTGAGGTCGCCTGCCTCGGTGTGCGCGAAGAACAGCCGTTGCGCCGGCACCGAACCCGACGAATAGACGTAGAGCCGCTTGCCCTCCGCCTGCCAGGCACGCAGGCGCGCGGCGACTTCGGGATAGACGTGCGCGCGGTACTCGCCGGTCGCGTAACCGTCCTTCCAGATCATTCCCTGCAGCGCCTTCAGCGCGGTCGACTTGCGATCGGCATCGATCCAGCCGACGAGCAGTTCGATGATCTCCTGGCGGCTCGCCGAGACGAGTCCTGCTTCCTTCGCCGCTTCGTGCAGCCAGTGCTGCACCTGCGCATCGTCGGCGTGCGTTTCGACGAAGGCGGGCAATCGCTCGCGCGCGTACGGGAACAACACGTCCTTGACGAAGCTGATGGAGCTCGTCGTGCCTTCGATGTCGGTGAGGATCGTCGTGATCATCGCTCGGATTCCGATGCTGCGTGTGGGAGCGGCTTCAGCCGCGATGCTCGCCGACAGGCGAGCCCCTGTTCGCGGCGGCAGCCGCCCCTAGGAGGTGTGCTCGGCCGGATGCCCGCGGGTCGCCTCGACATTCGTCGCGTACGCGCCTTCGATCGCGCGCTTCGCCGCGAGCGGCGCATCGAGCCGCGTGAAGATCATCGCGGTCTCGCCGCGGCCGGTCAGCACGACGTCGCCGTAGCCGAACAGGCGGCCCCAGGCACTCTGCCGCAGGTCGATCGTCTCGATCGAGGCGAGGCGCAATTCCGTCGTCTCGCGGCTCATGATGCCGGTCTTGCGCACGACGCGGCGGTTCGTCACGCCCTGTTCGATCGAGCGCAGGCGCAGCCATTCATACAGCGCGGCGAGCAGGGCGAGGCCGAGCGTCGGGATCGCCAGCAACAGGAACACGATGAGGCGCCATTTCGCCGTCCAGTGCAGGTCGAAGCGCGCGACCACCGTTTCGCCGGGCGCGAGCGACTCGTCGAGGTACGACATCAGGCCGTCCCGGTCGACGGATGCGGCGTCATGCGCGGGAAGCGGCCGGCGATGTCGTCGCCGGTGAATTCGGCGACCCAGCCCTCCTTGTTGGTGAACAGGCGGATCGCGATGAAGTAGGGCGATTCGCTCATGTCGAACCAGTGACGCGTGCGGTCGGGCACGCCGATGAGGTCGCCGCTCTCGCACAGTACCTCGTACACCTTGCCGTCGATGTGCAAGGTGAACTGGCCGGCGCCCGCGACGAAGAAACGCACCTCGTCTTCGCTGTGCGTGTGTTCGCTGAGGAACTTCTGGCGCAACGCGGCGCGGTCGGGATGGTCCGGCCGCAGGCTGATCACGTCGACCGACTGGTAGCCTTCCTCGCGCATGAGCCGGTCGATGTCGCTGCGGTAGGCGGCGATCACCTCGTCCTGGCTCGCGCCTGGCACGACCGGCCGGGATGCCTCCCATTGTTCGAAGCGCACACCGACCGCGGCGAGTTCGCGCGCGATCTCGGCCGGGTCGGTATGGGCCGACAGCGGTGCGTCCGCGCGGCTGTCGTCGTAGATGCGCAAGCGACTCATGGCGTGGCTCCCTTCAGGCGCAACAGGTCGAGTTCACAGTTCAGCAGGAATTCGAACGCCTCGAGGTGGCGCCGCGTTTCCGCCATGTCCTTGCCCCATGTGTAGATGCCGTGGCCATCGATCAAGTAGCCGTGCAATGGCTTTCCGGCGTCGAGCCAGGCATCGACGCGCGCGACGAGCTCGGGCATCTCCTGCGTGTTCGGGAACACCGGTAGATCCAGCACGCTCGCGTGCGTGGTGTAGCCCGCGATCGCCTTCTGCAATTCCCAGCCCTCGAAGCGCACGACACCGCGCGGCGCGAACAGGCGCGACGCGACCGACTGCGCGCGCGAGTGCGTGTGGAGCACCGCACCGGCGGCGGGAAAGCGGCGGTAGACCTGGGTGTGCAACGCGGTTTCGGCAGACGGGCGCGCCTCGGTGCCAACCGGGTGGCCGTCGAGGTCGACCACCATGATGTCGTCGATGCCGAGACGCCCCTTGTCGCGCCCGGAAATCGTCACGGCCGCGTGCCCGGCGTCGAGGCGCATGGAGAAATTGCTGCTCGTCGCGGGCGTCCAGCCGAGGGCGCCGAGCTCCCGCCCGGCGTCGGCGATCTCTTGCGCGCAGCGCTCCAGGCGGCTGCGATCGATGGGGGAGGAATTGATGGCGCGACTCCAGGCAACCCGCAGGGACAGTTGCGCCTACTATACCGAAGCGGCGCGCCGGCCCGACTTCACTTCCGGGTCATCGGCGATCCGCTACCGTTCACGCGGCGCGATGCGGCAAAGCGGCGCAGCAACATGCTTGCCGGCGCGCGTCGCGCTAAGCTGAACAGGTCGGGCGCGGGCGCGTCCGGGCAGTACCCAGGCAAACGCAAACCAAGAGGAGTGGATCATGTCGGACCCAGCCGAAAGCCAGGCCAGACGCCGTTTCCTTAAGATCGCCGTCGTCGGCGCCGCGGTCGCGCCGGTCGCCGCGGGCCTGTTGCCGCGCATGGCGGCAGCACAGGACTCGGCGCCGCACCTCGATCCGAACGATCCGACGGCAAAGGCGCTCGCCTACACCGAGGACGCCAACACCGCCAAGGGCAACCCGGTCTACAAGGAGGGTTCGGCCTGCCACAACTGCAACTTCTACAAGGGCCACACCGAAATGACCTACGGCCCCTGCGACCTGTTCCCGAGCAAGGTCGTCAGCGCCAAGGGGTGGTGCGCGAGCTGGACCAAGAAAGTCTGATCCAGCATCAGGTGTATCGTCGCTCCCGACCGACGCCGGGAGCGTACGCCTGCTGCGGAGAGTCTCGGCATCTGAGATCGCGGCTGCGACAATCGCGCTCCGTCACCCCATGCGGATCCGCGCGTGTCCTCCTTTCCTTCGATCGACTTGATCCTCGCCGGCCTGGCCGGCTTCATCGCGGGCCTGCTCGCGGCCTGGCCCGCCGTGCGCTCGCGCATCGCCCGCGCGCATGCGGATGGCCGTGCCAGTCGCGACGCCGAGATCGCGACGCTCGGTGGCCAGCGTGATGCCGAGGCGCGGCGCGCGGAGGAATTCGCCGCGCGCATCCAGCGCTACGAGCACGAGTGGACGCAGGCAGAGCAGAACCTGCGCAAGGTGACCGCGCACGCAGCGGCGCAGCAGGCGCAGGCCGAGCGGCTCGCGCGCGATCTCGCCGATGCACGCCGTGCACGCGACGAGGCGCAGGCCCAGCTCGTCGACCTCACCGGCCGCCACGCGGCGCTCGAAGCCGGTTCGGCGGCGCAGGCGCACGCGGCCGCCGAGAAGCTGCAACTGCTCGAGCAGGCCGAGGTGCGCCTGCGCGAGGCGTTCCAGAATCTTGCCCAGGGCATCCTCGACGACAAGGCCGAACGCCTGCGCGAGCAGAGCGGCCAACAGCTGTCCGGCCTGCTCGATCCGTTCAGGGAACAGCTCAAGCAGTTCCGCGAGACGGTGGAGCAGCGTCATGCGAGCGACCAGCGCGAGCGCGGCATGCTGGCACAGGAGATCCAGAGCCTGCGCCAGCTCAACCAGCGCATCAGCGAGGACGCGCTGAATCTCACGCGCGCGCTGAAGGGCGATACGCGCGCACAGGGTGCGTGGGGCGAACTCGTGCTCGAACGCGTGCTCGAGGCGTCCGGTCTCGCCGAGGGGCGCGAATTCGAGTTGCAGGTGGTGATGGCCGACGAAGACGGCGGCCGGCCGCGCCCGGACGTCATCGTGCACCTGCCCGAACGCAAGGACCTCGTCATCGATGCCAAGGTCTCGCTGACCGCCTACGAGCGCATGCAGTCGGCGACCGACGAGGGCGAACGCGACGCGCTGCTGCGCGAACACGTCGCGTCGGTGAAACGTCACGTCGATTCGCTGTCGAAGAAGAAGTACGACAGCATCCCCGGCCTGCACACGCTCGACTTCGTGCTGCTGTTCGTGCCGATCGAAGCCGCGCTCATCGAGGCGGTTCGTGCCGACGACACGCTCTACACCTATGCGCTCGCGCGGAACATCTCTCTCGTCTGCCCGAGCACCCTGCTCGCGACCCTGCGCACGGTGTCGCACCTGTGGCGGCTCGAGGACCGCAACGCCAATGCGATGGAGATCGCCAAGCGCGCCGGCGCGCTGCACGACAGCTTCGTCATGCTCATGAGCGAGCTGCAGGGCATCGGTGACGCGCTAGCGCGCGCGCAGGCATTGCACGAAGGTGCACTCAAGCGGATCGGCAGTGGCCGCGGCCATCTCCTCGGCCGCGTCGACCAGTTGCGCCGCCTCGGCGCGGACGCGCGCAAGCAGCTCTCCCTGCTGCCCGACGAGGCAAAGTCCGAATCCGAGGCCGACGAGAACGCCGACGACGCGTAGGCAAGGCGGCGACGCGGCGGCATGCAACGCGAGGCGGGCTCCTCTTGGCCCGCGAGTCCGCCGCCCGGCAGGGTGGGATGCAGCGGCGCGAAAACGCTGGATGGTCGAAACACCGCGTCCGCGAGGCTCGCCGCGAACCCCCGCCGCATCAACGGCGCAAACGACTGTGGCGGAATCCGTAGGCGAAGTAGATCACGAAGCCGATCACCGTCCACACGCCCATCAGGGTCCAGTTGTACCAGTTCTCCCAATACAACAGCGTGAAGCAGCTCAGCACGCCGAGCACGCAGGTGACCGGCGCCCACGGCACGCGGAACGTGCGCGGGAGGTCGGGCTGCGTCTTGCGCAGGATCAGCACGCCGATGCAGACCGCGACGAACGCGATCAGCGTGCCCATCGAGACGAGGTCGCCGAGCACGTCGAGCGGAAACACCGCGGCGAGCGCGGCGATGCCGATGCCGGTGATCACGGTGTTGATGTGCGGCGTGCGGTAGCGCGGGTGGATCTTCGCGAACACCGGCGGCAGCAGGCCGTCGCGTCCCATGATCATGAAGATGCGCGGCTGCGCGATGACCATGACCAGGATCACCGACGACAGGCCGATCAGCGCGCCGATCTCGACCAGCCAGCGCAGCGCGCCGAGCTGGGGATGCGCCTTGATCGCGGTGACCACCGGTTCGCTCGTGCCGAGCTGGTCGTACGGCAGCAGGCCGGTCAGCACCGCGGCCATGCCGATGTAGAGCACGGTGCACACCGCGAGCGAGGCGATCGTGCCGAACGGCAGGTCGCGCTGCGGGTTCTTCGCTTCCTGCGCCGCGGTCGAGGTCGCTTCGAAACCGATGTAGGAGAAGAAGACGAGCGTCGCGCCGCGCATGATGCCGGCCCAGCCGTACTTCTCCGGTCCCTGCTGTTCGGGGATGAACGGGTGCCAGAGGTCGGGGTTGACGTAGCTCCAGCCCGCGATGATCACGATGACGATCAGCGCGACCTTGAGGATCACCATGGCGGTGTTCACGCTGCTCGACTCGCGGATGCCGATGTAGCAGAGCCAGGTCAGCGCGAGCACGATCGCGACCGCGGGCAGGTTGAAGTAGGCGCCGGTCGCGACGAGCTGGTTGTCCTTGAAAGCGAGCGGTGCATTGGTGAGCACGTCGGGCAGGTGGATGCCGACGTGGTCGAGCAGGCTCGTGAAATAGCCGGTCCAGCTCACTGCGACCGCCGATGCCGAAACGCCGTATTCGAGCACCATGTTCCAGCCGATGAACCAGGCGACGAGTTCGCCGAGCGTTGCGTACGCGTACGAATAGGAGCTGCCCGACATTGGAATCAGCGTCGCGAACTCGGCGTAACAGAGCGCGGTGAAACTGCAGCACAGCGCCGCGATGATGAACGACAGGATGATCGCGGGGCCCGCGTGTTCGGCCGCGGCCTGCCCGGTGATCACGAAGATGCCGCCGCCGATGACCGCGCCGATGCCGAGGGCGGTGAGGCCCCAGGGGCCGAGCGTGCGCTTGAGGCTCGGGCCGTCGTCGATGGCGGCGTTGCTGAAATCGGTCTTCTTCGCGAGCAGTTGGTCGAGCATGGCGGATCCGCTGTCGGGCGCTGGCAGGAAAAGGCCGGCGCGAGGCCGGCCTTCGTTGACGTGTTGCAGCCGTCAGTTCGACGGCGGTGCGAGCTGGCTGCGGCGATAGCCGTACAGGCGATACAGGACCAGGCCGATCACTGCCCAGCCGACGAACACCCCCTTCGCGATCGCGCTGAGGTTCACGAACAGCACGCAGCAGCCGATCACTGCGAGTGGGCAGACGATCCATACCAGCGGCGTGCGGAACGGGCGCGGCCGCTCGGGCTGCTGCCGGCGCAGGATCATCACGCCGATCGCGACCATGGCGAACGCGAGCAGCGTGCCTGCATTCGACGTGTCGGCGAGTTTGCCTACGGGGAACAGGGCGCCGCAGATCGAAACGACGATGCCAGTCACGTAGGTGATGACGTGCGGCGTGAAGAAGCGCGGGTGCACGGCCGAGAAGGCGTCCGGCAGGAGCCCGTCGCGCGACATCGTGAAGAAGATGCGGGTCTGGCCGAACATCATCATGAGGATCACCGACGGCAGGGCGATGACCGCCGCGAGGCCGATCAGGTTGCCGATGACGGGATGGCCGAGCATGCGCATCACGTGCGCCAGCGGCTCGCCGCTGCACACCAGGGCGTCCGAACCCACGCAGGCAGCCGTCATGGCCGGGGTGCCCGGGTCGAGCGGGAGGCCGTCGGCGCCGAACAGCGGTTGCGCACCGATCGAACCTGCGGCGCCGTAGCCGACGAGCAGGTAGAACACCGTGCAGACCAGCAGCGCGCCGAGCAGTCCGATCGGTATGTTGCGATTCGGGTTCTTGGTTTCCTCGGCCGCGGTGGACACCGCGTCGAAGCCGACATAGGCGAAGAAGATCGAGGCCGCCGCACCGAGGACGCCGACGCCATTGCTGCCGATCGGATTGCCCCAGCCACCCGGCATGAACGGATGCAGGTTGGCGTTCGTGACCGCGGGAATCGCCAGCAGGATGAACGCGGACAGCGCAACGATCTTGATGCCGACCAGCACCGCATTGACGCGTGCGCTCTTGGACGTGCCGATCACCAGCAGCCAGGTCACGGCGAGGCCGATCAGGAAGGCGAGCAGATTGAAGCCGCCGCCGGAGAAATAGCCGGTCTGCAGCCAGTCCGGCAGCGCCAGCGATCCCGGCGCGACGAGGCCGAACAGGTCGTTGTTGAGCAGGCCGTTCATGTACTTCGACCAGCCGACCGTCACGGCGGTCGCACCGATCGCGTATTCGAGCACGAGCGCCCAGCCGACGACCCAGGCAATGAGTTCGCCCATCACGCCATAGGTGTAGGTGTAGGCGGAGCCGGACACCGGCAGCATCGAGGCCAGTTCGGCATAGGCGAGGGCGGCGAGCCCGCACACGACCGCGGCGATCACGAACGCGATCATCATCGACGGTCCCGCCTTCTGCGCGGCTTCGGCGGTCAGCACGAAGATGCCGGTGCCGATGACCGCGCCGATGCCGAGCAGGGTGAGCTGGATGGGGCCGAGCTGGCGCTTGAGCGCCTTCTTTTCGGCAGTTTCGAGAATCTGATTGAGCGGTTTGACGCGCCAGAAAATCATTGCATCCCCTTCGCGAGCGTTGTGGATTGCGGGCGACCGCGCGCCCGGAGCCCCAGCGCCGTCGTGCAGCGTGCCCCTCGACCTTCGTCGAATGCAGCGGCCCGGTACCATACGCGAGCCCTTCCCGACCAGCAAGGCACATTCGGCATGTCCGACGATGCTGCCCCGCGGCAATCCCTGCTCGCGCACCAGTTGCACTGGCTCGCGCTGCTCGACGCCTATGCGGCGGCGCATCCCGATGAACACGAGGTCGTCGCGTGCTTTCGCGAACTGCTCAGTACGGATGCGCATGCGGCACGACGCGAACGCCGCGAAGGCCATCTCACCGGCGCCGCCTGGCTCGTCAGCGGCGACGGCGCACGCGTACTCCTGACCCACCATCGCAAGCTCGACCGCTGGCTGCAACTCGGCGGGCACGCCGACGGCGATGCCGACCTCGCTCGCGTCGCGCTGCGCGAGGCGGAGGAGGAGTCGGGCCTCACGGGACTCGAGCTCGAACCCGCCGTCTTCGATCTCGACCGCCACCGCATTCCTGCGCGCGGGGCCGAGCCCGAGCACTGGCACTACGACGTGCGCTTCGTCGTGCATGCGCGTGGCAGCGAGGCGTTCGTGGTCGGCGAGGAGTCGTTCGCCCTCGCGTGGCGTGATATTTCTGCCATCGCGCACGACCCGCATGCCGATGTGTCGCTGCGGCGGATGGCGCGCAAGTGGCTCGCGCGCGGCGGCTGAGCCCACGGTTCGTCGCGGCGCATGCTCCGTTCACCGCAGCGCGCGTCGTCGAGGCGGGCATGCGCAGGCGCCGCGCGCGGAACATGCATCACCTTTTCGCCCGGAGACTCGAACGATGGCACCCATGCATCGCAGGCACCGCGCGCCATCCATCGCGACGGCCGTGATTTCCTCGGCGTTCGTCGCGTGCGGCGTTGCGGCCGGCGAACGCGTCGAGCCCTGGACCCCGGCCGGCATATCGAGCAGCCGGTTCGAATCGCACGCCGCATTCGACCCGCGCACGGGCGACGTCTGGTTCGTGCGCAGTTCGCCGAAGTTCGAAGGCTGGCGCATCCTCGTCAGCCGTTGCGGTGCGAACGGGTGGGGCGATCCGCAACCGCCCCCTTTCCCCGGCGACGGCGTCGAGGCCGATCCCTGGTTCACCTCCGATGGCCGCACGCTCTATTTCATATCCTCGCGCACGCGCGACGGGACGCCGCGCAAGGACCTCGACATCTGGCGCGTCGACCGCGCCGCGGGCGGGCAGTGGGGGACACCGCAACGCCTGCCCGAACCAGTCAACTCGAGCGCGCAGGAATGGTTCCCGCGCCTCGCCTCGGACGGCTGGCTGTATTTCGGCTCGGGCCGGCCCGGTGGCCACGGCAAGACCGACATCTGGCGCGCCCGCGAAGAGGGCGGCCGATGGACCGTCGAGAATGCGGGCCCCGCGTTCAACGGCCCGGGAGACGAGTACGAGCCGCTGCCGTCGACGGACGGTACGTGGATGCTCCTCGAAGGCAACGGCGCCTACTACCGCGTGCGCCGCGACGGCAATGGCTGGCGTCCGCGCGAGAAGCTGCCGGCGGAGATCAATCGCAACGGCAGCGAGATCGGCGCGACGTTCTCGCCGAGCGGACGCACCGTGCTGTTCGCGCGCGACACGAAAGGGCCCCTGTCCGGCGAGTTCTTCCTCTGGCACGTCGGCGCGCACGAAGCCTGGCCGCCGGCATGCCCCGCGCCGAAGTGATCTTGGCCCGGCATCGGGCGCGAGGCTGCGCGAGGGTGTCATCCCGGCTTTCGCCGGGACGACGGCGGAACCTCGAAGCGGGATGCGGCCTCAGGCGCGTCCGGCGAACTCGCCCGTGAGCGTGTTGACGTTCACCTTCTCGCCGGTCGTGATGTACTCGGGCACCTGGATCTCGATGCCGGTGGACAGCTTCGCGGGCTTGGGGCGCTTCGTCGCGGTCGCGCCCTTGAGTTCCGGGGCCGTCTCGACGACTTCGAGCACGACCGATTGCGGCAGTTGCAGGGCGACCGGCGCGTCCTCGATCAGCTGCACGTAGCAGCCCTCGATGCCATCGACGAGATAGCCGGCGGCGTCGCCGATCGCGCTCGCGTCGAGCGTGTACTGCGTGTAGTCCTCGCTGTCCATGAAGACGTAGGCGTCGCCGTCCTTGTACGAGTAGGTGACCGCGCGGCGCACGAGTTCGGTTTCGCGCAGTTCGTCCTCCGCACGCAGCGACACGTCGAGCTTCGTGCCGCCCGGCACGCTGTACATGATGAAGCGGTAGGTGACGTTGCCGCCGCGACCCTGCGGCGAGCTGCGCTCGATGTCGCGCACCTGGTACACCTTGCCGTCGTGCTCGACGACGTTGCCCTTCTTGATTTCGGAAGCTTTCATCGGGTTCGGGATTCGCGATCGGGGAGTGGAATCGACAGGAGAGGGAATCGGAGCGATGCGTGTTCCGAGTCCCGTGCTATTTCGGCGCGAGCCGGATCGCGCCGTCGATGCGGATCGTCTCGCCGTTGAGGTAACGGTTCTGCAGGATGAAGGCGACCGTGTCGGCGAACTCCTCCGGCTTGCCGAGGCGCGACGGGTAGGGCACCTGCGCGCACAGGGACTGGTACACCTGCTCCGGCATGCCGTCCACCATCGGCGTGTGGAACACGCCGGGCGCGACGGTCATGACGCGCACGCCGATGCGCGCGAACTCGCGCGCCATCGGCAGGGTCATGCCGACCACGCCGCCCTTCGACGCCGAATAGGCCGCCTGTCCGATCTGGCCCTCGAACGCGGCGATCGACGCGGTGTTGACGATCACGCCGCGCTCGCCGTCCTCGCCCGGTGCGTTGTGCTGCATGAGGTCGGCGGCGGCCTTGGCGACGTTGAAGCTGCCGACGAGGTTGACCATCACCGTGGTCGAGAACGTCTTCAGCGGCATCGGGCCTTCCTTGCCGAGCACGCGGCCGGCGCCGAGGATGCCCGCGCAACTGATAGCCGCGTTGAGCCCGCCGAGCTTCGCGTGGACCTCCTTCAAGGTCGCGGCGACGCTGGCCTCGTCGGTGACGTCGGTTCGGAAATAGGCCGCGGCGGCGCCGAGCCCGGCGGCGGCGGCGTGGCCCTTTTCGTCGTTGACGTCGAGCAGCGCGACCTTGGCGCCGTGCGCGACGAGGTGGCGCGCGACGGCGAAGCCGAGCCCGGAAGCGCCGCCGGTGACGGCGGCCTTGACCTGATCGAGTTGCATGGGGATTCCAGCGCGAAAAAACGGGGCGCGGATTCTACCAGTCCCGACGGGCGGGGGCGCGCGCGGCCCTCGCCGCGGCCCAGCCGGAACACATGGCGGATCGACGCACGATGCGGCGTAACGGAGATCCTGCAAGGGTGGCGCGCCGGCCGGCGCGCCACGATCGCGCCGGGCCATGCTGCGCCCGGCGCAGCGACCGGGAGGAACCCGCCATGAAGCACCTTTCCCTGAGCCTGCTCGCGACCGCGATCGCGCTCGGCCTTTCCACGCCTTCCATCGCGGTCCCGCCGGGCGCCGACGACGATGCCGCGGCGCTGGCGCACACGCTCGGCATCGCCGCCGAGCGGCTGCAGCACGTCGGTACCTCGGATGAAACCCTCATCGACGGACGCGAGCTGCACACGATCAAGGCGATCGATGCCGCCACCGGCGAACCGGTGGGAGGGACCTACAGCAATGGCATTCCCGTCGATGCAACCCGCGTGCGCGCCGAGGCGGGAGCGAACTGGCGCATGGCGTACGGCGCGATGACGCCGGCGCTGCTCGAGCGCATGCAGGGCGCGGCGGCGAGCGACCGGCTCGTCGTGGACCTCTGGTACGCCGTCGACTTGCCCGACGACGGCGGCGGTCCGAGCGGTGGCGTGCCGGTGGCGGCCGCGCACGGCGGCGGGCCGGGCGAAGTGGCTGCCGCCTCCACCGACGGCGGCAAGCGCGATGCGGTGCGGCTCGCGGAAGGGCCCGCGTTTTCCTCGACGTCACCGGGCACGACTGCAGGGGCCGCGGCCGAGTCCGAACCGGCGAAGCTCGACGACGATCCCGCATGGCAGGCCCGCGTCGCGACCGAACGCGCGGAGCGCGCCGCGGCGGTCGAGGCGGTCGAGGCGGGCAACCAGTTCCGCCTCGCCGACCTGCGCGCGGCGATCGCCGGCCCGCGCGCGGCGATGTTGCAGCGGCTCGAAGCGGGTGGCGCGAAGATCATCTATGCGAGCGATTTCGTGCCGTCGGTGATCGTCGAGCTCACGCCCGGCGCCGCCTGGACGATCGCGCGCTGGCCCGGGGTCGCGATCCTCGACGACACCGGCGGGGAGCGCGGCCCCAGCCTCGATGTCGCGCGCCCGACCGACAACGTCACGCCGGTCAACGCGGTCGGCTACGATGGCAGCGGCGTGACCGTCGCGGTCGTCGAGGGCGGGCGTATCTACCCGAGCAACCCGTACATGACGGTGTCGCAGAGCCGGGACACCGGGCTGCCGACGGCCGACCACACCACCTGGGTCGGCGGCATCATCGCGAGCACGCATTCGACGCATCACGGCATGGCCGCCGGCAGCACGCTTATCAGCGCGAACGGCGACTACAACACCAGTGGCTCGCTCGAAGCCGCGACCGACTGGGGCGCGGCGCGCGCACAGGTGCTCAATCACAGCTGGGGCTTCAAGAACGTCGCCAGCAATGCGCTCAATGCGTTCGACCGTCGCCTCGACTACATCGCACGCAACTCGTTCCGCCTCAACGTGCACGCGGCCGGCAACTACGGTGCGCCGAACTGCGGGCAGACGCCGCCGACCACCGTGTACGGCGTCGAGTCACCCGGGCGCGGCTACAACACGCTCACCGTCGGTGGCTACAACGACCACAATACGATCGGCTGGGGCGACGACGACCGCTACGACTGCTCGGCCAACGGCTGGCCGATCGGCGACGGTGCGGGTGGCACGCACGTCAAGCCCGAGGTCGACGCCGGCGCGGTCGACATCGTCTCGCTCGCGCAGACGACGAGTTCGACCTCGCCGCTCAGCGGTGGCCTGTGGGGCACGAGCTTCGCCGCGCCGGCGACGTCGGGACTCGCCGCCGATCTCATGGAAGCCGACAGCCAGCTCGCCGGTTCGCCCGTCGCGACGCGCGCGCTGATGATGGTCGGCGCGCTGCGCAGCGCGGGCGACCGTCCGGCCATCGACGGCACCGCGTCGATCTATGCCACCGAGAACGGCCCATGGTGGTTCCAGGGCGTCGACGCGTCGAGCTTCCCGAAGACCTACGAGGTCTATGCGCACGAAGGCCAGCGCGTGCGTTTCGCGATCGGCTGGATGTCCAACGTCACGCTGAACGGTTCGACCTATTCCAACGACAACATCCCGGCCGACCTCGACCTCACCGTGTATCGCGGCGACGGCACCACCTTCGTCACGAACTCGAACAGTTCCTACAACAACTTCGAGCTGGTCGACTTCTACGCGCCGGCGACCGACACCTACAAGTTCAAGATCACGCTGTTCAACACCTGGAGTGGTAGCGGCACGCCATTCGCCGCGGCGGCACGCCTCGACGGCGCGCTGCTGTCGCGCGGTGCCTGGTGGCATCTGAACGGCGCGCCGAAGGCGCAGGGCACGTTCTTCGACATCCGCCCGGACAGCGAGTACGCGGGCTGGATCCCGTACTGGCGCGGCGTATCACTGCGCCCCGCCGCCAGCGCCGACTACGATCTCGAACTCTACGGCGCTTCGTGGTTCCTCGACCCGGTCAACACGACCGACACGTTCAACCGCCCGCGTCTCGCCTTGTCGCAGTATGGCGGTGGCGGTGCCGTCGACTTCATCATGGTCGACGGCAACCATTGGCCGTCGACGCAGCGCGAATTCTTCCGCGTCAAGAAATATTCGGGCAGCGGCGACTATTCGATCGTCGCCGCGAACGGCGCGTACTACTCGTCGGGCAATGGCGGAGTGTTCGGCCCGTACACGATGGACGCGAACACGTCGTTGCTGGTCGCCGACATGGGCTTCGAAGCGAACAGCGAGCGCCGCGTCACGCTGATCCCGGGCAGTGGCGCCGGGTCGGCCGACATGGGCCTCGCGTTCTACCGCTCGAACGGGGCGGATTCGACGACCTGGGCGCAGGGCCGCAGCCAGTCGGTGGCCGCGGCCGATGCCGCGGGTCCCGGTGGGGTGGAAACGATCCGCTACCGCTTCGACGGCACGGCAAACGATTTCCTCGGGCTCGCCGTCTACAACAAGACCCAGGGGACGACGCCTTCGTTCCATCTTCTGGTGACGCCGAGCGCGATCTTCACCGACGGTTTCGACGGCGGCTGACGCCGGCGCAACCAGGCCGGACCGCGCGCGCAAGGCGGCGGTCCGGCTCAGAGGTCGAGCAGGTAGAAGCGGTTGCAGCCGTGGTGGCCGGTCGCGCCGAGCGCGTGGTCGATGCGGCGGAAGCCGCTCGCGAGATAGAGCGACTGGGCGCGGTCCATGCCGGTCAGCGTCTCGAGATAGCACTGCCGGAAGCCGAAAGCACGTGCCGCATCGAGGCAGCGCGCCATCAGCGCGCGCCCCGCGCCGCGCCCGCGCAACGTGGGCAGGAAGTACATCTTGCGCAGCTCGCAGATGCCTTCGCCCGCTGCCTGCAGCGGCGCGACGCCGCCACCGCCGGATACCGTGCCGTCGAGTTCGACGACGAAGTACGCGTGGCGTGGATGCGCGTAGTGCGCGCTCATCGCGTCGACCTCGACGTCGTGGATCGCGAAGCCGGGGCCATCGGCGCCGAACTCCGGCATGACGGTGCGGATGATCGCCGCGATCGCGGGCTCGTCGCTGGCCCGGATCGGGCGGATCGTGATGCTGCCGGCGTCGTCCATCAGTCGACCGTGCGGCGGAAGTCGAGGTCGTAGCGCGCACCGCCGGTCAGCGCGTGCAGGCGCAGGTTGGTGATGCGGATCGGCGCACCCGGCGCGACGTCGGCGACGTTCGACTCGGCCATCTCGGCCGGGTCGATGATCGTGACGCCACCGCAACCGAGCACTTCGAGCACGTTGTCCGGACCGACGGCGGCGGCCGTCGCGGCATCGAGGCCGAGGCCGAGTGCGAACGGATTCAATGCGAGCGCTGCGAGCAAGCGGCCGAGACGATCGCTTGCATGGCCGCCCTGGTCGATGACGACTCGATTGGTCAGGCCGAGGCCGGGTGCGAAGTTCGCGCCGCCGCTGCGCGGCGTCGCGCCCTCGGCGCCGTGCGTGAGCATGTGCTCGCACAGGATCGCCGCGCCGCCCGCGCAGCCGGCGACGGCCATGCCTTCCGCATTGCGCCGGCGGATCGCCCGCGCGAGCGCGGTGCCACCGATCAGCGTCGACAGTCGCAACGGCTGGTCGGAAACGAGCACGACGAGTTGCGCATGGTCGACCGCATCGAGCAGTCCGCGTGGCTCGGCCTCGGCGCGCGCGCGCAGCACGGCGCGCCGCACGTCGCCGGCCCCGGCCGCGTACATGCCGGACTCGAGGTCCGATCCCGCATCGGTATCCTCCGCAGCCACGAGCAACACCACGCGCGGCTGCGCGCCGAGCAGTGCGAACACGCGCGCGAGCAGGCGCGTGCCGCGTTCGTCCGCGTCGAGCTCGCCACAGGCGATGATCAGGCCGCGGTGGCGATCGGGCGCAAGCTTGGCGGGCATCGGTGTCTCGCGGTGGGAGTCCGCCACCGAGTATAGCGAGGATGGCGCCACCGCCCGCGCCGCCGCGGCGTTCGTGGCCTGCCTGGAGCGCTGCGTCGGCGGAGCGTGCCTGCACGGGGCCAGGGAACGGCTGGCACGGCGTTTGACCACGGCACCTCCTCCGCGTCGCGATTGACGAAGCGCTGCCGCGGTAGGACATTTCGTCTCCCCGGCGCGGGCGCGCCGGGCAAAAACGCTTCGAACGGGGAGACAGCCATGCTCGCAACCTGGTTGATGAAACGTTCCCTCGCGGTTCCGCTGCTCGTGCTGTGCGCCGCGACCGCCGTCGCCGCCGACAAGGGCAGGACGGCCGACACCATCCACACCGACAGGACCAAGGCCGAAGGCAAGGCGCCTTCCGATGCCGAGCTCATCGCGAGCGCGATGAAGGCAGCGCCGGCGAAGGTCGCGCAGGGTGCAACCGTCGTCGGCATGGACGCGAACGGCATGCGCACGCTGCGCAAGGGCAGCAATGGATTCACCTGCATGCCCGACAATCCCGCGACGCCGGGTCCCGACCCGATGTGCATGGACGCGAACGCGATGGCGTGGATACACGCCTATCTCAAGCACGAGGATCCGCCGAGCGGCAAGGTCGGTTTCATGTACATGCTCGCCGGTGGCACCGATGCGAGCAACACCGATCCGTACGCGACCAAGCCGGAAGCGAACAACCACTGGATCCATACCGGACCCCACGTGATGGTCGTCGGCGGCGACGAGAGCTTCTACGACGCCTATCCGAAGTCGGCCGATCCCGACACGTCACAGCCGTACGTGATGTGGGCCGGCACCAAGTACCAGCACCTGATGGCGCCCGTGCACTAGCAATGCCGCGTCGACCAAGCGCGTAGGCCTCGGTCTCCCGATCGAGGCATCCCTGAAAGCGGTGGGCCCAGGCCCACCTACGCGGTCATTGCGCGCGCGACGCGGCTCGAGGTCGCGCGTCCGAGCTGCTCGCTGAGCCAGATTCCGGTCGAGACGAGCGCGGGCAGGTCGATGCCGGTCGCGATGCCCATGCCCTCGAGCATGTAGACGACGTCCTCGCTCGCGACGTTGCCGGTCGCACCCTTCGCGTACGGGCAACCGCCGGTGCCCGACACGGAACTGTCGACCACCGCGACGCCTTCCTCGAGGCAGGCGAGGATGTTCGCGAGCGCCTGGCCGCGCGTGTCGTGGAAATGCACCGCGAGCGCGTCGACAGGCACGTCGCCGGCGACCGCGCGCAGCATGGCGCGCGCCTTCAGCGGCGTGCCGACGCCGATCGTGTCGCCGAGCGAAATCTCGTAGCAGCCGAGCTCGTACAGTCGCCGGGCGACACGCACGACGTCGGCGACCGGCACCTCGCCCTGGTACGGGCAACCGAGCACGGTGGAGACGTAGCCGCGCACGCGCACGCCGTCGGCGATCGCCCGTTCGAGCACGGGCATGAAGCGTCCGATCGATTCGTCGATCGACGCGTTGATGTTCCTGCGGTTGAACGCCTCGCTCGCCGCGGTGAAGATCGCGACTTCGCGCGCGCCGACCTCGCGCGCGCGCTCGTAACCCTGCAGGTTCGGCACGAGCACGGGGTAGGCGACGCCGTCGCGCTTCCGTATCCCGGCGAATACCTCGGCGGCATCGGCGAGCTGCGGCACCCATTTCGGGCTGACGAAGCTCGTCGCTTCGATCGTGCGCAGGCCCGTCGCGGAAAGGCGGTCGATCAGCTCGATCTTGGTCGCGGCGGGAATGACCGTCTTCTCGTTCTGCAGGCCGTCGCGCGCGCCGACCTCGACCACGCGGACCGTGCTCGGCGTGCTCATCGGCGCGGCTCCCGGATGGCGCCGCGCTGCAGGCGCCGTTCGACGTCCTGCAGGTCCTCACGGCTGCGCACGAACACCAACGATGGTTTCGATTCGAACAGGTCGTGCTTGCGCACGAGGTCGAGCATCTGCTGGCGCCCGCCGCGCACGTAGACGTGCAGTTCGTTGCGGCCTTTCTGCACGGTGCCATCGAGCGAGCCGTCGATGACGAGCTTCGCCACCTTGGCATCGTCGACCTTGCGCAACTCGAGCCGGTTGCCGCGCACGCGGTACCTGGCGAAGAAGAACGATTTCTGCGGCGGCGGGTCGATGTCGTATGGCGCCTTCAGGTCGACGAGCCCGCGCAGTGCGGCGTCCGAGACGACGACGTAGTCGTCGCCGCGCACGTGCACGTAGTTGATCGGCACGCGCGTGCGCTTGAACGGTCCGCCGGCTTCGGGTTGTTCGATCAGGGTGAACGCGCAGGCCTCGTCGACGGCGAAGCCGGTCAGGTGGCGCTCGCCATCGGTCCGGCGCAGGTCGTCGCCTTCCTCGAACCACAGGCCCTTCCAGGCGGTGTCGCAGGTCTCGATGTTGTCGCCGAGCGGCGACTCGAAGCGCGTTTCGACGCAGGCGCCGATCAGGGCACAGGCGAGCACGGGAAACAGCAGTCGGATCATCGGGCGCATCGATCGGTACTCCATGGATTCGTCCGCACGCGTGCTCGCGCACCACGCATGCGCGGCTCAGTCGATCACGGTGTGCAGGCCGAGCCAGGTTTCGTCGTAGGTATAGGCTTCGCAGCGGCGATCAAGCGCGGCGTATTCATCGGCGAGCGACGCCTTCGCGTGCGCGTAGTGCGCTTCGCTCTGCCAGCGGTCGATCGTGAGCCAGGTCGCCGGTTCGCCGTGCAGCTTGAGCAACTCGGTGCCCGCATAGCCTGGCGCGCGCTCGAACAGGTGCACCCAGTCGCCGCGCGGGCCGTACGCGCGTGCGAATTCCGTGGCCATCTCCGGTCGCACGCGGAAGCGCCAGATCGTTGCGATCATCGCCGCTCACCCGGCCTGGGCGAGGCGCACGAGCACGGCGTCGGCTTCGACGAAATCGCCGGCCGCGGCCTGCACCGCTTCCACGCGGCCGGCGCGCGGCGCCTTCAGGCTCAGCTCCATCTTCATCGCTTCCATCACGAGCAGTTCCTGCCCTTCGGCGACGTCCTCGCCCGGCTTCGCCTTGACCACGACGATGCGGCCTGGCATCGGTGCGACGACGCGATCGCCGCTCGCCTCGCCCGCCGCGGCGTAGGCGAAGGCCGGCGCGTGCGTGAAGCTGCGACGACGATCGCCGTCGTGCACGGTCACGCGCTCGTCGTCGAGCACGACGCGCCAGCGCCGCGTGATGCCGTCGACGGCCGCCGAAAGCACGCCCTCGTGCAAGGTCGCGCGTTCGACTTCGGCGTGCGTGCTGCCGGCATCGAGCCGGTAGCGTCCGGCGGCACCGTGTGCACCGACTTCGACGCGTGTGCCGCGGTCGAGCAGGGCGACGATGCGCTTGCCGCGATGGCCGAGGCGCCAGCCGTCGGCTTGCGCCCAGGGCGAGAAGGGGTCGCCGGACGCGCGCGCGAGCCGCGGCGCCGCCGCTTCCTCGTGCAGCAGCCATGCGGTCGTGGCGGCGAACAGCGCGAGTGGGTCCTCGCCGGCTTCGGCCCGGGGCGCGAGGAACTCGTCGAGATGGCGATCGAGATAGCCGGTGTCGATGCGGCCCTCGACGATCGCCGGATGGCGCACGAGCCGCTCGAGGAATTCGACGTTCGACTTCGGCCCGACCACGGCGCAGGCGGCGAGCGCCTCGCGCATGCGCACGAGCGCGGCTTCGCGCGTGGTGTCCCACGCGATGAGCTTGGCGATCATCGGGTCGTAGAAGATCGTGACGGTGTCGCCTTCGACCACGCCCGAATCGACGCGCACGTGCGCGGACGGCGCCGGCAGGTGCAGCTTGTCGAGGGTACCCGAGCCCGGCAGGAAGCCCTGGTCGGGGTCTTCCGCGTAGAGGCGCAACTCGATCGCATGGCCGTTCGCGGGCACCGCCTTGTTGCGGATCAGCGAGCCCGGCAGCTCCTCTCCGGCGGCGACGCGCAACTGCAGTTCGACGAGGTCGAGGCCGAGCACCATCTCCGTGACCGGATGCTCGACCTGCAGGCGCGTGTTGATCTCCATGAAGTAGAAATCACCAGCGGGGCCGACGATGAACTCGACCGTGCCGGCGTTGACGTAGTCGAGCGCACGAGCGGCAGCGACCGCGGCGTCGCCCATCTTCTCGCGCAGCGACGGGGTAACGAACGGCGAGGGCGTTTCCTCGAGCACCTTCTGGTAGCGCCGCTGCGCCGAGCACTCGCGTTCGTTGAGATGGACGATGTTGCCGTGGCGGTCGCCGAACACCTGGAATTCGATGTGGCGCGGTTGTTCGATGTAGCGCTCGAGCAGCACGCGTTCGCGGCCGAACGCGTTCTTCGCCTCGCGCTGGCAGCTCTCGAGGTTCGGCGCGAACTCGTCGGCCGAGCGCACGATGCGCATGCCCTTGCCGCCGCCGCCGTGCGCGGCCTTGATCATCAACGGAAAACCGATGCGCGAGGCCTCGCGTGCGAGCAGGGCCGGGTCCTGGTCCTCGCCGGTGTAGCCGGGCACGACCGGCACGCCGCGCGCGGCCATGAGTTCCTTCGCGCCGGCCTTCGAGCCCATGCGTCGCATCGAATCGGCCGCGGGGCCGATGAAGACGAGCCCGGCGCGTTCCACCGCGTCGGCGAAGTCGGCATTCTCGGAGAGGAATCCGTAGCCGGGATGGATCGCCTCGGCGCCGCTCGCACGCGCGACCTCGATGATCGCGTCGCCGCGCAGGTACGAGTCGGCCGGGCGCGGCCCGCCGATCGGCCAGGCGACGTCGGCGAGGCGCACGTGCTGCGCGCCGGCGTCGGCGTCGGAGTGGACCGCGACGGTTTCGATGCCCAGGCGGCGGCAGGTGCGGATGATGCGGCAGGCGATTTCGCCGCGATTGGCGATCAGGATGCGCTTGAACATGAGGCGGCTTCAGGCTTCCGGTGCGTGGCGGACGGCTTCGACGTCGTGGCCGTCGGATCGAACACGAAGGCGCCGTGGTAGTGCGCATGATAATGCGGGCGCAGGCCCGGCGCGCGGGGCGGTACGGTAGCATGCGCGCTCGATCGGTGGTCGCGGTGGATGCGAGGACGATGATGCAGCAGGGTGCGGGCGCATGGCTCGAACGCGGTCGCGCGCAGGTGCTGCGCGGCGACGTCGATGGCGCGATGGCGACGTTCGTCGCCGCGCTCGCCGAGCACCCGGATTCGGCCGACGTCGTCGTCGCGCTCGCGGGCCTCGAATGGCAGCGCGGGCGCGTCGGCGATGCCGAGGCGCGCCTGCAGGCGCTGCTCGCGCACGAGCCCGGTTGCCCCGCGGCGGCCTTCCTGCTGGCCCGCCTGTTGCGCGATCAGGCGCGCATGGCTGCGGTCGAACGTACGCTGCGCGCGGTCGACTGGCGCATGGCGCGCGTCGGTGACGCGATCCAGGCGATCGAACTGCTCGACGACTGCGGCCGCAAGCGTGCCGCGCTCGACGTGGCCGAGGTGGCGATCGCGAAGCATCCGGACGATCCGCGCCTCCACGCGTACGCGGGCATGCTCGCGATGCAGCTCGGCGAGTTCGAGCTCGCGCGCGAGCGCTACGCGTTCGCGTTGCGGCGCGATCCGCGTGCGCTCGAATGGCAGTCGGCCTACGGATACGCAGTGTCCAAGCGCTACAGCGACGGCGACGACGCCGACTTCACGCTCATGCAGGGCTTCCTCGAACGCCCGCAACTGGCCGATGCCGCGCGCGCGTCGGTGCTGTTCGGGCTCGGCAAGATGCACGACGACGTCGGCCGCGCCGCGCAGGCGGCCGCATGCCTGCGCGAGGCGAACCGCCTCGTCGCCGCGCAGCTGCCGTGGTCGGCGAAGGACTGGCGCCGCCTCGTCGCGGCGCGCCTCGATGCGAAGCCCGTCGCTCCGCCCGCCGCAGGCGACGACGCGTTCGTGCCGGTGTTCGTGCTCGGCCTGCCGCGCTCGGGCACGACGCTCGTCGCCGACTGGCTTGCGCGCCATCCGGCCGTGTGCAACCGCGGCGAGCTGCCGCTCGTCGCGCGCCTCGCTGCCGACGTCGCGCGTGCGGCGAATCCGGTGGCGGCGCGCGAGGCCGCCGCGCGCACGTACCGCGTGCAGGTCCGCCAGGACGACACGGCGGCGCGCTGGTTCATCGACAAGCAGCCGCTCAACTTCCTGCACGTCGATTTCATCCTCGCGACGTTCCCGGGCGCGCGCGTCGTCTATTGCGGGCGCGATGCGCGCGACACGGCGTTGTCGATCTTCATGCAGCATTTCGCGGGCGCGGAGTACGCCTTCGCCTACGATTTCGAGCGCATTGCCGCGGTGGTGCAGGGCGAGCGGCGGCTGCGTGGGTCCGCATTGCAACGCCATCCCGCGCGTGTGCGGGAGGTGCGCTACGAGGAGTTCGTCGCCGATCCGCTCGCGGCGACGACCACGCTTGCGGCCTGGATCGGCTTGCCACCGCACGACTTCGCGCGGGCGCCCGCGAGCGAACGCGTGATCAGCACGGCGAGCGCATGGCAGGCGCGCCAGCCCGTGCACGCCCGCTCGATCGGGCGCTGGCGCGCGTATGCGGAACATTTGCCGGAGTTGGCCGCCTTCGATCCGTAGCGGGTCGCGCTGTGCGCGCCGGTCGCGCAGGCGCGCCCGCGCCCACCAGGGCTTCCTCTAGGCGCCCCTGCGCACGACCGCTGTGCCTTCGTTCAGCGCACCCAATCCGGCGCGCGCTTGTCGAGGAACGCGCCCAAACCATGCTGGCCTTCGGCCGACACGCGCAGGCGCGCGATGAGCGCCGCGTTTTCCTCGTCGATGCGTTCGGCCGATTCGCGCGTCATGCCGCCGATGCGCAGCGCGAGGCGCTTGGCTTCGTCCTGCGCGAGCGGGCCGCCCTTGCCGAGGAAGTGCACGCAGCGGTCGACGGCTTCGTCGAGCTGGTCGGCGGCGACCGTCTCGTGCAGCAGGCCGATGCGCGCCGCGGTCGCCGCGTCGAACACTTCGCCGCTGACGAACAGGCGGCGCGCCTGGCGCACGCCGATCGCGGCGACCACGTAGGGCGAGATCACCGCGGGGACGAGGCCGAGCTTGACTTCGCTCAGCGAGAACTTCGCGCCCTCGACGCCGATCGCGATGTCGCAGCACGCGACGAGGCCGACGCCGCCGCCGTAGGCCGAGCCGTTCACGCGCGCGATGGTCGGCTTGGAGAGGAAATTGAGCGTGCGCATGAGCGTGGCGAGGCGCAGCGAATCGGCGCGATTGTCCGCTTCGCTCGCCTTGGCCATGCCGCGCATCCAGTTGAGGTCGGCACCGGCGGAGAACGATGCGCCGACGCCGGTGAGCACCACCACGCGCACGGCCGGATCCCGTTCCGCGTCGCGCAGGGCGGCGGTGAGGTCGGCGATGAGCGCGTCGTCGAACGCGTTGTGCACCTGGGAACGGTTCAGCGCGATCGTCGCGACGTGGCCGGCGACGGTGACGAGAACGGCTTCGCTCATGAGGGACTCCATCCGGGGGACCGCGATGATAGCGGGCACGCCGGATGCCGCCCATGCGGCGCCTGGCCCCTCCGGCTATGCCGCGCATGCGGATACCGAGTATAATGCGAACCATTCTCATCTTGCGTGCAGTGCCGGCGTGCGGTTATCGGACATGAAGAAGGGTGCTACCGGTGTCGTCACCGCGGTCGAGGATGCCCACTCGGCCGACCCGATCGCGCGGCGCCTGCGTGAACTCGGCTTCGTGCAGGGCGAGCCCGTGCGCGTCGTCGCGCGCGGTCCGATCGGCGGCGATCCCTTGCTCGTGCAGATCGGCTACACGCGCTTCGCGTTGCGCAAGAGCGAAGCCGCGCGCGTGAACGTCACGCCGGAGGCGGTTGCGTGAACACCGTCGCGACCTCGCTGCGCATCGCCCTGGTCGGCAATCCGAACTGCGGCAAGACGGCCCTGTTCAACCGTCTCACCGGTGCGCACCAGAAGGTCGCGAACTATGCGGGCGTGACCGTCGAGCGCAAGGAGGGCCGTTTCGTCGCGCCGTCCGGGCGCGTGCTGCAACTGCTCGATCTCCCCGGTGCCTACAGCCTCGACGCGGCCAGCCCCGACGAGGCGATCACGCGCGACATCTGCGAAGGCCGCCATCCGCAGGAACCTGCGCCCGATCTCATCGTCTGCGTCGCCGACGCGACCAACCTGCGCCTGCACCTGCGTTTCGTGCTCGAGCTCAAGCGCCTCGGCCGGCCGATGGTGCTCGCGCTCAACATGATCGATGCGGCGAACCGGCGCGGCATCCGCGTCGACGTCGCCGCACTCGAGGCGGCGCTCGGCATGCCCGTGGTCGAGACGGTGGCGGTGAAGCAGGGCGGGGCGGCCGCACTCGTTGCGCGCCTCGATGCGATGCCCGCGCCGTCGGCAGTGCCCGCGGGTGCGCCGGAAGGCACGACGCACCGTGCTTCGGGCGAAGACGACGACCTCCACGCCCAGGTGCGCGCGCTGCTCGCCGCGACGGTGACGATGCCGCGCGCGACCTCGGCTACCGACGATGCGATCGACGCGGTCGTGCTGCATCCGGTCGCGGGCCTCGCGATCCTCGCCGCGGTGATGTTCCTGATCTTCCAGGCCGTGTTCTCATGGGCCGCGCCGCTGCAGGACGCGGTGTCGGCCGCGGTCGCCGCGACCGGCGCGCGGGTGGGCGGACTGCTCGCGTCGATGCCTTTGCTGCAGAGTCTGGTCACCGACGGCATCTTCGCCGGCCTCGGCACCGTGCTCGAATTCCTGCCGCAGATCCTCGTGCTGTTCCTGTTCATCCTCGTGCTCGAGGAGTCGGGTTACCTGCCGCGCGCTGCGTTCCTGCTCGACAAGCTCATGTTCAAGGCGGGGCTCACCGGGCGTTCGTTCATTCCACTGCTGTCGAGCTTCGCCTGCGCGATTCCCGGCATCATGGCCACGCGCAGCATCGCCGACCCGCGCGACCGCCTGACCACGATCCTCGTCGCTCCGCTGATGACGTGCTCGGCGCGCCTGCCGGTGTACACCCTGCTGATCGCCGCGTTCATCCCGCGCCATGCCGTGCTCGGCGTGTTCAACCTGCAGGGTGTCGTGCTGTTCACGCTGTACTTCGCCGGCATCGCGAGCGCGCTCGCGGTCGCCTGGGTGATCAAGCGCCTGCGCAGCGACAAGAGCGACCATGCGCTGATCATGGAGCTGCCCTCGTACCGCATACCCAACCCGCGCGACGTGGCCTGGGGCCTGTGGGAGCGCGCGAAGATCTTCCTGCGCCGCGTCGGCGGCATCCTGCTCGCGCTGACCGTGCTGCTGTGGTTCCTGTCGAGTTTCCCGGCGCCGCCCGAAGGCGCGACGCAGCCGCCGATCGATTACAGCTTCGCCGGCCACATCGGCCGGTGGATGACGGTCGTGTTTGCGCCGATCGGCTTCAACTGGCAGATCTGCGTGGCGCTGATCCCGGGCCTCGCCGCGCGCGAGGTCGCCGTGTCTTCACTCGCGACCGTGTACGCGTTGTCGGCGACCGGCGACGGCGCGGACGCCGCGCTCGGCACGGCGATCGCCGCGCAGTGGTCGCTCGCGACCGCGCTGTCGCTGCTCGCCTGGTACGTGTTCGCGCCGCAGTGCATGTCCACGCTTGCGGTGATCCGGCGCGAGACGAATTCGTGGCGCAACGTATGGATCGCCGCGGGTTACCTGTTCGGTCTCGCCTATCTCGCTTCGTTCGTCACCTACCAGGTCGCGAGGGCGATGGCATGAGCGCGATGGTGCTGCAGGCGGTCGTGATCGCGCTCGTCGTCGCCTGGAGTGCGTGGTTCGCATTGCATCGCCTGCTGCCGGTGACGACGCGCCGCCTGCAGGCGCGCCTCTTCGCACCGCTCGACCGCGCCGGCATGCCGGCGTGGCTGCGCACGCTCGGCGCACGCCTGCAGCCGAAGGCGACCACCGGCGCGAGTTGCGGCGACGGCTGTTCGAGCTGCGGCGGTTGCTCCGCCGCGCAGGCACGGCCGGACGATGCGCCGATCCCGCTCGTGTTCCGTCCGCGCCCCAAGGCGCACTGAATCGCGCCTGACACGGCCGCGCCACGGTTGCCGGCCGTGTGGCCATGTTTGCGGCAGAATCCCGACCCCGTGGGGGTGTCTTGCCCACGATTCCATGCCCTGCCGCCCGCTGCCGTCGCCCGCGCGATCGCAGCGTCCGGTGCAATCGACGGAGAACGGACATGCACGCCACTTCCCGAGGGATCGCCGCGGCACTCGTCGCCGGCACCGCCACCGCCGCGCACGCCGAATCGCGCGCGCTCGACCCCGCGAGCCTCTGGCTCGGCGGCTACTACACGAATGCGGACCTCTCGATCCGTGCGAGTGCGGACGCCGGCAGCCTCGGCACGGTCGACACCGGCCGCGTCCATCTCGCCTCCGGCCACGAAACGCTGGCCCGAGCGCGCCTCGATCTCGTGTTCTGGGAATCGCAGGGGCTCACGTTCGACTACTACTCGCTCGGTCGCACGAGCAGCCACGTGCTCGACCAGCCGTTCTCCTATGAAGGCACGGACTACGACCTCCATTCGACCCTGACCGGCAAGTTCGACCTCGCCGCCGGCAGCGCGGCGTGGCGCTGGTGGTTCGGCGGCGAGGACGACGTGTTCGGCCTCGGCCTCGGCGCGGTGTATTACCAGGCGAAACTGCGCATGGCGGGCACGGCGACGCTCGATGACGTATCGGCCGAGGTGACCAAACGCTGGAGCGAGGACGCGGTCGCGCCGCTCGTCACGCTCGGCTACAAGCATGCGTTCTCCGAGAACCTGCGCGTCTACCTCGATGCGTCCGGCGTGCGCAAGAACGGCGGCGTGCTGTCCGGGCATATCTACGATGCGCGCGTCGGCGTCGAGTGGTTCCCATGGCAGGCGGTCGGCATCGGCGCCGAGTACGGCGTTTCGCGCATCCATCTCAAGCGCAATGGCGAGGCCTACGACGCCACGATGGACATCGACCTCGATGGTCCTTCGCTGTTCGCGCGCTTCCGGTTCTGACCGGTGCGTGCCCGGCCGCGCCGCTGGAGGAGCAGCGCGGCCGATTCCCGCTCGATGGCGACGGCGTCCGGCGCGCGCCCACGGCCATCGGCCTATAGAATGGGCGAATGGACGTATATACCCTGCATCGCGGCACCACGCCGTTGTTCGTGAGCCTGCCGCACGACGGTAGTTTCATTCCCGCCGACCTGTCGCAGCGCCTGATGCCCTCGGCGCGCCGCGCGCCCGACACCGACTGGCACGTCTCGCGCCTGTATGCGTTCGCGCTCGAGATGGGCGCGTCGATGATCGTGCCGAAGCATTCGCGTTACGTCGTCGACCTCAATCGCCCGTCGGACGACGCGTCGCTGTATCCGGGGCAGAACACCACGGGTCTCTGCCCGATCGTGCAGTTCAGCGGCGAGCCCGTGTACCAGGCCGGCGAGGAGCCGCATCGCAGCGAGATTTCGCAGCGCGTCGAGACGTACTGGCGGCCGTACCATGCCGCGCTCGAGCAGGAGATCGCGCGCATCAAGGCCTCGCATGGCCGCGTCGTGCTGTGGGAAGGTCATTCGATCCGCAGCGTGGTGCCGTTCCTGTTCGAGGGTCGCCTGCCGGATTTCAACCTCGGTACCTCGGCCGGAGAAAGTTGCGCGCCGGCGTTGCAGGCCCGCCTCGCATCGATCCTCGGCGCGCAGTCGCACTACTCGCACGTCGTCAACGGCCGCTTCAAGGGCGGCTACATCACGCGCCACTACGGACGGCCGGAAGCGGGCGTCGACGCAATCCAGCTCGAACTCGCGCAGCTGAACTACATGGACGAAGTCACGTTCGACTATTTGCCCGAACGCGCCGCCCCGACGCAGGCCGTGATCCGCGAATTGTTGCAGGCGTGCCTCGAAGCGGCGTGATCGCCATCGCGTGACGCGCCCCGGGGAAACCGTGTAGGGCGGGTCGAGCGCACAGCGCGAGTCCCG